>JAEPMA010000010.1 GCA_017644185.1 Rhodospirillales bacterium
GTTGCTGCCGTGAAGGCGCCTGGCTTCGGTGACCGCCGCAAGGCGATGCTCGAAGACATCGCGATCCTGACCAACGGCCAGGTGATCTCTGAAGATCTCGGCATCAAGCTGGAAAACGTGACCATCGACATGATGGGCCGTGCCAAGAAGGTGTCGATCACGAAGGAAGAGACCACCATCGTCGAAGGCACCGGCAAGAAGAAGGACATCGAAGCCCGCTGCACGCAGATCCGCGCGCAGATCGAGGAAACGTCGTCCGATTACGACCGTGAGAAACTGCAGGAGCGTCTGGCGAAACTGGCCGGCGGTGTTGCGGTGATCCGTGTCGGTGGCGCTTCGGAAGTGGAAGTGAAAGAGAAGAAGGATCGCGTCGACGACGCCCTTCACGCGACCCGCGCGGCAGTGGAAGAAGGCATTGTCGCCGGTGGCGGTACCGCGCTTCTTTACTCGACGAAAGCCCTCAAGGACCTCAAGGGCGAGAACGGTGATCAGAATGTCGGTATCGACATCATTCGCCGCGCTCTTCAGGCGCCGCTGCGTCAGATTGCCGAAAACGCGGGTGCCGACGGTGCCGTGGTTGCCGGCAAGCTGCTCGACCAGAAGGACGTTGCGTTCGGCTACAACGCGCAGACGGACAAGTACGAAAACCTGATCAAGTCGGGCGTCATCGACCCGGCCAAGGTTGTCCGTACCGCGCTGCAGGACGCAGCCTCGGTCGCCGGTCTCCTCATTACGACCGAAGCCATGGTCGCTGAGAAGCCGGAGAAGAAAGAAGCCATGCCCGGTGGCGGTATGGGTGACATGGGCGGTATGGGGGGCATGGGCTTCTAAGCTCACCTCCGAAACCCATTCGATTAAGGGGCGCTCCTTAGTGGGCGCCCCTTTTTCTTGGTCGGGTCGAAGGCGATGAGTTAACGTCTGAATAATGATCTTCACATTCACCGATTTCGGTACGGACGGGCCATACATGGGGCAGATGCGTGCCGCACTATTAGTGGATGCGCCGGGGACGGATGTCGTCGATCTGATGGCTGACGCACCGGCATTCAATCCGCGCGCCGCAGCTTATCTTTTGGCGGCCGTGACTGAATCATTGCCTCCCGAATTTGTCTGTGCGGCGGTCGTCGACCCCGGCGTCGGCAGCCGCCGCCGTCCGATAATTCTGCGTTGCGGTGAGCGGTGGTTCGTCGGGCCCGACAACGGATTGTTAGAAATCGTCGCACGGCGGTCTGATGAACCATCCGCATGGTGGGAAATTACGTGGCTTCCCGAACGCTTGTCCAAGAGCTTTCACGGCCGGGATCTGTTTGCCCCTGTCGCGGCCAGGTTGGCAAAGGACGGGGAGAGGGCGCTGGAGCAGCTCGCCTGTCGCGTGGAACCGGATTTAAGGGATTACAATCACTGGCCCGACGATCTCGAAGAGGTGATCTACATCGACGGATACGGAAATTGCATGCTGGGCTGCCGTTGGCCGAGTAACGAGGAACATTTGGAGGTTGTGACCGATTCGTTACGATTTGGCGCCGCCACGACATTTTCTGATGTGCCTGAGGGGCAAGCGTTCTGTTACGAGAATGCGATGGGGTTGGTGGAAATAGCCGTAAATCAGGGCAATGCGGCCACCCAAATGGGGCTGGAAATTGGCACTCAGGTTGCCGTAAGGAAATTGTCAGGGAAATAAACAAGACTGCAGAATAATTTGGCAAACCAATATGGTACGTCTACCATCATTGGTATAAGCTGAGAGAAGTATTCGGGGAGTTGGATCGTTTGACTTGTCGCCCAAACCGAGCGGGATAAATGTCGATTCGTGTAAAATTCTGGGGGGTTCGGGGCAGTATCGCATGTGCGACCCCCGATCATATGAAGTACGGGGGTAACACCAGCTGTATCGAAATCGAAGCTGGTGATTATCGTTTCGTGATGGATGCTGGTACAGGTATCCGTAACTTCGGGAACGCCTTCCTCAAAGATGATATCAAGGAATCTCATCTGCTACTGACCCATACCCATTGGGACCACATCAATGGGTTTCCGTTTTTCGTGCCGGCTTACGATGCGAAGCGCTCGATCCATATCATGGCGGGGCACCTTAAGAACCAAGGGGGTGTGCAGGACGTCTTGTCCACGCAGATGCATAACCCGATGTTCCCTGTACCTCTCGAAGCCATGCAGGCGAGCCTCAAGTTTGAGGACTTTGAAGCAGGCGATAGCTTCTCGCTGGCCAAGGGTGTTGATATTCGGACGGCACCGCTGAATCACCCGAATGGTGCGACGGCGTATCGCGTCGATCATGAAGGGAATTCGGTCGTGTATGTGACGGATACCGAACACATTCCCGGCAAACCAGATCAGAACATCCTTAACCTGATCGAGGGTGCGGATCTCGTGATTTATGACTGCACTTACACCGAAGAGGAGTTCCCGGCCAAGGTCGGTTGGGGACATTCTACGTGGGAAGAAGGGATGCGGCTTTGCAGGGCGGCGAACGTCAAACGCCACGCTATCTTCCATCATGACCCGGATCATAACGACGAGTTTATGGACAACCTGGCGATCGAAGCTGCGGAAGCCTGGGAAGGCAATTTCGTCAGCCGCGAAGGCATGGAACTGATCGTCGAATAGACGGCCGCCGCTGCAGCCTTACTCCAATGATAGACTAGTTGGCTGGTTGTGAGAGACGGCCCCGTTCCTCGCTCAGGAACGCTGAGAGCTGCTCATAATCCTTTGCCAGGGCCTCGGTCCGCTTTGACGCCAGATTGTCGAACTTGAGCTGCCATTCCTCAAGGGTGTTGATGTCCTTCGGCAAGCCAGCGCCGAGTATTTCTCGTTTGAGGGCATCAAGCGCCGATTTGGTCTGCTGCTCGCTCGGATTTAAAGCTTGAGGCGCGGGTTGGATCGTAAGGCGCTCCTGCAAGGATCGTGCGGGCGCTTGACCATCTTGCTGCTGAGGTGCGACCGCCTTCGCTTCCTGCTGGCGGCGTTTAAATTCCTGGGCACGAATATAGGCGTCACGCTCATCAAGTGACATTGGGTGCAGGCGTAGCACAACGCGGCGATTGGTGGCGCGGTTTTCCGGGATTGGTTTCCCTTCTAAATCCCGGTTCGGAACTTTCGGGCGCGTGTCGGCGTAGCCCGTCGCTTTCAACCGTTCGCGTGCGACGTCATTTTCCTCGAATAGTCTGACCACGCTTGATGCGCGGGACGCCGACAACTCCCAGTTCGATGGAAACTGCTTGGTATTGATCTGGCCGTCGTCGGTGTGGCCCTCAACGACAACGTTGTAGAGTTCATAGTTCGGTGAGGCGAGGGTCTCGGAAAGTTTCTTGAGCACCGGAATAGCCGCCGGCACGATCTCTGCCGAGGCGGGCTTGAAGAACGCATTCGACTGCAATTCGATTACTACGCCTTTTTCATCGGTGCCGACCGTAACGACCTGATCTGCCTGCATCTCGTAGACCAGATCCTGCGCATCGATCTTAAGGCTTTGCGTCGTCGTTTGCTTGTCGCGTCCGCCGATGTTGGCGGCAACGGCGGATGTAAGCTCTTCGTATGCGGGGATATCGAACTCGGCGAAGGTTAGCAGCATCACGAAGAAAGCCATCAACAGGGTGATGGCATCGGCGAAAGTCGTCAGCCAGTCTTCCTGTTCTTCTTTTGGTGGTTCGTTCTTCGGTGCCGCCAAAGCCGGCCTCCTGTGCGTCAGAGCGCGCCGCTATTTCTTCATCTTATCGATATTGAAGTGGATCGACGGATCAAGATAGCTGTTCATTTTGTCCTGGATATACCGCGGGGACTTCTTGTCCGCCAGCAGGGCCAGCCCCTCGGCCACGAGGTAGTTGCGGAACTTCACAATCTGTTCGCGTTGCAGGACTTTGGTCGCCGTCGGCAGGAAGAAGATGCGCGCAAAAAGCACTCCATACAGTGTGGTCAGGAGCGCCACGGCGAGACCTTTACCAAGGGACGATGGGTCACCGCCCATGTTATCCAGCATGATGATCAGGCCGACGAGGGTGCCGATCATGCCAAATGCCGGGGCGGCCGACGCCATCCCTTTGAGGATCTCCACCTGTACCGTGTTTCGGCCATACGTGGTCTCGATCGTGTTCGTCATGATTTCACGGACTTCTTCGCCAGTATACCCGGAGACCACCATCTCAACGCCGAATCTCAGGAACTTGTCGCCACGGGTCGCCTTCATGGCCTCGGCCTCAAGCGCAGGAACTCCGCTTTTCTGTACGGTATATGCCCACTTGATGATGCGGCCCACTTCGCTCTTCAGAACGTTGCGGCCCACTTTGGGCGAGAAGATGATCCGCCAGATCAACTTGAGGGAAAGAAGAACGTATCGAGGCTCATACGAGATGAAAGTCGACGCGAGCGTCCCGCCCATAACCATGATGAAGCTAGAGCCACTGAGAAAAATGATGAAGTTGTCGGTGCTGACGACAATGGCGCCGATGAACAGGCCGAGCGCACCCAGAACCCCGAATATAGTTGTTAATGACATTTAGACGCTTCTCAGTCTCAGCCAAATACCCCCGCGACGCCGGACGACACCGGTTGCCGACGAATCTAGCTACTATAAAGAATCTCTTATGTTTAAGAAATAATTAGCAGCACTCTGTCGCGGGGCCCGGCGCAATAATCCTTACCGTTCGCGGAACGCTTCGTGGCGCAGTTTCAGCACAGGCTTGATCAGGTAATCCATGACGGATTTTTCGCCCGTGTGGATATCGACGGTTGCCTGCATGCCGGGGGTGATCGGCAGATCGCCCTCAACCTTGCCCAAGAAGTTCTTGTCGGTCTGCACGACAACGCGGAAATAGGGGGCGCCGTCTTCATCGGTGCTGCTGTCAGGTGCGACCCTGATGACTTGCCCCTTCAGCCCACCATAGCGCGAGAAATCATATGTCGAGATTTTGACCGTCGCGGCCTGGCCCTCGGTGACGTAACCGCGGTCAATCGGATTGAGTTTCGCCTCGACCACCAACTGGTCACCAGTCGGCACGATTTCCATGATCGGTTCGCCCGGCTTCACCACGTTCCCGACTGCATTGTAGCGCATGTTTTTTACAACCCCGTCGATGGGGCTTTTGATTTCGGCACGAATGCCTTGTGCCGTCGCCTCGCTCAGGAGCTCGGTGACGCGGGCGATATTTTCCTCGATCTTGCCAAGCTGGTCCTGGGCCTCGCGGCGAAACCGGCTTTCGGTTTCCTGCAGCCGCTGGCGCGCTTCTTCGACGGCGGCCTGTGCCTTCGGCATAGCCGGCCTTAACGACTTCATTTCACCGTCCAGATTTTCAACTTCGGCTTCCAGTTCCAGGTGTTCCATCTTTGCCGTCAGGCCTTCGGACAGAAGCGATTTGGACATCTTTAAACGTTCGGAGGCGAGCTTGTAGTTGCTCTCCACGGCGCGCGCGCGTGCGGTCAACTCTTCGACCTCAAGTTCGCGCTGCTTCACCTGTTCGCGCATCACCTGGACCGTCGATGCCAGTTCTCGTCGCCTTGCTTCGTATGCCTGACGCTGAGCGGCGACGATTGCCGGGCGGCGTTTTGCTTCGTCTTCCGGGAAGACCAGCTCAGATCCGTTGGCTTCTGCTTCGAGACGCGCCTTGACCAGACGTTCGCTGTCGAGCCGAACCTGCAATTCTTCCCGGTTCGTCCCGGCGGAGGCGAGGTCGAGTTGTACCAGAGTCTGGCCTTCGCGCACGCTATCGCCTTCGGTCACGTAGATTTCCTGAATGATGCCGCCTTCAAGGTGTTGAACCACCTTGATCCGGCCTGCCGGAACCACTTCACCCGTGGCGATGGAGACTTCGTCGAGCGTGGCGAAATTCGCCCAGATCAGACCCGCCGCCAAGGTGATCATGACCGGCCAAGCTACCAACCGCCAACCGGGCAGGGGGTTTTGGTTTAACAGCATATCGAGCTTGTCGGACGCGGACGGCCCTTGTTGCGGGGTAGGCGTTGTCTTCTTGTCGTCCTGTTTCTGCTCTAATCCGGAAGCGTCAGGGCTCATCGTTCAACTCCTAATCCGCTTGCGCTTTTTGATTGTTGGGGCGTTCAGCCTCGGTTGGCTCCTTCCGGTTCGCCTTCCGGTCTCCATCGTACCCTTTGATCAAATCCGCATATGGATCGTCCATCAAGCGTTTTGCATCGTTATCCAGCTTGAACATGTTGTTGGCCGGTACACTGGGGTCGGCTGTGGATCCCCCACCTTCCTTGCGTCGTGCACGCTCGGCAATGGCTTCGGCGGCGCCGCCGGTATTGGCTGGGGCGGGGGGCTGCTTGGCATTTGCCGCCGCTGCCGGCGGTGGTGGTGCGGGTGCTTTGGGCGCCCCCCCCGGCTGTGGGGGAGCTTGAGGCGGCTTTTTCGGCTGCGAATCCGCTTCGGGTTTTGGCGCCGGTGCCGCCGGTTTGCCACTGGGGGGAGGCTTGGGCGCGCCGTCGCCCGTCCCCCGCAATCGTGGTGGTGCAGCTTTCGGGACGCTGTCGGAGGGCGGAACATTCGGCGCCGCCGGTGCGGCGTCGGCCCCTTTCTGCATGGGTTGCTGTCCGAAAAGTTTCGGCAGGATTTCCCGTGACGGGCCGGCGAGAGCAACTTTTCCCTTATCGAGCGCGACCAGATCATCGCAGGCGGCGAGGAGGATCGGACTATGCGTGACGATTACCACGGTCCGGGTCCTGCCGATCTCGACAAGCGTTTTGCGCAGTTCCTGTTCCGCTTGGCGGTCGAGGCTCGCGGATGGCTCATCCAAAAGCAGCACTGCCGGGTCACCCAGAAGCGCGCGGGCAATCGCGATCCGCTGACGTTGTCCCCCGGAGAGGCGACGGCCCGCCTCGCCGATATCGGAGGCATACCCGTCGGGCAGGTCGATGATGAAATGGTGCACACCGGCTGCCGTCGCGGCTTCGACGATCTGATCGTCCGTCGCGTCGGGGAACCGGTGAACGATATTGTCGCGGACCGTCCCTGCAAAAAGAACGGTTTCCTGCGGCACATACCCCATCCAAGTCGCAAGCTCAGCACGCGTGAATTGGGCGATATCGGCACCGTCGAGAAGTACGCGCCCATTGGTCGGGGTATACAGCCCCTGGATCATCTTGAGCAGCGTGGTTTTGCCGGAGCCATTGCGACCGACGAGGGCATGCACGCCGCCCGCATGGATATTGACCGTGACCGAGTCGACCACGGGTTTGTTCCCCTCTGCATAGGCGAAACTGAGGTTCTCGACCTGGATTTCGCCCCGCGGCTTGTCCAGCTGAACTTCGCTCTCCTGCCGGTCAGAGAGCGACGAGAAAACCTCGCCAAGCCGATCCACGGACTGTTTGAAACCGTTGAAGGCGCGCCACTGGCCGACGAGCTGGTTGAGCGGCCCAAGCAGACGTCCGGACAGCATGTTTGTGGCGATCAGCGCACCCATGGTCAGGTTCTGATGGATAATCTGATAAGCGCCGACGGACGTGAGGAAGATGGTGGTCGCCATTGTCAGCGTTTGCGAGCAGTTCGTGTAAAAGTCGGTCTTGGTACCGCGGTACATCGACTGAGCAATATTGTTGGCGTGCGTTTCTTCCCAAAGAGGACGCATGGCACGGTCGAGTGCCAGCGCCTTGATCGTCGTGCGTCCCTGGATCAGTTCGGCGATCAGGGCGTCCCGGGATTGGGTGCTCTCGCGTTCAGCGGCGTTGGCTTGCGCCATGACGTTTCCCGAGCGCCAGGCGACGAACATGAACAAGGGGAGAATGATCATCAGCACCCAAGCGATTGGTGTCGCCACGACCCAGATCAGAACGAAAAACATCAGAACGAAGGGGAGGTCGCAAAGCAAAATGGCCGACGCGCCGGAGAGGGTGTTGCGGACCACATCAACGTCGCGGAAGAGGGACTGCCAGTAACTTGCGGGTTTGCCCTCAAGCAAATGCAACGGCAAGCTGACAAGCTTGTCGAAGAGGTGCCTGCCGACGATGACATCGACCCTGAGCGCCACGGTCTGCATGATCCTGGAGCGTGCCTGTTTGAGCGCGAGATCGAATAAAACCACCAGCAGCATGCCGATAATCAGGCCCCAGAGTGTACTGAGCCCACCTGTGCCGACCACGCGGTCGTACACCTGCATCGTGAACACGGGAGTGGCCAATGCGAGCAGATTCACGAACGCCGACATCGCGACCACCTCGCGGAAGATCGGCATCAAAGGTTTCAAAATGGGCTTGAGCCACGCGCGCCCGGACTTATCGCTCATACACGGTCCCTGGACAGTCTGTCGGAATCTCCGACACCATACGTTATTTCAAAGTTTTAGCATACATTTCGTACAATTGTCGAAAGACGCTTGACCCAAGATGTTCTATGATGGCTAGACTTGTTCTGATGGGACCGGGTGGGGGAGTACGGATCCTTTGCGGATACTGAAATCCATATTCAGCTTCGAGCGCTCGCTTGGGATGGTCCTGCTGGTTGCTTTCCTCGGAATGTACTATGCCGACATCAAATATAATGTCGGTCTTCTTGAAGGCTGGCGAAACAAAGTCTTCGATTATTATCAAGAGTTTAAACCCCGCGATATCCCACCCGCCGAACAAAAGCCGGTGACGATTATCGATCTGGATGAGCAAAGCCTTGAAACGGTCGGGCAATGGCCGTGGCCGCGCACCACGATTGCCAAAATGATTCAGAACGTGATGCAGATGGGCGCCGTGTTGATCGCCTTCGACATTGTGTTCGCCGAGCCCGACAGGCTGAATCCGCAAAACGTGGCTGAGAGTATCCTTGGCCTCGACGAGGCGACCAAGGCGAAGCTGGTTTCTCTCAAGAGTAACGATCAGTTTCTCGCGGACACCATCCGCCGTTCGCGCGTAGTTTTGGGGCAGGCGGGACGTCCGAGCGAGACCGAGGGGGTAAAAGGGCCACCGGTCAAAAAGTCGGTTGCCGTCCGCAAACTGTCTAAAGACGCCGTCGAACCTTATGTATATATCCCCAAGTTCCCATCGCTGGTGCGTAATGTTCCGGTAATCGAACAGGCGGCGATCGGACGCTTTGGCGGACATGGCATCTTTTCCACGCTGACCGGCAAGGACGGGATTGTCCGCAGCGTGCCGTCGCTGTTTGGCCACGACAATGAATATTTCCCGACCTTATCGATTGAGATGCTGAGGATCGCGACCGGCCGGCAAACCGTGTTGGCCCGTGTCAATGAGGCCGGGATGGTGGGTGTTGCGGTCGCCAAGGGACTAGAAGTCCAAACGGATAAGATCGGCCAGATTTGGCCTTATTTCTCCAAACACGATCAGGATAAATACGTCTCCGCCGTGGACGTGCTGAACGGCACCGTGGATCCGGCGAAGATCAAGGGCAAACTAACCATCGTCGGTACGTCGGCGGTGGGGCTTCGAGATATTCGTTCCATCCCGACGGAGCGGGATATTCCCGGGGTCGAGGTGCACGCCCAATTGATTGAGGCGATCGTTCATCAGAAATATCTTGTGCGGCCGAACTACGCCGACGCTGCCGAGCTTACGTTCCTGCTGGTCGGCGGCATTATCATGATCATCCTGGTCCCCTGGGTGGGTGCCAAATGGACGGCTGGTCTGTTCTTCCTGGTTGCAGGCGGCGCACTCGGAACTTCGTGGTATTTGTTTTCCGAGAATCTTGTGTTGCTTGACGCGACGTATGCCGTCGTCGGCATCGCCGTGATGTACACGTCGATGACATATGCGGGATATGCGCGCGAGGAAGCGGAGCGGCGCCAGACGCGTGATGCGTTCTCGAAGTATCTGTCGCCCGACATGGTCGAGCGCGTGGCGGGAGATCCCGGTGCCCTGAAACTGGGCGGTGATCAACGCCGGATGACGTTGTTGTTCTGCGATGTGCGCGGGTTCACGACGATTTCGGAACAATTCGACGCGGTCGGCCTGACCAGCCTGATCAACAAACTGCTGACACCGCTGACCAACGTGATCCTCGAACGTAAGGGGACCATCGACAAGTACATGGGCGACTGCATCATGGCATTCTGGAATGCGCCGCTCGATGATGACGACCAGGAATACAACGGTTGTACATCGGCGCTGGCCATGCTGGCGGAGATGGAACCCCTTAACGCGCGCCTGGAACAGGAAGCGGCGGAAGAAGGCCGGAAACATATTCCTCTCAAGGTCGGCTTAGGTCTCAACACCGGACCGTGCGTGGTCGGTAACATGGGGTCGGACATGCGCTTCGACTATTCAGTGTTGGGTGATGCCGTGAACCTGGCTGCCCGCCTTGAAGGCCAGTCCAAGAGTTACGGTATGAATGTCGTCCTCGGTCCGACGACGCGGAATGCCGTTAAGGACCGGCTCGCCACGATCGACCTCGACTTCATTCAGGTGAAGGGTAAGACCGAGGGGACGTATATTTATGGTCTGATGGGCGACGAGGAAGTTCTCGCAGACCCGGCATTCAAAAAGCTTCAGAACCTGATCTACGACGCGCAGGAAATGTATCGCGCCCAGCAATGGAACGATGCGCAGGAAATGTTCGATGAAATCCGCGATCTCGGCAGCGATGCCAAGAAACCGTGGAAGCTTGAAGCCAATCTTCACACCCTCTGTGATCTTTATGATGAGAGGATCGCGGAATACCGCGTGACCCCGCCGCCACCGGATTGGGATGGCGTTTACATCGCGACGACCAAGTGATCCTTGGTATCGACTTCTGAAAGATCGAGCGTGACCTCGAAGACATTTTCGTTCGGGATGCGGGCTTTTCTGAAGCCAAGTTGCTCCACGAAAGCAAGCATGGCTTTGTTGTCTTGCATGACTTGGCCGACCATCTCTTTGGTGCCGCGGCCATGACAATAGGCAATCATCCGCTGCAGGAGGGCGCGGCCCAGTCCTCGCCCCTTCATGTCGGTTCGAACAATGATCGCGAATTCCGTGCGTTCATTGTTCGGGTCGGTGATGGTACGCACCACACCAATGGTCTCTCCCTCCCCGCCGGGTGTCGTTAGTTTGGCGATCAATGCCATTTCCCTGTCGTAGTCGATTTGAGTAAGGCGCGCCATTTCGCTGTGCGGGAGCTCGCGTACCTGGCCAAAGAAGCGAAAGCGAATGTCTTCCTTGCTGGTCTTTGAGAGAAACTCGAAATGCGCGGGCTCATCTTCGGGCCGAATCGGGCGAATGTGAATTTTCGTCTCGTCGGTAAGCTTTACGTCGCACTCCAGCTCTTTCGGGTAGGGTCTGATTGCCAGGCCGGTGCGCTTTGATCCCGACGAGACCCTAACGCGAGCGTCCAACGCAAGGACGCCATTTTCGTCGACAAGAAGGGGATTGATATCCAACTCCTCGATCTCGGGGATGTCGATAATGAGTTGCGATATCTGGATGAGCGTTTGACAGAGCGTCTCCATGTCGACGGAGGGTTGGTCCCGATATCCGGAGAGAATCTTGGAAATCCGGGTTCGCTCGATCAGATCCTGCGCCAGTTTCATGTTGAGTGGGGGAAGTGCGATACTTCTGTCACCGATGACTTCCACCGCCGTGCCCCCGTGCCCAAAAAGAATGACCGGTCCGAAGACTGGATCGGGTGCTGTGCCGATGATGACTTCTTGTGCGCCCGGACGTGATACCATCCGTTGCACGGTGAATCCCTGGATTTGGGCTTCGGGAAACCGCCGCTTGATGTTCTTCAGCATGCCTTTGGCGGCGGCAAGAACGGCATCGTCGTCATTGAGGTGCAGGGCAACGCCGCCGACGTCCGATTTGTGTGTGATGTCGTCGGACAGAATCTTGAGAGCCACTGGGAAACCCATTTCCTGTGCCTTTTGAACGGCGTCTTCCGGGGTGCGGACGATGTGGGTTTCGACCGTGGGAATCCCGTAGGCGGAGAGAACGGCTTTCGATTCCGGCTCCGTCAGAACATGCCGGCCGTTGCCCGCCTGGCTCTCGATAACAAAGCGTGCCGCGTCGGTCGCGTTTGTCAGATTGCGGGGCGCTGTCGGCGGGGTCTCGAGCAGCAAAGTTTGGTTACGGCGATACTCGATCACATTCATGAAGCCGCGAATGGCATCATTGGGGGTGTCGTAAGACGGGATGCCGGCTTCTCTCAATCGCTGCCGTGCAGGACCTACGGCCTTGCCACCGCTCCAACTGGCTAGAATATTTTTCTTGCTGTTCTTGGCAACGGAGATGATCGCTTCGGCAGCGTCCATGCTCGATGCGATCGCCGTCGGGGCGTGCATGACCAATACAGCGTCGGATGAAGGATCATCGAGCAATGCCTGGGCGGCTGCGGTGTATCGCTCGCCTGGCGCATCGCCGATGATATCAACCGGGTTCGCCCGGGACCATGTCGGCGGCAGGGCATCGTCCAGTGTAGCGAGCGTTTCATCAGAAAGCCCCGGCAGTTCGACGCCCTGTTCCTCCAGCGCGTCGGCGGCCATCACACCCAGCCCGCCGCCGTTGGTCATCAGCATCAGACGTTCACCCTTCATCGGTTTGGCCCGGGTCAGGGTTTCCACGGCGGCGAACAGCTCGCCGATTTCGTCGACGCGGAGCATGCCGGCCCGTCGGAACGCGGCATCGTAAACGTCGTCAGCGCCTGCGAGGGCACCGGTATGGGAGGCGGCTGCCTTCGCTCCGGCGCTACCGCGCCCCGATTTGATGACGATGACGGGCTTGTTCCGCGCGGCGGCCCGGCAGGCCGACATGAACTTCCGGCCGTCCTTGATGGATTCGACGTAAAGCAGAACAGCTCTGGTCGAAATGTCCGTCGCCAAATAATCGATAACGTCACCGAAGTCGACGTCAGCGCACTCACCGAGAGAGATAAAGTGCGAGAAACCGGCGCCGTTTTCGGCGGCCCAATCAAGGATAACGGTGCAAAGAGCACCTGATTGCGAAACCAATGCGATCTTGCCGTCCATCGCCGGCAGATGCGCGAAGCTCGCATTGAGTTTGATACCAGGTACCAGCAGACCGAGGCAGTTCGGCCCTAAAATCCGAAACAGATGTTTGTTCGTCGCGTCCAACATTGCCTGTTTGACGGTGCGTCCGTCGCGGGTGGTCGCTTGTTCCAGGCCTGCCGTTAGCACGATGGCGGCGCGCGTGCCGATGGCCGCCAGTTTTTCGATCAGGAAGGGAATCGGTTCCGGCGGTGTGCAAATTACGGCGAGGTCAGGTGGGATGGGCAGACTGTCGACATCTGGATACGCCAGCACGCCAGCGACGGCACTGTGTTTGGGATTGACGGGGAGGATTGGTCCTTCGAAACCGCCCTCTAGCAAATTGTGCATAACGACTGCGCCAACAGCCCCGATTCGATTGGTCGCGCCGATAACTGCAACGGACTGTGGACGAAATAATTTTTCGAGATTTCTGATCGTCATGGTTTCTGAACTTCGGCTGACGGTTGTTTGGCCTTGGTATTACAAAGCCATTCTCAAGGAACTCATGTTGCGTTGCAATAACTTATGCTGCAATGCAATATTTTCTTCATCGACGCATTACCATTCCGGGCAAAGGGCTTGTTCCTGCGCATAGCGTTCCGGAGTGTCGAGACGAGCGTTGGCGCGGTCTAGATCGCGGTTCATCTCAAGAAACAACGGTTGCACGGCAGCGCTGAGCCGTTGTCGCAGGTAGTCTGCGGCCAGGTCGGGGCTTGATGAGCGGACTGGATCGAGAGATTGCGCCGCCCGTTGCAATCGATGTTGAAGCCTTGGATAGAAGCGGTCGAGGGCATCTCGGAAGACTGCTACATGGGTGAGTTCGTGGGCGTTGATGGAATCGTATGCGCAACTGCCGGGCCGGAATTTGCGGGCAATATAAACGCGAAGGTCATCATAGCCGAGCTCGGCATCGACAGCAGTCACGCGGGCGCAATACGCGCTGTTTGAGAGTGGTTGCGCTTCAATTTTCAACTTCATGCGGTATTTGACCTCGGTCAGCGTCAAACCGACCGGTGTCCAAGCGGTGCCGAATGCTTTAGCGCGACCACTTTGGCGCTGCATACGCCTCAAGTTGTCTCGCGTACGGGCGTTATTGTGAACGATTCTGCCGTCGAGCCGTTTGACCGATACTTGCACGGTGACGGCGTCTGAAAAGGTGCACGGCGCTGCGTGGGCGGGGCCGACACTTAAACCGATCATCACCGCCAGGACAAAAAGCCCCGGCCGCCAGCGATAAAGGTTAACTTTGTTCATTCGTGGATTATAGCGGGTTCCGTTGAAACTGCGACACACGGGACGTCAAACTACTCATAATCAATGACGATCATGATCCGGTCGACTTTGTCGTCGGTGTCTCCGAGCGGCAAGTTGAGAGCATGAAAAACCACGAACTCACGCCCTGCGATGAATGTGCTTGAGCGGTAAACGGAGTAGGGGCGTCCGGTTTCCAAGACGGCACGGTATGTGTCCATCTGTGGTCCCATAGGCTGATTCTTGTAGATTTCGTTATGGGTTTTGCCCGTGCCGTCAAAGCCAGCCCGGTGAGCGACTTGCGTGCCCCAGTATCGATTGAGGAAGTCGGCGCCGTCGTCGATGACATCTTTGACGATCAGGCACGAGGCAACCTTCCAGATATCGAGAAGGTCGATATCGTGCCATGACGGAAACTTCCTTTCACCGCGTTTCTCTAGCCAATAGTTGTAAAGGAGACGAGCCTTTGGTTGCGCCGGCGGGATATCCGGGTTGATTTCTTGCCTCCGGTAAATCTGATCGTCGACGGTGACTTCGGGCAAATAAGTTCTCACTGACTGCACGGTGGTATGCATGCTTGAATCATTAAAGCATGCCGGGCGCGAAACGCCTTAAAATTCGAGTGCAGGCTCAAGACCAAAAAAGGGGGCGTTCCTCTCGGAAATCGCCCCCTTTGAATTGGCTCCGGCGGCAGGACTCGAACCTGCGACAAGTCGGTTAACAGCCGACTGCTCTACCAACTGAGCTACGCCGGATCAGAGCTTGGAGGCGCGGACCGGAATCGAACCGGTGTACACGGCTTTGCAGGCCGCTGCGTAGCCACTCCGCCACCGCGCCGTTCCGCGTTGACCCCCCGTCACAAACGTAGGCAATTCCCTCTGGGACATGCCCCCGTGCTGCGACGACGCGGGAAATTAGACGTAACATTGCCGGGGGTCAAGCAATCCATGTACACTTTTCAGGCATTTATTTTCGTCTAGTCGGATCGGCTGCATTGAGTTGTTTTCGGCGCTATGTCGGCCTATAAAATCGGCAGTGACGAGATATCGGATCGGGTGGTCCCACGACCGCCAAGCCAGTTCGTATGAAGGGTTGCCCAAATGAGTGAAGCGCAATTTGCCAAGGCCCGCCGAAACATGGTGGATGGCCAGATTCTTCCCAACAGGGTAACCGACGAGCGCGTGGTGGACGCGATGGCGACACTGCCGCGTGAGGTCTTTTTGCCGCAGCAGCGGCAGATGCTGGCATATGCTGACGAAACTGTCCTGATCGAAGATGGACGTTACATGATGCAGCCGATGGTCCTTGCGAGGCTGCTGGAAGTTGCTGAAATCGGTTCGGGCGATGTGGCAATGGCGATTGGTTGTGGTTCTGGGTACGGCGTTGCCGTGCTGGCGAAATTGGTCGATACCGTTATCGCGATCGAGAGCGATTCGTCCATGCGGGCCAAGGCGGAACGGAACTTGGGTGAACTCGGGGTCGACAATGTTGCCGTTGTCGACGGGGTGATGGCTGAGGGGAATCCCAAGGACGCTCCATATAACCTAATATATATCGACGGGGCTGTGCCGGCGTATCCGGAAAATATTGCTCAACAATTGGCGGACGGTGGACGGCTCGTTTGTGTCGAAATGCCGACAGGCAAGCCGGTGGGCCGTGGCGTGTTGGTCACGCGTTACGGAGATTCGATCTCGAAAAGAGAGATTTTCGATGCTGTCGAGCCATTGTTGCCGGGGTTTGAAAAGGAAGCCGCTTTTTCCTTCTGATTTGTTCACAAGACCATGGAATCACGGCAAAATTTCTATGCTGCGATTCGCACGTATTTTTTTGTTGCTCGCCCGCCGGGTGGGTGTAAGTCTCTGAATCTATTAGGTTAATCGTAAAACTTGACCTTATTGCGGGGTTCTGACTCCCTTATGGTTCAAGAAGTCTTAATAACAAGCAGCGCTTACTAGCGAAGTGTGTGTTGGGATAAGGCCTCCGACGTGTTACCTAGTTCTGGGCAGTATGGGTTGAAACACTATGGATAAAACCGCAGTCATCGCGTCTTCGCTGGCAATCGCCGCGTTAATCGGACTCCAGTCTATGCCAGCGTCCGCACAGACGATCGAAGACGCTTTGGCAAAGGCTTACCTGAATAACCCGACGCTGCTCTCTACCAGGGCCGGGCTGCGGAGCACGGATGAAAGTGTGCCGCAGGCGCTTGCCAACTGGCGGCCCACGGTGGAAATCACCGGTTCGGCCGGTGCTGAGGTCGTAGAGAGCAGCACGTCGACGGGGACCGATCGGAATCAGAGCCGCAGGCCGAAAGATATCGGCATCTCCGTAACTCAGCCGCTGTTTCGTGGTGGCCGGACGTTGGCAGCGACGAGTGGCGCCGAAAACGATATCCGGGCGGCCCGCGCTCGCCTTCTCGAGGCGGAGCAAAACATCTTGCTGCAGGCGGCGACCGCTTATCTCAATGTTTACCGCGACCAGGCGGTGCTGCGGCTGAACCAAAACAACGAAGAGGTTCTGCAGCGTCAGCTCGAAGCGACCCGTGACCGCTTTGAAGTCGGTGAAATCACCAGGACGGATGTGCATCAGGCCGAGGCGCGATTGGCGCGGTCGAAAGCGGACCGTATCCAGTCGCAAGGCGATCTGGAAACGTCACGGGCTAACTATCTTAATGTAGTTGGCGAACCGGCGCCGAAGACGCTTACGCTGCCTGACCGTGCAGGGGACCTGCCCGGGAGCGCGGATGAGGCTGTGAGGATCGCCGTTGTCAATAATCCCGGTGTGATTGCGGCGGAATTCGATCGTCGCGCCTCGATGGACAATGTCGACGAAGTTTGGGGCGAGCTGCTGCCGGAAATGGATTTGACGGCCAGCAGCACCCGCGAATGGGAAACGACCACGGAAACGAGCCTCAGAACCTCGCATGAAGTCACGTTGAACC
This sequence comes from Rhodospirillales bacterium, assembly GCA_017644185.1. Taxonomy (GTDB): domain Bacteria; phylum Pseudomonadota; class Alphaproteobacteria; order Rhodospirillales; family Casp-alpha2; genus UBA4479. The sequence goes on from JAEPMA010000010.1 coordinate 17,116, forward strand.
TGACGATTCCGATCTATCAGCAGGGCGAGGTTTACTCCCGACTGCGTCAAGCGCGTCAGGATGCGGCGGAAAGCACGCTGGTTATCGATACGGAACGCCGGGACGCCGCCGAAGCGGGGACTCAATCATATGAGAGCCTGATCACGGCCCGCGCCCAGGTGGATGCGTTCCAGACGCAGATCGAAGCCAGCATTGTCGCGTTGGAAGGTGTGCAACGAGAGGCTGCGGTGGGATCGCGTACCGTGCTTGATATCCTCGACGCCGAGCAGGAACTCTTGGATTCCCGTGTTTCCCATGTCCGCTCGGAGCGTGATGAGCTTGTCGCGACTTATGAGCTGATGTCAGCTCTCGGGCGCTTGACCGCGAAGGACTTGGGCTTGGCGGTCGATCTTTACGATCCACGCGAACACTATAACGAAGTTCGTGACAAGTGGTTCGGTGGAACGAGTTCGGGCGGTGTAAAGTAGTCAATGTGGCCCGGAGACTATCGACTCCGGAGTTTTCATTGCGATTACGGTTTGTTAACCGTCTTTAGGACATCTTCTAGGGATTGTTAACGCAAACGGGGGGCTAGACCCGCTAATGAGCGAAGAAGCCAACGCAGCTGGAGAAGACGGCGCCGAACCTTCGATGGAGGACATCCTCGCTTCGATCCGACGTATCCTTGCGGAGGAGGAAGACGAAGATGGTGCTGAGCAGGCGGCTGCGCCCGAGCCGGAACCTGAGCCGGAACCCGAGCCTGAGCCTGAGCCTGAGCCTGAGCCTGAGATGGCACCGGAGCCAGAACCGGAACCCGAGCCCGAGCCCGAGCCTGAACCAGAGCCGGAGCCTGAACCTGAACCTGTGATGGCGCCACCGCCACCACCGCCTCCGCCGCCACCACCGCCGATGCCCTCCGAGATGGAGGAAATCCTAGAGTTGACGCCGGATATGGTGGCAATGCCGGAGTTGGTGTCGAACCCGACGTTCCAGTCTGGTGCGGATATGCTGTCGGAGCTTGCCAAAGCTATTCTGGATCAGCGCGATCTCTCTGTCGGCGGCAGCCGTGATATCACGCTGGAAACCATGGTTCGCGAAATGCTGAAGCCCATTCTGCGCGAATGGCTCGATCGCAACCTGCCATATCTCATTGAGCGGCTGGTCAAGAAAGAGATCGACAAGATGATCAATCGCGCGGAGCGCATGGACAGTTAATCCGACCTCATTCTTTACTGTTGCCATTGATCCGACCGCAAGGCGGCGCTAAAACCTGCGCTTCATCTTGACGCGATTATCGGAGGTCTCCGGCAATGCTGGAAAAAACCTATCGGTCTGACGAGATCGAGCGGAAACGGTACGAAGAATGGGAGAACGATGGCGATTTCGCAATCGGGGGTGCCCGTGCGAACGCCGAACCCTTCACCATTGTCATTCCGCCGCCGAACGTTACCGGTAGCCTCCACATGGGCCATGCGCTCAACAACACGCTACAGGACATTCTGATTCGTTACAGGCGTATGCAGGGCCGCGATGCACTTTGGCAGCCCGGCACCGACCATGCGGGCATTGCGACTCAGATGGTTGTCGAGCGGCAGATGGGTGAAGAGGGACTGACCCGCCATGATCTTGGCCGTGAAAAGTTCATCGAACGGGTCTGGAAGTGGAAAGCAGAATCGGGCGGTACCATTACATCCCAGCTTCGCCGGTTGGGTGCGTCCTGCGACTGGTCGCGTGAGCGCTTTACCATGGATGACGGGCTTTCCGCGGCCGTCACAAAGGTTTTCGTCCAGCTTTACAAAGAAGGTCTGATCTACCGCGACAAGCGTCTGGTTAACTGGGATCCGAAGCTACACACCGCGATCTCGGACCTGGAGGTCGAACAGCGCGAAACTGTCGGTAAGATGTGGTACTTCAAATACCCGGTTGAAGGCCGTGACGGCGAGTTTCTCACCGTTGGTACCACGCGTCCGGAAACGATGCTGGGCGATACAGGTGTCGCGGTGCATCCTGATGATGAGCGCTACCAGCATCTTGTCGGGCAGAACTGCATCCTGCCAATCGTCGGCCGCAAATTGCCGATCGTCGCCGATGACTATGCGGACCCTGAGAAAGGCTCCGGCGCCGTGAAGATGACACCGGCGCACGATTTCAACGATTTCGAAGTGGGCCAGCGCCATCACTTGAAAATGGTCAATGTGATGGATGCCAACGCACACCTGAACGAAAACGTGCCGGAAGCGTATCAGGGGCTTGAGCGTTTCGAAGCCCGCGAAAAGGTTGTCGCGGAGATGGAGAGCCTCGGTCTTCTTGAGAAGATCGAAGACAACCCGATGACCATACCTTATGGCGACCGGTCGGGGGTCCCGATCGAGCCTTGGTTGATGGACCAATGGTTCGTCGATGCAAAGACGCTGGCGGGGCCGGCGATCACGGCGGTTGAGCAGGGAAAGACCAAATTCGTGCCGCAAAACTGGCAGAACACCTATTTCGAATGGATGCGCAATATCCAGCCGTGGTGTATTTCGCGCCAGATTTGGTGGGGTCACCAGATTCCCGCGTGGTTCGGGCCGGACGGGGAAGTGTTTGTCGAGGAGACCGAGGAGGCGGCGCGCGCCGCAGCCCGTGAATCAATCGGTGAAGATATCGAACTAACCCGCGACCCCGATGTGTTGGATACGTGGTTTTCGTCGGCGCTCTGGCCGTTTTCGACCCTCGGCTGGCCCGAGCAGACGCCGGAATTGGAACGTTACTATCCGACCGATACTCTGATCACCGGGTTCGACATCATTTTCTTCTGGGTTGCCCGAATGATGATGATGGGCATTCACTTCATGGGCGAAGTGCCGTTCCACACGGTCTACATCCATGCTTTGGTTCGTGACGAAAACGGCCAGAAGATGTCCAAATCGAAGGGTAACGTAATCGACCCGCTGGAACTGATCGACAAGTACGGTGCCGATGCATTGCGCTTTACCCTGACGGCATTTGCCGCGCAGGGCAGGGACGTTAAGTTGTCCGAGAGCCGCGTCGAGGGGTACCGGAACTTCTGCACCAAGATCTGGAATGCGGCCCGCTTCTGCGAGATGAACGAGTGTAAGCCGGTCGAGTCCTTCGATCCGTCAAAGGTCACTCAGCCGTTGAATAAGTGGATCGTCGGCAAGGTCGTGGAATGCGAGCGCCGGACCCGCGAGGCGATCGAGGCCTATCGTTTTAACGATATCGCGACGTCGATCTATCAGTTCACGTGGGGAACGTACTGCGACTGGTATCTGGAGCTGGTGAAGCCGGTTCTGCAGGGCGAAGATGCGACTGCGAAAGAAGAGACCCGTGCGACAGCTGCCTGGGCATTGGATCAGATTCTGAAACTGGCGCATCCTGTCATCCCGTTCATTACCGAAGAGTTGTGGCAGTCGATTTCGGCTGACCGGGCACAGCGTCTAATCGAAACGGCCTGGCCCGAGTATGACGATGCCCTCATCGACAGCGCCGTGAATGCGGAAATCGACTGGGTGGTGCGTCTGATCACGCAAATCAGGCAGGTGCGCTCGGAAATGAACGTACCGCCGTCAGCGAAGGTGCCAATGTACTTGAAAGAACCGGGTGCTGCGGCGGCTGGCTTTCTAAAAGCGCACAACGAACTGGTCATGCGGCTGGCGCGGTTAGAACGCGCGGAGATTCTGCAAGGCGATGTGCCGAAGGGCGCGGTGCAAGACGTGATCGATGAGGCGACGATCATTCTGCCAATCGCCGAGGTTATCGATCTGGATGCTGAGCGCGCCCGTTTGGAGCGTGAAATCGCCAAGCAGGATAAGGAAATCCAGCGCTTTGAAGGTAAGCTCGGTAATGAGAAGTTCATTGCCAATGCACCGGAAGAGGTGGTCGAGACTGAACGCGAGCGTTTGGCCGAAGCAAAACAAGTTCGCGAGAAACTCGAGGAAGCGCATAATCGATTATCCGCCGTAGGCTGATCCGGCCTCGGTGTAGGTTCGTAATCTCCAAGGAGGGGGACACGTATGGAAAAGGAAATGGAGGCAATCGCCGATCAGGTGATTGAAATCGTTACGGTTTACGGTCTGGACGTCGTCGGCGCCCTGGCCATCCTGATTATCGGTTGGATTGCTGCCGGCTGGGTTGGGCGAGTCGTCGATCGCGGGCTCGGTCGCGTGCCGAATATGGATTCCACGCTGCGTCCGTTCCTATCGAACATGGTGCGCTGGACGATCCTGGCGTTTGTCATCGTTGCCGTTCTCAACCAGTTCGGTGTCGAGACCACTTCAATTATCGCTGTTCTCGGTGCCGCCGGTTTGGCCATCGGCCTGGCCCTTCAGGGAACACTCTCCAACGTCGCAGCGGGCGTCATGCTCTTAATTCTGCGGCCGTTTAAGATCGGTGATTTTGTGTCGGCCGGCTCGCTCTCGGGAACGGTCGTGCAGATTGGCCTGTTCACGAGCGAGCTGAAGACGGCTGACGGCATCTACATCATGGCGCCGAACTCGCAAATCTGGAATCAGGTGATCACCAATTACGGTCGCAACCCGACGCGTCGGATCGATATCCAGGTCGGCATTGCCTATGACGACGATATCGATGTCGCCGAAAAAGCGCTGCAGGAACTGATGGAAGGCAACGATCTCGTACTCAAGGATCCGGCACCGATGACCATGGTCATGGCGCTTGCGGATAGTTCCGTGAATATCAACATGCGTTGCTGGGCGAACACCGGCGATTACTGGAATGCGCTTTGGGCGCTGAACAAGGGTGCCAAAGCAGCTGTTGAGGGCGTTGGCTGCACCATTCCGTTCCCGCAGCGCGATGTTCATTTATTCAACGAAAACAAAAGCTAAACTGCTTTTCGTGTCGTTTTTTGAGACGGCCCGGCGGAAGCGTCGGGCCGTTTCTTTATGTTTGCCGATAACCACTTGGTAAGCAGATCCTGTTACCATCCCCAAATGGAGAAACCGGCACCCGTACCGACGCTATCCAGCAATTCCACGGCGGAAGATCGTGCGGATTATATCGTCGCGCGACTTGAACAGTTCATCCGCGATGGGCGCAAGGACGAGCAGGGCATGTCGTTCGACAAGTGGAAGCAGATGGCGCGCTCGGAAATCGCGATAGCCGTTGCCGAAGCGGAGATGTCGCAAAAACACGATGAACTGCACTCCAAGCGCGTCCTGTTCGTTGCCGCGTCGTCGATGATTACGATCGGGTTCTGGGGTACGGTCACCAGTCTCGACAAACTCGACTATCTAATTGGTGCCGTGATATGCGGCCTTGCGGGCGTGTTACTTTTGCTCGCGGTTGGTGACTGGCGTTTCCGAAGTTGGGAAGAGCGGCGCCAAGCCAAAAAACGCCGCGAAATTCTCGGACGGATCGAAAGCCTCAACCGCCGTATCAAGCGCCTCGAGAAAGAACTCGAAAAAGAGGCCGATGATTATGAAGACCTGCTTAAGAAACTCCGTAAACGCTCTGGTGCATTGAGCCGCTAGACGATCCGATCCAGTGCGTCGACCAGCTGTTTGGCCTCGTCCAGCGTGTTGTAGTGCGCCATCGAGCAGCGGACCACGCCATCGTTTCCGTCGATGCCGAGCGCTTCAATCAGACGTTTGGCATAAAAGTCACCATGGCGGATGGCGACCTTATGATTTGACGCGGCCTCGGCGATTTCTTCGGATGATTTGCCCTCACTAATAAACGAGAACGTCGGGGCTCGTTCGTCCGCATCGGCGGTTTGCCGCCCAATAAGCTGCACACCCTCTTTGGAGGATATCCAATCGATGAAGACCTTGGCCAAGTCCGCTTCATGCGATGAGAACAGGTCATAGACCGCACGCGTACGCGAAAAAAGGTCATTCGGCATATCGTCGAGGTGCTCTGCCGCGACGGCGGTGATGTAGTCAGAAATACCGCTGAGCGACGAGATGATCTCGTGCTGCGGCCCCGCAGGATTCATTTTGTAAGACGTCGCGGTTTCCGGAATGAAGTAGTGATGACGGCTTTTCGCCTGCAGCAACAAGTCCTTCTTTCCGTATAACAGACCGATATGAGGCCCATAGGTTTTGTAGAGACTGAATGCGTAAAAATCGACATCCCAGTCCTTCACGTCAACAAAGCGATGGGGCGCATATGCAACCCCGTCCGCGCACACCAATGCGCCCGCATCGTGGGCGCGTTTGGAGATGGTTTTCACGTCATTGATGTCGCCGGTGATGTTGGAAACATGGGGCAGGGCGACGAGCCGCGTCTTGTCGGAAAGAAGGCGGTCCAGCAAATCGATATCGAGTTGCGCTGTCTCAGGGTTCACCGGCCATTCGACGATGCGGATGCCGGTCTCCGCCAGGCGGCGCCAGGGACCCGAGTTGGCTTCGTGGTTCAGGTTGGTGACGATGACTTCGTCGCCCTCTGCCCACAACGGGCGAAGGGATCGGGAAAGCACGTCGATGTTCATGGATGTGGACGGGCCGATCACGACTTCGTCCGCCTCGGCGCCGATCATTTCAGCCATGTTGCGGTGGCCTTCGTCCATGCGTTTCTGTGCGAGCGCGCCCGATGGAAACGGGCCGCCGGGCTGGACTTGGCATTCGGTCATGTATTCGGTGAGGCGCTTGATGACGCTCTGCGGCACGAAGCTGCCCCCCGCATTTTCGAAAAACGCCCAATCCCAGCAAGCTGACGGAAACTGACTGCGGCAGAATTCGACGTTGAGTTTGATTTCTTCCTTGGCGCGTCCGAACACGTTTTTCTCCCCAGGGTGCGTAGTTGATTCTCCCGCAGCCGATTATCAATCTCTTTGGCGGTGTGGCAATCCCGGTCAGCTGAGGGCGTATAAAACAGCGGTGGCGGCGGCCGTCCAAAGTGAGAAGAACGTCATCATCATGCCGCTGACACGCAGTTTCATTCCGATGGGTGTGAACAGAAAGCAGTATGCGTGTAATCCGCGTCCGGCAATCAGGAGGACACCACACAAATGCAGCACCAATGCCGGTACGCCTGTTAGTTCTGCAACCCCAATCGCCAGCAAGGTGATAGGTGTGTATTCGGCAAAGTTGGCATGACCGCGAACTATTCGTGCGAAATCCTGCTTGCCGCCATCTCCAATCGAGATGCGCCGCCGCCGGCGGTTGGAGATCACATTGAATGCGATGAACGAATAGAGCGCGACCGCAATGGCGAGATAAACCGGGGTGATGCTGAGCATGGGGGTGACCTCTAAATTATGACTATAAAAACAATAGTGACTATTCAAAATAAATTTCAAGTGATATACGTACATCATGAGTAAAGCCCTGGATCCCAAGTGCCCAGTTGCGCGTACGCTCGACATCATCGGCGAACGCTGGACGATTCTGATTCTGCGCGACCTTTTTTTGTTTGGACCGCGCCGCTTTCAGGACTTGCAGAACTCGTTGTCGGGTGTCGCGCCAAACACGATATCGGCGCGCATCAAGACGCTGATGGATGCGGGGGTCGTTGCGCGCGAGCTTTACTCCGAACATCCGCCGAGAGCGATCTATTCGCTGACCGAGCGGGGCTTGGCACTTAAACCCGCGTTGCTGGCGCTACGCGACTGGGGTGAGATGTACACGGACGGCCCGCCGGCGCCGCGGGTCAATGACGGCAAGCTGATTGAAAGCCTGCTGCCTGTTGATTAAATTCCGAAGTAACGAACACAAGTATCCTGGGAGGATATGAAATGCCCGAATATCGTTCACGCACGACCACACATGGCAAGAACATGGCCGGTGCGCGCGGCCTTTGGCGCGCCACGGGTATGACCGACGATGATTTCGGTAAGCCGATCATCGCTATCGCCAACTCATTCACTCAATTCGTGCCGGGACACGTCCACCTCAAGGATCTGGGGCAACTCGTCGCGCGCGAGATCGAGGCGCATGGCGGTGTCGCAAAGGAATTCAATACCATCGCCGTCGATGATGGGATCGCCATGGGGCATGGCGGGATGCTGTATTCGCTGCCGTCACGTGAGCTGATCGCCGATGCAGTCGAATACATGTGTAACGCACATTGCGCCGATGCGGTGGTCTGTATCTCCAACTGCGACAAAATCACCCCGGGTATGCTGATGGCGGCGATGCGGCTCAATATCCCGGCGGTGTTCGTATCCGGCGGTCCGATGGAAGCCGGCAAGATGGATGTCGACGGCAAGGAACAGAAGGCCGATCTGATCGACGCCATGATCCACGCCGCCGCTCCGGAAACGTCCGATGAGGATGCTCTAAAATATGAACGTTCGGCGTGTCCGACGTGCGGGTCGTGCTCGGGCATGTTTACCGCGAACTCGATGAACTGTCTGGCCGAAGCCATCGGTCTTGCATTGCCGGGTAACGGCAGCGTGCTGGCAACGCACGCCGATCGCCGCGAACTGTTTCTGGAGGCGGGGCGGACCATCGTCGATATCACGAAGCGCTACTACGAACAGGACGATGCGAGTGTGCTCCCCCGCAACATCGCGAACCGCCGCGGTTTTGAAAACGCGATGACGGTGGATATCGCGATGGGAGGGTCGACCAACACGATCCTGCACCTGATGGCGATGGCCCAGGAAGGTGAGGTCGGCTTCGGTATTCACGACATCGACGGTTTGTCGCGAAAGGTGCCGCACCTTTCCAAACTCTCGCCCTCCACCAATCTCTGGCACATGGAGGATTTTCATCGTGCCGGCGGGATTTTCGGTATCATGGCGGAACTTGACCGGGCCGGTCTGATTCATCGTGACAGTTCTACCGTGCACACGCCGACGGTAGCGGAAGCGATCTCCAAATACGACATCATGACGACCGAGGATGAGGACATCCGGAAGTTCTACATGGCCGCGCCGGGCAATGTCCGGACGATCGAGGCGTTCAGCCAGTCGAAGCGCTATAACTCGCTGGATCAGGACCGAGAGAACGGCTGCATTCGTGATGTCGAACATGCGTATTCAAAGGACGGCGGGCTCGGCATTCTCTACGGTAATATCGCCGAGGACGGCTGCGTCGTGAAAACGGCGGGCGTCCCGAAGGAATGCCTGACATTCAAGGGCCCGGCCCGGATCTGCCACAGCCAGGAAGAGGCCTGTAACAAGATTCTCGGTGGCGAGATCGAGAAAGGTGACGTCGTTGTCGTGGTTTACGAAGGCCCGAAAGGCGGCCCGGGCATGCAGGAAATGCTCTATCCGACCAGCTATATCAAATCGATGGGCCTGGGTAAGGATTGCGCCCTGATTACCGACGGCCGGTTCTCGGGGGGCTCGTCAGGCCTCTCTGTGGGGCATGTCAGCCCGGAAGCTGCCGAAGGCGGTGCCATCGGGTTGATCGAGGAGGGGGATATTGTCGAGTTCGATATTCCGACTCGGAAAGTGAACCTCATGGTCGATGATGCCGAATTGCAGCGCCGCCGTGAGGCGATGGTCGCAAAAGGTCCGGAGGCATGGAAACCTAACCGTAAACGCGTGGTGACGCAGGCGCTCAAGGCCTATGGCTTGATGGCGACATCCGCTTCGCGCGGCGCGGTCCGCGATATCTCGCAGATCGAGCGTCTGAAACAGGCGGCGGAGTAAGATAATGATCGAGGTTATACCGCTCAAAGACGAAGCGTTCGGCGCAGTGGTACGTGGGGTGTCGACCGACACCCCTTTAACCGCGGACGATATCGAGCAGATCAAGGACGCCCTGGCCGAATACACAGCCGTCGTCATCGAAGGGCTCGATGAGGACCCGGAATGGCTGCTGAGGCTTGGCCGGGGATTCGGGCCGTTGCAGCCGCATATTCTGGATCAGTACCATCACCCCATGTCTTGCGAAATGTCGATCATCACGGCCAACATGGGCAATCAGGAAAGCCGCACGACGAAGAAGCCTGCCGGGGCGTTCTGGCATTCCGATCAGTCGTATCTGGCGACCCCGTCGGACGCGATAATGCTGTATTCGACACACGTGCCGACCGACGGCGGCGACACGATGGTGGCCAACACGCAACTCGCCTTTGACGCATTATCGGAAAACATGAAGAAACGGATCGCCGGGCTGACGGGCATTCACCGTTATGGATACCGGGGTGGAGAGGCGGTCACCAATCTCAACGAAGATCAGCAAAAGAAAACGCCGGATGTGGAGCATCCCGTCGTCCGCACCCATCCGCGATCGGGAAAGAATATCCTGTACGTTAATCCGGGCTTCACCATGTGCATCAAGGGCATGCCCGAGGACGAGAGCGATGATCTATTGAACGAGTTGTTCGAGCATGAGCTGAATCCCGAATTTGTCTATACGCATAAATGGAAGAAAGGACAGCTCGCGATCCTCGACAATCGACAGTCGATGCATTGCGCGGTCGCCGGTTACAAGGACCCTATGCGCAAACTACGGATGATCGTCGGCTGTACTGATCAGCAGATTCTGGCGGCTTAAACCCGGGCGCGTTTGGCTTTAAGCCAGTCGACGCGCCGTTCCAGGTCTTCGATCTCGCGATCCAGCCACTCGATAAGATGAACCGAGTCGTCGCTGTGGTGAGCGCGTAGGTCTTCAAGACGTGCCAGTTCGTTTTCGACGGCATCGATCAGCAGATCGATCTGAAGAATACGTTCCCCGGACTCCAAGAAATCCATGAAACGGAACTTGAGCGCGATCACCAGCTTGTTGAGGTCGTTTTCAGCGGTCTTGATGCGCGCGGTGAGGAGCGTCCGAAGTTCCGCCATGCCGTCCGGTGTGATTTGCAGAATAGCCTGATCTTTTTCGCCGGAGAGCGCCTTCACCAAGCCCTCGTGCTTAAGCAACTCAATCGAGGTGCCGAGTACATCCAGTGACGGCCCCATGACGTGAGTCACGAAATGCCGCACGCCGGCAGCAAGCTCGGCGTAGGCCATCGGCCCGTCAGCGAGCATACCGAGCGCACAAAGCCGGGTCGCTTCTTTCGGTGTCAGGGTGTTATCAGCGTACATTCAGATACTCCGTTGATAACGAATATATAAGCCTCCCCGGACGATTTGTCCATGAGAACGATTCTCAATTAGAAAAGATCATCAATCTCGGAGACCCTGTTCCGTCACCCAGGCGTCGGCTTCGTCGAGTGCTTTCTCGGCAATATCGAAGATTTCGTCGATTTCTTCGTCCGTCGTGATCAAGGGCGGGCAGAACGCGAGGTTATCGCCGATGGCACGGACGATCAGGCCGTTCTCGAGGCAACGCGTCTCTGCGGCTGGGCCGATCTTGTCCGAGGCCTCGAATGGTGTCTTTGTTTCTTTGTCCTTCATCAGCTCAAGGGCGCCCATCAAACCACACGAGCGGGCATTGCCGACGAGCGGGTGCTCGCCCAGCTTCTGCATCCGGTCTCCAAAATGACCCATTACACTGCGCACGTGGCCGAGGACATCACGTTCTTCATAGATCTTGAGTGTCTCAAGGGCGACCGCCGCAGACACCGGGTGCCCGCCGTAGGTCGAACCGTGACCGAAAATGCCGAGCTTCTCGCTTTCCTTGACCATGGCCTGATAGACCTTATCCGAGATCATCAACGCCGAGATCGGCAGATATGCAGATGAAAGCTGCTTGGCGCAGGACAGGAAATCAGGGTCCAGATCGAATGTTTCCGTACCCCACATGTTGCCGGTGCGCCCGAACCCATTGATCACCTCATCGGCGACCAACAACACGTCGTACTTCTTGAGGACTTTTTGGATTTTTTCGTAGTAGGTTTTGGGTGGGATGATGACCCCACCAGCGCCCATTACGGGTTCGCAGAACATGGCAGCGACCGTATCCGGGCCTTCATCGAGGATGAGTTTCTCGAGGTCCTCCGCACAGCGAGTCGCGAAATCTTCCTCGCTCTCACCGTCCTTACCTTCGCGGTAATAATGCGGCGACGTCGTGTGCATGATGCGATCGATCGGAAGGTCGAAGTCGCCGTGCAGATGCGGGAGGCCAGTCAGGCTTGCGGACGCCACCGTGACCCCATGGTAGCCCCTGATCCGCGAGATAATCTTCTTCTTCTCAGGTTTGCCGATGGCGTTGTGATAATACCAGATCAGCTTGACCGCGAGGTCGGTTGCTTCAGAGCCTGAGTTTGCGAACAGGACCTTGGAAAGTCGGCCCGGTGCAATCGATACCAGCTTTTCCGCGAGGTCGATAACCACGTCCGACGACCGGTGATTGAAACCATGATAATAGGCGAGACGGCCCATTGCCTCCGTTGCGGCGTCGATCAAGCGTTGCTCGCCAAAACCAAGGCTGACGCACCAGAGACCGGACAACCCCTCGATATAACTCTTGCCACTGTCGTCAAAGACACGAATCCCGGCACCGCGGTCGATGATGAGTGGGCCTTTCTCTTCGTGTGCCTTGAGGTTGGTATAGCCGTGTACGTGGTAAGCTATGTCGCGTGCCTGAGCGGAATTGCCGATCGCGGTCATTTCGTCCTCCGAATTGTGTGGGGAGCAGAATGTCCCCAGCGAATGCTAGTCTTACCCATGCGCCGATTGGGCTGGCGCTTCAAGGGTGAAGTTTTAGAATTGATTTAGATCATGGTTTAAACATGTGCTTGGGCGTTGAATAATTTCAACAGCCAGATTTTGGGAAAGGAGCGGACCAATGGCGATCAAAGATATTCTGGTTCACTTAAGTGGAACCGATGGAGGAAAAGCAGTCGTCGAGACTGCAGTTGGAGTAGCGCAGAAACATGATGCCCGCCTCGTGGGGCTTTTTGCCGGCGTACCCTATGATTTACCCACATACGTGGTGGCGCAGCTTCCGGCAGAAGTGATCACGGCACATCAAGTGCATGTGGAAGAGACGGCCAAGGCGACAGCTGCAATGTTTGAAAAGGCATGCACGGCAAATGGTATCTCGCATGATTACCGTGAAGGCGACTGGCGCGAACCGGTTGACGACGTGGTGTGCATGCATGCGCGTTACGCGGATATGGTGATGATCGCCAAACCGGGCCCGGACAGTGCTATTGCGCATGCTCGTGAAGTGGCGGATCGCATCGTGCTCGCATCTGGCGCGCCGGTGATGATCGTGCCGCAGGCTGCCGCGAAAGGAAGCCTTGGCGAAAAAGTTCTTGTTGGCTGGGACGGCGGCCCGAATGCGGCTCGTGCTGTTCGGGACGCGCTGCCGATCCTGCAGCAGGCTTCTGCGGTTAAGGTCCTCGCCGTCGACCCGAAGCCGGGGCGTGGGGGCTTGGGTGATCTGCCTGGTGCTGACCTTGCTGCATTTCTCGCGACGCATGGCGTCAAAGCGGAAGCTGATCACATGACATCCGTGGGCGGTGATGTCGGTCAGACATTACTGAACGAATGCTCGGACTTTGGGGCGGATTTGATTGTTACGGGTGGCTACGGTCACTCGAGATTGGGCGAACTGCTGCTCGGTGGGGTAACGGACACGTTGATGGAGCAGAGTTCCGTCGCGGTTTTGATGTCGCACTAATCTTCCCAAAGACGATTGATTGCCAGGTTTCAGGCAGGCCGGCTTAGTGCCGGTCTGCCGCTCGTCTGTCGCGGGCGCGGGGGTCGAGCGCATCCTGCAAACCATCTCCGACGAAATTAAATGCGATCACGGTGACGAAGATCAGTACGCCCGGGTAAAAGGCGAGCCCCGGCGCTTCCCAGATTGTTTCCTGAGCGCCGGTCAATAGATTCCCCCAACTGGGTAATGGTGGCTGAATCCCCAGTCCTAGAAAACTCAAGACCGATTCCAACAAGATTACGTTTCCCACCGATAGCGTCGTTGCGACAATGATCGGCGATGCGAGGTTCGGCAGGATATGACGAAGCATAATGCGTGCAGCACTTGCCCCCTGGGCACGGGCGGCCATCACGAACGGGCGGGTTTTAATGCTTAAAGTCGATGCGCGCACCAGGCGGGCGACGGTCGTCCAGCCAACGAGCGCGACAATGCCGACGATGCGGTAAAGGCTGACGTTCTCGGAACTCAACAGACTTTCCGACAACCCAAGCTTTCCGAGATCCACGGCGGCAAGAACAATCAGCAGCGGCAAGACCGGAAGCGCAATCACACCATCTGTCACACGCATGACGAAGGCATCGAAACGGCCGCCAACGTAACCGGAAACAAGGCCTATGGTTGTGCCGATAATGGCGGCCGCAATCGTCGCGGTCAGTCCGACGAACAACGACACTTGTCCCCCATACAACAATCGGACCAAGACATCCCGGCCGAGTTCGTCGGTCCCGAGCAGGTGTGCTGAAGACGGCGGGCTGTAACGTGAGAAGAGATCGACGGCTTCCGCGTCGACGCCCGTCAAACCCTCGATCACCGGCGCGAGCAGAGCCAGCCCGGCAAGGAGTGTGAGGACGAGTGCACTTACAACAGCCAATCTGTGCCTTAAGAAGCGTGCCAGGACGGCGCGGCTGGGCGATTCCCTCAGGTTGGCGACGATCTCAGTCATGCGTCCAAATTCTCGTAACTGATCCGGGGGTCGAGCGCCGCATATGCGACATCGGCCAGCAGGTTGCCGATCAGCGTCAACGTGGTGGCCATCAAGAGACCGACAAGCGCCAGGTTGTAATCGTTCCCCATGATCGCATCGAAAATCAGCTTACCCATACCGGGGTAGGCGAATACCGTTTCGGTGATCAACGCACCAGAAAACAGGACGCCCAGATCAAGCGCGATGACGGTCACTACCGGTATCATGGCATTTCGTAATGCGTGCCCCAGCACAACCCGATTTTCACTGAGCCCCTTGGCGCGCGCCGTTCGAATGTAATCCTGACGGAGGGTTTCAATCATCGAGGCGCGCATATATCGGGTGTGTCCGCCGACGCCGGCAATGGTGAGCGCGGCGATGGGGAGGATCAGATACTGAACGTGCTCCCATAGCCCACTCGCGCCCGCCGATTGCGGTGTGCCGCCCGCAGGCAGCCAGCCGAGGGTAACGGAAAACAAGAGGATCAACAGAATGCCGAGCCAGAACGGCGGCATCGAAATCCCGGCGAATGCGGTCAGATTGATGCCGTAGTCGGCAAGCGAATACGGCCTTGTCGCCGCGAAGACCCCCGCAGGAAGCGCGATAACAAGTGCCAAAGCCAGACTGGAAATCAACAAGAGGAGCGTGTTGGAAAGGGCGGGTATGATCGCCTGCCAAACCGGTTGCGAATACAAACGGGAATAGCCGAAGTCGCCGGTGGCGGCGGCTGATAGCCAGTGCAGATACCTGGACCATAACGGTTGGTCGAGACCATAAATAGTCCTGAGCCTCGCCGCGTCTGCAGCGGTGACGTTCGGGTCCGCCGAAATCATGAGATCGACCGGATCGCCCGGCATCAGGCCGATCAGACCGTAAATGACCGCCGACATGACAAACAGCACGATCAGCGAATGAATAAAGCGGCGGATCAGAAACGCGGGCATGGACCTAGACTATCACCGGCGAGACATTGGCGGGAACTGAAAGTGATTACCTTTCAATGCGCCAGTCTTCGACCCACAGCGTGGTTGGGAATTGGTGCCCTGTCGGTTCAATGCCCGTCAGCCATTTTGGCAAGATGAACGAGTTGGCGCGGAAGTAGAGTGGAAGGGCGGGAAGTTCGGTCGCGTAGATATTCTGCAACTTTGCCCACATCTCTTTTCGTTTGTCCTTGTCGAGCTCCAGTTCGATTTTCTCAAGGAGTTCATCCATGTCCGGGTTGCTGAAACCGGTATAGTTCTGTCCGCTCCAGTTATTGGCTTCGGTCGGGATCTCTTTTGAATGCAGCGTGGTCCTGGGGACGCTTTCAGGTGCGGAGATCCAGGCGAACATGGCCATGTCGGGGAATTTACGCTTGGTCACGGTTTCCCCAAAAAATACCCGGGCCGGCTCGTTGCGGATGTCGATAGAGATCCCAGCGGCTTTCCATTGGCTTTGCAGCACCTGTTCGACAAGCTCACGGGTACGGTTTCCCGCTGTCGTCATGATTTGAAAACGAAGTGGGTCACCATTTGAATTCACACGCATCCCGCCGCCTTTACGTTTCCAACCCGCGTCGTTCAGAAGCGCGTCCGCTTTATTGAGATCAAATGCGTATTTGGGGACTTCCGGGTCGTAGACCCAGTCCAGTGGGTTCACGCCGGTATGCGCGACCGGTTGCTTGCCGCCGAACAGTCGCTCGGAGATGGCCTTCCGGTCCGTGGCATACATCAGCGCCTGGCGAACCCGGCGATCCTGAAGCACGGGGTTGTCGAGCATCAGGTCGATGTGCTCGTAGATCAATCCCGGTTTGAAGAGGATGTTGAATTTACTCCCGTGCCGTTTCTCGAAGGCGAGGGCTTGATCGACATTAAGACCTAATTCGCCGGAGATCATATCAATACCGCCTGACAGCAGGTTGGCTTCCAGGGTTGTCGTGTTCTCGATTACGCGAACGGTGATCTTGTCGAACGCTGGTTCCTTGCCCCACCATTTCTTGTTCTTTTCGAACACCATGTGTGAGCCGGTCTTGGCCTCGGTCATGACGTACGGGCCCATGAATAAGCCCGGGTTCATCGGGTCGGTGTCGAAAACGGTTTGGATCTTGTACGTCGCAGGATCGGTGAATTTCGGCCGGTCGATGTGCGCCGGTAAAAGGCCGAGGGTCGAGAGATTGTTGTAGTCGAACGTTCGCCGGTCGACGTGGAGCGTGAATGTCTTGTCGTCGATCCGGTCGATGGAAAGAATGCGACGGTAGCCTTCGGTTGATGCGACGCCTGACTTCGGATGCTTTCCCACTTCCCACGTGAAAACTACGTCGTCGACGGTTATCGGTATGCCGTCGCCCCACTGGGCTGCGTCTTTGATGGTGTAGGTGACGGCGATGCCGTCCTTGCCGTCCGGCGTTTTCTCAAGTTTGGCGCCGCCATTTTCGAGTGTGGGTAACGTCTCGCAAAGGACACAGACCGTTTCCCAGTTCGCATCCATGGTCGTGATAGGGCGCCGCGTCAGACCATGAACGTAGGACTTGGCCAGCATGGAATCGATATTCGGATGAAACGTCGACGGGTATTGGGTGACGCCGATGACGAGGGTGTTGTTCGCCTGAGCCGCGCCATGCGAGAAAACTGGCAAAGCAAATATCATCGCGACGGCGATAAGTCGTGTTACAGATGTCATGAGGCCTCCTTGTCACCCGGTTGATCAGAGATTATCACGTGTTGTTCGCCTGACCAGTGGTGCAAACGGGAACTGAAATGACATGACCAATGGTGTAACGATCTTCGGAGACAGCATCTTGCTGCAAGACGGCTGGGCCAGAAACGTGGCCATAGCCGTGGACGCCCGTGGCGATATCGTCTCCATCGATGCCGGCGTGACCTTCGAGGCTGAGCTGATGGCCCGGCTGCCAGGGCCGGCCATACCGGGTATGCCCAATCTTCATTCTCACGCACATCAGCGCGCGATGGCGGGCATGAGTGAGTATCGTGCTTCCGGTGTCGGTGCCGAGGATAGCTTCTGGACGTGGCGGGATGTGATGCACCGCTTCGCCGAAATAGTGACGCCGGAAATTCTCGAAGCCGTGGCATCGCAGCTCTACGTCGAAATGGTCAAGGCGGGATATACGGCGGTCTGTGAATTTCATTACATGCATCACGGACCCGGTGGGATCCCGTATGACGATCCCGCTGAAATGTCGATGGCTTTGGTCCGGGCCGCAGCGCGTGCGGGTATTGGGATCACATTGCTGCCGGTCCTCTATCAGACAGGTGGCTACGCGGGGAAAGAGCCCAATCCCGGCCAGCGCCGCTTTATTTCCGATCCAGATTTGTTGCTGAGGATCATAGACACCGTCAGAACGGTGCATGCCGGTGACCCGCAAGTCCACGTTGGTGTCGCGCCGCATAGCCCGCGGCAGGTGACCAAGGATGGCATGAAGAGTGTCATCGACGGGCTGACGGCAATGGACGCGCATGCGCCGATCCATATCCACGTCGCCGAACAGGAAAATGACGTGACGGAGTCGTTAGAGTTCACCGCGCGCCGGCCGGTGGAGTGGACGATGGAGAACTTTGACGTCGACCCACGCTGGTGCCTCATACACGCCACGCATCTTACCGAGCAAGAAACGACGGCGTTGGCGCAATCCGGTGCCATTGCCGGTCTTTGCCCGACGACGGAAGCGAACCTGGGTGACGGTATTTTCCCGTTGCTTCCGTATCTGGCCGAAGGTGGACGCTTTGGGATTGGGTCGGACAGTCATATTTCGGTCAGTATGATTGAAGAACTGCGCTGGCTTGAATATGGACAACGTCTGACAAAGCGCCGCCGAAATCTGACGTCTGAAGGTCCTGGCGAGTCGACCGGTGTCCGCCTTTACGACGATGCGCTTCGTGGTGGCGCACAAGCATCAGGACGCCGTCTCGGCAAGTTGGGTGTTGGATGCCGGGCTGACTTTATCGTGCTCAACCCCAACAATCCGCAACTGGTGGGGCGAAGTGCCGACCGTTTGATCGACAGTATGGTCTTCAGCGGCAACACGTCGCCGGTCGAAGAAGTCTGGATCGCTGGCAAACGACAGGTCGTCAACGGACGCCATGTGCGCGAGCAGGACACCCTTGATGTGTACACGGGCGTTATACGGTCTCTGGATGTTTGATCGGATGTAGCCGTTTCCGGCAGCTTTGTCGGGAAATGGCCCTTTGTCGCGCGATCGCCAAGCGCTATGTAGTAGGGCCATAACGACGAGGAAACTTTTGATCATGACTACGGATGCCCGTTCCGCACGGCTTTCGCTGATATTTTCGAGCATCGGCCACACCTATAGCCATCTATTCCAGCCGCTTTATTACGTGGCTGTGTTGACGCTTGAGGATGAACTCGGCCTGACCCACGGCGAAGCGATCCAACTCGCGGTTCTGGGGGGCATGCTGTTCGGTTTCGGTGCGCCCCTTGCGGGGTGGCTGGGAGATCGCTTCGGAGCGGTCCCATTGATGACCGTATATTATATCGGTACGGGCCTTGCCATGATCCTGACCGGGTTCGCCGGCGCGCCATGGCAAATCATGGCGGCGATTGCGCTGACCGGTCTATGTGCGTCGATTTATCACCCAGTCGGGATCGCATGGCTGATACGGAACGCCAAAAGCCGCGGCACGGCACTCGGCATCAATGGTATCTTCGGTGCCTTGGGGCCGACGATCGCAGCACTGACTGCGGGGACGATCATAACGCTCATGGGCTGGCGTGCCGTATTTATCATTCCGGGGGCACTGATCCTCGTCACCGGTCTGGCTTTCCTGATCCTCGTGGTGCGTGGGGTCATTGTTGAGAGTAAGGTTGATCGTACACCGACACCACCATCGGAGAAGGGGGATGCGATTAGGGTGTTCGCAGTCCTCGCATTGTCCATGCTGTGTACGGGAGTGATCTATCAAGCAACTCAGGCCGGGTTACCGAAAGCATTTCAGATGCGGCTTGAAGATTTCCTGGCCGGTGGGGTGCTTGGCATCTCAACACTTGTCGCCTGCGTGT
This sequence comes from Rhodospirillales bacterium, assembly GCA_017644185.1. GTDB lineage: Bacteria > Pseudomonadota > Alphaproteobacteria > Rhodospirillales > Casp-alpha2 > UBA4479. The sequence continues at coordinate 36,535 of JAEPMA010000010.1, forward strand.
TCTTTATTGCAGGACTGATGCAGTTCGCGGGCGGTTGGCTCGCCGACAAGACCTCACCGAAACTGGTCTACATCGGCGCGTTTGCCGTGCAGATTCCGTTGCTCGTCCTGCTCGCCAACGCTGCGGGTCCGATGGTTATTCTCATCGCAGTGATGGCAATCTCGTCGAACAATGGTGCACTGCCGGCAGAGAACGTCATCCTGGCAAAATATATCCCACCGCATCGGCGGGCATTGGCATTCGGCTGCAAGTTTATCGTCGCAATCGGTTTTTCGGCCCTAGGCGTGCAGCTTGAGGCGGTGTTGTTTGACTATTCGGGTGAGTTCTATCTGCTGTTTACCGTACTTGCGGGTATCGCTTTAGTCGGTGTTATCGCGGGGCTGCTGCTACCGTCGGATCGTAAATCGGCGGTCGCACCGCAACCGGCCGAATAATCAGCCACGCATCGCCTGATCCAGGTCCCGGATCAGATCGTCTGCGTCTTCAAGGCCGATGGACAGACGGATCGTTTCGTTCGTTGCGCCTGCCGCCTGACGCTGTTCGTCCGTCAGTTGCCGGTGGGTTGTCGAGGCAGGGTGCAGGATCAGCGATTTGGTGTCTCCGATATTGGCGAGGTGGGAGAAGATGTTGATTTTTTCGACCATCTTCACGCCCGCTTCGAATCCACCCTTGAGCCCGAATGTGAAGACGGCACCGGCCCCCTTGGGGAGATACTTCTTGGCGAGATCGTGGAACGGACTAGACTTCAAGCCCGCGTAACTGACCCAGGCGACGGCCGGGTGACCTTCAAGAAATGTGGCGACCTTCATCGCGTTTTCGACGTGCCGGTCCATTCGGACATGAAGCGTCTCGGTACCGGTCAGGGTGTTGAACGCATTAGTGGGCGACAAGGCGGGTCCGAAGTCTCGGAGCGCCACCGCGCGCGCCTTCATCGTGAAACCGAAATCGCCGAATGTCTCATAGAACGTGAGACCATGATACGCCGGGTCAGGTTCGGTCATGGTTGGATACCCGGGGCCGCCGTTCGCGCACGTCCAGTCGAACTTGCCGCTTTCGACGATCACGCCGCCGACGGACGTCCCGTGACCTTGCAGGAACTTGGTCATGGAATGGCAGACGATGTCCGCGCCCCATTCGATGGGGCGGCAGAGGTACGGCGTTGCCAGCGTGTTATCGACAATAAGTGGGATCCCGGCGTCTTTCGCGATGGCGGCGATGGCTTCAACGTCGAGAACGACACCGCCCGGGTTGGCGAGGACTTCGACGAAGATCGCCTTGGTCTTGGGGGTGATTGCGGCCTTGATCTCTTCCGGCTTGGTGCAATCGACGAAAGTGCAGTTCCACCCCAAGCGCTTGAAGCTGACGCCGAACTGTGTGATCGAACCCCCATAAAGATTGCGCGACGCGATGAACTCGTCGCCAGGTTCGAGAAGCGTGAAGAACGTCAGAAACTGCGCCGCATGCCCCGACCCGGCGCACACAGCTGCCCGCCCGCCCTCCAGGTTGGCGATGCGTTCTTCCAACACCGACACCGTCGGGTTGGTCAGACGTGAATAGATAAAGCCGAAGGTCTGAAGATTAAACAGATCCGATGCGTGCTCGACGTCGTCGAACACGTAAGACGTTGTCTGGTAAATCGGAACGGCGCGCGCACCCGTGACAGGGTCGGGTTGGGCGCCGGCGTGGATCGTTCGGGTGGCGAAGCCGTATTCTAGTGGACCGTCTTGTTTCTTCTCGCTCATGACGCTTTTTCCAGTTTCAGTGTCATGTGGGTGCTGAACGGGTCCTCGAAATAATCGCCGAAAGGCGGGCAGGGAACGAACCCGAACGACTGATAGAGGGTGCGTGCGGCAATGAAGTCTTCCGTCGCGCCGGTTTCCAGGCTGAGCCGGGTATAACCGCGTTCGCGCGCTGTCGTTAAAATGTGTTCGACCATCTTTCTGCCGATACCGAGACCGCGCGCGTCGGCCGTCGTGTGCATCGATTTGATCTCACCATGGTACGGATCGAGTTCCCGAAGCGCACCACAACCGACAAGCTCATTCCCGCGCCACACGGTCCAGAACGTGATGTCCGGCTTTCTTAGTTTATCGAGATCCAGCGCGTGGACACTTTCGGGGGGAGAGATAGCGCGCATGTGTGCCAGGTGCGTTTCCAGCAGTTGTGCGATCTCGGGACCACGAAGATCATCCACCCGAATTTCAATCTGCATGTCGTTTATCACGTTCATGGATCAGACCGGTGCTTTACGGCGCTTCGACGTGATGATGCCGGAATTGACCCCCGACCAACCGAGTTCACCGAACAACCGCCCGTATTCGATCTTCGGGCAGCGATCCATGACGACGATAAGTCCCGCGTCTTCCGCACGCTTGGCGGCGGCATCATTGATCACGCCCAACTGCATCCAGATGATCTTGATGCCTTTTTCGTCTTTGAGCTTGATCGCCTCGTCCACCAGTTCGCCGGCGGCTTCCGAGTTCCGGAATATATCCAACATGTCGATCGGGCCGGGAACCTCGGCGAGGGACGCATATGTCATCCGTCCCCAGATCTCTTTTCCGGCGTGGCCCGGATTGATCGGGTGCACCTGATAGCCTTTGCCTTGCAAATACTTCATCGCGAAGTTCGACGGACGCACCCAGTTGGGACTGGCGCCCGCCATGGCGATGGTGCGGGTGTCCTTGAGCACCCGGCGGATCAGATCGTCGTCGTAAACGATGTCGCTCATCCCTTAAGACCAAGCCTTGCACGCGCTTCTTTGACGGAGGCGACGGTGCCGCCCAGTTGATTGACGATATTGCACGCTTTTTCGACGAGCGCCGCATTGGATGATGCAAGCACACCTTTTTCGAGGAAGATGTTGTCTTCCAATCCGACACGCGCATTCCCGCCAAGGAGCACGGCAGCCGCCACCATTGGGAATTGGAAACGCGAAATCCCGAACGCCGACCAGACGGCGCCTTCCGGCAGCATGTCGGCCATGAATTTCATCGTGTCGACCGTGGCGGGGGCGGCGTAGCTGATCCCGAGGCAGAGCTGGAAATAAGGCGGGGCATCGATCAGGCCGTCGGCGATCATTTTCTTGGCGAGCACGATGTGGCCGGTATCGAAAACCTCAAGCTCGGGCTTGGCGCCGGCCTTGCGCGCCCGGTCGGCCATGATCGCCAGATGATCCGGGTGGTTCAGGAACACATGCTGATTGAAGTTCATCGTCGCGACATCGAGCGAGCAGATTTCGGGGGACATTTTTTCGATATGGACGACGCGCTGTTCCGGTTTGACCATGGTGCTGTCGGGGGAGGCGCGCGAAGGGTCGTCCGGATCGGGGATGAACCGCGCGCCGGGCCCCGTCGTCAGATTGATGATCACGTCCGTGCCGCTGTCGCGGATGCGCTCGGTCACTTCGCGGTAAAGCGCCGGGTCCATGCTTGGTTTCGTGGTTTCCGGATCGCGCACGTGAATGTGGACAATGGCGGCACCCGCCTTAGCGGCATCGATGGCGCTCGCAGCAATTTCAGCCGGTGTGACCGGGACAGCGGGGTTCTTATCGGGGGTTGGGGCCGAGCCCGTGACTGCGCAGGAGATGATCGTGGACGGCATGGATGTTTCCCTGAGTGTTGTTGTTGGTTATTTCTTTCGGTCTGGCCAGTCGGTCAGTGGTGTTTTGTTCAGAAAACTGTCGATGGCGGATTGCGTTGCATCGTTTTGCATGTTGCAGGTGATGGCCTTGCCCGCACGCTCATAGGCGGCATCCATGCCTTCCTCGAGCTGTCGATAGAAGAGATCCTTACCGAGCGCGACGGCTTCCGGATTCTTCGAGGCGATCTTGGCGGCCATTTCATGAACCGCGGCATCCAGCTGATCCGCCGCGACGGCGCGATTGATCAAACCCCAGCGTTCGGCTTGGTCGGCCGGGATCATGTCTCCGGTCATCAACAACTCCATCGCCTGCTTGCGGCCCAGATTTCTGGTCACCGGGACGGAAGGAGTGGAGCAGTAGAGGCCGACGTTGATTCCCGACGTGCCGAACTTGGCGGTATCGACGGCAATCGCCAAATCGCATTGCGCGACCAACTGGCAGCCTGCAGCCGCGGCAACGCCGTTGACCTTAGCGATCACCGGCTGGGGCAGGTGGGTCATTCCCGTCATGTTGTCGGTACAGAGCTGGAACATCTTCTGCATCGCCGCTTCCGAAGGATCGGCGTGCATCTCGTTCAGGTCGTGGCCAGCGCAAAAGGCTTTACCCGCGCCGGTAATCACGACAACGCGCACGGACGTGTCATCCTTGAGTGCCGCCAGATGCGATTTAAGTTCCAGCATCAGCGGCGTCGAAAGCGTGTTGTAATTGGAAGGGCGGTTCAGTGTTAGCGTTGCGATGCCGCCTTCATCCGCGCGTAGCACCAGTGCTTCGTTGCTTGTAGGGTTCGTCATGGCTATCTCTCCCAGTTCGAGTGTCGCGCCCGTGGCGTCGGCTTTCAAGGGATTCTCACGCTTGGTGAGACCACATTCCACCCGGTGCATATCCATTGAGTCAGCCTGTGATTGACGTTAACGTAAACGGAAGTAACGCGTAATGATAATCGGACCCTCGAAACATGCCTGAAATCACCGTTGAAGCATTCAATGAGATCGTCGAGCAGGAGCTTCCCTGGGCGCATGAATTGGGTGTGAAAGCGACTGAGATTGGTGACGGCACGGCGGCCTTGAAGATCCCCTATGATGAGAAAATGCTCCGTCCGGGGGGTACGATGTCGGGCCCGACGATGATGATGCTGGCGGATGCATGTATGTATGCCGTCGTGCTGTCGCAAATTGGGATCGTCAAACTGGCTGTTACGACGAACCTGAACATCAATTTCCTCAGGAAGCCGGAGCCCCGGAACCTGGTCGCAAAGGGCTCAATGCTTAAACTCGGCAAGCGTCTGGCGGTAATGGCGGTCGACGTTTATTCCGAAGGTTCGGACGATTTGGTGGCGCACACCACGGGGACATATTCCATTCCGCCAAGGGGATAGGTCAGAATAAGGTATTATATTACCATAATTCTAAGTTTCGGTTTTTAGGCGCTTTTTTCTTTGACTTCCGAAAATTTGCTGTCATATTCCCGCCCGCGCACCGCAGGAGCGGCGCGCTTTCGTTGTTTTTAATGGAAATCGGAACGAGACAGATGAAAACCATTTCCGCCAAGGCCGCCGATATCGAGCGCAAGTGGCATGTGATCGACGCTGATGGCGTCGTTCTTGGCCGTCTTGCCGCCGTCATCGCGACGCGGCTGCGTGGCAAGCACAAGCCGCTCTATACCCCGCACGTCGACTGCGGTGACAACATCATTGTCATCAACGCCGACAAGGTGCGTCTGACCGGCCGCAAAATGCAGGACAAGCGTTACTACCGTCACACCGGTTATCCGGGCGGTATCAAGGAAACCTCGCCGGAAAAAATCATTGCCGGCAAGTTCCCGGAACGCGTCGTCCAGAAAGCCGTTGAACGCATGATCCCGCGCTCGCCGCTGGGCCGTCAGCAGCTTTCCAAACTCCATGTCTATGCCGGGTCCGAACACCCGCACGCCGCGCAGCAGCCGGAAGTGCTGGATGTCGCCGGTATGAACCCGAAAAACAAGAGGAAGTGATCCATGGCTGAGGAAACCAAAACCCTCGAGGACCTCAAGGATCTCGTCGATCCGGCGCTGGCTCAGGCCGCTGCCGACAATCAGGCCCCGACCGAGCCGCAGCTCGACGAACACGGCCGTGCCTATGCGACCGGCCGTCGTAAGGATGCCGTCGCGCGCGTCTGGATCAAGCCGGGCCGCGGTGTCATCACCGTCAACGGCCGCGAGTTCGAGCGTTACTTCGCCCGTCCGGTGCTGCGCATGGTCATCAACCAGCCGTTCGAGGTTGCCGCCCGCGAAGGCCAGTACGACGTCTATGTCACCGTTAAGGGTGGCGGGCTGTCCGGCCAGGCCGGCGCCGTGCGTCATGGCATTTCCCGTGCGCTCTCGCTCTACGAGCCGGAATTGCGTGGTGCGCTCAAGAAGGAAGGCTTCCTGACCCGCGACTCGCGTACGGTTGAACGTAAGAAGTACGGCCGCCGCAAGGCCCGCCGGAGCTTCCAGTTCTCGAAACGTTAACGCGCCCGTCTTACAGAGACAAAATGGAAAGGGGCCACCTTCGGGTGGCCCTTTTTCGTTTACGTGCATCGCTTCCAGCGATGAAAGACAAAAAAATGATGTAGATCATTGTGAAGGTTTCTCTTCAACAATATATTCGATTAAATGAATATGTTATTGAGGAGTTGCTCCAATGGTTCTCTCATGGAAAACGGGCGGCGTATTGCTAGGCGCGGTGTTCTTCGCGGCTGTCCTTTTGGTCAAGCCGATCGGCGTCTCAACCCAGTTCGTCATCTTCGACGGTATCGTTTGGGATCTGATCGATCAGGATGTCGTGGTTAAGTCGGAAACCGCGAAAAGCGGTTACGCCAGTCCCAATGCGTATCTAGATAAAAGCGGCGGCAGTTACGCCAAGAACGTCGCCCATCCGCTAAATTACAGTTTCGTCTTCGTCCTTGCGATGATGGCGGGGGCGGCGATCTCGGCTGTCATGCGGGGCGGCGTTGCCCCTGACGAAAGGCAGATGCCGGAAGTTTGGCGCGCGAACTTCGGTGACGAATCCTGGAAACGTTATATGGCGGCGTTTCTGGCTGGCTTCGTTGTTTTATACGGATCCCGGCTGGCTGGAGGGTGCACGTCCGGCCACATGATGAGCGGCATGATGCAAACCGCTGTGTCCGGATTCATTTTCGCAGCGGGCGCGTTCGCCGCCGGGATCCCCGTCGCCATGCTGCTTTTCAAGAAGGAGGGCTGAGCCATGACCGCACTTATCTTGGCGATTGTCATCGGTGCTGCATTCGGCGCGGTGCTTGACCGGGTCGGGGCCACCAACCCGGGTTACATCATCCGTATGCTGAATTTGTCCAACTTGCATCTGATGAAGACGATCCTGCTCGCCATCGGTACCGGCGCGGTGTTGATGTTCGGCGGTTTGTTGACGGGCGTCGTCGATGTTGGGCATCTCTCGGTCAAGAGTGCCTACGTCGGTGTGTTCGTTGGTGGGATGCTGTTGGGCGTGGGGTTTGCCGTGGCGGGGTTCTGCCCGGGGACCGGCCTGACGGCTGCCGCGACCGGCCGGAAGGATGCTGTGTTCTTCGTGGTCGGCGGGCTTCTTGGAGCTGGCGCGTATATGGGGACTTATGCCTCGGTTAAGTCGACCGGCATACTGGACGATATCCTGGGCGGCAAAACGACCATCGGGGTGATTGCGGGCACGAAATACCCCGCGTTGCTTGAGAGTGTTCCAGGCGAGGTCGCCGGCATCGTGCTCGGTATCGTCTTTATCGCAATCGCGGCCGTGTTGCCGATGCGCCTGCGAGGGCGATAACGCTGAATGACACTGACAGGGCGGGCAGAAGCCCGCCCTACGTGCTTCAATATTTCGCTTTGCAGTACGTCGCGAACCCGGAATATTGGTAATCAAACCTCAAGTCTGCGCCGGAGAGCGTCGAAGCGTCTGCTGCATTGATCGCAGACCATAAAGTTGAGGACGAGCCTGACAAGGTAGCCTGTTTCGGGGGCGGAAACATGAACATCGGAACTTTGCCGTCACGACATGCACGCTATCGCGGCGACCACACCGCCGTTGTATTCAAGGATCAGAGACTGACGTTTCGTCAGTTGAACGCCCGGATCAACCGGTTGGCGAATGCGATGCTCGGTGCCGGTATCGTCAAGGGCGATAAGGTTGCGACGATCCTGCCGAACTGTCTCGAACTTCTTGATCTCTATTGGGCTGCGGCAAAAATCGGTGCTGTGGTTGTCCCGTCGAGCACGCTCCTTCAAGAGGCGGGATTAAAGGCGCTCCTGAACAAATCCGATTGTGTGATGGTCGTATCCGCGCCGTCATTTGCCGGTACGCTGAATGCGGTGCGGGCCAATGTTCCCGGTGTGCCCGCAGACCGTTGGATTTTGACTGGCAGCACCGTGCCTGACCATTTCACGTCATACGACGATTTCGTCGCCCCTCAATCTGTAGAAGAGCCGCCAGACGCCGGCATTGATCTCGAAGACCCGTACAACATCATCTATTCCAGTGGGACGACGGGTGAGCCAAAGGGGATTATTCATACCCACCGCATTCGGGGCAATTATGCGTCAATCTTTGCCAGTCAATGGCGAATGACACCAGAGAGCGTCGTCATGCATGCGGGCTCTATCGTCTTTAACGGATCGTTTCTCACGCTCATGCCATGGATGTTCGTGGGCTGTACTTACGTCCTGATGCCGGGTTTCAACGCAAAGGACGTCATCGACGTTATCGATACCGAGAAGGTGACGCATACGATCCTGGTGCCGTCGCAGATCGTCGCGGTGATGAACGAGCCGGGTTTCGACCCCAAGCGGCTGGAGAGCCTGGAGATGCTTCAAACGGTCGGCGCGCCATTGCACCTTGAGCACAAGCAGAAGCTTATCAAAGCACTGCCTGGCCGTTTCTATGAACTCTATGGTCTGACCGAAGGCTTCATGACGGTCCTCGATAAAAACGATGTCGAACGAAAGACCGGATCCGTCGGGGCGCCGATCCCGTTTTATGAAATGAAGATTGTCGACGCGGACGGAAAGGAACTCCCGGTTGGCAAAGCTGGTGAGATCTGCGGGCGCGGGCCGATGATGATGCCCGGGTACTACAAGCGGCCTGATTTGACGGCGGAGACAATTGTCGACGGATGGCTGCATACCGGCGATATCGGCTATGTCGATGACGACGGTTTCCTGTTCCTTGTCGATCGAAAGAAGGAATTGATTATTTCGGGTGGTGTGAATGTTTTCCCCCGGGATATCGAGGAGATCGCCGTCGAACACCCGGATATCTCGGAAGCTGCGGTTTTCGGCGTTCCCGATGACAAGTGGGGTGAGACGCCCGTGGGGGCGGTGGTTCTAAAGAAGGGCGCAAAGGCCACCGCCGAGGACATCAAGGCGTGGATCAACGGCCGTGTTCAGGCGAAGTTCCAGCGCCTGAGCGACGTCGTCGTTCTAGACGATTTACCACGCAACATCGCGGGAAAGACCCTGAAACGCGAGATCAAGGCACGGTATCTCGGTGAGAGCGCTTAGGGCGTTCGCTCCAGGAACGCACGAAGAGTCTCGTCCCACTTGTGGGCATCGAGCATCGGTCCGGTGTGTCCGTACGGCGTATCGATCTCATGGAACGTCGCGTCGACACCGTGGCTCTTCAGAAGTTCCACGGTTGGCAGCCCCAGGTTGATATCGACAACGCTGTCCGAGTTGGCTAGTACATTGAGCAATGGGGCTTTGATCTTGGATGCGTCCGCTTTCGATCCGACACCGGCATCATATAGGATATAGAGAGAGTTGGCATCGAACTGATGGGCCCATTTCTCCGCGTTGGCGCGGACGATACGTTCGATCGCGTCCGGTTCTTCACCGTTGTGCTTGAGATAATCGCCGAGGCCGTAGCGGGTCAGTGTCGATATCCGTGCTTCGATCATCTTTTCGCGAACCCCGCCTGGCTCGTCTTCATGGCCGTAATAGTGCCCGCCGCTCCATCCGGTGCAGCCTTCGAACTGCGCACGGATACGAGCGATATCCTCTATCGTCGTTTTTCGTTCAATGACACCCGCGATCGGTGCCAACGCGCGCATGCGGTCCGGATACGTCGCACCCCAAAGAAAGGTGAGGTGCCCGCCATATGAATAGCCGATGACGGCTTTCAACTGTCCGCAGCCTAAATGATCGATCAAAAGGTGCTGAGCGCGGATCATGTCCATCGTCGAAAATTTGGGAAAATCCGGTCCGTAAGGTTTTCCGGTCTCGGGGTTGATACTGGAGGGACCGGAGCTTCCGAACGCAGAACCGATCATATTCGAACAAATGACGAAATATTTATCCGTGTCGATAGCCTTCCCGGGGCCGACCAGGTTATGGGCCCAGCCGTCAGAATCTCCACCGGCATGAGGGTGGTTGGTGTAGCCATGACACATCAGGATGGCATTCGACGCGTCTTCGCTCAGCGTGCCCCATGTTTCGTAGGCGAGGGTTAGTTCCGGCAGCATCGCACCCGTGGTGAGGTCGAACGCGCCGTGTGTGAATGTTTTCGATGTTTGCAGTTTCATGATCGTTATCTCCCTAAGCGGCGTGATCGTAGCGCCAACACGACGCAGTCGAAAAGAACTCCGTCGTCTGGTCCGGTCTTTTCATTTTGAGCGGAAATTGGCATTGAAAGCTTATGACTTTCGAACATCTGACCGCAGCAGGTAAACGTCTCGAATACACATGGGTTCACCGTCAGCCCGTGGGTGGCGAGCCCGTGCTGGTATTTTTGCATGAAGGTCTTGGCTGCATCCGGATGTGGCGGGACTTCCCGGCAAACCTCGCGGCGGCGTGTGATATGCCGGGTCTCGTCTATAGCCGAGCCGGCTACGGCGGCTCGGACGGCATCGATCTGCCACGTCCAATCAGCTATCAGGAAGACGAGGCCCGCGACGTACTGCCGGAGGTGCTGGATACGCTCGGGATCAAGCGCGCCATTCTGATCGGGCATTCCGACGGCGGTACCATCGCTTTGATCCATGCTGCGCTCGATACGAATACCCGTGTCTTGGGCGCCGTGACCATGGCGGCACATGTTTTCAACGAGCAAATCTGTCTGGACGGCATTCGTGAAGCTCGCGAACTCTGGGATCGGACGGACCTAAGGGAGAAGCTTAAACGTTTCCACGGGGACAACGTCGACAATGCATTTCATGGTTGGAACGACACGTGGCAGCGCGACGACTACTGGCATTGGAATGTCGAAAAGTATCTACCCGATATTTCATGCCCGATCTTGGTGATGCAGGGAAAAGATGATCATTACGGATCGGAAGCCCAGGTCGATGCGATTGTGGAAGGCGCTGGAGGTCCTGCGAAAAAGCTGATGGTGCCTGACTGCGGTCACAATCCCCACTTCGATCAAACCGATGTCACGATTGCGGCGATTTCCCGGTTTGTTGAAGTTTTCCATGACAGCAAGCCGGACGGACGTTAAACAATCGCCATGGTTACGAGTATTTTCATAGACGGTGCTGAAGGCACCACCGGTCTTCAGATCAGAACGCGGCTTGAGGGGCGCGACGATATCTCTTTTCTTGCTTTGTCAGATGACGAGCGGAAAGACCGGGAAAAGCGGGCAGGGATGTTGAATGCCTGCGATATCGCAATTCTGTGTTTGCCGGACGATGCGGCACGTGAGTCCGTCTCCATGATCGAGAATCCCGACGTCAGGGTTATCGACGCCTCGACGGCGCACAGGATAGCCGATGGGTGGGACTATGGATTCCCGGAGATGGACCCCGGCCAGGCGGCGAAGATCGCGAATTCGAAGCGGGTGGCGAATACGGGCTGCTATGCGGTTGCGTCGGTTGCGGTTCTGCACCCGTTGGTGACTGATGGCGTTTTACCCTCCGACTGGCCGGTGTCGATTAACGCCGTGTCCGGTTATTCCGGCGGTGGCAAAAAGTTGATTGCCGGTTTCGAAGACCCCAACGCAGTGGAAAAAATCGACACGCCATTCCGGGTCTACGGTCTGAATCTCGGACACAAGCATATCCCGGAAATCCAGTTTTGGTCCGGCCTTGAACGGACACCGATTTTTGTCCCAAGCATCGCGCGCTATCGTGAAGGCATGATCGTTCAGGTGCCGCTGCATTTGGCGGCATTGCCGGGTAAACCGACACCGGACGCCATACACGATATACTCTCAACGCATTACGAAGGCCGTAAATTCGTGACGGTTGCCGATCTGGTGCAGGGCGAGGGTGCACCGGTCCTGGATCCGGAAGATCTGAATGGCACCAATGAACTCAGGCTGCACGTGTACGCCAGCAAGGACGGTACGCAGGCCGTAATTTGCGGCGTGCTGGATAATCTCGGTAAGGGCGCATCAGGACAGGCCGTTCAGTGCCTTAATCTGATGATGGGCGTGCCTGAAGAAACCGGCCTTTTGGAAATGGCACTTCTCTAATCCTCAACGGTTCAGTAGGAATTCCTTCACCCGCCGGATCGCTTCGCGGATGTTCTCCGTCGAGTTGGCGTACGAGAAGCGGACATATCCTTCACCCTGAGCACCGAAGCTCGTGCCGGCGATGATGGCGACCCCGACTTGTTCGAGCAGTTGGTCCTGTAATGCTCTCGCCGACATGTTGGTACCTTCGATATTGGGAAACGCGTAGAACGCACCACCCGGCTCGGTGCAGCGGAAACCCGGCACCTGGTTCAGTTCGGCGACGATGACTTTCCGCCGCTCGTCGAACGCCTTCATCATTTTGTCGACATCGCCCTGCGGCCCCTGAAGCGCCGCGATCCCCGCATACTGGGTCGGCGCGTTGACGCAGGAATGGCAGTTGATGGCAAGGCGTGTCGCATGTTCCGCCAATTCCGTCGGCCACACCGCGTAGCCAAGCCGCCAGCCGGTCATGGCGTAGGTCTTGGACCAGCCGTCCAGCATGATTACCCGATCCCTCAGGTGTTCGTACTCCAGCATACTGACGTGCTCACGCCCGTCGTAAAGCATGCGGCCGTATATCTCGTCGGAGAGGACGGCGACATGCGGGTGATCTTCGAGGCCCGCGGCGAGTTTATCCATCTCCTCGCGCGGCACAGTCCCACCGGTCGGGTTGGCGGGTGAATTAATGATGATCAGCCGCGTCGCCGGCGTGATCAGGCCAAGGACCTCATCCGCGGAAAATGAAAAGCCGTTCTCCTCATGTAGCGCCATCGGTACGGGCTTTGCGCCGGAGAACTTGATGACGGATTCATAGATCGGGAAACCTGGGTTCGGATAGATGATCTCGGTCCCTGGCTGACCGAACATCATGACCGCGAAAAACATGGTCGGTTTGCCGCCCGGCATGACGACCACGTTGTCCGGGTTCACCTCGCATTTCTTGTATTTCAGGATGTCTTCAGCGACTGCCGCACGCAGTTCCGGTATGCCGTTTGCGGGCGTGTAGCCATGATGCCCGTCGCGCAACGCCTTGACGGCGGCTTCGACGATATGCTCTGGCGTTTTGAAGTCGGGCTGCCCGATTCCGAGGTTGATGACGTCCATTCCGCCCTGGGCCAGTTTGTTGGCGCGGGCCAGAACCTCGAACGCCGATTCAGTGCCCAGGCGGGCCATGGCATCGACGAGTTGCGGCATGATTTTTCCTCCGGTTATTGTGTGGCGGCACTATGCCGATTAGCGTAGCGCATGTCACCGTCTTTGAATTGTTCTTACGTCAACAGGAATCAAGAATATGAATGGCGCCGAATCACTGGTCCGCACGATGGCGGCGTCGGGGATCGATGTATGCTTCGCGAACCCCGGCACATCGGAAATGCACTTTGTCGCGGCACTCGACCGTCTCGACCTGATCCGCTGCGTGCTGGCGTTGCAGGAAAACGTCGCGACGGGCGCGGCCGATGCTTACGCGCGCATGACGGGCGAACCGGCTGCAACGCTTCTGCATCTCGGCCCGGGCTTCGGTAACGGCCTGGCAAACGTCCACAACGCCAAGAAAGCGCGGGCGCCGATGGTAAACGTGGTCGGCGAGCACGCCACATATCACATCGAATACGACGCGCCGCTCACCTCCGATATCCAGGGCATCGTCGGGCCGGTCTCGGACTTCGTCGTCACGACCAATTCGCCCGATGACGTTGGAACCGATACCGCCGCGACGGTGGCGGCGGCGAAGTCATGGCCGGGTAAGATCGCGACCCTGATCCTGCCTGCCAACTCGGCCTGGGACACGACGGAAAAAGTCGGAAAGCCGCAGCAACCGGACGGACCGGAACCGGTAAACGCCGATGATGTGGCTGCCGTGGCCGAAGCGCTGAAATCGGGCAAGAAAGCCGTCATTTTCGTTTCCGGTGCCATTCTCGAAGAGCCGGCACTCACCAATCTCGGAAAGGTAAAAGCCGCAACCGGTGTCGACTTGCTGGCGCAGACGTCGAACCGTCGCATTGACCGGGGCGCGGGCCGGGTCGCGGTCAACAAGCTGCCGTACCCGGTCGACCACGCGCTGGAGACGCTAAAGGATTACGAATACGTGATCCTTTTGGGGACGCGAGAGCCCGTAAGTTTCTTCGCTTACCCGAATAAACCAAGCCGGTTGTCCCCGGATGGATCTGAAATCCTAAACCTGGCCGGACCGCAACAGGACACGGTCAAGGCGCTCGACATGTTGATCGATTTGCTGGGTGCCGGAAACGCTGAACCTGAACTGGTCGAGGCCGAACCGGCCCCGGATGTCAGCGGCCTTTCGGGTGAGATCACGCCGGAAATCATTTCGCAGGCATTTCGGGCCCACATGCCGGAAGACTGCATCATCGTGGACGAGAGCATCACCACCGGGCGTGCGTTCTTCCCGGACAGCAAGGCCGCCCCGCCGCACACGTGGCTGCAAAATACCGGCGGCGCGATCGGTGTGGGTCTCCCGTATGCCGTCGGGGCGGCGATCGCCTGCCCGGACAGGCCGGTAATGGTGCTGCAGTCCGACGGATCGGGGATGTATTGCAATCAGGCGCTTTGGACCATGGCGCGGGAGAATTTGAACGTCACGGTATTGATTTTCTCGAACCGGGCATACCGTATCCTCGAAGGTGAAATGAAGGGTGTCGGCGTCGAGAAGATGGGGCACGTGGCGGAGAACCTTTTCGGGCTCAACAAGCCTGATATCGACTGGGTTGGCCTCTCGAAAAGCATGGGGGTAGACGCGGAACGTGTCGACGACGCTTCCGGGCTTTCGCCGGCGATCCAGAAGGGCTTGGCGCTGAAAGGCCCCTACCTGATCGAAATCGTATTCTAGGATGCCGGAACCGCATTCGGTCCCTTGACGGGGGGCGGGGCAGGGTCTATTCAGTGCCACCCAATTCAGGGGGCCCTGGGGCCCATCCTGTGGTGGCTGTAGCTCAGTTGGTTAGAGCATCGGCTTGTGGTGCCGAGGGTCGTGGGTTCGAATCCCATCAGCCACCCCATTTCCCGAAACGTGCGCGATTTTTTCCCGCCTGGGGTTCCGTAGCCCCTGAAAAGCGCAGCATTTCCGCCGCGTTTCACATGCCACTTGACTTCTACACAGAAAGTATAAAATACGCGGCGGTTTCGCCCCTGTGACAGAATCGACGATGGTCGCGCGACGGCTCGGGCGTTTCCGGAGACATCCGAAATCAATGGACACACTGCTGAAGGTGGCTGAAGAGCCTCCGAGTTTACTGACGTCCGAACCCCTTATCACCAACGACAACGATAAAGCTGCCGACGCCCTAAAAACGCGTGTCGGCATTTCTTTTATTAAGCCAAAAAACAAGCACGCCCGTGGCCCGTTTTTCCCGGTCGGTGACGGCACTTCGGCGTTCCGCAGACGATATTTTCCCGATGCGAGCACCGCGGAGTGGAACGACTGGCGCTGGCAACTTCGCAACCGTGTCAAATCGCTCTCTCAGCTCGAACATATTTTCGTGCTGTCTGACGAGGAGCGCGATGCGGTCATGCGTCACCAGGGCTCACTGCCCGTCGGGATTACCCCGTATTATGCCAGTCTGATGAGCCGTGACGACCCGTCCGAACCGCTACGACGGACGCACATTCCGGTGGGTGATGAATATCTTAAAACCCCCGGTGAAGCGGACGACCCGCTGGGTGAAGACCATGACGCGGCCGTGCCGGGCCTGGTGCATCGTTACCCGGACCGTGTGCTGTTCCTGTCTACCGGGTTTTGCTCAACCTACTGCCGTTACTGCACCCGTTCGCGCATGGTTGGCGAAGCCGGTGGCGACTACAACTTTTCGAAGTCGCAGTGGGACCAAGCGCTTGCCTATATCGAAGCGCACACTGAAATTCGCGACGTGCTGATTTCGGGGGGTGATCCGCTGACCCTTGCCGATGACCGCCTCGACTATCTGCTCGGCCGTCTTCGTGCAATCAAGCATGTCGAGTTCGTGCGTCTGGGCTCGAAAGTGCCGACGGTGCTGCCGATGCGGGTCACCAAGTCGCTGACGCAGATTTTGAAGAAATATCATCCGTTATGGATGAGCATTCACTTCACGCACCCGAATGAACTGACGCGTGAAGTCACCGAGTCGACGTCGCGTCTTGCCGATACGGGCATTCCGCTGGGCTCGCAGACGGTTCTACTGAAGGGTATTAACGACGACGTCGAGACTATGCGTGAGCTTTATCATGGTCTGCTGATGCGACGTGTGCGTCCGTACTACCTTTACCAGTGCGACCCGATCACCGGTTCGTCGCACTTCCGGACGCCGGTCTCCAAGGGAATCGAGATCATCGAAGGCCTGCGCGGTCACACGACCGGTTACGCTGTGCCCCAGTACGTGATCGACGCGCCGGGCGGTGGCGGTAAAATCCCGCTGCTGCCGGAATACCTTGTCGGCCGTGACGGTGACGACATTCTGCTGCGCAACTTCGAGGGCGGTATCTACCGTTACCCCGACCCGGACGGCACGCTTGGTGTCGACCGCGACATTTCGGGACTAAACCTTCGATGAGCACGATCGGTTTCGTTTACGACAGCCGCGCCGAATACCTTGCGGCCGGCTTTAGCGAGGAACAGGTAGCGGAGTTCGATACGGAAGACACGATCTCCCTGATCGAGGCGGCTCTCGTGCGCCTCGGATATATGGTCGATCGTGTCGGCAACGGCCGTAATCTCGCCCGCCGCTTGGCGGACGGGGCTCGATGGGATCTCGTGTTTTCGATCGCTGAAGGGGTCAGCGGGCGTTCCCGCGAAGCGCAGGTCCCTGCGGTCTGCGAAATGTTCGACCAGCCGTATGCCTTCTCCGACCCACTGACGATGGCGGCGACCCTCGACAAATCCGTCGCCAAACGCATCGTTCGTGACGCCGGGATCGCAACGGCGCCGTTTATCGTGATGGAAACCGGCCGCGAAGACCTGGGCGGTTGGCGCCATTACCCGGCTTTCATCAAGCCGCTTGCCGAAGGGACGGGTAAGGGCTGCGAACGCGCTTCGCTCGTGGATGACCAGAAGTCGCTACGGAATGCCGCGCGCAGTCTGGTTGCACGTTTTCACCAGCCGGCGTTGGTCGAAGCCTACTTACCCGGTCGTGAATTCACGGTCGGCATCGTTGGTAATGGTCAAGACGCACATGTCATTGGCATCATGGAAGTGAGCGTCAACAAGAATGCCGAAGGCGGTATCTATTCCTTCAACAACAAGGAATTCTGCGAGACGACGGTGACGTACTCCAGACCTCTGGACGCGGAAGCCATTCGTGCAGGAGAGGTCGCGTTGGCCTGTTATCGCGTACTCGGCTGTCGTGACTCGGGGCGTGTCGACTTGAGATCCGACTGGAAACATGATCCGGTCTTCATGGAGATCAACCCATTGGCTGGTCTGCATCCCACGCACTCTGACCTGCCGATACTGGCCGCGCAGAACGGGATCGAATTCGACAGCTTGTTGTCGATGATCCTCGCGGCTGCTCATGCCCGCTATGGCAGAACCGCACGCAAGCGAATGAGTGCCTGATGCCTTCCGGATTCGACAGAGGTTTCATCCCGGTCATTCACGCGGGCCGGGATGACCGGCCCGATGAACTGGATACGGTTTGCGCGGCTGAGACTGTTGCCGAAGCGCTCGGCCGGCTGGGATTTAATTCCGAGGTGTGCCGGGTGGGGCTGGACCTCAGCGTGCTCCGGCAGGTTGCGGCGCGACAACCCGTTTGCATCTTCAATCTGGTGGACGCGATCGAAGGAGACGACAGTCTTATCGGCCTCGCACCAGCTGTCCTCGAGCATCTGGGGGTGCCGTTCACCGGCTGTGGCGCCGAGGCATTCTCGGGGACGGTCTCGAAACTTCGCACCAAGCAAAAGCTGGAATTGTTGGGTATTCCGACCGCACCGTGGTCCGAGGACGGGAGAGCCTGCAATCCGGCGAAACGCTATATCGTCAAATCCGATCGCCAGCATGGTTCGCTGGGCATGGATGGCGGCTCGGTCGTTTCCGGCGCGGAGGCCGCCAATGAGATCACCTCGCGCTCAGTGCGGTTCAGCGGCCGTTTTTTTGCGGAAGAGTTCATCGATGGCCGGGAGTTCAACGTCGCCCTGATTGGTGAGCGTGATCGTTTTCGGGTGTTGCCGATCCAGGAGATCGATTTTACGGGATTTCCCGAGGATCGCGCGCGCATTGTCGATTACGGGGCCAAATGGGACGAGGGCGATATCGGCTTCAGAACGACCAATCGGAAATTCGGCCTCGAGCTCAACGAGCCGGCACTTGGCGAGAAGTTGGTGTCGTTGTCCGAGCAGGTGTGGGAAGCATTCAGCCTCACGGGCTATGCGCGTGTCGATTTCCGCATTGCCGACGGGCACCCTTATATACTCGAAGTGAATGCTAATCCGGCAATCGCACCTGATGCCGGGTTTGCTGCGGCCGCCGCCCAGGCAGGCATCAATTACGATGATTTGATCGAGCGTATCGTCGCCATCGCAAAGTCTACGGATAACCAACCGTTGGCGGGTGCTGCACGGACTACCGTTCAAGTGGTTCGATCCGCGCCGGCAACGACGGGCGATGTCGAATGGCGTTGCGATGTAAGGGCGAGCGATGTCGACGCCGTTTCAGATCTCGTCCGTGCGACAGGTTTTTTCCACGAAGATGAAACCGCGATTGCCGCGGAACTGGTTCAGGAAAGACTGAATAAAGGCGCAGCGTCAGGGTATGAATTTTTGATTGCGGAGGTCGGTGGCCGGATTGCCGGTTATGCATGCTTCGGCAAGATCGACGGCACGGCTGATGCATTCGACCTGTACTGGATTGCCGTCGACCCGGCGCTGCAGGGTAGAGGGCTTGGCCGCAAAATTCTCAGATATGCGGAAACCGTCATGCGCGATATGGGTGCTTCGAAGGTCTACATCGATACGTCCTCGAGTGATACCTATCGTTCGACCCGCGCCTTCTATAACGCGATGGGATATACGGAAGCGGCGCGTCTTGCCGACTTCTATAAAGAGGGTGACGGAAAAGTGATTTTCGTTTCGACCCTGCTGCCCGCGCCGCTCTGCGTCTAGGCTACAGTTCTACCCAGAACCGTCTCGCCGTTTGGTATCGTCAGAAAACGCCTGCTGGAGTTTCGCTTTGTGGTCGACGGTAGTCGCATTGAAAAGCGTGGCTGTCATGATCTTGGTCACTTCGCCGGGGGTATCCATAATCGGCAGGCGAAGGTTCATCTTCGTCTGCACTATCCCGGATCTTGGGGCGCGGATGGCGACATCGAAGGCCAGTGGTATCTTTCGCTCCAGAACAGCATTCAGCTGACTTCTCGTCGCCTCAATAAAACTTGGGCCAAGCGTCTCTGACAGCAAAAGGCCAGTCTCGTCGGCGCCGTAGTGATCTGTGTAAATCGTTCCCCAGAACCGATACTTGAAATCGTTTCCGCCATCGACGACGTCGACGACAAGCGTCTGCGGCAGGACAATGGACGGCAAGTTGAAAAGTTCGACATCACGCCACGTCGGCGCTGCCCGGTCTCCAGCCCATGTCCGCCAAAGATCGAGGGTAATTCCAAGAGGATTGTTTGCCGGAAATTCGCACGGAATTTCTTCTATGTTCAGAACCGTATATTCGACGTCCGTCCCTGACATCGCTTCCTGTCCAAGGTTAATCAGATTCAATAATTACATGCGGGGGAAATTAGGAAAAACAAGTTTCGCCCGCCTTAAAAGGGGAGCCACGAGTGTTCGTCGTTATAGTGAAGGTATCCGATGTTCGCTCCGGCGCGCAGCCCGACACCAGTGCGTATGGGGGCGAGCATGATATCGCCGTCCCCTTGGTAATTCACGCCGAGACCGGCGACGTAGTAAAATGTCCCTTCGATGCCGGGAAATCTTTTGTATATGGCATCCGTCGAATTCAGCCCATAAACAAGAACGAAGGTTTTCGACGCATTGCCGCCGACGTCGAACCCGACACTCGGTCCTTGCCAGAAAATGCGCGATTTACCGCTGGACTTGATATTCAACTCGCCTTTCCCATAACGCAGCCCGACAACGAACGCGCCGCTGATTTCCTCACCTTCGATGTATGCGGTTGGGCGGCCGAGGTCAGAGAAGATGCGTTCGATGATTTCAGCAAGTCCGGCCGTGGTGCTACCGAAAAAGCCTTCAGCCGCATCCGTAATCTCGTAAGCCGAAAACGTCTGATTGTCTTCCTGAGCATGCCCCGGGGTTGCCGAAACGGTGATCGTGACGGCTAGCGCGATCACCATGCGCGTCACTTGAAATAGTCTACGTACCATTCCAGTTCCTCATCCGACATTTGGTATGCGCCGTTCTTACCTTCATGAATCATGGACTTCGCCGGTATTTTGCCAATCCGGCGCTGGAGCGATACGGCAATATCGGCACCGTGGCCGGCCTTCCAGGCGAGCGCGCATAGGCCTTTCGCACTTTCCGAGGTCAGCATCTTTTCGACGTGCTTGGCGGGCAGTTCCGTTAAAAGCTCATAACTGCGTTGCAGGAATTCGACATTGCCTTCGTCGATGGCATCCAGCACGGCGTATTCATCAAGTTTTCCGGCCTTGAAGAGCTTGTCGGCATGGCGCGCGTCGACAGCACTTTTCGGCTTTTCCTCTTCGGTCTCACCGGCGTCGATACGCTCGCGGACAGCAAGGCGCAGATCACGTGCGAGATCCTCTTCCAACGTGTTAGACGAGATCATCCGTTCGACGAGTGCGGCGCTGACGAATGTTGCGATGCGCCTTAATGTCGCTTTTGAAAGGCTCCGGCGGTCAACCAACGGCAAATGCAGGTCAGGCCGGGTCTCGGCATGCATGGCGATCTCTTCCATCAATTTATCGCCGATTTCTGCAGTCTGGTTTTTCAGCAATTCAACAATGGCGGGATCTTCATCCTGCTCCACGACCGCTTGGGAAACCCGGCTGGAGATATTACGGCGTCTGGCGACCGCCTCAAGCGCACCGCCGCGTAATCCACTCGTGACAATCTGCAGGATTTGCTCGTCCGTAAGCAGCGGCGAGTATTCGAGGATGGGGCCTGCGACGGTGATTTCGGCGTCCTCTGCAAGACGCTGGATCAATCTTTTCGGGACATTGTGTAGATGCTTGATTTCGTCGGCGATGATGGCCCGGATATGTGGCATCTGGTCTTGGGCCAGAATCTCCAGAACCTGAAATGTCATTTCCGCGAGTTGTTCGCTTTCATCTTCGGTGAGCGTAGGCACCAACCGGCCGATCTTGAATGCGAGTTCCTCACGAACGGATTGGTCGACGTCTTTGGCGAGAATCAGATCTGCCTGAAGCGGGGTGCCGTCGTTTTTGGCAACAGCCCGTCGCACTCGGGCGTCTTCGTCGGTCGCGAAAAAGTATAGGAATTCGGGTTCCAAGTCCTCATGCGCAGCCAGTTCGGCCCGAGCCTTCGCGTCCCCTTTGGCCGCAACCAGCTTGGCTTCTTCGTACGACGGCTTTTTCTTGCCGCCGCTCTTCCGCTTTTTCTTTTTGCCCAGAACCCAATCGAGCATTTGCCTCTCCTGAAATGCCCTGAGATGCTATCCATGCTACCGCAATGATACAACGTCGGCGAGGAGGGTTGCGTGACGAAAAACACCAACGTAACGGTCGAGGGCGCGACGACGGAAGGCACGGCGCGTTTCGCTGATCGCTTTAAGCCGAAGCCCGGACAATACCGGAACGTCTCGGATCTAACATGGTCGAGTATCGGGATCGGAACCTATCTGGGCAATGCGGACGACAAGACGGATGCGGACGTTACAAACGCCGTCCGGGCTGCGGTGAATGGGGGCATAAACGTTATCGACACAGCGGCGAACTACCGCCGTGGGCGTGGCGAGGCATCTATCGGCCGAGCTCTGAAAGAGATATTCGAGGCCGGTGAAGCAAAACGCGATGAATTGATCATCTGTACCAAGGCCGGTTATTTGCCGACGCCGCCGGATGCTTTCAAGGAAACTTACCTTGGCCACGACGGTATCGCCGAAAGCGATCTCGTCGGGGGTAATCACTGCATTCACCCGTCCTATATCCGCGACCG
The DNA here is from genome assembly GCA_017644185.1 of Rhodospirillales bacterium. GTDB lineage: Bacteria > Pseudomonadota > Alphaproteobacteria > Rhodospirillales > Casp-alpha2 > UBA4479. The sequence continues at coordinate 58,671 of JAEPMA010000010.1, forward strand.
GATATCAAAAAGCCTCGATGCCCTGGGCATAGACAAAATCGATGTTTTCTACATTCATAACCCGGAAGCTCAGTTGGCGCATATTGAGCGGGGAGAGTTCGACGCCCGCCTATCGGCTGCGTTCGAAGCCCTCGAGCAAGAAGCCGATGCCGGGCGGATCGGCTGCTACGGGTTGGCGACCTGGCGGGCCTTTCGCGCGTCGCCTGGAGAGAAGGGCTATATCTCCATCGCCGGCGCTAAAGCGCTGGCCAAGCGCGCAGCGGGAGAGAAGGCGGACCGGTTTTTGTGCGTGCAGATGCCGCTCTCCATCACCATGCCGGAGGCCATTCAACGGCCAACGCAATGGATGGGCGAGGCCACCGTTCCAGCAGTAGCCGCGGCGCGCATTCTCGGTCTGGCGGTCGTCGGTAGTGGCAGTATCGGGCAGGGCAAAGTGCCGACGATGAACGAGTCTCTGGTAAAATGGCTTGGCGAAGATTTTCCCGACGACAATCAGCGCGCATTACAGTTTTCGCGATCCGCCAGCGGTTTGACCACAGCGCTTGTCGGCATGAAGCAACCTGACCACGTGGCGGCAAATCTGGAAGTACAAAGCCGTGCGCCGTTGTCGCGTGCTGTATTCGAATTGATGTTCAGAAAGACGCCGGTTTAATTTCCGAACGCGGGGTCGTGTTTGGCGCCGCCGCGGCAAGAAGGGGAGGCCATGATGCGGCCGCCTCGGGCTTCCCACTCAGCCGGCGTGTGCGTTTCCATCGACAATGCGTGTACCGGCCCGTCGAGTTCGGCCTTGAGGGTTGCGTTGATAAGCTGGTGACGACCGATTAGCCGTTTGCCGTCAAACGCGTCGGAGACAATGATCAGCTTAAAATGAGACTCCGATCCGGGCGGTACATTGTGCATATGACTTTCGTTGATCACTTCCAGATGTACCGGATCGACGGCGTCCGCGATCTTTTGCTCGATGGTGGCGGCAACGGTCATGATTGCTCCCCTGACAGGCTTGTATTCCAAAACAGAATTAAGCCTCGCACGATCAGGGTGCAAGGGGGCTTCAACTTCGATTGCCGCCCCGTCGCTGGCGGAATTGCGGGGGGATTGAGTCGGCTGTATTCCGGAGGTCATGTTCGACCACTTTGAGCCGTTGAGTGAGTGTATTCAGTTTCTCGGCCGATTCCAGTTCGCGCATCTGCATCTTCTCAACTTCGCGTTGCAGACGATTGAGCTCCAGCTGAACCTGATCCGCTTTTTGTTCGAACGCAACCTGGGATTCCCGAACCTGCCGGGCAAGGTGTCTACCGTATTCTTCGAACGACGAGTCGACATGTTTATTGGCATGGCTCGCCAGCCAAAGCGCACCTAAAGCAACGAGTATAGCGACAACTGCGCCGATCTCTGCCACGAAGAGTTCCCCGGTAAAGTAATGCCTCGCTCAAGCACAATCACGGAATGTGGAAGTTGAATCAATATTTCTGACGCCAAATTGACGAATTAGCTGTGGATAGAGGACACTTTTAAGTTGAGTGGCTTGGCGTACCCTTCGAATGCGCTTTTTTCTTTAGGGCGAGTTTTGTGAATCAGCCCCTGGAACCCGGCGGGAAAGCCCGGAAAGCAGGCCATAATCTTGGCATGTATGTTGATAGAGCGCCCCCAAACCACCCTCCATGATGGAATCTTCGCGGCGGGTGGGTCATTCTTAGGTGGAAGGCCGGCTGAATAGCGAACCACTTAAAAACGATCCACTTTCCGGCAACGTCGACGTGATGCGCGAATCGCTCATTCGTACTATTGCCAACGGGTTTGTGACCGGGGTTTGCATCTTTCGTTACCGTCCTTCAAAAAAAGCCGAAAAATGGGCTGCAAGTTCTTGCCCGCCGCCCGGTGAGACGGTATTCACTGTGGCGGCGGCGCTGCTTTGTGGATCGTGCTATTCGGTTCGCTTCTGGGTGTTGGTGGTCCGCGAAGTCCTGGGAAATGTTGGCCTGAAGGGGATGTCCTGAGAGGGAGGTCCGGGGCTTTTGAGCGGTGAACGACAGACGGATTAAGATATCCGTCTAGACGAGGAGTTTTTCATGTCATCGGATGCACAATCCCTGGAAATGAGAATGGCGAACGCCATCCGCTTTTTGGCAGCCGATGCCGTACAGGCGGCGAAATCCGGTCACCCGGGCATGCCGATGGGCATGGCAGACGTGGCGACGGTGCTGTTCACCAAGTATCTGAAGTTTGACGCCTCGGCGCCGGACTGGCCGGATCGCGACCGGTTCGTATTGTCTGCCGGGCATGGCTCGATGCTGATCTATTCCCTGCTGCACCTGACCGGTTACGAAGACATGACGATGGATGAGCTCCGGAATTTCCGCCAGCTCGGCTCCAAAACCGCGGGTCACCCGGAATATGGCCACGCCAAGGGGATTGAGACGACGACCGGGCCGCTTGGGCAGGGGATTGCGACCGCTGTCGGCATGGCGCTCGCGGAACGCATGATGAATGCGCGTTACGGCGACGACCTGGTCGATCACCACACCTATGTTATTGCAGGTGACGGTTGCCTAATGGAGGGCATCAGCCATGAGGCGATCTCGCTCGCGGGGCACCTGAAACTTTCCAAGCTGGTCGTGCTGTTCGATGACAACGGAATTTCCATCGACGGCAGCACCGATATGGCCGTTTCCGACGACCAGCAAAAGCGATTTGAAGCGTCCGGCTGGCATGTCCAGTCCGTTGACGGTCATGATCATGTTGCTGTCGCCGCTGCCATCGAAAAAGCGAAGGCGAGCGACAAGCCGTCGATGATTGCCTGCAAGACGACGATTGGCTTCGGGGCGCCGACCAAGGCTGGTACGGCCTCGACTCACGGCGCGCCGCTGGGCGACGATGAAATCGCGGGCGCACGCGAGGCGCTGGGCTGGGATGCCGGGCCCTTCGAGGTGCCGTCAGATGTGCTGGAAAATTGGCGCGCGGCGGGCAGCCGTGGCGGTGCCGACCGGGAGGCATGGGAAGGTCGTCTGGCGTCATCATCTAAGTCTGGCGAGTTTAGCCGCGCCGTTGCCGGAACCCTGCCGGGCGGAGTTGCCGAAACGGTGATTGCTCACAAGAAGCGGGTCTCCGAAGAGCAACCGAAGTGGGCGACGCGTGTCGCATCGGGTGAATCCCTGAACGTGCTAGTGCCGGTCGTGAGCGATCTCGTATCCGGGTCGGCCGATCTGACCGGCTCCAACAATACAAAAACGCCCGATACCGGTCCGGTGACGCCGGACGATTTCTCCGGGCGGTATATCCATTACGGTGTGCGCGAGCACGGCATGGCGGCGGCCATGAATGGGATTGCGTTACACGGCGGTTTGATCCCGACCAGTGGGACGTTTCTTGTTTTCGCCGATTACATGCGTGGCGCCATGCGCCTCTCGGCCCTGATGGGCCAACGCGTGCTCTACGTCCTGACCCATGACAGCATTGGATTGGGCGAAGACGGCCCAACGCACCAGCCGGTAGAGACACTTACGATGCTGCGTGGCACGCCGAACTTCCTGATGTTCCGTCCATGTGACGGGGTCGAGGCGGTGGAGTGTTGGCAGGCTGCCCTTGAAAACGCGAACGGCCCGTCCGGTTTCGCGCTGTCGCGTCAAGGCGTGCCGACGCTCCGCACCGAACACACGGATGAAAACCTCTCGGCGAAAGGGGCATACGTGCTGGCTGAAGCTGCCGCTTCGGAACGGAAGGTCACCTTGATGGCGACCGGGTCCGAAGTGCATCTCGCCACCCAGGCTCGCGATACGCTAGAGGCTGAGGGGATTGGAACCGCCGTCGTGTCGATGCCGAGTTGGGAACTGTTCGACAAGCAAGACAAAGCCTATCGCGACAGCGTGCTGGGCGAGGGGACCGTTCGTGTCGCCGTCGAAGCCGCGGTGAGGCATGGCTGGGACAAGTACATCGGTCCCGATGGTGGCTTTGTCGGTATGGCGGGATTTGGCGCATCGGCGCCGGCCGGCGACCTGTATAAGCATTTTGGCATTACCGCCGAGGCCGTTGTTGCCGCGGCCAAGGAAGGACTGGCCTGATCGCGTTCGCGGTTGGACACATGTTGGAGGGAACGGACATGAATAAACAGGAACTTTTTGAAACCGCCGTCGCGATGGTAGCTGACAACAAAGGGTTGCTGGCCGCAGATGAAAGCACCGGCACCATGGGCAAACGGTTGGATTCCATCGGCGTCGAAAACGTCGAGGAAAAGCGCCGCGACTATCGTGAGATGATGTTCCGCTCCGATGGGATCGGTAGCTATATCTCCGGCGTGATCCTTTATGATGAGACGATCCGCCAGTCGGCCGCCGACGGCACGACGCTGGTCAAAATTTTGCAGGACGCGGGCGTTATTCCGGGCATCAAGGTCGATGCCGGTGCGAAGGAACTGCCGGGCCGCCCCGCCGAGAAGATCACCGAAGGGCTGGACGGGCTGCCGAAGCGGGTCGCCGAGTACTACGACCTTGGTGCGCGTTTCGCCAAGTGGCGTGCAGTGATCGATATCGCTGATGGCATTCCGAGCCGCTATGCCATTCATACCAATGCACACGCGCTCGCCCGCTATGCGAAGATTTGCCAGGAAGGCGGACTCTGCCCGATCGTCGAGCCAGAAGTCCTGATGGATGGCGCGCACGACATCGACCGTTGCCAGGAAGTCACCGAAGAGGTTCTGGACGCCGTGTACAACGAACTGCACCTCCAGGAAGTCTATCTTGAAGGCACGATCCTGAAGCCGAACATGGTCATCGCAGGCAAGAAATGTGCGACCCAGGCATCCCCCGAAGAGGTGGCCGCGAAAACCGTCGAGACGCTGCTGCGCAAGGTCCCGGCGGCGGTGCCGGGGATCATGTTCCTGTCGGGTGGTCAGTCGGAAGAGGACGCGACGCTGCACCTGGACCTGATGAATGCATCTGGCGCGAACTTGCCTTGGCAACTCAGCTTCTCGTATGGGCGTGCCCTGCAGCAGAGCGCATTGCAGGCCTGGAAGGGCGACAACGCTAACAACTCGGCTGCCCAGCAAGCGTTCATCGAACGCGCGAGCGCTAACAGCCGCGCCTGTGCCGGCACGTACTCGAAAGCAGCCTGATCGGAGCCTTTGATGGTCAAAATCGCCCCCTCGATCCTGTCTGCGGATTTTGCTCGTTTCGGTGAGGAAATCCGCGCTATCGACGAAGCAGGGTGCGATTACGTGCACGTGGATGTCATGGATGGGCATTTCGTCCCAAACATGACGTTCGGTGCGCCGATTATCGAGAAGCTGCGGCCTCATACGAAAAAGCCGTTCGACGTCCACCTGATGATCGATCCGGCGCAGCCGTATCTCGAAGAGTACGCAAAAGCGGGCGCGGACATCATCACCGTGCATGCGGAAGCTGATAAGCACCTCGACCGGTCGCTTCAGGTGATCCGCTCACTGGGTAAGAAGGCGGGGGTGTCGCTTAATCCCGCCACACCGGAGAGTGTTCTCGAATATGTGATGGACAAGGTCGACCTCATCCTGGTGATGAGCGTTAATCCCGGATTCGGGGGGCAAAGTTTCATCCCGTCAGCTCTTGATAAGATTAAACGCATTCGCAAGATGATCGGCGACCGCCCGATCGAGTTGGAAGTTGATGGTGGCGTCAACGTCGATACGATTGCTGACGTGGTCGCGGCAGGCGCGGATGTCGTCGTTGCCGGGAGTGCCGTGTTCAAGGGCGACGACTACGCCAAGACGATCAGTGATCTCCGCGCGGCTGTTAAGTCCTGATCAGCCAGTTCCCGGCAAAATCGAATAGACGTCCGATGGCTCCGTCGCCAAATCCAGCAGTAGTTTCAGGCTGACCATAATCACCAACATGGCCAAAAGGCCGCGCAACTGCTCGCCTTTCAGTTTGGCGCCGATTTGGGCACCGACCTGAGCGCCGAGCACGCCTCCAATAATAAGGACCAGCGCGAGCATGATATCGACTGTCTGGTTGGTCACTGCCTGCAGCAGCGTCACGTTCGCGGTTACGAAGATAATCTGAAACAGTGAGGTGCCGACGACGACAACCGTCGGCATGCCAAGCAGGTAAATCATTGCCGGCACCATGACAAACCCACCGCCGACGCCCATGATCGCCGAGAGGAGACCGACGAAGAACCCAACCGCCAAGGGAAGCAGTGCACTGATGTAAAGCCGGGACCGGCGGAACTTAATCTTAAACGGCAGCCCGTGGGTCCAATTGTGGACGTGGCTCTTTTTCCGCTTCTGTGCCTTTTGGGCCATCATTGCCTTGATGCTTTCGATCAGCATCAGCGTCCCGATAATCCCCAAAAACACCACGTAACAGATGTTCACGACCAGATCGACCTGGCCGATGGATTTTAGGAACGAGAAGACCCAAACCCCGACCGTTGAGCCGACCAGGCCGCCGATCAAGAGGACAACACCCATCTTGAGATCGACATTGCCTCGCCGCCAGTGGGCAAGAACACCCGATATCGATGCGGCGACGATCTGATTGGCACCGGTGGCGACGGCCACCCCTGGCGGAATACCGATGAAGATCAGCAATGGCGTCATCAGAAAACCGCCGCCAACACCAAAAATACCCGAGAGCGCGCCGATCCCGCCGCCAATCCCCAGTAGCAGGAATATGTCGACCGACAATTCAGCAATAGGCAGGTATATATCCATAAAAAATCCGTCGCGGCGGTTCTGCGGTACCGGCTCGGAAGTCGGCGGGGGAATCGGCAATACGCCGGTAATCCTCAGGTAATCAGGGCGATCTCTTCTTCAGTCAGATTTCCAGGCACGATTGTAACCGGCACCCGAAGCCTTCCTGCCATCTTTTCAACGAGATACGAAACCAGCGGCCCCGGGCCGTCCGTACCGGAAGCGGCACCAAGAACAAGCAGAGAAACGCCTTCTTCCTCTTCAATCAGGTTGACCACCTCTTCACGAAGCGCGCCTTCCCGGATATAGAGGACCGGCATGTGTCCGAGCCGCTTCTGAACGACCGACGCGACGACGTTCAGCATTTCTTCCGCTTCCTCGCGAGCCTCCTCGCGCATGCGCTCTCCAACGGCCATCCAGTGCTGAAATTCGGCCGGCTGAATGACGTAAAGCAATGCAACCCGACCGCCGGAGTTTTTGGCGCGTTGGCAGGCGAACTGCAGCGCTGCGGCAAACTCTTCGGTCTCATCAACCACACAGAGGAAGGTCCGTCCCGTGAGTTTCTTGGGCTCGTCGCCGTTTTCTTGCGGCTCGTCGATGTTTTCGTTCATGGCCTTAACCCCTCCTGAAGGCGGCGTTGGCAAGCCATCCGGCTGCGCAGGCAATGACAACGGCAAAAATACCGTACAGAAGCGATTGTTGATGGGCAAAGTTATAAATTTCCGCTTCCAGCCCAAACTTGCGGACATGCAACAATGTGGTTTCGCTCGTGATGACTTGCTGGTCGCGCACTAAATACGTCTCGATCGCGAATTCCCCGACGGATACATTGGCAGGGAAGTTAATTTTGGTACGGAACAGCATGTCGTTCAGGAACAGAAGGGGCGAAGCGTCTTCGGAATAAAGCCGCTTGCGGACCTTGTCGCGCACCATCGCGGCGCGGAATGCGATCTTCTCTGCCGAATTGGCGTCTTCTTCGACCGGTGTGATCGGCACATCGTCGAGGCCGATCTGCAGGCGGGTGAGGGTGTCTGCGGGCAAGATGTCATAGATGGGACGATTCGAAGCCACCCAATAGAACGAGGGGACATCTTCGAATTTGAGGTGCTCGGTATTGACCCAGATGCCGAGCTTACGCTCCTTGAGGTGGACTGTTTGATCCTCAAGCGGACCGCGCACCACGACGATGACATCGCCGGCCCCGCGCTTCGCACCGAACAGCAACAATTCGGTGCCCGAAAAGCCGGTTGTGATGCGAACGATCGGCGCCGAAAGGTCGACAACCAGATCCTTGGCTTGAAGGCTCGATGCGCTCACCAGTAACGCGACCGCACATGTCAGCAATTTCAAATAGCGTTTAATCATCAGTGTCCTCCGACGCCGAAGGCATAAGGATCGGCAGGTGGCACGACCAGATCGAACGTTAGCTTAAGGCATACGGCAATAACAATCAGCGCCAATAATCCGCGAAGTTGCTCGCCCTGCATCCGTCCGCCGAAGCGCGCACCGAATTGTGCACCTATAACGCCGCCGATCAGAAGCAGCAGTGCCAGAACGATATCGACCGAGTAGTTCGAGACCGCCTGCAAAACAGTGACGTTGGCCGTGACGAAAATGATCTGGAACAGTGATGTACCGACCACCACCGCCGTCGGCATGCCCAGAAGGTAGATCATCGCCGGCACCATCACGAAGCCGCCGCCGACACCCATGATGGCCGACAAAATCCCGACGAATACGCCGATCAGGATGGGCAGTATGGCACTGATGTAAAGCCGGGACTTGCGGAACCTCATCTTGAAGGGAAGACCGTGCATCCAGTTGTGGGAATGGCTCCGTTTGCCGGCTTTGCGCTTCTTGGCGCGCATGGCATTGACGCTCTCGATCAGCATCAGCGTGCCGATGATACCCAGGAACACCACGTAGGAGAGCTTAATCACCAGGTCAATCTGACCAAGGCCCTTGAGGAATGTGAAAAGCCAAACGCCAAACGACGACCCGATGACGCCGCCTATCAGCAGCAGGACGCCCATCTTGATATCGACATTGCCACGGCGAAAATGCGCCAAGACGCCAGAAACGGAACTCGCAACGATCTGGTTGGCTTCGGTCGCGACCGCAACGGCAGGGGGAATGCCGATGAATATCAGCAGCGGCGTCATAAGAAACCCGCCACCGACACCAAATAGTCCTGAGAGAAACCCGACACCCCCGCCCATCCCCAGAATGAGGAAAATGTTCACCGAGATTTCGGCGATGGGCAAATATATCTGCATCTAACGGCGGCTCCGGCCGGGCAGTAACGCCAGATGGCGTGGGGCTTATTTAACGAATAATATCAGGCTTCTATGGCAGCCTTCTGACAATGTCAATGACGTTGCCGGATTTCCGACGCAATTGAGGTTTAAAATCGCATTGGTCTATGTGTTTACGATTTATGCACGAGTTTTTGTGAACACTGTGGCGACAGAATGTGCGCTGAAAATGTGCTGGGCTGGGTGAAAAGGTGCCTGTGCGTGGCGTTTTCGGTTTAATTGCGGACTGGAAATCGACGTGAGAAATACGCCTGAACTGGTCGACGATGCTGAAGCCCCTCCGCCGGACGATGAGTCCTGGACAGTCGAGGTCGAGAGCTCTCCACACCGATTTCCCTGGTTGGTGAAACTCGGGATAGGGCTCGCTGTCTTTATCATTCTTTTTATTTCCACTCTTGGGCTTGCGCCCATCGTGCTACCCGGGTCGATGACGGTTGATTACGCGGAACGTCTTATCGGCCAAGTCACCGGTGTTAACGTGGAGATCAAGGGCGATCATTCATTCAGGGTGTTACCGAGCTTGAGGCTGAAGGCCGAAAATGTCGTTTCAGCCGATGGTCCGGGCGCAGTTTTCATCGAATTACCGTATCTCGAACTCGAAGCGAGCGCGTTTGGCGCGCTGGCAGGTAGTGTTGATGTGCAAAGAGTGATGTTGCGGGCACCCAGTGTTCGCGTTGAAACCGGGCTTATGTCAGGCGGGCAGCCAGGAGCGGTGCCGGAGATCGATCGCGCGTGGGGGTGGTGGCGCGATATGACGGTCGAGGGCCTTGAAGTGCAGAACGCCACGTTCGTCCTGACCAACACCAGGAATGGCCGAGCTTTGCGGTTGGAGAAATTCAGCATCAGCAACGCCGAACCGGGTAAGCAGGAAGTCCAGGATGGGATTATCCTGAAAGGCGCGGGGGTTCTGAACGGGCAAAACGTTACCGTTTCAGCAACGACGTCCGATCCGCAGTTGTTGGTTTCCGGCAACCGTTGGCCATTCGAGGTTGTGTTTAGTTCTGATCTGCTGAATGGAACATTTGAAGGTTCACTTGCTGTCCGTGAACGCACGGTTGGTGGTGGAGAGATCGTCGTGGGCGGCTCTGATGCAGGTGCAGTCAACAACTGGTTGGGACCTCTTTTTCCATCTCGCGGCAACGGGCCAATATCCTTGAAAGCGAAGATCGATCTGGCCGGCGATGATATGGATGTTGGTAACCTTGAACTAAGGTATGGTCAGACAGCTTTGGACGGTAAATTTTCAATCTCCGCTATGACCACGGGTGCACCCGTTGTTTCGGGCAGTATCGATGCTACCGTCTTCGATTTTGGCCGGACTCCACCAGATCAGGTGATCTCAATGATGGAGGCGCCCCTCATGATTCCTGGTATGCCGAGCGGCAAGATCCAGGTCGCCTGGCAAGAAGCAATCTGGCAGGGTCTCATGTTTGGCCCCGGGGACGCGCTCATCGAACGCGCGCCAGGTACCCATCGGCTCACGATAGCCCTTGAAGATACGATCGCGTCCGGCGGCACTGTCCGCGGGACCATGACACTGGACGCGTCAGAGGGTATGCGCGCACTTAGTGTTGAGGGGCGGGCCGTGGGCGTCGATATCGGGCCGATGCTTCTTGTCGGTGAAACCGGGCTGGACCCGGCCCTAAGCGGTGCTTCGAATATCGAATTAAGCCTTTTCTCCGTCGGTGGATCGGCGCAGGAATTGCTCCAGGCGCTGACTGGTAAGGCGGAACTTGTCGCGCGTGACGGTAGCCTGAGGATTGAAGAACTTATCGACGGATTGGCGCCTGAAGCCGGAGGAAAGCTCGACTACGCTTCCCTGAATGCGACGTTCCGAGTTGCGCAGGGGATCGCATCCAGTGACGATTTACTCCTCCGCACAGCGAGGTTGAGTCTGGTCGGTAAGGGCCGCATCGATCTTGCAAACTGGACGCTCGACCTCGATGTCGGCAGATTGGGGACGGAAGGCGAGTCGCGAACGCTGAAACGCTATAGGGTGAGTGGGCCCGCCAATCAAATGAGGGTAGAGCCGATCAACGGTTCTTAGTTCCGGGGGCATTGTTCGCATGGTCGAGATTTTGAGTCTGCTGGGGGCGGCTGTCGTAGCCGTTTTGGTCTCCACGCGGCTGGGTCTCGGCTCGCAACTCGGGTACCTTGCGGCCGGCGCGGCCATCGGCCCGTTCGGTGTCGGCATTGTCACGGATGCTGAAAATCTGCGGCATATCGGCGAATTCGGGGTTGTTTTCCTGTTGTTCATGATCGGCATGGAGATGAAGCCGCAACGGCTTTGGATCATGCGTCGACTGGTATTCGGGCTAGGTGGGATGCAAGTCCTGTTGACCGGAGCAGTGCTCGCGGCAGGTGCTCACTTTGCTCTCGGATTGGACGTTAAAGTCGCGATCGTGATCGGCCTCGGTCTGGCGCTCTCTTCGACAGCTTTCGGCGTACAGATGCTATCGGAGAAAAACGAGCTGACCAGTCATCACGGCAGAAACAGCTTTGCGATACTCTTGTTCCAGGATCTTGCGGTCGTGCCCTTGATCGTGCTGCTGCCGCTGCTGGCGGTGGGTGAAATTGCCATCACGACGTCGATGGGGCTGGCAGTTGTACAGGCGGCGGGGATTATCGTTGCCGTGGTTTTGGCCGGCCGTTATGCGATCGGGCCCGCGATGCATGCCATCGCCCGGATCGGCAACAGCGACACTTTCGTGGCGATGGCGCTCTTATTGGTGCTCGGTTTTGCCTGGGTCATGAACCAAGTTGGCCTTTCCCTCGCATTGGGGGCTTTCATGGCGGGTGTTTTGTTGGCGGAATCGGAATACCGCCATCAGATCGAGGCTGACATCTTGCCGTTCCGGGGATTGCTGCTCGGACTTTTCTTCATGAGTGTCGGCATGAGCCTCGATCCGATCCCGCTGACTGAGCACGCGGGGGTGGTTATCGGCGCGACGGTTGCGCTTCTATGTCTCAAGACCTCGATTACGATTGGGTTGTCGCTGCTTGCGCGGGCCCCCGTCGCCGTCGCGATCCGGACCGGGTTCTTGCTGTCTCAGGCGGGGGAATTCGGCTTCGTGTTGTTTTCCATTGCCGCCGGAGACGGCATATTGCCGCCCGATATTCTTGATCTATCGATTGCTGTCGTGGTGCTCAGCATGATCCTGACACCGGTAATGGTGTTCATTGGGGGGCGTGCAGCAGAACGATTTGCCATCGCGGTTCCCGGGGAAGTGCATAGTGACGTCGCGGAAGAATCCAGGCCCGTACTGATCGCCGGTTTCGGGCGGGTCGGCGAGACGGTCGCCAACATGCTTACCGCTGCGGATGTGCCGTATGTCGCAATTGATGCCGATGCGGATCGTGTTAAACGCGCCAGGCGGCATGGGTATCACGTTTATTTCGGAAGCGCCGGCAGGCCCGAAGTGCTGCGTTCTGTCGGTGCCGAGCACGCGCGGCTTATCGTCGTGACATTAGATGATTCCAAAGTTGCGGAGGCGATGGTGCGTACGGTCAGGCGTATTTATCCTCATGTGCCCATACACGTGCGTGCCCATGATTGGGACATTGCCGATACCTACACTGAGTTGGGTGTCGATCACGCCATGCCGGAAACCGTCGAAGCGAGTCTCAGATTGGGGGCGGCAGCTCTAGAGGCCGCCGGTGTGGATGTCGAGCGGCGACGGGCGTTGTTCGAGGAACTCAGCGCTGAGAATTTTGCAAAAATGCGAGCGTTCCGCCGTTCCTGAGCTGCACTCGGCCGTTTCTCTTATCGACCGATTCACGGATTGTTAACCACGTCGTGGCATGATTTCCACGGGATATGCTGCGGCGTTCGGGCTGTGGCGATTGGGTGTCCGTGGGTACGGACGACGGAGAAGGGAGCGCAGTCATGCGCACAACTGCACGCATTTTAATGGTAGCTGCTCTGGTCGGCATGACCAGCCAAGCCGGGGCCGAGAATACGGGCGCTATCGGGCCGGCTGCCGGTGCACCTGGTATGGTACCGCAGAGCGGTATCCATCCGAACGTGGCAGCGGCATCACCTGTTTCTCAGGCTCAGGAAACCCCCGCCACGTCGCCGACCGGCCTGCCACCCGTGCCGGGCCCCATTAGTTCGACGCCGGCCAAGCCCATTGCGTATCAGGATAGCAAGCGCGGCTTCATGCTTGTCGCCCCACCCGGCGCAAGGTTTCAGGAACGTTCCGGTGGTGACCAGATCGCAATACAGTCGCGTAAGGGCTACGCCGTGAACATTCAGATGGGTGACGCCAATCCGGCCCTGTCCACGGAGAACATGTTTCATAAACTCGAGGTGCAGTACCTCGGCGACGGCAAGCCATGGGCGCGTAAAGTGGGCGAAAGGCAGCAGGTTATTGCCGGACTGCCTGCCGGGATCGCTCTATATGAAGCGGGATCAACCAAAACCAAGGTTGTGATCGCGCGCGGCAATGAAACCGATTTCGTGTTCATGTTTTTCGCGCCAATCAGCCACTATGAGAAGCTGTCCGTTGAATTCGAGTGGATACTTGCAAGTTTCCGTCCAGCCCCGTCGGAGAAACCTGCTGAGCCCGTCAAGGTGGCTGAGGAGCCGAAACCGGAGGACAAAAAACCACCGCTTCGTGCCGAAGCGGCGCCGGACGCCATCCCGGCAGGCCGCCCCGACCAGCCGGAGCCTGTGAGCGCCCCGGATGTGCTAATTTTCTCTGAAGCCGGTTATGGTTACAGGATCGAGTATCCGTCCGCATGGCATCTTGAGAAAATCAGCGCTTTCACCAACGCGATCAGTGGCCCACAGGGAACGCCCGCTTATGATGCAATCGTCGCGTTACAGAACGTCCGTCCAGTCGCAAGTGGTGATGATGTGGCGCGCGCTGCCCTCGACAATCTCAAGTCAAACTTGGCGCAACAGGCGCAAGGTGTTCAGTTCATCGGCGAGAAGGCAGTGACCTACGCGAAATACGGCCTCAAGCTCGAAGGTCATCAGTTCGTCGCCAGTTATGACCATCAGGGCCAGAAGTTCCGCAAATGGGCATTGGTCATACCGCGGCCTGAAGGTGGAATCGCACATATTTGGTCGTATACGGCGCCCGCTAGCCGGTTCGACACCTATCGTCCGGTAGCTGAACGGATCTTAAATTCACTTAAAATTGACGGCTGACGGGTATCGCCGTTGCCGGGCGGCGTGGTACAATCCGGACATGTCGTTCCGTGTCCCGGCACATCCTGGTTTAAAGGCTTCTTTAGCGGTGGTTGCTCTCACCGCAGCTATCTGTATGGGGGCGCCGGCAAAGGCCGCTGACCGCCCACCTGTCGACGAACTGATGCGTCATTTCGAGAATGTGGTCTTTGGGGCCGAGATAGATGGCATTCAGGCCGTTAAGCATGTTCAGAAATGGATGAGCCCGATCCGCGTTTCGATCACCTCCATGAAGGGTGAGATGATCAACAAAGGTGGCGGTAAAAGGGAATTGAAGCTGAGCTTTGTCCGGCCGGACCAGCGTTATGTCGACATGATCCGCAGACATCTTACAACGCTCGTGAAACTTACAGGTACGGTGTCGGAGAAAAGTGATAAGGAAAACGAAAAGCCGGCAAATTTCTTCATTAAGTTCGTGCCGCGGCTGGCCATGGGGCAGCCATTCATCGCCGATGATGTGGATCCAGACATCCTCAAACGGTTGAGCAGGCCCGGTGTTTGTTACTTTCTGACCCGATCGATCAGTACTGGTGCAATGTTCCGGAGCTTGATCGTTGTCAACAATGAGCTGCCGGCGGACCAGATGGATGCCTGTTTGTTGGAGGAAATGACGCAGGCGATGGGAATGCCCAACGATAGTGATCTCGTGAAGCCATCGATCTTCAATCAGGAATCGACCCGCCGTGAGCTATCCGAAAGCGATATGCTCTTGTTGCAGACGCTCTACGACAAACGCTTGCCGGCTGGGACGCCGAAGGCCGATGCGATACGTATTGGCCGGGAAATCATGCAAGAACGCCTCGGCGGTTAACGTGTTAAGATCATTTCTATCTGTAACCGCTCTGTGCGCGATGTTGACCGTTCCTAGTGCATCGTCGGGGGCGGAGTTGCCGTCCGCGACTGACCTGCGCCGTTTCGCCGAAGACGTTGTGATCGGCCAAAAGCCGGGGGCGCATTTGGTCAAGTGGGCTGCTGCACCGAGAATTCGACTGGAGACGTTGGTGCCTGGACCTCGCGATCCAGAGACGGGAAAGGCGACTCCGATGCCCGGAAAAACGAACTTGGCGCATTACGCGGCGTTGGAGCGGCACGTCGAAGCATTGTCGGATGCGACCGGCATGCACCTTCGCCTAATGCCGCAGGATATCGGGTCGGGTGGCGATATCGTTATCACGATCGTACCGCGAACGATTATGTCTCAGGTCCCGTTCCCGGGTGTGCCGGCAAAAACCTTGGGACAATTGATGGGGCCGAGTCGATGCTTCTTCGTGATCTGGCCGAAACCGGACTGGAGCATCAAAACAGCAAAAATCGCAATTAATTCTATTTTGGAAGATAGTCATATAACTCATTGTTTATTGGAAGAATTAACGCAGTCACTTGGGCTCCCAAACGATAGTGAACGTTTGCGCCCGTCGGTGTTCAATGAGACGTCGATGCTCACCGAGTTGTCGCCCATCGACCGAGTTCTAATTCGCACTGTTTACGATCCGCGGATCAAGCCCGGCACGACGTTGGGGATGTTTCGGGAGACGGTCGAGACCGTGATCGAAACCTATCGGCAAACGCAATAATCGCAACTTTGCGCACTTTCTCGTAACCGTTAAGGATGCTGTCAGGGGCAACCGTCAATTTTATCAACGGTTTGCCGTGGTTATTCGCGTCCGCCTGTAATGGTTTATTAACAACAAATGCCTAAATCGGTACCTGGACCCTAGTCTCTGCGGGCAGGGCCAGGGAGCGGAAGGACCGGTTGCGTCGAGCGGCCGGGGAAATTTATGGGCTTGGCTGAAAAGCTTAGATCGTCGGAGCCGAAGCAAGGCAATGAATTAGGGCGTATATCGTATACACCCGGTGGGATTTTCGATCTCATCCTTGCGTCGGTCTTCATCAACCTGCTGGCGTTGGCGATGCCACTGACGCTGCTGCAGGTGTATGACCGGATCATTCCGAATTCCGCTCAGGGTACGCTTATCCTTCTTATCGTTGGCGTCGGCTCTGCGTTGATTCTGGAGGCGTGCCTCCGCCAGGGGCGTTCTTACGTCTCGGGCTGGATGGGCGCCAGGTTCGAACATTTGGCCGGGGTTGCCGCTGTCGAGCGCCTGCTGAACGTTGCCATCGTCGACTATGAGCGGCAGGGATCCGGCGTCCATCTGGAGCGCTTTAATGCGCTCGGTCCGCTTAAGGAATTTTACGCCGGGCAGGCCATCCTCGCGTTATGCGACTTGCCGTTTGCGGTGCTGTTTCTGGGGGCGATGTATTATTTGGCCGGACATCTGGTCATTGTGCCGATTGCGTTGATCATCATTTTCGCGATCGCCGCCATTCTCGTCGGCAACCGGCTTCGGAACGCGCTGGAAAGCCGCATGCTGGCGGATGACAGGCGTTACAGCTTTATCATTGAAGTTCTGGGCGGAATTCACACCGTCAAGGGGCTCGCGATGGAAGAGCAGATGATCCGGCGCTACGAACGCCTGCAAGAGACCTGCGCAACAGCCGATTACAATGTGGCGCTTCACTCGTCGTCGGCCAGTTCCACGGGTGCGCTTTTCTCTCAGCTTGTACTGTTCTGCGTTGTCGGATACGGCGCGACGTTCGTGATCGATGGCGAACTCACGGTGGGTGGTCTCGCCGCGTGCACGATGCTGGCTGGACGCTCCATGCAACCGCTTCAGAAGGCCGTGGGCATCTGGACCCGATTCCAGTCCATTCAACTGTCGCTCGATCGCGTCCGCAAACTCTTCCAGATGGAGGAGGAAAAGCCATCGGGATTGCCGAAACTTCCTGCGATCCGGGGTGAACTCAAGATCGAGGACATGACGTTCACTTACGGCAAGAACAAGGATGGGGACGACCTGCCCCCGGTCTTCAGGGATATCAATCTGACGATTGAAGCCGGGGAAACTATCGGTATCACGGGGGCTGGGTCCAGCGGCAAGACGACGCTGCTTTACATCATGATGGGCGTGTTCGCGCCGACGCAAGGTCGCGTGCTTGCCGACGGCATGGATATCTACGAGTACGATCCATCCAGTATCCGCCATCAAATCGCCTATTTGCCGCAGGAAGGCGTGCTCTTCAACGGGACAATTTTGGAAAACGTGACGATGTTCCGTGAAGAAAAAATCGATGAAGCGCTGGATATTTCCCGGCTTCTGGGCCTCGACAGTGTCGTTGCGCACATGCCGCAGGGATATGAAACCCGGGTCGGTGACGGGGCCGGGGACAAGT
The DNA here is from genome assembly GCA_017644185.1 of Rhodospirillales bacterium. Taxonomy (GTDB): domain Bacteria; phylum Pseudomonadota; class Alphaproteobacteria; order Rhodospirillales; family Casp-alpha2; genus UBA4479. The sequence continues at coordinate 76,072 of JAEPMA010000010.1, forward strand.
TGCCCAAAGGGATTAAACAGCGGATCGCGATTGCCCGGGCACTCGTCGATAAGCCGCGTGTGCTGCTGTTCGACGAGGCGAACGCAGCGATGGACAGTGCAGGGGATTCGACGCTCCGCAATTTGCTGGAGCGATTGAAAGGCAGGGTGACGCTGGTGCTGGTGACGCCGCGCCCATCCATGCTCAATCTGGCCGACCGGATTTTCGATATTACCGATGCGCAACTCGTCGAACGCGTGCCGGAAGCCGAGCGGCTGGGCAGCCCATCTGGAAAGGGGAACTGAACATGATTGCAAAATTGAAGAAACTAGAGGCCGCGGACGGCAGCACGGATTTCGCCGTGGCAACAGATTTGGAGTGGTCAGCTGTGCCCAAGTCACAACCCACCGGACCAAGCCCGGAATTACAGATGCATGCAGTGCCCCGCGATGGCTGGTTGAGCGGCCCCGGCCGTCGTGTCGGTCACGCCTGACGACTAGGAAGGGATCTCGACTCGGATGACCGGCATACTCTCTAAAATCGAAGCGCTCGACGACGCCGACGAAAGCGGCGCCGAAGCGGTCGATGTTGCCGTAGACCGGGTCTTTGGAGAGAGAGAGAACGCAGCCGCTACCGGTGCTTCCTCAACGACCACGCTGGCCGCTGTCGAGCCCGCAGCACCCGACGAGCGTGGCATTCCGATGCCGCCGATCGGCGAACGCAAACGGTCCGCGCCCCGCAAACCCGAGCCGCCGAAACCGGCACGCGGACCACGTCCGAATGTCCGGATGGAACGGGAACGTGCGTCAGAAGCGAAACGTCAGCCTGACGACGTTCAATCGTCACCGCCAGCCGGCCCGGCTCAGCGTTCGGCCCCGCCGCAAAAAGACCCGCGGGACACCGCGCCGCGACCACAGTCACGCCAACGCCCCCCGGCCCCCGAGCGCCCGCCGCAGCCGACCGCAGAAGATAAGGCAGCACTCGCCGACAAGGCTGCTGCCGCGCTCAATGCCCCCGCGAAGGGTGGGCGAGTCCCGCCGCGCCTCCGGAAACGTCAGGAACAAGCAAATAAAGGGGAACAGCCGGAGGCCGGAGCGCAAGCGCCGAAGCCGTCGGCTCAAGGGCGCCGGCCGGCTCAGCAACCCGCCGCTCAGAAGTCGCCCGCACCGGCGCCGTCTGCGCGCGGTGCCCAGAGCCAGCCTCCGGCAGCCAAGCCGCCGTCTCAGCCGGCGCAACCGAAACCGGAGAGTGGCCGGCGCAAGGTCGGTATGCCGGAGCAATTTCAGAACAAGCAGCAGCCACCTGAAAGTCCCGCTCCGAGCGCGCCACCGCAAACCATCAAGACGCCGCCTCCTAAGGCAGATGCACCGGCCCCACGAGCACCGCAAACGCCCCCGCAGGGCGGGCAGCCGCCGCGACCGCAGGCGCCGCCGCCCGTTGCCCGCAAGGCGGAAGCCGATGGCCCCTTAAGGCCGCCGCCACCGCTTCCTGAACTCCAGGGTGTTTTTGAACCGCTCCCGAAATTCGAAGCACCCCGGCCGGCACCGGGTGGCGCTCCTGCCGCGATCGCGGAACGTGCAGCGCCGCCGCCGCCATTGCCGCCGGCGCCTCCCGGTGGGGCGGGAGGCGGAGATAGCGGAGGGGATGGGCAACGGCCTATGCCAATCCCCGATGCGGATCCCCCGGCGCACGAAGAGCCCGCGCTTGCGGCGCTCAAAGAAGCGACCGACCTTTCGAACTGCCTCATGAAGCTGCTGTATGCGCTGAACTGGCGTGGTGACAAACGTCATGTTGCCGAGGCGTTGCCGCACTTCACGAATTCGCTGGATATCACGTCCTTTCGTAACATCATGGCAACGCTTCACTATCAAAGTCGGCCGGTGAAGCTTCGTCTAGGTGGTATCGACTCACGCTTGTTCCCTTGTCTCTATCTGCCGGATGATGGGGATGCGATGATTTTGCTCGGCTACGAGCCGGACGGTATCCGTGTGTTTGACGGTGGACAGAACAAAGAGCGTGTTGTGCCGCGTGGCTCGACAAAGGGCACCGCGTTCTTCTTCAGTCCCGTCGACGCCGATGAAATCCAATCGAACCAGAGCAAGGTCGGTTGGTTCCGCGCGGTTTCCGAACGTTTCCGTGCACTGGTCTACCAGTCGCTCGGTATCACCTTCGTTCTGAACATTCTGGCGCTTGTGACACCACTGTTCGTGATGGCGGTGTACGACAAAGTCGTTGCGACAGGATCACTTCCAACGCTGGCGTTCTTTGCATTCGGGGTGGGTGTGGCTATCGGTTGTGACGTGATCCTGCGCATGATCAGGTCGAAGATCATGGCGTTCATCGGCGCGCGGCTGGACAATATCGTCGGCATAGCCATCTTCCATAAAATACTGTTTCTCCCCCCGACCTATACCGAGCGCGCGACCATCGGTGCCCAGGTCGCGCGTATCAAGGACTTTGAAACGATCCGTGACTTTTTCACGGGCCCTATGGCTTTGGTTCTGTTCGAACTGCCCTTCGTGTTTATCTTCATCATCACGATCGCGGCTTTGGCGGGACCGGTGGTGTTCGTATCGGTGATCATGATGGCGTGTTTCTTGATCCTCGGTTTGATTATCTCCCCGTTGCTCCGGAACTCTGTCGGCCGTGCCGCGCGGGCGTCATCGAAAAAGCAGGAATTGATCGTCGAGACCCTGAGCGGCATGCGCGCCGTCAAGTACTGCGGCGCTGAAGACAAGTGGATGGAGCGGTTCCGGGAATATTCGGCGACGGCGGCGCTCAACAGTTTTTATACGGCGCAGCTTTCCGCGCTGATGCAGACCATTTCACACGTTCTGATGATCTCTGCCGGTCTCGGCACGATCATCTTCGGGGTTTTCAGGGTGATGAACGGCGATATGTCGGTGGGCGGGCTGGTTGCCTCGATGATCCTCGTTTGGCGCGTTCTCGCACCGCTGCAGACGGCGTTTGTGTCGCTGACGCGTTTAACACAGGTGAAGTCTTCGATCTCTCAGATCAACAACCTCATGAACATCCGCGGCGAGCGCGAGCAGCATACGTTGGTGAACCCGATCAAACAGATCGAGGGTTTCGTGACCTTTGCGCGAGTGTCGATCCGCTACAGCCCGGACAGTGACCCTGCGCTGGTTGGAGTCTCATTCGAACTCGAACCTGGTGACGTACTTTGCATCGTCGGCGGTAACGGTTCAGGTAAATCGACCGCATTGAAGCTTTTGGCGGGCATGTACGCACCGCAAGCTGGCTCCATCCGCATCGACAACATGGATATCCGGCAAATGGATACCGTCGAGCTTCGACACGCCGTGGCTTATGTGCCACAAACGGTACAGTTCTTCTATGGAACGATTGCCCAGAACCTGCGACTTGCTCATCCGACCGCGACGGAGGCAGACCTTCACGAAGCGTGCGAGAAAGCAGCCGTTCTCGATGAAGTGCTCGCGTTGTCACAGGGATCGGGTAAATGGAAGCGTGACGGTTTCGAAGTGCGTATCGGTGATTCAAGTTCCGGCCAGATGCCGACCAGCCTCTTGCAGAGGCTTAATCTGGCGCGTGGTTATCTGAAAAACTCGCCGATCATGCTATTCGACGAGCCCGGCAACGGGCTTGATTTCGCCAGCGACCAGGCTTTTATGAGAAACGTGGAGCGAATGCGCGGCAGTACCACGGTCCTGATGGTGACGCACCGACCGAGCCATCTTCGACTTGCGGACAAGATTTTATGGCTGGAGTACGGTAACGTGCGTGCCTTCGGGGGAGCCGAAGAAGTGCTCAAGCAGATGCCGAAGGACTTCGTGTGATGGCGGACGGATCGCAGATTACCGAACAGAATTACGCGGACCATCCGGGCAAGCCCGAGAAGGATCGGCGAAAGAAGCTGCGGCGCGGCGACCGGCAGACACGCTTCCTCGCGCAATCCGTAATCCTTGAGGAGGGCGGTAGCTCGGGTCTCGTGCGCGCGGCGATGATAACGATCTGCGTCGTGATCTTGATGTTTCTTGGCTGGTCGATGGTGACGAATGTGGATGAAGTCGCTGTGACGTCGGGAGAGGTTATTCCGTCCGGTCAAGTCCAGGCGCTGCAGCACCTCGAAGGTGGGATCGTTAAACAGATCCTGATTGAAGAGGGGCAACTGGTGGAGCAGGGGCAAGTCCTGATCAATCTCGATGAGACGGCTGCGGTAACCGAATTGCAGAAACTGGAGGCCCGCCGCGCTGGTCTTGAGATTCGCTCCGAACGGCTGCGTGCACTTGGTACAGGTGGGGTCCCCGACTGGTCGAAAGTCGGCACCCGATACCCCAACATGATCAATGACCAACAGCGTATCTATGAAGGTTCGCTCGAAGCTTTCTTCAGTCGGCAGGAAACGATCCGTAAACAGATCGAGCAGCGCCGCGCCGACCTTGAGTTGCTCGACGAACGAGAGCAAACCCTGACGCGGACCGCCGAAATCTTCGCCGAGGAACTAGAGGTTCGGGAAAAGCTCTATAAGGAGGGGCTGACGTCGAAAATCGCGTATCTCGACGCGAAACGCTCAATGAATACGGCGCGAGGCGAGTTGGCTGATCTGGTGTCGGAACGTGAACGTGCGACCGAGGCGATAAAGGAGTCTCAGAGCCGTCTGGATGAAATCGAGACCGAGTTTCGAGAGCAGGCTCTGGCAGAGCTTAGTGAAAGCGCGAACGAACTCATTCAGGTCGAGGAAGCGCTTGTTCAGGCGAGAGACCGTGTCCGCCGGCTCAAGATTACGGCCCCGGTCCGTGGGATCGTCAAAGGCCTGAACATTCACACCGTCGGCGGCGTTGTGCCGCCTGGTGAAATCATCACCGAGATCGTACCTCTCGACAAAGAGCTTGTTGTTGAAGCCAAGATCAAGCCTCGCGACGTTGGTCACGTCCGTATAGGCCAGCCGGTGACGGTCAAGGTGACAACATACGATTTCGCCCGTTTCGGGGGGATTTCAGGTGAGTTGAAAGACGTGTCCGCGTCAACGTTCCTCGATGAAGAGGGGCAACCGTATTACAAGGGCATCATCGAAATGGACCGCAGCTATGTTGGGCGCGATCCAGCACAGAACAGGGTGATGCCGGGTATGACGGTTCAGGCTGATATCAAGACCGGTAAAAAGACGCTGTTCGAATACTTGTTGAAACCGGTCTACAGTTCGGTCTCGACGGCATTCCGCGAACGCTAGGGGTCAAGTGCCGCGCCACAAAGAATGTGCACGTTCGATCACGCGGCGGGTCTCCGACCAGAGCTTGAGCTCATCGAGCTCGTCGAGAGCGACCCATCTTGCGTCTGCGGCATCGCCACCCGCGACAGGGTCATGGTCGCCAATCGCCGTCGCCCAGACGTCGACAAGGGTGTAGTGGTACCGGATACGACCATCTTCTTCGGCCGCTGAAATAGAATCGATAACGTCGACGAGTCCCTTCACCTCTGCCTCAAGGCCGGTTTCTTCCTTTATCTCTCTGAGCGCCGCCTCATTGACAGTTTCACCGACTTTCTGAGCGCCCCCGGGAAGGCTCCAACTCCCGAGACGTGGAGGTTTACCGCGCTTGATAAGGACGACGCCTCTATCGCCCACAATGATCGCGCCGACACCGATGAGGGGGCGTCGCGGATATTCCCGGCCTGTGTTCTCCGTCATATTACGGTCCAAGTTTATTGAATTACATTTGTCATTCTTGATAGCTAAGATACAGACAGATCGCGCGTAGAAAAACGCCGATTGAATAAAGCGGGGGTAAGTGTGGCAGATATTCTTGAACGCCGAACGTTGAAGAGCGGCGACACCGTTTTTCGAGAGGGCGAGCAGGGCAGCAGTGCGTTTGTGGTGCAGTCGGGGGAAGTTGTCATCACCAAATTAATTGATGGTGAGGACAAGGAACTGGCGACCATTGGCGTCGGCGGCATATTCGGGGAAATGGCGTTGATCGACGAACAGCCGCGCATGGCGACAGCCAGGGTCAAGGGTGGGGCGACCATCATGACCATCACCAAGGCGATGTACCAGGACAAGCTCAAGAAAACCGACCCTTTTATCCGTGCTTTGTTGCGGATACTTGTTGAAACGGTTCGCGAAAAATAACAGGGCGCTGCCGAGAGATGTTTAAGGGTTTTGAGACCCGGGATTTACCCGGAATCGACGGTGTGACGATTCATCTGCGTACCGGTGGTTCCGGAGAGCCGGTCCTGTTGTTGCACGGCTATCCGCAATGCCATGCCATGTGGCACAAGGTGGCGCCGACACTTGCCCGGGACCATACAGTCGTATGCGCAGACCTTCGAGGGTACGGGGACAGTTCGAAGCCGTCGGGCGGGCCAGGTCACGAGAACTATTCTAAGCGGGCCATGGCCTGCGATATGGTCGCGGTGATGAAGGGCTTGGGCCACGAGCGTTTCACGGTCATCGGGCATGACAGAGGGGGGCGTGTCGCGCATCGTATGGCGCTCGATCACCCGGATACGGTGATGCGTATTGTTGTTCTGGATATCGTGCCGACACACACCTTGTTCACGCGCACCGATAAAGCTTTTTCAATTGGATATTATCACTGGTTCTTCCTGGCGCAGCCGTCACCATTACCGGAGCGAATGATCGGTGCGGATCCCGCTTATTTTCTGACGACGAAGATGAAGCAATGGAGTGCTGACGGCGCGGTCTTCGACGATGTGGCGATGTCTGAGTATCTTCGGTGTTTCATGGACCCCGCCACTATTCATGCGTCGTGTGAGGATTATCGGGCGGCTGCGACAATTGACCTCGAACACGATGACGCCGATATCGATCGTAAGGTCATGTGCCCGACGCTGGCGCTCTGGGGCGAATATGGCCTGATGCACAAGACATTCGATGTGCTCGAAACCTGGGGCGAAAAATGCCATACCGTATCGGGTAAACCGGTTGCGAGCGGACATTTTCTTCCCGAGGAAGCACCGGAAGAGACATTGAGTGAAATTCGCGCATTTTTTGGCACGAAAGGATAGACGCCGATGACGCCGCCTGACATGGGATCGGACAAGGCCCCGGGGGAGGAAACGGGCGCTTCGCGGCCGAGGATGTCGATGTCGCAGCGGTTTCGCGCGTATCTTTTCGCCGGAATTCTGGTTACCGCACCGATCTTCATTACATTCTATTTGGCGTGGTTGTTCGTCACGTTTGTAGACAGCAAGATTAATCCGCTCATTCCGGCCAAGTACAATCCGGAGACCTATCTGCCATTTGCCGTGCCGGGGCTTGGTCTGATTATTTTAATCGTCGCGCTGATGCTCGTCGGCGCGCTGACGGCGGGCTTCTTTGGCCGGCTGTGGATGCGGATATCGGAACGCGTCCTGAACCAGATGCCGGTCATCCGGAACGTCTATTCGGCGGTTAAGCAAATCCTGGAAACGGTATTGGCGCAGCAGTCGAATGCATTTCGGGAAGCTGTCTTGATCGAATACCCTCGGCGGGGGATCTGGGCCATCGGATTCTTGACGGGCAAGACAAAGGGGGAAGTGCAAAACCTGACGGAAGAGGAATGCATCAACGTCTTCCTGCCAACCACACCGAACCCGACTTCCGGGTTTCTTTTATTCGTGCCCAAGAAAGATCTCGTGCCGCTTTCGATGACCGTCGAGGATGCGATCAAGATGGTAATTTCTGGCGGTATCGTCACACCGCCGGACGAGCGTGCCGAGAGCGAACGCAACACGCCCGTCGTATCGGCGCAGACCTATGAAGAACTGGACGTGCTGCGAGAAAGGGATGGCAGCGCGGTGCTCGTCGATAAGAGGTCACGACCTCATGACCGCCTCGACGACGCCAAGGACCTTGGAAACAAGGAAGATTAGCCCGATCTGAGATACCGGATCGCCGCATCCCGCTCAAATAGATAAAGAAGCTGCCGAAGCGCTTGGCCGCGCTCGCTCTCCAACTCCGGGTCGTTTCTGAGAATGAGTTCCGCGTCATCCCGTGCGATCGGAAGCAGATCGGCGTGCTCCGTGATGTCTGCGAGCCGAAATTCGGGTAGACCACTCTGCCGTGTGCCGAGCAATTCGCCGGCACCACGTAGTTCCAGATCCTTTTCCGCAATCACGAAACCGTCGTCGGTTTCGCGCATGGTGGTAAGCCTGGCCTTCGCCGTCTCACCGATATGTCCTGCGTGAAGCAGAAGACATGTTGATTTGCCGCTTCCACGTCCGATGCGACCTCGTAATTGGTGTAACTGCGCAAGGCCGAAGCGTACAGCGTGCTCGATCACCATGACCGTAGCTTCCGGCACGTCGACGCCAACTTCGATAACGGTGGTTGCGACGAGGATGTCGATGGCGCCGTCTTTGAAGGCCGTCATGACGGCGTCTTTTTCAGCGCCTTTCAATCTGCCGTGAACCAGACCGACACGCTCACCGAATATCGACTTCAGATGATCGTAACGGGCTTCGGCGGCGGCCATATCGCTTGTCTCACTTTCCTCGATCAGCGGGCATACCCAATAGACCCGGGCACCGGAACCGGTTGCACGCTTCACGGCGGCGACAACCTCGTCTAAGCGTTCGTTCGAGATCAGCGCCGTCGTCACCGGTTGGCGTCCGGCCGGTTTCTCCATCAGCCTTGATACGTCCATGTCTCCGTATGCCGTCAACATAAGCGTGCGTGGAATCGGTGTCGCCGTCATGACCAGCACATCGACGGCGCGTCCCTTCGACGCAAGGGTCAGGCGCTGGTGCACACCGAATCTATGTTGTTCGTCGATGACGGCAACCCGCAGGTCCTTATACGCGACGTCATCCTGGAATAACGCATGAGTGCCGACGGCAAGGCGTGCAGCGCCTGTTTCGAGCTTTTCAAGCAGGCCGTCGCGGTTCTTACCGCGCTCACGCCCGGTCAGCAGCAGCGGCTGCAGCCCCGCAGGCTCAGCCATCTGTGTAAGGGTTGCGTGGTGCTGGCGAGCGAGGATTTCCGTGGGGGCCATCAGGACGGCCTGCCCGCCGGCTTCGACTGCGCTCAGCATCGCCATGAGGGCGACCACCGTTTTGCCTGACCCGACATCGCCCTGCAACAGACGCAGCATCCGGTGCTCCGCGGCCAGATCCGCATCGACTTCATCAATGGCGAGCTTTTGCGCATTGGTGAGTTCGAAGGGCAGGGCGGCGAGGACCTTTTTTCGAAGGGTGCCGTCACCGACAAGGGACAGTCCTTTACTCCGTTTCATATGTGCGCGCACCAGTGCCAGCGCGAGTTGATTGGAAAGCAGTTCGTCGTATGCGAGACGCCGTCTGGCCGGCGTGACCGGAGAGAGCTCTGCCTCGCTTTCCGGGGCATGGACGGCGTGAAGGGCCTCGTGCCATGCCGGCCACTTTTCCCTCTTCATCAAAGGGCCGTCCTGCCACTCGGGGAGCGGTTTCGGGATTTCCAGGGCGGCGGACATGGCCTTTCCCAAAACTTTCAGAGATAACCCCGCGGTCAGAGGATAGACGGGCTCGACCTTGCTCATAGTGTCGATCTCATCTTCGGTGCCGATGTGGTCCGGGTGCGTCATTTGCAGGGTGTCGCCAAAGCGCTCGACTTTACCTGAAACGATACGGGTCTCGTTTTCGGGAAGGACTTTGTTCAGGTAGTCGGAACGCGCGCGGAAAAACACCAGGTTCATGGCCCCGGTATCGTCCATCCCCACCACTTTGTAGGGAGAGCGTTTATTGAAGGGGGGATAGTGTTTCGTGATCCGGAGCGTGATGGTGGCGATCGTATCCGGTCTCGCTTCTGCGATTTTCGGGCGGTAGCGCCGGTCGATGATGTCGGTCGGCAAATGCCACAGCAAATCGATGATGTGCGGGCCCGCCACTTTGGAGATTAATTCCGCCGTGCGCGCGCCAACGCCTTTGAGCGACGTCACGTCTTTGAATAAAGGAAACAGAATTTCAGGTCGCATCGCTCGTTTTCATGCCCTGACAATTGCCTCTCGAGGGTCTATATCCTAGGCGCGTATCCTAAGCGCACTGGCAATCATCGAAAAGGAAAGAGGTCTTGGACGCCCGCCGAAAACGCCTAATCTACCGCGCCACGCATTGTGGCATGAAAGAAAACGACGTGCTTCTCGGCCGGTTCGCGCTCGCAAAGCTCGCCGAGATGCCGGATGACGAGGCGGATCAGTTCGAAAACCTGATGAATCACTCCGATAACGACCTGTATAACTGGATCACCGGGCGCGAACCGACGCCGGACATTGTCGATAGCCCGGTGCTCCGCAAGATCAAAGAATTTAACGGCACACTGTGAGTATTCCTGTCGAACAGATACTCTTACCGGGACGTCGCGACGTCGGCGCCGCCCCGGAGGGCGCGGACGTGCTATTGGCCGCCAAGCTTGCGGGTGAGGGGCGCGATGTTCTGTTCGTGCTCAGGGATGACGCTGGTCTCGCACGCCGGGCGGCTGTTGCCGAGTTCTTCGCGCCAGGAACCGATACGATTGAATTCCCTGCGTGGGATTGCCTGCCTTACGACCGGGTATCACCGCGCCGCGCACTCGTGGGCCGCAGGCTGGCGGCCCTTGGCCAACTGACCGAAAACGCCGGCGGTGGGCGCTTGATCCTGACCACGGTATCGGCCGTCCTTCAGCGCGTCCCGCCCCGGGATTTCCTGAAGGGGGCGGGTAAGGTATTAAAATCCGGCACGCGGATCGAACCTGATGAATTGGTCCGCGATCTGGAACGGTTCGGATTTAACCGCATCGAAACCGTGACCGAGCCAGGCGAATACGCAGTCCGGGGCGGGATTGTTGATGTGTACCCGGCGGGCGCAGGTGGACCGGTACGTCTCGATTTCTTCGGGGATGAACTCGATACGCTTAGAAGTTTCGATCCTGCGACCCAACGCTCCACCGGTGAAGTCGCCTCTATCGCACTTACGCCCGTCAGCGAAGCGCCGTTGGACCCGGAAGCCATTTCGCGCTTTAGGACCAATTACCGTGAGCAGTTCCAGACGTCCGGGTCGGACGATCCGCTTTATGAAGCGATCAGCGAGGGCCGCCGCCACCAGGGCTTCGAACACTGGTTGCCGTTGTTCCACGATAATCTGGAGACGCTTTTCGATTATCTCCCCGATGCCACCGTGTTATTCGATCATCAGGCGGAAGCCGCGCTTCAGGCGCGGCGTGACTTGATCGCTGAATACTTCACCGCGCGCCAGACGATCTCGGATGCCGATAGCGGCGTTCCTTACCGGCCGGTTAATCCGGATACGATGTTCGTGAGCGCGGATGTGCTCAATGCTGCGCTCAAATCGCGCGCGGTCTGTGATCTGTCACCTTACGAAACTGGCGGCACGGACATCGGCGCCCATGTGTCGCGCGACTATGCCGATGTCCGCATCGATCCGAACGCCAATGTCTATGAATCTGTCGCCCAGGATATTCGCGCGTTTTCCGATGACAAGAAACGGATCGTTGTCGCGTGCTTTAGCGAAGGCTCCCAGGAACGACTTCGCGGCTTGCTGACCGAACACGGCGCTCCTGTGCTGCGCATATCCGGCAAGAATGACGCCGAACCGGGTGATGCAGTCATGGCGGTGATCGGGCTCGACCGGGGTTTCGCCCTCGGTGACCTGGTGGTCATTACCGAAAGCGACATGCTCGGCGAACGGATGGCGCGTCCAGGCCGCCGTCGCATCCGGCCGGAAAACTTTATCGCCGAAGTCTCGTCTTTAGCGCCCGGCGATCTCGTCGTGCATGTCGACCACGGGATCGGACAGTTTCAGAATCTGGAAACAATTGAAGTCGGTGGTGCGCCCCACGATTGCCTGCAGATTGCTTATGCGGGTGACAGCAAATTGTTCCTCCCCGTCGAGAACGTCGATCTTCTGACCCGTTACGGTTCCGAAGACGCGGGCGTGCAACTCGACCGCCTGGGTGGTGCGGCATGGCAGGCGCGGCGTGCTAAGCTCAAGGAGCGCGTCCGCGAGATGGCGGACGAGTTGATCAAGATCGCTGCATCACGCGAGCTTAAGTCGGCGCCGAAATTCGTTACCCATGATGGTGCGTACGAAGAGTTCGCAGCCCGGTTCGCATTCAATGAAACCGAAGATCAACTGGAGGCAATTGCAGACGTGCTCGGCGATCTGCAAAAGGGAAGACCGACGGATCGGTTGGTCTGCGGCGATGTCGGTTTCGGCAAGACGGAGGTCGCGTTGCGTGCCGCATTCGCTGTCGCCATGGAGGGCAAGCAAGTCGCCGTCGTGGTGCCGACCACGCTTTTGTGCCGTCAGCATTTCATGACCTTTGCGGAACGTTTCCGGGGCTTCCCGGTGCGCGTCCGCCAGTTGTCGCGCATGGTCACCCAGAAAGACATGGCCGAGACGAAAGAGGGGATGAAGAAGGGCGATGTCGATATCGTCATTGGCACGCATGCATTATTGGCCAAGGATGTTGGGTTCCGCGATCTCGGCCTGCTGATTGTCGACGAGGAACAGCATTTCGGTGTTGCGCACAAAGAGCGCCTCAAACAACTTCGTTCGGACGTACATGTACTGACACTGACGGCAACCCCGATCCCGCGCACCCTGCAAATGGCGCTTACAGGTATTCGCGAGATGAGCCTGATTGCGACGCCGCCGGTCGACCGTCTTGCCGTGCGCACATTCGTCCTGCCGTTCGACCCGGTCATTATCCGTGAAGCCATCCTGCGTGAGCAGTACAGAGGGGGGCAGACGTTTTATGTGTGTCCGCGGATCAACGATCTTGAAAAAGTCGCTGATCGGCTGCGCGAGCTGGTACCGGAAGCGAAGCTGGCCATGGCGCACGGTCAAATGCCCGTTAGCCAGCTGGAGGATATCATCTCGCGGTTTTACGACGGTGCATACGATGTCCTGTTGTCGACCAATATCATCGAAAGCGGGCTCGACTTGCCGGCGGTCAATACGATCATCATCCACCGGGCCGACATGTTCGGTCTTGCGCAGCTTTACCAGCTACGCGGCCGGGTTGGGCGTTCGAAGACACGTGCTTATGCCTACTTGACGCTGCCGCCGGGCCAACTGTTGACCAAGGCTGCGGAGAAACGCCTGGAAGTTATGCAGACGCTCGACAGTTTAGGCGCCGGGTTCACGCTCGCCAGCCATGATCTCGATATTCGTGGGGCGGGGAATTTATTGGGTGACGAACAGTCGGGTCACATCCGCGAAGTCGGCATTGAGCTTTATCAGCAGATGCTGGAAGAAGCGGTCGCCGAAGCGCGGGGCATGACGGAAAACGAGGAAGCCGATTGGTCGCCGCAGGTTGCGTTGGGGATGGCGGTCCTTATCCCTGACTGGTATGTCCCGGATCTGACGGTTCGGATGGGGCTTTATCGGCGCATCGCGTGGCTTAAGGATGCGAATGAGATCGAGCAAACGGCGGCGGAGATGATCGACCGCTTTGGACCGATCCCGGCGGAAGCCGAAAACCTGCTTGAGGTCGTGAAGATCAAGCAGCTTTGCCGGCGCGCCGGGATTTCGAAATTGGATGCTGGTCCCAAGGGCGCCGTCGTCCAGTTCCATAACGACCAGGTGCGCGACCCGGTGAAGATGGTTGAGTGGATCACTGCGCAGAAGGGGACTGCTAAATTGCGGCCCGACCATAAACTCGTGTTTTCGCGGGTCTGGGACACGCCGAAAGAGCGCATGAAGGGGCTTGAGTACCTGGCCGGGGAGTTGGCTAAGGTCAACACCGCAGAGGTTTAACCACCAAGGAAAGTCCCAACGAAGTCTTTCATGCTCGGGAATTCGGCCATCGGCACGGCGAGTTCTGCACCGTATCCCGTGTGTCCGAGGCCACGGCCCTTGCGATTGATCCAGACCACATCCTGCCCCAATAAGTTTGCTGGACGAACGTCCGCCCTGAGGCTTTGCGCGACATGCAGCACGCGATCCGGCGGTATGTTCCGGGAAGCCATATCCGTCAGGCCGAGAATGAAGTGGCGAAGTGCCGGTTTATAAGCTTGTGCGCGCTCAGCCGTAACGATCACATCGAAGCAATCCCCAAGACGCGCATGGGATTTGGAAAACGATGCGTCGTCCATGTTGGTGAATGCGCCGAGAACGAATTTCTCCTTCAGGCAGGCGAGGGCCTCGACGCTGTCATCGTAGGGCAGCCAGTCACCGACGGATTGCCCAAACGCCATTTGTTCGCCCGGGTCGGGCACAATCCCGTGCTCGTCGGCGATATACGCAAAGGCGGAACGCAGCACGCGGGGATAGTCACGGCAGGGCACGAGCGTTTGGTAATGGGCCCTGGCGCGGTCGAAAGCGTCCAACAAAGACCTTTGCGATGTTTGCACTGCATTGCGCTTAGCCCACGTCTCAAGCGTGTTCAGGATCGTCGGCTCCCAATCGATTAGCGTCCCATAGACGTCGAAGGTGATCGCATCGTAGTTGCCCGGCTTCATCGTGACTTCCTCTTGCTAAATTATCGATTATCGATAATATTGAGAGTCATCGAACAGGAGTCAAGCGACATGCAAAACGCCGGATCAATATCTGCAATCGGCATACAGCGGGCGCCGTCGATCCCCGACAGGATCGCCGATGCGCTAAGACGCGAAATCATGACGGCTGAATTGGAGGCCGACGCGCCGATTAAGCAAAGCCATCTGGCGGCGCGCTTCGGGGTGAGCCAGGCGCCGGTTCGTGAAGCCTTGAACCAACTGATTTCCGAACATCTTGTCGTGCACTATCAGAACCGGGGCGTTCGCGTCGCACCGCTGGTGGCTACCGAGTTTGAAGAAGCAGCGCGGCTTCGGATCACGCTGGAGACTGATTTGGTCAAAGCAGCTGCAGATCGGTTTACCGGCGACGATAAGGCGCTGGCGGCGGCGGCTCTGAAATGTATCGGTGATGCGGAGAATGTCGGTGACTTGATGGCGGCGCATGACGCATTTCACGACGCAATCTATGCCGCGGCGGCCTCGCCGATTTCGCATGAGATCGTACGGGGGCTGCGAGCCCGCTGTTCACGTTATCTGGGGTTTATGTGGAAGCGATTGGCGAACGTTGCGCTATCGCATGACGAACACCGGCAACTGCTGGATTTCGTATCCAGTGGCAATGGACAGGCAGCCGCTGCGTTCATGAAACCGCATATCGAAGGTTCGACGGTGGCCGTGCTGGCCTGTCTCAAGGATCAATTCGGCCGTTAGTGAAGTACGGCCTCACCCTTGGGCACGACGACATTGCTATCACCGAGGGCAAGATCGAGATTCCAATCCGCCTTGACCGACGTCGTCACGATCAAATGGCAGAAAGCGTGCATCAACTGTTCGTTCAGGTTGAAACGGATATCCGAACCATCCGCCGTTTTGAATGAAACGCCGGTGATCTTCTCACCTGGATGAATCTTGCCGCCGACGACCAAAAGGGGGCCTGAATTCGATGTCGTATCGACCGTGTCGGTCGCCGCAGGCGTGTCGAAGTCCGTGCTCTGCACCGCTTCCTGGTGTTTCATGCCGAGTACGGCGTCTTGCACGTCTTTATCGACGATCCGCGCCAGTTCCTCATCCTTTGAGAAGGTTTGCTTCAGCGCGCCCCACAGGACATGGATAAAGCGCCGCGTCAGATGGAGGCGGTATTCCTTCTTATCGGTGGTCGAGAGGCGAAACAGGATCCGGTCCTCTTCCGGTACATAGCTCATAGTCAGTTGGTGGAGCGCACTCATTCACCGGCCTCGCTCAGATTGAGCTCCGCATTCTGTCCCGCGTTTGCTGCGTCCAGAACCCGCACAAGGACTTCCGGTTCCTGAGCCCCGGAAATCACCATGTTTCCCTCGAAAGCGAAGGCGGGCACACCATTGATACCAAGCCGGTGGGCACGGGCATTTTCTTCATATATCTCGGCGACGTCGGCAGTGCTCTCCAGGTAACGTTTGAGCTGATCCCGATCGATCCCGAATTCCTCACCGATTCCGGCAAGCGTGTCCGTGTCGCCGATATCCACGCCATCGATGAAATAAGCCTCGAAAAGGCGCTCAACCAAGGGAGCGACGTCTATGCTTCGGCCCGCGTGGCGGATCAGCCGGTGCGAGGCGACGGAGTTCGGCGTGCGCCGGATCCGGTCGAAGGCAAAGTCGATTTCGACAGACAGCCCGGCTTCGCCGATCGCACCATAGACGCGACGGACTCGGGTTTCGGAGCCGAACTTCTTGATCAGATAGGCGGTCCGGTCGATGCCGTCCGGTGGCATGTCCGGATTGAGCATGAACGGACGCCAGTTGATCCTGACATGAACGCCCGGCCTAAGCGCCAGGGCACGCTCCAACCGGCGCTTGCCGATGTAGCACCAGGGGCAGACTGTGTCGAAGATGACGTCGAGCTGCATTCGCGTCTCCTAACGCCGCTGCCCCAATGTGCCAGCAGACCTTTACCCGGTAAAGGCCTGCAGCCCGGTCTGCGCCCGGCCAAGGATCAACGCGTGAATATCATGCGTGCCTTCATACGTGATAACCGTTTCTAGGTTAAGCATATGACGCATCACGTGATATTCGTCGGCAATCCCGTTGCCGCCGTGCATGTCGCGGGCCATCCGGGCGATATCCAGGGCTTTACCGGTGGAGTTGCGTTTGACCAGTGAGATGTTCTCCGGCGGGCAGTTGTCTTCGTCCAGAAGCCGGCCGACGCGCAGCACGGATTGCAGTCCGATGGTGATTTCCGTCTGCATATCGGCGAGTTTCTTTTGAACCAACTGGTTGTTGGCGAGTGGGCGACCGAACTGCTTACGTTCAAGCGTGTACTCGCGTGCCGCATGCCAGCAGAACTCGGCGGCGCCAAGCGCGCCCCACGCGATACCGAAACGTGCCTTGTTGAGGCACCCAAACGGTCCCGCGAGGCCGGACACGTTGGGGAGAAGGGCGTCTTCGCCAACCTCGACACCATCCAGAGAAATATCACCTGTCACCGATGCGCGGAGCGAGAGCTTGCCTTCGATCTTGTTGGCAGACAGCCCCTTCATCCCTTTTTCGAGAACGAAACCGCGCACCTTATCGTCCAGTTTCGCCCAAACCACGAAAACGTCGGCGATCGGGGCGTTGGAGATCCACATTTTTGAGCCGGTCAGCTTGTAGCCACCGTCGATCTTCTCCGCGCGAGTCTTCATGCCGCCCGGATCTGAGCCGAAATCAGGCTCGGTCAGGCCGAAGCAGCCGACCAGTTCGCCGGTTGCGAGCTTCGGCAGGTACTTCTTCTTTTGATCTTCTGTCCCATAGGCATTGATGGGATGCATCACCAACGACGACTGCACGCTGAGAGCGGAGCGGTATCCGCTGTCGACGCGTTCCACTTCGCGCGCGATCAAGCCGTAACACACATTGTTCACGCCGGCGCCGCCGTATTCTTCCGGGATGGTCGGGCCGAGAAGACCCAGTTCGCCGAATTCGTTCATGATCTCGCGGTCGAACTTCTCGTTCCGATACGCTTCAAGCACGCGCGGCATCAGTTTGTCCTGGGCGTAATCGCGCGCGGTGTCACGCACCATGCGCTCTTCCTCGCTGAGTTGCGTATCAAACAGGAACGGGTCATCCCATTGAAATTCAGGCTTATTCGGCATTATTTCCTCTTGTTGGCAATGCGCCTGCGTCGGCGCGTTCAGATGTCTTCGGGTGACTTGGCGGGCGTGACGCCGACCATACTGTCACGGGTAATCAGCCGGGCGAGCTGTTGTTCGTCCCAGTCGCCGGTGCCGTCAGGCCGTGCCGGCAGGACGAGATAGCGCAGATCGGCAGTCGAGTCATGTACGCGTACCTCGACATTATCCGGAATATGTGTCCCAAACTCTTCCAGAACCTTTCTGGGTTCCTTGACGGCCCGGCTTCTATAGGCACGGGATTTGTACCAGTCCGGCGGCAGCCCGATCAGCAAGCGCGGGTAGCAGGAACAAAGCGTGCAGACGACGATATTGTGAACGTCAGCCGTGTTTTCGATGGCCTTGATCGGGATATCCCCGATGTCGATGCCGATCTCGGCAGCGGCCTTGGCGCAGTTGTCGAGGACGCGCGCCTTATAGTTCGGGTCGACCCAGGTCTTGGCCACCAGTCGAGCGCCCAGCGCCGGTTCTTTGCTGTCCATCAGCTCAATCTGCTGACGTAATTCATCGGCGGTGCAGATGCCTTTCTCGACAATCAACTCGGCGACCGCCTGTGTCATCACCATGCGTTCGGAGAAGGGGAAATCCTCGATATCCGGCTGATAATCGGCGTGATCATGGGAGTGACCTTTGCTCATGTCCGGGGCTCCAGCCAGTGCTCGTAAATGTCGATGACGAGGGTGTCCGTGATCGGGCCGTCATAGCCGTCCCAGACCTCGGATTGCTTGAACGATACCCGGTAAAGCGGCACGCCAGGCAGGCCGTCGCGGCCGTAGGCCAGCTCTTCCGGGTTTGGATACACACCGGCGATTTCCTGAACCTCGCCGACGCAGCCGCGCACGAAGAAGGGGGTGCGGACATGTCCTGGGGGATAAGCCTCGCGCACCTGCACCTTGTCGCCAGGAGAATATCTCAGCGCCGTCATTCCGCGCCCTCCCGGTCTTTGGTCCAGCGTGCCTCGACTTCGGCCATCTTCTTGCCGAGCTCGTCGACAGTGATCACGCCTTTCTCAAGGAGCAGATTCGTTGCTGAAGAAATCCATCGTTCGTAATAGCTTAGCTCGTCATAGACGCCCGGACCGAGCTCCTCGATGCCGCGCCGAAGTTCATCCGTTGAGAGCAGCTTGCGGTCGGGAGTCGACAGTACCTTGACGATGGCATCGACGCGTTTTTCCCACATCGCGTAGTCGTGTTCACTGGCGTCGACGGGCCCGGCTTCGAGGCCGCCCATGTCGTGGTGTCGGCGGATGGTCATGACATTTTCTCCTGAATATAAAGCTGACATGGAAGATGCCGTTCATCAAGACGCCAGCACCTGCATAATCCTGTTTCTGGCAGCATCCATTCCCGAAATCAGCCGACGCATTAACTTGTTTTTGCCGTATTAGGCCTTAGTTTGTGCGAAATTAAGTACCCACGAGTCCAATAAGTATGCCACCACCTGATCACGCCCCGCACCACGGAACAGACAAGGATGCCAGGTTTGGCTCGGCGCTTCTGCATCTGATGGAAGATGCGTGCGCGACGTTGGACATCAACGGCCGCATCGATGCCGTCAACGCCGGGATGGAGGAACTGCTCGACACGCATCTAAGCAAGTTGCTCGGCCGTCACTTGTCGGATGTCTTTAGTGAGGCCAGCCACAAGATCGATGAGGCGCTTGCGGACGGATGCGCGTGGGAAGCGGAAGCCGTGGTCGGGCCGGGGCGGAGCGTGCGGCTGCAACTTTCTCCGGCATATGACGGTGACGGCAATGCCGCCGGGTGGGTGGCGTTGGCACGGGTGATAGATCTCAATCTCAAAGCTGCCCATGAACTCGCTGCGAGTTACTACGATCCGCTGACCAATTTGCCGACCCGGACACTGGTCGTGCGCCGTCTGCAACCCGACCTTCGCCGGGATAGCGGTGATCCGGTACAGGTGACGGTTCTGTGCGTCGATCTCGACGGCTTCGATGCCGTCAACCGGGAGCAGGGTCGCGCCATCGGCGATCAAGTGCTGGTCGAGACGGCACGTCGGCTCGGCCGCAGCATGCGCGCGTCCAACATCGTCGGGCGTTTGCAGGAGGATATGTTCGTCGTCGGCATTTCCGACATGCGGACGCACGAGCAGATCAACGCCGTGGCGCAACGCCTGATCGCCGCCGTATCCGTTCCCTTTCAGGTCAAAGGGGTGCGCGAACCGATCCTGCTGACCGCGAGCGTCGGTATCGCCGTCGCACCCGAGAACGGCAACGACGCCGAAGAACTCATCGGGCACGCTCAGGCGGCTGTCGACCTCGCCAAGCAGACCGGCACCGGCACGTATCAGTTCTACACCAACTCGACGGGGGGCGAGGTGCGCGAACGCCGATCCCGGGTCAACCGGCTAAGGCGTGCCATCGAAGAGGGACAATTGCAGCTTCGCTATCAACCGAAAGTGTCGCTGGCGTCGGGCGGGATCGTCGCCGCCGAGGCGTTGGTAAGGTGGCAGGATCCGGATTCAGGACTGGTGATGCCGGCAGAGTTCATTCCCCTCGCCGAGGATGCCGGTCTGATCGATCCACTCGGCCGGAAGGTGCTGGTCGAAGCATGCGAAACACTCGTCGGCTGGAAGAATAGCGGCATGCCGTTTCTGCGTATCGCCGTCAATGTCTCGGCCCGGGAGATTGCACGGCTGACGTTCTATAACGATCTCATCGCGATATTGAGGGAGACTGGCGTCGAACCCGACGCGCTGGAACTGGAGATCACCGAGAGCGCGGTGATGGAGGGGGCTGAGGATGTGATCCGCTCGATGCGGGACATCCGAGAACTGGGCGTTCATCTGACTGCGGACGATTTCGGCACCGGTTATGCGTCACTGAGCTATCTACGCAAGTTCCCGCTCGACGGCATCAAGATCGATACAACATTCGTCGGTGACATCGCCGCCGGAGGTGGAGGGCTGGCGTCGGCGGTGATCGCCGTTGGGCATTGTCTTGAGATGAATGTCGTTGCCGAGGGGGTCGAGACCGAAGATCAGCTCAGCTATCTCCGCTGGCGCGACTGCGACGAGGTGCAGGGCTTCCTGATTTCGAAACCGCTCATCGCTGAAGAGTTCGTCGAGATGGTGCGCAAGGGGCCGGTGCTTTAGGGCGACTTCCCCACGGATCCCAAATCAAGTTTGCGATGATTGGGATCACTACAATCAGGTGAACGTCATTCCGGCGACGGCCGGAATCCAGGGCAACGCGTCAAAGCTCTCGCCAACTCACTTTCTGTATCTGGACCCCGGCCTGCGCCGGGGTGACGAATGGATGAAGAATCGACAGGGTCTTACTTACCGTCCGGCCCCATCCAACGATTGATTTCCTCGTGCTCGATACCGAACAGGTCGAGGGCGCGGCCAACACTTTGACGCACCAATTCATCGATGGTTCGTGGGCGTGCGTAGAACGCCGGCATAGGTGGAAAAATGATGGCCCCGGCGTCTGTGGCGCGGCGCATCAGATCGATGTGACCGGCGTGATAGGGGGTTTCGCGGACCATCAACACCAGCCTACGGCGCTCCTTGAGGCAGACGTCGGCGGCACGGATGATCAGGTTATCGGCGTAAGAATTGGCGATCCCTGAAAGGGTCTTGATCGAACACGGCGCGATCAGCATGCCACGGGTCCGGTAAGACCCGCTGGAAACGCACGCTGCCTGGTCCTTGTTGGAATGTACGATCTCGGCCAGGGATTTGACTTCGTCGATGCTGACATCCGTTTCGATCTCGATGGTCCGGCGAGCGACCTCGGACAGGATTAAGTGTGCCGGTTGTCCGATGGACTTGAGCAGTCTCAGCGTTTCGATACCGTAGATGGCGCCTGATGCGCCGGTCATGGCAATGAGAATCGGTTCGGGCATTCATGTCTCCAGCCGGGAAAGGGACTCTAACTCTAAGATACGGGAAACGCACGGTTTTGGAGCACATCAACTTGTTTTTCTTGCGCGTGCTTTTGTTGTTTGTTTGCGGTGTGCGCGGTATAGAAAAGCATGGATATCAAGTGGACCGTGCTGGCGTTGACCCTCCTGACCGTTGCAGGTTGCACGGGTGCTGCGCCGTATGTCGATCGTCCGTATGAAATTAATCGCGATGATGCGATGTTTCCGGACGGTCCTCCCGTGACGGATGGGGTCAGCGGAACGGTTTGTTACGCGAAGTCGGGCACGACGCCACGCGAGATCAGGGCGCTGGCGGATGCCGAGTGCGCGCGAGGCGGTAACCTGAAAGCGCAGTTTACCTCTCAATCTCTGAGCCCATGCCCGCTGCTGACCCCGATCGCGGCGCACTTCAGTTGCGTTGGCGCCGTGGCGGGCAGCCGAACGGTTTCGGGAACGACCGGGTCCGGCGCGCAAGCGGGCGCCCCCCAACCCATGTTCGAAGCGCCGCGCCCAGCAGGACTTGGCCGTTCGTTCGGGTCGATTGACGCGGGCGATGTCTCGACGACGGCCAAGAGCCAACCGTACCCGACTTATTTGTTCAACGACGGCCAGCGGAACCGCTGACGGCCGCGCGATCCCCGGGACCTTGATCTAAGATGCTCCAAGTCATTCTGACGGCCCTCGGGGCGTATGCCCTGATTGTAATCTCGTTGTTCGTGTTCCAGCGCAACCTGATGTACCACACCGACAGTCCGCCGGTGCCCGTACAGCAATCCCAGGTGCCGCAAGCCGAAGAACGCTTCGTTCGGAGCCGTGACGGAATTGAAATCCGGTCCTGGTATCTGCGGCCGAAGGACGAAAAGCCGGTCATCGTGTTCTTTCACGGTAATGCCGGAACGATCGCGGACCGGGATTTCAAGGCCGGGCCCTGGCATGCCGACGGATACGGCGTTTGGCTGGCCGGTTACCGCGGTTTCGGCGGCAATGCCGGCAGTCCGACGGAAAACGGTCTCTATATCGATGCCCGCGCTGCCATCGATGCCCTAAGAAACGACGGGATCGCACCCAATCAGATGGTGCTTTACGGGGAATCCCTTGGATCCGGCATCGCCACGCAGATGGCGCATGAACTGGCCGAAGCAGGGACGCCCCCACTTGCGCTGGTGCTCGAGGCGCCTTTTACGTCGATGGGCGATGCCGCGCAGGCCCGCTATCCTTTCGTCCCGGCACGCTGGCTGGTGAAGGACCGATATCGCAACATCGACAAGATCTCGGCTATCGATGCGCCTTTATTCGTGATTCATGGCGATCAGGACCGGGTGATCGGCCAGTCGCATGGGCGCGCGCTCTATACCGCCGCGAAAGAGCCGAAAAAGGCGCTCTGGATCGACGGCGGCGGCCACACCGATCTGTTCGATTTCGGGGCTGGCCAGGCGGTCATCGAATTCATCGAGGATTTGGAGTAGGCCCTCACCCGGCTCGCGTCGCTCGCCACCCTCTCCCTCGGGAGAGGGGTGACGCACCGTTCCCTCTCCCTTGGGAGAGGGAGGGACCCGCGCGCGTCAGCGCGTGGGAGGGTGAGGGGGCTTACAGCGTATCCCGACCGCCGTGATCGGCGGACCATTTGATCGGGTCTTCAAGGAAGGCGCGGACCCCATCCAGGCTTTCCTGCGGGAAATCACCGCCCCGGGTCGCTTCGGCCAGCACGTCTTGCCACGTCGCCAGATAGTGCAGTTTGACGCCCATGTTGGCGAAGGTCTCTTCCGCGCCGGGAAACGCCCCGTAAAAGAACACAACGAAAATGTCTTCGACTGTTGCGCCCGCATCCCTGAGGGCGTTGACGAAATTCACCTTGGAGCCGCCATCGGTGGCCAAATCCTCGACCAGGATGACCTTGGCGCCTTCCGGCATGGAGCCTTCGATTTGTGCGCCGCGCCCAAACCCCTTGGGTTTCTTACGGACGTAAAGCATCGGCTTGGAGAGAGCTTCGGAAAGCCAGGACGAGTAGGGAATCCCGGCCGTTTCCCCACCCGCCAGGAAGTCGACCGAAGCCATGTCGGTGTCTTCGGACAGCATTTCCGCGCCCATCTCGATGATACGGCGGCGCGCATCCAGGAACGAGATCACCCAGCGGCAATCGATGTAGACCGGGCTCGCCCATCCGGCGGTCAGCATGTAGGGTTCCTGCGGGCGGAAATTGACGGCCTTGATATCGAGCAGAAGCCGCGCCGTTTCCATGCCGCGGGCGCTGCTTTGGGTGGTTGTGTCGGACATGCTTTTCCCGTTCTATGCTTGGGTGAGAAGACGGGTTGTTTTTAAGCGCTTCCGCCGCGGATGACAATCTGGCGTTGACTTGTCCGAAGGGCCACGCCATCCCAAGTAAGGCTCATGTCTCGGACCGTGGGGAGACCTTTATGAACCGTCGCGAACGACGTCGCCGCGAAAGTCTCGGCATGGAGGCCGGAGAGCCGGTTCCGGCCCGGTCCATCAACGCTGCCAAGGCGCGGGTGAAGTCCGCCGAAAAGCGGCTCGACGCCGGTGACAGCGCTGGTGCGCTGGCGGCGCTCAAGGAAGCGCAGTCGCTCGATCCCCGGAACGCACGTGCCTGGTTTTTACAGGCGATGCTGGACCTGAACGCGGGCCGCGTCACCGAAGCGGGCGATGCCATCCTTAAAGCGTCCCTGATCGACGAGAAGGACGTCACGATCCACGCCAACTGCGCGGCGATCATGAACCTGTGCGGCCGCCCGATGGAGGCGGAAGCGTCGGCGCGATTCGTGCTTGAGCTGCAACCCGACATGCCGGAGGCGTATTGCAATCTGGGTGTCGCGCTGGAGGCGCAGGGCAAGGTCGCCGATGCGCGAGAAGCCCTGACGAAGGCCATCGACTTGAGGCCCGGGTATGCGGATGCACTGTTATCTCTCGGGAATATGTGGTTTCGGGCGGGGGATTACATGTCGGCGGCGGAAAGCTATGCCGACGCGGTCAAGGCCAGGCCGGAAAACGTCATGGCCAAGACCAATCTCGCGATCGCGCTCAGGCATCTGGGTGAGCTGGCGGCTGCCGAACAGCAGTGCGTGGAGGCGATCAGCCTCGATCAAGCGTATGCGGAGGCGCACAACGCATTAGGCAACGTGCGGCTGCAGCTGGGGGATGTGCCGGGCGCCGTGCGTGCGTTCCAGGATGCGATCCAGCGCCGGGAAACCTATCCGGAAGCCCGCGCCAACCTGGCGGGGGCCAAATTCAAGGCGGGGGATTTCGAGGGGGCGGAGGACGCCTATGTCGACCTGCTGGAGCGTCACCCCGAGTTTGCCGAAGCGGCGCTTGGGCTTGGGGTCGTATTGCTGTCGCAGGGGCGCTTGGAAGATGCCGAAAGACGGTTCCGCCGGGCTGTCGAAATCCGCCCGTCACTCGGCGAAGCGTGGATGAACCTCGTCGATGCCGGGGGCAAGGATGTCGCCGACGACGATATCAAGGTCTTGAGGGAAAGAAGCGAGGACTCGCGCCTGGCCGAGGAAGACCGGATCGCGTTTCTGTTCGCGCTGGGTAGTGCCGAGGACGCGAAGGGCAATTACGCGGCTGCATTCGAGGCGTATCGCAAGGGTAACGAGCGTCGGCATCGCCTGGCCGAGACCGCGGGGACGGCCTTTGTTGCGGATGAGTTTAATGAAGAAATAACTAGTGTTATCAATTCAATAAGCAAAGAAGTTCTATCAAAGCTAGAGGGGTTCGGTGACGCCGAAGCGGAGATGATCTTCATCTGCGGCATGCCCCGTTCGGGGACCACCCTGGTGGAGCAGGTCCTGGCCGCGCACCCGGCCGTCACCGGGGCGGGTGAGGTGGATATCCTGAGCGGGCTTCCCGACGACTATCCGGCAGAAGTCGCCGATCTGGATGCGGCGCGCGCGCGTCTGATGGCGGATACCTATCTTCAACGCCTGCCGGTGCAGCCCCGCGACGGCGTTCGGGTGACCGACAAGACGCCGCAGAACGTGTTCTTCCTGGGATTGATCCAGGTACTCTTCCCGAAAGCCAAGATCATCCATTGCCGCCGCGATGCGCGCGATGTGGCGTTGTCGTGTTATTTCCAGAACTTCAAGGCGGGCGGGCTCGATTGGGCGACGCGTTTCGACGATATCCACGCCTATGCCGCGGCGGAAGAGCGGATCATGGCACATTGGCGCGACCAACTGTCGATCGGCTTACATGAAGTCGCCTATGAGGATATGGTCGCCGATACGGAATCCGTTAGCCGCAAACTACTGGAGTTCTGCGGGCTCGCGTGGGATGACGCGGTGCTGAAACCGCACGAGAACACCGGCACCGTGCTGACCGCCTCCAACTGGCAGGTGCGCAAGCCGGTTTATACGTCCGCGGTCGGGCGTTGGAAGAATTACGAGGGCCTGCTGGGTGACGGCTGAGGGCGATATCTGGGTTCTTTTGGACGACCGGGCTGGGAACCGGTCACAAGCGCTGGGCGTGGCCGAGCGGTTGGGTCTTGCGTTCCGAGAGATGGAAATTCGTTACGCCGCGATGGCGAACCTGCCGAACGCCATGCTCGGGGCTTCGATCTCGGGGCTCGACAAGGATTCCAGGACGCAACTGCATGCGCCATGGCCGAAATTGGTGATCGCGGCAGGGCGCCGCACGGCCCCCGTGGCACGCTGGATCAAGAAACAAAGCGGAGATGAGGCGAAGATTGTGCAGGTCATGGACCCGGGCAGCGGGGACGCGGCGTTCGATCTGATCTGCCGCCCGGCGCACGATGCGGGCATCAAGACCGGCCCCAATATCCTGACCATCGCCGCCGCACCGCACCGGATCGGCGCCGAAATGCTCGATGCGGCGCGGGAGTTATGGCGCCCGCAGGTCGCGGACCTGTCTGAACCGCGCATCGCGTTGCTGATCGGTGGCTCGACGCGGAAACACGACTTCACGCCCGCCATGGGGCGATTGCTGGCCACGGCTGCGAGTGATGCGGTGGCCGGTCTCGGTGGCAGTTTGATGGTCACCACCAGCCGCCGTACCGGTGAGGCCGTTGACGCGATCAGCCAGGCATTGAAGGGGCCGCACCGCCTTTATCACTGGGACCAGGGCGGCGAGAACCCGTATCCGGGCTATCTGGCATTGGCCGACGCGGTGATCGTGACGGGGGAATCGGTCTCAATGTGTTCGGAGGCGGTGGCGTCGGGCAAACCCGTTTATATCGCGGCGCCGGCGGGGTTGATCTCCGACAAGCATCACCGCCTGCACGAAACGCTCTGTCGGGGCGGGCATGCGCGGATATTCGATGGCCGCCTGTCGCTCGACTGGACACCCAAACCCCTCGACGCCGCCGAAGATATCGTGGGTGAGATCAGGAAGCGGGGTTTCGTCTGATGCCGGATCTGTGCGCCAATCTGATGTACCTGTTCACCGAACTCCCCCTGATGGAGAGGTTCGAGGCGGCGAAGAAGGCCGGGTTCGACCTGGTCGAATACCAGTTCCCCTATGACCACGATGCGACCGACATGCGCTTCGCCATGGACGAGGCGGGGGTCAGGATGCGTTTGATCAACACGCCTGCCGGTGACCGGAATAAGGGCGAGCGGGGCCTGGCGGCGCTCGCCGACCGGGAAGAAGATTTCCGGGACGGCTTTCTTCTGGCGCTCTCATACGCGCGTGAACTGGGCTGCCCCCTGATCCACGTGATGGCAGGCGTTGTCCCGGACGATGCGCGTGACTACGCCACCGCGGTCTATGCCGAGAATCTGCGCATCTGCGCCAGTGCTGGAGAGGCGGCCGACGTCGGCATCGCCATCGAGCCGATCAACGGGATCGATGTGCCGGGTTATCTGTTGCAAAGAACCGCGCAGGCGCGCGCCGTCATCGCCACCGTAGGCGAAAACAACCTGACCCTTCAATACGACGCCTACCACGCTTTGATGAACGGCGAGGATCCGATGGAGGGGCTGCGCGCCAATCTGGATATCATCAGCCACATCCAGATTGCCGGTTTTCCGGGACGGGCCGAGCCGATTTCGGACGAGGGTTACGATTTCGGCAGCTTCATCGAGCTTTGCGACACGATCGGATACACTGGCGCCATCGGTTGCGAATACACGCCCGCGAACGGCACGGAAGCAGGGCTCGCGTGGGCGTCGCGTTACGGGATCGGCGTCTAAGACTCAGCCGCCCGTCATTTTATGGCGCTGTTCGCCCAGTTCCTCGATCCCGAAGTTGAGGCTTTCACCCGGTTTCAGGAAGCGTTGCGGTTTTTTGCCGGAACCGACGCCGGGCGGCGTCCCTGTGGCGATGATGTCGCCGGGCATGAGGGTGATGCGCTCCGACACGAACGCCACCATGTGGCCGACGTCGAAGATCATCGTCTTGGTGTTCCCCTCCTGCATGCGCTCGCCCGAGACGTCCAGCCACATGTTCAGGTTCTGCACGTCCTTCACATCGTCGGGCGTGACGAGGTAGGGGCCCAATGGCGCGAAGCCCTTGTAGCTCTTGCCCTTGGTCCACTGGCCGGTGCCCTCGAGCTGCCACGCGCGCTCGGACACGTCGTTCATGATGGTGAAGCCGGAGACGTATTTCATCGCGTCGGCGCGCGCCACGTGTTCCGCCTGTTTGCCGATGACGATGGTCAGTTCGACTTCCCAGTCGGTCTTGGTCGAGCCAGGCGGAATGGCGATATCGTCGAAGGGCCCGGTGATCGCATAGGGCGATTTCAGAAAGATCACAGGCTCGTTCGGGAGCGGCATGTTCAGCTCGGCGGCATGATCGGTGTAGTTGAGGCCGATACAGACGACCTGGCGGATGTCGCCGACCGGTGCGCCGATGCGGACGTCGTTCGAGACTTTGGGCAGGTCTTCGGGGTTGAGCTTGGCGAGGCGCGCAAGGCGGTCGGGATCGAGCGACGTGCCCGCCAGATCGTCGATCCGGTCGGATAGATCGCGAATATGACCGTCAGCATCGATCATGCCCGGCTTCTCGGCGCCGGGGTTGCCGAAACGTACGAATTTCATGATGTCTCACCACTCCGAGGATTTGTTTTTTCCAGCTTATGCCCCGCAGCCCGGGACGTCCACGGATCGTTGGAATTTTTGGCTAATGTGATGAAAATCATATGCAATTCAAGGTATTCACCGTATCTCCGACGAAACCATCAGGAGTGACAACCTTGAGTATCGCATACCGGGAACTGACCCACCTCGTCGAACGTCTGCACCGCCGTCTGCTCGACGTGGTCCGCGCCGAGCTGACGCGCGCCGACATTCATGACCTCAACGGCGTGCAGGCGTTACTGCTGGCCAACGTCGGCGAGGGTGAGATCGCGGTCCGCGATCTGGTCGAGCGCGGCTATTATCTCGGCTCGAACGTGTCCTACAACCTGCGCAAGCTGACCGAGCTTGGATACCTGAAACAGAAACCCACCAAGCACGACCGCCGCTCCGTCACGGTGATCCCGACCGACAAGGCGAAGAAAGCCGTCGCCGCGGTCCGCGCCGGTGAGGAAGTGCACGCGAAACAATACCGCGAAGCGCTCTCCGGCCTCGCCGATACGGAAACGGTGTGTGAGGCCCTCAAGCACCTGGAACACGTCTGGACGGAAAACCTCGCCCGCACGGGCGGGTGAGGGCGGATTTAGAGCTTCGGCGCGCCGCGTTCCCGCCAGATGATGTAAAGCCCACTCGCGACAATCACGCCCGCGCCGACAAATGCCGCGCGGTCCGGTACTTCATTCCAGATCAACCATCCAAGTGACGTTGCCCACACAAGGCCGGAATAATCCAGCGGCGCGACCAACGCCGCTGGGGCGAGCCGGAATGCCTGCGTCATCATCGTCATGCCCGCGGTGCCGAACAGGGCAATCGCGACAAAGAACCAGAGATCGTCGAGGCGGACCGGCTGCCAGACGAACGGCACCACGAATGCACTCAGGAGCGCGCTGGCACCCGTCAGATAGAGCAGCATCGTCCAGACACTCTCGCGGGGATCGACCCAGCGGGCACTCAGCATCAGCAAAGCGTAAATGAACGCGGTCGAGACCGGGAGCAACGACACCAACTGAAACGCTTCCGAACCCGGCCGAATGACGATGAGCACGCCGATGAAACCGGTAACCACCGCAAGCCAGCGGCGCCCGCCGACATGCTCACTCAGGAAAATTGCGGAAATCGCGGTGATGAACAGGGGGGCGACGAAGATCAGCGCGGTCGCCTCGGCGAGATCAAGGTAGATAAAACTCGTGAAGAACATGATCGTCGCCACGATCCACAGAAACCCGCGGAAAAAATGTGCCGCCGGCCGGTGAGAGCGTAACGCACCAACACCGCCGATCTTCACGGTGAGCGCGATGGCGAAAGGCAGGGCGATCAAGTTGCGCAGAAACAGAATCTGCAGGGGGGAGTAGTCTTGAACGAGAAACTTCGCGAGCGCGTCATTGGCGCTCAGGCAGGCGACACCCGCGCACATCATGAATGCCCCAGCGATCGATCTGTCCTGTGACCTCGTCACGGCATGGGGCGAGCCGACCGTTGTTGAAAGCCGTCTCCTCCGGAATGTTTGTGTGTCGAAGTGCCATTCATTGGCTTCTCCTGCGATTTCAGTTCGGCAAGGGTAGGTTTTGAAGCGTTTTCTGTAAAATATATAAAAAAGAGTATATTGATATCTAAAGTATATTATAGGTGAGAGAAATGGACCTCCGGCAAATCAGACAATTCATCGCGGTCGCGGAGGAACTGCACTTCGGCAGAGCGGCCGAACGGCTGGGGATGACCCAGCCGCCACTCAGCATGGCGATCCGCACCCTCGAAGAAACCCTCGGCGTTGAGTTGTTTCGGCGGACGAAGAGGCGTTGCACCCTGACACCGGCGGGGGCGATCTGGCTTGTTCATGCGCGGCAATTACTGGCGGACGCCGAGCGTCTGCCGGCCATCGCGCAACGTGCGGCCCGGGGCGAGGTCGGCAGGCTGCGGCTCGCATTTGTCACCATCGCCAGCTACACCTTGCTGCCGGATCTCGTGTGCCGGTTTCGCGATGCCTTTCCGGGTGTGCGGGTCGAATTGCGCGAGGCGACAAGCGACGTCCAGTTCGAGGCGCTCTCGGATGATGAGATCGATGCCGGCATCATCATCCGGCCGGCTCAGGATCTTCGATCGACATTCATGTCACGCCCGCTTCTGAGCGAACCGCTGGTAGCCGTGGTGCCGGATAAACTGGCGGCCTCGCTGGGGGACGGCCCCGGGCCCATCGCTTTCGAGCAAATAGCCGATGCCCCGCTGATCTTTTTTCCGCGCCATTTCGCACCTGCCTATTTCGACATCGTGGCTGATTATTACGAAGCGCACGGCAGGCCGCTGCAGATTTATCAAGAAGCCATCCAGATGCAGACCATCATCGGCCTTGTGGCGGCGGGGTTAGGTATTTCCCTGGTGCCGCAGTCGATGACGGCGATGAACCGGAACGGCGCCCGTTACCTGACGCTTGCGGGGACGCCGCCGCAAATCGAGGTGCATATGATTTGGAAGAAGGACGACGAACAGCCGGCGCTGCGGTCTTTCCTGAGCCTTTTGGAATAGCCGGCGCGACGGCTCAGATACCGATTTCCTCGATATCGCGGGCGTTGAAGTAGGGAAGGTCGTCATCTTTTGAGCATCCCAGCGTGACGATCCGTTCGGTGATCTTGATCGCGCGCTGGTATTTGGTTTCGCAGTCGCCGCGATCCAGTTCGTTCAGAACCGGTCCGACAATCGCGGCACCGTAGTTCGCCTGGAGGGTGCGGACCTCTCGGCGCGTATCCAGTCCGTCGGCAATCCAGCCGAGATTGAACTCCATCTGCCGCGCGACTTCGCGGCCGTTGGCAATCAGTTCGCGGCGCACTTCGGCTTCCGTCCTGAGTGTTTCTTCCCAGTACTGGCTCTCGCTCTCGGCACTTTCCGGCGACGACCGGACAAATGCCTCGCAAAACAGCAGATAGGCGATTTCCTTCTCGTTGGCCGTCCGCCAGGCGCTGTCGGCGAGACTGTTCCACACCGATACGTTCAGGCCGTCGTATATCTCGGGTACGCGCGAGAAGAAGATGCGATGCAGTTTGTTGTCGTTGAAGGTGAGATCGAGCCGCCGTTCCTTATAGATATCGATGGCCGAATACTTGCCGCAGACCGGACAGGCATCGCCGTCGGTATCGCCCTTGCGGTAAATGTGGGAACACGGGCGTCCCTTGGAGATATCGTTCTTGCACAGAAGGTAGGTTTCGGGTTGCTCCTCGTCATCCTGTTGCTGGCCGATCCAGTTGAACCGGTTCTGAAACTGCAGGTATGAGCGGGGTGGGCTCCAAAGCATCCACTTCAGCTTTTCGACCGGGCCGAACGTCGTCCAGTTGGAACTGACGTCGATAATGACGCATTCCTTTTTTTCGGGCGAGGACCGAAGACCGCGGCCGACGGATTGTCCCCACAGCACCTTGGAAAGCGTCGGGCGCATGTGAACGATGATATTGCACTCGGGATTGTCCCATCCTTCCGTCAGAACGCCGACCGAGACGAGCGCCTCGATATCCCCCTTGTCGTGTCCGGCAAGGATACGACGGCGTTCGCGGAGCGGCGTGCCTGCGGTGATGATCGCAGTGCTGATTCCGATTTCGCGAAGCCGTTCTTCGGTGATTTCCGCGACTCGTATGTCGGGGCAGAACCAGGCCGATACCGGTGTTGCGCCGAGCGCCGCGCGTTCTTCGAGGTAGGCATGGGTCGCATAGTCGAGCATCGACGATTTGATGATTTCATCCGTCAGCCGGGAGACCGGAAATTCCCCCGAACTCACGTCGATATCGTCCAGGTCCAGATCGTGTACGAAATGCGGCCGATACCTCGGCTTGACGAGAATTCCCTCGTTGATCAGGTCCTGAATGTCAGCGCAGTCGATAATGGCATCGAAAGCCAGGCTCAACTGATCGCGCTGATCGCCCGTACGCCGTTCCGGGGAGGCCGTCAGTCCCATAAAATGGGCATCCTGTTTCCCCTGGTCGCGGAACAGGTCGATGATCCGCCGGTAACCGCTGCCATTCGGCGAAACCCGGTGCGCTTCGTCGACGATGACTAGGTCGGCCTTGGGGATCGCGTCTTCCAGAACGTCCCGCGCGCGCATGCTTGTGGATAGCAGAATATCGTAGTCCGTGAACGCTTCGCCCTTGTCCGAGACTTTCAGTGTCTTGACCCGCCGGCCCTTTGACAGGGCCGATTGAAGTTGATCGAGCAAGACCAGCCGATGGCACAGCACGAGCACCTTCTTGCCGGTATAGAAGCGGTCGATAATTTCCCGGGCAAGAACCGTTTTACCGGCGCCGGTGGGTGCTTTCAGGATAAATCGTTTGTAGCTCGCCAGAATGGACGGAAAGTCGTCGATGATCGTCTGCTGCCAACGCCGGAGGTCCATACTTCAATAATTCTTTCTTGTTGATTTGCGGCAGGCGTTCCGGCGCAAGGCACCTGAAACGAACAGTTTAACGTGGTAGAGGGACTTTTTGTAGCGCCACGTTCATCGCGCGCGCAGGTGGGTGTGGGTACGTACTGCGCAATTGTCATTCCCGCGAACGCGGGAACCCAGCCTTACCGTCGTTTAATCTGGGTCCCCGCGTTCGCGGGGATGACGCCATTCTCGAAATTCAAATATCGATATCCTCGACGAAGCGGGCGTGCTCCTGGATGTAGTTGAAGCGGAGTTCCGGCTTCTTGCCCATCAGCTGTTCGACGAGACGCGCGGTTTCTTTCGCTTCGATCTTTTCGTCGTCGGTATGTGAGCCGGGAACAGTGACGCGGATCAGGGTGCGGTTGGCGGGGGCCATGGTGGTTTCTTTTAACTGGGCGGGCGGCATTTCCCCCAGGCCCTTGAAGCGCGAGACCTCGACCTTGCCGCGGCCCTTGAAATCGCTCTCCAGCAGTTTCTCGCGGTGCACATCGTCGCGCGCGTACAAGGTCTTGCCGCCTTGCGAGAGACGATAAAGGGGCGGCATCGCCAGATACAAAGCGCCTTCTTCGATCAGGCCGGGCATTTCCTGATAGAAGAACGTCATGAGCAACGACGCAATATGCGCCCCGTCGACATCGGCATCGGTCATGATGATGATTTTCTCGTAGCGCAGGTCGTCGATCATGAACTTGTCGCCGGTGCCGCATCCCAGCGCTTCGATCATGTCGGTCAGTTCCTGGTTGGCGCGCATCTTGTCGGCGGTCGCGCTGGCGACGTTCAGGATCTTGCCACGCAAGGGCAGGATCGCCTGGAACTTGCGGTCGCGCGCTTGCTTGGCGGAACCGCCGGCGCTGTCACCCTCGACAATAAACAACTCGGTGCCTTCACGCGTATTGTTGGCGCAGTCGGCGAGCTTGCCCGGCAGGCGTAAACGGCGGGTCGCGGACTGGCGCTTGGTCTGCTTGTCGTCACGTTTCTTCAACCTGAGTTCGGCGCGCTCGATCGCGTGTTCGAGCAGCGCCGTCGCCATCTCGGGAGACGCCGAAAGCCAGTGATCGAAGTGATCGCGGACCGAGGTTTCGACCAGTTTCTGGGCGTCGGTGGTGGACAGCTTTTCCTTGGTCTGACCCTGGAACTGCGGGTCGCGGATGAATACCGACAACATAATGTCGGCGCCGCCGACCACGTCTTCGGCCTGAAGTTTCGAGGCCTGCTTGTTCTTGATGAGATCGCCGTAGGCACGCAGGCCCTTGGTCAGCGCACCGCGCATACCCAGTTCGTGGGTGCCGCCGAGCGGTGTCGGGACGGTATTACAATAAGAGTTGAAGAACGCATCCTCGTCGACCGGCCACGCGACCGCCCATTCAACGCGCCCGGCGTCACCGGGGAAGGTGGCTTCGCCCGCGAACGGCGTGTGCGTCAGCGTCTTGCGGCCCTTCAGAAGTGATTCAAGGAAGTCGCCGAGCCCGCCCGGGAAATGCAGGGTGGCGCTTTCCGGGGTGTCGTCGTCGGCCTTCAGAATCTTCGGGTCCACCGACCAGCGGATTTCCACGCCCCGGTAAAGGTAGGCCTTCGAGCGCGCCATGCGGAACAGGGTGGACGGCCGGAAGCGTGCGCCGGCCCCGAAAATCTGCGGGTCGGGCAGGAAGGTGATCGTCGTGCCGCGCCGGTTGGAGACGGCGCCCCCATCCGTCAGTTTGGTCTTCGGTTTGCCGCGCTCGTAGGTCTGGGTCCAGAGCTTCTTGTCCTTGCAGACCTCGACGACGAGCGTTTCGGCGAGGGCGTTGACGACCGACAGGCCGACCCCGTGCAGGCCGCCCGACGTCGCGTACGCGTCGCCGCCGAACTTCCCGCCCGAATGCAGCGTCGTCAGGATCACTTCGAGCGCCGACTTGTCCTTGAACTTCGGGTGCGGGTCGACGGGAATGCCGCGGCCGTTATCGCGGATCGTCAGTTGATAATCGGCGTCCAGTTCGATTTCGATCCGGCTGGCGTGGCCGGCGACGGCCTCGTCCATCGAGTTGTCGAGGATTTCCGCCGCCAGGTGATGGAGCGCGCGGTCATCGGTGCCGCCGATATACATGCCGGGGCGGTGACGGACGGGCTCAAGACCCTCCAGAACCTCGATGTCCTTGGCGGAATAGCTGTCCTTGGTGCGGCCGCCGGATGACTTTTCGTCGGCCTTTTTAGCGGGCTTCTTGGTCACGGTTTTTTCGGCCTTCTTCTTGCCCTTGGCGCTGCGGGTGCTGCCGCCGGACGCGGTATCGGAATCGCCGTCGCCGAACAGGTCCGCCATGTCGCCACTTTTTTCCATTTATGTATCCCCAGCGATAGTCAAAATCGGCATGCGCCGAAAGCCCCGGATTCTGCGCCCACTTTACGCGGAGAGCATACCTGCATCAAGGATGATAAGGTATATGGCGGCTTTGACGGCACCCATATCTTGTATATATTTCATTAACCACCAAATCAGGGAAAATGTCGGCATGAGTGACGAAAACGCGCAGAAACCCAGCCCCGAGCAACCGCGCGGCGAGCTGGCGCTCAGGACGCTGGCCATGCCCGCCGACACCAACCCGTCCGGCGATATCTTCGGCGGTTGGGTGATGGCGCAGATGGATATCGCGGGCGGCATCACGGCCTGGAACCGGGCCGACGGCCGGGTCGCGACGGTTGCCGTCGATGGGTTCACCTTTCACCGGCCGATCTATGTGGGGGATGTTGTCTGCTGTTATACGGACGTGATCAAGACCGGCCGTTCGTCGATCACCGTGCTGGTATCGGCCTGGGTACTGCGCGGGCGCAGACCCGACCAACGGATCAAGGTGACGGAAGGGACGTTCACGTTCGTCGCCATCGACGCCGACGGGAACAAGCGCCAGGTGCCGCCGCTGGAGTCCCTTCCGCACGAGGCCTAGAGTCAGGATCCTGGGGACCCCGTCCTAGATCAGCATCATCGAGATATAGGCGGAAACGAACAGCGTGCTCAGGGCCAGGAATTCGCTCAGGAAACGGCCTGCGTTATGCCACTTTTTCATCTCTTCATCCTCCGTCCGGTATGCCCGTGTTGTGGGCTGTGTTTTTCCCTAAAATAGGAACATTAAAAGAACATTATAAGAACAAATATGGAATTTCAAGCAAATTCGAACTCCACACTTGATCTGCGGCGCGAGCTTGCTCACGCTTGTGAAGACGTTATTTCGGGAGGGTGTCCAATGCGGTCCTACATCGCTCTTGCTGCTATCTTTTTTTCGGCAACGCCGTTCGCGGCGGCATCGGTGTCGGCGGACCAGCCCGCCGTTCTGGACGTCACCTCCAGCGCCAATCCGGATGGGACCTACGCGATCCACGCCACCGTTACGCACCGCGACGAGGGGTGGCGGCATTACGCGGACAAGTGGGAGGTCATGACGGCAGACGGCAAGGTCGTTGCGACCCGCCAGCTCTATCACCCGCACGTCGACGAGCAGCCCTTCACCCGCAGCCTGAGCCGTGTCGAAGTGCCGATCGGCACGACCGAGGTCACCGTGCGCGCGTTCTGCAACAAGGACGGTGCCGGGACACGAACCTTTACGGTGCAACTGCCGCCGCGGAAATGAGGGGGATCGAGAGAGCGCCGTCATCCTGAACTCGATTCAGGATCCATCAATCACGTGCCGTTTTCGCATGGACCCCAAATCAAGTTTGGGGTGACGGACTTTTTAACGGCTTCAATGTCATTCCGGCGCATGCCGGAATCCAGAGTACGGTCCGCCGAAATCTCCGAGCGTAAGCTGAGGCTCGACAGCCCTGGACCCCGGCCTTCGCCGGGGTAACGAGGTGAGAGGGATGCTTTTAGGTCCGCCCGTAGCGCTGGAGCAGGTGCGCGAGGTCCGCCATCTCTTTACGGCAGCGGCGGCGTTCGGTGACCAGCATCGCATATATGACGGGTGCCGCGGCTGTCAGGACCGCCGCCCCGATCAGCAACGCACTGACCGCGAAATCGGTGCCGTTGTCGAAACGGAGCAGGCTCTCGATCAGGGGGGTGTCGGTCATGGGCGTGGTGGTGATGAGCTTGAACACCCAACCGGTGACACATATCAGCACCGCGACGGCGAGGAGAGGGAAGCCGAGTTCGATGGCGCGCAGCCGCTCGTTCAGATCGCGCTTCGCGGCTTCGGAGAACAAAAGCCGAAGGTTGTCGTCGCGGAGTTCGAAGCCGCCGCTTAATGGGTCAGTTCGTTCGCTCATGTCCGGTATTATGATGCGGGGCAGGGGATTTGCCAGTGCCTTGACGCACAGCCCACCACCGGTATCCGCAAACGAAAAGACCCCCGCCGTTACCGGCGGGGGTCCCCACGGTGAGGCGTAAGCCCCGGGTCCGCGTTAGGAAGAGTAGTACATCATGAACTCGACCGGGTGCGGCGTGTGTTCGAAGTTGAAGATTTCTTCCCACTTCAGATCCATGTAGCCGTCGATCTGATCGTCGGTGAACACGTCGCCCTTGGTCAGGAACTCGCGGTCCGCGTCGAGCGCTTCGACGGCTTCACGCAGCGAGCCGCACACCGTCGGCACGTCGGCCAGTTCTTCCGGCGGCAGGTCGTAGAGGTCCTTGTCCATGGCGTCGCCCGGGTGGATCTTGTTCTGGATGCCGTCGAGGCCGGCCATCATCATCGCCGAGAAGGCGAGATACGGGTTGGCCGTCGCGTCCGGGAAGCGGACTTCGACGCGCTTGCCCTTCGGCGAACCCGAGAACGGGATACGGCACGAAGCGGAACGGTTGCGGGCCGAGTAGGCCAGCAGCACCGGTGCTTCGAAGCCCGGGATCAGACGCTTGTAGGAGTTGGTCGACGGGTTCGTGAAGGCGTTGATGGCCTTCGCGTGTTTGATGATACCGCCGATATAGTAGAGGCAGCTGTCCGAAAGATCGGCGTAGCCCGAACCGGCGAAGGTCGGCTTGCCATCGCTCCAGATCGACTGGTGCGTATGCATGCCGGTGCCGTTGTCACCCGCGACGGGCTTCGGCATGAAGGTCGCGGTCTTGCCGTAGGTGGCGGCGACCATCTGCACGCAGTACTTGTAGATCTGTACGTTGTCGGCAGCGCGCACCAGCGTCGAGAACGCCATGCCCAGCTCGTGCTGCGACGGCGCGACTTCGTGGTGGTGCTTGTCCATGGTCAGGCCCATTTCCTGGCAGACCGAAACCATTTCGGCACGGATGTCATGCGCCTGGTCGACCGGCGGCACCGGGAAGTAACCGCCCTTGACGCCCGGACGGTGCGCCAGGTTGCCGTCGTCGAAAACGGTACCGGTGACGTACGGACCTTCTTCGGACGAGAAGCCGTAGTAGCACTCGTTCATTTCGACTTTGTAGCGGACATCGTCGAACACGAAGAACTCGGGCTCGGCGCCGAAGTACGCGGTGTCACCGATACCGGTGGTGCCGAGGTAGGCTTCGGCCTTCTTGGCGACGGAGCGCGGGTCGCGTTCATACGGCTGACCGTTGGTCGGCTCGATGATGTCGCAGTTGAGGATCAGCATCGGCTGCGCCGAGAATGGGTCCATGACCGCGGTCGAGGCATCCGGGATGAGCGCCATGTCGGACTCGTTGATGGCTTTCCAGCCGGCAATCGACGAGCCGTCGAACATGACGCCATCTTCGAAGGTTTCGTCCTCGATGAAGTCGGACACCATCGTCAAGTGCTGCCACTTACCGCGCGGGTCCGTAAAGCGCAGGTCCACAAAACCGATTTCGTTGTCCTTGATAAACTTAAGAACATCGCTCGGCGTTTTAATATCCAATCCCATTTCTAGTCCTTCCTTCCTAACTCGGTGTGGTTTTGGTTGATTATCCGGTGATCGGGAAACGGCGGCGCGCCATCAGATGGCGTCGTTGCCGCGTTCGCCCGTTCGAACACGAATGGCTTCCTCGACGGGGGTGATGAAGATTTTGCCATCACCGATGCGGCCGGTCTGCGCCGCTTGCTGAATGGCCTCGACGGCGCGTTCCAGCATGCCGTCCTCGACGACGATCTCGATTTTGACCTTGGGCAGGAAATCCACGACGTATTCGGCGCCACGATAGAGTTCCGTGTGACCCTTCTGGCGGCCAAAGCCTTTCGCTTCCAGGACGGTGATGCCCTGAAGGCCGATTTCGTGCAAAGCTTCCTTCACTTCATCCAGCTTGAATGGCTTGATGATCGCTTCGATTTTTTTCATTGATGTTTACACCCCTCGGTCAAGCGCGAAACCAGGCTGAACGCCTGAGTAACGTGTGAAAAGTCATAGTCACGCGTGTAGACAGCACGGATCGTGCCAGTTTTGCGGAAAGAGGCTTATTCCTTGTTTTTCAATAAGTTGAGGGGGAAAGCTGACGGTGTTGATGCGATTCTGAGCACGAATGCATGCTCATTTATTAGTCAGGTGGCGTTATTTTGATCGTCAAATTTGGCGTTTTCGGGGGTAACGTCGCCCCCTGGTCCCAATTTTTCGCCTGAAAATGTGGACTTTTTTCAATATTTGTGAAATTATATGTCCTCATCTTGAGGATCTAACCAGCAAGTGAGGTCTGCAAAGCGCCTAACCCTTTGTAATCGCAAGTCAAATTTCTGGTTATGGGAATTTTGCTGCAATGCAGCATTTTTTGTTGCGCCGCGATTACAATAGGACTACAAGGCGGGGCTTGACTATCGAGGATCGCTTAAGGAGTACGAAAGATGCAACGCCTGGACTTGGTAAAATTTCTTGCGGAAGAAGCTTCCGCCCTCATCACCCGCGAAATGCAGGGCGATGTCGCCGATTCTGCCTGTCTGGATGAAGCTGCAGAACTCCTCGAACTGAGCGCTCGGATTATGGCCCGCACCTCTCATGTGGTTGGAAGTGACATAATCCAGGAGGCTGCCTAATGGCTTCTCGAAGCTCTGATAACAAGAAACCTACGTCCGACCGCCCCGAACAGCACAAAAAGCGCAAGTGCCTGATGTGCAGTGAAAACTTCCAGTCTCACCACTATGGTGAGCGGGTCTGCCCGTCCTGCAAGGGAACCGCGGCGTGGCGTGAAGGTGCTGCAGCGTAATCTAGCTAGGCTATGCCAAAGCATGACAGGGCCCCGGCATCGTCGGGGCCTTTGTCGTTTCGGAACGATTCTTCAGAAATTCAGCGCTTAAGGGCCGCCAGCGCCCGCATTCTGGCGATGGCGGTCATGGCCGGATCGGTCCCCACCGGCCCGGCATCAACGATATCCGCAGACGCGCGGTTGGCGATCGCCTGGCGGACATCGTCCACCGCGTGACCACCGGGGGCGGCGAACAGCCCTACGACCGCCGCAGGCCCGTCGATTTCCGCCAGAACACCGTCGAGAAACGGTTCCTCCTCAAGCATCGCCAAGCGCACGTCACTGAAAATGCGTTCGTTTCTCAACGTATTCGCGTGCGCTTCGGCGCAGGCCTTGGATTCCGGACGTCCGCTCGAACCATGGGCGACCAACACCAGTGTCGCGTCTTTCGTGTCGAGCCCGGCGCCGGTGAGTGCGGTCACGGCGAGACGTTCGGCGATCCGGGCGATATCGGGGTGGGTACCGACGGGGTCGGTGACGGCGATCCGCGACGTGCCGCCTCTCGCGGCGAGGGCGCTCTCGATACGGTTTGATATTTCACCTGCGAGATACCCGTCCGACATCATGAAAGGCACGATCACCACGGTTTCGGCGTCGATGCCGTCGACAGCGTCGGCGGGACCGGCATCTCCGATGAGGAACGCCGCGCTGGCATTCCGGAATACATCTTCACCGCGTAACCGGGCGGCATGGGCCGATACCGCGTCGTTGGCTTCGGGCCGCCGGGTCGAGCCATGTGCGGCAAGGACCACCCACGTCGTCCCGGGAATGTCGGTGTCGGTTAACGGGGATGGGCGGGCAGGGGGCATCCGTTCTCGCTTTCAGCCTTTTGGAGTTATTCGTCCCAATAGCCCTGCCGGATCACCGGCGCTACACATATATATAAGACAGATACATGGGCCTCCGGGCCGATCCCGTAAACACCCATTCTTAATAACCGGGGCCTACGATCCGAACCATGATCCGAAATTGTATCAGCGCCCTGGCCATTGGCATCGTCATGACTTCCACCGCCGTGGCCGAAGATATCGTCGATATCGCCGCGCAGGTCGCTGCCGCCGGGCACGATGTGCCGTCCCCGGGCGTTCTTAAAAGGGCGTGCGATCAGGACGCGTTATGCGCCGCCCGGTTTATTCGTGATCGTATTGGGGACGGGGCGGCGATCGTGCCGGCTGAACCGAAGGATAAGAAATCCGGCTGGACCAAATCTGCACCCCTGCACCACGTCAGTGTCGGGACGGACGGGCGGATGATCATCGCGCCCCGCCGGTTCGACGAACGGGCGATCGTCGCCGCACTCGCGCGCGCGCGTGGATCAGGGGAGGTGTTCTCGACCCTCGTTATTGATCTCCGCAAACTCGACAAGGCCGACAGTACCGACAACATGCGAAGGACGGCGGCCCTGTTCACGGGGATGCAGGATCGTGCCTTCCAACTCACCTATGCTACCGGCCGCGCCGTCGATTGGACCGTGCCGAAGCCGCAAAGGAAGGTCGATGGCTTCAGACTAGAGGTCTGGACCGATCACGAAATTGACGCCGACGCCGAGACCTTCGCGGCTTTGCTCCGGAAGTTCGCGAATGCCCGCATATTCGGCGAGGACTCGCGGGCCAAGGGATATCTCAAGACGACTGTTCCGGTCACCCACGGTTGGGCGCTCGAGATCCCGACAGGGCGGATCAGCGTACCGGGCGTGGATCTTACAGGTGGTCTCCTCGTCGACGGCCGGGTGCCGGAGTAGGTCCCTCACCCGGCTCGCGTTGCTCGCCACCCTCTCCCAAGGGAGAGGGATATTGGCGCCAGGGTTCCTTCTCCCTTGGGAGAAGGACAGGATGAGGGGAATGCGCGCTTGCGATGGGTAAGGGGGATAAGTCACAAACCTTTCACTTGAGAAAACACTACAAATATTCTTGTAATGTCTGATGCAAAGCAGCACCGCCATAGACGCCCTTAGCGCGCTTGCCCAGACCGACCGCCTGGCGGCGTTCCGGCTTGTTCTTAATGCAGGCCCGGACGGGTTGGCGTCGGGCCGCATCGCAGAAGGACTGGGTGTGCAGCCGACCCGGATGTCGTTTCACTTGAACACGCTGGAACGCGCGGGCGTGCTTTATTCCCGGCGTGACGGCAGGCACGTTCTTTATTCGGTTAATCTGCGGCTGATGCGCGATTTATTGGGGTTTCTGACCGATGAATGCTGTGGCGGCCACCCGGAGATTTGTGCCGAACTCTCACCCAAAACCAAGAAAACCCGCGTATTGGAGGAAACACCGTGATGGACGGGAACCACGATAACAACGTCAAGAATGTACTGTTTCTCTGCACCGGCAATTCGGCGCGCTCGATCCTCGCCGAAGCAATCCTCAACCGCGAGGGAATGGGACGGTTCCGCGCGTTTTCGGCGGGTTCGAACCCGACGGGTAAGGTACATCCCTATGCCGTCGATATCCTCAAGCTCAACAATCATCCGGTCGAAGATCTGAGATCCAAGGCGTGGGACGAGTTCGCCGAAGAGGGGGCGCCTGAGCTCGATTTCGTGTTCACGGTCTGCGACAACGCAGCCGGCGAAGTTTGCCCGATCTGGCCGGGTCAGCCGATGACGGCGCATTGGGGCGTGCCGGACCCGGCGGCGGTTGAAGGCAACGAAGCGGAAAAGAGGCTCGCCTTCGCTGACACCTATCGCTTCATGACGAACCGCATTTCGATCTTCGTGAACCTGCCACTTACGTCCATCGACAAGCTCTCCCTCCAGGCGCGTCTCGACGAAATCGGGCAGCAATTCCCCGACAGCGCCTGAGAGGATCACGAACCGAATGAACATGCATCCGTTCCAGCGCCGCCTGTTATCCGAATTCGTCGGCACGGCGGGCCTTCTGGCAACCGTGATCGGTTCCGGCATCATGGCGGAACGTTTGGCCGACGGAAATGTCGCCATCGCGCTTCTGGGAAATACCATCGCCACCGGCGCAATGCTGGTGGTGCTGATTACCGTATTCGGGCCGCTGTCGGGGGCGCATTTTAACCCCGCCGTGACGTTCGCATTCATGCTGCGAAGAGAGATCGAAAAGCATCATGCGATTTTCTATATCGTCGTTCAGGTCGCGGGGGCGGTAACGGGCATGATCGTCGCGCATGCCATGTTCGAAGAGCAGATTTTCCAGCTATCGACCAAGGTGCGCAGCGGCCCGGCGCAGATGTTCTCCGAAGCGGTGGCGACGTTCGGTCTCGTGCTGACGATTTTCGGTGCCGTCAAGCATCGCCCGGATGCGGTGGCGTGGCTGGTCGGACTCTACATCACCGCGGCTTACTGGTTTACGGCGTCGACCAGTTTCGCCAATCCCGCCGTGACCGTTGCGCGTTCTTTGACCGACACGTTTTCGGGTATTCAGCCCGCCGACGCGCCGTTTTTTATCCTGTTCCAGTTTGTGGGCGCGGCGTTCGCGGTGCTCATCGCCGGGCATCTGGCGTACTTCGACAAAGCTGACGACTAAATTGTCATCCCGGGCGCGGCGGCTTTGGCGCTAAGACCCGGGACCCATTTCAACCTTACGCCAAGTAGCCGGACAGGTCCCGGATCGCAAGCCTCGCGCCGTCACCCTCCGGTTGCCGGCTCGGCTAACGTCCGGGATGACGTGAGGGGAGCGTTGCCAAAACTTGTCATGGGCAAGTAGGCTTCTCGCGCCTGCCACATTCGAAAGCCGTATCC
>JAEPMA010000011.1 GCA_017644185.1 Rhodospirillales bacterium
AGAGAGCATTATCCCCATGGAGGAAAAACGGATGATGCACTAACATTCAAAACGGACCAATCGATGGGGGCAGGTCAGTTGACCCGCCTCGCTTTTCGCTGAGATTACAGACCGGACGGGCAATCCGGATCAAGCGGATAGATCGGCCGGCGGACGTCCTTCCATGGGAATAGACTGTAATCCGACGTGCAGATTCCGGCACCCGACACCATCACCACATCCTTCATGATCGGTTCGAACCCGGCGCGGTAATGCTGGCGGGATTTAATCAGGATGTAGTTCTTCGACGTCGGATCGATTCCGGCATGGGTAAAAACACCGAGATCGAAAGGTTCGTGCCTGTTCGTACAAACGACGATTTCGATATCGCCGACGGATAGGACTGCCGTCTGGCCGAGCGCGATGTGCATCCCCGTGTTCTTGGGGCATGTGACGATGAATTCACCGCCGGT
Source organism: Rhodospirillales bacterium (assembly GCA_017644185.1). GTDB lineage: Bacteria > Pseudomonadota > Alphaproteobacteria > Rhodospirillales > Casp-alpha2 > UBA4479. The sequence continues at coordinate 453 of JAEPMA010000011.1, forward strand.
GATCTTCTGAACAACGCCGGTGAGCGTCAGGGGTTCCCCCTTCACGCCGATATTGGGAAAATCCGTCTTCCCCCCGAGCTCAATCGTGATTTCCGCGCCTTCGCCTGCGGCAACCATTTTCTTAACCGAGTCCGGGTCCCAGAACGGCCCCGCGCAGACGTTCGTTAGACCCTGGCGCATCACTTCCGCGAGGACTTCCGTCACATCGGTCGACCCGCCGGAACCGGCCACGTCGCCATGGTCGGCGAGGACAATGGGGCCGTCCGTCAGCGTTTTTGCGCGTGCGATGGAATCGGGCACCGGTTCGACCTGGAAGAAGAAATCGTCGCGCCGGTTCCAGACTTCCCCCATCAGTTCCGCCATCAACGTCTCGCCCGCCTCGGTATTCTTACGGTCGCAGACGAGAATGCCGTGCACACCGACATGCGGGATATCGGCCAGCGGCCAGCCACCGAACACCGATGCATTCAGCACCTCGCCCGATGCCTCGGCCTCTATGGCTCTGTCCATGATGTCCTTCATCGGCTGGCGCGACGGTGTCTGTTTGTTGAGGTGCGTTAAAAGCGGGAGCGCATGCCACAGGATCACCGGGTCCACCTCCCCCTTAAGCATTCGCAACAGGGTTTTCCCCGCCCGCTCACCGGTATCGTAAGTGTCGACGTGGGGATAGGTTCTGTAGCCCGTGATCACGGACGCGTTGTCGATGGTCGCAGCCGAGATGTTCGAATGGAAATCAAAGGCGACGGCGATGGGCAGATCGGGGGCTTCCTTACGAATGCGCCTGAGCAGTTCCCCTTCCGGATCGTCATACCCCTGCGTGACCATCCCCCCATGAAGATCGAGGAATAGTGCATCGCAGCCTTTTGCGATCGATTCACAAATTGCCGCCGACGCGTCATTGAGAATGTCGTCCGTCGCCGGGCCGCCTGGAACGGCTTTGGCGGAGAAAGCGAAATCGAGTTCGGCACCCTCTGCTTCGGCGAGATCCATATACGCCGCAACGGGCGTGTTGGTGCCCTTATAAGAGGTGATGGCCCTTTCACCCGACGTCGGCCCGCCGCCACCGGTATAACGGCCAAACTCCTCGTACAGGGTCGGCACCGGCGAGAAGGTGTTGGTCTCATGACTGAAAACGGCGCATACGAACTTCTTCAAGGTGGTCTCTCCGTACTATTTCAGGGTCTCGAACAGTCGAAGCCACATGTGGGCACGTGGCTCCAGCGACGAAAAAAGAATGTACTCATCGAGCGTGTGATGGCCGTGGCCGTCGGCCCCCAGACCGTCGAGTGTCGGGATACCGAGCGCGGCGGTGAAATTACCGTCAGACCCGCCGCCGCTTTGGCGTTCGTTAAGTTCGAAGCCGAGGTCTTTGCAGATGGCGCGGGTGTGCTCGTATAGCTTGATGGTCCCTTCCGAACGCGGAAATACCGGGCGGTTGATCTCCGCCGTGATCTCGAGGCGCACGTCCGGGGTGACGGGCGAGAGCGTTAGAACCGTCTCCCGTAGTTGATCCAGGGTCTCCGCGTCCCAGGCCCGGATGCAGACCTTCGCCTCTGCATAAGCCGGGACAACGTTGATGAAACTGCCGCCCGACATCAGTCCGGTGTTCACGGTGACGCCCTTGTCGTAGTCGGTCATCGCTTCCAGCCGTACGATCTGATGCGCCAGTTCGTGGATGGCGCTCCGGCCGTCCTGATGGCGCGATCCTCCATGCGCAGGCTTCCCATGCGCCTTTATCGTCGCGTGCATCACGCCCTTGCGTCCGGTACAGCAGAGCCCGCCATGCGCGGGTTCGGTAACGAGCACGTATTTGTTCGCCCGGCCCGCCGCCTCGATCTCGGCACGCGTGGTGGGGCTGCCGATCTCTTCGTCGGGGATAAACATGAAGGTGATCGGTAACGGTGTCTCGCTTCCCGTTCTGACGAGATGCTGCAATGCATAAAGCGCGAGATACGCCCCCGATTTCATATCGAAGATTCCGGGGCCGAATACCTTGTCGCCGTCCCACCGGAACGGGTTGTCGTTTTCGAGTGTGCCGATCGGATGCACGGTATCCAGGTGGCTTAGAACGAGAATGCCCGGCCCGTTCCCACCCCAAGGTGAGCGGACAACCAGCAGATCGCCGAAACCGTCATGGCCGGGACGGCGGCCGACGGACGCCCCCAGTGCTTCCGCGTGTGCCGCGACTTCGTCGACGAGCAGGCTAACCGCCGCACCGGTTTCCGACGGCGTTTCGAATTCGACCCATTTCCGGATGCCGGCCAGAATCTCGACGGCATCGATGCGGGGGGTGTTATCGCTGCCGCTGTTCATGGCTTACCCCACGCTCCCGATCAGGCAGGTAAGGTTTCGTGGACCGCTTCCTTGAAACTGCGCGGCCCTTCCTCGTTACACCAACTCGCGATAAAGGCGATCAGGTGTTCGATACAGATCAGGAATTCCTCGACGTCGATATGCTCGTCCGGCTTATGCGCCTGACCGATGGTGCCCGGGCCAAAGATGACCGTCGGAACGTTCCCCTGGTTGACCAGATGTCGGGCATCGCAAGCAAACGGACCGGGGATGATATCGCCGCTTTCGCCGTTCTGCTTCAACACGTTCGAAAGCGCGACGGCGAGCGGGATCTGCGGGCTCTGGCGTGTCGCATCATCGTGATGAAGAAATTCGAGGCGCGCCGGGTACTCGCTCAGGAACGGATCGTTCGCGTTCGCCTCGTCCATCGCCTTGCGCATCGCATCCATGACTTCGTCGATGTCGCCGGTCACAGGGCTGAAATATGCGCCGCCCCTTAACACCGCTTCACTCGCGGTCACGGTCTCGTAATGTCCGCCCGTTACCTTGCCGATCACAAGGGAGAACGGCGAACGCCCCTTCTCCATCGGATCGTCGGAGGTGACTTCATTGTAGCTCTTTTCAAGGTCGAGCAACGCGCCGATCACGATAGGCAGTTTTTCTATGGCACTGACGCCGTCCTGTTCACCTTTCTGCCAGCGTGCACCTGGGGAACGCGGCCGGCCGGGTACGGTCACCTGCCAGTAAAGACCGCCCGGATGGCTGACGGCGACTTTGTTGTTCGTCGGCTCGAGCACAATCGCACCGTCGGCGGTAATGCCTCGCCGGACGAGATCAAGGGTTCCGTTCCCCGCATGCTCTTCGTTGACGACGCTCTCGACGATGACATCCCCGCGTAGCGGCACACCCGCTGCTTTCAGATAAGAGATCGCGAGCAGACCGGCCAATAAACCACCCTTCATGTCCGATGCGCCGCGTCCGTATAAAAGCCCCTCGTCGATTTCGGCACCGAACGGATCGCGCGTCCATTCATGCTTCGGTTCGATCGTCACGGTATCGATGTGCCCGTTGAGGATCAGCGAACGTCCCCCACCCGTCCCCTTGAACGAGCCGACCACGTTCGGGCGTTGCTCGTAATTCAGGACATTCTCCAGCCCGCTGTCTTTCAAGCTCTCGTAGTTCGGCAGTTCAGCGTAAGGAAGGATCAGATCGTGTTGCCAGTGGGTCGGATACTGGGCGATGTGCGGAAAGCTCTCGAACAATTTTTCTATATCCGGTTCCTGCATATCGACATCCGCACCGGCATCGGTCAATACGCGGGCCAGATGGACCTGTGCATCGCCCTCCTCGCCGGTCAGGCTTGGAATGCGCACCAGATCGACCAACGCTTTGACACTCTGCTCCCGGTTCTTGCGGGCTAGATCGATCGCATCTTCAATTCTGGCGTTCATGGTCGTATCCATCTTCCGTTACATACTTCAATAAAGGCGGCGGCGAAGGTGATGGGACACGGTCTCCGAAATCACGACGAGACCGATGATGACGACGATGATCGCCATCGCGGTGTGATATTCGAGAATGGATATCTGCTCCCGGAGGTATAACCCCATGCCGCCGGCACCGACGAAACCGAGGATCGTCGAATTCCGGAGCTGCGCATCCCAGTTGTAGATGATGATCCCGACCCAATTGGCCCAGACTTGCGGGATGACCGCGAAAAAGAGGACGTCGAACTCGTTGGCGCCGGTCGCCCGTAATGCTTCGACACGCTTCATATCGATCGCTTCGACGCTTTCAGCCATCAGCTTGCCTGCGAAGCCAATGGTTTCCTTGACCAGTGCCAGCATGCCGGCGAACGGACCGAAGCCGAAGATCGCCACCAGCACCATCGCCCACATCAAAGTCGGCATGCCACGCGTGACGACGATGATCGCGCGCGCCATCGGATAGAGAAAGCGACGGCTCGGCGTCACATTCCAGGCCGCCAGCCACGCCAGAGGCATGGTGATCAGGGTGCCGATGGTGGCGCCCAGGATCGACATCTGGATGGTCTCGATGATCGAGTCCATGACCCTTGTTTCACCGACGAACGCCATGTCAGGGGGTAACAACCGCTCGGTAATCATGTGCCCCAGACGCCCGAACATGCTGAAGACCCGCTCAATGGGGATGTTCAAGACATCGATCGACCAGAAGAAAAAGGCGATGAAAAGCAGCGCCGCCACGAACTTGATAAGGCTCGCGCGCCGTTCCGCTTCGCGGTAGTCGACATAGACCTGTTGGGTTATTGCTGCCATCGATGCCTCCTACACCAGCCGCGCGCGGATACGGTTGGAGATAAACTCTCCGATGATGACCATCGACGTGATCCCGACGACGATGGTGCCGGCGCGGTCGTACTGCAGGTTCTGCATCACCTGGGCGAACATCAGACCGATGCCGCCGCCACCGACCAGACCGAGGATCGATGCCCTGCGGATATTGATATCCAGCTGAAAGATGACGTTGCCGACGAAGATCGGGAAAATCTGCGGCATGACCCCGTAAAAGAAGACGAGAAACCTGTTCGCGCCGAGGGCTTCCATTGCCTCGATGGGACCGGGGGACGCGTTTTCGATCGCTTCGGACGTTGTTTTCGCCATGAACCCGAGCGAGCGCGACGCCAGCGCCAGGATCCCGGGTAAAGGACCGAGACCGAGTGCCGAAATGTAAATCAAGGCGAAGATGATCTCGTGGGTCGAGCGCGATAAAACGATAAGACACCGGCCCAATGGGTATGTAATCCACGGGAATGGGGTGACGTTACGCGCCGCCATATACGCGATCGGCAGACACAGAATAACCGCGAGCGCCGTCCCCCAGAATGCAATGAGAAGAGTCTCGAGCAACGGCACCACGGTTTCCGGGAAGAACGCGAAATCCGGTACGAAGAACAGCACCGTCTTGATGACTTCCTCGACCGAGCCGAGACGCTCCCAGTCGGTGCCGTCGAGGATGATGATCTTGCCGATATAGAGGACAATCACGGCAAAGATTGCGATGGATATGTATTTCCGCGCGATCTTTTTCGGATCGCGTAACGGGTTGCCGGTGATGGCTGCGTTTGTCATATCGCCGATCCCCTGCCCGCCGTCATTCCGCCGTGTGATAGATCTGGTCGAGTTCCTCGATTTCGATGGAACTCGTCGGCTGATCGAATATCTTCTCGCCGCCCTGCAGACCGACGATGCGGTCCGAGTAATTCTTGGCGAGGTGAATATCGTGGACGCTGACCAGCATCGGGATCTTTAGTTCCCGCGAGACTTCGGTCAGCAAATCCATAACCTCCCGGCCGATCTTCGGGTCGAGCGCCGATGTCGGTTCATCGACGAGCAGGATTTTCGGATGCTGCATCAGGGCGCGCGCGATACCGACGCGTTGGCGTTGCCCGCCGCTCAACTGATCGGCGCGCTTCTTGATATGATCGATGATACCGACCCTTTCGCAGAGGCCGAGCGCACGCTGGATATCTTCTTGGTGAAAGGCGCGAAAGATACCGCGCAGCGTCGAGGTGGTGCCGAGCGTGCCGGAAAGAACGTTTTCAAGTACGCTCAGACGGTCGATCAGATTGAATTCCTGGAAAATCATGCCCATCGATCTGCGCGTCTGACGAAGGGCGCTTTTGTCCAACGCGGTTATGTCGACACCGTCGAGCACGATCGAACCCGAGTCCGGCTCGACGAGCCTGTTAACGCAACGCAGCAGTGTCGATTTGCCGGAACCGCTGAGCCCGAGGAGGACGACAACCTCTTGCGCATCGACCGAAACATCGACCCCCTTCAACGCGGCTTCGCCGCCGGGATAAACTTTCTTCAACTGGGAAATTTCTAGGACAGCCATTGTTCCGCTTTTCGTTATTGAGCCTGCGAGACGGCAAGTTTATGCCGGTTTACTGCAGGTAATAGTCCCCTGTTGCGTCCCGAAAGGGGACGCGCCGTATGTTCGGCCCTGCCCGCCCGGCGACGTATCGCCGAACGGGCGGGAAACCGGAACCTTATTTGGAAGCCAGAATCTTGCGCAACGGATCGAACTTGGAGTTGTCCGAGAGCACATAGGCATAGTAGCCGGCCTCTTTGAGGACCTTCTTGCCTTCCTCGGTCTTGGACATACCGGCAAGGGCGTCCTGTACCTTTTTGATCAGTTCGTCCGACATGGTCTTCTTGTTGACCGTGACCACGTCGAGCGGCACTTCGGGCGAACGCCAGAGGTAATTGAATTCGTCCTTCTTCACTTCGCCGGCTTCGATCACGCGGGCGAACGTCGCTTCGGAGATGAAGGCGGCGTCGGCTTTACCCGAATGAACGGCGCGAACGCTGGCGGCGTGCGAACCGGAATAGAAGATCCGGCCGAAGTATTCCTCGAGCTTCTTGCCGCCGATTTCATCGGGGAACAATGCGCGCGGCAATGCGTTACCGGACGTGCTTCCCGGATCGACCAGCGCCAGCACCTTGCCCTTTACGGACTCGATGGTGGTCAGGCCGCTGCCTTTCTTCGTCGCAAGCGTTCCGAAGTAGCATGCGCAGGGCTCGGGGTAGAACACGTTCGGCGGACGCCCGGTGGCGACCACGGGAACGATGTCGCCGCCGGATTTATCGTGCGCGACGATGTAGATCTTCGGACCGAGCTTGCCGATATCGACGAAACCGCTCAGCATCGCTTCGACCACCGACGCGTAAGACGTGGTGGTGTAGAAGTTGATGTCGACACCGACTTTCTCGCTGACATATTTCAACGTCGGTTCCCAGCGTTGGCCGAGAACGGACATTTCCTCAGTCTGAATGATGGCGAACGTCAGGGATTTCTTGTCTTCCGCCTTTGCCGGCTGAACGACGCTCAACAGCGCGACGGCGAGTATTCCGCAGAACACCGTAAATTTGGTCTTCACTCTAGCCTCCTGTTTTTGTCGGCGGCCGGCTTTGCGCCTTAGAATTCGTTCGCCGCTCCGGGGATGGATGGGCGATCTCTCCGCCTGTGCAATCAACTCGACATCAACTATTGATGCGTTGCAAAAATCACGCAAAATAAAAATAATCCATAAATTATAATCTGAGGTTATGAATTGGCGTAGGCGTTTAGAATATCGTCGAAATTTACGCTGAACGGACCGACATCGACCGCCAATTCGAAGAATGCGCGGACTTTCCGCATACCGAACCGCTCGCGTCGGCACGCGATGTATTCATTACAGATGATGGGCGCGTCGATGATCTTGAGGCGGTGAATCCGCTCTCCGATCCTGGGTGTGCCCACGAGCTCGGGAGCCATTCCCAGGCCTGCCTGAACCGCCGCCCGAACCGCGTCCTGATTGCGAAGCTCCATCATGATATCGGCCTCGATGCCTGCCCCCTCCAGCGCCGCCATGAAGAGCCGCCGAGTCGTCGAGGTGTCTTCACGCAGAATGATCGGCTGACCCTGGAGATCTTTCAGATAAATCCCCTCCCGTCCGAAAAGGTCATGCCCCTCGCTCACCAGCATCACCATTTCCAGGCTCGTGTAGGGCACACCAAAAAATTCGTGATCGAGTTGTTCCGCCGTCACCACTGCGACATCGATCTCGAATTCGCGTAAACGGCGGAAAAGGTCGTTCGCGCTCGACATCGACACGGTCAGATTGACGCCCGGATAGCGGTCTTTGAAGGCGGCGAGAATATCGAGGATGAAGTACGGGCTGTCGGCACCGACACGTATTTTGCCGGTTTTGAGTTCGGCTTCGCTGGCGATGAAGTCTTCCGCCTCCGTCATCAATCCGAAGATTCGTTGGCTGATGGAATAGAGGGTTTCACCCGTTTCCGTCAGTTCGAGACGATGGCCGCGCCTGTGAAAAAGGGCGACACCGTGCTCTTCCTCAAGCAGCTTCATTTGCCGAGTGATCGCCGGTTGGGTGACGTTGAGCATCGCCGCCGCCTTGGTCAGCCCGCCCGCCGTCGCCACCGCATGAAACGCCCGCAATTGGGTGTAATTCATCCCGCCCCTGCGCAGAAGTTATATTTGCGCAGAAGTTATAACATGGATTCCGAGCTGTGCCCTGACTTTGTTCGGCCCATTCTGGCCGTCAGTTCCAGCCCTCCACCCCGGCCATGTTCGGCAACTCGTGTGCAATGCCCTTGTGGCAGTCGATGCAGGTTTTCTGACCTGAAACCAGGAACGTGCTGTGCGCTTCGGCGGCACGCGGGCTTTGCAAGGAAAAGTCCATCGATTCAGCGCTATGGCAGTTGCGGCATTCCAGTGAATCGTTGGATTTCAATCGCGACCACTCGTGCTTGGCCAGTTCCAGACGCTTCTCCAGAAACTTGTCGCGGGTATTGATCGTCCCGAATATCTTGCCCCAAACCTCCTTGGAAGCCTGCATCTTGCGGGCGATTTTATCTGTCCACTCATGTGGCACGTGGCAATCCGGACACGTTGCACGCACACCGGACTGGTTCGTGAAATGCACCGTGGTCCGGAGCTCCTGATAGACGTTGTCGCGCATTTCGTGGCAACTGATGCAGAACTTCTCGGTGTTGGTGAATTCGAGCGCCGTGTTGAATCCGCCCCAGAAAATCACCCCCGCCACGAAACCGCCGATACTCAGAAATCCGAGACTGAGGTGGACCGACGGGCGCGACAAGGTGCCCCAACATCCCTTTATCAAACTGATTATTTTCGACATCCCCGCCCCCTCAATTGGCGCCAGGTTTATTCTCGACGGCCAGCAAGCTGTCGATGTCGACAAAGGTATTCGGGACCGCGTCAGGGGTCCGCGCCTGAACCACGTGGCACTGATTGCAGAAGTACCGCCGTGGCGAGACCGTGGCCAACGCCTGTCCGTCCCGGTCCATGAAATGCGTCACGCTGATCATGGGGGCGCCGCTTTCGGAAACCCGGGTCCGCGCATGACAGGACAAACATTGATTGCCGTTCTTGTCGAGCTGGTAGCCGTCGATCTTGTGTGGGATTGTCGGCGGCTGCTCGGGATAATTACGTCCCCTGCTGCGGTCGGTTTCTTCGGTCTGCGGAATGCGCGGGGCTGAATTCGTCCGGTCAAGCGGTGCCGCCCCTCTTAAAGTCGCGATCGACGGTCCGGCATCCTGTGCGTCCGGGGCCGTCACAGGTGTGATCAGCATCCCCGTAACCAGCACGGCGGCGAAAAGCGTGAAGGCTTTTTGTCGTTTCATGGTGTTTCTCCTGGCTGCCGGTTACACGCGTTCGATCCTGACGGCGCACTTTTTGAAGTCCGTCTGTTTCGAAATCGGATCGGTGGCGTCAAGCGTCACCTTATTGATGAGTTGGCTGGCATCGAACCAGGGCACGAAGACGAGCCCACGCGGCGGTTTGTTGCGGCCGCGGGTTTCGACACGGGTCTGTATTTCGCCGCGCCTGGATTTGACGCGGATCTCGTCGCCGCGGCGAAGACCCAATTCGTTCGCGTCATCCGGATGCATGTAGCAAAGCGCATCCGGCACAGCCTTATAGAGTTCGGGAACGCGCTGCGTCATCGAGCCCGAGTGCCAGTGTTCCAGCACTCGGCCGGTCGACAACCAGAACGGATATTCCTCGTCCGGACTTTCGGCCGGTGGTTCGTACGGCAATGCGAAGATCACCGCGCGCCCGTCCTTTTTACCGTAGAACTGAACGCCCTTTCCCTTTTCGACGTAAGGGTCGTAGCCTTCTCGGAACCGCCAGCGCGTTTCCTTACCGTCGACGACCGGCCAGCGCAGTCCACGCTCGCGGTGGTAGACGTCGAAATCGGCGAGATCGTGGCCATGCCCGCGGCCGAAGGTCGCGTACTCCTCGAACAGTCCTTTCTGGACATAGAACCCGAAATCTTCGGACTCATGGTTGGCGTAATCCTTGGCCGTTTCGGCAAGCGGGTACTTGTCGACCTGTCCGTTCCTGTAGAGAACGTCATAGAGGGTCTTGCCGGCGTATTCAGGCTTCTTGGCGATCAGTTCCGCGGGCCACACGTCTTCGACCTTGAAGCGCTTCGAGAATTCCATCACCTGCCACAAGTCGGATTTGGATTCACCCGGTGCGTCGATCAGCTGATGCCAGAACTGCGTGCGGCGTTCGGCATTGCCGTATGCACCTTCCTTTTCGACCCACATGGCGGTCGGCAGGATTAAGTCCGCCGCCTGAGCAGTGACCGTCGGATACGCATCCGAAACGACGATGAAGTTCTCTGGATTGCGGTAACCCGGCAGCGTCTCTTCCATCATGTTGGGGGCTGCCTGCATGTTGTTGTTCACCTGCACCCAATAGGCATTCAACTTGCCGTCTTTCAGCATCCGGTTCTGGAGCACCGCGTGATAACCCGGTTTCGGCGGGATCGTTCCGTCCGGCAGCTTCCATATTTTCTCGGCAAAAGCGCGATGTTCCGGATTTGCCACCACCAGATCGGCCGGCAGGCGGTGTGCGAACGTACCCACCTCGCGCGCGGTGCCGCAGGCCGACGGCTGTCCCGTCAGCGAGAACGGACTGTTGCCCGGCTCGGAGATTTTTCCGGTCAGAAGATGCACGTTGTAGATCAGGTTGTTTACCCAAACCCCCCGGGTGTGCTGATTGAAGCCCATGGTCCAGAGCGACATCACCTTGACGTTCGGGTCGGCGTATAACTCGGCCATCTCGACCAGCTTGTCCTTCGGCACGCCGGACATCTCATGCACTTTATCGAGCGAATATTCGGACACGAACTTGGCGAACTCGTCGAACGTCATCGGCTTGGAACCGCCGACCTTGTCGTTGTTTTTCGCTGCCTTCTCCAGCGGGTGTTCCGGACGCAACCCGTATCCGATGTCGGGGTTGCCCCGCCGGAAATTGGTGTGCTTGTTCACGAAGTCCCAGTTCACCTTGTCGTTCTGGATGATGTAGTTGGCGATGAAATTGAGGATCGCCAGATCGGTCTGCGGCTCGAACACCATCGGAATGTCGGCCAATTCGAAGCAGCGGTTCTCGAAGGTCGAAAGCACGCCCACCTTGACGTGCGGGTTGGATAACCGGCGGTCCGTCAGGCGCGTCCACAGGATCGGGTGCATTTCGGCCATGTTCGAGCCCCAAAGGAAGAACGCGTCCGCATTCTCGAAATCGTCGTAACACCCCATCGGTTCGTCGATGCCGAACGTGCGAATGAAACCGCCGACCGCGGACGCCATGCAGTGCCGCGCGTTCGGATCGATGTTGTTCGAGCGGAAACCGGCCTTGTAGAGCTTGGAAGCCGCATACCCTTCCCAGACCGTCCATTGCCCCGAACCGAACATACCGACGGCGGTGGGGCCTTTCTCGCGCAGGGCCTTCTTGAACTTCTCGGCCATCACGTCGAACGCCTCGTCCCAGCTGACGGGCGTGAATTCACCGTCTTTCGCGTACTTGCCGTCACGCTTGCGGAGCAGCGGCTGTGTCAGCCGGTCGTTGCCGTACATAATCTTCGAGAGGAAATAGCCTTTGACGCAATTCAGCCCGCGGTTGACTTCCGCCTTCACATCACCGTGCGTGGCGACGACGCGGCCGGCCTTTGTCGCAACCATGACCGAACATCCGGTGCCGCAGAACCGGCACGGCGCCTTCGACCATTTGAGGTCCGTCTTGGACTTGTCGGTCACCAGGTTCTGCGCCCCCGCAGCGAGCGGGATTCCCGCAGCCGCCGCCGCGACGGCTGCGGCCTGCGCCTTGAGGAGTTGCCGGCGATTCAGTTTGATCTCGTTCATGTGTTGCCTCCGGGAGATACAGCCGACGCCTCAGTGTATGGCGCCGTGTCATGATCATCGTTGTGATGGAAAACCAGATTTGCGCTGAGGACGCCGGACATCACCGCGACCTCGTTAAGGAAATCCGTAATTTTTCTTTCGCTGTCGGTTTCGAGGACCACGACTAATTTGCCGTCCGGGTCCTCCGCCGGAATCTCTCCGCCACGGGATGTGATCGCATCGCGGATCTCCGCCAGCCGCTCCGGGCGTGCCTGAACGACGAGACTGGAAACGTGAAGACTGCTGTTCATGCGGCGCCCTCCATAGGTTCTTCAGCGCAGAGCTTTATCGCGCCACCGGGACAAACGCCGACACAGGCCCCACATCCGGTGCACTTTTCCGAGAGGATTTCAGGAACTGGCGGACCGCCGATACGCAGCACCATGCCGACGGCATTTTCGTCGCAGACATCCTTGCAGGACGAACAGTGAATACCTGCGTGGGCCAGACAGGCCGTGGTTTCAATCGTCGGTGCGATTGTCCAGGGTGGGGTGCGCGTCAGATCGAATACGCCCTCATCGCACGCGGCGGCGCATACGCCGCAAAACGTGCATGCCCCACTGCCGAGGGCCGGGTCGAATATCGGGAAGCCTCCCTGGCCATGGGTCAGCACGCCTTCCGGGCAGACATGCACGCAGGCATCGCAGCGGGTGCAGGATTCCGCGATCCGGCGTTCGTCCGTCCAAGGTGGACGTATCGGTGCGGGATGCGCCACACCTTTGCCGGAAAGCAACCCCCGCCTGCTTCTGTCGATCTGGTTCCTGGCGGTTGCCGTCATCGATCTCACCCGATCAGCCTGGCGGTCCGGGCGGTCCGAAAATCATCTGCAAAGCCCAGACGACAAAGCCGTATCCGCCGACGAAGGCAACGGCCAAGCCTGGAATGACGATGAATGTCGCGACCAGGAACGTCGCGAGTTCTCGTCCCCGGGTAGGTCCCGGTGCGGAACCGCCGGAAGCGGCACCCTGGATACTTGGCTCCATTTAGCTCCCCTCACTGAAACGTCGAAAATTGCGTTTCACAAAACTCCCGCTTGAATCGGTATCAAAGACGCGATTGAGTGTCCTTGACCAAAGTCAAGCCGATGAAGTTTCCCGTTTAGATTGCAGGGGTTGATAGAACGTGGCGCAGCTACAGAAACCTACCGACCGAGACAAGGCAATGTTGGCGCGGATGCGCCTATTCGGCGGGACGGACGACGCGGACCTCGACGATGTTGCCAGCCATGCGAAGGTTCGTGTGGCCGAGCGGGGCGATATCCTGTTCGAGCGAGGCGATCAAGCCGAGGTCTTCTACGGTGTGATCTCGGGATGGGTGAAACTCTACAACCCCCGCGCCGACGGAACTGAGGCTGTTATTGGTATTTTTACCCAGAGCGAAACATTTGCCGAAGCGACCCTGTTCATGGCCGGCGTGTATCCGGCAACGGCGGAAGCCATAGCACCGACCCGGCTGTTCGAATTCGAACGCGAATATTTCGCCGAGAAGTTCCTAAGCAATCCGGTTTGGTGCCGCGGTATGTTCGCTTCCCTATCGATGCATTTGCACAGAATGACACGCGAGATCGAGCAATTGCAGAACCGCAGCAGCGAGCAGCGGCTCGCCCGTTTTCTTCTGATGCTCTGCCATGATGAAGAGAGCGGATGCACCTTGCAACTTCCGTACGAAAAGGCACTGATCGCCAACCGTCTTGGCATGAAGCCCGAGACGCTGTCGCGAAATTTTCAGAAGCTTCGTTCGTGCGGCGTTCGCGTCGAGCGTGACAAGGTGGTCGTCGGCGACGTCAAACGACTTCGCGCCCACTGTGTCTGAGGACGGTCCGCGCTGTTCAGCCTGAAGCCGCCGCGTCCTTCAACGCGCCCGGGAGTTCCTGGGCAAAGGCATCGAGATCTTCAACCGTGCCGGCGGAAACGCGAATGCACCGATCCATCGGCGCGACGCCGGGCATGCGGACGAAGATCCCCCGCTCTACCAGCAAGCCCAATACCTTTCTGGCGTAATCTCCGTCCTTCCCACAATCGACGGCGACGAAGTTGGTCTCGGACGGGAGGACATTCAGCCCGTTTTCAGCCGCGATCTCCGTGATCCGCGCTCGTGCCGCGCGCACTTTAGACTGCACGTCGAGAAGAAAAGATTTGTCTTCAAGGGCTGCAAGCGCACCGGCCTGGGCGATCTTGTTCACCCCGAAATGATTCCGCACCTTGTCGAACGCCTTGATCATCTCGGGCGCGCCAATCGCATACCCGATGCGTGCCCCGGCCATCCCGTAGGCTTTCGAAAACGTCCTGTAACGGATGACGTTCGAGACCGTGGTATCGATTGGCGGCGCGACGGACGGATCGGCGAACTCGAAGTACGCCTCGTCCAGGCAAAGGACCGTATTTTCCGGTACGCGGTCGATCATATCCTGGATGACGGCGGCATCATGCGCTGTCCCCATGGGATTATCTGGATTGGCGATGTAGATCAGCTTGGCGGTGTGTTCACTGGCCGCTTTCAGCAAGGCTTCCGGGTCTTCGCGGTCGTCTTTGTAATCGACCTTGTGTAACACGCCACCATGACCGTCGACATGATAGTTGAAGGTCGGATAAGCGCCGGCCGACGTAATCACCGCATCGCCCGGATCGACGAACAGGCGAACCGTCAATCCCAACAACCCGTCGATCCCCTCGCCGACGACGATGTTCTCCGCAGCGACACTGTGATGTTTCGCAAGCGCTTGCTTGAGCGCGTAGTTCTCCGCATCGCAGTACTTCCATGCTTCCGACGCCGCCGCACACATCGCTTCGACGGCTTTCGGTGACGGCCCGAAAACGGACTCGTTGGCGCCGATGCGGGCCCGAAAAGATGCGCCGCGCTGGCGTTCATGGGTTTCCGGACCGACAAACGGCACGGTTTCCGGCAAAGACCGGACAAGGTCGGTGAATGGTAACGTCATGGCGGGTTTCCGCTTTTCTTATGACTTCGATGTTTCCTTGGTAACGAGCCCGCATTTTAAGGTTTTCTGTGGCGCCGATAAAGTGATGGAATCGATTGCGAAGACCTGCACGATATTCAGCTTCCGTCCAATAATCCGGACTGATCAAGCATTTGAAAAAGCGCCCCGCCGACAATTGACTGTCCTTTGGAATTGAGGTGGATGTCATTCGGAATGTAGTCGTCGGTAGTTGACGCCCGAAGCAGTGGCAGACTGTCCAGATGAGGCACTCCCAGCGCGTTGAGGTGCGCCGAGACCTGGTCGATTATTTTATATCGTTCAACATCCATCGGGGGCATCGCGTACCCGAGTTTGCGAAAGTATGTCCGGTAGCGCGCCTCGACGACGATTCCGGGATGCAGGTACACCACCACCGGCTTAATCCCGCGCTTCCGGGCTTCGGCGATGATGAACGACAAATCGTCCAATCGTTCATCCAACTTCAAACGGCTTTTCGAGTCTTCGGGAAGGGTATAGGTGTCGAGATAAAGGCGCGGCATACAAATGGCGAATGCAAGGTCCCAGCCGTTGATTGCGTCGGCTCTGGCAAGATCCACCAATTCAGGATCGACTTCGGCCATGCGCGAGCGGGCCTCCGCCACGGTTAACCCGCTTTGCTTCGCGAGATACCCGAACGCGATCTCAAAATAATTGCTTCTCAATGCGGGGATATAAACCTTGGCCTGCCGATAGACATAGTTCAGCAAGATGGATTTCTTCGCGATCGATTTGAGGTCGTGGAGAATCCCTGTTTCTCCCGGCCGTATATCGGGTTGCAGAAGGTTTCCCTCGGCATAGCGCTCGCGAACGGATTTTCGTCCATGCGGCAAGAGGTCATCGCCGAAGTAAAGGCCAATGACGACGACATCCGGTTTGACGGTATCCGCAAATCTGATCAGGTTGCGTGCGTATGCGTCGAGCCCGACCCCGGCCTCACCAAGATTGACGACGCTGATCGTTTTTCCTTTATCGGCGGCGAGCGATGCCGCGATACGAAGGTAATTCTTGCCCTGAGCATCCCGGAACACGGTAAAGGAATCGCCGATGCCCAAGATACGGACCTGCCCCGGTTCACGGGGCCCGGCCGCTGCGGCCCGTTCAGCCACATCCGCAACCTGCTGGAAGCCCAGCCGGTCGGTCAAAGGTAACTGACGAAGTGTGAATTCTCCCACACCGATGCAGGCTGCCAGCACGACGGCCAGCAACAACAGGTTTTTCGGATCACGCCAACTGCTCGAAGAAACGCTCATGTAATATTTTATCGGCAGCGGGCCAATCGTGAAAGCACAGGTGAAATGTTTTCGGCCCCTGCCATCCGCAACATCATCATCAGGAAACGCCGGGACAGAGGAGCGTCAGCCGGCGTCCTTGTCGAATTCAGCGTGGTAGTCCACCAGGCGCTGCACCTCGTTCTTGGCACCGATAATCACGGGGACGCGCTGATGCAGGCCCGTCGGTCGCACATCGAGAATACGACCGCGGCCCGTCGATGCCATTCCACCCGCCTGTTCGATGATGAATGACATCGGGTTGGCTTCGTAAAGCAGGCGCAGACGCCCGCCCTTGTCGCGAATTTTTTCGTCGATCGGGTACATGAAGATACCACCCCGGGTGATGATCCGGTGCACGTCGGCAACCATCGCCGCCACCCAGCGCATGTTGAAGTCCTTGCCGCGCGGTCCGGTCTTCCCTTCCAGGCATTCATCGATATAACGCTGCACGGGATGTTCCCAGTGCCGCCGGTTGGAGGCGTTGATGGCGAATTCCTGGGTGTCTTCGGGAATCCTGATGTCGGGGTGGGTCAGGACGAACTCGCCGATATCGGGGTTGAGGGTGAAGCCGTTGACCCCGTTGCCCGTCGTCAGCACCATCATCGTCGCCGGACCGAACAGTACGTAACCTGCGCAAAGCTGCTGGCTACCCGGTTGCATGAAGTTTTCTTCCAGATTGCCGTTGCCGTCTTCGGGCATGGCGAGAATCGAGAAGATCGTGCCCATTGGTCCGTTGACTTCGATATTCGACGAGCCGTCGAGCGGGTCGAATATTAGAAGGTATTTACCGCGCTTGAGGCCTTTCGGGACCGGATAGACGTCGACCATTTCCTCCGACGCCATGGCGAACAGCTGCCCGCCCTTCTCGCACCAACTCAGCGCCAGCTCGTTGGCCATGACGTCCAGCTTCTTCTGGTTTTCGTCCTGAACGTTGATCCCCACGGCAGCGCCCAACTCGCCGGAAAGATCGCCACGGCGGACCAGATTGGCGACCCCTTTGCAGGCTGACGATACATCGTCCAAGAGCAGCGTGAACTCACCCGTCGCGCCAGTGATCTGCGTCTGTTGACGCATGATGAAATGCTTCAGTGTCTCGCGGTAGGACACGGTTTCCCCCGAATGCAGTTATTTCCTATTGGGTGCCGTCCGGACTCGGTCGGCAACCGTGTTTTGATTACCACACGGCCCGTGTGAGTCCAATATTACAGGTATTCAGAGGTCGAGCAGGTCGACGGTAACCCCGGCTTCTTCGAACATCTGAGTGGAGATGGCAAACTGGGTTTTCCAGGGCTCTTTGGATGTGTCGGGCGTCGGGGAAATGACACGTTTGATACCCGCCTGGATGATCAAAACCGCACAGCGGGCGCAGGGTGGCAAGGGTGTCACATAAAGCGTACAGCCGTTGGCTTGATTGCCCGCGAACATAAGGGCGTTGGTTTCGGCGTGAACCACCATTTCATATTTGATCGTACGGTCACCGAGACGTTCTGCCTTGTCCTCGACGCCGAAGGGAAAGCCGTTGAACCCGGTCGCCACAACCCTTTTGTTCCGCGGATCGACGATCACCGCACCGACCTTCGTCGACGGATCCTTGGACCATTGCGAGATGAAGCCGGCAAGCTCCATGAACCGCTTGTCCCATTTCTCGTTCTCAGCCATCTCATCCCCCTCGCCGGCGATCATGCGGCGCCGTGGCGTTCAGACACATACGCCGCGTCCTCTAGATGTAACTTAACACGGGTTCGGCCCTGCCAGCTATCGGCTTTAAGTTTCCCCGCGACATGTACCGGGACATCCGCCGATGACAGCAAAAGCTCACCCAGAGGCGTGCCGACGGAACGGAAGCAAATCCCCTCCAATGTTCCCCCGCCCGTGCCCTGCTGCAGGGAGAAACGGATATGATCGCTGCCGACGATATCTGCGAACGTGATCCTTACGTTCTTGATCGCGAGGCGTGGCTCCGGGTTTCCGGGCCCGAAGGGTGCGAGGGCAGCGATTTCCGTAGCCAAGTCCAGTGTCGCGCCCCGTATCGCGATCGCACCCTCGAGCCTCAGATCGGGCTTGATCAGCGCCCCGCCGGTCTGCGCCGCAATCCGCTCGTTGAGAAATGCCTGAAAATCCGATAGTGCGCTGCGCGAGACGGAGAACCCCGCCGCCATGGCGTGG
Organism: Rhodospirillales bacterium; assembly: GCA_017644185.1. Taxonomy (GTDB): domain Bacteria; phylum Pseudomonadota; class Alphaproteobacteria; order Rhodospirillales; family Casp-alpha2; genus UBA4479. The sequence goes on from JAEPMA010000011.1 coordinate 18,920, forward strand.
CCGCCCCCCTTGATCAAAATTCCCTTCTGCCGGGCGGCGATGATTGCAGCACCCAGATCGACCCCGATCACGGACCGTCCCGAACCGATGCCGGTTTCGCCATCCATCGCGATCACGCAGGCCGGGCGATGGTAGCGTTCAACCAGCCGGCTGGCGACGATGCCGACCACGCCCGGGTGCCATCCGTCTCCGGCGCAAACGACGACCGCGCCCGGTTCGGGGCTGGCGTCCAGTTGCCGAATGGCGTCCTCGAAACATGCGGTTTCGATATCGCGGCGTTCCCCATTCAAAATATCCAGCTTTGTCGCGATGGCAGCCGCTTCACCCTGATCATCGGTCCGCAGGAGCTTCGCGCCCAGTCCCGAGTCGCCAATACGCCCGCCGGCGTTGATGCGCGGCCCGAGCACGAATCCCAGATGATAGCTTTCCGGCATGGAATTCAGTCCGGCGACGTCCGCCAGCGCACGCAACCCCGGATTATCGCGCCGCGCCATTACTTTCAGCCCCTGCACCACGAACGCGCGGTTGATCCCTTCGAGTTTGACCACATCGCACACGGTCCCTAATGCGACGAGATCGAGCCAACGGGTCAGAACCGGTTCCGACCGCTCACCGCCCCAATATCCCCGCGCGCGCAATTCCCGGTTGATGGCGACAACGAACAGGAACGCGAGGCCGGCCGTGCACAAATGTCCGTAGACCCGGTCTTCATCCATGCGGTTGGGATTGACCAACGCATGCACCGTGGGCAGTTCAGGCTCCGCTTCATGATGATCGATCACCACAATGTCCAGGCCCGCATTCGTCCCGGCCCTGAGCGCGTCGAACGCGGTTGTGCCGCAATCGAGCGCGACCAACACGTTCGTTCCCTTTCCCGCCAGCATCTCAAGCGCGCTCACACTCGGCCCGTAACCTTCGTTCAGGCGATCGGGAATGTAGACCTCGGTTTTCGCGCCGGCGCCCTTTAAAAAGCGCGCCAGGACTGCCGACGAAGTCGCGCCGTCGACGTCGTAGTCGGCGAACAGCGTGATGTTCTCGCCCTTCATGACGGCGTCCGCCAGACGTTTGGCGGCCTTGTCCATGTCCTTGAAGCGGCTCGGATCGGGCAGCAGATCCTTGAGTGTCGGCGATAGGAAGCTGTCCGCATCCTCGATACCTATGCCGCGCGCGGTGAGTGCGCGCGCCGAGATATCGGATATCGACAAAGCCTGCGACAGCGCGAGGGCAGCCCGTTCATTCACCTCCCGCAAAACCCAGCGACGGCCCGTGACCGATTGCTCGACCCCCGCGAAGGCATCGCTCATCGGTACGTCGGGGATCGCGTCAACCGACCGGAGGCCGGCGGGTAAAGTCATGGTGTGCCTCGATAAAGCGGTAAGTGCCGGTAAGTGAGCGTACCACCAGTGAATGGCTGACGGCGCCGCTGGGGCCGCTGCGGATACCCGCTAGTATCGCGCCGTATGTGATGCCGGTGGCGGCAAAGGTGATATTACCACTGGCCATTTCACGCTCGTTGTAGATCTTGTCGAAATCCTCGATGCCGACGTCTTTGGCGAGCAGGCGGTCATCGTCTTTGCGGGCAAACAGGCGCCCCTGCATCTGCCCGCCGAAGCCACGAAGCGCGGCGGCGGAGAGAATGCCCTGCGGGGCCGCACCGATGCCCATGTAGATGTCGACCCCCCCATCATCCAGAGCGGTCGCAATCGCCGCCGAAACGTCGCCCCCTAAAATAAGCCGCACACGCGCACCGGCGGCGCGGACTTTTTCGAGGAGCGTGCTGTGCCGCGGACGGTCCAACATACAAACCACCAGATCCGAAATCGGCACCGACTTCGCCGCCGCCAGGGCCTTGAGGTTGTCTTCCGGTTCGCGGTCCAGGTCGATGACGCCCTCGGGTAGCCCGGGACCGACCGCAATTTTGCTCATATAGATGTCGGGCACTTTCAAAAAGCCCCCGCCCTCGGCCATCGCGACTGTCGAAATCGCGTTCGGTCCGCCACGCGCGACGATACTCGCCCCTTCGAGAGCGACGACCGCGACATCGACCTCAGGCCCCTGTCCGGTCCCCACTTTTTCGTCGAGATACAGTTTATCAACCTCTCCCTGCCGCCCTTCACCAACGCGCACGGTGCCGTCGATGGCGAGACTGCTCAAAAGGGCATGGGCGGCGGAAATGGCGGCTTGATCGGCCTCCATGTGATCGCCGGACCCCATGTGACGATAGGCCGCAAGCGCGGCCGCTTCGGTCACACGAACCAGTTCGAGGGATAAATTCCGATCTTTCGCTGCAGGTTCTGACATGGGTCTATTCTGTCCGTATCGACATGCGAACTAAAGGGAGAATACGTGATTGTTTGGAGAAACACCCGACGCAAACGAAAATCGACGGTTATCCAAGCCTGCACACGGCCCTAAGGCCGGTTGTCTACGGCTTAGAGCGCCTCGATTCGTATCACCACCGGGGGTTCGACGACGGCACCAATGTTGGTGATCTGCTCGACCGCGCGGCGCATGGCTGCTTCTTCGGTTTCATGTAGGGTCATCACGACGGGGACGATCTGGCCCGGATCACGCGAACGCTGCAACACCGATTCCATGGACACGTCGTTGTCCGTCAACGCGGTCGCGATCTCGGCGAATACCCCTGATCTGTCGACCACGTTGAAGCGCACGTAATAGGCCCCCTGGTGACGTTCCATGGGACGCGTCGGCATATCCTTCAGTTCACTTGCCGGCACACCGAACAACGGCACCCGATGGCCCCGCGCAATATCGAGGATATCCGCGACTACCGCCGACGCGGTCGGTCCGCCACCGGCCCCCCGGCCTTCGTGAAGGACCGTATCGACGAAATCGCCATTCGCAACCACCGCATTGAACGAGCCTTCGACGTGATTGATGGGAGCGTCGATGGGCACCATACAGGCGTGTACACGCTGCTCGATCACATCGCCGTCGACGGATGCGATGCCCAGAAGCTTGATCCCGAAACCCAGTTCTTCGGCGAATTGAATATCGATGGGCGCGATTTCGCGAATACCCTCGACATGAATGCCGTCGAAATCGATCTTTGTCCCGAACGACAGTGCCGACAGGATCGCCAGCTTGTGCGCCGTATCGATGCCATCGACGTCGAAAGTCGGATCGGCCTCGGCGTAACCGAGTTTCTGCGCCTCTTCGAGGACATCGTCGAAACTGCGGCCGGTATCGCGCATTTCGGTCAGGATGTAATTGCACGTGCCGTTGAGGATGCCGTAGACCCGCGTAATCCCGTTCGCGGCCAATCCCTCTCTCAACCCCTTGAGGATCGGAATTCCACCCGCGACGGCAGCCTCGCAATAGATCGCGGCGCCGGATTTCTCAGCGATTTGAGCGAGATCGGCGCCGTGATGGGCGATCAATGCCTTGTTCGCGGTCACCACGTGCTTGCCGTTCCCGAGCGCCTTTTCGGCGAGCGCCTTGGCAACGCCGTCCGAGCCCCCGATCAATTCAACCACCAGATCGATGTCGTCGGCGTCGGCCATCCCGGTCGGATCGTCATACCAACGGTAAGGTGCGATATCGACACCCCGATCGATCCCCTTGGAGCGCGCCGAAACGGAGACGATCTCTAGATCACAGCCGGCACGCGCCTGAAGGAGTTGTTTATGCGTTTCGATGACCTTGACGGTTCCCGCCCCGACTGTACCAAGTCCGGCGATCCCTATTCTGAGCGCACTCATGACGCCTCCTTGGTCCGCGCCTGGCCCGGCTCGGCGTTGACGCCGCGGCTTTTCAGGAAGTTCTTGATATTGCGCACCGCCTGACGGGTCCGCTGAACATTTTCAACGAGCCCGATGCGCACGTGATCGTCACCATGCTCGCCGAATCCGAGCCCCGGCGCGACCGCCACTTCCGCCTCACTCAGCAGGAGCTTGGAGAATTCGATGGAGCCCATATCCTTGAACGCCGGCGGGATCGGCGCCCACGCGAACATCGTCGCGGGCGGTGACGGAATGTCCCACCCCGCACCGGCCAGTCCCTCGATCAGGATGTCGCGGCGCTCTTTATATATGGCGCGGAATTCATCGACGCAGTCCTGCGGGCCGTTCAACGCAGCGGCGGCGGCGACCTGAATGGGGGTGAACGCACCGTAATCCAGGTAGGACTTCACCCGCGCCAGGGCGGCGATCAGGCGTTCGTTGCCCACGGCGAAACCGATCCGCCAGCCCGGCATCGAGTACGTCTTACTCATCGACGTGAACTCAACCGAGATGTCCCACGCCTTCGGCAATTGCAGGATGGAAGGTGGTGGATTGTCGTCGAAATATATCTCGGCATACGCCAAATCTGACAGGATCCATATCCCGTGATAGCGGCAGAAATCGACGACTTCCTCGTAGAAATCCAGGGTCGCGAGGGCGGCCGTTGGATTGTTGGGATAGTTGAGCACCACGGCCGTCGGTTTGGGAACGCTGTGCTGGACCGCACGGTCGAGTGCGGCCATGAATTCCGGACCCGGCTCTACCGGGATCGAGCGCGCCGCCGCGCCGGCGATGATAAAGCCGAACTGATGGATCGGGTAACTCGGGTTCGGCACAAGGATGACGTCACCCGGGCTGGTGATGGCCTGCGACAGGTTCGCCAGCCCCTCTTTCGAGCCGAGCGTCACGATGGCCTGTTTCTCAGGGTCCACACCGACCCCGAAGCGGCGACCGTAATAACCGGCAATCGCCTTTCGCAGGCCCGGAATGCCGCGCGAATTCGAGTAGCGGTGGGTCTTCGGGTTATCGATGGTTTCCTTGAGCTTTTCGACAATATGCTCGGGTGTCGGCAGATCCGGGTTGCCCATGCCGAAATCGATGATGTCGGCGCCTTCGGCGCGCGCGCGCGCCTTCATGTCGTTCACTTCCGAGAAGACATATGGCGGCATCCGCCGAATCTTGTAAAAATCACGCTCCATAGTAGCCCTTCGTCACAAAACCATTATGGGAATATTGGGGATCATCGTCCCCCTCAACTCTTAAAATGTTTTTGATAATAATCGCATGTTTGTCGAGAATTCTGCGCTTTCGAGCACCAGCGCGTGGCCTATCTAGCATCATTGCAGGCTTCACACAACGGCCTGCCACCGCGGCAAAACCCTAATGTTGCAGCCAATTCCGCAGTCAAAAATACGATTTCGCAATGGGCGATGGTGCTCGCCCTCGACACTCGAAGACGATCAGTTGGAGAGATAGATTTCCGTGCGGCGGTTACCCGCTTCGCCCGACGGCATCACCTCAAGATAGATCGGGTGATTATCGCCGACTGCGGCGGTCAGGATACGATCAGCCGCAATGCCCAGCCGCTGCAGTTCGGTCGCCACCTGATTGGCGCGTTGGACCGACACTTCATAATTGGCCTGTTTATGCCGCGACGGATCCATGTTGCGCGTCCGCTGGCTGGCGTGGCCGATGACACGCACGGTGGCATTGTGCTGACGCTGCAGGCGCGCCACGTCGGCCAAAATCTTGCGGTCGTTGCTATCCAGCCCGGAAGAGCCATTCTTGAAAAGGATGGTCGCCACGCGCGTCGAGGACGACGGCAAAGGCAATGCCCCGTTGTTGGCCACGGGACCGGATCCGAATTGCTGCTGGCCGGTGCCGACGTTGCGGAACTGTAATCCCGAAGGGGCCGCCGCCATTGATGTCTCGATACCGCCGGAGGAGATGATTACGGTCCCCTGCCCGTCACCGATGGCTTCCATGTCGGACGGCAAGAGCGAGCCCTGGTCGGCTGCACGGGCCTGAATTTCGGCGAGTGAACGCTGCAGGCGTTCTTTCATCCCAGGGTCGACGCCATAGGTCGAATCCGGACCGCCGGAAACCGCCGTGACAGGTTCCGTCGTGGTCTGCGTCGCGCTCTGGGTCACGGTTTCAGGCTTTTTGGGCTCGGGCGTCGGCGGCGCTTCGGCGGCCGTTACCGGTTTGGCCGGCTGCGGGGTGGGCGCGGCGCCCTGCGCTTCAACTTGTGGGGCGGGCGGCGGGGTCTTGTCTTCTGCATAGAGCGAATCTTTTGCGGCTTCGTCCTGGCGCTGCACGCTGTCCGCATATTTGCGGCCCTGGGTATCCGCGGCAAGACCACTGGTCATGTTCTCGCGCTGCGCCATCTGCTGGTCGACACGCGCCAGATTCGGTGACGAGTCGTCGGCGCCCGGCGATGCCTTGCCGCGGTCGGCCTGAAGCTGGTTTTCCTGATCCCCTGATGACTGGTTACTGGCCGAAGAGGAACCCGTCGCTGAATCGTACCAAGCGACCGGGTTGATCGCGTCCGGCACTTTCGAGCAGCCGGTGATCGCAAGCGAACTGCCGATGAGCAGCGCCATACCGCGGAGCATACTCCCGTAGCCGGTCCACCGCGTTGCGGTCTCAAGCGTCGATTTCATTGCGCCCCTAGCTCCCTCGTCTTTCCCTGTTCGGCCCGCGGATTGATCCTGGCGTTCCGTGCCCCGGTGTGCGGATGACGCGGTTACGCCGCCGCATCGAATCCATTATTGTCCTTCACTGCGCTATTGAAAGCATAACATACAGTTTGCGCAAGATTTTACATTGCTCACAAAGGGTTAAATCTTTACAAACGCCTGAAAATGTTGCATTGCACAATCACGTTCTCCATATACGGAACACGGTGGCCCGGCAGGTGATCGAAACCGGTGCCGCCCGGTCGGGCTGCGACCCGCTCGTTATCATGATTTGCTGTTTTTTCAAAGACTTCTGAGAGGTGGTTTAAAATGACGGATCAATCGAAGCAAAACATCGACGTCGATGAATCGCAGATCTCAGAAACCATGGCCGACATTGCTGAACGCTCGCAGCGGTTGGTACAGGAATTCCTAAACAAGCAATCCCACCCGGGCAGCAAGTCCGTCGGCATCGACGACCCGCTGAATATTGGCAGCGCGTTCCTCGAGATGACGACCAAGATGATGACCCAGCCTCATAAGATGGTCGAAGCCAACATGAACCTTTGGCAGGACTATATGAAGCTTTGGCAGAGCACCGCGAGCCGCATGATGGGTCAGGAAACCGCGCCCATCGTCGAGCCGGCCCGCGACGACCGCCGCTTCAAGAACGAAGCCTGGGAAAACGACGTCTTCGATTTCATCAAGCAATCCTATCTCCTGACCTCCAACTGGATGGAAAACACCGTCAGCGATGTCGAAGGTCTGGACAAGAAGACCAAACAGAAGGTCGAGTTCTTCACCAAGCAGTACGCCGACGCCCTGTCACCGACCAACTTCGTCATGACGAATCCGGAAGTATTGCAGACGACGATCGAAAGCCGGGGCGAGAACCTCGTCAACGGGCTCAGAAACCTGCTCGAAGACCTTGAGCGCGGTGACGGCAAACTTGCCATCAAGATGACTGATACCGACGCATTCGAAGTCGGCAAGAACGTCGCCACGACGCCGGGTAAAGTGGTGTTCCGCAACGACCTGATGGAGCTGATCCAGTACACCCCGACGACCGAAAAGGTCGCCAAGACGCCGTTGCTGATCTGCCCGCCGTGGATCAACAAGTTCTACATTCTCGATCTCCGCGAAAAGAACTCCTTCATCAAATGGGCGGTCGAACAAGGGAACACCGTGTTCGTAATCTCGTGGGTCAACCCGGACCGCAAGCTGGCGATGAAGACCTTCGAGGATTACATGCTCGAAGGTCCCCTCGCCGCGATCGAAGCGATCAAGCAGGCAACCGGCGAACCCGACGTTAACGCCATCGGCTACTGCATTGGCGGTACGTTGCTTGCGACCACGTTGGCCTACATGGCCGCGAAAAAGATCAAGGGTGTCAAATCGGCGACGTTCTTCACGACCATGGTCGACTTCGAAGAGGCCGGCGACCTGGGTGTCTTCATCGACGACACGTCGCTCAAGAATCTCGAAGACAAGATGAATGAACGCGGCTTCCTCGAAGGCAGCGAGATGGCGAACACCTTCAACATGATGAAGGCCAATGATCTGGTGTGGTCGTTCGTCGTCAACAACTACCTGCTTGGCAAGGACCCGTTCCCGTTCGACCTGCTGTTCTGGAACTCGGATTCGACGCGTATGCCGGCGGCGATGCACAGCTTCTATCTGCGCAACATGTATCTCGATAACAAACTGGTCGAACCGGGCGGGATCGAGATCGACGGGGTCAAGCTCGACCTCCGCAAGATCAAGGTCCCCACCTACATCATCTCGACGCGCGAAGATCACATCGCACCCTGGAAGCCGACCTATAAAGCGACGCAACTCTATTCCGGCGAAATCCGCTTCATCCTGTCTGCGTCCGGCCACATCGCCGGTGTCGTCAATCCGCCGGCGGCGGGCAAGTACTGTTATTGGGTCAACGACGACATCCCCGCCGACCCGGACCAATGGCTGGCCGGCGCCGAACAGCACGAAGGTTCGTGGTGGCCGGATTGGGATAAGTGGGTCAAGCAGCACAGCCCGAAGGAGCTCGTCGACGCCCGTCAGCCGGGCGACGGCAAGCTCAAGGCGCTGTGCGATGCGCCGGGCACCTACGTCAACATGAAGGCCGAAGGCTAAGCCTTACTGCTGTTTCCCGGGCGGACGGAGAGCGCGGCTAAGCACTCTCCGTCATCCCAAACTTGATTTGGGATCCATACGGCGTTGCCGATCCCCCGCGCTTTCAATCATGGACCCTGAATCGAGTTCAGGGTGACGGCTGTCGTAGATCCGCAACCACACCCGCCAGTTTCTCGATACCCCGGCGAATTTCGCGTGGTTCCAGCCCTGCATAACCGAACACCAGGCCGTTGCGGTCGGGTGGTCCGTAATAGAATTCGCTCAACGCATACAAGTTGATCCCCGCCCGTCCGGCCGCTTTTGCCACCTCGATATCGGCCAGGCCGCAATCGGGCTTGAGCATCGCCACCGTATGCATCCCGGCCTCGTCCGGTTCAATCTCCAGAACATCTCCCAATCGCTCGCGAACCATATCGACGAGGACCTCCTGGCGTTCCGCATACAGCAAACGCATCCGGCGGATGTGCGCGGCGAAGTGTCCGGTTTCGATGAATTCGGTCAGGACCGGCTGCATGACGATCGCGGTTTGATCGTCCAAAGACCTGCGGATACGAATGATCGGGTCGGCCATCGCCGAGGGAACCACCAGATACCCAAGCCGAATCGCCGGAAACATCACTTTTGAAAACGTGCCCGCGTATATCACCCGTCCGGCACTGTCGAGCCCCTGCAGCGCCGAAAGCGGCCTGCCGGAATAACGATATTCACTGTCGTAGTCATCTTCCAAAATCCACGATCCGCTCTCGCGTGCCCAATCCAAAAGCTCGAGACGCCGCTTGAGGCTCATGACCGGGCCCAGCGGATACTGGTGCGACGGTGTCACCACCGCCATCCGTGCATCGGGCGCGCGCTTGATGCCCTCGGAGACGACCATCCCTTCTTTATCGACCGGTAACGGCACCAGTTCCGTTTGTGTCGCCGTAAGTACGCCCCGGATACCGGCATAACCGGGATCTTCGATCCAGGCCTTGTCACCCGGATCCAAAAGGGCGCGGGCCGCAAGATCGATCGCCTGCTGAGCGCCGGCAGTGACGATCACCTGTTCGGGGTTGCAGACCAGCCCCCTGACCGCGCGCAGATAGTCCGCGATCGCAACGCGCAACGGCATGTACCCTGCCGGGTCGCCGTAAGAGACAAGCTGACGTGGCGGGTTGCGCCAGAATTTGGCGACCATGCGGCTCCACTGTGACCAGGGGAAGCGCTCGATTTCCGGAAGCCCTGGGCGGAACTCCCCCTTGGTGGCTGCCCGATGGGCCCTGGGTTTGGCTTTTAAAAGAGCGCGCCCTTTTTCGGAAAGCTCGGCAATCGGGTCCGTGCTCGTCTCGTGCCTCGCGTCCGCCGCCGTCCGGGCCGCCAATACGTCCTCGGGAAGAACCCGGGAAACCCGCGTTCCCGAACCCACTTGCCCTTCGGTGTAGCCTTCCGCGAAAAGCTGATCGTATGCGGCAAGCACCGTATTCCGCGATACGCCGAGTTCGTCGGCCAGCGCCCGGCTCGACGGCAGGCGCCGGCCCGGTGCAAGCCGTCCCCCCAAAATGGCGTCCCGGATCTGGTCATAGACCTGCCGATGCATTGGGGCGTCGTTGTCGCGGTCGACGGCGACCATCAACAAGGGGGCGTGGTCAGATACCTGTGGCATGTACTCTCCAATTGGTACTGTTATTTTTACCATTAAGGTACTTTTGAAAAGACCACTGAGCGGCAATGATCTTATGCATCGACGGAACAGGAGCCGACTAATGCCGATCACCATCCGCCCCCTCACTGCAGACGACTTCGATCGTTGGAAAATTCTGTGGCACGGATATCTGACGTTCTATCGCCACCCGGTCACGGACGCGCAGACCAAAGAACTGTGGGATCGCTTGATGTCAGGAGACGAACTTTTCTGCTTGGTCGCCTGCAACGGCGCGGACGAGGTCATCGGTATCGTGCAGTATCTTTTTCAACCGACCACATGGACGGTACGCGACAAGTGTTATCTTCAGGACTTGTTCGTCGACCCGGACGCACGGATTGGCGGCGCCGGACGCGCACTGATCGAAGCGGTTTATGAAAAAGCCACGGCAGCCGGCGCGTCTGAGGTCTACTGGAATACGCAACACTTCAACAGCATCGCCCGCGTGCTCTACGACCGGGTCGGTGAACTGACGCCGTTCATCAAGTACCGGAAGATGCTGTAGCCGCTGGTATCACGTGATACCAGCCCCTCACCCTCCCACCTGCTGACGCACGCGGGCCCCTCCCTCTCCCCCTGGGAGAGGGTGGCGAGCATCGCGAGCCGGGTGAGGGCTTCAGATATTCTTTAAAAGCTCTTCCGCCGCCTGCCGCGGGGACAACGCGCCGCTCAAAGTCCCTTCGACCGCGGCATCGAGGGCATCACCCTCACCGATCCGCTGACGCAGCAGGTCCTCGGCGGTCTTGAGAATCCGGGTTTCGAGGATGCGGCGTTTGCGGATCGCACCCTCGCCGCTCTCGATCAGATGCGTGCGGTGCTTCTCGAGCGTGTCGACAAGGTCGTCGATCCCAAGGTTGGTCTCGGCAGAGGTCCGCAAAACGGGCACCTCCCATCCGTAGCGGTTGCGGACCGTTGAGCCCAGATGCAGCATCGCCTTCAGATCGGCAACAGTGCGGCTGGATTCATCCTTGTCGCATTTCGAAACGACATGCACGTCGGCGATTTCCAGCACCCCCGCCTTGATCGCCTGAATACCGTCCCCCAGACCGGGCGCCGAAACGACCAATACCGTCTGCGCCGCTTCGGCGATGTCGACCTCGTCCTGGCCGACGCCGACGGTTTCGATCAAGACGACGTCAAAGCCCGCCGCGTCCAGAACATCGACGGTATCGAGCGCGGCCCGCGCCAACCCGCCAAGCGCGCCCCGTGTCGCGAGCGAACGGATGAACACCCCTTCGTCCGTCGAGAGATCGCTCATCCTCACCCGATCACCCAGGATCGCACCGCCTGAATACGGGCTCGACGGATCGACGGCGACGATCCCGACCGTCTTGCCGCGTGCACGGATGGCCTTGGCCATGGCGTGTACAAGTGTCGATTTGCCGGACCCGGGCACCCCCGTTAAGCCGATCACGTGCGCCCGGCCTGCGTTTTTATGGACTTCCGCCATGATCGGGGCGACGTCTGCGGGCCGTCCCTCGACCCTCGACATCAGTCTCGCGATGGCGCGGGTTTCGCCGGCGAGCACCCGGCTCAGGATATCGTCGTTGCCATCCACGTCAGCCAAGCTCCAGCCAGGTCTTCATGGCGGCGGTCACGTCGTCGGGTTTTTCGAGGGTCGGAAGGTGGCCGCTGCCCGGCACCTTGACCAAGGTTGCCCCCTGGACCAGTTCGGCCATTTCATCGTGAAGGCTGGGCGGGGTCAGGGCATCCTCGGCACCGCACAGGATCAAGGTCGGACAGGTCACCTTCGATAAACTGTCGGTGCTGTCGACACGGCCGATGATCGCGGTCTGTTCGCGGATGTAGGCTTCGGGGCCGACGTTCATGGCAGAGGAACGGATTTTCGCCATCAGCTCGGTATCAGAAAGGCGCGACGGGTGGACGAAGCTCTGGAAATGCTCCTCGATCACGTTTTCGAAGGCCCCGCCCTTGACCCGCTCGATCAGATTCCGGCGGATCTCGATCCGCTCCGGCGTGTCGGCATAGGGGGACGTGTCGAACAATCCCAGATGCGTGACCCGCTCACCCACCTGTCGCATGACTTCCATCGCGGTGTAGCCGCCCATCGAAAGGCCGCAGACGGCAAAGGTTTCGGGCATTCTAGCGATCGCGCGGGACGCCATGCCGGCGATGGTGTCGTCCTGTGTCATGTCAGCGATGACGACGTCGCAGTCCCCAGCGAGCGCCTCGGCCTGGGCGGCCCATAATTGGTCGTCGCAAAGCAGGCCCGGCAAAAGCAGTAATGGTGTTGTCATGAACAGACGTTAGAACACGGGAAACCTTTGGGAAAGCCCGGAAGTTATTGACTTAACGCGCTGAAACCATACACTCCGGGCCAACAACAACGCTACATGCGAGATGCATCGATTTACGGACGTGCTGCGGTTTGCAGCGGCATCTCAGGAAAAAACGCTTCCATATGAAATTTACCGATCTCGGTCTTAGCGACGAAGTCCTCCGCGCCATTCACGAAGCTGGCTACGAGGAACCGACACCGATCCAGGAAAAAGCCATCCCCGTCGTCATGATGGGACGTGACGTTTTGGGTTGTGCACAAACAGGCACCGGCAAGACGGCATCGTTCACGCTGCCGATGATCGATATCCTGGCGGCTGGCCGCGCCAAGGCGCGCATGCCCCGTTCCCTCATCCTCGAGCCGACGCGCGAACTGGCCGCACAGGTCGCCGACAACTTCGAGATATATGGAAAGTACCATAAGCTCTCTAAAGCCCTTCTGATCGGCGGCTCGTCGATGGAAGAACAGCTCAAGGTATTGAACCGGGGGGTCGACGTTCTGATCGCGACGCCGGGCCGCTTGCTCGATGTGTTCGACCGCGGGCACCTTCTGATGAACGACGTGAAGGTGTTGGTGATCGACGAAGCCGACCGCATGCTCGACATGGGCTTTATTCCCGATGTCGAGAAAATCGTCAGTCTGCTCTCGCCGATGCGCACCACCCTTCTGTTCTCTGCCACGATGCCGAAGGAAATTCGCCGCCTCGCCGACAAGTTCCTGTCCAACCCGAAAGAGATTTCGGTGTCCGCCCCAGCGTCGACCGCCGATACGATCACACAGGGCTTGATGAAGCTGAAGTCCGCTGGACGTGCGCCGGGCGCTGCCCAGAAGGTCAAGCGTGATGCACTCAGAAAACTGATCCGCGCCCAGGACAATCTCACCAACGCACTCGTGTTCTGCAACCGCAAGCGCGACGTGGACGTTGTCTATCGCTCTTTGGAAAAACACGGCTTCTCGGCAGCACGGTTGCACGGGGATATGGTGCAGTCGGTCCGCATGGATACCCTCGATAAATTCAAGAAAAACGACGTGACGATCCTCGTCTGCTCCGACGTCGCGGCGCGTGGCCTCGATATCTCGACGGTCAGCCATGTCTTCAACTTCGACGTGCCGACCCACGCCGAAGATTACGTCCACCGCATCGGCCGTACAGGCCGCGCCGGGCGTAAGGGTGCGGCGTTCACGTTGATGATGCCGGAAGAGAAAAAGTATCTCGACGGGATTGAGAGACTGATCGGGAAACCGATCCCGGTGATGGATGACAGCGATGCGCCGGAACAACCGGCGGCAGAAGAAAAGCACGAGGCGAAATCGGACGAGAAACCCAAACGCTCGCGCTCGCGCGGTGGCCGGGGTAAATCCGATAAGCCCGCCGAAGACAAAGCGGCGAAAGATGCGTCGGGCGACGACAAAAAGCAGGACAAGGCGCCTGAAAAGGAAGCGCGAGGCGGCAGGGACGACTCGAAATCTCGATCGAACAGCCGTTCAAATCGAAAGTCGTCCAAAAATGAAGACGCCAACAACGACACTTCGGACGCTTTCGGGGAACACACCCCGGCATTCCTCAGGAAAGAAGTCTCGCTCGGCAAGAGCAGCTAACTCATAAAACAGGGATCAGGACATGAAGGTCGATCTGCTTGGTAATGCCCGCAAAGCCGCGGAAATCGCGGGCAAGCTCAAGGTCGATCTCTACTCCGATACGAATTCCAAACCCACTACCGGCATGCGCAAGGCGATGGCCGAGGCCGAATGCGGCAACGAACAGGCGCTCGAGGATCCGAACACCAATCGTTTACAGGAACGCGTCGCTGAGCTTCTTGGGAAGGAAGCGGCCGTGTTCCTGCCGTCGGGCACGATGTGCAATGAAATCGCCTATCGCGTCTGGGCGCGCCAGGGCGATGCCATCGTCATGGACAAGACGGGACACGCCCTCCTTTATGAAACCGGTGGGCCGGCAGCGCTTTCAGGGCTGATGATCACCACCATCGACAGTCCTCAGGGGATTTTCGGCGCCGAAGATGTGCGCGCCGCGGTGGCCAATCCGGGCCGTCACTCCCCCCGCCCCAAGATCGTCAATATCGAGAACACCTCCAACCTCGGCGGTGGCCGGATATGGCCCATCGCGACGATTGCCGAAGTCGCCGAGACGGCGCACGAACTCGATATGGTGGCGCACATGGATGGTGCCCGGTTGATGAATGCGGTCGTCGAGAGCAATTCCAGGGCGAGCGATTTCACCCAATACGTCGACAGCGTCTGGATCGATTTCTCGAAGGGGCTCGGTTGCCCGATCGGCGGTGTTCTTGCGGGGCCGGCCGATTTCATCAACGAGGCGTTCCGAATCAAGCATCAGTTCGGTGGCGCGCTCCGCCAGTCGGGGCTCGTGACGTCGGCGTGCAATTACGCGCTTGATCACCATGTCGACCGTTTGAAGGACGATCACGAAAACGCCCGCACCCTTCACGCCGGTTTGAGGGAAATGAAGGGCGTGACGGTTCAGAACGATGTCTGCGAGACCAATCTCGTGTTCTTCGACGTCGGGGGCACAGGCATCAACGCCCGCGACATCGCGGCACAGCTTCTTGAACGCGACATCCGCATCGGCGCGCAGACCGAAACCCGCATGCGCGCGGTCACCCATCTCGGTGTCTCCGCCGACGACATTCAACTCACGTTGTCGGCGTTGCGGGAAATTCTGGGTTAAGCCCCCTCATCCTGTCCTTCTCCCTGAGGGAGAAGGAACCCTACAGAATTATCCCCTCTCCCTCGGGAGAGGGTGGTGCGAAGCACCGGGTGAGGGGCTCACCAAACCTCAGGCTTCTTGCCCTCTGCTTCCAGCCGTTTGAACTTGTCCTGTAAAAAGCGCTGGAAGACCTGGTCCTTATACTTCCCCTGCTCGACGAATTCGAACATCGACAGGAAATGGAAGGGTTTGAAGTAACCCGGCATGCGGGCGACTTCTGTGTCGCCTTTTTCAATCTCGTCGGGGGTCGGTAAAAACACCACGGTCGGCGTGAAGTTGACCCGCCAACGGCGCATCAGATCTCGCTCTTCCATCGCCTTGCCGTCGATGTCGGTGACTTCACGGGCCCCCCACATGTTCAGCTGGATGACGTTGAAATTCGCTTTGATGAAGTCGGTGATCTCCGGCTTCGCCAGATTGACCTCGTGCATCTCTTTACAATACGGGCAACCCTTCTGTTCGATGAAAACGGCGACACGCTTTCCTTCGGCGTGCGCATCCTCGACGTCTTCCTTCAGGATCAGAAAGCTGTCCGTGAACCACGGTTGTACGTGCAGCCCACCCTCATTCAAAATCGTGGCGTGGGCTGCGGGCACGATTGAAATGATAAATGCAACGGCAGCGCTAAAACGCAAAAGATAGTGCAGCATCGTTCCCTCCCGGCTTGAAGCCTCAGGCGAGCGCATTAACCGTTATATCGACCACATCGTTGAGCTTGTCGGTCGAGGCATGCGCCTTCCCCATGACGAGAATACCATTCAGGCTCGAAACAAGGAACCTCGCCATCGAGCGCGGGTCGTGGCGCGTCGAGATATCCCCCTCCCGCTGGCCCCGCTGAACCAGTTCAAAGAACGCCTCCTCCATCATGTCGAGCCCCTTTTCGACGCGTTCGCCAGCTTCCGTGTCGCGCACCGAGACCTCGACTGCGCAGTTGTTCAGATAACAACCTCTTCGGCTGTTGGGCTCGGCCATGCGCTGCACTGCGCGGTGAAACAATGCCTTGATGACTTTCACCGCCGGCGCATCGATGTGCGCGGCCCCGGAAATCTGCGTCGTCACGGTGCGGATGTAATGCTCGATGGTCGACAAGAACAGGTCGTGCTTCGACCCGAACGTCTCGTACATCGAGGATTTGGATATCCCCATCGCGCCGGTCAGATCGCCAAGTGACGTCGCTTTATAGCCGTTCGACCAGAACACGTTCATGGCGCTCGCCAATGCTTGATCGACGTCGAATTCCTTGGGTCGGGCCATGGGTCACTCCTCGCGCAAATGATATTCTGAACCATTCCGTCCAGAATATAGCGCGCGAATCATAACAAGGTCTTAGCGGTAAATCGAATTCTCAGATCAGGCCGGAAAGCGGCGACGACGGGTCGGCGTACATCTTTTTCGGCATGCGTCCCGCCAGATACGCCTGACGGCCCGCAATCACCGCGTGCTTCATGGCTTTCGCCATCATGATCGGGTCCTTGGCCTCGGCGATGGCGGTGTTCATCAACACCCCGTCACAACCGAGTTCCATCGCAATGGCCGCATCCGATGCGATGCCGACGCCCGCGTCGACGATAACGGGGACTTCGGTCTGTTCCACGATCAGGCGGATATTGACCGGATTCTGGATACCCAGACCGGAGCCGATGGGCGCGCCCAAAGGCATGATCGCGACCGCGCCGGCCTCTTCGACCCGTTTGCACAAGATCGGATCGTCTGAGCAATACGCCATGACCTTAAAACCTTCTTCGGTCAGTTTGGCGGTGGCTTCGATGGTTTCCGGCATCATCGGATAGAGGGTGCGGGTTTCGCCCAGAATCTCGAGCTTCACCAAATCCCAGCCACCCGCTTCGCGCGCCAGTCTGAGCGTGCGGACCGCGTCGTCCGCGGTGAAGCACCCTGCGGTGTTCGGAAGATAGGTGTATTTCTTGGGATCGATGTAATCGATCAGCATCGGCTGATCCGGATCGGTCAGGTTCACGCGCCGGACGGCGACGGTGATCATATCGATATCGGCGGCGACGCAGGCTTGGCGGTTGATTTCATAATCCGCGTATTTACCCGTCCCGATAATCAGACGCGACTTGAATGTGCGTCCGGCGACGACCAGCGGATCGTCGTCGGTCTGCACCCCGTCAGGCGCCCCACCACCGATGAAATGCACGATCTCGAGCTTATCCCCCTCGGCCACCAAGGTATCGGTATATGTCGATTTGGGGACGATCTCGAGGTTGCGTTCGACCGCGACCTTGGCCGGATCGAGGCCGATTTCGCGTAAAAGGCCGTCGACGCTGGTATTCGCGCCCAATTCCCGGGTTTCACCGTTGATCGTGATCTGCATCTGTCTTTCCTAATAGCGTCCGCCACACCCGAAGATTACCGGGTTCGGCTGTCTCTTTGAGTATGGGCCGCGCCCGGCCCTTTTTCAACGTGGCCAAGAGAGGGAATTCACCCTGTTTCCCCGCCTGCCGGGCGTGATATAAAAATACCGAATCTCCTTGCCTTTCAAGGCCTGTAAGGACACTAAAAACCGATGCCGAGCACGATTTTGATTTTGAACGGGCCCAACCTGAACATGTTGGGAACCCGCGAACCGGAGATTTACGGTTCCGAGACCCTGGCCGATGTCGAGGCCCGGTGCCGTTCGCGTGCCGAAACGCTGGGCGTCGAGATCGACTTCCGCCAATCGAATATCGAGGGCGAGCTGGTCGGCTGGATACAGGACGCGCGCACATCGGCAAGCGGGATCATCATTAACGCGGCGGCGTACACGCACACATCCGTGGCGCTGCTCGATGCGCTGAACACCTGCGACATGCCCATTGTCGAGGTACATCTTTCGAACATTCACCAGCGGGAATCGTTCCGCCACAAGTCATATATCGCCCGCGCCGCGGACGGGATGATTTGCGGTCTCGGCTCGCTGGGTTATGAATTGGCACTGGAAGCCGTTGCGAAACGGCTGGACGGGGGAAACTGAAGTATGGCTAAGGAACCGAAATCCGGCTTGAAGGTCGACGAAGACCTGATCCGAAAGCTGGCCGGATTGCTGGATGAAACCGGTCTTGGTGAAATCGAGATCGAAGAAGGCGACAGCAAGATCAGGGTTTCGCGTGGCGGCACCAGCGTGGTCGCAGCGGCGCCGGCGCCGATGGCTGCTCCCGCGGCAGCGCCCGCAGCGGCGGCACCGGCCGGCGAAGATCTGTCGAGCCACCCGGGCGCCGTGGCATCGCCGATGGTGGGGGTGTGCTACCTCTCGCCCGACCCCAAGAGCGAGCCATTCTGCACGGAAGGTGACACGGTAAAAGAAGGCGACACCCTCCTCCTTATCGAGGCGATGAAAGTCTTCAACCCGATTGCCGCGCTGAAATCGGGCACCGTGAAGCGAATCCTGGTCAGCGACGGCACGCCGGTGGAATTCGGCGAGCCCCTGGTCATCATCGAGTGAACGGGACCCGGTGAATGATTGAAAAGGTCCTCATCGCCAACCGCGGCGAAATCGCGCTCCGTATCATGCGCGCGTGCCGTGAAATGGGGATACAGTCCGTTGCGGTGCACTCCACGGCGGACGCCAACGCCATGCATGTCCGGCTCGCCGACGAGAGTGTGTGCATCGGCCCGCCGGCGGCCAAAGACAGCTACCTCTCGACCGCGGCGATTCTCTCGGCCGCCTCCATTACCGGTGCCGACGCGATTCACCCGGGCTACGGGTTCCTGTCCGAGAACGCGGACTTCGCTGAGATGGTCGCCGAACACGGCATCAAGTTCATCGGCCCGACGGCTGAGCACATCCGCCTTATGGGCGATAAGATCACCGCCAAACAGGCAGCGCGGGATTCGGGTATTCCCTGCGTCCCCGGTTCCGATGGCGAAGTGGTCGATTATGAAGATGCCAAGCGCTGGGCCAACAAGATCGGGTATCCGGTGCTGATCAAGGCAGCGGCCGGTGGCGGCGGGCGCGGCATGAAAGTCGCGAAAACCGAAGAAGAACTGCACGACGCGTTCGACGTCGCCAGAAACGAGGCGGAAGCCTCGTTCGGCAACCGCGCCGTTTATATGGAGCGTTATCTCGACCGGCCGCGTCATATCGAGGTTCAGGTTCTCGCCGACCAGGAAGGTAACGTCGTGCATTTGGGCGAGCGGGACTGCTCGTTGCAGCGCCGCCACCAGAAAATTCTGGAGGAATCGCCCTCGCCCGCCCTTAACAAGGATGAGCGCGCCAAGATCGGTGAAACCGTCGCTGACGCGGTGCGAAAGCTCGGCTATCAGTCCGCAGGCACCATCGAGTTCCTGTACGAGAACGGCGAATTCTTCTTCATCGAGATGAACACCCGCCTCCAGGTCGAACATCCGGTAACGGAGGCCGTCACGGGGATGGATCTGGTCCGCGAAATGATCCGCATTGCTTCCGGTCACCCGATCGATTATGGGCAGGAAGAAATTCGTTTCCACGGTCATTCGATCGAATGCCGCATCAACGCAGAAGACCCGTTCACGTTCGCGCCCTCGCCCGGCATGGTGAATGAATACCATGCGCCGGGCGGTTTGGGTGTGCGCGTCGACAGTGGGCTTTATTCCGGTTATCGGGTGCCGCCTCATTACGACAGCATGATCGCCAAGCTGATCGTGCACGGCCGCAACCGGGGCGAATGCCTGATGCGGCTCAGACGCGCCCTCACCGAGTTCGTCATCGACGGGATCAAAACGACGATCCCGCTGCATCAGGAACTGATTTTGAATGACGAATTCATTAATGGCGATTACGATATTCACTGGCTTGAGGAATACCTGAAAAAGCGTGAAGCCGACGGAGGACGATGAGTAACCGGAGCTCAGACGACTTCGAACTGACACCGGAGCTACTGCTCAGGGCTTATACTGTCGGGGTCTTCCCGATGGCCGAGAGCCGCACCGCCACCACGATTTCATGGATCGATCCTCGCAACCGGGGAATCCTCCCCCTCGATGACCTGCATATCTCGAAAAGTCTGAAGAAGACGATCCGCAAGGGACCGTTCGAGGTTTCGTGTAACCGCGACTTCGCCACCGTGGTGCGCGAATGCGGCCGGCGCACACCCGACCGGGGCGAAACCTGGATCAATCCGCAGATCGAACAGGCGGTCAACGAACTGCATAGAATGGGCTATGCCCACAGTGTCGAGACCCGCCTCGACGGCGCGCTTGTGGGTGGGCTTTACGGGGTCGCATTAGGGGGTGTGTTCTTTGGGGAGAGCATGTTCTCGCGCGTGACTGACGCGTCGAAAGTGGCCCTCGTCGACTTGTGCGCCCGGCTCAGGATCGGGCGGTTCAAGCTCTTGGATACCCAATTCGTCACCGAACATCTGAAAAAATTCGGTGCCGTCGAAATCCCGGCCCGTGAGTTCCTGAAAAAGCTCGAAGCCGCCCTATCGGTGCACTGCCTTTTCCCCGCGGATATCGACCAGGACACACTTACTGGCGAGCTCGAGCGGATGTTCCAGCGATCGACGAACACATAGCGCCTATTTCCCGGCCGAAGCGAAGCGCCGAGGCGGGACCCATCTCAGAGAAGTTTCCGCAAATTGGACAATGGGTCCCGGATCGGCCCATCGGCCCGTCCGGGAAATAATGTCGGGAAATCAGTTGCCCTCGGTGATCCGCTCTTTGCAGTCGAGCACCCACACATCATAGACCGGATGCTCGAGGGCATTGAGCGCTGGGCTGGACGCGAACATCCATCCCGCGAACGTTAGAACGGGGGCCTCCCCCGGCCGCTGCTCGGCGATTTCCAAAAACGCGGTGCTTTCGGGTGTTTCTTCTGGGGGACGCTTGTCGCAATGATCGACGCGGATCAAAAGCGTGCCGAAGCGCACGGTCGTCCCGACGCGGACGTCGATGGTGTTGACCCGCGCGGTGACCTTGTCGAGGGTTTGAAGGACCGCAACCGCGTGCGGATCCGCCGACGCGGGCTGGGGGATGAAAAACAGGCACAAGCCGACCACGGGCAGCACACCGCCCAGGATCCTACGCAACATCGGTTGAACGAGGGACGAGAGAATCAGCCCCCTCCTCCGGTCGCGAGGAAGATGATTTCACCGACCTGGTCTTCCAGTGATTTGAAGTCCTTGGTGCGGGCGATCTTGCCGCCGTCCGCCAAATACTCCTTGGCGCCGCCCGGTTGAATGCTGATGAACTTGCTGCCGATAATCCCGGCGCTGCCGATGGCGGCAACGCTGTCGGCGGGAATCTTGACGTCGGACCTGACCGACATCGAAACGACCGCGTCGAAGGTCCCGGCATCGATACTAAGATCGTTGACGGTGCCGACTTTAATGCCGTTGATCCGGACATCGCTGCCATTCGTCAGACCACCCACCTTGAAGAAAGCGGCGGTTACCTTATACCCTTCCACCGCGCGGACCTGGGCCGTGTTCAGCGCGAAGACCAGAAACACGATCGCCGTCACCAGCACAACCGCACCCAGAATCGTTTCGACCGCATTCTTCTTCATATCACTGCACCTTCTTCTGCTGGGCGCGCTTCGCTTTACCCTCTGAGATGATCAGGTCGAGCAATTCGGAAACCACGACCGCATCCTGGGTGAACGTGATCGTATCGCCGTCCTTCAGCAGCGCTTCCTCCGCACCCGGTCCGAGGCTGATGAATTTTGAACCGAACAATCCGTCCGTATGGATGGCCGCCGAACTGTCCTTGGGGATTTTGACGGCGCCGTCGATCCAGAAGGTCACCACAGCCCGAAAATCCTCGTTCAGCCACATCTTTTCGACTGCGCCGATGCGGACGCCCGACAAATAGACCGGATCCCCCTCGACCAAACCGTCGACACGATTGAAGCTGGCGGAAACACGTGTGCCGGCCCCCTGCCCGGCGTAGTCGTCCCGACCGCCGTACACATAAACCATGACACCCAGGAAAACCGCGAAGACGGCCGCGCCGACCGAGACTTCCTTCAGTTCGACATTCATTCGGGCGACCAGGCCTCGTAATCGCCGGTGGCGTGGGCGCGTTGCCCGCCTTTGAAGTCATGGCCCTTGGGGCGGTAGGCATTGATGGTGCCGGTCATGTTCGGCTGGTGGGGCTTCTGCCAGGACCGCGACTTGGCGGCCATATCGGTCAAAGGCTCCGGCGTCATGTGATGCAGCCACGCATGCCATTCAGGGGGAACGCGCGATGCTTCGACGGTGCCTTTGAAAAGCACCCAGCGGCGCACACGGCCGTGCAGTTTCGCGCCGTTCTTCGCCTCGAAGTAACGGTTGCCGAATTCGTCGGTGCCGACCTGGCGACCGTTCATCCAGGTGTAAATAAGAGTCCCGATGCTCATCAGTGTGCGGTCCCGTTCCGTCATAAAGTCACGCCCCGAGCCACCGTCGCGGCGGGCGACACAATATCGCACTTAGCCCATCATGCGGCAAGCGTACGCTGAACCCGCCCTGTCACACTCACCAAAGCCGGAATCGGGATGAGCAATTTGTGCGCCTCGTGGTCGAATCGTATCCAGCCGCCGTCCGGCCGTTAAAGTTGTCCCACCGGCCGCGATCGGACGATTAACAATGTTACCCTTGAGCCACCGCCGCTTTGGCACCACTCCATGCCGCGATCGTTAAAATTCGTCCGAACAACGGCGGGAAAAATTTCGAAATTTCTCGAAACAGGCGTTATCCCCGGAATTCTGCGGACCCTGAAATTGTCAACCCAAAATATTGCGTTTTTTTGACCCCAGTGGGACGAAATCTAGTTGAACCGAAAATTTAGCTATGTCTAGATGTCGTTCGTTGCACCTGGGCATACACGATATCTAGTGTTTTCGCACAAAAGATACGAGCAGCGGTAAAACCGCCGTCGAAGGGCAACCGGGGGGCCGTCAAAGGTCCATTAGAATCAGAGTTGTAAACCCTTAGTCATCTATCGGGGGAAAGATGCGTATTTCGCGACACTACACGACCGAAGGCCAATCGCCGTATGACGCCCTGGAATTCCGCACCACGTCGAGCGAGATCCGAAACCCGGACGGATCCGTGGTGTTTCAGCTGGACGAACTCGAAGTGCCGAAGCGTTACTCGCAGGTTGCGAGCGATGTGCTGGCTCAGAAGTACTTCCGCAAGGCTGGCGTCCCGGCAATCCTGAAATCCGTCGAGGAGAACACCGTCCCGGCATGGCTGTGGCGCAAGGAGCCGGATGAAAAGGCCCTCGCCGATCTGCCCGAAAACGAGCGTTATATCGGTGAAACCAGCGCCAAGCAGGTTTTCGACCGGCTCGCCGGCACCTGGACTTACTGGGGCTGGAAAGGCGGCTACTTCGACAGCGAGGAAGACGCTCAAGCCTATTTCGACGAAATGCGTTTCATGTTGGCCAACCAGTCCGGCGCCCCCAACTCGCCGCAGTGGTTCAATACCGGCCTTCACTGGGCATATGGCATTGACGGTCCGGCGCAGGGTCACTCCTACGTCGATTTCGAAACCGGCAAGCTGGTTCAGTCGCAGTCGGCCTACGAACACCCGCAGCCGCACGCCTGCTTCATTCAGTCCGTCAGCGACGACCTGGTGAACGAAGGCGGAATCATGGATCTCTGGGTCCGTGAAGCACGTCTGTTCAAGTACGGCTCCGGCACTGGTTCCAACTTCTCGCAAATCCGCGGCGATGGCGAACCACTGTCGGGTGGTGGGAAATCGTCGGGTTTGATGAGCTTCCTCAAAATCGGTGACCGGGCTGCCGGCGCGATCAAGTCGGGCGGCACCACGCGCCGCGCCGCCAAGATGGTCGTGGTCGATATCGATCACCCGGACATCGAGCACTTCGTGAACTGGAAAGTGATCGAAGAGCAGAAAGTCGCCGCCCTCGTCGCCGGTTCCAAGCTCGCCAACACGCACCTGAATGCGGTGATGAAGGCCTGCAACGAGAGCGAACTCGACGATGAGAAGAAGTTCGATCCGAAGGAGAACGCCCCGCTCAAGGCCGCGATCCGCGCCGCGCGCAAGGTAATGATCCCGGAAAACTACGTGCAGCGGATCATTCAGTTCGCCAAGCAGGGCTACACCTCGCTCGAGTTCAAGGAATACAACACCGACTGGGATTCCGAGGCATACGTCACGGTCGCCGGTCAGAACTCGAACAACTCGGTGCGCGTCACCAACGACTTCCTGCAGACGGTTCTGGATAACGGTGAATGGGACCTGATCCGCCGCAAGGACGGCAAGGTCGACAAACGCATCAGCGCCGCCAAGCTGTGGGACGACGTCGGGTACTCCGCATGGGCCTGCGCCGATCCGGGCATCCAGTTCGACACCACCATCAACGAATGGCACACCTGCCCGACGTCGGGCCGGATCAACGCGTCGAACCCCTGCTCGGAGTACATGTTCCTCGACGACACGGCATGCAACCTGGCGTCTCTCAACCTCATGAACTTCCGTGGCGAAGACGGCATCTTCGATGTCGCCGGCTTCACCCATGCGGTCACGCTCTGGACCATCACGCTGGAAATCTCGGTCCTGATGGCGCAGTTCCCGTCCAAACGGATCGCCGAGCTGAGCTACCGTTACCGCACCCTGGGTCTTGGGTACGCCAACATCGGCGGTTTCCTGATGGCTGCGGGCATTCCCTATGACAGCGCCGAAGGCCGCGCCATCTGCGCCGCCATCACGTCGCTGATGTGCGGTCAGGCCTACGCCACGTCCGCCGCCATGGCGGAAAGCCTGGGCGCGTTCCCGGGCTACGAGCCGAATGCCGAGCCGATGCTCCGCGTGATGCGCAACCATCGCCGCGCCGCGCACGGCGAAGCCGAGGGCTACGAGGGATTGAGCATCAATCCGGTGCCCTTCGTCGCCAACGACTGCCCGGACACGGCGCTCGCATCGGCGGCGGCCGAAGCTTGGGACCGTGCCCTTGATCTCGGTCAGCAGCACGGCTATCGCAACGCGCAAGTCACCGTGATCGCACCGACCGGGACCATCGGTCTCGTGATGGACTGCGACACAACCGGGATCGAGCCGGACTTCGCTCTGGTGAAATTCAAGAAACTGGCCGGTGGCGGTTACTTCAAGATCATCAACTCGATGGTCCCCCAGGCAATGACTACGCTTGGTTACGACGAAGCGCAGATCAAGGACGTGATCGACTACGCGGTTGGCCATGGCACCCTGAAAGGCGCGCCCGCCATCAATCACGAAACCCTCAAAGCCAAGGGCTTCACCGACGATGCCTTGGCCAAGATCGAGAAAAACCTGGGTGAGGCGTTCGAAATCAAGTTCGCCTTCAACAAGTGGACGCTCGGCGAGGCCTTCTGCACCGAGGTGCTGAAGCTCGAGAAAGCGTCACTCGACGATCTCAGCTTCAACATGCTGTCGGCCCTCGGGTTCTCGAAGGCCGAAATCGAAGCCGCCAACACCTACGTTTGCGGTGCGATGACGGTCGAAGGTGCGCCGCACCTGAAGGAAGAGCATCTTGCGGTGTTCGACTGCGCCAGCCCGTGTGGCCGTATCGGCAAGCGTGCGCTCTCGGTCGAAAGCCACATCCGTATGATGGCGGCGGCGCAGCCGTTCATCTCGGGTGCGATCTCCAAGACCATCAACATGCCAGCGTCGGCGTCGGTTGAGGACTGCAAGGAATCGTACATGCTGTCGTGGCGTCTTTGCCTGAAGGCGAATGCGCTCTACCGCGACGGCTCCAAACTGTCGCAGCCCCTCTCCGCCGCACTCATCGACGAGGATGTGGAAGATGCGGACGAGGTCGCCAACGATCTCGCCGAGGCACCGCTGGTGGCGCGTGCCGAAGCGATCACCGAGCGGATCATCGAGCGTTACATCGCCGAGCGCCGCCGCCTCCCCGACCGCCGCAAGGGTTACACCCAGAAAGCGACCGTCGGCGGACACAAGGTGTACCTCAGAACCGGTGAATACGAAGACGGCCGTATCGGCGAAATCTTCATCGACATGCATAAGGAAGGCGCCGCTTTCCGCTCGTTGATGAACAACTTCGCCATCGCGGTGTCGATCGGGCTGCAGTACGGCGTGCCGCTGGAAGAATACGTCGAGGCGTTCACCTTCACCCGGTTCGAACCGTCGGGCATCGTTCGCGGCAACGAAACCATCAAGATGGCGACGTCGATCCTCGACTACATCTTCCGCGAACTTGCCGTCAGCTACATGGGCCGCAACGATCTCGCCCACGTGGAACCGACCGACCTGCTGCCCGACAGCATCGGCACCGGCAACAGCGAGGGCGACCTGCCGGAAAATGGCGAGCTTCCGGTGGGTGTCAGCCCGGGCTTCATGCGCACCAAGTTCCTGGTGATCAATGGTGCGAAGGCCAAGAAAGTGGCCACCACTGCGCAAGCCGGAGGACAGACCACCGCGCAGGCGGCTTCCGGCGGCGGCCAGACCCAGGTCGTCACCGAACAGACCTCCGCGGTCGCGGTTTCGGCCGAAGTGATGGAACGCACCGACGCCAAACTGGATCAGGTCCGCGAAGCCCGCATGAAGGGTTACGAGGGCGATCCGTGCGGCGAGTGCGGCAACTTTACGCTGGTCCGCAACGGCACGTGCCTGAAGTGCAACACGTGCGGCGGGACCACCGGATGTTCATGAGGGATTTCTGACAATGAGGGATACCTCATGAGACCAGATAGGGATCCTCCCTGGGAAACTTGGGGCACGTACCGGGATTTTGTTCCGGTGCGTGCCCGTTTTTTTGGGGAGTAACCGCGAAAATGGGGCCGAATGGCCTCATTTTTGTTAAGGAATAGCGATTAAATATCTGAATTTTCACCGTTTTCAGATATCGACACATTGCCGAGCGCTCTATACTCTCGCGGTAACAAGGAACAGGACCGCAATTAATGGACGCTGCCGCCGGCAAAAAGCGGGTTTTAGTTATCGACGATGATGACATTACCCTCTCTCTCCTGACAGAAATCCTGAGCGAAGCCGGGTACGAGGTCGAAGCCCTGACCGACAGCGCGAACGCGTTGAAAGCGATCGAGGAATCCCGTCCCGATGTCGTGCTTTCGGATCTGATGATGCCGAAAGTCGACGGCTTCGAGCTGTGCAAGAGCGTGCGCGAGAACAAGGCGCTCGACGGCACCATCTTTATCGTCGTTTCCGCCAAGGCGTACCCCTCCGACGAAGCCCGCGCCCTCGAACTCGGCGCCGACGGCTTCATCCGCAAGCCGATCAACGCGGAAACGTTCGCGGACCGCCTGGACGCGATCATTTCGGACGAGATCAGCCTGACGTTCTGGGGGGTGCGCGGCACCCTGCCAAAGACCGGTGAGGGTGCGCTTAAGTACGGCGGCAACACGTCGTGCGTGACGATGGAGTTTCCAAACCGGCAAATGTTCATCTTCGATGGCGGGTCCGGGATCAAGGAATTGGGCTCCAGCCTCCTCAAGCAAAATAAAAAGCGCATAAACGCGAAATTGTTCATCTCCCACCCGCACTGGGACCACATCAACGCCATTCCTTTCTTCGCGCCGCTCTATATGCAGGGCAACGAGTTCGAGATTCTCGGCGCCAAGCAGGGCGACATCACCATGCGCGAGTTGATCTCGGCGCAGATGGACGGTGTCTATTTCCCGATCACGTTGACCGAGTTTTCCGCCAGGACGTACTTCCGCAATCTCGAAGAAGGCACCCACGATGTCGCCGGGATCGAGGTGCAGACGAAACTTTTGGCCCACCCCGGCCGCGCGCTCGGCTACCGGGTCAACTATCATGGGCGGTCGTTCTGTTACGTGACCGATCAGGAACTTTATCTCGACGACAGCGAGTTCTTCGACCCCCACTACGAAAAGACCATCACCGAGTTCGTGCGCGGTGCCGACGTGTTGATCACCGACACGACCTACACCGACGAAGAGTACAAGACCAAGGTCAACTGGGGGCATTCCTGCGTGTCCAAGGTCTGCGAGCTGGCACACAACGCCGAGGTCAAGGCGCTCTACCTGTTCCACCACGACCCCGATCAGGACGACGACGCCATCGACGCGAAACACGCCGCTGCGCAGAAGAAACTCAAGGAACTTGGTGGCACAGTGACCTGCGTTGCCCCGAGAGAAGGCGATAACATTCGCCTTTAAGGGTCCATCCGGACGAAAACATATTCGACTTAACGACTGAAAGAGAGAGAGATCATCATGGCTGGCAAAATCGAATCCCGTCTTCAGGAACTCGGTATCGAACTCCCCGAAGCTGCGGCGCCGGCCGCCAACTACATTCCCTATGTCGTGAGCGGCAACCTCGTCTTCGTCGCCGGTCAGATCACGTTGAAAAACGGCAAGATCGAGTACACCGGCAAGGTCGGCGATGATCTTTCAGTCGACGACGGGTATCAGGCTGCTCGGCTTTGCGGGCTCAATCTTCTGGCGCAGGCAAAAGCCGCCGCCGGTGGCGATCTCGACAAGATCAAAAGGGTCGTCAAACTGGGCGGCTTCGTGAACTCCGGCCCTGATTTCTCGAACCAGCCCGAAGTCATCAATGGGGCGTCCGATCTCATGGTCGACGTCTTCGGGGAAAACGGCAAGCACGCACGCTTCGCGGTCTCCGCCGGATCGCTGCCGCGCAACGTCGCCGTCGAGATCGACGGTATTTTCGAGCTGGCGTGACGGCGCCCGTTACCAATCCCAAGATCGTTTCACTCCTCCCCGCGGCGACGGAGATCGTCTGCGCGCTCGGCTTTGAAAGAAGTCTCGTCGGGCGGTCGCACGAGTGCGACTACCCCAACGATGTCGAGACGTTGCCGATCTGCACCCGTGCCTTGATCAGGCCCGAGGGAAGCAGCGCCGAGATCGATACCCAGGTGAAAGACGCACTGAAAAATGCGCTTTCGATCTACGAGGTATTAAGCGATGAACTCGAGCACTTGAAACCCGACGTCATCGTGACCCAGGATCAATGCGAGGTCTGCGCCGTCGCCCTCAGCGATGTCGAAGCGGCTGTCTGCGATCTGTTGGACAATGACGCAAAGATCGTCTCGCTCAATCCGGAAGGTTTGGAAAAGGTCTACGCCGACATCGAGAGGGTTGCCTCAGCCCTCGACGCGAAAGCCAAAGGCGGCGAGCTGATCAATTCGATAAAGGACGGGTTCGCCGCTATTTCGGCGAACGCCCCCGACGAACGGCCACGCGTCTGTTGCGTCGAATGGACCGATCCGTTGATGGCAGCCGGCAACTGGGTGCCCGAACTGGTCGAGATCGCCGGGGGCGAGGATGTCTTCGGTGAGGCCGGTGCGCATGCGCCGTGGTTGGAACCCGAACGTCTGTTCATTGAAAACCCGGATGTCATCGTCTTCATGCCGTGCGGGTTCGGGCTGGAGCGCAGCGAGGCGGAAGCCCGCGCCCTCCTCGCCACCCCCGAATGGCAGAACTTGACCGCCGTTAAAAATGGCCGCGTCTACGCCACGGACGGGAACAGTTATTTCAACCGCCCGGGACCTAGGCTTCTTGAGAGTGCACAAATCCTTTTCGAAATCTTGTATCCGGACGCCACCACGCCGACATATAAAAACACGGCTTGGAAAGCGGTCACCTGACCGGGCGTTGCGATTACGGACGAAGGACGCAAATGGACGGAAACGATCAGCGCGTCATCAAGGCCCTCGGCAGCATCAACGAGATCGCCCCAGCAGACTGGGACGCTTGTGCGGGAACGGATAATCCGTTCGTTCGCCATGCGTTTCTCTCCGCGCTCGAAGACTCCGGGTCTGCGACCGATGAAACCGGCTGGATTCCCCGCCATCTTGTGATCGAAAATCCGGAAGGCGTGATCGAGGCGTGCGCGCCGCTCTACATCAAAACGCACTCATATGGAGAGTATATCTTCGACTGGGGCTGGGCCGACGCCTATGAGCGCGCGGGCGGACGCTATTACCCGAAAATGCAGTGCGCCGTCCCGTTTACGCCCGCCCCCGGTCCACGCATTCTGGTTTCACCCGATAGCGATGCGGGACTCCGTGAAGAACTTCAGAAGTTGATGCTCGCCGGGATGATGCGGGTCGCCGACCAACTGAAGGTTTCATCCGCGCACATCACGTTTTGTGAAAAGGATCTGTGGGATCTCGGCGAAGACATGGGCTACCTGCAACGGGTCAACCAGCAGTTCCACTGGCACAATCGGGGGTACGGGACCTTCGACGAGTTTTTGAGCGCCCTCGCCTCCAGGAAACGAAAGTCGATCCGCAAAGAGCGCCAGAAAGTCGCGGACATCGGTCTTGATATCCGTACGCTCGGTGGAAGTGAACTGGAAGAGCGCCACTGGGACGCCTTCTTTCAGTTCTACATGTCGACCACAGATAAAAAATGGGGCCAGAGCTACCTGCACCGCGAATTTTTCTCGATGCTGGGGGAACGCATGCCTGAAAGCGTCGTGATGGTGATGGCATTCGATGATGACCGGCCGGTCGCGGGCGCGCTCAACCTCAAGGGGACCGACTGCCTTTACGGGCGGAATTGGGGCTCGCTGGAATCCCACAAGTTCCTGCATTTCGAATGCTGCTATTACCGGGCCATCGACTACGCCATCGAACATGGCCTGGGCCGCGTCGAGGCGGGCGCCCAAGGCCCTCACAAAGTGCAGAGGGGCTATCTGCCCGCACCGGTTTACAGCCTGCATTACATCCGCGATCCGGGCTTCGAGGACGCGGTCGGCGATTTCGTGATGCGGGAGCGTTTTCAGGTCGAGCGCGAGATGGCGGCGATCACCGAGGAATACTCACCTTACAAATGCGACGACGGCGACGGTTGAGACGTCCCGACTCACGCTCTGTTAACCTTTTCGCCTTAGTTTTTAAGGCTTCAAGGACGGAGCGTTTACCATGACGAGATTATTTGCCCTCGCCCTGATTGCCCTGACGGTCTTTTCCGTATGGCCCAAGGACGCCGACGCCGGGCGATGCATCCGTATCGTCAGGCAGGGAAACATCGAGACCATGGTCAACGTCTGCAACACCTGCGTGATCGCCAACATCATCCGTTCCAGGCCGGGTAACGCCGTCCCTGTCGGCCGCGAATTCAACGTCCAACCCCGTTCCGACTTCCCCGTCCCGTTCAAAGGGCCGGGCCGGACGCGGGTCAATTCCGAAAAGCCCTGCCGTGGCGAGCAAGGGGCCGACCAGGATTTGATGGAGAGCTTCAACAAACCCGAAGCCGCTCCGAAGTGCGTCAGCATGGAACGATCGCAACGTTACGACGTCGTCCTCATCAACAAGTGCGGGCTTTGTAAGGCGGTCGCGATCGAGCGCGTGACCGCGGACGGTGCTGGACGCAGCCGCGATTACATGATCCTCGCCGGGGGATCGACTTTGCCGGTCAAGGCACGCG
This sequence comes from Rhodospirillales bacterium, assembly GCA_017644185.1. GTDB lineage: Bacteria > Pseudomonadota > Alphaproteobacteria > Rhodospirillales > Casp-alpha2 > UBA4479. Next base: position 50,497 of record JAEPMA010000011.1, read on the forward strand.
GTTTCGCGCAGGTCGGCTTGCTGGCCGAGATCGACTGCCCGAAATAACGCTTACCCCCGCTTCCACTCCTTGACGATATCCGTGGCCTGCACTTCACGGAGGGGCGTACGGGGCATGGGTGGCTCATTATCCGTCCAAAACGGCTGCAACACGGCGATCGCGTCCGCCCCATCTTGTTTCCGGATCAGACCTCGGGCGGTATTCTGCGGGTGAGTTGCGACCTCGTCGATCTCGAGCACCGGGTGATAGCAACAATCGACGTTCTTAAATAACGCGTCCCACGCATCGCGGTCCTTCTGTTTGAAGATACCTGCGACGTCTTCGATGAGATCTGTCTGCGGAAGCGGTTCGTGCTGGCGCTCGATCAGATCGGCACGGCCGACGGCGTTGCAGAAATTCTCCCAGAATACCGTTTCGATGGCCCCTAAACTGACGAACCGGTCGTCCGCCGTTTGATAAACCCCATAGAACGCCGCCCCGCCCGTTAAAAGGCTCTGACCGCGCGCGGGCGCCTGGCCGCGATGAAGGGCCGTCAACGCCTGGCTCTGCCACGAAAGCACACTATCCGACATGGCCACATCCAGATATGCCCCCTGCCCGGTTTTCCCGCGCCCGACCAGTGCACCCAGGATCGCCACTGTCGACTGCATCGCGCCTGCGTAGTCGGCGACCATCGGATAAGCCATGTGCGGCGCGGCGGATGATCCTGTCAGGCCAAGCTGCCCGGCGGTGGCAACATAGTTGATGTCGTGCCCACCTGTCAGGCGCATCGGCCCGTTCTGCCCGAAACCTGAGAGCGCGCAGTGCACGAGTCCGGGATTAAGATCTTTCAATATCTCGTGCCCGAAGCCCAACCGCTCCATCACCCCCGGCCGATAGCTCTCCATCAGCACGTCCGCGGCGCGCACCAGATCGGTGAAGGTCTCTTTATCGGCGTCGGTCTTGAGGTCCAGGGTCACGACCCTTTTCCCCGCGTTGACGAGCGCATGATAAGGGCTTTCGCCCCGGTCGTTGGTGACCGGATCGAGCGCGCGCATCGGGTCGCCCTTCGGGGGCTCCACCTTCACCACATCCGCCCCCATATCGGCCAGCATCTGCGTGGCGAACGGGCCCGGCAGAAACTGACTGAGGTCGAGGACCCTGATATCTCTCAAGAATGCGGTCGGCATGGCTCCTCCGTTTTTGACAAGCCAGCAGTTTCGGGGCTGGCGGCGGGCGGTTCAAGTCAGATGACGGGTGGCATGAATTGAGGGGTCATTGTCATTGTGCCAAGGATGGTTTCACCGCACTATCGCACCATGAACGCAGCGAATAAGTCCGAAAAGATCGGTATCGTCGTCTTCGACGGCTGCCAGATTCTGGACGCGACCGGCCCCGCATCGGTATTCGGCGATGCCAACGTTCAGCTCAGGAACTTGGGTATCGATACGCCGGGATATGACGTACGCCTGATCGCCCCCTCATCCGGGCCGGTACGCACGAACTGCGGGGTGTCGTTGGTCGCCGACCATGCGCTGTCTTCCAACAAGCCCGGTTGTCAGACCCTGATCTGCGCAGGTGGCAGTGGGGTGTACGACTTCATCGAGAACAAAGACCATGTCAGGGACGTTTATCGCCTCGCCCGGAAAGCATCCCGGATCGTGTCCGTCTGTACCGGCACATTCGTTCTCGCCGAGACGGGATTGCTCGATGGGAAGCGTGCCGTGACCCACTGGTCGCATTGTCAGAAGCTCGCCGACTCCTATCCACGGATCAACGTCGACCCGGACCCGATCTTTATCAGGGACGGCAATGTCTTCACGTCCGCCGGTGTGACGGCGGGCATGGATCTGGCGCTCGCCATTGTCGAGGCGGATCATGGCCGCGACGTCGCCCTTGCGGTGGCGCGCAGCTTGGTGATGTTCTTGAAGCGCCCGGGCAATCAGGCTCAGTTCTCCCGGCACCTCGCCGTGCAGATGGCGCCGGCGGGAAGTATTCGCGACGTACAGATATGGCTGCTTGAGAATCTAACCGCCGAAATCAGCGTCGACCGCATGGCGGACCGGGCGGCGATGAGCCTCAGAACCTTCAACCGCCAGTTCAAACAGGAAACCGGGATGACGCCGGCACGTTACGTGACCGAATGCCGCGTCGACGTCGCGCGGCGGCTGCTCGAGGAAAGCCCCCTCCCCATCAAGGCGGTGGCCGGGAAAAGCGGCTTTGGCGACGAAGAGCGCATGCGCCGCGCGTTCCGAAGAATGCTGGGCGTCAGCCCGGATGGGTATCGCAGTTTATTCACCAACACACAGGACGCCGCTTAGGGAGACGCTTCATGACCATGCAATTCGGCATTCTCGCCTTTAACGATCTGGAAGAACTGGACGCCATCGGCCCGTGGGAGGTTTTATCATGGGCCTCTAAACAGGATGAAACCGACATGACGGTCTCGATGATCGGATCGTCCGGCAATCAGATCACCTGCGCCAAAGGTTTGAAGATCACAACGGATTGCACGATCGACGATCACCCGAAAATGGATGTGATCCTGGTTCCGGGCGGCATGGGCACGCGGCCGATCTTCAAGGACGGCGGGCCCGAGATCGACTGGATCAAGAAAGTCGCGCCCGACTGCACGTGGGTCACCAGCGTCTGCACCGGCTCGTTGCTGCTCCACAAGGCGGGGCTTCTCGAAGGGAGGCGCGCGACGACGCACTGGCGTTCGATCGAGCTTCTGAGAGAGGCCGGGAATGTGGACGTCATGGACAACGTGCGCTTCGTCCGTGACGGAAACATCGTCACGTCAGCAGGCGTGTCCGCCGGGATCGATATGGCGTTATGGCTGGTTGGTGAAATCTACAGCCCCGAATTCGCCCGCTTCGTCCAGAAAGGGATCGAGTACTTCCCCGCGCCGCCCTATACCGCGGCGGCTTGATTCATCCCTCTCCCTTGGGAGAGGGAGGGGCCCGTGAGTAACGCGAACGGGAGGGTGAGGGGTGTTCTCAGCCGAGAATAGCCCCTCATCCTGTCCTTCTCCCAAGGGAGAAGGAACGCAGACCAAATGTCGCGAAAGCGTTACTCGACGTACGCCGGCTTCTTCTTGCCGCCGTTACCACCGCCTTTGGAATCTTTGCCGCCCGACTTCGGATAGCTGAACGACGGCAGACCGTCCTCGATATCGACGACGACAAGACCGCCCTTCGACAATTTGCCGAACAGCATCTCCTCGGCGAGCGCTTTCTTGATGTGCTCCTGGATGACGCGAGACAGCGGCCGGGCACCGAATAATTTGTCGTAACCCTTTTCGGCCAGCCAGTCGCGCGCCGCGTCGGTCAGCTCGATCATCACGTTGCGGTCGCTGAGTTGCGCCTCCAGTTCCATGATGAACTTGTCGACGACCTTCGTGACCACTTCCTGACCCAGGGGCTGGAAGGCGATGATCGAATCCAGCCGGTTGCGGAATTCCGGCGTGAACATCTTTTCGATCGCTTCCTTGTCCTCGCCGACCCGGCTTTCCCGTTCGAACCCGATCGCCGGTTTCGCCATGTCGGCGGCGCCCGCGTTCGTGGTCATGATCAGGATCACGTTTCTGAAGTCGACGGTCTTGCCGTTGTTGTCGGTCAGCTTGCCGTGGTCCATGACCTGCAGAAGGATGTTGAACAGGTCCGGGTGCGCTTTCTCGATTTCATCGAGCAGCAACACCACGTGCGGGTTCTGATCGACCGCATCGGTCAGCAAACCACCCTGATCGAAGCCGACGTAACCCGGCGGTGCACCGATCAGGCGCGAGACCGAATGCCGCTCCATGTATTCAGACATGTCGAAGCGGACCAGCTCGACACCCATCGTCAACGCCAACTGACGTGCGACCTCGGTCTTACCGACACCCGTCGGCCCCGAGAACAGATACGCCCCGATGGGCTTCTGCGGTTCGCGCAGGCCGGCACGTGCCAGCTTGATCGCGCTCGAAAGCTGTTCGATGGCGGGGTCCTGACCGAACACGACGGTCTTGAGGTCCCGTTCCAGCGTCTTCAGCGCTTCGCGGTCGTCGCGCGACACGCTCTTCGGCGGGATGCGGGCGATCATCGCGACGATGGCTTCGACATCCTTCGCCGACACGGTTTTCCGGCGCTTGCTTTCGGGTAACAGCATCCGCGACGCGCCGACTTCGTCGATCACGTCGATGGCCTTGTCGGGCAGCTTGCGGTCGTTGATGTAGCGCGCCGACAGTTCGACGGCAGTCTTTAACGCGTCCATCGTGTAGCGCACCTTGTGGTGTTCCTCGAAATAAGGCTTCAGACCCTTGAGGATCTTGACCGTATCGTCGACCGACGGCTCGTACACATCGATCTTCTGGAAGCGGCGCACGAGCGCGCGGTCTTTTTCGAAATAGCCCCGGTACTCTTTGTACGTCGTTGAGCCCATGCAGCGCAGCCCGCCATTCTGTAATGCGGGCTTGAGGATGTTGGACGCGTCCATCGAGCCGCCCGACGTCGCCCCCGCACCGATCACAGTGTGGATTTCGTCGATGAACAGGATCGCCTTGTCGGCGTTGACCAGTTCTTCCATGACGTTTTTCAGACGCTCTTCAAAGTCGCCGCGATAGCGCGTGCCGGCCAAGAGTGCGCCCATGTCGAGGGAATAGATCGTCGCCCCCTCCAGCACTTCGGGTACATCGCCGTCGACGATCCGTTTGGCGAGGCCTTCGGCGATGGCGGTTTTGCCCACGCCGGGATCACCGACATAGAGGGGGTTGTTCTTATTGCGGCGGCAGAGAATCTGGATCGTCCGGTCGACTTCCTTCTCACGGCCGATGAGCGGATCGATCCGGCCCTGCTCCGCTTTGGCGTTCAGGTTGACGCAGTAGGCGTCGAGCGCTTCGGAGCCTTTTCTGACGACGTTCTCGCCGTCGGCTTCCTCGTCCGCCCCTTCGACGGTGCGATCTTCCGAGAAGCCCGGCACCTTGGCGATGCCGTGCGAGATGTAATTGACCGCGTCGAGGCGTGACATCTCGTGCATCTGCAGAAAAAAGACGGCGTGCGATTCACGCTCGGAGAACAATGCGACGAGAACGTTGGCGCCGGTGACTTCCTCGCGCCCGGACGACTGAACATGGATGACGGCACGCTGGACGACGCGCTGAAAACTGGCGGTCGGTTTGGGCTCGGTCACCCGTTCGTTGCGGATTTCGTCGAGTTCGTCGTCGATGAAATTGGTGACGTCCATCGAAAGTTGTTCGAGGTCGACCCCACATGCCCTCAATACCGCGATGGCGTCCTGATCATCGGTCAGGGACAGCAACAGATGCTCCAGCGTCGCATATTCGTGGGACCGCTCTGCGGCGAGGGCCAAAGCGCGATGCAGCGTCTGTTCCAGATTGCGTGATAACATGTGGTCGCTTTCCTTTCGCCGGGTTTCACCCGGATTATGGTTCGCAGATTATATAATCCTATTCTTCGTCGTCGCTACCGTCCTTCTCGATCGTGCACTGAAGTGGGTGCTGGTGCTGGCGGGCCAGGTCCATGGTTTGGGCAACCTTGGTTTCGGCCACCTCGTATGTGTAGACACCGCACACGCCGACGCCACGCTGGTGAACATGCAGCATGATTGTGGTCGCGTCTTGCGCGGACTTGCTGAAGAAACGCTCCAGCACATGAACGACGAACTCCATTGGGGTGTAGTCGTCGTTCAGCATCAGGACTTTGTACATCGCCGGGCGCTTGGTCTTTTCGCGCGGCTTGACGACAACGCCCGTTTCTTCATCTCCGCCAACATGGGGCGGCCCGGACGGGGTGTTTTTCTCAGCCATTTTCGTCAGTGACGTTTCAAAACGTTTTCGTTTCATCCCCTATAATATAGGTGAATTTTGCGCCGGCCAAAATGGGGAAACGAAAAGAATTATAGGCTGTTAACCAAAAGGCCTGCAGCGAGGCTGCAGGCCATTGGCGTCCCGGGTTTTCAGGTCCCCGGGAAGTCTGAGCGGGCGCCCGGTGTTGGGAGGACCACCGGACGCCCTTCTCTACTGCCAGATCCCAAAAAAGGGGGGATGGGAAATTAGGCAGCGAGCGGCTTGGACAGAGTCTCAACCGCAATCTTCACCTGGTCGGCGATCGGCTTGGAAGCCTTCTCGGCCAGCTTGACCGTCTGGTCGGAAAGCTTGCGGCTTTCGGAAACGGTCTTTTCATAGGTCGACTTGGCGGCACCGGACTGAAGCTCGTAAACTTCGGTAACCGAGGTGCAAGTCATGATCTTCTGCGCCAGCGCGACCGATTCTTCGACGTTCGACTGGGCGAGCTTGTAGATCGCGGTGTTGATGTCTTTCATGCCGGACGAAAGGATTTCGTTCGACTTCACGATCGCTTCGATGTTGCTCTTCGAGAACGCGATCATGTCTTCATAGCCCTTGTAGGCGTCGGCGCCGGCTTTCGCGGCGGCGGCAAACTGTTCTTCGGTCATGGCAACGGCCTTTTCGACGCCCTTCTTGGCGACTTCGGTATTGGTTTTAACAATCGTATCGACCGTGTCCTGGCCGGCCTTGACGGCAACTTCAACCGGCTCGGCGGTCGGCGCGGTCTTGGTGGTCGTGGTCTTCTTGGCAGTGGTAGCCATCGGTCTATCTCCATTTCTTCTCGGTGATAACGGATTCGGCGGTTTCACGCCGCCCGTTCGAGAAACTCTCGAATTCATGTTTGCTGCAATGCAGCATCACGTACGGAATATAGTCTCATTTAAGGACGAGTCAATGGTTTTTTGTGCACTGCACCATTCGATTGAAGTCCCACTCTTTTATTGTTTTTCAATATGTTACATGGAATCGGTCAGGCTCGCGCAATTTGTGCGTTTGCGAATAATTTGAATCACACGGCGGAAATCGGGGATTTCTCCGTGACAACACCGGACCCGTTAACACAATCTTAGAGTCCGACGTCGTACCAAAGGCTTGATTTGACGAAAAAATTTCGTCGACGGTAAATGCGTTTTGATTTTATGATCATTTGACGCAGCGGATAACGTTTGGGGATAAGGGGATCAGAGGATGCTACCGCTCGCGGCCTGGGAACCGACGGCGAAACGCGCTTTTTCGATCACAAAACTGGGCAAAATCGCCATACTTGCGGCGTTTCTGCTGATTTGCGCGATTGCGCAGCCGGCACACGCCAAATATGCGAGTTACGTCGTTGACGCCGATACCGGCGAGGCTTTGGCCGGCCTCAACGAGGAAACCCGCAATTACCCCGCGTCTCTCACCAAGATGATGACGCTTTATCTGATGTTCGACCGCCTCAAGTCGAAGAAGTGGACACTTGCCAGCAAGCTCGATGTATCGCGCCGCGCCGCGCGTCAACCAGCCTCCCGTCTCGGGCTACGGGCCGGCACGACGATTACCGTCGAACAGGCGATCCTCGCCCTGGTGACCAAGTCCGCGAACGATGTCGCGACCGTCGTCGCCGAGAATATCTCCGGCCGGGAACGGAATTTCGCTTTGAAAATGACCGCTAAGGCACGCTCCCTCGGGATGTCGAAGACCACGTTCCGCAATGCGTCGGGGCTTCCGCACCGCGCCCAGCTCTCGACCGCCAAGGACATGTCGATCCTGGCCCGTTCCCTGCTCCGTGATTTTCCGGAGTTCTACCACTACTTCTCGACGGCGTCGTTCACCTTCAACGGGGTCACCCACTCCAATCACAATAAGCTTTTGAAGACCTATCCGGGCACCGACGGCTTCAAAACCGGTTATATCCGCGCTTCGGGCTTCAATCTTGTCGCGTCCGCGACCCGTGATGGACGCCGTATTATCGGTGTTGTGTTCGGCGGCCGTTCGTCGAGCCACCGCAACCGTCACATGGCGAAGCTGCTGGACAAGGGCTTCGATGCGTTGCGCCAGCGCCATGGGACTCCGCTCATCGCCCAGGCCGCTGTGCCCGAAACCAAGACCGCGTCCCTCGCCCCTGCTACTCAGCCTCGAGGCACAACATCGACGTCCGTATGGGCTGTGCAGGTCGGTGCATTCTCGCATGTCTCACAGGCTCAGGCTGCCGCTGAAAAAGCGGTCGGAAGAGCACGCAACTATCTTTCTGACGGGCAAATCAGAATCGTTCCGCTGAAAAAGCGAAATGGTGCAGTCCTGCACCGCGCACGTATCGTCGGCATCTCGAAGCGCGATGCCTATCGCACCTGCCGGATTCTCCGTGATTGCATGGAATTGAAAACGGACGTGAACGCCGAAGTCGCACAGCGCGCCGACTGAACGCTCAGACCAAAACGTTTCGCCTCAGTCCCCCAAGGAAGCGCCGCTTTTCCTGACGCCGCCAGACGTCCAGCTGCCACTCTTTCTCGCTCAGGCGAAGAGTCGGCAACGGCATGAAGACGTTGGTCATTTCCCTCGATCCGTCCGCCAGGGTGACTTCCATTTCTTCGAGGGTGTAATCCTTGCCCTCGTAGCGGCTTAGACGCGATGCCTCGAGGGGGGAGATCCTGTAAACCTGAAGCCCCTTTACCTCCCCCGCCGGATCGGCAATCAGCCCCGGATAGGTGGCGCCGGCGACATAAACCCTCTTGAAACCAGAGAGCGCACACGGCTTGGGAGAGCAACCCGATAGCGGCCGCCCGAGGATTTCCCGGGCGATCTCCGGATCGCACAGAGTTCCGTAAAAGAAATAATTCGCCATACCGATTCTCTACGAGAACCGGGGCCCCGCTTCAAGTGGCGGTTCGGTGAAAGCTGTGGATCAAATCGCGGAAGCGTCGACGTTGGACTGTTTCAGTTGCGCGCGAACATCGCTCTTGAGCCTTTCCAACCCCTCCTCCGTCGCGGACTCGCATCTCACGACCAGCATCGGCTGGGTGTTCGACGCCCTGAGCAGCCACCAACCCTCATCCGTTTCAACCCGGACCCCGTCCATATCGAAGATATCGACACCCTCTAACGTGCGCGCACGGGCAACGATTTCGTCGACGACCGTGAACTTCCGGTCATCCGGACAGTCGAAGCGGATTTCGGGGGTGTTGTACATTTTCGGCAGCGCCGCCAGCATCTCGGAAAAGCTCTGGTCACTGTTTGCGATCACGCTGAGAAGCCGGACCGCCGTATAGATGGCGTCGTCATAACCGTAATAGCGGTGCTTGAAGAAGATGTGAGCGCTCATTTCACCCGCCAGCGGCGACTTCAGCTCCACCATCTTGGATTTGATGTGCGAATGCCCGGCTTTCCACATGACGGGTTTGCCGCCGAGTTTTTCGATCTCATCGAAGAACACCCGGCTTGCCTTGACGTCGCAAAGGATCGGCGCGCCCGGATGATCCGCCAGAACGTCGCGCGCCAGCATCACGAGCAACTGATCGCCCCACATCACATTGCCTTCGCTATCGACCACGCCGATTCGGTCACCGTCGCCATCGAACCCGATCCCCAGATCGCAATCGTTCGCATGAACAAGCTCTTTCAGCTGCACCAGGTTCTTTTCCACCGTCGGATCGGGATGGTGCGCCGGAAAAGTGCCGTCGATCTCTGAATTGATGACGAAGTGTTCGCCCGGCAGGAGCTTGACCAGTGCGTCCGTGACCTCGCCCGCGGCGCCGTTGCCCGGGTCCCACGCAACCTTGAGCGTTTTCCCGCCGCCATAATCCTGCATCATGCGCGCGACATATTCGTCGAATACGCTTCGCTGTTCCGATTTCCCCTGCCCGTCGCGATAATTTCCCGCCTCGACCCGGCGGCCCAGATTCTGGATGTCTTCGTCGAAGAACGCCTTGCCCTCGAGCGTCATCTTGAGGCCGTTGAAGTCAGGCGGGTTGTGGGAACCGGTGATCATAAGCCCGGCGTCGGCTTCGAAACTGACGGTGGCGTAATACAGCATCGGCGACGGGCCGCGGCCGGATCGAATAACATCGATCCCGCTTTCGGTGAGACCATCCACAAGCGCCGCTTCGAGCAATGGTGACGACAACCGGCCGTCATACCCCACACAGGCCTTCTTCAGGCCGCGATCCGCCATTTCAGAGCCGAACGCCCGGCCGATGGTGTAGAGGTCGTCCTCGCCGAAATTCTCCCCAACCACGCCCCGGATATCGTAAGCGCGCAGGATCGAGGCATTCAGGGCCGTCTTTAGGGTGCGAACCGTCACGCCTGCCCCGCGCTTTTGGTCGGCCGGCCGATGCTGTGGTATTCGAACCCTTCCTCGAGCATGTCTTCGGGACGGTAAACGTTTCTGAGGTCCACCATCACCGGCGATTTCATCAGGGATTTGACGCGCTTCAGATCGAGTGCCCGGAACTCGTTCCATTCCGTGATGATGACCAGAACGTCCGCGTCTTCCATCGTGTCGTAAGCGCCATCGCACCAGACGACATCGTTCAGAAGCTTCTTCGCCTCGTCCATTCCTTCCGGGTCGAACGCCCGCACCGTGGCGCCCGCTTCCTGCAACGCAGGCACGATATCGAGGCTCGGGCTTTCGCGCATGTCGTCGGTGTTCGGTTTGAACGTCAGCCCAAGGACCGCGACCGTCTTGTTCTTGAGTTCACCGCCGGCCGCCGCGATCACGCGGTCCGCCATCTTGCGTTTGCGCTCTTCGTTCAGGGCGACCACGGTTTCGACGATCTTGAGGGGGCTGCCCGCGTCCTGCGCGGTGGAAACCAACGCACGCGTATCTTTCGGGAAGCAAGAGCCGCCATACCCCGGACCCGCGTGCAGGAATTTCTTGCCGATGCGGCCATCGAGACCAATCCCCCGGGCCACGTCATGGACGTTGGCGTCGACCTGTTCACACAGATCTGCGATCTCGTTGATGAAGGTGATCTTGGTCGCGAGAAACGTGTTCGCGGCGTACTTGATCAACTCGGAGGATTGACGAGACGTGAACACGATCGGGGTCTCGATCAGGTAGAGCGGGCGGTAGAGATTGCGCATCACTTCCTGTGCGCGCTCCGACGTGGTGCCGATCACAACACGGTCGGGACGCATGAAGTCCTCGATGGCCGAGCCCTCGCGTAGGAATTCCGGGTTCGAGACGACGTCGAAGTCCGCATCCGGGCGTGTTTCGCGAATGATCTTTTCGACTTCCCGGCCGGTCCCGACCGGCACCGTCGATTTGGTGACGACGACGGTATAACCGTTCATGGCCTTGGCGATCTCTTCGGCGGCGGCGTAAACATAACTCAGATCCGCGTGACCGTCGCCGCGCCGGCTGGGCGTCCCGACGGCGATAAAGACCGCATCCGCATCCTTGATCGCGCTTTCGAGGTCTCGGGTAAAGGTCAACCGCCCGGCTTTGACATTACTCTCCACCAAGCCTTCCAGACCAGGCTCGTAGATCGGCATCTTGCCGTTATGAAGACCGGCGATCTTCGCCTCGTCCTTGTCGACGCAAACCACGTCATGTCCGAATTCGGAGAAACATGCCCCGGAGACGAGACCGACATATCCGGTCCCGATCATTGCTACGCGCATAAACAAACCCCTTTATGACGCCTGAAACACCCGGTTTCTGCCACAGGGACCGGGTTCCGGCAAGCTAGGCGAATATGAAAAAGCCTTGACGCCGGGTTGAAGGTCTTATGACTTTAAGAGCACATCCCGGGCTTCGTTGATTTTTGCCGCCAAATAGGCCGAACCGCCGCGATCCGGATGCAGACCGGCGATAAGTCTATGATGTGCCGAACGGATTTCGTCCTCGGTTGCTTTTTCTTCGAGACCGAGGATTCTGAGGGCCTCGGCGCGGGACATTTTTCCTGCGTTCTCCGAAAAAGAATCGTTCTCCGATCCACCGGCAGTTTCCCCTTCGCCCCGCCAGTCCGGATGCATCCGGTCCAGAAACGCGGCCAATAACCGGGCCGATTCGCCGTCTTCGGCGCTGTAATCGTCATATAAATCGAGCAGATCGTTCAAGGAGAGCGCGCTTAACTGCGCCCCTTCGTGGCGTCCCTTGCGCACGACACCGTCCATATCACCGCTATCGTGATCCAGTTCCATGTCCAGGAACGCGCTCGTCACCTGGCTGGTTTGCCCCGAACCGCCGCCGCCCGACATTCTTGAGAAGTTCTTCGCCATCCGCGCCGCCTGCCGGGCCCGCATCAACCAGGGCAGCAGCGCCGGCAACGTCCAGAGCGCCCAGGTAAACCGCCCCGTCACGATGAAGAACAGGATAACGATCCCGACGAGCCCAAGAAGCACCCATTTCAGGGTACGGGCGATGCTTTTCGGTTCCGCCGAAACGAACCACTGCATCGCCAGCAACAGCCCCGCCATCACGGCGATCCCCAGGATCAGATAACTCATGATTTGGAACCACCCATTTGATGGGTGAGTTTGAGGACCGCGCCACCGTCCCGCTTCGCCTTGTCTTCGAGCGCCGCGCGCCCGCCCGCGGCGTAAACCGCGACAGCGGCCAGCAGTTCGCGAAGCACGTCCGCACTTGATGAGTCGAAGTTCATGCAGGCGCCACCCGACAACTGCGCGATCTGCTTGAAGGCGAATTCGGCAACGGGGTCATGACCCTCGTGAAAGATAAACGCGGGCACGCCCAGCAACCCGAGTTCACCGGCAATCTTTCCCAGCTTGTCGACGTCTTCCTCGACCATGTCGCCGACAAATACCAGCGCATTCAGGTGGTCGCGCTTGGCCTCGTTGACGGCGTGTTGAAGGACCTTGCCGATCTGCGTCTCACCGGCCAGGCAGAAAACCGATGTCATCAGTTTCAGAAGCTCTTTTTCGTTGTCGGTCCAGCGCCCGACCCTGAATTCGCCGAAACCGCGATAGAACGCGAGCTGGATATCCAGTCCGCCCAGCGCCGCCGTCTCGACGAACATCTGCCCCTGGATACTCGCCGCCTTGTCCCATGTCGGTTGGCGACTGGCGGTGGCATCCATCGCAAAAAGCAATTTCCCCCGCCTGCCGCCCGATTGGGTGCGTTTGGGGGTTGCCGCCACCTTCGACAAAAAGGCGTCCACATCCTGCGCGCGTTTACGTTTATCCGGCAGATCGTCGGCCAAAACCAAACCTTTCCTATCCCACTCAAGAGATAAGCAAAATTAGCGGAAATGCGAGGCTCTGACGATGATTACAGGCGATTACCCGTGCGCACTTTGCTGTCGGACCGGTACTGGGGGCAGATTCAAGCCATCGATGATCGAAAACACCTCGTCCCGGGCCGCCACGTGCGACCGGCTGAGCGGCGCACCGCCCGCGGCCTGTTTCAGATCGAGAATCGTCAATCCGACCAGGAACAGCTCTCTGAAGATCACGCGCTCGGAAAATCCCGGCAGCACACGAAAACCGAGACGTTTGGACAGATCACGGATCGCCCTTTCGACCTCGCGTTTGTTGTAGGCGTCCAGGTTCGACAAGCGGTTCCGCATCACCACCCAATCGATGGAGCCGCCGTCGCGCTGCGCCTTGACCTTTTTGGCTTCCCATATGGCTTCCGAATAATGGCTCGGCCCCTTGATCTCGGCACTCTGCCCGTCCATGTGCGCGAGCCCGTCCAAATCGACGAAACTGTCGTTCATGGGGGTTATCAATGTGTCGGCGTACGTGTGCGCCAGGAACGAAAGCTTGTTGGCCGCCCCTGGGGTGTCGATAACAACCATGTCGTGGTTGAAGGCGGCGCCTTCGATCAGGAGCTGCAGGCGCTCTTTCTCAGCTTCCTGCTCGGAATCGGTCATCCCCTCGATACGGTGACTAGCGGCGCGGTGATGCTCGGGCACGGGATAATCCCGGCCGAGCTTCTTGTTGAACATTTCCCTGTTCGCGATGTAGCGGCTGAGCGTGCCCTGACGGCCGTCGACGTCGATGGTCGCGACCGTATAGCCCTGCATCATCAGCCCAATGGCGAGATGCATGGAGGTGGTCGACTTGCCGCTGCCGCCTTTTTCGTTCCCGACGACAATCACGTGCGCTTGATTTGCTGTCACGACTGCCCCCCTCAAAGCCGTCTTTTACCCGGCGCGCATCCACACGGCCGTGTCGTGGAACACAGCGCCTCCATTTGGGTATGCACGATCAGCGCTTATCAATACGTTAATGCCGAGGCCGTTTTTGAAATGCCGGTTCGGCCAGATTCCCTCAACCACGACCGTGTCGGGCTGCAACCCGTCAAATGTCTTGGCGTGGACCGTGACCTCGCCCAGATCGTTCCCGAGGGTCACCTCGTCATCATCCTTAAGATTAAGCTTCGCCATCGTATCCGGATGGATCAAGGCCGTCGGCCGACCTTCTTTCTTCTGAGACGAGGGCGTCTCGGTGAATGAGGTGTTCAAAAAACGCCGGGCCGGCGCGGCGACCAGACGGAACGGCTTTTCCGGGGTCGCCACGTCGATCACGTCGAAATGATCGGGCAATACCGGCATGTTCTTGTACGCCTTGCCGATCTTCGACCAGTCGGGTTTGAAATGGAACTTGCCGTCGGGGTTCTTGAACCCGTTCAGGAAGTGCGCCTCGTCGAACGACTGCGAACAATCCACCCAGCCGGCGGCGTGCACTTCCTCCGCACCCGGATGTCCGGTCGCGCGCAGCGTGCGGTCGATGATTTCCCACGGGCTGAGATCGAAAAGCTCGTAGTCGGACCCCAGACGCTTCGCCAGCGCCGACAGCACATCGACATTGCAGCGCGCCTCACCGACAGGCTCGATGACGGCCTTGGCGACTTGAAGATAAAGGTGCCCGCCCCCTTGATAGAGGTCGTCATGCTCCAGAAATGTGGTCGCCGGCAGGACGATATCGGCATAGGCCGTCGTCGCGGTCGGGAACTGCTCGTGCACACACGTGAACAGGTCTTCACGCTTCAATCCCTCGATCACGCGATGGGTTTCGGGGGCGACCTCGGCGGGGTTGATGTTCTGCATGATCATGGCGGTGACCGGCGGGCCGCCCAGAAGGCTCTCTTCTTCCCCCAAGAGGACGCGGCCGATCCTCGACATATCGAGTGCGCGTTTCGAGGTATCGACAAGCTCGAGCCCCCTGACCAGCGTCTGGTTGACCGCGTACATACTGCGGTTGGAGTGCAGTGCGCCCCCGCCCTCGTACTTCCACTTGCCGCCCACGGCGGGGAGGCACGACACGGCGTGCATGTTGGCGGAGCCGTTGCGTGAGCGCGTGAACCCGTAACCGACACGGGTATAAACGCGGTCAGTCTCCCCATACGCTTTCGCGAAGGCTTCGATCTCATCGACGGTCAGACCCGTGATCGCAGCGGCCCATTCGGGACCGCGCGACTTGAGATGCGCTTCAAGTTCATCCGGCACGTCGGTGTACGTCGCCATATAATCGCGATCCGCGTAACCGTCCCTGAACATCACATGCATGACCGCGCACGCCAAAGCGCCGTCGGTGCCCGGTTTAAGGCAAAGGTGCACGTCGGCTTGCTGTGCCGTCGGGGTGCGGTAAGGGTCGATCACATAGAGCTTGGCACCCCGGTTCTTTCGCGCCTTGGCGATGTGGGTCATGACGTTGACCTGTGTCGATACAGGGTTACCGCCCCACACCACCAGCATATCCGCGACCTGCATTTCGCGCGGATCGGAACCGGTGATCCTGCCGCATCCCGCCAACCAGCCGGAAACGGCGGTGGCGACGCAGATGGTCTCGTCCTCGCGGGAATATCCGAGCGCGTGGCGGAAGCCATGAATGATATCGCGTTGAACGAGGCCCATCGTACCCGCGAAGTGATACGGCCAGACGGTTTCGGGCCCGTGCTTCTGTTCAGCCTTCATAAAGGCTTCGGCGACGATATCGAGGGCGTCGTCCCAGCTGACCGGCTCGAACTTCGCCTCCCCCTTCGCGCCGACACGCCGCAGCGGCTGGGTCAGCCGGTCGGGGTGGTGCACCCGCTCCCGGTAGGCTGCCACCTTGGCGCAGATCACGCCGTCGGTGTAATCGTTCATCGCGTTGCCGCGGACCTTCCCGATACGGTCAGGTGCGACTTTCTCGATCTCGAGGGCGCAGGTCGACGGGCAGTCGTGCGGACATACGCTACGGAGCCATTGGGGTTGATCATCGAAAGGAGCCATGGCGGAAATGTACCCCCGCCCGCGCCCCCCATCAAGCGGCCCCGCAGCCCTTGACCGCTTGGGGGCGGGAGAGGAAAATCCGGCTTCAGACTTTCCTGACGGAGTTCTCATGGTCGATAGAGTTGGATGCGTCGTTATCGGCGCCGGTGTGGTCGGTTTGGCGTCGGCGCGGGCGCTCGCCATGGCGGGGCACGAGGTCATCGTTCTCGAAAGCGCGGATATGATCGGGACCGGCACCAGTTCCCGCAATTCCGAGGTCATCCACGCCGGCATCTACTACGGCAAGGATTCCAACAAAGCGCGGCTCTGCGTCAAAGGCCGCGACATGATGTACGCCTATTGCGAAAGCCACGGGATCGAGCACAAACGCTGCGGCAAACTGATCGTTGCCACGGACGATTCTCAGGTCGAGCTTCTCGACAACATCAAAGGCCGCGCCGCGGTCAACGGTGTCGACAATCTGACGTTCGTGGATGCGAACAAAGTCCTCGAAATGGAGCCCAACGTGACGTGCCACGGCGCGTTACTGTCCCCGTCAACGGGACTGGTCGACAGCCATAGCCTGATGCTTGCCTACCAGGGCGAAGCCGAGGATCATGGGGCGATGATCGCCTTCAACAGCCCCGTCATCGGCGGTGAGATTCGCAACGACGGCATTCTTCTGCGCGTCGGTGGTGACGAACCGATGGAGCTTCTTTGCGATCATGTCGTCAATTCGGCGGGCCTTTATGCGCAGACGATCTCGCGCAGCATCGAGGGCATTCCCGCCGACAGCATCCCCGGCCAGTATTTCGCGCGTGGTGTTTATTTCACTTTGGGGGGTGGCAAACCGCCGTTCACACGCCTGATCTATCCTGTGCCCGACCCGCTGGGCGGACTGGGTGTACACGTCACCATCGATCTGGGCGGACAGGTCAAATTCGGCCCCGATGTCGAATGGATCGACAAGGTCGATTACACCGTCGACCCCGCCAGGGGTGAGTTGTTTTACGAATCCATCCGCAAGTATTGGAAAGGTTTGCCCGACGGTGCCCTTCACCCCGGATACGCGGGGGTACGCCCGAAAATCCACCCCAAGGGATCGCACGCTACGGATTTCATGATCCAGGGCCCGGACGCACACGGGATTAAAGGTCTGGTTAACCTGTACGGAATAGAATCCCCTGGTTTGACGTCCTCGTTGGCGATCGCCGAGGATGTGGTGAATTTGTTGCCCGCCTGACCATGTTCTACGCGGGCTGGGATCGGATGTTATGCCGACGGCGAAAACCGCACTGAAATCGATACCTGTCTTGCTGATGGCGCTCGCTTTTGCGGGTCCGCTTCCGGCACAGCAGCTTCAACCGGGTGATCCCGGCTATGTCCGTGTGCAGGGGACAGACCCGGCTCTTGCCCCACCCCCGATTATCGCGCCCGCTCGCGAACTGATCGACTACCGCGAAGAGATGCGGACCTTCATCCAGAAGATCTCGACGTACGCCCGCCAACAGAAACGGAATTTCATTGTCGCCGTACGCGACCCTGAAGAACTGATCATTAAGCGCAACCTGCAGGACGAGAACATCGTTTCTCCGGCGCGCACGTTCATGCGTTCCGTCGACGCGCTCATGTATGACAATGTGTTCATGGGTTATAAGGCCGTCGATCAGGCACCACCGGCCGAAATCCAACAGCAGATATTGAGCAGCATAGACCGCGCGAAACGGTCCGGCCTTCCAGTTTTAACGATGGAATTCGCGACGAAACCGGCCGACATCGACCGGGTTTATCGTAGTGCCAATCAGCGTGGCGTCGTGGCCGCCGTGGTGTCGCGTCCGACCAGCGACCTGACGGATGTGCCCGCCTATCCGCGCCGCCCGAATGACGAGAACCCGAACAATATCCTGTCGATGGAGGATGTGCAGAACTTCCTTTATCTCAGCGATCCTGCCGCGATGGGCCGCCAGGACCAGTTCGCTCTCAAAGTCCACGATACCAACTTCGATCTGGTCATCGTCGACCCGTTTTCGGGCCGTGATCCGCTATCGAAGCAGGCAGTCGAAACCCTGAAATATAAGAAACTCGGCGCCCGCAGGCTGGTGTTCGCACGGATGGATATCAGTTCTGCCGCCAGTTACCGTTATTACTGGCAGCCGGGTTGGGCCGAAGGTTCCCCCGGCTTCATCAGTGCCCCCTTCCCCGGTGATCCGGACCGCTATTTCGTCGAATACTGGTCCCCCGGTTGGCAGCAGGTGATTTTCGGGAACGAGAACTCGTTCCTGTATGGTTTGATCCGGCAGGGCTATGACGGTGTGCTTCTCGAGGGCATGCGCAGTTATCTGGCCTTCGAGGGTAATGTCGAAGTCGAGCAGGAATTCGCGCCGCTCGCCCTGAAACCGGACAACTGACGCACGTCTCTTCCCCCTGTTAAGACCGCCCCCCGTTTGCTATCACAAGAACGGGATTTGGGAGGATCACACATGCCCTTGCTGCATGATGCCGGCACCTACGAGGCCGTGCGCGATGCCTTTGAATGGAACGTGCCGGAACGGGTCAACATGGCCTGGCAGGTGTGCGACCGTCACGCCGATGCGACCCCCGATAAAACCGGCCTGATCGTTGCCGCCACGGATGGTAAGCGCCGCGAATATTCATGGCTCGAACTGCAGCGTCTTGCGAACCGCATGGCCAATTTCATGACCGCCGAGGGGGTCCAGCGCGGCGACCGTGTCGGTATCCTTTTGACCCAGAGTGTCGAGGCCGCGACCAGCCACGTGGCGTCATGGAAGATGGGCGCGATCTCGATCCCGCTGTTTTCCCTTTTCGGGGAAGAAGCCCTCGCCTTCCGGCTCAGAGACAGCGGCGCGCGGGTCATCGTCACGGAAGCGCAGCACTATCACAAGATCGAAGCGATCCGCGATCAGCTCCCGGATTTGAAGCTCGTTTTATTGACCGACGGAAAAGGCGGCGACGGCGTCCGGGATCTTTGGCAGGGACTGGATAAGGCATCGGATACCTTCACGAACGTCGATACGTTAAGCACGGACCCGTCGTATATCGTTTACACCTCTGGGACGACGGGAAACCCGAAGGGGGCCCTGCAAGGTCACCGCTCGCTTATCGGGCATATGCCGGCGGTGGAATTCTTTCACGACTTCCTCCCCCAACCCGGTGATCTGATGTGGACGCCCGCCGACTGGGCGTGGATCGGCGGGTTGATGAACTGCCTGATGGGGGCATGGTTCCATGGGGTGCCGGTTTTGGCCTACCGGGGCGGCAAGTACGACCCCGAAGCGGCGCTCAAATTAATGGCGGAATACGGGGTCAGAAACACCTTCATGCCGCCGACGGCGTTGAAGATGATGCGCGCGGTGAAGAACATCCCGTCGTTCGGCGCGAACCTCCGCACCATCGCCTGCGCGGGGGAGCCGATGGGGGCGGAACTGCTGGATTGGGGCCGTGAAGCCTTCGGCATCACCTTCAATGAGTTCTACGGCCAGACGGAGTGCAATCTCGTGGTGGCCAACTGTCAGAAGGTGATGGAGGTCAAACCGGGCTCCATGGGCCGTCCCATTCCAGGCCACGATGTCCGCGTCATCGACAAGGATGGAAACGAGGTCCCGGTCGGTACCGTCGGTCAGATCGCGGTGCGCGCGCCCGACCCGGTGATGATGTTGAAGTACTGGAACAACCCGGAAGCGACCGAAAACAAATATCTGGGCGAATGGCTTTTGACCGGCGATCAGGGTCAGCAGGACGAGGACGGGTACCTGTGGTTCGTCGGACGCGACGACGATGTGATCACGTCATCAGGATACCGAATCGGCCCGGGCGAGATCGAGGACTGCCTGACCAAACATCCCTCAATCGAACTGGCGGCCGCGATCGGTGTACCAGATCCGGTCCGGACCGAAGTCATTAAGGTTTTTATCAAGCTGATGCCCGGCAACAACGGTTCGCCGGAATTGGAAGAAGACATTCGCGGATTCGTTAAAACCCGCCTCAGCCCGCACGAATACCCAAGGCTCGTCGAATTCGTCGACGAACTGCCCCTGACCTCAACCGGAAAGATCAGGCGAAAAGATCTACGAGACCGGGAAGTGGCCCTGAAGGCCGGCAAGCCCGCTTAAGCCGGATTATGCCGCCACCCCGCGACAACCGCGGGGCGCTGGGAAATCAGGCCATCTGCAATGGCTTTACCGACGCGATCACGAATCCCTCATCTGACGGGAAACGCTTACCGACAAGCTGGCGCGCCTCATCCGCTGTTTCAGCGAGGACGTCGCGAACCTGTTCATCTGCCCAGTGATCGTCGAAGAAGTCATGGCTCATGTTCTCTTTCACGAGAGAACGAACCTCTTTGTTATATATGGAGACCTCAAAAACCTGATCTCCATTATGCGGCGTACGTTCCATGTACGAACCCCCTATGCGGTCGTCTAACGCGCCTCCCCGGGGACATCTTCTGGGTCGTTATTAATGACCCTTATGTGACAATGGTTATGAGAACAGTTTTTTCTGTCAATGCGAAGAAACCGTTAAATCACAATTTTTTCCCGAGAAATTTTATTTCGTGGCAAAAACGCAACACCTCAACCCTTGCAGCGCGCCCGTGAACCCTAGAGAGTATTGAAAACAATGACTCAAAGGGAGGATGACCGTGCTCACCGTCGACTATTACTTCACCCTGGTATCGCCCTGGACCTATATCGGGGACGCGCTTTTCAAACAGATCGCCGACAAGCACGGGGCCACCATCCGGCACGTCCCGGTCAACATGGGCCGGGTGTTCGAAGCCACGGGTGGGCTCCCGCTCGCGAAGCGTTCGGATGCGCGCAAGGCGCTCCGGATGCAGGAATTGAAGCGCTGGCGCGAATACCGCAATGTGCCGCTTAACCTGGAACCGGCGTACTTCCCCGCTTCCGATAAGCTGGCCGCCGGGATGGTCATCGCCGCCCAGGAAACCGGCCATGACGTTTACGAGTTCTGTCACGCCATCCTGCGCGCCGTGTGGGCCGAGGAACGGAACATCGCCGACGAGGAAACGATGCTCGAAATCGCGAACGCGTGCGGTCTCGACGGGAAGCTTTTGGCGACCGCCGCCGTCAGCCCGTCGGTCGAACAGAAATGGGAAGCCAACACCGAAGACGCGATCAAGCGTAACGTCATGGGGGCACCGTTCTATATCATCGGCGAAGAGACCCTCTGGGGCCAGGACAGGTTGGAATTCGTCGACCGGATTCTCGCCGCCGCCAAGGGCTGAGGTTTACTGCAAATCCGGCGGTAAGCTGATCGTCCGCGCGATTTCGTCGGACTTGAAGCCGACTGCGCGGGGCCGGAACACCCCCGGCAGCGTGGTCACGCCGGACACTTCCTCGATCACGCCGTCGAGCCGCAACCAATGTAGAATGTTGCCGGACGTCAGCTCGATGACGAGCAGACCGCACGTCGCTTCCACATCGCTGTTCCGAAGGTGCGTGTGAATATCCAACCCAGCAAAGGCGTCACCTTCGGGAGGCCTGGAAACGCAGGCAACGGCAAAGTTTCCGATGATAGTCATCCCGGTCAGGAAACCGGGGCAGCGCACCACGGCTTCGAATTTGCCGTTCTTGGGGTCGACCCGTCCCAGATACCCGGTTCCCGCTTCCTGCAACCACAATGTGCGGCCGTGCATACGCGGCGCCCGCGGCATGGAGAGGCCCTCGCAAATGACTTCCCCGCTCATGATGTGAATGACGACACCGCTGTCTTTCAGGGATTTCTTCCATCCCCCCGCTTCGTCGGTCCGCGCCGTCGCGGTGGCGAATGCGGGGCGGCCGTCGTGCAGGGCGACCCCCGAAAGATGACAGCGGTCCTCGGCAACGTAGGCGGAAATGAAATCCGGCTTCCAGACGGGGTTAAAACTGTAATCGCGGCTGAGGTAGGCCAGACAGTTGAATCTCGAATTCACGAAGACGAGCCGTCCATCCCCGTCGATCATCATTTCCGGACAATCGATGTCACCGGTGACATGGGATGCTTTCGGGACGTAGACCGCGTCATATCCATCCGCGCGTTCACCCGCATTCAAGGCGTTCTCGAACCGCCAGATCTGCCAGTCCGAAGACACGTACAGGGACTTACCGTCGGCAACGATCCCCTTGCAGCGCGGGATCGTCCGCTCTGCAATGGATAACTCGCCCTCCGCCGTCGGCCCGACGAGAAACATTTTTGAGGTCTGCGCTGACGTGAACGCCAAGCTGATGCCCTGCCCGGCCAGCCAAGGCACCAGGTACTGCGATCCGGCGAGGGACAACGCAGGGGTATCATCCTTCTTCTCACCCTTGCCCTTGGCGGCGGCCTTCTTGGGGGCGTCTTTTGGCTTGGCGGCGGTTTTCGTGGTTGATGACATCGGGATCAGGCCAATTGCCCCTGCCCCGGATCGGCGACATTCTGGACGGCGACGGAAGCGTATGAATCCTCGCTATCATAAACGGTGTAGCCGCCGTCGATCGCTTCTTGCGGCTGTTCTTCGCGGACGACCCAATTGCCGACAAGATTAACCTCGTCATCCTCGTCTCTGGAGATCACCAGCATGTTCGCCTCACCCACCAGCCTGTCGATCGCCTCGCCGATATCCAGCACGGTCGAGAAGTCGATGTCCAGCACGTTGAGCATGCCGTTATCCATATCGATGTGTTCGATACCGGTAACAAGACCATCTGCGATCGCCGTGAAATCGAGATCGAAGTTGCCGTCGAGATAAAGGGTGTCCTGACCCGCTCCACCGTCGATGCGGTCGAAATCATTGCCGCCGATGATCAGGCGGTCGTTCCCGGCGCCGCCGATCAGCACGTCCGCACCGCCGTCTCCACCGTCGATCACATCGTTGTCCGCCGTGCCGACGAGCGTATCCGCGCCTGGCGTGCCCGTGGCTTCCCCATCGTCTAGGAAGTCGCCGCCATAGATGACGTAAACCGCATCGTCATCCAGCGAGCCTGCGATCAGATCGCTGTAACCGTCACCGTTGATGTCGGTGCCGCTAACCCCCTCACCGCCGCCGAGCGTGAAGGAGAAGCCCTGCTCGCCGATATCGTTAAGATCGACCGTGGCGCCGAAATCGTCACTGCCGAACAGCACGTAGCCGATATCGTTATCGGTATCGGTCACGGCGATGTCGCCGATCCCGTCACCGTTCATATCGCCGATCGCCGCATAGGTCCCGTGGTTCGAACCGGCGTCATAGTCGATGCGGAAACCGTCCGTGGCGGTCAGGCTCGCGAGCTCAATCGTGGCGGTGCTGCTCCAATCCGATTTCCCGTAAACGACATAGGCTTTCCCACCAAGCGGCGCACCGATCAGGATGTCGTCCAGACCATCCCCGTTGACGTCACCGGCGGACGATGCCGTACCCGCCAAGTCGCCCGCATTCGCACCTTTAAGCCTGACGAAAGTCGTGCCGTCCGGGGTGCCGGAAAGGTTGAAATCGGGCCCCTGGTTGCTGCTGGAGCCGAACACCAGGAAGCTCTCGCCCGCGTTCCCGGTGCCGTCCGGGTCCGCGTTCGGATTTCCGACCAGCAGATCGTCCAAGCCGTCGCCGTTGAAGTCGCCACTGATCGTTGCGGTTGCCGTGCCGTCGGCACTGCCGATCCCGGCGGACGCCGTGAAGCCCACGGTCCCGTCCCCCCCATTCGAACCATAAAGCTCGCCAATATCGATCTTGCCGTCGACGACACCATCCAGTGCATCCGCCGCCGCCAGCTTGGCGCCGTAGATAACGTAGGCCGTCCCCTGGTCATTCCCCGCAAGGGGGGCCGCGATCCCGATATCATCATGGCCGTCCCCGTCGACGTCGCCGCTCGAAACCCCCTTTCCAAGCTGATCCTGGAGTTCATAACCGATGATCGAATACCCGTCCGAGCCGTCCAGAGCCGAAATATCGATGGTGCCGGCCGCGGCCATCGTCGCGGAACCGAAGACCACACTCACCCGGCCGGCATTGAGATTTGCCCCATCATCGTAGTCCAGATCGCCGACCACGATATCGGCGTAGCCGTCGTTGTTGATATCGCCCGATGCGATAGCCAGCTCGTTATAGCCGGTACCCGTCAGGCGGATTGCCTCGCCGTCCGTCACCGCCTGCGCGATATCGAAATTCGCATCCAGTTTGGCGCCCGTCCCGAAGACCACGTACGTCGGCGAATAGGTCGCGGTGCCGTTGTTCTCGTCCATGCTGTAGGCGAAATCGACAAAGCCATCACCGTTCATGTCGCCGAGCGCGGTCACGCTGATTCCCGTGGTGTCGAGCCCCGGATTCTCCGTCGCGATGGTGAAGCCGTTCGCCCCGTCCAGGTCGGCCGTGATGTCGGACGCGGCCTGCTCGATATAGATCTTGGCGCCCGTTGTCGTATGCGTTTGCACGCTGAACGACCGCGTTTCACCGTCGAGGGTGAGAGTTTGGACGGTCGCCGTGCCCCAGCCCGACCCGATGTCGATGGCGCCGCCGAAATCGTTCCGCGTCACGACCAGGGTGTCGTCGGTTCCCGTCAGGGCGTTGGTGCCGTTCGTGATCGAGATCACGTCGTCGCCGTCGAGGGTCAGCGCCCCGAAGCCGAGGTCGAGCCGCTCGAAGCCGTCGATGCTGTCGTTACGGACAACCGACATATCCAGTCCGTTATAGGCGAGCAGCGTATCCGTCCCATCGCCACCGTCGATGTAACTGAAGTCGTTGTCCGTCACTTCGATACGGTCATTCCCCGCACCGCCCAGCAGCAGGTCTTCGCCCCCTTCGCCATAAAGGATGTCATCCCCGTCCCCGCCATATGCGTAATCCGCACCCGACGAACCGTTCAGAATATCGGTGCCGCTGGTGGGTGAGAGCGCATTCGCGACGGCTGTCAGCGAGACCAGACCGAAGCTGGTATCGACATCGAGATCGAGCAGCGTCGTGCCGTCACCTTCAAGCCCCTGGATCGCGTCGAAATAGGACGCTGCCGGCGCGGTCGCGAAGCTGACCACGTTGAACACGTCGCCGACGGCGGGTTCGAAACCGGAGATGAAATGGGCGCTGAGCGAACCGTTCATCGTCATCTGGCCGGTGACCGTCAGGGTGTCAGAAACCGCGCTGCCGTTATTCCCGACATCGAAGACGATCTCGCTGGTATCCGTGGCCGTCATATCGCCGATCACCTGAAGATTGTCGACGGTCGCGACCGTGATCCCGGCGATGTCGATCGTGCCGTCGTTCTGGAAGACGGTGCCGCTCGCCGAGAAATCGAGCGTGCCGGTGCCTGTGATCCAGCCGTTTTCAAGATTGGTGAAGTCGTCCGTCCCCTTGAACGCCAGCACCGCCCCGTTGGCGAGTGTCAGCGTGCCCGCGTTCGTATGCACCGGCGTGCCGGCCGCATTTACGTTGACGTCGCGTTCGATGTTCATCTGCCCCTGATTATTGATGAACGCGTTGATGGTGAACGTGGTGGATGCCGCCGCCCCGCTTTGCGTCACTGTGAACGTGCCGTGGTTGTTCAACTCGCCGCCACCGGAAACGTTGAATGCCGCGAGCGAGGTGGAACTGTCGGTTTCGTTAAAGGTCATCGTACCGAAATTGTTCACGGTATCGCCGAAATCCATGGTGTGCGTAGTGGCACCCAAGGTTGCGTCAAATACGCCGCCTTCCATGTTGGTGAACTTTCCGAAGATATCGAAGTGCTTGTCCGACGTAATCGTTCCGTAATTGACGATATCGACCGTACTCTCGAAATCTAAGGTAGATATATTAAGCGTCGCGCCCGGCCCGACCGTCAACGTCACAGGTTCGCCGTCATGCGACACCACCGACACCGCGCTGCCGAGAAGCAGTTCCGGCATATCTGCCGTGTACGTGAACGCGCCGTCGATCCTGAGTTCGTTACCGGTGTCGAAATCGAGAATGCCGTCCCCGGTCAGCACGGTATCCGGGCCGACGATAATACTCTCGACGTTCGAGCCGCCGCCGACCGTCAGTATTGCACCGGAGGCAATATCGATTACCCCGTTACGTGTATCGACGGTCAGTGGCTCCGCCGCAGTGCCCCGAAGCCAGCCGTTAACGTCGACATCGATTAATCCGTTGTTCGTCAGGTTCCCACGAATATAACGGGGTCCGGAGGCACCGCTGCTGTCGAACTGGATCGTTCCCTCGTTCAGTAACGTGGCATTCGGGATATCGATTTCGAGCGTGTTGGTCGAGGTGCCGCTGAGCAGGATCAGGCCCGCGTTAACGACACTCCGTCCTGTCAGATCGATATCGTTATTGCCGAGCGCATTGATCTGCAGCGTGCCGTCCGGCGTGATGTAGACGTCGTTCGATACCGTGCTGCCGGTACCGGTGACCGTCGCAGAGCCGGCGATCTCGATCTGCCCGCTACCGTTGATCGTCGCCGCGTTCCCCAGCGTCGTCGTGCCGCCCAGGACAAGCGTGGTGTCGACCGTCCGCGTCGTGGCGCCGGTAATCACCGTCGTGCCCAGCGAACTGACGATACCGTCGGTCCCGATCGAGCCCTCAAGGAAGTTGAACGTCCCGGCGGCGCCGATTTCCAGGCTGCCGCGTCCCCAAAGATCGCCACTGAGCGAGAACGAGCCGCCGGAAATCGTCGACGTGATGGGTTGCGCGAGCTCGAGCGCCGCGCCACTTGCGACCGCGAAATCGTCCGGGCCCGAATTGTCCATACCCGCCACGGTCATGATGTCGAGCGGATAACCGCCGGTCGTCAGCATCGGTGGGTTTGACGTATCGCCGATGACGATCTTGGTATATTCGTCCGGCAAGCCATCCGACCAGTTGCTGGCATCCGACACGTCGTCGCCGACGGAACCGTTCCAGGTCGTCGTGCCGTACGTCGCCGTCGTCACCGTCATGTAGTCGACACCGCCGTTTGCATCGGTGACCTTGACCGTGAACTGGTCCGATCCCGTATACCCGCCGGCCGGCAGGAATGTATAGGTACCGTCGGCATTCACCGTCACGCCGCCGTTGTTCGCATCGGTTTCGAGCGAATATGTCAACGCATCGCCATCCGCGTCGAAGGCGTTCAGACGGCCGTGATAGGTCGTTGATTCCGGCACCACGGCGAGATTTCGGTCGATCCAGTCGACCCCGCCATGAAGTGCCCCGTCGATACCGTTCTGTGTCAGGTCATGGGCGGCGCGGTCCGAACCGTCCGTTAAAGGCCAGTAGCCGACCAGCCCCTGTTCCCCGCCGACCAGCGAATGGCTCAGGCCGTCGGCGATTTCCGCCGGTGTGCGAACATCGTTCCACACCCGGAAATCGGCGATCTGACCGTCGAAGAAATGCTGCATACCGCCGTTGACGCCGATGAACAGATCACCGTCTTCGCCGCCCGTCGGCTGAGTGGGATAGGAAATCGGGCTGCCGACGGCCACACCGTCGACGTAAAGGGTGATCGTCTGCGCCGATGCATCGCGGGTCAGCGCAACATGCGACCACGTGCCCGTCGTGATGCCGGTCGACGTGAAGGCGGCGGGTGATGCGTCGACGCCTTCGCCGCTTTCCTGCACCCACTGCACGTTGCCGCCGGTGGTGATGTAGAGTTCGTAAAGTGAATTGTTCGGCCCGTCATCGAGGGTGGTCGTCTCGCCGGAGAAGCTGAACACCCGGCCGCCGCTAAAGCTATCCGGATTGACCCAGAACTCGACCGTCATATCCCCTTCAAGCGCGAGCGGGTTATCCCCCTCCCCTTCGTATTCGGCTTTCACATAACCGGTCGCACCATCGAACGTCATACCGGCCGCGTTGCCGGGGATCGGCGGCAATATCGGGAAATCAATCGTGTTGTACGCCGTGCCGGTATGTCCGTTGCCGGTCGCATCCATGATCTGATCCGTCAGCAACTGCGAATTGTCGAGCGGCCAGTACCCTTCGACCGGATGCGCCGTCGCCGGGACACGGCCTAGCATCTCGGCATTGACCTCGGCTTGATTCAGGCTGGTATTCCACATGCGCAGTTCGGAAAGCGCACCTTCAAGCCCATAACCGGAACCGGGCGACAGATCGTCACCGGAATTCCCGGCATAGAGCGTGCCGAACCGCCCGTTCAGGTCGATCCCACTCGCATCGGCGGAACCTGCAAGCTCACCATCCACATAAACATTCAAGTCGGTCCCGTCATAGCTGACGGCATAGTGCGACCACTCGCCGTAACTGAACTGATCGGAAAGCGTGATCGACACCGGCGTCGAGCCGTCGCTGATCAGGACCGTCAATTCCCCTTCGGCGCCGAGCGTCATCTCGATCAGGTTGTTGCCTGCGCCGTCGCCGGTGTTGACCTCCAAAAGCCGGTTGGGGCTGCTCGAGGTCTCGACATTCCCCCAGAAGCTGAAGGCGAATTCTTCTTGTTCGAGCGTGTGGGAACCGAGTTCCGCGTAAGACCCAAGCCCCCCTGCGAACAGCATGGCGCCCGGCTGCGGCCGGTTAAGCGGCAGGGTCGGGTCTTCGTCCGTGACCAAAGCGCCGGCCGGCACCGTCACGTCCGGACCGCCCATGACGTCGGTCAGGGTCGTGCCGGCCGATTCATCCGCACGCCAGTACGAAATCAACGGCGAACCGTCATTAACATCGATCACCTTGTTCATGTACTCGGTGATCTGACTACCCGTCCGGACCTCGTTCCAGTAACGGACTTCGTCGAAATCGCCAACCAGTCCGGCACCGCTGGTGCCCGATCCAAACGTCAGGTCGCCGCTGGTGCTTGTGAATGACTGGTTGCCGGCCGTACCGGCCTGCCCGTCGACGATCACATTGAAATCGTCCGTCGCACTGTCAAAGGTGAAGGCGACGTGGTGCCATTCGCCGTCCAATACGTTTACGGCAGGCCCTGTCGCCTCGGTACCCTGCACGAACCCGTTCAACCCGCCCGACGCGTTGAAGGCAACGCCGTATTCGTGGGTGCCCCCGGGCACCGAGAAAAGAATATCCCCGTCATCGTGCGATCCGTCTGCGCGGAACCATGTTTCGATCGTGAAGTCTTCCGGGGTGGTCGACGCCGCACCCGTCATCGTGACGGTTTCGGTGTCTTGCAAGCTGACATGCGCACCACCGTCGTAGGCGTCGATCTTCGGCGCGTCGTTGTGGTTGTTATCGACCTCGAACGTAATTTCCTTTTCGACGAAAAGACCATCGGAATCCGTCGCGCGGATCGTAAACCGGTCTTCGCCGATAAAGCCCCGCACGGGTTCGTAAGAAAACGCGCCGGTGCTGGCGTCCACGGTCAGCTCACCGAAGTGCGTGTCGGAAACCACCGAGAACGTGAACGTTTCGCCCGCATCGTTGTCCGAAACGCCGATATCGCCGCGCAACAATCCGCCTTCGAGCACGAACGTCTGGTCCGCATAGATTTCCGGTCCGGTATCGACCCATGAAAGGGCGCCATCGAATGCCCCATGGTGGTCGCCGCCGGAAATATCCTGGACGGTGCTGCCAGTGCCTTCATCGAGCGGCCAATAACCGAGCACGAAATCAGCACTTGGATCGAGCGTGCCATTCATTTCGGCCTGGACTTGCGCTTCGTTGAGGGCGCCGCTCCAGAGACCGACATTGCTGATCACCCCGGCGAATTCCTCGACGACCTCGGGTGTCGAATTGACACTGGAGCCGATCCGAAGCGGCTCATCGATGTTGAACGACGGCGTCACGGTATTTGCGACCGTGCCGACCGAAACCCCGTTGACGAAGAACGTGGCGTCGTAATCGCTGTCGATCGAAACGGCCACATGCGCCCATTGGCCCGCTTTCAGGCTCACACCTGCATCAGCCAATGCCGACGCCGAGATATCAAGGTCTTCCTGGCCGAAATACGTCAGCCGCAGACCGTCATCGTTCAGCGCGAACGAGAAGCCGTCCAGGGTGCTATCCGCTTCCTGGGCGATGATGCGTTGCACGCCGCTCAAGTCATCGGGCTTGATCCAGGCACCCATGGTGAAGTCCGACGTCAGTTGGAAATCCGCCGAATGCGGAATCTGGATGCCGGTATCGTTGCCATCGAAGTAGAGGCCGTCACCGGTCGGCACTTCGAGAAGCGCGGTCTCGGTGATCGACGCGCCATTCTGAAGGGTGCCGTCGTTAAGGGTGGGCGAAATATCCTTCACCGTGCCATCGGCGTCGGCGTCCAGCTTCCAGGCGCCGACCAGACCCGGTTCCGCACCAGTCAGGTCGGTCAGAAGATTATCGGCGATCTCGGCTTGCGTGCGGATATCGCTCCAGATACGGACGTCGGCGATATCGCCTTTGAAGTTCTGCGGATGAGAGCCGTCATCGTCATAGTCGCCGATCATCACCGGCGAGCCATCGCCCGCAACTGAACCTTGCGTGCCTGTGTGGATCAGCACCCCATCCAGATAGAGGCTGGATGCGTTGGTCCCCGGCTGCATGGTCATGGCAGCGTGGTGCCATTCCCCGTCACGCAGATCCGGACCGACGCCGTTGGGCGGCGTGATGAACGAACTGCCGGCGGCGCCGAACAACTGCCCGGTCGCTTCGGTGAAGCCGAGCGAGAACACATTGCCGTTACCCGTCGTCGGTTTCGTCACCAGCCGGTGATAAGACGCCCCTGCTTCCTGAACGACCTCGGCCCGGAACCAGACTTCAACCGAGAGTGTCGTCGTCTCGTAAGCGGCATTGTCCGGGATGGCGATGTTGTCACCCGTGGCGCCGACGATCCCATCGAACGACGCGTGTTTGGAAACGTGTGCCGCGACCGCATTCCGGTCGAGCACATCGGATACGAACTCGGCACCGTTCTGCAACGTGCCGTCATTCCCCGCCGATGCACTGTCGACCGCCGTCACACCGGAGGCGTCGTCCAGCTTGAAGTACCCGACGAGACCCTGCTCACCGCTGGTGAATTCGGTCGCTCTGTTATCAGAAATCTCGGCTGCCGTCCGGACATCGTTCCATATCCTGACATCTGCGATATCGCCTTTGAAGTTCTGCGGATAATCCCCGTCGTCGTCGAAATCGCCGATCATGAACGGCTGCGACGAGCTGGGTGCCGGCACAAGCAATCCCAGGCCGCTGTTTTCGACCTCGACACCGTCGAGATAGAGCCTGGTATTCCCGACCCCGATAATGCCGGACTCGATGACCAGAGCGGCGTGGTGCCACTCACCGTCGCGCATGTTGACCGCCTCGGTGAGGTTCGTCCCCCCACCGGTACCGTTGAGATAACCGTCGCCATCGAGATACAGACTGTATTCCCCGGCGGCGCCGCCGTCGGTTTCCTTGCCGATGATGCGCTGGAACCCGGTCCCCGTCGGATCGGCGCGGAACCACGTTTCAATCGTGATATTCGTCGCGCTCTGGTTGGCGTTGTTTGCAACGATGATGTTGTCGTCCGTGCCGTCGAACGTGGTGTAGCGCGACAGGTGCCCGGCGACGTCGCTGACCGTCGTCGACGTCGGGACGGCATCGGCGCCGTTCCCGGTGAGATCGACATAAGACCCGTCGGCGTTCTTTTCGTCGAAGTCCCAATACCCAACGAGTTCGCTGGCCTGTTCGATCTCGGCGTCGTTGAACTTGCGCTGGTAGTTGGCGGCGATTTCGTCCGCCGTGCGCGTGCCGTTCCAGACCCGGACCTCGTCCATCAGGCCTTCGTAATCGCTGGTTAGATCGAGTCCGCCAAACAGGAGCTGGCTGTCTGTCCCGCCCGCGGCTTCACCCGAATACTCGATGGTCTCGATAAGTTCGCCGTTGACGTAGAAACTCACCTCGCCCAAGTCGGTGTCGCGGACGGCGGCAACGTGCGCCCATTCGCCCGCGGAGATCGTACCCGCCCCGGTCGTCGGCACGACGTTGTTGAGCCCCGCATCCTCGTGGAAGAAACGGAGTTCCCCACCCGCCTGCATTTCGAGTCCGTAAAGGACGTTACCCTCGAGCGTTTCCTGCGCCGTCCCGAAGGTCAGCAGATGCGCGTTCTTGAGGGTCGACGGATTGATCCACATTTCGACCGTGACATCGCCCGTGATGGCAAGTTGATCACTGTCGCCGCGACCGGCCGCGAGAGCGTCCTGACCGGCGAACTGCAGCACCGTCTCGTGTGCCGAAACACCCAGGATTTCCGGCGCATCGACCTGATCCCCGACACTGATCGTGTAGGTCTGCGTGCGCGACGCACCGTTGGCATCGGTAACCTTTGCCGTGAACGTGTCGGTGCTGGAGAACTCTTCATCCGGGACATACTGGAACGTGCCGTCGGCCAGGATCGAGAGTTGACCGTTATTGGGTCCGCTCACCAGGGACCACGTCAGCGCATCGCCTTCCGCGTCCGTCGCCTTGAGGATGCCGATCAGCGGCGTGTCTTCGTTCGTGCTCAGTTCGGTGCCGAAGATTTCCGGCGCGGTGGTGACGCTCGTCGCGCCGGTGATTGTGCCGTTATTACCGTGGCCCGAGAAATCGATGGCGGACCCCGTGCCCGACGGATCGTCGAGACGCCAGTTCCCGACAAGCCCTGGTTGCGGCTGCTGCAGGTTACCGAAATTATCGCCGCCGATCTCGGACGGATCGCGGACGTGATCCCAGACCCGAACATCCGACAGCATGCCGTTCCAGCCGTTGTAGGTGGAGCCGGATGTATCGGTATCGCCGATCAGAAGATTGCTGACGGCCGTCAACGAGCCGGGTGACGCCTCGATGTTTGCCGAACCGCCGTTCACCCCGTTCACATAGAACGTCGCCTCACCGTCGCGGTCGGCGGTCACGGCGACATGGACCCATCGCCCTGCCGGGATCGTCGCCGTTGAGAAGACGTTGCTGGTGTTCCCTTCGGCGTCTTCCATCGCCAGTTCCAGCGTATCGCCCGAACTGACGCCGAGCATCCATCCCTTAAAGGCGGAATCCCGGTTGTCGATGATTACGTTCTCGGTACCCGTCGTTGTCCTGTAGACCCAGGCTTCGATGCTGAAGTCGTCGGTGCCGGTCGAGAGTTCATCGTTGTCGAGGACCACGATCTTGTCGGATCCGTTGAATTGCATCGCCTGCACCGGCGGGATGATGACGCTCGGTTCGGCATTGTCGCCGACCGACAAGGCACCCAGATGGGCATCGAAACCGTTGCCCGTCTGATCGGCGATGGTTCCCGTCGACGGGTCGTACTGATCGGTTTCGAACTGCCAGTAAGCCGTCAATCCCGGCTCGCTGCCGGTCAGTTCGGTGTTCGTGGTGTCGGCGACCTCGTCGGCGCTGAGCGCCTTGTTCCAGATTCTGACTTCGTCGACCGACGTATCGGCAAATCCGGTATCGGCGATTGTCTTACCGATCAGAAGCGGATCGGGGCTGGAGATATCCCACCCCGACGGGTCGTTGTCGCGGCCCGCGGTCTGCGACCATCCGGTCGCGTTGCCGTCGAAATAGGCGTCGAAGGACCCCGTGTCGCGGTTGAGCGTGAAAGTAACCTCGTGCCAGCCATCGACCCCGCTCAGGTCGTAACGAAGCTCGGCTTTTTCCGATGCGTCGACACCACCGTTGCCCATCCGGACATAGAGGTACCCGCTCTCGATGAAGATGTTCCAACCTTCGATGCTGGACGTGTCGTTCCCCTTGCTGATCAACGACTGCAATGTCGCGGTGTCGCGGAAATCCGCCATGATCTGGACGGAGAAACTGCCCTCGCCGGGGTTGAGTTCCTGATCGTGCGGCACCTGAACGTAGTCGTCGACACCGTCGAGCTGGATGACCCCGGATGCCGCCTGCGCGCCCAGGATTTCAGGGGCGTCGTTCTCGGCCTCGACCGAGACGTTGATCCTGCGGGTCACGGTCGAACTGCCGTCCGACACCCGAACCTCGAAGTTGTCCGCACCCGAATAGTTACCCGCCGGAGTGTAGACAAACGTCCCGTCCGCGTTCAGATCCAACGAACCGTGATCCGCGCCCTTGGTGATCGAGAACGTCAGCGCCCCCGTATCCACGTCCGTCGCCACGACCGAGCCGTAGACCGCCATGTCTTCGTCCGTGGTGAACTGATAGCTGTAGACCGGCGCCGCCCCGTCGATGAACGCCGGATCACCGACGGTCGCGCCGTCGTTGTTGCCGGTGCTGTCGATTACCGTGTCGCCGGCTTCCGTGGCGCCCACGGCATCGTTCAGGCGCCAGTTACCGACAAGGTTCGGCGTATTTGCGTCGACGTACCCCGTCATGCCGTCGCGGATCTGGTCGATCGTCCGCACGTCATCCCAGACGCGGGCGTCGGCAATGCTGCCTTCCCATCCCTGTTCGACGCCGGCATTGAAGCGCCCGATGGCGACCGTGCCTTCGCTGACTTCCGGATGGAAGCTGGACGTCTGCTCGCCCACGAGGTTGCCGTCGACGTACATCTTGAAGGTCATCGTGTCGGCGTCGTACGTGGCGGCGACATGGTGGTTCAGGCCGTCCGTCGCACTGATGCCGCTGTCGATCTGCGCAAAGCTTCCATCGGTCAGAATGCTGCTGAAGCGGAACGTGCCGTTATTGACGTTCAGGCTCCACGTCGCGTTACTGGCGTTCGTGGAATCGTTCACCATGATCCGGTGCGCGTCGGTATCGCTGAAGCTTGCCTGCGCCCACGCTTCGATGGTGAAGCTGTCCGGGTCTAGGGTGCCGTTGCCGTCGTCGATCAGGACTCCGTCGCCCGTACCGTCAAATTCCATTGCCCGCGCGAACGGGATCGGTGTCGGCATCGTCGACGTATCCGACATCGTCGTCCCCGTCAGCGTGCCGTCGTTACCGCTGGATGAGCTATCCGCCCCGTCCGTATCGAGACGGTAGTACCCGGCCAATCCCGGTTCTTCGCCGCTCAGACGGGTGTCGTAGTTGTCTGCGATCTCCGTCGATGTGCGGATATCATCCCAAACTCTGACGTCGGAAATTTCACCGCCAAAGTTCGCACTGTCCAGGCGGTTGACCCCGATCTGAAGATTGCCGTCCGGCGCAAAACTGCCGATGTCCTGGTTCAGTGTCTGCGAGCCGCCCGCCGGCGCGCCATCCAGGTAGGTGGTGAATGTCTGCGTCACTGCATCGTAGGAATACGCGATGTGATGCCATTCGCCGTCGTTCGTCGTGTTGGCGGTCAACGTGAAGACGTCGATCCCGTTGTCGCCCGCAACCTCGACGTTGGGCTGACCGTTGGTGACGTAAATCTGGAAAGCGTTCTTGCCATCGGCATTGGCATCGTCGGTCGAGACAACGCCGACCGTGCCCGACGAAGTCGTTTTAAACCAAGCCTCGACCGTATGCGAGCCGGAAACAGGCGGCGGCGCAGCCGTCTCAATCTTGTCAGTTGCGCCATCAAAGGTCATCACCGCCGCGAACGGATCGACCGGTGCGCCCTGCCCGACCATGGCGTCGTTCTCGTTCCCCGACAGGTCGGCCGCTTTACCTGCGTCGGTGATCTGATCGAAGCGCCAATACCCCTCAAGGTTCGTCGTATCGACGCCACTATCGAGGCGCTGCTGGTAATTATTGGCGATCTCGTCGGCGGTACGCGCCTCGCGCCACAGCCGGATATCGTCCAGCTGCCCGGTCCAGCCTTTGACGCTGCTGCCATCGACCGCGGAGTCACCGATCACCAAATCGGCGCTACTGTCGATGGATTCGTTATCCACCGTCGAAATCAGTGACTGCACGCCGGCCGTCTCGTCTTTTTCTCCGTCGACGTAGAACGTCACACCGCTGTCACGATCGACCGTGATGGCGATGTGATGCCACTCGTCGGCGGTGACGGTCACGGAGCTGTCGATATTCTGCGTGTTCCCGCCCGAATTGATCTGGAGACGGATCGTGTTGTTGGGGTTCAGGAAGGCAAGATAGCCGTTACCCGACCCGTCCCGCTTATCGAGAATCATGTGATGGTCAGCGTCGGTCGCCCGATCCAGCACCCAGGATTCGATGGTGAAGTCGTCGGTCCCGAAATTCAGCGCCGTATCGTCAGGCACGACCACCCGCGTATCGAGGGTGTCATCGGAATCGTTCTCGATGAACTGCAGACCCGCCGACGTCGGCGCGACCCCCAACAATGCCGACGGGTCGTCATAGGCCGCCGTGTTGATGGTGATGGTGCGGGTGGTTTCATGCCCTTCCGCGTCCGCGACCGTGACGTCGAACGTGTCGGCGCCGGTGTAGCCGTCCGCCGGCGTGTACTTGAAGATACCGCCTGTCGTCACCGAGACCGTGCCGCCGTTTGCCGTCGCGGCGTCACTCTGGGCGGTGAAGGTCAGCGACGTCGCGCCATCCGGATCGATGGCGCCGAGGTTCCCGGTAAACGTCTGATCCTCGTCCATCGTGATGGCGGCGGAGAATACAGGCGCGGCGGCTTCGGTCGTCTGCACGCCGCTCGACGTGCCGTCGTAACCATTGACCGAGGAATCGCCGATCGCCGAACCGTCCGCGCCGTCGAGTTTGTAGTGGGCCAAAAGCCCCTCTTCGTCCGGCTGCGGGAAATTCTCGCGCCCTTCTGAAATTTCCCCCGTATCGCGGGCATAATCCCAAACCCGAACATCGGCGATCTCGCCATCGAAGAAATAGTTATCGCCGGTCGCGTTCTGACCGATGTAGGCAACACTGTCGCCGAAGCTGGGGGAAATTGCCGCTGTGCCGTCTTCCTCGCCATCGATGACCAAGGTCGCCATGCCTGTCGTGGCGTCGTACCGCACGGCGACGTGGTGCCATAGCCCATCGTTGACCAAGCCGGTGCTGATCGGCCCCGATGGATCGCCGATCGTCTGGAACTTGAGCGTACCGCTCGACAGCACGCGGAACTGAGCCCCCTGGCCCGTGCCCGACGTTTCGCCGATGGTCAGGATTTCGCCGTCCGTCGTCGTGTTCGTCGTCTTGACCCAGGCTTCGTAGGTGAAACTACCGGTCCCGGTCGAAAGCGCCGCCGCGTTCGCGGATAGATCAACATATGACGACGTGCCGTTGAAGTCCGACGCCTTAATCAGATGATTGACGCTTTCACCGGATGCATTGTCGCTCACGTCATTAAGGTAAGGGTCGCCGGCATAAAGGCGGTTGCCGTACGACGACAAGTCGTTGGCGTACTCTTCGTCGTGGGTGTCGATGTTGTCGAAGTTCCAGTAGCCGACCAGCTTGTCTTCAGCCGTCGGCGTCGCGATCTTGGTGGCGTAATTCTGCGCAATCTCAAGATCCGTGCGAGCTTCCTTCCAGACGCGGATTTCGTCGATCGCGCCCTGCAGATAATCGGTGTCGTCGTGGGCCTTACCGATCAGCAACGGATCGTTGTTGGCGAGCGAATATTGGTCGAACGCCGTCACGTCGGCGCTGCCCGACAGCATCCCGTCGATGTAGAAATCGGCGTTGCCGTCACGGTCGACCGAAATCGCCACGTGATGCCAGCCGTCGGCGTCGACGGTGCCCGTGCTGGATCCGCCTGCGTTCAACTGCAGGCCGTCGCTCATCCCGAGATTGATGAAGCCGCTTGAATCGACGTACGCGAACACCCCCGCGCCGGAACTGTCGCGCTTGTCGAACAACGTCGCATTCCCGGACAGGTTCGCAAGATCGACCCAGGCTTCCACCGTGAAATCGCTGGCGCCGAAATCGACGGAGAAATCGTCCTCGACGGTCAGGTAGTCGTCATCGCCGTCCAACTGGATAAATATCTGCGCATCGCTGGCACCAAGGATCACCGGCGCATCCGCGTCCGCATCGACACTTACCGTGATCTGCTGGGTGCCGATGGCGCCGAATTCGTCAACGGCCTTGACGGTAAACGTATCCGTCCCGTTGAAGTCATCGACCGGTTTATAGGTATATTCGCCCGTCGTCGCATCGACCGTCAGCGTGCCGTTCTCGGGCTGGCCGCCGTCAGCGACAGCGTATGTGATGTCGTCGCCATCCAGTTCGGTTGCGACGATGACGCCGGTGAGGGACGTATTCTCGCTGATTGACGCCTCGACGGCTGCCGTCGGGATTGGATCGGAAAGATACGTCGGCGTTCCCGCGATCGTGCCATCCAGATCGCCCGCATAGTCTGTGACGGTTTCGCCGTTCGCCGCCGCCCCCGCTTCACCGTCCAGACGCCAGTTGGCGACCAGATCCGGGTGATCGCTCGCCACATAGCCGTTCATGGCGTCCGCGATTTCATCCGCGGTCCTGGCCCCGTCCCAGAACCTCAGATCCGACAGCGCCCCTTCGAAGAAGTCGCCGAGCTGGTTTCTGTTCGCGCCGATGGCGCCGTAATTCGACGCGGCGTCATAGTCGATCCCACCCGGCACGTTGAGCACCGCCGCAACGGAACCGTCCAGATAAAGCGTCAGGTCGTTGGTCGCTGAATCGAACGTCGCCGCTGCATGGTGCCAGACACCGTCCGTCACCGTCACATCGCTACTTAACGATTCTGCGCCTGCATTCACCTGCAGCTCATCGCTACCATTGACCGCGAGGCCGAGACGATTGTTTGCATCAGTGCCGCCGAACAGGATGATCTGCTGGGTCGCACCCGTCGCCTCGGTCTGGAACCACCCCTCGAGGGTGAACGAGCCGCCGCTGACTTCGAGAGTGCTCGTATCGGCCAGGCCGACCGATTGATCCGTGCCGTTAAACTCGAGCGCGGTGCGCACGTTGTCGCCAAGCAGCACCGGCGTCGGATGTTCGACCGTGACCCAGGGCGGCGTGCCGTGCGCCGAGGCCCCGTCCTGCACCGTACCGTCCGTGCCGACGACGGCCGCCGCCGTGGTGCCGCTACCATCATCGAGCGGCCAATACCCGACGAGCCCGTTGCTCGCTTCGCCGCTCGAGAGCTGGATGTCTTTATATTCGCCGATCTCGGACTGTGTGCGTGCCGCATCCCAAAGACGGACTTCGGCGATCTGGCCGTCGAACGGATTGACGTTCCCCTCGCCGGTGCTCGATTGATTACCGATCGCGGCGCTCGTGTTCGTCGGCAATGTCTGGGTGACTGTCTGCGTGCCGCCGGAGTCAGCCACGCCGTCGATATAGAAATCCAATTCGTCCGTCGCCGGATCGAATGTGACCGCGACGTGTTGCCATTCGCCGGTCGACACCAGATCCGTCGTGTACTTCCAACCCGAGTTGTTCGTGTAGAACGCGAGCTTACCGTCTTCGATGTTGAGCAACGTCGTCAACGCGGCCGACGGACCAGACGCGAAGATCGAATGCGGCCCGGTCACGTTGTCCGGGTTGACCCACGCTTCGATCGTGATCTTCGACATCGCCGGCACACCGGAAGCGATCTGCACGAAGTCCTGCGTTCCCGCGCCGTCGAGATCGAGCGCCGTGTTCACCGGCGGCGCCGCAGTTACGACCTGCGCATCGTTGCCGTTGAGCGTGAGATCGGTCGCGGTGCCGTTGCTGTTGATCGTATCGAACGTCCAGTTGCCGACGAGGCCGGGATTTTCCGACGCGCTCTCGGGTGTCTCGATCAAGTGTTGATAGTTGTCCGCGATCTGATCGGCAGTGCGTTCAACGTTCCACGCCCGGACATCAGCCAGTTCGCCTTCTAACGGCGCGCTTCCGGCGTTGTTATCGCCGAACACCAGCGTCCCGGATGCCAGGCTCGGCGCCGAGCTGGTGGTGCTGTCCGCCAGCACACCGTCGAGGTAAAGCTTGTAACCACCGCTACCGTCGTGGCTGAACGCGGCATGATGCCATTCCCCGTCGTTTACGGTCGTGCCCGACGCAATCGAGAACTGACTGGTCACGCTCGCGCTCAGATTGCCGCTAGCGTCGATGAATATGCCCGCGCCCTGCCCCGTCGACACAGTCCCGACATCGACCAGACTCTGTAGCCCACTCGCCGAGGACCTAAACCAGGTCTCATAGGTGAACGCACCGGCACCCGTCAGGAAATCGGCCGCATCGGTAACGGTTACGTCGTCGTCGACACCGTCGAATTGCAGCGAATTGACGCTGCCCTGAACACCCAACACGTCCGGCGCATCGTTCACCGGTGCAACATCGAGGGTGATCGTCTGCGTCGTCGTCAATGTGCCGTCGTCCGCCGAGAAGTCGAACGTGGTATCGCCATTGAAGTCGGCG
Organism: Rhodospirillales bacterium; assembly: GCA_017644185.1. Taxonomy (GTDB): domain Bacteria; phylum Pseudomonadota; class Alphaproteobacteria; order Rhodospirillales; family Casp-alpha2; genus UBA4479. The sequence continues at coordinate 90,473 of JAEPMA010000011.1, forward strand.
GCGGGCACGAAGATGACCTTGCCGTTGACGTTCGTGACCGGGTCGCCCGCCGTGATCGCGGCGCCAAGCGTCGAGCCGTCACTGGTCTGATAGAGCGTGCCGTTCGCGGGCAGCGTGTCGATGGTGAGCGAGATCGGATCGCCCTCGGTGTCGGTCGCCACCAGTTCGAGAACGGTTTGCGCGTCTTCTAGAACGTTGAATTCGGTACGCGGCTGAACCTCGGCCAGTCCAAAGACCGGGCCGCCCGACGCCGTGCCGTCGGCGTTGCCGGTCGCATCGGTGACCGTCGCCGCGGCGCCCGGTGCATCGTCCATCTTCCAGTTGGAGACGAGGCCCGACTCACTGGGCGAGATGTACGTGTCCATGTTGGCGTTGATCTCGTCGATGCTGCGGACATCGTTCCAGACCCGCATATCGGCCAGTTTGCCGTCGAAGTATTCGCTGAACGTCGCCGTCCGGCCGATCAGCATGCTGGACGATGTGCCGCCCGACGGATCGTTCACATACGACTTCGCCGTGCCGCTCAACTCACCGTTCACATACAGCGATACCGTCTTCGCCGTGGCATCGCGCACCATGGCGATGTGGGCCCAATCGCCCTCGTTTACGCCGATATCGCCGAAGTTCAGGACCGTGTCCGAACCGCTGCCGCTCTCGTGGTAATACTTGAGCTGCCCGTTGTCGAAATAGAGCTGATACTGGACGTTGGCGGCCGCCGTTTCGCCGGATGCGCCGAACGTGAACGGGCTTGAATCCGCGTTCGTATCCTTCTGCATCCAGAATTCGACGGTGACATCCCCGGCAATCGCGAGACTGTCGTTCGTGCCGCGGCCGGCATCGACGTAATCGTTCGAACCGTCGAGCACGAGTGCATTTTCGATATGTGACTGCACACCCAGGTTGGTCGGCGCATCCGGCTGACTTTCGACGCCGATGGAAATCAGTTTATACGCGAACTTGCCGTCTTCATCCGTGACCTTCACCGTGAAACTGTCGAGCCCGGAATAATTCGCATCCGGCGTATAGGTGAACAGGCCGGTGCCGCTATCCAGCGTCAACACGCCGTTGGAGGGTTCGCTGCCGGACTCCACTTCGAACGTCAGCGTACTGGACGCGTCTTCTGCGGAGATGGTGCCCGAGTAGGCGCCGTCTTCCAAAAGCGAAATTTCGCTGGCATAGATCGGCGGACCGAAGTTCAGCGATCCCGGCACCGGTTCACTGACCTCTCCTGCTGTCGACGACGTGCCCAGGTTGGCATCGTTTCCTGCAGCGGAAAGGTCGCTCACCGTGCCCGTGTTGATATCGGCGGCACCCAGGTCGTAATGACCGATCAGGCCCGTCGCCGCGTCATCGACACCGCTCCGGTAGATGCTCCGGATATCGTCTTCGCTGATTCCCTGGTTGAAGATTGCAACGTCGCCGATGCGGCCATCGACGAAACGGTCCTGGGTGGCGATGTTGATATCGCCGATCAGCGTGTCCATACCGACGGCATCCGGGATCGCGTCGGAAACCGCCGCCGTTTTCACGACCTCGCCATTGACGAACAATTTGACCGTGCTGTTGTCATAGGTCACGGCGACATGAACCGGCTTTCCGACCTCGAACACCGCAGCGTCCGTAACCACCGACGGGCCATCCGTCGTCACCGAAAAGCGCAGCTTCCCTTCGTCGAATTCCTCAAACAGGAAGGCGCGGTTCGATGCGCCGCTGCCAAATCGTCCGATGATCGTCTGAATATCGTTGTTGTCGCTGCTCGTCCCGTAAGTGGTGAGCTTATCCAATTCGACCCACGCGCTCAGCGACACCCCGCCCGAGAACCGGAAATCCGAACTGTCGGGGATGCTCACCACAGCATCCGTACCGTCGAAGTCGAGCGCACCCGAAACGTCGGAGCCCAGCAGCACCGGCGTACCGACATAACTGGGTGCGTTGTCGCCGCTTGCAAGCGTGACGTCCCCGACGACGGAATTCGTCGCAAGGTTGGTGATGGTCGTCAGGCTCGGGTCGTCGAACTTGTAATAGGCGAGCAGATCGTCACTTGATGACAGCGTGGCAGGATCCGTAAGCGCGACATTGCTGTCGGCATCGAGTTCGACCGGAGAGCGCACGTCGTCCCACACCCGGACCTCGCCGATATCGCCGCCGAACGGGCGGACGGAACTGCTGACAAGCTGGTCGAATTCGCGGCCGATCAACAGTGGTTCGGTCGTGGACCCTGTTGACAATTCCGTCGCGGTAACCGAGCCGAGATCGAATGAACCGTCTTCCTGACCGTCGACGTAGACCTTCATGTATCGCCCGTCATAGGACCCGCTGATCGTAACCCACTCGCCCGGCGTCAGGTTCGTCGATCCCGTTACCCCGTGCGGTGTGCTGTTCGCAGCGATACCGAGGTTCACCTGCCCGTCCTGGATACCAAGCCGGATGCCGCTTAGGTTCCCGGCCACACCCTTGGACATAACGGTCTGCAGGCCCGACGAACCGTCCCACCTGATCGTCGCTTCCCAGGTGAATTCGTTCTGGTTCAGCGCGGCATCATGGGGCACCGATGCGAAGTCGCTCTCGGCAACGGTGTCGATCCCATCGAACGACAAGGCGCTACCGGCCGGATTTTGCGGCGGTCCCTGCAATACCTGCGCGTCATTCGAATTCTGCGACAGATCCTGCGCCGCGCCATTCACGTCCAGTTCGTCGAACGTCCAATAGCCCTGCAAATTCAGTTCGCTGCCCGGCATGTCTATGCGGGTCGCCATATTATCCGCGATCTCGGATTGCGAGCGCGCCACGTTCCAGATCCGCGCATCCCCGATCGCCCCGTCGTAAGGCGCGCCGCCGTCGGTGCGGTCGCCGAACAACAGGTCGTCGTCGGGGTCGATAAGTGAGGACGTGAAGTCCGAACCGTACGTCGGGTCGTCTGCCCAGCCCGTATTTGAACCGTCCAGATAACCGGTCACGGTCTGGCCCGACGCATCGATAACCATGGCGACGTGGTGCCAGCCCTCGGTCAGGTTGTTGATGTCGAAAAACTGCCCGGCCTTGTTGGCGTTGACGTTGGTGTCTTCGGTATTCACCTGGACCGTGACGCCCGTCGGCTCAAGATTGATGCCCCAGCCTTCCGACGCACTGCCGATGAAGCCCTTGCCCATGATGCGCTGGTTCGATACCGGCGCGGTGCCGTCGTAATAGAACCAGACCTCGGCGGTGAAATCGCTGACACCCGGGTTGAGCGACGCGTCGTGCGCGACGGAAACCACATCGTCGACACCGTCGAACTGCACGGTGCCGGCGTGGATGCTGGCCCCCAGGATATTCGGCGCCTCGACCACCCTGGCCGTAATGCCGGTCGCGGTGTAATCGAGCACGACGTCCTGCCCAAGGGTCAATCCCGAGACATTGACGTTGTTGAAGACATCCGAGAGATCGGTGTCGGTCTCGCTATAACTGACGATTTCGAACGTATCGCCGTCGCTCGCGCCCTCGTTGAACGAGAGGTTCAGCGTATCGCCCAGATCGCTGAGGTCGAGCGCGCTCACCGTCAGCGCGTCATGTGCCGACGTGTTGTCGATATCCAGCCACAGGCTGCCGGACGACCCGAGCGCGACTTCCCCGTCGATCGTCAGCGTGCCTGCCGGATCGATGATGCCGGTGTTGGTGAACGTCACGCCGTCCGCGATCACCAACGTGCCTTCGCCGGTGACGATCCCGCCGTTCGAGAACGACCCGTCCGTGAGGTTGACGGTCGCGCCCGCAGCGATTTCGAGAGTGTGGCTGCCGAGCACCGACAGATCGCCGGTCACGTTGACGGTCGCGCCGTCGAGAAGCGTCAGCCCCGAACCGCCGAGGTTGAGCGTGTCGTCGACGTCGAACGCGGTCGACCCGCTGAGTTCCAGGATCGCGCCGCTGGATGTGCTGACGGTGTTGGTGATGCGCCCGCCGCCCGCAAGCTCCAGCCTGCCGGCCTGCACGGTCAGGGTGCCGGCCAGATCGACCTCGGCATGGATCGCGGTATCGCCGGTGTTGGTCGAACGGTCGAGCGTACCGCCGGCTTCGACCGTGACCTTGCCGCCGCCAGAGCCGACGTTGATGCCGTCCGCGTCTTCGAGGTCGAGCAAGCCGCCGCTAATGACGGTGATTTCGGACCCGCCCGCGAGGATGAAGTTCTCGTTACCGGAACTGAGGCGCAGATCACCCTCGACCGTCATGTCAACATTGTTGAAGGTCTTGGTGCCGCCGCCCTGCGAATAGGATACGTTCGCCCCGGAAGAGTTGATCGTGATCGAGAGATCCTGAACTGTCAGATCGTCGGATACGGTGCTGCTGACCCCGAAGGTAATCTTCGACATCGCGAGACTACCGGTACCACCGAGAATCCCGTCCTTGAGATAGAGCGAGCCGTCATCGTCGTCGACGGCGCCGTTCAGATACAACTCCCCGTCCGTGCTCAATTGCAGACTGTTGCCGATTAGGCCGCGGCCGATGAACGAGGCGTCGAATTTGAAATCAATAAACTGCTCGACCGTCAGCGAACTGCCGTTGCTGATCGTGATGCCGTTACCGATCGAAACCGCGCCGACGGTGTAATCGCCACCGTCACCGACGGTCATGCCGCCCGAACCGTCGATGATATAGGCATGGTGTGCGCTGGTCGGAACGACGTTGGTCGAACCGGAATCCGGCCCCGGATGCGCCCACGTCGCGGCGTTGCCCCACTGCACGCTGCCTGGATTGGCGTTGGTGCTGGTGGTGATCAGATTCAAGTTCACATCGATGCTGTCGGAGACGGTGCGCGCGATACCGACGGTGCCGCCGTCATCGACGACGGTGATAGAGAGCGCGTCACTGCCGGTCTGGCCATTGGTCGCGTACGTCAGCCCGCCCGATGCGGCGAGCGTCGCATTGATCGCCGTAAGGGTGCCGGTCAGCGTGACCGTATTGCTGTTGTCGCCATCGATTCCGGCCGCAGTCAAACCACCCGACACCGTGTCGTCGACGTTGAGGAACGCGAGGCCGCCCGTGGCGATGGTGACGGTATAAGTCCCGCCCTGATCGTCGCTGTCCGTAATCACGACGCCGTCGACGGAGAACAGCGCCTGTCCCGCACCGACGATGGTCGGATCGGAGACCTGGGCCGCCGCGTTGGCGATGCCGCCCTGTTCGATATCCTGATCGACCTTGAGCGTGATCGTCTGGTCCGGCGTGACCGGATTGCTGTCGTGGTCGAGGTCGGCCTCGTAGACATTATATATTTCGCCGTCGATGCTCTCGGTGCCGGTCAGCGACCACGTCCCATCCGCATCTGTGACGGTGACGGTGTCGCCCGTACCGCCCTGAATGGTCAGCGTGTTGTCTGTGTCGGTGACGCGCAGCACGCCCGCCGCATCCAGATAAAGATCGTTGCCGCTGGCGCCCGAGAGCAGGATGTTCTCGATCTCCAGCATCGCGTCCACCGGATCGGCACCGGTGGTTGGCGTGGTCGGAATGCTGGGATCGGACGGCGTGCCGCCGTGTTTAAGCGCGAAATCGAAGCCGTCCTCGATGACGACGGTGTCGTTGCCGGCGCCGCCGTTGACCTCGAAATCCTCGCCGTTATAGATCAGGGTGTCATCGCCGTCGCCGCCGATCAGGTAATTCTCGCCGACCCCGCCGTTGAGCGTATCGTCGCCCGCACCGCCGTAGAGAATATTGTCGTCCGTGTTGCCGGTGATGATGTCGTCGAAGCGCGACCCGTCGACGTCCCAAATCCCGGATATTTGGTCGTTCCCCGCGCCGCCGGTCGCTGTGCCCAGGCCGAGATCGACATTTACCGCCGAATCTGCGGTTTCATAGGTGACTGAATCGAAGCCATTGCCGCCGACGATCGTGTCGTCGCCGTCGCTGCCGAGGAAGAGATCGTCGCCCTCGCCGCCGGTCAGGATATCGTTGCCCACCCCACCGACGATGATGTCGTTGCCGTCGCCGCCGTTGATGATGCTGCCCGCCGACGTCGAGAACAGGATGTCGTTCCCCAGCCCGCCGGTGAAGCTAACCTGGAAGTCGTAGGTCTCGTCCGTCTCTCCGTCTTCCTTGAGGACGATGGACTGTAAAGGCGTCGCGCCGAAGGCGCCCTGCACCGTCGTCGTGTGCACATCACCGGCCGCATCCGCGAACGACAGCACGAGGTCGGTGCCGTCGCGCACCATGCCGCGCAATTCACGCCCGGTCGTGTCGAACTCGAGCGTATCGTTGCCGCTGTCAGGAATGATGGTGTCGTCGCCCTCGGACACCACGAACGTATCCGCCCCCGCGCCGCCGATCAGGGTGTCGTTCCCCGCCCCGCCGTCGAGACGGTCGTCCCCGCCCTGGCCATAGACAACGTCGTTTCCGGCGCCCGCGGTGAACGTCTCGTTATTGAAGCTGCCGAGCAGAAGGTCGTCGGACGCGGTCCCCAGGGCACTCAGATTACCCAGATTGAGGGTCCCGTCCGCGAACGTCAGGTTTTCGATGTTGCGCAGGACGTCCAGCCCCTCCCCGGAGAGGGATTGGGTGTTCGCCGGGTAGTGACCGACGGTCAGTGACGACAGATCGCCATCCGCATCGAACGTTGCGTCGAACGAATAATCCTCGATATTGTTGGTGAAGTAAGCCGTGTCGGTCCCGGCGCCGCCGTCCAGGGTGTCGCTACCGTCGCCGCCGACGAGGGTGTCGTTGCCCTCGCTTCCGACCAACCGGTCGTTCCCAAGGCCGCCGATAAGGGTATCGTCGCCCCGGCCCCCGGAAATCTGATCGTCACCATCGCCACCGTCGATAAAGTCGACACCGGCGCCGCCCGAAATAATATCGGCGCTGGCGGTCCCGGTCAGGGTGTCGTCACCAGCACCACCAAAGGCGACGTTCGTGCTTTCGTCGCCAAGATCGATGTCGTCGGCGGCCGCGGTCCCGGTAAACGAATTGTTGAGGATATCCGAGACTGAAACCTTGATACCGCCCTCGAACTCGACCGCGTTGATGTCGGTCAGAACGTCCGTTCCCTCATCGCCGTCGGCAGTAAAATTATCGGTCGCCGTGACGAAGAAATGATCGGACGACGTCGCGCCCGAAATATGATCGAGTTCGCTCTGGTTGTAGTTTTCCGCCCCCAAGAGGGCCGAAATCGTGTTGAACGAACCGCTCAGATACGACGTGACGTTGCCAGCGACGATACTCTGTGTTTCCGCCCGTTCGGGATAATCGGTCGCATTCACGGTCGGCACGTTCGCGAATGCCGCCGTGGCGTCGGAAATGGCGTCATCGAGCGCGGTCTGGATGTCCTCGAGCGCGGCAATGAACAAATCGGCGGCCGCCGTATCGAGGCCTGTCGATCCGACCAACGACAGCAGCGACGAAATCTTGGCGCCGATGTCGTCCGACGACGACACTGTAAAATCGGACGGATTTTCAACGATCAATTGATCCGTGCCGTTGTCCAGAACGAGCTGATTGGCGTCGTAGAGCAGCCCTTCGCTCGACCCGCTGCGGTCCGAGCCGAGAATACTGTCGAGCGCTGCCGACAAAGCGCTGTCCGCCGTTTCAAACGGCGCGCGCACCACGGCGCTGTCGTCGGCGATGGCGATGTCGCCGATATCGCCTTCGTAACGGGCGACGATCGTGCCGCTGTTGCCGTGATCGACCTCGAGGATATCGTTGCCCTCGCCGCCCTCGAGCGTCACATCGGTGGGGGCATCGGTAACGCTCAGCGTGTCCGGACCGCCGAAGCCGAACGCCTCGCCGTCGCCGGTCATGGTGATGGTGTCGCCCTGCTCGCTGCCGCCGACCGTGCCTGAGCCGTTGGTCTCGTTCACCGATTCAAGGCTGAGCGAGGGACCGCTGTCGAACGCGACCAACTCGACGTTGGTCAGCGTGTCGACCTCTCCCGTCGATGTGCGCGTGAATTCGAACACGCCGGTCGAGACTTCTTCATACGTATAGTCGTTGCGGCTGCCCGCCAGCTGAACCCGGTCGGTCCCCGCCCCACCATCGATGGTGTCGTTACCGGTGCCGCCGGTAATCGTGTCGTCACCGGTGCCGCCGTCGATATCGTCGTCGCCCGCGCCGCCGTCGATGGTGTCGTTCTCCGACCCGCCGAAGATGGTGTCCGCGCCGTCACCGCCATCGAGGATATCCGCGCCGCCCTGACCGTCGAGGGTGTCGTTCCCCGCGCCACCGCTCAGAGAGTCATAGACTCCGCCGCCGGTCAGCGTGTTGTCGCCGCTATCGCCTGTGAAGACGTTGGTCTGTCCCGACGCGCCGAGCAGGTTTTCGATGCCGCTGAAATTAACCGTCGAAAGCCCCGCCGCCCCGGTAAAGGAGTCGTTGCCGAGGCCCGCCGTGATCGTGCTGGAACCGTCGCCGTTCTCGAAGCTCAGGGTGTCAGACCCCGCACCGCCGATCACCGTGTCGGCAACCCCGGTTTCCGCGTCTATAATAAAGGTGTCGTTCCCCGCGCCACCGTCCAGCACATCCGTACCGGTGCCGCCTTCGAGGGTATCGTTGCCCGCATCGCCATAGAGGAAATCATTGCCGCCTTGGCCGTAGAGGGTGTCGTTACCCGCGCCCCCAAACACCACGTCCGCACCGTCGTCGGCATCGATAACATCGTTGCCGCCGAGCCCGTCGATGATGTCGCGGCCCGAAGTCGACTGGATGGTGTCTTCCACGGAAACGAAATCGCCCGCTGCCGTTCCGATCACGAAGTTGGTCGTCGCCGTAAACGACACGTGCGATGCACTGGACGCGCTGGTCGAGAAATTGAAACCGCCGTTGACGTTCGAGAAATCCTGCCCCTGACCGGCGCCATAGATGTGGTTCGTCGCCGAACCGAGCGCCGTGTAGGCGCCCTGCGCCAGGGCGTCGAAGCTGGCGGTGTTACTGTCGAAGTGGCTGTTCGCCTGCTGGATAAGCCCCGCGATCTCATCTGCGTTGCCGGTGAAATGGGTCGCCGTGACACCCGACAGGTTGGAAGCGACACGATTGATGATCGAGGTGATGCGCGCTTGCGTGTCGAAGCTGTCGCTGGCGTTGTTCTCGTCGACGTTGGCGAGTTCGCTCGCCAGCGCGGCGATCACCGCATCGACGGTCGCCGCCGACGCCGTGCCGGACCGCCCCTCGATGGCGCTCGCCAACAGTTGCGCTGTACTGACGATCTTGAGGCCGGCGGCGAAAACCCCGCCGTCTCCGGCATCGATCGGGTCGTAATCGCGCAAGTCGTCACCGGTGCCGAGCGAAATCCCGAGCTTCGACAAGATCAGGTCGTGCGCGGCGTCTTCGTTGGCGGCGTCGCCGTTGTCGACCATGTACTGCATCAGCGTCGTGAGCGGCGTAACGACCGTCGAACCGGCGGGCGCTTTCAACGTGCCCTCGAACCTGAGCCCGGTCGTAATGTCGACACCACCGGTGAGGACCAGCGGGAAGCCCGAAAGCGACTGCGGCACCGTCAGGCTGAACGAACCGTAGGTGTCGGTCGTGGTCGATATTTCACCGCTGTCGAGCGTACCGTTCTCGTTCGTGTCGACGAATACTGTCGCGCCCCGCAGATAACCGTCGATCGCGGTCCCGCTGGACGTCACATCGGGATCGGTGTCCGTCGTATCGGCAGGTTGGGTCGGATCGTTGTCGTCATCGTCGTCGCTGCCGGTATCCGGCGGGGGGGACGTAACGGGCGGCGGCGATACCGGGGACGTCGTGAATACAGGTGTAATGGTCGTTGGAGGCGGCGGCGGTGCCGTCGTGGTCGTCGGGGGCGGCGGCGCTAAGGGCGTGTCGTCTCCGCCATCGCCACCGTCACCACCTTCACCGCCTTCGCCACCGTCACCGGTTCCGTCACCCGTGCCATCACCGGTTCCGTCACCCGTGCCATCACCGGTTCCGTCGCCCGTGCCATCACCGGTTCCGTCGCCCGTGCCATCACCGGTTCCGTCGCCCGTGCCGTCGCCGGGTTGAGAGGACTCACCGCCTTCCGTGCCGCCGGAACCGGATCCGTCGTCAAGGAGTTCACGCCCCCCGTCACCCACGTCACCGCCATCCTGGCCATCACCGTCACCCTGACCGTCCTGGCCCGCGCCCTTCGACGCCGCTTCCTGGGCCGCCGCTTCGGCGCGTGCCGCGGCTTCATCCGCCGCCGCCTGACGGGCCGCCGCTTCTTCGGCCTTGGTCTGGGCTTCGACCTGTTTCTGCTCGGCGCGGGTCTGGGCTTCCTGTTCCTGCGCTTCGGCCTGTTGGGCTTCCTGCTGGACTTCCTGTTTCTGCTGTTCGACCTGTTGTTTCAGGTGGGTTTCGACACCCGCCGCGTCGGCAGCCTGCACGACCGCCGCTTCCGGGCTGCTTTCCAGCGCCGCTGCCTTGGCCGCTGCCGCCGCCTTGGCCGCCGCCGCCGCTTCGGCCTGTTTCGCTGCCGCTTCGGCACCCACCTGAGCCGCCTGCGCTTCCTTGGCCGCACTTTCAGCCGCCGCCGCTTCCGCCGCCGCCTGTGCCTGCGCCGCCGCGGCCGCTTCCGCCGCTGCCGCCGCTTCGGCTTCCGCCGCGGCCGCCTTGGCCTGTTCCGCCGCCGCGGCCGCCGCTGCCTGTTCTTCGGGGGTTGCCGCCGTGGCCGCGGCCGCTTCGGCCTCTGCCGCCGCCTGTGCCGCCGCCGCCGCTTCCGCGGCCTTGGCCGCCGCCGCCGCTTCCTGCGCGGCTGCCTGTTCCTGCGCCGCCGCCGCTTCGGCCTTCGCCGATTCGGCTTCTGCCTCTGCCGCCTGCTCCTGCTGCTGGGCTTCTTCGGCTTCGGCCTGTTTCTGTTCTTTTTCCTGCTCGGCCTGCTCGGCTTGCTGGCGAACCTGCTGTTGTTCCTCGAACGCCTGATTGGCTTCCTGGACCACTTCGGGGGGCAGCGAGTTCTCGGCGTTCGGCAGGTTCTTCATCGCCGAACCGAAGGCCTGACCGAACTGGCGCGCCGTCATCACGAACGGCTCGGACGGCGCATCGCCACGGCTCGACACCGACATCGCCTGGAAGGCCTGGTTGATCACCCTGGAACCGGCATCGGTCGAAATCGTGATTTCACCCACGAACCCGCCGGTTTCGTTGGTGATCGCAATCGTGATCTGGCCCTGCGCGTTGACGCCGCCGCCGCCCGCCGTCCCACGGATACCGATGGTCGCGGTGGGGGTGTCGACGACCATGGCGTCGACGCCGGTCTTGGCGATCTGGCCGGAAACGAAGGTGAACGCGCCCTGCAGCAACGAGATCGCGGCTTCGCCCTGCTGGGCGGCCGGGTCGTAGATCATCTCGTCCAGGACCATCCGCCCGGCCTCGCCGAGCGCAAACGTGCTCTCGTCGGCGAACACGATACCCACGGCCCCAGCCTTACCTGTTTCGATGACGTCGCCCTGGAACACCGGATCGCCGGCCTGAAGGGTGACCTTGGTGCCGTCAGCGCGGGTCACCTCGACGGTGCCCTCGATGGTCTCGACGGTGCCGATCGGCTCGACCTGTGCGATTTCCTGGGCCTGGGCGTATTGAAGGTCGGTGCGCGGTCCGGCGAGGATGGTCGCGGTCTCGCCGCGAATCATGACGCCGTCGGGGGTTTTGATATCTGGGGGATCGGGAAGATCGAAATAGCCGCGGACGATCACCAGTTCGCCGTCGGGGCCCTTGATCACCAGATCCGGGCCTTCGCGGTCGAAATCGGCGCGCAGGAACCACGCTTCACCGATCACGACATCCTTGCCGGCCTCGGCAGTGATCAGGATGTGATCATCCCCCGAACGATTAGCGCCCCCAGCGCCGCCACCGTTATCCGTCGGCATATTATTCATTCATGGCCCCCCGGCCCGGTGTCCTGCGGCCCCCCGACCGCGAACACACTTTTCTGGTACCAAACAGGGCGGATTCTTCGCCCTGCAACACCTTTATCCGCAGATTAAACTAACTGCACTGTGACACCCGTCACTTTTTCTAAAATTTTAATTAAATTCCGAAGGTTGGCCGTTTCATTCCAGAAGATTAGTCTAGCCGAAACGATGCGTTCGAAAACCCCGTAAAAACCCGCGAGTCATGTCCAAAGAAATACACCCGGAAATATCCCCGACCACGACGCCCAGGGGCGGTTTCGAGATTCCGGAGATTGAGTGGATCTTCGGCTACGGCTCGCTGATGTGGCGGCCCGGGTTCCGCTTCGTCGAACAATGCCCGGCCAGGCTGGACGGATACCATCGTGCGCCCTGCATCTATTCCCGCCACCATCGCGGCACGATGGACGTGCCGGGGCTCGTGCTCGGGCTCGACGCGGGCGGATACTGCCTCGGGATCGCCTTTAAAATCGACATTAAGGATAGACCACAAATTATTGATTATCTTTATGAAAGAGAAATGATCGGCTACGCCTACAAGCCCGCCTGCGTCCCCTTGAATATCGACGGAGAACACGTCCAGGGATTCACCTTCATCGCCGATCCGGACCACGATCACTATGCCGGCGACCTGGGTGAAATGCGCGCGGCCGAGATCATCATGCGGGCCCAGGGGTCGAGCGGTTTGAACCGGGATTATCTGATGAACACGGTCGAAAAACTGGAACACGAGGGCTTCGCCGAGCCCGCGCTGGCCAGCCTCAGACAGCGCGTTCGTGTGCTGACCGGCGAGATTGATCAGGGCGGCGGCATCTAAGCCCGCAAACCCGATACCCCGAAAACGCTTAAAATGCTAAGCTCCGATTCTCTCGGAGAGCGGGATTCACCATCCGTTAACCAAGTCACGACTAGGATATGCGCCATGGCAGAAGACAAGGAATACGGCGTCAAAAGCGACGGCTCCAGAAGCGAAATGGAGGCCGTTCTCGACGTCAAACTCGAGGTGACGGCGGTGCTCGGCACGGCGTTCATGCCGATCAGCCAGATTCTCAAGCTTGGCCGTGGCGCGGTCGTCGAACTGGACCGTTCCGTCGGCGAGGACATTGAGCTTCATGCCAACAACCAGCTCATTGCCAAGGGTGAGGTCATCGTTGTCGAAGACCGGCTTGGCGTCACCGTCAACGACGTAATCAAAAGCCCTTCCGGTTGAGGAAGGGGCGAAACGAGGCCAGCCATGCTGATTTCCGCCGACGTTTACCGGACCGCCACGCTCATGATTCAGGAATACGGGGAATTCGCCCCGGCCGGCGCCTTCATCAAGGCCGACCAGCTGCGCGATGCCGGCGATACGGCAGGCCGCGAAGTATGGCTCAGGATCGCGCGCGCCGCCGAGGAATTGCTATCCGAAGAACGCCCGGAAAATTGCGTCGTCCATTAGGCGCGACCCTCTGTCACCGCCTGACCTCGTAAGCCGCCAGAAACACGTCGACCGCCGCATTGGTGCGTTCACTGATATCCTTGCCGGTGACGCCCTCTTCCACCCCGAACAGCGCACGCAACTGGCAATGCCCCATGGTCATGCCGAAGAATTGCTCCGCCGCGAGTTCCGGCTCCTTGATATCCAGATTACCGTTTTCCGTCTGCCGGCTTAAATAGTCCGCCAGTAATTCGACCGCCCTTTGGGGCCCGTTGTCGTAAACCGTCGTCCCCAGCCCAGGCTGACGTGGGACTTCGGTGACGATGGCGCGGTGAAGTTCGACGCATTCCGGCGCCATCACCATTGTCAGAAACTCCTCCCCCAGATCCGTCAGTACGTCGCGCGGTGATCGTTCGACGACGACTTCCTCCGCCAGTTTGCTCACGAGCTCGGCCACCCGTTTATGCACCACGGCACGGAAAAGGTCCGATTTGCCGGCATAATGGTGGTAGAGCGTTTGTTTAGAAACCCCCGCTTCGCCGGCGATGGACTGCATGCTTCCCTCGGCGAAACCGACGGTGAAGAAAACCTGCTCGGCGGCTTCGAGAATCTGGTCGTCCTTCAAATTCCAACGTGATCGACGGCGAACGCCGTCATGAGCGGTTACAGCTTGAGACAATTTTTCGCACGACTCCGGTTTATCTAGACTAGACTGTACAGTTTAGTTCTGATAATTGTGCGCTGCAACCTAATTTCACGGGAAGGTAAGCAAATGAAGAGCAAGTTGCGGCAGTCTGTTGTCGCCTCGACGTTGACGTTATTCCTTGGCTCGGTCGCACTCGCCCCCGCAACCGCCGCCGACCGGCCGCCCACGCCGGTCGAAGCGCAGAAGGTCAAGGTCGAGCCCATCGTCCTCGAAACCACCGCCGTCGGTACCTTGCTCTCCAACGAGACCGTGATCGTGCGTCCGGAGATCGAGGGGCGCCTGACAGAGGTCGCCTTCGACGAGGGCACGACCGTTAAAAAAGGCCAGCTACTGTTCAAGCTCGACGCCTCGATCTATCGCGCGGAACTGAACGATGCCCAGGCGCGCCTCTCACTCGCCGCGACGAACTTCGAACGCGCGAAGGAATTGTTTAAGAAGAAAGCCGGCACCGAACGCGGCCTCGATGAAGCCCGGTCGGCATACCGGGTCGCCGAAGCCGCCGTCGAACTCGCCAAGGCGCGGATGACGAAGACCACGATCGAAGCCCCGTTCGAGGGGGTCGTCGGTCTGCGTCAGGTCAGCGTCGGCGATTACGTGACCGCCGGGAAAGATTTGGTGAACCTCGAAGACATCGATCCCCTCAAGGTCGAGTTCGCAGTGCCGGAGCGCTACTTGAGCGCCGTCAAGGAAGGCCAAACCGTACGTCTGACGGCTGACGCCTTCCCCGCCGAGACCTTCGAGGGCCGGATTTACGCGATCAACCCACAGATCGACACCGCCGGGCGCAGCATCCAGGTCCGCGCCCGCATCGCCAATGAACAGCGCCGCCTGCGGCCGGGACTGTTCGTTCGGGTCAAGGTCCAACTGGGCGCGCGCGAACAGGCGATCATCGTCCCCGAAGAAGCATTGGTGCCGCGCGGCAAGGACCGCTTCGTCTATAAAGTCGTCGACGGCAAGGCAGTCGAGACCGCTGTTAAGATCGGTCTCCGGCGTGTCGGTGAAGTTGAAGTCACTCAAGGCCTGACCGTCGACGATATCGTCATCACAGCCGGTCAGTTGAAAATCCGCGACGGCGCGGCGGTCAAGCCGATTGGGGAACAACAATCGAAACCTGAACCGGACGCGGCCGGCGGCAAGGCCGAGAGCGGGAGCTGAGCTCATGAAAATATCCGAGCTTTGCGTTGAGCGGCCGGTCTTCGCGACGGTCCTCAGCCTCGCCGTGGTGCTGGTCGGGTTGGTCAGCTACGACCGTTTGACCGTGCGCGAATACCCGAAAATCGATCCGCCCGTGGTCAACGTCGAAACGGCATACTCCGGTGCCAGTCCGGAAATCATCGAAACACAGGTGACGCAGGTCCTCGAAGAGCAACTCGCGGGCATCGAAGGCGTCGACTTCATGACGTCGATCAGCCGACAGGAACAGAGCCAGATCACCGTCACCTTCCAGCTTAACCGCGACCCGGGCGAAGCCGCCGCCGACGTGCGCGACCGTGTCAGCCGGGCCCGGGATCAATTGCCCGATGAAGTCGACGAACCGGTCATTCAGAAAGTCGAAGCTGACGCCCAGCCGATCATTTATCTGGCGTTTTCGTCGGACAAACACTCGGCCATGGAAATCACCGACTACGCCGACCGCTACGTCAAAGACCAGTTACAAACCCTCAACGGGGTGGCGCAGGTCCGTATCTTTGGTGAGCGCGCTTATTCCATGCGCATCTGGCTCGACCCGGAAAGGCTGGCCGCCTATCGCATGACCCCGCAAGACGTGGAGAACGCGCTCCGCCAACAGAACGTCGAAATTCCCGCCGGCCTGATCGAAAGCCGGGAACGTCAGTTCACCATTCTGTCCGAGACCGACCTCAGAACCCCCGCCGAGTTCAATGAACTGGTGATCCGCCAGGAAGGGACCTATCTGGTGCGCCTGCAGGATATCGGTTATGCCGAGCTCGGCCCGCGTAACGACGACCGCATCGTGCGCTTCAACGGGCAGTCCGCGATTGCGCTTGGTGTCGTAAAACAGTCGACGGCCAACCCGCTCGAGGTGTCGGACGCCGTCCGCGCACGCCTGCCGGGTATCCGCGACAGCCTCCCCGACGGCATGCGGGTCGAAGTCGCACACGATAAATCCGTGTTCATTCAGGAATCGATCAACAACGTCTATGACACGATCATCGAAGCCGTCATCCTGGTGATCGCGATCATCTTCCTGTTTCTAAGATCCTGGCGCGCGACCCTGATCCCATTGGTGACGATCCCGGTGTCCCTGATCGGGGCATTCGCGCTGATGGACTTGTTCGGGTTTTCGATCAACACCCTCACCCTCCTCGCCATGGTGCTGGCCATCGGTCTGGTGGTCGACGACGCCATCGTGATGCTGGAAAACATCTACCGCCACGTCGAAAACGGGGTGAAACCACGTGAAGCGGCGATCCGGGGCGCGCGCGAAATCGGCTTCGCCGTTATCGCCATGACCATCACGCTCGCCGCCGTCTACGCGCCCATCGGATTCATGGAGGGGACGACCGGGCGGCTGTTCACGGAATTCGCCTGGGCGCTCGCGGGCGCGGTGCTGGTGTCCGGTTTCGTCGCGTTGACGGCGACACCGATGATGTCGGCATTACTCCTTAAACATGACGACAATCATGGGAAGGTTTACCTGGCGGTCGAACGCGTTCTCGATGCCATGACCAACGGCTATCGCAGACTGCTCCGCACAAGCCTCAAGATGCGGCCCATCGTGCTGGTCGTGGGGCTGGCCGTCGCGGGCAGTTCTTATCTGTTTTACAGCAACATCAATTCCGAACTCGCCCCCTACGAGGATCAGGGCACGATTCTGGGGGTGTTCCTCTCACCCCAGGGCTCGACCATCGAATACACCGACAAGTGGGCGTCGGAATTGGAAAAGGTCTACGCCGAGAACGAGAACATCGTTCGCTATTTCGTTGTCTCCGGCTACCCCATCGTTTCGCAGGGGATCTCGTTCCTGAAACTCGATCTATGGAAGGATCGCTCTGTCTCCCAACAAGACGTGGCCAAACAACTGCAGCCCAAGATGTTTGGGCAGCCGGGCGTTCTGGCGTTTCCGGTCAGTCCGCCCCCGCTGGGACAACGCACCACGGACAAGCCGGTCCAATTCGTCATCATGACGTCTCAGCCCTATGAAGAGCTGAAAGCGATGTCGGACAAGATCGTCGAGAAGGCGCGCGGCAATGCGGGGCTGGGCAATATCGAGAGCAGCCTCAAACTCAACACGCCGCAGCTGCGTGTGCAGGTCAACCGCGACAAGGTCGCCGATGTGGATATTTCGGTCGGCGTGCTCGGCCGGACGCTCGAAACCATGATGGGCGGGCGTCAGGTCACGCGCTTCAAACGTGAAGGACAGCAATATGACGTCGTCGTCCAGGTCGCCGATGTCGACCGCGCGACGCCCGACGACCTGCGGCGGATTTATGTGCGCAGCGACCGCGGCGAAATGGTGCAGCTTTCCAACCTCGTGGATATCGAGGAAACCGTCGCCCCGCAGGAACTGAACCACTTCAACCAGCTCCGCTCGGCGACGATCACCGCCACGCTCAGTGATGGTTATTCGTTGGGTGAAGCCCTCGGGTTTCTTGAAAGCGCGGCGCGCGAAGAACTCCCCCAAACCGCGCAAATCGATTATGGCGGGCAGTCGCGCGAATATCAGAAATCGAGTTCCTCGATCTACGTAACGTTCGCGCTGGCTTTGGCGTTCATTTATCTGGTCCTGTCGGCGCAGTTCGAGAGCTTCAGAAGCCCGTTCATCATCATGTTGACGGTTCCCCTCTCCATCGCCGGGGGCCTTGCCGCGTTGTGGATGGACGGGTCGACCCTGAACATTTACAGCCAGGTCGGTCTCGTGACCCTGATCGGTCTTATCACCAAGCACGGGATTCTGATCGTCGAGTTTTCGAACCAGCTGCGCGACGACGGGGAAGACCTCATGGATGCGGTGGTCGAGGCGGCCGTGCTCAGATTGCGGCCGATCCTGATGACGACGGGCGCGATGGTCTTAGGGGCGGTCCCGTTGGCGATCGCATCGGGCGCCGGCGCACAAAGCCGTCAGGACATCGGTCTCGTAATCGTCGGCGGGTTGTTGGTGGGGACGTTCTTCACCCTGTTCGTGATCCCGACCGTCTATACGTTCCTCGCCGCGAAGGCGAAGTCAGAAGACGGCCAAGCAACGGCTGACGACGCGCACCGACACCCAGCCGAGTAAGCGAGCCCGTTAAGACGCCGGCTTCTTCCCGTCCGCGTCTTTCGGCAACTCGCTCTCGTGCACGCACTTGAACGTGCTGACGCGCGAGCGCAGGAACAGGATCGAGGCCATCGGGTCGCTTTCCTGTACCTTGACCGCCTTCTTGCCGAAGTACGCGCAGTGTTCGTCGGCTTCGTGCTGGACGAACAGGTTGTTTTCGGATGAATGCCGAATGGCGATGTGATCCCCATCCTTCTCTACCACCGCGCACCCGGCGACGATGGTCAGAGACAGAACAGCGGCTAAGCATTTGTATTTTTCCATGACACCGGATTATCATACCGGCGCCGCGAAATCTCAAACACCTGATTACTAAAAATTGCGGCGACGGGACGAGAGAGGACTTCGCGGCATGAACCTGATTGGGGCGTTTCCCAAACTGACGGACGAAGAACGCGATTGGCTTGTCGCCAACGCCGAATCCCTTCACTACGGGTCCGGCGACACGATTATCGCCGAAGGCGAAGTCGTCGATAGCCTGTTGCTGATAAAGACCGGCTTTTTGCGCATCACGCGGGTTTATCTCGATGAGATCTGCGCCGAATTTGCGGGGCCGTTGGGCCCGGGCGAAGTCATCGGCGAAATGTCCTTAATGGACCGCAAGGGCGCCAGCGCCAACCTGATCTCCGACGGCACGGCGGAAATCCTGTCCATTCCCAAGGACGTGCTTTTCGAGAAATTGAAATCGGATGTCAGCTTCGCGGCCAGGTTCTATGAAAGCCTGTTCCTCGACGTGACGCGTAAACTGCGTTCCACCAACCAGCGGGTCATGCCCGTTCCACCTTGATGGCATACCTATAAAGCCGCCATCGCGCTGTTTACATCTTAGTTTCGGGGGAGACGAAAATGTTCAAACAGACGATCAAGCCTGCAACGTTCGGACAATTCATCCGCGGCATCGCCATCGCGGCTCTGATTGTGGCCGGGTTTGCGGACACCGCGTTCGGCCAGCAGAAAAAATCGGAAATGCCGCCCCGGCCGGTCAAGGCCGCCGCCGACAACACGATGGCACGCATCGGCGGTGCCAAAATTCCCTTCCTCTTCGAAAAGAACGCGGGCCAAGCCGACAAGCGTGCCAGGTTCGTGGTTCGCCGCAGCGGGTATAACGTCTTCCTCACCCCGACCGGCCTGGTGACGGTCCTCGGAAGCCTAACCGTTCCCCCGCCCGAGCAGCCGGGCGCGGAGAAGAAACCCTTCCCCTCGGCCGACACCGGGAAATCCTATGCCCTGCACATGCAGATGGTCGGCGCGCGGGACTCGGCCAAGATCGACGGCCTAGAGGCCGTGCGCACACGGGCGTCATATTTCACCGGGAACGAAACGTCGAAATGGATCCGCGGTATCGAGATGTTCAAGGGCGTCAGGTACGGGGATCTTTATCGTGATATCGATATGTTGGTGGGTACCGACGGCGGTACCCTAAGCTATCATTTCGTGGTCGGTGCGCGCGGCAACCACAACAACATCCGGATGCGCTTTACAGGTATCGAAAGCGCATCAATCGACGACAACGGACGATTGCGCCTGCGCCTCGCGAACGGACGGGACGTTATCCACCACCCGCCGACGGTCTTCGAAGTCGGCGACAGCGACCGCCAACAGTTAGAGGCCTCGTTCGAACTGTTGTCCAACGATACCGTGGGCTTCCGGATCGCGAAGCGAACCAAGGGTAAGACCCTGATTATCGATCCGGTCATCGACTTCGCGACGTATTTCGGCGGTTCGTCGGCGGAGCCTATTCGCAAGCACATCATTTCGCTCAACGACCTGCTGATACCGGCACTGGACATGGATACGGACGGCCAGGACCGGTTATTGCTGGGCGGCACGACCCTGTCGGCGGATCTACCGGATGCGGCGGGGCCGATCAGCCCGGCCCCATACAAGGGGTTCATCGCGCGTCTCGATCCGACCGGGCCATCCTGGGATTACGTCAGTTATATCGGCGGCACGCATTCAACGTTCGCGTATGGCGTCAGCGCCGGGGCAAACGGAAACGCCTACCTTTGCGGGGAAACGATCAGCCAAGACTTTCCCCTGCCCGGCACGCCGTTCGATTCAACCTTCAACGCTGGCGCCGTCAGCGGGTTCGTTCTGCGTTTCGACAACACCGGCGTGCCAGCCGCCGGCACCTTCGTCGATCCCGCCGCAAACACCTTTGTCTATGCCTGCGAATACCACCACAGCATCGGCTCGGGCCGGTACGGAGGAGTTTATCTGACCGGACAGACGTGGCGCGCCGCGGCAGAAGACGGACTCAAGCCCGAGTACTATCAGGCGTCCGCCTCCCAGAGCACTTTCGGTGGCACCGCCACCTTCCCCGACGCATATGTCGCGGCGCTCTCGCACGACCTGTCGTCCCTGCAATATTTCACCCTTCACGGCGGCAGCTTTCAGGACGTCGCGGTCGACATCAGCGTGCGGGGGGGCGAGGCCTATATCACCGGCGTGACGGAATCCTACGACTTCCCGATCACCGACGGCGGGTCGGGCCACACCCTGCCCCTGGATCAAGCTTTGGCGTGCGAGGAATACTTCAACACATACAGATGTTACGAAAGCTTCGTCGTGCGCTTTAAAACCGGCGGCACGGGAGTGGTATACGCGACCATGCTGAACGACGACGGCCTCGACATGGGATACGCCATCGACGTCGGCCAGGACGGCAGCGCGTATGTATCGGGACGCACCAAAGGCGGCAGCCTGGGCACCAGTGCGACCGTGACCAAGCTCTCGCCGAGCGGCGCACAAGACTATCGAACCCAGCTCGGCGCCCTCGACGCCATTGCCTACGATATCGAGGTGGATCGGTACGGCAACGCCTATACCGTCGGCGAACTTCTTATCGGTTTTCAGGCTGTCGGCGATGCGCTCAGCAGCGACTATCAGGGCGGGCCGCATGATGGGTTTCACGCGGTACTGGATACCACCGGCCAGATCCTCTACCTCACCTACCTCGGCGGCGAAGCCGACGACCGGGCTTATACCCTCGCCCTCGACGATCAGCATTGTGCGTACATCGGCCTCGAGACGTGGTCCGACACTCTGAATGTCCCACTCGCCGGCGCCCCCCAGAATGCAAGGGCCGGCGCTTCGGATGTGCTGATCGTCCGACATTGCACGCCCCCCAACTACGACAACCTGGTGTTCAACAAGGAACCGATACAAGGCATCCTTGGGTATGGCGACATTGCGACGATCCGGATCACGATCGACAATCCGGACATCACCATCCCCGGGCCCTTCACGATCACCGACAACGTTGTGCTGCCGCTCAAGGCGTTGTCCGTCTCTGGTGCCGGGTGCTCAATTTCCGGGCAGACGGTGACGTGCGAACTGAACGCCATCCCCAGCGGTATTACCGGCATTCTCATCGAGGCGGAAAACAGATGGCCGTGCGCGCGTGACTACGAGGGGACGATGGAGCGCACCAACGTCGCGATCCTGAAATATCCCGACGGGACGGAGCGCTTCGCCCGCGCCCCCTTCATCTACCGTCTCTGCGCCTCGACATTATTCGAACCGTGCGACGTGTCCGCCGACTGCAGCCCGGGCGAGGTCTGCTATCAGGGGTGCTCGCGTACCGAGGATTGCTTATTTTCGATCGGACGGATCTGCATCGGCCGCATCGAGAACACCGTATACGGACAGAAGCTGTGCGTGCGCGATCCAATCATCCGCGAGTGCGACCGGGTTTTCTGATTAGCCGGATGCGGCCCTGCCGAAACTTGGTTACAGTAAACGGCAGATGACAGACGATCCGTTATACCTCCAAGCCCTCAACGACGGCATCCGTTCGCGCATGATCACGAACGGCAACGGGCTTGATATGCATGTGTTGGAATCCGGCGAGGCCGGCCGCCCGGTGATCCTGTTGCTGCACGGTTTTCCCGAACTCGCCTATAGCTGGCGCAAGGTCATGCCGGTCCTCGCGGATGCGGGCTATCATGTGGTCGCGCCCGATCAAAGAGGATACGGCCTGACGACAGGATGGGATCCGGACTATAACGGCGATCTCGCGAGCTTCCGGTTCCTGAATTTATTGCGCGACACCCTCGGTCTTCTGTCCCGGATGGGGATCGATCGTGTCGAGGGGCTTGTCGGTCATGATTTCGGCTCGTTCGCGGCGGCGCACTTCGCCTTGATCCGCCCCGATATCTTCAAATCCGTGACGTTGATGAGCGCGCCATATGCGGGACCGCCCGCGTTAAATCCCCCACCCGCCGTCGACATGGACGTTGAACTGGCATCCCTCGAGCCGCCCAGAAAGCACTACCACCGTTATTATTCGACAAGACCGGCCAACGGCCACATGTGGGCGGCGGAACAGGGCATTCACGAGTTCCTGCGCGCCTACTTTCATATGAAGAGTGCGGACTGGAAACAGAACAAACCCCACCGTCTGAGCGGCTGGACGGCTTTGGAGCTTGCCAAGCTCCCCACCTACTACGTGATGGATCTGAACAAGACGATGGCGGAAACGGTCGCCCCGGAGATGCCGACCGACGACGAGATCGCCGCCAACACCTGGCTGACGGACGACGAACTTAAAGTCTACAGCGACACGTTCGGTAAGACCGGTTTCCAGGGTGGGCTCAACTGGTATCGCTGCCGGTTCGTCGACGCCTTCATAAAAGAACAACAGATCTTCGCCGGCCGCAGCATCGACGTCCCTTCGATGTTCGTCGCCGGAAGAAGCGACTGGGGCACCTATCAAACGCCGGGTGCGCTCGAAAAGATGGAAGCGACGGCATGTTCGGACTATCGCGGCACGCATCTGATCGACGGTGCCGGTCACTGGGTGCAGCAGGAACGACCCGGATCGGTGAGCGACTTGTTGCTCGAATTTCTTCGCGATTTATCGTGATCATCATGCCCCGTTGACCTGGATCAATGCGACACCTAGGTCACGGGTGCAGTATCGAATCATCAACCACCAACGGCAGAGAGACACATGTCGCACACACCGCACGAACTGACCGAAGAATTCCCGGGCCAGGCCCAGAAGATTCACGACCTCAGCACCAACAATGCCCACTTCGCGAAACTGAGTGAGCGTTATCACACACTCAACCGGGAGATTCACCGCGGCGAAACCGATGTCGAGCCGATGGATGACATGCATCTGGAAGAGCTGAAAAAAGAGCGTCTGACCCTTTTGGATGAAATTGCCAAACTGCTGAAATAATCTTCGGCCTCCCCCGGGGTTTCGCATCCCGGCAATATTCCGCACACTGCGGATGATTGCCTGATGAGGTGCCGGGGGAAATCCGATGCGCGTTCTCGCCATCTTCGTTGCCAGCACACTGATCGCCTGCCTGCCGGTCGCAAACGCGGCGGCCGCGCTCTATGCCTGCGATGTGCGTGACGTCAAAAGCGTGGACAAAGAAGGCGTCCCTGTTGCCGACGCGGACAGTGCACGCACGCTTAAACTTTATCCGCGCTTCACCTTTGACGACCGGACCGGCCGGCTGGCGGGATTGAAGGAAGAATGGGTTCTAAGCCTTCTGCAAAAAGCCGTCGGCCAAAACGCCCTGCTCGCCGTCAGCATCCACAAGGGGATGGGCAATACGGGTTTGAAGATCCTCAAGATCGACACCTTTGAAAAAGACAAGATGCCGTTCGTATGGATTTCGGATGACCGGATCGCGACCGGCGTGTGTACGACGGGCGGCGGTTAAGACGTCAGTTTCGCTAGATCAGGCGGCGGTAATTTGAATTTCGGGTTGGTTTTGATCTTCGCCTCCAACGCGTGCGCCGCCTTCAGAAGATCCAGATCGCCGCGCCGTTTGCCCACGATCTGCACCCCGAACGGCATGCCGTTTTCGTCCGCACCCATTGGCAGTGCGATCACCGGATGCCCGGTCAGCGTCAACGCCGACCTGACAAGCGATGCGTCCAGATAATTCTCCATCGGCTTGCCGCCCACGGATTTGGGGATGCCGTCTTTCACTTTAAATGCCGACACCGCATTGCCCGGCACGATCAAGAGATCGATATCTTCGAAGAATTTCTCGAACGCCCGATAGAGCTTCGCCCAATTCTTTTCCGCGTGCGCCACGTCGACCAGCGACATCGATAAGCCGGCTTCGTAGTTCGAAATGATCTGCGGCGACAGAAGATCGCGGTGCTTCGATATCCTGTCTTCGTGGTTGGCGACGTAATAGACGCACCTGAGCGTCCAGAAAATATCGCGGGCGTCTTTGAAATCCGGATCGCGTAATTCGCAAGTGTTAAACCACGGACCGACCTCGTCGATCGCGGCCTTGAAACTCGTCCGTATATCGCCATCCAGGGGCGCAATCCCACCGAAGTCCGTCGACCAGGCGATATTAAGTCTCGAAACGCCGGCATCATCCAACTGGGTGAAAGCGGACGGATCGCACGGCCCGGACAACGGATCGCGGTCGTCGTCGCCCACCAACCCGGCCATCATTAGCGAAACATCGGAAACCGAACGCGCCATCGGGCCCTGCACGCTGAAGTGCGTGTAGTTGAGGGTCCGCCCCTCGCGCGCCACCAGACCCGGCGTCGGACGAAACCCGACGACCCCGCACCATGTGGCGGGGTTCCTGAGGCTGCCGCCCGTATCGCTTCCATGCGCGAGCGGCAGCATCCCCGTCGCCAGCGCCGCCGCCGATCCCCCAGAAGAACCGCCTGGCGTCCGCTCAAGATCGTAGGGGTTGAGCGTCGGTCCGAACACTTTGTTCGTGGTGTTCGATCCGGCGCCGAATTCGGGGGTGTTGGTTTTCGCGAACACGATCGCGCCCGCGTCTCTTAACCGCGCGACCAGGGCTTCGTCTTGGTCGGGGATGTTGTCTTCATGAATTAACGAGCCGTACGTGGTGCGGAGCCCCGCCGTCGCATTCAGATCCTTGATCCCGACGGGCAGACCGGCAAGCGGTCCCATCGCCTCGCCCGCCTTAAAACCCTGCTCCGCGATCTGCGCTTCTTTGCGCGCGCGCTCTTCGTCCATCGCCGTGATCGCGTTCACCTTATCATTGACGCTTTCAATCCGTGACAGACAGCTATCCAGAAGCTCAACCGGTGACAGTTCACCGGCCATCATCAACCTTCGCGCCTCGAGCGCACTTAGATCGCAAGGTTCCGTCATCGAGCTTCCCTCATTCCGTCATCAGGTGTTCGTAGCGCTTGTCGGTCAGGGTTTTCAAAAACGCGACCAGGGCGTCGATCCGCTTGTCGTCCAACGCCGGCCCGTGGGTCAATTCCTTGGTCGACAGAGTAGCGGGCACCTCGGGCTCGCGCCACTTCTTACCGGTTTCGGGATTGATCTGAGACGCTTCACTCCTGGCGTTGTATTTATTGTAGAACAGGATCGTCGTGCGCAGGTCGTTGAACACGCCGTTATGCATGTAGGGACCTGTCACGGCGACGTTACGCAACGTCGGGACCTTGAACTTTCCGTCCGCCGATTTGTCTTTGACGTCCGGGTTCTCCAACAAGCCATGATCAATCTGGTTCGGGTCGTGCCCGCCCGCCACGAGGGCCGACTTGTTCGCAGGTACACCGATGTTGTGGTAATGGTAGTTGGTGAACGTCTCGTCCTTGGCGGGTTGCAAAGGACGCAGTTGGTGGCACTGGTTACAGTTCGTGAACTGCTTCGAAAAGAACAAGACCTGCCCCAGTTCCTCCTGATCCGTCAGTTTGGCTTCCCCCCGCAGATAGCGATCGTATTTGGAATCGAAGGGGGCGAAGATGGCCGTCTGTTCGAACGCGGCGATACTGTCGGTCATCGCCAGATAGGCCCGGGCCTCATCTTCGAAAACGTCGTCACCGAAAATCGATTTGAACGCGGTCACGTAGTCTGTGTTCTCTTTAATTCGCCCGACCACGCTCTCTTTATTTGGCATGCCCATTTCGACGGGGTTGACGGGTGGGCCTCCGGCCTGTCCCGCCAGGTCTTTTTCCCGCCCATCCAGAAATTGACCACCCACGTAAGCACCGTCTTTATTCTGATGAAACGCCGGCGAAAACATCGCATACGCCGCGGTCGGCGTGTTGCGGTTCCCCAAGGACTTGCCGTCATCCCCCAAAGATACCGCGCGCCCGGCTGCCGTCTCGCGCGGATCGGTAAAGGCGTATTCGGGATTGTGGCAGGTCGCGCAGGCCTGTGTTTTGTTCTTCGAAAGGTTGGTGTCGAAAAACAAAGCTTCGCCCAGCTGTTGCTTCGAAGCGAACCCGTCGGCGTGGGACACGGACACACTACTGAGAAAAGCCGCAACAACAAAAAGGGCAATCCGAACGTCCGTCCGGCTGTCATTCTGAAAAAGTCTCATTGTCGGTTTACCCGATTTTAGAACGTCGAACTGAGGGAGTCCGATTTTATGTAAATGCGTGTCATTCTCAACAACGAACATGCATTTATTTTTACCGAGACGTCACGTCATGGGCATGTGCGACACAAGACAACCGCAAACGAACGTTCAAATACTACCGTTGAAGGCGATCTTGCCCATCCCGTCTGTGTCGTAGCCACCAAGCTCGGTGACGCGCTTTTTGAAAGCGTCAGATGCGCAGAAATCGAAGAACCTTTGCATCGGGTCCTCGAACCACGCGCGGCGGTCGACAAGAAGATCGAAGCGTTCGCGCATGACAGGGAGAAACGACAG
>JAEPMA010000012.1 GCA_017644185.1 Rhodospirillales bacterium
TGTAGCCCGCGTTGGTGACCGTGACGACCATGTCCTCGCGCTGAATCAGGTCTTCGATGTCGTGTTCGTAGGCGTCTTCTTCCAACGTCGTGCGGCGGTCGTTGGCGAACTTGTCGCGGATCACCCGCAACTCATCGACCAGGATGCCCAGCAGCTTTTCGCGCGACCGCAGGATCTCGAGGTATTCGGCGATGCGTTCCGAGATCTCTTTCAGATCGTCGCCGATCTTGTCACGCTCGAGACCCGTCAGGCGGTGCAGGCGCAGTTCCAGGATCGCCCTCGCCTGCTCTTCGGAGAGTTTGTATTTCCCGTCGACGACGCCCCTTCCCGGTTCGTCCAGCAGCGCGATCATCGGCGCCACGTCCTCGGCCGGCCATTCGCGGGCCATCAACTGCTGCCGGGCTTCCTGCGGGTCGGGCGCGTGGCGGATCAGGGCGATCACGTCGTCGATATTGGCGACGGCGACGGCCAGACCGGCCAAAACGTGCGCCCGTTCGCGCGCCTTGCCGAGCTCATAGATCGTGCGGCGGCGGATCACCTCTTCGCGGAATTTGACGAACGCAGCGATGATCTCCTTCAGGTTCATCTGCTGCGGGCGGCCTTCGTGCAGCGCCAGCATGTTGACGCCGAACGAGGTCTGCAACGGGGTGTAGCGGAAAAGCTGGTTCAGCACGACTTCGGGTTCGTGGTCGCGCTTGATCTCGACGACGACGCGCACGCCCTTGCGGTCCGACTCATCCCTAAGATCGGAAATCCCCTCGATCCGCTTGTCCCGCACCGCCTCGGCAATGATCTCGACCATCCGCGACTTGTTCACCTGATACGGAATCTCGTGAACGATGATGGCGAAGCGGTCCTTGCGGATTTCCTCGATCGACGTGCGGCCACGCATGACCACCGAGCCGCGCCCGGTGTGATAGGCCTGGCGGATGCCGTTCTTGCCCATGACCAAGCCACCGGTCGGGAAATCCGGGCCGGGGACATGGGCTTCGATGATCTCGTCGATGGTGATTTCGGGATTTTCGATATAGGCGAAGCAGGCGTCGATCACCTCGCCCAGATTGTGCGGCGGGATGTTGGTCGCCATGCCGACGGCGATCCCGCCCGCGCCGTTAACCAGAAGATTGGGGAACCCGGCCGGCAGGACCTTCGGTTCGACCACGGTCTCGTCGTAGTTGGGCTGGAAGTCGACGGTTTCCTTGTCGATGTCTTCCAATAACTCGTGCGCCGAGCGGTGCAGACGGGCTTCGGTATACCGCATGGCCGCCGCGCGGTCGCCGTCCATGGAACCGAAGTTGCCCTGGCCGTCGATCAGCGGCAGGCGCATCGAGAAGTTCTGCGCCATACGCACCATGGCGTCATAGATCGCCTGGTCGCCGTGCGGGTGATATTTACCCATCACGTCCCCGACGATACGGGCCGATTTACGGTAAGGCTTGCCTGCCTCGTAGCCGTTTTCCTTCATCGAGAACAGGATGCGGCGGTGCACGGGCTTGAGGCCGTCACGCACATCGGGCAGCGCACGCGACACGATCACGCTCATCGCGTAATCGAGGTACGAATTGCGCATTTCGTCGATGATCGAGACCGGCGTTACATCATCGTGCGGAGTCGCCGGCGGCGGCGCTTCAGGCGTATCTGTCAATTTTTGTAAATCGCTTTATTATCAGTTACTTAAGCGTCGATGCTTGAGCGCCCTGAAAGCACTCTCGATGGACCCTTGTTTTTAGCATTTTGCGCCCCCCCGAACAACCTCGCGCGGGTCTTTTTTCGGCCCACTGCAGTCTTCGCTTGAAAATGACTGACCGGTCAGTCATTTTATACAGATGAACAAACAGGACCGCATTCTGGATGCCGCGATCGACGTCTTCGTCCAGCGCGGCTACGCCGATACCCGCATGGACGAGGTCGCCGAAAAGGCGGGTGTCGCCAAGGGGACGGTCTATCTTCATTTCGCCAGCAAGGAGGCCTTGTTCGAGGCCGTCATTGAAAACGCCCTCGCCCCGATCCGCGAAGCGTTGGAGTTCATGGATGGGAACGCCCACCAAGAGCCCGTCGACGCCGAGGCACTGCACCGCTTCTACCGCAAGATATCGGGATTTGTCGAAACCGGCGTGCCGGGCGCGGTAATGCGCCTGGTGATCGCCGAATCCGGCCGCTTCCCGGGGATCGCCGAAACCTATTTCAAGACTATCATCGAACCCGGTCTTGGGCACCTGAGCGGCATTCTCGATAAGGGCGCGAAGGAAGGCACCTTCAGGGGCGAAATGATCCGCGAACATCCCATGGTCCTCATCGCCCCTGTCCTTCTGGCCGTCCTATGGAAGCAGTTGTTTCAGGACTTCAAACCACTCGACACCGCGCAATTCCTGGACACATTCGCCGACATGGCGTGCCAGGGCCTGATCCCGGAGCGTAAACAGCCATGATGAGGCGTATTTCGTTATCGCTGCTCGCCTGCGCCGCTCTTGTGCTCACCGGCTGCGAAGATCCGCCCGAAAACGTCGTGCAGGGCTATATCGAGGGCGACTTCCTGTTCATCGGCGCCGAGGACACAGGCCGCATCGCCGAACTCTCCGTCACCCAGGGCGCCCATGTCGATGCGGGGACGGTTTTGTTCCGGCTCGAGACCGCGAACGAAGATGCCCTCCTCGCCGCCGCCGAGGCCCGCACTCGCGCCGCCAAGGCGACCCTCGCAGATCTGAAACAGGGCGCCAGACCCCAACGCATCGAGTTGTTGGGGGCCGCGATCAACCGCGCCGCCGCCGAGCGCGACTTGGCCGATAAAGAGCGCCGCCGGGCAGAGGAACTGTTCCTCGACGGCACCATCGCCGAATCCCGCCGCGACGAAGCCCTTACACGCTTAGAAACCGCCGAGGCCAGGCTTCTTGAGGCGCGCAAGGATCTGGAACTCGCCCGGCTTCCCGAACGCGAAGACAGAATCCAGGCGGCGGAGGCAGACGTCCTCGCCGCCGAGAAGGACGCGGAAAGCAAGCGCCGCATCCTTGAACGCCGCACCGTTCCCGCGCCCGAGGCGGGACTGGTCCACGAGGTCTTGCGCCGCAAGGGCGAGATGACCCCGGCCGGGGGCGCGGTGATCACCTTCCTGCCCGATCAGGCGCGCCGCGCGGTGTTCTTCGTCGGCGAAGGGTTGGTTGCGGGCCTGAACCGCGGCGATACCGTCGACATCGCGTGCGACGGCTGCCCGAACGGCCTGACGGCAAAAATCAATCTGATCTCGGAGGAAGTCCAGTTCACCCCGCCCGTGATCTACGGCACGACAGAACGCAAGCGCCTTCTGGTCAGGATCGAAGCCGGGATCGATCCGGATGCCGCCCCAGCCCTCAAACCCGGCCTCCCCATCACGGTCACGCTACCTGTGCCGCACAAGGACGGCGGCGATGGCAAATGACACGGACATCGCCATCCGCGCTGAGGGTCTGAGCAAGCGCTTCGGCGACTTCGTCGTCGTCGAGGACCTCAATCTCACCGTCAAGCGCGGCGAAATCTACGGTTTTCTCGGCCCCAACGGCAGCGGCAAGACGACGACCATGCGGATGCTGGTGGGGTTGCTCGAGCCCGATCATGGACGTGGCGAATGCCTCGGCCTCGACATTCGAACCGAACGGGACGCCCTTCGCCGCCGCATCGGTTACATGACCCAGCATTTCAGTCTCTATGGGGATTTGACAGTCGAAGAGAACCTCGAATTCGTCGCCCGTATCTATAACCTGCCGGCCCCCGTGAAAACGGCCCAAGACGCGATCCGGGAACTCGGGCTCGAGGGGCGCGGCGATCAGCTCGTCTCGACGCTTTCAGGCGGGTGGAAGCAACGCCTCGCCCTCGCCGCCGCGATTCTGCCGAAACCGGAGCTTCTGTTGCTCGACGAGCCGACGGCCGGGGTCGACCCCAAGGCGCGCCGGGATTTCTGGGAACATATCTACGAACTCGCGGCGGACGGCCTGACCGTCCTCGTCAGCACCCATTACATGGACGAAGCCGAGCGTTGCCACCGCATCGCCTATCTGGCCTACGGAAAGCTGCTGGCATCGGGCGCGGGCGACGAGGTCATCGGCAATTCAGGGCTTTCGGTTTGGGAGGTCTCGGGCGACCCTGGTGACCTATCCGATCTCGCCGCAAACATACGCGACGAAGAGGGCATCAGCATGGCGACCCCGTTCGGGACACGGCTCAGGATCGGCGGGCCGGATAAAAACGCCCTCGATCACGCAACCCAGCCTTACCGCGACGACAGTCGGTTTAGATGGGAACCCTCCCCGCCGACGCTCGAAGACGTCTTCATCCACCTGTTAAGGGACGCGCAGGACAACCGCGCCGTGGCGTCATGACGAATAAAGCGCACCAGAACCGCGCGCCGGGGTTCGGCGGATTCCTTGGCCGCCTCAGGGCGATGATCACGAAGGAATTCAAGCAAATGCGGCGTGACCGCATGACCTTCGCGATCATGATCGGTGTGCCGGTTATGCAGATTATGTTGTTCGGCTTCGCCATCAACCTCGACCCGCGCCACCTGCCGACCGCGGTCGCCCTTGCGGATCACGGCCCGATGGGCAGAAGCGTCGTCGCCGCGATGCAGACCAGCCGCTATTTCAAGGTCACCCGCCAGGTCGGTACGGGGGCCGAGCTCGAACCCCTGCTCCAGTCGGGCGAGGTGCAGTTCGGTGTCGAAATCCCACCCGACTTCTCGCGCCGCATCGCCCGGGGCGACACCGCCACCCTGCTTCTGCTCGCCGACGATACGGACCCGGCCGCGGTCGGGGGTGCCGTTGGCGCCATCGATACGATTGTCAGACAAGGTGTGAACCGCGAACTCAGGGGCGCGCTCGCGATGCGCCGGGACACATCGACCCCCATCGTCGATGTGGTGGTTCACCGCCGCTACAACCCAGCCAACGAGACCGACAAGGTGATCGTTCCCGGTTTATTGGGGGTGATCCTGTTCCTGTCGCTGTCGATCAACACCGGCCTCGCCGTCACCCGCGAGCGTGAACGCGGGACGATGGAATTGCTATTGTCCATGCCGGTCAGCCCGTTCGAGATCATGATCGGCAAGATCGTGCCCTACATCACCGTCGGGGCGATGCAGTCCGCCATCGTGCTGTTGAGCGCGATGTGGCTGTTCGATGTGCCGATGCTGGGCTCGCCTCTGCTGTTACTGGCGGCGATCGCCCTTTTCGTCGTCGCCGTGCTGACGATCGGTTATCTGATTTCGACCGTCGCCCGCACGCAGCTTCAGGCGATGCAGATGACGATCTTCTTCTTCCTCCCCAACCTGCTCTTGTCCGGGTTCGCGTTTCCATTCCGGGGGATGCCTGATTGGGCGCAGATGATCGGCGAGGTGTTGCCTCTGACCCACTTCGTTCGCCTGATGCGGGGCGTCATGCTGAAGGGCGCCGAGTTCGCCTCGTTATGGCAGGACTTCGCGGCGCTCGCCGCGTTCACCGCCGTTATCGTCGTGATCGGGCTGCTGCGGTTCCGCCGCACCCTCGACTGATTTCTTCACCCTGCGGGCGTGCGCGTTCGTCTGGCCCCGTACCACACCGCCGCCAGGAACGCCGCCGAAACGGGAACCGCGGCGATCATATTGACCGCCTGCCACCCCAACGTCTCGTGCAACGCCCCGGACGCAAATGCCGTCACCGCGACGAGCGAGAACAGCATGAAATCGTGCGCAGCCTGGGTCTTGGCGCGCTCTTCGGGGGTGTAGCATTCGGTCAGCAAAGTGGTGCCGCCGATGAACATGAAGTTCCATCCCACCCCCAGACACGTCAGCCCCAGCCAGAAATTCGTATAATCGACGCCCGCCAGACCGAACGCGATGGCGACGGCTTGAAGCGCCGCCCCCGCCGCAATCACGTTGACGACCCCGAAACGCTTGATCAGATGTCCGGTGAAGAAGCTCGGCAGAAACATCCCCACGATATGCCACTGTATCACCGTCGCCGCGTCGTTGAAGGCGAAGCCGCAGAACGTCATGGCGAGCGGCGTCGACGTCATCAGCATGTTCATCATCCCATACCCGATGGTCGATGACATCGCGGCAACGATGAAGTTCGGTGTCGCCATGATCTGGAGGATCGGCCGGCCGGCCGTTCGGACGCCCTGATGACGCAAGTCGGGGATGCGGGTGAACTGCAATAAGACGATAGCGGTGAAGCTGAGCCCGATGATCACCGAATAACTTGCCGCGAACGCCGCCGCCGAAAGGTCCGCCGTCCACTTGGCGAGTTGCGGCCCTAAAAACGCCGCGACCAATCCCCCCGCCAGCACGTACGAGATCGCCCGGGCGCGAAATTCCTCGGTCGCGACCTCCGCCGCCGCGAAGCGGTAGTACTGCCAGAACGCGTTGTGGATACCCAGAAGCAGCCCGCCCAGCATGAACAGCCAGAACGACCCGGCATAGATCGCATACGAACCGACGACCGCCCCCGCCATCCCGATGGTCTGACCGATGGTGAACCCCGGGCGCCGGCCGATCTTCGCCATCAGAAGCGACGCCGGAATGGTCGATAGCGTGGTCGCCGCGAACTGCACCGCGAGAGGAAGTGTCGCCAGCGTCTTCGAGGGCGCCAGCATCACGCCGACGAGCGCGCTGACCGTCAAAAGCATCGACGTGCCCGACATCGCCAACGCCTGGCAACACGCCAGCAGCAAGACGTTTCGGCGCATGTGGGTCATCGCCCGCGGTTCCCCGGACAAATCCCCTCACCCGGCGCTACGCGCCACCCTCTCCCCAGGGAGAGGGATGGTTCGGCGAGAGTCCCCTCTCCCTCGGGAGAGGGACAGGGTGAGGGGCACGTCATATGGTCAAGTCGTCAGAACGGAATTTCGTCGTCGAGGTCGCCGCCCGGCCCACGGCCGCCACCGCCGCCCGAGGACGAGCCGCCGCTGTCAGGGCCATCCCACGACGGGGGCTCATCGCTGCCGCCGCCGTAGCCGCCGCCACCGCCACCGCCGCCACCGGCGGAATCGAGCATGGTGAGGACGCCGGAGAAGCGCTGCAGGACGACTTCGGTGGTGTACTTCTCGATCCCGTCGTTGCCGGTCCACTTGCGGGTTTGGAGCGAGCCTTCGAGGTACACCTTCGAGCCTTTTTTCAGGTACTTCTCGCAAATCTCGGCAAGGCGTTCATCGAACACCACGACGCGGTGCCACTCGGTCTTCTCGCGGCGCTCACCGGATTGCTTGTCGCGCCACTGTTCGGAGGTGGCGACGCTCATATTGGCGAGCTTCTGGCCCGACTGCGTGAAACGGATTTCCGGATCGCGGCCGAGATTGCCGACAAGAATGACTTTGTTAACGGAGCCTGCCATTTTTCCCCCTCTAGGATGAATTCGTCGAAACTATAACGGTTGGCGGAAAGCGAGTGGAGTCGTTTCGCCTTACTGTTCGCGCGGGATCGGGAACGCGGTGTCCTGAAAGCCCCTCGCCTTTTCGATGAAGGCGCGCGCGACATCGATGATCTGTTCGTCCGGCTCCTCGAGTTTCACCAAAGCGGCGATCCCGATCTCCAGCAATGCCATGCCGTAGACGTACTGGCTCACACCCTCGTCCTGGAACTGGACGAGCGCGTCGGACAGCACCACGTCGGCTTTCTGGAATTCTTGCTCTAACTCGTCACTCATTCGCGTTCTCCTCAATCTCCGCGATGCCGTCGTGGGCGAGCAGTCTCGTCACGGCGGCGCGCCTGTCAACGTGCCTGATACGCAATGGAAGGATTAGTGGCTTTTTTCACGTTACGCTACTTTAGTTCGTATTTTTTCCAACCAAGACTTGTATTGCGCCAATCCTGCGCGAAACCGGAACGAAAAATCTCCGAATCCGCTAAGTCCCGGTAAACAAGGGAAACACGCCGATAAGTCCATTTCGGTCACGTGTTGAACTCAAAAAATACGACGTTTGAGTGTGTTTAACCATTGAACTGTGATATTCATCACAGTCG
The DNA here is from genome assembly GCA_017644185.1 of Rhodospirillales bacterium. Classification (GTDB taxonomy): domain Bacteria; phylum Pseudomonadota; class Alphaproteobacteria; order Rhodospirillales; family Casp-alpha2; genus UBA4479. Next base: position 7,964 of record JAEPMA010000012.1, read on the forward strand.
ATTAGGTTCAATAAGACGACCATTTAAACTATCGTAATGATGGTGGTGTCAAAATGCAGCATATCAAAGATGTAAATGTGGTTCTTTACGACCCGAATCACGACCTTCGCACGCTGGTCATTGGGATACTTCGCGAAATCGGGTTTACCGCGATCGCCAGCACGGAGAAACCGGAAACCGTCAAAGCCCGTCTCGGCCGCAGCGACGTCGATCTGTTGATCGGCGACGTCCCCGAGATCGAAAGCGCCATGTGCGCGCTGGTCAGTGACGTGCGTACCCGTAGGCTCGGGAAGAATCCCTTCCCCGTCGCCATCGGGATGACGAGTTATCCCGACGAGAACACGATCTCGAACATCGTCGACGCCGGGTTCGACGGGCTCGCCCTGAAACCGTTCGACGCCCAGGCTTTCAGACGACGGCTCACGTTCTTTCTGCATCAGCGCAAACCTTTCGTGACCACGGCCGATTACATCGGGCCGGACAGGCGCAAAGAGCCGGGCAAGCCGGGCGTCGATGCGAATTGCGTCAACGTGCCGAACCCGCTCCGCCTGATTGCCGAGGGGGTCACCCGCGACACGCTCAAAAAGCAGATCGAACACGCCGGCGCCAGGCTCGACGAGCGCAAGGTGATCAGTTGTATCGGCGGAATCGGCTGGTGCGCATCGCATCTCGATGAAGCGATCGACAGGAACGACGGCAGCCTCGCGCATCGCTGTATCAAGCAGTTGAACGAGATCGCGATGGATATCGATGGCAGGTTGGAACGCACCCCCTTCGCCCACATGCGTGAGCGGTGTAACGAACTGCTCCAGATTGGGACGCACTTGGAACACGCACCCAAGGGCCCGGAAAAACACGACGTCGAAGAGCTGAACAGGCTCGTGGATTCGTTCAAGCGGGGCTGCAACGCGGACCAGGCCGCCGTCGCCTGAGTTAAGCTACCAGCCGCCCGGTTGATCCGGCCGCCGCCCGGCCCCGTATACCCGGGCGGTGCATATGACCGCTTTCCTTCCACAATTTTCGCGGAACCGTGCCGAATCCTTTCTTTACGGCACTTGGAAACCCATATACCGATTAGCTCTTGTGCGGCTCACATTTTCCGACCCAAAAACGGCTTGATATGGACACCATCCGCGTCAAAGGCGCCCGCGAACACAATCTGCAGAATGTCAGCGTCGATATTCCGCGCCACAGCCTGACCGTGATCACCGGGCTTTCGGGTTCGGGGAAGTCGTCGCTCGCCTTCGACACGATCTACGCCGAGGGTCAGCGCCGCTATGTGGAGAGCCTGTCGGCCTACGCACGCCAGTTCCTTGAACTCATGCAGAAGCCGGATGTCGATTCCATCGAGGGGCTTTCGCCCGCGATTTCCATCGAGCAGAAAACGACGTCGCGCAACCCGCGCTCCACCGTCGGCACCGTCACCGAGATCTATGACTATATGCGGTTGCTGTTCGCACGTGTCGGCATCCCCTATTCCCCCGCGACAGGACTCCCCATCGAGGCCCAGACCGTCAGCCAGATGGTGGATCGCGTCATGGAGATGGACGAAGGGACCAGGCTTTATTTGCTCGCCCCCATCGTCCGCGGTCGTAAAGGGGAGTACAAGAAAGAGCTTCAGGATCTGGCCCGGCGCGGCTTCCAGCGCGTGCGCATCGACGGCGAGATGTACGACCTCGAAGACGCGCCCGATCTGGATAAAAAGTACAAACACGACATTGAAATCGTCGTCGACCGTCTGGTTGTGAAGGAAGGCATCGAGACCCGCCTCGCCGACAGCATCGAAACCGCGCTCAACCTCGCCGATGGTCTCGCTTACGTCGATGATGCGGACGCTGATCAGTCGGCTCCCCCGAAAGGCAAGAAGGGTGGTATCAAGGATCACGTCCCCGAGGGGCGGACCGTCTTTTCCGCCAAGTTCGCCTGCCCGATATCGGGCTTCACCATCGACGAGATCGAGCCGCGTCTGTTCTCGTTCAACAACCCGTTCGGGGCATGCCCGTCTTGTGACGGGTTGGGGACCGAGATGTTCTTCGACGCCGAGCTGGTCGTCCCCGACGACAGCAAGTCGCTGAGCAAGGGCGCGATTGCCCCCTGGGCCGGTGCGTCGTCGAAATATTATGTGCAGACTTTGGAGAGTTTGGCCGAGCACTTCGGTTTCAAGCTCGACCAACCGTGGTCGAAGTTGTCGAAGAAGCACCGCAAAATCATTCTTTTCGGGTCCGGCAACGAAACCGTCACGATGAAGTACAAGGACGGCTCGAAAAGCTACGAGATCAAGAAGCCGTTCGAGGGCGTGGTCCCCAACATGGAACGCCGCTGGCGGGAAACCGACAGCAACTGGGTGCGGGACGAATTGCAGCGCTACCAGACGGTCGCGCCGTGCGAAACCTGCAAGGGGAAACGGCTCAAGGCGGAAGCGCTCGCCGTTAAAATCGACGGCAAGGATATCTCGGACGCCAGCGATCTCTCCATCGACGAGGCCGCCGACTGGTTCGAGGGCCTCGAAAAGAAGCTGACCAAGAAACAGAACGAAATCGCGCGACGTATCCTGCGCGAGATCAATGAACGCCTGCACTTCCTCAGAAACGTCGGGCTCGAATACCTGACCCTGTCGCGCGCGTCCGGCACCCTGTCGGGCGGTGAAAGCCAGCGCATCAGATTGGCGTCGCAGATCGGCTCGGGTCTGACGGGGGTTTTGTATGTCCTCGACGAGCCGTCCATCGGCCTGCACCAGCGCGACAACGAACGGCTTTTGAAGACGCTCGAGCGCCTTCGCGATATCGGCAACACCGTGATCGTGGTCGAACACGACGAAGACGCGATCCGTTCGGCGGACTACGTCATCGACATGGGCCCCCGCGCCGGCGTGCACGGCGGTCATGTCGTCGTTGCCGGCACCCCGAAAGAGATCATCGACTGCGACGATAGCCTGACGGGACGCTATCTGTCGGGTAAGGAGCTGATCCCCGTCCCCGCCAAGCGGCGTTTAGGTAAAAAGGGTCAGAAACTCGAACTGACCGGCGCGAAATCCAACAACCTCCAGGACGTCGACATGACGTTGCCGCTGGGCACCATGGTCTGCGTCACGGGCGTGTCAGGGGGTGGGAAGTCGTCGCTGATCATCGAAACCCTTTATAAGGCGCTGGCGCGGAAGCTGATGAACGCCCGCGAAATTCCGGGTGCGCACGACGATCTCAAGGGTCTCGAATTCATCGACAAGGTGGTCGACATCGACCAGAGCCCCATCGGCCGCACACCGCGCTCCAACCCCGCGACCTATACCGGGGCCTTCACCCCGATCCGCGACTGGTTCGCCAACCTGCCCGAAGCCAAGACACGCGGTTACAAACCGGGACGGTTCTCGTTCAACGTCAAGGGCGGGCGCTGCGAAGCGTGCCAGGGCGACGGTGTCATCAAGATCGAGATGCACTTCCTGCCCGATGTTTATGTGGAGTGCGACGTCTGTAAGGGAGCGCGCTACAACCGCGAAACCCTCGAGATCAAATTCCGGGGTAAATCCATCGCCGAAGTCCTCGACCTCACCGTCGACGAGGCCGCCGACTTCTTCAAGGCGGTGCCCTCGATCAGGGACAAGATGGTGACGCTGCAACGGGTCGGGCTTGGATATATCCACCTGGGTCAGCAGGCGACCACGCTCTCAGGGGGCGAGGCGCAGCGGGTCAAACTCGCCAAAGAACTCAGCCGCCGCGCGACCGGCAAGACCGTCTACATTCTGGATGAGCCGACCACGGGTTTGCACTTCGACGATGTCCGAAAACTGTTGGAAGTGCTCGACGCCCTGGTCGAGAACGGGAATACGGTCATCGTCATCGAGCATAATCTCGAGGTGATCAAGACCGCCGACTGGATCGTCGATCTCGGCCCCGAGGGTGGCATCAAGGGCGGGCACATCGTCGCGCAGGGCACGCCCGAGGACGTCGCCAAGGTGAAGGAGAGCTTCACCGGCCAATACCTCGCCCCCTACGTCGCAGGCAAACGCAGCAAGAAAAAGGCGTCGTGAGCGCGGACGGCAAGCTTCAGGCGCACCTCCGCGAGCTTAAAGCCGCAAAGGCCGAGTTCGAACATCAACTCAGACGATATGCGGACGCCGCCGAACGCAATGGCGGTGTCTTGGGCGCGTCGGAAGCCGACGTCAGACGCCTGAAAAAGAACCTCGCCGACATTGATGCCGAAATCTCGGCGATCGAGTCATCCTCAACATAATCGTCATTCCCGCGAAAGCGGGAACCCAGCCTTCAGGCACCCCGGCTATTCTGGATTCCGGCATACGCCGGAATGACGCTCACTTACCAATTGCACGTCGTCCTGCACTTGATCAGGACCCATTCCCCCCTCACCTGTCCTCTCCCCCATTTCATGGGGAAGAGGGACCCTGACGATACCCCCCTCTCCCTGGGGAGAGGGTGGCGAGCGAAGCGAGCCGGGTGAGGGGGCAGCTTCCCAAGCCATACTCCCGCCACATTATCGGCTATGGTGGCCCCGGCCCTTCTACGAGGGTCATGACAACACCGCGAGGAGGACACGATGACCGATCCGGTTTCGGGAAACTTTCACGACAAGCTCGACGCCGACGCGTTAATGGCGGTCTTGCAAGAGGCGCAGGACACGGTCCGCAGTTACGACACCAAGGCGCAGATCGTCGGTGTCGGCTATATCTTCGCGCTCGGTGTCGTGCAGCAGTCGGGCAAGCACATGCCGGTGCCGATGGAATGGGCCGGCATGTACGTGTTCGTCGGCTGGTTGGTGGTGATCCTCCCGATCATCATGTTCGCGCTGGTGCTCTATCCGTCGCGCATCGACAAGGTCACGAAAAAGCGGAATCTGCAGGCCGTCGATGGGACGATGTATTTCGACTCCCTCAAGTTCACCGACGCGGACGCCTATGCGGCGGCCGTCATGAAAGCCGACTGGGCCAAGGAGATCGTTTACGAGATCGTCAAGGTATCGGATATTCGCGACAAGAAGCGGACCCGGTTCCTGCGCGCGTTGTACTGGACAGGCGGTTCGTTCTTTTTATTGTTCCTGTCGCAGATGCTGCGCGCCAACGGAGTCCTACAATAATGCCAGAACCGAAACTTCGCCCCGACGTCACCCCGGAACTGATGATCGAACGGGCGAAAGGCTACCTGCCCGAGTGGATGGGCGTCGAGCCGGTCGAAATTTCCCTGGGGAAAGTCGTCACCCGCCTCGAGATCAAACCGCACCACACCGCGCCGAACGGCTTCCTGCACGCCGCGTCGGTGATCGCCCTCGCCGACACCACGTGCGGCTATGCGACGTTCGCGCACCTGCCCGAAAACGGGAAGAATTTCACCACCATCGAGTTGAAGTCCAACCACCTGGGCACCGCCCGCGAAGGTGCGATCCGCGCCACGGCGACGGCGCAGCATCTGGGTGGGCGCACGCACGTGTGGGACGCCGTCGTCGAAGACGAAAGCAACGGAAAGACCATCGCCCTCTTCCGCTGCACGCAAATGATCCTTACATAGTAAGGATGAGACGGGCACTGACCCTCATCCCGGCTATCTTTCTCGTGGCCTGCCAGGCCCCTGACATCGCCGACTGGCCGCCCAAGGCGCCGCCGGTCGACGACGCGGTCGTGCAGAAATACGTCGATATTTACGCCGCCGAAGAACCGGTCGCGCCCGACTATGGCCCCGACGATATTCGCGCTTTGAATCTTTTACACAAACGCATGCTCAGGAACGACAGCCCCGACGGTGATATCGAAAAGCTGCGGCGCGAACTCGACGAGATCCGCAACGCAGGACACCGCGACGACGATGCGAACGATGCGAGCGGATATTCGAGAAACGAGATCAACGCCATCAAACGCCGCGTCGAACGCAAATACGACAGCAAGCACGACCAGCGCATGGAACTGAAGCGCTACGGGCTATAATTCGAGCACCGTCGTTTGAACGTGCTTCGAGACGCTCGCGATGCTCGCTCCTCAGCATAAGGTTGTGAGCCCCCTCATCCTGAGGAGGCCCCAAATAACTTGTCTGGGGCCGTCTCGAAGGATGGACCCTGAGTCAAGCTCAGGGTGACGGGTGAAGAAAACCTCTCATAAAATTCTAAACCACCGTCGTCTTGAACTTGATTCAGGACCCATACTTCCCGGACGGGCCGCAGGCACGATCCCGGACCTGTTTCCCAACTTGGCGCTTGCTCATCCATGGGTCCCGGGTCACGCCACGCAACGCGCGCCCCGCCCGGGATAGAGGTTTTAAAGATTAATAGAATCGACCGAAGGTGGAGCGGAGACCGGCGAACACGGCGCGGAACAGCTTGCCGATGCGGCTGATATCGGCGGAGCCCTGCTTCACCTGCTCGCGGAGCGACTCGGGATCGGTATTGCTCTTGAGATCGCGCGCGAGATCGAGGCCGCGTTTGAGGTTGATGATCTTGGCGCCGTTGGAAATCTCGACCGTGTCGTAAACCTCGCGGCCTTTAGGCGTGTACGCCGACTGCTGGTCGCGCTTCGGATTGAACGCGTCATTACGGCTCCGCTGCTGCAGCAGTTGCGACAGCAGGTTCCGTTGTTGCGCCTGACGTTCGGTAATCTCGACCATAGGCGGAATATACGCCTGTTTCGGCACAAACAGTTAGCGAAATTTTCCAGGCCTGCCCCTCACCCTCCCACGCGCTGACGCGCGCGGGCCCCTCACTCTCCCCTAGGAGAGGGGTCGCGCCACGAGGGTCCCTTCTCCCTTGGGAGAAGGACAGGATGAGGGGTTCACAGCCAGTCGGGATTGTCGCCGTCGGCGCCGAGCGGCCGGGGGGCGAAATAGACTTTGGTCGGGGTTTTCGACAGTTTGATCGGCGAGGCGACGATGCGCATCTTACCAACCGTCTCGTGCTCGACTTCCTGAACCACGCCCCGTTCCCTCAATTCAGGCGCTTCCATCACCTGATCGACGGTCCGGATCGCCCCGGCGGGAAGCCCCTCGGCGTGCAGCAGTTTCAGCCACTCGTCGCGGGTTTTGGTGAGGAAGGTCGCTTCCATGAATTCGTAGAGTTCTTTTCGATTTTCCACCCGCGCCGGATTGGTCGCGAAACGCGGATCGTCGGCGAGGTCGGGATTGCCCATCGCCGCGCACAGTTTCCTGAATTGCCGGTTGGCGCCGATCGCCAACGCGAGCGGCTCATCCGCCGTCGCGAATGGCCGGTACGGGCAGACGGTGGGATGGTCGTTCCCCAATCTGCGCGGGCGCTCCCCGGTCATAAGATACGCGGACGCCTGGTTCGCGAGAAGTGTCGCCGCGCCATCAAGAAGCGAGATATCGACGTCCTGCCCCTCGCCCGTCCTTTCCCGATGATAGAGCGCCGCCAACACGCCTTGCGTGGCGAACTGCCCGGCGACAATGTCGGTCACCGCGGCCCCGACCTTCATCGGTTCCTGATCCTCGTCACCAATGATCGACATCAGCCCGCTCTCGGCCTGAATCACGAAGTCGTAACCCGCGCGCTCCGACATCTGACCCGTGCGGCCATATCCCGACACGGAACAGACGATCAGGCCCGGATTCTCCTTCCGCAACTCTTCGGGTGCGAGGCCGAATTTCTCCAGCGTGCCTTTTCTGAAGTTCTCGACCAGGATATCGGCGCTCAGCGCGAGGCGCTTCACCAGCGCGAGTCCTTCCTCGGTCTTCAGGTCCGCGACGACGCTTCGTTTGTTGCGTCCGGCGACCATGAAATACGCGCTCTCCCCGTTTTTGAACGGCGGGCCGAAGTGCCTGACGTCGTCGCCCTCCGGGCTTTCGATTTTGATCACGTCGGCACCGAGATCGCCCAGCACCATCGCGCACCAAGGCCCCGCCAGTACGCGCGACAGATCCAGAACCTTGATACCGTCGAGCGCGCCCTTCGGCGCCGATTGCGCAGTCATAACAGTTAAACTCCAAAGTAGATTTCGAACGAAGCGGGAGTGTATCGCCTCACGTCCGGAAGGCAACGTTACCCCTGAGATTGCCGGATAATTTTTGGCGCGCTAACGTATTTCCGGGAGAAGAAACGTGTCCGAACAAACAGAAGCACATTCGGCGGGCTCAACCCCGCCGCAAACCGCGATGCCGTTCGCGGCACGCATCAACGTTATCACGACGACCGAACCGTGGAACTGGCTTGCCCAGGGATGGAACGATCTCCGGCGGACGCGTTGGGTTGGCGTCACGTACGGCTTGATCTTTGTGGTATTGGGATACGCCGTCACCGTCGGGCTGTATCAGCTCGGCTATTATTATCTGGTCTGGCCGATGAGCGCCGGGTTCGTCCTCGTCGCGCCGGTCTTCGCGGTCGGGATTTACGAACTCAGCCGCAAACTGGAAGCCGGCGAACCGGCGACATTCAAGTGTCTTTTGACGGCTTGGAAGCGCGCGCCGGGACGAATATTGGGGTTCGGCCTCGCGATGTCGTTCTTTTTGATTCTATGGCTGCGGACGGCGGCATTGATTTACGTGCTCAACTTCCCCTACGGGATGCTGACCTTACAGAATCTCCTCAACACCACGTTCTTTTCGGCGGACGGGTTAACATTTTTAGTTGTCGGCACCGTCATCGGCGCCGCGTTCGCGGTGTTCGCATTCCTGATCAGCGCGGTGTCTTTACCGATGATGCTGGGCGAGAAAGCGGACTTCCTGCCCGCCCTTCTGACGTCGATCTTCGCGGTGGCGCGTAACCCGCGCGCGATGCTGGTGTGGGCGGCGATCATCGTCGTCGTCACGGCGGCGGGTATGGCGACGGCGTTCATCGGGCTTGCGCTCACGCTTCCCCTGATCGGCCACGCCACGTGGCACGCTTATCGCGCGCTGGTGAAACCTGAAACAGGATCGGGACGCTAAAGGATGGAACTGACCTTCGTCGGTTGCGGCGACGCCTTCGGCACCGGTGGGCGTTTCAACACGTGTTTCTATGTGCAGGCGGATAAGACCGCGTTCCTGATCGACTGCGGGGCCACCAGCATGACGGCGATCCGTCATCACGGGATCGATCCGAACAGCATCGACACGATCTTATTAACCCACCTGCACGGCGATCACTTCGCGGGCATTCCCTTTTTCATCCTCGATGCGCAGCTTTATTCGAAGCGCCAGAAGCCGCTCATCATCGCCGGACCGCCGGGCACGAAATCCAGGTTAAGGGACGCGATGGAGTTGCTGTTCCCCGGCTCCGCCGACGCGCCCCGCAAGTTCGATACGCACGTCATCGAGATGCCGAAACTGGAAACGACAGAGGTCGGCGGCCTAAGCGTCGAGACGTTTCCGGTTTCCCATCACTGCGGCGATCCGCCCTATGCGCTTCGGGTGACGGTGGATAATAAAACCGTCGCCTATACCGGCGACACCCAGTGGTGCGAGGGGGTAGCCGGTGCCGGTAAGAACGCCGACCTGTTCATCACGGAATGCCTGTTCTTCGATAAATCCGTGAAGGGGCACCTCGATCTCGCGACCCTCGAACATCACATGCCGGAGATCGCACCCAAGCGCCTGATCCTGACCCACTTCGGCCCGGACATGATGAAGCACTTGTCAGAGGTTTCGGATTACGAACTGGCGGAAGACGGCAAGACGGTGACGATCTGAGCGCAGCCCCCTCACCCTCCCACGTGCTGACGCACGCGGGCCCCTCCCTCTCCCCGAGGAGAGGGGTTGCGCCACGAGAGTCCCTTCTCCCTTGGGAGAAGGACAGGATGAGGGGATTTCTTCTAGGGGATTACGCCGCGACGTCGACGCCGAGCACGTCCTTGGCGAACGCCGGATAGGTGTCGGCCACTTCGACCCCGACGGTGGAGCGTAATAAAGCGAGACGCTCTTCTTCCGGTGCCGGGGTTTCCGGCACGTTTTCGGGGACATCGATTTCGAAACCGGTGTTGTCCAGCACTTCCTCGACCGTACGGCCGGGGGTCACGCTCTCCAACTTGAAGCGTCCCACATCGCGGTTGAACGACATCACACACAGTTCCGTCACCAGGTACTTCGGCCCGCCCGGGCGGTAAACATCCGGGTCGCTGACACCGGGCGCGGAAATAAAATCGACCTTGGGGACGAACACACGTCTGGAGTGCTCGGGCCGGAACAGGATCACTTTCGGCACCGTGAAGTACATGAACGCCGAACCGAACGAGCCGGAAAAGCGCTTGTCCACGGTCGGGTATTCACCGGTGCCGACGAGGTTCAGGTTCGCCTGACCGTCGATCTGCACCCCGCCCAGGAAGAACACGTCGATGCGGCCCTGCCCGGCGGCGTCGAAAATCTCGCGTCCGCCGTCGCAGAACGGATTGGTCGCCTTTCCATGAATCAATGAGACGCGTGGCGTGCCGCCGTTGACCTTGCGCGCCAAAAGGGCCGCCGCGCCCGGGATCGGCGATGCCGCCCCAACGGCGACATGGCGCACGTCGGGGGTCTCAAGCAACCGGGCGATGGTCGTGATCAGGAATTCGTCGCGGGAATAAGTCACTCGGCCGCCTCCTGCGCACCGAAGACGTTCCGCTGCATATAGGCGTTGAAGCCCTCTTCCGACCGCGCCTCGTGAGCGTAGGTCGCGATTTCGTCGGCGTCGGGCGCATAGTGATCGACGAGACCCAACGGCTTCGCGCCCATTTCGGCCCGCGCGAGCGCGGTGACGTAGAAACCGGGCAACGTCCCCGCCGCCGTGGCTTCGGACGCCAAAAGGCTTTCGTCCTGGATTTTCTCGACGGTCACCAAAAGTGTTTTGGCGGCGTGCGCGATGGTCGCCAGTTCACGCCGGCGCCCGATCCAGACGTTCCCGTCCCTGTCCGCCAACGGGCTGTGGATGATCGCGACGTCCGGGTTGATCGCCGGGATCAGGACGATGCGCCCGTTGCCCTGCCCCATCGGGTCATCGACCACCTTCCAATCATCGCGGTATTTCAGAAGATCGGAGCCGATGATCCCGGCGAGCGGCATGAAGGGCACACCCTTTTCCGTCGCCTGCAGGCCGGTGTGGATCGCCGGGCATGTGCTGTCGATGATCTTGATCGATCGGCTTTCGACGGCGGCCCCGAAGCGCGGCGCCGGGCCGGCTTCACCCAGTGATACGGCGGCGCACTCGACCGTCTTCACACACCCCGCCCCGATCAGCATGTCGGCGGCGAGGCCGTTGATCGGCACGGTTAGAATGTGCAGGTCCTTCACGCCCTTGCGGATGATCGCCCGCACAAGCGCCATGGGGACGAAGCTGTATTCGGGGGGCAATGCCAGCAAGGCGCCGTCCGGCACGTGCTGAGCCAACTCTTCGACGTCGTTGAGATAATTTGTCATGGCGGAATTGTAGGATGGTGCAGCGATCTTCGCACGGAAAAATGATTATACCCCCTCACCTGTCCTCTCCCCCACATCCGTGGAGAAGAGGGACCCTGACGAAAGAATCCGCTTAACCCCTCTCCCCCTTTCAAGGGGGAGAGGTTGGGTGAGGGGGTAAGCGTGTTAGCCCAACCGCGTTAAGACCCCGGCTTGACCGCTTTCCAGTAATCGGCGTTGAGGTTCATCATCATCCCGTCAATACGTTGTTCGAGGCATCGGCGCACGCTGAAGAACCGGCCTTGGGATGTTCTGTACTGGCAGTATCCGACCACATCGGCGGCACGGTGCATGCCCGGCCCGATCGACTCCCGGGCCGTCTCACCGAACGTGTTCTGCCACAGATTTTCGCGGTCCTGCTTTTTCAGACGGCCGGAGGTCGGCGTCTCGCTCAGCACCCGGCTGACCACCTTGATGGCCTCGAATTCCGTGCTGTGAAGCTTGAAGATCTTGTTGGCGACAGGCTGCAGGGAGGCGATGACGTGTTCGACTTCGCCCTCCAGGATCGGGTTCGGGTCGCCCACGACCGGCATGGGGACCAGCACGCCCCCCTCGGCAACGTGCAGCGACTTGGCATTCAGACCTTTCGCTTTTAGATCGCGCACCGAAAATTCGATCCGGGCGGCGGTGTAGCCCCGCTCCGCCCTGACTTTCGCCGCCGTCAGGGGCACTTCCGATGTCTCGCCCGCGTCGTTAATGGCGACCAGCTTGAATACCGACAAATCATGCGGGGTGTAGACATAGTGGCGGTCCGGCGTATCGCGCTCGGACTGCAGACAGAACGTCGACAGTTCGACCGCGCAGGTCTCCGCTCCGCATTCGAGCTTCAACGGCTGCGACGTGGCGACGACGCCGAGCAATTGCGGTGCGGCGTTGGCGGTGGCCGGTAACACCGCAAGCGCGGCAGCGGCCATGATCGTTTTCGTGAGTGCACGCATGTTGTGCCTCCTCAATCCGGTTCGCCGATCGAAAGCGCAATAGAGGGCCGCACCTCCAACCGAGGCATCTTTAAACCGAACGTAGCACACTTTTTCGCACCTGTCGGCAACCGGGCGGCACAACATTGTTTCATTGGATTTAACAATAAATGACAAAATGTGGCTGTAACCGTTGCCGGGACATGCCTACTCATAAACGCTGCCGGGTCGGGTATCCGGCGGCGCAGACGGTAACCTGCGTTGTTCATGGTCTAAGCGGTCCCACTCATGTAGGGTGGGGCCGTGCTCGAAAAATGGGGGAAAACATGGCATCGAAAAGCGATTTCGATCCTGACGACTGGAAAAAGATTGCCTCCGCGCCGATCATCGCGGCGGCGGTTATCTCCGCTTCCGACGACGTCGGCGACGACATGGATTCCGAGGAAGAGGAAATCCAGGCGTTCAAGGACTCTCTCGTAAAACTCCGCAAGAAATACGGCAAGACGCAACTCGTCGCCGAGGTGCTCGACGACATCGAGGACGAGGGCACCGACGAATTCGACAAACTGTTCGCCACCATCGGCGCGTCGGCGTCACATGAATCGCCGCTCGAGGACCGGATCAGACTGGTCGGCGAAGCAGGCGAAATTCTCGAACGTATTGCTGACAAAAAAGACGCCAAGCAGTACAAGAAGTTTCTGATCGATGCGGCGACGGCGGTGGCGTCGGCGTCCAAGGAAGGCTTCTTCGTCTTCGGCAGTTCGATCAGCAAGAAGGAAGAGTTTTACCTGCGCCAGTTGCAGAGCGCACTCGACATGTAAGGCGGGGACGTGGCCGAAACGGGGGAATTCAACGAAGCCGAATGGCAAATGCTTCGGCAACTGCCGCTCGTTGTGGCGGCGGTGATTTCCGCCGTCGACTATTCGACGATATCCGAGGGCCGCGAATACAAGGCGTTCACCGAGTTTCTGAAGAAAGCCGGTGCCAAGCGCCGTAAGTCACCTTTCGTTGCGGCAATCCTGGATGAAGTCGTCGAGGCCGATCACGACACTTTCCAAAAGCACTGCACCGCCGTCTCGTCCGCGATGAGCGGCGAAAAGCCGGTCGAGAACGCGTTGAAGCAGGTGAAAGAAGCCGGCCTGCTGATCGACGCGCGGTTAGGCAAGAAAGACGCCCGGCCCTATAAAGAGTTCATCCTCGACGTGGCGCTCGCCGTTGCCCGCGCGCACAAGGAAAGCGCCCTTCCCTTCGCCAGCCCGATCAGCAAGGTCGAAGACTTTCACATCCGCCGGATCGAAACCGCGCTGGGGATTTAATCCCCCTCACCTGGTTGGACCGGTATTTTGTAGACCCTGCGTCAAGCTCAGGGTGACGGGTGGGACATTACTTCAATCGTCGTCCTCGTCTTCCTCGAACGCTTTGGGAAGATCGATCGCACCTCGGCGGTCGGTGTTGTCGAAGTTGGCGCCCCTGAGATCGGCGCCGGTGAAGACCGCGTCGGTCAACAGCGAGCCCCGGAAGTCCGCATCCCGGAGGTCGGCTTCGGTGAAGTCGCACTTGGTGAAGTCGGCGTTCTTCAAGTTGGCGCCGTTCAACAACGCCCCCTTCAACTTCGCGTTATCCAGGTTGGCGCGCCATTCCCCGCCGCCGGCGCGCGTCGAGACCATCACTTCCGACAGATCGACGGCAACGAGATTGGCGTTGGTCAGATTGGCACGCGAGAACTTGGCACCCCTGAGATCGGCCCGCGAGAAAACGGCCCCCCGAAGATCGCAGTAGGAAAAGTCGGTCATCAGGCATTCAGACTTCGACAGATCCGCGCCCTTCATCGTGGCGAGCGAGAAATCGGCCGCAGACAAGTTCACACCCGAGAGATTCTGGTTTGAGAGATCGCGCTTGGCGAACGTCGCGCGGCGGCCTTCTTTGCCATTTGTCTTCATCCACGCCGCGTGCTGGGAGATGATCTCTTTGAGCGACAGGTCGACCGCTTCGAGGCTTTTCGCGACTTTCGCATCCGACAGGTCGACCTTGGAAAAATCGACGTTGTCGAACATCGCCCCGATCAGGTCGGCCCCGGAAAGGTCGGCCCCGTCGAGCGTGGTGCCGGTGAATATCGCGCCGTGGAACACCGCCCCCGACAAGTTGGCGTCGGTGAAGTCGGTGCCTTCGAGGTTGCAGCCGGTGAGATTGGAGAGCGAAAGGTTGGCGCGCACGAACTTGGCGTTCTTCAGATTGCAGTCGGTCAGATCGGTCTGCACGATGATGCTGTCCGAGACTTTCGCGCCGCTCATGTCGGCGCCGCGCACCTTGGCCTTCTCCATGCCCGGCGTTGCCTCGTTCTTGTTGATCGGCATCAGGTCGCCCTTGGCGCCCGAGCGCAGCAAAACCCCGTCGCGCATGTCGCAGTCGACGAGACTGGCGAGCGTCAGGTTGGCGCCTGCAAGACACGCACCCCTGAGATCGGCCCGGTCAAGATTTGCACGCACGAGAATAGCGTGCCTGAGGTCGCAGGCGAACAGGTTCGCTTCGATCAGCTTGGTGTTCTCAAGTTCGCAGTTGGCCATGATCGTGCCGACCATATCGGCGCGGCTGAGATCGCGGCCGCTGAAATCCACATACGATAAATCCATCATCGCGAACTTGGCGCGTTCGCCGCCGCGCGTGCCCTTTAAGAACAGCTCGTGCGATTCCAGGATTTCATCGACTTCCTGCTGCGATAGTTTTTTGTATTCACTTTGATCGACTTCGTCGTTCAGCGCCATTGGCGTATCCATCCAGGCCAGCGCGTACCACCTCCGTTGACGCTGGACATTGCATTCGATCGATTATAAAGACCGCGCCCATTGCAGTCATTGTTATTGCTCACTACCCTTGAGCTTAAGCATTGTCGTTTCAATGTCTTAAACAGCGATTAACCGGATTGACATGAACACCAGCACAAGCCCCGAACCCGTCCACGTGATCGGCGCCGGCCTCGCCGGATCGGAAGCCACCTGGCAGCTCGCAGAAGCGGGCGTCCCCGTCGTGCTCCACGAGATGCGGCCGGTCCGGAAAACCGACGCCCACCACACCGACGGCTGCGCCGAACTTGTGTGTTCGAACTCGTTCAGATCGGATGATTACGAGACCAACGCCGTTGGGTTGTTGCACGAAGAAATGCGCCGCACCGGCTCGTTGATCATCCGCGCCGCGGACAAGCATAAAGTCCCCGCGGGCGCGGCGCTCGCCGTCGACCGGGATGCGTTCTCCGCGGAAGTGACGAAAACGCTTGAAGAGCACCCCCTCGTTACCATCGAGCGCGGCGAAGTCGCCGGTCTGCCCCCCGAAGACTGGTCGAGCGTCATCGTCGCGACCGGGCCCCTTACCTCACCCGACCTGACAAAAGCGATTCTTGAGATCAGCGGCGAAGACCAGCTCGCGTTCTTCGATGCCATCGCACCCATCATCTACAGGGAAAGCATCGATTTCGACGTGGCGTGGTTCCAGTCCCGCTACGACAAGGGTGATGGGAAAGACTACATCAACTGCCCGATGACGTTCGAACAATACGATGCCTTCATCGACGCCCTGATCGAGGGCGAAAAAACCCAGTTCAAGGAGTGGGAGAAGGACACCCCCTATTTCGAGGGCTGCCTGCCGATTGAGGTCATGGCCGAACGCGGGCGCAAAACGCTCAGTTTCGGGCCGATGAAACCGGTGGGACTGACCGATCCCAACAACCCCACCGTCAAGCCGCACGCCATCGTGCAGCTGCGCCAGGACAACAAGCTCGGCACGCTCTTCAACATGGTCGGCTTCCAGACGAAACTGACCTATGGGGAGCAGAAGCGCATCTTCCGTATGATCCCGGGGCTGGAGAACGCCGAATTCGCGCGCCTCGGCGGCATTCACCGCAACACCTTCATCAACTCGCCGAAGCTGCTCGACGGGTGGCTGAGGTTGAAGGCGCAGCCGCGGCTCCGCTTCGCGGGCCAGATCACCGGCTGCGAGGGCTACGTCGAAAGCGCCGCCGTCGGTTTGATGGCGGGCCGGTTCGCAGCCGCCGAACGATTGGGCCTCGCCCCCTCCGCCCCGCCCGAAACCACGTCGATGGGCGCGATCCTGGCGCACGTCACAGGGGGCGCGGACGCAGACACGTTTCAGCCGATGAACGCCAACTTCGGCCTGTTTCCCCCGTTGGAGACCGACGATCTGCCGAAAAAGCAGCGTCCGCGCGGCCGCGACCGCAAGATCAAGCTCAGCGAGCGCGCGCTTGCCGATCTCGCAAACTGGTTGGACGGCAACACGCTTCTCGCGGCGGAATGACGGTCACCCGACCGTCACCCTGAACTGGATTCAGGGTCCATGAATGCATGGATCCCAAATCAAGTTTGGGATGACGATTTGTTTTGATCTTCCAGTCGCCAGGCAAAAGCCCATCCCCCCTCACCTGATCTCTCCCCCTTTGAAGGGGGAGAGGGATAAGAATTCGAAATGTCTCGACAGGGACTCTTTCCTCCAGTGATGGCGGAAAGGACAGGTGGGGAGGCATCGGCCAGAGAAGCGACAGGCCGAGGTGATTTATCTCCCCCCGCTTTTAGCGCTATACTTAAAGCCTATGACCCTCGACGACGTTGCCGCCCTTCATAGCGACTACCGCATCCTGATCGACTTCTGGCGCGCCAGGAAACCGGCCGACAAGCACGCCCCCTATCTGCGCGGCTTCGAGTTGATGGAGATCTACCCCATCGCGTCACGTCTGGTCATCGTCGATTCAGAGCCGACGGATAGCGGCGTTTTACGGTATCGCTGGCGTTACGCCGGCTCGGAGCTTCGCAACTTCATCGGCGTCGAATTGACAAGGCGTTACCTGCACGATACCGCCGACGAAGACACGGCACGCGTCACCGCCGAGATCTATGCCGATCTCGCCCGGAACGGCGGCCACCATTATTGGGAGCGAAAGCTCGGCCTGATCGATGGCGCCCGGTCTTACATGGGCTATACCCGCCTGCTGCTCCCGCTTTTAGGGGGCGACGACATCGTCCGGCACTTCATCGGACTCTATGTGCTGCCGACGCTTCGCGTCGCCGATGAGGACGTCAAGCCGCAGAACTGGAACTTAGTCCCGGAGAAGCGCTGACGACCGACACCCGGTCCGCGAAAGTTACCCTCGCGTCCGGGCTTAACGCCTCTCCCTTGCGCCCCCATCCCTAGTGACTATCGCTAAATCTATGTTTTCTGTGGAAAAACGGCCACGATATCGTGTGGTTTTTTCGCCGATCGGCATGTCTAAAAGTTAAAATTAGGTGTATATTTTAAGCAGAATCGATTCCGGCTCCAAAATCTGGGATGTGCCTTTGAAACGACATGATTTCAACCTCTTATCGTGGATGGAGGCAGCGTAACTGCAAACTCGCCGATGAGCACGCGAACCTCTAATTCCAAAAGCGATTTCCCCCGCAAAGGCATGCCGCGCCGCCGGGTGTTTTCGCTCGCCCTGCTCGTGGCGGTTCTTCTCAGCCTTCCGGCCGTCGCCCAAAGCCCCAACGAAGCCTTGTTCAACGCTGTCGAAGTCAATGATATCGATGCCGTCGAGACGGCGATCACCGCCGGTGCCGATCTCGCCGCCAAGAACGCAGAGGGTATGACACCCGCAGACGTCGCGGTCGACCTCGGCCATTTCCGGATCGCCCATCTGCTGCTGTCAAAACGCAATGGGAATCTCAAACAACCGACCGGTCCACGGGTGACGGAAAAGGTGAAGGAAGCCCTCACCCAACCCAAAAAACGGGTCGTATCCCCCGGTGCGGCGCCGCGGATAGCGGCCCCGGAACCACGGCTGTCCGACCTTGTGCCTCCCAGAAAACCTGAACCCGCACCCGCGCCCGCGATGACGGAGAGCGCCCCCGGCGGGTCCAACGCGCCCGCCTCATCGATGGCCGACATTCCGGCCGTCGCACCGCCGGGCAAGACCGCGGACGCCCCGAAACCGCCGGTCAAGAAAGCCCCGCCGCCTCCTGAAATGCGGCCCGACGACGAAATGGCGAAGGCGCCCCGCCCGGAGATGCAACAACAGGCGGCGAAAGTCCCGCCACCGTCAGAAGGCGGCTTTCTTGAAAAATTCTGGGACGGCGTAAACAATGTCGTCACCCTGGGCGGCCTGATCGGTGAGAAAAAGCCGGAGGATCGGGACCTCAATCCGGAATTCGACGACCAGGGACGGCGCCTGCAGAACCCGGCCAACCGGTTTGCCTCCAAACCGACTGCGCCGAAGCCCGAGAGCGAGAGTTCAGCCGGGCGCATGGTCGACCGCATGACCGGCATGGTCGGTGGCGACCAACCCAGGGAAAATGAATTCGGCCTGCCCGATGGCCCCGTCGTACCGCCGTTGGAAAGTGCGCCCGGCATGGTCGGCATCGAACCCGCGCCACCGGGCCTCGCAGCGCCACAGATCGGGACGGAAACGGCCGAGGTCCCCGGCCTGGCCGCGCCGAGCCTGGAAGCACCGTCGCTTCAAACGCCAGGCATTATGGCCCCCGTACAACCGCCATCCGCCACCGCGCCCGGGATGGCGGTGCCGGTGCAACCACCGTCGGGGGCGTCTGAAACAGCCGAAATGCCGGGGCTTGCCGTTCCGCAAGTCCCCTCGACAGGAGATAACATAGAGGTTCCCGGCCTGCCGCCGGGACTAGCCGCACCGGAACTGCCGGACGGCCCCGCACCGCCCGACCCGGAACAATCACCCGGCCTAGATATTCCGGGGTTAGCGGCCCCGACGGGCGAGATCCCCGGTATCATCCCACCCCCCGGCGACACCGCAGGCGAAATCCCGGCGCTGCCGCCAGGGTTGTCGCCGTTGCCCGGCTCCGATACCGGACAACTTCGCCGTCCCGGCGGCTTGATTGAGCCAAGCGACCCGAACGTCCTGCCGCCGCCCGGACAGGGGGATTTGCAGGCGCAACTCAAACGTTATGACCAATTGCTGGGCCGCACACCGGAACAGAACAACGAACGCTACGGCGTGCCGCGCGGCCGCGACAGCGTCACCGGCCAACCGGCTCCCTATGCCCCACGGACGGCGCCCAAGAAGGCCCCCGTCAGCAAGAGCGACCCGATGCTGGAAATCCCGAAGGGACTCGACGACACCCGGACCGCCCCAGCCCCCGTGCCGACGCCACGCGGCACCGACCTCCGCGACTCTCCGTCCGAGATTTTGCGCCGCGCCCGCGATAGCGAAGCCGTCAGAAAAGAGCGCGAACGATTCGAAAAACGGATGGCGGATCAGGGCAAGTCGGTTCCCAAACCGCTGCAGCCGTCGGGGCATCAACTACCGGTCCCGCAAAAGCCCATCACGGCCCGACAGGAGCCGGCCTCGCGCATGATGGACCGGCTCAGTAATCTCGGGAACGCCTACGAGGACGAGGACATTCACGGCCTGCCGATCCAGCGGCCGTCGATCGACGGCAAGGTACCGCCACGTAAGGACGTGCGTGTTGCCGAACTCCCCGATCAGGAGGCCGAGAACACGGATTTCAAACTGCAGAAGCTGGCACGTTTCTTCCGCGGCGATCAGGAAGAAGAGGCCGGCATGAAGCCGCCGGAACACGTTGCCCCCAAAGTCGCGCGTGAACCCCTGCCGCGCGTCATCGACAACATGGTCCCTGAAAACGATCCGGCGCGCGGCCGCGTGGTCGATGACAAGATGCTCGATCTGACGGGCGTCGAACTGCGCACGCCGGAAAACGGCGAACAACCCGGCGCGACAGCGACGAGAGACGGGCAGTTAAACGAAAACTTTCTCGACCGCCTGACCACGGTACTCGGCCCGACGCGTGAACAACCGCCCGTTCCCGGGGCGCCGCCCGAAGAAAGCGGCAAGGTCGGGTTGAACCAACTCGATGTCCCGCAAGACCAGCAGGTCCAGCCGGCCAAGCCGCAAATCCCCGACCCGTGGACGATGACGGTCGAGAAGAAAGACTCCGAAGGTCAGAAAAAGACGCTCGGCGTGACCGCGATCTCGCCCGAGGACGGCACGGAACTACGCACCGAAGAGGGCGTGGTCTCGGGTATGGTCGGGCGCATTCGCCAGTTGTTCGAAGGGCCCAAGGGAACGGACAGCGGCCCGCAGGTCGAGAAACTCGACGAGGCCGACCGCCAGGCGGCCGCCGAGCGCTTGCTGTCCGACGCGCTAAGGGACGGCGCGCCGACGGCACTCCCCGACCAGGGCCAATGGCCGGTGACCGAGGTCGAACCTTCCAACATCACCCCGGGTGTGCCGCCCCCGCCACGGCCCGGTGTTCTGACGCGCACGTCGCTTGACGACGTGGTGCTGAGCCTCGGTGAATCAGTGACCCTCGAAAACACCCTGCCGCCGCAACAGGACGGCATCGATCCGCTGAACTCATGCGTTAAGAAAAACAGCGGGACGACGCTGTTCTGCATCGAGCCGGTGGATTGGCCGCAGGATCTGCGCGCGGCGTTCGTGGTGCCGACGATCCTCTATACCGGACCGAGCGCGATCACACGCTATGACCAGGGCAGCCCGTCGCGCTTTCATGCGTTATTCGAAAGCGAACAGTTCGAGGATGTGGTGGCCTATTATCAGGCGCGCTACGGCGAGCCGACCGAAATCTGGAAGCGCTCCATCGCGCCGCTCGCCAAACCGCGCATGGACAACCCGACGGTAACGTGGCGCAGCAGGGATTCCCGCACCAACGTGATCTCGGTTCTCGAGGTTCGGAAATTCGACGACAGCCGCGGCGGCTTCCCCGACACCAACCGCGGTGCGGTGATGCTCTACCATTATAATGCGCCGTCGATCTTCCCGCAGGTGTCGTCACACGAACTGATGCGTCTCAGGCGGGCGCGGTAGGCCCCTCCTCACATCGTCATCCCGGACGTTAGCCGAGCCCAAGCCATCAAGCTTGGGGCGCGAAGCTTTCGATCCGGGACCCATGGATAAGCTTGGCGGAAAGTGACAGATGGGTCCCGGGTTTCGACGCGCAATGCGCGGCTCCCCCGGGATGACGTAAATGACTAAACCCTGCCCTGCAGCGAACGCCAGAACACGGTGAGTTGCCTTTTGACCCCAAGTGGGCGGGCGGCGTGGCGGCCGGGGTCGCCGTCGTGTTTTCTCAAATCCTTCAGATAAAGCGCCGCCAGACTTAGGGGCAGGAACGCCGGTAACGCCCTCCGGCCGATCCCCTTTCCCGCTTGTTCGGCGGCACGGACGTGCCGTTCGGCGGCCATCATCAGGGGGCCGGTAATAGAGCTGACGTCGGGGTTGCGGGGCCATTGATGCGGCTGGGACGGGTCGAGCCCCGCTTTCTGACAGAGATCGGCTGGAAGGGTCACCCGCCCCGTCGACGCTTGATACGGAATGGCGCGGACGAGCCCAACCAAAGCCGTTCCGATCCCGGCGGCGCGCAACAAATCCCGGTAACGTCCGGGCTCCTCGCCCAGCACCCGAAGCGCCAGCGTCATGACCGATGACGAGGTTTTCTCGGCATAATCTTCGAGCGCAGAAAGGTCGCGGGGCGGAATATCATCCATATCCGTTTCGCGGGCGTCGATGAGGGCGTTTAATTCTTCCGCCGGGATACCGGCGCGGCGCACGCACACAGAAAGTGGCTCGGCGACCGCATGGGATGGCGGCTCCCCCGATATCAGACCCGGCACCGCATCGCGCCAGAACTGCAGGCGCATGCGGCCGATCATGGGCTCCGACACCGTCTCGCGGATTTTCGCGAGTTCCAGATTGAAGGCGTAGAGCGCGAACATGTCTTCGCGGACGGCTTCGTCGGCGAACAACGTCGCCAGAAACCGGTCGTTGTCGAAGTCGCGGACCTGGCGCGCGCAGTAACTCAGTTCGGCCATCGCCACCCCGTCATCATTCCGTCACGCCACAAACACTGGAAACTCGGCATTTGCCACTTATATGGGACTGTAGGGCCGGATTAAAGTCCGGTGCCGCCCAACCCGCCGATTGCCAATTGATTGCGCGGGTCCCGGGCGTAGTCTAACGTGCCGTCAGCGCCCGCTGGCGCCACATTTGGTTAAGTCATTTAGCACGAGAGAGGGAGCATTATGGCTTTTGAACTTCCCGCACTTCCATATGCAAAAGATGCGCTTGAGCCGCACATGTCGGCCAACACCTTTGATTTCCACCACGGCAAGCACCACAACACGTATGTCGTGAACCTGAACGGCCTGCTGGACGGCAGCGATCTCGCCGGCAAGAGCCTGGAAGAGATCATCATGGCGACCGCCGGTGATTCGTCGAAGGCCGGCATGTTCAACAATGCCGCCCAGGTCTGGAACCACACGTTCTTCTGGAACTCAATGAAGCCGAATGGCGGCGGTGCGCCTTCCGGTGACCTGGCCGCGAAGATCGATGCCGACTTCGGCAGCCTGGACGCGTTCAAGGACGCCTTCAAACAGGCGGGCGCCACGCAGTTCGGTTCCGGCTGGGCATGGCTCGTCGTCGGTGACGGCGGCAAGCTCGAAGTCGTCAAAACCCCGAACGCCGAAAACCCGATGACCCAGGGCAAGACCCCGCTCCTCACCTGCGACGTGTGGGAGCATGCCTACTACCTCGATTACCAGAACCGCCGCCCGGACTTCCTGGCCGCGTTCCTGGACAATCTGGTCAACTGGGACTTCGCCGCGGAGAACCTGGCCAACGCCGGCTGACCTCCTTACGGCTGAAACGGATCAAGGCGCGTCCTGCGGGGCGCGCCTTTTTTCTTTGCAGCATCGAACACCAACGTCGTCCTGAAAGACGAATAGGTCCCGGGTCTTCGCGCTAACGCCCTTCGCCGGGGAAACAGCTAAACTTCAATAATGCAACTCACTCGACGGCGAGGATCGCCGCCGCAACGCGCCTCTCTTCGGCGACGAGGACGTTGAACGTACGGCACGCGGCGCCAGTGTCCATCCACTCCAGCACGATGCCGTGCTCTCTCAGGTCCGGGCGCAGACCTTTGGGGATCATCGAAAACTTCGGTCCGCAGCCGACGAGCAGAATATCGACGGCGTCCTTCTCGGCGACGATCCCTGAGAGGGTCTCGAGACTGATATCGGCCGGCGTCGAGACGGACCAGCTTTCGGTCCGTTCGGGGAAGATCAGGATGGAACTTTCGTACACCTCGCCGGTCACGCGAAACCGGCTGTCACCATAAGACTGGATGAGTTGGCGGTTCTCAGGGACTACGGGATTGATGTCGAGGGTCATCCGGTGGGCCTGTCTCCTTGAAAATCAGGGCGCGTCGGGTTGCGCTTCCGCGTCGTCTTCGTCATCACCCGCGAGACCGCCCCGCGCCTTGTCGTCGAGGCCGAAGTACAACAGAAGCGGCACGGCGATGCAAATCGACGAATACGTCCCGACGACGACACCCCAGATCATCGCGAACGAGAAATCGCGGATCACTTCGCCACCCAGGAAGAACAGCGCCGCCAACGCCAGCAACGTCGTCAGCGAGGTGATCAACGTCCGTGACAGCGTGTTGTTGATCGAGAGGTTGAGCAGCTCGGCCAACGGCATGGTCTTGTATTTTCGAAGGTTCTCGCGCACCCGGTCGTAAACGACGACGGTGTCGTTGATCGAGTACCCCGCAATGGTCAGCACGGCGGCGACCGTCGACAGATTGAACTCGAACCCCAGTAACGCGAAGATCCCGATGGTCGTCGTCACGTCGTGCACCAGCGCGATCACGGCACCGACGCCGAACTGCCATTCGAACCGGAACCAGATATAGACAAGGATCGCCAGCATCGCCAGCGACACCGCCATGATCCCGTCTTCGAGAAGTTCAGCCGACACCTGTGGGCCGACGAACTCGGTCCGGCGGTACTGGATATTCTCGTCGAGCGCGCCCTTGACCGCGTTGACCGCTTCCTGCTGCGCGGCGTCCCCGCCCGGCTGGCGCTGGATGCGGATCAGGACGTCCGTTACCTCGCCGAACTCCTGAAGAGAGATATCGCCAAGGCCGAGCGTCGAGAGCTTACCCCGCATGTCGGCGATGTTGGCCGGCCCCTCGGTCCGAACCTCGATCAGAATGCCGCCCTTGAAGTCGATGCCGAAATTGAGGCCCTTGGTGAGGGTCAACGAGACCGAGGCAGCGAGAAGCAGCGCGCTGAACACGAAGAACAGCTTGCGCTTCGAGATGAAACCGATGTCGACGCCGGCGGGGATCAGATTGAGTGCTTTCATGACTTATCTCTTCCTCACAACGGCAGTTCGGTCGGGCGCTTGGAACGCAACCAGGTCACGACGAACATCCGCGTCAGCATGATCGCCGTGAACATCGACGTCACGATCCCGATGGCCAACGTTACCGCGAAGCCCCGGACCGGGCCGGACCCGAACGAATAAAGAAGGATCGCGGCGATCAGCGTCGTCAGGTTAGCGTCGATAATGGTCGACAGCGCGCGGCCGTAACCGGCGTCGATCGCCGAAATCGGCGTCCGCCCGGCGCGCGTCTCTTCACGGATACGCTCGAAGATCAGCACGTTGGCGTCGACCGCCATCCCGATGGTCAGCACGATCCCCGCAATCCCCGGCAAGGTCAGCGTTGCCTGCAACAGCGACAGCAGGCCGAGGATCAGAAACAGGTTCATCGCCAGGGCAATATCGGCGTATAGACCGAAACGCCCGTAGGCGATGCCCATGAAGATCACCACCAGCACCATCCCCACGAGACATGCGATTTCGCCGGCAGCGATGGAATCGGCACCGAGACCCGGCCCCACGGTCCGTTCTTCAAGAATGGTCAGCGGTGCGGGCAACGCGCCGGCACGCAGCAGAAGCGCCAGATCCTGGGTATCCTGAACAGAAAAACCGCCTGAAATCTGACCGGTCCCGCCAAGGATCGGCTCCTGGATGACCGGCGCCGAGATCACCTTGCCGTCTAGCACGATGGCGAACGGGCGCTTGACGTTTTCAGTCGTCACCTTGCCGAACTTCTTGGCGCCCAGGGTGTCGAAGCGGAACGAAACAACCGGCTGGTTGTCGCGGCCGTCGAATGAGGGCTGCGCATCGACGAGGTTTTCGCCACTGACCGCGACCCGCTTCTTGACCAGGATATACTGTTGGCCTGTCGGCGAGTTGGCCCCTTCAAGCATGGGGAGGAGCAGCGAGCCCGGCGGCACGCGCCCACCCAAGGCTTCCTCGACCGAGTTCTCCAGATCGACCATCTGGAAGGTCAGCTTGGCGGTTTTGCCGATCAGGCTTTTGACGCGTTCCGGATCGTCGATGCCCGGCAACTGCACGATCACCCGGTCGTCGCCCTGGCGCTGGATGGTCGGCTCGCGGACGCCGGTTTCGTCGATACGGCGGCGGATGATCTCGATCGACTGCTGCACGGCCGACGTGCGGCGTTCGGCGATCTGCTGATCGGTCATGGTGATCGTAATACGATCACCGTCGATTGTGGTCTGCGCCGCGCTATCGAGGCCCCGCATCAGTTCGAGAGCTTTCTCACGCTCATCGGCGTTGGGAATGGTCACGCCGGCACTGTGTTCCTGCTTACCAAGGGCACGGTACCGGATGCGCTCACCCCTTAACTCGGCGCGCGCACTATCGACCAGGGTTTCCAGATACTCGTCAATGACGGCCTGCACCTCGACTTCGAGCAGCAGGTGCGAGCCCCCTCTGAGATCGAGACCGAGGTTCACCTGGTTATGCGGCAGCCAGTCGGGGAGCTGCTTGCTGGTTTCCTCGTCGACGAAGTTCGGTGCGGCGAACGCCAGACCGAGCAGGCAGATCAGAGCGACCAGCACCTTTTTCCAGGTCGGGAAATTGACCATCTGGGAATTCCTGTCGTTTTAGCAGCCGGTCGTCGGATCAGCTCTTTTTGTCGTCTTTGCTCTCGGTGTCACCGGACGCGTCATCCGATTTTTCGGCTTCAGCCGCATCGTCGGCTTTCTCTGGTTCAGGGGCCGGCGCCGGGGCCGGGGCCGGCTTGGAACCGCCACCGAACAGCTGCGACAGCAAACCGCCCTTTTTCTGACCCGCGTCGTTGGCCGCCTGGCCGGCAACCGGCTCGGTGCGGTTGACGACACCCGAGATGGTGGCGCGCTGCACCTTGACCTTGACGTCCTTGGCGATCTCGACGGTCAGTTCGTTGTCGTTGTCGACCTTGGTGACCGTGCCGATGATGCCGCCGCCGGTAATGACCTTGTCACCACGGCGAATGCTCTCGAGGAGTTCCTTGTGCTGTTTCATCTTCTTCTGCTGCGGACGGATCAGCAGGAAATAAAACACCACGAAAATCAGGATCAGCGGCAAAAACGCCTGGAAGGCATTGCCGCCGCCGGCGCCACCCGCCGCTTGTGCATAGGCCTCGGAAATAAACATCTCTCAAACTCCTCAAAGACGCGTCTGCCGGGGCGTTTTCGCCCATTCGGTAAAAGTGGCCGGACTATAGCGCTCAGGCCCCGAGTTGCAACCGATTCTGACTGTTTTCCAGGGGATTCCCAATTAACGGTTGGTAATGTTTGTGCCCGGCCAATTTGCGGAATTCGTCGTCCTGAACTTGATTCAGGACCCATGGACGCAGGCACTCTTGTCGTTTGTATTCATGGACCCTGAATCAAGTTCAGGGTGACGGATGAGGTTTCACCTATCAGCGGGGAAGCCGAAATGTTTGACGCTCCGGAAAGCCGCGTTTAATTTCCGCGCCCATGATTGATCAGGAAACAAAAGATCTTCTGGAAAGGATCGCGGGCGCGCTGGAACGGCTGGCCCCGGAACCGACACCGGAAGCAAGCCTCGACGACGCCGATGCGTTCGTCTGGCACTCAGCCGGCGGGCTCGAAGCCGTGCCGAACGTCAACCGCGTCGATATCGGCCTTCTGCAGGGCATTGACCGCCAGCAGGACATGCTGATCGACAACACCCGGCGCTTCACCGACGGCTATCCGGCCAACAACGCCCTTTTGTGGGGCGCGCGCGGCACTGGCAAGTCCTCGCTGGTCAAGGCGACGCACGCCAAGATCAATGTCGAAACCCCGGGCGCGCTGGCGCTGATCGAAATCCACCGCGAAGACATTCCGTCCCTCCCGGTGTTGCTGACGCGTCTTCGCAAACAGAAGCGCCGTTGCCTGATTTTCTGCGATGATCTCTCGTTCGACGGTCAGGACGACGCGTATAAATCACTCAAAGCCGTGCTGGACGGCGGCGTCGAAGGCCGCCCCGAAAACGTGCTGTTTTATGCGACGTCGAACCGCCGCCACCTGATGCCGCGCGACATGATCGAAAACGAACGTTCGAGTGCCATCAGCCCGTCGGAAGCGACCGAGGAAAAGGTCTCCCTTTCCGACCGCTTCGGCCTCTGGCTCGGCTTCCACAACGTCGATCAACCGACCTATTTCCAGATCATCGAAGGCTATGCCAAGCACTACGGCCTCGACGATCCGTCGATCGACCTGCGCAAGGAAGCCAACGAATGGTCGGTCACGCGTGGTGCCCGTTCGGGCCGTGTCGCGTGGCAGTACATCCAGGATCTGGCGGGCCGCCTCGGCAAGCGGCTGGATTAGAATTCCTTCAGGAAGAACATCGAGCCGCCAAGCATCAGAATGGCGGCGAACACGGCGTTGATCACCCGGTGAAAGACATAGCGCTGTAACGCCTCGCCGTCGCGGCGGCGCTGCGCGTCCGGGTTTTCCATGCTTTCGTTGGCCCGCTGACGGGCCAGCATCTCGACGGTGTGCGTCGATGCCCGCTCATGCGGGTCGCCCGAATGCTCGAAAATCTCGGCGCGCATCGAGATCATCAACCCGACAAGGCCGACAAATCCGACCCCCATCCAGCCAAACCAGCGGTGGCCGAACACAATCGCGCACGCCACGAAAAAGGCCATGACGATGAAGGCGAACTTGGGTGACCGCAAAAGGCTCATGATGCTCATGACGTCACTTTAGCAGGGTTTTCGGTCGCCGCTTTGTTTTTGTTGCTTCCCCGGCGAACAGACTGTTTTCCAGATCCCCCTCACCCTGTCCCTCTCCCAAGGGAGAGGGTACCCGGTCGCAATATCCCTCTCCCTGGGGAGAGGGAGGCGCGAAGCGCCGGGTGAGGAGCGCTTACGCTTTCTTCATCCCTCTCCCTGGGGAGAGGGTGGCGCGAAGCGCCGGGTGAGGGGCGCTTACGCCTTCTTCAGATAATCCTCTGGATTTTTCGGGCGGCGGCCCTTGCGGATTTCGAAATGCAACTGGGGTCTGTTGACCGACCCCGTCTGGCCGACGGTCGCGATCTTCTGGCCGCGCCGGACGCGCTGCCCGCGTTTGACCAAAAGATCCCTGTTATGCGCGTAAGCCGTCACATACCCGTCCGCGTGCTTGATCAGTAACAGGTTCCCAAACCCCCGGATCTCGTTCCCCGCATAGGCGACGACGCCGTTCTCGGCGGCGACCACGGGCGTCCCTTCGGGCGCGATGATGTTGATACCGTCATTTCTCAAGCCGCCCGTCTTGGTGCCGTAATTGGACATCAACGGCCCCCGGACCGGCCAGACGAAGCCCTGCCCGGTTCTGGCGGCGGGCGGCGGCACCGGGGCTGGCGGCTTCACCGGCGGCACCACGTTGACCACGCCACCCGTGCGTTCGGGAGCCGGTGCACGCGCCATCTGTCTGGGCGGTTTTTCGGGTTTCGGCGCGGGCGTCGCAGCTGCCGTCGCGGGCGCTGCGGCCTTCGGCTGCGGCTCTTCGCCGGCGTCCTTTTCGGGGATCACCAGTACCTCGCCGATCTTCACGGTATAGGGCGCCTCGACCCCGTTCAGTCGCGCCAATTCGTACATCACCGCATCGTAGCGCTGGGCGATGGAATAGAGGGTGTCGCCCGGCGCCACCGTGTGTTGCTGACCGCGTGGCAGTTCGATGCGCTGGCCCACATTCAGCAGATAAGGCGGTTCCAGTTTGTTGGCGCGGATAATCGCCTGCACCGGCACCTTGTGACGGCGCGACAGCGCATAGACCGTGTCACCCGCACCAACCTTGACCGCAGATGCGTGCACGAAGGCGTTATCGCCGACCTGGCGGCCAGAAACGGGCCGCGGCCGGCTGACGTTGCCCGACGGCGCGGCCTGCACGGTTTTCACCGGTGCCGCCCTGGGCGCCCGCTCGGTCGACACTTGCGGCGCGGAGCGCGGAGGCGGCGGCGAATTGATGTCGCGCGGCGGCGCGCTGGACGGAATTTGGATGTTGCCGCAGGCGCTGAGCGCCGCGAGCATCGGCACAAGATAAATGGCGCGTATGGCGTTGTTGAATCTCAACCGGCTTCCTCGTCACTGACCAGCGGTACGAAACGCACCAGGCCCAGGTCCTCCGTTTCGATGTCGTCTTCCAGTTTGCGAACCCGGAGAAGATGCTGCGTGCGTTCTTCCAGGCCCACCGGCACCACCATGATCCCGCCCACGTCGAGCTGCTCCAGCAGCACGTGCGGCACGTCGATCGCCGCAGCGGTCACAATGATGCGCGAGAACGGCGCCTGCTCCCTCCATCCCATCGAGCCGTCGCCGAAGCGCGTGACGATGTTGTTGAGACCGAGCGTCCTGAACCGTTCTTCAGCCTCTGAAAGTAACGGTCTATGTCTTTCGATCGTGTAAACGCGGCGGCAAAGTTTCGCCAAAATCGCGGTCTGATACCCCGACCCCGTACCGATCTCGAGGATTTTCACCCGATCGTTCAGTTCCAGCGCCTGGGTCATCATGGCGACCACGGTCGGCTGCGAAATCGTCTGGTGCAGGCCGATCGGCAAAGGCGAGTTTTCGTAGGCGCGCTCGCGAAACGCCGCCGGCACGAACAGTTCGCGCGGAATCGCGTGGATGGTCGAGAGCACCTTCTCGTCCGTGATGCCGTCCCCGATCAGCGCTTTTTTCAGCGTGTCCGCATCGAGCACGCCGGACATCACTTCATTCCACTCTTGAGCTTGCGGAGCGTCGTGTCGTGGGTCAGGTCGAGCGCCAGGGGCGTCACCGAAACCTTGCCCTCTATCGAAGCGGCGAGATCGGTCCCCTTGAGATACTTGTCTTCGTCACGCTGCGGACCGACCCAGAAGTATTCGTCGCCACGCGGATCGACGCCGCGCGTCAATCCACCACCAATCTTGCGGCGTCCCTGGCGGCAGACCTCGATCCCCGTCACCTTCGCCGCCGTCACGTCGGGGAAGTTGACGTTGATGAAAATCCCCTTCGGCCAGCCTTGTTTGAAGAGCTGCTTGAGGACTTTCGGCGTCCAGTTCTTCGCCGTCGCCCATTTGACCTTGTGACGGTCCTCATACACCTGACTAAGGGCGACGGACGGAATGCCCAGCATCGCGCCTTCCATGGCCGCCGCGACGGTGCCCGAATACGTGACGTCCTCGCCCAGGTTACCGCCCCGGTTGATCCCGGACAGGATCAGGTCCGGGCGGTTGCCGTCCATGACTTTCGAAACCCCCAGCAAGACCGCGTCCGTGGGCGTGCCGTCGACGGCGTAACGGTTTTCGGACACGTGGCGGATCCTCAAAGGACGGCGCAGCGTCAGCGAATGGCTGGTCGCCGACTGTTCGGTTTCGGGTGCGCACACCCAAAGCTCCTTCACATGCGGCTTGATCGCGTCTTCCAGCGCCTTGAGACCGGGCGCATTGATGCCGTCGTCGTTGGACAGCAGCACCCGCGCTTTCTTGAGATCGAACCCCGCCTCAGCCATTGGCTTCGATCACCTTCAAACCGCCCATGTAGGGCTGCAACACATCCGGGATGACGACGGAGCCATCCTGTTGCTGATAGTTCTCGAGGATCGCGATCAGCGTGCGCCCGACCGCAAGGCCCGACCCGTTGAGGGTGTGGACGAACTGGGTCCCCTTCTCGCCCTTCACCCGGAAGCGCGCGTTCATCCGCCGGGCCTGAAAATCGCCGCAGACCGAGCAGCTCGAAATTTCGCGGTAACGGTCCTGCGCCGGCAGCCAGACCTCGATATCGTAGGTCTTGCGCGCGCCCGCGCCCATGTCGCCGGTGCATAAGGTCATCGTGCGGAACGGCAGTCCCAACTGCGTCAGGATATCCTCGGCGCACGATGTCATGCGCTCGAGTTCATCCAACGAGCTGTCCGGATCGGTGACCGACACCATCTCCACTTTCGTGAACTGGTGCTGGCGGATCATCCCACGCGTATCCTTGCCCGCCGCGCCCGCTTCGGACCGGAAGCACCACGTCATGGCGGTGAAGCGCCTGGGCAGATAATCCTCATCGACGATCAGGTCGGCGACGATGTTGGTCAGCGGCACTTCGGCGGTCGGGATCAGCCAGTAACCTTCCGTGGTCCGGAACAGGTCCTCGCCGAACTTCGGCAATTGCCCGGTCCCGAACATGGTCTTGTCGTTCACCAGCGCCGGCGGGTTGGTTTCGGTATAGCCCCAGTCTTTCGACGTGTTGTGATCGAGCATATAGGCCGCGAGCGCGCGTTCCAATCTGGCGAGCGGCCCGGACAATAAAACGAAACGCGACCCGGCCAGCTTGGCCGCGGTCTCGAAATCCATCATCCCCAGCCCCTCGCCGATATCGACGTGGTCTTTCGGCTCGAAGTCGAACTTGGGCGGCTCGCCGATGCGGCGGATTTCGAGGTTATCGTCCTCGCCACCCCCATCCGGGACGTCATCCAGCGGCAGGTTGGGCAGGCGCGCGAGCGCGTCGTTGAGCGCGTCCGCGGTTTCGGAAGCCTCGTGCTCGGCGGCGGCCTGCGCGTCCTTCGATTCGGCGACCTTGGCCATGATCTCGGAGGCGTCCTCGCCCTTCGACTTCAACTGGCCGATCTGCTTCGAAAGCGCGTTACGCGCCGTCTGCAGTTCCTGCGCGCGGGTCTGCGCATCGCGGCGCTTGGCGTCGAGCGCCAGCAATTCCGGGCTTTGCGGTGGAAGGCCTCTCCGCGCCATACCGGCGTCGAAGGCTTCCGGGTTCTCTCTGATCCACCTGATATCGAACATGTGAAACGCAGCGTCCTTCAATTCTCACGATTCCGGGGCGGATGGGCCGCACCCCCCGCCCGCATGTCAGTTAACATGAAATCCCCGAAGGAACACCCGTTTCGTTGATTTTCGCCGTTCCCCCTCACCTATCCTCTCCCCCATTTAATGGGGGAGAGGGACCCTGACGATAGACTCCGCCATTCCCCTCTCCCCCTCGCAGGGGGAGAGGTCGGGTGAGGGGCTGGGCTCTACATTCTTTCGCAACTATCGGGTCGCTTTATCCGGCGTTTGGGCGCATACCGTGGCGCTCCCGACCCCGGAGTGACCCGATGCAAATATCCGTCCGCGACTGGAGCCTGCTTTTTATTCTATCGCTGCTTTGGGGCGGCGCGTTCTTCTTCGTCGGCGTCGCGGTCCGGGAAATTCCGCCTTTAACGCTGGTGTTGTGCCGGGTCGGGATCGCGGCGGTGGCGCTTTATACCTATCTCAAGCTCTCGAACGGGCTCCCGCCAAACATCCGCCCCCTGATCGTCCCTGCTCTGATCATGGGCTTTCTCAACAACCTCGTGCCGTTCAGCCTGATCTGCTGGGCGCAGACGGAAATCACCAGCGGCCTGGCGTCGATCCTCAACGCCACGACGCCGATCTTCTCGATGCTCGTCGCGCACGCGATCCTCGCCGACGAGCGGATGGCGATTAATAAGCTGATCGGGGTCGTCGCGGGTTTCGCCGGTGTCGCGGTCTTGATCGGAGGAAGCGCCTTAAAGGGTGTCGACGGGGCCACGCTCGGCATTCTCGCCTGTCTCGGGGCGGCATTGTCGTACGGTTTCGCCAGCGTCTACGGGCGCACGTTTCGAAAAATGGGCGTCACCCCCGGCGCCGGCGCGCTCGGCCAGTTGATCGCAAGCACCCTGATGATCACCCCCATCGTCCTGATCGTCGATCAACCGTGGACACTGCCGGTCCCGGGCGTCTACACGATCCTCTCGACGCTCTTACTGGCTGTCGTCTCGACGGCGTTGGCGTATCTGATCTATTTCCGCCTTCTGGCGACGGCGGGTGCGGTCAACGCGGCGCTGGTCACCCTTCTGATCCCGCCCAGCGCCATCGGACTCGGGTACGTGTTTCTGGGGGAGGTGTTGGAAATGCGCCACCTGATCGGGATGGGCCTGATATTAATCGGCCTGATCGCCGTCGACGGGCGGGTGTTCAGACGCAACCGATAGCCGTTCTTGCAGGATAGATGTTCCAGGCATCATCACACCGTCATCCCCGCGAAAGCGGGGACCCATGTCAGCAATTCGCCTAACGGATGGATAGGTCCCGGGTCTCGGCGCGACTGCGCCCCGCCCGGGAAACGGTTGGGTTTTAAGGCTCTTCGATCTCGTCTTCGTCATCGTCGAGCTTCTGAGCGCGCTTCTTCTCGGCGATACGGGACGCGAAGATCGAGATCTCGTACAGAAGGATGATCGGCACCGCGAGACCGATCTGGCTGATCGGGTCGGGCGGCGTCAGGATCGCGGCGGCGATGAACGCGCAGACAATGGCGTACTTGCGCTTGGCCGCCAACCCGTCGGGGGTGACGATCCCGGCCCGGGCCATCAGCGTCAGGACGACCGGCAGTTCGAACGAAATGCCGAAGGCGAAAATCAATCTCATGACGAGCGAGAGATACTCGTTCACCTTCGCTTCGAGCTGGATCGCCAGCTCGCCGTTCCCACCCCCGGTTTCGAAGCCGATGAAGAATTCCCACGCCACCGGTAAGACGTAGTAATAGACCAGCGCACCGCCCATGAAGAACAGGACCGGCGTCGCCACCAGGAACGGCAGGAACGTCGCCTTTTCGTGTTTATAAAGCCCCGGCGCCACGAACAGCCAGATCTGGCAGGCGATGAACGGGAACCCCACGAACATGGCGGCAAAGAACGACACTTTTACATAGGTGAAGAAAGCTTCGTGCAGCGCCGTGTAGATCATCCGGCGGTCGCGGCCGC
The DNA here is from genome assembly GCA_017644185.1 of Rhodospirillales bacterium. Taxonomy (GTDB): domain Bacteria; phylum Pseudomonadota; class Alphaproteobacteria; order Rhodospirillales; family Casp-alpha2; genus UBA4479. The sequence continues at coordinate 42,141 of JAEPMA010000012.1, forward strand.
TTTCATGAAATACGTCGGCCAGCGGCTGCACCAGGAACTGATAGATGTGATGCGAGAAATAGAAGCACACCATGAACAGCGCGACGATGGCCACCACCGACCACAAAAGCCGCGTGCGCAGTTCGATCAGATGCTCGAGCAGCGGCATCTTCGAGGAGTCGATGAGATCGTCGTCCTTGGCCACGGACCTCAGCCCTCCCCGCTTTTCTTATTGTCGCCGTCCGAAGACGCTTCCGTCGCAGCGGTTTCCTTCGCCGGCTCGGTCTTGACCGTTTCCGCCGCGCCCGAAACCTCTTCGCGGGCCGCGGTCTCGGTCTTCTTGACCTCGTCGCCATAGCTGTTTGCGGCCTTGGTCAGATCGCCCTCGAGCGAGCGCATATCGTCAAGGTCGCGCGACACTTCGCCGTCCGGGTCGATGCTGTCTTCGATCTGTTTGCGGATGTCGCCGCCGGTCTCGGACTCGATCTGCTTGCGCATGTCGTCGAGTTCGGTTTCGCGCACGATGTCGTCCAGCCCGCTCTGGAAGTCGCGGGCCATCCCCTTCATCTTGCGCAACAAGCCGGTCACGGTCTTGAGCGTACGCGGCAAATCCTTGGGCCCTATGATGAGGAGGGCCACAACCGCGATCAGGAAGATTTCCTGCCAGCCGATATCGAACATGGCGGTCGACCTCGATCAGACGATGAACGTAAAGGCGGACGCCACAATGGCGCCCGCAGACGGATCAGCCACCCGCGGCCTTATCCTTGTCTTTCTCGGACTCCGCGGCGACGCTTTCCTTGGCGTCGTTATCGATCGCCTTTTTCTCGGTCTTGTCGTCGTCGGCGTCCGCGGCTTCCTCGTCCTTCATACCCTTCTTGAAGGACTTGAGACCTTTGCCGAAGTCGCCCATCAGCCGCGAAATCTTGCCGCCGCCGCCGAAGAGGACCAGAACCACGGCAAGGACGATAAGCCAATGCCAAATACTGAACGCACCCATAATCTTATCCTATTCGCTGTCGCGTTTTTGTCAGTTTCAACTTCGCAACGAGAGCGGTTCAACCGAACAGCGCGCATTTGAAACGCGACAACGGCGCCTCACGCGCCGCACTCTCCCAGTGCCGCTAGATTTGCGGCTCGAAACCCGGAATGCAAGGATTTTCGAAGGTTTTTCGGCACTCGCGCGCCTCACCCTGTCCCTCTCCCAAGGGAGAGGGGACGATAGTCCGAAAGCCCCTCTCCCATGGGAGAGGGTGGCGCGCGTCAGCGCGCCGGGTGAGGGGGTGCCGAAACGGAAAAGATGCCAACAATCGTCGTCCTGAACTTGATCAGGGCCCATAAGCCCCGGCACCGTCGTCGTTCGTATCCATGGACCCTGAGTCAAGCTCAGGGTGACGGGCTGATATTTTCGGGATGACGCATTGCGTTTGTGAAATTACTTAATAACCGTCTTCGGGATCGAGCGGCTCGTCCGGTTCCTCGCGGACCGCGCTCAAGGCGTCTTCGGGCAGCGCGTCCTCTTCGTCGCCGTCGGCGTCTTCGCCCTCGCCCTCTTCGGTCTGATCCGTGTTGAACAGTTCCGCCGTCGCCCGGTAGGCGTTGATCGCCGGCGACGCATCCAAAAGGCCGGCCGCCTTCAATTCGTCTTTGCCCGGCAGGTCACGGAGCGTTTCCAGCCCGAAGTGATCGAGGAAGCTGTCGGTCGTCCCCCACTGCAACGGACGGCCGGGTGTCTGACGGCGGCCACGCGGCCGGATCCACTCTTCCTCCATCAACACGTCGATGGTGCCCTTGGAAATACTTACGCCCCGGATCTCTTCGATCTCGGCGCGGGTGCATGGTTGATGGTAGGCGATGATCGCCAGGGTTTCGATGGCGGCGCGGCTGAGCTTGCGTGCGACCTCGACTTCCTTGTTCAGGTAATCGGTCAGATCCTGAGACGTCCTAAACGCCCACGACGCACCGGCCCTGACAAGATTGACCCCTCTCTCCGCGTACATCAGCTGCAACGCCTTCAACAAGCCCTTCACATCGGCGTCTTCCGGCAAGCGGTTGGCCAGCATGCGCTCGGTCATGGGTTCGGTGGACGCGAACAACAACGCTTCGGTGATCCTCAGATACCGGTTCCAGGTTTCCGGATCGACCGGCGTGCCTTCTCCGTCACCCGCTTCGTCTCCGGCGCCATCTTCCGCACCGTCATCCGTCGCCGCCTCGGCAACCTCGTCAGCACTCTCTTCCACGGCGGTTTCGGCACCGTCTTCCGTATTTTCCCCGGCGGCGGCATCAGTGCCGTCCTCGAGGGCTTCCTCTTCGGGAGCCATATCATCGTCGTTGGCGTGTTCGGACATTTGGCGTTCCATTTATTCTTCTGGCTCCGTGGTTGTCGACGCATCCGAAAGTCCCGGGCGGCCTTGCAAATAGATCGGCCCGAAGGTGCCCGACTGGCGGATCACCACCTTGCCCTCCTTTGCCATTTCCAAGCTGGCGGCAAAGGTCGATGCGACCGCGGACCGTGTCAGCAGGCCTGCCTGCAGACCTTCCGGCAGGAACTTCCAAAGGTCCTGCCAGTCCGGCGTCTGACCGACGAGGCGCCGCAACCGCTGAAGGGCGTCCTCGACGGTGAAAATCTTGAACGGCTCGATATGCATCGGTGCGTGGGCGTTCTTGCGCACGTACTGATCGGCATAAGCCTTGAGAAGGTCATAGAGCGTGGCGTCGAGGATTTCGATCTCGCGCGGCTTGAATTTTTCCGGATCACCCCGGCCGACGAAATCCTGGCCGAGCCGCTTGCGCTCCATCAGGTCCTGCCCCGCCTTCTGCATCCCCTGCAGGCGGCGCAGTTGGTACTGCAGCGCGGCGGCCATCTCTTCGCCGGTCGGTTCTTCCTCACTGGACATGTCCGGCAGAAGAAGCCGCGACTTCAGGAACGCCAGCCATGCCGCCATCACCAGATAGTCGGCGGCGAGTTCCAGGTTCTGGCGGCGCGCCTCGGCAACGAAGGAAAGATATTGATCGGCCAGTTCGAGGATCGAGATATGGACCAGATCGACTTTCTGGTCGCGGGCCAACTGCAACAGCACGTCGATCGGCCCTTCGAACCCTTCCAGGTCGACGACGAACGAATTCACGACCGCGGGTGCGTCGTCCAGCAGGGCTTCGGCATTCGGATCGAATTCGATAATATCGGCCATCAGGGTTCCAAATTCATCTGAGCCCGACCAGCGTCAGGATCAGTTCCTGCAGGTGCACGGTGGGGGTGACAACGAGCCACCGGAACACGTTCAGATCAAGCCCCATTTTGCCACCGATCCACGGCAGTAAAAAGATCGCACCGAGCACGATAAAGATACCCGCCTTCTCAAGCCGGACCAGATGCCGTGCCATCGACCATGGAAGTACCCCGACGGCCACCCTGCCCCCATCCAGCGGCGGGATAGGTATCATGTTAAATACGGCCAGTAACAGGTTGATCCACAACGCATTTCCAAGATTATGCGCGACCCATTCACGCGCATCTCCATCGAGCATCACGGCAAGATGAAACAACGCCGCGCAAATGATCGCCAATGCCAGGTTCATCCCCGGCCCGGCGGCGGCGACAAGAATCATGTCACGGCGCGGATTTTTGAGCCTTCTGAAGTCCACGGGCACCGGTTTTGCGAATCCGAACATCATCCGCCCGCCACTGACCAGCAGCAGAAGCGCCGGGATGATCACCGTCCCCATCGGGTCGATATGCTTGAAGGGGTTGAAGGTGACGCGGCCCAGCACCTTGGCCGTCGGATCGCCGAGCTTCATCGCCACCCAGCCATGCGCCGCCTCGTGCAGCGTCACCGCGAGCAGGATCGGGATGGTCCAGACGGAAACCGTATACGCAATGGTATCGAGGTCGAAGCCCATGACTGCCTTTATTTCGTCGTTTGTGCGCTCGCCGTCAGAGGTAAGGCGCGATAATCTCGTCGAGTTGCGCCTGTAACGCACCGACGTCGACCTCTTCGATGAACGGCATCATCGCCTGCGCGGATTGGAACCGTTGCAGTGACATCGGCGTCAGTTCCGGCAGGACGTCGGCGACCGCGATCATGTCGTCCAGTTCGCCATTACAGTGCAGCACCGCATCACATCCGGCATCGAGCGCATATTTGACGTTGGTCTCCACCGGCTCTTTCAACGCCTTCATCATCAGGTCGTCGGACAACAGGAAGCCCCGGAAACCGATCTCGCCCCGGATCACCTCCTGGATCACGGTCTCGGACAGGGTCGCCGGCAATTCCTTGTCGAATGCTTCGTAGACGATGTGCGCGGTCATCCCCCAGGGCGCGTAATACAGGTGCCGGAACGGCACGAAATCGGTTTCGCGGAGGGTGTCGGCGTCGGTGTCGACACGCGGCAGGTCCTTGTGGCTGTCCTGTCTGGCGCGCCCATGGCCTGGCAGGTGCTTGACCACCGGCATCACGCCGCCCGCCATCGTCCCGGCGATCACGGCTTCACCTAACTCGGCGATGATCTGGGGGTTCTTACCGAACGCCCGGTCGCCGATGACGTCGTGCGCACCCTCGACCGGCACATCGGCCAGCGGCAGGCAGTTGACGTCGATCCCAAGCTCGTAAAGTTCCAGCGCGATCAGCTGCGCATTCAGGCTCGCCGCCTCGCGCGCCAAAGGGCGGTCTTTTTCCGCGATCTTGCCGAACAACGCCTGAGGCGGACGCGGCTTCCAGTGCGGCGGCCCGGCGCGCTGCACCCGCCCCCCTTCCTGGTCGATCAACACCGGCGCGTCCTCGCGGCCGACGGCGGCGCGGAGTTCCCGGACGAGATTCGATACCTGTTCCGGGCTCTCGATATTGCGGGCAAACAGAATGAAGCCGAGCGGATTGGCGTTTTCGAAGAAAAACCGCTCCTCGACGCCCAATTCCGTCCCGGCGCAGCCGAAGATCGCCGCACGCGGCATTTCTGTTCCGATATCGGACATCAGACGCCCGGTTTCACGACCAAACAGCCGAGCTTTCTTTGTTTGAGGCGTTCGCAGAGCGCCTTGGCGGTGGTTTCGTCGGCAAGCGGTCCGGCCCGCAGACGATAGAAGATACCCTTGGTGGCGCCCAGGTCGACCCGGGTCACCTGCAATCTGAGATCACCCAGCAGATCGACATTGCGGCTGCGCAGACGGTCCCATTCCGATTTGACGGCGGGCTCGCTACGCGATGCAGCCAACTGTACGCGCCACGAATTACCGATATCCGCGCCCGGCGATTCAGGCGCCGGGGCCGCGTTGGCGACCTGTTTGGGCTCAGACGCCGGCTTCGCCTCGGGGACCGGTTTCGGTTCCGGTTTCGCGACCGGCACCGGTGGCGGCGCCGGGGTGGTCGAACCGTTGCTTGTGTTGGTGACGTCGCGGGAAACGGACGCCGCCATTTCCTGGGCGATGCGCTTGCGTTCCGCATCGGGGTCCTTGACGGGCTCGGGTGCCGGCGCGGGTGCGGCGGAAAGTTTGGAAACCGTTTCGGCGCTCGGCACCTTGGAAAGTGACTCCGGCGTCTGTTCCGTTCCGCCCGGCGTCAGGCGCATCGGTGCGTTCGGATCGCTGTCGGCGGTGCCGCGAGGTGCGGCACTGGTGACGACTTCACTGGCTTCGGGCACGCCGCGCTTCAGGACTTCATCCACAGCGACGGGTTTTTCGGGTGACGGCAGCAGCCGCTCGACGCGCGGTTGGGTGGAAGAGCCGTCGACCACCCCGTAAACCAAACGCCCCTGATTGGGAACCTGCATGCCCCCCGGGTTTTCCGGCCGCACCTTGATCGGTGCCGGGTCGGCGGCGATCACAGGGACGTCACCGTCGGACGGGCCGAACATCGCCATGATGCGCTCACCGAAGCCGATCCAGACCCCGCCAAGAATCAAGGTCACGCAGACCAGCACCGCCAGCAGCTTGAGCATGCCCGAAGAACCGCTTTTCGCGGTATCGCCGTCGCCGTCATATTCCTTGTCGGCGGACGAAACCTTCATGTCCGAATTCGCTGATAGCGCCATGAATGACAACTCCTACGCAACAAGTCGGCGCGTGCCTGCCGAATCGCAAGTATTATACGCCCGGGTGCCTGTGGGTAACAGGCTCGCCCTGTCCCGCGCAAGCACTTGCAGCGGCAAATCCCGGCCCCGTGAATGAGACGTCACGGTCGATAAGGGCCGAACGTCAGGATATCCGCGACTGCAGATCGAAAAGCCGGCGATGTTCGTCCAGCGCCAGCCGGTCGGTCATGTCGGCGATGTAGTCGCAAACCAGCTCGGCGGTTTCCCGCGTGCCCGGTTTTCCGGCATTTTTCCGCCATTCCGTCGGCAGGCAGCCGGGCTCCGCCAACAACAACTGGAACAGATCCACCACCACGCGCCGCGCCTTCGACGTCATGCGGTTGAGCTTGTAATGGCGGTACATGTTCTCGAACAGGAACTTCTTCAACGCCCGGTCGTTGGCCCGCATCTCGTCCGAGAACTGCGCCACCGGATGATCCAGATGACGGATATCGGCCGGCGTCGCGGGTGCGGCGGCATCGATTCGTTTCTGGGTCTCGTTCAAAAGATCCTCGACCATCTCGCCGATCATGCGGCGGATCGCCTCGTGGATGGTCCGCGACTGATCGAGTTCGGGGTATTTCGTCCTGACTTCGTGGAACACCGGACCGACAAGGGGGACGTCCTTCAAATCGTCGATCGAAAACAAACCCGCCCGTAATCCGTCGTCGATGTCATGATTATTATAGGCGATGTCGTCGGCGATGGCGGCGATCTGCGCCTCGGCGCTGGCGTAGGTCGCGAGTTCCAGATCCTGCGCCGCGGAATAGTCGAGGATCCCGCGTGGAAGGTCTTCGAGCTTCTTGCGCCCCCTTAACAGCGGCCCGTTGTGCTTCACCACCCCTTCGAGCGTCTCCCACGTCAGGTTCAAACCGTCGAAATCGGCGTAGCGCGCTTCGAGCTTGGTGACGACCCTTAGAGACTGCGCGTTGTGATCGAAGCCGCCAAACGGCTTCATCATCTCTTTGAGCGCGTCCTCACCCGCATGGCCGAACGGCGGATGGCCCAGGTCGTGCGCCAAAGCCAAGGTCTCGCCCAGGTCCTCGTTCAAGCCCAGACAACGGCAGACGGACCGCGCGATCTGCGACACTTCCAACGAGTGCGTCAGGCGCGTCCTGAACGAATCGCCCTCGTGATTGACGAACACCTGGGTCTTGTATTCGAGACGGCGGAACGCGGCGGAATGAATGATACGGTCGCGGTCGCGCTGGAAGGCGCCGCGGGTCTTGCTTTCCGGTTCGGGGAATAAACGCCCGCGGCTTTCCGCCGACCGGCTTGCGTACGGTTTGAGCGGCGGCCGTTCGGTCGACACCGGTTCAAGTGGCTTGGTTTCATCCATGCCCGGAGGGTAGCGCAGTGCCCAATTCACGGCAACGCAAGATGCCCCCTCACCTGTCCTCTCCCCCACGTTGTGGGGAAGAGGGACCCTGACGCAATGCCGCAGCTCGCCCCTCTCCCCCTTTCAAAGGGGGAGAGGCTGGGTGAGGGGGCTCTTGTCGACAGATGCTGCGATTGACAGCGGAATGCGCTAAACTACATATAAGGCAGGTTTAAAGGAGACTTTGATGACCGATGGCACGCAAACCACCGAAGGTCTGAATGTCAGCGACAGCTGCGCGGCGCGCATCGCCAAGCTGCGCGAAATTCAGGACAACGCCGGCCTGATGCTGCGTATCACGGTCAATGGCGGCGGTTGCTCCGGCTTCCAGTATGCCTTCGACCTCGACGACAAGGTGGGCGACGACGACATCACGTTCGAGCATAACGGCGTTCAGGTCGTGACCGACGAGGTGTCGCTCGGCTTCCTGAGCGGCTGCACGGTCGACTTCAAGGACGAACTCGGCGCGGCCTTCTTCTCGGTCGACAATCCGAACGCCACGTCGAGCTGCGGCTGCGGCACTTCGTTCTCCGTCTGACGGCCGTCTTACGCTTATGACGACAATCGCCACCTGGAACGTCAATTCCATCAAGGCGCGCCTGCCGCGCGTCACCGAGTGGCTTAAGGAGTTCCAGCCCGACGTCGCGCTTCTGCAGGAGCTGAAGACGATGGACGATGCGTTCCCGCGCCTCGAGATCGAGGAATGCGGCTATCACGTCGAGACCGTCGGCCAAAAAACCTACAACGGCGTCGCCATCCTCTCGAAACAGCCGATCGAGGTCATCCACCGCGCCCTTCCCGGCGATAAATCGGACGAGCAGGCGCGTTATCTTGAGGCCGACACCTGCGGCTTCCGCGTCGCAACGATCTATCTGCCGAACGGCAACCCGACCCGCACCGACGACGGCACGGACCACGAGAAATTCACCTATAAATTGGGCTGGATGGACCGCCTGATCAAACACGCGCGCGCGTTGCTCGATCAGCAGATTCCGGTCGTTCTGGGCGGGGATTACAACATCTGCCCGACCGACATCGACGTCTACGATCCGGAAGCCTTCTCCGACGACGCCTTGTGCCGCCCGGAAAGCCGTGGACGGTTCCGCACCATCGTCAACATGGGCTACACCGAAGCCTGGCGCACCCTGAACCCGGACCTGCACGCCTATTCCTACTGGGATTACCAGCGCGGCGCGTGGCAGAAGGACAACGGCCTGCGCATCGATCATCTTCTTTTATCGCCCGAAGCCGCCGACCTCATCGAAGAGGTCGGTATCGACAAGACACCGCGCGCGAAAGAAAAAGCCTCCGACCACACCCCCGTCTGGGGCCGGTTCATGGATGCCGCCCAAGAAAAAGCAGCTTAGCATTCCTTCCCCTCTCCCCCTTGGGGGAGAGGTTGGGTGAGGGGGTAAGCACGTTCATACGGCCACGATGCCCGAACCTTCATACAGGATTTCCCCCTCACCTGTCCTCTCCCCCACTTCGTGAGGGAGAGGGACCCTGACGCGATAGCGCGCCCCATTCCACCATTTGGCCAAGCGGCATAATGGGTCCCGGGTCTCGGTGCAAATGCGCCTCGCCCGGGATGACGGGTATTAAGTCACTTCCCGCACGTCGACAGATAAACATTCCCGAAGGCGAAAGCGATGCCCGCTGGTGCGCCGGGTTTGGCGATGTCCGATAGATCGTAGATCAGGATCGCCTGCTCGGGCTTGGCCGGGTCTTCCGGCTGATACATCCGCGTCATGATGCCCGTCCCCGCCCCCATCGACGTCGGATAACGCGTCTGCTCGCCCAGGCGTTCCGTCACCAGCGTGCCGTCATCCTCGAACCATAACCTGCTGTTCGGGTCAGCTTCGTTGACAAAGACACACTCGGGTTCACCCGCCTGTCCCGCGCCCGGCCAGAGCGCCGCGGCGATGGCGAGCGCGACCAGTCCCTTCATCAATTGCACGGCTGCGAGGCCTGAGGTGTTTTTGGATGCGGGCAGACTTCGGCCGCGACCAGCAATTCGCAACGGAATTCGGCGCCCGCCGATTGCTCCGCCAGTTGCTTGAACAGCGGCAGGTTGCCCATTTCGCCGATCACCAGCGGCCCGCCGCCGATCGGGTGCGACCGCTTGCGGATATCACGGTCATAAAACGCGACACCCTCGAAATAGCCGCCCAGATTGCTGATCACCTCGAACACCGGCATGGACGCATCGAAGATATCGATGTTTCGTGGATCGTCCTTCACGGCGTTCTTGATGTTGTCTTTTTGCACGCCGGGGATGACCGCGAAGCGCACGCCCTCGACATTGCCCGGCGCCCGGTCACGTGCCGAGGTGCAACCGAGGATCCCACTGGATGCCAACGGCGCACTTGCCCCGAAGCCGCATTTTCCGTTCGCCAGATTGTCCGCCATTTTGGAGCGTGCGCGCGTCGTATGCCGGAACGCGTCGATGAAAGTGTCAGTATCGATGGTCATGCTGACCGCGCGGTTCCCCTGAAGCGACAACTCGATGGCGATCTCGTGGCCCGCGCGCAGTTTTTCGATCATCCAGTGCCCGGGCAGATCGAAACCGATCGAACTGCCGCCGGTGAAGAATTCGAATACGTGCGACTTGCCGCTGACCGTCGTCGTCTCGCCCCCTGCAGCCAGTATCAACTCGCCGTCGATGTACTTGTGCTTTGTGTACTCACCCTCAAGGCGGTCATAAACAACCTCACCGTTCTTTTCGACGTTGAAGATATCGATCTCGACTTCCTTGGCGCCGGAGTCCGGATACTCGGTGAAACCAAGTTCGATGCCGTTCGCCTCGAATCCGTTATGCGTCTGGAATGTCTCGCGCGCGTCCATGGACATCACGCTCACCCGGTCGAACCCGGCCGAGACCTTCCATCCGCCACCTTCCCCGTAAAATTCACAAAGCGGGCCGCTCGCCTCACTGATCGGCGGCAAGTTCCCCGGCGACGTCACAGGGGCGGCCACAGGTGCGGCGGCGGGTGCCGGGGCCGGTGCGGGCGCAACACTGGCGAGCGGCGCGGGCGGCGCCACATTCAGGTGGTGCCCCAGCTTTGCCAGTTCATTGTCCCGGTCCCAGTTCCCGTAGCGCAGCATACCGCCGCCGAAGACCGCGCAATCGGCAAGCCCGTTATTCACGGCGCCGAAGATGCTATCGGGCGCCACCTCGAGCACGTCGCCGTTGAACTGCTTGACCCAACCGAGCGTCGGCCCCGCCGTCTGCCAGTCCATGACGGCGACCTTCACCCCACCCAACTGGTGCGCGCCGGAAATCGTCTTGTCCTTGCAGATGACCTGAACCGATGCACAATCGAAGCACTGTTTGACGACGAACTCGCTGTAAGGCGGTGCGCTGCGGGGAAAACCGACCATCGCGATTTCGCCGTCGGTAAGGGACTTGTGGGCGGCCTCCATCTCGGCCGTCGTCGGCGGTGTCGCCGGGCGCGACGTTGCCGGGGCCGGCGCCGGGGCAGGTTCGGGCGCCTTGCGGACAACCGGCGCAGGTGCCGCAGCATTACCGCACGATCCGCCCAGCTTTTTCACCCGCAGGCTGGCCAGGGCCTTGAACTTACCGTTCGGGAACGCGTCCAGATAGGCGCAGAATTCAGCCGGATCCTCGCTGGCGGATATGGACTGCCAGAATATCGCTTCGTCGCTTTGCGCGACGGCATATGTCGTGGAACTGAGGGAAATGAGAACGGCAAAAACGGAACCAACGAAAAGGCGCAACATGAAACGATCCCCGTCGTGTTATCGAGAACCGTCTTGTTGTCGCGGCTTACCGATATTTTCGGCGGGTTTTACATAGCGAGTCAATTAACGGGGTAATTCTGCGCAAGCTGGGGAACAATCTTCCCCTCTCCCCCACTTCGTGAGGGAGAGGGACCCAGTCGCAATAACGCGTGCCTACACATCACATTTGCCGGACGGTCGTCGGCCTTCCTGACACCATTCACCCCGCCGACGGCGGATGCGCCATCGGTGCGGCGGCGTCGTGCGCGTCGGTTTCACACAAACTGTGATCGCTTAACACCTCGATCACCCGGCAATCCTTGACCTTGCCGCCCTTGCACTGCTCGATCATGTGTTCAAGCTCGCCACGCAACGCGATAAGGCTTTGGATGCGCCGGTTGACCTCGCCCAACTGCGCCTTGGCAATACCATCTGCGGCGGCGCAGGACTGGTCCGGGTGGTCGGACAGGCTGATCAGATCGCGGATTGCCTGCAGCGGGAAGCCGAGTTCCCTGGCATGGCGGATGAATGTCAGGCGATGCACAGCGCTTTCGTCATAGATGCGCTGGTTCCCGGACGTACGCGGCGGCGCCGGAATCATGCCGATCTGCTCGTAATACCGCACCGTCTGGACCTTACAGCCCGCCGCCTCGGCAACGCGGCCGATCGTCAAATCGGCACTCATTGAAATCACCCCTTGAACCTATAGTTACTGTAGCTCTTATGTTTATAGGAGTTAGAACACAGATTTACGAGGTCAACCCCACGCCATGAGCGGATGCTGCCACGATCACGATGTCGCCTTTGACGGCATGTCGACCGGATTCAAGCGCGCATTATGGATCGTCATCGCCATCAATGCGTCGATGTTCTTCGTCGAGATGGCCGCCGGTGCCATGGCGGGCTCGCAAGCGCTTCAGGCCGACGCCCTCGATTTCCTGGGTGACAGCATGACCTATGCCATCAGCCTGATGGTCCTCGGCATGTCGTTGCGGGTGCGTGCGACCGCAGCCCTTGTTAAAGGGATCAGCCTCGCCGTCATGGGGCTTTGGGTGTTCGGGATGACCGCGTACCAGGTGCTTGTTCTGGGTGTCCCCAACGCACCCATTATGGGCGGAATCGGTTTGATGGCGCTTGCCGCCAATCTTGCCAGCGTATTGGTGTTGATGCGCTACAAGGACGGTGATGCGAACGTCAGGTCCGTCTGGCTCTGCAGCCGCAATGACGCCATCGGGAACGTCGCCGTTCTTTTCGCCGCGGGCGGGGTCTGGCTGACCGGCACCGCGTGGCCCGACCTTTTCGTCGCCGCGTTGATGGCGGGCCTGTTCCTGTGGTCGTCGTTCCAGATCATCCGCCAGGCGCTGGATGAGCGTCGTCATGTGCACGACCACGATCAAACCGCGGCGGCGGAATAACCGCCCCTCTCCCCCTTCAGGGGGAGAGGCTGGGTGAGGGGGTAAGCAACTTGATACGCCCCCGATGCCCGAACCGTTTTAACAGGACTTCCCCCTCACCTGTCCTCTCCCCCACGTCGTGAGGGAGAGGGACCCTGACGCTATAGGACTTTTCTTCCATTTCCCGGGTCTCGGCGCACATGCGCCTCGCCCGGGATGACGATATTCTACAAGCTTCGATAGACACGGATACACCTCGGCACCCCGGCGCACACTGCCCTAATTCTTCATTTCCTATCGTAACCGCAGGACCAGTTCAGCGGGGGACGATCAGACCTCCCCAAAATCAGTTTACGACGCCGCCGTTAATCTGCAGCAACTGGCCGTTGATGAAACCGCCCCTGTCCGAGCAGAGCAGCCCTACCGCAGCGGCGATATCGTCGGCGAGACCAAGGCGCCCAGCAGGATTCTGCTTGAGAAGTTTCTGAAACCGTTCCGACTGAGAAATGTCTTCTTCCTCGTCGGGAAATGTCCCTGGCGAGATCGTGTTGGCCGTGATTCCCCCCGGGCCAAACTCGTGAGACAGGGCTTTCGCAAGTCCCCATGCGGCGTGTTTGGACATGGTCACGTGCGGGCGCCCGCCGGTTCCCTGCTGGGCATTCATGCCGGTGAAGTTGATGATCCGCCCCCAGCCGTTCTCGACCATGCCGGGCAAAAACGCACGCGCCAACCAGACGGCAGCATAGCAGTTGACGTTCATGACCGTTTCCAGGTCCTCGTCGGTCATATTCAGAAATTCAGTTCCTGGACGGATCGCGGCATTGTTTATCAGCACGTCGATACGTCCGAACGCCCCGAGTGCGGTCTCTGCCATATAATCGACATCCGACTTGCGGCCGACATCACCCATGGCGATGATTGCTTCGACGCCGAGCGCGCGCACCTCATCGGCGACACGCTCGCAATCGTCCCTGTTGCGCGAACCGTTGACCACGATGTTGAATCCCGCAGCGGCAAGTTCCTTGGCACACGCCCGCCCCATGTTTCGACCCGAACCGCTAATGAACGCCGCACGTTTGACTGTTGTCATGAATTTCCTCCGATCTTTTACGGGGGCGCCCCCGATTAATTTGATTGCAAAGCAGCAGCCCCGGTTATTCAAGGCAGAGTTGGAGAGGCCCGTCGGTATTTGCGTCCCCCGCAAGGAATCAAAGCCCCTTAACCCATAGAGTTAAGAGGCTTTTGCGTGTCGCTCATAATCTGAAATCTAATCCGGTTTCTGCTAGAAGCGGCCGTTGGCGCCATCGGCAACGTCGCCGTTATGTTCGCCGCGGGCGGGGTCTGGTGGACCGGCACCGCGTGGCCCGACCTTTTCGTCGCCGCCTTGATGGCGGGTCTGTTCCTGTGGTCGTCGTTCCAGATCATCCGTCAGGCGCTGGATGAACGGCGTCATGTTGGCGAACAATCGGTGGCGGCAAAGTAATTACCCCTCTCCCCCTCAGGGGGAGAGGTTGGGTGAGGGGGTAAGCAAGTTCATACGCCCCCGATGCCCGAGCCATTTTAACAGGATTGCCCCCTCACCTGTCCTCTCCCCCACTTTCATTTTGGCTCGCGCCAAATGAATTGGCGACGTGGAGAGGGACCCTGCCGCAACATCACCCCGTCATCCCCGCGAAAGCGGGGACCGGACTGACATCATCCATCACCTGTCGTCGTCCTGAACTTGATTCAGGACCCATAAGCCCCGGCACCGTCGCGGTTCGTATCCATGGACCCTGAATCAAGTTCAGGGTGACGGGTTAATAGGTTCAGGGTGACGGGTTAATAGGCTCAGGGTGACGTGATTCGTCATACATTTCCCGGACGAGCCGAAGGACCGATCCGGGACCTATTCGACAATCATACCGGATAGCGGGATGGGCCCCGGCTCATGGCCGGGAAACAGATTCGTTTTTTGAGAAATACCGGCGTTACTTGATCAGCTTGTCGCCGACCTGGCGGATGCCGTCGACGAGGGCCTGGCCGTTTTTGCCGCCGTCGCCCTTCATCCGGTTCTGGATCACCAGCTTCATGGCGTCGATGTGCACCTTGACCGCCTGCACCTCGGCGTCGCCGAAGCCGTCCTGGCGTTCGATCAGCCGGCACAGTTCGTTGGCGATCAGGGTCATCAGGTCGAAGCCGAAACTGCCGCCCTGCCCCTTGATGTCGTGCGCGATCTGGAAGACGTCTTCGGCTTCCTTGGTACGATCACCCGACGCCGCGGCCAGTTTCTTGTAGGCCTCTTCGATTCGCTTGAGGTCTTCCTGCACCCACTCGAGGTAGCTGTCCGCCATCTCGGCAATGACGCTTTCGGCACGCTCAAGCGTCGCCAGGTCAACCGCGCCGGGGCCGCCTTCGCGGACCTTGCTTTTCAACGTGTTCGGCGGGTTGATGATTTCCATCTCGTCATCGGCCATGAGTGGTTTCGTTCCCTTCCGGTGTACGAATGCGGTCAGAGCTTAACAACCTAGCCACATCGACACAATATCGGCAATCCCTTACAGCAAACCCAGCGATCTCAGCTCGTCCGCCATTTCAGTGGGTAAATCCTCCGCTCCAGCGCCGCTCTCGTCAAGGTCTCTGGGCGCTTTATCCGGTTCCAGGTAGCGCCAGCCCTGAAAAGCCCGGAACGGCCGGGGTTCGGTCAGAATGTGCGTATCATCGTAAACGATGGCGCAGGCGGCGTTGCCGTCCTTGTTCACCGTTTCGCGGAGGTCCGTGATCGGCTGTCTGAGCCTGACGACCCCCTTGATCACCCAGTAAAGCGAGCCGCCGTCCAGCACCTCGTCGGCGCGGCGCGGGAACGAGCGGGTGATATGCATCAGTTCCGGTTTCTCACCGGCTTTCTTTTTCTGTTTGAGCCTGAGGGCCTGCACCTCAGCCAGATGCTGAACGCTCTCGATCCCGACGCAGAGTTTGATCAGATTGACGCTCACGCGGCATCGGCGCCCTTATACGCCAGCGCGACCTTCGATGCCGGCGCGCGGTGGATGGCCGCCGAAATAAAGCGGCTGGCCGCGAGCAGCTTGTCCATGTCGATCCCGGTCTCGATGCCGAGGCCGTTCAGCATGTAGACCACGTCTTCGGTTGCGACGTTGCCGCTGGCGCCCTTCGCGTACGGACAGCCGCCAAGCCCCGCAACGGCGGTGTCGATCACGGCGACGCCCATCTGCATGACCGCAAGAAGATTGGCCAGCGCCTGCCCATAGGTGTCGTGGAAGTGCGCGCCCAGTCTCTCGACCTTTATATCTTTTGCGACGGCTTCGATCATTGCCTGGGCCTTGGCGGGCGTCCCGGTTCCGATCGTGTCGCCGAGCGAGATTTCGTAACACCCCATCCTGTCCAGTTCGCGCGCCACATAGGCGACCGCGTCGGGCGCGACGTCGCCTTCGTAGGGGCAGCCGAGCACGCACGAGATATAGCCCCTGACCTTCATCCCATCGTTAATCGCCGCTTCGGCAACGGGACGGAACCGCTCCAGGCTTTCCGATATCGAGCAATTGATATTTTTCTGCGAGAACGCCTCGGTCGCCGCGCCGAAGATCGCGATCTCCTCAACGTTGGCGGCTTTCGCGGCTTCGTAGCCTTTCAGATTCGGGACCAGCACCGGATAGCTCACCCCCGGCTTGCGCTTGATCCCCGCCATGACATCGGCCGTGTCGGCCATCTGCGGGACCCATTTGGGCGAAACGAACGCCCCCGCCTCGACAACCGGGATGCCGGCGTCGGTCAGTCTGTCGACGAGTTCGATCTTGGTCGCGAGGGGGACCGTCTCCGGGTGGTTTTGCAGGCCGTCCCGGGGGCCGACATCAACGATCTTGACGTATTCGGGCAGGTTCATATCAAGTCCTACAATCTCAAGCCGGTTCGAAAATGACAAGGGGCACCCCGTCCTCGACCTGCTCGCCGGCCTTGCAGCGAAGTTCGGTGACGGTGCCGTCGGCGGGCGCGGCGATGGTGTGTTCCATCTTCATCGCCTCGAGCACGAGCAGAGATTCACCCCGCTTCACCTTGGCGCCCGCCTTCACATGCACGTGCGTCACCTTGCCCGGCATCGGCGCCGTCAGATCGCCCCCGGAATCGACCTCGTCGGCCGATACGTCGGCGGGATCGAACAACAGGAACACACACCGTCCGTCGTCGTGAAAAACCGTCAACCGGTCGCCCGTGTGCGCGACATCGACGTTCATCCGCACCCCGTCGATGATGACACCGCCGTCATCTAAAACCTGACCGGCGACGCGTTCTTCGCCGACGATCAGGTCGTAGCAATGACCTGCGCGCGCCTTGGCCGTCACCAGTAACGGCTCGTCGTCGATGATGTCGCGTAAGAAGACATCCTGATGACCCCGGTCGATGAGGCGCCACCCATCCGTCCTGAACCACGGCGAGTGCGGATCGCCGGAACGTGCCGCCCGCGCCTGCGCGGCGACACCGCGTTCGTTGATCACCGCCAGGGCGGCGATGGCGAGCGAAGTCTCGTCGGCCGGTGTCACCCGCCGCCAGCCGAGCGACGGCGGCTTCATTCTGTCTAGCCACCCCGTGTCGACCTTCGCCTTGACGAATGTCTCGTCAGAAGAAACGCCCAACAGGAAATCCAGGTTGGTCTCGATCCCGGCGATGTGGGTTTTCGAGAGAGCAGCCTGGAGCTTGGAAAGCGCGTCGTCGCGGTCCGCCCCATGCACGATGATCTTCGCGATCATCGGATCGTAGTGGACGGAGACGCTGTCGCCCTCCTCGATCCCGGTGTCGATCCGGACACCCGGGGTATCGGCGAACTTGAGATGCGAGAGCGTACCTGTCTGCGGGAGATAGCCCTTGTCCGGGTCTTCGGCATACAAGCGCGCCTCGAACGCATGCCCCGAAATCGAAAGATCGTCTTGTTTGACGGGCAACTCCCCACCGGAAGCGACCAAAAGCTGCCAGCGGACCAGGTCCTGGCCGGTGATGGCTTCGGTGACGGGGTGCTCCACCTGAAGCCGCGTGTTCATCTCGATGAAATAGAAGTCCCTCCCCGACAAAAGGAATTCGACCGTGCCGGCGCCGACGTAATCGACCGCGCGGGCCGCGTTCACCGCCGCCTCGCCCATCGCTTGTCTGAGCTTCTCGGTCATGCCGGGTGCGGGGGCTTCCTCGATCACTTTCTGGTGGCGGCGCTGTAACGAGCAATCGCGCTCGAACAGGTGCACGTAGTTGCCGTGCGTATCGCCGAACACCTGCACCTCGACGTGGCGCGCCTTCGCGAGATACTTCTCGATCATCAGCTTGGGATCGCCGAACGACGACTGCGCCTCGCGCTTCGCCCCTTCGATGGCGTCTTTGAGATCGGCTTTCTTGCGCACCACGCGCATCCCTTTCCCGCCGCCCCCGGCGCTTGCTTTCACCAGCACCGGGAAGCCGATGTCCTCGGCCACTGTCGAAAGGGTTTTCGTGTCCTGCTTCGAGCCGTGATAGCCGGGCACAAGCGGGACGCCCGCCTTCTCCATCAGCGATTTCGACGCCGACTTCGAGCCCATCGCGCGGATCGCATCGGCGGGCGGGCCGACAAAGATCAGTCCGGCATCCTCGATTGCGTCCGCGAAGCCAGCGTTCTCGGACAGGAACCCATACCCCGGATGGATTGCGTCCGCGCCCGTCGAGAGCGCGGCGGCGATCACGTTCTCCACTTTCAGATAGCTCTCGGAAGCGGCGCCCGGCCCGAGCCGGACCGCTTCATCCGCCAATCGCACATGGCGGGCGTCTTGATCGGCATCGGAATAGACCGCGACCGTTTTGATTCCCATCTCGCGCGCCGTCGCCATCACGCGGCACGCGATCTCGCCTCGGTTGGCGATAAGTAGTTTCCGAATAGCGGCCACGTTCAATCCTTCACCCACTTGGGTTTGCGTTTCTCGAGAAAGGCCGCAAGACCCTCCTGCCCCTCGTCTGTCGCACGCACGCGGGCGATATGACCGGCGGTATCGCGCACGACCTTTTCATCCTGGGTCGCCGAGTTGGTGATGTACGAAACCAGGTTCTTGACCTCGGAAAGCGCCTTCGGCCCGCCCTTGAGCAGCGCATCGACGATCTCGTTGCGCTTATCCATCAACTGATCGGCGGGCACGACTTCGTGCACAAGGCCCAGTTCCCGCGCCCGCTCGGCCGAGAACTTCTCCGCCGTCAGCATGTAGCGGGTCGCCTGGCGCTCACCCATGGCTTCGATGACGTAAGGGCCGATCACCGCCGGGATCAGACCGAGCCGGACTTCTGAAAGACAGAAATGAGCATTTTCCGATGCGATGGCGATATCGCAGCACGCCACCAGGCCGACACCGCCCCCGTAAGCTGGTCCCTGCACCAATGCCACCGTGGGTTGGCGCATTCTGAAAAGCACCGCCATCAGCTTGCCGAGGTTCTTGGCGTCTTCCAGGTTTTCGGCGCGGTCGTATTCCGCCATCCGCTTCATCCAGTTCAGATCCGCACCGGCGGAAAAGCTCTTACCCTCCGCCGCCAAAACGACAACGCGTACCGTCGGATCGTTCTCCAACCCCTGCAGTTCACGCCGGAGCCGGTCGATCAGTTCGTCGTCGAAGGCGTTGTGCACGTCCGGCCGGCGCATCGTGATCGTCGCCACGCCGCGTCCGGAAATTTCTGTGATCAGGGGGGCAGTCGTCTTGGCCATTTCCTACTTCCTCATTACATCCGGAACACGCCGAACGTGGTTTTTTCGATGGGCGCATTCAGCGCCGCCGACAGCCCCAGTCCCAGGACTGTCCTGGTATCCGATGGATCGATGATGCCGTCGTCCCAAAGCCGGGCGCTGGCATAATATGGGTGACCCTGATGCTCGTACTGCGTCAGGATCGGATCCATGAATTCCTTTTTGTCTTTCTTGGACCACTTCTTGCCGCGCGCTTTCATGCCGTCTTCGCGAACCGTCGCCAGCACGTTGGCCGCCTGCTCGCCGCCCATGACGGAGATCCGCGCATTCGGCCACAACCACATGAACCGGGGCGAATACGCGCGCCCACACATGGAATAATTGCCCGCCCCGAAACTCCCGCCGATCACGACCGTGAACTTCGGCACGTTGGCGCAGGCAACGGCGGTGACCATCTTGGCGCCGTCCTTGGCGATACCGCCTTGTTCGTATTTCTTGCCGACCATGAAGCCCGAGATGTTTTGAAGGAAGACCAGCGGAATGCCCCGCTGCGCGCACAACTCGATAAAGTGCGCGCCCTTCAGCGCGCTCTCGGAAAACAGAATACCGTTGTTGGCGACGATCCCGACCGGGTAGCCGTGGATGCGCGCAAAACCGGTCACCAGCGACTCACCGTACAGCTTCTTGAATTCGTCGAATTCCGAACCGTCGACGATGCGGGCGATCACCTCGCGTACGTCGAACGGCTTCCTGAGATCGACCGGCGCGATCCCGGCCAGTTCGGACGGATCGTAAAGCGGATCAACCGGATTTCGGATTTCGATGTTCGGCTTCTTGACCCGGTTCAGATTGCGGATCGCCTGACGCGCGAGTTGAAGGGCGTGAAGGTCATCGCGTGCGATGTGATCGGTGACGCCCGAGATTTTCGAGTGCACCTGCGCGCCGCCCAAATCTTCCGCCGATACTTCTTCCCCCGTCGCTGCCTTCACCAAAGGCGGCCCGCCCAGAAAGATCGTCCCCTGTCCGTCGACAATGATGCTCTCGTCGCACATGGCGGGTACGTAAGCACCCCCCGCCGTGCACGACCCCATGACCACGGCAATTTGCGGGATACCCGCCGCCGACATGTTCGCTTGATTGAAGAAGATCCGCCCGAAATGTTCCTTGTCCGGAAACACTTCGTCCTGGCGCGGCAGGAACGCGCCCCCGCTATCGACCAGATAGATACACGGCAGGTTGTTTTCCCGCGCCACTTCCTGCGCCCTGAGATGCTTCTTCACCGTCAGCGGATAGTACGTGCCCCCCTTCACCGTCGCGTCGTTGGCGACGATCATGCATTCGACACCCTCGACCGGGCCGATCCCGGTGATGATCCCGGCGGCGGGTACGTCGTCTTCGTAAACCCCATAAGCGGCGAACTGCGAGAGTTCGAGAAACGGCGCACCTGGATCTATCAGATTGCGGATCCGCTCACGCACCGGCAATTTGCCACGGGCTTCGTGTTTGTCACGCGCCGTCTTGCCGCCGCCTTCCTTGATCCGGGCGAGTTTTTCCGCGAGATCATCAAGCAGGCCTTCGACCGCCGTCGTGTTCTCAAGGAACGTCTTACCTTTGGTGTCGATGCTGGAACGAATCACGCTCATTGATATCTACCGATCAATCTTTCTTGGGCCGTTCGCCGACCGGACCGCCGGCTTCTTTCCAGGCTTTGAAGCCTTCGGCGAACTGCTTGACGTTTTCCATACCCATATCCTTGAGCGTCTTCGCCGTTAATGCCGAACGCCACGCAGCAGCGCAGTAAAGAACGTAAGTCTTGTTGTCGTCGCCTAGGTCTTCCTTGAAGTACGGGCTGTCCGGATCGAACCAGAACTCGGCCATACCCCGCGGCACGTGGTAGGCCCCGGGGATCATGCCGTCCCTTTCCAACTCGCGCACATCACGTACATCGACGAACATCAGCTTGTCCGAACCATGCTGCGCGATTGCATCTTCCAATGAAATCGTCTCGATGGCGGCTTCCGCCTCCGCGACCAGATCCTTGATACCCTTCTTGAATTTCTTCGTCATGAGACTTCCCTCTCTTTGTTTTTTACCAACCGCCGGACTTGAGCCAGCGTTTGACCATCCATAATCTGTCGGCACCCCAGAACCCCTCACCATCGACGATGATGAACGGCGAGCCGAACACCCCTTTGTCGATGGCGGCCTGGGTCTCGTCTTTCAGGCGTTGTTTGACGCCTTCGTCGTCGATTGCCGCGAGAACTTCCTCTTCCGAGAAACCCTGCTTCGATGCAATGGCGGCAACCGCTTCTTTCGATGAGATATCTTTTCCCTCTCCAAAATACGTGGTGAAGCAATCCCATGCGAAAGATTTCGCCTTGTCTTTGTCCTGGTCCTCGATCCAGTAGTACGCCCGCGCTGCGGCAACCGTTGCGATCGGAAACGGATCAGGCATTGTCCATTTCAAGTCCTGGAATCGGGCCAGACGCGCCCAATCGCTTTTAACGTAGTCACCCTTGATCGGCACCTTGACCGGCGGCACTGCCCCCGTCTCCTTCAACGCCGCTCCCAGCAGCATCGGTTTCCACATGACATCGCGCTCGAACCCGCCAGCCAGCCGGTCGATCTGCTGCGCCGCGAAGTACGCATACGGCGACGAAAAATCGAAATAGAACTCAACGGGGTTTGGCATTCACTTTCCTCACTAACTATCCCCTCACCCGGCTCGCTTCGCGCCACCCTCTCCCCAGGGAGAGGGGAATTATGCTCAACCATCCCTCTCCCTGGGGAGAGGGTGGCGCGAAGCGCCGGGTGAGGGGCGCTTGCATTTACGTCTCCGCCAGCGCGCGGGCGATGACCATGCGCTGCACGTCGGACGTGCCTTCGTATATCTGGCAGACGCGGACGTCGCGGTAGATACGCTCCACCGGAAAATCCTCGACATACCCGTACCCGCCCAGCGTCTGGATCGCCCCCGAGCACACACGCTCCGCCATTTCGGACGCGAACAGCTTTGCCATCGACGCTTCTTTTAAACACGGCTGCCCTTCTTCCCTGAGGCGCGCCGCGTTCAGATACATCAACCTGGCGGCTTCGATCTGCGTCGCCAGATCGGCGAGCCGGTGTCCCACAGCCTGGTGTTCGATGATCGGTTTATTGAAGCTCTTCCGTTCCTTCGCATACCCGACCGCATAGTCGAGCGCCGCCCGCGCCATCCCCACCGACTGCGCGGCGATACCGATGCGCCCGCCTTCGAGGTTGGAGAGTGCGATCCGATAACCCTGCCCCTCTTCCCCCAGAAGATGATCCGGGGTCAGGCGGCAGTCGTTGAACGTGATTTGCGCGGTGTCGGAGCAACGTTGACCCAGCTTTTTCTCGACACCCGTGACCTCGTAACCTTCGGTGTCCGAAGGAACGACAAAGGCGGAAATACCCTTCCGGCCCGCGTCCGGGTCCGTGACCGCGAACACGACCGCGACGTCGCAATACTTACCCGACGTGATGAACTGTTTGGTGCCGTTGAGCACGAAGTGATTGCCGTCCCGGACGGCGCGGGTGCGGATCGCGGCGGCGTCGGAACCTGCTTCGGGTTCGGTCAGCGCGAACGCCCCCAGCATCTTCCCCTCAGCCAGCGGACGCAGGTATTTCTCTTTTAAGGAGTCCGAACCGAAGTCGTTGATCGGTTTCTGACCAACGCCATTATGCACGCTCATAATGGTCGACACGGCGCCGTCACCCGAAGCGATTTCCTCCATCGCCAACGCGTGCGCGATCATGCCGGTATCCGAACCGCCCCACTCTTCCGGTGTCAGCATCCCCATGAAACCGAGTGCGCCCATTTCGGAAAGCTCGTCTTTCGGAAACGACGCCGACCGGTCACGCTCGGCCGCACCCGGCGCCAGACGCTCGCGCGCGAAGTCGCGGGCGGTTTCCTGGATCATGCGCTGTTCGTCGGTCAGGTGCATTTACCTCTACTGCCCTATCTCGTCGTCCTGAACTTGATTCAGGACCCATACTTTTCCGGCACCATCGTCGTTTGTAATTATGGACCCTGAATCAAGTTCAGGGTGACGCGTTGGTGCTTCGTAGATCACCCTATCACCACGGTAGCGGACTGCCGTCGTAGTTGTAGAACTTACCCGTATCCTTGAAGCCGAGCTTCTCGATGGACGCGCGCAGGTGCGTGATGCTCTCGGTCGGCGTCAACGTTGCCGACGGCCCACCCATGTCGGTCTGCACCCAGCCGGGATGGAACATCGTCACCGCAACGCCGGTGTCGGCGATTTCCTGGGCGTAGCACGCCATCACCATATTCAATGCCGTCTTCGACGAGCGATAGATGTACTCGCTCGGCGCCGAGCCCTGCTCTATCGACGCCATGATCGACGAGATATTGACGATCAGTTTGCGATCCCCCTTCTCGACATTCGGTAGCAACGCGCGGGCGATGAACAATGGCGCCATGGCGTTGGTCTGGAACACCGGCGTCCAGTCCTTCATCGTCACGTCGGCGGCCTTGACCGGTTTCGGCCCGTAGACGCCCGCGTTGTTGATCAGGATGTCGATGGGGCGGCCGTCCAGATCGTTGACGAACCTGTCGATGGAATTCTGATCGAGCACGTCGAGCCCATAGACCGCGATATCGCCCTCGATGGTGCCGAGCTCGCCGACCCCGACCGGGTTTCGGCAGGTGGCGATGACGGACCATCCGTCAGCCGCATACTGCTTCGCGAACTCGAGGCCGAGGCCGCGGTTGGCACCGGTGATCAAAACTGTCGGCATTTAAACGTCTCCCTTGTCGTCTTTTGTCGTCGTCTTAACTCTTCGTCGTCCTGAACTTTCTTCATCATCCTGAACTTTCTTCATCGTCCTGAACTTTCTTCATCGTCCTGAACTTTCTTCATCGTCGTCCTGAACTTGATTCAGGACCCATGACTATCGGCACCATCGTTGCTCGTATCCTTGGACCCTGAATCAAGTTCAGGGTGACGATGGAATTTTAGCCCTCCAAGCTTGTTTCCCGGACGGGCCGCAGGACCGATCCGGGACCCATCGGGCCAGCGCGCCCTGAAACTGAAATAGGTCCCGGGTCACTGACGCCTCTGACCAAATCGCAGATTTGGGGAGCCGTCGAGCCCGGGATGACGATGGTGCGTATCTATGTCCTCTTAATCGCCGCCACCTCGATTTCAACCTTCATGCGCGGATCGACCAGCCCGGCGATGATCGCCGTCGAGGCCGGGCGGATATCACCGAATGTCTCACCCAGGACCGGATAGATCGACGGCCAGTCCTCGGCGTTGGTGATGATGTAGTTGGCACGGACGACGTCCGCGAACGTCGCGCCTGCTTCTTTCAATGCCGCCTCGATGTTCTTGAGCGTCTGGCGGGTCTGTTCGGCGGGGTCGTCGGAAATCGTGCCGGCCTGGTAATCGAAACCGGTCGTCCCAGACACGAACACGAACTCGCCATCAACCACGGCGCGGGAATAGCCGATCTTCTTCTCGAACTCTGAGCCCGACGAGATCAGTTTCCGTGTCATCAGTTCATCCTCTCAATCGCGACCGCGGTCGCTTCCCCACCCCCGATACAAAGCGACGCCACACCTTTTTTCAGGTCGTACTTATTAAGGGCGTTCAGAAGGGTCACGATGATCCTCGCGCCCGACGCCCCGACCGGATGGCCGAGCGCACACGCGCCACCATGAATATTGACTTTGTCGTGCGGGAGATCGAGATCACGCATCGCCGCCATGGTGACGACGGCAAAGGCTTCATTGATCTCGAATAGGTCGACGTCGTCCTTCTGCCACCCCGCCTTGGCGAGCACTTTTTCGATAGAGCCGATGGGCGCGGTGGTGAACCATGCAGGTTCTTGCGCGTGGGTCGCATGCGCGTTGATCTTGGCCAGCGGCGTCAGGCCGCGCTTCTCACACTCAGACAACCGCATCAGCACCAGCGCCGCCGCGCCGTCGGAAATCGACGACGAATTCGCGGGTGTCACCGTGCCGTCTTTTCTGAACGCGGGTTTCAGCTGCGGGATTTTTTCAATGTTGGCGCTGTGCGGTTGTTCGTCGGTCGTGACCTCGACATCACCCTTTCTTGTCGAGACCGTGACCGGCTCGGTCTCGCTTTCGAACGTGCCGTCGTCGATGGCTTTCTTGGCGCGGGTCAGGCTCTCGATCGCGAAGTCGTCCTGTTGCTCGCGGGTGAACTGATAGTGCTGCGCCGTGTCCTCGGCGAACGTCCCCATCAAACGCCCTTCGTCATAGGCGTCCTCGAGCCCGTCCAGGAACATGTGATCCTTCACCTGATCGCCGTGGCCGAGCCGATAGCCCTTCCGCGCCTTGGGAAGAATGTAAGGGGCGTTGGTCATGCTCTCCATGCCGCCCGCCACCATGATGTCATGCGCACCGGCGAGGATGTTGTCGTGCGCCAGCATCGTCGCCTTCATCGCCGAGCCGCACATCTTCGAGAGCGTCGTGCATCCCGTCGACCACGGCAGCCCGGCCGCGTGCGCGGCCTGTCTCGCGGGGGCCTGTTTCAACCCGGCGAAAAGGCACAACCCCATCACCACGTCCTCGATGTCTTCCGGTTTCACCCCGGCGCGCTCGACGGCGGCCTTGATCGCGGCACCGCCCAGATCGGGGGCCGACATGTCCGACAATGCCCCCTGGAAACCGCCCATCGGGGTGCGCGCCGCGCCGACGATGACGATCGGGTCCTTATTTGGGCTAATCTGATCAGAAGTCATTAACGTCACTCCTCAAATCCGGAATTCATGCAAGGTTATGCAAGTCTGTGCAGGTCTCAAGCCGTTCTCAGGTGATCAGGTTCCACGCCGTCACTGTCCATATCGCGACATATAAAATCACCACCCCGCGCGCCACATACCCCCACTTCGCCTGTTCCGCGAGCGCTGCCGAGCGCCAGACAGTGATCACCGACCAGCTCCCGAAAAGCACCATCACGCCACCGCTCGCATACATGATGAAACGCGCCGCCGTCATGGATTCGTCGACCCTTTCGGGGTCGATCGTCAGCCCCGCGACGACCCCGATCACCATCGTGCCGACGGCGAATGCGAGGACAATCCCATGGCCGAAGAAGAACCCGCCCCAGAACGCGAGCCAGAGCGGCAACTTTCCCTGTAAGCCTCTGATCCAAAAGGGCCCATCGGGATGTGGACCTTCGAAACCGTGCGGCCCCTTGCCATGCGTCGGCACCTTACCAACGCCCATCCGACGCGCCGTCCCATAAACGTCGATGAAGACCGGACCGTGATCGCCGCCGCCGGAATGATCCGCCATCTCAGGCCGTCTCCTCAAACAGTTCGCGGCCGATCAACCAGCGCCGGATCTCCGACGTGCCGGCGCCGATCTCATAGAGTTTCGCATCCCGCAAGAGCCGCCCGGTGGGCGTTTCGTTAATGTAGCCCATCCCCCCCAGACACTGGATCGCCTCCAACGCCATCCACGTCGCCTTCTCGGCCGCGTAAAGGATTGCCCCCGCTGCATCTTTTCTCGTCGTCTGCCCCCGGTCGCACGCTCTGGCAACGGCGTAAACATAGGCTTTGGACGCGTTCATGGTGGTGTACATGTCCGCCATCTTGCCCTGCATCAGCTGGAACTCGCCGATGGATTTTCCGAACTGTTTGCGGTCGTGCATGTAGGGCACGACGACATCCATACAAGCCTGCATGATACCGATCGGGCCCGCCGCTAAAACCGCGCGCTCGTAGTCGAGGCCACTCATCAGGACGTTGACGCCCCTGCCCTCGCCACCGAGCACATTCTCCTCCGGGACCTCCACATCCTCGAACACCAGCTCACAGGTGTTCGAGCCGCGCATCCCCAACTTGTCGAGCTTCTGCGCCTGGGAGAAACCCTTGAACGCACGCTCAACCAAAAACGCGGTAATGCCCTTGGGACCGGCGTCCATGTCGGTCTTCGCATAGATCACATACGTGTCCGCGTCGGGCCCGTTGGTGATCCACATCTTGTTGCCGTTGAGGACGTAACGGTCGCCTTTCTTCTCCGCGCGAAGCCGCATCGAGACGACGTCCGAGCCGGCACCCGGCTCGCTCATCGCGAGCGCGCCAACGTTCTCGCCGGTGATAAGCTTTGGGAGATATCGTTCTTTTTGATCTTGAGTACCGTTGCGTCTGATCTGATTGACGCAAAGGTTCGAGTGAGCACCGTAACTCAAGCCGACAGAGGCTGACGCACGGCTGATTTCTTCCATCGCCACACAATGCTCAAGGTAGCCCATCGCGGCGCCGCCGAATTCCTCCTCGACGGTGATTCCGAGCAACCCCATGTTCCCCATCTTGCGCCAAAGGTCTTTCGGGAAATCGTTGTCGCGGTCGATCTCGGCCGCGCGCGGTGCGATCTCATCCATCGCAAAGCCACTGACCGATTGACGGAGCATATCGGCGTCTTCGCCGAGCCCGAAATCGAGCGTGGGATATTCATTGGGAATCATGGCCTGTTTCCGCCCCTTATTCTCTTGTTCAACAGGTGGTGACGTTGTGCGGGAAGTCTAGTTTACGTTAACGTTAACGTCAACTTTGAGCCGTCGATCATGATCTTTAGTTTACGGCATGCGCGGCCAAAATGGCGAGCGCACCGAGCCCGCCACTCCCCCAAGCCGCCGTGAACTTTCCGCGTTGCCTTTGGCCACCCGCGTCGAGCACTTCTTTAAAAACCCCGAAGCACACTGCCACGCCAAGCGAAAAGAGGATCAATGTCCCCCATCCACGAACCACTTCCAGATCAGCCCCACTGATTTTCAACCCGAGCACAACAAACCAGTAAAGTAGATACCCAATAGGCAGTCCCGCCAGCACGGCGCCCGCAAAGCGATGCACCAATCTATCCCCCGTCGAATCCGGGCCGGCATGTAGCAACGTCCACACGCCCGCATTCGCGGCATAGAGAACAATCGCAATCAACAACCCGGACAGGGCCCCTTCGGCGGGCGCCCCGGTCAACATGTGCGAAGACAACGACCAAACGGCATAGTAGGGCAACAACACCAACGCCAGAACCGCACCCGACCCGGCGGCGACAGCCGTCACGGACTTGGCGCGTCCCACCAGTAGCATGTGCAAGAAGATCGACCCCACGATCATAAGATAGCAAATCAGCATGAACGGGGAGCCGCCCAAAGTAGCATTCACCAAAGCCGCCCCGGGCAATACCATAAACAGCACAACGGGAACGGCCGCTCCGAAAACCGCATCCCTGTCGAAGTCCAAAACCGTCTTGGAAACGGCATCGTGCAATATTCTGCGCATCGATCCCGCAACTGAATTATCGCCACCAGACATTGCCTCTTGGGCCAACAAACCCGCGAGCAACAGGAACGCAGCCCCCACCCCCATCATCAAGCTCGTGAATACTTGCATTCTATCGCCCGACCGGCCCTCAACTCACACAATGGTGTCCCATGCAAAGAATGGCCGGACAACCCCTGATCGCCAAAGAAGGTCGGGTATCGCCAGGGATGGTCAGCCAGCGTTTACCAGAGTGTGATTTCAACCCGCCGGTTCTGCGGCTCGGAGGTATCGTCACCGGTCGGCACGATTAAATCCGTCTCACCATGTGAACGCACGACGATTTCATCTTCAGCCAGTCCAGCGTCCACCAACACACCTCGTATCGCGTCGGCGCGACTTAACGCGAGCCGGTAATTGAGATCGGCATCTCCCACCGTATCGGTGTGGCCGATGATGTTTGCACGCGCCAGCGTTCGTTTAGAAAACGCAGCAACAACGTCCTGTAGACGTGACTGGCTTTCATCAGTGAGGGTGGACGTACCGGCCTGGAAATAGAGCAGGAAAGTCTGCGGCGGCTCAGGCGCTGCATCGAGCGCTCCTTGAAATACGGCGCTGATTTCTTCCTTCGAAATAGCCTCCGGCGCCGAAGGCGTACCACTCGATGAAACCCGGATCACGGTATTCGCCGTATCTAGCAGCTGTTGGCCCGCCGCATTACCAACGACAACCTGACCGACATGTCCACTCGGATCTTCGAGCAATACAACCAGATCTTCGTTCTTATCCAATGCGAACGCCGCGGCCAACCACAGCAGGAAAAACGTCAATGGTTCCATAACGGTGTTACTCCGCGACCTTGATCAAAACGCGCGTAGCGCGAATTCCGATCGTCGTAAACGGGGTCGCCAGGTCTACCTGGTCAGGGGCAAGCTTCGCGATACGGCCAGACAAATACGTCGCCGTCCCTTTCAAGAACTTCGCCGCGAAAGAGAGTCGTTTGTCCTGGGGTTCGAACACGAAGGCATCTATCGTCATTGCGCTACCGGTCCCCAGGGACAACACGGTGCCATCCAGGAATGTTATTCCCACCGATCCCGAGGCGTCCGTCGAAACGACGTCTCCCTCGTACACCGGGGCACCGAGAACCGCAGCTTCCGATTTACCGGCACGCTCCACTGATGCGCCCGAAACGAGCGTCTTCACCTGCCCGATCGCCCCTGCGGGCAGTTCGGCCTCGACCGGTAGAGAGAAAAGGAGAACCCCCAACATTAAAACCGCAGCGAAATGACCTCGCATCACCATACTCTCCTATTCAATAAAAGGCGCACGTCCCCGCATGACCACTCGCCTTTTATTAGAATTTACTGAAACAAAGCTTACCGCTTCGAACACGAATGTAGGCCCGTTTACACCTCACCCCTGAATACCGGACCGCCCAACGATACGCATCAAGGTCTGTTGCATAAGTGCGCAAAGCTTCGTTTCGCCATCCTTGCGCACGAAGACCTCCCCCTTCGTTACTGTCAGGGTGCGCCCTGGCTTGATAACCTCTCCACGTGCAATCAACAAATCTCCATCTGCCGGCGACATCAGGTTGATTTTAAATTCAACTGTAAGCACGCCATCGTCCGCAGCAAACAAGGTCGACGCAGCGTAGCCGCCAGCGGTGTCGATCACGCTGGCGATGCCCCCGGCGTGGTAAAAACCGTGTTGCTGTGAGAGATCGTCCGTAAACGGCATTTCGATTTCGACGATGCCCGGTTCGACCCGCGTCATCGCGGCGCCCAAGTGCGCCATCAGCCCCTGGCGTCCGAAACTATGCCGGACCCTTTCCGCAAAGTCCGGATCAGCGACCTGAAATTCTCCCATCGACGTCAGGCCCCTATGCGAAGCGGCGATACCATCCCTTCCAGCGTCGCCATGACGGAAAGCGGAGTCAGCTTACCCGTCGCCGGATTTTCCTCGGTCGGCACACCGGCGATGGTGAACTCGAACCGGGTTGAATCGCTATCCAGCTTGACGGTGTGGGTATTGCGGTCGACCGCCGGATCCGCCCAGATCTCGTACTGGGTCTCATCCGGTCCTGCACCCGCAAGGCTCAACGCCACCGCGACGTTGACGTTGGCCGGGAACTTTTGCGCCGCATCGCGGACGGACCCTTTATAAAGGCATAACGGCTCCTTCAGATCGGACAGATCGATGCCTTGCTCAACCACGAACGGCGCCTTCACCAACCCCTTCGGGGGTTTTCGCGTCGCCATAACGAGGGAGTGGATGGTGCCGTACCGGGCAGCGTTAACAGCATCGAACGCCATCAATGCCCCGGTCGGAACGATGATCCGGGCACCGGTTTCTTTTGCTTTTTCGATCAGATCGGGCCGTTCCAAAAGCTGCGTCACGGTTACCGCGACAAGGGTTTTCCCCTTCTCAATCGCCGGTTCAGCCAGGTCAAAATACCGCTCGGGCGGCAGCCCCTCGACAATAATATCCGCCATATCGACCACTTCATTCAGATCGACGATCGGCGGCTTGACCTTGAAATCCGCGATCTTGTCCTTGGCCCGCTCTTTATTGCCGGCAGAGACAGCGACAAGGTCATAGCCGGGAACACCGGCAGCCAGCCACCTGGCCACGGGCAGGCCCACCGCGCCAAGCCCGGCAACGGCAACTTTAAGATTCTTCACGGACGTCATGGGTACCTCTCAGGAAACGGTTGATTATTTTTTGTTCTGCTTTTGCGACAGCAACTGGGTGCACTGGCGTTCGAGCCGGTTCATCTCGGCAAGAATATCCTCGATATCCTGTTTCTGGCCTTCGAGGACGGTCTTTCGCTCATGAATAACACCGATGAACTGTTTGAGCTGCGTGACTTCGCTTGGATCAACGTCATACAGATTTATCAGCTCGGCGATTTCATCGAGTGTAAGCCCCAAACGCTTGCCCCGCATAATCAGGCGCAAGCGCACCCTGTCGCGTGGGCTGTAGACCCTGCGTTGTCCCTCACGGGTCGGCGAGATCAGCCCCTTATCCTCGTAGAACCGGACGGTCCGCGTGGTAACGCCGAACTCCTTTGCCAACTCTGCAATGCCGAATGTCTCTGTCATGAGAAAGATGCTAAGCGAGCTTTACGTTAACGTAAAGTAGCCGCAGACCGATTTCAGCGATGATCAAAGCAGAACCAGCGCCGCCAGCCCCAGAAAGGCAAAGAACCCGACGACATCGGTCACGGTGGTCAGGAACACACTCGACGCAATAGCAGGATCAACGCCTGCCTTGTCGAGCATGATCGGGATCGTCGTGCCCGCCAAGCCTGCGATGACCATGTTGATGATCATGGCGCTGGCAATGACGATGCCCAACGTCGAGCTTTGGAACCACAACCACGCCACGACACCTGAAAGAATTGCGAAAGCGATACCGTTGAAACACCCGACGATCACTTCCTTCGTGATCACCCGGTAAGCGTTCGCGCCTGTCAGTTCTTTGGTTGCCAACGCTCGAACCGTGACAGTCAAAGTCTGTGTCCCTGCATTCCCCCCCATCGAGGCAACGATCGGCATCAGAACGGCAAGTGCGACCACCTGTTCAATGGTCGCATCGAAAATCCCGATCACCATCGAAGCCAGGATAGCTGTTAAAAGATTGACGACGAGCCAGCTGAAACGTGCGCGCGCCGTCGAGATCGAGGCGTGATACAGGTCGTCCTCAATAACACCGCCCATGCGCATGATGTCTTCTTCATGTTCTTCATGGATGACGTCGACCACGTCATCGATGGTAATTGCGCCGACCAGACGGCCGTCCGCGTCGATCACCGGCGCGGACACAAGGTCGCGTTGGCGGAACAGGAAGGCGACGTCTTCCTGGTCGGTGTCGACCGCAATCTCGTGCATTTCCTCTTCCATGACCTCGGTCACGGGCACCTGGCGCCGCGAGCGCAACAACGCGCTTAAAGACACCGCACCGACCGGGTGGCGGCGCACATCGATCACGAAGATATCGTAGAAAATGCTCGGCAGTTCGTCTTCGCCGGTATCGGCCTTACGGCGCATGTAATCGATGCACTGCCCGACGTTCCAATGGCTCGGCACCGTCACGACCTCGCGCTGCATCAGACGCCCGGCACTATCTTCCGGGTAACTCAGGCCTTCTTCGATGAAGGTTCGGTCTTCGTCGGGAATCTGTTCGAGGAGTTCTTTCTGGCGGTCCTCGTCCAGTTCCTCGAACACCATCAACGCGTCATCGCTGTCGAGCTCGGTGATCGCGTCAGCGGCACGCTGGGTACCGAGGGCCGCCAGAACGGTCTCGCGCACCGTCTCGTCGAGTTCGGACAGGACTTCCGGGTCGAAAATATCCCGGGTCGTCTTGATCAGGCGCGTTCGGTCATCGGGACTGAGGCGCTCAAGCAGGTCGGCGAAGTCCGCATAGTGAAGTTCGGCGACGAAGTCGTGAACCTTTTCGGTTTCACCCGCATCCATGGCTTCGGTAACGAAAACCTCGGGCCCCACGGGTTCGGCGACCACGGCGGCGGCATCGGTTTCAGCATCCGGCTGGATATCGGTCTTGTTTTCGTCTTCCGCCATATGCCCTGCACTCCGTCTCCGGGGATACAAGATACGACATGAAGGGCGCATAAACGAAACCCGCCAAACGGCGGGTCATGCAAACGCGATGTGCGGGGGCCGGGATACGGAACCAAGCGCCAGCAATCATCTATGACCCGATTACGTCGTCTTGATGTTCTCCCGGATTGCCGATTACCGACTAGAAGATTTGGTGCGGTCGAGAAGACTCGAACTTCCACCCCTGTTACAGGACAGCGACCTCAACGCTGCGCGTCTACCAGTTCCGCCACGACCGCACTGGGCGTTGAAGTATCAGGTCGATGCGGACTGGTCAAGCGATCAGATGCGGGTTTATTTCAGCCAAAAAAGGCGGAAATCCGGGATTTTCGGCCTTCCCTGCCGGAACACCCTTGCGGTGATGTCATGGCGCCCCCATAAAAACGGCATGAACGACACCGGAAGCGTAACAATTGAGCAGCCGAGCCCGCTGGAACACGTCGAATGGCGCATCAGCGACACACTCATCCCCTACCCTGAAGCACTCGAATTCATGGAGCAGCGCGCCGCCGATATCCGGGCTGGGACTGCCCCCGAGACCGTCTGGCTGCTTGAACACCCGCCACTCTACACCGCAGGCACCAGCGCCGATCCGACGGAGCTATTGGATGCGCAGCGCTTCCCCGTTTACGAAACGGGCCGTGGCGGGCGCTATACGTATCATGGGCCCGGCCAACGGGTGGCCTACGTCATGCTGGATCTCAAGAAACGCGGACAGGATGTACGCAAATACGTCTGTGATCTGGAAGAATGGGTGATCCGGACGCTCATGGGGTTCAACGTCATCGGTGAACGCCGCGAAGGCCGGGTCGGGATCTGGGTGAAACGCGGCGCGCCTTCAAATCCCATTTCCAAAGAAGATAAGATCGCCGCGATCGGTGTGCGTATCCGCCGTTGGGTCACGTTCCACGGGATCGCCATCAACGTCGAACCCGACCTCGAGCATTTCTCGGGGATCGTCCCATGCGGGATCGGCGAGCACGGGGTGACGTCTTTGTGGGATCTCGGCGTCACCGCGACCATGCCGGATGTGGACAATCAGTTGCGGGAGAGTTTCCGGGACGTTTTTGGGGCGTAATCCCCTTAGCCTCAACACATCATCGACGTCATCCTGAACTTGATTCAGGATCCATAAATTCTAAGGCCTCGGTGTTTTCTCATGGGCCCTGAATCGAGTTCAGGGCGACGAAACGTCTTGAGGAATCTTAAGTCGGCCTCTTCGCGAGAATGTGGATGCAGGTGTAGGACATCACTTCTTCGTCACGCTGATTCAGCACCGAATAATAGATCAACGCCGTTCCACGGTCGGGCTTGGAAGACGACGGTTTCTGCGAAGTGACTTCGCCAACCACGCGTAGCGTATCGCCGGGCCGTACCGGCCTTTTCCAACGCAACTCGTCGAAACCGGGTGAGCCCATCGAACACGACGCCAGATATCCCGTTGCATGGATCAGGCGGAACGCCACGCACATGGTGTGAAAACCGCTCGAAATCAGCCCCCCGTAAGGGCCTTCGTCCGAATGGGGGACGTCGATATGAAACGGTTGTGGGTCCCAGGCCCAGGCGAAGTCGAGGATCTGTGATTCCGTCAGCGTCGCACCGGCGCTCTCGAATTTCCGTCCGACCGTGAAATCCTCGAAATAGAGGTCTTTTTCCTGTGCCATGTTCCCCCTCAAACCGTTGGACGCGTCTCAAATCCGCCTGACGGAATCACGTCGGTCACCGATTTAACGATATTGTCGACCCGCGCCATCGGCGGGCCTTTGCGGCAAAGTGCCAGCATGGTCTCAACGTTGTTGGAACCGCCAGAAAAGATCGCTTCGACGCGCCCGTCTCTCAAATTACGTACCCAGCCAGAAAGACCGAGTCGTGTCGCCTGCTTTTCCGTCCAGCCGCGGAACCAGACGCCCTGAACGCGCCCTTCAATAAAGACGTGGATCGCCGTTTCCGGCACGGGCCTACTCGAACTCCAGAATGACCTGATCGACGGCGAGGTTCGCGCCGGCCTCGGCCTTAACGGCGGCAACGACGCAGTCGCGTTCAGCGCGAAGCACGTTCTCCATCTTCATCGCCTCGACGACACAGAGTTCCTCCCCCGCCTTCACTTCCTGGCCCTCCTCGACCGCGACGGAGACCAGCAGGCCCGGCATCGGTGACAAAAGAAGCTTGGAGGTGTCCGGCGGCTCCTTCACAGGCATCAGCGCATTCAATTCGGCGACGTGAGGCGACAGCACCCACGCGTCTGCGCGCGAGCCGCCCTGCGAAACGATATAGGCGACCGTCGAGCGCGCCACCTGGAAGCAAACCGTCTCACCGTTGATGTCGGCCCTGAACAGCTCGTCCCCCAGCTGCCAGTCGGTCTTCACCGTGAATTCGTCCCCATCGACATTCAGATCGACCGCGCTTCCGTCGGCGCTACCGATAGTGACGTTGTACTGCCCTTCACCGAACACCACGACCCAGTCCTGCGAGACTTTTCGGGTATGCGCCGCTTGCTGACCGGAGATCTGCGCCGCGCGCGCCTGATAGGCGGCATGCATGACCGCGGCCACGGCGGCGAACATTTTCGGGTCTTTCGGATCGGCATCACCGGGATCGAAGCCCTCCGGGTATTCCTCAGCGATGAAGTTCGTCGTCAGCCGGCCCTCAACGAATCTGGGATGGGTCATCAGGGCATTCAGGAACGGGATATTGTGCTGCACGCCACGGATCAGAAATTCATCCAGCGCGCGTTGCATGCGTTTCGTCGCCGAAATCCGGTCCGGCCCATAGGTGATCAACTTGGCGATCATCGGGTCATAGAACATGGAGATCTCGCCGCCTTCGTAAACACCGGTATCGACGCGGACGTCGTCTTCCTCGACCGGCGGGCGATACGTCACCAAACGTCCGATCGACGGCAGGAAGTTGCGGAACGGGTCTTCGGCGTAGATGCGGCTTTCCATCGCCCAACCGTTGAGCTTGATGTCTTTCTGCGCGAACGGCAGCTTTTCACCGTCGGCGACCCGGATCATCAACTCCACCAGATCAAGACCGGTGATGTATTCCGTCACCGGATGCTCGACCTGTAGACGCGTGTTCATCTCAAGAAAATAGAAGTTCTTGTCCTTGTCGACGATGAATTCCACCGTTCCCGCCGAGTGATAATCGACGGCGGCGGCCAGCGCGACCGCCTGTTCCCCCATCGCCTTACGGGTCTTTTCATCAAGAAATGGCGAAGGCGCCTCTTCGATCACTTTCTGATGGCGGCGCTGAATCGAGCATTCCCGCTCGCCCAGGTAGACCGTGTTGCCGTGCTTGTCGGCGATGATCTGGATTTCGATGTGGCGCGGGTCTTCGATGAACTTTTCAACGAACACACGGTCGTCACCGAACGAAGACTTCGCTTCGTTGGTCGCGCGCACGAAACCGTCCTTTGCCTCTTCGGCGTTCCAGGCAATCCGCATGCCCTTACCACCACCACCGGCCGATGCTTTCAGCATCACCGGATAGCCGATCTGATCGGCGACCTTGACCGCTTCGTTCACGTCCTTGATCGCGTCGGGGTGTCCCGGCACACACGAGACATTCGCTGCGTTCGCCAGCTTCTTGGATTCGATCTTATCGCCCATCGCTGTGATCGCTTTCGGGCCCGGCCCGATAAAGGCGACGCCGGCTTTGTCGAGCGCTTCGGCGAACTTCGTGTTTTCGGAGAGGAAGCCATAACCCGGATGCACCGCTTCTGCGCCTGTGTCCTTAATCGCTTTCAGGATGTTATCGATGATCAGATAGCTCTCCGACGACGGCGCCGCCCCGATATGTACGGCTTCATCGGCCATCCTGACATGAAGCGAGTCCTTATCGGCGTCGGAATAGACGGCAACGGTGGAAATTCCCATCGCGCGGGCCGACTTAATGACCCGGCACGCAATCTCTCCCCGGTTGGCGATCAGTATTTTCTTGAACATGCTTCTCTCTCGGTGATCCTCTCCCGGCACTGTTTTACTGTGCGTGCACCGGCCTTTCGAGACTTTTTTGCAGTCGCGAAATCCACGACGCTGGTTGCGGGCTATTTCCCCATCATACCGTCGAACAATCCCATCACCCATGCGACATGCAATGCCAGTACACTGCCCCAGCCAACCATCGGCAGTACGAACCAGGGCTCGTCCGGTGTCGTCAGAAAGTTGACGGGCACCAAGACCACCATCACGGCAAAGTAGCCGATTAGGTGTAGGCCAAACCCTCGCAAACGGCGGCGCGAGCGGGATGAACTTTCGGCAGGTGAGCCTTCAGGATGACTTTCTCTCATAAGTCGATTGTAACGCACAGCGCGCTATGAACAATCACTGCACGGAATGAGGCGCTAATCGGCCACCTCAAGACTTCGGCCGCAATGCCAACCACATTGCCCCACCAACGATCAACACGGCGCCGAAGATTGCACTCGCGTCCGGCCACTCGTCGAAAATCAGTAGCCCAAAAATTGCGGCGAACAGAATCCCGGTATATCGAACCGGCACCAACGATGTCGCATCGGCGATGCGAAACGCACGGATGTTACAGACCTGCCCGACAATGGCGACCGGGCCCATGGCAGCGATCAACAAGAACGTGTCCATGTTCATGTCATCCCAAAACCAGACGCCGATGACCAACACCATGATCGCCGCCAATATATTGACCTTGAACAGAATACGGCTGGCACTTTCCCGGGCAGCGGTCGCGCGCAACAGCACCACTTCCCCGCCCCACGTGACAGCCTGGCCAAAAGCCGCCAGCACGCCTAAAACGGCCCATCCGGCGGCACCAACGGTCCCTGGGCCGGCGACGATGATGGCCCCCACGAGTGCAACCACACCTGCGACAATTTCCCGCCAACCGGCACGTTCATGCAGGAACAGGACCGCGAACAGCATCGTGAAAACCCCATTCGTCATGGCGATTGCCTGAACATTAGCCAATGGAATGCTGGTCACGGCGTAAACGCCGAATACCAATGCACCGACGCTGCATGCCGAACGAGCGGCATGCAGCACGAACAAGCTACGACCGCTACCTTCAATAACCGGTCCCGGGGTTCGTCGAATAACCTCAGTAATGAAAAAAGGGGCGATGCACACGGCACCGGCCATATACCTCAAGAACGCCACTTGCACCGCCGGCACATTGGCACCGACCAACTTCGGCAGGACCCACATAAACGCGAACAATGCCGAGGCGGCTGCAGCCCACAGCATTGCCGAAAGAATCTGACTGCCACTTGCGGGTTCAGCGGTCATCGAATGCGTCTCGCGAGCAAGACGGGAACCAAACTATTGGAGATTGCGGTCATTTTTATGTAGTTTTGGTGCGGGCGATTTGCGGCTTTGATCTTAGATGGTCACGAACCGGCTAAATAAAAACCACCTACCCGCCCGGGGAAAATAAAAACGACAGGTTGTGAAGCATGACTGAGCAGCGCACGGATTTCGTCGCAGCGGAAAATTGGGATTTAATTATCCAGAGCCTGGACCGGCTTTCCGAAGGCATTACCATCATCGATGCCGAAGACAAGCTGGTTCTCTACAACACCCAGGCCGCCCAATACCTGGGCATCGACAAAGAAGCGATCGGTGTCGGCGTGTCGCTGCACGACCTGCAATCACGCCAATCCGGCAAATCTGCCGTGGACCCGTCATCCTTGCTGATGCAGCAACTCGACGCGTCACGGGAAGGTAAGCCTCAGTTTTTCGAACGCGAGCTTAAAGGCGGGCGAATTCTCTCTGTCCGGGCCAACCCGATTCCCGGCGGCGGCGTTATCACGCTCTATACCGACATCACCGAGCGCAAAGCGTTCGAGAAACGCCTCATCGACATGGCGACCCGCGACGAACTGACGGGCCTCGTCAATCGCCGCGAGTTCTTCACCCTCGCCCACCACGAGGAAGAACGCGCCAAACGCGAAGGCCACGTGGTCAGCGTGATGATGGTCGATGCCGACTACTTCAAAAAGATCAACGACACATTCGGCCACGCCACGGGCGACGATGTATTGCGCGACCTCGCCGACAATTGTCGCAAGATTTTCCGGAAGACCGATATCGTTGGCCGCTATGGCGGTGAAGAATTCTCGGTGGTTTTACCGGGGGCGCAGGAAGATATGGCCAAGATCATCGCCGAACGTCTGCGCGCCAGCGTCGCCGACAGCGTCGTGGAATCAGACAAGGGCGAGGTGAAGTACACCGTCAGCATCGGCATTGCCTGTGCGACGGGCAAGGACGTACGGATCGAGGAACTTTTGGACCGCGCGGACCGCGCGCTCTACACGGCGAAGGCGCAAGGACGCAATCGCGCCGTCTTTGATTCGGCGGCCTGACCCATGGCGCGAAAAATGACCCTCGCCGTCGCCCAATCCGGCGCGGTACAGAAAGACGATCCACGCGAGGCGAATGTAGCCAGGCTTTGTAAGATGATGTCGGACGCCGCCGACCAAAACGCGGACCTTGTCGTCTTTACCGAGATCGCACTCACAACATTTTTTCCCAGGTGGTACGCTGAAGATCGAGCGGAAATGGACCAATGGTTCGAACGCGAGATGCCGAACGCGGCGACGCAGCCCCTGTTCGACCTTGCCCGTGAGCGCGGTGTCGGGTTTTACCTTGGATATGGCGAATTGACACCGGACGGTCATCACTTCAATACCTCGATCCTGGTCGACAAGCAGGCCCAGATCGTCGGTAAATACCGAAAGGTGCATCTTCCCGGTCACGACGAATACGATCCCGAACGTGCTTTCCAGCATCTGGAAAAACGCTACTTCGAACCGGGCAATCTCGGCTTTCCCGTCTGGGAAACCATGGGCGGGACCATGGGTATGTGCATCTGCAACGACCGCCGCTGGCCGGAGACATTTCGCGTGATGGGTCTCAAGGGTGTCGAGTTGGTGATGCTCGGCTATAACACGCCGTCCGCGAACTCCCAGAACGGCAGCGAAAGCGCGGAATTGCGCAAGTTCCATAACCGCCTCGCCCTCCAGGCAGGCGCGTATCAGAACTCGACCTTCGTTGCCGCATCGGCAAAGGCCGGGACGGAAGATGGCCACCACATGTTCGGCGAAAGCTGCATTGTCGCGCCCACCGGCGAAATTATCGCGATCGCCGAAACCGAAGACGATGAGTTGGTGATCGCCGAGATCGATCTGGACGGCACCAAGTTCGGCAAATCGACCGTCTTCGATTTTGGGCGTCACCGCCGCATCGAACACTACGGCATAATTTCGACACAAACCGGTGTCACCAAAACATCAGACAAAAAGACGGGGTAACCGGGCAATTGCGGTTTGTTGTCGCTGGTCACTTTGTCCTAAACTGTAAAAACAAAACAATCATTCAATTAAAGGGCCATTAGAGCCTGACGCCTAATCGAGCGAACAGGCGTTATCCGTATGTAAGGAATGACCATGTCGGCGAACGACGTAACATTCAGACCTGCGACGCGGGCCGATGCCCGGGTGATCGCTGAGCTATTCCAGATTTCCTCCGAAGGCGTTGCTGATTACGTCTGGAGTAAAATCGACGACCCGGAATACGCTGACCTGGACCTCGTGGAACGCGGTGAGAAACGCTATAGCCGGGAAGATGTCGACTTCTCTTATCAGAACTGCGACGTTGCCGAGATCGACGGCGAGCCTGTCGGTATGCTGCACGCCTATGTCATGGGCGATGACGTCGGCAACGCGCCGGACGATATGGATCCGGTTTTGCGGCCTTATGCAGAATTGGAAGAACCTAAAAGTCTTTATATTTCCGGGCTTGCCTTGTTTGACGAGTACCGTGGTTCCGGCGTTGGCACGCGGTTACTTGATTTCGCTTACAAGAGAGCGCGAGCTGAAGGCATGAAGAAAATCAGCCTGATATGCTTCGAAGAAAACGAAGGCGCCTGTCGGCTTTATCAACGCGAGGGCTTTAAAGAGCGCGCGCGTCGGACCGTCGTTCCACATCCTCTGATCCGGCACGGTGGCGATGCCATCCTGATGGTGCGCGAAGACTAAGAGCTTTCAGACTTACAGGATTATGACTACCCCGGATGGCATTCTTTAAAAACTTATTCTTTTAAAGGTAATTGCTCGCATAAATAGTATAGAATAAATTTCCGTGTTTACACATCAACAACATCGGAATATTTGTAGCTGAGAACGCTGATCCCGCTGCACACCCGGAGGTAGTATTGGCTGATTCCGGCGCATTACATGAAATTCTCTTAGTCGACGACGATGGCGCGGACAGGCAGAAAATCCGCCGCATATTGACCCCGATCCAAGGGATCAATGTCACGGAAGCGCATTCTGGCGACCATGCCATGCAGATTCTTCAATCGTTGAATCCGGCATTGGTGATCACCGATATCTTCATGCCGAACGTCGATGGGCTTGAGTTTCTAACTCAACTGGCGACGACGGGATGGACATTCCCCGTCATCGCGATTACTGGCCTCAACGACAGTCACCACATTGATTTCCTAAAGGTCGCTCAGAGCTTTGGTGCCGTCCACAGCATGAACAAGGACGAGTTGGAAGAGAAGCTTATCCCTGTCGTGCGCGAAATTCTCAGCCAGTCAGGCGAGGAAGTTAAGGACGACATCAAGAATCGACCGTTTCCCTGATAACGACGGACTTCGACGCTCTTGAATCCCGACGAATATGCACCCCTTAAAGCGGGATGTTATCGTGCTTCTTCCAGGGATTTTGCAGATCCTTGTTTTTCAGCATTCGCAAGGACTTACAGAGCCTTTTACGGGTCGAGTGCGGCATGATCACATCGTCGATAAAGCCTCGAGCGCCGGCGATGAACGGATTGGCGAACCGGGTCCGGTATTCCTCGGTCCGTTTCGCGATCTTCTCTTCATCGCCGATATCGCCGCGGAAGATGATTTCCACCGCCCCTTTTGGGCCCATCACCGCGATTTCGGCGCTGGGCCAGGCGTAGTTCACATCACCGCGCAGATGTTTGGAACTCATGACGTCATATGCGCCACCATAGGCCTTGCGAGTGATCACGGTGACTTTCGGCACCGTTGCTTCGGCGTAGGCGAATAGCAACTTGGCGCCGTGCTTGATAATGCCGCCGAATTCCTGGCTGGTGCCCGGCAGGAAGCCCGGCACATCGACGAACGTCACGATGGGAATGTTGAAGCAGTCGCAGAACCTGACAAACCGTGCCGCCTTTTTGGATGAGTCGATATCCAGGCAGCCCGCCAGCACCATCGGCTGGTTTGCAACGATTCCAACCGTCGAACCTTCCATCCGCGCAAATCCGATGATGATGTTGCCGGCGTAGCTCGGTTGCAGTTCGAAGAAATCCCCCTCGTCCACGACCTTGGTGATCAGTTCCTTCATGTCGTAGGGCTTGTTGGGGTTGTCAGGGATCAGCGTATCCAGCGACATCTCGATCCGGTCGTGGGGGTCCGGGGTCGGGCGGACAGGTGGCTGCTCTTTGTTGTTGAGGGGCAGGAAATCGACGAACCGGCGCAGGTACAAAAGCGCTTCCATATCGTTGACGAAAGCCCGGTCCGCCACACCCGATTTCGTCGTGTGGGTGATGGCGCCGCCCAGTTCCTCGGCCGTCACCGTCTCGTGCGTTACGGTTTTTACGACGTCCGGTCCCGTCACGAACATGTAGCTCGTGTCCTCAACCATGAAGATGAAATCGGTCATCGACGGCGAATAGACGGCACCGCCCGCGCACGGGCCCATAATCAGCGAAACTTGCGGCACGACGCCGGACGCCAGCACATTGCGCTGAAACACTTCCGCATAACCGGCAAGGCTGTCGACGCCTTCCTGGATACGCGCACCGCCGGAATCGTTCAAGCCGATCACCGGCGCCCCCACCTTCATCGCCTGGTCCATGATCTTGCAAATCTTGTTGGCGTGGCTTTCCGAGAGCGAACCACCGAACACCGTGAAATCCTGAGAGAAAACGAACACCGGCCGGCCGTTGACGGTCCCATAACCGGTCACCACGCCGTCACCGGGTGTGGACGTCTCCTGCATCCCAAAATCGACACAACGGTGCTCGACGAACATGTCCCATTCCTCGAACGAGCCCTCGTCCAGGAATACATCGATACGCTCACGCGCCGTCAATTTACCTTTGGCGTGCTGGGATTCGATCCGCTTCTCGCCGCCGCCAAGCCGTGCGCGTTTACGCCGTTCCTCAAGCTCCGCGATGATTTCCTGCATGGTCGTGTCCTCAAATCCCTGAATTCGTGCAACCCGGTGAATGAACCCGAATTTTATGTGCGGTGCAAGGTAAGGTAACGTGCCGCCGCCTCGATATCGTTTCTCAGCCCGCGTAAACGCTGCTCAGCCTCCCGATCGGCGCCCCAAAGCTCACTCTGGTAAATCTCGTCCAGTTGTGACGCATCTGCGGCCCGTTCCCAACCGAGATGGCCATTGATCACCGCCATCGTCAGCGCAAACGAACCAGTCGTCTGCACCATGACCGCCATTGCCGCCAGTTCATGATCATCCAAGGTATCGACCGCCGCCAACGCACGTTCCATCGCCACCGGATCCTGATCCTCAGCAATCAGGCCGGTCGTCGTGCGCAAGGCGATCCCCTGCGCCGTCGCGAGCCAGTCCAGCACGGGCTGCCACTCTTCAAGCTGGCGGGCGACGAGGTCGGCGGGATTATCGACCCGATAGCACAAAAGATCGGCGCCAGCGTAACGCACCACCTGGGCCGAGATCTCGTCACGGTTAGGTGCGACCTTGTCGATGGCCGTGCACGCAATTTGCGTCAGAGGCATGGCGTGGGGGTCGATTTTCTCGCCCTGCGCATCCCATTCCGAAGCAATGGCCTCCGCCAATGCGCGCGTCGCAACAACCACGGAAGCTTTGCCCGGTGTTTTGACCGGTCGCGCGTCAAGCACGATAAGGAAGCCCCCATCTGCGTCTTCGACACCGACGTTTTTATAGAACCGCCGGCGAAGCGCCGCGGTCTTGTCTTCAGCCATGGTTTACTGACCGAACAGCGACTTCAGCCCCTTGGAGACACCGTCCACGACATCGCCGCTTCCGCTGTCCTGCTTGGCCGGCTCGGAGCCGCCACCGGACGACGATCCGCTGTCGGTTTGCTCCATTTTACCCGGCACAACCGTTTTCCCGGCCAATGCCGGCGTGCAGTAATCGGTCGTATCGATGGCCC
Source organism: Rhodospirillales bacterium (assembly GCA_017644185.1). GTDB lineage: Bacteria > Pseudomonadota > Alphaproteobacteria > Rhodospirillales > Casp-alpha2 > UBA4479. Next base: position 86,444 of record JAEPMA010000012.1, read on the forward strand.
CGGTCGCACGCTTGGCGGCGCTTTCGGCAAGTAACGACAGCCCCATGGTGGCGAATGCAGCCGCCCCCTTGGCGACGGTCGTCGCGGTATTCCCCAAAAGCGCCCCCTTGTCCAGGGCCCACTCAGGCTCGAGGAAGGTCCCGGTGATCGCCACCGGCACGACCGCTGCGCTGGCGAGGCTGGTCTGTTTGGCCCGCGGATCGATGATCAGGTTCAGCTTCTCTTCACGCAAGTCGGCTGTCCCGACCCCGATCGCCGATAGCCCGCCCGTCTCGAACACAATCGCCTTGGCGTTGGCGATACCGTCCTTGATATCGAAATGAACGACACCGCATTTGATCGTCTTGTCGTCCTTGGAATTAAAGCCCGGCAAGGCCGACATCACATCGGACGAGACGATGTTCAGCGCATTGCTGTCGAGCTTGCCGTTTTCGGTGGTCACGAACAGCTTGCCATTCATGCTCGCCATGATGGCGCGTACAGAAGCGCCCGCCCCCTTCACATCGACATCCGCATCGAGCTTGCCCGACGCAATGTCGGTGATCCCGCGCTGACGCAGCAGTTCGCCGTAATCGAGATCGGCGGCGTTAAGCTTGGCGACAAGTGTCGGTACGCTGACGGCGCCGTTCAAACCGACATTGCCCGAAACTTTCGTCCCGGCGACCACAGCCGAAAACGGATCGACTTGCAGGTTGCCGTTCTTCAAGGTCAGGCGAACCGACACGTCATCGATGTGATTACCCTGCACGACGACCTTCTTGCCGTCGAAAGATACCTTCGCGTTCACGGCCTTCAGACCGTCGAGCGGCAACGGGTCTTTCGGGAAGACACGGCCATCGGCTGGCTTCTCCGCCGGCTTTTCTTCCTTTTGTTCCGACTTCGGCAGCAATTCATCTAAATCGATAAGATTCGACGTCAGCGCCACTTCTACATTCGGGGTCTTACCCAATGAGGCTTGCGCACTGCCGGCGACATCCGTCTTACCCGCCTGCAGGGACATGCCACTGAGGCTGGCGTTGGTGCCGTCGAATTTGACCTTCGAGGACAAATCGATCTTGTCGGCGCCGATCGGCGGCACGTCCTTGGCCTGCGGCGCGACTTCCGCTGCCTCCGACAGGGTCTTCTTCAGGGATGCGATCGCAACGGACAGCTGCCCATCCACGTTCAGCTTCCCACTAGGTGTCCCGAGCGTGCCCTTGTAGCTGGTCTGAACACCAAGCGCGTTGGCGGTGACATCCACCGGGTAGACGCCATCGGCCGACGTCATCTGCGCGACCGACCCAAGGGTGCCTGCGATTTCGAAGACCTTCTCGTTCAAACTACCCTTGGCATCGATCTTGACCGGGGCATCGATAGAGCCGGCGGCAGCCGTCAGTTCATCCAGCGCCACGCGTTTCTCGTCACCGGTTACACCGTCTTTGTAGGTGACCTTAATGTTCCGCATCACGACTTTGTCGACCGAGGGCAGCGCGGCGGCTCCGCCGCTCTCCGAAGGCGCGGCCGGCTCGGCAGCACCGAATTCCCAATTGCCGACACCGTCCTTATTGGTCTCCGCCAGCAGATCCACACCCTCAACCAGAAGTCGGTTAATAACGACTTGGCCACTAAGCAAGGGGATCAGCGATACTTCAGCCGCAAACCGATCCACCGTGACCATTTCCGGCCTGGAGCCCCACGCGGCATTGGAGAAGGTCACCCCATCGACCGCGATCGCGGGGCTGAGAGAGATTTCGAGGTTCAGATCTCCAGCAATCGTCAGGTCGCGCCCGGTCGCTTTTTTCGCCTGTTCGGCCACGAGACCTTTGTATTGATTGAAGTCCATCGAACCCAATATCGCGACGCCGGCAATGACGACACCGATCAGGACGACGACAACGCCACCTGCGATTTTGATCCACTTGTTCATGAGCTTCGCTCCTCCAAGCTTTTGAGATATCTATTCAAATCGGCCACGGTTTCGGCGACCATTTCGGCGCCGGCGGCCATCAAATCTTTCGGGGCATGGTAACCCCACGCAACGCCGAGTGCACGCACCCCGGCATTGGCCGCCATTTCGATGTCGTACGTCGTATCACCGATCATGACGGTTTCCGAGGGGGCGGCGTCCGTTTCAACCATCGCCAGCTCCAGCATTTCCGGATCAGGTTTGCCTTTCGCCCTATCCGCTGTCTGCAGGGTCGAGAAAAACCGGCCAAGACCATGATGCGCAAGTGTCGCCTCCAACCCACGCATCGATTTTCCCGTGGCAACACCCAGGGTCCAGTCGCCCGCCTTCAAATCCTTTAGCAGATCATGCGTTCCTTCGAAAACCGGCTCATCCAGATCGCCACCGCTTCTCATTCTTTGCCAGGATACGGAGTAAGCTTCAACCATAGTCGGAATCGGCGCATTTTCCTCATCGGCCAGCATTTCGATCGCCTGGGCTAACGGTAATCCGACAACACGGCGCACACGGGAAATCGGTGGGGGCTGTAGCCCTACGTGAATAAAAGCATCGGTCATGCAGGAATTGATCGCGTGCTGGCTGTCGACCAGGGTTCCATCGCAATCGAAAACCGCCAGCTTAACTTTGGAAGGCACGCGGATCTCCCGATCAGGTCGTTTGGTGAACTGTGAGCGGTTTTACCTTAACGTCCACTGTGGATATCCACAATGAGCGATGAAGCTTGATTCTCGGTGCTGATGGCAGGCAGAATACACCCCTATAACGAGATACGCGGAAAGCACGCCACACTGGCTGCAGCCGGTATCCAGGGAGGAGTTTCTTCAGAGAGACTCAAGCTTGATATCTGGGGGTTACGCCCACGCAATTCAGGGCCGGTGCAAATTATTTTGTGCCCGAAGGTTGGGAATTGGCGGAGTGGCCCACTTGGATCATTGGATCACTCATCAACATTGGGGACCTAAAATGAAGTTTCTGAAATTCGCAATGGCCATCGCACTCCTGCCGCTTCTCGCGGCGTGTGCTTCTGGCCCCGATACCGCGGCGACCAAGGCTATGGCGAACAAAGGTACGCCGTTCCACATGGCGCTGCAGAACGAATATGTCGCGCTGGCGATGGCCGAAGCCGACGAATGGGATTTTGAAGACGCTCACTACTTCAACAATAAGGCGCTTGCCGCCGCCCGTGGCGAGGACGTCCAGCCACAGCCGTTGAAAGAGCGCAACATCAAGGGCGATGCCCAATGGGAGTTGGAAGCGGCGCGTCAGGCGCTTCGCGGTGAACTTCTCTCGGGTGCCAAAGACTACGCCCCGCTGGAAATTGCTCGTGCCCAGGCCATGTTCGATTGCTGGATCCAGGAGCAGGAAGAAGGTGATCAGCAGGAACACATCGATGCCTGCAAGATCGCCTTTGACGAAGCGCTCAACAAAGCCAGTGGCATGCGTCCGCCGCTGAAGCCGGCCGCTTCGGCGCCGATGCCGGCCAAGCCACTGCCCGGACCGTTCGTGGTCTACTTCGATTTCGACAGCTTTGAACTTTCCGCGACCGGTGCCGCCGTCGCCAAGGAAGCTGCCGAAGCCGCGAAAGCAGCTGGTGCCGGTAAGGTCATCGTGACCGGTCATACCGACACGAAGGGTAACAGCGATTACAATGAAGGCCTTTCCCGGGCCCGTGCCGCCGCTGTTCGCAACGCACTGATCGAAGGCGGTCTGACCCGCGATCAGGTTGAGCGTTCGGGTGCAGGCGAGACGTTCCCGGACAAGGCAACCGGCGACGGCGTCAAAGAACCGCTGAACCGCCGCGTGGTGATTACACTGTCCCGCTAAGCACGACGACAGTTGATCTCAAAGAGAGCGCCGGGCCCGCACGGGTCCGGCGTTTTCTTTATGTGTTCATCTCAGCCCCGTCCGACCGCAAAAAAAGGGCCGCCAACAGGCGACCCTAGGGGGAGTGTGACCGTCCCCGGGCAAGCCCGGAAGCGGCGATAGAACTGATCGCCCGACGAGAAACCACAATCGGGCGGGATGCCAATCAATTGGCAAAATCAATCGTGAAAATGCTATTTGGCGAACCTGACGTCAGCCTGACGGGACAATCCGAGGGCCGGCGACTACTTCGCGAGGGCGCGGTTTACGGAAGGCTCATCCAGAGGTGGGAAAATCAGCGAAAACTCGGCCCCGCCTGAATCGCTGTGCCCGATCGACACTTGTGCTTCGTGGATGTCCGCAATCGTCTTGACGATGTGCAATCCCAAGCCGGCGCCGGCTCCTCGGCGATCGGTACGCGTGAACTTCTCGAACAAGCGCGCCCGGTCTTCGAGCGGGATACCACGTCCCTGATCGGCGATCCGAATCGCAGCTGGATCCTTTTCAAGTCTCACCTGCACGGACGTACCGCGCGACGAATACTTAATAGCATTCTCAACCAAATTGCGGACAGCATGCTCGACGGCCGCTCCGTCACCGTGGATAAGAATCGGACCGGAATGCCCGTCGAGTTCGAGTGTGCGGTCTTCCTTGATTGCCAGAGGAGCAAGACTGCTAATCACATCGACGGTGATGGCATATAGGTCGCACCTCGCGTCAGCGGGCAGTAGGAAATGTTCATAGCGAGTGAGTGTGAGCAACTGCTCGACCATTCGCGCCAGAGTGTCCACCTCGTTCTTGAGGCCCACGACCTCTTTGTCTTCACCCAAATTGTCGAGATTGGCGCGTAGAACGGCAAGTGGTGTTCTGAGTTTATGGGCTACATTCGCGGCGAAGTCCCGGTGCGTGGTGACGCTTTTCTTTAGCGCTTCCATCGCACGCTTCATGTCAGTGATGTCACGCGCCATCATGACCGTGCCACCGTCGGGCAGGCGTTCTTCATCCACATAGAGCCAACGGCCGGTGCCGGCTTCAATCTCGAATGGACCACTCGTCGTCCTGCGGCGTGCGAGGCGGCGTTTAATCCAATCTTCACTGGATTCCACCGCTTCCGGATAGCGGCCAGAACTCACTTCCGCCCGCAACAGATCTTCGAACAAGCTGCCCGGATGCGCCACGTCACCGAGGTCTTTGTTCAATTGCCGGAACCTGGCGTTGGAAATCACCAGCTTGTCGTCTTCATCATAGAGAGCGAAATATCCGGATAGCACTTCGATCGCGTCTGCCAACCGGACGTTGGTCCGCTCGACGCGAATCAGTTCTGTAATGTCTTTCGCAATGCCCGTCGCGCCGGCAAATTCTCCGGTTTTCGGGTCAAAGCGTGGCAGGCCCGATACCGCGAAATGCCGGATCTCACCTTCATACCCTTCGGCTTCAAAACTCTTATCGCGAAATGGACGTTTGAAATCGGGCGGCGTCGATTCAGCGCCATCATGCAGGCGGAAGATACCGATATCATCAAAGCTTTTCCCAGTCACCTGAACCGGATGCGTCCCGAGGCGATCAATGATGCGCTCGGAGACGTAAGTGAAGTTATTGTTGATGTCGGTTTCCCACACCCAATCAGAGATCAGGCGGGTCAAATCCTCGAGCCGGCGAAAAGCCTCCGTCGCCCGCTCCTCCTCGGAGCCTGCGATGGATGGCCAGCTTCTTGGACGACGTTCAGCCATGGTCCTGGAGGCGCGTTTCAAGCTCTCTCAGCGCGCCGAGATAATCGGAGCCACGATGCCACATCTTCAGGACATCCACGGCCGCCTTCCTGGGCGTATTGCTGTAAAAAGCTCTTAACGAGGGGATTTGCGCCTCAACCTCCTCTTTCGTACCGGCCTTTGCCAAATGGCAATACTCGTAGAGTTCAAGGAACTCCTTTTCCGACATGCCGATTCCCCGGCATGCGATGGCCAACCCCTCACCCCCTTGCTCAAATACGAGCCGCTGGATCAGGTGTTCGCGGAGTTTTGAAACCTGTGCGAAAAGCGCCACGAATAGTGGCACCTCCCCCTCTCGAAGCGCGGTCGTCAACATCTCGACTGTAACCAAGCCCTCTTCACGAAGGGCGTCCGCGAGTTCCGCGACTTTTTTCTTCTGATGTTGACTTGCGGCTGCGATCTCTTCGGCCGTGGCCTGCTCAAGCAACTCGTCGACAGTCGCTTTATCCAGATTGAAATGAGAAATGATATGCTGGCGAAGTGCCGCAGAAACCCACAGGAACATCTTCTTGGCGAGCTTCGGGGCCAGTTCATCGCGGCTTAGGATCGGCTCCTGGAAACTGTCGACGCGTCTCGATTGCTCGACCAGATATTCCATCGTATTCGTCGAAATCCGGGCGTTGGCGTTTTTAAGCAGCGAGATGATCACCGGTTCCCGTCCGGTCTCAACGATCGCCTCGGAAACATGTTCGGAAACGAACTTCCGCATGGTAATCGCCAGCATGTGCTCCTCGGTCCGGAGCTTGATGACTTCGATCAGATCGGCATCGCGTAACAACCCCGATTTTGACAGGATCGGAAAGGCTACATTGATTTCATCATTCGCAAGCTGAGACACAAGGTTCCGCGGTACATCGTCCATCAACGCCAAGCGTCCCGCGACGGCTTGCCTGACCGAAACCTCGATATCATTGATAACCGTCTCGAGGATCCCATACATTTGGGCGCGCTGACGCTCGCTCAGCACGCTCGATTGGTTATCGAACAGATCGATAATCACATGGGTCAGTTCCGACCGGCTTTCAGCCGACTTCTGACGCGCCAGTGACATCAGAAATTCAGCGTCGAATTTTCGTTCGTTCTCGTCGGACATCAATCAAGCTTCCTCGCCCGACAAAAGATAACCGACACCACGGATCGTGTGAACGGTGACATTCGCGCCAGCCCCTTGTAACCGTTTGCGCAAGCGGGACACATGAACTTCCACGGAATTTGATGAAACCTCTTCGTCGAAACCGTAAATCTTGTCCTCGAGAACGTCTTTGGGGACTACCCGTCCCTTACGCCGAAGAAGCTGCTCCAGCACCTCCATCTCACGCCTAGAAATCGGCGTGGTCTTCTGGTTGACGCGAACTTCTCGGGCCGTCGTATCGAATTCTATATTCCCTTCGGCGAGCACCGTTCCAAGAACCCCGCCCGGCCGGCGCAGCAAGGCCCTGACCCGGGCCAGAAGTTCTTCCATCGCGAAAGGTTTGAGCATGTAGTCGTCAGACCCGGCGTTGAGGCCGCGTACGCGGTCTTCGACCGCATCGCGCGCCGTCAGGATCAAAACCGGCGTAACGTCCCCGTCATCGCGCCATTTCTTGAGTACGTCGAGACCATCCTTGTCAGGAAGTCCGAGGTCGAGAACAACGGCATCGTAATCGACGGTTTCCATAGCTGCATCGCCGTCACCGGCGTTGTAAACGACGTCCACTGTAAATCCGCCGGCTTCCAGGCCTTCTTTGACGAATTCCGCGAAACGTTCATGATCCTCGACGAGCAAGAGACGCAAGACATCCTCCGATATTGCACGGACGGCTGCCGGTTTTCGAACGAACCGGCACAAACCTTATAAACACGGCGAGAATCACGCCGGAGCCGACCTAGCCCCGACACAGAATTCCCCCGTCTCTCCCAAGGTACAAGGCCTAAAAAATAGGGCAAGCACTGAACCTTTATAGATCAACCGGTTGAGCTTGTTCATCCTCGGGGTCAAAACCGAGAGTCTTCCACGTATCTTCCATATGTGGTGGCAGCGGCGCCGTGATCGTAATAGGGGGGCCGTTCTTGCGGGGTATCATCAAGGCACGCGCGTGCAGGTGTAACTTCTTGGCGATTCCGGCTTCGAACACGGCGCTGTCTCGCTCACCATACTTCCCGTCGCCCAGGATCGGGTTCCCCATGACCTGGCAATGTACCCGCAACTGGTGCGTGCGTCCGGTGAGCGGTTCCAGTTCGACCCATGTCACCTGCTTGCCGGCCTTGTCGATAACGCGAAACCGGGTTTTCGCGGACTTACCCATGTTCTCATCGACCTGGACGAGGTCGCCGCGCTTACCCGGCAATTTGGCCAATGGCGCGTCAATCGTGCCACCTTCGTGCGGTGGTGCGCCAACAACGATGGCCCAGTAAATCTTGCGGGTATCGCGGGCCTGAAACGCCTTGGCCAATCGCGCCGCCGAAGCTCGTGTGCGGGCCAGCAAGAGAACACCCGAGGTGTCCTTGTCGAGACGATGCACGAGGCGTGGCCGCTCTTTCGCCCCAAGCTTCAAACGATCAAGGGCGCCGTCAATGTGCGTGTCCATGCCAGAACCACCTTGCACGGCCAGCCCCGGCGGCTTGTTGATCGCTAATATGTCATCGTCGATGTAGATAATGCAGTCTTTGAGGTCATCCCCAAGTTTTCCCGCCGCCTCTACGTCCATCCCACCAAGTGTCGCTTTCTTCGATACCTCGTCCTCTACATCTTCGATATTCGGGGGAATGCGGACTGTTTGGCCTTCCTCGACCCGGTCGGCTGCTTTGGATCGCGCGCCATCAACCCTGATCTGACCGGTACGAAGCAACTTCTGCACCTTTCCCTGCTTGAGGCCGGGAAACCGGTTCCTGAGCCAGCGGTCCAGCCGCTGGCCGCCCTCGCCGTCATCGACAACGATGTTCCTGACGCCGCTCATGTCAGCACGGCCCGCATGACCGTCATGCCGGCCCAAAGCGCGGCGATACTGACGACCACCGATACGGCAACATAAACCATCGCATGTGCGGTTTCGCCCCGGGTCATCAACGTCACCACGTCCAGCGAAAACGTCGAAAATGTCGTGAAAGCCCCCAGCACGCCGATCACGATCATGGCGCGTACTTCCGGGCTCGGCGACCAGGCCAGTGCCGACACTTCGATCAAGACGCCAAGCACAAACGAGCCGACGACGTTTACGATCAAGGTGCCATACGGGAAACCATGCCCCAATACAGCCCCCGCCAGCGACACGACGCCGTAGCGCCCGACCGCGCCGATCGCCCCGCCTGCGGCCACATAGAGTATCGTCGTCAGATTCACTGGTCCGTATCCTTAGGCCGTTTTCGGCGCAGTGTATCCCAGTATTGAAGGCGTTTTGCAATCTCGCGCTCGAAACCGGCCTCCTTTGGGCTGTAAAGGCGCTGACGCGACATTTCGTCGGGAAAGTAATCCTGCCCTGAAAACCCCTCGGCGGTGTCGTGATCGTAGGCGTAACCGTCGCCGTAACCGATTTCCTTCATCAGCTTGGTCGGCGCATTGAGGATATGCTTGGGCGGCATCAGCGAGCCTGTCTCCTTGGCCAGACGGTTCGCGGCCGACTGCGCTTTGTATGCGGCGTTCGACTTTGGTGCCGTCGCCAAATAGAGCACACATTGGACAATCGCCAACTCCCCTTCTGGCGAGCCTAAGCGTTCGTAAGCTTCCCACGCCGCAATCGATTGCGGCAGCGCGTTCGGATCGGCCAGCCCGATATCTTCGGAAGCGAACCGAACCAGCCTACGGGCCACGTAGCGCGGATCCTCGCCACCCGCCATCATGCGCGCGAACCAGTAAAGGGCCGCGTCTGCGTCGGAACCTCTTAAAGACTTATGCAATGCGGAGATCAGGTTGTAGTGCGCTTCCTGGCCCTTGTCATAGAGCGGTTGGCGGCTCTGCACCACATTCGCTAATTGCTCGGGATTTAAGGGGGCGTCATCCGCTGGGAGCCCGATAAGAATGTCGGCCATATTCAGCAAATACCTGCCGTCACCATCGGCCATGGCACGAAGCGCGGTCCGCGCGTCGTCATCGACGGGGAGTTTTCGGTCTTCCGCAGCCTCAACCCGCTCCAACAACTCCTCTAAAGCATCGTCGTCGAGACGGCGAAGCACGAGGACCTGCGCCCGAGACAGTAACGCGGCATTCAGTTCGAATGAGGGATTTTCCGTCGTCGCGCCGACCAGCACGACGGTACCATCCTCGACGAACGGCAGGAACCCGTCCTGCTGGGCCCGGTTGAAGCGGTGGATCTCGTCGACAAACAAAAGGGTGCCCTGCCCCATTTCGCGTTTGCGGCGGGCTTCGTCGACCGCCTTGCGCACATCGGCAACGCCGGAAAAAACAGCGGACAGAGGCGCGAACGCAAGATCCGTCTCTTTCGCCAGCAGGCGCGCGATGGTGGTCTTCCCGGTCCCGGGCGGCCCCCAGAAGATCACCGAAGCCAGCTTCTTGGCCGCGATCATCCGGCTGAGCGGCCCCTCGGGTCCAAGGATATGATCCTGCCCGACGACATCGGATAAGGTCTGCGGGCGTAAACGGTCTGCAAGCGGACGGGGCGCATCGGCTTCAAAAAGCGTGTTCACCGACAACGCCCCCCGAGCCTAGCGCAGATGCGCGGCGAAGAATTCCTGCGACCGATCACGGGCGAGGTTCGCCGCCGCTTCGTCGTAGTGCTCTCCACCTTTTCGAGCGAAGGCATGGTCGTTGCCTTGATAATCAAACAGGGTGGCCTTTTCATTCCCATCGAGGGCGGCATGCACCTTCGCCTGATTTTCTTTCGGCACGAAACCGTCTTCGGTCGCGATGTGCAGCAGCACCGGCGCTTTCAGGTCCTCACCGACATGTTCTTCGAGCATCACCCCGTAGTATCCAACCGCCGCATCGACTTTGGTCCGTGTCGCCGTAAGGAACGCCAGCCTGCCACCCAGGCAGAACCCGACCGAGCCGACCTTCCCCGTGCATGCATCGAGGCCGCGAAGATGCTCGATCGTGGCATCGAGATCGTCGACGCCCTTTTCCAGGTCAAAGCCGTTGAAGAGTTCGAACGCCCTAGCCCATTCTTCCTCGGTTTGATCGGTAATCTGAATACCCGGCTCCTGACGCCAGAACAGGTCCGGGCAGAGCGCTACATAGCCAGCCGCGGCCCACTCATCGGTCAGCCCCCGCATCACCTCGTTAACACCGAAAATCTCCTGAATGACCACGATTCCCGGGCCCGAACCACCTTCGGGCAGGGCCAAATAACCCATGAATTCGCCGCCGTCCTTCGATTTGATCGTGATTTCCTGTCCACTCATCCGATTATCCTCCCGGTGCTGATGTGAATTGCCGAAGAGCCTAACGCATCACCCTGGCAGGGCCAAGGAAGCGAGGCCTACCCCCTGAAAACGAAGTCGTATGTTTTGCCACGCCGTTCGACACGGATCTTCCACTCTCCCTTCGGCTCGCCGGAAACCGCATCTTTCAGATCTTGCACCGATGCGATCTTCGACGAATTGACCTGCCGAACGATATCGCCCGGCCGGAAATCCAGCCTGGAAGCGATTCCGCCTCGCCTCATGCGCAAAATCACGACCCCCTCATTGAACGGATCGATATTGTTGGCTTCCGCCAAGGCCGGAGACATGTTGGCAATAACCGTATCCCCGAGAGGATGGTGGCCCTTTAACTCGGTCTCATCCGGCGCCGGCATATCCGGTGCCGGCTGCATGTCGATGGTCAACGCTTCGACCGCCTGCCCCCGCATGACCCGAAGGACCGCCTGATCACCGACAGGCAGGGTTGCAACCCTGTATTCGAGATCGTCAGGGCCCGCAACTTCATGGCCGTTGATCGCGAGGATGATATCGCCCGCGCGAACCCCGCCGATCCCTGCTGATCCTTCTTTGTGTACCTGACTGACAATGACACCCTGCGGCCGCTTCATGCCGAGCGAATGCGCGATATCTGAGGTTACGGCTTGCCCGTACGCCCCGAGCCAAGGACGGATCAGCTTTCCGTCCTCCTTAATCCCATGAATAACCGCCCGCACCATATTCGACGGCACAGCGAAACCGATCCCATGTGAGCCGCCGCTTTTCGAGAAAATGGAAGTGTTGATACCAACAAGCCGTCCGTCCATCGACAACAACGCACCACCCGAATTCCCCGGATTGATGGCCGCATCGGTCTGAATGAAGGACTTTAACTCGGTATTATTTCCAATCGCGCGCGCCAGTGCCGAGACGATACCGCTGGTGACGGTTTGACCGACGCCGAACGGGTTCCCGATCGCGAGCACAAGATCCCCGACCTTCAATTCATCAGAATCGCGAAGTTCCAATGCCGGTAAGGGATCCGGTCCGGGGTCGACACGCAGGACCGAAAGATCGCTTTTGTCATCCGACACTACGATCTTCGCCTCGAACTCACGTTTATCGGCGAGCACGACCACGATCTTGTCGGCCCCCTCTATGACATGCTGATTGGTGACGACCAGCCCATCAGGGCTGACAATCACACCTGAGCCCAGCGAATTCTGTTGTTCGCGTCTTGGCGCCCCACGATTGAATGGGACGCCCAAATCACCGAAGAAACGGCGGAAAAAAGGATCGTCAAACAACGGTGGCACCTGCCGGTTGGAGACGATCTTTTGGGTATAGATATTGACCACTGCTGGTGCCGCTTTATCGACCAACGGCGCGTAAGACAGTTGTACCTGGGCGCGGCTTTCCGGCACCCGGCGCTCTTGCGCCTGCGCACTGCCCAAACCAACGGCAACAGCAATTAAGAGGCTGACGGTAACATGGAGAAAACGCATATCTCTAAATAGGCCTGTTGAAATGACGTGTCGAGGGGCTTGAGCGCGCCCAATTCCCATACACGAAAACAAAAACGGCGCCCCAAGGGACGCCGTTTCCAGAAACGATTTCGTCTGCGCTTAGCCTTCGACGTCCATATCCGCTTCGGCTTCGACGCGGGCGCGGTCTTCGGCGCCTTTGGCGTCCGGATCGCGGTCCACAAGCTCAATGACGGCCATCGGCGCGCTATCGCCATAGCGGAAGCCCGCCTTCAGAACACGGGAATAACCGCCCGGACGGTCCTGATAGCGCTCGGCCAGGGTCGAAAACAGTTTGGTCACGGCCGCATCGTCGCGCAGGAACGCAAAAGCGCGGCGACGGTCATGCAGCGTGCCCTTTTTACCGAGCGAAATCATGCGGTCGATAAAGCGGCGCAGCTCTTTCGCCTTCGGCAGGGTCGTTTTGATCTGTTCGTGAACGATCAGGGACGCGGTCATGTTGGAAAACATCGCTTTGCGATGGGTGTGCGTCCGATTCAGTTTGCGGTAACCGCTTGCGTGTCTCATCTCAGGCTCCTCATTCTTTGCCCACGCGTGCCATTTTACCCGTGGGTCATCTGGTTCTTGTTTCGGTCCGGCGCCTTGAGGCGCCGACCGTCATTCGAAAGACTCGATCAGAACGGATCTTCCAGTTTCTTGGCCATGTCTTCGATATTTTCCGGCGGCCATTCCGAAATTTCCATGCCCAGGTGCAGGCCCATCTGCGACAGCACTTCCTTGATCTCGTTCAGGGACTTGCGGCCGAAGTTCGGCGTGCGGAGCATGTCGGCTTCGGTCTTCTGAACCAAATCGCCGATGTAAATGATGTTGTCGTTCTTGAGGCAGTTCGCCGAACGGACGGAAAGCTCCAGTTCGTCGACCTTGCGCAAAAGATTGCGGTTGAACGGCAGTTCGTCGCGGCTTTCTTCGATCACTTCACCCGACGGCTCATCGAAGTTGATGAACAGCTGAAGCTGATCCTGGAGAATGCGGGCGGCAAGCGCCACTGCGTCTTCCGGGGTGACGGCACCATTCGTCGTCACGTCGAGGAACAGCTTGTCGTAATCTGTGTCCTGACCAACACGGGTGTTTTCCACCTTGTAGGCAACCTTGCGCACCGGCGAGAACACCGCGTCGATCGGGATGAGGCCGATCGGGCTGTCATCGGGACGGTTCTGCGATGCCGGCACGTAACCTTTGCCGTTCTCAACGGTCAATTCCATCGAAAGCGTGGCACCGCTATCCAGATGGCAGATCACCAGATCCGGCTCCATGATTTCGATGTCCGGACCGGTTTCGATCATGCTGGCAGTCACTTCGCACGGACCCTCAGCCTTGAGCGACATCCGCTTCGGCCCCTCGGCCATCATCTTCAGGCCCATCGACTTGATGTTCAGGACGATGTCGGTCACGTCTTCGCGCACACCAGCAATCGACGAGAACTCGTGCAGCACGCTGTCGATCTGGATCGACGTGACCGCAGCACCCTGTAGCGAGGACAGGAGGATGCGGCGCAGCGCATTGCCAAGCGTCAGGCCGAACCCGCGCTCCAGCGGCTCGGCGACCACACTCGCCTGCCGGCTCGGGTCCGTCCCCGCAACGACTTCGAGTTTCGACGGTTTAATCAGTTCTTGCCAATTTTTCTGAAGCACTTCAGTGACCTCGCGCTCACAAATGATGGCGGCGTCCTTGATCACAAGGGCGTCGCCTATTTACCTGCCCGGCATGAGTACGGCCGATCGATCCGAACCCTGCCGAAATGAAACTCCCCGGTTAATGACCGGGAAAGCCGGGCCTTAGACCCGGCGACGTTTCCGCGGCCGACACCCGTTGTGGGGAATCGGCGTCACATCACGAATGGCCGTGATCGTGAAACCGACCGACTGCAGCGCGCGCAGCGCCGACTCACGGCCGGAACCCGGACCCTTGACCTCGACTTCAAGGGTCTTCATGCCGTGTTCCATCGCGGCGCGGCCCGCGACTTCACCGGCGACCTGCGCGGCATACGGGGTCGACTTACGCGACCCCTTAAAGCCCTGCGCACCGGCCGAAGACCACGCAATCGCGTTGCCCTGAGCGTCGGTGATCGTGATGATCGTGTTGTTGAACGTCGAATTAACGTGCGCGATGCCCGCTGCAATATTCTTCCGTTCGCGGCGGCGGGGACGCGCCGTAGTTGCTGCCTTGGCCATGATATCTCGCCCTTAAGCTTTCTTCTTACCGGCAATCGGCTTGGCCGGGCCCTTGCGGGTCCGGGCGTTGGTGTGGGTCCGTTGGCCGCGCACCGGCAACTGCCGGCGATGGCGCAGGCCGCGGTAGCAGCCAAGATCCATCAGACGCTTGATGTTCATCGCGACGTCACGGCGCAGTTCGCCTTCGACCGTATAATCCTGGTCGATCATGTCGCGGATACGTGCAACCTCGTCATCGGACAGGTCGCTCACCCGACGGTCATCAGCGATGCCGCAGGCTTCACAGATTTTAACAGCCGTGGTACGGCCAATCCCATGGATGTAGGTCAGCGCGATAACCGCACGCTTTCCAGTCGGGATATTTACACCAGCAATACGCGCCAAAGCTCGTACTCCTTAAACTTTGGGTCGAAACGGACAGCCACCGGTTGATTGAAGAGCGCGGATTATATTGATCCTGCCCGGCAAGTCAACTCATGAGCCTGACTTTTTCGTACTCCAGCCTTCGTTAATCCAAGATCGCATACAGGGATTTTGTAACAGAATCAATATCCTGCATGCCATCGACCGTCTTGAGTGCACCTTTGTCCCGATAATACGGAATAATCGGTGCAGTTTGCTCGTGGTAAACCTCGAGCCGTTTTTTCAGCGTTTCAGCGTTATCGTCGCTGCGCGCACCACCAGTTTCGGCGGCACGCTTTTCGATTCGGGCGAACAGCGCCTGCTCGTCCACTTCCATGGAAATCACATGATCGAGCTGAAGCCCCTTGTCCGCCAACATGGCATCAAGGGCTTCGGCCTGCGCGACCGTCCGCGGGAAGCCGTCCAGGATGAACCCATTGGCACAGTCCGGCTCTTCGATCCGATCTGCGATAATGCCGACCACGATATCATCGGAGACCAGATCACCCCGGTCCATGACTTCCTTGGCCTTCTGCCCCATTTCCGTACCGGCGGCAACGGCCGCGCGGAGCATATCCCCGGTCGACAACTGGACGACCTTATACTTTTCAACCAATCGCTCGCATTGCGTGCCCTTACCGGCACCCGGCGGTCCCAAAAGAATGATGATCATGCCTTGCGTCCCCTGAGCTTGGACTTCTTGATCAAGCCCTCGTACTGGTGCGCCAGAAGATGCGACTGAACCTGCGTCACGGTATCCATCGTGACCGTCACCACAATCAATAGGCTCGTACCCCCGAAGTAGAACGGCACCGACCAACGCGAGATCAGGATTTCCGGTAACAGGCAGATCAGTGCCAGATACCCCGCCCCCACGACGGTCAATCGGGTCAACACCCAGTCGAGGTAGTCGGCGGTATTTTTGCCGGGACGGATACCCGGCACGAAGCCACCGTATTTCTTCAGGTTGTCGGCCGTCTCCGCCGGGTTGAATACAACCGCGGTATAGAAGAAGGCAAAGAACACGATCATGCTGATGTACATGATCAGATAAAGCGGCTGACCACGGCCCATGTAAGCGGCGATGGTGTTCATCCATTCCGGACCGGAACCGGCCGAGAACTGCAGCACCGTAATCGGCAAAAGCAGGATCGAGCTCGCGAAGATCGGCGGAATCACGCCGGCCGTGTTGACTTTCAGCGGCAGGTGCGATGTATCGCCACCCATCATCTTATTACCGCGCTGACGCTTCGGATACTGGATCAGAATGCGGCGCTGCGCACGCTCAACATAGACGATGAAGAAGATCACGGCGATCGCCATCAGGAACAGACCGACGATAATCCCCGTCGACAGCGCACCGGTGCGTCCCAACTCCAGGGTTCCAGCCAGGGCGCGCGGCAGTTCCGCAACGATACCCGCGAAGATGATCAGTGAGATGCCGTTACCGACACCGCGTGCGGTAATCTGCTCACCCAACCACATCAGGAACAAGGTGCCGCCGGTCAGCGTGATCACGACCGTCATCCGGAAGAACATGCCCGGGTTGTGAACAGCAACGTTGCCGCCGGAGCTCATGCTTTCGAGCCCGACCGCAATTCCGTACGACTGCAGCACACAGATCGCCACCGTCAGATAACGGGTGTACTGGTTGATCTTCTTACGGCCGGTTTCCCCCTCTTTCTTCATTTGCTCAAGCTGCGGCGATACCGCCGTCATGAGCTGCATGATGATCGAGGCCGAGATGTACGGCATGATGTTGAGCGCAAAAATGGTCATGCGCGAAAGCGCACCGCCCGCGAACATGTCGAACATGCCGAGCACACCGCCACCTGACTGGTTGAACAGGTCCTGCAGGATGGTCGGGTCGATGCCCGGCAGCGGGACGAACGTACCCAGTCGATAGACGATAAGCGCACCTAGCGTAAACCAGATGCGCTTCTTCAATTCCGTCGCCTTAGAGAAGGCGCTGAAATTGACGTTGGAGGCGAGTTGTTCGGCGGCGGAAGCCATTCTGGATTATTCTTCCTCTTCCGGATCCACGCTAACGATTTCACCGGCACGCGCGGCTTCATAACGCGCCTTGCGCTCGGCGGAGAGACGATCGCGCTTGCGGCCTTTACCTTCCGGACGGGCTTTCTTCTCGGCGACGGTCACCGAACCACCGGCCTTCTCGATGGCCGCGATGGCGCCCTTGGACGCGTGCGCGATGTCGAGGGTCACCTTGGCGCTGAGTTCACCTTTATTAAGCAGGCGCACGCCGTCTTTCGACTTGCGAACGACACCAGCGGCAACCAGTTCGGCGGCAGTCAACGTACCCTTGGCGTCGACGCGGCCGGCGTCGATGGCCTTCTGCAGCTTGCCCGTGGTCAGCTCGGCGAAATCCTTCTCGAACGGATTGTTGAAACCGCGCTTAGGCAGTCGCCGATAGAGCGGCATCTGACCGCCTTCGAAGCCCAGGAGCGAGACGCCGCTACGCGACTTCTGGCCCTTCTGACCCTTCGCGGAGGTCTTGCCCGTACCCGAACCGATACCGCGGCCTACACGCTTGCGGGCTTTCGCCGCGCCTTCGTTGTCTCGGATTTCATTCAGTCGCATCGCCAAATTCCTTTTGCGTCCCCGGGTTCTTCAAAACCGGGTTCGAGCCCAGCCTGGTGAGGTAAGCCTGTTAGGCCTGCTCCTCAACCCGGACCAGATGTTTTACCTTGTCAATCATGCCACGGACCGCAGACGTGTCTTCCAACGTCTTGGACCGGTTGATCTTGTTCAGACCGAGCCCCCTCAGCGTTTCGCGCTGTTTGGCCTGGCGGCCGATCGGGCTCTTGATCTGGGTGACCGTAAGGGTCGTTTTTTTATCAGCCATCTTTCATCCGCTCCGGATTACTCGGCGCTCGCGCCGGCATCGCCGCGACGGGCCACGATGTCGCCGACCTTGAGGCCACGGCGCGCCGCAACGGCACGCGGGGATTGCAGGTTCTTCAGGGCCACGAACGTCGCTTTGACCATGTTGTGGGGGTTCTGCGTGCCGTTCGACTTACAAACGACGTCATGCACGCCCATGGTTTCGAAAACCGCACGCATCGGACCGCCGGCGATGATACCGGTCCCCGGAGGTGCGGAGCGCAGGATCACCTTACCCGCGCCGAAACGGCCATCGATGTCATGATGCAGGGTGCGGCCCTCGCGGAGCGGCACGCGAATCATCGAACGTTTCGCCTGATCGGTCGCTTTACGGATCGCTTCCGGCACTTCGCGCGCCTTACCGGTGCCGTAACCGACACGGCCCTTGCCGTCGCCGACCACCACCAGGGCTGCGAACGAGAAACGACGACCGCCCTTCACGACCTTAGCGACACGGTTGATGTGAACCAGCTTGTCGACCAGTTCATCACCGTCGTCGTTACGATCCCGGTTATCACGGTTGTCGCGATCGCGGCCACGGCCACGGCCACGCTGGCCGCCACGTTCCGGTGAATTGTTATCTGCCATTCGTCGCTCTCCTAGAAGCTCAGACCGCCCTCACGGGCGCCGTCTGCGAGCGCTTTGACGCGCCCGTGATACTTGTAACCGCCACGGTCGAAGAAGACTTCGCCGATACCCTTCTCGGCCGCACGCTTGGCCACCAGCTTGCCGACTTCAGACGCCGCACTGGAATCGGCGCCCGTCTTCAGCGAGCCCTTAAGTTCCTTATCCAGCGAGGACGCCGACGCCAGCGTGGTGCCGGTCTTGTCGTCGATGATCTGCGCGTAAATGTGCTTGCCCGAACGGAACACGGAAAGCCGCGGACGATCGGAAGCCAGACGTTGCAGACGCGCTCGCGTGCGCATGGTCCGGCGTTTGAACAGGGTTCTTGCGTTCGACATCTTACTTCTTCTTTCCTTCCTTACGGAGGATGTACTCGTCGTCGTACTTCACACCTTTACCCTTGTAAGGCTCCGGCGGACGAAGCGAGCGGATTTCCGATGCCACCTGACCAACGCGCTGCTTCGACGCACCGCTGATGATCAGTTGGTTCTGTTCCGGCGACTCGATCTTGATGCCTTCAGGGATCGGGTAGCGGATTTCATGGCTGTAGCCAAGCTGCAGCACAACTTCCTTCCCCTGGACCTGGGCACGGTAACCGACGCCGTTAATCTCAAGCTTCTTGGTGAAGCCTTCGGAGACACCGATGACCAGACCGTCGATCAGGCTGCGGGCAGTACCCCACATCTGACGCGCACGCTTGTGCTGGGCCAGCGGCTTGACGTTCACCTGACCGTCGGCCTGCTCGACCTTGACGTCATTGGTCAGGGTCGTCGACAGTTCACCGAGCTTCCCTTTCGCCGTCACCACGTTGCCGTTCACTTCGACGGTAACGCCGTCCGGAACGGTGACTGGGTGAATTCCTACTCGCGACATGACTTCAATCCTCGTTTCATACCTGGGGTGTTCTTAGAACACCTCGCAGAGAACCTCTCCACCGACGTTCTGCGCCCGCGCCTCGGCATCCGACAGCACGCCACGCGGCGTCGACAGGATGGCGATACCGAGACCGTTATAGACACGGCCCAGATCGCGGACACCGGAGTAAATCCGGCGCCCCGGGGTGGACACCCGGCTCAGGTGCCGGATCACCGGATCACCTTCGTGGTACTTGAGCTCGATCTTGATCTCGGAAATGCCAGGGCGGACATCAGTCCGATCGAAACCGCGAATGAAACCTTCGCGCTTCAGCACTTCGAGAACGTTCGCACGCAGCTTGGAGGCCGGGCACGTCACCGAGCTTTTACGGGCCTGTTGGCCGTTGCGGATACGGGTCAGCATATCGCCGAGGGGATCCGTCATCGACATCGTCGTCTCTCCCTTACCAGCTGGACTTGACCATGCCCGGAATCTGACCCATCGAGGCCAGGTCCCGCAGCTTGATGCGGCAAACACGAAACTTGCGGTAGTTCCCGCGCGGACGTCCGGTCAGCTCGCAACGCAGGCGCTGGCGAACCGGTGCGGCATTGCGCGGCAGCTCGGCAAGTTTCAGACGGGCGTTAAAGCGTTCTTCCGGCGACAGGTTCGGGTCCTTGGCAGCCGCCTTCAGGCGCTCGCGGCGTCCCGAGTACTGCTTCGCCAAACGGGCCCGTTTCTTATCCCGCTCGATCGCGCTTTTCTTAGCCATTACGCTCTTCTCCTCTTGCCGCTCAGTTCGCGAACGGCATGTTGAACGCCTTCAGCAATGCCTTCGCTTCGGCATCGGTCTTGGCGGTCGTGCAAATCACGATGTCCATGCCCCGGATCTCATCGACTTTGTCGTAGTCGATTTCCGGAAATACGATCTGCTCCTTGATGCCCATGGCGTAATTGCCGGCACCGTCGAAGCTCTTGCCGTTGAGACCGCGGAAGTCGCGAACGCGCGGCAAGGTGATCGTCACCAGACGATCAAGAAACTCATACATACGCTGACGGCGAAGGGTCACCTTGCAGCCAACGATCATTTCCTCGCGCAGCTTGAAGCCGGCGATCGACTTCTTGGCGCGAGTGACGATCGGCTTCTGCCCCGTGATCGCCGTCAGGTCGGCAACGGCGCCGTCCATCTTCTTACGATCCTGCGAGGCTTCGCCAACCCCCATATTAATCACGATCTTGTCGAGCCGCGGCACTTCCATCGGGTTCGCATAGCTGAACTCCGATTTGAGGCTCGGCACGATGTCCTTCGTGTAAACTTCCTGCAAACGTGCGGTCATTGCTCTCGTCTCCACTCTCAAGCGTCGAGGACTTCGCCGGAGCGCTTAGCAACGCGCACCTTGCGGCCGTCTTCCAACGTCTTGAAACCAACGCGCGTCGGCTTGTCGTCCTTTGGATCGATCAGGGCGAGATTGGAGAGGTGAATGCTCGCCTCTTTCTCGACAATACCACCCTGCGTCGTCTGCGACGGCGCCGTATGACGCTTAACTTTGTTCACGCCGTCCACGACAGCGCGGTCTTCGGACGGCAGCACCTTCAGTACTTCGCCTTTCGCCCCCTTGTCGCGTCCGGTCAGGACAACGACGCGGTCGCCTTTTTTAATCTTCTGGGCCATCACAACACCTCCGGTGCCAGCGAGATGATCTTCATGTAGCGCTTGGCACGCAGTTCACGGGTGACCGGGCCGAAAATACGGGTCCCAATCGGCTCGCCCTGCTTATTGATCAGCACGGCGGCATTACTGTCGAACCGGATGGCGGTGCCGTCCTTGCGCAGAATGTCCTTGGCGGTGCGCACGACAACAGCCTGCATCACGTCGCCCTTTTTAACGCGGCCGCGCGGAATGGCGTCCTTTACGGAGACAACGATAATGTCGCCAACCGATGCGTATTTGCGCTTCGAACCGCCCAGTACTTTGATGCACTGGACCCTTTTGGCGCCCGAGTTGTCGGCGACCTCGAGGTTCGATTCAGCCTGAATCATCGTTCCGGTTCCCTTACTTCGACCGAGGCGCTCAAGCGCCGTCGGTTACAACTTCCCAAGTTTTACGCTTCGACAGCGGGCGGCATTCACGGATGAATACCTGATCGCCCACTTTGGAGGCGTTGTTCTCGTCGTGCGCCGCGTACTTCTTCGACTTCTTCACATACTTCTTGTACAGCGGATGCATGACCCGACGTTCAACCAGTACGGTGACCGTCTTGTCCTGTTTGTCGCTAACGACGACGCCTTGCATGACACGTTTCGGCATTTTGTCGTTCCTTACCCTTCTGCCTGGGCGGATTTACGCTCGCCCAGAACGGTCTTGATGCGCGCGATGTCACGGCGCACGTGACGCGCCTGCGCGGTATTCTCCAGTTGGCCCGACGCCTGCTGAAAACGCAGGTTGAACGCTTCCTTGCGCAGGTCGGCAAGCTGATCCTTCAGCTCATCGTCGGTCTTGGTACGGATATCAGCGGCTTTCATCTGATCAATCCCCTTCACCAACGCGCGTCACAAAGCGCGTCTTCACCGGCAGTTTCGCAGCCGCCAAACGGAACGCCTCGCGGGCGATGTCGGCGGAAACGCCGTCAATTTCAAACATGATCCGGCCCGGCTTGACCTTGGCGACCCAGTACTCGACCGAGCCCTTACCTTTACCCTGGCGAACTTCCGCCGGTTTCTGGGTCACGGGCACGTCCGGGAAGATGCGGATCCACACACGGCCGGCACGTTTCATGTGACGGGTCATGGCGCGACGCGCAGCTTCGATCTGGCGCGCCGTCACGCGTTCAGGGGTCACCGCCTTCAGCCCAAACGAGCCGAAGTTCAGCGTCGTACCGCCCTTGGCCATGCCGTGGATACGGCCTTTATGCGCCTTGCGGAACTTGGTTCTTTTCGGAGACAGCATTGCTCTATCCTCTACTTACGTCCGCTTATCGCTGCGGCTGCTGCTCAAGCTGCAGCTTTTCCATCGCCATCGGATCGTGGGCCATGATCTCGCCCTTGTAGATCCAGATTTTGACGCCGCAGATACCGTACGTGGTCAGCGCGCGGGCTTCCCCATAGTCGATGTTGGCGCGCAGCGTGTGAAGCGGAACGCGGCCTTCGCGATACCACTGCATACGCGCGATCTCCGCACCACCGAGACGACCCGAGCAGTTGATCCGGATACCTTCGGCGCCCATGCGCATCGCTGACTGAACAGCGCGCTTCATCGCACGACGGATCGACACACGGCGCTCCATCTGCTGGGCGACGTTCTCGGCGACCAGCTGGGCGTCGGTTTCCGGCTTGCGGATCTCGACGATGTTCAGGTGCACTTCGGCGTCCGTCATGCTTGCGATTTTGCGACGCAGCTTCTCGATATCCTGCCCCTTACGGCCGATAACGACACCCGGGCGCGCAGTGTGGATGGTCACACGCGCTTTTTTCGCGGGGCGCTCGATCACGATCTTGGACACACCGGCCTGCTGAAGTTCCTTACGCAGAAACTCGCGGATGCGGATGTCTTCGTGCAGCAGGTCGGCATAGTTACCGTCGGCGAACCACCGGGAATCCCAGGTGCGGTTGACGCCAAGACGAAGCCCGACCGGATTAATCTTCTGACCCATTAAACCGTCTCCTCACGCTCGCGAACGACCAAGCGCATATTACTGAAAGGCTTTTCGATGCGCCCGACCCGGCCGCGCGCACGGGCACGGAACCGTTTCATCACAAGCGCCTTACCGACGCTCGCCTCCGCGACATAAAGCCGGTCGACATCGAGCTGATGGTTGTTTTCCGCATTCGCGATGGCGCTCTCGAGCAGCTTCTTAACGTCCTGCGCGATACGACGACGCGAGAACATGAGCTGCGTCAGCGCCTTCGAACAATCCATACCACGGATGCTTTCGGCAACCAGGTTAAGCTTACGCGGGCTGACACGAATGTGCTTCGCGAAAGCCATCGCTTCGTTGTCGTTCAATTGACGCTCAGCGGCCTTCTTGCCCATGATTAACCCCTCTTCGACTTCTTATCGACGCCGTGACCGTAGTAGGTGCGCGACGGCGAGAATTCACCGAACTTGTGGCCGATCATTTCCTCGGTCACGAGCACCGGGACGAACTTCTGGCCGTTGTAGACACCGAACGTCAGGCCGACGAACTGAGGCAGGATGGTCGAACGACGCGACCAAGTCTTGATGACCGAGCTGCGCGTAGACGAACGGGCCTCTTCTGCTTTCTTGAGCAGATAACCGTCGACGAACGGACCTTTCCAAACGGAGCGTGGCACTGTCCCGCCCTCCTTTATTTCTTACGGACGTGCCGGCTGCGCATAACGAGCCGATCCGTCTTTTTGTTGTTACGCGTTTTCTTGCCCTTGGTCGGCTTGCCCCACGGGGTAACCGGATGGCGGCCACCAGACGTCCGGCCTTCACCACCACCATGCGGGTGATCGACAGGGTTCATGGCAACACCGCGAACGGCCGGGCGTTTACCCAGCCAGCGCTTGCGGCCAGCCTTACCAAGGTTGATGTTCTGCTGATCCGGGTTCGACACGGCACCGACGGTGGCCATGCACTCGGCGCGGACCAAGCGAATTTCACCGGAGCTGAGGCGGACCTGGGCGTAGCCCTGGTCTTTACCGATGATTTGCGCGTAGGTACCTGCCGAACGCGCCATCTGGCCACCCTTGCCCTGCTTCATCTCGACGTTGTGGATGATCGTACCCACCGGCATCGCCGCCATCGGCATGGCATTGCCCGGCTTGATGTCCACGCCAGACTTGCCAGCAACCACTTCGTCGCCGACCTGGAGCCGCTGCGGCGCCAGGATGTAGGCCAGCTCACCGTCTTCATACTTCAACAGCGCGATGAACGCGGTGCGGTTCGGATCGTATTCGATACGCTCAACCACAGCGGTCATGTCCAGCTTCGTGCGCTTGAAATCGATCACACGATAGCGGCGTTTGTGCCCACCGCCACGACGACGCGCCGTGATATGCCCCTGATTGTTGCGGCCACCCTTCTTACGCAGACCTTCAGTCAGCGACTTGACGGGCTCACCTTTCCAGAGCGACGAGCGGTCCACCAGAACCAGGCCGCGCTGGCCGGGCGTATCGGGTTTATATTGTTTAAGTGCCATCTTTCAATCTCTCCCGTCAGACGCCCGTGGTGACATCAATGCTGTCACCGTCCTTGAGCGTCACCACGGCTTTCTTGAAATCGCTGCGTCGGCCGGTTTCGCCACGGAAGCGCTTCGTCTTGCCTTTTTGACGCAGCGTGTTCACGGCGGTCACCTTGACCTTGAACAGCTCTTCGATCGCCGTCTTGATCTCGTGCTTGTTGGCATCGAGCGGCACTTCGAAAGCCACCTGATTGTGTTCCGACATCAACGTCGTTTTTTCGGTCACCAGCGGACGGCGGATCAGTTCGTAGATCCGTTCCTTGCTCGGCTGGAATTTCGCGGGGCTATAACGGGTCATTTCAGGCGCTCCACAAGTTTGTCGACCGCGCCTTTGGTCAGGACCAGCGTGTCCCGGCGCAGAATGTCGTAGACGTTGGCGCCAACCGACGGCAGCACGTCGATACCGACGATGTTGCGGGCCGCGCGGGCGAAGTTGTCGTCGATCGTCTCACCGTCGATGATCAGGGTCTTACCCCAACCGAGGGCGGCGAGTTTCTTCACCAGATCGGCGGTCTTCGGCGCCTTCAGCGTAGCCTCATCAAGGATCACAAGCTTGCCTTCGGCCTGCTTCGCGCTCAGCGCCGTCTTCAGGGCGAGCTTACGGACCTTCTTCGGCATGTCGTGGCTATGATCGCGCACGTGCGGACCGAACACGATACCGCCACCGCGCATCTGCGGGGCAACGCGCGTCCCCTGACGGGCACGGCCGGTACCTTTTTGCTTGAACGGCTTGGTGCCAGTCGCGCTGACTTCCGAACGGCCTTTGACCTTGTGGTTGCCGGAACGGCGCTTCGCAAGCTGCCATTTCACGGCACGGGCCAGCAGGTCGGCACGCGCTTCCAGTCCGAACACCGTATCGTCGAGATCGATGGAGCCGGATTTCTTGTTATCGAGACTGACCACGTCAAGTTTCATGGTCTTATTCCTTGTTCTCAGTGCTGCCGTCTTCCTCGGCAGCCATTTCCTCGGCCAGTGCGGCCTCTTCAGCGGCCTCGTCCGGCGCGACGTCGTCGGCGACGACCAAGCCCTCTTCCTCAGCCGGGGCTTCGCCCTTAAGACCAGCGGGCAGCGGCGCTTCTTCGTGCAGCGGACGCTTTACGGCATCGCTTAGAAAGACGTAACCGCCCTTGGAACCCGGGACAGCACCGCGGACGAGGATCAAACCACGCTCGGCATCCACCGCAGCAACGATGAGGTTCTGCTGCGTACGACGCACGTTACCCATCTGCCCGGCCATCTTCTTGCCTTTGAACACCTTACCCGGGTCCTGGCACTGACCGGTGGAACCGTGTGCACGGTGGCTGATCGAAACGCCGTGCGTGGCGCGGAGACCGCCGAAGCCATGACGCTTCATGGCGCCCGCGAAGCCCTTACCCTGGGTGATCCCCGCGACGTCAATGAACTGACCGGCGACAAAGTGATTGGCGCCGATTTCGGCTCCAACGTCGACCAGGTTGTCCGCGGAAACACGGAATTCAGCAAGCTTCTGTTTAGGCTCGACCTTTGCCTTGGCGAAGTGGCCGCGCATCGCTTTCGAAACGCGCTTCACTTTGGCTTTGCCGTAGCCGACCTGAACGGCCGTGTAGCCATCACGCTCTTCACTACGTTGAGCGACGACACGAACGTCATCGAGGGCCAGCACCGTCACCGGGATGTGTGCTCCACCCTCGGCGAAAATGCGGGTCATCCCCATTTTCTTTGCGATTACACCGGTACGCATATCACTATTCCCAATGGCGCTTAAAGTTTGATCTCGACGTCGACACCGGCCGCCAGATCGAGCTTCATCAGCGCGTCGACGGTCTGCGGGGTCGGATCGACAATATCGAGAACCCGTTTGTGGGTCCGGATTTCAAACTGTTCACGCGACTTCTTGTCGATGTGCGGCGAACGCAGCACCGTGAACTTCTCGATCCGCGTCGGCAGCGGAATCGGGCCACGGACATTGGCGCCCGTACGTTGAGCCGTATTGACGATTTCGCGGGCGGATTGATCCAGAACGCGATGATCAAACGCTTTCAGGCGAATTCGAATATTTTGTTGTTCCATGGCCTTCGACCTTCAAAGTTGCGAACGCCCCCGGGACAAACTCCAGGGGCGCGCAGTTTTAACCGTTACTCGATGATCTTGGCGACGACGCCGGCACCGACGGTGCGGCCGCCTTCGCGGATCGCGAAACGCAGACCTTCGTCCATGGCGATCGGCGCGATCAACGTCACGTTCATCGCGATGTTGTCGCCCGGCATCACCATCTCGGTCCCTTCCGCAAGCTCAACCGTACCGGTCACGTCCGTGGTCCGGAAGTAGAACTGCGGCCGGTAGTTCGCAAAGAACGGCGTGTGACGGC
>JAEPMA010000013.1 GCA_017644185.1 Rhodospirillales bacterium
GCTAGGATTGGCGGCTGCGCCGCCCGCTCGAAACGTGCCGTTTCTCGCGCACGAAAGGTTCGCTTCCCGCAACCCGCACCCACAAAAAAGACCCGCGCGGGGCGGGCCTTTTTAGTGGCTGGGGTGCTAGGATTGGCGGCTGCGCCGCCCGCTCGAAACGTGCCGTTTCTCGCGCACGAAAGGTTCGCTTCCCGCAACCCGCGCCCACAAAAAAGACCCGCGCAAGGCGGGCCTTTTTAGTGGCTGGGGTGCTAGGATTCGAACCTAGGAAATGCCGGAATCAGAATCCGGTGCGTTAGACCGCTTCGCCACACCCCATCGATGATGTCGGGTACGGGCCGGAAAATAGTCCGACCGGGCGGGGTAAGTACAGGAAAAACTGCCTTATCCCCCGAGATTCCCCCGAGCCCGCCAAAACCTGCATTTTCCTGTTTAAACTTGCATGAATTCCGGCGAGACTCCGTGATCGTCGGATTTGTTCACCGAATCAGGTCCGATTTGCCCCGATTTGACCGAAAACCGTGGGTGAGTAGCCAAATATGACGATGCGGCAACAAAAACCACCATTCGAACCGGGCCTGATGGGTGAGGTCTCGGGGTCGTTTGCCGACTTCGGCACATTTTTACCCCTCGTGCTGGGCGTGCTCGCGATGGGGACGATGGACCCGACGGGCGTGCTGGTTGGGTTCGGGATTTTCGCCCTCGCCGTCGCGGTGTTCTATCGCCGCCCGATCCCCGTCCAACCCATGAAGGCGATCGCCGCGTTAATGATCGTCGGTGCGCTGACACCCGGCGAAATGATGGCGAGCGGGGTCATCATCGGCGTGATATTGATTGCGCTTGCGTCACTCAGAATCATCAACCGGCTCGCAAAGATGATTCCGGGGACGGTCATCGCCGGGGTGCAGTTGGGGGTCGGCGCGCAGCTCGCGATGATCGGCTTCACACATATATATGACGCGCCCGCGTTCGGCCTCGGCGCGCTCGCGATATTGTTGATGATGTTCTTCACCCGCTTCCGGTCGTTTTCGTGCATCGTCGTTTTCGCCGCCGCCGCGGTGGTGTCGCTTTATCTGGACCCGCACCAACTCGCGGGTGTGACGATAAGCTTCAACCTCCCCGGTCTCGCCGTCCCGGGATTGATGGATTTCGAGAATGCCCTCGTCACCGCCGTCCTCCCCCAACTCGCGTTGACGTTGTCGAACGCGGTCATCGTGACGTCGTTGATCGCGGGCGATTACTTCCCCGAAGATAAACAGAAGCTGAGCCCGAACCGTCTCGCCACCTCGACGGGGGTGATGAACCTTTTACTGGCACCCATCGGCGCGATCCCCATGTGCCACGGCTCGGGCGGGTTGGTTGCGCAGTATGGGTTTGGGGCCCGCACCTGGATCGCCCCCGCGATCTTCGGCGCGCTGTGCCTGACTCTCGCGCTCGCCTTCGGCCCGGACGCGACACGGATTCTAAGCGTCCTCCCGCTCGGCGCGCTCGGCGCCATGCTGACGATCGCCGGGGCCGAACTGGCGCTGGGCAAGCGCGTCTTCGACGCGCGGCCGATGTGTAGGGTCATCATCATCACGACGGGGGTTGCGTGCGTGGCGCTGAACGTCGCCGCCGGCCTTGTGATCGGTTTGGCGCTTGAAGCCGCGCGCTCGGCGTATTTCAAATCGAGAAACGGCAAAGGCGCGAATGGCTGATTCCGATCATCAGCCGTTAAGATCGGCCGCGCTTGATGCGGTTGACGCCACGCCATTTCCAAGGCGGTAGCGGGTTTGGTTTGCGCCACAATCCGACCTTGTTCGACTTCGCCCACGCTTCGATGCGATTGAGCGAGTTCTTACGCGCGGGTGGTAAGTGGTTATAGAACTGCCGCATCACCCAGGCGTGCCCTAGCATGACCATCCGCTCATTCACATTCTGCCATTTCCCGTTACGGCCTTTCGGTAGGTAAATCGTCGCCAATGTACGGTCATATGGATCGAAGCCATGAACCTCCAAGTAGACGGTGCGCCCTCCGATCAATTTAATGAGACCATGTGTCGCCGTTTCGCCCCATTCCTGACCGTCCTCGGGGCAATCGATGGCATCAAGGCGGATGCGCGTCTTGCGCCCGTTCACGATGACATCAACGGTGTCTCCGTCTATCACGCGTGCGACTTCCGCCGGTGTATATCCATTGTCGTTGCGGACGACATGCAGAGACGGACGTTTCCGCCGACCGACGCGCGATATGGCAAACACGCTAACTGAAAGAACCAACAAAAAGACTAATATCGCGATGTGGTTCGGGTCGTTCATCACATCACCTTGAATGTGGACGCTTGAGGAACGTTTGTTTTAAGCATGTTTGCTCATGACCCTGAATGATAGCGGTCACAGCTTTCAAGGCGCTTGCGTTGCGTAGAAAAGGCGCGAACGCTTAGCTGCTCGCGCCTTTTGCTTCTCTTGAACGTTATCCTTCGAGACGCCCCGGCACGGGGCCGGGGCGCCTCAGGATGAGGTCCTTTATTTCATCAGCCGATGGCTTTCACCGCCCTTGCCGCCAACGTGCTGATGCAGCTGGCGCGGTACTCCGCCGTTGCATGCAGGTCGTTGTTGAGATCGTCCGAGGACATCGTCACGCCCTTGGCGGCGTCGGATGAGAAGTCGCTTCCGAGCGCATCCTCAATCGCCGATGCGCGGAACGCCGACGGCCCCGCGCCGGTGACGCCGACCCGGACGCCGTCCTTGGTTTTCGCGACCATCACCCCCACCATCGCGTAGCCCGAGGCCGGGTTCGCCAGTTTCTGATAGTCCGCTTTCTCAGGGACCGGGAACGACACCGACGTTATGAGTTCACCCGGCTCCAACGCGGTTTCGAACATCGCGGTGAAGAAGTCGTCGCCCGCGATCTCGCGCTTGTTGGTCTTGACCGTCGCGCCTAATCCGACGACCGCGGCGGGATAATCCGCCGCCGGGTCGGCGTTGGCGATGGAGCCCCCGATCGTGCCCCGGTTCCTGACCTGCTGATCGCCGATTAATGAGGCGAGCTTGGCGAGCGCGGGGATCGCTTTCTTGACGTCGTCTGAGCCCGCCACGTCCGCGTGGGTCGTCGCCGCCCCGATGGTGACGGTATCGCCGGAGACCGAAATCCCCTTCATGTCACCGATCCCGCCGACGTCGACGACTTTTTCTGGTTGCGTCAGTCTTAGTTTAAGCGTCGGGATCAGCGTCATCCCCCCCGCGAGGAACATCACGTCGTCGCTGCCGCCCGCCGCTTTGACGGCGTCGTCTGCACTGGCGGCTTTTTCGTAATCGAAGTTGTACATGTGTCTACTCCTTACTCTGCCGCTTGTTTGTTGGCGTTCAAAGCCTGCCAGATCTTCAACGGTGTCGCCGGCATCTCGATGTTATCGACGCCCGCAACCCGTAAAGCGTCCGTCAGCGCGTTGATGACGGCGGCGGGTGTGCCGATGGCCCCCGCTTCGCCGCACCCCTTGGCCCCGATGGGGTTGTGGGTGCAGGGGGTTGTCGTGAAGTCGAAGTTGTAGTCGGGGATATGTTCGGCGCGCGGCATGGCGTAATCCATGTAGCTGCCGGTGACGAGCTGGCCGTCGTCGGAATAGACGCAACCCTCTAACAACGCCTGGCCGATCCCCTGGGCGATCCCCCCATGCACCTGACCCTCGACGATCATCGGGTTGATCAGGTTGCCGAAGTCATCGACGGCGGTGAACTTCTCGACCGTGCACTCACCGGTGTCGGGGTCGACCTCGACCTCGCACACATAGGCCCCCGCCGGATAGGTGAAGTTGTTCGGATCGTAGAACGCCGATTCGTCCAACCCCGGTTCCAGTTCGTCGTGCGGGAAATTGTGGGGCACATAGGCCTGGAACGCGACCTCGCCGATGGTCAGGGATTTGTTCGTCCCCTTGACCGAGAACACGCCGTCGTCGAATTCGACGTCGTCGGCGTTCTCCTCCATCATGTGGGCGGCAATCTTTTTCCCCTTCACGATGATCTTGTCGATGGCCTTGACGATGGCGCTGCCACCGACGGCGAGCGAGCGCGAGCCGTACGTCCCCATCCCGAACGGGATGCGGTCGGTATCGCCATGCACGATATCGACGTTTTCGACCGGGATCCCGAGCCTGTCCGCCGTCAACTGGGCGAACGTGGTTTCGTGGCCCTGACCGTGGCTGTGGCTGCCGGTGAACACACTCACCGTGCCGGTCGGTGCGAAGCGGACTTCCGCCGCCTCATAAAGACCGGCGCGCGCGCCCAAGGCCCCCGCAACGGCGGAGGGGGCAATCCCGCACGCTTCGATGTAGCAGCTTAAGCCCACGCCCCTTAACTTGCCGTTCTTGGCCGATTCCTCACGCCGCTTTTCGAAGTTGGCGTAATCGGAAAGCTCCAGCGCGCGGTCCAGGCTGGCCTGGTAGTTCCCGGTGTCATACGTCAACGCGACGGGCGTTTCGTACGGGAACTGGTCCGGCTGGATGAAGTTCTTGCGCCGGATTTCGGCGGGGTCCATGCCCATTTCCCTCGCCGCGATCTCGACGATGCGCTCGATCACGTACGTCGCTTCGGGACGTCCCGCACCGCGATAGGCGTCGACGGGGGTGGTGTGGGTGAAGACCGCCTTGACCTCGGCATAGATCACCGGGGTCGTGTACTGGCCGGCTAAAAGCGTCGCATAAAGATAGGTCGGGATCGACGACGCGAAGGTCGACAGATACGCGCCCATGTTGGCGACGGTCGCAACCTTGAGGGCCGTGAACTTCCCGTCCTTATCCATCGCCAGCTGCGCCTTGGTCACGTGGTCGCGGCCATGCGCGTCGGTCAGGAACGCCTCGGAACGGTCGGACGTCCACTTGACCGGACGGCCGGCTTTTTTAGACGCCCAGGTGACGACGGCCTCTTCCGCGTAGTGGAAAATTTTACTGCCGAACCCGCCGCCGACGTCCGGCGCCACGACCCGGCATTTGTGTTCCGGGATCTGCAGGACGAACGCGCACATCAGAAGACGGATGACGTGCGGATTCTGGCTGGTCGTCGTCAGCGTGTAGTTGTCGCCCGCCGGATCGTATTCGCCAATGGCCGCGCGCGGCTCGATCGCATTCGGGATCAGGCGGTTGTTGACCAGGTCGAACGTGGTGACGTGGTGGGCGTCGTTGATCGCCTTGTCGACGGCGTCCTTATCGCCCAGTTCCCAGTCGTAACAGACGTTGCCGGGCACTTCGTCATGCACCTGGGGCGCGCCGCTTTCCATCGCCTTCACCGCACTCGCGACGGCGGGCTGGACGTCGTAATCGACCTCCAGCGCTTCCGCGCCGTCCTTGGCGGCGTTTTTGGTTTCCGCGATCACGACCGCGACCGCGTCACCCACGTATCTAACCGTGTCGACGGCGAGCGGCGGGTGCGCCGGTTCGATCATCGGTGTGCCGCCCTTGCCGATCACCTGCCATCCGCAAGGCAGGCCGCCGACGCCGTCGGCCGCCATGTCGGCGCCGGTATAGACGGCGACCACGCCCTCGACGTTGAGCGCGGAATCGACATTCACGCTTTTGATTTTCGCGTGCGCGTGCGGCGAGCGCACGAACACGGCATAGGTTTGTCCGGGTTTGGAGATATCGTCTGTATAGGTCCCACGGCCGGTCAGAAAACGGCCGTCTTCAACACGCTTCATGCGTTCGCCGACATGCTTTGCCATGGTCAGCTCCCCATTGCCTTGGCGCCGGCTTTGACGGCGCGGTAAATGTTTTCGTATCCGGTGCAGCGGCAGTAGTTGCCGGCGAGGCCCTTGGCGATGTCTTCGTCGCTGGGATCGCTGTTGTTATCGGCGACCTCGAGCGCGCTCATCACCATGCCGGGCGTACAGAAGCCGCACTGCAAACCATGATGGTCGTTGAAGGCTTTCTGCATCGGATGCAGGTCTTCGCCGTTGGCCAATCCCTCGATGGTCAACACCTCGGCGCCGTCGCACTGGACGGCGAGCATGGTGCAGGACTTCACGGACTTGCCGTTGACGTGGACGGTACATGCACCGCACTGGCTGGTGTCGCAGCCGACGTGGGTGCCGGTCAGGCGCAGGTTATCGCGCAGAAACTCGGTTAGCAGGGTTCTCGATTCGACGGTGGCGCTGACACTGCGCCCGTTGACCGTCATGCTGATCGCATGGGACATGAACGTTTCCTCTCCTGTTCGGCGGCGCGGACGTGCCAGACACGAAGCGCCAATGCGGCCGGTTTTCCGGCTCTCATGCGTTACGTTATACGCAACTTTGAACGCGATGGAGTGACGTTTAAGTGAAACGGCAATCTCCACAACGTCCTTGTGATTACGGTAGGCCCGCGCGCGGTTCGGAGTCAATGACCGCCAGGGTTGTTCAGGCGGTTTGTTCAGGGCTTTCTGGCGAGCAGCCGAAAGACCCAGCCGGTGCCCCGGTGCTTAACCCCCTCGTCGAGGAAGATTTGTCCGGAGAGGGCTTCGACGATCCGGAAATCGGGGAGGGCGGATAATAAGCTCTCGGGATCGTACAGAAGATCGGCCTTGCCCGGGCCCAACTCGCCCGATCCGTCGTCGCCGGTCGCGAAACCTTCCGCCGCGAACCAGCCGTGTTCGTTCAGGGCTGCGGCGGCGATCCCGGCGGCGCGCCGGCGGACGTTATTCTCGCATTGAAGGTAGATCATGAACGCCGCGTCGAAGGTCTGGTCCGGATCGGGGGTCCAGGTTTCAAGATCGGCGGTGATGCGCGCGACCGTGACGCCCAACTTTTTATCGTGTTCGCGCGCCTGTTCGGTGGCGATGTTCGAGATATCGACGGCGGTGACGTCGATGCCCTGCGCCGCCAGCCACGCCCCGTTGCGCCCATCCCCGTCGGCGATCATCAACGCGGATTTGATGCCGGTGTCGGAGCGCGCCATCACCTCGCGCACGTACTCGTTGGGGTTTTCACCGAACAGACGTTGGTCGGTTTCCTGATAGCGCTTGTTCCAGTCGGCCATTGGGGACTCCTTTATTCGTGCGACCAACTTACATCCCGGATCGGGCGCCTGCATCCAACAAAAAAGCCCCCATGAAGGGGGCTATTCCGTTGGCTGGGGTGCTAGGATTGGCGGCTGCGCCGCCCGCTCGAAACGAGGGGTTTCTCGCGCACGAAAGGTTCGCCTCCCGCAACCCGCACCCACAAAAAAGACCCGCACAAGGCGGGCCTTTTTAGTGGCTGGGGTGCTAGGATTGTCGGCTGCGCCGCCCGCTCGAAACGAGGGGTTTCTCGCGCACGAAAGGTTCGCCTCCCGCAACCCGAGCAACAAAAAAGCCCCCACGAAGGGGGCTTTTCCGTTGGCTGGGGTGCTAGGATTCGAACCTAGGAATGCCGGTACCAAAAACCGGTGCGTTAAACCGCTTCGCCACACCCCATGAGGGCCCGCGGATGCGGGCAGGGCAGAAAATAGTCGATGGGCGGGGGCGGGGCAAGCCCGGGGAGGGGGAATTCCGTCGTTTGCGATTGCGCCGCGTTGGCGCGCTCACGCCCCATACGTGCGGGCCGCCGCGACCCACCAATTGTGGTGCGTATCGGCGATCTGCGCCGCCGCCGCTTCCGCCATCTCGATACGCTCGAACACCCCGAAACACGTCGCGCCGCTGCCCGACATGCGCGCCATCCGCGCCCCGTCCGCCTGATCGAGCGCCTTTAATACGTCCGCGATTTCGGGGGCGATCCGGCCGGCCGGTGTTTCGAGATCGTTGTGGGTCTTCGTCAGATGCTCGATCACCGCGTCAGATTCGCGCATCTCCGACGGCCAGTCGACGGCGTCCGAAAAATCCCCGTCGCGTTTCTTGAAGACGGCGGGCGTCGAGACTTCGACCCCCGGATTGACCAGAACGATAGGGAGTTCCGGGAACGCTTTCAGAAGCGTGATCTCTTCGCCCACGCCCCGCATCACGGCGGGCCGGCTCATCAAACAGACCGGGACGTCGGCCCCGAGAGAGAGCGCGAGCTTGGATATCCGCGGATCGTCGGGGGGTAAACGCCAAAGCCGGATCAATAATCGTAACGCCGCCGCCGCGTCGGCCGAGCCACCGCCGATGCCGCTCGCGACGGGGAGGGACTTGTTGAGCGTCAGCTTCGCCCCGGTCCTGATATCGAAGATTGCCGCGAGTTCCTTCGCCGCACGCATGACGAGGTTCTGTTCGGGGGCGGGTAACAGATCGGCGAACGGCCCCTGATAATCGAGGGTGATTTCATCCGCCGCTTCGGCTTCGATCCGGTCGCCGATACCGGCGAACACGACGAGGCTATCCAGCAAATGATAGCCGTCGTCCCGTTTGCCGGTGACGTGGAGATAAAAATTGAGCTTCGCGGGGGCGGGTTCGCGAAGCGGGGGGGCTTGATCAACCACCGTCCGTCGTCGTCTTGATCACGGCGTCGGCTTCCTCGACGAGGCCGTCCTTGAGTTTCTTCTCGAGCGTCTCTTTCAGCTCGGGCTCGGGGTCGAGGGAAAGCGAGTGGTTCCACTGGAACGTCGCCTCTAATCGTCTGCCCACCTTCCAGTACGCGTCGCCCAGATGATCGTTGATGACGGGGTCTTCGGGCCGGAGTTCGACGGCGCGCTCAAGCTCGGGGACGGCTTCTTCATAGCGGCCGAACTGGTAATAGACCCACCCCAAACTGTCCGTGATGTAGCCGTCGTGCGGGCGCTTGGAGACCGCGGTCTTGATCATGGTCAGCGCCTGTTCCAAGTTCTTTTTCTGCTCGACCCACGAATAGCCAAGGTAGTTGAGCACAAGGGGCTGGTCCGGTTCGAATTCGAGCGCCTTCAAAAAGTCCGCTTCGGCGCGGTCCCACTCTTTCGCCCTCTCCAGCACGATGCCGCGCGAATACAAAAGCTGCCAGTGACGGGGCTCCAGCTCGCCGATCCGCTTGACCGCCTCGTCGTAGGCGGCGACCGCGTCGGTCCATTTCTGGTGGCGGCGGTAGGCATCCCCCAATGAGATCAGCGGACGCGGATCTTCGGGATAGGTTTTCGCGGCTTTCGTCAAAATCTCGACGGCGCCGTCGAAATCGTCGATGCGGTCGAGGTTGCGGGCAATCCGTAACGTCGCCGAGCGGGTGAAGGGGGTGTTTTTCGGCAGCTGCTTATAGACCGCGACCGAGTCCTCGTAGCGCTCGAGGTTCTCGAGGATTCCCCCCGCCATGTAGCGCATGACGGCGAAATCGGGGCGCAGGTGCAAGGCCAGCCTGGCCAGCACGAGGGCGGTCTCGCTCCCCCCCTGGCGGTTGAGCGACGACGAAATCCCGAACAACGCTTCGGCGATGCCGTCCTTGGCGTTCCTGACGAGAACCGGAACTTTCTTCGTTTCTTCGTCGGCGAGCCGGTCGAGATCCATGTCGACGAACGACGTGCCCGGCTGGGCGCTTTGATAAAGATCGAACACCGCCTTGGCTTCGTTGATCTTGCCCTGACGCTCGTAAAGGGTGCCCAGAATGCGCGATGCGCGCAGCGACGCGCCCTCTTCGTCCTCGGTGACACTCAGATAATAGGTTTCGGCGGCGGCGAAATCGCCGGAAAGTTCGTGCATCAGACCGGCGTGAAGATCGTGCAGGGCGCGCGTGCCGCCCAGATCGCGGAGCGGTTTGAGGGCTTCCAACGCCGCTTTCTTGTCTTTCTTGGCGAACAGGGCCCACGCCTTGAACATCGGCGCGGTAAACCCGTTCAAGCCGGTCCCGTCGAGCGCCGACATGCGCTCGAGCACGGCGTCCCATTTCTCGTTCCTGGCGTCTTCGATGGCGAGGGCCAGATTGGCGACGGGGGCCTTGGGCTCGTCCTGGATATAGGTGTTGGCGAGCTTGATGGCGTCGTCCATCTGCCCGTCCATGATGTTGAACAGGAACGTCCGCCTCAAGACGTCGACCTGGCCCTCGTCCTGTTTGAGGGTCGCGCCGAAATACTTGATGGCGGCCTTCACGTCGCTCCGTTTCTGGGCGACATGGCCGGCGAGGAAGTTGCCGGATAAAGAAGTCGGGTGCTCTTCGGCGGCGTCGGCCGGGAGTGTTTGAAGCAGGAGTGCGGCCGCGATCGCCACGGCGCCCAGGGTTCGGACGGGGGCGTTCGGGAACGCGCGGGAAGTCAGGGGCATGCAATGCTCTCCGCTTTGCTTGGACCGCTCAGAGTGTAGTGAACGCGCCCGCCCGTGGCCAGCCCAACCGGCGGGTGGAACGTGAATTTCAGGCGTCAGGCGCCATGCTGCATTTTAAGGTCGTCGAACGACACGATCCGCCCGGCGATGGCGCTCGCGGCGACGGTTTTCGGGCTGGCCAGCCACACCTTGCCGGGGCCGGAACGGCCGGGGAAGTTCCTGTTGATCGCACTCACCGTCACTTGATCCGGATTGAGCGACAGCCCCGGTCCGCACCCCGCGCAGGCGCCGCACGCGGGTTGAAGAATCTCCGCGCCGACTTTCTCGAACGCCGACATATAACCCCGTGCCTCGCAGTAGTCCCGGACGGCGGTCGTGCCGAACTGAAGGTAAAGTTTGACGGAAGGGGGCACTTTAAGACCAGCGCCCGCCGCCCATTCGAGGACTTCGTGATAGCCGTCGAAGTCCTCGCGCTTACCAGCGGTACAGGACCCGCCGTAAGCAATGTCGACCGAGACGGTCTCGCCGAGGTCCGCGAGCCTGAGGCCGTTCCCCGGATCGCCGGGCGATGCCAGCATGGGCGTTAGTGACGCGCAGTCGATCTCGATCACATGCGCATACGACGCACCTTCGTCGCTCTTCATCCAGGTTTCGATCTCGAAATCGATGCCGCGCCGGGCCTTCAGGAAGCGGCGCGTTTCCTCGTCGGGGATGAATATCCCACTGAGCCCGCCCATTTCGGCGGTCATGTTGGTGAAGGTGGCGCGTTCATCGGTCGAAAGCTGCGCCACCGCGGGCCCTGAGAATTCGAAGACGCAGCCGATCCCGCCGCCGTCGCGGACGAACGGATCGGCCAGAAGGTGAAGCACGATATCCTTCGCCATGACACCCGCAGGGATGTCGCCCGACAATTCGACCCGAACCGTTTCCGGCACCTTGATGCGGGTCAGTCCGGTCACCAGCGCATTCGACATTTCCGTGCTGCCGATCCCGTAGGCGAGACAGCCGAGCGCGCCGCAATGGGGGGTGTGGGAGTCCGTGCCCGCCGCCAGCTGGCCGGGTAAAACGTAGTGCTCCGTCATCATCGCGTGCGAGATGCCCTCGGAGCCTTCCTCGCCCTTCAGATAGCCGTGATCGTTCAAACCGTACTTGCCGACGAATGCCCGATGGCCGTCGGACATACGGCGGATGCCGGGCATGCGGTCGGCCTTCGCGTTCACTTCCGGCCTGTGCGCGTAGGAATAATGGTCCTCGAACGAGACGACCGTCTCGGGATCGGTGAAGGTCAAATCCTCCCCATACCGTTCTTCCAGCATGTGCCCGCACATGGCGGTGTAAATGTCGTGAAAATAGCGCCACGCCGGGCGGACGAACCCGGCGCTGCCGGGGCTCAGCGCCCATTCGGTTTCTCCGATATCGACCGCGTGCCGCGCGATGATTTTTTCGACCAGGGTTTTCGGCTCGCCGTTCATCCATCGCTCTTCCAAGACCGGCTTCGCCGTGGGCGCGATCGTCCGGCCATAACCCAGCAGTCCCCCGGCGCGCAGGATGTCCTGCGCCTGCGGGTCACGACCGTATAGAAGATCTTCGATGGGGATCGCTTCGCCCGCCCGGATGCGCGCGATCAACCCGAAATCGGTGGATGTGAACAGGCCGAGGTTGTCGGCGTTCTGGCGGTAGAGCCGCTCGAAGCCGTCGGCGACGATCAGCTTGATCCCGGCGCGGACCTCGGCGAGGGGGCTGTGCTCACGGGACGATCCCTTGCCGTAGCGGTTGCCGCCGACGATGACCGAGAACCCGCCGTCCAGGATCGCAGCTTCCTTGATGGGCGTTTCATTCTGGGTCTCGAAGCCGACGTGCGCGAACCGGGCGATCTTGTCGTCATAGTGGACGAGGGTGGGGATCGGTGTGATTTCGTCGGTGGAGATGTCGTTCCTGAACGGCCGCGCCGTGTCGGGGTTCAGGTCTTCCCCTCTGAACTGCCGCGCCAGTTTCTCAGGATCGTCCGACAGGAACAGGATGCGGCCGGGAAAGTCGATGGATGTCATATCGCCCCAATCTTCTTACGTCTTCGTTGCCGGGCAGTGTACGGGGATTTCGGATCGGGCGTAAGGCCAGATGGATCAGGCCGTCCGTGTCCGCCGCCAGTTCATCAATAAGAAGAACGCAATCGACATGTTCACAAGATTCCACGCGATCCCATTGATGAAGGCGGCTTGATAAGAGCCGGTATAGTCGTAGATCTCGCCCGACATCCACCCCCCGATGGCCATGCCGATGACGGTCGTCATCAGAACGAGGCTGACGCGCGCGCCGGCTTCTCTCGCCGGGAAGTACTGTCTGACGATCAAGGCGTAGCTGGGGACGATCCCCCCTTGAGAGAGACCGAACAAGGCCGAGACCACATACAAAGACACCAATCCGTCGTAGGGGATATAGAAAAACAGCGCCATGCATTGAAGGGTCGAGCCCAACAAAAGGGTGCACAATCCTCCGATCTTGTCGGCGATGAGCCCGGAGATGATCCGGCTGACGACACCCAACCCCAGCATCACCGACAGCATCTCCGCGCCCCTGGCGACCCCGTACCCCAGATCGCCGCAATAGGCGACGATATGGACCTGCGGCATGGACATGGCGATGCAGCACGCAAGGCCGGCGACGATCAGCATGATCTGGATGGTGCGAAGCGACACGCCTTCCGGTTTGATGGTGCCGTTACGGCCGAGAATGTTGGGCTTGTCGGTGACATCGGCGCGGCGGCGCAGATAAAAGGCCATCGGCAGCATCAGGACGACGCAGGTGACGGCGATCCAGATATGCGCTTCGCGCCAGCCGACGGTCTGGATGGCTTCGGACAGGATCGGCGGCCAGATGGTCCCCGAGAGATAGTTGCCGCTGGCGACGATCCCGACCGCGATGCCGCGCCGCTTTTCAAACCATAAAGAGACATCGGCGACGAGCGGGCCGAACGTCGCGGCGCTCCCCATCATGCCGATCAAAAGCGACTGCGCGAGCATGAACGTCAAAAGACTTTCCGCCTGCGCGGCGGCGACATACCCCACCGCCAGCATGCAGGTGGCGACGAGAAGGGGCACGAAAATCCCGAACCGGTCGGCCAGCCGTCCCATGACGATACCACCAACGGCGAAACCGATCATGGTGGCGGTGTAGGGCAGGGACGCGCCGCCCCGGTCGATCCCGAATTCCTGTTCGATGACGGGTAAGGTTACGACAACGGACCAGAGCCCGATCCCGCCCACCGTCGAGAGTGCGAGCGAGACGGCAAGACGGCGCCAGGCATAGGGGCTGTCGACCAGGTCCGCGTCGGCGGTATCGGCGTGATTACCAGTCATGCGAGAATCCGAAAACGAGAATTGCGACAATGATTTAGGGGGCCGGATACCGGGCTGTCAAAGCCTGGATTGTCTTGATAACGCTTTTCCAATCCCCAGATATCATGCAAGAATATTCGATAATTAAGAGACTTAGGGACGTCTTTATATCAGAGGCGCGGAATAACGCCGAAAACGGCGGCACCGGGCAGTCTTTTCTGAAGAACTTAAACAGGGCGGGTTGCCGCTCACGTTGGTATCGGAGTCCTCGATTTGGACGGCAAGAACCTGAACGACGAGATCGGCGACGCCCAGGCGGATGACGATACAACGTCACGAACACAACCCAAGCGCGGGCATGGGCTCCGCTGGATCGCGGTCATCGCGCTGATCGGTATCGTGATGTGGGGCACCTTCGACCAGTGGAAGCCCCTTTTCGACGGGCTGGAGATGGGTGGCGGTGCGTCCGCCAAGACCGAAACCAAGACGCCGGCGAAAAAGAGCGGTTCCGGAAAAGGTGTGCCGGTTCTGGTCGAAGCGGTCGGTGAAACCCGCGACAGTGTCCTGGTCGAGGCCATCGGGACGGCGCGCGCCAAACTGTCCGTCACATTGTTCCCGGCGGCGGCCGGTGAAATCGTCGCCTTCCCCGTCGAAAGCGGCCAGCAGGTCAAGAAGAACGACGTCATCATGAGACTGGATGCGCGCGATGCGCAGTTGCAGGTCCGCGTCGCCGAGACGCGCGTCAAGGAAGCGGAAAACGCCCTTCAGCGGGCGCAGCGGCTGAAAGACAATAATGTGCGTTCGCGCGCCAACGTCGAGGACGCGGAAGTCATCATGGAGCGCGCCAAGCTGGAACTGGGGCAGGCCCGCGAAGCCCTCTCCGACCGGACCGTGCGTGCGCCGTTCGATGGCATCGTCGGCATCCCGGAAGTCGAGAACGGCGACCGCGTGACGACGTCGACCGAGATCATCACCATCGACGACCGCTCGACCCTTCTGGTCGAATTCGAGGTCGCGGAGAGAAATCTTTCCCGTCTTAAACTCGATATGCCGGTCAAGGCCCGCACCCCCAGCTTCCGTGACCGGGATATCGAGGGGCATATCAACAAGATCGACAGCCGCGTCGATCCGGTGTCGCGCACCGTCAGGGTCAGGGCCGCGTTCGAGAACAAGGACGACTCGCTCAGGCCGGGGATGTCGTTCTTTGTGCACCTCGACCTGCCGGGCGACATGCTGCCGAGCGTGCCCGAGCTGGCCTTGCAGTGGGAGGACGGAGAGAGCTTCATCTGGCGTATCACCGACGGGAAGGCGGAACGCATCACGGTCACGACGCGCAGGCGCCTGAATAACAAAGTGCTGATCGAAGGCGACGTTAATCCCGGCGACGTGGTTGTCGTCGAAGGCGTGCAGCGGCTGAGACCTGGGCGTCTCGTCGAAATCTCGCAGGTCGGTGAGTAGGACAGGGGCGGCTTAGATGTCTGAAAGACTGGATACCTCTTCCGCCGCGACCAACGATCTGCCGACCATCAGCGTGCGCCGCCCGTACCTGGCGGTGGTGCTCAATCTTCTGATCATGATCGCGGGTTTCGGGGCGCTTCTGGGGGTCGAGGTCCGGGAACTGCCCGACGTCGACCGCCCCATCGTGACCGTCAGGGCCGACTATCCGGGGGCGTCGCCGGAAACCATGGACGCGGAAGTGACGAGTATCGTCGAAGCGGCGGTGGCGCGCGTCAACGGGGTCAAGGAAGTCCGGGCTTCGTCGGAGGAAAACAACTTCCGGCTCCGTGCCGTATTCAACCCGGACGTCAACCTGATCGACGCCGCCAACGACGTCCGCGAAGCGGTGAGCCGGGTCGAACGCGACCTTCCCGACCGGGTCGAGAACATCACCGTCATCAAGGCCGACGCCGACGCAACACCGATCGTCAGGCTGGCGGTCTACAGCGACAGTTTACAGATCGACGCCCTGACCCAGGTCGTCGAGGATCAGGTCATCCCCGAACTGACGTCCGTCGACGGGGTCGCGGACGTGTCGATGTACGGGGATCAGGAGCGCACCCTCCGCGTCCTGCTCGATCCGATGAAGCTGGCGAGCTACGGCCTTTCCGTCGCCGACGTTGCCAACGTTATGCGCAACGCGCGTTATGACGTGCCGGCGGGCAGCTTCCAGTCGCGCGAGCAGGAAGTCCTGGTGCGCGCCAACGCGTCGGTCATCGAACCCAAGAAGATCGAAGACCTGTTCATCCGTGAGCCGGTCAGGATCGGCGACGTGGCGACGGTTTTCTTCGGGCCGGCGACGGCGGAAAGCTGGGTCAGGCTCAACGGCCGGTCGGTTCTGTCGCTTGGGATCGTGCGTCAGGCCAGTTCCAACACCATCGCCATCGCCGAAGGGGTGGCGAAGGTGGTCGAACGCCTGAAAACGCAGATTCCCAACATCACCGTCGAGACGATTTCCGACGACAGCCTCTTTATCAAAGGCTCGATCTCCGAACTGTTGACCACCCTCGGGTACACGATCCTGATCGTCGTGCTGGTGTTGGTCGTCTTTACCGGACAATGGCGGGCGTCGTTCATCCCCACGGTCGCGATGCCGGTGGCGTTGGTGGGCTCGCTGGCGGCGGTCTGGATACTTGGATTCTCGGTCAACCTGATCACGCTTCTGGCGATGGTTTTGGCGGCGGGCGTCGTCGTCGATGACGCCATCGTGGTGTTGGAGAATATCCAGCGCTTACGGGGACAGGGGATTCGCACAAGGGCCGCCGCGGTCCTCGGGACGCGCCAGGTGTTCTTCGCCGTCCTCGCGACGACGGCAACCCTTGTGTCGGTGTTCGTGCCGATCTCGTTCCTGCCCTCGACGGCGGGACGCCTGTTCCAGGAGTTCGGTTTCGTGCTCGCGGTCACGGTGATGATTTCGTCGTTCGTGGCGTTGACGCTGGTGCCGATGCTGGCCTCCAGACTGCCGAACCGGGGCGAACGGAAAGAAGCGGGACCCATACAGAAGATCCTGAATGCGATCGGCCGCGCCGGCCTGAAAGCGTATCAGGTCCCCCTCGATATCGTGATGCGCGCACCCATTCTCGTGTTCGTTTTCGCGGGCGTGGTGATCGGGTTCGCCTACATGGCGTATCAGGATCTGGGCGAGGAACTCGTCCCCGAGGAAGACCGGGGCAAGGTGACGGTGCGGCTGACGGGGCCGGACGGCACCGGGCTCGCCTATTGCGACCGTCAGGTCGAACAGGTCGAGAAGATGTTCCAGTCCTATATCGATGATGGCGTGGTCGAAAGATTGTTCACCATCACCGGGTATTACGACCTCAACCGGGGGCTCGTCGACGCGCCGCTGATCCCGTGGGAAAAGCGCACGATCTCGGAAGGCGACATCGCCAAGGAAATCAATAAAAAGCTGACCGGCCTGCCGGGCGCGCAGGCGCGGGTGCGGCGCGGTAACAGCCTCAATCTCAGGAATGCCGACGGTGGGCTCGAGATCGCTTTGATCGGCGCCGACTACGCGCACATCTACCAGGAAGTGCAGAAGTTCATCCGCAATCTGGAAACGGATACGCCGTGGATCAGCAATTTCCGGGTCGAGTTCCGCGCCACCCAGCCCGAACTCTCAATCG
This sequence comes from Rhodospirillales bacterium, assembly GCA_017644185.1. Taxonomy (GTDB): domain Bacteria; phylum Pseudomonadota; class Alphaproteobacteria; order Rhodospirillales; family Casp-alpha2; genus UBA4479. The sequence continues at coordinate 17,078 of JAEPMA010000013.1, forward strand.
ATATCGACCGCCGCCGCGCCACCGATCTGGGCGTCGACATCGCCGACCTGGCGACCACGATTCAGGTGCTGGTCGACGAATTCGAGGTCGCGGAACTGACCGTGCACGACAAAAGCGTGCCGATCATGCTGCAGGCGAGCGAGGAAGCGATCAACGAACCCGCCGACATCGCGAATCTTTACGTCACCGCCGCGGGGGGGCGGTTGGTGCCGCTGTCGCAACTGATCACATTTTCGGAAAGCTCGGTCGCGGCCGAGTTGGACCGCCACGAACAGCGCCGCGCCATCGAGATCGATGCCGACATCGCGCCCGGCTATACGTTGAGTGAAGCCATCGACGCAACGCGTGCCGCCGCCGCCAAAAGCCTGACCGGCGATGTCGGGTTGATCTTCCTGGGCGAGGCGAAGGAACTGAACGAGACGTCACATGATTTGGCGATCACCTATCTGATCGCCTTTGTCGTCGTGTTCCTGGTTTTGGTCGCCCAGTTTGAAAGCGTCACCAGCGCGGTGACGGTGATGATCACGGTGCCGTTTGGAATCTGCGCGGCGATCTTCGCCCTTTATATGACGGGCACCTCGATCAACATCTATTCGCAGATCGGGGTCTTGATGCTGACCGGGATCATGGCCAAGAACGCGATCTTGATGGTCGAGTTCGCGGACCAGTTACGCGAGCGGGGCCTGAGCCCCCGCGATGCGGCGCGCGAAGCCTCGCTGGTCCGGTTCCGCCCCATCATGATGACCATGTTCTCCACCGTGTTCGCGGGATTACCGCTGATCCTCGGGACCGGGCCCGGGTCCGAAGCGCGGGTCGCCATCGGCTGGGTGATCTTCGGGGGATTGGGGATGGCCGCCGCCATCACGCTATTGCTGACGCCGGTGCTCTACATGCTGATCGCCGGTTTCTCGAAACCGCGCTCTCAGGAAGGCGCGGAGCTCGACGAGGAACTCCGCGAGGTCACCGACCGCACCGCGTCGGGCCAGCCGGCGGAGTGACGTTTCGCTTGGTCACAAGCGAAACGTCATCCCAAACTTGATTTGAGATCCATACCAGCTTTCGCGCATGTTTATAGGCCCTGAATCGAGTTCAGGGCGACGCTCGTTTTTCTGGAAAAGCGGTTAGCTCGCGGCTTCGCCTTCGCCGGCCCCTTCGCCGTCGTCTTCGAGGCCCAGCACGGCGCCCGTGCGTTGCGGCTCGATCGGCTGCAGCTCGTCCTTGCTGTCGTTGGTCCACTCGGCGATCTGGATGACTTCGGCGTGGTCGCCTTCCTGTTCTTCCAGATTGACCGGCTCAAGAACATGCAGGCCGTTCTGATCGGCGTAGAACGTGTGTTCACCGAAGACATTGGTCAGCGCCTCGTTGGCGGCATTGTCTTCCGGAATGGGTATAGCACCGGTCTGACGCTCGATGGCGCCGACCTGTTCGGTCGTCAGTTTCATGAAAATGCCTAACTATTATCGTCGTTCGGACGGGGAGGCGCCGCGCTCGGCTTTTGTCCTTGGATACGGGTTCCTCGGCGCGTCCCTATAGGGGGCACCCTCGCAAATTGTATTGGCGTACGCAAGGGGGCCCCCGGCGACGATCTCACATATTCGGGTAATTCGGCCCGCCGCCGCCTTCCGGCACCACCCAGTGAATATTCTGGGTCGGATCCTTGATGTCGCAGGTTTTACAGTGGACGCAGTTCTGGGCGTTGATTTGCAGCTTCATCTGGCCGGCGTTGTCCTCGTCGGCGACGTACTCATAAACCCCCGCCGGGCAGAATCGCGCTTCCGGGCCGTCGTAGACGTTGTAGTTGGTCGCGACCGGGACGCTGGCGTCTTTCAACGTCAAGTGCACGGGCTGGTCTTCTTCGTGGTTGGTCGCCGAGAACGAGACGTTGGTCAGTTTGTCGAAGGTGAGCACCCCGTCCGGTTTCGGATACTCGATCTTCTTCATATCCTTCGCCGGTTTCAGGCGGTCGTGATCGGTGTGGTTGGAGAACGTCCAGGGGAGAAGGAAGCCAAGCCCCAGATTGTTGAGCCACATGTCGAAGCCCGCATAGACGGTCCCGAGCGTGATGCCGAACTTCGACAGCGACGGACGGGCGTTCCGCACTTTGTGGAGGTCTTTATAAACCCAGCTTTTGCGGAATGCCGGTTCGTAGTCGGTCAGTTCGTCGTGCTGGCGGCCGCTCTTTAATGCTTCGAACGCGCTTTCGGCGGCGAGCATCCCGGTCTTCATGGCGTTGTGCGAGCCCTTGATCCGGGGCACGTTGACGAAGCCCGCCGCACACCCGGTCATGCAACCGCCCGGGAACGCGAGCTTGGGAACACTCTGAAGGCCGCCCTCGTTGATGGCGCGGGCCCCATAGGCGACGCGGCGGCCCCCTTCGAGCATCTTCTTGATGTCGGGGTGGGTCTTGAAGCGCTGCATCTCGTCATAGGGGGATAGATACGGGTTTTCGTAATCCAGCGTGACGACGAAGCCGATGGCGATCTGGTTGTTCTCTTGATGGTAGATGAACCCGCCCCCGGCGCAGTCCGAAAGTGGCCAGCCCTGGGTGTGGATGACCGTGCCTTCTTTGTGGTTATCTTCGGGGACGTCCCACAGTTCCTTGATGCCGATCCCGTACGTCTGCGGCTCGCGGCCGTCGCGCAGATTGAATTTTTCCATCAATCCCTTGGACAGATGTCCGCGGCAGCCCTCCGAGAAGAAGGTGTATTTCGCATGAAGCTCGACGCCCGGCTCGTGGTTGGGGCCGGGGGTGCCGTCTTTCTTCAGGCCCATGTCACCGGTCGCAATGCCCTTCACGGAGCCATCGTCGTTATACAGAACTTCCGCGGCGGCGAAGCCGGGATAGACCTCGACGCCCATCGCTTCCGCCTGCTCGCCCAGCCACCTGACGAGGTTCCCAAGAGACAACGTGTAGCACCCGTCGTTCGACATGAGGGGTGGCATGACGATGTGGGGCAGCGACGAAGAGCCGTTCTCCGACAACACCCAATGCTGGTTGTCGGTGACGGGCACACCCATGGGCGCGCCCTTTTCTTTCCAGTCGGGGATCAGTTCGTCCAAGGCGATGGGGTCGACGACGGCGCCGGACAAGATGTGCGCACCGACTTCCGAACCCTTTTCGACGACGCAGACGGCGATCTCGTGACCCTGTTCCTGAGAAAGCTGCATCAGCCGGATCGCGGCGGAAAGGCCGGACGGACCGGCGCCGACGATCACCACGTCGAATTCCATGCTTTCGCGCTCTACGGCTTCGGTTTGTCCCTGGTCGTCGTTCATGATCGCCTCGTCAAAAATATATTGTCGTTCAGAAGGCCCCGTGCCCTGCAAACTCGGCGTTATATCATGCGGTTTTCGGGGTTTCACGAATGAATTCCGAACGGAAATCCCCAAATCCCGTCATTTCCGGCGCTGTTCAGGGCTCTTTGAAGTGATATCATCGAAAGATGGAACACGCTCAGGACCTTCACGCCGTTCTCCAGTGGCACATCGATGCCGGGTGTGACGAGTGCATCGCCGACGATCCCATCGACCGGTTCGAGGTTTCGGCGTCGGCGCCTGCGTCCCAGCCGCCGGCCCAAGACTCGCCTGCGGCTTCCCAGCCGCCAGCCCAAGACTCGCCTGCGGCTTCCCAGCCGCCGGCCAACATGTCGCCAGCCACAGCGCCTGCTGGCTCCCGCCAGCCAGCCACAGCGCCTGCGGGTTCCCACCCTCCAGCTCACCAAGTTTCACGCGGCACCAAGGTCGACCCGCGCGAGGTCGACAACAATCAACAAGTCCGGACCGCGATGGATCTGGCGGGGCAGGCGAAGTCCGTCGACGACCTGCGCGATGCTTTAATGGGGTTCGAGGGTTGCGCCCTCAAAAAGACCGCGACCAATCTGGTGCTTTCCGACGGCCCGGTGGACGCGAAGCTGATGTTCGTCGGCGAAGCCCCGGGCGCGGACGAGGACAGGCAGGGCGTGCCCTTCGTCGGTCCGAGTGGGAAGCTGTTGAACGCGATGCTGGAAAGCGTGGGATTGAAGCGCGAGGACGTGTTGATTTCCAACACCGTCTTTTGGCGGCCGCCCGGCAACCGCACCCCAACGACCCAGGAATCCGCGGTCTGCCATCCGTTCATCGAGCGACTGGTCGAAATCGTCGACCCGGAGGTTTTGGTCTGTGTCGGCGCGCCCGCCGCGCACACCATGCTGGGCCAGACCCAGGGCATCAGCCGTTTAAGGGGCAAGTGGTTCGAATTCCAGACGACGCGCTTGTCACACCCCATCGACGCGACGGCGCTGTTTCACCCGGCGTATCTGTTAAGGACGCCGATCAAGAAGCGCGATGCGTGGGCCGACATGCGGATGATCGCGAAGAAGCTCTCCGGCGGCTGACCGCCCGCCTCGCCACAACGGTCGATATCCCGGAACGCCTGTGTTAGCGTCCGGCCCGAACAATCAGAAAAACAGTCGATACGCGAAGCCAGGAACAGGAGCTCCTTATGAAGACCCGTGTCCCAAGCTGGACGAAACCCGCCGTGCTCGGCGGAATCGTCGGCGCCATCGCCATCAGTATCTTCGCTTTTCAGGCCGAATGGGTCGTCTCGAAAGGCGATGCGCTGATGCAGGCGGAACGGCAGGCCAACCAGGAAGTGTTGAGCGCCCTGACCCCGATCTGCGTCACGCAGTTTCGCACCCTGCCGGAGAGCAAGAAGCGGACCCATCTCGCATCCTTGAAAGGCAAGGACGCCTGGGACAAAGGGACGTACGTCCAGGAACACGGCTGGGCGACGATGCCCGGCAGCGCATCGCCCAATACGGATGTCGCGTCCGCGTGCGCCGAGGCGCTACTGGATAAGGCCGGCAACGAAACCGGCTGAACCCGCCGCGGTCGGCGGGCCGGTCATCTCTTGCATCAAGGCGCGGCCTCTCACGGGTTTATCACGCCCAAGTGAGGGGACTTGATTTCTGAACATCTGAAAATGCTGGCATACGGGTTTTGCGCCCGATGACGGCGCGCATGACCAAATGTTCAGGAGATGACATCATGAGAAAATCCTTCACCGCCGCCGCGGTCGTCGCGGGTGCGCTGGCCGCAGGCAGCGCCGCCTTCACGTCCGGCGCCCATGCCGCCGGAAACGAGAAATGCTACGGCGTCGCCAAGGCCGGCCAGAACGACTGCGCCGCCGGGCCGGGCACGACGTGCGCGGGCACGTCGACCGTCGACTATCAGGGCAACGCCTGGAAGCTGGTCCCCCAGGGGACGTGCACGACGATGAAACTGCCGGGCGACCGTATGGGATCGCTCGAGCCCCTCAAGCGCGACAACCCGTCGTAATCGAACGGCGTGGGGGGTGACGGTGGTCGAAGGCATCAGGACGGACCGGGCGGGGGCGGGCTTTAAGCCCCAGCACTTTCAGCCGATCATCGAGAACAAGGCGCAAGCTGGGTTCTTCGAGGTCCATGCCGAAAATTACATGGGCGCCGGCGGCCCCCCGCATGCCCGCCTTGAGAGATTGCGCCGCGATTATCCCCTTAGTGTGCACGGGGTCGGGCTTTCGATCGGCGGGGCGGCGCCGCTCGACGAAAACCACCTTTTAAGATTGAAGGCCGTCGTCGACCGTTACGATCCCGTATTGGTGTCCGAACACTTGGCGTGGTCGACGCACCAGTCGGGGTTCATGAACGACTTGTTGGCGCTCCCCTACAACGCCGAAACACTTATTCTCGTTACCGATCATGTGGACCGCGCGCAGAACGTGTTGGGCCGGCAAATCCTGCTCGAAAACCCATCGAGTTACGTGACGTTCGAAGTGAGTACCTTCGACGAGGTCGATTTCATCCGCGAAATCCAGCGCCGGACGGGGTGCGGGCTTTTGCTCGACGTCAACAACGTCGTGGTGTCGTGCACCAATCACGGGTGGGATATCGATGATTATATCGGCCGCTTTCCCCTGCACGCCGTCGAGGAAATCCATCTCGCCGGTCATGACGCCCGTGAAGACGACAATGGCCGTCCGTTGCTGATCGATACGCACGACCGTGCGGTCGAAGACCGGGTGATGAACCTGTTTCGGGACGTTATCCGGCTGACCGGTCCGGTCCCGTCGCTGATCGAGTGGGATACGAATGTGCCGGACTGGCCGGAAATGATGACCGAGATCGAAAAAATTTCGTCGGCGCTTCGCGCCGAATCCATTCAAGAAGTGATGAACGATGTGGCGTGAATCCCTACATATACTCAGAAACGCGCTGACGGATCGAAACGCCCCCGTTCCTCCGGGCGTGATCGGCACCGCCACGCGGTTCGGCGTGTACCGCAACAATGTGGAATGGGGCCTGATGAACGCACTCGCCGAGGCCTATCCGGTCGTCCTCAGACTGACGGGTAGGGATTTCTTCGACGCACTGGCGCAAGCCTACACGGAAAAAAATCGACCGGCTTCGCCGGTCCTTCATGAGTATGGCGCAACCTTCGGTGACTTCATCGAAACGTTCGACGCCGCGCAATCGCTCCCATTCCTGGCCGACGTCGCCAGATTGGAAAGATACTGGCTCGAAGCCTATCACGCCGCCGATCACGACTGGCTGCATCTCAGCCTGCTATCCGCCATCCCGGAAGAAGATATCGATCACCTCAGGCTCGGCCTTCATCCGAGCCTTCGGCTGTTTCAAAGCCGTTATTCCGCGGTTTCCATCTGGCAGGCGCATCAGGTTGCCGAATTCCCTGATCTTTCGACCATCGCTTTCGAGCCTGAACACGCGATAATGGTTCGCCCCGCGCTCGACGTTCACGTTCATTCGATCGCCGGGGACGCTTACGGGTTCTATACCCGGCTTAAAGCCGGTCAGCGGCTCGGGCGTGCGTGCGGCGATCTCGATCAAACGGAAAACGGCGATCCGTCCACGTGGCTCGCCGACTTGTTCGGGATGGGGGGCGTGGTCTCGCTCGATCAGCCGGATTCTTAAGGGGGGAACAATGACCATCGTGAGTTCGATCAAACAGGCGCACGACAGCGTTTTCGCAACGCTCGAGAATATTACCGGGGACTGGTTCCTGGGGCTTGCCGCCAGACTGGTGTTTTCATCGGTTTTGTTAGTGTTCTTCGTCAATTCGGCGATGACCAAGGTGGGCTCGGGCTTCCCAGATATGTTCATTCCGTCCGTCGGGGCCTATGCGCAGATCGTCCCCCACGTCGCCGAAGCGGCGGGCTATGACCCGTCGCAGATCGCCGTCTTCCCGTGGAAGCTGATCGTGTTGGCGGGCACGTACGCGGAATTCGCCCTCCCGATCATGCTCTTGATCGGTTTGTTCACCCGCTTCACCGCACTATCGCTGATCGGCTTTATCGTTGTGATGAGCGTCGTCGACGTGACGCTTCACAATCTCGATCCGAAAAGTGTCGGCTTCGTGTTCGACCGGGCGCAGGATGCGATCATCGCGGATCAGCGGTTGTTGTGGGTTTTCCCGCTGGTCTATCTGGTTTTGAAAGGCGCCGGGCCGGTGTCGGTGGATGGGGTGTTGCTGTCCCGCAGGGGCTGATCCCATGCGCTAAGCCCCCATGCCGAAGGGGCCTGCAAGGCCGTCTTGAAGGATGGCGGAAGCTGCTTACTTCCCGAGCGCGATGAGGACCACCGACGGCATGACGATGAACACCGCGGCGATAATCCTGAGGGTCAGGTACTCGCGGCGGAACACGATGATGCTCAACAGCATCGAAAACACCGGCGATGCGGCGACGATAGGGACGACCGTGACGATGGAGCCGTTCAATAAAGCGGTGTTGAGGGCGAATAACGCGGCTCCGAACATCAATCCCGCGATCAGGAACAGATAAACCCCCTGGCGGGCATGCTTCAGGGGGCGGCGTTCCTTCTTCATCAGATGCAGCGACCCGGTGATCATCATCGAAACCGTGAACCCGACCAGTGCGGCGAAGTAGGGATCTGGGATGTAGGCCATGCCGATCTTGGTGAAGCCGTGGCCGAACGACCGGATCATCGCGGCGCCCACCGGTAACGCCAGCGCCCACACCGGCCACGATGCGGGTATTTTCTTGTCACGGCGGGTCAGAAGGATGATCGCGCCGACGATCCCCAACGTGCCGAGCGCGATCTGCCACGTCAGCATCTCGCCCAAGATCAAAATGCCGAACGCCGCCCCGAAGAGCGGTGACGTCGCCGCCAGTGTCGTCGTCAGCGTCGGGCCGATGTAGCGGATCGCGGCGACGGAAAGATTGGCGGAGATCGCCGGTCTGATCAGGCCGAGCGCCGCGAAGATCAACACCGCCGGGTGCAGAAAATTTTCGAGGTTCAGCATCACCGGGGCCGCCAACCAATACATCCCGGCACTAGAACAGATCGACAGCATCGTGCCCGTCCGGGCGTCCAGCGTTTGCAGGCCCATATGCTGTATCTGACCCCCAAGGGCGAACAGGAAACCGGCGATCAGGGCCAGGCCGTAGGGCGGAATAGGGACGTCGAAGATCAAGAGTTTCTCCTGCCCGGAACCGGACGGGTGCGGGTGATAACTTGGCGAGTTTGCACCGATCCGTCATGCTCTGCAAAACATCCTGCACCGGGATTGATAGGAGACAATCATGGCCGAAGACCGTTACGCTTTAATCGTCGGCGCCGGTAAGGGGCTGAGCGCATCGCTCGCCCGCCGCGCCCGGGCGGAGAATATGACGCCCCTTCTGGCGGCCCGGAATACCGGGAAGCTCGATGATCTGTTGAAGGAGACGAACGGACACGCTTTCGAATGCGATGCATCCGATCCGAAGTCCGTCGATAAACTGTTCGCCGGGGTGACGTCGGACTTCGGTGTGCCCGAACTGGTGATCTTCAATGCGTCGGCGCGTGCGCGCGGCCCCATCGCGGAGCTTGATCAGGACGAGGTCAGGCGCGTTCTTGAGATCGCCGCTTATGGCGGGTTTCTGGTCGGCCAAGCGGCGGCGAAGATCATGCTGCCCCGGGGATCGGGCTCGATTCTTTTCACGGGGGCGTCGGCGAGCGTGAAGGGGTATGTGAATTCCGCGTCCTTCGCGATGGCCAAGTTCGCGTTAAGGGGGCTCGCCCAGTCGATGGCGCGGGAACTGGCGCCGAAGGGGATTCACGTCGGGCATTTCGTGATCGACGGCGGGATCGGGGAAAGCGACGATCCCGAAAACCCCAACAAGCTCCATCCCGATCATATCGCCGAATCCTATTTCCACGTCCACAACCAGGATCGCTCTGCCTGGACGTGGGAGATGGAACTGCGTCCCTTCGTCGAGAATTTCTAGACGCGCACCCCCTCACCCGGCGCCTTCGGCGCCACCCTCTCCCCGGGGAGAGGGATGGTCCGGCAGGGTTCCTTCTCCCTGGGGAGAAGGACAGGATGAGGGGCATGTTCTTTAAAAATCAATGCCCCGAGATGGCGTACGTCAGCGTTTCGACTTCGTCGGCCTGATCCAGTTTGAAGACCATGTCGCGGACCTGTTTGGCCTTCTCGTCGCCGAGGAGGTTTGAGACGAGGGCGAAGTACTTGGCCTCCACTTCGTCCCCCGTCAGCGGATTGTCGGGCGAGCCTTTTCTGTTGATCACTGTCTCTTCGAACGTGCGCCCGTCCGTCGTCGTCACGCTGACTTTCGCCATGTGGCGAAAGGCGGGGCCTTTTTCTTCGATCTCCGGGTCGACACGCGCGGTGATCTTGTCGATGAATTTCAGGACGGCGGGGTCCTTGATCGCGTCGTCGGTGAACTGCTCGGTGAACGCTTTTCCATAAAACGCGATCATGGCGAGGCCGTAATAGATGTTCATTTGAGCGGCGGTGATGCTTTGCGCTTCATAAGGCCACGCGCAGTGAACAAAAGTCGGGCGGCTGACCCCGGCGTGGATTTCGGAAACATCTTCGGGTCTGAGATCGTTGTCCGTGCGGATTTTCGAAAGCGCATCCAGCGCGGCGTGGATCGACGTCACGGTCGCGTGCGGCTTGAAGCCGGTTGCTTCCGTTTCCCACACCTCCCCCAGCTTATCGGTGACGCGACCGAGTTCGATCTTCCCTGAAAACGCTGCGAGAAAGCCGCCGTATTCCGCTTCGACCACGTCCGAAATGCCGGTGAAGCCGTTCGATGCCAGAAGGGCACCCCTGACCCCCGCTTCGGCGGCATTCCCGGAATGAAGACGTTTGACCATCGCGCCTTCCTGGGCCGCCATCAAACCGGCCCCAAGCGAGCCCGCGATCCCCATCGCATTCAAAGTCTGTTCCGCATCCAGCTTCATGATATTCGATGCGGTCGCGGCGGCGACGAACGGGCCGATCACGCCTTGCGGGTGGAAGCCCCTTAACAAAAGATCCGTGCCCGCCGCCGACCCGATCCGGTTGCCCGCCTCGTATCCGGCGACAATCGCTTGAATGACGTCCTTCCCCGTCGCGCCCCCGATATATTCCGCCGTGTTCAAAGCGGCCGGGACGGCGATGGAGTTGGGGTGCAGGATCGCGTCCCGGTGGATGTCGTCCAACTCGAACGCATGTCCCGCCGTCGCGTTGATGAGGACGGCGCCGGTCAACGGGACGGAGCGCTTCGCCCCGAACACGGTCGCCGCCGGGACACCACCTTCGCCGGCGATCATGTCGGCCACTTTCTTCGTCCAGGGAAGACCGGCGCCGACCAAACAGCACGCGATGCCGTCAAGTATCGAGAGTTTGAGGTGATCGACGACGCGGGCCGGAATCCGGTCGTAGGTCAGATTGGATGTGAAGTCGGATATCAAGCGCGATGCGCTGTTGGTGGCTTTCCCACTCATGAAAGGCGGTCTCCCCAAGGGTCATTTTTATTGTGGACAGTTTAGCCGCCCCTGCGGGCGTTCCAAGCCCCGTTGACCGTGTGGAAACCCACAATCTTGCGACGATTCCCGTGATCGGGTAGAAATGTTGTAGATAAGGGACTGAGGGGTTTCGTCCATTGACGAAGACGAGGATAAGTCTTCGCCCGGCACGTTTTATCGCCGCGGCGGCACTGGGGATTCTGGTTTCGGTTTCGGCTTTGCCGTCTTCGGGGGTGGCGCAGCCGCGCATGCCGATGGCTTCGGACATCACCGGCGCGTCCCTGCCGCAGATTTTGAACGACGAGGATATCCGTCTCTATCGGCGGATTTTCGAGGTGCAGGAATCGGGTGACTGGAAGACCGCCGACAAGTTGATCGACCGGCTTTCCGACCCGCTTTTGATGGGCCATGTGCTCTATCAGCGCTACATGCACCCGACCAAGTACCGCTCCAAGTACAAAGAACTGAAGGACTGGATGGCGGCCTACGCCGATCATCCGGGGGCATCGACGATCTATAAACTGGCGTTGCGGCGCCGTCCCGCCAACTGGAAGATGCCGGAACCGCCGAAAACCTTAGCCGACGCGGGGGTGCTGCAGCACCGTGTCGGTTACAAGAGCATTCACATCCCGGGGAAGGCGCGCTCGAGTGCGGAACGCCGCAAGGCCCGGTCGATCCGTTACCGGATCAAGCGCGCGCTTCGGCGCGGCCACACGCTCACCGCCAAGCGGATCATCCAGGACCCGGCGGTGAAACGGTATCTGTCCGCCGCTGAATACGACGAAGCGCGGGTCGGCCTCGCCAAGGGGTATTTCATCGACGGCCGCGACGACTGGGGGCTCGAATGGGCGCTACCCGCCCTCAAACGGTCGGGCAAGTATCTCCCCGAAGGGCACTGGACGGCCGGGCTTCTTTTCTGGCGCGCCGAAAAATACGCCGAGGCCGCGAAGCACTTCCACGCCGCCGCGGACAATGAAAAAGTGTCGGAATGGATGGGCTCGGCCGCCGCGTTCTGGGCCGCACGGAGCTATATGGCGGCGCACACGCCGCATGAGGTCGTGCCGTTGCTGGAACGTGCCGCGCGCCATCCGCGCACGTTCTACGGGCTTTTGGCGACCCGGCTTCTGGGCCGCGACCTCCCCTTCAAATGGACACCGCCCGCGTTCAAGGGCGATACGCTCGAAAGATTGTCGGAAAATCCGCGCGGCCGCCGCACCATCGCGTTGATGCAGATGGACGACAACGCCCGCGCCGAAGCCGAACTCAAGGATTTGATCCGGGGTTCGGACCGCGAACTTTTGATCGGGATTCACGCGCTGGCGTCGCGGGGCAACATGGCGTCCGTCGCGGTCCGGCTCGACACCCTCCTTTATCCCGACGGGGGCGGCTACGACGGGGCGGCTTATCCGATCCCGGCCTATATTCCCATCGACGGGTTCAGCGTCGACCGGGCGCTGATCTATGCGCTGATCCGTCAGGAAAGCCGCTTCAACCCGAAAGCCAAAAGCTGGGCCGGCGCACGGGGATTGATGCAGCTGATGCCCCGGACCGCGACCTTCGTCGCGCGCTCGACGGGGATGAGATTGCATGAACGCTCCAAGCTCTACACCCCCGAAACCAACCTCGAACTGGGTCAGCGGTATATCGAGATGCTGCTCGACGAGAACGATGTGTCGATGAATTTGTTCAAATTGGCGGTGGCGTGGAACGGCGGACCGGGCAACCTCCGCAAGTGGAAGCGCCGCACCAAGTATCTCGATGATCCGATCTTCTTCATCGAGAGCATTCCGTCGTTCGAGACCCGCACCTTCGTCGAAAGGGTGTTGACCAACTTCTGGATTTACCGCCATCGTCTGGGCCAGGACACGCCGTCGCTCGAAGCCGTCGCGCGTGGTGAATGGCCGCTTTATCAGGCCCTGGGTCCGGGAAATTCGGAGGTTGCCGCCAATGCCACTCTCAAGTGATCGCGAATTCAAGACCGTCAACATCGCGGTCCTGACCGTATCCGACACCCGCACTTTGGAAGACGACCGCTCCGGCGATACGCTGGCGCAACGCCTGACCGATGCGGGCCATTTCCTCGCCGACCGCAAGATTTGTAAAGACGACGCCGACGTCATCGCCCAGCAGTTCAAAGAATGGGTCTCCGACCCGGGGATCGACGTCGTGATCTCGACGGGCGGCACGGGGGTGACCGGACGCGACGTGACGCCCGAAGCGTTGAAGAAAGTCACCGACAAGGAAATTCCCGGCTTCGGTGAGCTGTTCCGCTGGATCAGTTATCAGAAGATCGGCACCTCAACCGTGCAGTCGCGCGCCACCGCCGCGGTCGCGGACGGGACGTATATCTTCGTTTTACCTGGCTCGACCGGGGCGTGTAAGGACGCGTGGGACGAGATCCTCGTCCACCAGCTCGACTACCGGTTCATGCCGTGCAACTTCGTCGAACTGATGCCGCGCCTCAACGAACACAAGACCTGACGATGAGCGACATTGAAGCCGTCCTGTTCGACATGGACGGGGTTTTGTATGCCTACGATTTCGAGAACCGGCTGAATCTTCTATCGGACGCGCTGGGTGTCCCCACCCCGGATATCAAAGAGAAGATCTTCTCATCGGGTTGGGAGGACAAGTCCGACAACGGCGATATCGGCGTCGACGAATATATCGCCGGAATCTCGGAACGCCTCGGCGTCGATGTCACGCTCCGCCAATGGGTCGCGGCCAGAAAGTGGGCGATGGCGCCCGAGCCGATGATGCTCGATCTGGCGCGGCAGCTGTCCGAATCCCATCAGATCGCGCTGCTGACGAACAACGGCCGGATGCTGTTCGATCACATCGACGAGGTGGCGCCGGAATTAAGGCCGCTGTTCGGCGAACGGCTGTTCGTGTCGGGCGTGCATGGATTTAACAAAGAACGCGCCGAGGGCTTCGTGTCGATCCTCGATCATCTCGGCTGGGATGCGGCGACGACTCTCTTCGTCGACGACAGTCCGCGTTACATTTCCCAGGCCGACGAGGCCGGCCTCGTCACGCACCTGTTCGTCGGGATCGAGGGATTGAGGGTAAGGCTGGGGCAACTCGGGCTTACATGATGACGGTCGGCGTGGCTAGCCCGCCCGGCCCTCGATCAGGTCGATCTCGGAAGATAGTGACTCCGCCATGAAATCCATGAAGGCGCGGACGCGTCCGGTGTGGCGCAGGTCTTCGTGGGTCAGTAACCACAACGTCGATCCCGCCCCCGGGATCGGATCGCCGATCCTTTTAAGTGTTTTTCGATTGTCGGCCATGAAGCAGGCCAGTAACGCCGCCCCCATGCCCGCCTCGCACGTGTGCAACAGCCCGAACAGACTGTTGGCGCGGACCACGACATTGGCATCCGGATAAGATTCTCTGAACCATTTCGCCGCCGCCAGGTGTGACAAGCTCTCGTCCACCGTCAGCCAGTCGAGCGCTTTGAAATCCGTCTCCCGCCCTTTCATGTATTTGGGGGCGGCATAGGGGGCGATGGCGACCTCGCCGACCTTCCTGCCGACAAGGGTTTCCGGCGGGTTGCGGGTCGGCCGGACCGCGACGTCGGCCTGGCGCTTCGACAGATTGACGTTCTGGTTGTCGATCACGAGTTCGAGGACGATGCCCGGGTACATCTTCCTGAACTTATAAAGATGCGGGGTCAGGAAGTTTTCGATGATGGTGTCGGTGGTGGTGACGACGAGCGTCCCTTCGAGACGCAGATCCTGCCCCGTGATGCGCCGGTCCAATCTGTCGATCTCGCGCTCGACCCGGGATGCGGACGCCTGCATTTCTTCGCCGGCGACGGTCAACGCGTAACCGGTGGGCAGGCGTTCGAACAGCCGGACGCCGAGCTTATCCTCGAACGCGTTGATCCTTCTGAACACGGTCGAGTGATTGACCCCCAACGCGCGCGCCGCGCCGTTCAGAGACCCGGTACGGGCGATCTCCAGAAAAACGCGCAGGTCGTCCCAGGGGAAGCTCATCGCTCAATATCCATGTTTGCAAAAACGCAATTCAATACTGCAATATTTGTGAATTACTTTGCAATCAGGAAAGGCCTAGGTTCCGACCCAACGCGCCGGACGGGGTGTCCGGTGCCCGATATTCAAATGAGGTTAGAACCATGTCCAACCAACTTGCTGACAACAATATCAATTCGCAGACGGCCCCTTACGCCGCGTTTATTCTCCGCGTCTCTCTTGGAATCATGTTCCTCGCGCACGGCGTTGTTTTGAAATACGCGACCTTCACGCTCGCCGGCACGGCGCAGTATTTCGAAAGCATCGGCTATCCGGGTTTCTTCGCCTATCTGGTGTTCGCCGGTGAGACGCTTGCGGGCATCGCCCTGATCGCCGGTTTCCAGACGCGGCTCGTCGCCTTCGCGTCCCTCCCCATCCTGGTCGGCGCGCTCCTCGAGCACACGGGCAACGGCTGGGTGTTCTCGGCGCAAGGCGGCGGTTGGGAGTATCCCGCGTTTCTGATCGTGCTCGCGGTCGTGCAGGGGCTTTTGGGCGGTGGAAAATTCGCCATCACCAAAAAAGAGTTTCCGCTGCCGATCCTCGCGAACGGGGACGCCGCCCTGGCCACCCGCTGAGGCCGGCCTTAGTATCCAACGAAGGGGCGGTGGACGTTGACCCGTCTGCCGCCCTCGTTCCTCGAAAGGATGAACGAGATGAGCATTCCCGCATTATTCGTGTCGCACGGCGCCCCGACGGTCATCATGGACGAAAGCCCGGTCCGGACTTTTCTTTCGAAACTCGCCGACACCGTCGAAAAGCCGAAACAGATCCTCGCCGTCTCAGCGCACTGGGAAACCGCAGAACCGGTCGTCTCCAGCGCCGAACAGCCGGAAACGATCTACGATTTCTACGGCTTCCCGGACGCCCTTTATCAAATGACCTACCCCGCGCCGGGCGCGCCCGATCTCGCCGAAAGAACCGCCGAATTATTGAATGATGCCGGTCTGGGGCCGGTGACGTCGGAAGACAGGGGCCTCGATCACGGGGCATGGGTGCCGATGAAACTGGGCTGGCCCGCCGCCGATATCCCGGTGACCCAGCTTTCGATCCAACCCCACAAGGATCCGGCGTGGCACTATAAACTGGGCGAGGCGTTAAGGCCGCTTCGGGACGAGAACGTTCTGATCCTCGCCAGCGGCAACCTGACCCACAATCTGAGGGAGTTCCGCGGCCACAAGATCGACGACGCCCCCGAACCGTGGGCGAGCGCCTTCGACGAGTGGGCGAGCTGGGCGATCGCCGAAGGGCGGACCGAGGATCTGCTGGATTACCGCAGGCGCGCCCCCGAAGCCGTCCGCAACCATCCGACCGACGAGCACCTGCTGCCGCTTTATGTTGCCATGGGGGCGGGCGCACCGGGGCAGACGGGGCGCCACCTGCACAAAAGCTACACTTATGGGGTGTTGGCGATGGACGCGTTCGCCTTCGGTTAATCGCGGCGTTTCAGGCGGGCGTAATCATTCCCGTCATCCACATCCGACAAGGGGCGCAGCAACCCGTACTGCGCCCCTTTGAGATTCTTGAGGGTGTCTTCGAGGGCATGTGGCCCGGACCACCGGACGCGATCGAACATATCGATCACACGTGGGTGGCGTTTCTGTCCGACCAGCCAATAACCGCCGTCTTCCGCCGGGCCGATCACGGCGTCGTTATTTCCCAATTTATCGAACGCCTCGGCGATGTCGTTATTTTCGATCCCCGGAATGTCGGCACCGATGATCACGACGGGGCCGGGGGGGAGAAGATCGAAGGCGCGCTGCATCCTGATCCCCAGATCGCCCGGTCCTTGTTGAAAGCGGGCGATATTGTCCGGCCACACCCTGCCCTCAAGAACCGACCTGTCGGGCGCGCCCGCGATAAGCGTTTCCCAGCGCGGATCGCTCCCCAGACGTCGCGCCAGCGAGAACAGCATCCGCCGATAGAACTTGAGCGCCCTGACATCGCCGATATCCCGTCCAAGCCGGGTTTTGACGCGGCCCAGTCGGGGCTCTTTGGCGAAGATGACGAGGCGGCGGCCGAACCCGTCGCTCATTTATAGAGATCCCAGATCATCCTCGCGGGCACGCCGAGAAAGAATAGCATCAGACACGTGATGTTCTTGATCGGCCTGAACCACCAGCCGTCCCTTCTATAGCGTTTCGCCGACGTCACCGCGGCGGCGGGCAGTTCGTGCAGTCTCGGTTTGCCGATCCGCCTGACCAGATCGACGTCTTCCATGATCGGGATCGGCTTAAATCCCCCCAGATGATCGTAGTAGGTTTCGGAAATCAGAAGACCCTGATCCCCGTACGGGAGGCCGAACGTCTTGGCGCGCCAGTTGGCGAGCCGCTCGACCCGTCTCGCGTCCGGGGTCGGGTCGTCGAGGACCAGTCTGAAGTATGCGGTGTGGAAGTCGTTGTCTTTTTTATGGATGAAGCGTTCGACCAGCGCCACCCAGCCGGGTTGGGGATGCGTGTCGGCGTGCCAGAACAGGTACCACGGCCCGTTCGCGGCTTCGGCCCCCGCCATCAACTGCCGCCCGCGCCCCTTCTCGCCGGTGATCACGCGCACGCCCGCAAGCTCCGCCATCTCGGGCGTGCCGTCGACCGAGCCGCCGTCGGAGACGACGATCTCCCACGCTTCGGGGCGCATCGCCAGGGCGTCCAGGGTGCGCTTCAGTTCGTCTTTGCAGTTCAGCGTCGGGATGATGATGCTGAGCACGGCTGCATCCGGAGTTGTTCACGACTTTCCGAAAGCTTGGCGCAAAAAAAAGACGGGCACAACGGCCCGTCTTTTCGATCCGCCCGGGTGGGATGGCTTTCCGCTTTGCGAGGGTGGAAAGTCCCCGGGCGTATGACGTGGTTTAGTGGCGCACCAGACGCTCGATGCCGACCACCAGCCTGTAGGCGCCCGACGAAATCATGTCGGCGACGCTCAGTTCCTTGGCCGGCAGGTGGTGCGTGCCGTCGGGGGTGGTCTTGATGTTCTGACCCAGCAGTCCTTCGAATACAGTCATTTTAAAATCTCCTAAATCTTGGTGAAGCGCCGGTCGCTTCGTTGAGGAGAGTGATACGGGGATTCGCCTTGGGCGGCAAACGACGTTTTTTCATATACGGTTTAGGAAAACTAAAGTATAAATAGGCATGGAACGGCTCCCGCCCCTGAATGGCCTGCGTGCGTTCGAGGCTGCCGCACGGCACCTCAGCTTCTCCCGCGCGGCCGAGGAGCTGTTCGTCACGCCCGCCGCAATATCTCATCAAATCAAGGGGTTGGAGGATTACCTGGGAGTTACTTTATTCCGCCGCTTGCCGCGCGCGGTGATGCTGACGGACGCCGCTCAGGCGATCCTGCCGCTCGTCTCCGAAGGCTTCGACAAGCTTGCCCAGGCGACATCCGTGTTGAAGGAAACTGAGGCTACGGGCGTGCTCACCGTGACCTCGGCGCCGACCTTCGCGCAGAAGTGGCTGCTCGAACATCTGGACGAATTTTCGAAGGAACACCCCGAGATCAACGTCCGTCTGGACGCCCGCCTCGATACCGTCGATTTCGAACGCGACGGGGTCGATATCGGCATCCGGCTGGGGGCCGGGCACTACCCCGGGCTGCGCGCCCATCAGCTTTTCGATGAACAGGTGACGCCGGTCTGCCACCCGAAATACCTCGAAGGCCCGCACGCATTGAAAAAGCCGGAAGATCTCAAGCACCACACCCTTCTTCACGTGGATTGGGGAAATATCAACGCGCCTTTCCCGGACTGGCAGATGTGGCTGACGTCTGTCGGCGCCGACCAGGACGTCGACTATCGGCGCGGCCCGGTCTTTACGGTCGAGAGCATGGCCATCGACGCCGCCGCGCGCGGCACCGGGATCGCGCTGGCGTCGACGTACGCATTCAGGGACGACATCGAATCGGGCCGGCTGGTGATGCCGTTCGACCGCCGCATCACGTCGGAAATCTCATACTGGGTGGTGTCGCCCGAACGCACGGCGGACAGCCCGAAGGTGAAGGCGTTCCGCGAGTGGCTGATCCGCCGCGCCGCCGAGACCGGCCTCACCGGCGGGTAGGGTATTTCCAGGTCGTCATCCCCGCGTACGCGGGGACCCAGGGGCCCAGGCGATTTTATGGGTTCCCGCTTTCGCGGGAATGACGGTGGGGCAAGGCATAGGGAGAATGCACCGCTTTCCTCCGTTCCCGGGGGAAAGGTTGGGTGAGGGGGACCTTGACCGTTCAAAAACAATCGTCGCCCTGAACTTGATTCAGGGCCCATGCATTCAATCTCCGATGTTTGCCGCGAGATCATGGATCCTGAATCAAGCCCCGGATTTAATCCGGGGCAAGTTCAGGATGACGGGTTTGACGGTGATCGTGCGAATCGGCGGCGAATACACGAATTTCAACATGCACGGCATGACAACCCGGACCCGAGCCTCTAATCTGCGCCGCAATTAGGGGAGATAAACATGCCTGAACAGATCATCGACATCGAAACCGAAGACGGCATCATGCCGACCTTCACCTGCTGGCCGGAAGGGGACGGCCCGTTCCCGGCCATCGTCTTTTATATGGATGCGCCCGCGATCCGCGAAGAATTGTACGTCATGGCCAGGCGCATGGCGGACGAGGGCTACTTCGTGATCCTGCCCGATCTGTTCTACCGCTTCGGGATCATCCGCTTCCCGTTCCGGAACGCGAAAACCAGCCTGGTGTGGCGCGAGATCATGCGCAACCTGTCGAACGAAGACGTCATGCACGACACCCGCGCGATGCTCGACTACATGGCCGGTCAGGACATCGTTAAACCGGGCCCGAAAGCGACCATCGGCTATTGCATGAGCGGCCGCTTCGTCACCGCCGCGGCGGGGACCTTCCCCGACGAGTTCGTCGCCAACGCGTCATTCTATGGGGTGGCCATCGTCACGGCGAAGGACGACTCGTCGCACTTCTGGGTGAAGCACATCAAGGGCGAGATGTATTACGCCTTCGCCGAAACCGACGGGACCGTCCCATCCTACGTCGTCCCGACGTTGAGAGCCGAACTGGAAGAGCACGGCATCGACTACACCCTGAAAGTCTTCCCCGGCACCAGCCACGGTTTCAGCTTCAAGTCCCGCGACGACTATGACGAGGACGCGGCGGAAGAGGGCCACCGGCACTTCATGGATATGTGCAAGCGCAAGCTGGGGTAGGCGGAAAGCGGCCCCCTCACCCGGCGCTTCGCGCCACCCTCTCTCCAGGGAGAGGGGATAGTGCGTCAGGGTCCCTCTCCCTCGGGAGAGGACAGGTGAGGGGGCGTCCGATTCCGATTGTCGTGAAAGCGCGTTCGCCCGTAATATGAACGCGGTCCGCCGCCGGGCGGAGGGTTTGTGGGGTTGTCATCCGTGCTTCTTTCCTTTCTCGCCGTGATCGGCGGTCTTGCGCTTCTGGTCTGGAGCGCGGACAGGTTCGTCGATGGGGCCGCGGCGACGGCCAATCATCTTTCCGTTCCCCCCTTGCTGATCGGTATGGTCATCGTCGGCTTCGGCACCTCGGCGCCCGAGATGGTGGTTTCCGCCATCGCTGCCTCGCAGGGCAACCCGGGTCTGGCGCTCGGCAACGCTTATGGGTCGAATATCGCCAACATCGCGTTGATCCTGGGCGTCACCGCGCTGGTCTGCCCGATCGCCGTCAAATCGCAGGTGATTAAAAAAGAGATCCCCCTTCTGATCGCGGTCACCGCCATCGCCGCCTATCAGCTCATCGACTTCAGACTGTCGCGCATGGACGCGGTGGTCTTGCTAATCGTGTTCGCGGTGATCATGGGGTGGAGCATCTATCAGGGCATCAAGGGGCGCGGCGACCCGCTCGCCGACGAGATGGAAGAAGAGCTTTCCGAAAAAGCGATGAGCCTCGGCAAGGCGGTGATGTGGATCGTCGTCGGTCTTGTCGTCCTCGTCGGGTCGTCCCGGCTTCTGGTCTGGGGGGCGGTCGACATCGCGAGCGCACTCGGGGTCAGCGATCTGGTGATCGGCCTCACCATCGTCGCCATCGGCACGTCGTTGCCCGAACTCGCGGCCTCCCTCGCGGCGGCGCGCAAGAACGAACCCGACCTCGCCATTGGGAATGTCATCGGCTCGAATATGTTCAACACGCTGGTCGTGGTCGGGATCGCGGGGTCGATCCAGCCGATGGCGGTGGCGCCGGAAGTCCTGAACCGCGACATGCTGTCGGTCGGGTTGCTGACCATCGGGTTGTTCGTCGTCGCGTACGGTTTCAAGGGGCCGGGCGTTATCACCCGCGTCGAAGGCGCGCTGTTGATCGCGTGTTATGTGGGCTACACGGCCTGGATCGCGATGGGTGTGTTCGGGGTCTGACCGGGCCTGACGTAACCCCTCATCCTGTCCTTCTCCCAAGGGAGAAGGGACCCTGCCTCTGCATCCCTCTCCCTCGGGAGAGGGTGGCGGCGTCACCCCGGATTTCATCCGGGGTGCACAAGCCGGTGAGAGGGCGAATGTTCTTGAAATGTTCTCATCCTGATTCTATCTTTCGGGATGGTCGATATCCTCCCCGATCGGGCGAAAAAGGGCAGGGGCGCGGTCTCAAACAGATCGGGCCGGTTCGAGCCGTTTGAAGGTTACCGGATCGCCGACGGCTGGTCGACGGCGGAAGAAATCCTCGCGGAGAAAACCCGTACCACCGTCACGGACGAGCATCCGAAATCCATCATCGCCACCAACCAATCCCCGGACATTCCGTTCGAACGCTCGATCAACCCGTATAGAGGCTGCGAGCACGGTTGCGTCTATTGCTTCGCACGCCCCACGCACGCGTATCACGGGTTGTCGCCGGGGCTCGATTTCGAAACGAAACTGTTCGCGAAACCGGACGCGGCGCGGTTGTTGGAAGACGCCTTCAGAAAGCCATCCTATAAACCCAAGACCATCCAGCTGGGCGCCAACACGGACCCGTACCAGCCGATCGAACGCACCAGAAAGATCACCCGCGATATCGTCGAGGTGATGGCGCGTTATAATCATCCCCTCGGGATCACCACGAAATCCGATCTCGTTGTTCGCGATCTCGATCTTCTCGGCCCCATGGCGGCGAAGGGATTGGCCGCGGTCGCGATGTCGGTGACGACGCTCGATCCCAAACTCGCCCGCACCATGGAGCCGCGCTGCCCGCGCCCGGAAAAGCGCCTGAACGCGGTCCGGGCATTGAGTGACGCGGGCGTGCCGGTCGCCGTCATGACGGCGCCCTTGATCCCGGGCCTCAACGACCACGAGATCGAGAATATTCTGTCCGCCGCCGCCGACGCGGGCGCGGTCGCCGCCGAATACATCATGCTGCGCCTGCCGCTTGAAATTCACGACCTGTTCGAAGAGTGGCTCCACGCCCACGTGCCCGACCGCGCCCGGAAAGTCATGTCGCTGATCCGCGAGACAAGGGGCGGCAAGGTCTATGACAGCGCCTGGGGGGAGCGGATGAAGGGCACGGGGGTGTACGCCGACATGATCGAGGCGCGCTTCAAGGCGGCAAGAAAACGGAGCGGTATCGCCCACAACGCGGCGAGCGGCTTTAAACAACGCACCGATCTGTTCACCCGCCCGATGTCGACCATCCGCCAGCCGTCGCTGTTCGATTAGTTCCCCTCACCCGGCTCGCTCTGCTCGCCACCCTCTCCCCGGGGAGAGGGGAGAAACTACGGTGTTCCCTCTCACTCGGGAGAGGGACAGGGTGAGGGGCGCATCGGGGAATTGTTTGAACATCCCGCTCGGCTGACGCATGCTCGCCGTCCCGCCGGTTATCCCGAAGGAGCCCCGACTTGACCCTCCTCATCGCCGCCATGGTGATCGCAAGCGCGTGCCTGCACCCGTTCTGGAACCTCCTGATCAAGGGCGATCACGACCGTGCCGGGTCGTGGTGGCTGTTCACGGTGATGCTGTCGGTGATTGGCGGGGCGGTGTGTCTGGTCAGGGGGGCGGACGTGATGGCGATCACCCAGGTGTTGCCGCTGTTGGGATTATCGGTGGCCGGGCAGTATTTTTACGGCCTCACCCTGATCAAGATTTACGAGCGCGGCGATCTATCCGCTTACTATCCCATCGTCCGCGCGTCGCCGGTCGGCGTCGTCATCTTAGGCGCGATCTTTCTGAACGAGAGCTATGGGATGTTGGTGCTGGCCGGGATCACGCTGACGGTGTTCGGCGCGTTCTGGCTGCAGAAGCAACCGGGCCGGCGTTTGCTCGACGACCCGTTGACGCTGTTGCTGGCCGTCACCTGCATGATGGGGACGGCGGTCTATTCCATCGTCGACAGCCGCGCCGTGCAGGTGGTCGCGCCGGAAGTGCTGTTCTTTTGGGTCGAGACGATCATGGTGTTCGCCTATCCCCCGGTGTTCGCGATCATGGGCCAGCGCCGCGTCATCAACCGCGCTTTCGGATTAATGCGAGAGAGGCCGGTAAGGCACATCGCGGCGGGTGCGCTGGCGTACGTATCTTACATGCTGATCCTCGCCGCCTATAACATCGGCGGCGACGTCGCCGCGGTGACGACGGTCCGACAGCTCTCGATCCCGTTTTCGGTATTGTTGGGGGGGATGGTCTTGAAGGAAGCCTTGCTTGGCCGCCGCCTCGCCGCATCGCTTCTACTCGCCGCCGGGATCGTGATGGTGATCCTGGGGAGTTGATAGACCCCACGCATTTACCCCCTCACATATTAGCTACCCCTCACCTAACCTCTCCCCCACGATGTGGTGGAGAGGGACCCTGACGCAAGATCGCCATAAATCCCTCTCCCCCCTTTCAAGGGGGAGAGGACAGGTGAGGGGGATATCGTCGCTGCCGTCCGCATCCCGCATCGGATATACTCCGCCCATGCGCCGATTCGCTCTTCCGATAACGATGTGTGCCGTGCTTCTCGCGGCCGCGGACGTGCGCGCGCAGGCGACCAGTCTGGATGATCAACCGATCGCGTGGGGGGAAACGGACGAACGTCACACCACCGTCTGCGCCAAGCGCTGGCACGCGATCCGCATCCGCGACATCCGCACCCGCACCGTTGACGAGGGGTTGGGCGCCGACCAGCAAGTCGAACAGGAAAGCCGGGCCATCTTCAACGGCGGTGCGGATTGTTATACCGGGCAGATCGTCTACACCCCGGTCCAGCACGCCGACGTGATTCTGGGCGCCAGGACCTGGGTGCAGGTGATCGAGCGAGACGGCCCGGTGCCGTGCTTCAAGGGGTTGCGGTGCCGCTGGACGATCCAGAACCAGAACTTCGTCGAGGCGAAGATCGAGATCGACGGGAAGAAGGTGCCGGAAACGGTTTACGTGGCGACGCCGCGCCCGGTGCAACCGGCGCGGATCCTCGAAACCGAACCGGGAACGGCGGAAAAGAAACCCTAGATCACGCGTCCGTTTTCGGGCCGCGGGTATTGGGCAGGCGCATGGCGTTGAACAGTGCGAAGATCGCGGCGACGCAGGCGATCTCCAACGACACCCGGTAATCCCCGGTGAGATCGAAGAAGTATCCCCCCAGTGTCGGGCCGGTCAGGCCCGCGACACCCCAGGCGGTCAACAAGACCGCGAAGTTGCGGCCATAGCTTTCGCGCCCGAGGAACAATGATACCGCTGACGGGTAGACCCCCGCCGTCATCCCATAGGCGATCCCGGATAAGGTCATGGTGATGACCGCCCCTTCGCCCGTCGGGTTGGCAAGGACGACGATGAAACCCAGCGTGCCGGTCAGGTGCGAAATCCCCGCGACCGAGCGGACGGGGACGTGGTCCGTCAGCCATCCCGACGCCAATCTTCCAACGGCGTTACCGACACTCAAAAGGGTCACGCCCGCGACGGCGGCCGTGGCGGCGCCCCCGAAATGGGTGATGATGGCGGCGGCGTGGCCGATCGACAACACGCCCGCGAGCGCCCCTAAGAAGAACCCGATCCAGCAGATCTGCATGGTGCGGCTGTCGTGCGATTCCGGGCGGCGCATGCTCTGGCGCGGCAGGCGGATACCACTCAACAGGATCAACGCGACGGCGACGGCGCCAGTCGCGGCAATGGTCAGTGCGAGGGCCCAGAACGTCGGTTTGACGCCGTTGGCGGCAACGCTCATCTCCAGAAGATAAGCGGCGATCACGCCCCCCGCGGCGAACGCGGAGATGATCAGCCCGTTGGCGAGGCCGGGGTTGCGGGGTAACGCCATCAACCCGGCTTGCAGAACGACATTGTAGTTCAGGCCGCACCCGAGCCCGAACAGCAACCCGTACCCGACGACCACCGAAAGATACCCGTCCCCCATCGCCGCCAGCGCCAGCCCGCCCGCGCCCGCCGCCAATCCGAAAAGCGGCAGCAACGGCGTCGGCACCCTTCCGAAAAGGAAGGGGATGAGGAAGTTGCCGGCCGTGAAGCAGACGATCGCGAGCGAGAAAACGATGCTGACGTCGGTTCTCATAATGCCGAGGTCGTGCTCGAGACCTGAAATGAAGACGCTCCACGCGTACAAAGAGCCGAACACCATGTTCAGCATGATGGCGGCGATCAGTCCCAGAACCCGGCGCGGCGGGGGAGAAGCGGTCACGGTGGATGTCTCGGTCATCGTGCTGGCGTTTTAAACCCCGGAACCCCGCGCTGCACGTGAAAACTTGGACACACGTAAGCGCCGGCCTTTGATACGACGACCCCCTCACCTGTCCTCTCCCCCACGATGTGGTGGAGAGGGACCCTGACGCAGTATCGCTGTGAATCCCTCTCCCCCTTTCAAGGGGGAGAGGTTAGGTGAGGGGGCTACGCCGGGAGAACATGATGCATCTGGCCAACAGTTCGCTATCCTGTTGAGATGATTGCCGCACCGTTCCCGAACCTAGACAGGGGGTTAACATGCGTCTCAACGGATCGTGCGCCTGCGGCGCCGTTAGTTTCTCGGTCGAAACGCCGGCCCCGCTTCCTTACTGCCGGTGTTATTGTCCGGATTGCCGGAAGACGTCGGGCGGTGGCGGTTTCACCGCGTGGATGGTCGCTTTGGCGGAGACGCTCCAAATCGAGGGCGAAGAAAACATCGCCGTCTACGCACACGAATGCCCCGATGGACGTGACTCCGTCGATGGGGGTGGGCGGCGGTTCTGCAAACACTGCGGGTCGCATCTCTGGTTCTTCGATCCCAGGTGGCCGAGGGACCTGCACCCGTTCGCGTCGGCCATCGACACGCCGCTCCCGGTTCCGGTCAAAACCGTCGATTACTACACCCGGCACAAGGCGTCGTGGGTGCCGTTACCGGAAGGGGACGCCCATGAAATCTGCGAAGACGCCTATACGGTCGGGATGATCGACTGGCACAAGCAGAACGGGTTTTACGAGGGATAACCGCTTCAGTTCCCGGTTGCCGCGCCATTTCCGCATATTCGGTGATGCGCGTCCGGGGCCGTGTGTTATGTTGATTTCATGGAAGCCACCGACGCCATGGAAGCCGCCCATCATGTCGATCTGACAGGGATCGCCATCGTTGCACTGGGCGCGTTGGTGTTCGGCTTCGCCATGGAAAAGCTGCGCCAGCCCGCCATAGTCGGTTACATCGTCGCCGGTGTCGCCCTCGGCCCGGCCGGGTTCAGCCTGGTCGACGGCCGCGACGGGATCGAGGTTCTGGCGGAAATGGGCGTCCTGATGCTGCTGTTCATCATCGGGATGGAGTTGTCCCTCCGCGCGTTCATGCGAATCTGGCGGATCGCCGTTTCGACGACGTTGTTCCAGATCACCGCATCGACGGCGGTGACGCTGGGACTGTCCAGACTGGCCGGGTTCCCGTGGGAACTGGCGGTGTTGCTGGGCTTCGTCGTCGCCATGTCGTCGACGGCGGTGGCGATCAAGATTCTCGACGATATCGGCGAGTTGAGAACGAGCGTCGGCCAGATCACGGTGGGCGTGCTGATCGCACAGGATATCGCCGTCGTCCCCATGATGCTGACGGTCGGTGCGCTGGGGGGCGACGGGTTCAAGTTCTCGCAAATCCCGGTCATGATCGGTTCGGTCGTCTTTTTGGGCGGGCTGATCTTCTATGCCTCGCGCGGACGGAAAATCCATCTGCCGTATGCCGAGACGATTGCCGAAAACAAGGAACTCGCGCCCCTGGCCGGGCTCGCGTTCTGTTTCGGCTGGGCGGCGATCGCCGGTTTGATCGGGCTTTCGGCGGCGTACGGGGCGTTCATCGCGGGGCTGATCATCGGCAACTCGCAGGCGCGCCACGCGATGCTGGACAGTGTGCTGCCGATCCAGAGCGTGCTGATGATGGTATTCTTCCTGTCGATCGGCCTACTCATCGACCCGGCTTATATGTGGAACAACATCGGTATCGTCCTGATGCTGTTCTTGATGGTCACCGTGTTCAAGACCGCGATCAACGTGGGCTTCTTAAGGTTCGCCGGGCAGCCCTGGGCGACGTCGTTTCTGGCCGGAATCTGCATGGCGCAGATTGGGGAGTTTTCGTTCCTGCTCGCCGTCGTCGGGATCGCATCGGGGGTTCTGGATGAAGAAGGGCGACGGCTGATCGTTTCGGTGACGGTGCTGAGCCTCGCGCTCAGCCCGCTCTGGGTGGTGACGGCAAGGCGTCTGCATCTGCTGGCGAGCCATGGCGTGACCGAGGCGAAGGACTTCGTCCGGCTTGTTTATGAGCCCGAGACCGAAGCGATCGTCGAGGCGTCGAAGCGCGCGTCGACGCGGACGCAGCGTGCGCTCCGCATTACGGCGCTGGAACTCAGACGGCTGAGGCTCAAGCGCCGCCGCCGCAAGGCGGAGAAAGCGAAGTCGGCCCCTAAAGTGACTCCCGCGCCGGTGCCGATGCCGGCACCCGAAATGACGACCCCGGCGCCCGTGGACGAGACGCCGGAAACACCGGACGAAAAACCCGCCGAGACGGTAGAAAAGAAATCCGCGCCTCCTGAAAAGAAGGCGCCCCCTAAGAAGAAAGCCGCATCTAAAAAGAAGACGGCCGCGAAGAAGAAAACAGCGTCCAAAACAGCACCGAAGAAATCCCCGAAAAAACCGGATAGCGATGCCTGACCTCGCGTTCGAGCGGGCGCATTGGGAAACGGGGCGTGCGCGCGTCTGTGGTGTGGACGAAGCAGGCCGCGGCCCGCTGGCGGGGCCTGTGGTTGCCGCGGCGGTGGTGCTGGATCAGACGGTTCTGGACACGCCCGCGTTCAAAAAACTCGACGACTCCAAAAAGATGACGATCAAATCGCGCGATATCTTATATGACGCGATCATGGAAACCGCGGACGTGGGCGTGGGCATATGTGACGTCGACGAGATCGACCTTCTGAACATTCTGGGGGCGACCATGAAGGCGATGGCGGACGCGGTGCGTGCGCTCGATCCTCAACCCGACGTGGCGTTGATCGATGGCAACCGCGAACCGGCGTTGAGTTGCGATTGCGAATGCGTGGTCAAGGGCGATGCGCGCTCGTTATCGATCGCCGCCGCGTCGGTGATCGCGAAGGTGACGCGGGACCGGATCATGCTCGATCTGGACCGGAAACATCCGGGATACGGCTGGGCCCGCAACGCGGGCTACGGGACGGCGGAACATCTGGCCGCGCTGCGCGAACGGGGCGTGACCGAACATCATCGCCGCAGCTTCGCGCCGGTCCGCGCCGCGCTTGATTTTTAAATGCCCCCTCACCTTAAATTTACCCCCTCACCTAACCTCTCCCCCTTAAAAGGGGGAGAGGGATGGGTTTGCGTTTCGTGTCGTCAGGGTCCCTCTCCCCCGCGCACGTGGGGGAGAGGACAGGTGAGGGGGCTCAGACATCCCCATATCTTGTCCCGTTAACCATTTTCGATTTCAATATATGCCTTTTTGAATCCTTCTAACCCCTTGAATCCATTTAATTCTTGACGGTGAATCGCCGCTGACTCAGGATGCCCGCCATGGGGGCAGAGAACAAAAAATCCTGGGTCAACAAGATCCATGTGGGCGATTGCATCGAGCTCATGAACGGCTTGCCGGAAGCGAGCGTCGACATGGTGTTCGCCGATCCGCCGTATAACCTGCAGCTCGCGGGCGATCTGATGCGCCCGGAAAACCATAAAAAAGTCGATGCGGTCAACGACCACTGGGACCAGTTCGACAGCTTCAAAGCCTACGACGAACTGACCCGCGACTGGTTGACGGCGGCGCGAAGGGTTTTGAAACCCGACGGCACCCTTTGGGTGATCGGCAGCTATCACAATATCTTCAGGGTGGGAGCGACCCTTCAGGACCTGGGGTACTGGATCCTCAACGATGTCGTGTGGCGCAAGTCGAACCCGATGCCGAATTTCCGGGGCCGGCGCTTCACCAACGCGCACGAAACCATGATCTGGTGCGCGCGCGACGAAAATTCGAAGTACCGCTTCAACTACGAGAGCATGAAGGCTTTGAACGACGATCTGCAGATGCGGTCCGACTGGCTGTTGCCGATCTGCTCGGGCGGTGAGCGGTTGAAGGGCGACGACGGCAAGAAGGCGCATCCGACCCAAAAACCCGAAGCCCTGCTGCACCGGGTCATCATGGCATCGACGGAAGTGGGCGACACCGTTCTGGATCCGTTTTTCGGCACCGGCACCACGGGTGCGGTGGCGAAGCGGTTGGGCCGCAACTGGATCGGGCTTGAGAGAGAGGAAAGTTACGTGACGTACGCAGAAGAGCGCATCGCCGAGGTCAAGAAAGTGGCCGCCGACGAAATGTTGAATTCACCGTCCAAGCGCGACGAGCCGCGCGTGCCGTTCGGCTGGCTGGTGGAACGCGGCATGCTGGAGCCGGGCACCGTCCTGACCGACCAGAAACGCCGCTACAAGGCGCGCGTCCGTGCCGACGGCACCCTGATCTCGGCCGACTTCAAGGGCTCGATCCACCAGGTCGGCGCCAAGGTGCAGAATCTTCCCGCCTGTAACGGCTGGACGTTCTGGTGCATCGACATCGAAGGGGGGATCGTTCCCATCGATGTTCTTCGACAGAAGCTCCGCGCCGAACTTCACTGATCACGCCGGGCGGGGGAATGCGCTTCCAACCCAACGCCCTGTTTGTTAAAGCTATGGGGGCCGGGACGATCCCGGCCGATAGCCGTACCCCGCGATTTCCGGAAGCCGCATCACGATGGTTCGCATTCCCCTATTGATCGGTCTCGTGATCGGCGGCATCGCTGGCCTTTACGCCATGGCGCTGACGTTGCCGGGTAAAGATATCTTCGACACCGCATCGCCGTCGCAGCTCATGGATCCCGGGCCAACCGCGCCCAGCATCGCCGGACACATGAAATTGCGCCATGCCCGTAATCGGCCTGCGTTCGACGTCGGGGTTTTCGGCAATTCGCGGGTTCTGATGCTGGGCGCGGAAAGCATGGGTTTTAAGACGGGGCGGTATTTCAATTTCGCGATCGCAAGTGATTCGTTTTATGGGGGTGTGCTTGCCGCCCGCACCTTGGCGGAAAATGGCAAGCTGCCCAGGACGCTGGTCTTCGGGCTCGACAATCTGAACCTGCAACGCGACAACAACCCGTCCTGGCCGTATATCTGGCACCGTATCCAGTGGGCGGGTGAACGCATCGTGGACGCCGTCAGCGATCCCGGGGTGTCATGGGCGTGGCTGGCACGACGGGTGTGGCGAAGTGTCTGGAGCGAGGTGATCTACTTCAAACAGACCTTCGGGCCGACCATGGTGAAGGCGGGGTTTCTGCGTCTGATCGGCGCCGATGCGGCCCTTGAAGGCAGTGCCGAGAACCGCAATTTCCGGGCCGATGGCAGCGTCTTCAACCCGGGGCGGGACCCGAATATCGGGCCGATGGCGCGGCCCAGCGCCAGGATGGACATGATTTTGTTCCTGGATGAGCTCGACAGGATCGGCAGGTTCAAAGAGCCGGGGACGCGGGTATTCATCTTCGAGACGCCTCTTTATCCAGAGGTGCAGCGTCAGCTCGAGACCGATCCGCCGGCATACGTGAACGAGGTGCGCGAGCGCTGGCATGAGAAATGCCGAGCGTTGGGCTTCGCCTGCATCGACGCACCGTTGATCGAAGGGGATGGCGCGGACGGCAGGTGGTACGACGTATCGCACGCACCCGAAAAACCGTGGGCGCGGTTCATCAAGATGCATATGGTCCGGGCCGCCGATGCTTTTTAACAGCTACCTCTTTCTGTTCGCTTTTCTGCCGGTCGTGGCGGCGGCGTTTTTCGTCGTGCGGCACAGAACGTGCCGATTGTGGCTGATCATCTGCGCGTCGTTCCTGTTTTACGGGATGTCGGGGGTGCAGCACGCGACGGTGCTGGGTCTGGAGGTGGTGTGGGTGTACCTGATCGCACGCTCGCCCAGGGCCGTCGGTGACCCGATCCGGCTGACGCTCTCACTGGTGCCGATTTTCCTGGCGCTCTTCTATTACAAGTATATCGGCTTCTTCATCGCCGACGTTTTGATGATCAAGGAGACCGATACCGCCGAGGCATTCTCCTTGTTTTCGGACGTTGTCCTGCCGGCGGGCATTTCGTTCTTCACCTTTCAACTGGCGGCGTTCGCCATCGACCGTTACAGGGGCGACGTCGACGAACCGCCGTCGTTTTCCGGGTTCGCCGCCTACATCAGTTTCTTTCCCCAACTCATCGCCGGGCCGATCGTCCGCTACAACGAGATCCGCGATGCGCTGGCGGATATCGGGTCATGCAGTTGGGACCGTGAGCGTCTTTCGAGGGCCGTCGGGTATATCAGTTTCGGGCTGGCGTTGAAGGTTCTGTTGGCCGATACCCTGTCGGACGCGAGCGCCCACTATGTCGCCCAGCCGGGCGAATTAGCGCCGTTGAGTGCGCTTTATCTCGTGTTCTCATACAGTTTTCAGATCTATTTCGATTTCTACGGTTATTCCCTGATCGCCATCGGCCTCGGTTTGATTTTCGGATTCCGCTTTCCCGACAACTTCATGCGTCCGTACGAATCCCTGAACATCCGGGACTTCTGGCGGCGCTGGCATATCACGCTGTCTTATTGGATACGCGACTACCTGTACCGGCCGCTCGGCGGCAACCAAAGCTACATGCGCAACATCCTCATCGTGTTCGCGGTCTGTGGGCTATGGCACGGCGCGGGATGGACGTTCATCGTCTGGGGGCTTTATCACGGTGTGCTGGTGATTATGTACCACGCCTGCCGGCGGCTCTGGGACAGGATGCCGGTCCTGTTGCAGCAGGGGCTGACGTTCACGCTCGTGTCGTTCGGGTGGGTTCTGTTCATCTTCGATTTCGACGGCACCCTGCAGTTCGCCCGTGCGCTTCTTGGTGGCGCGGACGAGGTCACGGCACCGCTGCCGACGCTCGAGATGTGGCTTTATCTGGGGATATCCGCCGCCGTTTGCTTCTTCCCGCGTCTCGAGAAGATCGCCGAAAACGTCAGCGGGGCCAGTCCCTGGTTGAAGACCGCCGGGTATGCGTCGCTGCTTGTCCTCGCGATCCTGTTCCTCGACCGCTCGCAGGGGTTCATCTATTTCCGCTTTTGACGGTAACGGTCAGCCGCCGTGTTCGGTGTAGCGGTGCTCGACCGATACCGCGCCCGTGACGCGTTCGCCGTCATCCGACAGCGGTAACCTTAAAATCAGGTCGCGCTTGGGCACGCCGTCCTTCACGTAGATATCGGACAGAAAAAGTTTCGGTTGGCGCGCCGCTTTCAATGCCTCGTACTGGCCGACGATGTGGCGGCGCAGGTCTTCGGGAAAGATGTCGTCGCTGGTTTTGTTGGTAAGCTCGAACCCGTGGCTCTGGGCAATGCCCGAGCCGTAATAGCGATAGCGGATCGGGTGCGGCGGCTCCTGCATGTCGACGACGAGCGTGTTCCGAAGCAGCGGGCCCGGTAACTCGGCCAGATCGAAATCCCGCCAGGACGGCGCGAAGCGCTCACCCCGGACACTGTTCCAGTAGGCCAGCACGGGATCGAGGACCGGGTGCGGGGATTCCCCGATACGGATTTCCTGGACCCGGTACATGCTGGGCTGATTGTTCATCGGAACCGGCACCGGAAATCGTTGGCGGCGAAAAAGGCCATCGACTTTTCGATGTTCTCCACCGTCATGACATGCCCCTGGCCGGTGTCCGGGTCGATCAACGGCAGGCGGACGACGGGAAACACCCGGCGAATGCCGCCGGGCGACGTGATGGCGTGCGATAGCCACTGGGGTTTGCGCCGCTCGAGGGTGATGTGGGCGGACTCCCGGAAGCTGTTCATGACGCCGTTGTGGTCGGCGTCGGACAGCCATTGCTGGGATAGTTCGACCCCAAACGCACGCACCAGATCGTCGCCCCAGTAGCGCACATAGAAATCGCCTCGTTCGGGATGATAGTCCGCGACCATGGTCCCCCGTCGCAACGCGCTCGGGAGATCGAGAAGGTCGAAGTCACACCACGCCGGGACGTCGCGCGATCCGGACGCCTGTCGCCAGACCTCCAGGGCGCGCTCAAGCCCGAAGTCGCGGATGGTCTCCGCATCGGGGGCGCCAAGCGGGATGGTATCCGCCACGTGAAGGCGGTGCGGGGTCGGTGATGTGTGCGGCACGAGTCTGATTTTTGCCCGGCCTCAGGGCCGGTCCACGGCTTATACAAACTGAAGTCTCATTATTAATACGCACCCTGCTGAATAGAAACCGCTTTATGTCACGGAGGCGTAACGAATTCTTCTCCATTCCGCGGTGCGAAATTTATATACACGTACAAGTTGTTGAAGTACGATCAATAAAACGCCGGTGAGCACTGCACAAGATTTCGCCGGCCGGGGGGCAGCATATGAAGATCAAGCTGCAGGTTGGCGTGTCCACCGCGTTCACGGTTATTGCCGTGATCATGATCGGTGTGACCGTCGCGATCCTCTATTACAGCAACCATAAACTGGCGCTCGAAACCGCCGAGCAGGAAATGTCGTCGGCGCGGGAGAGGGCCGTCGCGCAGTTGGTCGGGGTGCTGGCGCCGGTCGGTCAGGTTGTCGAATCGACCGCCGATTTCGTCACCGCGTTCCCCATTGCCGCCAGAACGTACGATGGCAGCAAAGTCCTGGAATCGCGGATCCGAAAGTTGCCGCAAATCTACAGTCTCTATTTCGGGGCCGGGCTGGGTGAATTCTATCAAGTCATCAAGCTGCCGAAGATCGTGAAGACCTTCGGCCCCTACGACGAACCGGTGTTGGAGAATGCCCGGACCGTCTTTCGCTCCATCGTCGTCGGCGACCGTGGCCGGCGCGACCGCTATTACTATCAAACCGACTGGGGGGACGTCGTCCGCAAGGAAATCGCGCTCACTGACTACGACCCGCGCCAGCGGCCCTGGTTCCAGGGGGCCGCCAATCGCCATGGGGTGTTCGTCAGCCAGCTCTACCGGTTCCAGAGTACCGGTAAACCCGGCGTCACCTTCGCCAAGCGCATTCTCGACGAATTCGACGAGTTGATCGGGGTTGCGGGTGCCGACCTGACGATGGATCAGATCGTCGACATCATCAACGACATCCGGATCGGCGACGAGGGGCGCGCTTTCCTGCTCACCAAGACAGACGAACTGATCGCTTACACCGGGACCCGGAAATCCGAAGCGGCCTTCGAGTTCGTAACCGACAAAAACCGCGACATCGAAAATATCAAGGACCCGGTCGTGGCCCAGGTCATCCGCTCGTGGATCGGCGACAAGAGGCCGTTTTTCGAATTCACCGACGTGCGCGATGGAAAGAAGTATCTGGCGTCGGCGGCGCCGATCCCGGAGATCATGGGCATTGCACCCACGCTCGGCTTCGTCGTTCCGGAAGACGAGTTCGTCGGCGCGATCAAGAAAAGCACGACCCGGGTGCTCGAGATATCGGGCGTGATCCTGGTGCTTTCCATCATCGTGATCATGCTGGTGTCGCGCCTGCTCAGCCGCGAACTGAACGAGGTCGCCCTCGAAGCGGGCAAGATCAGCCAGTTCGACCTCGACGATCCGTTCGAACTGCGCTCCGCGATCTACGAAGTCGACGAACTGTCGAAGTCGGTCTCCAACATGAAGACCAGCCTCCAGAGCTTCGGGGCCTACGTGCCGACGGATATCGTCCGCGCCATCGTCGCGTCGGGCGACAAGGTCAGCGTCGGCGGTGACGACCGCGAACTAACGATCCTGTTCTCGGACATTGAGGGCTTCACCCCGAAAGCCGAGGCACTGCCGCCGGAACGCCTGATGACGGATCTGTCGGCGTACTTCGCCGCCATGGAGCGTGCGATCGCGGAACATCACGGCACCATCGACAAGTACATCGGCGATGCGGTGATGGCGTTCTGGAATGCGCCGAGCCGGGATGAAAATCACGTGTTGCACGCGTGCCGCGCGGTGCTGGCCTGCCGGCTCGCCGAACAGGCACTC
Organism: Rhodospirillales bacterium; assembly: GCA_017644185.1. Classification (GTDB taxonomy): domain Bacteria; phylum Pseudomonadota; class Alphaproteobacteria; order Rhodospirillales; family Casp-alpha2; genus UBA4479. The sequence continues at coordinate 52,238 of JAEPMA010000013.1, forward strand.
AACGTAAATCCGGGCACGTCGGAACTCTTACCCGTCCGGACGCGATTCGGCCTGCACACGGCGGAGGTTGTGGTGGGGAACGTCGGCTCGCCGGAACGGCTGCAATACACCGCCCTTGGCGCCGCCGTGAACCTGGCGTCCCGGATCGAAGGACTCAACAAGTTTTATGGGACGGAAGTCCTGATCAGCGAGGACGTCGCCAAGCAGGCGGGCGGACGCTTCCTGATGCGCAAAGTCGACCTCGTCTCGCCGGTCGGCACGACCAAGCCGGTGGCGATCTTCGAACTGATGGCAGAGTTCGGGCAAGACGCCGTCCTTGCCGCCGACGAAGAAATGCAGGCCGAGGTGCGGGCCTGGGAGGCATGCCTTAAAGATTACGAGGCGCGCAGGTTCGGCGAAGCGCTCAAGGGGTTCGAAGCATACAAAACACAGACCGCGAACCCGATCCTCCCCGATCTCTATATTACGCGTTGCCGGGATTATATCGACACGCCGCCGCCCACGGACTGGAACGGTGTCGAAAGCTACAGCAAGAAATAACCGCTGCCCTTGGCGGATCGCCCGCGCCGCGCGATGATGCACAAGGGGCGAAAATGCGAACCACCAAAACCATCAGCGTCATTTCCTGCCATGCCGAGGGCGAGGTGGGCGACGTCATCATCGACGGCGTGGACATCCCCCCGGGCGACACCCTTTGGGATCAAAGGACCTGGATCGCCGAAGACGGGGTGCTCCGCAACTTCATGCTGAACGAACCGCGGGGTGGGGTGTTCAGGCACGTCAATCTTCTGGTCCCCGCAAAAAATCCCGACGCGCAGATGGGCTTCATCATCATGGAGCCCTGTGACACCCCGCCGATGTCGGGCTCCAATTCAATCTGCGTGGCGACGGTGTTGTTGGATGCGGGGATCGTCCCGATGACGGAACCCGAAACCGAACTGGTGCTCGAAGCGCCGGGCGGCCTTGTGCGGGTCCGCGCCCAATGCAGGCAGGGAAAGGCGGAACGCATCTTCGTCACCAACGTGCCGTCGTTTGTGGGGGCAATTGGAAAAACCATCGAGGTCGAGGGGATGGGGACGATCACCGTCGATACGGCCTATGGGGGCGACACGTTCGTCGTCGTCGATGCGGAAAGTCTCGGGTTCGAACTCGAACCGGGGGAAGCGAAAGATCTGGCCGCGCTTGGCGTGAAAATATCCGACGCCGCGACTGAACAGTTGGGGTTCGATCATCCGGAGATACCGGACTGGAATCATATCTCGTTCTGTCTGTTTTCGGGGGCCGTCAAACGAACTGATAACGGCTTATCGGCCCGTCACGCCGTCGCCATCCGGCCGGGCAAGATCGACCGTTCCCCAACAGGCACGGCGGTCTCTGCCCGGATGGCGTTGCTGCATGCTAGGGGCGAGATGAAGACCGATGAGACCTTCACCGCGACGTCCTTGATCGGTTCCGAATTCCAGGGGCGGATCGCGGGTGAAACCTCGGTCGGCGAGCGGGCCGCGATTCTGCCCGAGATTTCCGGGCGGGCGTGGATCACCGGCACCCACCAGGTGATGCTCGATCCGGACGATCCGTGGCCGGAGGGATATCGTCTGTCGGATACCTGGCCGGGCGGGTGATTGCCGATACGACCCCGACCCCCTCACCTAACCTCTCCCCCTTGAAAAGGGGGAGAGGGATGAGTTCGTGATCCGTCGCGGCAGGGTCCCTCTCCCCCAAATATTGGGGGAGAGGACAAGTGGGGGGTAAGCGTCTCGGTGAGAGGACCGGCTAGCTAACCTCGACCGGGCCGGCGTAAGACGCCTCGTCGAACGAGCGTTCGTTGTCCCAGACGTTTTTCGGCAGCGGCAGGCCCTCGAAATCCTTGTCTTCGAGCGCGCCGTCCGGCTCGATCCCAAGTTTCTCGCGCAGCATCAGGATGATCTGGCGGGTGTGCTGCCCCGAATGCCAGCCGGTGCGCTCAAGCACTTCGTGGAGGGTGACTTCCCCGTAATAGACCTTCCCCGGCTGCTTGAAGTCGGTGGTCTTGCCGTCGCGTTCCCACCAGTCGCTGAACCGTTTGCGGTTCTGACGCCCGTATTCGAGCAGGTCCTCGCGGGTCGCCATCTCTTCGGGCAGGACCGAGATCAGCGCCTCATATGTATAGGGGGCGTCATGCTCGACCCGGTCGAGAAACACCTTCGGGATGTCGAACACGTGATAGACGAGCTGGCGGTACGACCGGGGCCGGCCCGGTAACTTAACGTCGAGCTTGTCTTCGGGGATTTGCTGAAGATAGCGCGCCGCCGCATCCAGGATCATCAGCACCTTGTCCTTCATCTCTTCGGGACTGAGCATTTTGTGCTCGCCGTATTCGAAACCGGCGACCTTGGCGACGTCGCGGAACACGGCACCATTCGCCCATGCATCGCCGCGGGCCACGATCGGCACCAGGCGGACGCCCAGTCTCTCCAGCTCCTTGAAGCCTTCCTCGTCCTCGATGACGTTGACGGATACGAACGGAACGCCGTGCTCGAGCAGGAATTCCTTGGTCTTGAGGCAGCTCGAACACCCGGGCTGCCAATAGACTTTGAGCGGTTGCTCCCGGTTTTCGGGCGCGTCGACGGTGGCCAGTTGGCTCATGATGTTACTCCCTAAGTCGCTTGTTATTTAACAAACATAGTACGCGGGGCAGCAGAAATCATCATTGCGCCGAAATGAAATACGCGTATTCGAGACAGCAATGCGCCGTTCAGAGGCTTTTCGTCAGCCTGGCGACGTCGAAGAACGCCTCGATCAGCCGCGAGTTCCGCCGCTCCGTCAGGCAGTTCACGTGGGCGGTCGTATAGATGTCGGCGTCGGACACCTCGAGCACATGCAGATCCGGATGCGGGATGAACTCGATATCCGACACGACGCCGACGCCGATACCCCGCGCCACCGCCAGCCAGACCGCTTCGCGGCTGCCGATCTCCATCACCGGCTCAATGGTGACGGCGTGCTTTTTCAACGCCCCTTCCAACGCGAGACGGGTCGTCGAGCCGCGCTCTCTGAGCACCATCCGCTCACCCTCCAGCTCCTTGATCCTGATGCGGCGGCGTTTGGCGAAGCGGTGCAATTTGTTGACGAACACCACCACCTTGTGACGGCTGTAGGGCATGGCGAAGATGTGCGGGCTGTCTTCAACGTGGGCCAGCACCGCAACGTCGGCGGAATAATCGAGCAGCTTGTTCACCATCTCGCGCGAGTTTCCCACCGTGACGGCGAGACGGATGCCGGGATAGCGTTCTGAAAACGCGCTCAGCATTTCGGTGGCGTGGAACGGGCCGACGGCGCCGACCCGGAGCGTGCCTGTATGGAAACCGCCGAACGCATTCAAAACGTCGCGGGCCTCGCCCTCCAGATCGATGATGCGGCGCGTGATCCGAAACAACGCCTCGCCGGCGTCCGTCAACGCGATCTCGCGGCCGCGGCGGTGAAACAGTTCGACCCGGAACATCTCTTCCAGGGCACGGACCTGGCTGGTCAATGTCGGCTGGCCGACGTTCAGCACCCGGGACGCGGCGGTGAAGCCTTTCTCGGCGGCGACGGCGTGGAACGATCTGAGTTGTGTAAATATCATTGCTTTTTTAAATGGATATCATCTTAATTATGAATTTGTCCAATAGTTAGGTTCGGACCATCATATTGGTGTCCAATGGGCCAAAGCCGAAAAAACAAGATGGCCTGTCCGGACTGGGAGAAACAATGAACGCTCTGCTCAATATTCGAGTGCTGATAAGCGACGGTGCCGGTACCACGGCGGCCGCCGGGGCTGCTCATGGATCAACACAGTGGGAGACATCCAATGATTCCAGAACACAAAACAAAAGAGGCATGCGCCTCTTCGTGTAAACGTCTTTTCGGGGTGATCGGCCTGGCCGCGGTGGTTGGCCTTGCGCTGACGCCGGCGGCGAAAGCCGAATGCGAAAATCCCGATGCGCTGACGTTCGCCATCGTGCCGACCGAAGAATCCGTCGCCGAGCTGGAACTGTACAAACCCGTCACCGACCGCATGGCGAAGTTGACCGGCAAGAAGATCGAATTCTTCATGCCGACGTCCTACGCCTCGGTGGTCGAAGGGCTGCTCAGTAAATTCGTCGACGTCGCGGTGCTCGGTCCGTACTCGTACGTGATCGCCAATGAAAAAGACCCGAGCGTCGAGGTGTTCGCGACCTACGCCAAGAAGAAAGGCCACATGCAGGACGAGGGGCCGGGCTACAAGGCGGCGCTGATCTCCAAGAAGGGCAGCAAGTTCACGACCATCGACTCGCTCAAGGGCTCGACCGTCGGTCTGACCGACCCGGGGTCCACGTCGGGTAACCTGATGCCGCGTGTCGTCTTCGCCAAGGTGATCGGCCAGGACATCGACAAGTTCTTCGGCAAGGTCGCCTATACCGGCAGCCACGAACTGTCGTCCGTCGCTGTTGGTAAAGGTAAGGTCGACGCCGCGTTCGTCGCCACGCACCGTTTCGACAACGTCGTCAACAAGGGCGAGATCAAGCTCGAAGACGTGAATATCCTCTGGGAATCGAAGCCGATCCCGCAGGATCCGTTCGTTTACCGCAACACGCTCTGTGACGACATCAAGAAGAACGTCCGCGAGACGTTCCTCGGTCTGAACAAGGAAGCGTCGGCGGCGAAGTTCCTTGCCAACGTCAAGTCGAACAAGTTCGTGCCGATGACGTCCGAGGACTACGACATCATTCGCGACCTGAAGAAAGCGAAAGACGAGAAGAAGAAGAAGGGCTGACTCCCATAATCTTCTTTGGGCGGCCGGTTTCAACCTGGTTGCAAGCCGAAGCCGGCCGCCCGCGTTCTTCCGCAATTGCGGGGCAAAAGCCCCTATACTGATTGCCCCATTCATTCGAGACGACGGGAACTCAAGATGGCTGTCCTGAAAGTCACCGATCTGCACGCGCGCTATTCCGCCAAGGGTCCTGAAATCCTCAAGGGTATTTCCTTCGAGGTCGAAGAAAACGACTTCTTCGCGATCATCGGCCCCTCCGGCGCGGGTAAGTCGACGCTGATCCGCTGCATCAACCGGCTTGTCGAGCCGACCTCGGGGAGCATCGTTTTCGATGGCCGCGAGATCACGACGCTGAGCCGCGTCGAACTCCGGCGGCAGCGCCGCGACATCGGGATGATTTTCCAGGAGTTCAACCTGGTCAACCGGATGAGCGTCATGGACAACGTGCTGTCCGGAAGGCTGGGCTACACGTCAAACCTCCGCACCCTGTTCCGCGCCTTCCCGCGCGAAGACATCGATCACGCGCTCGCGTTATTGGATCGGGTCGGCCTGATCGATCACGTCGACAAACGCGCCGACCAGCTTTCCGGTGGCCAGCGCCAGCGCGTCGGCATCGCCCGGGCGCTGATGCAGGATCCGAAACTGATGCTGCTCGACGAGCCGACCTCCGCGCTCGACCCGAAAATTTCGCGAGAAGTGATGGAGTTGATCAAGGAGATGGCGCAGGAACTGAAGGTTCCGTGCCTCTGCAACATCCACGACGTCAAGCTGGCGACCGAATGCTGCAACAAGATCATCGGCCTGCAGGACGGGGTCACCATGTTCTCCGGGCTGACCGGCGACATGAACGAAGAAAAGCTTGGCGAGATCTACGCCATGGAAGTGCTGTGAGGTGAGGGGATGACCAGTTTTTCCGCAAACCCCGCGCTTTCGCGCGTCGCCGACCGGGTCCAGGACAGCCGGCGCCGCAGCCGTTATATCTCGGGCGCGCTGACCGTCGCGCTGACGATCATGGTCGCCTGGAGCGTCGACGTGACCGTGATCCAGGACACGGATTGGGAACGCATCGGCAGCGTCGCCAATGTGTGGGAGGCCACCAGCCACTTCATCGGCCTCGATCTCGAGCTGTTTCCGGACTTGCTCGTCCCCGCAATCGAAACGCTTCTGATCGCATGTCTGGGGACGGCGTTCGGTCTGATCCTGTGTATCCCTGCGGCCTGGTTCGGGGCGATGAACATCACCCCCTACGCGCCGATCACCTATCCGCTGGCGCGGTTGATGATGACCCTCAGCCGGTCGATCCACGAGATCGTCTGGGCGTTGTTCTTCGTCGCCGTCGTCGGGTTGGGGGCGATGGCGGGGGTGCTCGCGATCGCCGTCCGGTCCGTCGGCTTCATCGCCAAGATGACGGCCGAAGCGATCGAGGATATCGACTACGGTCCCGTCGAAGCGATCAAGGCGGTCGGCGGCTCCAACTTTCAGGTGATCGTCTACGCGATCCTGCCGCAGGTCCTTCCTCAGATCGTCTCGGTGGTGATCTTCGAATGGGAGATCAACATCCGCCGTTCGGCGATCCTGGGTCTCGTCGGCGCGGGGGGGCTCGGGCTCGTGTTCTTCCGCCAGATGAACACCTTCAACTATCACGGCGTGACGTCGGTGATCGTCGCGATCCTGATCATTATCCTGCTGGGCGAGGCGATTTCGTACTTCGTCCGCCGGCGCATGATCTGAGGAGGCGGAAAGATGAGCAATCGCATGGCCGCCTTCGGCGGACCCGAGAAAAAGAAACTCGAATGGCGGCGGTTCCGCTATCCGGACTCGCTCTACAGTTACGCCGGCTGGCTGATCGCGTTCACCGTCGTGGTGTTCAGCATCGAATATCTGAACATCCCGCTCGACCGGATTCTGGGGATGTTGGGACGGATGGGCGATACGCTCGCCAGCCGTTACTATCCGCCCGACATCGAATACATCATGGATCGGGATTATTTCGGCTACGTCGTCGAGACCATCCAGATGGCGTACCTGGGGGCGTTGTTCGGGTTGATCATCACGATCCCGATCGCCTGGTTCGCGTCGTTCAACATGACGCCCAGCCGGCGCTTCGTCTATCCCGTCGCGAGATTGTTCGGGATGTCGTGCCGCGCCGTCCACGAAACGATCTGGGCGATCCTGTTCGTCTCGATCCTCGGTTTCGGGATGCTGCCGGGCGTGCTGGCGCTGACGCTGTTCTCGGCCGGGTTCGCGGCCAAGCTGTTCGCGGAAGAGATCGAGCGGATCGACATGGGCCCGGTCGAGGCGATGCGCTCGACCGGTGCCAACCTGTTCCAGATCATGCTGTTCGGCGTCTGGCCGCAGGTCAGGGTCGCGTTTACCGGGATCGCCATCTACACCTGGGATGTGGCGTTCCGCGCCGCGACGGTGGTCGGCTTCTTCGGGGCCGGCGGGATGGGGTGGTATCTGAAGCGCAACGTCCTGCAGATCGAAACCGAACGTGTCGCCGCAATCATCCTTTCGATCATCGTGCTCGTGATCATTTCCGAGGCGCTGTCCGCATGGGCCAGAAGCGCCGTCATGAAGATGAAATGACGCGGTTGTCACGTGGATGAAACGGCAATGGTTCAAACTGGAAATTTCAATTGGCGCGGGTCGCCCGCGTGGACCGCATGAAGCGCGGGCTGCATGAATAAGCTGGAGAAAACAAAAATGACGAAAACAGGACGCGCCGCGGTCTACGATGCGCCGAACGCACCGTTCGAACTGAAAGAGTATCCGCTCCGCGACGTTAAAGAGGACGAAGCGCTCGTTCGAATCACCATGTCGACGATCTGCCGGTCCGACATCCATTCCTACCAAGGTCACCGGCCGAACCCGTGTCCGGGGATTCTCGGCCACGAGATCGTCGGCGTTATCGAACAGCTTGGCGACACCATCACCCACGACATGCGGGGCGATAAGCTGAATCCGGGCGACCGTGTGACGTGGACCGAGTTCTTCCACCACGGCCCGTCGTACTATCGTGAAGTTCACGACATGCCGCAGAAGTCGAAGGGCGTGCGCAAGTACGGCCACGACCTGGCCGAAGACGACCCGCACTTCCTGGGCGGGTTCGCGGAATATTGCTACATCCTGCCCGGCACCGGCATCCTGAAACTGCCCGACGACATCACGGATGAAGAGGCGACACCCTTGAACTGCGGGGTCGCGACGATGATCTCGGTGACCGAAGCCGCCGACATCGGTATCGGGGATACCGTGGTCGTGCAGGGGTTGGGATTGTTGGGATTGTACGGGTGCGCCATCGCCAAGGCGAGGGGGGCCAGAAAGGTCATCGGCCTCGACGGGGTCGCATCCAGGCGCGAACTCGCGACGCGGTTCGGTGCCGACGTGACGTTCGATATCTCTCAGATCAATGAGAAAGAGCTGATCGAAAAGGTGCGCGCCGAATGCCCGCCCGACGGCGCGGATTCCGTGATCGAAGTGTGCGGCTATCCGGAAGCGGTGCCGGCCGGGGTCCGGATGCTGCGGACGGGCGGCTGTTACGTGATCGGCGGGTTGGTCAACCCGGACGCCAACTTCGAGATCGACGGCAATCTGATCCTTAAGGGCTGGATCAACATCAAGGGCGTGCACAATTACCATCCGCGCCATTTGATCGAGGCGCTCGATTTCGTGATGAGCAACAAATCCCGGTTCCCGTTCGCGGAACTCGTCGATTCCCAGTTCAAGCTCGAAGATCTGAACGAGGCGTTCTCGCGCGCCGCCGACAGGTCGGTGCTGCGCGCCGCGATCGTGCCGTAATTTTAGGAAACCGTCGTCCTGATTTGAGCTCAGGGTGACGCCTATTGAGATCGTCACGGCGCGCTGCGCCCGGAAAAGGGTGCGGGCGGGCTAGCGCCGCGTCACCCAGAAGGCGGTGGCCATGAACCCGACGGTCAGCGCGATCATGATACTGATCGCCGTTACCCAGCGATCGGCGCGTTCCTGCGCCAGAATCTCCGGCCTTACCGACCCGATCACCCGCCAGCGCGAATGCGGGATCTCGGCGCGCGCCATGACGCTGTCCATTTCACTATCGCTCAGCCGAATGTCGCGCTTCAGCGAGATCTTGTCGCGGGCGCCGTCGGCGCTGAATTCCAACAGGTCCGGCTGGTCGGTGTTGACGACCGAGAGAACATGCCCCGGGGCTTGGTTGGCGCGTATGATGGTCACCAGCGGGCCGGGAAAGAAGCTGACGAAGAAGACGCCTTTGAGTTCGTCGGCATCCGCCCGCGGCGACATGACGTCGAAATGGTAATGTCCGGCCTGTGGGTGGATGACGGTTCGATAGTGGGCCTCGCCGTGTTCGGCACCCCGCAGTTGATGGATGTATTCCTGGATATTCAACTGGCAGGCCTGACCGACCAGCCCATCGATGTCGTTGACCAGGTCACTGCCGTTCGGGCCGGCGATGGTGAAGGTGAAGTAGGACGGGAACTGTTGGCGTAGAAGATTGCCGATCTCCTGACGCAGCGTTTCGCTTTCCGGATTCTGCTCGAAGCGATTGACGAGGTCGAGATGTTCCTGAACGAACACCCGGACAACCCGCTGCCTTTCGTTCAGATACGCCTCGATCTTTTGAGATGTTTGTCGGACTTCTTCCTCAAGCAAAGCCGCATGGCGGGCCGCGTCGGCGGATATGGCTTGAAGCGTCATGTAGGCGGTCACGCCGCAACCCAAGACGGTCACGAGGGCGAACGCCAACAGCATGTTGCGCGCACTTCGGTTCGGTTTAGAGGTGTCGTCTGCCACGGTAGAAATGTCTCACTCAGGATCGATCGGACGCACATCCTAGTTGCAGGCGCGCGCGGTTACACGTCCGTATCATCCACATCTACGAGAGGTTAGCGCCAGATATCGTCCATGATGCGGTTGGCGTAGGTGACCAGTGCCGCGTGGTATTCGGATCGCTGATGGTCGAGGGGATCTTCCTCGGTCCAGGCCATGCGTTTGGCCCACTCGGTCATCGTCGCGACCCAGGGGTCGGGAAACTTGAAGGCGCGGCAGATAGACTTGATTTCCGCGAGTTCGGCTTCGTGCACGTAGTCGTCGGCATAGAGCATGCGCATCAGCTCAAGCCCGGCGATGACCCGCGCGCGGTGGGTGTCGAACATGGTGACGTCGATGTCCGCCAGCACGGCACGCTGGTCGAACTCGAAGGGGATCTCCATCTCTTTACAGAGGGCGTCGAGCGCTTCGTGCTCGTCGGCGGAATCCTCGCCGTCCGCCTGGGTGATGCGGCTCGCCAGGACCAGCACGGCGCGTTTCTGTGCGTCATTCAACTCGTTCAGAAACATCCGCTCCACCCTCAAATCGCGCAAAACGCGATATTTATGCCGTATTACGCAGCGTTACAAAAAATAACTTCACTTTGGCGCCAATAATTCGGAACCTTTCGATAATAACAGGGGGGCCAGGGTCAATTGAAGAAAATCCTGAGCTGGATGATCGTCGCGGTGTTTGCGGCCCTGCAAGTGGCCGTTCTCGCGCCCGATTTGCTGAGCAGTTCGAGCGGCTCGCTTAAGGTTGCCATCGTCGGCCCCATGAGCGGCGAGGACGAGGCCCAGGGCAAGGCGATGCTGGCCGGTGCCCGTCAACTCATCGACAGTTATAACCGCGAGCGCGATTCACTGACGCCGCGCGTCGTGCTCGACGTTCACGACGACAAGAACGACCCCGAAGAAGCGAAGAAGATCGCCCTCGAACTCGCCGGCGATCCGGAAGTTCTCGCCGTACTCGGGCACCAATCCGACAACGCGTCCGCCGTCGCCGGCCCGATCTACGCCGAAAAGGGTTTGCCCGCCGTGACCGGTTCCAGCGGTCTTCAAAAAGTCACGTTCCAGAACGACTGGTACTTCCGTGTCGGTTTGACGACCGCCAACCAGGGGACGTTCCTCGCCAACTACATCGGCCGGGTGATGAAGGCGGAAGAGGTCTATGTCATCCGCTCGACCGACCCTTACGGCGATACCATGGGCGAGGCGGTGGTCGACGAATTGAATTTCCAGCGGCGGTTAAGCGCGTTCAGCGTCAAGGTTCTAAACCAGTACCGCATCGACCCGGCATCGCCGACACTCGCCGAGGATATCCAGAAGATCGCCGAAGAGATCATGCCGACGTACGCCCGCCAGCCGATCGTCGTCGCGGTGAACGAAGATATCGCCGCCGAGGTGGTTTTCGGTCTGCAAAGTAATCAGCGGCGCAGACTGGGGAAGACGATCCCCTATCAGATCGTCGGTCCCGACTCGCTCTCGAAAGCATCCGTGCAGGAAGAGTTGGCGGCAAGACGGACGACGCGGTTCGGTCTGCAGGATTTCACCGAAGGGATGCGCGCCGTGGCGCCCTTCCTTGAGGACGTCGCCAATCAGAAAGCGCGTGACTTCCGTTATGCCTATCGATCCGAATATAAGGCCGAACCCAGCGTGATCGCCGCCGGTTTCCACGACGCCGCCGCCGTGCTGGTTCGGGCGTTGGGGCAGTTGGTCGAGAACGGGGTTGCGACGACCGATGCCAAGGCAGCGCGGGAAGCCGTCCGCGAATATCTGTCCGACATCGACACCCCCGCGAGCGCGGTGATCGGGGTCACCGGGCCGCTTTATTTCAACCGTGACGGCAACGCCATCAAGACGGTGCCCATCGGTATTTATCGCGACCGCCGGCTTGTTTCGACACCGGTGCAGCTGAGCCCGACCGGCACCATCGACCGCGAAGACGGCGCGCCTGTGTTCCAGATCTTCGGGGGGTACTTCACACCGACCCGGGTCGTGCCGACGGGCGTGCAGATCAACAAGATCAGGAACGTCGATCTGAAGAGCCGGACGGCGGAAATAGACTTCAATTTCTGGTTCCGGCATCAGGGCGATCTCGATCTCAGCCAGATCGTCTTCCCGAACGCCGTCACGCCGGTCGAACTCGGCGATCCCATCGACAAGAGCGAGAAGGGGGGGCAGCATTATCGTCTCTACCGGGTCGAGGGCGTGTTCCAGACGGATTTCCTGGGCCCCGTGTCACGTGGGGGCGACCGGGTCATCGGCTTCCAGATGCGTCATGCCGTCCTCAATCGCGAGCGCCTGATCCTGATCCCCGATCTTGTCGGGATGGACGGGGGCACGGGGAACACGCTGCAGGGCCGGGTGGCGCGGGTTCTCGATCTCGGGGACGAGACGTCGCATCAGTTGAAGAAAGTCGACATCTTCCTCGACGCCCAACCGGTCGAGGTGATGGGTAATCCGGAATACATCGGCGTCAACATCGAGGGGTTCTCGCGGATCAACACCGCCGTCTGGCTGACACCCGACGAAATCACCCTGAACCGGCTGATCGATCCGGGCACGGCACTGCGCGCCTTTCTTCTGTTCGGTTTCCTGCTGGGGGTGATGGCGATCGCTAGCCAGCACTTGAGGGGGACATCGAAACAGAAGTGGATCTGGTTCCCATCGGCGATTCTCGCCGTGATGTTCCTGTTCGTCGCCGAACCGGCGATGGCCGGGCTCTTGGTGGGGCGCGGCATGAGCCCGCTCATGGCCGAGGCGGTGCCGATCTTCGTCGGTTGTTTGTGGTGGCTGGTGCCGGCGTGGTTGTTGGCGCGGTTCATGGAGCTGTTCGTGTGGCGGCCGCTGGAGCAGAACACCAAACGCGAAGTGCCGCGCGTGGTCAGGGTGTTTGTCGCGGGCACGTTCTATACTTTAGCGGTGCTGGGGATTCTGGCGTTCGTGTTCGACCAGCGGATCACCAGCCTGCTGGCGACATCGGGCGTCCTCGCCATGATCATCGGTCTCGCCATCCAGATGAATATCTCCAACGTGTTTTCCGGGATCGCCATCAACGTCGAACGCCCGTTCCGGATCGGCGACTGGGTGAAGATCGAAGGCCACGAACCCGGCCGCATCGTCAACATCACGTGGCGGACGACCCGGCTCGAAACCATCGACAAGAACATCATCTGCATCCCCAACGCGATGGCGTCCGACCAGACGCTGGAAAACCTCAGCTACCCGGACGAGCGCTACCGCGCCGAACTGATGGTTCACGTCGATCCGGGCGCCAAACCGGAATGGGTCGAGAAAATATTAATGGACGCCGTCATGTCGGTGCCGGGCGTGCTCGCCGAGCCGCAAGCGGTCGTCCAGTTCGACGGGGTCATGGACTGGTCGGCGGACTTCGCGGTCCGGTTCTTCTGCCCGGATTACGCCGAGAGCATCCCGTTATCGGCCAAGGTGTGGCGCCAGATCGTCCGCAATCTTAAATACGCCGGGTTCGAATCCGTCATTCACGAAGAGTTCACCCTGTTCCACCTGTCCGACACGGCCAAGCAGGGCGGCGACGTCGCCCCCTTGCTGATCACCGACGTCGAGGTGTTCGAGCCGTTCGGCGAGGCCGAGATCAACGAACTGTGCCAGCACATGGTCCGCCACAGACTGGAACCCCAGCGCACCGTGATCGAACAGGGCTCGGCCGGCGACAGTTTGTTCATCGTCGTCGAGGGCGCGCTCAAGGCCGAGATCGAGATGGACGACGACAAGGTGATCGAAGTCGGGCGCCTCGGCCCCGGCGATTTCTTTGGCGAGATGGCGCTGCTCACCGGCGAGCCGCGCGGCGCGACCATCACGACGATCACCCCCTCGCAGATCTACGAAGTCAAAAAAGAGCACATCGAACCGGTGATCGAGAAGTATCCCGACATCAAGGAAGACCTGTCGCGTATCCTGACGCGGCGCGAGTTGGAGAACCTGCGCCGCCGGAACGAGCACTTCGCGTCCGTCGACGAGGAACGCAATCTGGCATCCAGGTTGCTGTCCAAGATCACCGACTTCTTCGGGCGGAGTGAGCGGAAGGGACCCAAGAAGCCGGCTTCCCAGGACGCCGTCGACGCCGACGATTGAGGTGCGTTCTAAAAGGTTTTCGTCGCCCTGAACGTAATTCAGGGCCCATGAGTTGTTTTTGGGAGTAAACGGCGTCCCGCCATGGATCCTGAATCGCGTTCAGGATGACGGTGTGAGCCAGGCCGCGCGGCATTGATCCACATCATCGCATTCGCCCGTAATGCGCAGTAGCATCCCCCCATGACGGAACTGAAACGATCTCTCGGTCTTGGGCTTGTCGTGCTCTACGGCCTCGGTGTCACCATCGGGGCCGGGATTTACGTGCTGCTCAGCGCCGCCGCCCAGAAAGCGGGCGTACACGCCCCGATGGCGTTTGTCGGGGCTGCTGTGGTGATGGGATTCAGCGCCGCCTCGTTCGCCGAGTTGTCGGCGCGGCTTCCGGTGAGTGCGGGAGAGGCGGCCTACGTTCACTTGGGTTTCGGCTCGAAGAAACTTTCGGCGCTTGTCGGGTTTCTGGTGATTGCGTCGGGCGTCGTGTCGTCGGCGGCGATTGCGGCGGGCAGCACGGGTTACATCCGCGAGTTTATCGACGTGCCGCCATCTATTCTTGTTGTGGTGATCGTGCTCTCACTCGGCGGGGTCGCGGCATGGGGGATCGTGGAATCTGTTCTGTTCGCCGGGTTGTTCACGGTGTTCGAAGTGGGGGCGCTGCTGGTCGTCGTCGGCGCGGGGGTGTGGACCGCCCCCACGCTACTCGACCACCTGCCACAGATCGTGCCGTCGATCGGGGATGCCGCCGCCTGGGCCGGGATCGCCGGGGCCGGGCTGCTTGCTTTCTTCGCGTTCATCGGTTTCGAGGACATGGTCAACCTGGCGGAGGAGGTCAAACAACCCGAACGCACCCTGCCGCGCGCGATCTTCGTCACGCTGGTGCTCGGGACGCTTCTCTATTTCATGGTGACGGCGGTCGCGGTGCTGGCCGTGCCGGTTTCCGAGTTGGCGGCGTCCGAAGCACCTTTGAGTTTTGTTTTCGAACGCATCACCGGGGCCTCGCCGGCTTTGATCACCGTCATCGCCATCGCCGCGACGTTGAACGGGGTGGTGATCCAGATCGTGATGGCGTCCAGGGTGCTCTATGGTCTCGCGAAGCAGGGCAGCGTGCCCATCCACTTCGCCAAGGTCGATCCGCGGACCCGGACGCCGTTGGTCGCGACGGGGACGGTGGCGGCGGTGGTGCTGTTTCTGGCGTTGCTGGTGCCGCTCGAAAATCTCGCCGAATGGACGTCGAGGATCGTTTTGATCGTGTTCACGCTGGTGAACGCATCGCTGATTATGATCAAGCGCCAGGGGACGCCGCCGCCCGAAGGGGCGTTCACGGTCAGGGTATGGGTGCCGGTGCTTGGGGTGGTGACGTGTCTCGCGCTGCTGGCGGCCGGATGGCTCGGCTGAGACGTTACATCTCTTCCCAGAGCTTCTCCTCGAACGCCAGTTCTTCCTCGAAACCGTCGAGCTCCTCGCCGGGAAAGTCGCGTACGGATACGACACCGTGTCCGCCCTCGGCGCGGTTGACGACGACGTGACGGAAGCCGTGTTCGCGCATCCTTCTTACGGCTTCGAAGCCCAGGTCCGAACAGCTGAGACAGACCGGTCCCATCGTCATGACCTCGCCAACCGGCACGTCATGTGGGTTGCGCCCTTCGTTGATCACCCGGTTCAAGAGGTTGGAGCCGGTGAATATCCCCTTCAACGCCCCTTCGTCCATGATCAGCGCGCAGCCCACGTGGGCGGCCTGCATGCGCTTCACGGTTTCGGCGACGGTATCGCTGGGGTCCACATGCACCAGCTGTTGCCCGGCAATGATGTCTCTCAGTTTTCTCTGCGGCATTGCATGTCCTCCAATCTGCACGCATGGCCCTCATTTGTGACCATTATCTTACAGACAAGAACGTGCAGAAATGACTTGGATCAACTGGAAGTCCATATGCCTGTTCAGTCCTTCTTTTCGAGGGCGCGGCGCAGACGGCGCAGGATCACGGCGCGGGTTTTTTCGTCGGCGGCCCCTTCGAGGGCGTCTCTGAGGTCGAGGGAGAACTGCGCGAGATCGTTGTGCCAGTCAGTGCCCTTCACTGAATCCGGGGGCGCGCGGCGTTTGACCTTGCGCTTGTCGGTCACGGAGCGGATGCCGCGTTCCAGATCGATCTCTTCATCCAGTTCGGGGATGTGGATGTCGGCCATATCGAAGCCGTCGGCGTCCAGCGCGTCCTTGAGGCCGTCCAGCGCCGCCTGTTCCCCATGCGTCAGGATGACCTTCCGTCTGATTGGCTTGCGCGCCTGAACCCACTGCACCAGTTCGTCACGGTCGGCATGACCGGAATAAAAATCGATCTGACGGATCTGGGCGTTGACGCGGACGTCTTCGCCCTGGATGCGGACCGCCTTGGCACCGTCCGCAAGAAGTGACCCGAGCGTTGCCGGCGCCTGGTAGCCGGTCAGGAGCACGGTCGTCTTCTTGGAGGGCAGATAGCGTTTCAAATGATGGCGGATACGTCCGGCATCGCACATGCCGCTCGCCGCCATCACGATCATGCCGCCGTCGTAACGATGGATACCCTTACTTTCTTCGGTCGTTTCGGTGAAGTGGATGTTGGATGCTTCCAGGAACGCCCCCCCGTCGTTGATGCCGACGAGTTCGTGGGCATGTTTGTGAAAGACCTCGGTGGCGCGGATCGCCAGGGGGCTGTCCAGAAACAGCGGCGCCGCCGGAATCTTGCCGGTGCGCATCAGGATCGAGAGATCGGCCAATAGTTCCTGGGTGCGCTCGACCGCGAACGCCGGGATCAACAAAACACCCTTGCGCTTGAGTGCGGCGGATGCCTCGCGAGCCAGAACGCGCCTGCGGGCCGGGCCGTCGAGGTCGTCGCGTGGGCGGTCCCCATAGGTGCCTTCCGATATCACGTAATCCCACCCCTCGGGGGCTTCTGGGGGGTGGTGGAACAGTTTGAACTCGGGCCCGATGTCGCCCGAGAAAAGCACCCGCATCGGCGCGGCGGACTTCTTCGCCGGTTGGATTTCGACCTCGATAGAGGCCGCGCCCAGTATATGCCCGGCGTTCCAGTAGCGCGCACGGACCCCGGTCCCGGGCTCGATCCAGGTTTCGTAGTCCGTGGCCTGGAAACGTTCGAGGGAGGCTTCGGCGTCGGCGCGGGTATAGATCGGCTCGACTAAAGGCTTGCCGCGCTGCTGCTTGCGCCGGTTCAGAAATTCGACCTCACGCTCCTGGATATAGCCGCTGTCGGGCAGCATGTACGACAGCAAGTCCGCCGTGCCGCCGGTCGCGTGGACCGGCCCCTTGAAGCCGTCGCGGATCAGTTTCGGGATCAGGCCCGCATGATCGATGTGGGCATGCGTCAAAAGGACGAAATCGATCTTCCTGGGGTCGAATGGAAACTTGCCGTAGTTGAGTTCTTTAACGGTTTTTGAGCCCTGGAACATGCCGCAGTCGACCAGGAACTGTCCGCCGGGGTGGCGGATCCAGTAACATGATCCGGTGACGGTCTGCGCGGCGCCGCAGAATTTCAGAAAGATGGCGATGTCGGCCCCCCCAAGGATTACCCCCAAGGCTTGCGCCCGAGACCGGGCGGTAAACGTTCATTGATGATTTATCGGGCGGATCGGCACCAAGTCAAATGACCTGGATCAATTGCGTGGCATTGGTGGGGTGGTTTTGTTTAATCGATGTGTCCGGAGGCGGTTTTCTACCACGCCCCGCTTAACAAATCGACGGCGTCCAAGACCATTCTTTGGCTGATCGGCTTTTCGAACGCCTTGAGGGCGCCGAACCGTTCGGCGATGCCCGGGTAGCTGATGTCGTCGTGTCCCTCACCAGCGCTGGTGATAACGACGACGGGCAGGTCGGGGCGTTCGCTTTTGAGCCAGACCAGGACTTCCAGACCGTCCCGATTGGGCATGATCAGGTCCAGGATCATGCCGTCGATCCCGCCTTGCTTGACGCTCTCGATGGCGTCGTTGCCGTCCGTGGCTTCACTGATGGCATATCCAAGCGGAACGATGATTTCGCGGATGATCGCACGCGTCTGCTCGCTGTCGTCGACGATCAGGATGCGTTTCGGCATGTCGTCTCTCCCCAGGGATTTGCCGGTGCCGTAAACCGGCACTTCATGCTTCCTTGTACCTGATCACCTTTTCTTTGGATTTACACCTAGAAAGTGAAAAAAAATCAAAACATGCTAAATTGAATACAATGTATACAATTTATAAGGGTAATTAGGAGCTTGCGGCGAGTCGCTGCATTTCGTGATGCAAGTCATGATACACCCACCCGGCGCGATCGGCGCGGGGTGGGTGGACGTGCTGTCAGGTCTTGGAAATCAGGCGGGTGCCTGGGTGTAGTCCCCGTCGGCGACCGGCTCCTGCCAGTCGGTGGCGTTGCCCTGATCGTCGGATTCGGAAAGCGCCAGGTGGCACATCATCTGGTCCGGCGCGGCCCCATGCCAGTGACGGGCGTTGGGTGGAATGACGACCGTGTCGCCGGGGCGGATTTCCTCGACCGGGCCGCCTTCGAGCTGATAGCGGCCGACCCCCGAAAGGACGTAGAGAATTTGGCCGACCGCGTGTGCATGCCAGTTGGTGCGGCCGCCGGGCGTGAACGTCACACGGGTGACGCGCAGTCTCGACGGATCTTCGGGCACGAAGACCTGGTCTTGCAGGACCTGGCCGACGAACAGGTCGTCGGGGGCGATCTTGGTTTTGCTTTCGCTGGCTCTGACGATGCGTGGCTTCATGGTTTTATAACCTCCCCTGGGCTTTTATAGGTGTTGGACAATCTGTTATTAACTTGGCGAGCCTCGCCCGCCCTTGCAATCATTCATATGGGCTTTCCCTGTTGATACGAATTCCCGATGAACTTTGACCCTTTCCGCAAGATAGATTTCGATAACGTTGCCGATGTCGATCTCGCCGATATCGGGGGGCCGCTCAAAACCTGCCTTGAGTATTGGCGTTCGGTATCGGGCGAAGGGGGGCTGCCGTCTTGGCGCGGCATCGATCTCTCGGAACTGCCGGGCGATGTGCTGCCGCTTGTGACGGTGATCAACATCGACTGGAGCCGGGGCCTGGTCGGCGCCGACAGCTTCACTTATCGCTATTGGGGCACGGGGCACGTCCGTGCCAAGAACATCGAACGGACGGGGACGACCGTTGCCGAGCATTCCGACCGGGCTCGGATCGTGGAAGCCGAATACCTGAGGGTGATCGCCGAAAAGCGCCCGATCGCGTTTCGCAAGAACATCCGCATCAACGAGCCCTGGCGGGCGGTCACCCAAACCAGCATCAGGTTGCCGCTGTCGGATGACGGTGTCCGTGTCGACAACGTGCTGTCGGCGTCCGATTGGGCCTCGATTCCGCCGGACGTATAAACCACCGTTGTGGCTCAGAACCGGGCCGGCGTCCCCATCAGGTCGGAAATGCTGCGCGACTGTTCGAGCGCCCAGTGAAGCTGTTGCTTCTCATGACTGTCGAGGGCCGAAACCTCGACCTTGTTCGACAACTTGACCCCAGCCTCGATGTCGCGGAGCTGCTGGCGCAGGATCGCGTCTAAAAGAATGCGGTGGGCGTCGATCAGATCGCCGATCCGGTGGCCCCCCGGAATGTCGCGCTCACGCGCCGCCGACAGCCGTTCGGGCGTGGCGCGGGCGTCGATGCCCAACTGGAGCGCCAGCACCCGTGCCGCCGAAAAGATCGGCATGATCCCCGATTTCTTTAAATCAATCCGGCCGTTCTCGGACTTGATGCGGCCGAACCAGCCGATGGCACTTTCGAAGTCCGACGCCTTCACTGCCATCGCCTGAAGAAAGGTCTTGCTGTTCGCCGCCATCTGCATGGCGTCGCGGCGGAGCGCATCGCCCAGTTCGGTGTCCCCATGCACGGGCCGGGAATCGAAGAAGATATCGCTGTTGAGGATATCTTCCGCCTTGCCCTTGCCGACCCAGGACGCGACCGTTTCGCGCCAGTGCTTTTCGTCCATGCGCCATTCCGGGTTCTTGGCCATGATGCCGCCCTGGCAGTAACTGACGCCGACATGATCGAGAGTGTCGGCGGCGATCTCGCCCAGCCGTTCGAACCACTTGTCGGTCTCGGAACCCGGTTCGCCCGCCGTATAGACGATGGCATTGTCCTGATCCATGGCAAGCAGGCTTTCGCCGCGCCCGCCGGAACCGAGCACCAGCATCGCATAGGGTTGCGGGGCGGGCCCCCAGCCGTCGTCGATCATCTGCAGTTCCGCCAACTCGGTGGCGCGCTGTGTCAGGGCGCGGAGTTCATGCGACACGATGGCGGCGGTGTTGCGCGGATCGACGCCTTCCGCGGATAGCGACGCCGCGACCACGGTCAGGCTCTCCCAAATGCGTCCGAGTTCGGCCGGCGACGCGGCGGCTTCGATGGTGTCGCCGAGCGACATCGCATCGCCCGCCCTTTGTTTCAACAGATCGCGCGCACTGAGCGCACCCAACACTTCGCCGTCGGCGCCGGTCACCCCCAAATGACGGAAATTGCGTCCGCTCATCAGCGTCATTGCGCGATAGACAAACTCGTCGGCGGGGATCGAGACAAGGGGGCGGATCGCAAAACCGCCGACCGGCTTTTCAAGGGCCGCCGCGCCGTCCGCGTCGATGGCGCGCAGCACGTCGCGCTCGGTCAGGATGCCCCAGTCTTTGTCCTCCGTGTCCGGTTCGACAAACACCGAACTGATCTTCTTCTCGATCATTCCCGAAAGGGCGTCCTTGAGGGCGATCGTCCCCGCGACCGAAACCGGCGGGCTGTGCATCACGTCGGCGACCCGGTGGCGGTAGGGAAAGCTGTCGATCCTGGCCAACACATTGGCGTCGTCGGTGGTGGGGGCGGCAACCTCGTGCCAGCCGGCCTGCGCTTCGGCGTTCATGTGGCTCGATAAGTTCCGGCACGCGCGCTCCGCCTGCGCCAGGGTGACGATGTCGCGCGCCCTGAGCTTGTCGATCAAGGCATTATATATGTCGGCGGTGACGAGCGCGTCGCCGAGGGCGCGGTGGCGGTCGGTGATCCCGATCCCGAGCCATTCGGCGGCGATCTCCAGCGACTGACTGGGCAGGTCGGGCGCGACGACCTGCATCAGGTGGCGGACGTCGAGCGAGCGCGGCGCCGACCAGACGATGCCGTTCCGTTTGTGCTCGGCTTCAAGGATCGCGAGGTCGAAGCCGAGGGAATAGCCGATCATCACGTCGCTCCCGGCCCATGCCGAGAACCGGGCCATCACGTCCGAAAACGCATCGGACCCGGCGACGTCGCCGTCGCGGATACCGTGAATCTCGGTCGACTTTGGGGGGATCGGCCGGTCCGGGCGGACCAGTTCTTGGAACGTGTCGCCGGTACGTTTGCCGTTCAGGACCCGGACCGCGGCAATCTCGATGATGCGGTCGTCGGCGGTGTCGAGGCCGGTGGTCTCGGTATCGGTCACGATGGCAGGTACCGCGCTGAGAGGCAGGCCGGACAGTCCGCCTTTCGGAGGGTGAAAGCTCATCGATGACCTCCCGACGCCGTTGCCGCGGCGTCATATATATAAAGTGTGCGTCCCTAGCCGGCGGCGGCCCCGCCCGCCGCCATGTTCGCGCGGACCGCGTCGCGGTCGAGGCGTTTTTCATACTGGCGGCGGATGTTGGCCCAGGCAAACTTGACCGAGTTCTCGACGTACTCGACGTCGTATTTCTTCAGTTCGTCCGCGATCGGCGCCCATTTGACGACGCGTGACGGGCTCTCGCGGAACACATCGCGGGTCTGGGCGATCCCGTGCCAGTCGACACCGGTCAGGCGCACCTCGAAATTGCGCACGGCAGCGTCCGGATCGAACGCATCGACACTTGTGTCGAGGTTGGCCTGAAGGCCGTTTTTGAAGATGGAAAGCGCAATTTGTGCGCGTTCCGAATCGGCCATCGGATCGTGTTCGAAGGCGCGCGCCACCGCCCAGATGCAAAGATCGGAAAGACACGCGTCGAAAACGTGCATCTTGGCGATGTTGACGGAGCCGATGATGTTGTCGTCGCGGAACATCTCGGGGTACTTCGTCCCCATCCGCGTCTTCACATAGCCGTAGAGCGTTTTCTGGGCGATGAAAGCGCTCCGCGTCGTGACAAATTCCTCAATACTTTCAATATCATGTATTGGGCCGGTATGACGGCGGAAGTTGAACCCCGATACAAATAGCCGCCAGTAGTCATGAAGCTTTGAATACTCGAAGCCGATCATGCCGCTACCTCCCGGTTCTTGAGGGTGGGGGTGTCGTTTCTGCGGTTGTCAAGTCGAAAACTCCAGACGACTGCCGAACTAGTTGCGCGAAAATCCATTTAGTGCAGTATAGAAAGAGTCGCATTTGTGTAAATGCGCATTGGGGATGAAATGTCTGAGGGGATTCAATCATTATGGCTGATAACATAAATGAAATCCGTCAGCAGCATTGGCGTAAAACCAGGAACCTGACCTTTTTGGTTCTCGTGATCTGGTTCATTTTCGCCTTCGTGCTGCCGTGGAACGCGGGGGCGTTGAACGACATGTCGTTCTTGGGCTTCCCACTTGGTTACTACTTCTGTGTTCAAGGCTCGCTGATCGTTTTTGTCGCACTCATCTTCTTCCAGAACAAGATGCAGGACAAAATCGACGACGAAGCCGGCCTTTCCGGCGAATAAGGGAGGGCTGAACAATGAAAGGTGGATTTATCGAAAACCTAGGCCGCGTGTACGCGATGTACACCGGCGGGTTCCTCGTCTTCGTTCTGATCATGGCGCTCCTCGAGCAGATGGGCGTTGGTGCCGACACCATCGGCATTCTGTTCGTGGCCTTCACGATCGCGATCTACGCGTTGATCGGTTGGCTGTCGAGAACCATGCAGGTCGATGCTTATTATGTTGCCGGGCGCGAAGTGCCCGCCGTCTACAACGGCATGGCGACGGCGGCGGACTGGATGTCCGGTGCCTCGTTCGTGGCGCTGGCCGGCGGTATCTACTTCGGCGGCTACGGCTATCTCGGCTTTATCGTGGGTTGGACCGGCGGTTACGTGCTGGTGAACTCGCTGATGGCGCCGTACCTGCGGAAATTCGGCTGTTACACGGTCCCCGACTTCATCGGGACCCGTTACGGCGGCAACCTCGCACGCTTCTGCGCGGTCGTTGTCCTCGTGTTGGCGTCGTTCACGTACGTGACGGCGCAGATCAACGCGTCGGGCACCATCGCGGCGCGGGCGTTGCACATTCCGTTCGAAGCCGGTGTCTGGTTCGGTCTGCTCGGTATTCTGCTGTGCTCGATGCTCGGTGGGATGCGGGCGGTCACCTGGACCCAGGTGGCGCAGTACATCGTGCTGATCATCGCCTATCTGGTGCCGGTCATCTGGATGTCGAACCGTCAGGACTTCGGTCTGATACCGCACTTCTCGTACGGTGACGCGGTCGCACGTATTCAGGAACTCGAACCGATGATCGGCCTCGGCACCGCCGCGACCGACAAACCGCCCTTCGGCGGGGTTCGCATCCTGTCGACGCCGCACTTCGCGCCGGGCGATGCCATGGACAGCTGGAAGTTCGTCACGCTGGCGGCCTGTATGATGATGGGTACCGCCTCGTTGCCGCACATCCTGATGCGCTACTTCACGACGCCGAGTGTGCGCGATGCGCGGCGTTCGGTGGCGTGGTCGCTGTTCTTCATCTTCCTGCTGTACTTCACGGCACCGGCACTCGCCACGCTGACGAAGCTGCAGCTCATCGATCCGAACCTTGCCACCAGTATCATCGGCAAGTCGTTCAACGATGTCGCCAATCTGGCGTGGATCAAGAACTGGGCGTCGGTGGACATGTTGTACATCGTCGACAGCAACAAGGACGGTATCCTGCAGCTGAACGAGTTCTTCATGCGCGCCGATATCGTCGTGCTGGCAACGCCTGAAATCGCGGGTCTTCCGTACGTGATTTCCGGTCTCGTCGCGGCGGGTGGTATGGCGGCAGCCATGTCGACCGCGGACGGTCTGCTGCTGGCCATCGCCAACGCGCTGTCGCACGATCTGTACTACAAGATCATCGACCCGAAAGCCGACACCAAGCACCGCCTCATCGTGGCGCGGATCCTGCTGATCGGTATCGGTGCGTTGGGGGCGTTCATCGCCAGCTTGAAGCTGACGGGGATTCTCGGCGCCGTGGCATGGGCCTTCGACTTCGCCATGTCCGGGCTGTTCTTCCCGCTGGTTCTCGGTGTCTGGTGGAAACGGGCCAACCGTCAGGGGGCAATCGCCGGTATGGTGTGCGGCCTCGCGGCGGGGTGCATCTACCTCTATCTCGTCCGTTGGGGCGGTATGGAACCGTGGATGGGTATTGACCACCTGCGCTTCGGCATCATCGGTGCCGCGGTCAGCCTGGTCTCGATGGTGGTCGTCACGTTGGCGACGCCGGAGCCCGACGCCGAAACCCAGGCCATGGTGGACGAAGTCCGCGTGCCTTCGGGTGAATCGATCCTCGGTAGCTCCCACTAAGACGGGACTTCCGATCACAAGGACGCTGGGGGGCGGGTCATTCCGCCCCCCTTCGTTTTTTCCACCGCGCAACGCGCAGCGGCCTAAACCCGATTGTCATTCGGGGGCGGCTGTGATTTCCTCGAACCGTCCGGATTCAAGAGAGCACGCCTCGAGCCATGTACGACCCGTTAGCTAATTTCCCCGTCTGGGTTCTCGCGCTGGATTACATTCTCGGGATGGTGATGTGGACACTCATCGGCCGGGTCGCCATGAACCTGTTCCTGCCGATCGACAGTTCCTTCGCGTTCATGCGTCTGTTCGTGAAGCTGACCAATCCGATCTTACGGGTATTCCGGCCGATAACGCCGGGCTTCCTGGTCGAACCGCTGGTGCCGCTTTACGTAGCCTGGTTCTTCTTCATGATCCGGTTTTATCTGATGCCGTGGCTTTTGGGTTATGACGTCATGGGGATGCTGTCGTTCCCCCTCGAAGGCGACATCACGCGGGTGTTGTATCAGCTGTTCTATAACAAGTGATGCGGCGCGGTTGAGAAGGCCCATCTGACGTCTCCCGTTCAAGAACCCGGTTTATCAATAACCCCTGTGCGACACGATTAAGCTCTGCCGGACCGCGCGCTCCGACGCGAGCGCCAGGGATTTGCGGTCGGGGAAAGCGGCCGGTTTGATCGGCGGCATGAAGTTGACGTCGACGACGCAGCCTTTCAAGCCGAAGACACTTATCAAATGCCCGGCCAGCGTCATGTCGCCGTACCAAGCGTAAAGGTCGGTCAGCTCGCCCTTGAGCTTGCGGCCGTCGGCATAACGCGAATAAGCGATCGAGACCGGCTGCATGACGACATCGGCGTCGACATTTTTCGGTTCCACGGCGGCGAATAGGGCGGATTTGAACGGTAGAACGTTTTGCCCGTTCGACGACGTCCCTTCGGGGAACAGGATGATTTTTTCACCCCGCTTGAGCGCGTTTTTCAGTTCATCCCCGTCGCAGGCGGCGTTTTTGCGTTCGCGTGAAACGAAGATCGTGTTGGCGAGCCTTGCCAGCATCCCGAACACGGGCCATCCGGCGACGTCCTTCTTGGCGACGAAACGCGCATCCGATACGGCGCCCAAGACGATGATATCCAGATAAGATACGTGATTGGCGGCGATGAGTGTCGGCCCGCTGTTATATGGCAGGCCGCTGACCCGGACACGGAGCCCGCAGATCTTCTGACACGTTCTGAACCACAACTTCGCGATCGGGCGTTTGGCGGCGGGCATCACGCGCCCCGCGAGCGCATACGGCCCGACGAGCGCGCCCGTCACGATGATGAACGCGCCGGCGCGGAAAACCGCCCTGACAATCGATGTCTTGGTCGCCCCGTAGTCGTCTAGGATTTCCCAGATGGTCTGTAGTGGCGACGGTATCTCTCGGTAATTTTGGTACATTCCACGATCACGCATATATCGGTTGTGTTGAACTGTTCGTCGATCACGGCGCCGTCGCCGACGACCCCGCCGACGCGCAGGTAGCCCTTGATCAGGGGCGGCAGCTCGGACAACGCCGAGCGCCGGTCGAGGGCATCGGCGGCGAACCGGTCCATCCCCACGAATCGCGTTTCCTGGGCGCGCGGACGGATCTCTTCGGGGGCCAGGTGGTAGTGGTGGAGATACGACAGCCCGGCCCCGATGGCGTCCGTGTCGGTGCCTGGGAAGCTGGCGCAGCCGAACATCATCTCGATGCCGTGGGTGTCCAGGTAATCGGCGATCCCCCGCCACAACAGCTGCATCGTCGCCCCCGAACGGTAATCGGCGTGTACGCACGACCGCCCAAGCTCGACGATCTCGCCCGGGTAGTTGATCAGCGACGTCAGATCGAACTCGTCGCCGGAATAAAACCCCTCGCTTTTCTCCGCGACGGAACGGCGCAGCATCCGATACGTCCCGATGACGAACGGCTTGCCATTCGAACGCTGTTTGTCGACGACCAGAAGATGGTCGCAGATGTTGTCGAACGGATCTTCGTCCATCTTGGCGCGGCGCTGTGCGAGGGATGGGACGGCGCCCATCTCTTCATAGAAGACCTGGTAGCGCAGCCGTTGCGCGCACTCGATCTCGATCGGGTTGTCGGCGAGATAGACGAGAAGATCGCCGTTATCGATGGTGTCTTTCATGGTCCCTCCTTTCCCGGCCGTCCAAGCCGGGGACGAGACGGCGGTATCCGGGAAGATGTGACAGAGGGGATGCATCCGTTCAAAGGAAGCTTAAGTGCCGGATTGATGTCGGAATTGTGACGTGGGTGCGGAAAAAAGGGCGTTAGATCAAGGTGTTGAGATTTCCGCGCTCACGCGCTGACACGCGCCTGCAACGCCGCCATCATGCAAGTGTCATACGTTATTTGCGGCGATTTTCGGGGAGCGTTCCGAAGCCCTTGGCCAGCAACGATTCGCGGGGGATTGGGCCGTTATCGATGTCGTGTTCAGGAAATTGTCATCCCCGCGCAGGCGGGAACCCAGGAGAAGCTTGGTACTGGCAATCTGGATTCCCGCGTTCGCGGGAATGACGAAAGCGGACGGCGTTGGGGTCAAGCCGTCTCTTCGCGCTGGCGGCTTTTCTCTTCGGCGGGACCGTTGTCGTTGCGGCCTTTTTCGCGGCGGTTCTCGTCGACGTGAATCTGCCGGCGGCGGCGGTCGGGACCGAAGAAGTTGCCGGTGCGCACGAACGAGCGCGGCTGCTCGGCGATGATTCTCAGGCGCAGATAAATCAGCTTTGGTGAGAACGGCTTTGCCAGAAACTCGGTCATCCCCAGATCGCGAGCAGTTAATACGTGCTCCTTGTCCGACATCGAGGTCACGATGATGACGGGGACGAACGGGTTCGGGCTGTCGTCGTCGCGGCGGATCTGTTTCAGAAGTCCCATCCCGTCGAAACCGGGGGCCCAGTCCGCGAACACCACGTCGGGCTTGTGGAGTTTGAAGGCGTCCCAGGCGTGATCGGGGGTGCGGGCTTCCTCGATCTGGCCGATGTTGAAGGTGCGCAGGATCGAGCGCATCGTCTGGCGCATGTAGGAATTGTGCTCGGCGACAAGGACCGAGATATCCGAGAAATCGTAAGGTTTGATCGACTGATCCATTTTATGTGCCCCCAGGCCTGATTTGAGCCTTGTTCAGGCTGGGAGGATCGCAGCCGCACGTCACAACCGTATTTCGGCCGCGTTATCGGGGGTGAAAAAGTGTTTCAGTTTGTAATAGGGGGGCGGGGCAGTTCATCCAGCTACCCGTCATCCCGGGCGTTAGGCATCGCCCGAACGCGGTACGCGTTCGGTTGCGATCCTTTCGACCCGGGACCCATGGATGAATTTGCCGTGATGTGGAGATGGGTCCCGGATCGCTGGCTTTCCGGACCTCGCCTGCGCTCGGCGGAAAGCCGCGTCCGGGATGACGATGGACCGTCATACAAAAAAGGCCCCGACGGATGCCGGAGCCTTTTGAAGAGTGTATGCCGCAGCGCTTAGCGCGCGGGCCCTTATCGCGTTGGGATTGGGGTATCGCCCGGTTGGTCGTCGCCCGCCGCATGCGTTTGGCATTGCCATGTATCGTCTTTTGGGTTGTATTACCCCTGACTCTTGAGGGGGTAATGAGAGCAGCGTCAGAAAATATCGCACGGTCGGGCCGTCGTTCCGGTCATCCGCGGCAAACCCTTTTCAAGGTGTTGCGGCAGGCTGGATGGACACGCGTTGCGTCGGGTGGGCTGATCACCGCGCTGCTGTTGAGCATCCTCGTGCCGATCATGGCGGCCCAGCCAACGACCGATCCGGCCGAAGCCAAATTCCTCGCCGAGCTTCGCGCCAGTATCTGTTCGCAGACCGGCCAGCTTCCTCTGGATGACGAAAATCCCGCTCGAAACGGTCCCAGCAACTGCTGCATACTCTGCCATTTCCCGGCACCGCCTGCGGCGGACCTCGTCCAGCTTCCGATGGCGTATCCGGCCGCCGGCAGTATCGAAGCAATTCATCCCGTCCACGAAACGGCGTTCTCTCCTCAGTTTGCGCAGCGCCCTTCCGCGCCGCGCGCTCCACCTGCCTACTCCGTCTGAATCCGATCATTAGCCGGCGTTCGTCCCGTTGCCTGTCCGCATCGGGGCCGCGCTCGCCATTTTTCACGACCGACCGGGGACAAACAGCCCGGTCAGACGGAGTACTTCAATGTCTCGACACAACTTGCCTGGCAAGCGTATTGCCACATGGACCCTTTCACTTTCCATGACCATCGCCGCGCCGGCCGTCGCTTTGGCGCAGGACCAGATCCCGACCCCGACCCCGACCTTGCCGCTTGTCGAAACCTACGGTTACACGCCGAATCCGAACCGTGTGGTGCTGGAGCCGGCGACGAACAGGCGTTTTCCGGCTACCGACGCGGCCGATATCATCCAGGACGTGCCCGGCGTCAACGTCGGGCGCATGGGCGGTCACGCGCAGGAGCCTTATATCCGTGGTCTGTCGCAGGGGCGTATCAATATCATTGACGATAACGCCTTCATTCATGGCGGTTGTCCCAACAGGATGGATCCGCCGACGGCCTATCTGACACTGGACAGTCTCGACGCGCTCACGGTCGAAAAGGGGTATGCGACGGTCAGCAACGGACCGGGTGGCGCCGGTGGCACCGTACGGGCGACCCGCAAGACATCTGTGTTCGATGCGGAGAAACCTTATCAGGCCGACGTCTCAACCGGTTACGACAGCAACGGGCGGCGTAAAGACGTCAGCGCGGATGTGGCCGGTGGGGGGGCGTGGGGGTATGTCCGCGCCGACGCTAACTACAAGGTGGCGGACAACTACGAAGACGGCAGCGGCCAGAGCGTGCGGAGCGGGTTCTCAAGTCACGGCGGGCGTATCGAAACCGGCCTGCGTCCGACGCAGAACGACCTCGTCCGGTTCAGCTTCCAGTCGGAGAAGATGGAAGACGCTTTGTATGCCGGCGCCGCGATGGATTCGCCGCTTTCCGAAACTTACGTGCTGCGCGGCAGCCTCAATCACAAGTTCACAGGTGACGGATTGTTCGACGCGCTCGACCTGTCCGTATACGGCGGCCAGGTGGATCATGTGATGGACAACTACTCGCTTCGCGACCGCACCGGGATGGTGATGAAGGTGGAATCGGATTCCGACACCTACGGTGGGAAGCTCAGTTTCGATGGCCGCCGGGGAGCGACCGGTTACAAGATCGGCGGCGACATTCAGTACAATCAGCGCGATGCCGTCCGTTACATGGGCAACAGGGACAGCGTCGATAACAACCGCCTGATCCAGGCCTATTCATGGCCCGATATCGGGATATCGCAGGTCGGTCTTTTCGCCGAAGCGGATCACGACGTTTCCGCCGACCAGAAAGTACGCTTCGGTCTACGCTACGACCGTGTCGACGTTTCGGCCGACAAGGCCGACCGCGTCGCGGCGATGCCATCGCAATCCGCCAACCAGCTCTACCAGACCTATTATGGGGTTCGTGCCGAAGACCGCGACGAAAACAACATTGGCGGTCTGGTGCGCTATGAAAAATCGTTCGGTTCGCGCTACACCGCATTCGCGGGTCTTTCACGCAGCGTGCGCACCGCAGACGCCACCGAACGCGGCATCGCGCAAAACAACAACACGGCATCGAACCGATGGGTCGGGCGGCCCGATATCAAACCCGAGAAACACCACCAGGTCGACGTCGGCGGCAATGCCGAATTCGACAAGGCGTCGTTCAGCGGTTCGGTTTTCTACAACCGTGTCGAGGATTTCATTCTTCGCGATCAGGCGCGCGGACAGGACGGCGTCCTGCTGAGCGACAACGCCACGGTGTATCGCAATGTGGACGCGACGCTGGCCGGTTTCGAGGTGTCGGGCAGCTACCGCCTGAACCGGAATTGGACCTTCGATGCCGCAACCGCCTTCACGTACGGTGAGAACGAGGAGGATAACCGCCCATTGGCGCAGATTCCGCCGCTGACCTTCACGGCCAGCGTGGAGTATAGCGAACCGGACTGGATGGCGGGTGCCCGTCTGCGTTCGGCGTTTCGCCAGCCTCGTGCCGACGTTGAAACCAATTTCAACAGTGGTCAGGACGCCGCCAAGACAGGTGGCTACGCGGTCGTCGACCTCTATGCCGACGTGTTTGCTTTGGAACAACTGACCTTCAAGTTCGGCGTCACCAACGTGTTCGATACGACCTATGCAAATCACCTGAGCCGGGCCAGTGCATTCGACCCGGAAGTTGTCCAGGTGAACGAGCCGGGCCGGTCGTTCTTCATCCGGGCGCATGCGACGTTCTGAGGTCCTGACGCCGGATATCCGCGTCCCGTTGGAAGCGGCTGTGTTGCTGTCCGTTGGACTGCACATAGCCGCTTTGACGGGATGGTTGGCGTTTGCGGGGCTGCCGGGCCCGGCGCCGCATCTTGGAGAAGATGAGACCGCGATCCTGGTGACGCTCGTGGATGAGCCGCCACCGGCGGAACCCCAGGCCACGCCGCAACCTTATTTGCCGATCGATGTCATCAGCCCGGTGTCGGCGCCGCCCGAACATTCGGTGCCGACACCCCCCGATCAGCCGGTCGACGACGTTTCGTCCGAACCGGTATCGCTCGAACCCGCTGCGATCATCGCCGAGCCGGATGTCGAGGAATTACCTGTTTCCCGCCTGGACGGTGTTGCGATGCCCAGAAAGCCCTCGCCGCCAATATCGTCGAAGACGGTGAGAAGGGTCGAAACCGCCCGCCCTGGTGCAGCCGTTTCGGTTGCCGCCGCATCACCCGGCGACCAGCCCGTGCGGCCGCGACACTTGCCATCCGGGGGCGAGCCGTCCGCGGCCGGGCGCGCAGCTGTTTCGACCGGCGCCGGGGAGCGCGCGACACCCGTGACGTTCCCGTCTTATCTGAACAATCCGGCACCGCCCTATCCGCAATCCGAATTGCGTCGTCGTCGCGAAGGCCTCGTCTTGTTGGAGGTGCACGTCACGTCCGACGGACGCGCGGACAGGGTCTCGATCTCCCAGTCGTCCGGTATCAAAGCGTTTGACCGGGCGGCATTGAGAACAGTGAACCGATGGCGCTTCGTCCCCGCAAGGCGCAACGGCCGCGCTATCGCCGCGGATGTCCGCGTGCCGATCCGGTTTTCATTGCGGGTATCGGAGGTTGTCCGGGACTAGACCCGCACGCTGGTGGCCGCCAAGCCACAAAAAAGGCCCCGGCGGATGCCGGAGCCTTTTGAATGGCGTATGCCGAGCCCTAAGAGGGCCGATACTTATCTCGTGGGCACCGGCGTGTCCGTCGAATAGTCGTAGAACCCGCGGCCGGTTTTGCGGCCGAGCCAGCCGGCTTCGACGTATTTCACGAGAAGCGGGCAGGGGCGGTATTTGGTGTCGGCGAGACCGTCGTGCAGCACGTGCATGACCGCCAGGCAGGTGTCCAGACCGATGAAGTCGGCCAGTTCGAGCGGCCCCATCGGGTGGTGCGTACCAAGTTTCATCGACGTGTCGATGGCTTCAACCGAACCGACGCCCTCATAAAGGGTGTAGACCGCTTCGTTGATCATCGGCAGCAGGATACGGTTGACGATGAACGCCGGGAAATCTTCGGCGTTGACCGACTTCTTGCCCAGCTTGGCGGCCAGTTCGCGGATCGCGGAATAGGTGTCCTCGTCCGTGGCGATGCCGCGGATCAGTTCGACCAGTTCCATGCGCGGCACCGGGTTCATGAAGTGCATGCCCAGGAACTTGCCCGGACGGTCGGTCTGCGCACCGAGGCGCGTGATCGAGATCGAGGACGTGTTGGACGCGATCAGCGCGTCTTCACGCAGCACCGGACAGAGCTGTTTGAGGATCGCTTTCTTGACGTCCTCGTCCTCGCTCGCCGCTTCGACGACGAAGTCGCAGTCACCGAAACCGGCATAGTCGGTGCCGGTGGTGATGTGTTTCATGGCCGCTTCCAGATCGGCTTCGCTCAGTTCGCCACGGCTGACCTGACGGGTCATGCCTTTCTGGATTTTCTCCATGCCGGCGGCGATGGCGTCGTCGGAAATGTCGAGCATATGCACGTCAAAGCCGGCCTGCGCGCAGACGTGTGCGATCCCGCTGCCCATTTGCCCGGCGCCGATCACGCCGATCTTTTTTATGTTTATTGACATGGTCTTCTCCTCGCTATCGAAAGCAGCGGTTACGTGTTTGTCCATGAAGATTAGCAGTCCCTAAGTTTCTTATTTGTCGAGTTCCTTGGACAGTTCGGGCACCGCGTCGAACAGGTCGGCAACCAGGCCGTAGTCGGCAACCTGGAAAATCGGCGCCTCCTCGTCCTTGTTGATGGCGACGATGACCTTGCTGTCCTTCATGCCGGCGAGGTGCTGGATCGCACCGGAAATACCGACGGCGATATACAGGTCGGGGGCGACCACTTTGCCGGTCTGGCCGACCTGGTAGTCATTGGGTACGAAGCCCGCGTCGACGGCGGCGCGCGACGCACCGACCGCGGCGCCCAGCTTGTCGGCGACGTCTTCGAGCATCGAGAAATTGTCGCCCGACTGCATACCACGTCCGCCGGAAATGACGATCCCCGCGCTGGTCAGTTCCGGGCGCTCGGATTTGGTCAGGTTCTGGCTGACGAACTCGGAAAGATCGCTGGCGGCGGCCGCGTCGATGCTTTCGACCGATGCCGAACCGCCTTCCGAGGCGGCGGCGTCGAAAGCGGTGGCGCGGACCGTGATCACTTTTTTCGCGTCCGACGACTGCACGGTCGCCATGGCGTTACCGGCATAGATCGGGCGCACGAAGGTGTCTTCGCTCTCGATGGCGACGATTTCCGAAATCTGCTGCACGTCGAGCTTGGCGGCGACGCGGGGGGTAATGTTTTTACCTGACGTCGACGCCGGGGCGACGATGTAGTCGTAACCGTCGGCGATGCCGACGATCAGATCGGTGACGCTTTCGGCGAGCGAATAGGCGTAGTGATCGCCCTCGGCTTGTAAAACTTTCGCAACGCCTTCGGCTTTCGCCATTTCCTGGGCGGCGTCGGCGCAATCCTTGCCCGCGACGAGGGCGGTCACGTCGCCCAGTTTGCTTGCCGCGGCGAGCGCGTTGAGGGTGCCCGGGCGCAGCGCCGAGTTATCGTGATCGGCAATCAGAAGTACGTTGGCCATGTCAGATCACCTTCGCTTCGTTTTTCAGTTTGTCGACGAGTTCGGCGATGTCGGCGACTTTCACGCCGCCTTCGCGCTTGGCGGGCTCTTCCACCTTGAGCGTGGTCAGGCGCGGCGCCGCGTCGACGCCCAGATCGGCGGTCGACATGGTGTCGATCGGTTTCTTCTTGGCTTTCATGATGTTGGGGAGCGACGCGTAGCGCGGCTCGTTGAGCCTGAGGTCGGTGCTCATGACCATGGGAAGTTTGACCTTGATCGTCTCGAGACCGCCGTCGATTTCGCGGGTGACTTCCGCCGAACCGTCGCCGAGTTCCAGCTTCGACGCGAAGGTCGCCTGCGGCCAGTCGAGAAGGGCCGCCAGCATCTGGCCGGTCTGGTTGGAATCGTCGTCGATGGCCTGCTTGCCGACGATGACCAGATCGGGGCTTTCCTTGTCGACAATCGCCTTCAGAATCTTGGCGACCGCGAGGGGCTGCACTTCATCGTCGGATTCGACCAGGATGCCGCGGTCGGCGCCCATCGCGAGCGCGGTGCGGATCGTCTCCTGGGACTGCGCCGGGCCGATGGAAACGGCGATCAATTCCTCGATCTTGCCGGCTTCCTTCAGGCGGACGCCTTCCTCGACGGCGATTTCGTCGAACGGGTTCATCGACATCTTGACGTTTTGAAGTTCAACGCCCGAGTTGTCGGGTTTCACGCGGATTTTGACGTTGTAGTCAACCACCCGCTTGACAGCAACGAGTGCCTTCATCGGTTCTCCTCTTGCCGCAATCGCGACGTCTTGGTGCTCCACCCAGCGAAATGCCCGGATTGGCTTGTTGTGGAGTGTTTTGAGTGCAGTTGCACGGGTCTTTTCGCAGGCGCAACATTAGGCCTTGCCAAATAGGGGGTCAAGCCACGTTTACGACAAAAATGTGAAGGAAAACGACCGGATTTCCGCCGGTTTCGGGGGTGTTTCGGGGAATACTTAGGGGGTCCGGCAATCAATCACGTCGTCCTGAACTTGATTCAGGACCCATGCGTTTCACTGAGTGAAATCCGGTGTCTGCCGCTCATGGACCCCGAATCAAGTTCGGGGCGACGGGAAATGAGGGCGCGAGTGCTAGCGGCTGCCGCCCGGCACCCAGAGCACGTCTTTCTTGCCGTTATCGTTGAGATGACGGGCGAGGACGAACAGGTGATCGCTGAGCCGGTTGACGTACTTGATGGCGGCGGGATTGACGTCTTCGTGTTCGGAGAGCTCGGTCAGCAGCCGCTCACAACGTCTGGCGACCGTGCGCGCCAGGTGCAGGTAGCTGGACGCGGCTGTGCCACCTGGGAGGATGAAGGATTTCAGCGGTTCCAGATCCGCGTTCATGGCGTCGATTTCGCGCTCCAGCCTTTCGACCTGCTCGTCGACAATCCGAAGCGCGCCATCTGAGCGGTTGCCCCCTTCGGGGGTGCAAAGATCGGCCCCCAGATCGAACAGATCGTTCTGAATCCTGGCCAGCATGGCGTCGGCGTCACCTTCGGTGTGTAATCTCGCGAGCCCGATGACGGCGTTGGTTTCGTCCGACGTCCCGTAAGCCGCGACGCGGACGTCGTGCTTCTTGACCCGGTCGCCGGAGCCCAGCGAAGTTTCCCCCTTATCGCCGCCGCGGGTATAGATTTTCGTGAGCGTGACCATGCATCCCCCCTTACGTCGGCAATTATCGGGTTATTTCGCCGCCAGGAACATGATCAGCGCAAACAGGATCAGAGCCAGGCCCTGGCCGATGACCCGTGCGCGCATCAGGTTGTTGGCGTGCTTCTTGTAGAACGGCCCGTTGCGCGCGAACCCGATCAGCCCGACAACCAGGATGATCAGGGTCGCGAACATCGCGAAGCCCATCAGAAACGGTAAGAACGCGTCCATAACCCTTATATAAGCCCCGGATCGCCATTCCGCGAGGGTTAATCCTTGGGGTGCCGTGAAACGATCAATTACACGTCATCCGCCGGCAACGATTTTCAGCTACCGCTCCGATCGTTGGAATTGGTGGCGGAATAAAACGTCTTCCCGGCCCTGAGCTAGGCCCCATGGCAGTCGGGAGAGATCCGGTGTGATCGAAAATAGGTCCCGGATACCTCACCCGACGGATGTCGGGCTCGGTTCCGGGATGACGAGGTTTTCTTAAGCCGAGATCGCCCGGTTGATGGCGCTGACGACGGCGCTTAACGACGCCTTGGTGATGTTCTTGTGCCGCCCGACGCCGAACACGGGGGCGTCGTCACCCTTCTGAACTTCCACATACGCCACCGCGTCGGCGCTGGACCCCACACCGACCGCGTGTTCGTGGTAGCTGACGACCTTCACGTCTTCCAGCATGTGGGCGTTGATCGACGTCAAGAACGCGTCGATCGGGCCGTTCCCCTTACCCTTCAAGACGACCTCTTTGCCATTGTCGGTGATGTTGGCGGTGAGTTCGCGAACCTCGCTGGCATGGGTGTCGGGCACCGAGCGGTGATCGACGAACTTGAAGCGGCCTTCGGGCTGGGCGATGTATTCCTTATCGAAGATCGACCAGATTTCGGTGCCGGTCAGCTCTTTACCCGACGTGTCGGCCTGCACCTGGACGACGCCCGAGAATTCGATCTGCAGCCGTCGCGGCATTTCGAAACCGTAATCGGTCTCCATCACATAAGCGACGCCGCCCTTGCCCGACTGCGAGTTGATGCGGATCACCGCTTCGTAACTTCTGCCGACGTCTTTCGGGTCGATCGGCAGATAGGGGACATCCCAGGTTTCCGAATTCGCCGACTTCAACGCCGCCAGACCCTTCTTGATCGCGTCCTGGTGCGAGCCGGAAAACGCGGTGAACACCAGATCGCCCACATACGGATGGCGCGGGTGGACCGGCAACTGGTTGCAGTATTCCGCGACCCGCATGACGGCATTGATGTCGGAGAAATCCAGATCGGGGGCGACGCCCTGGGTGAACATGTTCAGCGCCAAAGTCACGACGTCGACGTTACCCGTCCGCTCGCCGTTGCCGAACAACGTCCCCTCGATCCGGTCGGCGCCCGCCAGAACGCCCAACTCGGCCGCCGCGACGCCGGTGCCCCGGTCGTTGTGGGGGTGCAGGCTCAAGACGATGCTGTCACGGCGTTTCAGATTTCGGTGCATCCACTCGATCTGGTCGGCATAGATGTTGGGGGTCGCCATTTCGACGGTGGCGGGCAGGTTGATGATCGCCTTTTTATCAGGGGTCGGTTCCCACACATCCATGACCGCGTCACAGATGTCGCGGGCGAATTCCAGTTCCGTACCCGTGAAGCTTTCGGGGGAATACTGATAGACGATCTCGCCATCCGTTACCTGCTCGCCCAGTTCACGAACCAGTTTTGCCCCATCGACGGCGATCTGGGTGATCCCGTCCATATCCATGTTGAATACCACCCGGCGCTGCGCGGTCGAGGTCGAGTTATACAAATGCACGATGGCGCGCTTGGCGCCCTTGATGGCGTCGTACGTTCTCCGGATCAGGTGCTCGCGCGACTGGGTCAGGACCTGGATCGTGACGTCGTCGGGGATCATGTCCTCTTCGATCAGCTGGCGGCAGAAATCGAAATCGGTCTGGGACGCGGCGGGGAAGCCGACCTCGATCTCCTTGAAGCCGACCTCGACCAATTTGTCGAACATGCGGCGTTTGCGTTCGGGCCCCATGGGTTCGATCAACGCCTGGTTGCCGTCGCGCAGATCGACCGAACACCAGACGGGCGCTTCGGTGATCGTCTTCGACGGCCATTGCCGGTCGGGCAGATCGACGGGCTGGAAGGGCACGTATTTCCGGCCCGGGGTCATCGTCGGTTTTGCAGTTGGTTTGGTCATTTTCTCGTCTCCTCGGCCCGGGTCTTCCGACATCCTGGGCCTTTAAAATCATATTCATCCGAAGGGAAAAACGGCTTCGGAACCGACCGCCGGGCAGCCGTTGAGTTACCGGCGGCCGCCAGTAAGTCGGGCAAGGGCAAGACCGATGCGGTCGCCGGACGGACGGGAGACGTAATGAGATATGGAGTTCATGATGTCGGCTCTAAAAAAGTGAAAAAACGAAAACGCGCAGCGGTGACCCGGCGTCCCTTCAGGACCCCGGGGTAATAAGGCTTAGGCCTAGCGCGGTGTTTTTCATCAACATCATGAAGAAAAAGTAGGGGAGGTGGGGTGCGCGGTCAAGTCCTGCTACGAAATTGCTAAGTCCGCTCAAATGGAAGGGCTAGGTTTCGCAAAATGGCTCTTTCGGAATCCTGCGGAATGGCTGATGAATGGAGCCATCGGAAACCGTGATTGCCAACGGGGAGATTGCCATGCCCGCCGTTTTAGAGAAGCCCAGCGTCTGCCCGCTGGATTGCCCGGATACCTGCAGCCTGTCCGTGGGCGTCGAAGACGGCCGCATCGTCTCGGTCAAGGGATCGAACGCCAACCCGTATACGGCGGGGGCGATCTGCAGCAAGGTATCGACGTCCTATCCCGACTTCGTGCACGGCGACGGGCGCTTGACCGAACCGCTCAGGCGCGTGGGGCGCAAGGGGAGCGGTGAATTCGAGCCGGTGTCTTGGGAACAGGCCATCGACCTGATTCATGACGGCATCGCCACGGCGATCGAAAAACACGGCGCCCAGTCGGTACTTCCGTTCAATTACGCGGGCCCGCACGGCGAGATTGCCGGGGGCTCAATGGACCGCCGGTTCTTCCACAAACTGGGCGCCTCGCTTTTGAACCGGGGGCCGCTTTGCGGCGGGGTCCGGGGCACGGCGTACACAAGTCTATACGGGAGCGCGCCCGGGATGGCGCCGGAACAGGCGCAGCATGCCGATCTGATCGTTGTCTGGGGCAACAACGTCACGGTCTCGAACTTACACCTCGCGCGCGTCATCAAATCCGCCAGATCGAAAGGCGCGAAGCTGATCGTCATCGACCCGAAACGGACGAAAATCGCCGAACAGGCGGACCTTTATATCCAGATCCAGCCGGGCACGGATGTGGTCTTGGCCCAGGCTTTGGCAGCGGAACTTGAGAAGCGCGGTGCGCTCGATAACGATTTCATCGATCGGTGGGTCGCCGGTTTCGATCTGTATATGGGCGAAGCGCGCCAATACGATATCGACAAGATGACCGCGATCACCGGCGTCGATGAAGAGACATTCTCCACGTTCGCGGACTGGTACGAGAACGCGGATAAGGTCGCGGTCTCGGTCGGCAACGGGATCGAACGGGGCGCCAGCGGTGGCGCCGGTCTGCGCGCCGCGATGGCGTTGCAGGCTTTAACGGGCAATCACGGTTCTGAAGGGGCCGGGGTGTTCGCCAAGCCGGGCCTCGCGATCCCCAAAACCACGGCGAAACTGCAGCGGCCGGACCTCGTCCCCGCGCATACGCGGACCATCAACATCGTCGATGTGGGGAAGCTTATTCTCGATGAGAACCTGAACCCGCAGATCGCCGCGGTCTTCATCTACAACCACAATCCCGTCGCGACACACCCCGACCAGAACCGGATGCGCCGCGCCCTTTCAAGGGATGATCTGTTCGTCTGTGGGGCGGACGTGGTGATGACGGACAGTCTTCTTTACTGTGATGTGATCCTGCCCGCCGCATCGCACTTCGAATTCGACGATATCTACGGGGCGTACGGGACCAGCTATCTGCAGCGTGCCGAACCGGTGATCCCGTGCGTCGGACAGTCGAAACCCAATACCGAAATCTTCCGTCTGCTGGCCAAGCGCTTCGGCTTCGACGATCCGATCTTCATGGATGACGACAAGAAACTGATGGACGATGCCATCGATCATACCGACCCGCGGCTGAAGGGAATCAAACCGTCCGAGATCCCGCTGAACAGGGCGTTCGACATGTCGATCGACGGCGACACACCGAAAGTGATGTGCAAGACGGTCTTTCCGCAGACGGAAAGCGGCAAGATCGAGTTGTTCTCGCAAAATTTGGAAGACAGGTGGGGCGCGGGCATCCCGAAATTCAAACCCGTCGAAAAATCGCATTCATTCACCGTGATCACCCCGTCGTCGTCCAAGCGCACCAACGCGACATTCGGGAACTGTGCCCCGTCCGACGGGATGGAAGTCGTCGAAATCCACCCCGACGACGCTGAAAGATTAGGGATCGAAGAGGGGGCCAGGGTGCGCCTCTTCAACGCGCTGGGGCAGGTCACGCTGATCGCGAAGATCAGCGATGCGGTCAAGCCGGGGGTGTTGTATTCGCCCAAGGGGACGTGGCTTAAATCGTCCGGCACCGGACAGACGGTCAACGCGTTGATCCCGTCGGATATCCGCGCGGATATCGAGGACGGTGCGGTCTACAACGAGACCTTCGTCGAGATCGAAGCGGCGTAACCCGATTTACGCCGGCTTCTTGGCATACACCAGATGGGTGAGGCCGGGGATCGCGGCGGTATCTTCGATGTCAACGAAGCCGATCTTGGTCATTTCTTCTTTCAACCACCCCGCCGTGATCGAGTGGGCGTCGGGCGTGAAGGCCATGTGCTGAAGCTGCCAAAGCGCCGCCATCGACGGCCCTTCCCTGTCGTCGTCGACCATGAAGTCGTGCACCATATAAGTGCCGCCCGGCGCCAAGCTTTCGAAGGCGCGCTCGATCAGTTTCGGGACTTCCGTTCCCGGCACCCCCGAAAACAGATACGACATCAGGATCGCGTCCTGTTCCGTCGGCCATTCGGCGATAAGGGCGTTGCCGGGGATATAGCGAACCCGGTCGATCATCCCCGCGTCGGTGATGAACTGCCAGCCGATCTCGGCGACGTTCGGGAAGTCGATGATGGTCGCGACCAGGTCGGGATTGGCTTCCAGAAGCCGGATCGTCATCGCCCCGGTGCCGCCGCCGACGTCCAGTAAATTCTTCGCGCCCGTCAGGTCGACGGTCTTGGCGATGGTGCGCCCGGGGCCGAGTGAGCCGGAATGCTGAGCGTTGGAATAAAGCGCCGCCTGGTCCGGGTCCGACATCCAGTGCTGGTAGGAATCGACCGCTTCCGGGTCCAACGTGCCGTCCATGACGTTGTTCAGCTGGCCGAGGAACGGATACATCTGCTGATCGATCTGGTAGCGGAGATAGTCGCCGAAATCATATTTGGATTCACGATTGAGGAACGCCTCCGCCCCCGGCGCGTTGGCGTATTTGTTGTCGTCGAAGGTGACGAGACCGACGCTGTAGAGCGCGGTCAGGAGAGTCTCGATCCGGTTTTCGGGGACCTTGGTCGCCTTTGAAAGCTCGGCCACCGACTTGGCGCCTCCCGCGAGATGGGTGAAGGCGTCGATGTGCAGCGCAGCAAAAAGCGCCTTGGACGCCATGAAGCCGAACGCGACACGTGAGACGTCTTCGGCGGTTTCGGCGAGATGAATGGACATGGGGAAAATCGCTCCTGTTTCCGTTCGGCCAGCGGCGGGCATGGAGTTTCCTAGCTTACGAATATTGCCGGAGACCGCAAGGCTAGCCCCGTGGATAACCCGGATTCACCAATTCTTCAGCGGTTTCGTGCCAGAAACGAGGATGTGCGATGCACAATAAAACAACTCAAAATATAGATTAATGAAATATACATGTATTTGTATTTTTGTGCTCTTGGCGGTGCTCGCCTTGCCGGTTTCGGCGGCGGAGACGTGCGGTTGCGACATTTCTTCGGACACCCGCGCCGAATACGACGCGGCATTGATCGAGACCGACGCGGCGGACGTCAGCCCGCTTCACGCGCCCTGGGGCACGCCGGTCGGGAAGTTTTCGGGGACACGGATCGTCGAACTTGCGCAGGCGCACTGGCTGACGGGCTACGACGTGAAACGGCGCTTACCATTATGGGTTGCGTATCGGTTGACGTCACACGATGTCGCAAAAAAGCGGAAACGGACCCAATGCTTCCGCCCCGATCCGCGTGTCGCGATTAACGATGGGGGGACGGTCTGCGCCTCATATAAAGGTGATGGGATGGATCGCGGGCATATGGTCCCAAGTGCCGACATGACCCGGTCCGAACGCGCGATGGTCAATTCGTATATTTTCACCAACATCGCCCATCAGTATCCGGGGTTCAACCGAACCCTCTGGCGGGATCTCGAGATCCGCGTCCGGACGATGGCGCGCATCAGCGGCGAGATCTATGTCGTGACCGGTGCGATTTTCGACAGGGATGACGACGGCCGTCCCGATCGAACCGGGCTGGCGGCCTACCCGATCAAAAGCGGCAACCCGAAAAGCGCGGTCGCCACGCATTTCTATAAAGTGGTGTTCGTGGCGGGGGAGGGCAGCGACCCGCCCAAAATCACGGCTTGGTTGTTCCGGCATAAAAACGTCCGAACCAGCGGTCAGGTATCCGCCGCGATCATCGACAAGGCGCGGGTGCCGCTGTCGGTGATCGAAAAGCTGTCGGGCCTCGACATCGCGCCCGCACTTAACATTGTCTCGACGGCCAGGCACTAGCTCCTTCGCGCGAGCGCGAGACCGAGTCCCGTACCCAACAACAACGTGCCGGTAATCCCGTGACGCAATCTGGCCTTGGCGCCGCCCGCCAGCCACGCCCGCGCCCGTCCCGCGACGACCGCGTACATCCCGTCCAGAAGAAACGCGAGCACCATGAACGTCACGCACAGGATCGCGAGTTGTGGGCCCGCGGCCAAATCCGGGTCGATGAACTGCGGGAAGAACGCGACAAAGAAAAACACCGTTTTCGGGTTGGTGATGGCGACGATGAAGCCATGCCAGAACACCCCCTTGGGTTTCTGATCCGCCGCGATCTGCTGGACCGCGTCCGGGTCGGCTTTGAAGGCGTGACGCCATTCCTTAATTCCCAGATAAACCAGATAAGCGACACCCGCCCAACGCACCCATTCGAAAATATCGGCGGCAACCGCCAAAACCGTCGAGAGGCCGAGCGCACCTGCCGTCAGCATGACCGTGGTACCCGTGTTGGCACCGACCACGGTCAGCACGCCGGTCCTTACCCCGTGTTTCAACGAGTTCGCGATCACCAGCGTGACGATGGGGCCGGGGATCAGGATCAGCACGGCGGTGGCGAGGATAAAAGCGGCATAAAGCTCAAGGTCGATGGGCATGAGGGTGTTCCTTGTCTGATTTTCGAAGCAATCCACCGATCTTTGCGCGTGTCAACGCCAAGCCGTCGGTGTTAGGGTGCTCTCACGTTCTCGGGGCGGGGTGAAATTCCCCACCGGCGGTATGTGTCGAAGATAAGTATCCCATGACACGAGCCCGCGAGCGCCCGGCGGTTTTCGTGATCGCCGGGGTCAGCAGATCCGGTGAGATGCCGGAGCCGACGGTCACAGTCCGGATGGAAGAGAACAATGCGTCGGCATGTTCATGCGTGCCGGGGTATGAGTCCCGATTGCGTACGGTTCAAATTCGTTCAGGAGCACGTACCGCAATGACTGCTGACAATCAGAAAATCGCCTACATCCAGGCTCGCTGGCACGCCGACATCGTCGACCGCGCGCTGGTCGGGTTCGAGGAACGCCTTGCCGAAGCGGGTTACGACATGCCCGTCGAAGTGATGAGCCTCGCGGGGGCCTTCGAACTTCCGCTTGCCGCCAAGCGCCTCGCACGTCGCGACGACATCGCGTGCGTCGTCGCTTGTGGGTTTGTGGTCGATGGGGGGATCTACCGCCACGACTTCGTCGCCGACGCGGTCGTGTCCGGACTGATGCAGGTGCAGCTAGAGACAGACACGCCCGTGTTCTCGGTCGTCCTGACGCCGCATAATTTCCAGGAAACCGAAGAGCTGATCAATTTCTTCAAGGGCCACTTCGTCACCAAGGGCCGCGAGGCCGCCGACGCGGTGATGGGCACGCTCGCCGTGCACGAAGAACTGGACGCGGCCTAGAACCCCTCACCCGTCGAGCAAAGCTCGCCACCCTCTCCCAAGGGAGAGGGGACTCACGGCCAATCTTCCCTCTCCTTGGGGAGAGGGTGGCGCGAAGCGCCGGGTGAGGGGTGTCTTAAAGCTTCTTGGTGTAGACGTATTCGATGGAGTTCGATGCGTCGGCGCAGTGGACGAGGCCGGGTTGGCGTTTGTAGCCACGGCGTTCGTACAGGCGATGCGCATTCAGAAAACGCGAGTCGGTATAGAGCATCATCATGTCGGCCTGCATCTCTTCTCTCGCCGTGCGCTCGACCAGATCGCAGAGCGTGCTCCCCACACCGCGGCCGCGCGCGGCAGGCGAGATGAACAGTTTCCGCATGCGCGCCACACCCGGTGCATCGGTGGGTGTCAGCGCCACCGTCCCGCAGATCTGCCCCTGGCATTCCGCGACCCAGAACCGTCCACCGAGACGCTGGTAAGCGCTGCCCGGTTCGCGCAGCTGTGGGCGCTCTTCATCGACGAGAAGCACACAGCCCTGGAATTCCGAATAAACCTCGGAGATCAGTTCGATCACGGCGTCGGAATCGCTATCCGTCGCTTCGCGGACGATGACGTCGGCAACCCTCGCAACAATGTTCTTGGCCGCGATCTCGGGCGTTTCGGTCTGACAGGCGGCGGACGAGAGGAAGTTCATATCAGTTCCTCCCCTCTAATAATCCACGCGCGATCACCTGCGCCTGGATTTCGGCCGCACCCTCGAAGATGTTGAGGATGCGCGCATCGCACAGCACGCGGGAAATCGGATATTCGAGGGCGTAACCGTTGCCCCCATGAATCTGCAGCGCGCCATCGGCGTTGGCCCAGGCGACCCTTGCCGCCAATAATTTCGCCATCCCCGCTTCGATATCGCAGCGGCGATCCGAGTCTTTCTCGCGGCCCGAGAAATAGGTGATCTGGCGGGCGATCATGGTTTCGACCGCCATCCAGGCGATCTTCCCATGGACGCGCGGGAACTTGTAGATCGGTTTCGAAAACTGAATGCGCCCAGTGGCGTACTCGAGGCCGAGCTCCATCGCGTTCTGCGCCACGCCGACGGCGCGCGCCGCAGTCTGGATGCGCGCACTTTCGAACGTCGCCATCAGCTGTTTGAAACCCTGGCCTTCCTCGCCGCCCAATAACTGTTCGGCGGGCACTTCCATATTGTCGAAGCCGAGTTCGTATTCCTTCATGCCGCGGTAGCCGAGCACCTCGATCTCACCGCCCGTCATCCCCTCTTTCGGGAATGGGTCGTCTTCCGTGCCGCGGGGCTTTTCGACGAGAAACATCGACAAACCTTTGTAGCCCGGCTCGTCGGGATTGGTGCGCACCAGCAACGTCATCATGTCGGAACGCGATGCGTGCGTGATCCAGGTCTTGTTGCCGGTAATTTTATATGTGTCGCCGTCCTTGATGGCGCGGGTCTTGAGCGATGCGAGATCGGACCCCGTCCCTGGTTCGGTAAAGACCGCCGTCGGCAGAAGCTCGCCCGACGCGATGAGCGGCAGATAGTGTTCTTTCTGCGCGTCGGTGCCCCCCAGCCGGATCAATTCGGCGGCGATTTCGGAGCGCGTCCCCAACGACCCGACGCCGATGTAGGCGCGGCTGAGTTCCTCGGTGACGACGCACATGGCCATCTTGCCCAGGCCTAGCCCGCCGAAATCTTCGGGGACCGTCAGGCCGAACACGCCCAGTTCCGCCATCTGTTCGACGATCTCGATCGGGATCAGTTCGTCCTT
Organism: Rhodospirillales bacterium; assembly: GCA_017644185.1. Classification (GTDB taxonomy): domain Bacteria; phylum Pseudomonadota; class Alphaproteobacteria; order Rhodospirillales; family Casp-alpha2; genus UBA4479. Next base: position 97,201 of record JAEPMA010000013.1, read on the forward strand.
CAAATGCCATTCGTGGGCATAGGGCTGGACTTGTTCCTGGGCGAAGCGGCGGAACTGGTCCCTGACCATATCGAGGGTTTCATCCGACAGGCCGGGCGCGCCGAAATGCCCGTCTTCGATCAGATCGGCGATGCGCGCACGCACGGCGCCGGTATTGCCGTGGGTCTGCAGCATGCGGACGGCGTCGTTTTTAAAGGACGCGATTTCCGCCTCGCCGATACCGATGTCGCCGGGGCGCACGATCTCAAGCTGGCTGACGGCGATGCCGCCTTCGAGCTGGCTGAGGTACTCCCCAAACGCGGCTTGGACCATCAACTGTTCGAGTTCACCGAAGCGCCCTTCGTTTTCGAGGCGTTTGCCCCAACCCAGCATCTGGCGCAAGCCTTCGACGTAGGTCGCGACCCAGGCGAGGCCGTGAACCTCCGTCTGGTATTTTTCGACCAGATTGCCCTTCACGCGCCCGTCGACGACGACCATGCCCTGAAGATGTTGGCGGGTTTCCGCCAGCAGACCCTCGGCGGCCGGCAAGGCGGCGTCGCAGACACCGATAAGACCGTCGATCAACGGCACGTCATTGTTGCCGCTAGCGTCCATCCTGTTGCTCCCCATCGCTCCCCATTGGCGACGAATACACCGGTTTCGGCTTGTTGTTTTTATTGTCGACCCGGCACGTTAAAGACCGTCGGGCGGTCCGGCAAGCGCGCCGGACGCCCCTTCAAATCCCGAGGTCAGCCCTCGATGCAGTCCTCGATGGTGCGCCGGCCCGGTTTCTTGGCCTGCACCAGAACCGCCATGTTGCCGGGCTTGTGCTGGTTCCTGAGCATCTTCATGTGCGCCGCGGGAATGTCATCCCACGAGAACACTTCCGACATGCACGGATCGATGCGGCGTTCGACAACCAGATTGTTGGCCTGGCTGGCCTGCATCAGGTTGGCGAAGTGGCTGCCCTGGATCCGCTTCTGGCGCATCCAGACGAATCTGGCGTCCATGGTCAGGTTGTAGCCCGTGGTCCCCGCGCAGAACACGACCATGCCGCCGCGTTTGACGACGTTGCAGCTGACCGGGAAGGTCGCTTCGCCCGGGTGTTCGAAGACGAAGTCGACGTCGTTGCCCTTACCCGTGATGTCCCAGATCGCCTTGCCGAACTTGCGGGTCTCTTTCATGTAGTCCTTGAAGCCGTCGCCGTTCACGGGCGGCAGTTGGCCCCAGCAGTTGAAGTCCTTGCGGTTGATGACGCCCTTGGCGCCGAGCGACATAACGAAATCGCGCTTGTCCTCGTCCGAAATCACCCCGATGGCGTTGGCACCCGAGACGGCGCAGAGCTGCACCGCCATGGCGCCAAGGCCGCCCGACGCGCCCCACACGAGGACGTTGTGGCCGGGGCGCAGGATGTGCGGACGATGGCCGAACAGCATGCGATACGACGTCGCGAGGACGAGCGTGTAACACGCGCTTTCTTCCCACGTCAGGTGCTTCGGGCGCTCCATGCACTGACGATCCTGGACGCGGCAGAACTGCGCGAACGACCCGTCAGGGGTTTCGTAGCCCCAGATGCGTTGCGAGGTCGAGAACATCGGATCGCCGCCGTTGCATTCCTCGTCGTCGCCGTCGTCCTGGTTACAGTGCACGACGACCTCGTCACCCACCTTGAAGCGGGTCACTTTCGAGCCGACCGCGTAAACGATGCCCGACGCGTCCGAACCGGCGATGTGGTATTCGGCTTTGTGGTAGTCGAACGGGCTGATCGGCGTGCCGAGCGCGGCCCACACACCGTTGTAGTTGACGCCGGCGGCCATCACCATGATCAGAACGTCGTGGCTGTCCAGTTCGGGGACGTCGACAACCTCGACCTGCATCGCGGTATCCGGTTCGCCGTGGCGCTCCTGACGGATCGCCCACGCATACATCTGTTTCGGCACATGGCCGAGCGGCGGGATCTCGCCCAGCTCGTAAAGGTCCTTCTTCGGAAGGTCCGGATAAATTTCGATAATCTCGGCAGCTTCGGTCATTGGTTCGTCCCCTGTTTCATTCGACGTATCTTTTTCGTCGTCACGCCGCCCGCCTCCCAAAGCCTGCGACGATCCCCTGATGCGATTACAAATTTGTTGCATCGCAATATGAGTCGTAGACGGATTCCGCTTTCACCGCAATGCACAATTTGCTACGTTGCAAAAAAATTTCCCACGGTTTTAAAATATTATTTCGTGGATGCGGGGAAAGTGGATTTTATTCATTCGGGGGCTTCAAGTTAATGACAGAAAATTTCGCTGAGACCAAAATGGGCCTTGCTGCGGATGCGAACGCGGAAGCCCGCGTCACACCGGACCGGCCATGGCTTTTCCGCACCTATTCCGGTCATTCGTCGGCCCGTGAATCGAACAAGCTGTATCGCTCTAATCTGGAAAGGGGCCAGACGGGACTGTCGATCGCTTTCGACCTGCCGACCCAGACCGGCTACGATTCAGATCATCTTCTGGCCAAGGGGGAAGTCGGCAAGGTCGGCGTGCCGATCTCGCACCTGGGCGACATGGAAACGCTCCTCGACGGCATCCCCTTGGATAAGATGAACACGTCGATGACCATCAACGCGCCTGCGGCGTGGTTATTGGCATTGTACGTGGCGACGGCGGAACGGCAGGGCGTTAAACGCGAACAACTGTCCGGCACCACTCAAAACGACATCATCAAAGAGTATCTGTCCCGCGGCACTTATATTTTTCCGCCCGCGCCGAGCTTAAAGCTGATCGCGGATGTGGTGAGTTTCACGTACCGGGAAATCCCGAAATGGAACCCCACGAACGTCTGCTCGTATCACTTACAAGAAGCGGGCGCGACACCGGTTCAGGAACTGGCGTACGCCTTGGCCATCGCCATCGAGGTGCTGGACCGGGTGAAACCGCTCGTGCCCGAAGAAGACTTCCCGACCGTGGTCGGGCGCATCAGTTTCTTCGTCAACGCGGGCGTCCGGTTCATCACCGAAATGTGCAAGATGCGCGCGTTCACCGAACTGTGGGACGACATCTGCCGCGAACGCTACGGCGTCGAGGACCCGAAACTCAGGCGCTTCAGATACGGGGTGCAGGTCAACTCGCTCGGTCTGACCGAGCAGCAACCAGAGAACAACGTCTACCGGATCCTGCTCGAGATGCTCGCCGTCACCCTTTCGAAGAACGCCAGGGCGCGGGCCGTGCAGTTGCCGGCCTGGAACGAGGCGCTCGGTCTCCCTAGACCCTGGGACCAGCAGTGGTCATTAAGACTGCAGCAGATCGTCGCTTATGAAACCGATCTTCTGGAATACGGTGACCTGTTCGACGGCTCGCCGGTGATCGAGAAGAAGGTGGAGGAACTGAAGGCGGGTGCGCTGAAGGAACTGGCCCAGATCGACGACATGGGCGGTGCCGTCTCGGCGGTCGAGAACTCGTATATGAAGCGGAGACTGGTCGAATCGAACGCGCTCAGATTGGCCGCCATCGAGCGGGGCGAGCAGCCCGTCATTGGCGTCAACCGCTATACCGACGGCGAGCCGTCACCGCTGACGGTGGGTGACGGGTCGATCCTGACGGTCGATCAGACCGCCGAGAAAGAGCAGATCGAAAGCTTGAGAAAATGGCGCGAAAGCCGCGACAGTGACAAGGTTGCTGCCGCCCTCAAGGATCTCAAGGCCGCCGCGGAAGAGGGGAAGAATATCATGGAGCCCTCCATCGCCTGCGCGCATGCGGGGGTGACGACGGGCGAATGGGCGGAAACGCTGCGTTCGGTTTATGGGGAATATCGGGCCCCGACCGGGGTCGGGGGCGCGTCGTCGCAGTCTGCCGACGCGATGGCCGACATCCGTGCCCGCGTCGACAAACTCGAAAACGTGCTCGGCACGCGCCTGAAAATGCTGGTGGGCAAGCCCGGATTGGACGGGCACTCCAACGGGGCCGAGCAGATCGCCGTCCGCGCCCGCGACGCCGGTCTCGAGGTGGTTTACGAGGGCATCCGCCTGACGCCAGATGAAATTGTTCAGGCCGCGTTGCAGGAAGGCGTGCACGTGGTGGGCTTGTCGATTTTATCCGGCTCGCACGTGACGCTCGTCGCCGATGTGGTCGACAGAATGAAGGCGGCGGGGATTGGGGATGTGCCGGTCGTGGTGGGCGGGATCATCCCCCCCGAAGACGAGAAGAAGCTCCTCGCGAGCGGTGTCGCCGCCGTCTACACGCCGAAGGATTTCGACCTGACGCGCATTCTCGACGGTATCGTCTCCATCGTCGAGGCGGCGGGCGCCGAGGCGGCTTAGCCTCCTCACCTGTCCTCTCCTCCACGCGTGGAGGAGAGGGACTCTGAAGGAATGCCGGGACCCTCTCA
>JAEPMA010000014.1 GCA_017644185.1 Rhodospirillales bacterium
TTCGTAGGTGTCGGTGTCATCATCCGAAAACTGTTGCGGCGAATTGCCAGCGACATGCAGAACAAATCGCTGACCGTCGGCCATCTCGATCGGAATGGAGACACCCGATCTGATCCCGAATTGATTAAGTTCCTCGCGCCACGCCGCAGCGCCCTCGCTGTTGAGAACATCGCCGACAAGACTCGGCTCGCCCTTCCTGATACAGGTTCCCGACGGGCCACGCCCATACGGGCTGTCATCCCAGCGGAATTCGGCGGTCTTCACGAACGCCGATGCCGGCCCGGCGCATGCGAAGGGCACGATGTGCTTGTCCGGGTCGTTCCGAACCTCGCCAACCCAGGCAACCGGACAATCTTCGGCATCGGCGATCCGTTCGACGAGCAGGGCGAGTGCGCCAGAACTGGAGCGGCCGGAAGCCACGGCGTTGTATGCCGCGACGAGAATCCGAAGCGCCCGGTTCGTCCGCTCGATACTGAGTTGGGTACGCTTCAATCCGTCGATACTGTGATACGTCCCTTCCATCACCTCTACCGTCCCGTCCGAACTGCGAGACAGGACATGGCCCTTGATCTCAATCCAGTGCCAGTCGCCCTTGGCGGTTCGAAAGCGCTGCTGCAGGACCCACGCGTCGGTGTCCGCCGTATTCAATTCATCCAGCAGTCCCTGAACCCCGGCCCAATCTTCGGGGTGCACGGCGGCTTTCCAGCCTTCCATGCCGCGGATCGTCCGGGCGGCATTCCAACCGAGTTCCAAATCGCCGCCTGCTGTCGCGACGATTCTATCTCTGGCTATATCCCAGTGCCAAAGGCCGTCCCGCGACGCATAGATCGCGTCGCGCAGCCGTTGCACCAAAGACAATTCCCGCTGACCGGACGCCCGCAATACCAAAAACAGCCCCAATGCCGTTACAAGAACAAAGAGGAACCCTTTGAGGGTCTGCACAAAATGCTCCGACGCGGCGCTGAAAAAGGCGTCGACCACGGTATCGGAGCCGACGATCCAGACAATACTGATGGCTGTGTACACAAGGGCCACGCGCAAGGCGAAATTGGTCGGTGGCGCACCATTCAGGTGAGATCCATCGGACGGGTTCATCGTGGCGGCAACCGGCCGCACGACGCCCTTGTTACTGTGCCATGAGGAGAAAACCGCATTACCCGTATTACGAGTAGCATTCATCGTCGACATCACCTTTGTATCAACTTCGGCACAGGCCAAGGTAACGTTGAAGGTGTCGGCAGGCAAAAGAAAATCTGGTAAGAAAAGCCCAGAATACCACTAATACTGGTAATTCTCGCCGGGGTTGTCATGCAAGCCAGGCGTTGGGCGACAGTGCCTTTCCATCGACCGGAAGCTTCAGTTCCCGGCAAAAGCGTAGACCGTTGGCAATTCGGTGCAATACGGATTTTCCGAAACCGAATGGACGCTAAACAGCCTCGGTTCCGTCCTGGGCGCGCCCGCAAGCGCACCGGCTTCGGTATCATGAAGCCGGGCTTCAAGACGGGTCACGACATGCATAACGACGCCGGCCGGGACGGGCAGCCGGTCTATAACTGATGGCCATCGAGCGCAGCATGGCTAGTCGATTGCCGGTGTGAGTTGACGGTTGCGTGATCCGGCTTATTATCCGGTCAGTTGCCTGCGCGAGGGCACTCCATCATCAATCCGGCACAGTTTAAAACCGATATCTCGTGTTCTTGAGGGTTGCCAATATACCGATTCACTAGGTGGGCAAGTGAACCAATCCGAACAAAAGAACACCTCTCACGCGCATTCTCCCAAGTTGCCTTATCGTGCAGAGATCGACGGCCTGCGGGCAATTGCCGTCGTCAGCGTGATCCTTTACCACGCCTAGCTGATTGTACTCGGCCGGGATTGGTTCGAAGGCGGCTTCATCGGCGTCGACGTATTTTTTGTGATCAGCGGCTACCTGATCACGCGCATTATCCTCTCGGAACTGTTCGAAACAGGAAGCTTCGGCTTCCTCCACTTCTACGAACGCCGGGCACGGCGCATTCTGCCGATGTTGTTCGTGGTCATTTTCGTATCGTTTCCGGCGGCCTGGTTGATACTGCTGCCATCCACGTTCCTGGAATTCGTTGACAGCGTTTTAGCCGCGACTTTCTTTGTCGCAAATTTCTTCTTTTACTTCAGCACGACTGAGTACGCTGCGGACAGCGCTCTTTTGAAGCCAATGCTTCATACCTGGAGTCTGGGGGTCGAAGAACAATTCTATCTGATCTTCCCGTTGCTCGCCCTATTCGCGGTCCGATACTTAAAAGGCCATTTCCTGACCATACTGGTGGCGCTCGCGCTCTTGAGCCTCCAATCCGCGGAGATGCTTGAGTCGATCAATGCTGAATTCAACTTCTATTCACCGTTCAGCCGTTTCTGGGAAATGGCCGTTGGCGCAGCGTTGGCTCTGCGAGAGTTGAATGGAAAAGATGACAACGATTCGTTCTGGCTGCGACTGTTCCCGATCTTCGGGCTTTATCTGATCGTCTATTCAATCCTGTTTTTCGATAATCGGACGCCGCACCCGAGTTTCCATACGATAATTCCAGTCCTCGGCGTTGCGATGATCATCGGGTTTGCGTCAAAGTCCGAGCTGGTCGGCAAGATTCTCGGCAGCAAACCGTTCGTCTGCATCGGCCTCATCAGTTATTCGGCCTATTTGTGGCACTTCCCGATATTCGCATTTGCTCGAAACGCATTCCTCTCGCATTCCACGTTAGAGAAATTGGGATATATCGCGCTGACCTTCCTGTTGTCCGTGATCTCCTATTTTCTGGTTGAACAACCGTTTCGCGACCGCACGCGTATTGACTCCAAGCTTCTATGGAAACTGGTAGGCGCGGCATCGCTGGTTAGTCTTGCTTTGTGGCTGGCCGCATCCAGCGGGTTACTGAAAAAAGAGGCGGAAGCTGAAGTCGATCGTCTGCTGGATAACGGAGCATTCCGCGAAGAGCACCGCGCCTTCGAGATCGGTTATGATTTCTCCGTAAAACACGATGACCGCAAGAGCATCCTGATTGTCGGCAACTCACACGCTGAAGATCTGCTGAAAGCCATGAGTTTCAGTTACCTTGACAGAAAATATCGGCTGAATTTGGTATCTCCTGTACGACGGAACAAGGATATCAACTACCAGGTCAGTTGTTTCCTCCAATATTTGTCCAAAGGCTCGACGGTGTGTGAAGGCAATGAGTACGCCCCAAACATCGAGCGCCAATACGCCGATGCCGATTATATCCTGTTGGCGCCGGCCTGGAGACAGCAGGACATCCAGTTACTACCCCAGTTGTTCGAGCATATGTTAGCCGACAACAAGATCGTCGTTGTCGTATCGGCCACGCCGCGCTCAAAGTCTTTTGGCGAGAAAGGACTAAACCGTCTCGACGCTTTTCTCTTCTTCAATCAACGATTGCCGTCACAAGACGAGCTTCGCCGATTGGAGCGAGAATTCTATCAAGACTATGTTCACTCATCGCAATCGGAACTCAATGATCGGCTCAAGGATGCCGTCGACGCGGCGAGCACAAACGCCGTCCGGTTTGCCGATCGCTCAGATTTCATTTGCGACGCAGAGGACAAGCGCTGCGCCCTCTATTTCGAAAGCGATGGTGCAAAGCTGCTTTGGGACGACTCGCACATCACGACCGCGGGCGCAAAGTCGGTTTCTCGAATAATCGATCAGAAACAATGGCTGTCGGACCTGGAAAGCGTGCGATGAGGCCACGCTTTAGGCGGCCTCATTCATACGCCTCGCGCCAAAACGAAAACCCAGGCTTTAGGCCTGGGTTTTCGATGGTGGGCGCGTCCGCGCGCGTTGCGCGCTCTCACGCATAATCGTCGCGCCAAAACAAAAACCCAGGCTTTAGGCCTGGGTTTTCGATGGTGGGCGCGACAGGGATTGAACCTGTGACCCCTACGATGTCAACGTAGTGCTCTCCCGCTGAGCTACGCGCCCTGTAACCGCTTCTAAATCAATGATTTTTCAACGGTGTGCACCATGAAGGCGCACGTTCGGCACACCTTGTACTGAAATGCCTCCGGGAAAACAAGCCGTTAGATTGGAAAATTAAGCAGCCCCGGCAGTGGTCGAGTGTCTCCGACCAGGCACGATCAGCAAGCATTCCTCTCGGCTGGACTGTATTACCGGAACCGCGAATAGGGGAAAATACGGATTTTCCGAAGCATCCCTTCCATGTCAGAACCACAACGCATTCGAATTAGCGAATGTTTCTCCGGAGAACCCGGGATCAAACATCAAATTTTCTTTGACGTGAGGAAACAGAATGGGCCTCCCTCGATCCCTTTACGCCCTTGTATTCATTCTTGTCGGCTGGTCCGTCGCCCAGGTCTTCTTCCTGTCCGACAAGCTTGAGGAGGCACTCCGTAATTCGCTCGCCGGCGCCACGCAGGCGTCCAATGCGACGGTCACGCGCCTGTTCGTGAATGAAGTATACCCACGACTCGGGATCAAGCTCGACCTTGAGGAAATGGATGGCTCGGACGCCAAGATCGACCAAAACCATATCGCCGAAGTAGACGCCGTGGTGCGGCGCTTCATCTTCGGGACCGACGTCCTCAAGGTGAAGATTTATAACCGCGCCGGGATCACGCTCTATTCGACGGATCCGAACCAGATCGGTGACGACAAGTCGTCCACCGTCCCGTTTCAGGCGGCGGCGCGCGGCATGCCGGCAAGCCAGATCACCCACCGGGGCAAATTCGAGGCATCGGAGGGAGAGGTCTTCAACCGCGACCTGGTCTCCAGCTATATCCCGATCCGAAGCGCGAAAGGCGCCATCATCGGCGTCGCCGAACTCTACACCGACCGTACCCCTGCGATCGAGCACGTGCTCACCAAGTCGAACGAACTGGCTGCGTTGTTCATCCTTGGGTTCGGTGTCGTGCTGGTGTTGCTGGCGGGTGTCGTATGGGTTCTCGTGCACCATATCTCAGTGCTGCGCGAAGACAGCTAAACCGGTCGTATCCGATGCAGACACCCGGCCCGCTCAACAACCCGAAATCGATCAGCGGTATTACGCCAGGCATCATCATGCTGTTGCTGTGCGGTTGCCTGGCGCTGGCCGTCGCCATTCTGGCGATCGAGCAATGGGACCGGCGCAAGCTCGAGACGGCGGCCTTCGAAGCCACGGCGCAGGCTTACGCGTCGACCATCAGCACCTTCAGAAGCTTCTATTCGGCGGTGATCCTCGACAAGATCGAAGGCACCAACATCGAAATCACGCACGACTACCGCAACAAGCCGAGCGCCTTGCCGATCCCCGCAACGATGTCGATCGACCTGATCGAATATCTGAATGCGCGCGAGTCCCAGGTCAATCTCCGGGTGCTCAGCGACTACCCCTTCCCATGGCGGAAATCGCGAGTGGTGACGAACTTCGAACGCGCCGCCCTGGACAAATTCAGGACCACATCGACCGACAAATTCACGCAGACGACAGACAGTGAAATCGGCCCGATCTTCGAATACGCGAACCCCATCCGGATGCAGGAAGGCTGCGTGAACTGCCACAACACGCACCCGGACAGCCCAAAACGCGACTGGCGGATCGGCGATATCAGAGGCATCCAGGTCGTCACCCTCAGAAGCGACAGCCTCAAGTTCGACGCGCTGACCGGCAACACCTATTCGGTGTTTGCCGTGATTTGCTTCTTCGCCTTCACTTTCGCGATCATTTTCTGGCTGGTCGGCCGCAACAACCGCGTCTTCCGGTTCGTGCTTCGCGAACAGGAACGGTTGCGCGAAGCACGCGACCAGGCCGAGGCCGCGGACCAGGCGAAGTCCCAGTTCCTGGCGACGATGAGCCATGAAATTCGGACGCCGATGAACGGCATCATCGGGATGAGCGAGCTTTTGATCGATTCACGGCTCAACAGCGAACAGAAATCGTTCGCCCACACCATCGCATCCTCGGCGCAGAACCTGCTTCACATCCTGAACGACATTCTCGATCTGGCGAAGTTCGACGCCTCGGATTTCCGCCTGGACAACATTCCGTTTTCACTGAACGAAGTCGTCGAACGCGCGGTCGAGACGGTGGCGTTTCAAGCCGCCAACAAGGGATTGGAAATCGGCATCGTTCTCGCGCCCGGAATACCCGACCGGTACTTCGGCGACCCCGCCCGGCTTCGGCAAATCCTGATCAACTTGCTCGGCAATGCGGTCAAGTTCACGGACATGGGCTCGGTCATGGTCGAGGTTTCCGTGTTCGGCACTGATAGTAAAAACGAGCTATTGATCCTGGCGATCAGGGACACCGGAATCGGTATCTCCGAAGAAGACATGCAACATCTGTTCAAGGAGTTCTCTCAGGTCGACGCGTCGATTACCCGGCGTCATTCCGGCACCGGCCTCGGTCTCAGCATCACCAGAAAGCTGGTCTCGAAGATGGGCGGCGACATTAGCGTGGACAGCACACCCGACAAAGGGAGTGTGTTCACGGTCTCGATCCCGATCGAGGTCGCCGAGCGCCGCAACACCGATCGCATGGCGCAACTGTTACAGGGCAAGCGCGCCCTGATCGTCGATGACAACGAGGTGAACGTCCGGGTTCTGTCGGCGATGCTGTCGACACTCGGGATGGATTTCGACTGCACCCCGACGGGTGACGCCGCCCTGGCACTGATATCGTCCACGATCCACGAAAGCGGCCCCGGATACGATGTAGTGTTGTCGGATTTCAAAATGGAAGGCATGGACGGCCTGCGTCTCGCCCGCGAAATCCGCGCCAACGCCGGTGCCGGGAACATAAAGATCGTGCTCATCTCGTCGATCTCGATGAACGCGTTCCCGGAACAAGACCTGGAGACGCTGTTCGACGGCCGGATCATGAAACCGATCACGCGAAGCGCCGTCATTTCCGTGCTGAGGGAAGCGCTGTCTCTGACCACCGCCGAGCCCCAAACGGAAAGCCCGGACGCACCGGAACACCCCGACGCGGGGGAGATCCTCACCTCACTCAGGGTCCTCGTCGCCGAGGACAATCCGACGAACCAACGGATCATCGTTCGCGTGCTCGAGAATCTCGGCTGTGCCGTCGATCTGGCCGAAGACGGGCAACAGGCCCTGGAGGCCGGCTCATTCCTGCCCTACGACATCATCCTGATGGATCTTCACATGCCGTTCATGGACGGCGCCGAGGTGGCGAGGCAGATCCATGCCGGCAACGGCCCAAATCGCCGGGTTCCGATCATCGCCGTGACGGCCGACGTCATGATGAACATCGATCATTCCGATGCACAACGCCTGTTCACGGACGTTGTCCACAAACCGTATACGTCGCGCGAAGTCAAAGCCTGCCTGCTCACGAACCTGTCAAAGGGCCACGCCGCCGCAGACTCCGGCCTGCATCCGGCGCACGACGACCTCGCCGTCATCGACCCGGTCATCGTCGACGACCTGATCGTCCAACTCGGCGTTCCCGAGACGTTCGGCGTCATGACGGAAATGAAGGCGACACTCGCCAATATCCAGGAAACACTCAGACAGCACGTCGACGAGGCGGAGAAACTGGCCAGCACCGCGCATCGGCTCGCGGGGTCCACGGCGTCGGCCGGCCTTCGGGAGTTGAGCGCCTCTCTGCGCGTCGTTGAACAGGCCGCACGGGGCAACAACCCCGACGTATACAACAGTATCATCTCCTCGTTGCCGGATATCGTCGCGCGTGGGGAAGAAGCGCTCGATGCCACCATACAGAAACTACAGGCGAGCGAACCCGTCTGAACCCTTGCCAGCCTCAGGATGGGGCGGTTTAATTACCGGTGATTCCTTTCAGACGTGCCGCCCTGGCACATCGGCAAGGGTCGCATACAGAGGGATTTCCGGGGGTTCTGCCCCAAAGATGAATCTTGGACGCATGAGCGACGACGACTTACAGCCCAGCCGCATCGAAGGCGACCTGACCCCGGGATTCGACATCCTGCGGCCGGAAAAACTCTCGTCGCCGGTGGTGTTCGCATCCCCGCATTCGGGGCGGCGCTATCCGCTCGGTTTCCTCGCCGCCTCCAAGCTCGACGACAGGGCGATCCGCCGTTCCGAAGACGCTTTCGTCGACGAGTTGTTCACATCGGCGACGGAATTCGGCGCGCCCCTGATAAGGGCGCACTTCCCGCGCGCCTATGTCGACGTCAACCGCGAACCATACGAGCTGGACCCCGACATGTTCCGGGGGGAGTTACCTGCCTGGGTCAACACCACATCACCCCGCGTCAACGCGGGGTTGGGCACGGTCGCCAAGATCGTCGCCGGCGGTGCCGAAATCTATAGCGGCACGCTTGAATTCGAAGATGCGGTGAACCGCATCGAAACCCACTACAAACCCTATCATGAAGCCTTGCAGGGCCTGATCGACGACGCGCTCGACCAATTCGGGCGCTGTCTGATCGTCGACTGCCATTCGATGCCGTCGATGGCCCTTCCCAGCGCCAACACCACGTTCGGCAATCCGGATATCGTGTTGGGCGACTGTCATGGATCGTCGTGCGTGCGCGAGATCTCGCATATCGCCGAACGCACGCTTCGTGACCTCGGCCTTTCGGTCCAGCGCAACAAGCCCTATGCGGGCGGTTACACCACCCGTCACTACGCGCGCCACCACATGGGCGTGCAAACCCTGCAGATCGAGATCAACCGGGCGCTGTATATGGATGAGGTGAACATCCGCCGTCTGCCGGAATTCGACCGTCTCGCGGAGCGTATGCGGGTTCTGATCGCACGGCTCAGTGACCTGGCGCCCGACGTGCTGGCGCCGCCGCTGGCGGCCGAGTAAGCCCCGCATGACCGCGCCGGAACTGCTGATCCGGGCACGCACCGACGCCGACATGGTGCGGATCACGGAAATCTACAACCACCACGTACTTCACGGCGCGTCGAGCTGGGAGCTGACACCCCCCGACGCGGCGGAGATGCTGAAACGCGCGCACGCGCTCCGAGACGTGGGCTATCCCTATCTGGTCGCCGAGATCGAGGGGCGTGTCGTCGGCTACGCCTACGCCGGCGCCTACCGGCCCCGGCCCGCCTATAGAAACACCGTCGAACACTCGATCTATATCGACGACGGCGTCCGGCGGGGCGGAATCGGCAAAAGATTGCTCGAAGAACTGATCGAGACCTGCACCGAACTCGGATTCCGGCAGATGATCGCCATTGTGGGGGATGCGGAAAACCGCCAATCCATCGAATTTCACGAGAAGATGGGCTTCACCCACGTGGGGCACGTGAAAAACATCGGCTATAAGTTCGGCCGCTGGATGGATCAGATCATTCTCCAGCGCGCGCTGGGTTCCGGCGCCGACACCCCGCCCGATCGCAGCTGACCCCCGAAAATCAGCACCCAGTGCGGATTTCGCACTGCAGCACCCAGTTTCGATACCGCAACGCAAAAAAGGGCCGCGCCAAAGGCACGGCCCGAGTATTTGGGAGGAAACATCCAAGTTTGCAGCAGCTTAGTGACAATGTGTAATCACCACTCCGTTGCTGCAATGCACAAATTAAAGGCTTTTCTCGCACTTGCAAACAAAAAAGTCATTTTTTTTGAAAATAGGTAATTGTTGCCCCGGAATGTGACGTTTTTGTCACGCCGCCCGGCAGCCTATGCCTATTCGGAAAAATGCGCCTCCCACCCTCCTCGTTAACAGTTCTTTGATTTTATTGGCGGAATCTTGGTTAACGCGGCGATGGAATATTGGCATCGCCCTTGCTTCGGTCTGGGTGGGAAAAGGAGCGGGTTTGTGCGTATCAACCGGGAAACGCGGTCTTGGATCATCTTGTTCGGCACGACGATCGGCGCCGCCATCATCATGCTGGCGACGGCGACGGTTGCGTTGTCGGATGTCAAACTCTCTGACTCCGCCGAAGAGCGGGCTTTTCAGGTGTGCGAACGGGCAACCGCACGGTGGGAACGCATCTCCAAGGTCCCCGATAAACTGCTGACAGCGATCTCTTTGGCGGAATCGGGACGTTGGTCGAAATCCCAACGCCGAGTCCGTGCCTGGCCGTGGACGGTAACGTCCGGCGGGCCCGGCACGTATTTCAATTCGAAAGCCGAGGCGATGGCGGAAGTCCAGCGCCTGCAAGCCGCCGGTGTCGAAAACATCGACGTCGGCTGCATGCAGGTGAACCTTCATTTCCACGGCCACAACTTCAACAACGCTTTCGAGGCCATGGATCCGGACATCAACGTCGCCTACGCCGCCGAATTCCTGACGCTTTTGAAGGATTCGGCCGAAAACTGGGCAGAGGCGGCCGGCTACTACCATTCCCGCACACCGGAACGGACCGAATATTATCGGGGCAAGGTCGAGAAGTTCTGGGCCGGGCTCAACGGCGGCGATCTACCCGATGCAAACGGTGAAACCCGCGTCGCGTCCTATCAGCAGATACCCGAAACCGACAGCGAACCCAGGGTCTACACCATCACGCCCATCGACCGGAACCGCACCGCCGAGCTGAACGCGCGCTTTTCGAAGCTGAAGACCGCCGCCCGCAAGATGCGCGACGAACTGGACCCGGAACTGCGCCGTCAAAAACAGCTCGAAGCGTGGCGCACCGTACGCGGGCGCGCCGAACAACTGCAGCACCTCCTTGCGACCAGAAAAGCGGAACTCGCCGCCAAGCGTGAACGCGAACTGGAAAACGCCTTCAAGACCGACCGCGCGACCGAGTTCGCCGAAAACCGCCGCCGTCAACTGGCCCAGTGGCGAGAGCGGGTGTCGTCCGGCGTTCAACCGATCCAGAACTGACGGCAGCGTCACTTCGCAAATATTCTCGACCGTCACCCTGAACCCGATTCAGGATGACGAGTGGAGTTGTCAGAAAGACCTCGGCATCCCTAGAACATGCTCGGCGATATACGAGAGAATGAGGTTGGCCGAGATCGGCGCGGTTCTGTAGAGACGGGTTTCACGGAACTTGCGCTCGATATCGTATTCTTCCGCGAACGCGAAGCCCCCGTACGTCTGCATGCAGCTGTCCGCCGCATGCCACGACGCGTCCGCCGCCAGAAGCTTCGCCATATTCGCTTCCGCCCCACACGGCTCGCCCGCGTCGAAAAGATTGGCGGCTTTTTCGGCCATTAAAGCAGCGGCCTCGGTTTCGGCGTAGCATTGCGCAATCGGGAACTGGATACCCTGATTCTGACCGATCGGACGGTCGAAAACGACACGCTCTTTGGCGTACGTGCTCGCCTTCTCGATGAACCAGCGCGCATCGCCGATGCATTCGTGCGCGATCAGGATACGCTCCGCATTCATCCCATCCAGGATATAGCGGAACCCCTTGCCTTCTTCCCCGATCAGGCTGTCGGCGGGAATGCGCATGTCGTCGAAGAACACTTCGGTGGAGTTGTGGTTGAGCATGGCCCGGATCGGCTTGATCTCAAGGCCGTTGCCCAAGACGTCACGCATGTCGACGAGGAAGATCGACATCCCGTCGTGCGGTTTCTTGCCCTGGTCGCGGGGGGTTGTCCGGGCCAGCAAAAGCATCAGGTCCGAATGTTCGGCCCGGGACGTCCAGACTTTTTGCCCATTGACGACATAGCTGTCGCCGTCCTTCACCGCCGTGGTGCGGATGCGCGACGTGTCGGTGCCGCTGGTGGGTTCGGTCACGCCGAACGCCTGCAGTCTGAGAGAGCCGTCCGCGATCCCGGGAAGATACGCCTGCTTCTGTTCTTCCGACCCATGCCGCAGAAGCGCGCCCATGATGTACATCTGGGCGTGGCACGCAGCGCCGTTGCCGCCAGATCTGTGCACGGTCTCGAGGATCGTCGCCGCTTCACGAATCCCCAGGCCGGAACCGCCGTACTCTTCCGGGATCAGGCAGCCCAGATAACCGGCATCCGTTAAAGCCTTCACGAAGGCGGTCGGATAACCCCGTTCACGGTCGAGTTCGCGCCAGTATTCACCCGGAAAGTCGGCGCACAGTTTCGTGACGCTTTCGCGGATCGCTTGTAATTCGTCGTTGGAGGTCTGATCTTTCATGGAACCGGTTTACACCATGGCTGTGGTCGAGGAAACGCAAGTGAATGTCTACTTGGGTATTCGCACCCGGCCGGGCAACGGTCAAATCGAAACGGGGAGGAAACAATGCTGAAACTTTACGACGCGCCGGTCTCCGGCAACTGCCACAAAGTCCGCCTGATGCTGTCGATCCTGGGGGTCGAGTACGAGAAGATCCCGGTGAGCCTGCCGGACGGCGAACAGAAAAAGCCGGACTACATGGCGATTCACCCCTTCGGCAAGGTGCCGGCCATCGACGACGACGGCGTGTTGATGTGGGACAGCCAGGCGATCCTCGTTTATCTGGCGTCAAAGTACGGTAATTCGGACTGGTACCCGGACGACCCGGTCGAGCGGGGCCAGGTGCATTCGTGGTTGTCCATCGCCGCGAACGAAATGTTCAACGGGCCCGCCGTCGCACGCGCCATGATCATCTTCAACCGCGAGGGCGATCAGGAGAAGGTCAGGAAAACGGGCGAGGCGACACTGAAAACGTTGGATGGCTGGCTCGAAAGCCGCGACTGGCTCGCCTGCAACCGCCCGACGGTCGCCGACATCGCGGTCTACCCCTATGCCGCTTTGGCGTGGGAAGGCCACGTCGACATGTCGGCGTATCCGGCGATGAATGCGTGGATCAAGCGGGTCGAGGCTTTACCGGGCTACGTCGGCATGAAGAACATGCCGAGACCGGCGTAAGTGAAGCTCAAATAATTTCTCCGTCACCCTGAACTCGATTGGGGATTATCCCCTTGCGTCATGTAAGCGGATTTGCTAATATCTCTGTATTGAAAGGAACAGAGATGACCACGCAATCCGTACTTCAGTTTTTCGAACGCTTCCCGACCGACGATGCTTGTCTGGAGCACCTTTGGACCGTCCGCTACGGCGATCAGACGGAATGCCCGAAGTGCGAAAAGCCGAGCAAGTTCCATCGCGTCAAAAAGCGCCCGGTGTACGAATGCGCGTGGTGCGCTCACCAGATCAGCCCCATGGCTGGCACCCCGTTTGCGAAGTCGCGTACCCCGCTGCAAAAGTGGTTTTACGCGATGTACCTGTTCACCACGACGCGCCACGGTGTTAGCGCCAAGGAATTGCAGCGCCAGCTTTCCGTGACCTACAAGACCGCGTGGCGGATCGGACATGAAATCCGCAAGTACATGGGTGAGGTTGACGGTAACGCCCCGCTTGGCGGTGCCGGTGTCGACGTTGAAGTGGACGAGACGCTTATCGGCGGTTCCGTAAAAGGCAAGGGTCAGGGGTACAAGGGCAACAAGACTTGTGTCGTCGGCATGCTTGAGCGGAACGGCGAGCTTGTGACCAAGGTTGTCAGCGCCCGCGACAAGGTGTCCATGAAGGGCGTCATTCTCTCCAACGTGCTTCCGGGTTCGACGATCCAGACCGATGAATTTGGCGGTTACAAGGATATCGACCAGTCCGGTTACAACCACGTCAAGGTCAACCACAAGCTTGGCGAATACGCGACCAAGGACGGCGCGGGCGTCAACGGGATCGAAGCCTTCTGGGCGCAGTTGAAGCGTGGCATCAACGGCACTCACGTACACGTCTCCCGCAAGCACCTGCCGAAGTACCTTGGCGAGTTTGAGTTCCGGTACAATTTGCGCAAGCGCCCGGATCTCATGCTTCCCGCCCTTTTGCAGGCTTTTTAGGCTTCGCCATACGGTCTAGGAGGCGGTCAAACGCCTTCTTATCACCCTCGGACGGATGCTCCTTGCAGAACTGGTCTAGTTTGTCCTGCTCTCGGGCCTCTTCGAGGCTGATGTATTTACCGCGTGACATTTCTCAAATCCGAGGCCTGTGACCGACGTAAAGAAAGACTTTGGTTTCCTCAAAATCTTGCTGCCTACTACTGCCTCCGCCGCGCAGGGGCACTCCCGCATGCTCTAGAGCTCTTTGTAATAATTGGCCAGTGGTCGGGCTCGGCGGTGCATCTGGCGGATACTGGATTCTGTATTCAACGCCCTCATTCATTGTTCTGTCGTGCGGTGCGGCAAAAATGGAGGCCTCCCATTCAGCGTTTCTGAACGCGTTAAATAACTTAGCAGCGTATTCCGCCGCTTCTTGGTTTGAGGGTATATAAAGAATTTCAATTTTGTGCTTTTCGCGCTTTAAAAGAAATTCTTCTAATTTTTGCGCCTGCTCGTCTGTAAATTGCCGCGGGCTTACAAGGCGATCCAGCACAGACTCAATCTCAGTGATCTTTCCCGAATTAGCTCCGCCGGAAGCTGGCCCTTTCCACATTTGCCAACCAACCCCGACAAGCGCGAGCAATAGACCCGCGCCCAATAAGTGAATCGGTTCCAAAACCAATCTCGCCCTCCCCTTGCTGGCCCTCCAATTGTTGATCCAGTGCCAAATAACGGAGATAGCGCCGATCGCAATGGCTGCGATTCCAAACGCCAAACCTATGTCCTGCAAATTCTCAGGCAAGCGGCCAGAAAACGCGCTCACGAGAGACCCGCCAACAAGCAAGAGATACCTGGAAAACGATGGAAGGGTAATTGAACTATGCATAATCCCCACTCTGCACCATTTCGGGTGCAGGAGTCCTGTACTGTTGATTCAAGCTTACTCATACCCTGAATCCTCGTACATGACGAGAGGGGATAATCCCCAACTCGATTCAGGGTCCATAACGAAGCGACGATACCGCTTGCCGTCTAGTTCATGGATGCTGAATCAAGTTCAGCATGACGGCGTTATTTTGCCGTCAATCCTTCAGGCGATAGCCAGTCCGGAAAATCCAGGCGATGAGGGCCAGGCAAAACCCCAGGAACACCATCGACATGATGAAGCTGGCGACGACGGGGACATCACCCTTGTCATAGAACGCCCAGCGGAACCCGCTAACCAAATAGACGACGGGATTGAGCAGGCTGATCTTCTGCCAGATCGACGGCAGCATATCGATGGAATAGAACGTGCCCCCCAGAAATGTCAGCGGGGTGATGACGAGCAGCGGCACGATCTGCAGTTTCTCGAAACCGTCCGCCCAGATCCCGATGATGAATCCGAGCAATGAGAACGTCACCGACGTCAGAATTAAAAAGCCCGCCATCACGAACGGATGGGCGATGTGCAGATCCACAAAGAACCCGGCGGTCGCGAGGATGATAGTCCCGAGAATAACCGATTTCGTCGCCGCCGCCCCGGCATACCCGATGACGATCTCAAGATAGGAAACCGGCGCCGACAGGATTTCGTAAATCGTCCCCGAGAAACGCGGGAAGTAAATCCCGAACGAGGCGTTCGAAACGCTCTGCGTCAGAAGCGACAGCATGATCAGACCGGGCACGATGAACGACCCGTAGCTGACCCCATCGACCTCGGTGATGCGCGACCCGATGGCGGCCCCGAACACGATGAAATAGAGGCACGTCGACAGGACGGGCGAGACGATGCTCTGCATCAGGGTGCGCCCGGTACGCGCCATTTCGAACTTGTAGATCGCGAGGATGCCGCGGACGTTCATTCATCATCCTCCTCTTCATGGACGAGGTTGACGAAGATATCCTCCAGCGAGCGTTCCGACGTTTCGATATCGCTGAAACGGATTTGCGCCTCGCTGAGGTCGCTCAAAAGCCCGGTGATCCCGGTCCGGCCGGCTGCGGTGTCGTAAGCGTAGACAAGGGAGTCGCCGTCACCGCTCAACTCCAGACCATGTTTCTTCAAGTTGTCCGGCACGGCGTCGAGTTTCTCTTGCAGGTGAATGGTGAGTTGTTTCTCACCCAGCTTGCGCATCAGGGTGTTTTTTTCCTCGACCAGGATGATCTCACCTTTGCGGATGACGCCGACCCGGTCGGCCATCATTTCCGCTTCCTCGATATAGTGCGTGGTCAGGATGATGGTGACGCCGCTTTGCTGGAGGCCGCGGACGACTTCCCACATATCTTTTCTGAGTTCGACATCGACGCCCGCCGTGGGCTCATCCAGAAACAGGATCGACGGTTCGTGCGACAGCGCCTTGGCGATCAGCACGCGGCGCTTCATGCCACCGGACAGCGTCATGATCTTGTTGTCTTTTTTCTCCCAAAGGGAGAGTTGTTTGAGAATCTTTTCGATATGCGCCGGGTCGGGCGCCTTGCCGAACAGTCCGCGCGAGAACGTCACCGTATCCCAAACCGTCTCGAACGCGTCCGTCGTCAGTTCCTGGGGGACGAGCCCTATTCTTGAGCGGGTCTCGCGGAAATCCCTGACGATATCGAAGCCATCGGCGGTGACCGACCCCGACGTCGCGTTGACGATCCCACAGACGATGCTGATCAGCGTGGTCTTACCGGCGCCGTTCGGCCCCAGAAGCGCGAATATCTCTCCCTTCTCGATATCGAGATTGATATCCTTGAGCGCCTGGAAGCCGCCCTTGTAGGATTTCTGGAGGTTCTTGATCTGAATGACCGGTTGCATGGGGGCTTAATTAGTCCCGCCGGCCCCGGTTTGAAACCCCTGAACGCAATTTTCGCATCAAGCATGCATTGCCCCTCTCACCTAACCTCTCCCCCGATAGGGGAGAGGGATAAGAGCGGAACGCGGTTCACCGTCAGGGTCCCTCTCCTCCAGGCATGGAGGAGAGGACAGGTGAGGAGGCTACCCCCAGAGATCGGGTTTCGGCGGGTGGATCATCCCATTTGAGAAATCGAGACCGGGTTTGCGATCCTCTTTCAACAAAAGCGGCCCGTCGAGGTCGACGATCTTCGCCCCCTGCGCGGCGAGCACCGCGGGCGCCATGGCGAGCGACGAGCCGACCATGCACCCCACCATGATCCCGAAGCCCATTTCCTGGGCTTTCTGTTTCAGGGCCAGCGCTTCCGTCAA
Source organism: Rhodospirillales bacterium (assembly GCA_017644185.1). Lineage (GTDB taxonomy): Bacteria > Pseudomonadota > Alphaproteobacteria > Rhodospirillales > Casp-alpha2 > UBA4479. The sequence continues at coordinate 16,858 of JAEPMA010000014.1, forward strand.
ACCACCGGTCTTGTCGAGCTTGATGTTGATCATGTCGTACTTGCCCTGAAGGCGGTCCAGGTCGGCGGACGTGTGCAAGGCTTCGTCGGCACACAGCGCCACCGGGCTTTCGATGCCGCGCAATCCCTCGTCATCGCCGGCGGGCACCGGCTGTTCCAGCATTTCGACGCCGATGTTCTTTAGATATGTGCCTTTCGAGGCGACGATCCCGGCGGTCCAGCCCTCGTTCGGATCGACGATCAGCCGCGCATCGGGCGCGTTTTTACGAATCGCATCCAGACGCGCCTCGATATCCTCGGCATTCAGCTTGATCTTCAGAAGCGGTGCCGATTTCAATTCCGCCGCCCGGGCGCCCATCTCGTCGGGCGTGCCGATGCCGATGGTTTCCGCCGTGATTTCGGGTTTGAGATCGCCCAACCCGCAGAGTTCGGCGACGGACGTCCCCGTCTGTTTCGCACGCAGATCCCAGAGTGCGCAATCAACCGCGTTCCGGGCCGCGCCCGCCTGCATCAGCGACTGCAGGGCCGCCCCGTCGATGTCGCCTTCGAGGTCGCGGCGGACTTCCTCGATTTCAGCGATCACAGTTTCGACGGTTTCGTCGTAGCGCGGATAGGGCACGCACTCGGCCCAACCGCGGACTCCTTCTTCGACGATCTCGACAACGACCACGTCGGCCGCCGTCTTGACGCCGCGCGAGATCGCGAAGGGCCGCGCCAGAGGCCAGCTCTCCGCCCGGATAACGAGTTCACGGCTCATATCAAAGGGTATCGACGATCTTGGCGACCCCGGTCCTCACGGCATCGACCGTGGGCAGGCCCATCTTGTCCTCGGTCTCTTTGAGAAGCTTTTCCGCCGCCGCGTCGTCGAGGCTCTTGGTGTTGATGGAAATCCCGGCCACCTTAACGTCCGGATTGACGTTTTTAGCGGCCCAGAGACCGGCGTCGATCACTTCCTGGAAGCTGGGGAGCGGCTTATCGCCGAGGCCGCGCGCCGTTTTACGCGCCGCATCGTGGCAGATCACCAGCGCATCCGGCTGCGAGCCGTGGATCAGACCCAGCGTCACGCCCGCATAGGACGTGTGATAGAGCGAGCCCTGCCCCTCGACCACATGCCAGTGGTCCGCATCGGCGTCCGGCGACAGCCATTCCGCGGCCCCCGAGATAAAGTCGGCGATCACCGCATCGACGGACACACCGTTGCCGGCGATGAAAATACCCGTCTGACCGGTCGCGGCGAAGGTCGACTTGATGCCGCGGCTTTCAAGTTCGCGCCAGATCGCCAGCGATGTGTACATCTTGCCCACCGAGACATCGGTGCCGATGGTCAGCAGACGCTTGCCGGTGCGCTTCTTACCGCTCGCGACGTCGAAGTCGCGGGTCGGGTGGCGCACATCGGTGAGTGTGCGGCCGTGCTTTTCGGCGGCTTCCGCGATCTTTGGGTTCGACGCCAGCTTCCGGTGCAGGCCGCTCGCGACATCCATACCGTTTTCGATGCACTGGACGATCGGGTCGACCCAATTATCGGGGATGATACCGCCCCGGTTGGCGATCCCGACGATCAAAGTGCCGCAGCCCGCATCCTTGGCTGCCGCCGGCGACATATTCGGAAGGCCCAGATCGGCCTTGCAGCCGTCCAGTTTCAGCTGGCCGACGCACCACTCCGGGCGCCAGTCCTTGACGCCGATTGCCGTTTTTGCCGCCAATTCATCGGGCGCATCGCCCAGAAACATCAGGTATGGAGTACGAAACGCCATGCTCAATCCTCTCCTCTCGGGATCTGTTATTGGCGGCAGTCTGTCCGAACCGACCCGATCCGTCTAGGGTCCAGTCCCGGCGCAACGGTGGTATCAGTGCGCAATGAACGTTGACCAAGCCGGGAATAGCGGAGATAAAAAGCCTATGGCAAACGTAATCAAAGCACCCGATCCCGTCGCCATCCCGGTTGCCGGGTCGGACGACACCTTTCCGGTCAACCGCATCTTCTGCGTCGGCCGGAACTACGCCGAACACGCCCGCGAGATGGGTCATGATCCGGACCGCGAGCCGCCGTTCTTCTTTGAAAAACATCCGAGCAGCCTTTTGTTCGCGCCGGCGCCGGACGGGGCCGAGTTCCCGTACCCGCAAGGCTCCGAGGACGTGCATCACGAGATCGAGCTGGTCGTCGGCCTCTCAAAGGGTGGCAACGACATCTCCGTCGAGCACGCCTTCGAACATGTCTGGGGCTACGCGGTCGGCATCGACATGACGCGCCGTGACCTGCAGGGCGTTGCCAAAAAAATGGGCCGCCCGTGGGAAATCGGTAAGTCCTTCGACAACGCCGCCCCGATCGGCATGTTCCATGCGATCACCGAAGCCGGGCATATGGCCGAAGGGCACATCCGCCTCGACGTCAATGGCGAACGCCGCCAGGACGGCAACATGAACGCGATGATCTGGAAAATTCCGGAAACCATCGCCTATCTGTCGGCGCTGTTCACACTGCAACCTGGCGACCTGATTATGACCGGCACGCCCGCTGGCGTGGGACCGGTCAAAAAGGGTGACATCCTCGAAGGCCACATCGAAGGTTTGAGTTCGATCAAAGTCACCGTCACCTGACGGTTGCCTCCCGTTGCGCCCAGGCGGCGCACAGGAACAGTTCATATCGGATTGCGGGTCGCACGGCATCTTCGGCCGTTGCGGCTGCACCGTTTTCAAGGGGTCGAACAGATGCAGATCCCCGCTATCGGCGGCTCACGGTTGAAGGTTCTTGTCCCCCTCGGCCTTGCCTACATCGCCGTTAACTTCCTCCTCCGGCTGACGCTGACCGGATACGAGGGCAACGCCGGCTTGTTCGTCCCGGCCCCGCTCATAAAGATATTCCTGATCGGATTGATATACGATCTCGCGGCGTTCGCCTGGATCGCCATCCCCTTCGTGCTGATCGCCGTTGTTTTCCGCGACACGCCCCTGGGCAGAAAAGCGCACGCAGCGACCGCGTCCGGTCTCACGGTGATGGCGATCTCGGCCCTGGTGTTCGGGACCGTCGGCGAGCTGCTGTTCTGGAACGAGTTTTCCGCGCGGTTCAACTTCATCGCGGTCGATTACCTGGTCTACACCCGCGAGGTCACCGGCAACATCGCCCAATCCTATCCGATTGGGATCCTGATATCCGTCGCCGCTGCCGCCATTATCGGCCTTTCGTTATTGATCGTGCCATTCGTATGGCGCGCCGGACTGGGCCGGGCGCCGACCCTTCGCCATCGCGGCGCCATCGCCGTATGTTATCCCTTGATCCTGACCGGTGTGTTTTTCGGGCTGACGGAGGGGCCACATCGTCTCATCCAGGATGCCGCCGCCCGCGAGCTGGCGGGGAACGGCCACTACGCTTTGTTTCGGGCGTTCCGGAACAACGACCTCGAATACGACCGCTTTTACGCGACCCTCCCCGAGCGCCAGGTGGACGAAGTTCTTAAAGACGAACTGAAGGAAGCCGGCCTCGACACAAAATCCACCGACGCCGTCAACGGCTTCGCTCATGACGTCACCACCGAGAGTGATCCAGCCAAAAAGAACGTCGTGCTGGTCACCATCGAAAGTTTGGGGGCGGATTACGTCGAAGCGTTCGGCGGCGCCAAGGGCCTGACCCCCAACCTGAGCGCGCTGGCGAACGACAGCCTGACCTTCACCAACCTGTATGCGACGGGGCTTAGGACCGTCAGGGGACTGGAGGCGGTGACCCTGTCATTACCGCCGACACCGGGGCGCGCCGTGCCAATCCGCAAGAACAATAAGGGCTTGATGACGCTCGGCTCCGTGCTCGCCCGGAACGGCTATCAGCCGATGTATATCTATGGCGGGTACAGTTACTTCGACAACATGCGCGACTTCTTCGGCGGCAACGGTTACGAGGTCTTCGACAGAACGGATATCGACGATGCCGACATCCACCACGAAACCATCTGGGGCGTCGCCGACGAAGATTTGTTCACCTTCGCGCTGAAGACCATCGATAAGAAAGCCGAGGGCGACAAGCCGTTCCTGGCGCACATCATGACGACCAGTAATCACCGCCCCTACACCTATCCCGAAGGCCGCATCGACATCCCGTCACATTCGGGGCGCGACGGTGCGGTGAAATACACCGACTTCGCCATCGGCAAGTTCCTCAGCGAAGCGCGAGGCAAACCCTGGTTCTCAAACACCGTGTTCGTGTTCCTCGCCGATCATACCAGCCACGGCCGGGGCCGCACCGATCTGCCGCCGGAGAACTATCGGATACCGATGTGGATTTACGCCCCCGGTTTCGTTGAACCCGGCAAGGTGAGCGTCATCGCGTCTCAGATCGACGTCGCGCCGACGGTCCTCGGGCTGTTGAATATCCCCTACCGTTCGCTGTTCTTCGGGCAGGACATTCTCAGGAATGGCGAAGGCCATCAGCGAGCCTTCATGGCCAACTATCTGACGGTCGGGTATATGGAAGACGGGATCGTCGTCGAGTTGGCACCCCAGGGCCGCGTCAGGACCGTGTATGCGGATACCGGCAAACCTTTATCGGTCGACGAACCCAAAGCGCGGCATATCATCAACGAAGCCGTCAGCTTCTATCAAACGGCATCGCGCGAAATCGAGCGCATGACCCGCCCCTAGAACGATCCGGACGAGACGGCCTGTGAGCAACAAAAACAAAATCGACCTCGTCCCCTCGGAACAGCCGTTCCCGTTAAGCCGGCTGTTCCGCCGCCGCTTCATCCCGGCGTTCATCGGGTTCGCAGGCGTGTTCCTTTTACTGCTCGGCTTCACCGCCCAGCAGGTGATCGAGGATATCTATCTTGAGCAGGCGCAGAGGCGCGCACAGACAATCGCCCGTGCCGTCGCCGAGACGGCGCCCGAGGCATGGTCACACCTGATGGGTGGCCAGACGCTCAGGGAACTCGGCAACTCCCCGGACGCCGAACGTCTCTCCAAGGCGTTCACGGACGAGGTCCGGGAGATGAACCTGCCGGAGTTGAAAGTCTACGATCTGGAACGCCGGGTCCTGTTCGCGACCAGGACCGACGAAATCGGGTCGACCGAGAACGGCGATGCGCTGAAGAAAACCATCGCGAGTTCGCACTCCAGCGTTGTCACGAAGGGTCTGCCGGACGGCACCAGCCAGTACGAGCTTTACGTGCCGGTCTTCGACACCCAGAACAACGTACGGACCGTCTTCGAACTTTACGAACCGGTCACGTATCTGGACGCCATCCTGCTGCGCGCAGCGATCCCGACGATGGCGGTGCCGGCGGCGTTGCTGCTGATGCTCATTGTCGCCCTCAATATTCTGGTTGGCCGCGCCCAACAGGATATCGACGCCCGCACGTCGGCATTGAAAGCCCTGCAGGACCGGCTTGCGTCCTTCGTTTCCGCAACCGCCATCGACGCTGCCCGCGCGGCTGGCGACGGCGGCGGCATCCGGTCACAGAAAATGGAAACGACCCTGTTTTATTCGGATATCCGCGACTTCACTGGATACTCGGAACAGAATCCGGCAGAGACGGTGGTCGATTTCCTCAACCGGATCATGGCGGTCCAGGTCGATGCGGTGCGCGCGCATAAGGGCGATGTAGACAAGATGATCGGCGACGCCGTGCTGGCCAGGTTCGACGGTGATGATGGCCCCAACAGGGCCATTACCGCCGCCCGTGATATACAAATCAAGATTGCAAAAAGCGATTTCCCCAGGGAGATCGGCATCGGCATCCACAAGGGGGATGTCATTTCCGGCGCTATCGGCCCCGATGAGCGGCGTGACTTCACCGTGATCGGCGATGCGGTGAACATTTCCGCCAGGCTCTGCGCGCTTGCCGGGGCCGGAGAGATCGTCGTAGACGCGGATATCGCTGACGATGCGTTCGATCCCGCTGAACAGGTTCAGGTCAAAGGACGACTGCAGAAAATCTCGATAAGAAGATTGAAGCTCATATGAACAAAGACACTCAACCAACCGCCGGACAGGTCGGGATCGCTACGGGGATGCTGATCCTGACCCCCCTGTTCTGGGCGGGGCACAGTGTCGTCGGGCGCATCGTCGCCAATGAGATACCGACCTTTTCACTGGTCTGTATCCGCTGGTTGCTGGCGTTCGTCATTCTCATGATTTTCGTCACCCCGACGGTGTGGCCCCAGCGCTGGCTGTTCGTCCGCTACTGGCGCTACGTGCTGATGACGGGCCTGGTGGGGCCGGCGCTGTTTCCCTGCCTCCTCTATATCGGCCTCAAGACCACCACGGTCACCAACACCGCGATCATCCAGACGTCGGTGCCGGGACTGGTCCCGTTCATCGCCTGGATTCTCTTGAAAGACCGGGTCACCTGGCAGCAGATATCGGGTATTCTGGTGTCGTCGATCGGCGTGTTATTGATCGTCACTCAGGGAAATCCGCTGAAAATCGCCGAGGTCGAGTTCGTGCCGGGGGATTTCGTGATCCTGTGCGCGTTTTCCTCCTGGGCGCTCTATACCGTCGTGATCCGTATGAAACCTTCCGAGATGCACGCCAACACATTATTGGCGTCGAGCATGGCCATCGGCGGTATCGCCACCTTCCCACTGTGGATGTGGGAACTATCCCAAGGGATGTATATCCCGATGACAAGCCAATCGGCGTGGGCGTTCGGATACATCTTGCTGTTCCCGACACTGCTCGCCTACTACTTCTATAACTATGCGATCAACATCGTCGGCCCGACCAAGGCGGGGCTGGCATCGCATCTGGTGCCGCCGTTGGGGATTTGTCTGGGCGTGATTTTCCTGAACGAGACTGTTCACACCTTCCACGCCGTCAGTTTCGCGGCGATCCTGACGGGTGTGATCATGGTTATTCGGGGCGGGCCCGCTTCCAAAAATCCAAAGCGATCCTGAGCGCGTCGGCACGCGCCATACCCGGTTTGATCTCCGGCTGATAAAGCGCCCTTAAAAGCCAGCGGTCGTGTTCCGTCAGTTCGAAGTAGCGGCTTGAGTCGTTGAAGATCGACGGCTTCACGGCATTGGAGTCGTTCGGCAGGCCGAGAATCTGCGTAATCTCCTCGACCGCGCAGGCCCGGTGATAACTCTCCGGGTGACGCGACGGGAACGCGATGATGGCGGCGACGATCTCGCCCTTCTTGGTGAAGTAGTTGGCGAAACAGGTCGAATTGCGGACCATCCAACGGACCTTTTCCTCGTCGCCCTTCCAGTACTTGGCGAGTTCCTTGGGGAGGTCTTTGTCGTCCATGTAATAGAGGATGACATTGACCTTCTTGCGGTCGAAGTCGGCCGGCAATTTTTTGGCCTTCTGCTTGGCGAACGAATAATAAAGTTCGATCCGGTGGCCAGTGATCTCGCTCAAGTCTCTTGCGACGTCATCGATGAAGGTTTCGAGATGGGGCGGATAGTCCTTGCCCTGAATGCCCATCAGAACCGGCTTCGCCCATTTGCGGACGATCTCGTACTTGCGGCCGGTATATTCGTTCCCAAACGCGATCAGATCGAAGTTCCGAAGCAGGTCGGCGTTGGAAAAATCTTCCTCCGCCCATGCGGAAATCGGGCAGAGGATCAGAAATAGGGCAATCAGAAAACGCTTCATCGACCAAATTTGCCGGAAAAATCAGGCGATTGCCAGCATTCCGGCGTTCAGCGATTTCCCGCCCGCGCCCCGGGATTGTCCCGAAAATGCCTTATTCCGAGCCATAAATCGCCACACCGGAAGACGACATTGTTCATGGGTTAACAAGCGTCCCCACGCTTGGTTTCTCCACCTCTCCCCCCAACCGACTGAGGGGATCGCCAAACGGCGATCCCCTCATTTTTTTGCCCGGTCCCCGAAGCGGGGAAGACATAATCGATCAGATTTTCGAGAGCGTCTTACGCAGCTTGTCGATCATCTCGTCGATGTGTTTTTCCTCGGCCACGAACGGCGGCGCGACGATGCCACTGTCGCCGGTGAACTTCACGTGCATGCCGTTCCAGAACAGGTCTTTCTGGATCTGTGTCCCGAGTGCGCCCGGGCCGCCCTGCGGCTTTAGTTCGACCGCACCCAAAAGCCCGTAGCTGCGGATGTCCTTGATGCATTCCATATCCTTCAGGCTGTGAAGCGCCTCGCCGAAGTATCCGGAAAGCTGGGCCGCACGCTCGAACAGGTTGTCTCTTTGATAGAGGTCCTGCGCCACGTTGCCCGCCGCGCACGCCGCCGGGTGGCCGGAATACGTGTAGCCGTGGAAGAACTCGATAGCATTATCCGGAGATGCGTTGGTGATCGTTTCGTAGATCTCGTCCTTGACCGCGACCGCGCCCATCGGCTGTGCACCATTGGTCAACGCTTTCGCCATCGTCATGATGTCCGGGATAACCCCGAACGCGTCGGCGGCGAAGGCATGGCCCAGACGCCCGAAACCGGTGATGACTTCGTCGAACACCAAAAGAATGCCGTGCTGGTCGCAGATTTCGCGGATGCGCTCCAGATACCCCACCGGCGGCACCAGGACGCCCGTCGATCCCGCGATCGGTTCGACGAAGACGGCGGCGATGGTCGAGCCCCCATAGGTTTCGCAGTGGCGCGCCAGGTCTTCGGCAAGTTCCGCACCGCGCGTCGGCTGGCCGGGGGTGAAGACGTTCTCTTCCATCCAGGTGTGGCGCATGGTGACGACGTTCGGCATTACGTTGGTGAAGGTCTCGCGGTTCTTGACCATCCCCGCCAGGCTGACGCCGCCGATGTTGACCCCGTGATACGCCCGTTCACGCGACACGAAACGGTTGCGGTGACCGTCGCCCTTGGCCCGGTGATAGGCCATCGCGATCTTCAACGCGGTGTCGATCGATTCCGATCCGGAGTTCACGAAGAACACGTGATTGATCGGTTCCGGCGTGATGCGGGCGACTTTCGACGCCAGCTCGAACGATCCCGGATGGCCCATCTGGAAGGGCGGCGTGTAGTCGTTGGTCAGAAGCTGTTCGCGCACGGCTTCGGCGATTTCCGGCCGACCATGACCGAGCGGCACACAGAACAGGCCGCTTGAGCCGTCGATGACGGTGCCGCCCTTGTGATCGATGAAGTACATCCCTTCCGCCTTCACGACGAGCCGGGGATTGGCCTTGAAATCCCGGTTGGCGGTAAACGGCATCCAGTGTTGCTCGAGCGAGTTCGTCGTGAATTCCATAAGGTCCTCCAAAATTCCGGGCCGGCACCCCGTGGGCCGCCCGGATGAAAAACATGCGAGATGTCCAGCTTATACAGCGCGCCAGGGCGGGCGTCAGCCGGAATACCAATAATGAAATCGTAGTCGTTTGACCTGGACCCACAATAGGGCCAGATTCCCTTATTGTTCCGGACCACTAAGGGTCCAAAAGGGGGGACAAGGCATTTGCGTGACGCGATTTTTCATCTCAAACGCAATAGAAACGTGAGCCTGCAGGCGCAGATCAGGGAAACCCTGGTCGATGCGATCCTTGGTGGGCAACTTTTAGGGGGCGAGCCCCTTCCGTCGAGCCGGCGGATGGCCGAAAATCTGGGGGTGTCGCGCAACACCGTGGTGCTGGCCTATCAGAATCTGGTCGATGACGGCTACCTGATCGCCCGCGAGCGGAGCGGCTATTACGTTAACGAGGAAATGTGCGGCCAGGCCGCACCGCCACCGACACCGCGTCCGCAATCGCCGGACAGAACGCCCGATTGGGACGCACGGTTCCGCGTCCACCCAAGCCGGCAGGAAAACATCGAAAAGGCCATCGACTGGCCGTCCTATCCCTACCCATTTGTCTATGGCCAGGTCGACCAGCAGTTGTTCCCCCTAGCGGCGTGGCGCGAATGCGCGCGCCAGGCATTGGGGCGCCGCGCGATGGATGCGTGGACCGGCGACCGCCTGATTCACGACGACCCGATGCTGATCGAACAAATCAGAACGCATATTTTGCCGCGCCGCGGCATCAAGGCGAATGCCGACGAGATCCTCGTGACACTGGGGGCCCAAAACGCCCTCTACATCATCGCCAGCCTTCTATTCACTGAGGACACGACGGTCGGGGTCGAGGACCCCGGCTATCCGGATTTCTTCAACATCGCGAGATTGAAAACCTCGCGCGTCAAAGCCATCCCCGTCGATCATCACGGGCTGCCCGCGGACGAGCGCATCGACGGGTGCGATTATCTTTACGTGACACCGAGCCACCAGTTCCCGACCACGGTCACCATGCCGGTTTCCCGGCGCGAAGAACTGTTGGCGCGGACCGAGCGCGAAGACATCATCCTGATCGAGGACGATTACGAGTTCGAAACCAATTACGTTGGGCGCCAGGCCCCGGCGTTGAAATCGATGGATGAGGGCGGACGGGTGATCTACGTCGGCTCTCTGTCGAAGTCTCTATTTCCCGGATTGCGCCTCGGCTACATGGTGGCGTCCAGAAGACTGATCGAGGAAGCGCGCGCGCTCAGGCGCCTGATGCTGCGCCACCCCCCGACCGTCAACCAGCGTCAGACCGCTTTGTTCCTGTCGCTCGGTCATCACGACGCTTTGATCCACCGTTTACATCGGGAGTTCCGCACCAGATGGGAGGCGATGGATCACGCCTTACAGCACTATCTCCCCGCTTCGGCGACAAAACCGGGTTTCGGGGGGACCAGCTTCTGGGTAAGGGGACCGGACAAACTGGATGCCCAGGAACTGGCCCATCGCGCCAAGTCGGAAGGTGTTTTGATCGAGCCCGGCCGCGTGCATTTCCTGGGTGACGACCGGCCGAAAAATTACTTCCGCCTCGCCTTTTCGTCCCTGCCGACTGAGCGGATCGAACCCGGCATCCGCATTTTAAGTGAGCTGATCTACGGCTTCGGGCGGCTGTAAGCCTTTCGTCCCATCTTGACCGCAGACCCGCGTCCGGCCTCTAATACGTCCAATAACGGCCGGAAAGGCCTCTGCACGTCAACGGGGCACGCGCCCCGGCTTGGGAGAAGACAGACATGGCGACCAAAACCCGGATCGAGGTCCGGCCGTTGACCGGTGCCCTCGGGGCCGAGATCTTCGGTGTCGACATCGCCAAGATGGACGACGCGACCTTCGACGAAATCTACGACGCGTTTCTCGAACACCTGGTGATTTTTTTCCGCGACCAGGACATCACACCCGAACAGCAGCTTGCCTTCGCGCACCGCTTCGGTGAAATCCACACCCACCCGTATATGAAAGGTTTGGACGATTATCCGGAAATCCTCGAGATCGTGAAGGAACCGAAAGACACCTACACGTTCGGGAATATCTGGCACACCGATCAGATGTTCACCCCGAAGCCCGCCAAGGCGACGATCTTATATGCGAAAGAGACACCCGCCGCCGGTGGCGATACGATGTTCGCCAACATGTATATGGCTTACGACTGTATGTCCGAGCCGATGAAATCGATGCTGTCGGGGGTCAAAACCTTCAACGCCGGGGCCAAGCGAAAATACAACGACGAGCGCTCCCGCGCCGAACGCTACAAGGGCACGTCGGCGATGGCCGACAAGGTCCGCGATCCCGGCAACCTGATCACGGAATCGGCGCATCCCGTCATCCGCACGCACCCTGAAACGGGGAAGAAGTCGCTCTATATCGGCAGTCACACGCAATCGCTGGACGGGTTTTCGGACGAAGAGTCGGCGCCGATGGTCGATTATCTACAGGCCTATTCGACGAAGCCGGACTTCACCTGCCGGTTCCGCTGGGCGCCCGGATCGATGGCGATCTGGGACAACCGCTGCACCCAGCACCTGGCGCTCGCGGATTACAACGGCCACCGCCGCTGCATGCACCGGATCACGATCTGCGGCGACGAACCCTTCTGACTTCAAGGATTTAGAATATGAGTAAACGCATCGCCATCATGGGCTGTGGCGCGCTCGGCGGTTACGTCGGCGGCTACCTGACACGCGAAGGCCTCGACATTACCATGATCGACCCCTGGCCCGATCACGTCGCCGCCATGCGGGACCCGGGCCTGAAACTTTCAGGTGTCACCGACGAAGAATGCTTCGACGTCAAGTGCAACACGGTCTTGCAGCCCGAGTTCCCCGCACCCGGCGACATCGCGCCCTTCGACATCATCATCATCGCCGTCAAATCCTACGATACGACCGAGGCGGCTGAGTTCGTGAAGCCCTATCTGGCGGAAAACGGTTTCGTGGTGTCGCTCCAGAACGGCATCAACGAACACCTGATCGCCGAGGTCGTGGGTGCCGACAAGACGGTGGGATGCATCGCGAGCCAGATTTCGTTGTCTCTACCCAGTCCCGGCGATATTCAGCGCAAAATTAAAAAAGGCGGCGACCAACACACCGTGTTCCGGGTCGGTGAGATATCTGGCGAAGTCACACCACGTGTCCAGGAAGTCGCCGATATGTTGTCATGTATCGACAGCACGCTCGCCACTGATAATCTGATGGGGGAACGCTGGTCGAAACTAGCCGCCAATGCCATGCGCAATCCGGTATCCGCCGCGACGCAACAAGGCGCGAACACCAACGACAAGGACGACCACATCCGAAGAATTACCATCGGGCTTGCCGCCGAAGCCGTCCGCGTGGCGCGCGCCGAGGGGGTAAAACTGGTCAAGATCATGGGGCTCACGCCCGACGACTTGGTGGGCGCGGATGAAGGAAATCCGGACGCGACCAAGACCGTGCTCGATAAATTCCATGCCGACATGGAGCGCAGAAAGGACAGCCAACGCCCCTCGATGGCGCAGGATGTCGCCAAGGGCCGGCCGACGGAAATCGACCACATCAACGGCCTGATCGCGGACCGGGGGAAACTGCATAATATCCCGACGCCCTTGAACGACGGTATCCGCAGTGTCATCAAGAATATCGACGCCGGAAAAATCAAACCCGGCCCCGAGACACTGCGCGATCTGTAAGGATACAATCGTTTCATGCTGAGTGATCATCCGTTCGAGGTCCCCCATGACCTCATCGAAAAAGCCAAGAGACTGCCCGCCGTCTCGATGGCCGTCGCGGGGGCCGATCATCCGGTCGCCCTCGAAAGCGCCAAGCAGGCGACGGACGCGGGGCTGATCATCCCGACATTGGTCGGCGATAAGTCGGATATCGAGCGGATCGCGAAGGACCTCGGGTGGGATATCACCGGCATCCGGGTCGTGAATTCCAAACCCGAACAACACGCCGCCGACGCCGCGGTCCAATTGGCGTCGAAGAACGAAGTGCAGTCCTTGATGAAGGGGCAGTTGCACACCGACAGCATCATGCGGGCCGTGGTGCAGCGGGACGCGGGTTTGAGGACCGACCGCCGCATCTCTCACGTGTTTCACATGACCGCGCCAGGATCGGACAAGGTTTTGATGATTTCGGATGCGTCGGTCAACGTCGCACCGAACGAGGAAACCCTCCTTCACATCGTCCAGAACTCAGTCGATCTGGCGCACGCGCTTGGGTATGAGCTCCCGAAGGTGGCGATGCTGTCCGGATCGGAAAGCGTGATCGACAGCATGCCGTCGACGATCCTCGCGCGGAAAATCGTCGAGCGCGCGAACTCGGGTGAGGTCGAGGGCGCCGACGTCGACGGACCGTTCGCGTTCGACAACGCGGTGTCGCCTGAGGCTGCAAAATTAAAAGGCATTTCCGGCCCGGTCGCCGGTCAGGCGGATATTCTGGTCACGCCCAACATCGAAATGGCCAACGGTTTGTTCAAAATGCTGGTCTATTTCAGATCCGCGCTCGCCGCGGGGGTCGTATTAGGTGCGAAAGTCCCCGTCGTGCTCACCAGCCGCGCCGACCCGCCCGAAGCGCGCTTCGCCGCCTGCGCCATCGCGCAGTTACGGGCCGCGCACGACGCCTGATTCTTATCCTTCATAAGCCCCCTCACCTAACCTCTCCCCCACTCGTGGGGGAGAGGGATAAGGCGGTGCGTCAGGGTCCCTCTCCCCCGGTTACGGGGGAGGGGACAGAGCCTGCCCCCGCGAAGGCGGGGGTGAGGGGGAAGCTTGACCTAGTGCAGGCTCGGCCCGGCCTCTTCGTCGTCGAGGTCTTCATCCTCGGGCGCGTCCGGGCACGGCCCCGCCTGATGCGAGACCATGCGCCATTGACCGCCCTCACGCACGAAGGCGTTGGTCGCGATCAGCGTGCCGCCGCCTAACGTCTCGTAACATATGACCAGGGCAACGTTGTCGTATGAAAGCACGCGGGGCGAATGCATCTGCATGTCGCTGACGCCGGGATCGGAAAGAATGTGATCCCAACTCCGCATGATCTCGGCCCGGTCATAGATCGGTGTCGCGCCGGGATGAAGACAGACGACCGGCGCATCGTCCGCCCAGACGCCGTTCATCGCCTCGACGTCGCCGGATGCGAACGCGGCATAGAACGCCTCGTTCGCGAACAGGATCTTCTCGTTCTCCGGCCCCCGCGCCATTAAAGGGCGCTCAGTTTGCGGCCGGGCGCGATATCGTCCGGGTCGATCCGAACTTCGATCAACGCCATCCGGTCGTTTTTCAGCGCGTCTTCGAGCGCCGGTCGGAACGCGTCGGTCTCCGTCACCAGATACCCCTTCCCCCCGTACGCTTCGCAAAGCGCCGGAAAGTCCGGGTTGATGATGTCGGTGCCTGAAACCCGGTCCGGGAAGCGGCGTTCCTGGTGCATGCGGATGGTGCCGTAGATCCCGTTGTTGATGACGATGAAGATACACTTGGCGCCATACTGAAGGGCGGTGCCCAACTCATTACAGTTCATCTGGAAGCAGCCATCACCCGCGAACGAGACGACGACTTTTTCCGGGTGCATCAGCTTCGCCGCCACCGCCGCCGGCACCCCATACCCCATCGCCCCCGATGTCGGCGCAAGTTGGGTCCCCGGCTTCCGGTAACGGTGATAGCGGTGCACCCAGATCGCGTAGTTCCCCGCACCGTTCGTCACGATGGCGTCATCGGGTAGAAGATCGCGGACCGTTTCCATAATCGCGCCGATGTCGACGGCACCGTCCATCTTCGCAGGCGTGGTGAAGTCGATATAGTCGCCATGCGCGGCTTTGGCGTCGTCGGCCCATTTCGAGCTATCGACCGGTTCCATCTCGGCGCAGGCCTCGAGGAAGCGCGTCACGTCGGCGTGGATCGGCAGTTCTGCGGCATAGACGCGGTTGAGTTCCTCCCCCGACGGATGCACGTGGATCAACGGCTGATCCGGGTGCAAAGGTTTCAAAAGCTCATATCCCCCCGTCGTCATCTCGCCCAGGCGCGGGCCGATGACGATCAACGGGTCGGCGGTTTTGACCCGGTCGATGAGTTTCGGATCGGCCCCGATCCCCACATGCCCCGCATACAAGGGGTGCATGTTGTCGAAGCAATCCTGGCGGCGGAACGCGCACGATACGGGCAGGTTGTTGGCTTCGGCGAATTTGGTCAGCGCTTTCGTCGCCGCCGGGGTCCAGCCCCCGCCCCCGACCATCACCAAAGGCCGCTTGCCCTTGGAAAGGCGCTCACGGAACTTCTCGACATCGGACGAAGACACACCCGGCCGGGCGATGGTGACCGGTTTCGTTTCCGGCGCGTCCGCCTTGGCGGCCAGCATATCTTCAGGCAGCGCCAAAACGACCGGGCCGGGCCGGCCGGAAAGCGCGGTCTGGAATGCACGCGACATGTATTCAGGCACGCGAGACGTCTCGTCGATCTGGGCGACCCACTTCGCCATCTCGCCGAACATGCGGCGGTAGTCGATTTCCTGGAACGCTTCGCGGTCGGCCTGATCGCGGGCGACCTGGCCGATCAATACGATCATCGGGGTCGAATCCTGAAAACCGGTGTGCACGCCGATGGAGGCGTGCGTGGCGCCCGGTCCGCGCGTGACCATCACCACGCCCGGCTTGCCGGTCAGTTTCCCGTACGCTTCCGCCATGTTGGCGGCGCCGCCTTCGTTGCGGCAGATCGTTACCTTGATCCGGTTGGAGACGTCGTAAAGCGCATCCAGAACCGCCAGATAGCTCTCCCCCGGCACCAGAAAAACCCTGTCGATATCGTTGGCGACAAGCGCCTCCACGACCATCTGACCGCCCGTTCTCATTTCACGATTTCCTTCCCTAGATTGGCCCTAGCCTGATTTTCTGCATCTTCGCGAAGCACCGGGGGCTTTGCAATCCCGGGGACGCGATATCCGAAAAGTTGGCCCCGGTTTTGCTGATATCCGGGTGTTACGGGAGAAACCAACGTCCAGTCCCGATTTATGCCCTCGTTTTAGGCATTTTTCGGATCGGACTGGTCAAGGTGTATGCAGTGAAGCGGTGCGTCACACGGCTTGGGAGAGCCAGCGCCGCTTCGACAACTCGGAGGAAACACGATGTCGGTTCATAAATACCGGTGTGGCGGCGCGTTGCTTGCGCTCGCCACGATACTCTTCGCCTTTCCGGCGTCGGCTCAGGAACTGAGCGGCGCCAACACGGCGTGGATTTTGACGTCCACGGCTTTAGTACTGTTCATGACCTTGCCGGGCCTGGCGCTCTTTTACGGTGGCCTGGTGCAGTCGAAGAACGTGCTCTCGGTGCTGATGCACTGTTTTGCCATCGCGTGCCTGGCGTCGGTGCTTTGGCTCGTTGTCGTCTACAGTCTGGCGTTCGACGAAGGCTCTAGTCTGGTCGGCGGTTTGGGCAAGGTGATGCTTTCGGGCGTCAGCTTCGACGCTTTATCCGGTGACATCCCGGAAAGCGTGTTCTTCATGTTCCAGATGACGTTCGCCATCATCACCCCGGCCCTGATCGTCGGCGCGTACGTCGAGCGGATCAAATTTTCCGCCGTCATGCTGATCAGCGCGCTCTGGCTGATCGTCGTTTATGCCCCCGTCTGCCATTGGGTGTGGGGCGGCGGCTGGCTCGCCGAGATGGGCGTGATGGACTTCGCAGGCGGCCTTGTCGTGCACGCGACCGCTGGCACCTCCGCCGTCGTGATCGTCCTGATCCTCGGCCCACGCGCCGGGTATCCGACGCAACTGCATCCGCCGCACAGCCCATCGATGACGATGATCGGCGCATCGATGTTGTGGGTGGGGTGGTTCGGCTTCAACGCGGGGAGCGCACTCGCCGCGGACGGGAGCGCCGGCATGGCGATGGCCGTCACGCATATCTCGGCCGCCACCGCATCGCTGGTGTGGATCGTTATCGAATGGATGAAGTTCGGCAAGCCGAGCCTCGTCGGCGTCGTCACCGGGATGGTCGCGGGCCTCGCCACGATCACACCCGCATCCGGCTTCGTCGGGCCCATCGGCGGGCTTTGCATCGGTTTGATAGGCGGGCTCGTCTGTTACTGGGCCGTCGGTCTGGTCAAAGAGAAACTTAAAATCGACGACTCTCTGGATGTGTTCGCGGTTCACGGTGTCGGCGGCATTCTGGGCACGTTGGCGGCGGCGGTGTTCGTCACCGACGGCTTCGGCGGCGCGGGTCTCGCGGATGGCATGACGGTCGGTTCACAATTGGGCGTTCAGGCAACGGGCGTGGTCGCCACGGTCGCATGGTCCGCCATCGCGACGATGGTCATCGTGTTCGTGGTCAAAGCGATCTGCGGGCTGCGTGTTGCCGACGA
The DNA here is from genome assembly GCA_017644185.1 of Rhodospirillales bacterium. Lineage (GTDB taxonomy): Bacteria > Pseudomonadota > Alphaproteobacteria > Rhodospirillales > Casp-alpha2 > UBA4479. The sequence continues at coordinate 34,392 of JAEPMA010000014.1, forward strand.
CGAGATGGAGATCGGCCTCGACCTTTCGTATCACGGCGAACGCGACTACAATCTGTAAACCACGGACAGAGGAGAGAAACGATGAAACTCATTATGGCTGTCATCAAACCGTTCAAGCTCGACGCTGTCCGTACGGCGCTGACCGAGCTTGGGGTCGAGGGTATGACCGTTTCCGAGGTCAAGGGCTTCGGCCGCCAGAAAGGTCAGACCGAGATCTACCGGGGCGCCGAATACAACGTCGAGTTCGTCCCCAAAGTCCGGCTCGAGATCGTCTGCGACGACGAACGCGCCGAACGCGTGGTCGAGGCGGTCGCCCAGGCCGCGCAAACCGGCAAGATCGGCGATGGGAAGATCTTCGTTTCGGACGTCGGTCAGGCGGTGCGTATCCGCACCGGTGAAACCGGCAACGACGCGCTTTAGCACTCGAATAATCGAACGTCATTCCGGGCGCGGCTTTCCTCCGATCTTCGATCGGCAAGGAAAGTCAGCGACCCGGATAAATTCCGGGTTTCGGCCGGGATGACGGGAAGCGGATTGTCTAAGCCGCCGGCTCCACTTTGGCCGCACAGTACTTGAATTCCGGAATCTTGCCGATCGGATCCAACTGCGGGTTGGTCAGCTCGTTGGCCGACGCTTCCACGTACGCGAACGGAATGAAGATCGACCCGGGCGCGACCGCGTTGTCGGCGCGCACCGCGATTTCGATCTGACCGCGGCGCGTCGAGACCTTCACCTTGTCGCCCGGTTCGATCCCGAACTTGGCGATGTCGAGAGTGTTCATCTGCACGGTCGGGGTCGGCTGCACCTGATCCAAGACGTAAGATCTGCGCGTCATGGCCCCCGTGTGCCAATGCTCGAGCTGGCGGCCGGTAATCAGGATATAGGGGAACTGCTTGTCCGGCTGCTCGTTGGGCGGTGTCACCTGCGCCGGCACGAACTTCCCAAGACCATCGTCGGTCGCGAAGCGGTCCGCGAAGACGATGTCCTCGCCCGGATGATCGGGCGCCGGGCACGGATAGGTGACAGAGTTCTCGGTTTTGAGGCGGTCATAAGTGATGTTGTCGAGGGACGGCATCGCCTTTTTCATCTCGGCGAAGACATCGCCCGGATTCTTGTACGACCACTTGAGACCCATCTTCTTGGCGATCTGGACGGTGATCCACCAGTCGGGCTTGGCATCGCCCGGCGCATCCACCGCTTTCCGGCCCATCTGCACCTGACGGTTGGTGTTCGACACCGTGCCGTCTTTTTCGGGCCAGGCGGTCGCGGGTAATACCACATCCGCGAACATCGCGGTTTCGGTCAGGAAGATATCCTGCACGACCAGGTGATCGAGCTTCGCCAACGCATCGCGCGCGTGATTGGCGTCCGGGTCCGACATCGCCGGGTTTTCACCCATGATGTACATGCCCTTGATTTCGTCGTGGTGGATGGCGTGCACGATCTCAACCACCGTGAGCCCCGGGTTCGGGTCGAGCTTGGTCCCCCAAAGCTCTTCGAACCGCTGACGCAACCCATCGTTCCCCACTTTCATATAGTCCGGGAATACCATCGGGATCAGCCCGGCGTCGGAGGCGCCCTGCACGTTGTTCTGACCGCGCAGCGGGTGCAGCCCGGTGCCGGGACGCCCCGTCTGGCCGGTCATCAGCGCCAGCGAAATCAGGCAGCGCGCGTTGTCGGTGCCGTGCGTGTGCTGCGACACGCCCATGCCCCAGAACACGATCGAGCGGCCGGCCGTCGCATACTTGCGGGCCACGGTGCGCAGTTCGTCGGCGCCGATGCCGCAGACCTCTTCCATCTTTTCGGGCGAGAAGTCCTTCAAGTGCTTCTGCATGCTCTTGAAGCCCTCGGTGTGCCCCTGGATGTACTGCTGGTCGTACAATCCCTCCTCGACGATCACGTGCATGATCGCGTTGAGCATGGCGACGTCGGACCCGGATTTGAACTGCAGCATGTGGGATGCGTGACGCTTCAAAGCCGTGCCGCGCGGATCCATGACGATCAGTTCCGCGCCCCTTTTAGCGGCTTGTTTGAAATACGTCGCCGCGACCGGATGGTTCTCGATCGGGTTGGCGCCGATCACGATAATGACGTCGGAATCCTTCACCGCCGTGAACGGCGCGGTCACAGCCCCCGAGCCAATGCATTCCATCAGCGCCGCGACCGACGACGCGTGACAAAGCCGCGTGCAGTGATCGACGTTGTTCGAGCCGAACCCCGTGCGCACCAGTTTCTGGAACAGATACGCCTCTTCGTTCGAGCATTTGGCGGAACCAAAGCCCGCGAGCCCCTTGGGCCCGTGTTCCTTGCGGATATTCTTCAAGCCGTCGGCTGCCGCCTTCAACGCCTCTTCCCACGTCGCTTCGCGGAAATGGGTCCACGGGTTGCGCGGATCGATATTGATGCCCTTGGGTTTGCCGGGCTTGCGGATCATCGGTTTTTCAAGACGTTCCGGGCTGGTCACATAGTCGAACCCGAACCGTCCCTTGACGCACAACCGGTTCTCGTTCGCCTTCCCCGACGCGCCGTCGACCCAAGCGATCTCGTCCTTGCCGGTCTTCTTGTTCTTTTTAACGTTGTAGACGATCTGGCAGCCGACCCCGCAATAGGGGCACACCGACTGCACCTGTTTATCGGCGACGCGCGCGCCCTTACCTTTGTCGTCGATAATCGTCTTCGGCATCAAAGCACCGGTCGGGCACGCCTGGACGCACTCCCCACACGCCACACACGTCGAATTACCCATCGGATCGTCGAAGTCGAACACAATCTTGGCGTCGTGGCCGCGCGACGCCATCCCAATGACGTCGTTGACCTGCACTTCGCGGCAGGCACGGACACAGAGATTACAGTGGATGCACGCGTCCAGATTGACCGCCATCGCGGAATGCGAAACATCCGGCTTGGGCCGGTGCCCCTTCGGGAAGCGCGACGTCTTCACGTTCATCGCCTTGGTCCACTTGATGAAGTCGGACTCGCTATCGTGCGCGTCCTTCATCTTGGGTTGGTCCGCCATCAGAAGTTCGATCACCATGCGGCGGGACGTCTTGGCGCGTTCGGAATCGGTCGTGACCTTCATCCCGTCGGCGGGCGTGCGGACACACGACGCGGCGAGCACGCGCTCGCCCTCGATTTCGACCATGCACGCGCGGCAGTTTCCATCCGCGCGGTAACCCGGCGCATCCTTCCAGCAGAGATGCGGAATGGTCGTCCCCTCGCGCTTCGCGACCTGCCAGATGGTCTCGCCGGCCTCGGCGGTGACCTGTTTCCCGTCCAGAGTGAAGGTGATTTTATCCGCCATCAGCTCACTTCCTTCTTAAAATATTTCATCACCGAGCGGATCGGGTTCGGGGCCGCCTGCCCCAGACCGCAGATCGACGCATCGGCCATCGCCGTCGACAACTCGCCGAGCAGCCTGGTGTTCCACTTTTTCTCGCTCATCAGCTTAACAGCCTTTTCACAGCCGACGCGACAGGGGGTGCACTGCCCGCAGCTTTCGTCTTCGAAGAACTTGAGGAGGTTCACGGAGACGTCGCGCATGTGGTCCTTATCCGACAGGATCACCACCGCGTGCGAACCGACGAAGTGGCCGTATTTCTCGAGCTGCCCGAAATCGAGGGGAAGATTACCCATCTCCGCCGGCATGATCCCGCCCGAAGGCCCGCCCGGCAGATACCCCTTGAACGTGTGACCGTCGAGCATCCCGCCACAAGCTTCGATCAGCTCTTCCGCCGTCGCGCCCGCCGCCGTTAAAACCACGCCCGGTTGCTTGACCCGGCCGGAAACGGAATAAGACCGGTTGCCCTTGTGGCCTTCGCGGCCCTGTTTGATGAACCAGTCCGCCCCTTTGCTCAGGATCTCCGGCATCCAGAAAACGGTCTCGACGTTGTGCACAAGCGTCGGGCGATCGAACACGCCGACCTGCGCGACATAGGGCGGACGGTGGCGCGGCAGGCCGCGCTTGCCCTCGATGCTCTCAATCATCGCGCTTTCCTCGCCGCAGATATAGGCGCCCGCACCCCGGCGAAGATGGACGTAACCGGGTTCGATGATCTTCTTATTCTCCAACACCGCGATCTCTTTGGTGAGAACGCGATGGATATCCGGATACTCATCACGCAGATAGATATAGACGGCCTTCGCGTCGACGCCCCATGCGCCGATCAGCATACCTTCCAAGAACTGATGTGGTTTGGTTTCGAGATAGAGCTTATCCTTGAACGTCCCCGGCTCACCCTCGTCGCCGTTAATACACATGTATCTGGGCCCCTCGGCGGCACGTACGAAACCCCACTTGCGTCCGGACGGGAACCCGGCCCCGCCAAGCCCCCGAAGACCCGCTTCCAAAAGCGTGTCCATCACCTGATCGGGGGTCTGCTTACCCTTCCTGAGGTCTTTCAGAACCTTGTAGCCGCCCGCCTTCACGTACGCGTCGAAGCTTTGATACTTCACGCGTGCGGGTTTGACGTCGCGATCCCTGGCCGCCTTCAGAAGCGACTGCACCGACACGTGGCCAGTATAATTTTTGCCGATGGCCGCCGCGGGGGCCTTGTCGCAAAGCCCCATGCAGGGTGCGTGAACGACGCGCACATATTTCGGCGCCTTGTTGCCAAGTGCCTTGATGATGTCTTTCGCGCCGGCCATTTCGCAACTGAGCGAATCACAGACGCGGATCGTCACTTCAGGGGGGGCCTGTTCGCCTTCGCGGACCACGTCGAAGTGATGATAGAAGGTCGCGACCTCGTAGACTTCCGCCATCGCGAGCTTCATTTCTTCCGCCAGCGCCGCGAGATGGGCGGCGGACAGATGACCGTACTTGTCCTGGATCAGGTGCAGGTGTTCGATCAGCAGGTCCCGCGCGCGCGACTTACCTTTCAGAAGCTGCTGCACTTCCTTTCTCGCGTCAGGCTGAACCTGGCGGCCTTTCGGGAAGGCGCGCGCCTTTTTCCGGTTACCACTTCCCGGGCGCTTGGGTTTGATTCTTTTCTTTTCGAATGTTTCCATAATCGCGCTTAGCCTACTTCACCAATGGCAACAGTTTTTTGAACGCGTCCGTCCCGGCCTTGCCTAGCCATTCGAACACAACCATCTCCGTCGTTACAATCCCCGCCCCGCAGGCACCCAGCCTGTCGAGGCACGCCTGCTCGCTCTCGAGCGTTCTGGACGACGTCGCATCCGTGACGACGAACACCTCATAGCCCTCGTCCATCAGGTTGACCGCCGTCTGCATGACACAGATGTGCGCCTCCATCCCGGCGATGACCGCCTGCTTGCGGCCGAGTTTGCGGAACGTGCCCGCAAAGTCCGTATCCTCCATGCAGGAAAAATGCATCTTCTCCATCACCGGCAGACCGTTGGCGACCTCGGCGATCTCCTTCACCGTGCGGCCGAGACCCTTGGGATACTGTTCGGTCAGCAAGACCGGTATATCCAGCTCGCGGGCGACCGAAATCAAAAGCTTGGCGTTCTTGATGGTGCGCGCAGGCGCCTGCATCGCGGGCACAAGCCGCTCCTGCATATCGATGACTATCAGACATGAGTCGCCGGACCGTATCAGCATGCGAACCGCACAAGATTGTCTCCCCCGTCGCCATTCTGATCGATGGCATACCACAGAACATATGGCGTGCCCCAACCGGCGGTCAAACCACTATCGCGCACCGCGACGGCAAAAGACATTAGGCAGCCGCCATCGTGCCGGCCATCGCTTGGGCGACATCGTCTACATTCTCGACGACGCTTACCCCCGCAGACCTGAACGCCGCGTTCTTCGACGCCGCGTTCCCACTACCGAAGACGGAGAGGGTTCCCGCATGCCCCATGCGGCGCTGCGCCGGCGCATGACGTCCGACAACCAATGCCGTGACCGGTTTAGCGCAATGATTGGCTTTGATATAGGCCGCTGCCTGCTCTTCCTCGCTGCCGCCAATCTCCCCGACAAGCACGATTCCGGTCGTGCCCGGGTCTTCCATGAAGAGTTCCAGACACCGCTGGAAACCGATCCCATGTACCGGATCGCCGCCAACCCCGACCGTGGTCGACTGGCCAAGCCCGACGGCGCTCAGACTGGCGACCACCTCGCTGGTCAGCGATGCCGAGCGCGATGCGATCCCGATCGTGCCGGGCTTGGCGTCAGCGGTCGACATGACGCCGATCTTGCAGGCTCCGGGCGTGAGCACGCCCTGGGAGTTGGGGCCTACAAGCTCGCTCACGGATCCCCTGAGCGCGTCCTTGACCCTAATCATATCGAGCACGGGAATGCGTTCCGTCACGCAGACAATCAATGGCATTTCCGCTTCGATCGCCTCGATCATCGCATCGGCGGCGTTGTGCGCAGGCACCATGATCATCGTCGCGTCGGCCCCGGTCTGGGCCATCGCATCACGCACCGTATCGAATACGGGCCGCCCAATGTGCGTCTTGCCGCCTTTGCCGGGGCGCACCCCACCAACGACGTTCGTCCCATAAGTGATCGCCTGATCGGTGTAGAACGTGCCGGAACGTCCGGTCATACCCTGGACGATCAGTTTGGTGTCTGAATTGCAGAGAATGCTCATATCGAACTCCCTTCAAGCGGCGCGCGCGATCGCGGCGGAAATCGCGGATTGCATCGTGTCGCAGCGTTCGTGCGGCACACCCCGGTCCACCAGCATCTGACGGGCGTAATCCGCGTTATGCCCGGCCAGGCGGGTCACGACCGGCACTTTCCTGTCCGACCACGCAAGCGCAAGCGCCAGCGCTTCGGCGATGGTGTCGCAAGGGGTCATCCCGCCACCGTGAATGTTGACCAGGATCGATTTCACGTTCGGATCGTTCAAAAGGATGCCGATCCCGCGCGCCACCTGAAGACTGGTCGCGGTGGTGCGGATATCCATGAAGTTGGCGGCCTTGCCGCCGGCATCCGATATCCCGTCCTGGGTCGCGAGGGCGAGCCCGGCGCCGTTGACGACCACACCGATATTCCCGTCGAGCCTGACCAGGTTGATCTCGTCTTTCTGGGCCTGCATCTCGATCTCGTCACCGCCCGCGCTCGACGCCAACCCTGCGAACTCCGGGTGACGGAATAGGGCGTTGTTGTCGATGCTCACCTTCGCGTCGACGGCGGCGAACGTGCCTTCACTCGTCAAGGTGAGCGGATTGATCTCGATCAGCGTTGCGTCTATGCGCCGGAAGACCTTGACCAACGCCTCAATGATCCCGCGTGCTTCAGCGGCCGCATCCCCGCTGATCCCGAGCCGGTTCAGGAACACATCACAAAGGGTGTCGTCGAGCGATCCATTACTATCAACCGGCAAGGTTTCGACGATGCCGGGCTCGCGCAAAACACGGTCCTCGAAATCGACGCCGCCGTTTTTCGACCCCAGCACGACGATCTGCGCCAGCGCCTGATCGACGAGGACGGCGAGAAAGAAGTCTTTTCGTGAGTCGACCGCGGTTTCGACATAAACGCGCTCGACCACTTCGCCCTCGGCCCCGGTTTGCTTCGTGACGAGCCGCGAGCCCAGCATACGCTTTGCGATCTCACCCGCCTTGCTGGGCGTCGGCGCCAGTTCAACGCCACCCGCAAGCCCGCGGCCGCCAGCCAGGATCTGCGCTTTCACGGCGAACTTGTGGCCCGGCAACGCCTTCGCCGCCGCTTCCGCGTCCGCCGCCGTCGTCACACTGCGGCCCTCCGGGACCGGCACACCGTATTGGGCCAGGATCTCCTTGGCTTCATATTCATATAAATTCATCGCCGCCTCCCGACTGCATGGGGATAACTCCCACACCCGATTGTTTTTGCGCTTTTTTTACTTGCAAATGCGCGCTCTTTAGTCTTTCAATCTGGTATACCATATACCAGTTGATATTTTCAGGCAATTCAAAAAACAGCAGAAAACCGGGGCTTCGGGAGGTGGTTTTGGGTGCACCGCAGCAAAAAATAACGCTGATTCCGTTGTTGCGGCAGCATCCGGAGTGGCATATGGTATACCAAGAACAAAGGTGCTGGCCGACCACCGTACGGCGTGATCTAACGGGTGCGGCGACATATCGGTTAATCGGCACTCAGGAGGGGACGATGGCGCGGAGCTTAAAGCTCAAGGCAGTCGGGACGAATTTCAGTCTCAAGGACCATATCTATGAGGTCCTCAAAGACGCCATCACCGGCATGAACATCTACGATGCCGACGCCAATCTGAAACTCGAAGAACGCAAGATGGCCGAACAGCTCGGCATTTCCCGCACGCCGATCCGCGAAGCCCTCGCCCGGCTTGAGCAGGAAGGCTTCGTCGACATCCAGCCGCGCAAGGGCATCTTCATCAAGCGCAAGTCCTTAAAAGAAATGCTGGAGATGATCACCGTCTGGGCCGCTTTGGAAAGCATGGCCGCCCGGCTCTCGACCGAGCACGCGTCGGACGACGAAATCGCGTCACTGAGAAGGATGGTCGCGGACTACACCAAAAACGAAGCCCGCGCCCACATGGACGAATATTCGGAAGCGAACATCCGCTTCCACCGCCGCATTCTCGAACTTTCGAAATGCTCGATGCTGCACTCCATCGCCGACGGCCTTTTCCTGCACATGCGCGCGATCCGTGCCCGGGCGATGGCCGAAGCCGACCGGGTCAGCCTGTCGGTCGACGATCACATGCACATCATCGACGCCATCGAGAAACGCAATGGCGATCTGGCCAGCAAGCTGGTCCGCGAACACACCATGCAACTTCATGCGCACATCCGGAAGAACTGGCACGAGTTCACGGACCTGAGCGCCGCCGAAACCGAGCCGGCGGAAACGCCGCGCGGCAAATCGAAACGCAAATCAACGGCCTAATTAAGGGCTTATCGACCACGGAGAAAACACATGTCGTCGACCGCAACGGAACCAAAAGAAGAACAAGGTGCAGAGGATGCGCCGCTGACGGACGGCTTTCATCTCGTTATCGATGCGCTCAAGCTGAACGACATCAACACCATTTATAATGTACCGGGAATTCCGATCACCGATCTCGGGCGCTTCATGCAGGCCGAAGGGATGCGCGTCCTTTCGTTCCGTCATGAACAGCACGCGGGTTACGCCGCCGCCATCGCCGGCTATCTGACCAAGAAACCGGGCATCTGCCTGACGGTTTCGGCGCCAGGCTTCCTCAACGGTCTGACCGCCCTCGCCCACGCGACCACCAACTGCTACCCGATGATCCTGATTTCCGGGTCGTCCGAACGCGAGATCGTCGACCTGATGCAGGGCGACTACGAGGAAATGGATCAGCTCGCCATCGCCAAACCGCACTGCAAGGCGGCGTATCGTATTCTTCACGCCGAGGACATCGGCATCGGTATCGCACGCGCTATCCGCGCCGCGGTATCGGGACGTCCGGGCGGCGTTTATCTGGATCTGCCTGCCGCTCTACTGGGCCAGGTCATGGATGCAGCGGCCGGCGAGAAATCGCTGGTCAAGGTCATCGACCCTGCACCCGCGCAGCTCCCTGCGCCCGAGGCTGTGAAACGAGCCCTTGGTGTCCTCAAGGATGCCAAGCGCCCGCTGATCATCCTCGGGAAGGGCGCCGCCTATGCGCAGGTCGACGACGATATCCGCAAGCTGGTCGAAACCAGCGGCATTCCCTACATCGCCATGAGCATGGCGAAGGGCCTGCTCCCCGACGACCACGATCTTTACGCGGGCGCCGCGCGCTCGTTGGTTCTGAAAGAATCCGACACCGTCATGTTGGTCGGCGCGCGCCTTAACTGGCTTCTCAGCCACGGCAAGGGCAAGCAGTGGGGCACCGAGCCCAAGAAGTTCGTCCAAATCGACATCGAACCGAAAGAGATGGACTCGAACGTCGAAGTCGCCGCCCCCCTGGTGGGCGACATCGGGTCGTGCGTCAGCGCGCTTCTCGACGGGATGGGCAAGGACTGGAAGAAGCCGCCGGCGGACTGGACCGATGCGGTCAAGGCCAAGCGCGACAGCAACGTCGAGAAAATGGCGCCCAGACTTCTCAACAACAACTCGCCGATGGACTTCCACGGCGCTTTAGGTGCGCTCAAGCGCATCATCGCCGACAACCCGGACACCATTCTCGTGAACGAAGGGGCCAACACCCTCGACTTCGCGCGCTCGATCATCGACATCTTCAAGCCGCGCAAGCGCCTGGACGTCGGGACGTGGGGCGTGATGGGTATCGGCATGGGTCAGGCCATCGCGGCTGCCGTCGAAACCGGTGAGCGGGTGCTTTGTGTCGAGGGGGATAGCGCGTTCGGTTTCTCGGGGATGGAGATCGAAACCATCTGCCGCTACAACCTGCCGATCTGTGTCGTCGTCTTCAACAACGGCGGGATCTACCGCGGCACCGACGTTAATCCGTCGGGCGGCGATGACGTGGCGACCACCGTGTTCGTCAAGGACGCGCGCTACGACAAGATGATGGAAGCGTTCGGCGGGGTCGGTGTCTATGCGACGTCCCCCGACGAGCTCAGCCAAGCCGTCACCGAAGCCCTCAAGTCGGGTAAGCCGACGCTGGTCAACGCGGTGATCGACGAAAAGGCGGGCACGGAAAGCGGACGCATCGGTAACCTCAACCCGCAAAGCGTCGTTTCCAAGAAATAACAAGTGCGGCACGTCATAACTTATCTGAATAGGAGCAAACGATGAAAGCTCTCGAAGGCATCAAAATTCTGGATTTCACGCACGTCCAGTCGGGTCCGACCTGCACCCAGCTCCTGGCGTGGTTCGGCGCCGACGTCATCAAGGTGGAACGCCCCGGTGTCGGGGATGCGACCCGCAAGCAGCTGGTCGATGTGCCGGGTGCCGACTCGCTCTATTTCACCATGCTCAACCACAACAAGCGCTCGATCGAGCTGAACTCGAAGAACGAGACCGGCAAGGAAGTGCTCGAGCGGCTGATCAAGACGTGTGATGTCATGGTCGAGAACTTCGCGCCCGGCGCGCTCGACCGCATGGGCTTCACGTGGGAACGCATTCAGGAACTCAACCCGAAAATGATCCTGGCCTCGATCAAGGGCTTCGGTCCCGGCAAGTACGAGGACTGCAAGGTCTATGAAAACGTCGCGCAGTGCGCCGGCGGGGCTGCATCGACGACCGGCTTTCTTGACGGGATACCGGTCGTGACCGGTGCGCAGATCGGCGATTCAGGCACCGGCCTGCATTTGGCGCTGGGCATCGTCACAGCGCTTTTCCACCGCGAGAAATCCGGCCAGGGCCAGCGCGTCACCGCAGCCATGCAGGATGGGGTGGTCAACCTTTGCCGCGTCAAGCTGCGCGACCAGCAGCGCCTGAACGCGGGGCCGTTGAAAGAATACTCGCAGTTCGGCGAAGGCATTCCCTTCGGTGACGCGACGCCGCGCGCGGGCAACGATTCAGGCGGGGGGCAGCCGGGCCGCATTCTCAAGTGCAAAGGCTGGGAAACCGATCCCAACGCCTACACCTACTTCATCACCCAGGCCGCCGTGTGGGAGCATATTTGCGACGTCATCGGCGAGCCGGACTGGAAGACCAAGGAAGGCTATGCGACGCCGCCGGAGCGGCTCGACAAGCTGACCGAGATCTTCGAACGTATCGAGCAGTGGACGATGACCAAAACCAAGTTCGAGGTCATGGACATCTGCAACCCGCTCAATATCCCGGTCGGTCCGATCCTTTCGATGAAAGAGATCGCCGAGGACGAAGGGCTCAGAAAAACCGGCACCATCGTCGAAGTCGATCACCCGGAACGCGGGCCGTATCTCTCGGTCGGTTGCCCGATAAAGCTGTCGGCGAGCCCGGTCGATGTCGTCCGCTCGCCGTTGCTGGGTGAGCACACAGACGAAATCCTGACGCAGGTCCTCGGCTACGAGGGTGATGACCTCGAGCGGGTCAAGGCGTCGGGCGCCGTCGGCGAGGCGAAAGCCGCCGCCGAGTAGGCGATATAATTATGACGCCCGGATCACACACCGGGCGCGAGACGAATATTTTAAAGGGCGCCGTTTCGGCGGCGCCCCGACAGGAGAGGAAACTATGCGCGTTATCGTGATGGGCCAGCAGGCGTTCGGTAAAGATGCCCTGGCCAAGATTCTGGAAGCCGGTGTCGACGACGTCGTGGCCGTTTATTGCGAGCCCGACAAGGACGGCAAGCCGGTCGATCCGATCAAGGAATTCGCCCTTGAGCAGGGCCTGCCCGTCTATCAGCCGGCGCACTTCAAGGATCAGGAATCTCTCGACGAACTGGCCGCGCTGAACGCCGACCTGATGGTCATGGCGTTTGTTAACGTGTTCGTGCCGGAAGCGGCGCGCGACACCCCGAAACAGGGCTCTATCTGTTTCCATCCCTCGCTTCTGCCGCTTCACCGCGGCCCGTCCGCGGTCAACTGGCCGATCATCATGGGCAGCACGAAGTCCGGCTATTCCTGGTTCTACCCGACGGACGGCCTCGACGAGGGCGACGTGCTGATGATGTGGGAATGCCCGATCGAGCCCGATGACACGGTGATCGATCTCTACTTCAAGAAAATCTACCCATCGGCTATCGATTCAGTTCTCGAGGTCTGCGACCTGTTCCGTTCGGGCAACCCGCCGCGCATCGTCCAGGACGAGGCCGACGCCACCTACGAGCGCCGTTGCACGGCCAAGCATGCCCGCATCGACTGGAACAAACCGGTCAAGCAGGTCTACGACCTGATCCGCGGCACCAATCCGTCGCCCGGCGCGTGGACGACCTCCGGCGGCGCCGAAGTTGGTGTCTTTGACTGCCAGCGGGTCGAGGGCGACGGCATCAGCAGCCGCGTCGTCGACGTGTCAGAAGATGGCGTGACCGTGCAATGCATAGGTGGGCGCATTCTGCTAAAGCGGGTACGCCCTGCCGGTGGTGGCAAGGTGCCCGCCGCCGAATGGGCTAAAGACGCCGGCATTGAGGTCGGCACGAATCTCGGTGACTGAACGGTCGCCAACACAAACAACTGATTGAATTGGGATGTTCTAACCATGGCTAAAACCGACATCGAAATCGCCCGCGAAGCCTCGCCGCAGCATATCAACGACATCGGCGCCAAGCTCGGGATCGACAAGGAACACCTGCTGCCCTACGGCCACGACAAGGCGAAGATCTCCGCCGACTTCATCAAGTCCCTCGAGGGCAAGGACGACGGCAAGCTGATCCTGGTCACGGCGATCAACCCGACGCCCGCCGGCGAAGGCAAGACGACGACGACCGTCGGTCTCGGTGACGGTCTGAACCGCATCGGCAAGAAGGCGACGATCTGCATCCGCGAAGCGTCCCTCGGCCCGAACTTCGGCATGAAGGGCGGCGCCGCCGGGGGCGGTTACGCGCAGGTCATCCCGATGGAGGATATGAACCTCCACTTCACCGGCGACTTCCACGCCATCACGTCGGCGCACAACCTGCTGTCGGCGATGATCGACAACCACATCTACTGGGGCAACGAGCAGGAAATCGACATCCGGCGCATCGCCTGGAAGCGCGTTTTGGACATGAACGACCGCGCGCTGCGTCAGATCACGTGTTCGCTGGGCGGCGTCGCCAACGGCTTCCCGCGCGAAGCCGGCTTCGATATCACCGTCGCTTCGGAAGTGATGGCGATCCTCTGCCTCGCCTCCGATCTCGCCGATCTGGAAAAGCGTCTGGGTGACATGATCGTGGCGTACCGCCGCGACCGCTCGCCGGTCTACTGCCGCGACATCAAGGCCGAAGGCTCGATGGCGGTACTTTTGAAAGACGCGATGCAGCCGAACCTGGTGCAAACTCTCGAAAACAACCCGGCCTTCGTGCACGGCGGTCCGTTCGCGAACATCGCGCACGGATGTAACTCCGTCGTCGCGACGAAAACTGCATTGAAACTCGCCGACTACGTCGTCACCGAAGCCGGTTTCGGCGCAGATCTCGGGGCCGAGAAGTTCTTCGACATCAAGTGCCGCAAGGCCGGCCTCAAGCCGAGTGCCGTCGTCATCGTCGCGACCATTCGCGCGCTCAAGTCGAACGGCGGCGTGGCCAAGGACGACCTGAATAACGAAAACGTCGAAGCTTTGAAGAAAGGTTGCCCGAACCTCGGCCGCCACCTCGAGAACCTGAAGAAGTTCGGCGTGCCGGCCGTGGTCGCGATCAACAACTTCCATACCGACACCGACGCCGAGGTCGAGGCGGTCAAGGAATTCGTCGCCTCGCAAGGCGCGGAAGCGATCCTCTGCGAACACTGGGCGAAGGGCTCGGAAGGCACCGAGGCGTTAGCGAACAAAGTCGTCGAGCTGGTCGACAGCGGCAAGGCGGACTTCAAGCCGCTCTATCCGGACGACATGTCGCTGTTCGACAAGATCAAGACCGTCGCCACGGAAATCTACCGCGCCGACGAAGTGCTGGCCGACACCAAGATCCGCAATCAGTTGAAAGAGTGGGAAGAGCAGGGCTACGGCAATCTGCCCGTCTGCATGGCCAAGACCCAGTACTCGTTCTCGACCGATCCCGGTCTCAAGGGCGCGCCGACCGGCCATAGCGTGCCGGTGCGCGAAGTCCGCATCTCAGCGGGTGCCGGTTTCATCGTCGTCGTCACCGGCGAGATCATGACCATGCCAGGCCTGCCGCGTAAACCGGCATCCGAGTCAATCCGGCTCAACAAAGATGGCCTCGTCGAAGGCCTGTTTTAAAAGGAGCGAACGTCATGGCATTCCGCACGATACTGGTGCCGATCCGCGGCGATGGCCGTGGCGAGTCCGTGCTGGATCATGCCTGCGCGTTGGGGCGGCACTTCAACGCGCACATTCGCGCCGTTCACTGCAAACCCCGGCCGAAGGACCTGATGCCGTTTGGCGTCGCGGTGCCGCGTCTCGTCGCCGACCAGATCAACGCATCGGCCAAGGACATCACCGACGATGAAGTGGTGCGCCTCAAAGGGCTGTTCGACGAATACGTCGAAAAACGCGGGATCAAGGTCTGCGACACACGGCCACCCACCCACGACACCCTGACCATTTCGTGGAGCGTTGCCGATGGCAAGCAGGCGGACGTGATTGGCGTTCAGGGGCGGCTCGCCAGTGTGGTTGCCGTGGCGCAACCCGACCACGACACCAACCTCGGTCAGAACACCCTCGAAGCGGCGATGCTGAACACCGGCAGACCTGTGCTCCTTTGCCCGAAACGCGAGGTCGCCTCGCTCGGCGACAATGTCGCCATCGCCTGGAACGGTTCGGCGGAATCGGCACGCGCCGTCGCTGCGTGCGGCTCGATCATCGCCGAAGCCAAGAAAGTCACCGTTCTTTCCGCCGAGGATGCGGAGAACCTGGACCTGACGGCGGACGACCTGATCGTCCATCTGAAAGATCATGAAATCGAAGCCACCTCAAAGAGTGTCACGTCGAAAGGCTCGACGCTTGGGGAGAGCCTTTTAAAAGCCGCGAAGGAGTCGGGCGCGGACGTTCTGGTCATGGGCGCCTACGGGCGCAGCCGGGGCCGCGCCATGGTCTTGGGCGGCGTTACGCAGTGGATCATCGACAACACCGATATGCCCGTTCTTTTCGTTCACTAAGATCGGTTAATTACAAAAGAAGGCTGCAATTTGAATTGATTAGAGCAACTTAACTAACTTATCATTGGTATACCTAACACCAAGATTAGGTCCCTCAAGGGCAATCCGCCGCCAAGAAGCGGTCTGCACATCCAACATCCAACTTTGACCGTGTTGCCGGTCTCTGAGTTGTTTTGGCGCCGGCAGCGAATTGTAACTTGGGAGGTTATAATGGCTATCTCTAGACGTCATATCCTTGGTTTGGCCGGTGCGTTGAGTATCGGTGCGATGGTTGCCGGCCTGCCCGGCACGGCTGCCGCGTGGGAGCCGACGAAGCCCATCGACTTCATCATCATGGCCGGTAAGGGCGGGGGTGCCGACAAGATGGCGCGCCTGATGCAGGCCATCGTCGAGTCCGAAAAAATGGCATCCAAGCCGCTGGTGCCGGTCAACAAGTCCGGTGGTTCCGGGGCCGAAGCCCTGATCGCCGCGAAGGGCGCAAACGATCCGGACCACACCATCATGGTGACCCTCAACTCGTTCTTCACGACGCCGCTGCGCCAGCCGAAGCTGGGCATCGACATCATGACGTTCGCGCCGGTGGGCCGCATGGCGGAAGACACGTTCCTGCTCTGGGTCCACAAGGACTCGGGTATCAAGACGTTCGAGGAATTCCTCGCCAAGGCGAAAGCCGACGGCAATAAGTGGGTCATGGGCGGCACCGGCAAAGCCCAGGAAGACGAACTGCTGACGGAATACCTCAACAACAACTTCGGTCTTACGATCAAGTACGTGCCGTACAAAGGCGGCGGGACCGTCGCCAAACAGCTGGCCGGCAAGCACATCAACTCCAGTGTCAACAACCCGTCCGAAGCCCTCGGCTTCTACGAGTCGGGCGACGTCGTGCCGATCCTGAGCTTCACGGCCGAGCGTCTGCCGCTGTTCCCGGATGTTCCGACCCTCAAGGAAAAGGGCAAGGACTTCTCGTACGGGATGCAGCGTGCGGTCGTCGGTGCGCCCGGCATGAGCGCCGATGCGCTGAAGTACTATCAGGATCTCTTCCACAAGGTCTACACCTCGGCCAAGTGGCAGAAGTACCGGAAGGACAAATCGCTGTTCGGTGACGAGCTGACCGGCGATCCGCTGAAAGCCTATTGGGACGAGCAGCGGGAGCGTCACCGGAAGATGCTGACGGAGATGGGTGCGATCAAGTAAGCACCTGAATCCACTAAGTAAAACTGACACACGAATATCAAGAGATCGGGAGTAGGCGTTCGTTATGAGACGTGCAGAAATCATCACGGCCGGGTTAATGGCGCTTCTCTCGATCTACTTGATGTACAAAAGTACCGAGTTGGATATCGGCTATATCAAGGGCGAAGGCCCGGGCGGCGGGTTCTGGCCGTTCTGGCTCGCGGCGGGCATGCTGCTCTCGTGCGTCTGGATCGCGATCAACTGGGTACTGAAGAAATCCCCACCCTCTCAGTCGGACGAAAAGTATCTCGACAGCTACGGCCTCAGGATGCTGCTTCTGGTGGGCGGCGGCGTCACGGCGTTCATCGCCATGTGCCATATTCTCGGCTTCTATGGCGCGATCCTCGTCTTCCTCATTTATTACATTCGGTTCCTCGGCCGCCATTCTTGGCCGGCGACCCTGGCGATCTCCATCACCACGCCGGTCGTCACATTCCTGTTTTTCGATATTGCGATGCGGATCGTGTTGCCGAAAGGCTATCTCGAACCGCTGTTCCTGCCGCTGTACGACTTCTTCTTCTAGACCGTTCACCGACCGACATCAGGCCAACGACCTAAGGATAGAGCGACAACATCATGGAAATTCTCGGGCTTCTCATGGACGGCGTGTTTATCGCCCTCGACCCTCTCAACATTCTCCTGATGCTGATCGGGGTCGCCCTCGGCCTGTTCATCGGCGCGATGCCTGGACTGGGCTCGGTCAACGGGGTTGCGATCCTGCTGCCGGCGACCTTCCTGGTCCCCCCGGCATCGGCAATGATATTCCTCGCCGCGATCTATTACGGCGCGATGTACGGGGGCGCGATTTCATCGATCACGCTGGGTATTCCCGGTGCATCGACGGCCGTCGCGACGACGTTCGACGGCCGGCCCCTCGCGCTCAAGGGTCGCGCCGATCTGGCGCTGGTGACGGCGGCGGTCGCATCGTTCGTCGGCGGCTCGGTCGCCAACGTGCTGTTCACCGCGTTCGCCCCGCCGCTCGCTTCGGTGGCCCTCGATTTCGGCGATCCGGAAATCTTCGCTCTCATGCTTCTGGCATTCGCGACCTTCGTCGGCCTTGGGGGTGACGACATCCCGAAAACCCTGTTCTCGATCTTCTTCGGTCTCGTGATGGCGTCGGTCGGCCTCGATATCATGACCGGCGAGCCGCGCCTGATCTTCGGCGACATCACCGGCTTCATGCACGGCATCAACTTCCTGGTCCTCGCCATCGGCATTTACGGGATCGGCGAGATGCTGTGGACCATCGACAGCACGCGGGGCAACCTGACGATGACCGAGGCCGTGCTTTCGATCAAACGCATCCTCGCCGCGTGCCGCGAGTCGATCAAGGGTTGGAAAGGCACCGCCATCGGCTCGTTCCTCGGCTTCTTCGTCGGCATCCTGCCAGCGGCGGGCGCCACGCCCGGCTCGTTGATGGCGTACGGCGTCACCAAAATGGTCTCGAAGAACCCGAAAGAGTTCGGCAAGGGCCATGTGGGTGGTGTCGCGGCACCGGAGGCCGCCAACAACTCGGCATCGACCGGCGCCATGTTGCCGATGCTGACGCTCGGTATTCCGGGCTCGCCGACGACGGCGATCCTGCTTGGGGGCATGGTGATCTGGGGCCTGCAGCCCGGGCCGCTGTTGTTCCAGACCCAGACCGAGTTCGTTTGGGGCCTGATCGGGTCGTTCTATATCTCGAACCTGTTCGCCCTGATCGTGAACCTGGCGTTCATCCCGCTCTTCATCTGGATGCTAAGGATGCCGTTCACGGTGCTCGCGCCGATGATCTTCGTGCTGTCCGTGGTCGGCGGTTATGCCGCAACACAGGACATGCACGACGTCTGGCTGATGCTGATCTTCGGGGTCGGCGCGTATCTTCTTCGTAAGCTCGACTACCCGGTCGCCCCCGCGGTCCTCGCCATCGTGCTGGGGCCGATTGCGGAGCCGAAACTGCGTCAGTCGCTGCTGTTCTCGAGCGGCGATCCGATGATCTTCCTGGAACGCCCGATCTCGGGGCCGATCACGGTGATCGCGATCATCCTGATCCTGCTGCCCCTGTTCAAGCTGATCCGGGACAAATTAAAGGGCAAGAAAGCCGCTGCCGGCTAAGTCCTTGCAATCCGGAAGCACGCACACGACGTAGAACGGACATGCCGAAACCACCGAAAGGGGGACGCCATGTCCGTACTACGACTGTTCATCCTGACGATCCTGATGCTCGCGCCGATAAGCGCGGACGCCAATCCTATCCTCTGGTCGAAGCTGCATGAGCCGGGTCACTTCGCCATCATGCGCCATGCGAGCGCACCCGGGACCGGCGATCCGGACAACTTCAAGATTGGCGACTGTTCGACGCAACGCAACCTGAGCGCCGAAGGGCGCAAAGAAGCGGAAGCCGTCGGTCTCGACGCCAAGGCCGGGACGATCAACGAAGCGCTCGTCTATTCCAGCCAATGGTGCCGCTGCCTTGAGACCGCACGCAATCTCAAGCTTGGCGAGGTGAAGGAACTGCCTGCCCTGAACTCGTTTTATCAGCGCTACGAGGACAAGGCGGGCAACATGAAAGCGCTTCGTGCGTTCATCTCAGACAACGCGGTCCGTGAATCGAAGACGCCGATCATTCTGGTCACCCACCAGGTCACCATCAGCGCCCTGACGGGTACGTATACCCGGCAAGGCGAGACGGTGATTTTCCGTCACATCGGTGACGGCGAGGTCGAAATCGTCGGCAAGATTCCGCCGGCGTCGTAAGCCTTAGCTGGCGAGCCGTTGACGCGGCGCGTCGCCCGACTGGCCACGGCCCTGGTTGTTGTTCTTTGATTTGCCACGGCGCCACTTCGGACGGCGGCGTCGCGGTTTGTCGGACCCCGCATCGCCGTTGCCGCGGTTTTCGTGGCGCGGCGGGCGTGATTGCTTAGGCGCCTGCTCTTCCTGGCTTTCGGCGGCGACGGGCACTTCCACCACGCCATCACGCTGAACGCTATTGCCGATCAGACGTTCGATGTCTCGGAGCAGCCCGCGTTCCGCATGTTCGCAAAGCGAGATCGCAACACCGCTTTTACCCGCCCGCGCCGTCCGACCGATCCGGTGGACGTAAGCTTCCGGTACGTTCGGCAGTTCGAAGTTGATGACGTGCGACACACCATCGATATCGATCCCACGCGCCGCGATGTCTGTGGCGACGAGGATCTTGGTCTTTCTTTGACGGAAATCGGAAAGGGTCCGTTCACGCTGCGGCTGGCTCTTGTTGCCGTGGATTGCGCCTGAATTGATGCCCGCTTTCTGAAGAAACTCGCACACCTTGTCCGCACCGCGCTTGGTGCGGGTGAAGACGATGGCGCGCTCCACTTTCTCCGAACGGAGAATACCAACCAGCGCATCGCGCTTCTGATGACGTTCGACATGCATGACGCTCTGTTCGATACGCTCGATCGGACGCGACTGCGGCGCTACGGAAACTTCGGCGGGCTGGTTCAGGAAGTCGTCGGCAAGCGACCTGATCTGCTTGGGCATGGTTGCCGACAGCAGCACCGTCTGGCGCTGTTCCGGCAATCTCGCGAGAATCTTGCGGATCGTCGGCATGAAACCGAGGTCCAGCATCTGGTCGGCTTCGTCGAGGACGACCGTTTCGGTCGCATCGAGTTTCACTGCGCCGGTCTGCACATGATCTAAAAGACGGCCCGGCGTGGCGACAATAATGTCTGTACCGCGCGCCAGAGCGCGGATCTGCCCGCCCGGCTTAACGCCGCCCAGCACCACCGTCACCGAGACGCGCATGTTGCTGGCGTAGGTGCGGATGCTGTCGGCGATCTGGGACGCGAGTTCGCGGGTCGGCGCCAGGATCAGGGCGGCGCAGGTTTTCTGCGCCGGGCGCTGACGTCGGGCGTGAATGCGGTTGAGGAGCGGCAGCACGAAGGCCGCCGTTTTACCGGTGCCGGTCTGGGCGATACCGACGATGTCCTGGCCGTCCGTCATCAACGGGATAACCTGTGCCTGGATCGGCGTCGGTTGGGAATAGCCTTCGTCGGAGATTGCGCGAAGGATAGGCTCGGCCAGGCCGAGTTCATTGAAGTGTTTCAAAGTCAAACTTTCACATATAGCAGCCTGCCGGACTCCATGCTGGATCCGGTGGCGCTTGGTTTTTCAATTTGGGAGCTTGCGTAGATCAGCAACCATGTTCATGTGCCGCTTGTGGCACGGCCGCTCTGGCCCATCGGGCGGCGGCGACTGCTGACAACAGATGAGGTCATCTACACGCAGTAAGGTGACAGGGTTGTCTCATGCTGCACTGCGAAAAGCAAGCGTATTCGCGTATGAGCGAATTCTCAGGCGGCGTTGAAATCCTGGATCATGTCATCCCAGGCCGGCACCAACTCCATCAGGCCGTCCCAGAACTTCTGATCACGGCGGACGACGAACTCGTCGACGGAGACCCCCTGCTGTTCGACCCAGGTGTAATAGCCCAGATTGAAGATGCGTTCCTTACCCATGCGGTCGAGTTCGATCATGTGATCGGTGGTGCAACCAAGAAGATACCGCCCGAACGTTTCCGCCGCCGTCACTTCATCCGCATTGCCTGCGAAGTATTTCTTTTCGGCGAGGCCCAGTTCGGTCTCATAGAGTGCCGCCCCGTCGGTCGCCACCGAGAGCACGACATCCGACGGGCCGAGCTTGTTGTACTTCGCATACTTGATGGCGCCGAGAATATTGGCGAGCGACGAGAGGCCGAGATTACCGAGAGACGCCAGCGTTTCCTGGCCCAGGCCCAAACGATTGGCCAGATAGCTGCGCCCGGCGGTGGTGTTGTAGACCACGTTCAATCCGTCCGTCGCATGATCGGAAACACCGATCACGTAATCGGTGTTCATGACGTTGTGGATGAAGGGAACGTGCTTGTCGCCGATCCCTTGAATATTGTGTTCGCCGAACCCGTTATAAAGAAGCGTCGGGCATTCCAGCGCTTCCACCACGCAATTATCTGTGCCGAGAACTGCCTTAAGATGATCGCCCGCCGCCAGCGTGCCCGCCGAGCCGGACGCCGATACGAACGCCCTCGCCGTCAGGTTGCCGTGTGTATTCAGCAGATCTTCGAAAATCCTCAAGAGCGCCGGTCCGGTGACGGCGCGGTGGATGATGTAGTTACTGAATTCGGAGAATTGGTTGAGGATGACGTTGGCCGGGTCCTTCGCCAATTCGTGACAGGCGTCGTAAATCTCCTTCACGTTGCTCTCGGTCCCGTACGTCCGGACGATATCGGACGGGTCCGTGACCCAGTCTTCCAGCCAGTTGAAACGTTCCGCGCTCATACCCTCTGGTAAAACCGCGACGGAACGGCAACCGAGAATGCGCGAGATCGCGACCCCGCCCCGGCAGTAGTTGCCCGTCGACGGCCAGACGGCGCGTTGGGTTTCCGGGTCGAACTTGCCCGACATCAATCTCGGGACCAGGCATCCATAAGCCGCCAGCACTTTGTGGGCGTGGATCATCGGGAAGCGGTTCCCCAGCGCGACGACGATCTTCGCGTCGACGCCCGTCAGTTCTTGCGGGATTTCCATATACGCCGGCACGTCGTCGATACCCTTGCGTTCGGCATCGTTATGCCAGTGCACGCGGAACAGGTTTCCGGGATCGGCGGTGTCCGGGTCGACTGTGGCGAGATCGCCCGCTTTCGATTTCAGATGCTTCGCGGGGTCGGAGAGTTCGTTGATGGTCGGCAGGTGCACGCCGCGCGCCTTCAGATGCGTCACGGCTTTCTCGTAGACCGCCGGGTCGACGATCTCGCGTTCCAGTCCGAAAGTCATATCTCGTCCCCCGGCGAGTGATCCCCCGTCTGTTGTCCGTTAATTGGCCCGGATGATCAACCCTTGGGGCCGAATTAATCAGCCGGCGGCTTCTTTCAGCATCTCGCGCGCGATGATCAACTGCTGGACCTGCGACGTCCCCTCATACAAACGATAAAGCCGGACATCGCGATAGAACCGCTCGATCCCATAGTCCGCGATATAACCGGCACCGCCGTGAATCTGCACCGCACGGTCGGCAACACGTCCCACCATTTCGGAACAATAATACTTACAGATGGCGGCAAGCTTGGTGATGTTCTCACCCGCGTCCTTGCGCCGCGCCGCATCCAGAACCATCGACTTCGCGGCATAGATTTCGGTTTCGCAATCCGCCAGCATCGCCTGAACGAGTTGGAAATCGGAGATCGGCTTCCCGAACTGCTTGCGGTCCATCGCATAGCTCAAACAATCGCGCACCAGTCTTTCGGCGTTGCCGATGCAGCTTGCCGAGATCGTCAGCCGTCCCCGGTCCAGCACCTTCATCGCCGTCTTGAAACCCTGTCCCTCTTCCGGGCCGATCAGCGCCGATGCGGGGATGCGGCAGTTGTCGAAGATCACATCGCAGACAGGCGCCCCCTGCTGGCCCATTTTTTTATATGGTTTGCCGAACGAGAGACCGTCCGTGTCACGCTCAACAAGAAATGCGGAAATCCCACCCGCCCCCTTGTTCTCCGGATCGGTCCTGGCCATCACCGTGAACACGCCGGCGTTGGGCGCGTTAGTGATGAAGCGCTTGGTGCCGTCCAGCACGTATTCGTTGCCGTCTTTCTTCGCCGACGTCCGAAGCGATGCCGCGTCGGAGCCCGAATCCGGTTCCGTCAACGCGAACGACCCGACAAGCTCGCCCGTCGCCATCTTGGGGAGGTACGTCTGTTTCTGTTCGTCGGAACCGTCGATCACAATCCCCTGGCTGCCGATCCCGTTATTGGTGCCGAACGTCGAGCGGAACGCGGGCGAAGCATGGCCGATCTCGGTGATGACGCGGACCTCTTCTTCGACACTTAAACCAAGCCCGCCGTACTCTTCCGGGATCGACAGACCGAACAGGCCCAGGTCTTTCATTTCCTGGACGATCCCCGCCGGCATCTGGTCGTTTTCACCCACTTCCGCTTCGAGCGGGATCAACCGTTCCTCGACGAAGCGGGACACCGTATCCAGCAATTGATTGAAAGTTTCCTCGTCCAACGCCATTGTTCGCTCCCTTGACCGGCCAAGCGCCGTTTTCTCATTAATTTCGCTTTGCAGAATAAAGTTCCATTTATGCTTTGGCGAGGATAAGTTTATCGAACGCCTTGCCGTCGCGGCCCGTTCGCGTTATCCCCGCCGCAACGTCTGTTTAATTTTGCTATGCGAAACGGTAACTTTGGCCATGCCCCGAACCCCGGAACCCGCGATGATCGACGAAGACGAAGGCAAGGACCGCCGCTTCGTCACCGCCCTGGCGCGCGGCCTCGATGTGCTGCGGTGTTTTCAGCAGGGCGATGTCGGCCTCGGCAATCTTGAGATCGCCAAGCGTACCGGCCTCCCGAAGCCGACCATTTCGCGCCTGACCTACACGCTCACGCGGCTGGGTTATCTGACCTATTCCGATCAGCACGGCACGTATCAGTTGGGACCGGGCGTGCTGCAGCTCGGCTATGCGATGCTGTCCGGCCTCGATTTCCGCGAGCGCGCACGGCCTTTGATGCAGGAAATGGCGAACGCGGTCGACGCCACGATTGCGCTCGGCGCCCGGGATCGCCTGAACCTGGTTTATCTGGAATCCTGCCGGGGGCCCGGCGCGGTGACGCTCAGGATCGATGTCGGCTCGCAAATCCCGATCTCGGTCACCTCGATGGGGCGCGCGCTTCTGTCCGCATTGCCGGACGACGAGCGCAATTTCCTGATGGAGCACATCCAGAAGAAGTGCACCGACGCGAAAGAGTACGAGAAGATCAAGCATGGCGTCGACAAGGCCATCGACGACATCAAGACGCGCGGGTTCTCCATGTCTCTAGGCGAATGGCGCTCGGAAGTGAACGCTGTCGGCGTGCCCCTGATCGCACGCGACGACCGGATCTTCGCGCTCAACTGTGGGGGCCCGGCGTTCCGGGTATCGAAGGAATACCTCGAAGAGGAATGCGGCCCGCGCCTCGTCGAACTGGCACAGAAGATTTCCGCGCTCTCTTAAGCCTTTGGCACCACGAGGGCATCCAGCGCCACCGCGCCCTTACCCTCTTCCAACACCACGAACGGGTTCAGATCGACGCTCGCAAGATTGTCGGCGTTGGCGGCGGCGAACACCGAGAGATTGACCAAAGCGTCGGCGAGTGCATCGATATCCGCCGCAGGCTTGCCGCGCACACCTTTGAGAAGTTTCGCGCCCTTGGTTTCTTCGATCATCCTCAGCGCTTCGGTTTTGTCGAACGGGGCCAGACGGAACGAAACGTCCTTGAAAACTTCGACGAATACCCCACCCAGCCCGAACATCACCGCCGGACCGAACACGGGATCGATCTGCACACCCAGGATCGCTTCGACACCACCCGCGATCATGGGCGCGACGATAACGCCCTCGACTTCGGCATCAGCCATCGCACGCCCGGCACGGGCCATGATCTCACCATACGCCGCTGCCGCGTCCTGCGGCGTTTCAAGCCCCAGCATCACGCCACCGATTTCCGTTTTGTGGGCGAAGGCAGCGCCATTGATCTTGAGCGCCACGGGGCAACCGAACTTCGCCGTCGCCTCGGCAGCCTCGTCGGCGGAGCGGCACAGAACCGCATCGACAACGGGCAGGCCCGCCGCTTTCAATATTTCGCGGGAGTCCCACTCGCTCAGCGCGCGGGCGGGCATGTCCACCGGCGACGGCAAGTCGGGTATCAAATTAATCGGGGGGCGCTGGAAACCCTCGCCAATCCGGGTGACGGCGGCGATGGCGCCGATCGCACGGCACGGGTCCTCGAAGATCAGGTAGCCGGCACGACTATAAGTGTCGACCATCTCCTGATCACCGACGAGGGACAAAATCAGCAAACGATCCGGGAATTTTCTTCTGATCGCGTCCAGTTCTTTCAACAACGGTTCGACGACATAGGGTGAGCATGCCGCGAGGGTGAAGAAGGCGACGGCTGAATCGTAACCGCCCTTCTCCAGCATGATATCGAAGTTGACACCGACCAGGCTCAGATCGTTGAAGAACTGCGCCGTGGTGTCGACCGGGTTGAGGGCGGACGCGAACGGCAGCTTCTCTTTCAGAAGCTTCTGCGCATCGGCGGGCATCGGCGCGACATCGAGACCGAGCTTGACCGCGTGATCGGCCATCTGCACACCGACACCGCCCGAGATCGTGACGAGGCCGACCTTGCCTGCCTTCGGGAAAATCCCCGCCGTACAAGCGTACGCCGCATCCAGCATGTCTTCCGTGGTTTCGGCACGGTAGACACCCAATTGTCTAAAGACCGCGTCATAGATTTCGTCCGCACCGGCCAGCGATGCGGTGTGAGATGCGGCGGCGGCCGCGCCCTCCTCGCTTTGGCCCACTTTCAGGAAGATCACCGGCTTATTATTTTGCCGTGCTTTTTCGAGGGCGCGGATCAGCGCCGGGCCGTCCTTAACCCCCTCGGCGTAAGCACAGATCACCTTGATGTCGTCCCGTTCCGCCGCCCAGTCGATACATTCCGCAACCGTGACATCGCATTCGTTGCCCGTCGTGATGACATGGCTGACGCCCAGACCACGCCCCTTGCAGACCGCAAACAGGTGCGTCCCGTATGCACCGGACTGGCTGATGATGGCGAGCGGCCCCGGATCCGGATAGCCCTGATCGCCAGTCGACGAAAACGTCGCGAAGAAACGGGAGTGGAAATTAAGAATGCCGAGGCAGTTGGGCCCCAACAACCTGACGCCTGTGCGTTTCGAGAACGCCGTCAGTTCATCTTGCGCCGATGTTCCTTCATCGCCCACTTCCGCGAAACCGGAACTGAACACGATGGCGGATTTAACGCCGCATGCGGCGCAGTCTTCGAGGGTATCGAGAACGAACTTCGCCGGGACCGCGATCAAGGCGCAGTCGATGGGCTGGCCGATGTCCTTGACGGATTTGTAGGCCTTAACCCCCTGCACCGTCTCGCGGTTCGGGTTCACCGGATAGAAGGGCCCTTCGTAACCCCATTTGATCAGGTAACGCAGCGGCCGACCGCCGATGCGCCCCGGGTCGTCGGAAGCGCCGATAATCGCAACGGACTTCGGCCCGATCAGGGCTTCAAGGCCCGCTCGCGGATCGTTCATGGACGTTTGTCTCCCATCGTCCGGCCGGGCTTTTGTGCCCGGCTCTCTTGTATATTCGGGTGGTTTTCGACGGAAATCCAACCTCTGATTGCTTTACATGCGAACCGAAAAAATGCAAAACTTAATTTTACTATGCAAAACAAATGATGGTTTTAACGGACCGCGAACTCCAAGTTTCAAACTGCAATTAAAATACCGTTGGGAGGTACAAATGAAAACGAAGACGATGGGAGCGCTCTGCGCAGCCCTGGTTATTTCCGGCGCGGTTGCCGCGAATGCCGCGGAAGTGAAGCTTCCGAAGAACATGGCGTGGACCGCCTATAACACCGGGACGACCGGCTATAACCAGTCCGTCGCCATCGGTAAGGCCCTCAAGGATAAGTATGGCGTCACGCTCCGCGTGGTACCGGGCAAGAACGACATTTCGCGCCTGACCCCCGTCAAGGCGGGCAAGGTCGACTATTCCGCCAACGGTATCGCGACGTTCTTCGCGTCCGAGGGCGTGTTCCAGTTCGCCGATGCCAATTGGGGTCCGATGCCGGTCCGCGTCCTTCTTTCCGCCAGCGGTTCCGCCGGTCTTTCGGTCGCCGTCGCCGCCGACAAGGGCATCAAGACCTACGCCGATCTGAAGGGCAAACGCGTCGCCTACGTGCGTGGCGGCGATGCGCTCAACGTCGGGATCGAGGGTATGCTGGCGTGCGGTGGCCTGACCTACGACGATGTCGAAAAGGTCGAATTCCCGGGCTATGGGGCCGCATGGGAAGGCATGGTCAACGACCAGGTCGACGCCATGTTCGCATCGACGCTGTCGGGTCCGACCAAGAAGCTCGAAGCCAGCCCGCGCGGTATCTATTGGCCCCCGACGCCGAAGGGCGATGCCAAATGCTGGGACGGCATCAAGAAAGTGGCGCCGTACTTCGTCCCTAAAATGATCACCAAGGGTACCGGGATTTCCGCCGAGAAACCCTATGAAGGCCCGGCGTATCCCTATCCGATCCTGATGACCCTCGCGAAGCAGGATAAGAACGAGGTCTATTCCCTGACCCGCGCCATCGTGGAGGAATACGACAACTATTCCGCCGCCGAGCCGGCCGCCAAGGGCTGGGCATTGAACAACCAGCTTCTCGACTGGGTCGTGCCGTACCACGACGGGGCGGTGATGTACCTCAAAGAAGCCGGGGTCTGGACCGACGCCCATCAGGCGCACAACGACAAGCTGGTCGAGCGTCAGAACGTGCTCGCCGGCGCCTGGTCGAAGATGGATATGAAGCTGGAAGGCGATGCGTTCGCCTCGAAGTGGCTTGAGATGCGCGCCGCCGCACTCAGCAAAGCCGGCTTCGATCCCATATGGAAGTAACCGATAAGGAAGAGCAGCCGGCGGCGGAACGTCACCGGCAGCTCAATCTTTTCTGGAGGTCGGTCGCCCTGGTGGCGGCCGTCCTCACCATTGTGCTTGCCGTCGATCAGGTGCGCCTGATCTTCGGCATGCAGTGGCTCGGCGACATCATCAAGCTGTCGAACCACTACCTATATGCCATTCTCGGCCTGCTGTTGCCGCTGACGTTCATCTTCTTCCCGATGAGCGGCAAGGTCAGGAACACGGGCGTCCCCTGGTATGACGCCCTTTTGTGCGTCCTCACGTTCGCGACGTGTCTATTCTTCTTTCTGAACTCAACGACCATCGTCGATCAGGGCTGGGAATTCGTTGCCCCCGATTACGCGGTCTATGTCAGTTACGTTTTGTGGGCGTTGACGCTCGAAGCCGTGCGCCGCGCCGGCGGGTTCGCGATATTCCTGATCGTGGCCGTGATCTCGACGTATCCGTTGTTCGCCGACAGCATGCCGGGACCGATTTCCGGCCTCGCCAGCACGTGGGGCGAGACGGCCGCCTACCACACCATGAGCATCGAGAGCATTCTGGGCATCCCGATGCGCGCCTTCGCCGAATTGGTGATCGGCTTTTTGATTTTCGGGGTCGCCCTCCAGCACACGGGTGGAGGGCGCTTTTTCCTCAACCTCGCGTTCGCTCTGTTGGGTGGCGTCAGGGGGGGCGCCGCCAAGGTCGCGATCTTCTCAAGCGGCCTGATGGGCTCGATGAGCGGCAGTGTGATCACCAACGTTTTGACCACCGGCGTGATGACCATCCCCGCCATGCGACGGACCGGATTCCAGCCGCATTACGCGGGCGGCGTCGAGGCATGTGCGTCGACCGGAGGCGTCCTGATGCCCCCCGTGATGGGCGCGACCGCGTTCATCATGGCGACGATCATCGAAGTCCCCTACGTCGATATCGCCATCGCCGCGATCGTACCTTCCGGGCTTTATTTCTTCGGTCTGTTCATGCAGATCGATTCCTACGCCGCGCGCATGAAGCTGGAGGGTCTCCCCAAGGCTGAGCTGCCGTCGCTATCGGGTACGATCCGCGAAGGCTGGTACTTCGTCTTCGTGTTCGCGATGCTGATCGTGATGCTGGTCTATCTGCGCCGCGAAGCGCTGGCGCCGTTCTATGCGACCGCGATGCTTTTGTTCCTCAACCAGGTTTTCCCGTCGGGCCGCTGGGGGGTGGATGAAGTTAAAAAGTTCCTGATCGCCGTCGCACGCCTGTTAACCGAACTGACGGCGATCCTGGCCGCCGTTGGACTGATCGTCGGCGCATTGTCGATGACGGGCATGGCGGGCACCCTGGTCAACGATCTGGTGTTTCTCGCCGGCGGCTCAACGCTCACTCTATTAGTTATGGGGGCTATCACCAGCTTCATCATGGGCATCGGGATGACCGTGACGGCGGCCTATATCTTCCTCGCCGTCGTGCTCGCCCCTGCGCTAATCCAGGGCGGGTTGTCGCCGATGGCCGTGCACCTGTTCATCCTCTACTGGGGGATGCTGTCGTTCATCACCCCGCCCGTGGCACTCGGCGCCTACGCAGCCGCCGCTTTGGCGCAAGCGACACCGATGCGGACCGGGCTGGAGGCGATGCGCCTCGGCTCGATCATCTATTTCATTCCGTTCTTCTTCGTCCTCAACCCGTCGCTGATTTTACAAGGCACGCTCACCAGCATCCTCGCCCACACCTTGTCGGCGTTCGTCGGCGTCTGGTTCGTCGCAGGCGCTTTACAAGGCTATCAGATCGGCCTCGGCCCCTTGAGCAAGTGCGGCAACCTGCAATGGCCGGTGCGGATTTTGATGGTCTTCGCCGGCATGAGTTTGGCAACCCCGGGTGGTGGGCTGTTGCCGTGGACGAACATGGAGGGCATCGTAGCTTCCGTCGTTATGTTGATCGCGGCCATCGTGCTGTTCTTCGTGGGCGGCACAATGCTCAAGAACGGTGCGGCGCAGAAACAATAAGACGGAGAGACTTTTGAGCGTGCAGGACTTATTCGATCTAACGGGCAAAGTCGCCCTGATCACCGGTTCGACCAAGGGCATCGGCAAGGAAATCGCCAAGACGTTCGCGGCCGCGGGCGCCAAGGTCGTCGTTTCCAGCCGCAAACCCGAACGCTGCGAAGAGACCGCCGCAGAAATCCGTGAAGCCGGGGGCGAGGTCCTCGCCATCCCCTGCAATATCTCGGAGAAAGATCAACTGAAGGCGCTGGTCGACGCCACCCTCGCGGCGTGGAAGAAGATCGACATCCTCGTCTGCAACGCCGCCGTGAACCCGTATTTCGGGCCGCTTTCCGGGATCACCCAGGAAGCCTACGACAAGATCATGGACGTCAACATCGGCTCCAACCTGTGGCTTTGCAATCTTGTGATCCCGCAGATGGCGGAACGTAAAGATGGCGCGGTGATCATCGTCTCGAGCATCGGCGGGTTAAAGGGGAGCGAAAATCTTGGCGCTTACGGGATTTCGAAAGCCGCCGATATGCAGCTCGCCCGCAACCTCGCCGTCGAGTGGGGGCCGTCGAACATCCGCTCCAACTGCATCGCGCCGGGTCTCGTCAAAACCGATTTCGCGCGGGCTTTATGGGAAGACCCGGAGCGAACCAAACAAGCGCTCGCCGCCTATCCCATCGGCAGACTGGGCGAGCCGGAAGATATCGCCGGCGCGGCGCTGTTTTTAGCCTCGAAAGCGGGCAGCTTCGTCAACGGCCACACACTGGTTGTCGACGGTGGCAGCACCATCGGCTCCAGCCGCTACAGCTGATATTTTAAAGTCCGGCGAGAACGCGGCCCTTGTCCGTCAATCCGGCGATGCGCTCGCCGAAGATCGCGAACCGTTCGTCCTGGGTCTGGCCGCGCAAATAGCGGATGTAGATCTGCTGTAAAATGACGGCGATCTTAAAGACGCCGAACACCTGATACCAATGCACATCCGTGCAATCGAGACCGGCCTTTAAAGAGTACCGCTCGATCACGTCGGCCCGCGTCGGGAAGCCCTCGTTCCACGTCGGCATCGACGCGCCCAAAATCCACTTCGGATCGTCGTCCGATTGTCCCCAGAACGTGAGGACGTATCCGAGATCGGATAAGGGGTCGCCCCGCGTGCACATGTCCCAGTCCAGCACGGCCCGCGGGATCGCCGGATCGTCCGCATCCAACAGCGTGTTATCCAGCTTGAAGTCGTTGTGGAGTAACGTCGCGCGCTGGCTTTCGGGGATGCGCCCGTGCAACCAGTCGATGACACTATCCATCACCGGATTGTCTTCGTGAACGGCGGCGCGCCAGCGCTTGGTCCACCCGGACAGCTGGCGTTCGATAAACCCTTCGGGGCGGCCGAGATCGCCCAAGCCCGCCTCATCAGGATCGACGGTGTGTAGTGCCGCCAATGTGTCGATCAGCATCTCGCCCATGCGATGCAACAAATCTTCCGGCCAGTCCCGGTCTTCGGGGAGCTCGCGCCGGACGACGATACCATTCCTTCTCTCAAGAACATGGAAGGGGGCGCCGATCACCGTATCTTCTTCGCAGACGGCATAGCTTCTGGGCGCCAAAGGGAACGCCTTCCACAAGTCCCTCAACACCCGGTGCTCGCGCTTCATGTCGTGGGATGACGGCGCGACGGGGCCGAGCGGCGGGCGCCGGAGAACGTACTCCGCCTCCCCGAACCTTACGAGATACGTCAGATTGGCGTGCCCGCCGCCGAACTGAGCGAGTGAAAATGCCCCTTCCGTTTCAGGCAGGTGATCGCGCAGCCAGGGCTCGAGCAACGACGTATCGAGCCGCTCGTCCTGCCTGATCTCGATCACCTCACGGTCGGACACCATCACCCGGCTCAGACGACTTCGAACAGACCCGCCGCGCCCATGCCGCCGCCGACGCACATGGTCACGACGACGTTCTTGGCACCACGACGCTTACCCTCGATCAGGATATGACCGGCAAGCCTGGCACCAGTCATGCCGAACGGGTGGCCGATGGCGATGGAACCGCCGTTGACGTTGAGCTTGTCGTTCGGGATGCCCAGCTTGTCGCGGCAATAAAGAACCTGCGATGCGAACGCCTCGTTCAACTCCCAGAGATCGATATCGTCCATCTTCATCCCAAAGCGCTCCAACAGACGCGGCACGGCGAACACCGGGCCGATCCCCATCTCGTCAGGTTCACACCCGGCGACGGTGAAGCCCTTGAAGATGCCGAGCGGCTCAAGTCCGCGCTTTTCGGCTTCCTTCGCATCCATGACGACGCACGCCGACGCCCCATCCGACAACTGGCTCGCATTCCCTGCCGTGATGAAGTTCCCTTCCCCCATCACGGGTTGAAGTTTCTGAAGACCTTCGATGTTGGTGTCGGGGCGGTTGCCCTCGTCCCGGTCCAGCGTCACTTCCTGATCCGAAACCTCACCCGTTTCCTTGTTCTTCACCTCCTTCACGGTGGTGATCGGGACGATCTCGTCGTCGAAATACCCCGCCTGTTGGGCGATGGCGCACC
This sequence comes from Rhodospirillales bacterium, assembly GCA_017644185.1. Lineage (GTDB taxonomy): Bacteria > Pseudomonadota > Alphaproteobacteria > Rhodospirillales > Casp-alpha2 > UBA4479. Next base: position 67,097 of record JAEPMA010000014.1, read on the forward strand.
GCTGCTGGCTTTGGAGGCCGTATTCGTCCTGCGCCTCGCGGCTGACCCCGTACCGCTTGGCGACGAGATCGGCGGTATCGATCATCGCCATCCAGAGCTCGGGTTTGTGTTCCATCAGCCATTCTTCTTCGAAGTAATGACGGTTCAAATTTGGCTGCACGAGGCTGACGCTCTCGACACCGCCCGCGACCATCACCGGCACCTTATCCACGATGACCCGCTGCGCCGCCATGGCGATGGCCTGCAGACCGGACGAGCAGAACCGGTTGACGGTCGTCCCCGACGTCGTCACCGGCAGACCGGCACGGTAAGCCGCCAAGCGCGCGATGTTCTTACCCGTGGCGCCCTCCGGATAACCGCAACCGATGATCACGTCCTCGACCTCTTCGGGATCGACCCCGGCCCGTTCGACGGCGGCTTCAATACAATGCGCCTGCATCACGGCACCGTGGGTCTTGTTGAATGCGCCCCGGTAGGCTTTACCGATGGGGGTGCGGGCCGTGGATACGATGACGGCTTCGGTCATTATGATCTTCCTCTAAGCTTTGGTTATTGCTTCTGATAGTCGGCAAAGGACTTGCCGGACGTCGCCAGTTCCTCCAGCAGCGGCGCCGGGCGCAGCAGATCGCCGTGCGCGTCATGGAGCCGCTTCATCGTTTCACGGATTTTATCCACCCCGACCAGGTCTGCAAAGAACATGGGGCCGCCCTTGCCGATGGGGTAGCCGTAACCGTGCACCCACACCAGATCGATGTCGCTGGGGCGTGTCGCAATCCCCTCTTCAAGGATCTTCGCGCCCTCGTTGATCAGGGTGTACATGCAGCGCTCCATGATCTCCTGATCCGTCACCGCACGACGCGTGATGCCCATTTCTTCGGACACGCTCTCGACCAGTTTCGCGATTTCGGGGTCCGGTTTTGGGGTGCGGCTGCCTTCCGCGTATTTATACCAGCCCATGCCGTTCTTCTGACCGTGACGCCCCATCTCGACAATGCGATCGGCGATGGTCGACGAATAACGGTCGTTGGTCGGAAAGTTTTCACGGCGGTGCTTGCGGACAAGATAACCGACATCCAGCCCCGCCAAATCACCCATGGCGAACGGGCCCATGGGGAAGCCGAAATCGTAGATGACCTTGTCGATCTGTTCTGGGAGCGCGCCTTCCTCCAATAGAAATTCGGCTTGTGAGCGGTAACGGTAGAGCATCCGGTTGCCGACGAAGCCGTCGCAGACACCGACCATGACCCCGACCTTGCCGATATCCTTCGACAGCTTCATCACCGTCGCCTGCACTTCGGGGGACGTCAGCTTCCCACGCACGTTCTCCATCAGCTTCATGATGTTGGCGGGCGAGAAGAAATGCGTGCCGACCACGTCGGCGGGGCGGCTGGTCGAGCTTGCGATCTCGTCGACATCCAACGAAGACGTGTTCGTCGCCAAAATCGCACCCGGTTTGCAGACTTCGTCCAACTCCCCGAATACCTGCTTCTTGATGCTCATATCCTCGAACACCGCTTCGATGACGATGTCGGCATCCTTCAGATCGGCATAATCGACGGTGCCCGTGAAGCGCGCCATGCAGGCGTCGGCTTCTTCCCGCGTGATGCGCCCGCGCTTGACGCTGCCGTCATACGTCTTCTTCGCCGCCGCGAGACCGTTGTCGAGCGCATCGTGGCTTTGTTCGAGGACCGTCACCTGGAACCCGGCGCTGGCGAAGCTCATGGCGATACCGCGGCCCATGGTGCCGCAACCGATGACCGCGACCTGTTCGATCTTGCGGAGCTGGGTGTCCTTGTCGACACCCGGCAGTTTATGGGCCTGACGTTCGGCAAAGAACAGATGGCGCTGCGCCTTGGACTGATCCGACTGCACCAACTCGTCGAAGTTCTTACGCTCCAGCATCATCCCCTCTGCGACGCTGATGCTCATTGCAGCCTCGACCGCTTCGACGCAGCGTGCCGGCGCGATCAGGCCGCGCGCGCGCTTGGCGATCTTCTTCTTGTATTCGTCCAGGGTTTCTTTCGCGCCTTCTTTCTCGATCTGCATCTCCGAGATCCGGCGCGGGCCCTTGCCGTCCTTGATCAATCCGTTCGCGAAATCGATGGCGCCTTCGATCAGATCGCCCGGGACGACGGCATCGAGAAAGCCGAGATTTAACGCCGTCTCGGCGTCCACGTACTCCCCACCCAGAATGATATCGAGCGCCGGTGCGATCCCGATCAGACGCGGCAGGCGCTGCGTCCCGCCGGCGCCCGGCAGAAGACCCAGGTTGATTTCCGGGAGCCCGAAGCGCGCCGATTTATCGCCGACCCGGTAGTGACAGCCGAGCGAGATTTCGCACCCCCCACCGACAGCCGTCCCATGAATGGCGACGACGACGGGTTTCTCGCTGGCTTCCAATCTGTTGATCAGAACGGACAGCGACGGCTCTTTTCGGGGTTTGCCGAACTCGGTGATGTCGGCCCCCCCACAGAAACACCGGTTGCGGCCCGCCAACACGATGCATTTAACCGCATCGTCGGCCTCCGCCTTGTCGATGGCCGCCGCAACCCCTTCCCTGACCGCGATCCCGAGTGCGTTCACCGGTGGATTATTGAGCGCGATCAGCGCGACAGCGCCATGGATTTCATAGTCGACGAGACCGGTCATCTTGGATGCTCCTGTTTATGAAACTTGCTTTTGCAGAGCGAAACGGCAGTATGATGCGGGGCTTCGGGGTTGTCCAGTCCGGGCACGCCCGGCGGGTCCCTGTTTTCGCCCATTCACGGGCGGTTGGCCAGCCCCCGCGATACGGGGCTGCACATCCCGTGAAAGTCCGGCACACTGCGCCAAACGATCAACCGTCCAAACGGCAGAGAGACCATGAACTTCGATTTTTCAGAACGCACCGAACAACTTCGCAGCCAGTTGATGGCTTTCATGGACGAGCACGTCTATCCGAACGAAAAGGTCTTTCACGAACAGCTTGAGGCCGGCGACCGCTGGTCCACCCCACCCGTGATGGAAGAGTTGAAATTAAAAGCAAAGAAAGCCGGGCTTTGGAACCTGTTCCTGCCGGAAACGGAATTCGGTGCGGGGCTGACCAACCTCGAATATGCGCCGCTCTGCGAGATCATGGGCCGCTCCCCCATCGGGCCGGAGGTGTTCAACTGCGCCGCGCCCGATACCGGCAACATGGAGGTGCTGGTGCGTTACGGGACCGACGAACAGAAAGAGCGTTGGCTGAAACCTTTACTGGACGGGGAAATCCGCTCCGCCTTCGCGATGACGGAGCCGGACGTGGCGTCTTCTGACGCAACCAACATCCAGTCTCGGATCGAGCGCGACGGCGACGAATACGTTTTAAATGGCCGCAAGTGGTGGACGTCGGGCGCCGGCGATCACCGCTGCGAGATCTTCATCTTCATGGGGAAATCGGACCCGAAAGCCGAGAAATACCGCCAACAGTCGATGATCCTGGTCCCCCGCGACACACCCGGCGTGAAACTGATCCGCCCGCTGACCGTGTTCGGTTACGACCACGCGCCGCACGGGCACTTCGAAATTAACTTCGACAATGTCCGCGTGCCCGCATCGAACATGCTATTGGGGGAAGGCCGCGGCTTCGAGATCGCACAAGGCCGCCTGGGGCCGGGGCGCATCCACCATTGCATGCGGCTGATCGGGGTCGCCGAACGTTCCCTCGAAGCGATGTGCGCGCGCGCCAAGAAGCGCGTCGCCTTTGGGAAACCCTTATCCGAACAAGGGGTTGTGATGGACGCGATCTCGCGGTCGCGGATCGAAATCGAACAGGCACGGCTCCTGACGCTCAAAGCGGCTTACATGATGGATACGGTGGGCAACAAGGTGGCGCGCTCTGAAATCGCCATGATCAAGGTGATCGCACCCCAAATGGCCTGCGACGTCATCGACCGCGCCATCCAAGTGCACGGGGGCGGGGGCGTGTCGGAAGATTTCGGGCTCGCCTATGCCTGGGCCAAGACGCGCAGCCTGCGCCTCGCCGACGGGCCCGACGAGGTGCACCGCACGTCGCTGGCCAAGATGGAGCTCAAGAAGCAAAGCCCGCGGTGGATTTACAGCGACTGAGCGGCTGCGGTTTCGTGCAAACGCCGCTTTACACCACGGATGCGCCATATATCTGCTTATTATTTAGCCATTACGGTCTTATTGAATAAATAATAAGCATAAACCCGGACGAATGCCGACCACTTCCCGGCCCGTATCAGACCAATTCTCATTACGATTCATGATGTGAGTCCAGCGGCTTACGCATTTCATCCACTTTTTCAGCGCCTCTTTGACCCAAATGGCCCCGTTCTTGCGATGCACGGGTGCAGTGCAACAACAACCCCAAGGGGAGAGGTCAATTATGAGGTCATATCTCAAAACACTTCTGGGTGCGACAGCCATCGCAGGCGTGACGCTCGCGGGCGCGACGGCCCATGCGGCCGAGACCATCAAGGTCGGCATTCTTCACTCACTTTCCGGCACCATGGCGATCAGCGAAACCACGCTGAAAGACGTCATGCTGATGCTCATCGAAGAACAGAACAAGAAGGGCGGCGTGCTCGGCAAGAAGCTCGAAGCCGTCGTTGTCGACCCGGCGTCCAACTGGCCGCTGTTCGCGGAAAAAGCGCGCGAGCTGATTTCCGTCAACAAGGTCGACGTCGTCTTCGGTTGCTGGACGTCGGTGTCCCGCAAATCCGTGCTCCCGGTTTTCGAAGAGCTGAACAGCATCCTCTTCTACCCGGTGCAGTATGAAGGCGAAGAAAGCCAGAAGAACGTGTTCTACACCGGCGCCGCTCCGAACCAGCAGGCGATTCCGGCCGTCGACTACCTGATGAACGAAGGCGTGAAGCGCTGGGTTCTGGCCGGTACCGACTACGTCTATCCGCGAACGACCAATAAGATCCTTGAAGCCTACCTCAAGGGTAACGGCGTTGCCGCCGACGACATCATGATCAACTACACGCCGTTCGGTCACTCCGATTGGCAGACGATCGTCTCTGACATCAAGAAGTTCGGCTCCGCCGGTAAGAAAACCGCCGTGGTTTCGACCATCAACGGTGACGCCAACGTGCCGTTCTACAAGGAACTGGGCAACCAGGGCATCAAGGCCGAAGACATTCCGGTCGTCGCGTTCTCGGTCGGTGAAGAAGAACTTGCCGGTCTCGACACCGCGCCGCTGGTCGGTCACCTGGCCGCCTGGAACTACTTCCAGTCGGTCGACAGCCCGGAAAACGCCGAGTTCATCAAGACCTGGAAGGCCTTCACCAAGAACCCGAAGCGCGTGACCAACGACCCGATGGAAGCCCACTACATCGGCTTCAACATGTGGGTTAAGGCCGTCGAAATCGCCGGTACCACGGCGTCCGACGCGGTCATCGACTCGCTCATCGGCGTGACGGTCCCGAACCTGACAGGCGGTTACTCGGCGATGATGCCGAACCACCACATCACCAAGCCGGTCCTGATCGGCGAAGTGCAGGCGGACGGTCAGTTCGAAACCGTGTCCTCGACGCCGGGCCTGGTCCCGGGCGACGCCTGGTCGGACTTCCTGCCGGGTTCCAAGGACCTGATCAGCGATTGGCGCGCGCCTCTGTCGTGCGGCAACTTCAACACCAAGACCGGCAAGTGCGGCGGTCAAGGCAGCTAAGCACCTAGATCGTTCGGGGGTGGCATTTCGCCACCCCCGGGCATCTGCCTTCACATCTTCAGGATGCTGGAACTGCCTCTATGAATACGACTTTCAAATCCCACGCTTCGTTACTTCTTTTCCTTTTTAGTCTTTTCCTGTTCGTCCCGGCCGCTCCGGCGCACGCCGACGAACTCACCGACCAGATCAACAAGCTGGCCGAAGGCGGCTTCAACGACCGCCAGAAAATGATCGAAGCCCTGGCGGCAACCGGTGATTCACGCGTCGTCCCGGCGCTCGAAGCCCTCGGCGACGGGATGCTTTATCAACAGAAACTCGGCGGCAAGGTGTTCATCGTCGAGCGTGCCGGTAGCGATTTTAAACTGATCGACCCCGTAACGCTCGAAGACGCCGGTAAGATGCCGAAAAGCGCGCTTGAGAAGATCAAGGTCAACAACCGGCTGCGCCGCACCGTGCGTGACGCGCTGGGTGGCCTGCAGCTGAATTCCAAAAATGCCGCCGACCGTCTGGCCGCCGCAGGCGCGGTATTCCAGTCGCGCGATCCCGAAGCCATTCCGCTTCTCGATGCCGCGATCGCCAAGGAGACCAAGGCCGACGTCAAGAAAGTCATGCTCGAAGCGCGCGCCGCCGCCGTCCTGTCGAGTGATCTCGACGAGAACGCCAAGCTCGAGGCCATCAAGGTCATCGAGGAACGCTCCGGCCGCGACTCGCGCTCTCTACTTCTGAACTTCGCCAATACGGCTGAAGGTAAGTTAAAAACTGCCGCCGACGAATCCGCGGGGATTATCGAACGCAGTCTCGCGGCGTGGGCCGGCGTGCAGAATGTCTGGTACGGCCTGTCGCTGGGCTCGGTACTTCTGCTCGCCGCCATTGGCCTCGCCATCACGTTCGGCGTGATGGGCGTCATCAACATGGCGCACGGCGAGATGGTGATGCTGGGCGCTTATACGACATTCGTCGTGCAGGACGTGATCCGCACCTCTTATCCGCAGCTTTTTGAAGTATCGCTTCTGATCTCGATCCCGCTTGCGTTCCTCGTCGCCGGCGCCGTCGGCGTTGCGATCGAGCGGGGCATCATCCGTTGGCTTTATGGGCGTCCGTTGGAAACCCTTCTGGCGACATGGGGGATATCCCTCGCCCTGCAACAGACGGTTCGTTCGATTTTCGGCCCGACCAACCAGGAAGTCGGCACCCCCGACTTCATGTCGGGTGCGTTCGAGATCGGTCAGATGACGATCACCTACAACCGGCTTTACATCCTCGTCTTCGCCTTGGTCGTTCTCGCCGCGTTGATGCTGGTGATGAAGCGCACGCCATATGGGTTGCAGATGCGCGCGGTAACGCAGAACCGCTCGATGGCGGGCGCGATGGGTATCCGCACCGACTGGGTCGACGCGTTGACGTTCGGGTTGGGTTCGGGGATCGCCGGGATCGCCGGCGTGGCACTCAGCCAGATCGACAACGTCAGCCCCAACCTAGGCCAGTCCTATATCATCGACAGCTTCATGGTCGTGGTGTTCGGCGGTGTCGGCAACTTGTGGGGCACGCTGGTCGGCGCCATGACGCTGGGCGTCGCCAACAAGTTCCTTGAACCCTACGCCGGCGCAGTCCTCGGCAAGATCGTGGTTCTGGTCTTTATCATCCTGTTTATCCAGAAGAAGCCTCGCGGCATGTTCGCGCTCAAGGGCCGGGCGGTGGAAGCATGATGACGAACTTCATCGCGGGCGCTTTGGGCATCCGCTCCTACGTCTTCATCGCCGTCATCGCCGCCATCATCTTCGTCGTCGGGTTTCTGAACCTCGCGGTACCGGAAACAAGCTCGTTCTATATGTCGAGCTATGTCGTGTCGCTGTTCGGGAAGTATCTCTGCTACGCCATGCTGGCGCTCGCCATCGACCTCGTCTGGGGGTTCTGCGGCGTCCTCTCTCTCGGGCACGGGGCGTTCTTCGCCCTCGGTGGCTACGCGATGGGGATGTACCTGATGCGCCAGATCGGCACGCGCGGCGTCTACGGCCATCCCGAGCTGCCCGACTTCATGGTGTTCCTGAACTGGAAGGAACTGCCCTGGTACTGGTACGGCTTCGACATGTTCTGGTTCGCCGCTTTGATGGCGGTGCTTGTCCCGGGATTATTGGCTTTCGCGTTCGGCTGGTTCGCCTTCCGCTCGCGCGTCACCGGGGTTTATCTTTCGATCATCACCCAGGCGATGACCTTCGCCCTCCTCCTCGCGTTCTTCAGGAACGACATGGGTTTCGGCGGCAACAACGGCCTGACGGATTTCAAGGATATTCTCGGCTTCGACGTCCAGTCGGATACGACCCGGGTCGGCCTGTTCGCCGCCAGCGGTATCGCCTTGGTCGCGGCCTATCTTCTCGCCCAGGCCATCGTCACATCGAAGCTCGGCAAGATCCTGATCGGGGTTCGCGATGCCGAGGCCCGGACCCGCTTCCTGGGATATCGGGTCGAGCACTACAAGCTCTTCGTCTGGACGTTGTCGGCGATGATCGCCGGTGTCGCGGGCGCCCTCTACGTCCCGCAGGTCGGCATCATCAACCCGTCCGAATTCGCCCCAGCCAACTCCATCGAAGCCGTGATCTGGGTCGCCGTCGGCGGCCGGGGCACGTTGGTCGGTGCGGCGCTTGGCGCGGTTCTGGTGAACGGCGCCAAGACGGTCTTCACCGGGGTCCTCCCCGAGGTCTGGCTGTTCGCACTGGGTGCGCTGTTCATCGCGGTGACGCTGTTCCTGCCCAAGGGCATTCTCGGTCTCGCCAATCAGATCATGAACAAACGCCGTGAACGTCAGGCCACCGGCGCAAGCGCACAGCCGCAGGAGGCCGACTGATGTCCGCGGCAGGCGATACCCTTCTTTATCTCGACAACGTCTCCGTCAGCTTCGACGGCTTCAAGGCGTTGAACGCGCTCTCGCTGGTGATCGCGGAGGGGGAGATGCGGGCCATCATCGGCCCCAATGGTGCGGGCAAGACAACCATGATGGACGTCATCACCGGCAAGACCCGGCCCGATATGGGCACGGTCTCGTTCGGCAAGGACACCGACCTCACCAAACTCGACGAGGCGGCCATCGCTACACTCGGCATCGGCCGCAAGTTCCAGAAGCCGACGGTGTTCGAAAGCCACACGGTCTACGACAACATCCTGCTCGCCCTCGACCGGCCGCGGGGTGTGCTCAACACCCTTTTCGACAAATCGAACGGCGCGGATCACAAAAGGATCGACGAGATCCTCGAGATCACGCGACTGGGCGATCTGAAAGCGGAACTCGGCGCCAACCTCTCGCACGGTCAAAAACAGTGGCTGGAGATCGGTATGCTGCTGGCGCAGGACCCGATGCTGTTGCTGGTCGACGAACCGGCCGCGGGCATGACCGACGCCGAAACCGCCGAGACCGCGCGTCTGTTGAAAGAGATCGCCAAGGACCACTCGGTCGTCGTCGTCGAACACGACATGGACTTCGTCCGCGATCTTGGGGTCAAGGTGACGGTGCTGCACGAAGGCCGGGTTCTCGCCGAAGGCTCTCTCGACCAGGTGAGCGCCAACCAGGAAGTCATCGATGTGTATTTGGGGCGCTGATCATGCTGACTGTTGAAAACATCGATCTGTTCTATGGTGCCGCCCAGGCGTTGAAGGGTGTCTCCATGCAGGCGGAAACCGGCAAGGTGACCTGCGTTATGGGCCGCAACGGCGTCGGCAAGACCAGCCTGATGCGCGCCGTCGTCGGCCAACAACCCGTCACGCGGGGCGCGGTCAAATGGGACGATGACGACATTTCGAAAATGCCGGTGTTCGAGCGGGCGCGGCAGGGAATCGCCTTCGTCCCCCAAGGGCGCGAAATCTTCCCCCTTCTGACGGTTGAAGAGAATCTGGAGACGGGGTACGCCTGCCTGCCACGCGGCCAAAGGCGCGTCCCGGACGAAGTGTTCGACCTTTTTCCGGTTTTGAAGGACATGTTGAAGCGCCGCGGCGGTGACTTATCGGGGGGACAGCAACAACAACTCGCCATCGGGCGCGCCCTGGTGACGCGGCCCAAGCTACTTATTCTCGACGAGCCGACGGAGGGCATTCAGCCGTCCATCATCCAGGATATCGGACGTGCGATCTCATATCTCAGGGACACCGGCGACATGGCCATCGTTCTGGTCGAGCAGTATTTTGAGTTTGCGCGCGACCTCGCAGACCGCTTCACTGTCATGGACAGGGGCGAGGTCGTTCTCGCCGGCGACAAGGCGGATATGAACGAGACCGATGTTCGACGACACCTCACCGTTTGACGGGACAGCCGCACCGGTTCTTCAACGAACGAAGGGAACGGCCGCGTGCGGATTCAAGAAACGCGGCGGCAAAACGGTACTCGATCGTCTCCACCAATCCGGTTCTTTCAAGATCAGACTGCCCCGCCTAGACCCCGGTCAGGCGCCGGAGGCGGTCCTGTTGAACACCGCCGGGGGCCTCACGGGAGGCGACAAGCTCTCATTCGAAGGTGAATTACAAGCAGGCTGCGAGGCAGTCTTCACCACACAGGCGTCCGAGCGCGCATATCGATCCATTTCGGGTGAAGCGCTGGTTACCAGCCGCCTCACTGCCGGCGCGGGCAGTTCGCTCGCGTGGCTGCCGCAAGAAACTATTCTCTTCGACGGTGCGAGACTGAGGCGCTCATTCAACGTCGATCTTGAAGGTGACGCCACTCTCCTCGCCCATGAATCCACCGTCTTCGGGCGCGCGGCGATGGGGGAAGTCGTGAACAACGGTTTGTTCTCGGATGTCTGGCGCATCCGTCGCGACGAAAAGCTCATCCATGCCGACGCGGTGCGGGTCGAGGGGCCGGTCGCGGATACCCTGTCGAACGCCGCGACCCTCAGGAACGCGCGCGCCATGGCGACGATCCTGTTCGCCGCGACTGATGCCGAAACCCGATTGGATCAGGTCCGCGACATTATCGACGGCATATCGCCCGCGGTCGGGATTGCCGGCGCCAGCGCATGGCAAGAAAAGCTGGTCATTCGTGCAGTCTCCGATACCGGCGCCAACCTGCGCCGGATCGTACAGCCACTGATTACGGAACTGCGGGGCGGCAAGCCGATGCCCCGTGTCTGGTCGACTTAAAAGAGCGAGGAGAGGGACATGAACCTAACCCCCAGGGAGAAGGACAAGCTGCTGGTTTCGATGGCAGCCATGGTCGCGAGACGGCGGCTGGAGCGTGGTGTGAAACTGAACCACCCGGAAGCAATCGCACTGATCACCGACTTCGTGATCGAGGGTGCGCGGGACGGCAGGTCCGTCGCCGAGTTGATGGAAACGGGCGCCACCGTCATCACCCGCGATCAGGTGATGGAGGGGATCGCCGAGATGATCCACGACGTGCAGGTCGAGGCGACCTTCCCCGACGGCACCAAGCTCGTCACCGTCCACGAACCGATCCGCTGAGGAGACATTCGATATGATCCCAGGTGAAATCATCCCCGCCGACGGCGAGATCGAGCTGAACGCCGGTCAGCCGACCGTCACGATCGAGGTTGCCAACACCGGCGACCGCCCGGTCCAGGTGGGCAGCCACTACCATTTCTATGAAACCAATTCGGGTCTCGAATTCGACCGTGAGAAAGCGCGCGGCATGCGCCTCGACATCGCGTCGGGCACCGCGGTGCGCTTCGAACCGGGCCAGACCCGCGAAGTGACGCTGGTCCCGTTACTCGGGTATCGCACGGTTTACGGCTTCAACCAGAAAGTGATGGGAGGCCTCGATGCCGGCTAAAATTTCACGCGCCGCGTATGCGGACATGTTCGGCCCGACCACGGGCGATAAAGTACGTCTCGCCGACACGGAACTCTTCGTCGAGGTCGAGCAGGACTACACCATTTACGGCGAAGAAGTGAAGTTCGGCGGTGGTAAAGTGCTGCGCGACGGCATGGGTCAGTCGCAGACGCCCCGCGCATTGGGCGCAGTCGACACCGTCATCACCAACGCGCTGATCGTCGATTACTGGGGCGTCGTCAAAGCCGATGTCGGCCTTCGCGACGGCCGTGTCGTCGGTATTGGCAAGGCGGGCAACCCCGACACCCAGCCCGACGTCGACATCGTCGTCGGTCCGGGCACCGAAGCCATCGCGGGGGAGGGAAAGATCCTCACCGCGGGCGGATTCGACGCGCACATTCACTTCATCTGCCCCCAACAGCTTGAAGACGCTTTGATGTCGGGCGTCACCACCATGCTGGGCGGCGGCACGGGTCCTGCAACGGGAACGAAAGCGACGACGTGTACGCCCGGTCCGTGGCACATCGGCCGCATGATCCAGGCCGCAGACGCCTTTCCGATGAACCTCGCGTTTTCGGGCAAAGGGAATGCGTCCAAACCCGAAGGGCTGTATGAGCAGATTCTCGCAGGTGCATGCTCCTTAAAACTGCACGAAGACTGGGGCACGACACCCGGCGCCATCGACTGCTGCCTTTCCGTCGCCGATCAGATGGACGTGCAGGTGATGATCCACACGGACACCTTGAACGAGTCGGGTTTCGTCGAAAACACAGTCGCGTCATTCAAGGGCCGCACGATCCACGCCTTCCACACCGAGGGCGCGGGCGGCGGTCACGCCCCCGACATCATCAAGGTGTGCGGGGAAGAGAACGTCATCCCGTCGTCGACCAACCCGACGCGCCCCTACACCGTCAACACGCTCGAAGAACACCTCGACATGCTGATGGTCTGCCACCACCTCGACAGCCGCATCCCCGAAGACGTGGCCTTCGCCGAGAGCCGTATCCGCCGCGAAACCATCGCCGCCGAAGATATCCTCCACGACATGGGCGCATTTTCGATCATCGCGTCGGACAGCCAGGCCATGGGCCGAGTTGGGGAGGTTTTGATCCGCACCTGGCAGACTGCCGACAAGATGAAGCGTCAGCGTGGCCGGCTTCCGGAAGAAACCGGCGATAACGACAACATGCGGGTGAAGCGCTACATCTCGAAATACACCATCAACCCGGCCATCGCGCACGGCATGGCGGCGCACATTGGCTCCATCGAGGTGGGCAAGCGCGCCGATCTGGTGCTGTGGTCGCCGGCGTTCTTCGGGGTCAAACCGGACCTCGTTTTGATCGGCGGCTCGATCGCAGCGGCGCAGATGGGCGATCCAAACGCGTCGATCCCGACCCCACAACCCGTTCACTACCGCCCGATGTTCGGCGCGTTCGGGAAGAACTTGACCGCGAGCGGCGTCACGTTCGTCTCCCAAGCGGCGATGGAACAGGGGTTGCAGCAGATTTTGGGTGTCTCGAAAGAGATGGTCCCCGTCGTCAACACGCGGGGCGGGATCTCGAAGAAATCCATGGTCTTGAACGATTATCTACCCAAGATTGATGTCGATCCGGAAACCTATGAGGTCCGCGCCGACGGCGAACTTCTGACATGCGAGCCGGCGGACGTGCTGCCCATGGCGCAACGCTACTTCCTGTTCTGAGGGTCGGATGCTGCGCGCGAGCGAAATCAAAAGGAAAGGCGAGTGGGACGGGGTCGCCGTCGACACGGTGGTGTTGGGTTATGACGACCGTTACCGGCGGCGCATGGCGATGACGGGGGAAAGCGGGCTCGATTTCGTGCTCGACTTACCGAAAGCGGGCGTGCTTGCGGACGGCGATGCGCTGGTGTTGTCGGACGGACGTTTGATCGCGGTCAAGGCCGCCGCCGAACCGCTGTTGGAAATCACCTGCGCCGACCCGGTACACTTGGCCAAGGTCGCGTGGCATTTGGGGAACCGCCACCTTCCGACGCAGATCGACGGCACCCGCATCCTGATCCGCGAAGATCACGTCATCGCGGATATGGTGCGGGGACTTGGCGCCGACGTGAAACACGTCGATGCGCCCTTCACCCCCGAGGGTGGCGCGTATTCGGGCGGCGGCCATCACCATCATCATCACGATGATGAAGATCATGATCATCACCACGCGGGACACCATCATGGATAACCCAATAAGTAATGCTGGGCTCTATCGACTGATGGCGTGGCTGTCGCCGAGCTATCCGGTCGGCGCGTTCGCGTATTCGCATGGGATCGAGTGGGCTGTTGAAGATAACCGCGTCACGGACGAACAGACACTCGCGTCTTGGGTGGAGAGCATCGTCAGACACGGCGCCGGATGGTCGGACGCGGTCTTGTTCCAGGCTGTGTATGGGTGCGGTGACGACATCGACAAACTTGTCGAGATCAACGCCTTCGCCCTCGCCCTCGCGCCATCGTCGGAGCGTCATCTTGAGACGTCGGCGCAGGGCACCGCGTTCAGGAAAGCCACCACCGACGCCTGGCCGTGGATGGGTATGGATGAAGCGGTTGACGCTTTAGGTGCGGAGATCGCCTATCCCGTTGCCGTCGCGGCGGCAGCCAGGGGTCACCAAATCCCGCTCGACGCCGCGCTGAACGCGTATCTTCATGGCTTCGCCGCCAATCTGGTGTCGGCGGGCGTGCGTCTCATCCCGCTCGGCCAAAGCGCCGGGCAGCGGGTGCTGTCGGGCTTGGAGAACGCCATCACCGAAACGGCGGTATCTTCGGAACATGCGTCCCTCGACGACGTCGGCGGCATCGCGGTCATGAGCGACATCGCCGCCATGCAACACGAAACTCAATACACGAGGTTATTCAGATCATGAGTTCTTCTGTTAACGGGCCCCTTCGGGTCGGTATCGGCGGGCCGGTCGGCTCGGGCAAGACGGCACTGATGGAGCGGCTCTGCCAGACGTTCCGCGACGTCTACAACATCTGCGCCATCACCAACGATATCTATACCAAAGAAGATGCCCTGATCCTGACCCGCGCCGGCGCGCTCCCCGAAGAGCGCATCATGGGCGTCGAAACCGGCGGCTGTCCGCACACCGCGATCCGTGAAGACGCGTCGATCAACCTCGCCGCCGTCGACACGATGAACGAGAAGTTTCCCGGTCTCGACGTGATCCTGATCGAGTCGGGCGGCGACAATCTGGCCGCCACGTTTTCGCCCGAACTCGCCGACATCACGATCTATGTGATCGACGTATCGGCGGGTGAGAAAATCCCCCGCAAAGGCGGCCCGGGGATTACGCGGTCCGATCTTCTGGTGATCAATAAGACCGATCTGGCGCCCCTCGTCGGGGCGTCGCTGGACGTGATGGACAGCGACACCAAGCGCATGCGCGGCGACCGGCCTTATGTGTTTTCGAACATGAAGACGAGCGAGGGCCTTGAGACCATCGCAGGCTTCATCATCGCCGCCGGCGGGCTTGAGTCTGACTCCGCCAAGTCCGTTTCTTCTTAATGCTCCCCTCATCCTGTCCTTCTCCCAAGGGAGAAGGAACTTTCGGACAACCTTCCCCTCTCCCTTGGGAGAGGGTGGCGCGAAGCGCCGGGTGAGGGGGCTTAGCGAAAATTCCGCCCGTCCGGGATGTCGTGCGACTGATCGAAGGTCTTGAGACTGCGCTCTTCGAGAACGTCCGGCGGTGTCGCGAGGGTGCGCAGGTAGTCGTTCAACCCCAGTAAATGCCTGGCCACCACGTGAATGACCCGGCCTTCTTTTTGTAAGGTGCCCGCGACCCTGAGCAACCGGCTCTCCAATAAATCGCGGCGATAACGTTCGAAGATTGCCGGCCAGACGATGACGTTGGCGACGCCGGTCTCATCTTCCAATGTCGCGAAAATCACGCCACACGCCGTCCCCGGCCTTTGCCTGACGACAACCAGACCCGACACCGCGACCCACGCCCCGTCTTTCATATCTGATAACTTTTCATTCGGGACGATCCCATCGGCGGCAAGTTCGTCGCGCAACAACGCGCACGGGTGCTTCCTGAGTGACAGTCTGAGGTGCCGGTAATCCGCCATCACTTCTTCACCGATGCCGAGTGCGGGGAGATCGACGTCCGGTTCGATCCCCCATTCGGGTGGGGGTGCGTTGGACCCGGGGCGCGTTTGCGTCTCGGCGAAGGCGAACAACGGCAGCGGCGTTTCCCCCAACCCCCTGACCTGCCAGAGCGCGGCGCGCCGGTCGAGGCCGAGCGAGCCCCACGCATCGGCCCGCGCCATCGTTTCCAACGCACGGCGATCCAGATTGGCACGGCGCCAGGCATCGCGGACCGTCTGATACCCGTCGTCGCGCGCCGCCAACAGACGTGCCACGTCGGCCTCGCGCATACCCTTCGCCTGCCTGAACCCAAGCCTGAGCGCCCGGCCCGCGCGCGCATCTTCGAGCGTGCAATCCCAGTCACTGTGATTGACGTCGAGCGCTCGGACCTCGACCCCGTGATCGCGGGCATCTCTGACCAACTGCGCGGGCGCGTAAAACCCCATCGGCTGCGCGTTCAGGATGGCGCAGGCGAACGCCGCCGGATAATGCTTCTTCAGCCACGCCGACACATAAACCAGTAACGCGAACGACGCCGCGTGCGATTCCGGAAAGCCGTAATCCCCAAACCCCTCGATCTGTTTGAAGCAGCGCTCGGCGAAGTCTTCGTCGTAGCCATTTCTGACCATCCCCCGGATCATCTTGTCGCGGAAGTTGTTGATCGTCCCCGTGCGTTTGAACGTCGCCATGGCGCGGCGCAAACGGTCGGCGTCTTCGGGGGTGAAACCGGCGGCGACGATCGCGATCTTCATCGCCTGCTCCTGAAACAAAGGCACGCCGAGCGTCTTACCTAAAACCTGTTCCAGTTCACGGCTTGGAAAGGAGACTTTCTCTTCCCCGTTCCGGCGGCGGAGGTACGGGTGCACCATATCGCCCTGGATCGGGCCAGGGCGAACGATCGCAACCTCGATCACCAAATCATAGAACACGCGCGGTTTGAGGCGCGGCAGCATGCTCATCTGCGCACGGCTCTCGACCTGGAATACGCCGATGCTGTCGGCTTCACACAACATGTCATAAACGGCAGGGTCTTCCTGGGGGATCGTCGCCAGGTCGAAGGACGCCCCATAATGCCGCTCGATCAGGTCGAACGCCTTGCGGATACACGTCAGCATCCCCAACCCCAGCACATCGATTTTGAGGATTCCCAATCTATCGAGGTCGTCCTTGTCCCATTCGATGACGGTGCGGTCCTCCATCCGCGCATTCTCGATGGGGACGATGTCGTGTAATGGCTGTTCCGAGATCACGAAACCGCCGACATGTTGGGATAAGTGGCGCGGGAACCCCGACAACTGGCGGCTTAAGATAATGACTTGTTTGAGGGTGCGGTCCGAGGGGTCGAGGCCGATCTCGCGAATGTTGTCTTCCTTGATGCCGCCCCGCTCCCAACGCGATGCGCGCGAGAGGGCATCGACGGTATCCATCGACATCCCCATCACCTTCCCGACCTCGCGGACGGCGCTGCGGCTTCTGTAACAGATGACTTCCGCGGTCAGCGCGGCGCGTTCGCGCCCGTATTTCCCGTAGATATACTGGATCACCTCTTCGCGGCGTTCGTGCTCGAAGTCGACGTCGATATCGGGCGGTTCGTTCCGGGCGGCGGAGACGAAACGCTCGAATAATAAATCCATGACGCTCGGGTCGACGGACGTGATCCCAAGACAGTAACAAACGGCGGAGTTCGCCGCCGATCCCCGCCCCTGACATAAAATCCCACGGCTGCGCGCAAAGCGGACGATGTCGTCGACGGTCAGAAAATAGGGTGCGTAGTTCAGCTTACCGATGAGATTGAGCTCGTGCTCAATATTGTAGCGGACCTTACCGGGGATCCCATCCGGGTAACGGTTCGCCGCACCGATCCACGTCAAGCGCGCCAGTTCTTCCTGCGCGGTCGAACCGTCGGGAACCGGCTCGCTCGGATACTCGTACTTCAACTCATCCAACGAGAACCGGCAGCGTTCGACAATGGTTTTAATATTCGAGATCGCATCGGGCCGATCCTGGAACAGCCGCTTCATCTCGCCGGCGGATTTCAGATGACGCTCCGCATTCGCATTCAACCGCGCCCCTGCCTGGTGGATCGTGCAGCCTTCGCGAATGCACGTCAGGACATCTTGTAACGGGCGGCGCGCCGGCGTGTGATAAAGAACGTCACCCGCCGCCACCAGCGGGATATCCATCGCATCCGCCAGCAGCCCCAACGCCCGGATCCGTGCCCCGTCGTCGCCCCGCGCCAGATGCTGGACGGCAAGATAGAGCCTTCCACCAAAAACCTCGCGCAGCTTCGTTAAATGATCCGTGAACTTATCGTCGACGCCACCATTCGCGCGGTCGGGGGTCAGCGCGACGATAACCTGCCCTTCTGCGTGGTCGAGCAGATCGTTGATATACAGGTGGCAATGTCCCTTCTCGGCGCGGCGCTTGCCCGTGCTCAGCATTCTCGATAAACGCGCATAAGCGCTCTTGTCTTCGGGAAAACACAGCACCCCCGGCCCATCGATGAAGTCGAGCCGCGCACCGACGATAAGCCTCATTCCAATATCCACCGCCGCGCCATGAAACCGCACCACGCCCGCCAGCGTGTTGCGGTCGGCAACGGCGATGGCATCGTGGCCCAGCGCATGTGCGGTCTCGACCAACTCCTCGGGGTGCGATGCGCCCATCAGGAATGAGAAATTGCTGGTGACCTGAAGCTCCGCATAGCTCATGCGAACAGCCCATGCATGTACCAGCGGGTAAGATGATCCGTTTCGTACGTGCCATCCCGGAACACCCAGAAGCGGCGGCCGTCCTCGTCTTCCAGACGATAGTAATCGCGGAATTGGCGGCCCGATCCGCGCCGCCACCATTCAGGCGCGATCCGCTCCGGTCCCTCGACATGGCGCACCCGGTGCGACTGCCGGCGCCAGGTGAAGGATATCGGCGATTGGCCGGGCGCCGATAAATCCGCGTCGATCGGCTCGGGTGATGGCAGCAATCTGACCGGGCGCGGCTGATCGGCGATCCAGCCGTCCTGGTGCGGCGCACCGGTCGCCGGACGCACGGACACCGCGCGTTCGGGGATATGGCTCTCGACCGCTTCGATCCGATAAACCCCGTTACGACCAAGCCTGTTTCTCAATCTGTCGATCAACGGGTCGAGGGGAGCGTTCCCTTCTCCCACTGCTGCCAGATCGATCTGCCCCGGCTTGAGTCGATCCGTGGCCACGGCTTCCAGGCTCATCTGCTCGATTCCGAAACCGGGCTCTGCCTGATCCAATTTCTCACGGAACAACTTCATCAGGTGTACCGGGTCGCGACCGGCGCGACCGGTCCCGATAGCGATCCGCTGGGTCCGGCCGTCGACGCGATAGAACACGAGTTCCAGCCGCCGGGCGCCCCGCCCGTCCTTTTCCAGTTGTGCGCAGAGTTCTTCCAGAAGGCGCCGGGTGGCTTCGGCTATATCCTCGGCACGGCCGATGGGTTCGGCGAACGCGAGGCGGCTCCGCCATTCGGGTGCGGGACGGACCGGCGAGATCGGCTCGGCGGCGTGCCCCAGCACCTGATCGAGCCGGTTCAACACCTGCAGACCGCACCGCTTGGCGAGCGGCGCACGCGGCATGCGATAGAGGTCGCCGATCCGCGCAAGGCCGAATTCCCGCAACCGGACATCGGTTTCCGGGGAAAGCCGAAGCGCGGTGACCGGCAGACCGGCGAGCCAATCCCTGGTCTTATCGACTGGAACTGAATTGCCACGCCCGAACCGCGCCCACGCCCACGCCGCCCCCGGCGTGTCGGCGGCGGCGGCGTTCACCGACAGTTCCATGCGCCGGAGCCGGCGCGTCAGATCGTCGAGGATTCTATCCTCGCCCCCAAACAGATGCGCACAGCCGGTGATGTCGAGGACGATCCCATCCAATCCATCCGACGCGGTGAAAGGGGTATACCGCCCGCACCAATCGGTCAGGCCCGCTAACGCTTTTGCATCTCCGCCCGGTTCCATGGCGGCGGTTCTGATCGCGGGCAACAGCGCCCGAGCATCGGCAAGTGTCATGCCGGGCGCGATACCGTCGCGGGCCGCATCGGCATCGACGGCACCGATGCGCACACCGCCCGAAACCGCATGCACCAGCGCCATCGGTCCGGCAAGGCGCTGGCCGTCAGCCCGCCGCCGCTCGGCCGCCCAGTGCTTCAGCCAGACGGAAACGTAACGCCTGTTCATCCCATTCAACATCCCAATTCCCGGGCGCGCCGCCCCGGCAGCGCCTGAGTTCCAGTTGCCAGCGCATGGCCCCGCCGGACCGAGCGTGTACCCGCCAGCGGGTCAGTGCCGCCGACAACGGTTCGGTGTTTCGATCCGCACGCGGCGGCAGCAATATGAACGCGGGTGTCGCCGTGGTTTCGGCCGCCAGTTGCAGACGCCGGGTCGCGGTGAAGTCGGCGGCGACCCCATCCCCCACCACGGCCGAAAGCCCACCCATGCGCAATCCCTCCTCCATCGCCCAAAGGACGTCTTTATCCTTTTCGGCGCGGACGAACAGAAACTGCCTCATGGAAAGACCGAAGGCGGCAAAGCCCGGTCCGTAAGGCAGGCCCGTTTCCCGCAACCAGCGTCCGTGCTGACACCAGAGAATGCGACCCTTGTCGCCGGCCGCGCGCCCCAATACCGCCGCATGAAAGCCGAACCCGGCGCTGCCGATACCGCCGATCTCGTGCAGTCCGCCCCGCTTGAGCCCACCCCAGGGGAGAGTCCCATCGATTGCCACAGCACCCAACGTAACCGGAACCTCAGGGGCACCTGTCAAGCTACCCTCTTGAATTCGCTCTATTTTTTTACGCAGTGCCGACAGCTTGTCTAGGCCGCTCGGGTGCATTGCCGATCCTCCACACCTCTTTTGTGTTCTTGATTTGTTCTTTTTTAAGCGAAAGAGTCAAGGCCCGAACGCGGCTCATATGCCCGGTTCTGTCACCCGTCGATAAAGGCTTCAGAAATTCCCACTCAGGAACATAAACAGTCGCGGTGCCTTACCGTCGCCGCCGATCTCCGCCGCCGGCCGCGTCAGTGGGGTCGCGACCTCGAGCCCACCGATGAACGCCGTCCCAAGTCCGGCTCTGACACCGACACCTGCGGACGTCAGCGACTCGTAACCACCGCCGTAGCTGTTCGATGCTGTCTCCCAGACGGCACCGCCGTCATAGAAGCCGTAAAGTTGATAGGATGACAGCCAGCTATCCGTTTCCAGATCCTCACCGTACTGCAATTCGACCGATCCCGCGGCGCCATGCGTACCTGAAATCTCGCCCGCATCGTAGCCGCGCCCGTAAAGATAACCGCCGAGCGAAAACTCCTCGTTCGACAGCAATCGCTGATCGGCCACCTGACCGGCCACCGAGAGCTTGACCGCCCAGTTGTTGAGGAACGGCTGACGCCGCTCGGCCCGGGCATAGACTTTGGTGAAGATCGGACGGCCACCGCTTCGGGAGCGGAACGGCGCATCACGGTCACTGTCGTCGAGCCCCAGTCCGCGGCTGATCCAGATCGTGCCGTAATTGGCGCCGCTCATATCGTCTTCGTAGTATCCCTCGATCCCGCTCCGTAAAACCTGCAGCCTGTCCTCGAAATCGAACACGCCAAAATCGAACTGCTTCTGGCGCGATACGTCGAACGAACCGGAAATCCTCAGGTTCTCGGTGCGGCCCCGCACGATGGGGTGCGACACGTAAAGACTGCCCCGCTCGGACTGGCTATTGAGGTCGTTGTCTTTTTCGTCTGCGCCGGCATCGATGGCGGAATAGGACACCGACGCACCGACCGTCGTTCCCTCGGCACCCAGCGCCCATTGTTGTGCCAGTTCCACATACGCCAGTTCCTTCGGTGAAGACGGGATGGTAAAGACCCCGACCCGCGTGCTGTCGCGCCCCGTCAGCCAGCCGTTCGCGGTCATGCTGACATAAGCCTGGTCACGCCCGATCGCGCGCGTCCCGCGATTGTCGACATTGAAGAAAGCGCTGACCGGTTTTTTCACCACCGATATATCGAGCGCGTACGTGCCGTTATCGTCGTCGAGCCGGCGCACTTTTCCCCGCGCATCGATCCCGGGCAGATCGTTCATCAGAAGCAGGTAACGCTCCACCGTGTTGACGTTGGCGGGGCCTTCGGTCTTCGCGATCTTGTCACCATAGGGACGCAGCAGGTTGCGCTGATCGGCCGTATCGGCTTCGAGCTTGACCTCGGTGATCCGGCCTTCGATCACCCGGATGTTGAGGATCCCGAATTCCAGGTTCTGGGATTCGACGACGGCACGGCTGAGGAAATAGCCCTTTGCGCGGTAATACCCGGTTACATCCGATGCGACTTTACGAACCTCTTCGAGACTGATCTCGCGGGCAAGTAGCGGTTCGTAGAAACGGGTAAAATCAGCCGACGTAAAAATCGTGTTGCCGGTGAACGTCACCGCCGACAACACGAAGCGCGTTTCTTCCTGCGCCTGCGGCGTTTCCTGCACGCTTCCCGGCTGTAATGAATCTATACTTTCCCGCTTATGGGGCTGCGCAGCATCACGCTGTTCGATCCGCTCCTCGACACGCGCCGGATCGGATGAGGTCTGCGCCTGAGCAGCTTCAGCCGACCAGAAAAAAATCTGGCTGCAAAGAACGCCTAAATAAATGAAATAACGGATTTTTTTTAGCAACTAGAGTTCCATGTGATTGGTGTCACAAGCGCAACCGCAGACTCAATATATACTGGTAGTCACATCGGAGAAAGTATACCGGCACGCTGGTAAATAAATCCCCAAGGCCAGTGCGGATATTTGGTTATCGACTGAACCTATTGCTGCTTTACCGGCTTGTCATAAGTCCGTAATCAAAAGCGATAGTAACAGGCCTATAGACGGCAAGGCATCAAGGCTCGAAAAACTATGAAAAATGCGGCTTACCCTCTCCGGATATTTGTCCTTTTAGTCGGATTACTATTTATCTCCGGACAAGCGAATGCCCAATCCGCCAGCGCCTATGCGCCGGGCACGTCTTGGGTCATTACGTCGATCGCCGGGGATGCCAAGGTACGTTCGCTTGACGCCAGCGACGTCGAAGCCCGGACAGGCACACAGTTAGCCGAAGGCATGACGGTGACCACCGGCGATGCCGGTCGTGTCATACTGACGCGCGGCGGCGACACCATCACCGTATCGCCCAACAGCGCATTCAACATCGGGCCCAATAACGGGAATAGTACGCCGAATATCCTGCAGACACTCGGCACGCTTCTGTTCAGCATCGATTCCAGCGAAGGCCCGCGTGATTTCAAAGTGCACACCCCCTATCTCGCGGCCGTCATCAAAGGCACTGTCTTCTCCGTCAGCGTCACGCCCGACGGCAGCGCCCTGCACGTGACGGAAGGTCTTGTTCAGGTCGCCGACCTTGCCACCGGACAAACCGGCCTGGTTGCGGTCGGCCAAACCGCGCGCGTTTCCGCCGGCGGTGGCGGGATCAACATCGACCGCGGCGACGGCAGGGGCAATTCCGGCGAGAAGAAGGAAGGCCGCAACAGCGAGACCGAGACCGAAACCACGGCCGCGAATGAAAATGGCCAGGGCAATGCCACGTCCGCCCAAGCGAAACAGAAGAAACCGGGCCTCAAGATCAAAGAGGCGATCGACGCCGGCATCGGTGACGTCGCCGCGAATACCGGGAACCTCGTTTCGATGTCGACGCCCGGCCGCACGCAAGTGAACCCCGGCGATGCCAGAAATAACGCCCCCGGCCGCAGCGGCAATAATGTCAACGCACGCGGACCGAAACTTGATAAGATAGCCTCCGTCAAAAACAATGCGACCGGGAACGGTAGCGGCAACGGCAACGCAGGGGGGAATGGTGTCGGCGGCGGCAATCCAAACGCAGGTGGCGGCAATCCGAACGCAGGCGGCGGCAATCCGAACGCAGGTGGTGGCAACCCGAACGCAGGTGGTGGCAATCCGAACGCAGGCGGCGGCAACCCGAACGCAGGCGGCGGCAACCCGAACGCAGGCGGCGGCAACCCGAACGCAGGCGGCGGCAATAGCTAGTAAAATCTTATGAATACGCCGGATCACAGTCTGGATACTGCTGAGGCCGGCGGCATCAGAAAACTAATCCGTGACCTCGGATCTCAGTGGCTGCACCTATTCGGTATGGCAGGCCTGTTGTTGATCCTATACGTCTTCGGCA
The DNA here is from genome assembly GCA_017644185.1 of Rhodospirillales bacterium. GTDB lineage: Bacteria > Pseudomonadota > Alphaproteobacteria > Rhodospirillales > Casp-alpha2 > UBA4479. Next base: position 90,825 of record JAEPMA010000014.1, read on the forward strand.
TCATTCCCGGCATTGACCGCGCCCTCATCGATCTCCGCTTTAACCTGCTCCCCCGCGATGCGTCGGGTCAGGTTGTTATCGTCCAGATTGACTCCAAGAGTGTTCAGCAACTCGGCGACTGGCCCTGGTCACGTGCGTTGCATGCAACGGCGATCGACAACCTATCCGCCTCTGGCGTGGCGCGCATCGGCGTCGATATCGATTTCAGCTCCCCCTCCACTGAGGTCTCGGACAACGCGTTGCTCAACGCAATTCGCAGATCGACAGCACCTGTCATCCTTCCTGTTTTCAAGCAATGGTCGACCAACCGTGGCGGCGAGGTCACCTCAACTGCGCCGCTCCGCGAATTCGCCGACGCGGCAAAGCTCGGATCGGTCAACGTTAGCCCCGCAGCGGACGGCTTGGTACGGAAGTACGACAGATTACACACCTGGAATGACAGTTACGCGCCGTCATTCGCATCCGAGGTCATCGGCCGCACCACCGAGAGCACGGCGCCCTATTACCTCGACTACAGTATCAGTCCCGGGACCATTCCCCGGATATCGTTCGCCGATATCGCGCAGAACACCTTCGACCCGGCGTTTCTGAAAGGGAAATACATTATCATCGGCGCGACGGCGCTTGAGTTGGGGGACGAACTGGCGGTGCCGGTCTATGGCGCACTGAGTGGACCGGAACTTCAGGCCATGGCCGCGGAATCAATCCTTCTCGGCCGGGCCATCACCCAGGCCGATGTGGTCGTCGTCGTCGCCGTGGCATTGATCGTAGGCTTCCTTTTAAGCGGCGTGTTTATTCGCCTGCCACATGTGCGCGGCTCCATCGCTTTCGTTATCGCGGCAACCTTGATCATCGCCGTCCCGATGCTGATGCAGTCATACTACCCGATCGACATGCCCGCCGGGGCGACACTCGTGACGACCGCTTATTGTTTCGTTTACGGGCTGACCCGGCAGATCGATACACAAGCGCTCCTCGTTTTCAAACGTTCCGCCGAAATACGCGAGCGCCGCGCCCTCAACGAAGCCATCGCGGACAACAGTTTCACCGGCATCCTCGTCACCGATCACGAAGGCAAGGTCCGCTTCGCCAACAAGGCTGCTGCGGAAATGCTCAGCATATCGAAAGAAAAACTTCTCAACCGCCCGGTGACGAAAGTCGTCGTTTCCGTCGACGGCGTGTCGATCGACGGCCCGACGGATGCCCATACAAAACTCTTCACATCGCTTAAGACCGGCAACGACGTCGTTCTACCCGTCGAGATCGCCATATCCGATATCGATATCGACCCGGAAAGTGCACCTTTCGAAAGGCGCACCTCCGCACGGCGCTTCAGAATCTTCGCGATTACCGACATCTCGGAGTTTAAACAGACCGAGGAAATCCTCAGCCAGGCCGCAGAACGGGCGATCGAGGCGAACCGGACCAAGAACGAGTTCATCGCCAACATGTCACACGAGCTACGGACCCCGCTGAACGCGATCCTCGGCTTCTCCGAAGCGATCAAGGCGGAGATTTTCGGCCCGGTCGGCTCGTCCAAGTACAAAGCGTATGCCGATGACATCTACACCAGCGGCTCCCATCTGCTGGCAATCATCAATGATCTTCTCGAGGTCTCCCGACTTGCTGCCGGGAAAACCGAAATCCACGCCACCACAGTCGACTTCCGGGGTATCGTCGACGAATGCATGCGGATCGCCACCGGATATCCGGGTGCAGAACGCCTGACCATCTCAAGCGATATCGATCCTGGGATCGACACCCTCTGGACCGACGAGCGTATCGTCAAACAGATCATCCTCAATCTGTTGTCCAACGCGATAAAATTTACGCCGGCGCAGGGGCGGGTCAGTCTTGCCGCTCGGCTGACGCGCTCCGGCGGCACGGAAATCATCGTCGAGGACACTGGAATCGGCATTCCACCGGATCAGGTCGAACGTGTCATGGAACCGTTTCACCAGGTTGAGGGTACGATGCAGCGTAGCTATCACGGCAGCGGACTCGGCCTTCACCTTGTCAAATCCCAGGTCGCATTGCTGGGCGGCGAGTTGAACATCGAGAGCACGATCCGGGTCGGCACGCGCATCACCATCACCTTCCCACCCGAGAACACGGTCAAAACCGGCAAGATCGTGCAAATGGATCCGCGCGGCTAAACGGTATCCATCGGCAC
>JAEPMA010000015.1:0-1747 GCA_017644185.1 Rhodospirillales bacterium
GCATTATCCCCATGGAGGAAAAACGGATGATGCACTAACATTCAAAACGGACCAATCGATGGGGGCAGGTCACCGACATTCATCCTGGCTTTGATTTCTGCACTTTTGTTTTCCCTCGGGAACCACCTGCAGTTCATCGGCTTTCCCTATATATCCTCCCGCTTGGGTGCGGTCGTACTTGTTTCAGCCTCCATGTTGGCTTTTCTCTTTGTCACGCCTTTTTTTCTCGATCCTAAACACCTCTCTCATCCATCATCACTCTATTTTGTCGCTGTCGGTATATTCATTCCGGCCGTCACGATGTCACTGGCGATCTCCGGAAACAAAATACTCGGCCCGACATTGCAGAGTTCTCTGGCCTCAACCGGACCAGCGTTCGCAGCCGTCTTGGGTATTTTTGTGTTCGGCGAACAACTGACCATGCCAGTAACCATTGGGATCGCCGGCATAACGTGTGCGGTACTTCTACAGAACAATAAAAAGAGCAATTCGCGGGATTGGCCGATCTGGGCGATTTCACTGCCACTTGCCGCAGTCGTGTTGCGCGTTCTCGGTCAAACGTTCACCAAGATCGGCTTGATTGAAATTGCCGATCCATTCTACGCCGTCACCGTAAGTACGGTAACGTCCGCAGTCGTTCTCGTGGTTTTGTATCTTGTACGGCCAGGTCCCAAGTTACCCGTTGAATCGGGGAAAGGAGTCTATTTATTCGGTGCCGCAGGTGTTGTCATCGCGATTGGCTTGTACACACTGAACGTAGCGCTTTTACAGGGTGAACTAATTGAAGTTATTCCAATCCTTTCAACGGCACCCATCTTTTCTGTTATCTGGAGCGTGATCGTCTTCAAACGTGAAAGGATCACGTCCCGGTTTCTCGTTTGCATCGTAATCGTAGCCATATCCATTTCTGCCATCGCACTTGATCAACTTAACTAAGAACCTCTCTCAGTCAGACTTGCTACATCAATCACGATTTTACAGAATTCCGTTCCATCCAAATCTATTTCATTACCCTTAGACCCGCGGCGAAGATGCGGAAAATCCTCATCACGAATTAACCCGGTGTCGAGAGCCTGGTTCATGAGCTTCTTGAGCCCTGCTCGCTTTTCGTTGAACTTGATGCCTAGCTCCTCTAGGCGAGTACGAAGCGCGAATTCTAAAACAGCGTACGCTTGTGCCTGAGCCGGCGATGTGAAGCGGTAGACGTGCCAAGCGTAAAGATAGAAGTTCCTTGCGACATCGAATTGGGTACGAATATCCTGCGGGTATTTTCGAGGTAGGCTTGATCCTCCCCCACTGAATTGGTCCGCCGTCTATGATAGTGAACGGAGGATCAAAGATGGCAATCAAACGACACAAATCGGAAGAGATTGTCTCGAAGCTTCGGCAAATCGATGTCCTTGTTGGGCAGGGTCAGTCGCGGATTGACGCCATTCGTCAGGTGCAGATTACCGAGCAGACGTATTATCGCTGGCGGAAACAGTACGGCGGCATGGGTACGGATCAACTCAAAGAGTTGAAGCGGCTGCAGAAGGAAAACGAGCGCCTTCGCAGAGCTGTTTCCGATCTCACACTGGATAAGCTCATATTGGCAGAAGCTGCGAAGGGAAACTTCTGAGCCCCGCACGGCGCCGCACCTGCATCGATCTGGTGCGGGGTAAGTTCAACGTCTCTGAACGCCGGGCCTGTCTGGTTTTGAGACAGCACCGATCAACGCAACGCTATGTGCCGAAGTCCCGTGACGATG
>JAEPMA010000015.1:1757-81382 GCA_017644185.1 Rhodospirillales bacterium
GGACATGATCGAATTGGCCCGGCAATACGGGCGTTACGGTTATCGGCGGATCGCCGCCATGTTGCGCGATGCAGGATGGCAGTTGAACGACAAGCGGGTCGAACGCCTGTGGCGCCGTGAGGGGCTGAAGGTTCCCATCAAACAGCCGAAGAGAGGCCGGCTGTGGCTCAATTACGGATCATGTAAGCGTCTGCGGCCGCAGCACGTCGATCACGTTTGGTCATATGACTTCGTCCATCATCGAACGGAAAACGGCCGGGCATACAGAACACTGATCATCATCGATGAGTTCAGCCGTGAGTGTCTGGCGATCCGGGTGAAACGCAAACTGAACTCGACGGACGTGATCGACGCGTTGACGGACCTGTTCATCATCCGAGGCGTTCCTGCATTCATCCGATCTGGCACTGGACCAGAGTTTATCGCGGAAGCCGTCCGGCAATGGATCAAAGCGGTCGGCACACAAACTGCCTACATCGAACCAGGCTCGCCTTGGGAGAATGGATACTGCGAGAGCTTCAACGCCAGGTTCCGCGATGAGCTTTTGAACGGAGAGATATTCTACACCCTTAAAGAAGCGCAGATCGTCATCGAGCAATGGCGGCGACACTACAACAAGAAGCGGCCACACTCAGCCCTCGGATACAAGCCACCAGCACCAGAAAGCATCATCCCCATGGAAGGAAAACGGATGATGCACTAACATTCAAACCGGACCAGTCAAAGGGGGCAGGTCATTGTGCTGGTCTCAGTTCGATAAAGAAAAGAACGAAATTCGGTTGAAGCAGCGAAAGACCGGCAAGTAGGTCTCTACTCCCGTGCTTCCTGAATTACGATCCGCTCTCTAGGCAACTAATATCAGGACCGAACACATCATTTGCAGCGAAGCGACCGGCCAAGCCTATAAGCCGGGTTATTTTCGCCATCTCTTCAAGGAGATCTCGGTCGCTGCGGGCATACAGGGCCTCCAGTTCCGGGACTTGCGGCGGACGGCGATTGTCCGATTGGGGGAAGCCGGCATCAGCACGGCCGGTATTACCGCGACCTCAGGACACGACATCACACTTTGCGAGCGAATTCTGGAGACCTATATGCCAAGAAATTCGGACATGGCGCGCGAAGCAATGCGCTCATACCAAGCCTACCGGACCAGAAACGCGCGGAATAATGAATGACGTGCGCGAGAACAAGTGCAGACCGAAAGTTGGAAGCGGAGTTGGAAACAGCGGAAAAGTTGGAAGTGGTTCCCGCGTTCTCTGCGAACATCCGCCCTATAAACCACACAAACCTGCGAGAAATTTGGTGGGCGCACAAGGACTCGAACCTTGGACCCGCTGATTAAGAGTCAGCTGCTCTACCAACTGAGCTATGCGCCCCCAATAACGGCCGGGTCATCGAAAATGCCCTGCCTGTCTTGGAGAGCGGCGGATATAGCAAACCCCGCCCCGTCCCGCAAGACGCCATCGCTGACCTACGAAATCATCGGCAGGACGGCCGTAAGGGCATCACGGAACGATGCGCCGGCTAAAGTCCCTCGGCCTCGCCGCGGCGGCCGACGGGGACATCCCTGTGCACGCCGACCCCGATCACCAACCCGAAACCGATCATCAGCGTCAGCATCACCGTGCCCCCATAACTGACCAGCGGCAGCGGCACGCCTACCACCGGGATCAGACCTGTCACCATGGCGATGTTGATGAACACATACAGGAAGAACGTCGTCGTGACCCCGCCGGCCACAAGCCGGCCGAACTGGTTACGGGACTTAATGGCGATGATGATGCCGTACGTCACGATCAACGCATAAAGGACGATCAGCGCAAGCCCACCGACCAGACCGAATTCCTCGGCCAGCATGGTGAAAATGAAGTCGGTCTGCATCTCGGGGAGGAAGTGCAAGTGACTCTGCGGGCCTTGCATAAAGCCCTTGCCCATCAATCCCCCCGACCCAAGCGCGATCTTTGACTGAATAATGTGATACCCCGCCCCGAGCGGATCGTTTTCGGGGTTGAGGAAGGTCAGCACGCGCTTTTTCTGATACCCGTGAAGGAACTGCCACGCGATGGGCGCCGCCGCCAGCGCGCCGACACCGACGAGTGCGAATTTCCAGAGCCTGACCCCCGCCAGGAACAGAACTGCGCCCCCCGTCATCGCCACCATGATCGCGGTCCCCAGATCCGGCTGGCGCAGGATCAGAATGGTCGGCGCGATGATCAGCGCGATGGGTACGATGAGCCGCGTGATGGAGCCGATATCTTCGATGGCACTCGCGTTGTAGTAACGCGCCAACGCGAGCACGAGGAAGATCTTCATCAATTCGGATGGTTGAATGTTGACGAAGCCGAGCGACAGCCAGCGTTGCGCCCCCATGCCGACATAGCCCGCCACCTCGACCGCCACCAACAGGCCGAGCGCCATGAAGTAGAGGACGTACGCGTATCTGAGCCAAATCCGGATATTAACGGTGGCGACGACGATCATCACACCCACGGCGAAGGCGAACCGCAACATCTGCCGTTCCGCCCAGGGGTTCAGGCTGCCCTCGGCGGCGGAATACAACATCGCGAACCCGACCGCGGCGACCGTCGAAATCAACAGAATCAACAGCCAGTTGATGGAAATCAGCTTGCGGCCGAGCGTCAGTTCGGGGGTCGAGAGACCGGAACGCATCAGCCGCCTCCCTCGCCGCGATCCGCGACCTCGGTGGGCGCCTGACCATCGGACGAGGCGTCGGCGGTTTCGCTCTTCCCATTGCGCGGCCGGTCGTCATAGGCGATCGGCAGACCCGGACCGGCGGAACGGCGATTGTACGCTTCTATCAGAACGTCGCGCGCAATCGGCGCCGCGGTGGACGAGCCACCGCCCCCGTGCTCGACCACCACCGAGATTGCGTACCGCGGGTTTTCGACAGGTGCGAAACCGACGAACAAAGCATGGTCACGGTACTTCCACGGGAGATCCTCGTTCTTACGCACGCCCTGCTCGCGTTCCAGTTTGGAGATCCGGCGCACCTGCACGGTGCCGGTCTTGCCGGCCATCGGGAAGCCCTCTATCCCGGTTTCCGATCGCCGCGCCGTACCGGTCGGATGATTGACGACCCGATCCATCGCTTCGGTGACGATCCCCAGATGACCTGGTGGGATGTTCATCGACGGCACATCGGACGGCTGGCGCGGCCCACCGGCATTGCCGCCAATGGCGCGTGTCAGGTGTGGCGTGATCGCCCGCCCCCCATTTGCCAGCCGCGCCGTCATCAGCGCCATCTGCAAGGGCGTCAAAAGAACAAACCCCTGACCGATCCCGGCGATTACCGTCTCGCCCTGATGCCAGGGTTCGTCGCGGGTCGCCCTTTTCCAGTCGCGGGTCGGGATCAAGCCGCCCTGCTCACCCGGCAGATCAATACCGGTCGGCGCATCGAGGCCGAACTTCCTAGCGGTGGCAGCGATACGGTCGATCCCCGTCCGTTTCGCAATCTCATAGAAATAAACATCGCAGCTCTCGGTGATCGCCTCCATCGCGTCGACGAATCCGTGACCATGGCGCTTCCAACAGTGGAACTTGGCGTCTCCCAGTTCGTACTCCCCCGAACAATGAATCTTTTGGTCAGGGGAGATCACACCTTTCTCCAAAGCCGCCAAGAGGACCATCATCTTGAAGGTGGAACCGGGGGAATAAACGCCAGCGATCGACTTGTTGATCAGGGGGGAACGCTCATTGTTGACGAGCTGCTGCCATTCGCCGGAACTCAAACCCCGATTGAAATCGTTCGAGTCGTAACTCGGGTTGGACACCATCGCCAGCACATCACCGTTGCGCACATCCATCACCACGACCGATGCGCTTTCCTGGCCAAGACGTTTGGCGATGTATTCCTGCAGCCCCATGTCGAGCGTCAGCATCACCTCGGCGCCCGGCTGGCCCTCGCGGCGGCTAAGTTCGCGGATCATCCGGCCGAACGCGTTGACCTCGACTTCCGAGCTGCCGCCGGTTCCCCGCAAATCCAGATCGTGGACCTTTTCGATCCCCGCGCGGCCGACACGGAAACCCGGCAATTTCAACAACGGGTCCTCGTCGAGATCTTTTTCGGAGACCGCCGCAACATAGCCCAGAACATGCGCCGCCTCGGGGCCGTAGGGATAGCGCCGACTGCGGCCAACGTCGATCATCAGCCCTGGCAAGTCCGGGGCGTTGATCTCGATCCGGGCGACCTCCGACCAGCTCAGGTTCTCCTTCAACGTGACCGGCACGAAGGCCCGGTTGCGCCGCACCTCGCGCACGATCCGGCGGCGGTCGCTCTCGGTCAGCGTCACGATCTTCTGAACGTGGGCCAGTACTTCCTCAATCTCGCTCCCCTTCACATCTTCGGGAACGAGCTGAAGCCTGTAATTCTGCTGGTTCTCGGCAAGCGGACGGCCGAAGCGATCAATGATCCTGCCCCTCGGCGGTGCCAACAGGCGCAGGTTGATCCGGTTCTCGTCGGCGAGCGTCGCGTAGCGGTCGGCCTCGACCACTTGAAGATAGTAAAGCCGGCCGCAGAGTGCCGTCAGCAGAACCGCCTTGCCGCCCGCGAGCATTGCGGCGCGGCGCGTGAATATCTTGTGGCGGTCGGGATCTCTGTTCATACCCTATTCCACCTGCAGAAAGGCTTGTTGCCAGCGGGTGAACATCCAAGACAGCACAGGGAAAATCGCGACCGTGAGACCGAACTGGTAAAGCGCAGTGCGCGCGTGGATGAATTCACCCGCGACGACGGAGAGCACGACCCATTCCATCGCCAGCGCGCCCGCAGCCACGAACACGAACCCGATCCATACGATAACGAACGACTTCCCGAAAAAGAACGACCGCTGCGCCAATGCCGCGCCCTGCACCATTAAAAAGATCAAAGCGCTCACCCCCACCGGCAGACCCGACAGGAAATCATGCAACAATCCGATCAGGAACACCGCCGCGGACGGCATCAGGTCAGGACGATAGACAGCCCAGAAATAAATCCCGATCATCGGCAGAAGAGGCGCGACCTGCGCGAACCCTGGAATGTGAAACGGGATCGCCCCGATGACCAAAAGAATGAACGTGAGCGCGAACGGCGTCAGGTCCCGGGCAAACTTGTCTACGCGGTGCCAGAATGTCGGTTTCATCGCTCCCGCCTACCTCGACTTCTCGGTCCGGCCGGCCTTGAACTCGATAATACCGTCGAGACCGTAATCCAGGGCCTGCACCACCTCGAGCCGGGCCGGATCGACGAACGGCTCGACCTCGATACCGCTCTCGCCAACGACGCTGACAACACCGACCGGCAGGCCCGCGGGCAACGCGCCGCCATGCCCCGACGTCACGATGCGGTCGCCCGGCGCCGCCACCACGTCAGGGGGCAGATGCACGAGGCGCAACGTCTCGCCGTTGGTGCCGGCGACGACACCCCGGACCCGCGAACTTTCGATGACGACCGGAACACGGGAGTTCAAATCCGAAAGCAGCAGCAATCTGGAAGACCTGAGGCCCACTTCCTGCACGCGCCCGACAAGCCCGGCCCCGGTGATCACCGCCTGGCCCTTGCGCACCCCGTCCCTCGAGCCTGCGTTCAGGATCATCGTCCGGGCAAACGCGCCCCCGGAATCACCGATGACACGCGCCGAGATATGTTTGGTGTCGGGGGCGGGCACGAAATTCAGCAGTTCGCGGAGCGCCTTGTTCTCGGTTTCCAGCTTGCGGGCGATGGCCTGCCACTGCAGAAGCCGGTCCTGCCCGGCGCGAAGGCGGGCATTCTCCTCGCGGAGTGCCAGCAAGGTCTTGCCCTCGCCGATCATATCGTGGGCGACATCGAGCGGACGTGACACCGCATCCAATATCGGCGCCACCGCGTCGGTGACATGCGCGCGGGCGCGTTCAAACGCCGCCGGCTCCATTTTTCCGACGAGCATAAGCGCTGCCGCTGTCACGATCAGGCCGATATACGCAAACCGCTGCGCAAATGTTCTGACCGGCGCGGCGATGCGGCTGATGGAACGTTCGCGGTCGTTCAAACCGTATCACCCAGTCTTCGCGTTGATGCCCAGGTATCGCGGCCGAACCGCGAAGGTCATCCGGCCACAGTAAAATACGTCAACCTGACCACTGCATGACGGCCTGCCGGCATATGCCGCCGGGATCAGTACATCGTGGTCAGAACGTCCTTCAGACGTTTCATTTCCTCGAGCGCGCGGCCGGTTCCCAGGACCACGCAGCTCAGCGGGTCGTCGGCGATCGACACCGGTAGACCCGTAGAATGCCGTAAAACGAAATCGATATTACCGAGCAGCGCACCGCCGCCGGTCAACACGATCCCCTTGTCGACGATATCCGCAGCCAGCTCCGGTGCGGTATGTTCGAGCGCGACCTTGACGGCTTCGATAATCGCGCCGACAGGTTCCGCGAGGCTTTCAGCGATCTGGCGTTCCGAAATCACAAGTTCTTTCGGGACCCCGTTCATCAGATCGCGACCCTTGATTTCCATGGTGCGGCCATCGCCGTCATCGGGCGGACAGGCGGAGCCGATTTCTTCCTTGATGCGCGCGGCCGAGCCCTCACCGACCAGAAGGTTATGATTGCGGCGGATATAGGCGATGATGGCTTCGTCCATCTTGTCGCCGCCGACGCGGACCGAGCGCGAATAGACGATCCCGCCGAGCGACAGAACCGCGACCTCGGTCGTACCCCCGCCGATATCGACGACCATCGAGCCCGTGGGCTCGGTCACCGGCAGGCCGGCACCGATCGCGGCGGCCATCGGCTCTTCGATCAGATAGACTTTGCGGGCGCCCGCGCTTTCGGCGGATTCCTGAATGGCGCGGCGTTCGACGGCGGTCGAGCCGGAGGGTACACAGACGACGACCAACGGGCTCGCGAAGGTGCGGCGGTTGTGCACCTTGCGGATGAAGTACTTGATCATCTCCTCTGCAACTTCAAAGTCGGCGATGACCCCGTCACGCAGCGGGCGGATAGCGCGGATGTTGCCGGGTGTACGGCCGAGCATCTGCTTCGCTTCCTCGCCGACGGCGAGCACTTGTTTCTTACCCTTCACCTCGGCAATGGCGACGACGGAGGGTTCGTTTAGAACGATTCCGCGGCCCTTCACGTAGACGAGCGTGTTGGCCGTTCCGAGGTCGATCGCCATATCGGCGGAGAGAAATCCGAAAAGTCTCGAAAGCATAGGCTCAAATATCCAATACAGCCTTAAAGTTCATCGAATCCGACACCCTCGCGTTTATAGGAAACGGCGCGCTTCATTACTAGGCCGAAAGCGCTTCCGGGGCGGTTTTTTGTCTTTTTACCAATAGTTTGTTCAAAGCCATGATATAGGCGCGGCAGCTCGCGACCAGGGTGTCCGTGTCGGCGGCCATGCCGTTGACGGTGCGGCCGTCCTCTTCAAGACGTACCGACACCTCGGCCTGCGCGTCTGTGCCCTCGGTCACAGCATGCACCTGATAGAGCTGCAGGCGCGCATTGTGCGGGAACAGCGTCTTGATGCAGTTGAACGCCGCGTCCACCGGGCCGTCGCCGGTGGCGTCGCAGGACTTCTCGTCACCAAGGATTCGCATGGTCATCGCCGCCTTGGGGGGCGTGTGGACCGTGCCGCAATTGACCTCCAGCGATACCAGCGACAATGCCTCTTCGACGCCCGAGCCCTGATCGTCGATTAAAGCGATGATGTCTTCGTCGAAGACTTCTTTTTTCAGATCCGCCAGGTCCTTGAAGCGCTTGAACGCCGATTGGAGCGCGTTGTCGCCCAGGTCGTAGCCCAGATCGCGGGCCTTTTCCTTGAACGCGTGGCGGCCGGAATGCTTGCCCAGCACGATGTTGGATTTCGTAAGGCCGACCGATTCCGGGGTCATGATCTCGTACGTCGCGGCGTTCTTTAAAACCCCATCCTGGTGGATACCGCTCTCGTGCGCAAAAGCGTTGGCGCCGACGATGGCTTTATTCGGCTGCACCTGAAAGCCGGTAATCGACGACAACAGACGCGACGCCTTCATGATGTGTTCGGTGACGATGTTGGTCGTATAGGGCATGACGTCGGCACGGGTGCGGAGCGCCATGACAATCTCTTCCATCGACGCGTTCCCGGCGCGTTCGCCAATACCGTTAATTGTGCATTCGACCTGGCGTGCGCCCGCCTTCACAGCCGCCAAAGAGTTCGCGACGGCGAGGCCTAAGTCATTGTGGCAATGGACGGAAATGATCGCCTTGTCGATATTGGGGACGCGGTTCATCAGCATGTCGATCAACGCACCGAACTCGTCCGGAACCGCGTACCCGACCGTATCGGGGATGTTGATGGTGCCGGCGCCGGCATCGATGGCGCTTTCGACGCAGCGGCAGAGGAAATCGTGCTCGGTCCGCGAACCGTCTTCGGGCGACCACTCGACGTCGTCGGTGTGGGACCGCGCGTGGCTGACGCTGTCGATGACGGCCTGGTGGACGTCTTCCGGGTCCATCTGAAGTTTGAATTTCATATGCAGCGGCGAGGTCGAGATAAACGTGTGGATGCGCTTGCGTTCGGCCGGCTTCAGCGCTTCGGCGGCGCGGTCGATATCGCCCTTGGTGGCGCGCGAAAGCCCGCAGATCGCCGGACCTTTGACCGATTTCGCAATCTCGTTGACGGCTTCGAAATCCCCTTCGGAGGCGATCGGGAAACCGGCCTCGATTACGTCGACGCCCATCGCCGCCAAGGCCTCGGCAATGCGCAGCTTTTCTTCCAGGTTCATCGAGCAGCCGGGCGATTGCTCGCCGTCGCGAAGGGTCGTGTCGAAGATGACGACGCGGTCTTTATCCATGTTATCAGCCATGGCGCACCTCTCATTCGTCCGAAAGCGGGACAGTTCCTCACGCGGACAGTGTCATGATTGCGTTTCCATAAGCTTAACGCCCCAAAACGCAAGGAAAAAGGCGCGATTTTGCTAATTCAGCCCCCTCACCCGGCGCGCAAGTGCGCCACCCTCTCCCGCGGGAGAGGGATATCGGTACAGGGCCCCTTCTCCCAATAGGAGACGGACAGGTTGAGGGGCGCAAACGAGAAACGGCCCCGGGGAACCGGGGCCGCTTTCACATTAACGCTGGGTCCCCGCTTTCGCGGGGATGACGCCTTCGGCGTTAATTCTTCGACTTGTCGACGAGCTGGTTCTCGGCGATCCACGGCATCATCGCGCGGAGTTTTTCGCCGACCACTTCGACGCCGTGTTCGGCGGCGATGCGGCGGGACGCCTTGAAGCTAGCCTGACCGGTCATGTTCTCGGTCATGAAGTCCTTCACGAAACGGCCGGTCTGGATGTCCGTCAGGATTTCCTTCATGGCCTTTTTGGTTTCCGGCGTGATGACACGCGGACCGGAAGCGTAATCGCCGTATTCAGCCGTGTTGGAGACCGAATAACGCATGTTGGCGATGCCGCCTTCGTAGATCAGGTCGACGATCAGCTTCACCTCGTGGCAGCACTCGAAGTACGCCATTTCCGGCGCGTAGCCGGCTTCGACGAGGGTTTCGTAACCCGCCATGATGAGGTGCGAGAGACCACCGCAGAGGACGGCCTGCTCACCGAACAGGTCGGTTTCGCACTCTTCTTTGAACGTGGTTTCGATAATACCGGAGCGGCCGCCGCCGATACCGGAGGCGTACGACAGCGCGACTTCGAGCGCGTTGCCGGTCCCGTCCTGGTGAACGGCGACGAGGCAGGGGACGCCGGCGCCGCGCGAGTATTCGGAACGGACCGTGTGGCCCGGGCCCTTCGGCGCGATCATGAACACGTCGAGGTCGGGGCGCGGCTCGATCAGCTGGAAGTGCACGTTGAGACCGTGCGCGAACGCGAGGGCCGCGCCTTCCTGCAGGTTATCTTTCAGGTGATCGCGATAAAGCGCGGCCTGGCCTTCGTCCGGCGTCAGCACCATGACGACGTCTGCCCACTTGGCGGCATCCGCCGGGGTCATGACTTTCAGGCCTTCGGCTTCGGCCTTCTTAGCGCTGCCGGAACCTTCGCGAAGACCGATGGCGACTTCGGCCACACCGCTGTCGCGGAGGTTGAGGGCATGGGCGTGGCCCTGGCTGCCGTAGCCGATAACGGCGACCTTCTTGCCTTTGATCAGGTTAACGTCCGCATCACGGTCGTAATAAACTCGCATTTTTCTCTCCCCTGAGATCTGGGTGGTTCTTAATAAATCGGTGTGTCTTCAGAATTCGGTTGGTGGGGTTTTACAGCCCCTCCGTCCCCCGGGCAATGGCGGCGACGCCGGTCCGGGAAATGTCAGCGAGGCCCAATGGCCGCATCAGGTCGATGAAAGCGTTCAGCTTGCCGGTATCGCCGACGATTTCGAAGACGAAGCTCTCGTTCGTGCTGTCGACCACGCGGGCACGGAAAATATCGGCAATGCGCAGGCTTTCGACACGCTTGTCACCGGTCCCGACGACCTTCACCAAAGCCAGTTCACGTTCGACATGCGGGCCGTCGAGCGTCAGGTCGGAAACCTTGTGAATAGGGACCAGGCGGCCGAGCTGCGCCTTGATCTGTTCGATGATCATCTCCGTACCGGACGTCACGATGGTGATCCGCGAGATAGCTTTTTCGATATCGACTTCCGCGACCGTCAGGCTTTCGATGTTGTAGCCGCGCCCGGAAAACAACCCGATGACGCGTGCGAGCACGCCGGGTTCGTTGTCCACAAGAACCGAGATGGTGTGGAAGTTGATTTGCTGTTCGATTGTCATGCTTCTGTTCCTTGATTGAAAGAGTTGGCCAACGTCCGGTCAGACGAGGACCATGCCCTCTTCCGACACCGGCTTTGCGGCCTTGTCGTCGGGGCCCAGAAGCATTTCGTTGTGCGCCGCGCCCGACGGAATCATCGGGAAACAGTTTTCCGTCGGATCGATCTGTACGTCGGCGATGACCGGGCCGTCGATTTCGATCATCTCTTTGAGAATATCGTCAACCTCGCCGGGCTTGGTCGTGCGCAGCCCCGTCATACCGAACGTGTCGGCCAGTTTCACGAAGTCGGGCAGGCTCTCCATATAACTCTCGGAATAACGGCTGCCGTGCAGCAATTCTTGCCACTGGCGCACCATACCCATATAGAAGTTGTTGAGGATCAGGCACTTAACGGGAAGCCGGTACTGCGCGATCGTCGACAATTCCTGCATATTCATCAGGAAAGACGCCTCGCCCGAGATATCGACGACCAGGCTATCCGGGTGCGCGATCTGCACGCCCATGGCGGCGGGCAGGCCGTAGCCCATGGTGCCGAGACCGCCCGACGTCATCCAGCGGTTCGGCTCCTCGAAGCCGAGGTATTGCGCCGCCCACATCTGGTGCTGGCCGACCTCGGTGGTGATGTACGAGTCCTTGCCCTTGATCAGTTCGCCCAGGCGCTGCAATACGAACTGCGGCTTGATGATCTCGCCGGACTGATCGAACTTGAGGCTGTCGACGGCGCGCCAATCGGCGATCTGGGCCCACCATTTATCCAATGCCTTGGTGTCCGGTTTAAATTTCTTGTCCTTCCACACCTTCATCATGTCTTTCAGGACATGCGCGACGTCGCCGACGATCGGGATATCGACCTTCACGTTCTTGTTGATGGACGACGGGTCGATGTCGATATGGATTTTCTTGGCGCCCGGCGCGAAGGCATCCAGACGTCCTGTGATACGGTCGTCGAAACGCGCGCCGACACACACCATCACGTCGCAACCATGCATCGTCATGTTGGCTTCGTACGTCCCGTGCATCCCCAGCATGCCCAGGAACTGCTTGTCGGAGGCCGGATACGCGCCCAAACCCATAAGGGTCAGCGTGCAGGGATAACCCGTTGCGCGCACGAATTCGGTCAACAGCTTGGAGGCTTCGGGACCCGAGTTGATGACGCCCCCACCACAGTAGAACACAGGTTTCTTCGCACCCGCGATCAACTTGACCGCTTCTTCGATCCGGTCGGCATCCGGCTTCAGGCGCGGCTGATATTTCTTGAGCTCGATTTCTTCTTTGGGGGTGTAGTTCTCAAGCGCCATGCAGACGTCCTTCGGCAGGTCGATGACGACCGGGCCGGGACGGCCGGAGCGCGCTACGTGGAACGCCTCGTGCATGACCTTGGAGAGGTCCTTCACGTCCTTCACGAGATAATTGTGTTTGGTGCACGGGCGCGTGATCCCCGTGGTGTCGCATTCCTGGAACGCGTCGTTACCGATCAGGTGCGTCGGCACCTGGCCGGTCAGGCAGACGATCGGAATGCTGTCCATCAGCGCGTCGGTCAGCCCGGTCACCGCGTTGGTCGCGCCCGGCCCCGACGTCACCAGAACCACGCCCACCTTACCGGTCGAGCGGGCATAGCCCTCCGCCGCGTGCACCGCGCCGCCTTCCTGGCGGACGAGGACGTGGCGGATCTGGTTCTGGTTGAAGATCGCATCGTAGATCGGCAGGACGGCGCCCCCCGGATAGCCGAATACGACTTCGACGCCCTGATCGGCCAGTGCCTTCAGGATGATCTCAGCGCCAGATATTTTCGTCGTACTCATCAGTCCGTTCCTTGTGCGATACAGCAAACAATAATTGACGGTCGGCAACCGCGGCCCCCGACCGTCCAAAACCGTGTCATAGAGCCCCCACCCAGCGGGAGCGGCGGCAACCTAGATCGTCATGCCCGGGTGGTCAACAAAAACTTGCGAATAAATGAAAAGATTTTTTCCACATCTCTTTCCGAAAATTTCTCATCAACAATCAAATCCGTACGAATCTGACGCCTAAACCAGGTCATCTGCCGCTTGGCGAGCTGCCGCGATGCCGTTTTCGCCTTGGAAACTGCGGTTTCCAGATCCATCTCCCCATCCAGGTGCCTGAGAAGTTCGGCAACGCCCACCGCGCGCATCGCCGGCAGATCGGGTGCCAAGCCTAACATTTTGAATTCCCTAGCCTCGTCGAGGGCGCCCCGTTCCATCATCCGATCGAAGCGCGCGTCGATGGCGGCGTACATCTCATCGCGTGGCGGCATCAGTAAAACCGTAAGATAATCAGCGGGATAGCCTGGTTGATCGGGCTGTTCGGCCTGCCAGTCGGTGAGCGTGCGGCCGGTTGCGGCGAAGACCGCGGCGGCACGGATCAGACGCTGACGGTCGGTGGGAGGGAGTTTATCGGCGGCGGCGGGGTCGACGGCACGAAGCTCGGCGAGGAACTTCTCGCCGCCGATCTGATCATAGTGCGCACTCACCCCATCCACGATTTCACTATTGATTTCAGGGACTTCCGCCAAGCCATCCGTCAACGCCTTGAGATATAACCCAGTCCCGCCGGCGATGACGGGGACCTTTCCCCTTTGATGGATGTCACGCATCACCGCCGCCGCCATTTCCAGCCATTTTCCGGCCGAGCAACGCTCGGACGCGGATAGGCACCCGAACAGATGGTGCGGCACACCGCCCATTTCCGCGTCCGTCGGGCGCGCGGTCAGGATGCGTAAATCTGCATAAACCTGCATGGAGTCCGCATTCACCACCTCCCCATTAATCAATTCAGCCGCTTTTTGCGCCAATTCGGTTTTTCCGCTCGCGGTCGGTCCGGCGATGATGACAACCGGCGATAAATCGTCCAATTTGTGCCCCCGATAAAAACAAGACTAACCGGAGCCCCCATGCAATCCGTCCTGACTTTGATCGCACCCGAGGCGGCCCCGCTCTCGGCGCACATTGTTGGCGAAGTTCGCGCCGCCCTCAACACCCTGGGTGCGGAAACCGCGCAACCGGTCTGGTTGTGCGACACTATTGCCGCCGATATCGCGTTCGAATTGGTTGCCGACGATCAGGCCGAGGCGGCGGCCCGCGCCGTCACCGGCGATGCCCCCGTCGACGTGATCGCACAGGACGCTTCGATGAGGCGGAAATCCCTTTTACTCGCCGACATGGACAGCACCATCGTCACGACCGAGACCCTCGACGATCTGGCAGCACACATCGGCATCAAGGATGAGATCGCCGCCATCACGGCCCGCGCCATGAACGGGGAACTGGATTTCAAGGAAGCGTTGCGAGAACGCGTCGGACGGCTCGCGGGCTTGTCCACGGACGCCTTGGCGAGCGCCTATGACGAGGTCGAACTTTCGAAGGGCGCCGAGATACTCGTCCGCACGATGGCGAAGAACGGCGCACACTGCGTCCTGATCTCGGGCGGGTTCAGATACTTCACGTCGCGCATCCGCGAACGCTGCGGCTTTCACGAGGATCTCTCGAACGACTTCGTGATCGAGAACGACAAACTGACGGGACAGGTCACCGAGCCGATCCTGGACAAGGATGTGAAGCTGGAAACCCTGATCAAGCGCGCCACCGAACACGGTCTCGCGCTCGCCGAGACGCTGTCGGTCGGCGACGGCGCCAACGACTTGCCGATGCTGAAGGCGGCGGGCCTGGGTGTCGCGTACCGGGGCAAACCATCGGTCCGCGCCGAAGCCCCCGCGCGGCTCGATCACGCCGACCTGACGGGAATTCTGTATGCGCAGGGGTACCGGGTGGAAGAGTTCGTGCGTTAACGCCGACAAAGCGCGTCACCCTGAACTCGATTCAGGGTCCATGCATTTCTTAATTGCGACCGTGCCGGTACCTATGGGTCCTGAATCAAGTTCAGGACGACGAGAAAGGTAACTTGTTTCCCGGACGGGCCGCAGGGCCGATCCGGGACCCATGGCATGGTCAGGAACAAACCCCGGAATGGGTCCCGGCTCAAGGCCGGGAAAAACTAACTAATGCCCCCTCACCCTGTCCCTCTCCCCAGGGAGAGGGAACGCAGGCCCAACCACCCCTCTCCCCAGGGAGAGGGAGGGGCCCGTGAACAAAGTGAACGGGAGGGTGAGGGTCTTACCCCTTATCGATACGGATCGCGACGAAGCGGAGACCCTGTGCGCTTTCGACACGCAACAGGACGGACTTGCGGCCCTGCGCCTTCGCCTCATCAACCTTGCGGGTCACGTCTTCCGGACCGGTCACGTCGGACTGGCTCACCTGGATGATGCGATCCCCTGGCTGCAGGCCTTTTTCAGCCGCGGGACCGGTCGCCTCGACCTCGGTCACCACGACGCCCTTGGCTTTCTCGTCGAGCTTGAAGCGCTCGCGCATGCCCGGGTCGAGCGCCGCGACCTTCAGACCCAACCCATCGACCGAATGCTCGCCCCCGCTGTCCTGCGGGGCAGCGGCCGCGACCTCGGTCGGGGGTTCTTTCAACGTGCCGACCGTCACCTTGACGGTCTTTTCCTCGCCCTCGCGCCAGACCGTCACGTCGACGGTGGTGTCAGGCTCGACGTCGGCGACGATACGCGGCAGGCGGCGCATCTCGGGTACATTGACGCCCCCGAATTCGAGGATCACGTCACCGGCCTTGATGTCGGAGCTGGCGGCGGGCCCGTCCTCGACAACGCTCGCGACCATGGCGCCGCGCGCCTCTTTCAGACCCAGGCTTTCGGCGATTTCGGGTGTGACCGACTGGATGTGGACACCCAGCCAACCGCGCCGCACCTCGCCGTTCTTGATCAGCTGGCGGATCACCGGGGTCGCGGTGGACGTGGGTACAGCGAAGCCGATACCGACACTGCCGCCCGTCGGCGAGAAGATCGCGGTATTAATACCGATCACCTCGCCATCCATGTTGAACATCGGACCGCCGGAGTTTCCCCGGTTGATCGAGGCGTCGGTCTGCAAATAATCGTCGTAGGGACCGGAATTGATGTCGCGGCCGCGCGCCGAGATAATCCCGGCCGTCACCGTTCCGCCCAACCCGAACGGGTTGCCGATGGCGATCACCCAGTCGCCGACGTCGATCTTGTCGGAATCACCCAGGTCCGCAACCGGCAGATCACCGTCGAACTGAACCTTCAAGACCGCGATATCAGTTTTCGGATCGCGCCCGATCAGTTCCGCCTTGAGACGCGTATCGTCATGCAGAATGACCGAGATCTCGTCGGCGTCCTGAATGACGTGGTTGTTGGTGACGATGAAACCCTTGGCGTCGACAATGAAGCCCGACCCCAGAGAGGTCGCCTTGCGCGACCGGTTCTGGGGCTGATTGCGCTCAAAGAAGTCCTTGAAGAAGTCCTCGAATGGCGAGCCCGGCGGCAATTGGGGAATGTCGAGACCGGGACGCCCATCGACCGTCTGGGTCGTCGAGATGTTGACGACCGTCGGCAAGAGCTTCTTGGCGAGGCCGGAGAAACTCTCAGGTGCCGAGCGCGCAAAAGCGCCCGTGGCCTGAAGGGCGATGGCCATGGCGGCGAGGACGGCCAGTACGCGGGCCACCCAGATCGCGGTCTGGGATTGATCCTCGGCTTTGGCAATCGCGTGCTGACGGGCGCGGGCTCGGACTTGATTCATCGTTCGAAATACCTCTGCTCAAATTTCGTCTCAGTAATGTGCACGGTGACGTGCCGGTCGTCCAGATACGGTAGAAATGTGTCCGCATCGTGGCCGTGTAAAGACCTACGGCAAAATCAGCCCACAGCCCGCTATACCGCCATAACCTCCCTACCATGCCGAAACGTTTCGATTTACACATTCAATCAATTGAATATGATTAACCGACAACAAACAACCTGGCCGGGCGAACGAGTCCGGTCCCCATCACAAGGAGGAACACGAGAATGAAAATGCTTTCGATGATCGTCGCGCTAACCGCTGTTTTAGCGACGGCGCACGTGTCACAGGCTGCCGAACTGGATGTAAAGATCAATGCGCGCATGCCCAGCGTGACGGTCCAGACCAAGAACGGCCCCGTCGAGATCATGCGCAACCAGGACACCGAAGCGACCATCGCCCCGGCGTACGCGAAGACGTCACGCAAATGCCCGCCGTTCTGCATCCAGCCGATGCAAGTCGCGCCCGGCGTGACCACGGTCGGCGAGGTCGAGCTTCTTGAATTCGCCAAGGCGGGGGGCAAGCTGATCGACGGACGTACGATCGAATGGCACCTGGAAGGGACGATTCCCAGCGCAATCAATATGCCATATACGCAAATGGCCGATCGGCTGGACGAAATCGGGTGCACCAAGGCTTCGGACGGCAAATGGGATTGCGCCAACGCAGAAAAGGTCCTGCTGTTTTGTAACGGCCCGTGGTGCGGTCAATCGCCGATGGCAATCAAGGCCATGCTGCGCGAGGGATATCCGGCTGACAAAATTCTCTATTACCGTGGCGGCATGCAGGCATGGCATACACTCGGCCTGACCGTTGTCGAAGGGGACATGTAAGGCGTCAGAAGCACGGGCGGAAACTCACACCCCGCTTTCCGACAAAATCCAGTCGCAGAAGCGGCGCACCTTGGGCACGGTCTCGTCACGGGTCCGATAGCAGAGGAAGTGCAGTTCCCGCTCTATGCTGCGGAATCGGCCCCCGCCGAACCGCACCAGGCTGCCGGCGTTGAGTTCGGATTGGGCGAAGCGGACTGTCTCTAAAGCGAGGCCCACCCCCTGCACCGCGGCGGCGATCACCATCGAGCCGCGGTCGAACGCCGGGCCGGTCTGACTCATCGTCATTTTCATCCCGTTGTGCTGAGCCCAGTCCGACCAGCGCACCGGGCTGAAGGTGGATTCGAGGCGGACCAGGTCCGCGAACCCCGCCTCGTCGACATCTTTATTCGCCGCCGCAAAATCGGGGGAACACAGCGCGGCGATTTCCTCGGTCCCGAGTGGGTGCGTCTTCACACCCGCGCCCTTTCGGATATTCCCATACGCGATCAGAACGTCGATCTCGTCCTCACGGTTGAGATCGAGCTGATCGGCGCTCGACGAAATCCGGATGTTGCAGTTGCGGTGCTCGGCCATGAAAGCCGGTAATCGAGGCGACAGCCATTTGGCGGCGAAGCTCGGCGTGCAGTGGACGGACAGATCCTGTTTTTGCGTCGGCGGGCTGAGTTCCGCACACACCGCGGCGATCTTCTCGAACGCCGGGGACAGGACGGCCAGCAACCGCTCTCCCTCCGGGGTCAGGATGACGGTTCGGCTGGTGCGCATGAACATGGCGCGGCCGAAATGCTCTTCCAGCGCGCGCACCTGATGGCTGATCGCCGACGGCGTCAGGTGCAGTTCTTCCGCCGCGCGGGCGAAGCTGCCCAGGCGCGCCGCCGCTTCGAACGCCCTCAACGCATGCATGCTGGGTGAGTGCTGCAAATCATCTCTCCATGAATCTCATTCATCTATTGGTGAAAAAACGTCGTTTGTCAAAAATCATGGTCTCAACGACCATGCGCCCGTCGAACCTTAGATTTCAGCGGTTCGAAACACATTCAACGCATGGCGGACCGACAGCGGGACGCCGGCAGAACGAGATCGAGGAACATCATGCTAGACGATACCGTCAACGGCCCCATCAAAACCGGCAGCAGCGCGGACGCCGGCAAGCGCGAGCGGATTTCCCTTTATCAACCTGAGCAGGAAGGTCTGATCTTCCCGGAAATCCCGGCATTCGAAACGTTCGAAGAGGAGCGCACGTATCGGAAGCAGCACCTGGTCGCGGCCTGCCGCGCCTTCGATCAGCACGGCTTCGATTACGGCTTCGCTGGTCACCTGACCGTCCGCGACCCGGAGCATCCGGAACTATACTGGACCAACCCGATGTGCGTGCACTTTTCGCAGGTGAAGGTGTCGAACCTGATCCTCGCCGACCACAAGGGGCGTGTCGTCGAAGGCGATTACGCGATCAACCGCGCCGGGTTCGTGTTGCACGCCGCCGTGCACGAGGAGTATCCGGAAGTGATGGCGATGTGCCACGCCCACACGACCTATGGGACGGCGTGGTGCGCGACGGGCCGGCCGCTCGACATGATCAGCCAGGACGCCGCCGCGTTTTATAACAGCCATGCCGTGATCGGCGCATCCGCCGGCGCCGTCGCGGTCGAAGAAGAGAGCGGTCTTTCGGTCGCCAAACAGATCGGCCGCAACCGGGGGATACTGCACCAGAACCACGGCCTGCTGACCGCCAGCCAGCACAGTATCGACGACGCCGCGTTCTGGTTCATCGCGCTGGAGCGCGCTTGCCACCAGCAGCTGATGGTCGAAGCGACGGGGATCAAGCCGCAGTTGTTGTCCGACAAGACGGCCCAATACAGCCGCGAACACGTGGGTAGCGATTATATCGGCTGGCTGCACTTCCAGACGATCTACGATCACATCGCAAACACACAGCCCGATATGTTCGACTGACCGGATACGTCGATACCAAGATGTCAAAAGCCCCGCGTAAAAAACGCCGCGGGGCTTTTCCGTATGCACCCCATTGATGATCGCCCGAACGGACTCCACATCATAAAGGAACGTGCCCAAAGGAACGACGCGGCTTTCATATGCCGCCCTTCACCGTAACCAAAGGAGCACCTCGCGATGAATTTATGGATAATCGAACCCATTGCCGACAGCGACGACCCACGCTGGCTCGACCATCACATGTGGCGTGAGGTCGTGGTCCGCGCCGAGACGGTGGGCGATGCCCTCAACCTCGCCCGCATCATGGATGAGATGAAGATGACGGACGTCGCGACCGTGGGGAATGAGTCCCAAGCCCTGACGAGCGGCCTCGGCGATGAGAAGCTCTATCGCATCAAGCCGCTCAACGAAAAGGACGACGAGCGCGGGTTCTCAACAGACGGCGAAGCCCGGGTCCTCGCCGCCGCCTAGGCTTTTCAGGGTCACGACATGCTGAGGGCGACCGACGCGACGGCAACGACCGCGGCGACGGTCCCGAGACACAGTGCGTAGTAGGTGCCGCGTCCGCGCGAGCCCTGGCGCATCTCGGATGTCTTCAGGTCTTCTGGCTTTTTCTCGGTTGCGGGATTTTTCTCGTAGTCGGTCATGATTTACCTCCGAGTCATAATCTTGTCTCATTGGCGGCATCGCGACTGCGGCGATAGAAGCCGATACCCGTGAGGTGGTCAGATAAACCCGGTGTGTAAAGCCCCGGCATCATGGCGCCAGAACCGTCCCAGCAATCCACGCATAGGCCGGAATGCCGATGATGATGTTGAAGGGGAAGGTGATCCCCAGCGACAGCGCCGTATAGATCGCCGGATTGACGTCCGGCATCGCGATCCGCATCGCCGCGGGGACGGCGATGTAGGACGCCGACGCCGCCAGCGTCATCAGCAACACCGCGTTCCCGACCGAGAGGCCGGTCATGAACGCCGCCACCAGCCCCAGCGATGCCCCGCTCATCGGCATGATCACCCCGAAGCTCAACGAGCCCGGCGACAGTACCCGCCGGTCGCGCCGCAACCCGTCCCCCGTCTTCAACCCCATATCGAGTAGGAACAGGCACAACACCCCCTGCAGCGGATCGAAGAAGAACGGCGCGACGATTGCGCCCCCTTCGGCGCCGATAAGCGCACCGATCACCATCGCCCCGAGGATCAGGAAGATGCTCTCGTTAAAAACGACGACTTTCAAAATCTGGCGCCCGGGCGCCGGCGTCATGCCGCCGCGTCCGGAAAGGGCCAGGCCCGATGCGATGGCTGGGGCCTCCATCAATGCGGCGACCGCGACCATCCCGGCGGCAAACACGATCCCCGCTTCCCCCAGTACCGTGCTTGCGGCGATGAACGTCACGATGCTGATCGATCCGTAGTGCGCGGCGATCGCCCCGGCCTCGCGCCTTTCGAAAGAGGTCATCATGCGGAGCAGTAAGAAGGCGATCACCGGCATGGCGAAACTGAGCATCACCCCGGACACCGACGCGCCCAGGATTTCCCCCACCCCCTCTTTCGAGATCGCAACCCCGCCCTTCAGGCCAATCGCCGCCAATAGATAGAGAGATATGCCTTTGGAGAAATTCTCGGAGACACGGACGTCCACGGTGCAGAGAGCCCCCGCCAGTCCGAGCGCGAAAAACAAAACAGGTGCCGATAACAGCGTCGAAAGTACCAAGTCCATTTTCGTCAAAACCTCCTCTTCGACAAAAAAAGACCCCGGTGCTTGCGCCGCCGGGGTCCTAATGGCTGGCCCGAAATCGGGCCACCTCCAAATTCAACATCAACGAGTGGCCCCGCCACCAAGGCCCCGCCCCCCGACCGGGACAAAAAAATAACGCCGGCATGGGCGTTTTGTTGCGGGGGCATCTGAGTCGGCGGGGATGCTACAAACATGATTAAACTGCTATAAACTGATAAAAACTGACGTATACATACTCAACCATGCTTAAAAGTCAACGCATAGACATCAAATTCGTTCACCGTGTATAATTTTGAGATTCCGAACGAGGGAGGATTCGTTGCTATCCAAACCGATGCTGACGATTCATGAGGTTGCCACGCTGCTGAAGATGCGTGAGAGCACGGTGCGGGCGTGGATCAACGACGGGCAGCTTCGCGCCGTCAAGTTCGGCCGGGACTGGCGTGTCGCGCAGCGCGATCTCGAGGCGTATCTGAACGCCCACGCCAACCGGGAGCCCGCCCCGGACGAGCTTGCGGGATCCGGCAAGGACGGCGATCAGCGCCCCTGAACGGTCTCAACTATCCCCTGATCAGCCAGACGATGATGACCCCCGCCGCCGCCGCCCCAAGGCCGAAGGCCCTGAGGATCGACACCGGCTGACCGATGACGTTGAGCATCATTTTCTTCATGGCGTTCGGGAACAGCGCATAGCAAACGCCCTCGATCACGATGGCGAGACCGAGGGCGGTTAGGAACTCTGTCATATCGATCCTTGATCGAGGTCAGAGGAACTATTGCTGAGGCTTCGGCGTCGCCTCGTTGAAGTAGCGGAAGAACTCGCTGTCGGGTGACAACACCATCGTGGTGCCGTCATCGAACGCGCCTTCGTAGGCTTCCATCGAACGGTAGAAGTTGAAGAACTCCGGATCCTTGCCGAACGCGTCACCAAGGATTTTGTTCTTCGTCCCCTCGCCTTCACCGCGCAGGATCTGAGATTCCCGGTTGGCCTCGGCGAGGATCACCGTCCGCTGGCGGTCGGCTTCGGCCTGAATGGTCAGCTTCTGCTCTTCACCCTGGGCGCGGATTTCAGCGGCCTGGGCGACACGGTCGGAGCGCATCCGGTTATAGACCGATTGCAAGGTCGCATCCGGAAGGTCGGTGCGGCCGATCCGCAGATCGACAAGCTCGACCCCGAAGTTCGGCGCCTGGGTTTTCAGGATCTGGAAAATCTGATCCATCACCTCGACGCGCTTCGGCGAAAGCATCTGCGCGAGCGAGACTTTCGCGACCTCGGCACGGACGGCGGAGTTCAGCTGAGAGCCGAACACCTGGCGGAAGTTGCGGTCCGTCTGGGCCGCCTTCAGGAACTCCAGCGGATCGACGATTTTATACCGTGCGAAGCTGTCGACGTTGACGCGCTTCTGGTCCGCGAGAAGGACTTCCTGCGACTGTGGATCGAGATCGAGGATGCGGCGGTCGAAGTAACGCACGTTCTGGATGAACGGGATCTTGAACTTCAGACCCGGTTCGCGTTCGACCCGCACCGGATTACCGAACTGCAGCACTAGCGCCTGCTGGGTCTGGTGGACGGTAAACGCGGCGCTGTAGAAGGCGATCCCCGCGACGATGACGAGGATACCAAGGATGGCCATGGACTTTTTCATTACTGGCTCCCTCCGCTCTTCTTCTGGAGTTCATTCAACGGCAGGTACGGAACCACGCCCTGGCCGCCTTCGGCGCCCTTGTCGATGATGATCTTGTTGGAGCGTCTCAGGACTTCCTGCATCCGCTCCAGGAACAGACGGCGGGTCGTCACGTCCTTGGCGGTCTGATAGGTCTCGTAGACCGACAGGAAGCGGGCGGCTTCACCCTCGGCTTCCTTGATCACCTGCTCTTTATAGGCTTTCGCCGCGGCGACGCGCTTCTCCGCTTCACCTTTGGCGCGCGGCAGGATGTCGTTCTTATAGGCGTTCGCTTCGTTGACGGCGCGTTCCTGGTCCTGTTTGGCCCGCTGCACGTCGTTGAACGCGTCGATCACTTCCTGCGGCGGGTCGGCGACCTGCAGCTTGGTCTGGGTGATCAGGATACCTGCGCCGTAGTCGTCGAGAATCTTCTGCAGAAGGGCCTGCGTGTCGGATTCAACTTTCTGACGGCCGGTCGTCAGCACGGTTTCCAGCGAGGCCTGGCCGACCACTTCACGAAGCGCACTTTCGGCGGCGATCTTCACGGTGCCTTCGGGGTCGCGGATGTTGAACAGGAAGTTCGCCGCGTCCTTGATCTGCCACTGAATATCGAAATCGATGTCGACGACGTTCTGGTCGCCGGTCAGCATCAGGCTTTCGGTCGGCACGTCGCGGTTGGCGCGGCTGCCGCCACCCTCGCCGCGATAGCCGATCTGGATCGTGTTCACGCGCGTCACGTTGGGGGTATAGACCGTACCGATCGGCGACGGCATCCAGTAGTTCAGACCGGGCTGGGTCTGCTGCACGTACTGGCCGAACAGAAGTTCGACACCCTGCTGTTCCGGCTGCACGCGGTAGAAACCGCTGCCGAGCCAGATCGCGAAGACGGCGATGAGGATGAGGACGATGCCCTTGGCACCACCCGGGCCGCCGGGCAGAAGGCGTTTCACCTTCTCCTGCGCGCGGCGCAGCGTCTCTTCGAGGTCGGGGGGCTGCATGCCACCGCCGCCGCCACCGGGTCTGCCTGGACCGCCACTGCCCCAAGGGCCCTGACCGCCGCCTCCGCCGCCCCAGGGGCCGCCTTGTTTATTCCACGCCATGTATCATCCTACCCTTGCTTTTCACCCGTCCGGTCTGCATGCATATGCGGGCCGTCGGCCTTCACTTGTAATCTCGCCCGATGAGGTTAATTAAGTCACGTTAACTCAAGTTAACAAAGGGCGAGACGGCGGTTGGCGTTATATGACAGCCGCGCCGCCGTTACAAACATAGTCGGTATATTCGGTGACTGATACAGTCATCGAAAACCACCACAGATATCGGTTTGAATTGGAGAGTTTGCAACCATGTCCGAGATCACCAAAGACGACATCCTCGAAGCGCTTGGGGGCGTCATCGATCCGATCAGCGGCAAGGACGTCGTCAGCGCCGGCATAATCCAGGGATTGCAGACCAAGGACGGCAACGTCGCCTTCGCGATCGAGGTCCCCGCTGAGCGTGGCGCCGAGATGGAACCTCTCAGGAAGGAAGCCGAAAACACCGTCTTCGCGCTGTCCGGCGTGGTCTCGGCGACGGTGGTGCTGACGGCCGAGCGCCCGCAGGGAACGTCCGGGAGCCAGCCGCAACCTCAAGGCGGCGCCGCGCCATCGAAACCCGCCGGCCCGGCACAACAGCAAGGCGCGGACCTTCTTCCCGGCGTCAAATCGATCATCGCCGTGGCGTCGGGCAAGGGCGGTGTCGGCAAATCGACGACCGCGGTCAACATCGCTCTCGGCCTCGCGGCAGGCGGGCATTCGGTCGGACTTCTGGATGCGGATATCTACGGCCCCTCGATGCCGCGCATGATGGGGATATCGGGCCGCCCGAACTCGGCCGACGGCAAGACCCTCGACCCGATGCAGAACTACGGCATCAAGGTGATGTCGATCGGCTTCATGATTGATGAAGAGACGCCGATGATCTGGCGCGGCCCGATGGTGCAGTCGGCCCTCGAACAGATGATGCGCGACGTCAATTGGGGGGAATTGGACGTTTTAGTGGTCGACATGCCGCCGGGCACCGGCGATGCGCAACTGACGATGGCGCAACGGGTCCCGTTGACGGGGGCGGTCATCGTCTCCACCCCCCAGGACATCGCGCTTCTGGATGCGCGCAAGGGCCTCAACATGTTCAGGAAAGTGGACGTGCCGGTGTTCGGCGTCGTCGAGAACATGAGCTACTTCCTGTGCCCGGATAACAACAAGCGCTACGACATCTTTGGGCACGGCGGCGCCAAGAAGGAAGCCGAGCGCATGGGCGTCGACTTCCTGGGCGAAGTCCCCATCGAGATCGATATCCGCGAAATGTCGGACAAGGGCACGCCCATCACCGTCGCCGCCCCGGAAAGCCAGAGTGCGGAAAACTACCGCACCATCGCCGGCAAGGTGTGGGACAAGATCGAAAAAGCCACCGGCGGCGAAAGCCGCGCCCCCAAGATCGTCATTCAGTAAGGCGTGTCGACGTGACCGTCCGCCCGCACCTGCTTAAAGCGATGGCCCGGGCGGTGGCGTTTTCGGGCGTCCTTTTTGCGCTCACGACTGCGGCGCAGGCCGAAACCGTGGTCGCGCTGCCCGGCGCCGAATGCAAGGAAGTCAGGGCGACGCTGGAACTCTACGTACCCATCGCGCCCGGCTTCCGCCAACTCGAAATGCCGTTCCCCGAAAACGACGAGAAAATCCAGGGCACGCTCTGCCGTCTCGTCGCGGTGGGGACCGGGGTTCATGTCGAGAACGAGCGCATCCGCACCCTTCAGGACATGCAGGGCTATGTGAAGGGCGCACTTGTCGAGGCCGGCTGGAAGGCGACGGCCCAAACCGAACGCTTCAAGGGCAAATCCAAACACGGCCGCCACGTCTTCGCGCTGACCCGCAACAACGCGATCTGCGTCACCACGATCCAGGTGGGCATGGTGCCGGGCGTCGAGACGCCGCGCGGCGCGATGGAAGACGGGACGATCTATCTGGGATCGTTAAAACCCCACCAGCGCGAGTGGTGGGTGGCGGTCGATTGCTTCCATTTCTGAATCTCTCCACGCGTCATCCCGGGCATTATCCGAGCCAAAGCCGTTAGGCTTTGTGTGCGAGGGGTATGACCCGGGACCCATGCGACCGTGAAACAACAATGGGTCCCGGATCGCAGGCTTTCCCGGCCTCGCTCTCGCTCCGGGGAAATCCGCGTCCGGGATGACGAAACGGGAGTTTTCGACGCCCCTTATTGCCGCCGGACCGGCGGGTAGTACTGCGGCGCTTCGGTACGTTCATACATGCCGTAGTCGCGGGTGACTTCGAACAGGCGGAAATATGCCGTCGTTGGATCGGCGAACAGACTATTCCCGAATTCAAGCCCGGCCTCGAGATCCGGCACGTCGACCAGATGCGCGAACACGCCGTCCCGATAGACGCTGGCGAACTTATCCCCCGTCCAATCCGTCTTGACCGGCAAATCAGGATTTTTCGATTCCGATGCGACGACGTACGTCGGCGGGCGTCTTTCAGGGTCGTTGTAGGGCGATAACCGTTCCGGTTTCCACACCGAACCATCCGTCTTTTGCTCATGAAGGACCTGAGAGACCCTGATCCGGTAGTCGGAGAAAACCTCGTCCCGGCCGGTCTCCTGAACCTTGTGATGCGCGTGATCGACACGCCACGCGACCAAAGCGCCTTCGTCCTGCCAGATCTGGTAGGACAGGATGAGGTTGTCGCGGGTCAGGCTTTTGAAGCGGTCGATGAACAGGCACCCGCCCATCGCATCCAGCTTGGGCCTGAGCGCGGCGGCCAGGTCAAGGTACTGATCGACCCGCCCCTCCTTGATCTGCACTTCGAAACACAACGACAGCATGGCGTTTCCTCCCGTGTCCGGATCAGGCAGTCAAACCGCGCACGGGTTCTGAGGCAAGGGCCATTTGTCCCGCCGCACCGGCACCAATTCGTTTCCTGTACGAATGTCATCCCGGCGAGACCACCGTTCAACGTCACCCTGAACTCGATTCAGGGTGACGAAAGAGGGATCAGCCCCCTCACAAAAATTTCTTCGCCAGATCGACGGTAGATTTCCGGCCCAAGGATTTCTTGTGCCGTCTGAGCCAGTTCGTGGTCGCGGTCCGCCCGGCATTGTTCAAATACGCCAACACGTCCCAATGCGGATGCAGGTGGCTGTCGCGCGACAGTTCGGAGGTGTAGCGCGCGCCGTCCAGCATGTGAAAGCGGTGGCCGAGCATCCTGAGCGCGAGCGGGTCGGTCTGCACCGAGTGCCCGTTGGCCATGCGGCGCACGGTTTCGATCAGTTCGACTTCTTTCCTGAGTGGTTGCGAGAACATGATCCGGTTGACGTTACCCTGGATATCCTTCGCCGCGGTCGGGAGGTCGGCGGCGTTTTCGGGGGTCAGGCGAATGATCATGGTGTCGGCGGCCTCGCAATGCTCGATCAACGGGACGATCGGCGGGTTGGCGGAATAGCCCCCATCCCAGTAATAGCGCCCGCCGATCCGGACCGCGTGGCGGTACGCCGGCAGGCACGCCGACGCCAGAACGGCGTCGATGGTGACCTCGTCACCGGTGAAGATGCGACCTTTACCCGTCTTCGCCTCGGTCGCGTTGACGAACAGTTTCAAAGGGGCGTGACGCCGGAGCCCGTCGAAGTCGATGTGATCTTCGAGGATGACCCGAAGAGGATCGATGTCGAGGGGATTGAATTCGTAGGGGGAGAAGACTTTCGACACCGCGCTCATGAACACGTGCGCCGGTGTCGGGTTCGGTGTGGGCGGTGCGCTGCCGTTGTTGCCGAGCGATTTGGGAAGGGGCGAATACGTGCCGTGCGAGGCGTTGACCGCGCGCCACACACTTTCCAGCTTGCGCCGCGCCCCGTCCGGCCCCGCTTCCATAAGACCCGCGGCGACGGCGACCGCGTTGACGGCGCCGGCGGAGGTCCCGCTGATACCGTCGATCCTGTGCTCACCCAGCTCTAAAAGCCGGTCGAGCACGCCCCACGTGAAGGCCCCGTGGGCGCCGCCACCCTGAAGCGCCAGATTGAGGCGTTTCGTTGAGTGACGGCGCCTGGGGAGATAGACCTTTTCGGGGACCGGTTTCGCGGCCCCGGAGACGGTTACGTCCCTGCCCTCGGCGGCCTCCGGCTCAGTGCGCGCGGGGGCTGGGGTGGATACCCGGGTTGGAGGTGACGTTGCGAAAGCCGTGGCCGGCGCGCACCACCGCGTGGCCAATGCCACGGAACATGGCTGCGAGCATGCCGCGCATCGCGTGGGCGCGCATTTCTTCGGCCTCACGGGTGAACCGTGCGATTTCTTCCGGCGAGAGTTCCTTGTAGTCGATTTCTCCGACGATCGGTTTCATTTGTCATACTCCTGTAATCGGTTCGCGATATTGCATTGCAACATCGTTGTTGCATTGCAATATAATGAGGGTAAGGAGTCGCCGGAATCCCTTTGTTGATCATAACCCTTTTGCGTCCGGCGCACATGTACATGGAACCGACATGGATATAGCTAACCAAATGATTCTATTCGCAAAAGTCGTCGATACCGGCGGCTTTTCGGCGGCGGCGCGGGACCTTGGGCTGACGCCTTCGGCGGTGAGCCGGCAGATCGGGAATCTCGAGGACAGGTTGGGCGCCAGGCTGCTGAACCGGTCGACGAGACGGGTTTCGCTAACCGAAGTCGGTAAGGAATTTCACGAAAGATGCCGGGAAATCGCCCGAAGTGTCGAGGATGCGGAGGCATTGGTGGCGTCCAGGCTCGATCATCCGCAGGGCACGCTGCGGATTT
The DNA here is from genome assembly GCA_017644185.1 of Rhodospirillales bacterium. Taxonomy (GTDB): domain Bacteria; phylum Pseudomonadota; class Alphaproteobacteria; order Rhodospirillales; family Casp-alpha2; genus UBA4479. The sequence continues at coordinate 30,165 of JAEPMA010000015.1, forward strand.
CCGCGACGTCTGCCTTCGCCAAAGCCCAGCTGTTGCCGATTCTGCCCCTGTTTCTGGCGGAGAACCCGGATCTGAAGCTTTCCTTGGAACTGACTGATCGCGAGATCGACCTGATCGGCGAGCAGATCGACGTCGCCATCCGCTTCACGGAACAAATATCGGATACCTCCATGGTGGCCCGCAAGCTGGCCTCGAACCAGCGGATCTTCTGCGCTGCGCCCGACTACATCAAACGTCACGGCCAGCCGAAAAAGCCGGAAGACCTGGCCGATCACAACTGCCTGAGACTGTCGACGGTCGAGAAATTCAACAATTGGCAGTTGAATGACGGTCACTCGAACGTGGCCCGCCGCATCACGGGGAACTTCGAAACCAACAGTTCGGACGCGTTGTTCCACGCGGCGCTGGACGGCCTCGGGATCGCCAAGCTGTCGACGTATCTGTGTAACGAAGCTTTGGACGACGGCCGGTTGGTGCGCGTCCTGCCGGATTACGCGGAAGATGCGTCGGATGTGCTGGCGATCTATCCGAACCGCCGCAACCTTTCACCCAACGTGCGCGCCTTCGTCGACTTCCTGGCCGACCAGTACGGCAAGGTGCCGCCATGGGAGCGCGAGAAGCGGAAACGGAAAACGGCGGCGTGAGCAGCACCAGCTATTCTCTCATTTGGAATGATTGCCCCCCTCACCCAACCTCTCCCCCTCACCTAACCTCTCCCCCTCACCTAACCTCTCCCCCTCACCTAACCTCTCCCCCTCACCTAACCTCTCCCCCTCACCTAACCTCTCCCCCACGTGTGGGGGAGAGGGATTTAGAGTGCCGATGTCTCGTCAGGGTCCCTCTCCTCCATGAAATGGGGGAGAGGACAGGTGAGGGGGATATAACCGCCGCATATTCCCCCGAACCTCTTGCTGGTTTAAGTTGCGGGTTCTAATTGGCACGGTCAAAGGAGCGACCCATGGCGAACGTTCTCGGTCTCGCAGGCAGCCTGCGTAAAGCATCCTTCAACGCCGGGCTGCTGCGTGCGGCAGCCGAGGAAGCCCCCGACGGCTTGTCCGTCACCATCGGCTCGATCAAGGGCGTGCCGCTTTACGACGGCGACGACGAAGCCGCCAACGGCCTGCCCGACACGGTCCGGACACTGCAGACGCAGCTCGCCGACGCGGACGGGTTGTTGCTGGTGACGCCTGAATACAACAACGGCGTGCCGGGTGTGTTCAAGAACGCCATCGACTGGATGTCGCGCGGCGACGGCCTCAAGCATTTCAAAGGCAAGCCGGTCGCAGTCATCGGCGCATCGCCGGGCGGCTTTGGGACCAACCTCGCGCAGGCGCACTGGCTGCCGGTGCTGCGCACGCTGGGCACGCGGCCCTGGTTCGAGGGGCGGCTGATGGTGTCCCGCGCCGGGCAGGTCTTCGACGGCGACGGCAACCTCACCGATGAGAAGACCCGCGAAGCCCTGAACAAGTATATGTCAGACTTCGCTCAAAGCCTCGGCTAGCCAATTATTGTCAATTCACCGGCTTGATCGCCGATGGGGTATCGATATCCATAAGCCCGAGCGCACCGAAGCCACCCAAGATGGCGTCGATGGCGATGGTCGCGAGGATGATCCCCATGACCCGGCTGACGATGCTGGCGCCGGTATTCCCGATCAGGCGATGCACGTAGGACGCGGCGAGCAGTAAAATCAGGGTCAGGATGAGAACGGCGATCAGGATAACCGCCGTGATCACTTGTTCCTCGACGGGTTCGACGTGGTTGTCCGTCAAGACCACGATCGCAAGCATCGCGCCGGGCGAAGCGATCGAGGGGATCGCGAGCGGGAACACCGCCCCCGCCAGATGGTCCCGCCCCGCCTCTTCGATTTCGCTTTCCGCTTTTGAGTCGCCGAAGATCATCGTCAACGCGAAGAGGAACAGGATGATCCCCCCGGCGATTTGAAAGGACCCGAGACGCAAACCGAGGGTTTCAAGCAACACCTGCCCGCCGACCAGAAAAGCCAGCAGGACCAGACCGGCGATAAACACGGCCCTGACGGCGAAACGCCGGTGCAGTTTTTTAGGGACGGTTGCGACAGCGAACAGAAAGACGGGGATGGACCCTACCGGGTCGATGACAACAAGGAGTGTGATGAACTCCCGTAAGATATTTCCCCACTCCAACCGGATTGTCCTTCTCTGCTAGGGCTGCCTGAATTGATCGGTTTAATACCGGAAAAAATCGCCCTGTGAAACCCGGACCATAAGCATTCACGTCAGGCATGGTATTCCGATGGGAACGACGCTGAGATCGGGCCTTGGCGTCCTGGGAAACTTTGCTAACCTGCAGGCCAGCCACTTCTCAATTATTAGGTATCATAGTGAAATTCTTGAATGCAGCGGCGAGCGCACTCGCGTTCCTACTTGTGCCGTCTTCCGGTGTCGCCAACGACCGAACCGCCCAATGCCTCGATTGCCATCCGTCCCGCACCGCCCCGGCTGGAAGCGGGGTGCCGACGCTTGCCGGGCAGCACCCAGCCTACATCGTCCGGCAACTCGAGCGGTTCCAGGCAGCCGACGCGAACGACCCCTTCTTGCGTGCCAGCACGACCATGGCCCACGCGGAAGACCGGCTGCCCCGCAGCGCCTGGGAAAGCGCCGCCAAAACTTTGTCCGCTCAGGACTGCGTCTATACCGGCAACCCAACCCAGACCGCCCTGCCCGACAATCCGTGCGCGTCTTGCCATGGCGAGCATGGGGTGTCGGACAGCCCGAAAACCCCCAACCTCGCCGGACAAAACCTGCGGTATCTTTATTACCAGTACCAGAAACTGCGCGAACCCTATATCGAAGGTATCGGGGTCAACGCCGGTGAAAAGGAACCAGAACGCCTCCACCCCGTCATGGGGCCGGTTTCCGCGAAACTGCGCGACAATGTCGTCGCCGCACTGAGCTACTATTCGAAACTGCCCTGCCGCTAAGCCTCACCGCCATCCCCCTTCAATCCGGGTTGATTTAGATCAAGGCGGCATGGACTCGCCCACAGCAAAATTAGATTTATGGGAGAGTGCCTCGCCAGATACATCGGTCGGCATCCGACGGCAGCAATCGCTGCCGCGGTGGCGCTTATCGCGGTGGTTGCCGGCTCGCCCGGTGAAGGCAAGGCGGATTTGGTCGAAACGTGCCTTTCGTGCCATCCATCAAAAGCTTCCGCCCAAAAGGAAACCAGCCCGATCGGCGTGCCGACCCTTGCCGGACAGCACCCCGCATATATCGTTAAACAGTTGGAACGCTTTCGTATCGCCGCTGACGGTGACGACCCGTTCCGGCGCTTGAGCGTAACGATGGGGCACGTGGCGAAGGAGTTGCCGGCGAGCGAACGGCTCAACATTGCGCGGAAACTTTCGTCGCAGGCATGTGCTTTCCACGGCAACCCGGACCCGCCCGGCGTCGAGCCGAACGCCTGCGCCGTCTGTCACGGCGCGCGCGGCATTTCGAACAACCCGGACATCCCCAACCTCGCGGGACAGGATCTCAGGTATATGTTCTATCAGTACCAGAAACTGCGCGAGCCGTTCCTGCCCTACATCCCCGGTATCAAGGCGCCGAAACAGCCCAATCGGCTGCACCCGGTCATGGGGCCCGTTTCAGCCGAGCTCCACGATCAGGTAGTGTCGGTCATGCTTTATTATTCCAAACTGCCCTGCCGCTAGCCGGAAAAACGCCCCGGTCGTTTCAGGGGGGCGTTCTCCGGATGACACGGCCGCTTATCCGCCGAACATCTTCTTCAGATTGTCGAGACCGGTCTGATAAACGTCCTCGATCGCCTTCATGGCGGCGTTGTCGCTTCCCCCATGGGTTTCGAATTCGCTCGACCATTCGACGCTCGAGTTCTCGCCTTCCCCGGTGACCTTGAGCGTTGCCGTGTAGTTTTTCACCGGTAGAGGGCTGTCGACGATGGAATAGGTGTATGTCCTGGAATGATCGTCCTTGTGCTCCAGCTTCTCGATGATCGACCCCCCGCCCACGAGGCTGAGCTTGCGGGTCTGTCCCTCCTCGGTCAGTTCCGAGCTTTCGACCCCGGGATGCCAGTCCGGCAACGCGTTGAAGCGACCGATCATGTCCCACAGCCGGTCGGCGGAGACAGCGAGATCTTGCGACATAGAGACTTTCGGCATGATGAACTCTCCAATATTCTGAATTTGGATAAACTCGAAGATTGTACAATAAATAGCAGGGAAATTGAATGACTTGGATCAACTGGAATTCGCAATATGCGGACGTCAACAACATTAGGATGCACTACGTCCGTGAAGGCGATCCGTCGAAACCGGCGCTGATCTTACTTCACGGTTGGCCGGAGTTCTGGTTTGCGTGGTCCAAGGTCATCCCCGCCTTGAGCGAGGATTTTGACGTCATCGCCCCCGACCTGAGGGGATTCGGCGACACCGACAAGCCCGAGGGCGCGGCGCTTGAGCGCTATCGGCCGGAAGACCACGTCGACGACATCCTCGGCTTGATCGACGTCCTGGGATTAAAAGACGTCGGGATCGTCACCCACGACGTCGGCGCCATGGTGACACAGGCGCTGGGGCAGAAAGCACCGGAGAAACTGCGCGGCCTGTTCTTCTTCAACTGCCCCTATCCGGGGATCGGCCCGCGCTGGTGTGCGCCGAAACATCTGAATGACATCTGGTATCAGGGTTTTCATCAACAACCCTGGGCGGCGGACCTTCTATCGACCAGCAAGGATGCGATCCGCATCTATTTCGGCAACATGCTGAGGGACTGGGCGCACGACGCGACGAGTTTCACCGACGACGACGTCGAGATGTGGACCGAGAATTTTTCGAAGCCCGGCAATCTTCAGGGTGGGTTCAACTGGTATTCGGCGGTATTTCCGCGGCGCCTGAAAATCATGGAGGGGACGGCCCCCGCCCCCGTTCCGATAAACGTGCCGACCTGCATCCGATGGGGCGAGTATGAGCCGTTCATGCTGATCGAATACGCGGACAGGTTGGGTGAATATTTCTCGGATCTCGACTTCAAACCCGCGCCCGACGCCGGGCATTTCGTGCACTGGGAAACGCCCGACTTCGCGATCCGCGAGATCAAGGGGTTCTTCGGGAAGCTCTAAAGCTTCCGTTCCAGCGTGACGAAGCTGTAGGCAGGGCCGCCCTCGGTCTCCGCCGGGTGGCGTTCGCGGAAGCTCTCTTCCCATTCATTTGGATCGATTTCCGGGAACAGAGTATCGCCCTCGACATGCGCGTGGACTTCGGTCAACTCGATCACGTCGGCATCGCGCATCATTTCCGAGAAAATCTCGCCGCCGCCGATGATCATCACTTTTTCGTTTTCGTCTTCGCGGCAAAGTTCGAGTGCGCCCTCGATCGTGGTAACCACGTCGGCCGCATCGATCCCGTGATCCGGGTTGCGGGTGATGACGATGTTTCGGCGTCCCGGCAACGGGAACGGCAGGCTCTCCCACGTCTTCCTTCCCATGATGACCGGATGCCCCATGGTGACCTTTTTAAAGTGTTTGAGGTCGTTCGAGATCTTCCACGGCAGATCGCCGTCCCGGCCGATCACCCGGTTCTCTGACATCGCGACGACGAGGACGATTTCCATCAAACCGCAATCGGCGCTTTGATGTGCGGGTGGGCTTCGTAATTCTCGAGGGTGAAGTCCTCGTACTTGAAGCCGGCGATATCCTTGACGTCCGGATTGATGATCATCTTCGGCAGGGCAAGCGGCTCGCGGCTCATCTGTAGATCAGCCTGATCGAGGTGGTTGGCGTACAAATGCGCATCCCCCAGCGTGTGCACGAACACGCCGGGTTTAAGCCCCGTCACCTGCGCCATCATCATCGTCAACAAGGCGTAACTGGCGATATTGAACGGCACCCCCAGAAAGACGTCGCACGAACGCTGATAAAGCTGGCAGTTCAACCTGCCGTCCATCACCTGGAACTGGAACATGCAGTGACACGGCGGGAGCGCCATGTCGTCGATATCCGCCGGGTTCCAGGCGCTGACGACCATCCGGCGCGAGTTGGGGCGCTCTTTGATTTCGCGGATCACCCAGTCGATCTGATCGATGGTGCGCCCGTCCGGCGTCGCCCAGGATCGCCACTGGCGGCCGTAAACCGGGCCGAGCTCGCCGCTCTCGTCCGCCCACTCGTCCCAGATCGAAACGCCGTTGTCGTTGAGATACTTGATGTTCGTATCCCCATTCAGGAACCACAGAAGCTCATGAATGATCGATTTCAGGTGCAGCTTCTTGGTCGTCAGAAGGGGGAAGCCCGCTTCGAGATCGAAACGCATCTGATAGCCGAACACCGCCTGCGTGCCCGTGCCGGTGCGGTCGCCCCGGAACGTACCGGTATCGCGGATGTGTCTGAGAAGATCGAGATATTGCTGCATGAGCGGAGTTTAGCGTGACGTCCCCGGCGGTCAAAGCAGGGATCGGGATTCCCTTTCAGAAAACGCCAATGCGTTGTCCCGCTTGGGGCGGTCGTGCACGATGATTTGGCGGCGCAACTTTTCAAATCCGGGACTTGCCGGGAAAGGGTGCGAATCGCGGAACATCGAATGCCAACCGGGGGCTTGCAAAAGCGGCCCGGATTAGCCTTTATCGTGGCGTATTCCAAGCAACCGGAGCCGGCAGGACCATCGTGAGCAACAACATCACCGTCGAGATCGCGCCTGGCGAACTGATCGACAAGATCACCATTCTCGAAATCAAGCTGGAGCGCATCGAAGATGCCGCCAAACTGGCCAACGTGCGCCACGAATGGGACGTGCTGACCCAGGCGCGCGATGCCAATACCGAAGCGACCGAGGCGCTCAGCGACCTGACCGGCCAGCTCAAGAAGATCAACGAGACCCTTTGGGAGATCGAGGACGATATCCGCGATTGTGAGCGGGCCAAGGACTTCGGCGATACATTCATCGAGCTGGCGCGGGCCGTCTATCGCACCAACGACGAGCGCGCGCGTCTCAAGCGCGAGATCAACGAGCTTCTGGGATCGGCCCTGGTCGAAGAGAAATCCTACGCCGCGTATTAAACGGATAAGCCGGGGAACCACGCCATGGCGTTTTTATTACCCCTGTTAGACCGGTTTCACGCATCCAGCCGCGGGCCACGCCCGTCGACGCCTTCCGGCGTCTTGTTCGTGTCGTCCGGCGGGCTCGGCGACACCATCCTGCTTTCGCATGTGATCGAACGCTTCTATCGGGTCGCGGGAGAAGACGAACCTGTTCATGTGCTCTTGAGGAAGGACGGCGCCAAAACCGCCTTTATGTTCCCCAAAAGGGCCGACACCATCGCCGTCGATTTCGGGCGGCTCAGGAAAGACCGCGCTTATCGCAAGAAGATCGGCGACGACTTATATCAAGGGAACTACCGGCTCGTTATCAGCCTCGATTACCTGCGCCACCCGGATCTGGACGAATACCTGATCTTCGCCGCAGCGGGCGCGGAAACCGCCGCGATGGTCGCGAAGCCGTGGCGGAAATACGACGCGAGACTGAACAAGAACCACGCGCTTTACGACAGGCTCTATGACAGCGGCGGCGTTCTGGTCGACAAGATTTTACGCTGGACCGCGTTCGCGAATTGGCTGAATGGAACTGACGAAAAGCCGCCCCGCGCGGTTTGTGGTCCGAATATTCTCCCCGCCCCGATCAAGACCGATAAACCCTTCGTCATGGTGCAGGGGTTCTCGGCGGTGAAGGGAAAACAATGCGCCCCGGCGTTGTTCGAACGCGCACTGGCGCAGTTGCCCGACGACTGGAACGTGGTGTTCACCGGCGCACCCGGCGAAGACGCGGCGAACCCGGAATTCGCCGACCTGTTATCGCGCCCCAATGTCAGATACGACGACAGCACGTTCGAACAACTGGTGCCCAAACTGCGCGCCGCCAAGATGGCGATTTCCGTCGATACCGCGTTCATGCATCTGGCGATCGCGGTGGGCACCCCGACCCTCGGCCTCGCGAGCGCGGCCTACGTCGATGAAATCGTCCCTTATGCGGATGAGACCACCCCCGAAAACGCGCATTTCATCTATCACGACATGCCGTGCCGAAGCTGCCTGGGCGATTGCCGCCTGCCCCCCGAAGACGGCCGCTTCCCGTGTATCGCGCGGCTTGAAACGGAAAGGGTCGAGGATGCGGTGCGGGGTATGATGGGGGCGAACTGACGGCGCGCACCAGCCCCTCACCCGGCTCGCTACGCTCGCCACCCTCTCCCCGGGGAGAGGGGCCGGTCTGCGGGAGTCCCTTCTCCATTTTGGCCCGCGCCAAATGAATGGCGACGGGAGAAGGACAGGATGAGGGGAACGGCCAAGCGCTTTCCCCTGCCCTTAGGCCCTCGAAACCTTGCGAAAACGCACGCATGAGCGCATATTAGGGCTGCCGGTTCGTCCGGCTATGGTGATAAACGCTTTTCGGAATAAGCGTTGCGGACCCGGGGGCAGTGCCCGGCACCTCCACCAGGTTTTCCTGTCCCGATACGGGGCAAGCTGATGGGGGTGAAACAGGATCGACGCGCGTGGTAAAGGACTAGTTTTCACTCGGCATGGTTCCGCCGTTACCGGGCCATTTTCACAAGTGCCAACGACAATGACGCACTTGCGGTTGCGGCCTAATACGCCATAACAACCACGGGGTTCGAGGGGCACCTGGCAACAGAAGCCCCTCACTTCTTTTCAGCGCTTAAAAATCGAACGTTACATCGTCGCACTTAAGCCGGCTTGACTAGTGCGACCTCGTACTATATTTAGTTCGATATCGTACTTTATTGGAGAGTGCCATGACCCTGACGCGAAGAAAATCCCTCGCCCTGATCGGTGGCGGCATCGTTTTCGCCGCCACCGCTGGCGTGACGACGTTTGCCCTGACACGCACCCCGACGACGGCGCAACGCCCCTGGACCCGTGCCGGGCGGTATGACGAGCCGCGGCTGCGGGCGCTTTCCTATGCGTTGCTGGCGCCCAACCCGCACAATCGTCAGCCATGGCTGGCAGACCTTAGCGAGCCCGGCACTGTTATCCTGCATCGCGACAAGGCCCGGCAACTGCCGCACACCGATCCCTATTCGCGGCAACTGGTGATTGGCATGGGGTGTTTTATCGAACTGATGCGCATGGCCGCGGCTGAAGACGGCTACGATATTGATTTTGATTTCTATCCGGAAGGCGAGGATGGCCCCGTGACGGTGGCCCGCTTCCAGCCGGGCGGACGTTCGGACCCCCTGTTTCACCACGTTCTCGAACGGCGAAGCTGCAAGGAACCATTCGAAGACCGGGGCCTACCGCCTGCACTGGCCGACACGCTGCAAGCATACGCGCATATCGTCACCGAACAGGCAAAGGTTTCGGCAATCAGGGAGATCACCTTGAACGCGTGGGGCGTCGAAACCACGACCCCCCGCACGATGCGCGAAAGTGTCGAACTGATGCGCTTCGGCAAGGACGAGATCAACGCAAATCCCGATGGAATCGCGCTGGGGGGGCCGTTTCTTGAATCCCTGATGGTGCTGGGCGCCCTTGAACGCGAAGACCAGATGGACGTGACGTCCTCATCGTTTAAATCCGGGCAGGAGATGTACATAAAAATGCTGAACGCGACCCCGGCCTATGCATACCTGACGACGCCCGCGAACACGCGTCTTGAACAACTGGAGGCAGGGCGGCGCTGGCTGCGGCTGAATCTTGCAACGACGAAACTTGGGCTCGGCCTGCATCCGGTCAGCCAGGCATTGCAGGAGTTTCCGGAGATGGATCCGCAATATCAGGAAATCCACCGTCTTCTTGCCAAGCCCGGGCATACCGTTCAAATGTTGGGGCGGCTGGGGTTTGGCCCGACGGTTCAGCCGGCGCCCCGATGGCCCATCGAAAGCAGGATTCTGAAAAGCTGACCGGGGAAGAAAATGCCAAACGACGATGCGGACAGGCTTTTCACGTTTTTCACCGAGATCGGCATAATTGCCCAACTCAGCCGCGCGGCGTTCGAGGCGCGGCTCCCGGACGGTATGACGCTGCCGCATTTTACCGTGCTCAATCATCTTGTGCGGCTAGGCGACGGTTGCACACCCTTGGCCTTGGCACGCGCATTCCAGGTGCCGAAAACGAGCATGACCAACACCCTTTCGGGTCTGGAGCGAAAAGGCCTGATCCGCATTCAACCAAACCCGGAGGACGGGCGCAGCAAGGTTGTCACCATCACATCCGCGGGGCGCAAATTCCGCGACAGCGCCGTCGTTGCCGCCGCCGAGACGTTCGGTCCTATGGTTGAGAAATTCCCGGCGGGTTGGATTGAAACGCTGACGCCGCAACTTGCGGAAATCCGCGCCGTCATGGACCGCGCCCGCGATGACGGTCCAAATTGAAATATATCACGCCTTTATCCCAAGGTGCGCACAAAACGGGCTTCTCGAAGGATCAGACACCCGTCCCTTTCTGCCTTTAACCATCGGGTTCAAGCGTCTACATTAAGCCCATGATTGATGAAGACAGCGATATCCTGCGTTACGACCTGTGGATTGAGGACGCTCTTCGCGGCGTCATCCGCCGCTCCCTCACGACCGTCGAGGAGATGGGGCTGCCGGGCGATCATCACTTCTACATCACATTCCGGACCGACCATCCCGACGTCGACATCGCGGACTGGCTACGTGCCGAATACCCCGAAGAAATGACCATCGTCCTTCAGCATCAATTCGAAAGCCTGATCGTCACCGAGGACGGTTTTGCGATCAAGCTGCGCTTCGGCGGCCGGCCTGAGCATCTATCCGTTCCCTTCGACGCCATCACGTCGTTTGCCGACCCGTCCGTCAGCTTCGGACTTCAATTGAAATCCGTCGACCTCGAAGACGAAGAAGACGACGGCGAAGAACTGACGCCGGAAGAGCTTGGCATCGACCCGGGCGCACGTCTCAACGACACCGGCATGGAAGACCCTTCCGACGACGGCGACGAAAAGAAGACCGGCGAGGTCATCGCGCTGGACTCGTTCCGTAAGAAACAAACCTGACCCCCGCGCCCGGGCGGACGTCCCGGCGCAGATTGCCAAACCCGTGAGCCAGGACGACTGCCATGAGCGATTATGAGCACCATACCATGTTCCCGCTGGGGCCTGACGAAACCCCCTACCGCAAACTCACCGACGAGTATGTGAGCGTCGAGAAGTTCGGCGACCAGGAAATCGTCAAGGTCGACCCGAAAGCGCTCACGCTCTTGACGTTCGAAGCATTCAAGGATGTCTCGCACTTGTTGAGACCGGGGCACCTGCAGCAGCTCCGAAACATTCTCGACGATCCCGAAGCCTCCGATAACGACCGCTTCGTCGCGTTCGATCTTCTGAAGAACGCCAACATCGCGGCGGGGGGTATCCTGCCCATGTGCCAGGACACCGGCACCGCCATCGTCATGGGCAAGAAGGGCCAGAACATCTGGACCGGCGGCGGCGACGAGGCGGCGATTTCGGAAGGCGTGAAAAAGACCTACACGGAGACCAACCTCCGTTATTCGCAGGTTTCCCCCGTCGACATGTTTGCGGAAGTGAACACCGGCGATAACCTGCCCGCCCAGATCGACCTCTACGCCGACGAGGGCACGGCCTATAAATTCCAGTTCATCGCCAAGGGCGGCGGCTCGGCCAACAAGACGTTTCTTTATCAGGAAACTAAAGCCCTTCTGAACGAGAAGCGGCTGATGGAGTTCCTGGACGAGAAGATCCGCACGCTGGGTACGGCGGCCTGCCCGCCCTATCACCTCGCCATCGTCATCGGCGGCACGTCGGCGGAAGCCAACCTGAAAACCGTCAAGATGGCATCGACGCGCTATTACGACGAACTGCCGACGCACGGCGGCAACCACGGCCAGGCGTTCCGCGACCTGGAGTGGGAGGAACGCGTCCTGAAAATGACCCAGGACATGGGCATTGGGGCGCAGTTCGGCGGCAAGTACTTCTGCCACGACGTCCGCGTCATCCGCCTGCCGCGCCATGGCGCATCGTGCCCGGTGGGGATCGGTGTTTCGTGCTCGGCGGACCGGCAGATGAAGGGCAAGATCACCAAGGACGGGGTGTTCCTCGAACAGCTCGAACACAACCCGGCGAAATATCTCCCCGACATCACCACCGAAACCCTCGGCGGCGATGTGGTCGACATCGACCTCAAGCGCCCGATGAAGGAAGTCCTCGCCGAACTAACCCAGTATCCGGTCAAGACGCGGCTGTCATTGACGGGCACCCTCATCGTGGCCCGCGACATCGCGCATGCGAAACTGAAGGAGCGTCTGGACGCCGGTGAAGGTCTGCCGCAATATTTCAAAGACCATCCGGTCTATTACGCGGGCCCCGCGAAAACCCCCGAGGGGTATGCGTCGGGTTCGTTCGGGCCGACCACGGCGGGGCGGATGGATAGTTACGTCGAGCAGTTCCAGGCCGCGGGCGGCTCCATGATCATGCTCGCCAAGGGGAACAGATCGAAAGCCGTCACCGACGCCTGCAAGAACCACGGCGGGTTCTATCTGGGGTCCATCGGCGGTCCGGCGGCGCGTCTCGCGCAGGATTGCATCACGAAGGTCGAGCTTCTGGAATACGAAGAGTTAGGGATGGAAGCGATCTGGAAGATCGAGATCGAGAATTTCCCCGCCTTCATCGTCGTCGACGACAAGGGCAACGACTTCTTTGCGGAATTCAAGAAGCCGGTCCCGGCATAAGAACCAAATACGTCATCCCGGCGCAAACTTGATAAACTGCGCATAATGAATATCGTTTCCCGGAACCGGCGGCGGACAATGTCCGGCACCGGTGTCCGGGACCTATTTCCGATCATCAGCGATTGCCATCTGGTGGCATGGGTCCCGGGTCAGGCCCGGGAAACAGCATGTGAGAGACGCCGACGTGCCCATCCATAGGAAGAATTCATCATGTCCTTTCTGACCGCCCTCGCCGTTGCCGTCGGTCTGGCCGCGGACGCGTTCGCGGCGTCGGTGTCGCGCGGCTGCCTGATCCGCGAGCGGGTCGGCATGTACGCGCTTCTGATGGCGGTCCTGTTCGGCGGCTTCCAGGCGCTGATGCCGTTCATCGGCTGGCAGTTGGGAGCACCCGCCCATAAGATTATCGCCGCCTGGGATCACTGGATCGCTTTTGGAATCCTGTTTGCGATCGGCGCCAAGACCATCCATGAAGGCTGGGTCGGCGAAGAGCATGACGAAAACGAAGAGGCCCCACCCAGCAAACAGCTCGCCCTCGCCGCCCTCGTCGTGACCGCCATCGCGACTTCCATCGATGCACTCGCCGCCGGGTTCGGCTTCGCGCTCGTTACCGACGATCTGTGGCTGATGATCGGCGTCACCGGGGTCGTGACGTTCGCGTTGTCGTGGGTCGGCGTGCATCTGGGTTGCCGCATCAGCGAGATGGTCGGGCGACGGATGGAGATGGTCGGCGGCCTGATCCTGATTTTGATCGGCGCCAACATTCTCTATCAGCACCTGTCCGTCTAGGCGGGTCTTGTGTTAAGCATTTAATAGCGTCATCCCGGACGCGATGACCGTCCAAATCCGTGATTTGGGGGCGGGCATGAACGATCCGGGACCCATGGCGCGATCACGCCAAGCATCTGGAATAGGTCCCGGCCCTACGCTACGCTGCGGCCGGAATGACGTTGGGAGATAGAAACACGTGACCGACAAACGCACCGAAAAAGACAGCATCGGCGAGATCGACGTTCCGGCCGATAAATACTGGGGCGCACAGACCGAGCGTTCGAAGCGCAATTTCCCGATCGGCGACGCACGCGAGCGGATGCCGATCGAGTTGATCCGCGCCTTCGCGATTCAAAAAGAGGCGGCGGCCCGCGCCAACATGGCGCTGGGCGTCATCGACGAGAAGATCGGCGCCGCGATTTCACAGGCCGCGTCCGAGATTTCCGACGGCAAGCTCGACGATCATTTCCCCCTCGTGATCTGGCAGACCGGGTCCGGCACGCAAACCAACATGAACCTGAACGAGGTCATCTCGAACAGGGCCATCGAAATCATGGGCGGCGAGATGGGTTCGAAATCCCCCGTCCACCCGAACGACCACGTCAACGCGTCGCAGTCGTCCAACGACAGCTTCCCGACCGCGATGCATATCGCCATCGCGCTGGAAACCACCGAACGCCTGATGCCGGCGATGGACGGGCTGGAGAAATCGCTCGCTCAGAAAGCCGAAGACTTCAAAGACCTGGTCAAGATCGGCCGCACCCACCTTCAAGACGCGACCCCCATGACGCTGGGGCAGGAATTTTCCGGTTACGGGCACATGGTGTCCGAGAACATCGAACGGCTGAAAAAATCGCTGAACCAGATTTACGAACTGGCGCAGGGTGGGACCGCCGTCGGGACCGGGCTCAACGCCCCCGACGGCTTCGACGTTCTGTTCGCCGAAGAGGCCGCGTCGATCACCGGCCTGCCATTCAGAACCTGCCCCAACAAGTTCTATGCGCTGGCCAGCGAAGACGCGCTGGTCAACCTGGCGGGCAAACTGAACACCATCGCCGCCTCGATGATGAAGATCGCGGGCGATATCAGGTTGCTCGGTTCCGGTCCGCGCTCCGGCCTCGGCGAGCTCATCCTACCCGCGAACGAGCCCGGCTCGTCGATCATGCCGGGCAAGGTCAACCCGACGCAGGCGGAGGCGCTGACGCAGGTGTGTGCTCAAGTCATGGGGAACGCCACCACTGTTTCCGTCGCCGCATCGCACGGGCATCTCGAACTGAACGTCTTCAAACCGGTGATCGTCGCCGCGATCCTGAGATCGACCCGGCTTTTGGCTGATGCGATCCAGAGCTTCCGGGTGCGCTGCGTCGACGGCATCGAGGCCGACGAGGCGCGCCTGACCGAACTGACCGAACGCTCGCTGATGCTGGTGACGGCGCTGACGCCGGAAATCGGCTACGATAAATCAGCCGAGATCGCCAAGAAGGCGCACAAAGAGGGGACGACATTGAAAGAAGCGGCCCTCGCCCTCAACTATCTGGATGAAGCCAAGTTCGACGAACTGGTCAGACCGGAAACCATGGTCGGACCGAAGGACTGACATATGACGCCTGACGCCAACGATCCGGAGCAACTCTCGAACTCCACGCTGGATACGGACGACATCCGCCAGGCGCGGATCGATCTGGCAGCGTGTTTCCGGATGGCGGCGCGCCTGGGACTGCACGAAGGCATCTGCAATCATTTCTCGTATATGGTGCCGGGGCGCGACGATCTGTTTCTGGTCAACCCGGACGGCTACGCGTTCAACGAGATCACCGCGTCGAAGCTGTTGATCTGCGATTTCGAGGGGAACGTGATTGAGGGCGACGGCACACCGGAAGACACCGCGTTCTTCATCCACGCCAGACTGCATATGCGCCACCCGACGGCGCGCGCCGCGTTTCACACCCACATGCCCTATGCGACGGCGTTGTCGATGCTTGAGGGGGAGCCCCTCGTCTGGGCCGGACAGTCTTCGCTGAAATTTTACGGCCGCACGATCAACGACGAAGAATACAACGGCCTCGCCCTCGACACGGATGAGGGCGACCGCATCGCCGACGCCATGGGAGATAAAGAGATCGCATTTCTGAAAAACCATGGGGTGATGGTGACGGGTGAGAGCATCGCCAAAGCGTGGGACGATCTTTATTACCTGGAGCGCGCGTGCGAGGTGCAGGTCATCGCCCAGAGCACGGGCCGCCAGCTCAAATCCGTCCCCGCCGACATCGCTGAAAAAACCGCATATCAAATGACACTCGGAGAGCGCGACAGCGCCGGGCTGCACCTCGAAAGCATCAAACGCATTCTCGATCGCGAAGAACCGGACTACGCGGATTAAATCATTATGGGGGGGAACAACATGACCGACGTCACCATCGTCACCGGGGGCTCGCGCGGCATCGGTGCCGCGACCGCGAAGCTCGTCGCCGGCCACGGCCACGCCGTCTGCGTGAATTATGTGAATGACAAAGACGCCGCCGATAAGGTTGTTTCGGAAATCGAGGCTGCGGGCGGGAAGGCCATCGCGGTCAAGGCCGACACGTCGAACGAAGCAGATGTCGTGGCGATGTTCGAACAAGTCGATAAAGAACTCGGCCCGGTCACGGGTTTGGTCAACAACGCGGGCATCAACGGCGAGCGCAAGCGCGTCGAAGCGTTGAGCCCCGAAGAAATCAACAGGCTTCTGGCTGTCAACGTCACCGGCTGCATGATCTGTGCGCGCGAAGCCATCAAGCGCATGTCGACCAAGCACGGGGGCAAGGGGGGCGCCATCGTCAACGTCTCGTCGGGCTCGGCCAATCTGGGCAATCCGGGGATCGGCGTCCTCTATGCCACATCCAAGGGCGCGCTCAATTCCTTCACCATCGGGCTCAGCCAGGAAGTCGCGGCGGAAGGGATCCGCGTCAACACCGTCGCCCCGGGGATGACGAGAACGGACATGCCGGGCGAGGACAGGTTAAAGGCGCAGGCGGAGAAAATCCCCATGGGGAGGGTCGCCGAACCCGAAGAGATCGCCGAAGCGATCTGGTTTCTTCTGTCCGACAAGGCGGGGTATATCGCCGGGGCCAACATCCGTGTCGGCGGCGGGCGCATTTAAATATGCCCGACTACCTGATCGACGGCCCGAAAAAAGCGGATTTGACGTTCGCTTTCACGCATGGCGCAGGGGCGCCCATGGATTCCGACTGGATGAACATGGTCGCGAAAGCGGTCGCGGATAAGGGCTTCCGCGTCGTCAGGTTCGAATTCCCCTACATGGCGGAACGGCGTGAGACGGGAAAAAAGAAGCCCCCCAATCCGCAGCGCATCCTCGAAGCGACGTGGCATGAAGTCATCGACGATCTGGGCGCGGACAATCTCATCATCGGCGGCAAGTCGATGGGCGGGCGGATGGCGAGCCTGGTTGCCGACGCTGCGAAGGTTCGCGGGTTGATCTGTCTCGGTTACCCGTTCCACCCCCCAGGCAAGCCGGAGAAACTCAGGACCGAGCATTTGGCCGACCTGAAGACCCCGACCCTTATCTGCCAGGGCGAACGCGACCCGTTCGGCACGAAAGAGGAAGTGCCGGGCTACACCCTTTCGAAGAAGATCAAGATCAACTGGGCGGCGGACGGGGATCACGGCCTCAAACCCCGCAAGAAATCGGGATATACGGAAGAACAGAACATCGCCGCCGCCGTGGATGCGATGGCGGCGTTCATGGGGAAACTCTAACCCCCTCACCCCCCCATTCGCTCCGCGAACGGGTCCCTCCCTCTCCCCTGGGAGAGGGTGGCGCGCGTCAGCGCGTCGGGTGAGGAGGCACGCGTATTGGCATAACGAACGCAAAGCCCTAGCATCCCCGAAGGGAGACAGTCATGAAACTCGATCATATCAACGTCTGGACCGACGACCTCGAAGGGACGACCGCGTTCTTCACCGAGATACTGGGGCTCGAGGTCGGCTTTCGTCCCGACTTCAAATTCCCCGGCGCGTGGCTCTATGGCGACAGCGAAACACCCGCCATCGTCCATCTGGTCGAAACTCCTCCTGAAGACGGCGGCACCGGCCCCCTCGATCACGTCGCGTTCAGAGGTGAGGATTTCGACGGACTGACGGCGAAACTGAAAGAGCGTGGGCTCGACTTCGAAGTGCGCGTCATCCCCAACACGGGTGACAGACAGGTGTTCTTCGTCGCCCCCTTCGGCCTCAAGATCGAAGTCAACCATCCGCCCGAAGACGCATGAGTGGCGATCCGACCGAGATCAAGAAGCGTTCCGTCAACATCGCCGGCCATGCGACCAGCGTGTCTTTGGAGGATGCGTTCTGGACGCGTCTCAACGCCATCGCCAAGAAACGCCGCACCAGTTTGAGCCGGATCATCCGCGACATCGACGAGACGCGTACGGGGAATCTATCCAGCGCGCTTCGGGTGTTCGTCCTGGAAAACGGTTCGAAGGACTAATCCCGGTTACTTGAATAATTGCTTCAAAAGATCGGCGGGATCGATCTTCTTCTGCTGTTGTGGCGCGGGTTGTTGCGGCGGCGGCGCGGCCCCCTCCGTCGAGCTGCCGCTTGAGCTGCCCGACTGCGACGGCGGCTGGCTGGTTGTCGATTGACCGGTATTGCTGGTGCCACCGCCGAGAATACCCTGGATAAGACCACCCAGTCCGGGTGCCTTTTTATCCAGCTTGTCGAGACCGGGGACCTTGATCCCCTCGCCCCCGGCGCTGCCCGATCCGCTGAACGACTGAATCTTGACGTTCGGCTTGTCGATATCGCCGGTGAGTTGGAACGGGATCTCGCTCGGCAGCCGCGCCACGTTGGCCAGCACCGCGCCCAAAATCCCCTGATCGACGGCAACCTTGCCGCCCACGTTCATAGACCAGAGCGGCAGGTTGATATCCCCCGAAAGGGTGCCCTCGTAGATGTTCGACAAGATCTTGGTGTCGGGGGTGTTGAGGACGCCATTCGAGATCGTGAAGGTGCTGGTGACGTCGGTTTCGCCGATCTTGGTCTTGCCTCCCGCCCCGACGATGGAGCCGAGCCCGGTGTTCAGCACTTCGAACACCTGCATCAGGGGGCCGAGCGCGAGGCCGATCACCGGCAGGTCGGAAAGCGAGTTCTGGCCCTTGATGCCTTTGATCTCGATCGCGCCCTTGCCGCCCAGCGCCCTGACCCAGTCGGCAACACTGCCGCCCGTGGTGTTGACGTCGATCCTGGACGTCAGCTTGCCCGTCGTACCGGCGATGCCCGCTGCCTTCGACGCGTCACCGATATCCATGTTGCCGAGCGTCACCAAGCCGGCGAGTTGCGGTTTTTCGCCCGACGCGTCGACCTTGGCGGTTGACTGAACGGAGCCACCGAAGACAACGCCCGAGAACTCGTTCACGTTCAATACGCCATTGTCGATCCCGGCCAGCAGCTTGGCGCCGTCGAGATTGTACTCGTGGTAGGAAATCCGGGGCGCGGTCAGCGTGATATCCGCGTCCGCCGCCTTGAGCCCCGAAAGATCGACCGGGGTCGTCGGCCAGCGGTCGGCGACCGAAGCGATCAGATGTTTGAAGTCGACACGCCCCGTCTCGGGCACGATGAAGCGTGCCGGCATGACTTGGGCGGGTCTATCCAACTCAAGCGATGCCTGGCGCTTGGCGGGCAGGAACGGATCGATGGTGACGTTCCCGGTTGCCAGCGTCGCTGTCACCTTGGGACGGGCCCCGGCAAGGCGTACCGTCCCATCGCCGTTGAGCTTCACCGCGCCGATGGCGGCGGCGAGATTGGAGAACGTGAAAGCCTCCGTGCCGCCCTTGACCTTGGTCGTCAGGTCGATCCCGCCGATCTCGCCAGCGGGCCTGTAGGCGGCACCGAGCCTCTTCAAGAGGCTCGCCGTATCCGGATGACGCAACCGAAGCCCGAGATCGAACATGTCCGACGGGTCGAGCAGCTTGAGCGCGCCATCCGCATCCACCGTCGCCGCCATCGCCTTGACGGTGGCATTCAGCGACGGCTGCAACAGGTCGCCGTTGATCTTTGTATTCACGTCGATCTTGCCGAGGGACTTGGCCGGGACCGGAAGTTCGGCGCCGGCCAGCGCCGCCAGCTTCGCGGGATCGCGCAGTTCGGCGTTGACGGCGAGGCCCTTGGCGGTCGGCGTGCGGTCGAGACCCAGAACCGATCCGGATACCGAAATGCCCGTCGATAAAGCGTCCGCGACCGAGAATTTGCGGATCGTCAGATCGCCCGCCACCAGCGAGATATCGGCTGCGATATCCTTCACCGGGATGCCCTGGGTCTTCAACATGCCGACGTTGGCGCGGACGTTGGCGTCGATTTGGCCCAAAGGCTTGAGCGCATCCAGCGGCCCCGGCGCGGGCTTGATCGGCGCCTGGTCGCTGCCTTCACCGCTTGGTGTACCGCCTTCGGTGGTCTTTGGGGCGGATGCCGGTTCCTTGGCGGGCGTGTCGGCGAGGTAAGCATCGAGATCGAGCTGATCGACGGCGACGGAGGCCCCGATACCGATCCGCTCACGCATTACGACCGTCGCCGCGCCGTTGATGTTGGTCTTGTCGAACGAAACGCCGAGCTTGCGGACGGAGATCGTATCCGGGGTCGCCCCCGCATCGACATTGAGCGAGATCGCGCCCGGCTTGCCCGGTATAAGCGCGGAGGTATCGGCCCCTGCCCACTTCATCAATGTCTGTGGCTCGGCCACCTTGGCCTGCACTTGACCGTCGAACGCGGGCTTGCCATCGCGCGCCGTCAGGAAACCAAACACGGCCAGGTCCGACCCGCCAGGTCCGTTTAACGACAGTTGCGTCAAATTCAACTCACCGTTGGCCAGTTCGGCATTAAGAATAGCGTTGGTGAATTTGCCGCCCTGCATCGACACTTCGCCGACCCGGAACGCCAGCGATGCCGCGATGCCGGTTGGGAGCGCGAACGGCGCCGGCGATGCCTCGGCCTCGGCGGGTTTGTCCTCGGTGGGGTTCGCGGACCCCGTCTTTCCGGCGGCCTTCGTGGCGGACGGCTGGTCCTTGCCCGCCGCCAACCAAGGATCGGCGTCCACCTTGTCGATGGTCATGGACGCGGTGATCTTGGGCACGCCGTTAAAACTGCCGGAAACCTTGCCCTTCCCCTTGGCGCCCCCGAAATCGAGCGTCAGGTCGTCGAGCGCCAGCGACGCCGCCGAAGCGTCAAGCGCGCCTGAGAGCTTGAGGGGCTGGCTCAAGGGTGCAGGAAGAGCCGCACCGTCGGCGAGCGCGCTCACCACCTGCCCCACGTCGGCGCTCGTCAGATTGAGGGTTCCCTTGAAGCGCGGCGCTTGATCGAGACCGAGCACGGTCCCCGCGAGATTAAGCTTGGCGCTGTCACCCCCGATCATCATAGCAAAATCGAGCGGGAACGTCCGTCCCCCTACGATCTCCCCAATATCGACGTCGATCCCCAGCCGCATCCCCTTCGCCACGAGAGACCCCCGCGCGCGGAACGGCCCCGTGGTCAGCGATGCCGCCACCAGATTGACGTCGATATCGTTGATCTGTTCGTGCGTCTTCGACCCGGCGTCATGATACGTCAGGGAGCCATCGACGATGTCGAAATTACCAACCGCGATCTTTGGACCCGTCCCGCTGTCTCCCGACAAACCCGATGAGGCATTCACGGGGGCGGTGTCTTCCGGGCTTGCCTTTGGGGCCGAGAACTCCCAGGTGGCGCGGCCGTCGGCCAGGACTTCGAGGAAAATCTGCGGCTCGACGAGACGCACGGTCTCGACACTGATATTCCCACCAAGAAGCGGTGCCACGGCGATCCTGACCTCGACCCGGCGCAGTGACGCCAAGTCCGGTGACTGCGCACCGTCGATGCTGCTGATCGAGACCTTTTCGGCGACCAGCGCAGGGGCAGGCAGTATTTTTAAATCGATATCGCCGGCGATCACCAGTTCGCGGCCGGTCAGCTTGCGGACCTGTTCGGCAATCTCTGGCTTGTAGGAATTCCAGTCGATGACGTTCGGGACGATCAGCACGGCCGCCACGAGAAGGACGAAAAAACCGCCGATTGCCCAGAGAAATTTCTTCACAGAGTCGCCTCCAGTCCCGGATTCATTGTTACCGTATGATGCCGGTTATCGATCTGGCCCGCATCGTAGCTTCTCCGCCGGAAGCGGGCAATCGGCTGCACGTCACGGTTCCGTGACACGGCGGCATCCAATTCAGGTTACGACCACCGCGCGAAAATCATTGACGTTTGTATACGTCGGCCCGGTCACCAACAGATCGCCGATATTCTCGAACAGGGAATACGCGTCGTTCCCGGCGAGGGCATCGGAAACACTCAAACCGGTTTCCCTGGCGCGCGCGACGGTCGTCGGGTCGACAAACGCACCGGCGTTATCTTCCGACCCGTCGACCCCGTCCGTATCGCATGCGACGGCGTAAATCCCGTCCGCCCCATCGAGCTTTTCGGCAACACCCAGCAAGTATTCCGTGTTGCGCCCGCCGCGCCCGTTGCCGGTCATGGTCACCGTCGTCTCACCCCCGGAAAGGATCACGCACGGCGCCGCTGCCTTGCCGCTTCCGGCCTTGCACGCCAGCGCCATTTCCGCGTGTTCGCGGCCGACGTCGCGCGCCTCGCCCTCGACCCGGTCACCCAGATCGATGACGGTAAAGCCGGCATTTCTGGCAACGTCCGCCGCGGCCTCGATGCTCTTGTCCGGTTTCGCGGCAAAGATCAGGTCGTTGCCGTCGAAAATCTTGTCGCCCGGTTTCGGCGTTTCCGAGGCGGCCGCTTCGAGATGCTTCATCACGCTATCGGGCAGCTTGAGGCCGTATTTCTCGACGACATGCATGGCGTCGGCGAACGTCGTCGGATCGGGGACCGTCGGGCCGGACCCGATGACGGCGGGATCGTCGCCCGGCACGTCGGAGATCAGGATGCTCAACACCTTCGCCGGAGACGCGGCGGCGGCGAGCCGGCCGCCCTTGATCGCCGAGACGTGTTTTCTAAGGGTGTTCATTTCCCCGATATCGGCGCCGCACCGAAGAAGCTGGCGGTTCACTTCCTGCTTCTCTTCGAACGTGATCCCGTCGGCGGGCGCCGTCAGCAGGGCGGAACCACCGCCCGACATCAACGCGATCACCAGGTCGTCCTGTTTCGCGCCTTCCGCCATTTCAAGAATGCGCCGGGCGGCTTCGCGGCCGGCCTCGTCGGGGACAGGGTGCGCCGCCAGTACGATATCGACCCGGTCGCAGGCGACTTCATACCCATAACGTGTTACCACGATCCCGGAAAGGTCGGTGTCCGGCCAAGCCGTCTCGATCGCGCACGCCATCGCGGCGGACGCCTTACCCGCCCCCAGCACGATCGCTTTCTTGGGTGGTTCGGGCAGGATCGGCGGGACGCGGACGCTTGGGTCTGCGGCACGGATGGCGGCGTCGGCAAGCTGCCTTAACAGCTCTTTCGGGTCGGGCATGGATGTCGTTCCTAAAGTCTTATGATCTTGCCGGGATTCATGATGTTCCCGGGGTCTAGAGCACGCTTGATATCGCGCATGACGGAGAGGGCCTCGCCGTGCTCGGCTTCGAGAAAACCGATCTTGCCGTAGCCGACCCCATGCTCGCCCGTGCATGTCCCGTCCATCGCGAGGGCGCGCATCACCATGCGCTCGTTCAGGGCTTCGGCACGGGCCATTTCGTCCTTGTCGTCCGGATCGACAACGATCACCAGATGGAAGTTGCCATCCCCGACATGACCGACGATGGGAGCGATCAGCCCGCTTTCCACGACGTCTTTCTTGGTTTCGAGAATGCACTCGGCCAATCTTGAGATCGGCACGCAGACATCCGTCGCGATCCCCTTACCGCCGGGACGGAGCGCGATGCCCGCATAATACGCGTCGTGACGCGCCTGCCAGAGTTTCGAACGGTCCTCGGCCTTGCGGGCCCACTTGAATTCGGAAGCCCCGAAATCGCCGGCGATGGCCTCGACCTGTTCGACCTGCTCGACGACGCCCTTCTCGGAGCCGTGGAATTCGAAGAACAAGGTCGGCTGCACCGGGTAATCGAGATCGGAATACTTGTTGCACGCATCCATCTGCACTTCGTCCAGAAGCTCGATGCGGGCCACCGGCACGCCGGACTGAATGGTCAGGATCACCGTGTTGACGGCGCTTTCGAGATCGGGGAACGAACACACCGCCGCCGACATGGCTTCGGGGATACCGAACAATCTGAGCGTCACTTCGGTAATGACGCCGAGCGTCCCTTCCGAGCCGACGAACAGGCGCGTCATGTCGTAACCGGCGGAGGTTTTCTTGGAGCGCTTGGCGGTGCGGATTACGCGGCCGTCGGCGAGCACGACTTCGAGCGACAGGACGTTTTCGCGCATGGTCCCATAGCGCACCGCGTTGGTGCCGGACGCCCGGGTCGCGGTCATCCCGCCGAGAGACGCGTCGGCGCCCGGGTCGATCGGGAAAAACAGACCGGTATCGCGCAGGTATTCATTCAACTGTTTACGAGTCACGCCCGGCTGCACGCGGCAATCGAGATCTTCGGCGTTGACCGCGAGCACCTTGTTCATCTGAGAGACGTCAATACAGACGCCACCCTCGAGGGCCGCCACATGTCCCTCAAGCGAGGTCCCCGTACCGAAGGGCACGATGGGGACGCCAC
This sequence comes from Rhodospirillales bacterium, assembly GCA_017644185.1. Classification (GTDB taxonomy): domain Bacteria; phylum Pseudomonadota; class Alphaproteobacteria; order Rhodospirillales; family Casp-alpha2; genus UBA4479. The sequence continues at coordinate 54,329 of JAEPMA010000015.1, forward strand.
GTTCCGCACACGCCGTCACGACGCGTGAGACTTCGTCGGTGGACTGCGCGAACACGACCGCATCGGGCGGGATCGAGGGATGGAACGACTCGTCCTTACCGTGCTGTTCGCGGATCGCATCGGCGGTCGTCACGCGATCGCCGACGATCTGGCGCAACACGTCCAGAAGCTGATCATCGAAGCGGCTTTTGGCTGCGGCTGTCATTCCATTTCCTCCAGCCCTCAATGTAGGGTGCCGGACGGGATTCCGCAAAGCCGGATGACATGCTAACTTGCCGAAATGCTGTATCTGTTTTTCGCCGTCATCTGGCCGCTCGTCTTCGTCGGGCTCTATTTCGGCTATCCCCTTCTGTTCCCGGGACAAGAGCCGCCCGATCCGGGCTGGATGTTCTTAACCGCGCTTTTGGGGATGGCGGCGTTCACCTTTGCCGGCGCGCTCCGGATTCTGGGATTTCTCAGGAACGACAAGATCAAACGCGAGAAATCGCGCGCCGAGGCCGCGAACGACGCTATCCACCGGGAGGGCTAGGTCCTCTTCCCCTCGATGGCCTTCCTGAGCGCTTCCATTTGCTGGTCGAGCCCCGGCATGGTCGGGTGGATTTCCTTGACCTGAATAAGTACGTCCAGCGCCTGGGCTTCCTGGCCGTTCGCCTCGTAGATCATGGCGAGCCCCGAAAGCGCCCCGAAGTGACGCGGCTCGAGCGCTAAAGTCTTCTGGATGTCGTGGACCGAGGTTTCGAAATCACCGAGATAATAGGCAACGGTCGCGCGCTTGTTCCAACCTTCGGCGAAGTCCGGCGCCGTCCTGATGACACGGCTGAAATACGCCAGCGCCTGCTTCAGATTGCCGGTATTCATGGAGATCACGCCCTGCGCAAACGGCACGCTGGCCTCGCGATTGTCGGGCAGGCTCCAGATCTTCCAGATCTGGCTTTCCGCATCGCGCGCCTCGGCGGCGGACTTGGCAGTCTTCAATTCTTCGAAGAGGGGCGGCAGCAGGGTGCTGGTCTGGTCGGCATGGACGGGTGCCGGCGCCACCAGGAAGACGAACATCAGCGTCGAAAAGAGCCTGTTCATATCAAATATATGGATACCCCGGTTCCCGGGACAACCTCCAGTCACTTGCCCGTGAGCGGCAGACGGACGGTGACGCAGGTGCCGACGTTCTGCTCGCTCTCGATCTTCAATTTTCCGTCGTGCGCCTCGATCAGCGACTTCACGATGGTAAGACCGAGCCCGGTACCGGTGCCCGCGATATGCGCGTTGGTCCGCGACTGCGAGAACGGCTCGGTTATCGTCGCCAGTTGATCGGCGGCAATCCCGACGCCGGTATCCGTTACCGAGAACTCGAACATGTTCCCGTCGACGCGCGCGGTAACGGTGATGCCGCCCTCCGGCTCCGTGAACTTGGCGGCGTTGGAAAGCAGATTAAGGACAATCTGGTAGATCGAACGTTTGTCGGCGACGATATTCGGCAGGTCCGTCGCGACATCCTGTTTCAATGACAAATGTTTGTCGCGAAGCTGCGCCTCGATACTGCGGATGCCGTCCTTCAACACATCGCGAAACGAGAACCGTTCGGGGTGCATCTGGCGTTTCGATGCTTCGATCGCCGAAAAATCCAGGATGTCGTTGACGAGATCCAGCATGTGCTTGCCGCTGCGGTGAATGTCGTTGGCGTAATCGACGTAACTGTCCGCGCCGAGCTTGCCGAAATACTGCTCTTTCAGCATTTCGCTGAAACCGATGATGGCGTTCAAAGGGGTGCGGAATTCATGGCTCATCGTCGCCAGGAATTCGGACTTGGCGCGGTTCGCCTGTTCGGAGGCGATCAAAGCGTCGTTCAACGCCTTCTGATTGATCTTACGGTCGGTGATGTCGCGGCCGATCCCACGATATCCGATAAAGACACCGTTATCGTTGAATGCCGGACGCGCGCTGATCGAGAGGAAGACCTTGGTGCCGTCCGGCTTGATCCGGGAATGCTCGAAATCCCGGTATGGGAGACGGTTGCGCATGTTGCGGAGCATCGCCTCAAACTGCCCGGGATCGGCGTCCGGCGCGCCTCCTTCCTCGCGGGTCTTCCCAAGAAGCTGCTCCGGCGGCACGCCCGTGACCTCTTCGAACCTGGCCGAGAAATACGAAAACCTCAACTTATCGTCGGTCTCGAAGAACCAGTCGACGCTGATGTCGGCAAAGTCGGTCAGCCGCCGTTGGGTCTCGCGCAATTCGGCATTCCGTTGCATCAACTGGAACAGCATTGTCGGCAATGCGACGGAGAAGATCAGGCCGAACAATAGTAAAAGGTTGCCGCTGGCTGCCGAGAAATCCTCCTGACCAAGGCGCGTGGGCGCGATGGAGATGGTCCATTTGCGGTTGCCGACGTTGATCTCGCGCTGTTTCGCCGCCGCCAGATGCCTGCCGGTGTGGTTCTCGTAGATGATGCTCTCGCCATCGGCGATATGCAGATCGTACTCGTGCAGGTTTTCAATGGGGAGCGAGCGGTCGATCAGGTCGGGGGCCCGGAACACGATGTTGATGAAGCCCGTGAGCTTTCCGACCTCGGCCACCGGCAGATAGATCACGAACCCCCTCCCCCCCTGCGCCAGATCGACGGGCGGCGTCACCTGCAATTCCATCAGATGTTCGGCGTTCACCAGCGCCGACTTGGCGACGGGATGCTCGCGGATGTTGAGACCGACCGCGCCTTCATTGCCCTGGATCGGATTGACCCATTGAATGACCCCGTCTGGATTGATCCAGTTGATCGCCTGGATATCCGGAAACCGCTCGAGCTTCGGCCTGACGATAGCGCCGAAGTTTTCCGGATTCTTGGACTGGGAATCGATCCACTCCTCGCGGATCAATTGGGCGAGCACGAGCCTGACGTCGAGGTGCGCGGCGAGATGCGCCGAGACGAATTCGAGCTGCTCGCCGGTGTCGGAAATCTGTTGGGAGAGCTGGAACTGCTTGATCTCGAACCAGACGAACGCGGTCGCCGACAGCATCAGAACGAACACCACCACCGGCACCACCACGACGTGATGAACGAGCCGCGAGAACAACCCCTTATCGGTCAGTCCGTCCGTCCCTGTCATACGCTATGCCGTATACGCCCCCCAAGATGTAACCGGCCCGGTTGCGCTCAAGCGCTCCCGGATACCAATAATGGTGTCACGAATCTTGTTTGAAAACCAATGAGGGTTGCCCGCATTGAAGCGGACGGTCATTCGCGATCCGCAAAACCGGTGGGTGCCGGGCCGCCCGTGGCCCAGTCCAACAGTTCCACGGTGTGCAGTACGGTGGGGTCTCGGTCCTCGCCGAGCGCCGACGAAATTTGCGCCAGACACCCGATATTCCCGGTCGCGATGTAGGCGGCGCCGGTGCGCCTGAGATTGCCGGCCTTGCGCGCCCCCAGATCCGCCGCCCAGTCGGGCTGCATGATGTTGTAGGTGCCCGCGGACCCGCAGCAGAGATGCGATTCAGCCGGCTCAACGACCTCGAATCCGGCACTTCTCAAAAGCTCGACGGGCTCGGTTTTCAGCTTCTGGCCATGCTGCATGGAACACGCCGAATGATAGGCGATCTTGGGTTTTTCGGTCGACACGACACCGCTGATACCGAGTTTCAGGAGCACTTCGGTGATGTCGCGGGTCTTGTTGGAGATCGCACCCGCGCGCGCCGCCCAGGCGGGATCGTTTCTCAGCATCCAGCCGTAGTCCTTGACCGTGGTGCCGCAGCCGGAGGCGTTGATGACGACCGCATCGATCTGACCGTAATTTTTCTCGGCTGCCTCCCACGCTTCGATGTTGCGTTTGGCGGCATCGTGACCGTCTTTCTCGCGGCCCATATGATGGACCAGCGCGCCACAGCATCCCGCCCCATCGGCGACCACCACCTCGCAGCCGAGACGGTTGAGGATGCGGACCGTGGATTCGTTGATCGATGGCCTGAGAACCTGTTGGGCGCAGCCGGTCATCAGCGCGACCCGCATTTTCGGCGCGCCATCCGTTTTGTGGACCTGCGCCAGATCGACGGCACTCGGCGCCGGAATATCGGTCGGCGCGAGTTCCAGCATGGCGCGGAGGCGGCCCGGCATCAGTTTCCTGAACGGCCTGCCGATTTTCGCGGCCGTCATCGACAATCGGAACATCCCCGGGTACGGCAAGACCTTCGCCAGAACCCACCTGAGCGCGCGGTCGTGAAGGGGGCGGGTATACGTTTCTTCGACATACGTCCTGCCGTAATCGACGAGGTGCATGTAATCGACGCTCGCCGGGCAGGTCGTCATGCACGACAGACACGACAGGCAACGGTCGAGATGCTTGGCGAGCTTGGGCGTCGCCGGCTGGCCGCTCTCGAACGCCTCTTTCATCAAATAGATGCGGCCCCTCGGGCTATCCAACTCGTCGCCCTTCAGGACATAAGTCGGGCAGGTCGCGGTGCAGAAACCGCAGTGCACGCATTTTCTGAGGATATCGTTGGCGGCCTCGATATTCGGGTCGGCCAGTTGTGCGATGGAAAAGTTGGTTTGCATGTGCCGCCCCTGCCCTAAATCCCCGGATACATCCGGCCCGGGTTGAGGACGCCTTCGGGGTCGAAGCCTTCCTTGATTTTTTTCGCGATCATCGTTTCGGTGTCCGACAAAGGCTGCATCACCGGCACCTCGCCGCGGATGTCGGCGGGCGCCTTGACCAAAGTCGCGTGACCGCCCGATTTCTGGATGGCGGCACGGATCACTTCCGCCCCCGCATTGACGACCGGCTTGAGGCCGAGCCAGATCTGGCCGCCGCCCCAGTCGTAAAATACCTCGCCCTTGAGCGATTCAAGAATGAACAGCGCGATCCTCGACCCATCCGAAGGGGGTACGGAAAGCCGCCACACGTATTCCAGATCGTCGCGGCCGACGAAGGGGTGCACGTCGCGGACCTCTTCCCAGAACGTTTTCGAATTGACGGTATGAAGCTCCTCGATCCGTCCGAAGTCCCTGATCTCTTCTCTTAAAGCTTGCAGCCGATGCTCGACCGACGGGCCCGGGCCCTCGAGCCTGAGCGCCGTCACCCCACCCCCGCTCGCGTTGACGTAATCGACGCTCGACGCCGCCGCGGCCGCCGCCGGCAGATGCGCCGCACCGGAAACGTCGTGCGACGATCCCAAAGCCTTCGACATCACCTTCATTGCACCGTGATCATAGACCCCGTCGATGCGCCAGCACACCAGAAGGGTGCGGATCTTTTCCGGTTGCGGCAGGGTTTTGAGGGTGACGTGCGACATGACGGCAAGCGTGCCGAACGAGCCCGCCATCAGCTTCGAGAGATCGAAGCCGGTGACGTTCTTGACCACCGTCCCGCCTGATTTGAAGACCTCACCCCTTCCCGAAACCGCGTTGAAACCGAGCACGTGATCGCGCGCAGCCCCTTCCTTGATGCGTCTGGGTCCCGCCAGGTTGGTGGCGACAATCCCGCCGATCGTGCCTTTGTCTTTTTTCTTACCCAACAACGGGCCGAGGTCCGGGGGCTCGAACGAGAACTGCTGGCCTTTATCGTTAAGCGCGGCGTTCAGTTCCGCCATCGGTGTCCCGGCCCTCGCGGTCACGAACAGTTCTTCCGGCTCATACGTCTCGATCCCCGACATCCCTGACATATCCAACGTCGCCGTGGTCTGCATCGGCCGTCCGAAATCGCACTTCGAGCCCCCTGAAACGACTTCCATCGGGGTCTTTTCCGACACCGCCCATTTGACGGTGTCGAGGAGTTGGTCTGCGGTATCGGGGCGGAGCGTCTCGGACATCGGTCAGGTGCGTCAGAATCTCGGAATGTCGGGGAACGGCAGTTTGCCGTGATGGATGTGCATTTTGCCGAGTTCGGCGCAGCGGTGCAGTTCCGGATAAACCTTGCCCGGATTTAAAAGATGCTCCGGATCGAAGGCGCATTTGACGCGCTGCTGCTGTTTCAGGTCGTCCTCGGTGAACATTGTGCCCATCAGATCGCGCTTCTCGACACCGATCCCGTGCTCGCCGGACAACACCCCGCCGACCTCGACGCAGAGCGTCAGGATATCGGCGCAGAGTTTCTCCGCCGCCTCCAATTCGCCCGGCTGGTTGGCATCGAAAAGAACGAGCGGGTGCAGGTTGCCGTCACCGGCATGGAACACGTTGGCGACCCGGAGGCCGTGCTTCTCGGAATATTCGGCAATGCGTTCGAGCACTTCCGCGAGCTTCTTCCTCGGGATCGTCCCATCGACGCAGATGTAATCGGGTGAGATTCTTCCGACCGCGGGGAATGCGTTCTTGCGCCCGGACCAGAAGCGCGCACGCTCGTCGTCGCTTTCGGATACCCGCACCGTCGTCGCGTTGCACGCGCGGGCGATCTTCTCGACCCGCTCGACCAGGTAGGCGACCTCGGCTTCGGGACCGTCGAGTTCGACGATCATCAACCCCTCGACGTCGAGGGGATAGCCCGCGTGCACGAAATCCTCGGTCGCGTGGATGATGGGCTTGTCCATCAACTCCATCCCGCCCGGGATGATCCCGTCGGCGATCACGTCGGCAACGCATTTGCCGGCGTCCAGCATCGTCGGGAAACCGATCAGAAGCGCGCGTGCGACTTCCGGTTTCTTGAGGATTCTGACGGTCACTTCGGTGATCACGCCCAATAACCCCTCAGAGCCTGTGATCACCCCCAACAGATCGTAACCGCCCGCATCCAGATGCTTGCCCCCGAACCGCACGACGTCGCCGTTCATCAGGACCATCTCGACCCCGAGCACGTTGTTCGTCGTCAGGCCGTATTTGAGGCAGTGCACGCCGCCCGAGTTCTCGGCCACATTACCGCCGATGGAACACGCGATCTGCGACGAGGGATCGGGCGCGTAATAGAACCCGGCGTGTTCGACGGCCTGGGTGATCCCGAGATTGGTGACGCCGGGTTGCGTCACGACACAGCGGTTTTCGAAATCGATATCGAGGATCTTCTTGAACTTACCCAGACCCAGGGTGATGGCGTCCGCCAACGGCAGCGCGCCGCCCGAAAGCCCGGTTCCAGCGCCGCGCGGCACGATCTTGATGCTGTTTTCGTGGCAGTATTTGAGGACTTTAGAGACCTGTTCGGTGGTTTCCGGCAGCACCACGATCAGGGGAAGTTGCTTGTAGGCCATGAGGCCGTCGCAATCGAAGGCGCGGAGCTCTTCTTCGGAATCGATCACCCCCTCGTCCGGCACGATCTCGCGCAACGCTGCCGCGAGTTCGGCTCGGCGCGCAATAACGCTCTCATCCGGTTTGGGCATTTCCACGGATCGATCTCCCCCGCCACATATGTCGCGATATTATGTAGGAAATAAGTGTGCCACGTAAAACCCGCAGCGTCACCCGTGCTTAAGGAGTTTCGGGTCCAGCGGGGAACATGTCCGGGCTGGATAGAAATCCGGACCTGCAGACAAACGAAAACCGCGCCCATGGCGGCATGGGCGCGGCCAAAGGATCGTTCAGACGCTAATCAGCCCTGGCGGGCTTTGAAGCGCGGATTGCGTTTGTTGATGACGTAGACCCGGCCACGGCGGCGCACGATACGGCAGCCTTTTTCACGCAGCTTGGCCGACTTCAACGAGTTTCTGACTTTCATAACCCGATCCCCGGCAAACTAATCTAAGCGGTACAAACAAATAGCCTCCCGGACACCCGGGAGACGAAAGCGGGCGGAACATACGGGGCAGCAGGGGGGCTGTCAACGGGGAAAGCATGTTTTTCGGGCCCGGATTTTGGCCCATCCGCCGCCTTGCATCGCCTAATACGTCAGCTATGCTGCTGTTTCACCCCCTGGAGGCCCCCAATGGCAGAGCCCACGACCGAAAGCGGGCAGGACGGCAAGACCGCCGGGAACCTGCGCGGGATCCTTTGGATGCTGCTGTCGACCGTATGCCTGGCCTCCATGCACACGATCATCAGTTATGTTTCGGACACGGTTCACCCCTTCGTGGTTGTGTTCTTTCGCCTGACCTTCGCACTGATCGTGGTGTTGCCGTTCTTCGTCAAACATGGCCTGCAACCGCTCAGGACCGGACGGCTCGGCATGTTGATCCTGAGGGGCGTCGTCAACTTCATCGCCATGGTGTGCTTCTTCACGGCCTTGAGCCTGGCCCCTATCGCCGATATCACCGCGCTGTCGTTCACAGCGCCCCTGTTTGCAACGCTTCTTGCCGTCATTCTTTTGGGTGAAAGGCTGGGTTGGCGGCGAATCGTCGCGATCATGCTGGGGTTCACAGGGACTGTGATCGTATTACGTCCGGGATTCGAGGAGATCAGCACCGGCTATCTTCTGGTGCTGTTGTCTTCGACGTTCTGGGGCGCGTGCGTGATCATCATCAAGAACCTGTCGCGCACAGAATCGGCGGTCACCATCACCACCTACATGTCCCTGGTGATGGCGCCCCTGGCCCTTATACCTGCCCTGTTCGTATGGACCACGCCCAGCCCGATGGATTTCTTCTGGCTGGTGTTGTTGGGGTTGTGCGGCGGTTGTGGGCAGTTCTGCGTCTCGCAGGCGTTGAAGAACGCCGAAACCCACGTCGCCATGCCGTTCGATTATGTCAGGTTGATCTGGGTATCGATCACCGGATTCGTATTCTTCGACCAGATCCCGGATATTTTCGTTTGGCTGGGCGGCACCCTGATTTTCGGGTCGACCGCCTACATCACCGTCCGCGAGCACCAGAAGCGCAAGAAGATCGCCGCCGAAACCGCGAGCGACGAGGTCATTCGATAAACTCGTCCAGAAATTCTTTTGCCCGAACCGTGATCCAGTCGATGAAATCTTCCGGGTGGCGTGCGAGGTAGGCCTGGGCGAGGTTATTCAGCCTGCGCTCATCGGCGGCCAGCCGTTCCACGCTGACCCACCTGTTCCATTCAACGGTCACGTTCCAGTTCGGATCGGCGAGATTGGTGTTGGGCAGGCGGTAATGAAAGGTCGGCCGCGATTTGATCAGGGGGTCATCAAGTTTCGCGCGCACGCGCCCTTCATCCAGGTGCATGAATAACGGCAGCATATCCAGTTCCCGGTTCCGCGTCGGATTGTCCTTGATGAAGTCGTCGATCAGTTGGGCGAGGTCCGGGGCGTAATCGGGTTTCAGGATGCGCCGGGCGTAATCCGCCGGGAACGGATCGACATAAGGGAGTATCCGCCTGAGCGGGTCGACGCGGATTCGCTTCCTCAATAACGGCGACATCAGCACGTAGGCTTGCAGGATGCGCAGGATATCATTCGGGTTTGCCGACGGGACTTCGGGGTTCAACTGCAATCCGAAGGCATAACTCAAGCCGTCTTCGGTCCCCTCCGCGCCGGCATCGCGGAGCGCATCTATCAATCTGTCGAAGTCGTCGAGGGCGTCGAGGGGCGCGGGCGGGCCGACGATTTCGGTGGGCACGAAGCCCGATGACAAATCGCCGATAAATTGTTTCGCTTTTCTCTCGATCTCATCGGCGTCGGCCTTGGGATGAACGAACTGTGAATCCAGTTCGATCTCGAAGTCGCCGATACCGGTGCCGCTCACCTTGCGTATGTGCGCGCCCGGGCGCTCTATCTCACCACCGAACACCTGTTCGACCAGTTTGGCGGCGCGGTCCAGATCGATGCCGCCGAATTCGATCTCGACGCCGATGCGGCGCGGATCACCGTCGTGGTTGGTTGTCTTCGGCGGCTGGCGTCGCGCGGTCATGACACGAATATAGGGTGGCGGTCGCGTTTCAGAAAGGCCGGCCCGTCATTGATCCCGCCCCCGGAACCTGCATAACTGTTGAGCATGAGTTCATCTCTCCCTCCGCTCGGCGATCAACGCCACCTGTTCGAGATCGAAGACGGCACCGTATTTTTGAACGCAGCGTCGAAGTCGATGCTGCTGAGAGCTTCGGTCCAGGCCGGTCAGGTCGGCGCCGCCGCCAAGGGGCAACCCTGGAAGATCGACGAGCCCGCACGTTACGTTCAGGCGGACGACATTCGTGAGCGGTTCGCCGGTTTGATCGGCGCTTCGGGCGACGATATCGCGATCCAGCCCGCCGCGAGTTACGGGGTGGCGACGGCGGCGAAGAACCTGACCGCGAAGCCGGGCGAGCGCATTCTGGTGATCGAGGGGCAGTTCCCGTCCAACGTCTATGCCTGGCAAAGATTGGCCGAGAAGACCGGCGCGGTCGTTTCGACCGTCCCCTGGCCCGGCGACGGCGACTGGACACAAGCGGTGCTCGACATGATCGACGACGACGTCGCCATCGCCGCGTTGCCGCCATGTCACTGGACGGATGGATCGCTGGTCGACCTTGAAAAGATCGCCCCGAAACTGAGGGACGCGGGCGCCGTGTTCCTGATCGACGCGACCCAGTGGGTCGGCGCAATCCCCATCGACGTCAAAGCGCTGCGGGCGGATTATCTGGTTTGCGCCGCCTACAAGTGGCTGCTCGGGCCTTATGGATTGTCGTTCATGTACGCGTCTCCACACATGCAGGACGGCCTGCCGCTCGAAGATCATCTGTTCAACCACGGCGGTGTCGACAGCATCACAGGCGGGCTCGGCTATCCGGAAGGCTTCACCAAGGGGGCCCGACGGTATGACGCCGGGGAGTATTTAAGCCTCATCACCCTGCCGATGATCCAGGTCGCGTTAAAGCAGTTACAGGAATGGACACCGGCCCGAGTCAGCGAAGCCATCGCCCCGATCACGTCACGGATCGCCGAGGGTGCCGAAGACCTCGGCTTCGACATCGCCCCCAAGGCGTTCCGCACGCCCCATATTTTAGGGATTCGCCGCAAAGACGGATTCCCCGCCGATATCGCGGCACGGCTGGCGGCGGAGAACGTGCACGTCAGCTCGCGCGGTGGCGCCGTCCGGGTCAGCCCGCACCTCTGCAATGATTTGAAAGACGCGGACGAATTCCTGATGCGAATCGGCGCGGTCCTGTACAAGACCTAGTCGGTCCAGCTTTAGACTTATTTAACCCTATTTTTGACTACATCCATCACGGGAAACTTATTTTCTTCAATAATATCAATGACCTATAAGATTTATAATTGTTCCGAATATGTGACTTGGCGCACAGCCAAACAGTCAGGCATTGGCTATAAATGGTGTCATCAAGGTTCGGGACGAATTGTTTCCCCCGGGCCCACGAACAGGCAAACCGCCGGCGACGGCGGGACGCAAAGCCACCGGCCTCAATAACAACAACAAGAGGCAGCGGAGCTACCGAAGGGAAAGGGAATAAGACAATGTGGATTTCCGACATCATCAGTTCCAAACGCTGGTTCTTCACATCGCTCCTGATCACGTTGATGATCCCGGGTGCGGTGCTGGCGACCCTCAGCTTCTATGCCGAGGACATGACGCAGGAAGAAGCGCTCGAAGTCGCCGCGGTCGCGGTGAAGAACTACATCGACGAAAACCCGCCGCGCCAGGGCTGGCAGGCGACCAAGGTCTATATCTCCGAAGAGCAGAACCTGATGGTCGACGTGCATGTGCCCCGGTTCGACCATGCCGAGGTCATCCGGACGCGCTCCGAGCGGATCAAGTACTCGTATCTCAAACTCGCCTGCCCGCCCGACAACGCATGGGTCTATGAATGGCTGACCGGCGAGAATCGGATCTGGATCAACCTCCATCACCACGGCAAATCGCTGCTCGAAGCGCCGTGTCCCAGCAACAAGGCGAAGGGATTCTTTTCCTGAGCTGCACAGGCGAACAGTCCCTTTCCTGCGAAAGAGGCCCCTTTTGGGGCCTCTTTTGCGTTCCGGGATGATTGCCTTCCCCCACCGCGCTGCGCTTATATGTCGGCCACCTTTAAGAAAGGACCGACGATGCGCGCGATGATCTTCGAAACCCCCGAAGGACCGGATTCTCTCAAGGCCGCCGACCGTCCGGTCCCCGAACCGGGCCCCGCTGAAGTCCTGGTGAAGATCGGCGCGGCGTCGCTCAACTATCGCGATCTCTTGATATCCAAAGGCGGCTACAGAAAGCGCCAGAAACAGAAAGACCTGGTCCCCCTGTCGGACGGCGCCGGAACGGTCGAGGCCGTCGGTCCGGGGGTCGAGGAATTCAGAATTGGCGACCGGGTCACGGCCTGTTTCTTTCACGAGTGGGCCGCCGGCACCGCCACCGAGCATGCGCTTGAAACCGATAGCGGCAGGTCGCGCGACGGCATGCTTCAGGAATATCGCGTGATCCCCGTCAGCGGACTGGTCCACACGCCACGGAACCTGACCGATGCCGAGGCCGCGAGCCTGACCTGTGCGGGGATAACGGCCTGGTCGGCGATCGTCAGACTGGGCCGCGCGGAGCCCGGCGATACGATCCTGACGCAGGGCACGGGTGGGGTATCGCTGTTCGCCCTGCAATTCGCCAAGATGAACGGCTGCAGGGTCGCCATCACATCGTCGTCGGACGAGAAACTCGAACGCGCGAAATCGCTCGGTGCCGATCATGGGATCAACTATTCGAAAACCGAAGATTGGGGACAGTCGGCGAAGGACTGGGCGGCCGGCGACGGTGTCGACAACGTGATCGAACTCGGCGGGACCGAGACCATGAAACAATCGCTCATCGCCGTCAGGCCGGGTGGGACGTTGAGCCTGATCGGCGTTTTGTCGGGCGCCACCACGGGTAACGTGTTACTGCCGTTTATCGTCAGCCGCGACGTGAGACTGCAGGGTGTGACGGTGGGGCCGAAGGATGCGATGCAACAGATGTGCAAGGCCATTGAGGCCGCCGACATGAAACCCGTCATCGACAAGGTGTTCCCGTTCGAAGACGCAGCGGAGGCATACCGCTATCTCGCGTCCGGAGCGCACTTCGGTAAGGTCTGCGTTTCGGTTTCCGGGGACTGACGGCTTTGAGTGCCGCCCCGCTGCCGTTTCAGCCGCGCCATATGCGGGGCGCCCTATTCATGATCTGTGCGGCAGCATTGCTTGCCGCCACGTCGATGCTGGCGAAGATTCTCGGCAACGACCTTTTTGGTCCGCCACTTCATCCGATGCAGGTGTCGGCGGGACGGTTCGCGTTCGCGTTCGCCACCCTCTGTGCCGTCGCCCCGTTTCTCAAACTCAAGCTGACCCGGGACACCCCTTATGGCTGGCATCTGCTGCGCTCGACGCTCGGCTGGATGGGGGTCAGCTTCACCTTCGCCGCCGCGGCGCGCATGCCGCTCGCGGAAGCGACCGCGATCACTTTTCTAAGCCCGATCTGCACGATGATCTTCGCGATCCCGTTTCTGGGTGAGAAAGTGGGCCCGGTCAGATGGTCGGCGGCGGGCATATCGCTCGTCGGCGCCCTGGTTCTGATGCGGCCGGGGACGGACGCCTTTCAGGCTGCCGCATTACTGGCGTTGGCCGCAGCCCTTCTCACGGGGCTCGAGATGACGGTCATCAAGCGGCTGTCGGGCAGCGAACCGGCGATCCGCATCCTGTTCGTCAACAATTTCTTCGGCGCGACGATCGCCGTCACCGCCGCGACCTTCGTCTGGGTGCCGCCGACCTTCGAGCAGTGGATGTTGCTGATCGTGCTCGGCATGATCATGGTCACGGCGCAAACCTGCTTCATCCAGGCCATGAAGTCGGCGGATGCCAGTTTCGCGGTGCCGTTCTTCTATATGACGTTGGTGTTCGCGGCGTTTTACGACTTCGGACTGTTCGGGGTGATCCCGGAACCGTTGAGTTGGCTCGGGGCCGCGATCATCATCGCCGGCGCGCTATTCCTCGCCTATCGCGAACGGCAACTCGAGCGCCTCAACCGCACGCGTACGTAAACGCCTCGTCGAGGATCTCGATCCCCTTGTCGATTTCGTCGGCGCTCACCGTCAAAGGAGGCGCGATCCGGAAAACGCTGGCAAGGCCGGGGATGTTGGCGATGTTCATCGACAGCCCCTTCTCGACACAGCGTGCGGTGACGGCGTTGCCGATCTCGGGGGACGGCTGCTTAGAGGCGCGCTCGGCAACGATCTCGATCCCCAACAAAAGCCCGCGCCCGCGCACGTCGCCAATTGCCTGATGGCGCTGCATCATGTCCCTGAGCCCGTTCTCGAGCCGTGCGCCCATCTCGCGCGCGCGGTCGCAAAGGCCATCCCGCTCGACGATGTCCATCACCTTCAACCCGACCGCCGCGGGCAGCGGATCGTTGACGTGAGTCGTATAGAAAAGATATCCGCGCTCGTGACACGTCTCTTCGATCTCATGACTGGTGATCACGGCAGAGAGCGGCAATCCCGCCCCAAGCGTTTTCGAGAGCGTCAGGATATCGGGGGCAACCCCGTCCCGCTCGAACGCGAACATCATCCCCGTCCGGCCGAGGCCGGTCTGCGCCTCGTCCAGAATCAAAAGCATGCCCCGCGCCTCGCAGTGATCTTTGAGGGCGCGGAGATACCCCTCGGGGAGATCGAGTATACCGCCCGTGCTCAGGATCGGCTCGGCGATGAACGCCGCAAGATTGCCGGTCGATTGGCGGTCGATCTGAGAGAACGCGTCGTCGAGCTCGGTCTTCCAGTCGAAACCGGTACCTTCGAACCGGGGCCGGTAAGGGTTGGGGGCTGGGATCGAGAAGTTGCCCGGCACCTGCGGGCCGTACCCCTTCCGCCCGGCGGCATAGGTTGCCCCCGCCGCGCCACCGGTCATCCCATGCCACGACGCACTGAAGCCGACGACTTCGTAGCCACCCGTATAAAGCTTGGCGAGCTTGACCGCGGCTTCGTTCGACTCACCGCCGGTCGATAAAAGCATCACCTTGTCGAGGCCTTCCGGCGTAACGGCTTTAAGACGCTCCGCGAGGGCGACGACGGGCTCCGACAACATGCCGCTGTAGAGATGATCCAGGTTGCCCGCCATTTCGGATATCACGGCGGTGATCTCGGGATGGCAGTGCCCCAATACCGAACTCATCTGCCCGGACGTGAAGTCGAGCATCGGATTGCCGGCACGGTCATAGACGTACGATCCCTGCGCCGACGCGATCTCCATCGGCATGAATTTGGCACCGTAGCGGATCAGCGCGGCGTCGGCGCGCTGCATGAAAGGCATGTCGTTCATTCGTTCCTGCTCCTGGAAAATCAGCCGGCCGGTACGCGGCCACGTTATTCGAAGACTAGCAGGATGCTGTTCCGGCGGTTCCTGCAATTGATCGATCTGAAAGAATTTTTCTCATTATTTGCCCAGCATGATAGAAATTATGTCTATCTTATGATTAATTATGATTTATTTAGGTGACACCGTGGATCAGATCGACAGAAAAATTCTACTCCATCTGCAGCGCGATGCGTCCGGCACCACGGCGGAGCTGGCGGACGATGTCGGATTATCGCTGTCCGCCTGCGCCAAACGGGTAGCGCGGTTAAAGAATGACGGCGCGATTTCGGCGATCACCGCGAAGCTCAACCCCAAGAAATTTCCGAAGCCTGTCTCGGCGGCGGTGATGGTGACGCTGAGCGCGCCCAAGGCCGACGTTTCGGACCGTTTCGCCCGGGCGATGGCCAAGATCGACGACGTGCAGCAGTGTCATGTCGTTACCGGCGACTTCGACTTCCTGCTGATCATCAAGGCGCCAGGCATCGAGGAATATCACGACTTCGCCCAATCGGTGCTTGGCACGTCGACAGACGTCCAGTCCTACAAGACCACCTTTATCCTGAAGACGGTCAAGAACGCGGACACCATCCCCGAGTTCTGCATCAGCGAAGCTGTCGCCTGACGCCGCTTTTCTTGGAGACACCCCCGGGGTCGGCGGCGGGAAACGTCATCCTGACCTTCAACCCGGGTTCATTGTCCCCGAGCTCGAGATCGGCGCCGTGAAGTTTCGCGACGGCCGCGACCAGGGAGAGGCCGAGGCCGCTCCCGGGCGTCGAACGGCTTCTTTCAAGACGGACGAACCGGTCGAGGACCCGTTTACGCTCATCCTCGGGAATACCGGGGCCACTGTCCGAAACCTCGACGAACGGACGTCCGGCGTCGGTCCCCGCGCGAACGTAAACGGCGCCGCCTTCGGATGTGTATTTAAGGGCGTTGTCCAGAAGATTGACCACCGCCTGCGAGATCAGGTTCGGATTGCCGCGCACACTGAGGTTCCATGCGATGTCGGCTTCGAGGACCCGGCCCGTTTCTTCCGCGGCGGGCTGGTAAAGTTCGACCACATCACCGATACGCGCCGTCAGATCGACCGTCTCAAGCCGCGCGCGGTCGACACCGCTTTCCGCCTCGCCGATGAGTAGAAGGGCGTTGAACGTCTTCAACAATTCATCGGTCTCGGCGACCGTGTCGCTCAACGCCTGTTTGTAGGCTTCCGTGTCCTGATCCGTCATCAGCGTCACTTCAAGGCGGGATCTTAGCCGGTTCAATGGCGAGCGCAGATCGTGGGCTATATTGTCGGTCACCTGGCGAAGTCCCGACATCAACGCTTCGATCCGGTTCAGCATGTCGTTGAGGTTACGCGCCAGGCGGTCGAGTTCGTCATCGGTGCCGCTGACCGGCACCCTCCTCGACATATCGCCATCCATGATCTCGCCGACCGTCTTGTTGACGCTATCGACACGCCGGAGCCAGTGCCTGGCCATCAGAAGACCGCCGCCAAGCCCCAGCACAAGGGCGAGCGCGCCGATCCAGATCATCGACTGGCGCATGCGCTGTTCGAGGCGCACCTGATCCTGCACGTCATAGCCGACGAGCAAGTGGAATCCACCCGGCAACACCAAGTGCCGGGCGTGGGCGCGGTGCTCCACCAGGCGGCTGCCGACGGGGCGTTCGTATTCGAAGTCCATCCACTCGCCGGGCTGGGTTTCGGCGGGCCACGAATTCAGATTGCCGGCGATCGGCCGGCGGTTGGGATCGGTCAAAAGATAGAGGCTGAGGCGCTGGCCCTGAGAACGTTCCTGGATGACTTCGGTCAGACCGAACAGCCCGGCCTGACGGTAGTGCTCGGCAAGGCCGGTGATCTCGGCTTCGATGGTCTCTTCCGTCTGTTCGGCGACGAACACCGCCGTATTCCAGTAAAGGAGCGCGAACAGCATGGTGACGGAAACGATGGAGAGGACCGCGTAACCGACGGCCATGCGGAACCAGGAGGTCCGGATCAGGCGGACACTAACCAGGCGCATGCAGACGGTATCCGGCGCCGCGGACGGTTTCGAGCAGTTGAGTGTCGAAGCCCTTATCGATTTTACCGCGCAGCCGGCTGATATGAACGTCGATAACGTTGGTCTGCGGATCGAAGTGATAATCCCAGACGTTTTCCAAAAGCATCGAGCGGGTCACGACCCGGTTCGCATTCCGCATCAGGTATTCGAGCAGCTTGAACTCGCGTGGTTGCAGGTCGATCTTCTCGCCGCCGCGCGTCACGTCCCGCGTGATCAGGTCCAGTTCAAGATCACCACAGGCCAGGCGGGTTTGGGTTTCCGGCGCCCCCTTGCGCCGCCCCAACGCCTCGACCCGGGCAAGAAGCTCGGCCATCGCGAAAGGTTTGACGAGATAATCATCACCCCCGGCACGCAACCCGGCGACCCTATCGTCGACCTTGCCCAATGCGCTTAAAAACAGGACAGGCGTGGCGATCCCCTGCGCGCGCAGCCGTTCGACCATCTGCAGCCCATCGAGCTTCGGCATCATGCGATCGACAATCAGCACTTCGTGGGCGTCGGAAGCAATCCCCAACGCATCCTCGCCGTTTCCGGCGATATCGACGACATGCCCCGCCTCGCCGAGCGCCTTGGCGATGAAGGTCGCCGCGTCCTTGTCGTCTTCGACTACCAGTATCCGCATCGGCATTTCCCGTGTTTCACTCATCATTTATGCCGATCGTTGCCTATGCGCCAACCCCGAACGTGATTTTTCCAAAAAACCGGATGGACGGCGCCGGAACATTCCGGACACCGCCCACCCGTCTGGGAGGAGAAACAGTGGGGCCGGCCGACAAGGGGGGAGCACGGCCGGCCCCGGGGAGAGAGGGCCACCTATCAGGCAGCCCCCACAGGGATCGCGATGAATCTTTGTCCACCGTTCCGCTTGACCAAAGCCAGGACCGACTTGCGGCCATCCTTGCGCGCCTGGTTCAGGCTATCGGTCAAATCGCGGGGCGACTTCAACTCCTTGCCGCCCGCCTTGGTCAGCACGTCACCACGGCGGAGGCCCTTTTCAGCGGCGGGACTGCCCGGCTTCACCCCGGCCACGACCACGCCTTTCGCGTCTTCCGGCATACCGAGTTCGCGGGCGATATCCGGGGTCAGGGGCTGAACCGCGAGGCCGACCTTGTCTTCGACGCCGCTGGGCGAAGCGTCATCGTTGGCGGCGATGTTCTGGCTGACCGGCTGTTTACCGATCTCGACGGAAAGGTCCTTTTTCGCACCATCGCGCCAGACCGTTACCTTGCTGTCCTTACCCGGCTTGATGTCGGCGATCAGACGCGGCAGTTTGCGCAATTCCTCGATCTTTTCATCATCAACCGACAGGATCACGTCGCCGGCCTTCATGCCCGCCTTCGCGGCCGGGCCGTCTTCGCTGATATCGGCGACGAGAACGCCTTCGGTGGATGTCAGACCAAGCCCATCCGAAATGTCATCGGTGAGCGGCTGAATGGTCACCCCGAGCCAACCACGCTCGACGGTGCCGTTTTCTTTCAGTTCGGCCACCACCTTGGAGGCGATTTCCGACGGGATCGCAAATCCGATACCGACGTTACCCCCATTCGGCGAGAAGATCGCGGCGTTGACACCGACCACGTTGCCGTTGACATCGAACGCCGGACCGCCCGAGTTGCCCCGGTTGATCGGTGCATCGATCTGCAGGAAGTCGTCATATGGTCCCGCACCGATCGTGCGGCCGCGTGCCGAGACGATCCCGACGTTGACCGAGTGACCGAGGCCGAACGGATTGCCGACCGTCAGCACCCAGTCGCCGACCCGCACGTCATCGGACTTGCCGAAATTGACGTAAGGAAACGGCTTGTCACTGTCGATCTTGATCAAGGCCAGGTCGGTCTTGTCGTCGACACCGACCAGTTTGGCCTTGGCTTCCGTACCGTCTTTGAAGGTCACCGTGATCTCGTCGGCATCGTGCACCACGTGTTCGTTGGTGACGATGTGACCTTCGGCATCGATCACGAAACCGGACCCGGCGCCGATCCGGCGCTGCCCCTGTTCGGGGGCCTGCGGACCACTGAAACGTTCACCGTCCGGCATACCGGGCATATTGAAGTAGCGCTCGAAGAACTCGCGCATGTTGCCCGGCACGTTGTTCATCTGGCCCATCACCGGCTTGGCCGTCGATTGAACCTGGATGTTGACGACGGCCGGCGAGACGCGCTCGGCCAGATCGGCGAAGCTCGACGGCATCGCGCGATCCATGTTCTGCGTCGGGTTGGCGGGGATGGGTGTTGCGGGTGTTTTTGCCTGCAAAGGCCAAGCCAGGGCCGACGCGGCGATGACCGCGGCGCCGACCGTGGCGACGGCCACGCTGCGGGTTTTCAGACCCCGGCGATCTTTCGTCCGGGGCGCTTGGGGCGGAATCTTTTTTACAAACATTGTCCTCAATTCCTCGAATTTGAATCGTGGTTTGCGTTACCACACACCCCGAACGTAGTGAGGTCGACATTACGAGGGTATTTCCAGAGCATTAATTCTCGTTCATGTTCGGCCCATGACCGGGATCGATGAAATATTCGGTGCTTCAGGCATCGTCGTCCTCTGTGCGCTGGCGCTGCAGACATGGACGATGGCGCGCACGGTGCGTGTTCTCGGCGACAAGATGTCGCTGGCGCTGTTCGTCGCCGCGCTGGGGCTGGCGGCACGCGGCGTCGCGGCATTGCTGGGATTGATGCCGGCGGACATCATGGGCGAGGTCGTGATCCTTGCCGTTTCCGGCGCACTGGTCGCGGCCAGCTACATGAACCGGACGTCAGGTATCGATAAGGATCTTTATGGGCGCCTGACCCTCGACCGTTCGCCGAACCCGATCATGATCAAGCGCGCTTCGGGTGAATACGAATACGTCAACCCGGCGTTCGAAGCCGCTTTCGGGGTCACCTTCACCGACGTCATCGGGCGCAAGGCGGAGGATATCTGGGACAAGAACCTGAGCCTCGCCGCGATGGAGGGCGATCGGAGGGTCATCGAAACCGGCATGCCAAGCGCCCACAAGGTCGTGTTCACCTTGCCCGACGGGACCCCACAGGACTGGCTGATCTCTAAATTCTCGATTCCGTTGCCGGACGGTGGTGCATCGATCGCCACGTTTTACACCGAGATATCCGATCACGCCGCACTGGAACGCAGGCTTGCGGAGAGCGAGGCGCGCATTCAGACGCTGCTCGACAACTCCCCCGCCCCCATCTACTTCAAGGACCGCGACCTCCGCTTCGTCATGGTCAACAGGCGTTTCACCAAGGTTTACGGTGTCACGGCCAAAGACGTCATCGGCAAGACCTCGCTCGACGTGCATGGGGATGAAAAAGGCGCCCCGTTCATCAGGCACGATCGCGAGGTGATGGAGAAGCGCACCCTCATCCGGCGCGAAGAGAACATCGGCGGGGCTACCTTCCTGACCGCAAAATTCCCGGTCCTGGACAGTGATGGCGAGCTGATCGGCGTCGGCGGCATCGAGACCGATATTTCGGAACGGGTCGCGGTGGAGCGTGCCTACCGGCAGGCACGCGACGAGGCGGAAGCGGCGAACCGCTCCAAATCGGCGTTCCTCGCCAACATGTCGCACGAACTGAGAACACCCCTCAATTCGATCATCGGGTTCTCCGACAGCCTCCTTGCGGGGACCCTGGGCCCGGTCGAGAACCCGAAGCACCGGGAGTATCTGTCGATCATCCGCGATGGCGGAGAGCATCTGCTGCAACTCATCAACGACATTCTCGATCTTTCGCGGATTGAGGCGGGCAAGCTGAAGCTTGACGAGAGCGCGGTCGGCCTGCACGCCGTTTTCGCCGACTCGATCCGGCTCGTCGCGGAACGCGCCGGCAGCAGCGGGCTTTATGTCAACAACGACATCCCCAAAGATATGCCGGATGTCTGGGCCGACGAGCGGCAACTGCGCCAGGTATTGATCAACCTCCTGTCCAACGCCATCAAGTTCACCGAGGCGGGCGGCCGCATCGACGCCAGCGCCCGGATCATGGACGACGGGAGCGTCGAAATCCGGGTCGCCGACAACGGCGCCGGAATCGATGCGGAAAACCTGAAAGTCGTGCTTCAGCCTTTCGTGCAGGTCGCCGACGCCATGACCCGCAGACACAAGGGGTCGGGGCTCGGTCTCGCCATCGTGCAATCGATCATCAACATGCACGGTGGGACGTTTACCCTTGAAAGCACGCCCGGCGAGGGCACCACTGCGATTATCCAACTCCCGAAAACACGGGTGATGACGTCGGATAAAGACGCCAACGCATAAAACCGATCCGCGTTTCGCTGCGTACAAGTGTCATGAAGCGGTTATTCCACCACGCCGGGTCAATTTTGCGTTTGAGCGTTTGCACCCTTGCGGTCCTGCTCGCCGCCGCCCCGGCGTTCGCCCGCGACGAACCCTTTGATCCCATCGCCGCTTACGGGACGGACATTGTCTTCGACGTTTATCGCGACGGGAAACGGATCGGCGAGCACCGGGTAAGGTTCGACAAAACCGGCGAAGCCCTGACCGCCGAGAGCCGTTTTTCGATCCGGATCACGATTCTGGGGCTGCCGTTGTACAAATATGAATACACCTCCGTCGGCACTTGGCGGGACGGCCATCTGGCCCGCTTGAACGCCCGCGTTGATGACGACGGCACCGTCAGCTCCGTCAATGCCGAGCGCAGCGACGATAAGCTCATGGTGCATGCCGGTGACGTTCAGACCGTCGCGCCGGCGAGCGTCTTTCCAACGACACACTGGAACCCGGGCGTGATCGGCACCGCACAGGTTCTCAACACCATCACCGGCCATATCAATTCGGTTCGCATGAAGGAACTGGGGACGGAAAACGTCGTCACCGGCGGCACCCACCGTCTTGCGCGCCATTTCGCATATACGGGTGAACTGGAAACGGAGGTCTGGTACGACATGTCGGGACGATGGGTGAAGATGCGCTTCAACGGCAAGGACGGCACACCCATCGAGTACGTCTGCCGGCGTTGCGGCGAGAATTCGGTTCAAAACTCGGAGGGCACCGCGACGACGGTGCCGGGGACACTGTGATGAAGGGACTGGACGCGTATTGCGATTATCTGGAGGGGCTGACCGACAAGAGCGTGAGCGATCTCACCCGCCATGTCGCCCCGGACGTGCACTTCAAAGATCCGTTCAACGACGTAACAGGCGCGGACGCCATGCGGTTGATCTTCGAGGACATGTTCGAACATGTGCACGACCTCAGCTTCCGCATCCACCACCGCATGGAAGACGGCCGCGCCGCGGTCATCGTCTGGACGTTGGCCGGTCGCATCATGGACCGGGACTGGTCGGTCGATGGGGCGAGCGTGCTCAGGTTCGATGAAAACGGATATCTGATCGAGCACGTCGACCACTGGGACGCCGCCGCCGGTCTGTACGAAAAAATGCCGGGCGTGGGCTGGTTCGTGCGCCGGATCAGAAAGCGCCTCGAGGTTGCCGTCTAGCGGGGACGCCCGCTCACCAAAGGGTGACTGGCCAAATTCTCCGAAAACCACCACATTTCTGATGCGGCATCATGGCCGCTTAAAAAGCCAATCAGGGGAGACTTTACATGTTCCGAAAAATCATTGGCGGTGCCTGCGTTGTCGCCGCCGTTCTCGCCGGCGCGACAAATACCGCCCGCGCCGAAGCCGACGTTCTTTGGTATGGGCAGGCGGCCTTCAAGATCACCGCCGCGAGCGGCACGGTCGTGCTTATCGACCCGTTCATTTCCAAGAATCCGAAAACGCCCGACGCACTCAAGGACATCACCAAAATCGGCAAGGTCGACATGATCCTGCTAACGCACGGGCACGGCGACCATGTCGGCGATACCGTCGCCATCGCCAAACAGACGGGGGCCAAGGTGCTGATCAACGCCGATATGGGCCGCACCTTCGCAACGCTGGGGTGGCTCGATATGAAGCAGATGATCCGCTTCAACAAATCCGGTCCAGTCAAGGTCGGCGACGTGACCGTCACCATGACCCACGCCGAGCACAGCTCGGAGGTCAGCCATAAGGACGAAAGCGGCAAGGAAACCATGCACCCGGGCGGCGAGCCGGCCGGCTACATCATCAAGCTCGCCGACGGCCAGACGTTCTATCACGCGGGCGATACCGGGGTGTTCACCGACATGGCCTTTATCGCATCCTACTATAATCCGGATGTCGCGATGCTGCCGATCGGCGGCCACTTCACCATGGACCCGGCGCATGCGGCTTACGCGGTGAAGCATCTCCTCAAGACCAAGACCGTGGTCCCGATGCACTACGGCACTTTCCCGCCATTGAAAGGCACGCCGGAAGAGTTCAAGAGCGCGCTCGGCGACTTCGACACCAACGTGGTCGTCATGCAGCCGGGGGAATCCCGCAAGTTCTGATTTCTGGAAAAATCTCTCTGACGGGCCGGCGGATCAAACCGCCGGCCTTTTTTCGGCCGCCCTACTTTCCTGCGCCGTGCAACATGATGTGCTTCTTGATCAGATCGGCGAGATTTCTGGCGCCCATCTTCTCCATCACCTTCGCGCGATGCACCTCGACGGTGCGCTGTGAGATATCCAGTTCATAAGCGATTTGTTTATTCATCGCCCCATCGACGACCAGCCGATAAACGTCGACCTCGCGCGGCGTGAGTGAGTCGTACGCCATCCGCGCCTGGGCGGACTCCTCCGCCGTCATCGCCTGCTGGCGGCGGCGGTCGAGCGCGCGATGCACGCTGTCGAGCAAAGCCTGGTTGTCGATCGGTTTTTCGTGGAAGTCGAAAGCCCCCTGCTTCATCGCCTGGATCGCCATCGGCACATCGCTGTGCGCGGTCGCGAGAATGACCGGCACCGAAACACCGTCGGCGTTGAGTTTCTCCAGAAGCTCAAGCCCGCTCATCCGCGGCATCCTCACATCCAGTATCAGACAACCCGTCTCTTCCGGGTCGAACGCATCCAGGAACTGCAATGCGCCGGTGTGGCTTCGCCACGGCAAGTCGTCGGAGTCCATCAGATCCTGGAACAACTCGCGATTAGATGCGTTGTCGTCGATGATGTGGATGATGTAATCGTTCATTACAGGAGCCTGCCCAGCCGTTGATCAAGGACCACGCACACGGCGTCGATGAATTCGTTGACCTTGATCGGTTTCTCGAAGAATGCCGCGACACCCGCGTCCTCGCAGCGTGCCCGGGTGTCTTCCTGGACATCACCGGTCAATGCGAACACGGGAATCTTGCTGATCGACGGCACGGATTTGATGTAACGCGTTGCGTCGATCCCGTTCATGCCCCCAAGGTTGATATCCATGACGATCAGGTCCGGCAACTGCTCCAAAGCGACGGCGATCCCCTCTTCCGCCGACGAAGCGGTTAAGATCTGGACATCGGTGTACTCGCTCAGCATGTCACGCATCAACTGGACGTTGGACGCGATGTCCTCGATATAAAGGACAACCCCCTGCGGACGTTTTTCGATCTCGACGGGGCCCATCTCCAACACCGTTTCGGACGAAACCGGACGATCGGTCTTCGGCAGGTCGAGCCAAAATCTCGACCCCTTCCCTTCCTCGCTGTCGAAATCCAGCAAGCCGTCCATCGCATGCAACAGCAGCCGGGTGAGCAAAAGTCCGACACCGGATCCCTCGATCCCGGTCTCTTCCCGGCCAAGCCTTGAAAACGGACGGAACAGTTCATGTTGACGTGTTTCCGGTATCCCGATCCCGGTATCGCCGACGATGATACGAACCCAGTCGTCTTTAAACACCTTGGCCTCGACCCAGACCGTACCGTCGGGGGTGTTGTACTTACACGCGTTGTTGAGCAGGTTGATCAGGCATTGTTTGGTGCGCAGAAAATCACACTTGATGCCCGGCAGGTCGATATTCGGGTCGGTCCGGTTTTCGAATGACAACCCGCTCCTGTCAATCAGTGGCCTGACCATTTCAAGGCTTTCCGAGATCAGGCTCTCCGCACTCACCGCCTCCAAATTCAAATCGAGCTTGCCGCTTTCGATCATCGACAGATCGAGCACGTCATTGATCAAGCCAAGCAAATGCCGCCCGCCAAGCAGGATGTGATTGACCTGCTTCGACTGCCGCTCGCTCAAGTGTTCTTTCTTGCTGTCCAGTAGCAGCTGGGCAAAGCCGATGATCGAGTTCAGGGGCGTACGCAACTCATGGCTCATCTGTGCCAGAAACTTGCTTTTCTGGGTGCTGCCGAGTTCGGCGATGGTCTTGGCGTGTTCCAACTCGGCAGTGCGCTGGCGCACCAGTGCATCCAGGTCCCGGTTCACGTCCTGCAGATGATCGACCTCGCTTCGGGCATTGCCGAGGATATCGTTGATCAGCCCGGCCAGCGCCTTCAGCTCGGGGTCTTCGTCGTTGAAGCGAACCTGGCCCGGCATGGTGCCGTCGCGCGCCAGGCGCAATTGCCCGATCAACGCAACGATGGCGTCGCGCAAGCCGGGTTCGAGCGTTACTGATTTGGCGGCGTTTTCCATGTTCCTCGGTTCTCCCAGGTGGCGCGCCACGAAACCGACGGGCCGTCACGCGTCCCGTTACGGCCCATATTATCAGGGTTGTGCACAGCGGCAATCTCTCGCGGATAATGCGTTGAAAAACAATATTGAATCACAGTTAACCGAAACTTTACGGGGACCGCCGAAGATCGCATGAACGAACGCACCACCTGAGAGGAAAACATGCATCGCGCGCCGGCCAGCACATCGGACAGGATCATTCATCTTCTGAGCATTGCCGAAACGTCCGAAAGCGATGAAGCGATTGCCGCCTTCCTGCTCGCCAAACGGCTGATGCAGAAGCACGGATTGAGCTTCGAGACGCAGCTTCGCCCGGCCGACGAATGGCCGCACCTTGCCGACGAAATCACCTACGAACGCCTGAGCAAAGTGCTCAGCCTCACGGGGTCGGATAAGGAGGGGGAATGCATCGCCGCATTCCTGATGGCGGTCAGATTGATGAAGCGCACCGGCATCGGATTCGCGGACATCATGAAGCCGGGTTCCGAGATGGGTGACGACATGCACAACGACGCCGATCTGCGTCTCTATCGCTCGATCGAAATCGAGATGATGTCTTTAAAGAATCGCCTGACCCGGCTGCAGGGCAAGCTCGCATCGCAGGACGGCGAACTGAAACGCTACCGCGCGGCATTCAACGAGCTGATGGAAGCGAGCTGGTCACTGCACGGCCGCAACGCCGACCCGGACGGGCAGCCGGTCTATAACTGACAATAGATACTAACGAGCGGTATTGAAGCCGAAAGCCTCGGCGCGCGTGTCCAAGACGCTGAAAGCGGCGGCGACGACGTTTTCGTCATACTTCGTCCCGCGCCCGCTTTCGATTTCATCGATGACCGCCTGCCAGGGGATTTTGGCGCGGTATGGCCGGTCGGTTCCCATCGATTCGATAACGTCCGCCACAGCGACGATCCGCGCTTCCAATGCGATCTGGTCGCCTTTAAGGCCCTGCGGATAACCGGACCCATCGATGCGTTCGTGATGTTGGTACACGATTTTTTCAATCGGCCACCCGAAATCGATGCTCTTGACGATGTCATACCCGATCTGCGCATGGCGTTGGATCAACGCGATTTCAGCCCCATCCAAGCGGCCCGGCTTGCTGAGAATTTCCGTTGGAACGCCGATCTTACCGACATCGTGAATCCACGCCCCGATCCGCAGCCCCTCCAGCCGATCCTCCGAAAGCGCGAGTTCACGCCCGATAGCGACAGCCAGTTCCGCCACCCTGTGCTGGTGCCCCGCCGTGTAAGGGTCGCGCTTCTCGACGACGGTCGCCAATGCCGAGATGACGCCGGATGTCGCCTTCTGAAGGCGTTCGGCGATTTCCAGACGGGCGATCTCCGACTGGCTGAAACGGACCGCGACATCGGCTGAATCGATCATCAGCCGCAATACC
>JAEPMA010000016.1 GCA_017644185.1 Rhodospirillales bacterium
AAGACTACAGCGTTTCCGAAGGCGGCACCGGCAACAGCGGCCATACCGCGACCATCAAACTCGCCGCGGAATATTGAAAACCCAACTAACTCGAGAGGACCAAACGAATATGTTTAAGAAACTGACACTCACCGCAGCCGTCATCTTTGCGCTGCCGACGGGCGCGGCCTTCGCATCCGACACCAAGGGTGTAGTCACGACCTATGCCGACATCGCCCACGCGATGTACTCGGACTCACTCGCGACGGCGGAAACCCTCAGAGGCGCGATGAGCAACCTGACGGCCAACCCATCCGAGACCACTTTGATGGCCGCGCGCGCCGCATGGCTGGCGGCGCGTGTGCCCTATCAACAGACCGAGGGTTATCGCTTCGGCAACCCGGCCGTCGACGATTGGGAAGGCAAGGTCAACGCCTGGCCGCTTGATGAAGGCCTGATCGATTACGTCGACGCGAGCTACGGCAAGTCGGCGGACGCCAACCCGTATTACACCGCCAACGTGATCGCCAATCCGAATATCTCGATCGGCGGCAAGAAGATCGACGCCTCGAAGATCACGCCCGCGCTGCTGTCCGACACCCTACAGGAACTCGACGGCGTCGAGGCCAACGTCGCCACAGGCTATCACGCCATCGAATTCCTGCTGTGGGGCCAGGACCTGAACGGCACCGGTCCGGGCGCCGGCGCACGCAAAGCGACCGACTTCGATCCCAAGAACTGCAGCAACGGCAACTGTGATCGCCGTGCCCAGTACCTGACGGCTGCCGGGGATCTGCTGGTCAGCGATCTCAAGGACATGGTCGCCATGTGGGCCGACGGCGGCGAGGCGCGTGCTTACGTCACCAAGGATCCCGCGCAAGGTGTCGGTGCGATGATCCAGGGACTTGGTTCGTTGTCCTACGGGGAACTCGCCGGCGAACGGATCAAGCTGGGCCTGATGCTGCATGACCCCGAGGAAGAGCACGATTGCTTCTCCGACAACACCCATAACTCGCACTACTACGACCAGATCGGCATGGCGGCGATCTACAACGGCCGGTACGTGCGCGTCGACGGCAGCGTCGTCGAAGGCCCAAGCCTGGCATCGCTGGTGACCGCAAAGGACGCCGCTGTCGCGGCCGCCATCGAAGGGGCGATGCAGAATACGACGGCAAAGATGGCCGTCATGAAGGCGACCGCCGACGCCCGCATCATGGCCTACGATCAGATGCTGGGTGAAGGCAACGACAAGGGTAATGCCATAGTCCAGGCCGTAGTCGACGGTCTGGTCGCCCAGGCCAAGGCGATCGAGAAGGCCGCGTCCGTTCTCGGCGTGAAGGCGATGGCCTTCGAAGGCTCCGACAGCCTTGATAATCCGAACGCAGTCTTTAAATAAAGTCAGCGTCCTCCGGTGCGGGCACGTTGGTCCCGCCCGCACCGGAACTTTTTGAAAGCTCGTTATGCCGCTTTACCGTTTCGTCGGCAGCGCCCTGCTGCCGGTTTTGCTCGTCTCCGCCACCGCGCACGCCGCGGACGGGACGGAGATCGTCAAACCGACAACCGATTTCAGCGCGGCCGAAAAATACGAAGTGAACTCAGGAGGCGCCGCCACCGTGCGCCCGCGCGACAATGCGGACGCATTCTCGCAAAGCTCCGCCAATCTGTCGCTCGAAGACGAGATGCGGTTCAAGATCGGGAACGGATTCTTCAAACGCCTGTGGGTATCCGCCCCGGCATCGACGCAGGCATCCGACGGTCTTGGCCCGCTGTTCAACGCCCGCTCATGTCAGCGCTGCCACCTGAAGGACGGGCGCGGTCACCCGCCCGAGAACGAACACGATACCGCCGTCTCGATGTTCTTGCGATTGTCGATCCCACCACGCAACGCCGCCGACAAGAAGCTGCTTGACGAGCGCCGCGTCAACGTCATCGTTGAGCCGACCTACGGGGGGCAGTTCCAGGATTTCGCCATTCAGGGAATAGACCCGGAAGGCAAGATGGAGGTGACCTATTCGGAGCGGTCGATCGAGCTTGCAGGCGGCGAAACGGTAAGCCTGCGCCATCCGACGTACAGCACAACGAACTTGAAATATGGGCCGATGCATCCCGATGTGATGATATCGCCCCGCGTCGCCCCGCAGATGATCGGTCTCGGCCTCGTCGAGATGATTCCCGCCGACGCGATCCTCGCCCACGCAGACCCTGACGATAAAGACACAGACGGCATATCCGGGCGCGCAAATCTCGTTTGGGATAAAGAAGCGGGCAAGGTGGTTATTGGCCGGTTCGGCTGGAAGGCCGGCAACCCGACGATCCGCCAGCAATCCGGCGAAGCATTCAGCGGCGACATCGGCATCTCGAACCCGGTATCGGGACAGGCGTACGGCGACTGTACGGAGAAACAAACCGCCTGCCGAGAAGCACCGAACGGCGCCAGTGATCAGTATGACAACCTTGAGGCTCCCGAGGACGTTCTCGAACTCGTCACCCACTATTCGCGGAACCTGGCCGTCCCCGCCCGTCGTGACGTCGGCGGCAAAACGGTCCTTAAGGGAAAGCAGGTATTTTACGAAAGCGGTTGCGTGTCCTGCCACGTGCCGAAGTACATCACCCGCACCGACCCCGGCCGCGCCGAACATTCTCATCAACTGATCTGGCCATACAGTGACTTCCTGTTGCACGATATGGGCGAAGGTCTTGCCGACCGCCGTCCCGAAGGGGCCGCCGACGGCAGAGAATGGCGGACCCCGCCCTTATGGGGCATCGGCATGACCAAGAGGGTCAGTGGGCACACCTATTTCCTGCATGACGGCCGCGCCCGCAACTTACTCGAAGCCATCATGTGGCACGGCGGCGAAGCCGAAGCCGCTAAAAACACCGTCGCCAAGCTTAGCAAGAAAGACCGCGACGCCCTGATCAAGTTCCTGGAGTCTCTCTGATGGACAAACGCATCCTGACCACCCTCGCCGTAAGCGCCCTTATCGCCCTTCCGCTGCCCGCGTATGCACAGGCGCCGGATTACGCGGCGCTCCGTGACGCCGCTCTCTCCGACCACATCAAGCCCGGCTACGCGCACTTCGACGAGAAGGCGAAGGGGCTCGACTACAAAATCAAGGGCCACTGCAAGAACGTTGGCGAGGCCCCGGACAAACTCGCCGCGCAGGACGCCTTTCACGGGGCCCTGGATGCGTGGCAGGCGGTCCAGCACATCCGTCACGGCGCCGTCGCCGAGAACGACCGCCATTCAAGGCTGCAGTTCTGGCCCGACCAACGCGGCATCACCGAGCGCCACATGCGTAAAATTCTGGCCGAACCTGTCGACGCCACGATCACCGACAACTTCGCCGATGCCAGCGTTGCACTGCAGGGCTTTCCCGCGCTGGAGCGCCTGTTGTTCGATGACGCCCCGTTGTCGCAGCATTTGATTGACGGCGAAAAGACGTCGCGCTGCGTGTTGGCCCAGGCGATCGCCCATAATATCGCCTCCATCGCCGCCGAACTTAAGAATGCAGGGCCCCGCCCCGGCGACGCCAAGACCTTCGTCACCGATACCGTCAACGACCTGGTGGTCGGGATCGAGTTCATCCAGTCCCTGAAGCTGAAGCTACCCGCCGGTGCGCGAAAGCCACGCCCGTTCCTGCTTGAGAACTGGCGCGCCAAGCGAAGCCTGCGCAACATCGAAATCAACATCCGCGCGCTGCGCGAACTCTACAAACTTCTCGCCGCCGACCTCGTGGATAGTGACGAGAAAATCGCGCAAATTCTGGATGCGTTTGAAAAAGTCGAGGACGACGTCCGTGCCCTTGGGGAGAATGCCAAGATCGTCCTCGAGGAAGAAGACGGGCCGAAGCGGCTCCGCGCCCTTTCCGCCCGGATCGAACAGTTGCGTGACGGCATCGTTGCAACGCTGCCCAAGAGCCTGGGCGTGCGACTCGGGTTTAACAGCCTGGACGGAGACTGAGCCGATGACCATGAACCGGCGCACCTTTAACACCTCCCTGATCGCGCTCGGTCTCGGCATGATGCTGCCGGGCCACGTACGCGCCGCCGGCGCCAAAAGCGGATTTCTCTCCACCGGTTATGACCAGCTCCAGACCCGGCATCTGGTCAGCCGCATCGGCCCGGACCTGGATATCATCTGGGATCTGCCGCTACCCGCGCGTGGCCACGGCACGGCGGTCCGCCCTGGTAACGACGAAGGCCTGGTCGTCGCCAGACGCCCCGGTGAATTCGCGATTATCTTCGGACTCTCGGACGGCAAGGAACGTTTCCACCTCACCCCTGCCCCAGGACGGCATTTTTATGGACACGGCGTCTACAGCCTGGACGGCAAAACCCTCTGGATGACCGAGAACGCTTTCGAAAGCGGCGTCGGTGTGATCGGGGTTTATGACGTGGAGATGGGCTATAAGCGGATCGCGGAGTTTTCATCGGGCGGCATCGGCCCGCACCAACACCTTTTGATGAATGACGGCAAGACCCTTGCCGTCGCCAACGGGGGCATCCGCACCCACCCCGACAAGGGCCGCGAGAAACTGAACATCGGCACCATGCGCCCATCCCTCGCCTTCATCGACGGATTGAGCGGTAAGATCACCGGGCAGGTTTACTTCGACGACCTGCGCCAACAGAAACTTTCGATCCGTCATATGGCGGTTCTGCCGGATGGCCGTGTCGCCGTCGGCTGCCAGGATCAGGAAGACGACGGGCGGACATTACCCCTTGTCTACATCCACGACCGAAAATCCAACAACGGGCTTCAACCCGTGGAAGTACCGGAAGACATGCTCGAGCGCTTTAACGGTTATTGCGGCTCCGTCGCCTGCGACACCGAGGGTTATACCCTCGCGGTGTCGTCGCCGCGTGGCGGACTGGTTGGATTTTGGGCGTTACCGACGGGGGCGTGGGAAGGCCATATCGAGCTTGCCGACGGCTGCGGCCTGGCGCCGGGTCCGGAACACGGCATCGTCGCGTCCAGCGGAACCGGCGTGGTGGGCCGCTGGTCAGCGGGGCTTGCCCCGGCGGAAACGGCGGAACACGCGTTCCGCCGCTGGGACAATCACATGACGGCGATCGACTGAACCGGCTTACGAGTCACCCTCTTTTTCGAACATGTGCTCCTGCAGATAGTTCTGCAGACCGGCATGCTTGATGATGTTCTGCTGGGTTTCGATCCAGTCGATGTGCTCTTCGGTGTCGTCGAGGATATCCTCGAGGATTTCCCTGGACACATAATCCTTGGCTTCTTCGCAGACCGTGATCGCCGTCTTGAGCATTTTCTGGTTGGTCATTTCCAAACCGAGGTCGCTGGCGAGGCACTCCGGCACCGTCTCCCCGATCTTGAGCTTGCCGAGATCCTGGAGGTTGGGGAGCGCATCGAGCATGAGGATACGCTCGATCAGATAATCGGCGTGTTTCATTTCGCCGATGGACTCGTGATAGACCTTGTCGGCCAATCCCAGGAAGCCCCAGTCCTTCATCATCCGCGCATGCAGGAAATACTGGTTAATCGCCGTCAGCTCGTTTTTCAGAATTCCGTTGAGCTGCTTGATGACTTTCGGATCGCCTTTCATGGTCGTCTCCTTCAATTTCGAACCTTTGACCCTGTTTAGCGCAGATTAGAGAAATTGTCATTTTTTCTATATGTCATTGATAATCAATCGCAATTTTAAACGACACGATCTCGTGAATTTTCTGTTATTGACAATCATTCGCAACTCGAATGATAATCATTCTCACAAAGGGAAAGCCCTGATTATCCAAGTTTGCGAGACTGTTATGTACATCTGCAACTGCAACGGAATCACTGACAAGGAAGTCGAAACCGCGTTGAACGCCGGCGTCGAACGCTGGGACGACGTCCACGCATTTTACGGCTGCGAGCCGTGCTGCGGACAGTGCCAGTGTGAAATCGTCGAAGCGATCGTCGATCGTGACAGCAACGCGGACGATGCACTTCCCGCCGCCGCCATGGCGATGGCAGGCTGACATGATGATGTGGCGCTCTTTGAAAGCGGTCTCGATCCTGGCGGCGCTCCGTCAGGCCCAGAAGCCGTCCCCGTCCAAGAAAAAGACGCAGCAGGGATCTTCCGCGCAGCCGAAACCGGCGCACTGATTCTCCGAAATTTTTGAACTTAACCGGTGTGGCTATACATCGGGCGTCCCGGCACCGGCATTTTCGCGCGCGCGATCACGCCCGCATCAGAAACGGTGATGAACAGTTCCGAGTTGTTCTCGCCGCCGAACGCAAGGTTGGTGGTGGTCCGGCCGATATGGCTGCAGTCCACCGTCAATAGCTCTTCACCATGCTCGTTGAAGGCGTAGATGCGGCCCCGGCTGGCGTGGCAGACGTAGAGGTTCCCCTTCTCGTCGAGCGCCATCCCGTCCGGACCGATGACGCCCGCCGGCAGCCGCGCGAACAACCCAACCTTGACCGTGCCGCCCGGAAACAGCGGCACGCGCCACACCTGCTGGGCGCGGGTCATGGCGACGTAGAGCACTTTATCTCCCAGGCTGGTGACCAGACCGTTCGGGCTGGGGCCGTTGCCGATCAGTTGCTCCAGCGTCTCGGTTCCCGGCGCAACCCGGTAGACGCGGCCCGTGGGGTCGTGCAGGCCGGTCGTCCCCTGATCGGTGAAATAAAGCGTGCCGTCGGCCCCGAAGAACAGATCGTTGCAGCCTTTGAAGCCCTCGCTTCTGTTCGATGAAAACCTGTCGCGGGTCTCCCCCGTTTTCGGGTCGAGCATCACGATGCCGCGTTTATAGTCCGCGATCTGGATCGTCCCATCGGGTAAAATGCGCAACCCGTTCGGCCAGCCGTCGTATTCGGCGCCCACCGACCATTCACCCGAAGGTGTGATCTTGAAGATCCGGCCCCAGGGGATATCCACGCACCAGATATTGCCGTCCTTGTCGAACGACGGCCCTTCAAGAAACGACGGCACGTCGCCGCCCGGCTTGTTGGCGTCGACCCACGTCGACGGCTGCCCGCTGATGTGCAGTGCGTCCGGCAGTTTCGTGAAGACCTCGGCGCGGATTTCCGTGACGGACATTTGTTTCTCCCCCGTTTTTTTTTAACCGGGTGTGCATACAACACTTTCGGCCCTGTTGGTATCCCTTCCATGTGACCGCCCCGCGCCGACAAAAAAATCCGTCCCCGAATTGAACCGGCAGCCGGTGCATGCCGTACCTGTTATGAGAGCCCGTTAAAAAAAGCAAGGCCTCAGACAGGGCGCATTTGGTCGTTAAACATTGATTTTAATGGCTTTTTTGCGGAGCCCGTCCGCGCTATTCCGCCGGGCGGAACCGACACTGAAACGGAGATTCATCATGAAACTCGGAAAAATCGCCATCAGCGCCTTTGCCATTACCCTTCTTGCCGGCAGCGTACATGCCGCGCATCACGAGCTTGCCGTGAAGGCGAGCGATCAGGATGTATCCGGCGGCACCGTGACCGCCGACGAGATTATGGCCGACGCCAACGGCTGGATGGTCGTGCACCGCACCGGTGCGGACAGCAAGCCGGGCCCCGTCGTCGGCTATGCGCCTCTGAAAAAAGGCAAGAACACCAACGTCGCCGCGATCCTGACGGAACCCGTCAAATCGGGTGACATGCTGATGCTGATGCTGCATGGGGAAAAGGGCGGCATGAAAACCGGCATCTTCGAGTACACACTCGGTGCCAAGGAAGACGGCCCCGTTAAGGTGGACGGCAAACTCGTCATGGACGTCGTCACCGCCAAATAACGGGCGCGATTCCTCCCGCCCCCCTCGGGAGATCTTGAAACGGGGCCGTGGTGGCGGATAAGCGCCGCGGCCCCGTCTTCATGTCTCGAAATCGGCGCATGCGCTTCCTATCTAGAAATGAAGAGGTGAGCGCGAAAATGTCAGATTACACCCTCGACCGCAGACAGTTCATCGGCCAGTTCATCGCCCTGGGCGCCGCCACCGCCGCGCTCGGTCTTTCAGGCCTGCCCGCTCGCGCCGCATCGTCCGACATCCTGATGAAACCGATACCGAGAACCGGCGCGCGTATCCCGGCGATCGGCATGGGCACGTGGATCACCTTCAACGTCGGTGAGGATCAAAAGCTCCGCGACCAGCGCACGGAAGTGCTTAAAAAGTTCTTCGAATTGGGTGGTGGTATGATCGATTCCTCGCCGATGTACGGCTCGTCGGAAGCGGTTGTCGGTTATGGGCTTCGCAAGCTCGGCAAAACGCCGGGCCTGTTCTCCGCCACCAAGGTGTGGACACCGGCAACGGCGCACGGCAAGGAGCAGATCGACGACTCATTCAGATTATGGGGGGTCGAGACGTTCGACCTTTTTCAGGTGCACAATCTCCTGAACTGGGAAGATCATCTGGAAACCCTTCGCCGTCAGAAAGCCGCGGGACGCATCAAGCACATCGGCATCACCACATCGCACGGCATGCGCCACGACGGGATGGAAAAGATCATGTCGTCGGAAGACATCGACTTCGTGCAACTGACCTATAACGCCGTCGACCGCGAAGCGGAAAACCGTCTTCTCCCGCTCGCGCAAGAGCGCGGCATCGCCGTCATCTGCAATCGTCCCTATCGGCGCGGCAGCCTGATCGATAAAGTCCAAGGCCATCCCCTCCCCAAGTGGGCGGCGGACGCGGGCGCGAAGAACTGGCCGGAATTCCTGTTGAAGTTCATCGTCTCGCACCCCGCCGTCACCTGCGCCATTCCGGCGACGAGTAAGGTCGAGCACATGGCCGAGAACATGGGCGCCATGACGGGAATTTTGCCGGACGCGAAATTACGCCGACGCATGGCGGATCACGTAGGCAACTTATGACATACCTCATGCTTCGAGATGCTTCGCTCCTCGGCATGAGGCGCACGCTCAATCCTCATCCTGAGGAGGTGCGCAGCGCCGTCTCGAAGGATGGATCGGCGTAATGGAGCGCCTGATCCCGTTCTCGCCCGATGTCTATGTCGGCATGTTCGCACGTTATAACCAGGATGCCTGGCCGGCGGCGGCGCTTGCGGTGCTTCTGGGTTTCGTCACCCTGATCTGCATCCATCGCCGCGAGGTCCGGGCCGGGCATATTCTCGCGTTCAGCGTTGCCACGTTCTGGATGTGGACGGGATGGGCCTTTCACATCAATCAGTACGCCAACCTGAATTGGGCGGCGGTGATCTTCGGTTGGCTGTTCATTTTGCAGGGCGCGTTGACCGCGTTATGGGGCGGCGTTCTGGGCAGGTTCAAGATCACGCACGACACCGTCCAGATATGGATCGGCTACACGCTCATGGCCGCCGCATTGATGCTGCACCCGTTGCTCGCCAGTGGTGCCGGCGACAGCCTCAAAACGGCACAGCTTTTCGGGACCGCCCCCGCGACGACGGCCTTGATCGGTGTCGCGGCGATCTGTTTCGTCGAAGGCAGAAAGTCTCTGTGGCTTCTGGCGTGGCCATTGATCTGGAGCGGGTGGGACCTGGCATCGGCCTACACGATGGCCCTGACGCGCGACGCCCCCCTGCCGGCCCTCACGATCGCCGCGGCCGTCTATCTGCTTCTTCGCGCCCGGCGCTGAATACGATTATCACCGGTCATCGGCGGCGTTGTTCAGATCGCTGATGATTTTCGCGACCGCCTTACGGTTCGCCTCATCCGTCAACTGCTCCGAAATCGCCTCCAGGCAATCGATGGTGTGACGGGTCACCTGCCGGTTCGGCGCGATATAGGGGATCGCACTTTCGAAGATCGCCGTGACGAAATCCTTGAACATGTATGGCTTCGACTTGACCCGCTGATGGCGATTGAAGGTGTCGTTCTCGGTCTCGTGTTCGGCGAAGTGCAGGATACCGACCTTGAGCCAGTTGATACACGCGATCGCGGTATAGGGGTCGTTGACCCCGGGCGAAAGCGCCCGGGCAATGATCTCAACCAGCTGATCGGCGACGAACTCGATGTTCTGGTTGACCGTTGGTGATGCGCCGGTGGCGAAGCAGGCCTGAACGCGGGCTTCCGTCTCGCGTGAAAAGTCTTCCTTGTGCCAGACAGCGCACACCGGATCGCAGTTCGTGACGAACGCACCCGGGCGGCGCAGAATTTCGATATAGAGGCTGTTAAGGGATGCGATCTCGTCCAGCCGGTCGACGTCGAGCGCCTGGATATAGCCATCCTCGGCAAGGGTGATCTCGGTGGCGTCTTTCCGGTCCGCATCGTCCCGCCAGTCGCCATCGATACCGGGTGTCTTCACATCCACATAGTTGACGCGGAACCGGCTCTCGATCCCCGACTTCAACGCGCGGCCCAGCTTGGCGACGATCAACTCGATGTTGATGGTTTCGGGGACGTGATGGATGAAATAGATCAGCACCCCCATGCACGCGAGCGCCAACCCCATCGACGTCGCGATAGAGACATAGGGCGTGAACGCCTCTACCCCGTCCCCGCCGTCGCGCACGAAGCGGAGCGCGATGAGGGAGAACACGAACGTGCCGATGAAGCACCCGAGGCTGACCTGGCTGCCGCGATCGCGCATCATGTTCCCGATCAGGCGCGGGCCAAAATTGCCGGACGCGAACGACACCGCGACCATGGTGATCGAAAACACGACCCCCGCCACCCCGATGATCGACCCCGCGATGGTCGATAATATGACCCGCGCCGTATCCGGCTCGACAGCGCGCAGGTAATAGGCCGCAGGCGTGATGCTCTCTTTAAAAACGTGGTCGATCCCGGTGGTCGCCGCCGCGAGGGCGACGGATAGGAGAAGGAACGCCACCGGGATACACCAGTAGCTGGTCCAGAGGTGCCGGTAGAGTTGCAGAAGTTTCGCGCTCAGCTCCATACACATCAGCGTATGGGATCGCCGGCTAAAGTCCAGCCCGCAGGCACTGCACCGGGGTGCGCGGCCGTCACCCAAACCGCGCACAATGATTGCCAGAAGGCCGCTAAAGCGATATCACAACGGCCAAACTCAGACCCAATTCCAGAGGATCGAGCACCGATGGCCAGCTACCAGTATTCCTATGTCATGCAGGGCGTTTCCAAGACGTTTCCGGGCGGCAAGGAAATCTTGAAGAACATCACCCTTTCGTTCATGCCCGACGCCAAGATCGGCGTGCTGGGCCCGAACGGCGCGGGTAAATCGACGCTCATGAAGATCATGGCCGGCATCGACACCGATATCTCGGGTGAGGCCTGGGCCGCCAAGGGCGTGCGTGTCGGATATCTGGAGCAGGAGCCCCAACTCGACCCCAAGAAAACGGTTGAGGAGAACGTCACCGACGGTCTCGGTGGAGTGAAGGACCTGCTCGACCGCTTCAACGAGGTGTCCGCCAAGTTCGCCGAGCCGATGGACGACGACGAGATGAACGCGACCATCGCCGAGCAGGCGGAGCTGCAGGAAAAGATCGACGCCGTCGACGGCTGGGACCTGGACCGCACCATCGAGATCGCGATGGACGCGCTCCGCTGCCCGCCCGCCGACAGCTCAGTCGAAAAACTCTCGGGCGGTGAGCGCCGCCGCGTCGCGCTCTGCCGCCTCCTACTTCAAAAGCCGGAAGTGCTGTTGTTGGATGAGCCGACCAACCACCTGGATGCGGAATCCGTCGCCTGGCTGCAGCGCCACCTGAAAGACTATGACGGCACGGTGGTGATGGTCACCCACGACCGCTACTTCCTAGATAACGTCACGGGCTGGATTCTCGAGATCGACCGCGGCCGCGGCATCCCGTACGAGGGGAACTATTCGTCGTGGCTGGAACAGAAACAGAAGCGCCTCGCACAGGAAGAACGCGAAGAGACCGCCCGCCAGCGCACCCTCTCCGAAGAACTGGAATGGATCAGGCAGTCGCCGCGCGCCCGTCAGGCGAAGTCCAAGGCGCGTATCACCGCTTATGAAGACCTGCTCGCCAAGTCGCAGGACAAGGCGCCCGGTTCGGCGCAGATCGTCATCCCCGCCGCGCCGCGTTTGGGCGATCTGGTGATCGAGGCGAAAGAGCTCAGAAAAGGGTTCGGCAATCACCTTTTGATCGACGATCTGTCGTTCAAAATCCCCCCCGGCGCCATCGTCGGGATCATCGGGCCGAACGGTGCCGGTAAAACGACACTGTTTAAAATGATCACGGATCAGGAAAAGCCCGACGCCGGCGACATCCGCATCGGGGATACGGTCAAGCTCGGCTATGTCGATCAGTCGCGTGACGCGCTCAACGACAACAAGACCGTCTGGGAGGAAATCTCCGGCGGCCTTGACGAGATCGACCTCGGTAAACGTAAGATGCAGTCCCGTGCCTACGTCGCGCAGTTCAACTTCAAGGGCGGCGACCAGCAGAAGAAAGTCGGCCAGTTGTCGGGCGGTGAGCGCAACCGCGTGCACCTCGCCAACATGCTGAAATCCGGCGCCAACGTCCTCATGCTCGATGAACCGACCAACGATCTGGACGTCGACACGCTCCGCGCCCTCGAAGAAGCCATCGCCGATTTCGCCGGCTGCGTTTTGATCACGTCGCACGACCGCTGGTTCCTCGACCGTCTCGCGACGCACATTCTGGCTTTCGAGGGCGACAGCCACGTCGAATGGTTCGAAGGCAACTACGAGGACTATGAAGAGGACAAGAAGCGCCGCCTCGGCGACGACGCCCTCGAGCCGCACCGGATCAAGTACAAGCCGTTGACGAGGACTTGAGCATCAACGTTCGGCGGCTGTCCGCTTACGGTCCCAAGCCATCACTTGATGTGCGCGTCGAGAAAAGCGCTGATATCGCGCTTCGATGATTCGATGGCCGGGGTATTCCTCGCGATCGTCGCGCCAAGGCCTGAACTGCTGTGAAAATTCCGGACGTTCGGCAGAAACGTATTTGCGTCCCCATCGAACCCGTGATGCGCCCCAGGGTATATTTTCAATACCGTGGGTGAATTGTTCCGCATTTTCAGGTGCCGCTCGCACAGCTTCGACGGCGTCCAGTCGTCCGCATCCCCAACCAGGATCAACATCGGAACAAGATACGGGGGCGTGTGGAACCCGCAGTCCGGATAAACGGGGATCGATGCGACGATCTTGCCGGGCAAGTCCTCGAACCTGATCTGCTTTGCGTCGCTGACCGCGTCCATCACGGTGCCACCGCCATTCGAGAACCCCATCAGGATTATTCGTGAAGTATCGATGATTGAGAGCGTCGACAGGTATTTGACGGCGCCGTAGACGTCCTCAACCCTCGCCGTCTGCCGGACACGTTCGAAATCGGTGCAAATTTCCGAGAAACCGCGAGCATGGAACGAATTCGGTGCGAGGCTTGCGTATCCCCGCGCCGCCCACCAATCCGCCCACATCACCAAATTCGATCTTGGCCCGCCGCACCCGTGAACGAGGATCACAACGGGAAACGGGCCGTCGCCCTCCGGCTTCCGGAATTTGGCGGTGATTTGCGGTATTTCCGGCTCTTTGTCAGGGAAGCGTTTTTTCCAGAACTTGCTGACTTTAAGGTCGCTGGGAAATTCCACGGTTTCATGGTCTTCCGGGATCTCGCTGCTGACGGCACTGCCTATGGGCAACAGCACAAAAAATGAAACGATGACAACCGCAGTTAAATGATTGAGATACATCTGACCCCCCCTCGTTTTATATCATCCTATCAGAATAGACCCTTGCGGCGGGACCGAACGGGACGTTGATTGCCGGCTTCTGACATCAATCGAAGCTGCTTCTCAAAAAAAATTCTCCCCCCTGAAGCCAGAGCATGCGTTACGAGCACAAATCCGGAAAGAGCGACGCGAAAGTCGGGTCTACGCACCCGTCGGGTTTTCCTTTTCGTTTGCCCGCGCTCGCCTGCGGTTTTTTACCGGGATCTCCCAGGATCGGCGTGTTGCGCAGAAACGTCATGACGTCTTTGCGCGATTGCGCGGTCACTTCCGTATCCGGAACCAAGCGAACTCGCCGGTTTCGATGGTCCAGCTGGTCGATATTCTTTCTGCCATCCCAGCCATGATAGGCTCCCTCATATACTATAAGCCGGACATCCTTTCCCCCGCTCTGAACGCCTTTGTTGACCATTTCCTC
The DNA here is from genome assembly GCA_017644185.1 of Rhodospirillales bacterium. Taxonomy (GTDB): domain Bacteria; phylum Pseudomonadota; class Alphaproteobacteria; order Rhodospirillales; family Casp-alpha2; genus UBA4479. The sequence continues at coordinate 14,020 of JAEPMA010000016.1, forward strand.
GCATTGCCAAACCTTGGCGACGTAGTCATTGGTGCCCAGGAAAACCGCAATCGGATAATTCGGCCCGAAAGACGGGACCGAGGTAAGCTCGCAAGGGGGATAAAAGACAACATGCGCCTTCAACGTGAGACCATCGGCCTTGCTCTCGTCGATCAAAGCTGATTCGAGCGCAACTTCCGCGCCGTTCGACCACCCCATCACGCCAATTCGGTTCTTATCCACCTTGGGATGTGTGGCGATCAACTTCATGGCATCCGCGACATCATAGTAGTCGCCCGGCGGGGACCCCCTTTTGTCATAGCCGCGCCCGGTAAAATAATCGACGTTGATGGAGGCGATCCCATTCTCGGCAAAAAACTCGGCCCAACTGTTTTGACGATAGCCTCGACCTCCGGTTCCGTGCATCAGCACCATTGCCGGGAAAGGCCCGTCGCCGGCTTCCGGGATGGTGACATCACCGTACAGGGTCACACCGGACCGGGATTCGAATGCCACGTGACCTGTTTCGCCTTCCGACAAGCTGGACTTCGTGGTGCTCCAGAAGCCGGTCAGGAAGATGGCGCTAACCGTGCAGACAAAAACCGTCGCCAGAGTATTTTTGTTTGGCATCGCGAGCCCCTTCAAGATTCTGTTTTCATTGTTGATGTTGCCCCGGAATAGATGGAACGGGGTACGCGCTTCGCCTCCGGCACAGTCTTTTCACATGTTCGGTGGAAAACGCTTCGATGTCCTTTCTCGACGCTGCCAAGGCCGCGGCTGAAAATTACTGCCATTGTTTCAATGCCTGGATGACGTCATCAAGGCTGCTGTATTTGGGATGGCTCTTTGGGGTGATGTACCAGTTTCGATCCCCGTTAATGGCCAGCAACAGAAGCCGCTTCTTCTCAACCACCACGTCGAAACAGTATCCCGTTTTAAAACCGCGCAGAGACATGGTCCCTTTTGAAACGACATCGTCGAAGCACAGGCGATTGTCTTTGATATGCCATTTCCCGCGATACGTCGGCCAGATCGGGTCGAGTGGATGCCGGCATTCCGTATCCGCGATGAAATCGCCGGCGGCGGAAAAAACGGCCTGGCCCGACCAGGTCTCGAAATAGTTGGCGATGCCGCATGTGGATTCAATATTCCATTCAGCACCGGAAAACAGGTGCCGAAGTTCAGCTTCGTCCTTGACCTGGGCGGCCAGCGGAACCGGCATCCAAAGCGAGAGAAAGAATAAAGACGAAAAAAAGAAAGTCCGTGTCGGCATTGCGAGTTTGTCCCGGTTTTGCTGACCACGATTAAACCATAGGGTTTCCGTGATTGGGAAGGCCCTGGCGGCGCATTGGGGATGCGCAATCGTTTCTATACGCGGGCATTCCGGACGCTAATCGCTTCTTCATTCCAGGCCCATCGAAGGCAAGCCGCTGCCCGCTAGGCGGCACCCCGGCGCACCGCCCTGATGACCAATGGACTGAGGCTGGCGTCCCCCGTGGCGATGATCTCATCGAGCCCGGCGCGCATTGCCGGGGTCCAGAAATCATGGATGTGCCCCTTGATGCCGGCGGCCGCCTCGTCATCGGGATAGCCGGAAAAGAAGTCCGCGATCTGGTTGGCCATGCGGATCAGTTCCTGATCGTCGTTGCTCATTCCGCCGCCTCGATCCCGCCGGTGCGGTAGCGGGTTTCATGCAACTCGTCCAGTTCCAGCTGCCAGTCGGACGGCCGGTTGGCGCGCGCCACCTGCACGGCGGTCACCTTGTATTCCGGGCAGTTGGTCGCCCAGTCGGAATATTCGGTGGTGATCACGTTGGCGCCCGATACCGGGTGGTGGAAGGTCGTATAGACCACGCCCTGCGGCATCCGCTCGGTGAGTTTGACGGGCAACGTGACGGCACCCATGCGGCTCTGGATCGAGACCGTATCGCCGTCGTTGAGGCCGCGCTCCTCGGCGTCGAAGGGATGGATTTCCAGCACATCGGTTTCGTGCCACCGCACGTTTTCGGTGCGCCGCGTCTGCGCGCCGACATTGTACTGGCTGAGTATACGCCCCGTCGTCAGGATCAGCGGGAAACTCCGCGACGTGCGCTCGTCACTGGGGACAAACTCGGTGATCATGAAGCGGCCCTTACCGCGGACGAAACCCGACATGTGCATGGTCGGCGTGCCGTTCGGCGCGGCGTCGTTGACCGGCCACTGCAGCGAGCCGTCCCGATCCAGGCGTTCGAAGCTGACCCCCGCGAACGTCGGCGTCATGCGGGCGATCTCATCCATGATGCCGGCGGCGCTCGCGTAATGCATGTCGTAACCCATCGCCCGGGCAAGGCGGCAGACGATCTCCCATTCGGAAAGCCCCGTCTTCTCCGTCATCACCGGGCGGACCCGATTGATGCGGCGTTCGGCGTTGGTGAAGGTACCGTCTTTTTCAAGGAACGAGGTGCCCGGCAGGAACACGTGCGCGTAAGCCGCGGTCTCGTTCAGGAACAGGTCCTGCACCACCAGGCATTCGAGAGAGTCCAGCGCCGCCTGCACGTGGCGGGTGTTGGGATCGGACTGGGCGATGTCCTCGCCCTGCACGAACATCCCCTTGTACGTACCATCGACGGCGGCCGCGAACATATTGGGGATGCGGAGCCCCGGCGCATCGGAAAGCCCAATGCCCCACTCGGCTTCGAAGGACTGCCGCACCGCATCGTCGGAGACATGGCGGTAGCCCGGAAACTCGTGTGGGAAAGACCCCATGTCGCACGAACCCTGCACGTTGTTCTGGCCCCTTAGCGGATTGATCCCGACGCCCTCGCGGCCGACGTTGCCGGTCGCCATGGCAAGGTTGGCCATCGCCATAACCATGGTCGAACCCTGGCTGTGCTCGGTCACGCCGAGCCCGTAATAGATCGCGGCATTCCCCCCGGTAGCATAGAGCCGGGCCGCCGCGCGGATGTCCTGCGCGGCAACGCCGGTCGCTTCGGCGAGCGCTTCGGGGGCATTCTTCGGCTTGGCGGCGAAGCTGCGCCAGCGTTCGAACTCGGCCGTCTCGCAGCGCTCAGTGACGTATGCCTCGTCGATCAGGTTCTCCGTCACGATCACGTGCGCCATCGCATTCATCAGCGCGACGTTGGCACCGGGGCGAAGCTGCAGGTGATGGGTGGCGGCAACGTGCGGGCTTCTGACCAGGTCAATGCGGCGCGGATCGGCGACGATCAGTTTCGCACCCTCGCGCAGACGCTTTTTCATGCGCGACGCGAACACCGGATGCCCGTCGGTCGGGTTGGCGCCGATGACGAGGATCACGTCGGCCTGCTCGACGGATTTGAAGTTCTGTGTCCCGGCAGACGTGCCGAACGTGGTCTTGAGTCCGTAGCCCGTCGGCGAATGGCAGACGCGCGCGCAGGTATCGACATTGTTGTTGCCGAACGCGGCGCGGATCAGGCGCTGCACCACGTAGACTTCCTCGTTGGTGCAACGCGACGACGTGATACCGCCGATGGCGTCCTTGCCGTATTTTTCCTGGATCGCCTTGAAGCGCCCGGCGGCGAACGAGATCGCTTCGTCCCAATCGACCGGACGCCATGGATCGGTCGTCTTTTCGCGGATCATCGGTGTGGTGATGCGGTCTTTGTGAGTTGCATAGCCCCACGCGAAGCGCCCCTTGACGCAGGAATGCCCCTCGTTGGCACCGCCCGATTTCGCGGGCACCATGCGCACCACCTGGTCGCCCTGCATCTCGGCGCGGAACGAACACCCAACCCCGCAGTAGGCGCAGGTGGTGTCGACGTGGCGGCTTGGGGTGCCGTGTTCGATCACGGATTTCTCGGACAGCGTCGCGGTCGGACATGCCTGCACGCAAGCCCCGCAGGACACGCATTCAGAATTGAAGAAATCGTCCGCCGCCGCACCTGCCGAGACCTTGGACGCGAAGCCGCGCCCCTGAATCGTCAGCGCGAAGGTGCCCTGCACTTCTTCACAGGCACGCACGCAGCGCGAACAGACGATGCACTTCGCCGGCTCGAACGCGAAGTAGGGATTGGATTGGTCGATAGCGTCGGCCCGGTCGCCGTGATGGCGTTCGCCGTCATAACCGTAGCGCACGTCGCGCAGCCCGACCTCGCCCGCCGTGTCCTGAAGTTCGCAATCGCCGTTGGCGGCACAGGTCAGGCAGTCCAGCGGATGGTCCGAGATATAAAGCTCCATGACGCCACGGCGGACTTTCTCCAACCTCGGGGTCTGGGTTCTGACTTCCATGCCGTCGCGCACGGGCGTCGTGCACGACGCAGGTGTGCCGCGCTGACCTTCGATCTCGACCAGACAGAGCCGGCACGACCCCCACGCTTCCATGGTGTCGGTGGCGCAGAGTTTCGGGATCGACTGCCCCACTTCGCGCGCGGCGCGCATCACCGACGTGCCTTCCGGAACGGTGACGGCCTGTCCGTCAATCACCAGCGTCACGGTCTTGTCGGACTCGCGCGCCGGGGTGCCGAAATCGGGTTCTCTGGAAAAACTCATGATCGTCTCCTATTCCGCGGCGTGACGCAGCGGACGGTCGAAATCGTCCGGAAAAAGTTTGATCGCGCTGCGCACCGGCATCGGCGTCAGCCCGCCCATGGCGCAGAGGGAGCCGTCGGTCATGACGTCGCACAGGTCTTCGACAAGCGTGACGTTGCGGGCGGCGTCCTCGCCCCGGATGATCTTCTCGACGGTTTCCCTGCCCCGGACAGCGCCGATCCGGCAGGGGGTGCATTTGCCGCAGCTTTCGATCTCGCAGAACTCGAACGCGAAGCGCGCCATCTCGGCCATATCGACCGTGTCATCGAAGACGACGATTCCCCCATGCCCCAGCATCGCACCCGCCTCTGCCAGCGCCTCGTAATCCATCGCAAGGTCGAGCATCGCGTCATCGACATAAGCGCCCAGCGGCCCCCCCAATTGCGCGGCGCGGAACGGGCGGCCCGACGCCGTGCCGCCGCCGAAATCCTCGATCAGTTCGCGGATGGTGACGCCGAAGGCTTTTTCGACCAGTCCACCTTGCCTGATATTCCCGGCAAGCTGGAACGGCTGCGTGCCGCGTGACCGGCCCATGCCGAAATCGCGGTAGGCTTCGGCGCCTTCCTTCATGATGTACGGTACGGTCGCGAGTGAGAGCACGTTGTTGACGACGGTCGGCTGGCCGAACAGACCGGCGACGGCCGGGATCGGCGGCTTGGCGCGGACCGTGCCGCGCTTGCCCTCCATACTTTCGAGCATCGACGATTCCTCACCGCAGATATAGGCGCCGGCCCCCTTGCGCACATGGAGGCGGAACGGTTTTCCCGATCCCGCCACGTCGTCCCCCAAGAGACCGTCCGCTTCCCAGATTCGGATCGCAGCCAGCATGGTGGCGATGGCGTGCGGGTATTCGGACCGGATGTAGACGTAACCTTCACCCGCACCGACGGCGAGCCCGGCGATGACCATCCCTTCGATCAGGGTGAACGGATCACCCTCCATGATCATGCGGTCGGCGAAGGTGCCGCTATCGCCCTCGTCGGCGTTGCAACAGACGTATTTGGTTTCACATGCCGTTTCGGCGACGGTCTTCCACTTGATGCCGGTCGGGAACCCAGCCCCGCCGCGCCCGCGCAGACCTGAATCCGTGACGTCCTGGACGATCTGTTCGGGCGTCATGCCGAGAGCGCGGCGCAACCCGGTAAGACCGCCGTGCGACTGATAGGCAGCCATATCGAGCGGGTCGATGATGCCGACCCGCGCGAATGTCAGGCGTTCCTGGTTTTTCAGGAACGGATGATCTTCGATGGGACCGAGCGCCAGCGGGTGACTGCCGCCCGCGTGAAATGCGGCGTCGAACAGTTTGGGGACGTCCGCCGCCGTGACCGGCCCATATGCGGTGCGGTTGCCGTCCACCTCGACCTCGACCAGCGGTTCCAGCCAGAACAGGCCGCGCGAGCCGTTGCGGACGATCGTTACGTCGATGTCGCGGATGCGGGCCTCGTGCCTGATCGCATCGGCAACGGTGTCCGCACCAACCGACAGCGCGGCGGAGTCGCAGGGAATATAGACGGTAACGCTCATGCCGCAGCCTCGGCGATGGCATTTTCGAGTTTGTCGATGTCGGCGCGTCCCATGGGTCTGCCGTCGATCAGCGCGGCGGGCGCCAGCGCGCAGTTGCCCAGGCAATAGACCGGCTCGATGGTGACGCGCGCATCGTCACCGTTCCCACCAAGGGGGACCCCCATGCGTGTGCAGATATCCTCGATCAGCTTCAGTGCCCCCATAGACTGGCAGGCTTCGGCACGGCACATCTTGACCGTGACCCGGCCCGCCGGCGACGTGCGGAAATCATGATAGAAGCTGACCACGCCATGCACTTCGGCACGCGACAGGTTGAGCGCGTCGGCGAGCATCGGCACTGCATCATCCTCGACGCAGCCCCATTCATCCTGAAGCTCGTGCAGGATTTCAAGCAAGGCCGCCGGATCGTCACCGTGCCGTCCGCAGATGGAACAGACCGCGTCACGCAAGGCGTTACCAGCCGCTGTAGAAATATCCGTCATCCGATAATCGCCGCGTCGGGCGTCCCTTAAGTTCCGGACGACACTGGCGTGCACCGCATAGGTGCGCAAATCGATATTCTCTATGGGCCGATAGGCGGACGCCGGGGTTCAGGCAGAAAGCGCGCCAGACAGGCGTGACGCCCGCTCCCTGTTCAGATCGAAATCGCGGGCGGCATCGATCAGGGATGTCACCACGGGCGGCGGCGGGTCGCGGTCATACGCGATCAGGCCGACTTCGTGTTCGACAGCGGGTTCGACGAGCGGCACCGCGCGGATGCGGTCCGAAAAACCGAACACCAGAAGGAAATGCTCCGGCATGATGCTGGCCAGCCCGTGCATGTGGATGTGCGCGTAAAGGGTCACCACGGAATTGGACTCGATCTCCGCGTCCGGATCGCAACCCACCGACGAGAAAATACCGTCGACGATGCGCCGGTTCTGCATGTCCGGCGTCAACAGGCCGAGTGGATAACGCGCCGCCTCGGCCCACGACACCGCCTCGCGTTCGGCGAGGGGATGGTCGTCGCGTACGAACAGGCGATAGCGTTCCATGTACATCGGCACCGTGATGGCGCGGCCGACGGGCTCGTTGTCCAGATAGCTGATGCCCGCGTCGACGGAGAAATCGTTCACGCTCCGCAATATTTCGCGCGACGTCTGCGAAAGAATCGAGAAGGTGATCCTGGGAAACGCTTCCTGCACACTGCCGGTCAGCAAAGCCGCGGTCTGAAGCGCGGACGGGATCACACCGATCACGGCCCGCGCCGCCAGCTCGCCCTTGAGGACGGCGAGTTCCTGTTCCAGCGAAGTGCAGTCTTCGAGGATCGCATGCGCCCATTTCAGCACACGCTCCCCTTCTGGTGTCAGGCCTTCGTAACGCTGCCCCCGCTTGACGATCGTGACGCCCAATTCCTGCTCAAGCTGGCGGATACGGCCTGAAAGCGTCGGCTGTGTGACGTGACTGGCCTCGGCGGCGCGGGTGAAATGTTTTTCCCGGGCGAGGGCAGACAGATACTGGAGCTGGCGGATATCCATGGCGGCGCGTTCCGAAAAATTCGACATAAAATGCATTGTTTTGCATGTCGCTGCAACGCCATCGTCCTCATGCTCGACGAACAGACCAACGCTCTGGATGTCGATACGCGCCGCGCCCTCGAAGAAGCCATCGCCGATTTCGCGGGCTGCGTCCTGATCACGTCGCACGACTGCTGGTTCCTCGAGCTGCACCGGATCGCTTACAAACCCGTAACTAAAACCTGAGCGCGTGTCCGCGCCGCGTGACGGATGCACCCTTGGCTGACGGGGTCAGCGATCCCGCAAGAGGTTTCTCGGTGACATCATGCGTCGGTCAAGCGGGCTGAATGATTTCCACAGGCCAATAATCCGAGACCAGATCCGGTGTGCTGAAAAGCAGGTTTATGATGTGGTTGGTGCTTATTTCGGTTTTTGGCGGGATGAACCTGGGCAACGAGCCGTCGAAGGTTAGTGCGAAAGTCGAGTAACCCATACCTTCCATGAACTCGCGCAGCGACTTTGGAGAGCACCCCATTTTCTCGAGCCCGAACTGGTGCAATTCCGAAATCACGAAGGGAACCTTCACCCCTTCCAGTATCTCCTTCGCGCCTTGAAGAATGAGTTGTTCAGCGCCCTCCGTATCCACCTTGATCAATTTGATATCGCCGCCGCCGAGCGCCCTGGCTTCCTCTCTGCCAAGGTCGTGGTTTGCATGTCCAGTCTTTTGGGGTTCGCCTTGCTCTCGTCGTTGCCGGGGAAAAGCGCCGGATCCCAGAGCGCGTTACCACCGCTGTTATCGCTGTTGATGTAGAAACCGACCTGCTCGACTTTGTCGGACGCGGGTCTCTCAATTGTCGTAACGTTGTTCAGACCGTTCAGATCGATGTTGGCCGACAGTCTTTTTATGTTTTCCGCATCCGGCTCGAAACTTACGACGGCCCCTTCCGGTCCGACGAGGGCAGCCGACAACAACGTGAAAAAACCTATGTTCGCACCCACATCAAAGACGCGATCGCCCTTTTCAAGAACGCGCACGAAAGCATGAAAGACATCAGGCTCGTAAAGTTGCCCATTCTGCAAAAAATCCAGAATCGTCTTTTCGTTGGGGAATTCCCTGTCCAGGTTGATTTCGATGCGGCCTTTATCGATCATCGGCATATTCAGATTGAACACAGGCATGTCGGCCTCCCCGCATATGACGTGAATGCAATTCCGGTTCTTTCGGTCAGAATGATCTTACACACAAAGTTTTTAGAAAAGAGTAACGACGGGAAATGGATGGAATCAGAGGGACGATCGGCATGACGGAGATCGACGGCCAGACGAGACAAGAGTTCCTTGAAAAAGGTGCGACCGTTCTGCGCGGCGTGTTCAAGGATTGGGTCGAGACGTTACGGGACGGCGTCGACAAGAACATGACCGACCCCGATCCCAACGCGCGGATATATAACGACGAAAACGGCGGCGGCCGGTTCTTCGTCGATTACTGCAACTGGGCCCGCATCCCGGAATACACGGATTTCATCTTCAACTCTCCCGCCGCCGGGATCGGCGCGGCGTTGATGGAGAGCAAGAAAGTCCAGTTGTTCCACGAGCATGTGCTGGTGAAAGAGGCGCAGACCGGCATCCCGACCCCCTGGCATCACGACGCCCCGTATTACTGCGTCGACGGCTCGAAAACGCTGAGCTTATGGATTCCGCTGGACGAGGTCCCGCGCGAGACGACGCTTGAATTCGTCGCCGGCTCGCACTTGTGGGGGAAGTCGTTCCGCCCGCAACGCTTCGACGGGTCGGCGCTGAACGAGGGCGATGGGCTGGAAGAAATTCCAGATATCGACGGCAACCGCGATGACTATGAGATCATCGGCTGGGCCGTCCGCCCCGGCGATGCCATCGCGTTCGACTATCGCGTCATTCACGGCGCGCCGGCGAACCACAGTAAGAACACGCAACGGCGGGCGTTCTCGCTGCGGCTTTTGGGAGACGGCGTGAAATTCGCCCGGCGCGATGGGATCACGACCTCGCCCCCCTTCAACCACGTCACGTTGAAGGATGGGGATGAACTCGTCGGCGAGGACTTCCCCGTATTGATCGACGCCGGATAAGTTGGATCACACGAAGTCCGGGCCGTGCACCCAGGCGACCAGCGAGAGCCGGTTCCCCGACACCACCGGTGCCACGCGGTGAAGGGTGTGGGCCGGGAACACCACCATCGCGCCCCGGTCGACCGGCACCTGGAAGGGGCGGCCGTCTGCGTTCAGTTCGAACTCGCCCCCCACATAATCTTTCGGGTCGGTCAGTTGGACCGACATCGTCAACTTGCGCCGCCCGGCAACCGCGCCCCGGCCACGGTCGATATGCCAGTCGTAATAGTGACCGGGACCGTATGAAGCGAGTTGCAGGCGTTCTTCGAAACCGTTGAGCGCGTATCTGAAAACATCCCGGTTGGCATCCGCCGCCAGACGGGTCATGCGTTGTATAACCCAGTCGAATTCTTCGCTTTCCGGCAACCAGACGAGCGCAGACTGGCGGACTTTCTGGTCGAACCTGCCGGCGACCAGGCCACCGTCTTTCGCATCCAGTTCTTTGAATGCCGCGTTCAGGCGTTCGCATTCGTCAGTCGAGAACGCGTTGTTGATGATGGCCCAATGACGCGGCGGTTTGCCGCCCCCCGGACCGGGCGGAACGTGAGAAGCCGATGATGTGTGAGACATTCAAAGCGCCTGCATTGGCCTGCAACACTCTTGCACGCGCGTCCTATAAGCTCATTCATCAGTCTTGGATAGATGGAAAATGCGGGCCGCATATCCAACTGAGATCTGGCGACTTCGGAAACGCGCGTTAATATCGACGGCAATCTAACGAAAAATGACAGGGAACAGACAGATGGCCGGCCAATCGAGCGATTACGACCCCCGCACTTTCAAGGGCCTCACCTTCCATGACAAGAGAAGCGCCTTCGCCGACGGCTCGGACACCCCCAGCGATTATCTGGAGCGTTGCCTTGAAACTGTCGCCGAGAGGGAACCCACCGTCCGGGCCTTCGCCTCTCTGAACGAAGAGACGGCGCGCGCCGCAGCGGAGGCCAGCAGCAAACGTTGGAAGGCGGGGAAGCCCCTCTCCCCCATCGATGGGATGCCCATCGGCATCAAGGACCTGCTCGAAACCAGGGACATGCCGACCCAAATGGGGTGCGCCGCACTGGACGGCAATTTCCCGAAAAACGACAACGCCGCCGTATGGGCGCTGCGCCAGGCGGGCGCGGTGATCTTCGGAAAGACCGTCACCGCGGAACTGGGCGGCAATCATCCGGGACCGACGACCAACCCGTTCGATCCTGCGCGCACGCCCGGGGGGTCTTCGTCCGGCTCGGCGGCAGCCGTCGCCAGCGCGATGATGCCAGCCGCCATCGGCACCCAGGTGGGCGGTTCGATCATCCGCCCCGCGGCGTTTTGCGGCAACTTCGCTTTGAAGCCCAGTCAGGGCGGCATCCATCGCGGCGAGCGCCAGACCACATCCATGAGCACCCACGGCCCGCACGCCGCCTGCATCGAGGACATGTGGCAGGTCGCTATCGAAATCGCAAACCGGACCGGCGGCGACCCCGGCCATCCGGGACTGACCGGCCCTTCAACGACACCGCATCCGGTTCGTCCGGAACGCCTGATCGTCCTCGAGACCGAGGGCTGGGCCAAGCTGGACCCGGATACCGTTTCGGCGTTCGAGCAGTTGTTGGAAGGACTTCAACGCGCCGGGGTCACGCTGCTCAGGCGCGCGGATCATCCATGGATCGAGAGCATGGAAGTCAGCATCGCGAACGCGACCGAGGTGTGCGGCACGATCACGGCGTGGGAGAACAGGTGGTATCAGCGCAATCTCGTCGACCGCCATCCGGAGGGTGTCAGCGCCCGCACGCAAGCCACGCTTTCAAAAGCTGAAAAGATGACGCCCGACGACTACAAGCGCCTTTTGTTGGAACGCGAACACGCGCGCACCTGTTTTAAGGCGCTCGCGCCGCTCGCGGATGCGGCGATCACCCTTTCCTGCCCCGGGCCCGCACCCATCTGGGCGGGCGATAAACCGGGCGAGGCGCTCGCACCCCGGCCGACCGGCGACGCGGTCTTTAATTACGGGAGTTCGTTACTGGGCGCCCCCGTCGTCACCATCCCGGTCATGGCGGTGGGCGGCATGCCCGTCGGCCTGCAGGTCATGGGACAGCGCAACACCGATGCGCGGATCACCGCGCTCGCCAGATGGATTTATGAGAACGTCGAGCCGGTCGCCGTGAAGGCATCCTAGCTGACGCGCCGGGTTACTTCGGCGCACCCTTCAACGCGTTCCTGCGCATGGTGTAGAGGGTACTCGCAACGATGATCGCGGCGCCCGAGAACGTCCAGATCGTCGGAATCTCGGCGAAGAACACGACCCCGATAATCCCCGCATAGATCAGCCGCACGTACTCCATGGGGGCGATTGCCGCCGCTTCGCCGACCTTTAACGCCTTGATGAACATCCACTGCATCAGCGACATCAGGCTGCCGATCATGACGATGAAGATCATCTCGTCGAGGCTCGGCATCACCCACTGGAAATACGTCGGCACGGCCATCACGAGGGTGATGGTGACGGAGTGAAAAACCAGTATGGTCGAGGCGTTGTCGATCTGCGAGATCTTGCGCAGCAGGATCTGCACGACCGACACGAACATCGCCGACACGACCGCCATCAGCGCGTAGATATTGATGTTGTCCGGATCGGGCCGGATGATCACCAACACGCCGACGAAACCGAACATGACGCTGGTCCAGCGCCGAATGCCGACGACCTCGCGAAGGAAGATGATGGCGAGGATCGTCGTGAACAGGATGCGCGCGAAGGAGATCGCCGTCACTTCCGCGAGCGGCATATTCACCACGGCGGAAAATCCCAGATACATCGCGACGATCGAGAGGGTCGCCCTCAGGAAATGCATCCCGTAGATGCTGGATTTGAACACCGTCGCCCGGTTTTTCAGGATCACGGGGGATATGATGATCAGCACCATGATCTGGCGGAAGAACAGGATTTCGATGACCGGGATGGTCTGGCCGACGTGCTTGATCAGCGACGACATCAAGACCGAGACCAAGGACGCGATCAGGATGATGATCGACCCCCGGATATTCCCGGAGAGCGCCTCCCAGCGTCGGATGTAGTTTTGCATGTCGCGTAATTTCAGCCGGCACGCAGCCGGAAAAGAACCGAGATGCTATTTGATATGCCGGATATCAGCCGCTTAGTCAAAATACCAGCGACGATCGGGAAAGAAGGCTCTCTCCCATATGCTTCGGGCGGGCATCGGCCCGCCCGTGAAGAACGCTGTCGCGCGTTCGCTTAAAGAACGAAGATGTGAAGCGTCAGCCACACCGCAGCGACAAGGCCGAGCGCGACAAGGCCGCCGACCACCATGATGGAAGACACTTGTTTCAAAGTGATCTGATTTTCGTTGCTCATGTGATGCCCCCTATTTCAGGTCCGTTGCTTTCGTCATTTCTGTTTCGGCGCCCGGTACCGCCCCTGCGACCAATGCCCCGTCGCCTTCCGAGATAGGGTCCCTTGGCCCGGCAGGCAAGCGTATTCTTGAATATAGCAGGCTTTGATGAAGGGTTGTATAAGCCCTTCATGCACGCCCTTTACGACACCATCGGCTTGAACTACGCCGATCTGCGCCGGCCCGACCCGCGCATCCGGAAGATGATCGACGCCGCCTTGGGTGATGCCGAAACCGTCCTCAACGTGGGGGCCGGGGCCGGGTCGTACGAACCCGACGGCCGCCGGATCACGGCCGTGGAGCCGTCCCGGGAGATGATCGCCCAACGTAAAGCCTCGGACGCGACCGTCATTCAGGGATATGCCGAGGACCTGCCGTTCGAGGATAACGCGTTCGACGCGGCCATGGCGGTCCTGACCATCCACCACTGGACAGATAAAAAGAGAGGCGTCGCCGAGATGCGCCGCGTGACGCGGAACAGGATCGTTTTCCTGACCTACGATCCGTCGTTCCGCGATCTATGGCTTTTCGACTATTTCCCCAAGCTTGCGGCATTGGATGAAGGCAAGATGCCGCCGATCGAAGATTTCGAGAGCTGGCTGGGTCCGGTCACCGTGTCGCCTGTCTTGGTGCCTTATAACTGCACGGACGGTTTCGTGGCCGCCTATTGGCGGCGCCCGGCGGCGTATCTGGATGAAAAGGTGCGTGCCGCCATGTCGCCGTTCTGGGCGATGGGCGACATCAGCGAAGAACTCGGGCGCTTGAAAAGCGACCTCGAGAGCGGCACCTGGGATGCCCGCTACGGCGGTCTTGTCGGGTTGGATGCGCTCGACTGCGGCTACCGAATTATCGAAAGCGTCTTACAGTCGTGAAAACGCCAGTGATGGGTGTGTTCACAACACGAGGTTATGCTAGGGTTTGGCGAAACGGATTTACAGACACGGAACCCCCATCATGAGCGACAAACTCGTCTCCGCCCTCGTCACCGATCTCAAGACCGCCCTTAAAGGTGTCGACGATCCCGCCGACGCGATTGCGCGCGTGACCCCGCTGGTCAAGAAGATGGCGGAGGATACGTCGTGGGTGAAACCGGAATACTATAAATCCGACAATGAGCAGGGTTTCGGGATCAACATCCTCAACGAAGAGCCCGACAACACCCTTCTGGTCGAAGTGATCTGCTGGGCGCCGGGACGGGGCGTTGCGCCGCACGACCACCAGACGTGGGGTGTCGTCGTCGGCATCGACGGGACCGAGGTCAACGTCGACTGGCGGCGCAAGGATGACGGCGCGACACCCGGTTTCGCCGATCTTGAGATGGCAAGCGAGACCGACATCACCAACGGCGTGGTCTGTACCCTCATGCCGGATGACATTCATGGCGTCAGGAATGACGGCGACGTGCCGTCCGTCTCGCTCCATGTTTATGGGAAAGTGCTCGCCAGCCTCAACCGCTCCGAGTTCGACGCCATCAACAAGACCCAAAAGCCCTGCCCGCAGCGCAAGCGGACGATGGCCAACGCCTGAACCGAAGTCTTCCGGCGCCTGCCCGTTTGTCGACGAAAAAGGATATCCCATGCGCATGATCGAACTCCCAGGCGGCGAAAGCGTGCCCACGCTCGGCCTCGGCACCTGGTTCATGGGCGATCACAAATCCGAGTTCGAACGTGAAGTCGCCGCCGTCAGATACGCCATCGAACGCGGCATCCGCCTGATCGACACCGCCGAGATGTATGGTAGTGGTGGTGCAGAGGACGTGATCGGGGCCGCAATCAAAGACTGCGGTATCGACAGAGACGAATTGTTCATCGTCTCGAAAGTCCTGCCCAGCAACGCCCACCATGACGATGTGATCCGCGCCTGCGAGCGCTCGCTCAAACGTATGGGGACGGATTACATCGACCTCTATCTGTTGCACTGGCGCGGCTCGGCGCCTTTTCAAGAGACCCTCGACGCGTTCGAGGAACTCCAGAACGCAGGGAAGATCCGCTTCAACGGCGTCTCCAACCTCGATAAAGCGGACCTGGAGGAATGGTTCTACTGCCGGGGCGGGAGCGCGCTGGCGACGGACCAGATCCTCTATAACCTGAGCCGGCGCGGTCCGGAGTGGGATATCCTCCCCTACTGTCAGGAGCGCGGCGTGCCGGTGATGGCGTATTCACCGCTCGAACAGGGGCGGCTGGACGGTGATCCGGCGTTGGACGAGATCGCATCCAAGCACGGCGTCAGGCCGCTGCAGATCGCGTTGGCTTGGGTTCTGTCGCGACCCGGCGTGATCGCCATCCCCAAGGCCGTCGTTCACGATCACATCGATCAGAACATCAAGGCGTTGGAGATCACCCTCGATCAGGACGATTTCGACCTGCTCGACCGGGCGTTCCCGCCGCCGACGGGGCCGTCTTATCTGGAGATGCTTTAGCGGCTGTGGTCAAGTGACCGTCACGCAGGTGCATGCCGCCTCCTTGGCGACTTCCTGGGACGTACTGCCATAGACCAACGATTTGAATGCGCCGATCCCGCGCGTCCCCATGACGATCATGTCGGCGTCTTCGCGCTTGGCGGCACGAAGGATGATCTCCGTCGCATCGCCCTCGCCGATCTGCTCCTTGAAATTCTCGACCCCCGCCTCTTTTAGGATGGTGCGCGCCCTCTCGATCGCGAGGTCGGCAATCACGTGGCGGAGTTGAAGCTGCTCTTCCGCCTGCGCCGCCGCATGCACCCCCTCCATCATCCATGTCGGCACGTTCGAAAGATGCGGCTCGTGCGCTTCGGACGCGCGCTCGACCAGATGTTCCGTTTCCGCGATGGCGCGGAGCGAGTCCGGGATCGGGCGGTCGTCGATGGCCGAGATAACGACAACGCCGGCGTTTCTCGATTTGGCGATATCCGCGCCCACCTGAACGGCGCGTTCGGCGCATAGCGAACCGTCTGTCGCGATAATGATGGTCGTCATCTGTCGTTCCCCTTTGAATCCCGCTGTTGCCGTGATTCAAACTTTTTCGGACGCCGGCGGCGTTGATCTAGGTCAAGCGGGCGTGGCCAGAGCGCATGATTTCGGGGAAATTTTTATGACGGACGGATGACGCCGGCTCAGCGGGCGTTACGGTTCCTGACGTCGAACAGCGCCTCCCACTGCGCGTTCTGCTGCGAGGCGAAGTCGAAGTGCGTCACGATGTTGGTGACGGTCTCGCCGTCTTTCGACAATGGCAACCGGATCGACGGCACGATCAGGCGGCGCGCCAGCTCGCGGGTCGACGACGCATCCCAAAGGAACGGCATCGGGGTGCGCGTCTCTATCACGGCCTGGTAGTCCGCCAGAACCTGCTGACGCCGGTGCTCGTCCAGATATCCCATGTCCGTGGTCAACAACGACTGGCCGGTACGGTCGAAATACAGGACATCCGTCAGCCCCGTGCCCCAGAACCGGAACGTGACGTCGAAGGGATCGACCGTGATATCGACCACGTGGGAGTACCTGATCCGGTCCCCGGGGAGGCGGATCAGATCGAACGCGTTCCAGTTGGGCGCGAACCTGTCACCGCGCACGGCATTCCAGTGTTCGTAGATCCCCCGGCAGCCGCTCCCCATCACGTCCTCTAGCGGCACCTGCACCGACGTGACGGCAACACTCCCAAGCGCGCTATCGGTGCGGCCGTTATATGACAACACCGCCCCCATCAACTAGGCGGCACATGGCCATAGGGCCCTGAGATCGAACCAGGACGAAAGACATTTCACAGACCCAAATTTGCCGCCGGTCTCGGCCGGCGATTATTGGATAAATCTTACGAAGAGGTCCTACATGCGTAAAGAGCAGGCGCAAACGATGGGACCAGGGCTGCATGCGAATGCGCTCGGCAGCCATGCCGGCTCGACGGCGACGGCAACGTAACCGTCAGATCAATAAAGACTCGTTTAACGTGTATTTATGTTTATAATAATTAGATAAGTAGTTAAGCGGCTAATACGGAGAACACCATGTCGAAACCAAGCGCCCCATATTATTACAAAGAATCCGGCAGCGACGCGTATCACTGGGAAACGTCGTGCAAAAAGAACCACTACCCGGACAGCGGGTGGAAGAAATCGAATACCTTCCCGTCGGGACGGGAACAGTGCGACCAGTGTCAGGCTAAGTAGCCATACTGACGGCTAGACCGGCACGTCGCCTTCCAGGCACATACGGTGCAGGATGCGGCCTTCCGACGGGTCGTAGTCCGTATGCGCGACATGAAGAAGTGCACGGTTGTCCCACACCACAAGATCGCCCGGCCGCCATTTATGGCGGTAGGTAACATCCCGCGTCAGCACCCGGTCGAGCAGCTTGTTGACGAACGCCTTGCTTTCGGCGGGCTCCCATCCCTCGAACCGCGCCAGCTTGCCCGGGTGCACGTAGATCGCCTTCTTGCCGGTTTCCGGGTGGGTGCGGATGAACGGGTGGATTTGCGCGGCACCGAACTCCTTGCGGGCCTTGTCGTCGACGTAGCCGACGTCCTGCTCGATGGAGTTTACCGTCTTCATTTTGATCAGTTCGGCCTGTTCGCTTTCATCAAGGCTGGCGTAAGCCGCCTGCATGTTGGCGAACCCGGTGTCGCCCCCCTTCGACGGGAGCTTGACGGCATAAAGCACCGTCATCTTCGGCGGTTTCGCATGATTGGTGTGATCGGTGTGCCAGTCGCGCGATCCGATCGGCATGACTTTGCCATCGTCGCGCTTGGTATTGGCGATGCGGCTGTCGAGGACCGCGATCTCAGGATGCTCGGGCATCAGCAGTTTCGACAGATGCTGGCGCATGGGATCCCCGAAGATCCTCATGCTTTCGACATACTGTTTGGGTTCCAGATTCTGATCGCGGATGACGAGGACGAGACGGTCGCGGAGCGCGTCCCGCATGGCACTGGCGTCGTCTTCGGATACGGGCCCCGACAGATCGACGCCGGTCGCCTCGGCCCCGAACAGATCGGACAATGGTGTCAGATTGACGGTCATGGATGATGCTTCCCTGAATTATGTTTTATGGGGCTAAGTCTATTTTCCCGTAAGGCGGACGAAAAGCCCCCGATTTTCATTACCGATCAAAGGCTTGAGTTCAATCACTCATACCTATCAATCAAATAAGATATTTAAATTATACTTATGAAAAAGAGTCGCGTTAACGTTGTGCTGAAGATTGCTGGCACAGAGCCCGGAACTCGCGTCCACGACCGATCATTCGACGCTTGAGAACGGCCGATTGCCCGCTCCTGAACGAAACAACGCAGCAAATCGGAGACGTATAATGGATGGAAACGACATGAAATCAGGGGGCAAGTGTCCCGTGATGCACGGCGGCAATACCTCTGCCGGTTCGTCGGTGATGGACTGGTGGCCGAACGCCCTCAACCTCGACATTCTGCATCAGCACGACACCAAGACCGACCCGATGGGCAAGGACTTCAACTACCGCGAAGAGGTCAAGAAGCTCGACGTCGAAGCCCTCAAGAAAGACATGCACGCCCTCATGACCGACAGCCAGGAATGGTGGCCGGCCGACTGGGGTCACTACGGCGGCCTGATGATCCGCATGGCGTGGCACGCCGCCGGGTCTTACCGTCTCGCCGACGGACGTGGCGGTGGCGGCACCGGTAACCAGCGCTTCGCGCCTTTGAATTCCTGGCCGGATAACGTCAGCCTCGACAAGGCGCGCCGCTTATTGTGGCCGCTCAAGAAGAAGTACGGCAACCAGGTGAGCTGGGCCGATCTGATCATCCTCGCCGGTAACATCGCGTACGAATCCATGGGCTTGAAGACCTTCGGGTTCGGGTTCGGGCGCGAAGACATCTGGCACCCGGAAAAAGACACGTACTGGGGCTCTGAAAAAGAATGGCTGGCACGCAGCCGTTACGACAGCGACGAAGATCCGGAATCCCTCGAAAACCCGCTCGCCGCCGTGCAGATGGGTCTCATCTACGTCAACCCGGAAGGGGTCGGCGGCAAACCGGACCCGGCCAAGACCGCCCTTGAAGTCCGCGAGACGTTCAAGCGCATGGCGATGAACGACGAGGAAACGGTCGCCCTCACCGCGGGCGGGCACACGGTCGGCAAGACCCATGGGAATGGGGATGCCGAAGCACTGGGTCCGGACCCGGAAGGCGCCGACGTCGATCAACAGGGCTTCGGCTGGGCCAATCCCAACATGCACGGCAAGGCGGCCAACGCCGTGACGTCGGGTCTTGAAGGGGCTTGGACGACGAAACCGACCGAGTTCGACATGGGCTACTTCGATCTACTTTTCGGCTACGAGTGGGAACTGAAAAAGAGCCCCGCCGGCGCCCAGCAATGGGAACCCGTCAACATCAAGGAAGAAGACAAGCCCATCGACGCCACCGACCCGTCGAAGCGTCATAATCCGATGATGACCGACGCCGACATGGCGATGAAGGTGGACCCGATCTACAACGAGATCTGTCAGAAGTTCATGGCCGATCCGGAATACTTCAAAGACACCTTCGCCCGCGCCTGGTTCAAGCTGACGCACCGCGACATGGGCCCGAAAGCCCGCTACATCGGCCCGGACGTACCCGACGAAGACCTGATCTGGCAGGACCCGATCCCGGCCGGTTCAACGTCTTACGACGTCGACGCAGTGAAGGCCAAGATCGCGGACAGCGGCCTCTCCATCGCCGAGATGGTGTCGACCGCCTGGGACAGTGCGCGCACCTATCGCGGCTCCGACATGCGGGGCGGCGCCAATGGCGCGCGCATCCGTCTCGCCCCCCAGAAAGACTGGGAGGGCAACGAGCCGGAACGTCTCGCCAAGGTACTCGGCGTGCTCGAACCGATCGCGGCCGAAACCGGCGCCAGCGTCGCCGACGTGATCGTGCTGGCGGGGAACGTCGGCATCGAACAAGCGGCCAAAGCGGCCGGGCACGACGTGACGGTGCCGTTCTCACCCGGCCGCGGCGACGCGACCGACGAGATGACGGACGCGGAATCATTCGATCCGCTGGAACCCGTACACGACGGTTACCGCAACTGGTTGAAGAAGGACTACATCGTCAGCGCGGAAGAGATGATGCTCGACCGCACACAGCTGATGGGTCTGACGGCACCGGAAATGACGGTCCTCGTCGGTGGCATGCGGGTCCTCGGCACCAATCACGGCGGCACCAAGCACGGTGTTTTCACCGACCGTGAAGGTGCGTTGACGAACGACTTTTTCGTGAACCTGACGGACATGAAATACAAGTGGGTTCCGAAAGGTGACGGCATCTATGACATCCAGGACCGCAAGTCGGGTGACGTCAAATGGACGGCCAGCCGGATGGACCTGGTGTTCGGTTCGAACTCGATCCTTCGCGCCTACGCCGAAGTCTATGCGCAGGACGACGCGGAGAAGAAGTTCCTGAACGACTTCGTCGCCGCATGGACCAAGGTGATGAACGCCGACCGCTTCGATCTGGTCGACTGATCCCACGATCAGACGTAACGAAAGGTGCCGGCCCCATCGCGGGGCCGGTACTTTTTTGTCTCAAGGACAGACGAGACAGGCGTGGCCTTATCGCCCCCGGTGTGTAAAGTGCGGCCATGGCCCAACCAACCGATATCGATCCCGCCCAGCACCGGCGCGGCTTTGCGCTGACGCTTTTCGGCGTCCTGGTGCTGACCCCGGACACCCTTTTGATCCGTCTCATCGATATCGATCCCTGGACCATGAATTTCTGGCGCGGCGCGATGATGGCGGCAAGTCTGCTGGTCGTTTACGCCGGCGTCCGCCGGAGCGCGTTCTTCAGCGATATCCGGGGGCTCGGCATCGCCGGGCTGAGCGTTGCCGTGATCTATGCCCTCAACGCCATCAGTTTCGTCTTCGCCGTCGAGAATACCCGGGTCGCCAACGTTCTGATCATCCTTGCCGCGACGCCCCTGATCGCCGCGCTTTTGTCGGTGATCGTGCTGCGCGAGCGGGTGGCGGGGGCCACTTGGGCGGCCATCGCCATGGGGATGGCGGGCGTCGTCATCGTCGTCGGCGACGGGCTCAGGGCGGGGACCTCGCTGGGCGATGTCTTCGCACTGGTCACCGCGTGCGCGCTGGCCGTGACGTTCATCATCATCCGCCGCAACCGCCACGTGAACATGGTCCCGGCGGCGGCGCTGGGGGCGCTCCTGTCGGCGATCATCGTCGCACCGCTCGCCGACCCGATGGCCGTGCCGTCCGGCAACTGGGGACTGCTTCTATTGTTGGGATTCGTCGTCATGCCCGTGTCTTTCGGATTGATCACGCTCGGCCCCCGCACCCTGCCCGCACCCGAGGTTGCGTTGCTGATGCTTCTGGAGACGGTCCTCGGGCCGTTGTGGGTCTGGCTGGTGATCGGCGAAGCGCCGAGCGACACGACCTTCATCGGCGGCGTCATCGTGATTTCCGCGGTCGTGCTGCAATCGGCGTGGCGGTTGCGCCGTCGCCGCGCCGCCGCGTAAGTCAGCCGGCCGTTCAAGAAACCTTCATCCGGACGAAACGGATCTGAGACGGTTTCCGCGCAGGGTTTCCCGATCTACGATCCCCTTGAACGACGGAGACGCTCCATGGCCATCTGCCGCCCCTTCATTCTGTCCCTCGCCGCGCTGATGCTGAGCGCGGCCGCCGCCTCTGCCGCCGAGGTCGAGATCGGACCCCGGCCCTATTTCCTGATCGAACAGATGAAGGAAGGTGCGCTGAAATCCCGGCTTCAATCGTGCGCCGACCGGCCGATGCAGCGGAAGCTGTTTTCGATCGGACACCGGGGCGCGCCGTTGATGTTCCCGGAACACACGGTCGAATCCAACCGGGCCGCCGCGCGCATGGGCGCCGGAATCCTCGAATGCGACGTAACCTTCACCAAAGACAAGGTTCTCGTCTGCCGGCACGCCCAAAACGATCTCCACACCACGACAAATATTCTGAAGTCGCCGCTCGCCGAGAAGTGCACCACCCCGTTCAGGGCCGCCACCGCCGACGCAACGGCCAGCGCCGAGTGCCGGACCAGCGACATCACGCTTGCGGAGTTCCGCACCCTCAAGGGGAAGATGGACGCCGCCAACAAGAAGGGCACGAGCGTCGACGAATACATGGACGGCACGGTGGGTTGGCGGACGGATTTGTATGCGGCCGCACACGGCACGCTGATGACCCACGCGGAATCGATCGCGCTTTTCCGTAGCCTCGGCGCCAAGTTCACGCCGGAACTGAAATCCCCCGCCGTCGATATGCCGTTCAACGGCTTCACCCAGGAAGACTACGCCCAGAAGATGATCGACGAGTACAAGGCGGCGGGCGTGCCGCCGTCCGACGTGTGGGCGCAGTCGTTCAACCTTGACGACGTTCTCTACTGGATCAAAAACGAGCCCGCGTTCGGCAAGCAAGCCGTCTACCTGGATGGCCGCTATAGCGAGAAGACGTTCGATCCGATGAAGCCCGAGACCTTCAAGCCCGGCATGGAGGAACTGAAGTCGATGGGCGTGAATTACATCGCGCCACCGATGTGGATGCTCCTCACCGTCGAGAACGGCAAGATCGCGCCCTCCGCCTACGCCCGGGAAGCCAAGGCGGCGGATCTGAAGATCATCGCCTGGACGCTGGAACGCTCCGGCCCATTGAAGGACGGCGGCGGCTGGTACTATCAGTCGATCAAGGATGTCACCGACCATGACGGCGTCACGTTCGAAGCGTTGGACGTGCTCGCGATGCAGGCTGGGGTCGTGGGTGTTTTCTCGGACTGGCCGGCGACGGTGACGTATTACGCCAACTGCATGGGTCTGAATTGAAGCCTGGAAAGCTTATTCTGGGATGACTTCCAGATCCTTCAGGGCGCCGAAGTTCTCGGCGTGCTTGCTCATCTGCGCGACATAGACCCGCATCTTCAGGTCACTGTGCAGGATGTGGCCGACCAGCCAGTCGTGCAGAAGATGCGCGGTCTCGGCGTGCACCCGGTCGAGATGCGCGTCGTCGGTCTCTTCGAGATGTAATAGGACGTCATCCAGCGCCTTGATCAGTTCCCGGTGCTCCTGGTGGTGGTCGGCGGCATCCGGATAGTTGACCATGTTCTGTAGCTGCTCTTCGCGGCCGAAGTGCGTTTCGGTATAGAACTTGAGGGCGTACAGGACTTCCCGCGCCTCGCCCCTGCTGAGCCCGTCCGCCGCCAGCGTTTCGAAGCGATTGATGATCTCGATCAAGTGTCTGTGGTCCTGGTCGATGATGCCCCCATCGTCGATCGACATCTTCTCTCGCCATTCGATCATGAAAAGGTTCCCTGATTATTCCTGGCAGAACAGTTTCCGCGCATCCGTCATCTCCTTCTCATCCAAGCGTTCCTCGAACGCTTCGACAAGGGAAGAAAGCTCCTTCGCCAGCGGATCGTCAGAAATCAGGATGCCGACAAAACGTTCGACGATATCGCGCTTGTTCTCCGGCACACGAACGCTGACGTCGTTGAGGCGCGCCGTCTGATCGGGGATGCGGTCGTCTTTCTCGCCCCTGAGATAGGGCACGTAGTCCATGTCCGTCTTCATGATGTGGCCGGAAAGCCAGCGGTTCAGAAAGCGGCCGAGTTTGACCGGGTCGATCCGCTCGTCTCCTTTGCGATAGATGTCGCGCAGGCAGCGGACACGCCGCTGCATGGCGCGGTGCGTGCGGAGGTGCTCTTCGGTCCCTGGATAGCCGGCCTGGATCATGAAGGTTTCCTCGCGCTTGAAATGCTCCATCACATAAGTCTCGAGGCAGATGATCGCCTGCTCGATTTCAGCCGCGCTTTGATCGCGCACAAGCGCGTCGGTGAGATTGCCGATCTCCTCGAAGAGCGTCTTGTGGTCGCGGTCGATGACCTTGATCCCGGTCTCGAACTTGTCGGACCAGGCGGGGAGTTGCTCGGACATATCCAATTTCCTTACGCTTCGGCGGCTGTCACCGCCATCGGAGAGAACATAGCCATCTTCCCCGAACATGCCGTGATCTATATCAATTCCCGGCAAGCAGTTGCGGGTCCGGCCCGGCGCGGGCGATACTCCCTCAACGCGTTTTACCGGAGGGTCGCATGCGCCAGTTTCTGATATTCATCGTCGGTGGCATTTTTGGGGTCACCGGCGGCTTCGCCATCGGCATCTTCGTCTACCCCTACATCTTCCTTGCCGACATCGTCGCCGACGAACAGTTACAGAACGCGGCAGAGAAACAGATTGTCGCCACCGGCACCTTTATCCACGCCGACCCGTCCGACCCGATCCATTACGGGAAAGGGGGCGTCACGGTCTACGAGGACGCCTTGCAGACCCATGCCGATTTCGAGGTCGGGCCGGGGCCGAAGTATCACGTCTATCTGGTGCCCGACGCGAGCGTAACGCCCGATACCGCCGTCGATGCGACGATGTATGTGGATCTCGGGCGGCTCCGCGCCTTCAAGGGGTCGCAGGTGTTCAACATCCCCGCCGGGCTCGACCTCAAGACCTACAAAAGTGTCGTGATCTGGTGCGAGCAGTTCGGGGTGCTGATCACCCCGGCGGCGCTGTCGTTCAAGTAAGGGACGCCTTACACACAACATTCATCCCATTTCCCCTAGACAACAAACCAAGGAAATCCGAAGGTTTTCCCGTTTGGGGGGCAACGAAACCGCAAAGGTTCGAGGTGAGACGAGGATGAGCAGCTACGATTACGATCTGGTGGTCATCGGATCAGGGCCCGCCGGACAGCGCGCGGCGGTGCAGGCGGCGAAACTGGGCAAACGGGTTCTGATCGCCGAGCGCCAGGCCGTCGTCGGGGGTGTCTGCCTGAATACCGGCACGATCCCGTCCAAGACATTGCGCGCCGCGACCATGCATCTGTCGGGGTATCACGAGCGCAGCATCTACGGGTCTTCTTATAAAGTGAAGGAAGACATCACCATGGCCGACCTGCTGAGCCGCGCCAACCACGTGCGCCAGTTGGGTGTCGACGTCGCGCGCCACCAGATGCAGCGGAACGGCATCAAGATCATCGAAGCCGCCGCCGCCTTCGTCGATCCCCATAAAATCCAGTTAACCCCCGTCAACGGATCGGCGCCGACCGAAGTCACCGCCGCCAACGTCGCCATCGCGGTGGGGACCGTGACGACCCGCGACCCGAACATCGCCTTCGACGGGGAACATATCTTCACCAGCGACGACATTCTCGAACTCGACACTCTCCCGAAAAGCCTGACCGTGATCGGTGCGGGCGTGATCGGGATCGAGTACGCAACGATCTTCGCGACACTGGGGGTGCGGGTCACGGTCGTCGACAAGCGCACCCAGCTCCTGCCCTTCGTCGACGAGGAGATCATCGATACGCTCGTCCACCTGATGCGTCAGGAACGGGTCACGATGCGCTTGGGCGAAGGCGTCAGCGCGGTCGAGGTCGTCGACGGCGATCAGGGAAGCAAGGTGCATATCGCGCTGGAAAGCGGCAAGCACATCAACACCGAAACCGCCCTCTATTCGATCGGCCGCACCGGGGCGACGGAAACCCTCAACTTGTCAGCGGCGGGCCTCAGTGCCGACGACCGTGGCCGGATCACGGTCGACGAACACTATCAGACGGAAGTACCGCATATCTACGCCGTCGGCGACGTGATCGGCTTCCCGAGCCTGGCGTCGACATCGATGGAGCAGGGCCGGCTCGCGGCGTGCCACGCCTTCGGCGTCGATGCGCACAGCTTTCCCGATCTTTTACCCTACGGGATCTACACCATCCCCGAGATTTCCATCGTCGGCCGGAACGAACAGGAACTGACCGACGCCGGCATTTCCTACGAAGTCGGTCACGCGTCGTATCGCGAGATCGCGCGCGGTCAGATCGTCGGCGATCAGGCCGGTCTTCTGAAACTGATCTTCGACCCCGACACGCGAAAGCTTTTAGGGGTGCACATCATCGGCGACGGCGCGTGCGAATTGATCCACATCGGCCAGGCGGTGATGTCGCTGGGCGGGACCATCGACTATCTGATCGACACGGTCTTCAACTACCCGACCTTCGCCGAATGCTACAAGACCGCCGCGTTCGACGGCATCAACCGGCTCGGCTGATCAGCCCATCTGGGCGGCCGCCTGCACCTCCTTCGGGTAGGCGTTTAGGGCCGCATCGACCGTCGCGCGGATATGCTTCAGGAACTCCTTGGCATAACCGTCGATAAGCTCTTCGGGCGTGCCCTTGAGAACCACCATATGCCGGGCTTCGGTGTTCAGCCGCCGGGCCGCCATGACCCTCGCCAGTTCCATCTGCAGATCGGGCCGGTCCTTGATCGCGTTCACGATCGGCCAGCGATCGAGCATGAACACCTCGCAGGCCGTGAACGCCACGACGCTGGCGATCCGGCTTTGCCCGGTCAACGCCGACATCTCACCGAATATCTCGTTCTCGGATAGTGTCGCGACCGGGCTCATCATGCCCTCGCTGTCGGTGATCCGAACCTCGACCGTGCCCGAAATGATCCCGTACACCACGTTGCCCGCATCCCCTTGCTTGATCACAGTCTCATCGGCGGCATAGTGCTCGATCCGCGCGTGGGTGAGGATGTTGGCAAGTTCGGGATGCGGGA
Organism: Rhodospirillales bacterium; assembly: GCA_017644185.1. Taxonomy (GTDB): domain Bacteria; phylum Pseudomonadota; class Alphaproteobacteria; order Rhodospirillales; family Casp-alpha2; genus UBA4479. The sequence goes on from JAEPMA010000016.1 coordinate 40,649, forward strand.
ACGTCTTGAAGATGTCGGTCTTTGACAGGATCTCAAGCGGCGTCAGCTTGGTGTTCTGCTTCTTGCGGTACCACCTGGGGACCAGGAAGCCGATACACAGACCAAGTGTCCCGTACATCGTGCAGATGCGCAGGTACGGCGCCGATTTCGCGCCCGGATCGACAACGCCCCGCAGATAGACGACGACAATACCCACGGCGATCATCGCGAGACACAGGAACAGCGCCTCGACGACGCGACGGCGCTGCCCGAGGACGGCGACCGTCTTTTCCATAGCGCCCATCTTGGATCGATCACCACGGCGCTGGGCGAACCTGCTGATCGCGCCGCCCAACCGTCCGTCCAGCAACATCGTCAGGAGGAACGCGAACAGAACCGGCCCCAGGCCCCAATGCCATTTGGTCTCGTAATGCGTCAGCAGCGCATCCAGGTAGCCCGGTCCATCGACCCGGATCAGCTTGAACAAACCGCTGATGACCATCCAAGCCGCAGCCGCGAACAACGCTGCCAGTACATAAGTGCCGAACGGGGGCACCCCCTCCGATTCCGGCCCGCGGCCCTTCGACACCAGATTCTCCGCCGTCATGATCGAGATCAATGTCGCCGACGTGAACAGGATCATCAGCATGACCGGCAGCCGGATCAGCCGTTGCACGCTGACGTCCTGGCTCCCCTGTGACAGCAGGATCGAGGTTGCCGCGATCACGAATACGATCAGCGCCACGGCGACGACCTCGTTCACGTTGCTGGTCCAGGTTCCCTCTTTCATATCCTTGAAACCGATATTGAAGAGCCGGTTACGGCACTTCGACATCTGAATCTCGGAATGGAGAAGACCACGCGCCAGCAGGATCGACATTTTGTCGAACAACGCCTCGCACTCCTCGGTGATGCTTTCGCGGATGTCGTTGATGGGATTGTCGACGGCCGTTTCGAAGTCGGACTCTTCCGCTTCGAGTTTCTGTTCGTAGTTCATCAGCCGGCGGATGCGGTTACCGATCCGGTCGATCTCGCTCTTGATCGCAGCGATCTCGTCACGGTTATGTCCATAGAACTTCGAATACCCGGTTTCATTGGGCCAGCCTTCGAATTCGTTGATGACGACCAGGGTCTTCATCCACAGGTCCCTGAGCTGCGTCTTTTCCGTGCGGCGGAACGTATCCAGGTCGAAGTCCATCCGCCGCGTCAGCGGCCGAAGCCGGTTGACGACGTCTTCGGTCTCGCTGAACGTCGCACGGCGGATTTCGGCACCGATATGCCGTGCGGCATGGGGAATGGCGGCCATCGTCTGGAACAACGTCCGGAGCCAGTCATCCGGTTTCGCGAGGAAATCGAGACGGCGCAGCAGAATGGTCAGAAAGAGCGCCGCGACAAGCTCGGGCGAGAGGGAATCGATGATCTGCTTGACGTCCACCCCGGCGCCGAAGTCGGCCAACGCATTGACGCGCGTCGACGCCAGCACCTGCAGCAGGATGGTAGATTTCGCCAGCAGCACATAAATAAAGACGACACTGATGTAATAGATGATCGAGAACGTCCAGAACCGCCACCACGTGGTCATCGACCGGTTGGTTTTCGGCGTGTTGAACCTTTCGTAAGCGTAGACCAGAACAAAAACCGCACCGATTACGCCATCAACGGTAAGGAAATTCATTTCCTCTCTCCCCGGCTATAATCGTTATTTGTAGTCGGCTTTTTTATCTAATACTGGTTGTAACATGTATAAGTTGTTTTTTGTCACATAAAATTGATTCTCGTTTGTATAGGTTGAAATGAAAGGTCGCGCCCGGCCCCGTCACCGGGCGTTGCAATGCGCTTGCGGAAGATTGGTCGGGCGTTGGTCTCGTTAACGATTTATCGGCGCCGGCAACTGAACTAGTCTCCGTTTCACCTCGATATCGCATCGCCTCAAGCACTCAGACAGGATCATGCTCGATCAGGAATCTACCCCCGTCGCCTATATCAACGGCACCGCGGAGGATTGCACCGCACCGAAGACCCTTCGCCTCATCGAATACTGGCGCGCACGCATGCCGTCTGACGGCGGGCTGCCGTCCTGGCGGGACTTCGATCTGATGGATCTTTACGACATCGCCGCCGCGCTCGCGGTCAAGGACGTGATCGACGGCGGGAACGACTACATCAACCGGTTCTGGGGCACCAGCCTGACCGTCGCACTCGGCTTCGAGGGGACCGGCAAGCTGGTCAGCACATACGAGCCCGTCAGCATGCGGAACGCGGTTTCAAAGCGGTACGGCAACGTGGTGCGGAACCGCGAAACGTCGATGGCGCGGGGATATATCTCGACCATGCCGGGGCGTGAGTTCCTGACGTTCGAGCTTGTCCACCTGCCGTTACGCGGCAAATCGGACGAGGTCGAGCACATTATCTCCGCCTATCACTTCGGCCTGGCGCTGCCCGAGGGGTTCGGCTGAGCCCGGACGCCTTCAGGCAAACGACAAATCCGGAAGCGGTAATTTTTCGATTTCCGGCTTGGCGAACAGGTAGCCCTGGAAGTAATCGGCGCCGATCTCGCGAAGAACCTCGTAATCCTCGACCGTTTCCACACCCTCGGCGATGACGCGGATATCAAGGGCGTGCGCCGTGTTGACCGCGCCTTCGGTAATCGTTTTCTTGATCCGGTCGCCGGCAATGCCGTTACAGAGTTCCATATCCAGTTTGAGGATCTGCGGGCTGAACTGGTTCAAGAGATTGAGCCCCGCGTATCCCGCACCGAAATCGTCGATCGCGGTGATGAAGCCGCGGTCCCGGTATTCCTCAAAAATCCCCATGAGATGCGCCGGATCCTTGACCGGCTCCGCCTCGGTCACTTCGAAGATGATCCGATTGACGGGAAGGTCGAATTCATCCGCCGCCTGCATGGTGGCACGAATGCAGGTTTCCGGCCTGTAAACCGCGTTGGGCAGGAAATTGATCGAAAGATTGCACTCGATCCCGAGCGCCGACGCGATCTGGATCGCTTTCACGCGGCAGGTCTGGTCGAAGGTGTACCGGTTGTCGTCGGTCACGTGTGACAGCACCTGCCCCGCACCGGCACCATCCTTCCCCCTGACCAGGGCTTCATAAGCGAACACCGTCTTGTCCACGGGATCGACGATCGGCTGGAACGCCATCGTGATATCGAGGTCGAGGGGCCTGGCCTCCAGACATTGCTTGCAGCCAAGCGGTTTGAAATCGGGGAGATTGTCAAATTTGGTCGTCATAACAGGGTATTAAGCACAATTCGTTTACAGTCAGTCACGGTGATGTATGGGCGCGGCGCGCCGCCTTCAAGTCGTCACCGCCACAGATAAACCCTGTCACCCCGGCAGAGGGCAAGACTTAATCGGTATGGCGTTGGCCGTATTCGCGCAGGTGTTCCTCGCGGATTTTCTGATGATCGCGGCTCCAGTCGACATAGGTCGCGATCTGGTCGACGCGCGAGCCGTCGTCCGAGAACGGCATGCGGAGCGACGTCTGCACATACGGCAGGCCGTTTTCCCCCGCCTTGATCATGTATTCCGAGCCGACCGCCTCGTGACACTCGACCACCTCCAAATACTGATCGCGCGTTTGCTGCGCCGTGACCGGCGAGCGGATCGCGTTGATCGAGAGATTGGTGAAATCCTTACCATGCAGATCGACGGACGCCGTCCCATAGAATCGGTAGACGAAATCGAGCGGGTCGTAATTAACATCGACCACCAGAAAGTAGGGGATCAACGTCGTCGGCAACTGAAACCAGTCCCATTCCGCCCAGCGGGGCGAGGCGCGATCGCCCTTGAGCCTGAGCCAGTATGCGTAGGCCGCCTGATAGTTCGGTTGATCGAACCGGACCGGCGACCGTCGAAGATAGTCTTCCTGAGCCATGCGATATCCAGCTATGCCGCCTCGCGCGTTGTTTAGCATCAACGCCTGCGCTTCATATAATAAATAGTGCGCCGCAGCATGAATTTCGCCTCCGCAATAATACGTATTGCAAATGATTCTCATTTGCAATATTGAGAGATAAGATTCACTTGCACGAGAGTTTCCATGTCAGCCGTTGTCGCCATCATGCTGGTCGCCGCCTGCGATCCCGACCTCCTCCATTGCCTGCCCGTGTTTCACTGGGACAAAACCTGGATGACGGTGAACGAATGCCGCCAGGACCGCCATCACGTCGCCGCCATCGTCGACACGCGCTTCGATGGGAAGAAGACCGTCATGACGGACTGCCGGCTATATCTGGATGAACATCGCGCCATGCCCCGCCCGACACCCGCCATCACCGACGGCCCGGCACTTTTCTAGTGACGCCAAGGCCCGGATCGCCACTGGACGCGGCGGCGAACCCTCCCCATGTAACGGATAACCGCCCGCCAACCGATGCCGGGCTTGATAGGGAAAGGGAGACGACAATGGACGAGACATCCGGTTACGTACCGCCGAAGGTCTGGACCTGGGAAAAGGAAAACGGCGGCCACTTCGCATCCATCAACCGGCCGATCGCGGGCCCGACCCACGATAAGGACCTCCCCGTCGGCAAGCACCCTCTGCAGCTTTATTCGAAAGGCACGCCCAACGGGGTCAAGGTCACGATCATGCTGGAAGAGCTGTTGGCCAAGGGGATCGAGGGCGCGGAATACGACGCCTGGATGATCGAGATCGGCGACGGCGACCAGTTCGGGTCGGGCTTCGTCGACGTGAATCCGAACTCTAAGATCCCGGCGATGGTCGACCGCTCCGGCTCGGAGCCGGTCCGTGTGTTCGAGTCCGGCTCGATCCTGTTTTACCTGGCTGAGAAGTTCGGCGAATTCCTGCCGACCGCACAGCCGGCCCGCACCGAATGCATGAACTGGCTGTTCTGGCAGATGGGCAGCGCGCCCTATCTGGGCGGCGGCTTCGGCCACTTCTACAACTACGCGCCCGAGAAGTGGGAGTACCCGATCAACCGCTTCTCGATGGAAGTCAAACGCCAGCTCGACGTGCTCGACCGGCATCTGGCGGATAACAAGTTCATGGTCGGCGACGATTACACCATCGCCGACATGGCGATCTTTCCATGGTACGGCGTGCTTTGCCTGGGCCAGCAGTACGGCGACGCGGGGACCTTCCTCGACGTCAAATCCTACAAGAACATGCAACGCTGGACCGCCGAGATCGCGGCCCGCGAGCCCGTCAAACGCGGGCGCATGGTCAACCGTTCCAAGGGCGACCCGAACTCGGAACTGGCCGAACGCCACGATGCGTCGGACTTCGACGGCAAGACCCCGGTCTGAGCCGACACCGGAAAGCAAAACGGGGGCCACCCATAAGTGGCCCCCGCTTCGGTTTTAGATCGCGTCAGACAGAGATCATTCGACCTTGCCGGTCCAGACCGACCGGTCAATGTTGAGATCCGCGTACTTTTCGGGATCCAGCACCGGCCGCTCGACCCCGGCTTTCAACTGCTGCCCGAAGTCGACGATCATCCGCTTGGCGATCGGGAACAGCATGGCGAGCGCCAGCAGGTTGACGACCGCAAGGATGCCCATCATCGGATCCGAGAAGAAGAACACCGCCGTCGCGCCCGGCGCGACCGCGCCCAGGAGCACGATCGCCATCAATGCGATGCGGAAGACATGCAATGCCATCGGATTGTGCGTCATGACGGTGAGTGCGTTCTCACCCAGATAGTAGTTGTAAATGATCGAGCTGAACGCGAACAACAGCACCGCACCTGTCAGGAAGTACTGAGTCCATTCCCCCAAATGCGAGACCAGCGACTGCTGCGTCAGCGCAACGCCGTCGATGCCTTCGGCACCCGGCACATAAACATCGCCCAACAGGATCACGAACGCCGTGCACGAGCAGATCACGATGGTGTCGATGAACACCGAAAACGACTGCGTGATGCCCTGGCTGATCGGGTGACGCACGTCCGCCGCCGCGGCGACGTTCGGCGCCGAGCCGAGACCGGCTTCGTTCGAGAACAGGCCGCGGCGCACGCCGTGCGCGATGGCCGCCCCCATGCCCCCACCGATCGCTTCGTTGAGGCCGAAGGCGCTGGAAACGATGTTGGCGATGACGCCCGGGATATCCGTGATGTTGAGGACGATGACGATCAGCGCCATACCGATGTAACCGAACGCCATGATCGGCACGATCACATCACACGCCTTGGCGATCCGGTGGATCCCCCCATAGACGATAAAGCCGGTCCCGACGGTCAGCACGATACCGGTGATGATGCGGTCGATGCCCATGCTGTCGGCCGCCGCGCCGGCAACCGTGTTGCCCTGGAACGCCGGAAAGCCGATGCCGAACGCCGCGATCAGGCAGATCGCATAAATCACCGCGAGCCATTTATAGTCCTGGCCGAGACCGTGCAGGATCGTCCTGGCCGGGCCGCCCCGGAAGGTATGCTCGTCTTCCCTTTCCTTGAACAGCTGCGCCAGCGAACATTCGACGAGGCTGGTCGCCATGCCGACGATGGCGATCGCCCACATCCAGAACACCGCCCCCGGGCCGCCCAGCGTGATGGCGACCGCGACGCCCGCGATATTACCGCCGCCGACGCGCCCGCCGACGGAAACCAGCAACGCTTCGCGCGCCGAGATCGCGTTCGGATCGCCCGACTGGTTCCTGCCGGACAGCACCCGGAACATGCGGAAGAAATATTTGAACTGAACGAATCCGCTGGCGACCGTGAAGAACAGCCCGAGCACGACGAGGAACGGCACAAGCGCCCAGCCCCACGTCAGATCACCGATGACACCGAATAACGATTCTAGAAACTCCATAAGATCTTACCCCCTTGTAAGAGACAGGTTGAACCCCTCGTCAAACTTGCCGATCTTCCCAAGGCGTTTCTTATGAAATCATTCTGTCGGCAACTTATCGTCGTAACGGACGAAGTATAGCCGATATTCGTGTATTCGGTGAAATTTCGACACCGGCTCTTTTCCCGGTAGCGGATCAGCGGTCCCAGCACCCCCAGTTGGACAGTTCGCGGGCGCGCGCGTCCTTTCGCCGGGGGTCTTCCTCCCACGCTTTCATCAGTTCGTATTCGAACTTCATCGCCCGGCATTCATAGATTTCCATACTTTCCTGGTCCGTCTTCTTCAGCGCCGCAACGAGCTGGCGGTGTTCTTTTGTCAGCGCCTGAAGCTTGGTTGGCGGCAATTTCTCGGTGCCGCGCGCGTGCCGCCCAAGACGCGCCCCGATGTCGAGGCGCCGTTTGTGGTTGTGCGCCCTGAGACCGTTGCCGGCGAGACTGTAGGCGAAGTAAATCGGCGCCCCCCATTTCACATCCTGATAGATGATAATCGGCGCCGGGAACCTATCGTTCCGGCCGACGGTGTAAACACCGACGATGTTGGTATAGGCGTCGTTCCGCGCGCGCTGCTTCGACGGCGGGTTGTAACGGATCTCCTTGATCAGCCGCGGATACGCGCGCAATTCCTCGGGCAGTTCCTCGGTCCGGTCGATCGCCCATTTCATCCACTTGAAGAATTCGTCGTTGTCGGCTTCGGGATAGCTCGACCCGATCAGGAACCGGCCCTTGTATTCAACCACCCCGCCTTCATAGGGGAACCCCACGTTCAGCGTTTTGGCGGTTGGCTGCGGGGCTTCGGTCTTGGCGGCGGCCCTTGCCTTTGCAGCAGCCTCGGCCTTTGCAGCGGTCTCGGCCTTGGCGGCGTCTTTCGCGGCGTCCGGGGTCGGTGTCGTCAGCATCAGCGTGGTATCGATACGCGCCATGCCTTCCTTGGCGGCATCCACCCCTGCCTCGGCGGCGCGGGCATACATGTCACGGGCGATTTTGAGTTCCTGCGCCGACCTGGCCCCTGCCTCGAGAATTCGGGCCAACTCGTACCGCGCGCCGGCATGACCGCGCGTCGCAGCCTGGCCGTACCAGTCGGCGGCTGCATTCAGGTCCGGTTTTCCAAGCACACCGGCGGCATGGATTCTGCCGATACGGTACTGCGGCAGATTGTAGCGCGGGTCTTTGGCAGCCGCCTTGTACAGTTCGACGGCGCGCATGAAATCCTTGGGAACACCGCGCCCTCTCTCGTACATCAGGCCAAGATTGTATTCCGCCATATGCTGGCCCAACTCGACCGCTTTTTGATACCAGGCCACGCCACCTGCCAGATCGGCCGGACCACCGACCCCGTTGACCAGAAAATAACCCGCGATTGCCTGCCCCTTGGGGTGTCCGGCGTTCGCCGCCTTTAAGTACCAGTCCCGCGCCTTTTCAAGATCCTTGGTCGCCGGGTCACGAAAATAGAACTCGCCCATGTCGAACAGCGCATCCGGCGCACCGGCTTCGGCGGCCGACACCAGGGCGGGCGGCGGCGTCCCGGCGGCGTTCACGCCCGCCGGCGCCGCCAGCGCGGTCAATGATACGAGAACTGCTGCGATGTACCGGCGCATTCGCCCACCTGCCATGCCTTTTCAGCAAAAGGTGAGTCCAGCCTAGCGCTGCTATTATTGGTTGTTAAGGCCGAACTGGCTTTCTCAGTAAGGCAGCGTCACATAGACCGCCGTGCCGATATCGGCTTCGCTGGAAATCGTCAGCGTCCCGCCATGCGCCTCGACCAGCGACTTGACGATGGAAAGACCGAGCCCGGTACCGCTCTCGGCGACATGCGGGTTGGACTGCCCCTTCGCGAACGGCTCGGTGATCCTGGCTAACAGCTCCCCCGAGATACCGACCCCGGTATCGGTCACGCAGACGGTCAGCTCGTCCGCTTTCACACGCACGCAGACGCCCACCGCACCCCCGGCCTTGGTGAATTTGACCGCATTGGCGAGGATGTTGAGGAAGATCTGCGCCACCGCTTTGCGGTCGGCGTGCAGTTCGGGCATGTCGTCCGGAATCTCGAGGTCGAGCGTGATGTCGCGATCCGCCGCCGACTGCTGAACGTTTCTCAAGCAATCCTTGAGCACCTCCGAGAGGGCGAAGTGCTCTTTCTGCAAAGACCGCTTGCCCGCTTCGATGGCGGCGATATCGAGGATTTCATTGACCAGGCGAAGCAGGTGCTCGCCGCTGTCGTGAATGTCGTTGGCGTACTCCCGATAACTGTCAGCACCCAGCGGGCCGAAATATTCGCCCCGCAGCATCTCGCTGAACCCCAGGATCGCGTTCAGGGGCGTGCGGAATTCGTGACTCATCGTGGCGATGAACTGCGACTTGGCGCGGTTCGCCGCTTCCGCATCCGCCAACGCCTCGCGCATCGCGTCTTCGGCCTTGATCAGATCGGTCAGATCGACGCTGATCGATCCAACTTTCGTAATCCGGCCGTCACGGTCGTGGATTGGAAACTTGGTGATGCCGATCGTGTGGGGCTTGCCGTCGACGAAGTAGCGTTCGACCTGCCGATAAAGCGGCTTGCCGCTGGTGATCACATCGTCCTCCTGCGCATTCATGACGCGGGCGTCGTGGTCGGGCTGGAAGTTCTCGATATGATCCGAGCGATGGCCGACCATGTTCTCGAGGTCGGCGCCGTACCATGACAGGTACGCCCGGTTGGGCCGCTCGATGACGTGGTTGCTGTCCTTGATCAGAAGCCCGAAGGGCAGGTTTTCGAAGATCGAATCGAGCATGCTCTCGTTGTCGCGGAGCGCTTCGCTGCGCGCTTCGATATCGCGCAGTTGGCGGGTGAAGTGAACGGCGATCAGAACCAGTCCCGCGAACACCAGAACGGCAAACAACAGATAGGCGTACCAGCTGTAGTGATAGTGCAGCGACACGACAACGTCGTTCGCCCGTTTCAGACCTAAGATGCCGGGCAGCGCCACGTTGGCGAACAGGTTGGCCGCGAACAACAGCGTCACGACCCAGAGACCGCCGAGCACGCAGGCCACGCCGACGAGCGCGCCGCTTCGCCTGAGGTCGTCGCGGCGGTTAACGACGACGACACTTGCTGCCAGCGCGATCGCGATCAACAGAATGTCGACGCCGATCATCGCCCCCCAAGGCGGTAGTAGGCTATACGTCATCCCAACTTCGTGCCGGCACATGAACGAAGACGGCACCTCTCCCCGCGAACGATTATATCGACCTTATGCGCGCGGAACAGAGGTTTTGGCGATTTTGGCGCGTGATGTCAGGCCTTGCCGGGACGGCGGAACTTCACACCGAGGGCTTCTTCGTAGACTTTGAGCATGGCGCTTTTCGGCTCGTCCCCGTAACCCGCCTCGATCGCCGCCTTGTAACTGCCGACCATGGCGTCGACGACAGGCAACGCCGCGCCGGTGTCTTCGGCCATGCGCTCGACGTTGACGATGTCTTTATAAGCGGCGCTGAGGGTGAAGTCGGTGTCGAACAATCCATCCAGCATGCGCGGGACGAAATATTCCGACGCGAAGCTGCGCGACGAGCCGCTCATCACGATCTCGGCGACCTGTTCGGGGTCGAGACCGACGGCGACGGTCAACGGCAGCACCTCGGCCAACGCCGCGATGTTGACGTTGTAGATGATGTTGTTGAGGGCCTTCATCGCCTGACCGGTCCCGACAGGACCGCAATGAATGACCGACGTGCCGACCTGCTCCAGATATGGCTTCACCATCTCGAACGCGTCGTCGGCGCCACCGAACATGACCGTCAGGGTGCCGTCCTTGGCGCGGAACGGCATGCCTGAAATCGGGCAATCCCAATAAGTGATACCCAGGGCCTTGGTTTCATCCGCGAACTTCAACGCGTCGGTCCGGTCCAGCGTTGTCGTGTCGACGACGGTCAGCCCGTCGGGTTTGGCCTGCGCGATCCCGCCGTCCCCGAAGATCGCGGTCCGGACTTCGGGGGCGTACGGAAGGCACATGAAGATCAGCTCGCACGACTTCGCCATTTCGGCGGGCGATTTACAGGCCACTGCGCCCGCTTCGACCAACGGGCGCATCGCGCCTTCGTGCGCGTCATAGACGCTGAGCGCGCCGTTCTTTTTAAGCATGTTGAGCGCCATGCCCGCGCCCATGCGGCCAAGGCCGATAAATCCGATATTCTGCACCGGTGTCCTCCCGAGACTTGTGATGTCGGTGCAGTTTAAGGAGCCGCCGGGGCGTCAACAATGCCGATGATCGGCTGTCAGCGTTCGTCCCAGGTGGCGACGGAAATCACGTGGTGAACGTCGATGCCGTCGTTGGAGAGGGGGAAGCGGACGAGCGACTGCTCGAACGGGATCAGGCGGCCGAAGTCGTTCAGATCGACCATATCGCGGGACGCGATGGGTTTTTTGTTCAGGACCACCCACTCGTACTCCCGTTCCGCCGTGGTGCCGCGAAAATCCGGCTTGGCGCCGATCAGCTTGCCGGTCTTGTCGATGCCCTTGCGCTGGGTGTGCTGGGTGCCCCAGAACCGGATAAGGAACCTGAGCGGATTGTGAAGCACGTCGCTGACGACAATATAGGGGATGATCTTGGGGTCGAGTTCCTCAAGATAAACGTCCCGCCATGTCGGCGCGAAGCGCGCCCCCCGAAGATCGTCCCAATAACGATAGAAAGACATGATGCCGGGCGTCGCCACCTCTTCGATGGTGAGCCATGCCAGATCGCTTTTGCCGGTGCGGCGCGACATGCTTGTTTCCACCCGCTCCGTTTCTTCGTGTTGGGTGATCTTACCCCAAGATACGCCCTGATCGTTGATTTAGATCAGACCTTTGATCGCACCCATCGCCGACTAACGCCCGATGCCCGAAAAATGCTATGATTCCCGGCATGAGATTCGCGCGGCCGCCTTGGCCGCCGATCAGGTTATTTGGGAGTTTAATCATGGCCCCGAACAATAAAAACGCCGACAAGAACACATCCAATGAAAATGACGCCGTCCTGCCCGACATCGTCCCTTCCGCGCTCGACGACAACACCCACGCCGAGATGCGGGCTTTATATGTTGAGAGCACGGAAACGCTGCGCTTCGTCAAGACCCACCAATGGAAGACGGTCGGCGCGACCCTGCTGACATTTCTGGCGCTGATTTTCATCGCCGGCTTCATCGGCGCCGACAAGCCGCTGACCCAGAAGTTCATGGCAATCACCATCCTGATGACCACGTCGGTGATCTTCACCCTCATCATCTACCAGTTCTGGATGCACAACGAGGCGCGCAAAATCGACGCCTTGTCCGACCACATGTCCAGCCTGTTCCAGGAAATCCGCGCCATCAAATCCAAGCGCGAGGGCAACCTGCACCGTTACACGCTTCTGATCTTCATGATCACGTGCATCGTCTTCGGCGCCGTCGTCGTGCACCTGTCGCTCTCACAGGTCGCTGGCGGCTAGACCGGATCGGCAATAATCCTTAGTTGATCAGTCCGGATCGGGGACGATCCGGAGCGGCAGGATGTCGCTGTCGACGGTGATGATGTCGTCGGCGTCGGCGCGGATACATGCGCCCGCGTAGGTGCCCGACGCGGTAAAGGTGCAGACCTGCACGTTCTTGCCGTCGATCTTGGGGAGCGGGAACATCGCCTGGTAGATCTGGTCTCTGTCGTCGAACTTGCCCGCCGTCTCCGAGACCACGTTTTCGTCGGCGTCGATGATGGCGATGTTGTGTCCGCAGCGCCCGACGATCGGCTTCACCACGTAGCCCGTGGCGCGGAGGTCGTCGTCGAGGTCGAAGCTGGTTTTGAGGAGATACGGATGATCGGGGTAGAGCATCCATAAAACGGGAAGGATCGCCTTGTTGGACGGGATCAGCGTCCAGAGCGGCTCGAACACCATCACTTCGGGCCTCAGCAAAACATCGACCAGGCGCGGCGCCTCGACCGCCCGGTCGATGGTCTTGTGGAGGCGCAGGTTCTCCTCGTCTTCTGAAATCTGATCGCGGATCTGGTCGAGCGCCGTTTCCCACGCCCACGTCTTCCACACCCAGTCGATGTGGCGGCCTTCCTCGTCGGCGACCTGCCCGTCGTCGCCCCATTTCAGGCTCGAAACGCCCCTGACGACGGCGCACGGAATGCCCGCCGCCTCGATCGCGGATTTCATGTACTGGGCGTGATAGGTCTCTTCGAGATCCCTGTCCTGCATGATGTGAAGGAACGCGCCGGCGGCGGATTCCTTCCACGCGTCGACCAGCTCCCTGTGCAGCCGTGAACCGGCCGAGCGCCCGTCGTTACAACCGTAATGCTGCGCCCACAGGTCCTGCACCTTCCCCGTTTCCATATGACAGGATGCGGAATCGCAGTTGTACTCGTAGACCTTCAGACCCCGTGACGAGAGCGAGAAATCGAACCGCCCGGTGATCATCTCGTTGCGGCGATTGTCCCAGGATTGATGAATTCTGGACCAGATCGCGGGCGGCAGGTTGAAGCGCCTCAGGAGTTCGTCGTCCTGCAGGACGAAATTGGTGGCGTGCATGAACATCGCATGCAGCTCGTTCGTCGCGCGCTTGAGTTCCTGGTTCGCGGTCTCGGTCAGGCACAGATATTTGAAGCGGTCGTTATCATCCTCGGCGAGCTTGCAGCCCTCCATGGAAGCGATATAGGCGGCTTCGTCGGCATTGTCGGTATCGAGCCACCCCTCCGTGGACTGTCCCGTGTCCGGCACTTCGCGGGCGATCAGGTCGAACAGTTCGGGGTTCACGTCCTCGATAATCTCGGCGTGCGTGGCATCGTCGGTCTGGATCACCCAACCCATGATCCCCGCATCCTCGAACGTGCAATCGATCCAATAGCCGCCGTCGTCGCCGATGGTGACGCTAAGCTCGCGCGACCAGGTCTGACCGTCCGGCCAGATCTTGTCCTCGACGTTCTGTTCGACGACGCGCACGCAGTCGTCGGTCACCTCCGTCACCACCGCGACGTGGCCGGTGACGTCGAACTCGCCGCCCTCGTTCCAGATCAACAGGCAGCCGGCCTCGGGCCGACGTTTGGCGCCGTTGGCGAACGACTTCAGGGGGAGTTTCGAATTGTCGTCGGTCCGGGTCACGAACCTGAGACGGAAGATATCGTAGGCCATGGCGATATCGTCGAAGACATACCCGCGATTGACGTAAAGCCAACGCCTGGCGAGTTCGACGCATTGCCACTTATAGCCCATGAACTGGCCGGCGACGTAACTGCGGTATGCCTGGCGGTTAGGCAGATCGGTCTTGTCGGCGCTCGGGTAATGGCTCGAATAAACCTCGACGCCGCCCTCGGCGATACCGAGACACGTGCCGAACTTTTCGCGGTGCTGAACGTCCAGGTTACCCATGCCCACTTCCTGCGGCCGGCGTGGCCGGTCCGTTCGATCATTCGATTGTAAAAGAAAAAGAACCCGGCGCCAGCGCCGGAAACGCGCGTATAATTACCGAAGCGGAAGTTTACACAAGTGAAAAAAATCGGGGGGTGTTGTGGCGCGTCGATGACGGCGCTTGCCCGACCCGGCCCCCTCATCTGTCCTCTCCCCCACACGTGTGGAGGAGAGGACCCGGTGCAAACGTTATCACCGGCTTGGAGGTGAGATGTCAGAGCGTTCGCTTACTTGATGCCGAGGATCTTCTCGGCTTCCGAGAGCGCCTTCATCGATTCATCGTGCTTGCCGTTCTTGTGCATGGCTTCACCCTTGGCGCGAAGCCCTTTGACCTTAGCCATGTCGGCCTTGGAGAGTTCGGTCGTCTTGAGCGCCTCGTCGATCGCTTTCATGTGTTTCGGGCATGAGCTGGCGAACGCGGCGGAGGATGCGAAAAGCATAACGGCGGCGGCGATACTTGCGAAAAGACGTGTCTTCATAGTGTAGTTTCCTTTACTTCCTGCCGGCACATGCCGGACTTTGTTCCCCGCGTCGGCGGCAACCTGAAGTTGGGTTGCCCCTGGCGGACAATCTCAGCGTACGCCCAAATGTGACGTTCTTGAGGCGGGACGCTGAAAGTCACAGTTAAGTCACACCTGCCAGAGCGGCTTCGCGCCGGCGATGGGATTTTCGGTCTCGTCCGCGAGGGCATAGCCGGACAGCACTTGGCGGACAGAACCATCCTTTATCAGCGGCAGGTCGATCCCGTGAACGACGATATGCCCCCTGTTGAGCGCCCTGAGATCGCCGCTGATGAAACCGATTCCGCCGACGTCGCGCAGGATTCTGAAATACGGGCCCTCGAACTTCTCCCAGTTTTCCTCCCGGTTCCGGTAAACATCCGACATCTTTTTGCGGGTGTAATCGTGCCCCCACCACTCGGTAAGTGTCGTGCCCCAGAGGGCGAACTCGATATCGAACGGATCGTCCAGGATATCGGCCAGCGACAAACGGCCCCACCATCCCGCGAAATCCTCGGCGATATCGAAGTCGCGCCAGCTCGGGTATCCTTGACCGCCGCCCTTGCCGCGCCACAACTTGACCAGTGGCGCGAACATCCCGAACATTTCTGAATCGAGGTCGTCCGCGAATATCCGATACGTCCAGCCCTTGATGTTGCGGTTCATTTATAGAGCTTAATCCAATTGGCGTTTCGAGTGGATCACAATCCGGTTATTCCCGTTCGACGTGGGCTGCGTCCGGTGAAGACGCTATCCATCCGCACCTATGTAGGTTAAAAACGACCCATGAGCGCAGACGACGATGCACCCGCATCCGACGATTCCGAACCCGAACCGCCGCTGCTACGAAACAGGGATTTTCTGCTGTTCGTGCTGTGCCGCACGACGAACGTCATTGGCGTCCATGCTTTAACCGTCGCCGTCGGCTGGCACGTCTATCAGATCAGCGGCGACCCGGTCGACCTCGGATTGATCGGTCTCGCCCAATTCGCCCCCGCCCTTGTTTTGTTCCTGGTCGCGGGCATCGTCGCCGACCGCTTCGAACGGCGCGGCATCATCATCATCTGCAACGCGGTGCACGTGATCGCGGTCGGTATGCTGATCGCCTTGTTCCACTCGAATGCCCTGGCCGTCGGACCGGTCCTGGCGATCCTGGTGGTTCATGGGGCGGCCAGGTCGTTCTTCCACACCACCACCCAGGCGATCCTGCCCAACCTGGTTTCGAAACAGGTGTTCCCACGCGCCGTCGCGTTCGCCAGTTCGGCGAACAAGGGTGCGCAACTGCTGGGCCCGGCACTGGGCGGGCTATTGATCGCGTGGCTGGATCACGGCGCCTATACCGCGATCCTGATCGCTTTCGTCGCGGCCGGCCTGGCCGCGGCGATGATCGGCCGGCGCATCAAGGTGCTGGCGCCGGAGCCGTTCAGCATCGCCACCATCGTCGGCGGTTTCAATTACGTGTGGCACAACAAGATCGTTCTCGGCGCGATTTCCATCGATCTGATGGCGGTTTTGTTCGGCGGCGTGATGGGTCTGCTACCGGTTTTCGCTGCCGACATCCTTCATGTCGGTCCGGACGGCCTGGGCCTGATGCGCGCGACACCGGGCGCGGGCTCACTGATCGTCGGATTGATCCTGACGCAGATGCCGGCGCCTGGTCGGATGGGACCGGCATTATTCATCTCGGTCACCATCTTTGGGCTGTCGATCGTGGTTTTCAGCCTGTCGACGTCGTTCTGGCTGTCCATCGCCGCGCTCGCTGTCTATGGGGCCGCCGACATGATCAGCGTCTACGTGCGCCAGACGCTGGTGCAGATCGCCACCCCCGACCACATGCGAGGCCGGGTCAGCGCCGTCAATTCGGTCTCGATCAACGCATCGAACGAGCTGGGTGATTTCCGCGCCGGGATCATGGCGGGCGGCATCGGCAGCGTCGGCGCGGTGCTGGTGGGGGGCGTCGTCACGGTTGGGATCGCCGGGCTGTGGGCTTATATGTTCCCGGCCATGCGCAAGGTCGACCGCCTCGACCAGTACAGGACGTAACCAGCAATGGCGGGACCGAGAAACGACACCGCCCGGGAACTCGAGAAACTCAGGAAGCGCGCCGACCTGCTCGACAACTGGATTCGCATTCCCGGCACAAATATCGGCTTCGGGCTCGACGGTATTCTCGGCCTGATCCCCGTCGTCGGCGACACGGCAACTCTCATCGCCGGCCTTTCAATCGTGGCGCGCGCCCACAAGCTCGGCGTGCGCGGCCGTCCCTTGTTCGAAATGCTCCTGAACGTGGGGATTGATTACGCATTCGGTACGATGCCAATCCTCGGCGATGTGTTCGATTTCTTCTGGAAATCCAACAAGCGCAACATGCGTATTATCGAGCGTGAAATCGACCGCCGCAGATAGCCCACCACCTCCCGTCTATAACAGGTTCACCGCTAGACCCGATTCCCAGGCGGGGTTGATCTAAATCATTCGGGATTCATAAGCGGCGGGCATAACTTGTCGATGTTGCCCCGGACATCCGTCTTTCGACACGGATGCCGATAACGCAACCGGACGAGAACATCGAAGGAAGTCGCAATGAACGAGCGTGACCTACTCGCGCAGGCGGAAAAGAAAATCAATCATCTAAACAGGTGCGCCCGCGCCTATTCGCTCGCCTATCAGCAGCTCAAGACCGAGCACGACAAACAACAGATCGAAACGCGTGCGCTCGAAAATCGGGTCGCCGAGCTGGAGGCGTTATTGTCGGCGTCGGACGACAACGTGACGCGTGCGGTCGCAGCGCTGCAATCGTTGCGGGGACGGATGGAGGATTTCCGCAGCCGGTCCGCAACGGTCGTCGACGCGGTGCAGCGTTCCGTCTCGACATCGGATCTGATGAATAACGTCGAAAACCTGGTCCGTGCGGTCGACGTCGATCAAGAGGTCGAGGTCATCGAAGCGCACGAGCAGGCGCTGGCATCACTTGCCAGGTTCCGCAAATAACGGCCGCCTGGGAAAGTTAAACCGGACACGCAACCCATGCTTACGATCGGCCAAATTCTCTTCACCAAGAAAAGCGAGATTAAAACCGTATCCATGGACACGCCGGTCGAGGATGCCTGCGACATCCTTGCCGCCAATCGCATCGGCATCCTCGTCGTGACGGAACCGAACGGGATGGTCACGGGGGTTTTGTCCGAACGCGATATCGTCAAACACGTGGCGTCCAGGCGGAACTTCTACAAACTCATGGTCAGCGATATCTGCACCAAGAAGCCGGTCACGTGCGTACGCTCGGACTACGTCGTCGACGTGCTTAAGGATATGAAGGCGCGCCACTTCCGCCACATGCCGGTGGTCGAATACACGCACCTTTTAGGGGTCGTCAGCATTGGTGATCTGTACCACCATCTGCTCGAAGAATTCGGCCGCGACGTATTGACCGAGGAGTGGTCGAAACTGGACGGTTATCTCTGAACGGCGTGGCTGAACCCGTCTCATCCTGACATACATCAATGCATCCGCCGGCTCCGCCCTCTAGACCGAGGGCATGGATACGTTCAATCAAACCGAAGCCGGCGACGGGACGGGCATGGACACCACCGACACCGTCCGGATATCCGTCTGCGGGACCTGCATCGACTGTGCAAACGCGGGTGAGGCCGGTATCGGCGCCGGGGCGGAACTGTTCGACATCCTCGCCGAGCTGCTGGCCACCCACCCCGCCTGGGACGGGATCGCGCTTTCGAAGATCCGCTGCCTGATGGCGTGCACCGAAGGCTGCGTCCTGACCGTCGCATCAAGGGGCAAGATGAAATACTTATTGGGGCGGCTTTCCCCCGATCCGGATCTCGCCGAGCAGATACTCGATTTCGCGGCGATGTACGCGCGCTCTTCGTCCGGGGTCACCCCCAACCACGAATGGCCGCCCCTGCTGGCCCCTCACTTCATCGGACGCATCCCGCCCACGGAACCGAACGATCCGTCATGGGACGACGACGGCGCGGATCTCTGACGGCAAGCCAAAGTTACATCGCGTTTTGGATGAACCCGAGGACGTCCGCGCGCGCACGTTTCGTGATTTCAGCGTTGGGACGGATCGTCTGCTGGCCGAACGCGAGGTGGTTAAAGGTCGCGCTCTTGTTGCCGTCGAAGCCATGATAGGCACCTTCATAGACAATTAAACGCACGTCGCGTCCGTCCTCGACGCCCTTATCGACGATCTGCTTGCACTGCCAGTCCTTTGTATAGGTGTCCTTGGTGCCGATGACGACGAGGATCTTCGCGTCCTTCGGCCCCGCATAGGGAACGGCGTTGACCCCGCAAACCGGGTACATCGATACGTGCGCCTTGAAGGTGTGCCCCTTACCCCGCCCTTCCGTCATCACCGCCGAACTCAACGTGATCCCGGCGCCCCACGACCAGCCCATGACCGCGACCCGGTCCGGGTCGATCCGGGGATGGGTCCTGAGCATGTTGAACGCATCGATCACGTCGTCGTAACCGCCGACGTTCTTGCCCGACATGGGGGTGAAACCGCGCGGACCGAACATGTCGATGACCATGGTCGCATAGCCGTGCGATCTGAAAAATTCGCCCCAGGTGGCTTCGCGGTACCCGATCCCGCCCGATCCGTGCACCAGGATGACGGCCGGCAACTTGGATCCACCCGCCTCGGGAAGTTGCAGGTTGGCGGTCAGGGTTTCGCCGCCGTAACCTTCGTAAGCGACGTAGCCGGTCTCCCCCTTTGACAGATCCGTCATCTTTTGCGTGGTCTGGCAACCGGCGATTGCGGCGCACATCAATGTCAGCGCAACGACGCGCCCCGTTAAACTCTCGAACATCTCAAGCCCCCCCCTGCTGGATGGTCCGTTTATCCGGTTTTGATTGGACCCCTTAAAAAAGAAAAAGAACGGCAAGGTATTGAACCAGCCGTTCGTCAAAATTGGCGTCACGCGCCACCTTGGGGCGCGCATCGCGCCACGCCCCGAGGCTTTTTTAAAGTCTTGTGGACCGAACTACTCGATTATCTCGAGATTTTCGGCAGCCATCTTGCCGCCACGGCCTTCAACCAGTTCGTAGCTGACTTTCTGGCCTTCGGTCAGTCCTGCCAAGCCCGATTGTTGTACGGCACTGATATGCACAAAGGCATCCTTCGAGCCGTCTTCAGGCTCGATGAAACCGTACCCCTTCGTCGGGTTGAACCATTTGACGGTTCCGTTGGGCATCGCATTTCCCTTTCACGACATCAATTCACCGGAGCTGCAACCGCGCAAGACTCCTGCATAACGTTCACGTTGTCGGGAAGTAACTGGGCTCGCCGTGGAAACGGGTGGTCAGAAAAACTCACGACTGTGCACGTCGCTTGAGGATAGCGAATCCTCAGCGATTCTCAATTGAATAATTTAAGTCGTGCACGTAAGGCGATTCCGGGGGTTTTTTAATGGTTGCTGAAAACCGCTGCCACCGTGCCTTACGACGGATTGAGTTCGGACGTCTTCTTGCGCAGTTCGGTGATCAGGCCGGCGACGGAGCCGGTGTTCTTGACGATCGACGCGAACTCTTTCTGTAACGTGATGCTCATCGACGCGCCTTCGACGACGACGTCCAACACCTTATATATGTCGCCCTGGCGGCCGACCCGCCACAGGACGCTGATCGGCTTGCCGTCGACGCCCTCGGGCCGCTGGATTTCGGTGTGGACCGTGGCCCGGTTCTCATCGACAGGGCTCGTCTTGACGATGTTTAGCTTTTCGCCGGCGTAATTCTCGAAGCGGTCGACGTACATGACGACCATCAAATCCTCGAACAGTTCCAGGAATTCTCTCTGCTCGTCCTCGCTGGCGCGGCGCCAGTTGCGGCCCAGCACCCAGCGGCCGATGGCCTCGACCGCGAACTTCTCCTCGAACAGCTTGCGGAACGCCTCGACCCGTTCAGGGCGCGGCTTTTCCGAATCCGTCAGCGACGCGATCGCCTCTTTCTCGAGCGCCCGAATAAAGGCGCTCGCGCCGTCTTCCAGTTCGCCGGCGTGCGCACCCGGCGCATAGGCGAAGAAGACAACGGCGATGAGGGTGCAGAACAGTCGTTTCATATGATTTTTAACTTCCAGTTCATGGCCTGTAGCTTACGGCTTGCCTGAAATTTCCTTGCTGTCGGTGAAATCGGGGAAATCGACCGGCGCAGAAGATACATCAGGTCCCGGCACGTTGCCATTGCTAATCGCATTGGCCCGGCTCTGCCGATAAATGCTTCGCAACGCAGCATACAAGTCGACGGAATTCTTTTCCAGATCATCGGTGAGGTCCAGGATGCCGGCGCGGGCGTGTAAAGCGGCGACCCCGGTACGGGCATACGTCAGCTCGTCACGCCCGGTATTGGCAGCCCAGGCGTTGAACGGGTCGACCAGAAAATCGACCACGCGCCCGACCGCATCACGAGGATTTGATGAGCCGAGGATCGGCAGAACCAGGTAGGGACCGGATTCCGAGCCCCAAATCGCGAGCGTCTGGCCGAAGTCCTCGTCGTGCTTCTCGAGGCCGAGTTCGGCGGCGAGGTCGTTCATCCCGCCGAGCCCGAACGTCGAATTGACGGTGAAGCGCACCAGCGTCGTCAGTGCGCGATCAATCTCACCCTGAAAGACGTCGTTCACGAAAATCACCGGCGCCCTTAGGTTGTCGATCGCCGAACCAATGCGCTTGCGAAACCACAAAGGGACCTGATCGCGGTAGGTTCTTGCCGCCGGCTGGAGGATGGTTTTGTCGAGAACGCTGTTGAACGCGAACACCGAACGGTTCAACGGCTCGAGCGGATCATTTTCGGCCAAATACTCGTTATATGCCTCTTTATCCGTTAATTTCGGCGGCGTCGCGCAGCCGGCAACGGAAATCATGCATAAAAACAGCAGGAATATGCAGGTCGGCTTGCGCATCAATGGCTGCCGCGCCGGGGCTTTCTTGCCGGCATTTCACACGGTTTCTTCTCGATGGGTTGCGTCTCGACGCGCCCCAGCCAACGTTTGCGCCGCGCCTGTACCAAGGCCCGGCATGCCAGATCGTCCACCCGTTTTCGCTGATAAACGCGTTCCACGTCCCACCTCATCACTTGTCCGCCCGGCCTCATGGCCGCAGATCCACATCCGGCGTCTGACCGGAAACCCGGACTGAGCCTAGCGCTCCGAGGGTTAACGAATAGTGAGCGCCACGAGCCGAACGGACATTCCCGTGTACGGTGGACGTGTACGGACAGATGACATTCAACCGGGCCGGCTTTCGGGGCGGGCTTTCGAGGGCGGCTTTCAACGACGTCCGCCTGCCCGGTCACGGCAATTTTTCAGTTGACATAAAGATATGTTTATATGTTTTATTCATTATCGATTTGAAGGGGCGCCATGAACCAGACCGTACAACTCCTGAAAGCACTTGCCGAGCCGACCCGCTTGCGGATTGTCGCGCTCTGCCGCACCGGCGGTGATCTCGCCGTCAGTGAGTTCGTGCGCATCCTTGGTCAAAGCCAGCCCCGGGTGTCGAGGCATCTGAAACTACTCACCGAAGCCGGCGCGCTGGCCCGGATTCCCGAAGGCAGTTGGGTGTTTTACCGGATCGACGATACCGGCCCCGTGGCCGGCATTCTGACCGCACTGATCGACAGCATTCCCGCCGACGACATCACGTTTCAGCGTGACCGTGAACGGCTCGCCGCCGTTAAACGCGAGCGCGCCGAAGCCGCCGACGCGTTCTTCAGCGCGAACGCGCGCGAATGGGGCAAGATCCGGAGCATGCATGTCGACCAGAAAGAGGTGAACGCCTGCCTGGAACGTCTCGTCGGTGACAAACCCGCGGGCGCATTCCTCGACATCGGGACGGGGACCGGCGACATGCTGACGCTGTTCGCCGACCGCATCGAACGGGGCGAAGGCGTCGACCAGTCCCGCGATATGTTGGCGGTCGCACGCGCCACACTTGAACAAGAGGGTCTGAACCACTGTCGCGTACGCCAGGGAGACCTTTATTCGCTCCCCTATGAGAACGGTGAGTTCGACACCGTCCTGATCCATCAGGTCCTGCATTACGTCGACGACGTCACCGGTGCCATCGCCGAGGCAACGCGCGTGCTGGCGCCCGGTGGGCGGTTGCTGATCGCCGACTTCGCACCGCACGAGGTCGAGGATCTTCGCAAAACATATCAACACCGCCGCCTGGGCTTCGCTGATTTCGAGTTCGACGCGACGTTTACCGAGGCCGGTCTCCATCTCGATCAGATCGAACATCTTTCGGGCGATCCGTTGACCGTCGTCGTCTGGTCGGCGCACAAACCCGGCATCAACGTAAGACGGAGCGTCGGCGAATGATTCACCGCCCAGGCAAAGGCGCGGAACCGCGCATCATGAACGTATCGCGCGGCGGCCGTCCGCCGTCACCGGCAATGATGATCGCCGCCCCCCTGCCCGACGACGTCACGGTATCTTTCGAGTTCTTTCCCCCAAAGACCGACGCCGCCGCGGAAACGCTGTGGCAGGCGATCAAACGATTGGAGCCCCTCGATCCGTCATATGTCTCGGTGACGTACGGCGCCGGCGGCACGACGCGGGAACGTACGCATTCCACGGTCACCCGGATCGCCAACGAGACCTCGATGGCACCTGCCGCCCACCTGACCTGCGTCGGCGCGACCCGCGAAGAAGTCGATCAGGTCGCTCAGGATTATTGGGACGCCGGAATCCGCCATATCGTGGCGCTCCGCGGCGACGCGCCCGACGGCGCCAACAGATACGAACCGCATCCCGGCGGTTACGCCTACGCCGCCGATCTGGTGGCAGGTCTCAAGAGAATAGGCGACTTCGAGATTTCCGTCGCTGCCTACCCCGAAACCCATCCGGAGGCATTGAGCCCTGAGGCCGATCTCGACAATCTGAAGCGCAAGATCGACGCCGGCGCGACCCGCGCCATCACACAGTTCTTCTTCGACCCGGAGGTGTTCCTTCGTTTTCTCGAACGCGCACGCGCGGCGGGGATCAGCATTCCCATCGTACCCGGCATCATCCCGGTGACCAATTTCACGCAGACCGCGAAGTTTGCAAAGATGTGCGGCGCTGACGTCCCCGAGTGGATGCACGGCTTATTCGACGGCCTCGACGACGATCCGGAGACCCGCAAACTCGTCGCCGCCAGCGTCTGCGCCGAGCAGTGCCGCGTCCTGCATGCCAACGGTATCGACGAATTTCATTTCTATACCATGAACAAGGCCGATCTCTGCTACGCGATCTGCCACATCATGGGCGTGCGCATGCACGAGGCCGCCTGACCTTCAGGCGCACTGAATTATCAAGAGACAAATAATGACCTGCTTACACAATCACGACCACGCCGAACGACCCAACGCGCCGACCGAACGCCCGGATATTGAACCGGCGTCCAAATCGGACATGCCTGCGAACCCCGCCCCCGACCGGTCGGGTGAACTCAAGAAGCATCTCGAAAAACGCATCCTCGTGCTCGACGGCGCCATGGGAACGATGATCCAGGAGCAGGAACTGGATGAAGATGACTTCCGGGGCGAGCGTTTCACTGACTGGCCGAGCGACCTAAAGGGCAACAACGATCTGTTGACGCTGACCAAACCCGACGTCATCCGCGACATCCACCTGGGATTTCTGAACGCGGGCGCCGACATCGTCGCCACCAACACCTTCAACGCCAACCGCATCTCGCAAGCGGACTACGCGATGGAGGCGCTATCATATGAACTCAACTACCATGCCGCCCGCCTCGCCCGCGAAGCCGCGGATCAAGTGACCCAGGAAACGCCGGACCGGCCCCGCTTCGTCGCCGGGGCGCTCGGCCCCACCAACAGGACGGCGTCGATCTCCCCCGACGTCAACGATCCGGGCCACCGCAACGTCACCTTCGACGAGTTGGTTGAGACTTATTCGGAGGCCATCGACGGCCTGATCGCTGGCGGTGTCGACATTATCCTGGTCGAAACTGTTTTCGACACCCTGAACGCCAAGGCTGCAATCTACGCGATCCTCAAGTTCTTCGAGGAGGCCGGCCGCCGCTGGCCGGTCATGGTGTCGGGCACCATCACGGATGCGTCGGGCCGCACCCTTTCGGGTCAGACGCCGGAAGCGTTCTGGCAGTCGGTTCGTCATGCAAACCCACTCACTGTGGGTTTCAATTGCGCCCTCGGCGTCGAGGAAATGCGCCCGCACATCAAGGCCGTCGCCGACATCGCCGACACCTTCGTCAGCGTTTATCCGAACGCCGGTCTCCCCAACGCGTTCGGCGGATATGATGATACCCCCGAACACATGGCCGAGCATTTGGGCGAGTTCGCACGCTCCGGCCTCGTCAACCTGGTCGGCGGGTGCTGCGGCACCACGCCTGCACACATCGAAGCGATCAAGGAAGCGGTCGAGCAGCACGCACCGCGCGCGGTCCCGGAAAATGACCACACGATGTGCCTATCCGGCCTTGAGCAGCTACGCCTGGACGACGTCACGGGGTTCGTCAACGTCGGCGAACGCACCAACGTCGCCGGCTCCGCCAAGTTCGCCGGTCTCATCCGCGACGGTAAATTCGACGAAGCGGTCGAGATCGCCCGGCAACAGGTTATGAACGGCGCGCAGGTGATCGACATCAACATGGACGACGCCATGCTCGACGGTGTTGAGGCCATGCGCACGTTCGTCAATTTGATCTCGTCCGAACCCGATATCGCCCGGGTCCCGGTAATGGTCGACAGTTCCAAATGGGAGATCGTGACGTCAGGCCTTAAGTGCCTGCAAGGCCGATCTATCGTCAATTCGATCAGCCTGAAAGAAGGCGAAGAGGAAATGATCGAGCACGCCCAGGAAGCCAAGCGTTTCGGTGCCGCCGTCGTCGTTATGGCATTCGATGAAACGGGACAGGCCGACAGCTACGCGCGGATGGTCGAAATCTGCAAGCGCAGCTACAAAGTGCTGACCGAGAAGGTCGATTTCGCGCCCGAAGACATCGTCTTCGACCCGAACATCTTCCCGATCGCAACCGGGATCAAGGAACACGACAACTTCTCGAAGGATTACATTCACGCGGTTAAAACCATCAAATCGGAGTTACCGCATGTGAAAACCTCGGGCGGCTTGTCGAACATGTCGTTTTCGTTCCGCGGCAACAACGGCGTCCGCGAAGCGATGCATGCGGTGTTCCTTTATCATGCGACCAAGGCCGGGCTCGACATGGCGATCGTCAACGCCGGGCAGCTGGCGCTTTACGAAGACATCCCCGAAGAACTGCGCCACCGAGTCGAGGATGTGGTCCTCAATCGCCGCGAAGATGCCGCCGAACGCTTGCTGGAGATCGCCGATCAAGCGAAGTCCGGCGCCAAGGCCCGTGCGGAAGACCTTTCGTGGCGGGAGGAGAAGGTCGAGAAACGCCTTGAGCATGCGCTGGTGCACGGCATCACGGATTACATTGTCGAGGATACCGAAGAAGCACGCCTGGCATCAGAGAAACCGCTCGACGTCATCGAGGGTCCCCTCATGGATGGCATGAACGTCGTTGGCGATCTATTCGGGTCGGGCCGCATGTTCCTCCCGCAGGTCGTGAAGTCGGCGCGCGTCATGAAACAGGCGGTGGCCCATCTGGAGCCCTACCTCGAAGCCAATAAGAAAGAAGGCGACACGAAGGGTAAAATCGTGATGGCAACGGTGAAGGGCGATGTACACGACATCGGCAAGAACATCGTCGGGGTTGTCCTTCAGTGCAACGGCTACGAGGTCATCGATCTTGGCGTGATGGTGCCTTACGTCAAAATTATCGAAACGGCTATCGAACAAAAAGCCGACATCATCGGACTTTCCGGCCTGATCACCCCCAGTCTCGAAGAGATGTGCACGGTCGCCCGCGAGATGCAGCGCGCCGGCATGAACATTCCGCTTTTGATCGGTGGCGCGACGACATCCAAAGCGCATACGGCGGTCAAGATCACGCCCAACTACGAACACCCGACCATCCACGTTCTGGATGCATCGCGTGCCGTCGGTATCGCGAGCCGCTTGTTGAGCGAGACGCGTAAGGATGCGCTGGTCGAAGAAGTGGCCCAGGAATATGAAGTGATCCGCGCCAAACACGGTGGTCAAGACAGCGCACGCAACATCATCGAGTTTGAAGACGCGCAAGTGAACCATTTCCAGATCGACTGGGCGAACACATCGCCGCCCGCGCCGACGTTTACCGGCACCAAGGTGTTCGAAGAGTATGACTTGTCGGAACTGACTGAGCGCATCGACTGGACGCCGTTCTTCCGCACCTGGGATTTAGCGGGAACTTATCCGCGCATTCTCGAAGACGACGTCATCGGCGAGGCCGCACGCGCGTTGAAAGCCGATGCGGACGAGATGCTGAAGAAAATCATCGACGAGAAATGGCTGACGGCGCGCGCCGTCATCGGTTTCTGGCCGGCGAACGCTGTCGGCGAAGATATCGAGGTTTACGGCACTGATGGCGAGAACGCACCCATCGCCACCATCCACTGCCTGCGCCAGCAAATGCCCAAATCCGGCAAGCGCGCCAATATGTGCCTGGCCGATTTCATCGCGCCGAAGGAAAGCGGCGTCGAGGACTGGGTCGGCGCTTTCGCCGTCACCGCCGGGATCGGCGCCGACACGCGGGCGGATTTATTCGAGAACGCGGGCGATGATTACTCGTCGATCATGGTCAAGGCGCTCGCCGACCGCTTCGCCGAGGCATTTGCCGAGCGCATGCACGAACGCGTACGGAAAGAATTCTGGGGCTACGCTGCCGATGAAGCGCTCGATAACGATGCATTGATCAAAGAAGCTTATAACGGCATCCGTCCCGCCCCCGGTTATCCGGCCTGCCCGGACCACACGGAAAAACAAACCCTGTTCGAACTTTTGAACGCCGAAGAGAACGCGGGCATGCAACTCACCGAGAGCTATGCCATGATGCCGGCGGCAGCCGTATCCGGGTATTATTTCTCGCACCCCGATAGCGCTTATTTCGGGATCGGTCGGATCGGCAAGGATCAGGTCGACAACTACGCCGCCCGCAAGGGCATGAGCATCGAGGAGACCGAACGCTGGCTGGCCCCCAACCTGGGCTATACGCCAAAGGTTTAAACGGCTCGCTCAGGAGAGTTCGTCATCCCAAACTTGATTTGGGATCCATAGCGTCTGATTAAACTTTCCAATGCCGAGATGGATTTCATGGGCCCTGCATCAAGTTCAGGGCGACAGTGAGGGCAAACAGGACTTAGACGCCTGGCGTCTGGCCACTGTCGGCGATCTTGGCAGCGCGGATTCTGCGCTCTAGCTCGCGGCGCTCCAGTTCGCGGCGGTCGCCCTGACGACGATCCTCACCATCCCATCCGGGCACGTCTTCCGCATCCGCCTGTTCCCGGCGCCGCTCGCTGGCACGCCGATCCCGTTCGCGGCGCTCGTCCTGACGGCGTTCGTGATCGGCACGTGCCTGTTCATCCATCGGCCAGAAGCTGTCGATGGCGTCTTCCTCCCACTGCTCATCCTGAACCCGGCGTTCTTCATGACGGCGCTCCTGTGCGGTGCGCCGATCCTGCTGTCGCCGTTCCGTCCCATCCCAACCAAGCACATCCGCCGCCGACATTTGTTTATCCCGGCGATCACCGTCGCCACGGCGATCGTCGCCACGCCTGTCACCGGGGCCGCGCTGCTCCGTCTCGGGAAACTCAGGGATTTCGGAGTCTGCGGGTTTTTCGGGAAAATCTGCCATCACGTCATCATAGCAGCGATCGGCCGCCAAAGGCGATGACGGGGCTCAGTTTTCAGAAACCCGGCGATAATAGTCGGGATCGAGAAGCACGCTTTCGGCAAGCGTGCGCATACGGCTGTAATAGCCTTCCTGGACCACCTGGAAATGCGGCATCGGTGCGACAGAGCTGCCACGGCCCGCCACGACCCAGACGGTTTTCGGATCGTCGGTTTTCACAAACCTGTCGCCGACTTCGATACCGTTTTTGTTTCTTCTGAGCACAGTCTTTTTTCTCCGTATCGGGTATACCGACAATAGTATCGATACGCCTAAGCGGGACGAGATTCAAGATCGTAAAGTACGTATCGGGGACGATTATTTCTTATTTTTAGGGCTTGCCGATTTCTTCTTCTGAGCCGCCTTTTTCTTGGGTGCCGCGGCTTTTTTTGAAGCAGGCGCTGGTGTCTTGTCCGTCACCGCCAAGGATGCCGCCGCCGGGGCTTTCAGCATGCCACTGGCTTCCATCTGCCGGACAACGCTCTGCATCTGCGCATAAAGCTGGATGAAACCACGCACGGGCATCGCGACATGCCCCGAAACCACGGATTGCGGGTTTTTCGGATCCCCCCCGGATCGGTCGCTGGCGAAAGAAATTCGCGCCACGCTGCCTCGCAGGGACACACTGGCGATTCGGTCCGCGTAGACTTCAGGTGCTGTCGGGTTATTGACGATTTCTGGCTTTTTGTCCGCCATGGCATGTCCTCCTCGGCAATCGCGCGAATTATGCCCGCAACCCTGCCCTAACGCCAAATGAATACGCTTGGCCACACGACCACCAGAAATTAACGGCCTCGGGGTCGAGAGAATCATAATGGGAGAGGGACACACCCAAGCCCAGGTTTTATACTCCGCCCAATGGATGACGACACCCTGACAACCACGACAGGTTTCGAAGCCGCCCCCGCACTGGTCGCCGGGATTCGCGATGCCGTTTGGCTGAGCCGGGATGGCGAGATCGAGACACTCAGCCATCGCGAATCCCACGCGCGGATCAGGGATGGGGTGCGCCCCATCGTCTGTCATAGCCGACTCACGGCCGCGACGATCCGCGCCGGCGCATTCCAAGGCTATGATATCCTTGAGCTTTTCGCGTTCACGAGACCTGCTGTCTTCTGCCTCCCCACCCCTGGTGGGGTCGCGCAGTCTCTGAACCTACCGCACCCCGAGGGCGCGGAACAAACGGCCGCGATGCTGTTTCAGGCGGCCGACATCCTTCTGAATGAGCTTCGCGGCGCGCCACCGGAAGCGAAGGATATCGCCTGGACGATGGCGCGCGCAGGGTGGCCGTGGGGCGCGGCGGTCCTCACCCGATTCGGGGGTGGTGAGGCGCCGCACTCCTCGGCACTTAAAGGCGCCATGCAGGTCTGGCGCAGATTGCCGGACTGGGAAGACCGGCCGCGCGAGACCCCGGCGGGCAGTTTAAGCGTCTCGGAGGCGGAAACCCGGACCCGGCTCGGGATGCTTTTGGGGCGTACGTCGGAACGACGGCCCCAGCAACAGCGCTATGCGGAGACCGTCACCGCCGCCTTCAAACCCAGAAACACCGAAGACGAGCCCAACATCGTCATCGCCGAGGCCGGGACCGGCGTCGGCAAGACACTCGGCTATGTGGCGCCGGCCAGCCTCTGGGCCGAGCACAACGATGCGCCGGTCTGGATCGCCACCTACACCCGCAACCTTCAAAGGCAGCTGGATACGGAACTGGACCGTTTGTACCCGGACCGTCAGTTGAAGCGGGAACGCATTGTCGTTCGCAAGGGCCGGGAAAATTATATGTGCCTGTTGAATTACGAAGAGGCCCTCGGCCGTGCGCAGCTTGCCAACGGTC
This sequence comes from Rhodospirillales bacterium, assembly GCA_017644185.1. Lineage (GTDB taxonomy): Bacteria > Pseudomonadota > Alphaproteobacteria > Rhodospirillales > Casp-alpha2 > UBA4479. The sequence goes on from JAEPMA010000016.1 coordinate 70,948, forward strand.
CGGACGCCATCGCACTCGGATTAATCGCGCGCTGGATCAGGGCCACCCGGGACGGTGACATGGTAGGCGGCGATTTCCCGTCATGGCTGACGCATTTATATGGGCGCGAGGTCACCACCGATCTCACCGACACCCGGGGCGAGTGCATCTATTCCGCTTGCCCTCATTATGGGAAATGCTTCATCGAACATACCCAGCGCCGCGCGCGGCACGCCGATCTGGTCGTCGCCAACCACGCCCTGGTGATGATCAACGCGGCCATGGGTGGGGATCCGGAAACGCGCCCGTTAAGGTATGTCTTCGACGAGGCGCACCACCTGTTCAACGCCGCGGACGGCGCTTTTTCGGCAAACCTGTCGGGGATGGAAACCGCCGAGTTGCGCCGATGGCTGATCGGGGCGGAGGGTGGCAGCCGGTCGCGGTCCCGTGGCCTGAAAGCGAGGGTCGAGGAGCTGATTGCCGGTAACGAAGCCGCTGAGGACGCCCTTGAAGACGCGCTTAGGGCGGCGAAGGCTCTTGCGGGACCGGGTTGGCATCAACGGATCGGCGACGGACGCCCAGACGGGCCGACGGAGAAATTCCTCTCCTACGTCCGGCAACAAGTTTACGCCCGCGCCGGCGATGCCGACGGCCCGTATGATCTCGAAGCCGGTCCGCATCCTGCCATCGACGGGCTGACCGAAGCGGCCCTTTCGTTAAAAGACGACCTAAAAGAGATACAACGCCCTTTGACGGAACTGATGGTGGCGCTCCACAAGATACTCGCCGATGACACCGACACGTTGGAGACCCAGACCCGCACCAAGATTGAGAGCGTCACCGCATCGCTGGAGCGCCGCGCCGTCAGTCAGCTCGCAGCATGGCGCGCGATGCTCGACGCCGTTGCCGACGAAACGCCCGAGGAATTCGTCGACTGGTTCGGCATTCAACGTTTGGGTGGACGAGACTTCGATATCGGCTTTCACCGTCACTGGGTCGATCCGACCCAACCGCTGGCGGAAACCGTCTACAAACCAGCGCACGGCATCGTCATCACGTCCGCGACCCTAACCGACAGAACGGGAGACCCCGACGCCGATTGGCAGGCCGCCGAAGTCAGGACGGGCACGCGCCACCTTCCCGTCCGTCCGCTGCTGGCGCGCGAGGAATCGCCCTTCGATCATGAAAAGCATCTGAAAATCCTCGTGGTCGGCGATGTCCGCAAGAACGACATGGACCAGACGGCAGCGGCATATCGGGAGTTGTTCAAAGCGTCGGGTGGTGGCGGGCTCGGGCTGTTCACCGCAATTTCAAGATTACGCGCCGTCGAAAGCCGCATTCGTGAGAATCTGGAGGATGCGGGCATCCCCTTACTGGCGCAGCACGTGGATCCGCTGGATACCGGCACACTGGTCGACATCTTCAGGGCCGAAGAACACGCCTGTCTGTTAGGGACCGACGCCGTCCGTGATGGGGTCGACGTACCGGGCCGCTCACTCAGATTGCTGATCTTCGATCGGGTACCGTGGCCGCGCCCGGACCTGCTGCACAAGGCCCGGCGCAAGGCGTTCGGGGGGAAGGTCTATGACGAGATGCTGACCCGCCTGAAACTCAGTCAGGCCGTCGGCCGGCTGTTGCGGCGCGCCAGCGACAGGGGTGTTTTCGTGATGCTGGATCGGCAATTACCATCCCGCTTGGAGACGGCGTTTCCGTCAAATGTGACGGTCGAGCGGGTCGGCATGAAAGACGCCATCGACATTACGAGGGCATTCCTCGCCGAAAAGGATTAAGGACGCATCGCCCCCGTATCCGGGCTTAATGGTGAGTCGCGCCCCAGATGCGGGCGACCAGTCCCAGCCCGAACAAGCCTGCCGCAACCCATAAAAGTTGGGGCTGGTATTCCGGCACATCGACGAGCAACCCCGCAGGGGACTTCAGCGAGCATATATCCGTCGTCCAGTAGAAGCATTCTCTGGCTATCTGGAAGCGGTCACCCAAAACTTCGTGAAAGAAGACGATCCACCACGCCGTTGCCACGACAAAAGCAGCGATGCCGAACAGCATCAGAAGATTACCGGATTTGCGTATCATAGGGACGGCACCTGCATAGTCGGAGACTGGAACAATAGTGAGAGGGTGACCACCGCCACCAAGGTCGAAAACAGGATCGCCGCTGAGGTTCGCTGCACATACACATTATAGTTCTGGGCCACGACAAAACAAAGGGCCCCCGCCGGCAGCGCCGCCATCAGGATACCGACAGCCTTCCAAAGCGGCTCGACATCGAACACGTATATAAAGAACACATAAGTGATCGCCGGGTGGATCAACAGCTTGAATATCGAAAGCGCACTGATTTCCCGAAAACCGTAGAACAACGGCTTGCCGACCATGAACAAGCCGATCGCGAAGAGCGCCGAAGGCCCTGCGGCGGCGGAAAGAATGGAACAGAAGGTCTCCACCGAAACAGGCAATGGAAGACCTGTGAACGACCATGAAATCCCCGCCACGGACGATACCATCAGGGGATTTCGGGCCAGCGATTTGGTCACCCCCCAGGCCGCATTCAATCCCTTCTCTCCCCTGAGGTCGGCTTCGATCAATACCGCGTAGAACGGGATCATGACGATGGTCTGGAAAACCGTCGCGACGATGGCGGGAAGTGCGCCGGCTTCTCCGAACGCGACGATACAAAGGGGAATGCCCATGTAGCCGGTGTTGCCGAAGATCGCCACCATGCCGAACATCGACTGCTCGGAAAGCTTGGTCCGAAACACCCAGCGGGCGAAGAAAATGGCGGCGACCGTGGTGATGATGCTGCCCGCGGCGAACGCCCCCAGAAACGGCCAGTTGAATATCTGTTGGGGATCGACGCGCGCCATCGAGAAGAACAAAAGGACAGGTAACGCCACGAAATAAACGAACTTGTTGATCGCTTCCGAGCTTGCCGCACCGAGCACACCGAAACGCCCGCAAGCGTAGCCCGTCAGAATAATCGCGAACACCGGCAGAACGACGTTGAAGATCGGTTCCATGAAACTCCTTGAGGACCGCCAATATTCCACCACGGTCTCGCCGGACACTTGTGGCGGGGCACCCCGATATCTAAGCTCCCGGGCGCGAGCGCACAAGGAACACATTCACCGGATCGGAGACAAACACCCATGAGCACCCTGAAAGAAATAAAAATCGGCTTCATCGGCCTGGGACTGATGGGTAAGCCCATGGCCCGCAATCTGGCGCGCGCCGGAGCCGAAATGATCGTGCACAACCGCTCGCAGGCATCCGTCGAAGAACTCGCGAACGAAGGCATGACCCCCGGCGGTTCGCCCGCCAACGTCGCTTCCAGCGCCGATATCGTCATATGCATGCTGACCGACACACCCGCCGTCGAGAAGGTCATGATGGATGCGGACGACGGGATCATCGCAGGCATCACACCGGATACGCTGGTCATCGATATGAGCACTTCGAAGGTGCCCACGACCCGCCGGATGGCGCAAGCTATCGAGGCGAAGGGAGGGCTCTACGTGGATGCCCCCGTGTCGGGCGGCACCATCGGCGCCGAGGGGGGCACCCTGACGATCATGGCCGGCGGCTCCGATGAAGCGTTCGAGCGCGCACGCCCGGCTCTTGAGGTGCTCGGCCAGAAGATCACCCATGTCGGCGGTGTCGGCACGGGGCAGGTGGCGAAGGCAGCCAATCAGGTTATCGTCGGGCTCAATATCGGGGCTGTTGCCGAGGCGCTCACTCTTGCCAAGCACGCGGGTGCCGATCCCGCCCGGGTCCGCGAAGCATTGGGGGGCGGCTTTGCGGACAGCCGTATTCTCGAGGTCCACGGTCAACGGATGATCGACGGGGCCTTCACCCCGGGTGCGCGGGCCACGGTCCAGCGGAAAGACATGGATCAAGCGCTTGAGCTTGCGGCCGAGCTTGGAATAGAGCTACCCGCCACCGCCCTGAGCCGGGATCTTTATGACCGGTTGATCGAAGCGGGCGGCGGCGATCTCGACCATTCTGGACTGATCAAGGCCATCGATCCGGACTGAACCAAGGCGCGAGCCATAAACCCCTCGGATCGTGGGGTTTCTGGTATTCCCGGTGTGGCCAAAGCCATCGGAATCGGGTACTAGGGAAGATACGCTAGCGCAGGGGTTATAAGCGTTTATGAAAGTCTGCCTTATCCGACCGTCGATCGTGGTCCCGGCCTCAAACCAGGTGGCCATGTTCACGCCACCGCTGGGCCTCGCTTATATCGCCGGGACGGTCCGCGATGGCGGTTTCGACGTGCAGGTGATCGATGGTGTCGGCGAAAAGCTCGACACCCGCCACCGCGTCGACAACGACTGCTATATGTACGGTCTGACCCCGGAAGAGACCGTCGCCCAGATCGATGACGATGCCGAGATCATCGGCGTTGCGTTCGGTTTTTCGTTCGAGTGGCCGGCCTGCCGCGACCTGACCAAGCTGATCCGCGAGCGATTTCCGGATGCCTTGCTGATCGGCGGCGGGGAACATGTGACGGCGGTTCCCGAACAGAGCTTGCGTGAAAGCGCCCTCGATATCGCCATACTCGGCGAGGGCGAGGAAACCGCGCTTGAAATCTGCAAGGCATTCGAAGCTGGCGAACTGGACCCGTCGACGATCCTGGGCGCAGCCTATATCGACAATGAAGGCAACGCGATTATCAACGACCGCCGTCCGCGCAAGCGTGATCTCGACGACATCCCCCTGCCCGCATGGGACATTATGCCGATCGGCAATTACATGGATCGGGGATATGGCTTCGGCATCAATCGTGGCCGCTCGATGCCGGTCTTGGCGAGCCGCGGCTGCCCCTATCAATGCACATTCTGCTCAAACCCGGCGATGTGGACAACACGCTGGGTCGCCCGCGATCCCGATCTGCTGCTCGACGAAATGGCAATGTATCAGGAAAAGTACGGCGCTCAGAATTTTGACTTCTATGATTTGACCGCCATCGTCAAAAAATCCTGGATCGTCGAATTCTGTAAGAAGATCGAGGAGCGCGGCATGAAGTTCACCTGGCAATTGCCGAGCGGCACCCGTTCCGAGGCGATCGATGACGAAGTTGCGGCATGGCTCTATAAGTCGGGCTGTAGAAACCTGTCGTATTCGCCGGAAAGCGGATCACCGAGCGTCCTGGACCGCATCAAGAAGAAGATCAAAACCGAATCCGTACTGGAATCGATCAATTCAAGCTATCGCCAGGGCATGAGCCTCAAGACCAATATTATGCTTGGTTTCCCGGGCGAAACCATGAAGGAAGTCCGCGAGACTTATGCCTTCATCGCCAAGATGGCCATCGCCGGCGCAGACGATGTCGCGGTCTGGGCATTTTCGCCCTACCCGGGTTCGGAACTGTTCGAACAGATTTACGCGACCGGGCGCCTGAAACTGGACGACGCCTATTACGATAGCCTCCGGTCCTACGCCGACACATCGAGAACCGTTTCGTACAGCGAGAATTTTTCGGACGAGAAATTGAAACGCTTACGCTGGATCGGTGTTTCGATTTTCTATCTGACGTCTTGGCTTTATCGTCCGTTGCGCCCGTTCAAAATTGTCTGGCATGTATTCACTGGCAAGCACGAGACGCGGTCCGAAATGGCGCTTGCCAACATCCTAAAGCGTTTCAGGATGGGTGCCGGAACGTAACGCCGTTTAGTCGTTAGCGATCCGATAGCTGTCCGGCCTTGCCCATTTCTTGACGATTTCCCAGTGCTTCGGGTCGTCCCCAACCTGATGCAGCAGGTATGAATATCCGCTTTTCTCCAGTTCGGTGTTCAGCACGTGGTTGATCGATGGCTTCACCGAATGCACCAGCAGGTAGTCGGGGTGCTGTTTGTCGATAACCTGTTGCACCGACTTGTCGGAAAAATTATGGAACGTCGCCATGTAACCCAACAATTCGTTGCGGCGGTCCCATAATTCGTACTTGGTCAGCACAACGGCCTCGCCGCTGCCGTAAGGGTCGAACAGGTAAAGCCGTGAACCTTCCGGAACAAGATCGAGCAGCTCGGCACCAACACTCCGGAAGAAGGGCTTCGGGTGCTCGTAATCGAAACGCAGCTTCTCGGCAAAAACGAACGGCGCCGCAACAACAACCGCCATCAGCACCGGCACTGCATAGCGCTGCAGGTTCTTGCCTGACAAATAGCGGCGATAGATCAACCCCGCCGAGAAGGCCCCGAATACCACCGCCAGCAGACCCAGGTGATGGTTATAGCGCCAATACGACGCCGCCCGCAGCGCATCATATTCGGTGAAGTGCGTGACGAAGATCATGAACAAAAAGGCGTTGTAACCGAGGAAGGTCATACCGATCAGCATCGATATCCGGTCAAACCGGGTTTCACACCGCCATAGTGCGCGGAGGGCGAATACGGCAGCGATCGCCATTACGCCGAAATACCCGATTTTCTTGCCTGCCACGATCAGCATTCGTTCGAAAATCGGCCACAGGAGATCCAGGTTCCATTTCTCGTAGGGCAGGAAATTGGCTTCCACCCCACCGGGCAAGTTGGTCGCGACGTGATATCGCCAGATCCCGTAAATCGCCGCGGCAGGCAGCACCATTGCCGGGACGAGCCGGACGAACGACTTTAGTTCAATTGACTTATCCCTAAGCGCGACGAGTGCCATTGCGCCGAACAACAGCACGACGATGACCAAGTTCGCCTGCTTGATGTTGATCACGACCGCAAGGGTCAGCCCGAATTGCCAGGCGAGAATTCGCGCCCGTTCGGTTTCTTTAGCGGCAAGCGCATCAAGCGTGAAATAAGCCAGCACGGCTCCGATCCCCATGCTGACCGCCGTGCTCGGATCCGCGTATGTGGTCAGGACAACTTTCTGCACGAATGTCGGATTGAGAAGCGTCGCGGCGAGAACGGTGAACAGGGCGCCCGTCCACGCCAAACCGGCGGTATTTTCCATCGGCCTGTCCGCAGCTTCGCACCACATTCGAACCGCACTGACGCCGAACACCAGCAACAACAGTACATTCAGGATTGATCCCGCCGCCTCGACAAGCTGGCCGGCGACCATGTTGGCCATGTAGACCAGGAACAGCCACCCATATGGATAGCCCGGGAAGACCCCGCCAGAGACTTCCCGTCCGCCAAACGGGAACTGCTGCTCCTCGAAGAGGAACCTAGCCGTCGGCAACCAATGAGAAAACTCGTCCCATTCGGACGCGATCCGCGCCGAAGCAATCAGCAACAGGGGGGCGGCCAGCACAAGCACCCGCCAGAAGCCGGACGGCCCGACATTTTTATGCTTGTAAACGCTCCACAAGATCAGTGCTGCGGAGACAGCAGCCACACACCAGAAAACGTAATTAAAGGGAATGCGAAAGAATATATTGGTGATCGTATAAACGAACACCACGACCGACCATCCGGTGATGAGATCGGCTTCTGCGAGCCCTTTGCCGCCAAACACAGCCCTGCCAATGGCGGAAAGCCCCGCGAGCGTAGCGAAAGCGCCCAAAAGGATCAGAACCTGGGCAGCCCCACCGAAAAAATACCCGGCATATGTCGATAGGTCGCTCATCTCATTCCCGTTGATTTTCAGTGTTTTGCGGGGCTTCCGTATAAGGCACGGCCCTCTTGCACACAAGGCCCACGCCCCAGTTCAACGAAAAAGGGGTGCTCCGAAGAGCACCCCTCAATCATTTGGCCGTTTGGCCGGGTCGCGCGGTTCGGCGCGAAGGCATAAGTGCCGGACTTAGAAGCCCATGCCACCCATGCCGCCCATGCCACCCATGCCACCCATGTCGGGTGCACCGCCACCGGCGGATTCCTTGGGCTCCGGCTTGTCGGCGACCATCGCTTCGGTCGTGATCAACAGGCTGGCAACGGAGGCCGCATCCTGAAGCGCGGTACGGACAACCTTGGCCGGGTCGATGACGCCCGACTTGATCAGGTTTTCGTACTTGTCCGTCTGCGCGTT
>JAEPMA010000017.1 GCA_017644185.1 Rhodospirillales bacterium
TCTGCAGATGATCCTGGAGGTTCTCCCCCACGTCACGCCGGTCGGCACGCACCTTGATGCCGTGCTCCGACAACAGCTTGCCCGGCCCAATGCCCGAGACCTGCAATATCTGTGGCGAGCCGATGGCGCCCGCCGACAGGATCACCTCGCCACCGGGCTTCAGCATCGCCTCGGTGCGCTGGCCGCCCTGCTTATAAGCGAAACCCGCAACTTTCTTGGGATCGTCGTCATCGAACAGAATTTCGATGGCGGGTGCGTTGACGACGACATCAAGATTGTCCCGGTGCTCGACCGGGCGCAGGTAACCGACCGCCGTCGACCAGCGTTTGCCGTTGTGGGCGGTCAATTGGAAGTATCCCGCGCCTTCCTGCTTCTCGCCGTTGAAATCGGTGCTTCTCGGGATTCCGTTCGCTTCGGCCGCCGCGATCAACGCCTCGCAGACGTCCCGCTTGGCGCGCATGTCGGAGACCTTGAGCGGCCCACCCGACCCGTGATGATCGTCGCCGCCGCGTTCCTGATCCTCGGCCCTTTTGAAATACGGCAGGACATCCGCGTGCGACCAGCCCGGGTTCCCCAACTGCCGCCAGTGATTGTAGTCCTCCGCCTGACCCCGGATATACAGAAGCCCATTGATCGAACTGGACCCCCCTAATACCTTCCCGCGTGGCCAGTCGAGACGGCGGCCCGCCAGCCCCGGTTCGGGTTCGGTCTTGTAACACCAGTCGGTTTTCGGGTTATGAAGGGTTTTGAAGTAACCAACGGGGACGTGAATCCAGGGATTGGAATCGCGCCCGCCCGCTTCGAGGAGCAGGACGCGCATTTCCCTGTCGGCGCTCAACCGGTTCGCCAGAACACACCCTGCCGAACCCGCGCCGACGATGATATAGTCGTATAAACTGTCCGCATCGCCCATGCTGGACCCTAACCAGCTTGCAAAAAAGTTGCAACAATGAAACTCTATGTTCCATAAATGAGAATTATAGCGGTTTTATTGTGATTTTGGAGAAACACCCGTGAAGGATGACTCGAACGCCGGTTCCCGGTCGATCCGGGTCCTGGAACTTTTAGAAGTGGTCTGCGATATGGACCGCCCGGCGACGGCGCTGGATATCGAGGTCGCGTCGGGTCTCCCCAAAGCGACCGTTCACCGGCTTTGTAACCTGTTACTGGATGAAGGCTATCTGCGCCGCGACGTCAACGGACGCGGCTACGAGGCGGGTGAGCGCTTTTCCCGTCTCGCCCTCAAACTTTTATCGAGCCAGAGCGGGCGGGGCGAACGTCACGCCATTCTTGAGAATCTCACCCGCGAGATCGGCGAGACCTGCAACATCGCGCTCCCGCTTCAAACCTCGATGCAGTACCTCGACCGGGTCGAAAGCGAATGGCCGTTACGGATCCAGCTTCCTATCGGCTCGCACGTGCCGCTTCACTGCACGGCGAGCGGCAAGCTCTATCTGTCCAGCCTGCCCCGATCACGGCGTGAGCGGCTCATTGCCAAGCTGCCTTTGGAACCGAAGGCGGCCAACACCATCACCGACGCGGATAAATTGATGAGCGCGCTCGACACCATCGCCAAATCGAAAATCGGCACCGACAACGAAGAGTTCATTCCGGGCATGGTCGCGGCGGCCGTCCCCGTCACCGACAAAACCGGCAAACTGCTGGCGACTCTCGCGACCCACGGCCCGGTGGTGCGGATGAGCTTTGAACAAGCCGTCGCGCACGTCCCCCGCCTCCAACAAGCCGCGCAAGAGATCGCAGCGTCCTTCGAATAATGCAAAGACCCGACGACATTCTGGATGCGCTTATCGCGGGGGGACTTCTCGGCCCCGGCGACACGCCCGACTGCACCCCTTTAACGGGGGGCGTCAGTTCCGATATCTGGCGGATCGACCTGGACACCGGGCCGATCTGCGTCAAACGCGCGCTCGCCAAATTGAAAGTCGCCGCCGACTGGCAAGCGCCTGTTTCCAGAAATGCCTACGAAGTCGCATGGATGCAGACGGTCCGCGCGATCAATCCCGATGCGGTCCCCGGCATTCTCTATCACGACCCGGGGACGGGTATGTTCGCGATGAGCTACCTACCCGCCGAGACGGCGCCGTTGTGGAAAGCACAGCTTCGCGACGGGATCGCGGACCCGGAAAGCGCTGCCGCCGTCGGGCGTATCCTCGGTCAGATTCATACGATGACGTCGAAAGACCCGGCGATCCCCGCCCGCTTCGACAACGACGACATTTTCCACGCGATCCGCCTGGAACCCTATCTGTTGGCGACCGCCGAAGCGTGTCCGGATGTTTCATCCCGGCTCAGGGAACTCAGCGACATCACGGCGGCGAACAAGGTCGCCCTGGTGCATGGTGATGTCAGCCCCAAAAACATCCTGATCGGCCCGAAAGGCCCGATCTTTCTGGATGCGGAATGCGCCTGGTTCGGCGACCCGGCCTTCGATCTCGCGTTCTGCCTCAACCATCTTCTTTTGAAATGCTTATGGACGCCTTCCGCGCGCGATGGGTTTAAATCCTGCTTCGAAGCGCTTTGCCGTTCCTACGAAGAGACGACGTCGGCGATGGATGACCGCGAGATCGTCAGGCGCACGGCGCACCTTCTCCCTGGTCTGTTCCTAGCCCGCGTCGACGGAAAGTCCCCCGCCGAATACATCACCGAAGACCAAGACAAGGACCATGTCCGCAAAGTCGCGCGCGAGTTTTTGACAAATCCCTGCGATCATCCGATAGACATGAACGATGCGTGGCACGCGCACCTGAATAAAAACTAAAACGCCACTTCGGGCGGGGGAAACAATCATGGCCAAATATTCGATCAAGAACGTCCACGCGCGCCGGGTCTGGGACTCGCGCGGCCGCCCGACGGTGGAGGTCGAGGTCGAACTGGAGGGTGGCGCCAAGGGGATCGCCATCGCCCCCGCCGGCGCATCGCGGGGCCGGTTCGAAGCCATCGACCTTCGTGACGGCGGCAAGACTTTCGGGGGCTGGGACGTCACCAACGCGGTGAAGGCCGTCGACGTCGAGATCGCGGAAGTCTTGAAGGGTCAGGACGTGCGCGAACAGGAACGGCTCGACAAGTTCATGATCGAGCTGGATGGCACCAGCAACAAACAACGCCTGGGCGGCAACGCGACGGTCGCGGCGAGTATGGCGTTGGCGCATGCGGCGGCGGCCTACGAGGGTGTGCCGCTCTGGCAATATCTGCGTGGAGATGGTGAGGGCGAGGTCTTCTTACCGCTGCCTGAGATCCAGATTTTCGGTGGCGGCGCCCACGCTTCAAGGCGCGTCGACGTGCAGGACTTCATGGTCATCGCCACGGGGGCGAAAAGCTTCAGGGAAGCGCTCGATTTCACGGCGGAAGTTTATCTGAGCGCGGGCAGGATCATGGCGGACGCGGGCAAGCTTGCAGGCGTCGCCGACGAGGGCGGGTACTGGCCCGACTTCGATACCAACGAAGAAGCGATGGAAACCCTTGTCCGCGCGATCGAGGGCGCGGGCTTTACGCCGGGTCAGGAAGTGTCGATCTCGCTCGATATCGCCGCGTCGGAATTCGGCGAGAACGGGAAATACACCCTCGCCAAGGACGACCGCACGATGTCGAGCGAAGAACTCTGCGCGATGCTGGTCGACTGGATGGAACGCTATCCCGTCGTCTCGATCGAGGACCCGTTGGGTGAGGACGATCCGGACGGTCTGATGAAGTTCACCTGGGCCGTCGGCGAAAAACTGCAGGTCGTCGGTGACGACGTTCTCGTGACCAACGCCGAGCGTGTGCGCGCCGCCGCCAAGGACAAGCTCTGTAATTCGCTTTTGTGCAAGCCCAACCAGGCGGGCACCCTGACCGAGGCGAAGGCCGCCTTCGACGCCGCCGAAAAGGCGGGTATGGGGCGGATCGTTTCGGCCCGTTCGGGTGAGACCGAGGACAGCACCATCGTGCACATGGCGGTCGGCTGGGGCGCGCCGCAGCTCAAGGTGGGCTCGTTCACCCGCTCCGAACGCATGGTCAAATGGAACGAGGGGCTTCGTATCGCCGACACTCTTCCGGACCGCGACGGTCCGTTGATGCCGAAATCCGCCTTCCACTGGCGCTGACATGAAGGCGACCGATGCGCTGCTCGCCGTCTCCGTCGCCGTCATCTGGGGCGTTGCCTTCGTCCTGACCGAATTCGCGTTACAGAGCTTCACCCCCGCACAATTGGTCGGTTTTCGCTTCGTCATGGCCGCCGCCCCGGTTTTCTTCGTGAAAAAGCCGGATATTCCGTGGTGGCTGTTGATCGCGCTCGGCCTTTTTCTCTTCACCGGCCAGTTCATGTTCCTGTTTTTCTCGTACAAGGCCGGGATGCTGCCGGGCCTGGCGTCGGTCGCCACGCACACGCAAGCGTTGTTCACGATCATCATCGCCGCGTTCGTGCTCCGCGAAATCCCGACCCCAAAACAGATCTCCGCCGTCGCCATCGCGTTCATCGGGCTTGGGATGGTGTTCGCGAGTGTCGGGGGTGAGCTGACGTATCTGGGCCTCTGCCTCACCCTCACAGGCGCGGTCAGTTGGGCGATCGGGAATAACATCCTCAAACGCCTGGGCCACGTCGACATGCTGGCGTTGATGTTCTGGCTCAGCCTCGTGCCGCCGATCCCCGCCTTCGCGGTGTCTTACATGTTCGGCGACAGCTTCGATTTTATTGAGACATTCAAGAACGCATCGACGATCAGCATTCTGTCGCTCCTTTATCTCGGGATCGCATCGACCGCGGTCGCGTTCGCGATCTGGGGCAGGTTGCTGAACACCTACCCCGCCGTGATGGTGACGCCGTTCGCGTTGTTCGCGCCCTGTGCCGGCGTACTGACGGCTTATCTTGTTTTCGGAGAAGGTTTCGGCACACTGCGCGGTGCGGGTATGATCCTGATCATGATCGGCGTCGCGGGAACGATCCTGCTGGGGCCGAAGCGCGAGAAACCGAGCGGAGTGGACGCCCAATGAGCATCACCGGATCGTGCCTCTGTGGTAGTGTGACCTTCGAATACACGGGCGACGTCGGGGCGGCGGCTTACTGCCACTGCACGGACTGCCGCAAGACGACCGGGAGCGCCTTCAACATCTCCATCGGCCTGCCGTCGGAGGGGTTCTCACTCACCAACGGCGCCCCGAAAGAATTCACCAAGACCGCCGACAGCGGCCAGCCGATCACCCGGCATTTTTGCTCAGATTGCGGCGCGCCGCTTTACACGTCGTCATCGCTGAACCCCGCCATGATCTATGTGAAGGCGGGCGCGCTCGACGACCCGACGGCCGTCAAACCGGCGTACCAGAGCTGGACGCGGTCCCGCGTAACCTGGTCGAAGATCGATGATGATCTGCCCGGCTTTGAAACCGACCGGACGCACGGGTAAAAAATCAGTCGAGAAAGCGCCCCTGGCCGCGAAGCCGGTCGACGAACACATCGATCAGCCGCCTCAAAACCTTGTCGTTGTCGCCCAGCTTGCCCAGGCGCGCCGCAAGGTCATCCTGCGTGATGACCGTCAGTTTCGCCTTGCCGACGACCCGTGCCGACGCCATGCGCGGCTGATTGTCGATCAAAGACATCTCCCCCAGGATATCGCCGCGCCCAAGCGTCGCCAGCACCACTTCCTCGTTCCCTGATTTGCGATAAACCTGCACCCTGCCGTCCACCACCAGATACGCCTGGTCGGCCGTGTCGCCTTCTTCGAACAGGATTTCCCCGTCTTCGACCTCGCGCCGTTCGATCTTCTGTTTCGTCACGGTCGCATCCTCCATGGTAAATTCAACGACGCTACCTTCTTGCGCCGCCGGGTCGTCTTTCGCGGGTTCACCCTTCCGCGTTTCGTCCTTGGTGTCGTCGTCACGGGACACCAATCTATCCAATGTGTCGGTGAACAGCGCCCGCCATTTTTCCGGGAGCGCGTCCGACGCCAGCTTCTCTTTCAAAGCCGCCATCACGTGCGTCACCTCATCGCGCGGCATGTCGGCCGGCACGAGTGACGACAAGGACGTCAATTGCTGGACCAACCGCGCCATCACGTTCAGCACCGCCTGTTCGTTTTTCTGGCCGATCGGCGAACCGATCATATCGAGCAGAAAGCCCAATCTGACCGCGCGGTATGGCAGCAACGCCAACACATGGCTGATCGCCTCTTCCGTCGTCAGGTCGTCTTGTTCCGAGAACGCGATCCTGGCCCGGCCGACGATGGCGCCCGCCATGTCCGGTCCGCCCGCGATCCCTGCCGCATCCGTCACCTCGCGGATCAGCCCCCTGAGCGCATCCTGGTCCGCCTTCGGCCCCTCGCGCGTCAACGGCCTAATACCGGCGATGGTGCGCGCGACACGGCCCAGCAACACCTCCTCCGTCTTCGGCATCGCCCGTTCCGCCATGAAGGTGTTGAAGGCCTCGATGCAGGACCGGCTGTTCTTGGTCTTACAACGTCCCTGTGCCAGCCGGATCATGTCGCGAAGCGCGGTCAGCGGGTCGGCGAAACCACCGAAAAGATCCGTCACCGCGGTCGGACTCTCGAGAACTTCCGCCGCGATCCCGTCCAGAAATTCCTCGACAAGCTTGTCCGGCGCCTTTTCGGCGAGTTCCATGATCAGCAGCAATTTATCAGACCAGTCACCCCGTTTTTGTACCGTCAGCGCCAGCGCCCCCAAAACGAACGCATTACGTCCATCACCTTTCGGGGCCTGATCGGCAAGCCCCTTGAGGCCCAGGTTTTCGAGCATGCCGACACGTGTCTGATCCTCGCCCGCGACACGCGCGTTTTCTTTGATCTCGTTGAACACGGCATAAAGCTTGTCGTTGCAGTCCGCGGGCTTCTTGCCGGTCTTCTTGGCGTGGATCGTGCCGATCCGGCTCATCGCGGCCGGGAACAATTTGTCGTCGCGCTCGAGTAACCTCAGCATCCCGTAATCGAACGCCAGTTCGAGTGCCGTGACGCCCTTCTGCTCAAGAAGTTCACGCAGCAACCGCCCCGCCGCCTGCCGTGCCGGGAATTTATAAAAATCGGCGAGGGTGTCGCAGACCGGCGCTTCCTCGATCGGGACGATCTTGACCGGCTTGTCGCCGAGATCGAACATTTCCTCTATAAGGATTTCCTCGTCGCCCGTGCGCAGGCTTTCGGCCACCACGCGCACGCCTTCGAAGCGCTTTTCCCCGATCAGGATTTCGGCGCGTTCGACCGCCGCCGAGCGCACCTCGTGGTGCGAGTCGACGAGCCACCGCTCATCCTCGTAAATAAACACGTCGTAGGTCTTCTGCGCGAGATTCTGCCGCACTGCCTATCCCCCCGTTCGAGCAACATCAATCATTGCGCCCAGCGACCCGAGAGTCCACAGGCGAAGCGTTAAGTTCATGAAATTTGCGCGGCCAGCCCGACTGACCATCACCAATTCAGATGCAAGCCAGCCGCCGCGTCCCCGTCATCCTGAATCGAGTTCAGCGTGACGTCCAAAATTATGTACCTAGTCGATTTACTTTCCCGATCCCGCTTGCTGAAATCGATGCATGAAAACCATCGAATACTTCTATTCCGCCCACTCGGCGTACGCGTACATCGGCTCGAAACTGCTGATGGAGACCGCGAGAGACAAGGGCGCGCGGATCGATCATCGGCCGATGGACCTGCGCGCGGTTGTCGCTGCGACCGGCCCCGGCCCCCACAATTCAAGAACCCCGGAACGGCGTTTGTATTTCTCGGGCCGCGAGATCGAACGCTGGGCCGAATATCGGGGGGTCGGCATCCTTCCCTGGCCGGCCTTTCACGACCACGAGATCGCGTCATCCAATGGCATGCTGATCGCCGGCTTGTTGCAGGGCACCAACATCGACGCCCTCGCGCACCGGTTTTTGGAAGCGCACTGGCGCGACGACGCCGATCTGGCCGATAAAGACACCCTCGCCGCCCTTGCCCGTGATGTGGGGCTCGACCCGGCGCCATTATTAGGCGCCATCGGCTCGCCCGAGGTGACGGCGGTCTACGAGGCCAATACGAAAGAAGCGATCGAACGGTCGGTGTTCGGCTCCCCCACCTACTTCGTCGACGGCGATATGTTCTATGGGCAGGACCACCTGGAACTCGTCGCCCGCGCCCTCGAACATCCGTTCAAGGGAACGTGGCCGAGGGGGTAACCCCCTCACCAATTATATCCCCCTCACCTAGCCTCTCCCCCTTTAAGGGGGAGAGGGATAAGTTCACGTCGTGTTTCGGCAGGGTCCCTCTCCCTCACGCATGTGGGGGAGAGGACAGGTGACGGGGCACTGACGAAAGGCCGTCAGCCCTTCTGCCCTATCCCCCGCATCGCATGCGCCAGGATCTCGCGGCGGATGTCGTCGGGCTGGCCCTCGACCGCGCCCGCTAACGCCGAAAGCTCGCGCCGGAGCCCGTGAAGTTGATCAAGTAATGACAACACCACCGGCATGGCCTCGCTATCGATCTCCAACTCGACCCGGCATTCGCGGATCAACCTTACCCGGGCGATGTCGGCGTCGGAGAATCTGGCGGTGTCTCCCCGCCCTTCCGGACGGACCCATCCGCGCGAGACCCAACGGCTCAATTGCGCCTCGTCCAGCCCCTCGACCACGTCGAAGATTTCCGCATACGCGATCATGATCCGGCCTCCATCCCTTTGCGCGGGTTTTGATTCCGGCCTTTTTCCCAGCTTTCGAGGAACGCCTGCAGCTCGGCATCGGGTTCGTCGGGGAGGGCGACCTCTAATCTGATGTACTGATCGCCCTTCTGCTTGCTTTTCGGATCGAGCACGCCCCTGCCCTTCAATCGTAGGGTGTCGCCGGTGTTCGAATTCTTCGGGACCGTCATCTCAACCGTGCCCCCGACCGTCGGCACCTTCACCTTGCCGCCCAGCACGGCCTCGCTCAACGAGACCGGGAGCGTCATGTGGATGTTGCTGTCTTTGCGGGTGAAGAACGCGTGCGGCTGGATATGCACTTCGATATAGGCATCCCCCGGCGGCCCGCCGCCGATCCCCGGCATCCCCTTGCCCTTCAGGCGCAACGTCTGTCGGTCCCTCACCCCCGCCGGTATCGAGATATCGAGGGTCTTCCCGTCCGCCATCGTGGCGCGGCGCGTGGTCCCGTTCGCCGCATCCAGGAACGAGACATCGAGGGTGTAGCTGATATCCCCACCCCGGATCTTCACCCCTTCCCCGCTACGTCCCTGAGCACGCCCGGCGCGCCCGCCGAACAGATCGGCGAAGATATCGCTCATGTCCTCGAAATCGCCGCCGCCATAGCGCGCGTACTTCGCGCCCTCACCGGCGTCGGCGTAGGTGCGGTAGTACTGCTGTTCGGGTCGTTCGTGGCCCTCGGCGTCGATTTCACCGCTATCGAAGCGTTTGCGTTTATCAGGGTCCGACAACAGGTCGTGGGCGCTGCTGATGTCCTTGAAGCGCGCCTCCGCCTTGGTGTCGCCCGGATGCAGGTCGGGGTGGCATTCCTTCGCCAGCTTCCTGTACGCCTTGCGGATGTCTTCCGCCGACGCGTCTTTCTGAACCCCCAAAAGTTCGTAGGGATCGCCCATATCTCTGCCCTCTTCGATTTTGAAGTGAACGTCTCGTGATTAAATATGCGCGTCCTTAATTTCACACAATGATGCAGGTCAATCGGAGAGACGATAGCCCCCTCACCTAACCTCTCCCCCATAAAGGGGGAGAGGGATAAGTTCGCGTCATGCCTCGACAGCGTCCCTCTCCCTCACGCATGTGGGGGAGAGGACAGGTGAGGGCGTGAGCCCATGCCGAGCAGAACGAATGCCAAGTCACCTCCCCACCGTCATGCTGAACTTGATTCAGCATCCATGACATCAACACCGGGAAAACGGAAACGGCGGTATGGGCCCTGAATCTAGTTCAGGACGGCGGGAGTATATTCTTGCCATCCCCGCGAAAGCGGGGCTATGGATTTTCAATGGGTACGGTCTGGATTCCCGCGTGCGCGGGAATGACGATTTAGGGGCTGGAGGTCGGCGCCTTGGCCAACCCAGCCATCACCAAGGCGCCTGCGTTTTGTGATTGGTGCGGACGGCGGGACTTGAACCCGCACACGCGTAAGCGCGAGAGATTTTAAGTCTCTTGTGTCTACCAATTCCACCACGTCCGCGTCGGCACGGACGTTACCCCGCGGCCTATACCCTGGGCAAGCCACGAAGCGCCGTCGGGCCGTCAAAAACCGCGATCCATTCACTTGCCCGTCACAATATCCCATGCCACCCTCCGGCGATGGACGCGCACGATCAGGAAACGGGTAAGGATGGAGACGCCATGACCGGCGGCCCAGCCTTCGACCGGACGTTCCGCGACACGCTGGAAACGCTCCTGGTGTGGCGGAGAGACGTGCGCCGGTTCAAGACCGATCCCCTGCCCGACGGGTTGATCGAGGAACTTCTGCAACTGGCGGCCTTATCACCCAGTGTCGGCAACGCCCAGCCATGGCGCTTTGTGCTGGTGGACGATCCGGCGCGCCGGGACCGGATCGTCGCCAACTTCGAACGCGCCAACGCGGATGCGCTTTCGGATTACGAGGGTGAGCAGGCCGATTTATATGCCGGCCTTAAACTCGCGGGTTTGAAAGAGGCCCCGGTACATCTGGCTGTTTACTGCGACGAACAAAGTAATCTGGGCCACGGCCTGGGCCGCAAGACGATGCCCGAAATGCTGGCCTATTCCGTGGTCGGCGCGGTGACGACACTATGGTTGGCGGCGCGCGCTTATGGGGTCGGGCTGGGCTGGGTGTCGATCCTCGACCCGGTTGAGGTCGACAAAACCCTCGACATCCCCGAAGACTGGAAGCTGGTCGGCTATCTCTGCATGGGTTATCCTGTGGAAGAGCACACCACCCCCGAATTGGTCCGCGCCGGATGGCAGGACCGGGTCGACATTTCCGAATTCATCGTGAAGCGCTGACGGCTATTCCGACGGATCACCCCAGCTGCCGAGGTTCCATATCCCGACGGCGATGGTGATCCCGGTGACCGTGACCCAGATATCGAAGGTGAAGAACGCGATCCACAACCAGGATTGATTGGCGCGCGCCATCAACGAATAGATGCCGCCCATGTCCGACCACAGGAATAATCCCGCGACACCGAGCGAGATCGCGGTCCCCATCAGGCCGCGGCGGATCAGAAACCCGAAGAATGCGCGCCGGCTACGGCTTAGCTCCGACGGAATCGCGTTCATACCGATGCACCCCCATCTCAGGCATCGTCCGGTTCTTGCATGACCGGTTCGCCGCCCAGATCTTTCAGCATTTGTAACACATCCTTGGCCGCCGCATCCGCTTTTTCAGGATCGTCCGAGCGAATCACGATATTCGCCCCCGGGCGGTCATTCAGCGGATAGGAACCTATTTCCGTATCCGGATGACGTAACTGAAGCTCGGTCAGCGGGCCCCCGGCGCGGCCTTCCGGCACCAGCGACGAGACGGTGCGGCTGACCATTTTCCGCCCACCCGTCAGTCTGTTCTTCATCCCCTCGAACATCGCCTGCATGATGCGCGGCACCCCCGGAAGGACGAACACGTTCTCGACCTGGAAGCCCGGCGCGACGGAGACCGGATTGTCGATCAGGATCGCGTCGACGGGGGTGTTAGCCATGCGCTGTCGGGCCGGCGTGAATTCGTCGCCCCGCGCGGCGTAGTGATCTTCGAGAAGCTTGACCGCGTCGGGGTTGGGGCCGAACTCAAGACCGAACGCCCGGGCCACGCACTCCGACGTGATGTCATCGTGGGTCGGGCCGATCCCACCCGTCGTGAAGACATAATCGTAGCGCTGCCTGAGCGTGTTTACCGCCTCGACGATGGCGTCGGGCACGTCGGACACGATGCGCACTTCCATCATACGGATGCCGAGCTTGTTCAGCTCGTCGCCCAGGTATTGAAGGTTCGCGTCCTTGGTACGGCCGGAGAGAATTTCGTTACCGATGATAGCGAGACCGGCGGTAACGGGTTTGGATGTTTCTTGTTCTGACATTCCGAAAATGTAGAAAGCGCCGGGCCCCTTGGAAAGCCCCAAACGCGGATCGGGCGGCCCGGGGGAGAGGGGGTGTCCGGGCCGCCCGTCTTCGCATCGCGCGCCGCAGGGCCGGAGGACTACCCCCGAGCGCGACGCTGGTGCAACGGATTAACTGCTGATCTTCCAGTCGCCGTCCGGCATCCGGCACGCGGTCCCGTAACCGACCTGGGCCTCGCCGCCGACGATGACTTCGGTCTGATATTCGCGGCAGTAGGCCCCGGTCTGGACGTCGCGGCCGGTACGGGTCGGGGTCACCGAGCCGTAGTTCCCACTATCCGGGTTCGACCATGAAATCGTCTGGCCAACCGGGGCGTTCATTGCTTGGTTCTGAGCGCGCTGGGCATAGGCCTGGTCCGCCCGGTCGAGCGACTGGCCCATCGAGTTGCCGAGGAAACCACCCAAAAGTACGCCCGCCGCGGTCGCGGCCAACTGGCCCTTGCCCCCGCCGATCTTGGAGCCGGCGAAGCCGCCCAGACCGGCGCCCAAGAGCGTGCCCATGGTCTGTTTATTACCCTGATCCGTGACACACCCCGACAGCAGCCCGAGGCTGAGGACCGCGGCCATGGCCATCAAGGCCGGGCGGCGGAATTTTCGAGTGGGTTTCGGCGTTTCGGTGTTCGAAATCGTCTGAAGTTCGGTGTTCATTTGATCCTCCTGTATCAATCGCCGGCGATGTCCTCCGCGGCGATATGAGGAGGATATTTATCTTCATTTTTATAGTCAATATTAGATTTAAAAATAAGTGTAACTAAATGTATCAGGTGAAAATATATGCTGATCAAGGCCTTATCGGCCCTCGACATGGCGGTCGATACAAGCTACATATTTATCATTAAAAATAAGCCTAATCGATCGCGAACGGAATCCACCCCATGCCCCTCACCTATTCGGACCAGCAGCGCCGCGCTTATCTCGAATTCACCGACAAAGTGGGCATGGGTTGGATTCAGCTCTTCGCCGGCGATACCGAGTTTTATTCTGCCGCCTATTGGGATTTATTCACGCATCTCTGGCGCACCACGGACCCGGTCCGCAAGACCGACGCCATCAACGCCATCACCGGCGTCAAAAGTCCTTTGACGGCATCCAAATATATCGACACCGCCCTCAAGCGCGGCCTGATCGTCGAGAAAGTCAATCCGAGCGACGCCCGTTCCAAGCTCGTCACGCTGTCGGCGCCCATGCGCGCACAGATGGACGCGTTCTTCGATGACGCCGTGGATGAGATGAAGAAGGCGGCGGAAGGGCTGTAAGCCCCGCACCTGCGACGAGGTTACCCCCCTCACCTAACCTCTCCCCCAAGGGGGAGAGGGATAACATCGCGTCAGGGTCCCTCTCCTCCATTTATGGAGGAGAGGACAGGTGAGGAGGCAATTATCTCAGAGATAGTCCCGTAACAGCGCCACCAGCGGCTTATCCGCGGGCGGCATCGGATAATCCCCCAACCGCATCGGCGGCACCCATTTCAGTTCTTGCCCTTCCAACGCCGTCGGCTGTCCCTTCCAGATGCGGCAGAGATAAAGCGGCATCAGAAGATGAAAATCGTCATACGCGTGGCTCGCGAAGGTGAACGCGGCGAGGCAGGATTCGGTGATGTCGAGGTCGAGTTCCTCTTTCAACTCCCGCACCAGCGCGGTTTCGGGAAGCTCGCCATCGTGCACCTTCCCCCCCGGAAACTCCCAGAGCCCGGCCATGGCTTTCCCTTCCGGGCGTTTGGCGATCAGCACCCGCCCGTCGGCGTCGATTAAGGCCGCGGCGGCGACCAGCACCGTCTTTAAAGGCTTGTCCGCGCCCGGAAACGGCGCCGACCAGCAGCCGCTATCAGGACCTGTAGTCGGCATTGATCGAGATGTAGCCGTGCGTGAGATCGCAGGTCCAGACCGTCGCCTTTCCCTTCCCAATCGCGAGGTCGACGTCGACAACGATCTCCTGCCCCTTCATGTGCTGGGCGACGGGGGTTTCGTCGTATCCCTCGACGGCAGCCCCCTCCTCGGCGATCACCGTGCCCCCCATCGAGATCGAGAGCTTGTCGCGTTCGGCCTTTTCACCCGCCTTCCCCACCGCCATCACGACCCGGCCCCAGTTGGCGTCCTCGCCCGCGATGGCCGTCTTGACCAATGGCGAATTCGCGATCGAGAGCGCGATCCGTTTCGCGGCCTTGTCGCTGTCGGCGCCGGTAACGTTGATGGTGATGAACTTGGATGCGCCCTCGCCGTCCCTGACCACCTGTTTCGCCAGATCGACACAAAGGTCTTCGAGCGCGGCGGTGAACGCGGACAATGACGGATCATCCAGCCCTTCGGGAACCGGATTGCCCGCTTTACCTGTCGCAAACGCCAGCACGGTGTCCGAGGTCGAGGTATCGCTGTCCACCGTCGAGCAGTTGAAGCTCTTCTCGACGGCCGCCGACAAGCACGCCTGCAAAAGGGGTGCGGGAATCTGCGCATCGGTCCCGATAAATGCCAGCATCGTCGCCATGTCGGGGGCAATCATCCCCGATCCCTTGACGATGCCGTTGATCCGGACCGTCGTCCCCCCAATGTCGACCCTACGTGTCGCCCCCTTGGGGAACGTATCGGTGGTCATGATCGCCGTCGCCGCGTCGGCCCAGCGGTCGCCCGACATGTCGTTGGACATACTTTGGATGTGCGGCGCCAGTTTATCGGCAGGCAGCACCTGCCCGATCACGCCCGTCGACGCCGCGAACACCCGGCTCGGCCGGCAGCTCAGCGCATCGGCGGCGGCCTGGACGAGCGCCTCACACGCCTCTGCGCCCCGTTTACCCGTGAACGCATTGGCGTTCCCGGCATTGACGACGACGCCGCGGGCTTCACCGCCCGTAATGTGCTGGCGGCACCAGTCGACCGGCGCGGACGGACAGAGCGAGCGGGTAAAGGTCCCCGCCACCTGGGTGCCGTCGGCGAACTTCATCAACAAAAGATCCGGACGCCCCTTGTATTTGAGACCGGTCTCGGCGGCGGCAATCTCGATGCCGTCGATGGCCGGCAGCTCGGGAAACGCATCAGGCGCCAGTGGCGAGCGTTCGATCATCTGTCGTCGCTCCCGCCTTACTGCTTCTTGCCGTCCATGTCGAAGCGCTCGATCTCGGCCTTCGACCGCAACCGCTCGACATAGGCAGCCCCCGCGGCCTGGGCCGCTTCGGTGCGAAGATCCTCGACGCTTTCCTCAAAGCTCGGCGGCTGGGCGGCGCGCTTTTCCTCGACCTTGATCACGTGGAAACCGAACTGGGTCTGAACCGGTTCGCGGGAATGCTGACCGGCCTCCAGTTTATAAGCCGCTTCCTCGAACGCCGGCACCATCTGGCCCTTACCGAAAAAGCCCAGATCGCCGCCGCGCGGACCCGACGGACCGGTCGATTTCTCTTTCGCGAGTTCGGCAAAGTCGGCGCCGCCATCCAGTTCCTTGATCACCGCCGTGGCTTCGTCCGCGGTCTTCAACAGGATATGACGGGCGTGCAGTTCTTCCGAACCTTCAGCCATCTGCTCGTCGTACATTTTCTTGAGTTTTTCGTCGGTGACGGCGTCCTCGATCTCCTTGCGGACGGCGTAACGCTCAAGAAGCTGATCCTTCACCAGCGACAACGCCTGCTGGAAGTCCTCGTCTTCGTCCAGCTTGCGGGCACGCGCGTCCTCGGCCACCAGTTTGGAATCGATCAGACTTGTGAGAAGCATCGGATAAATCTGATCGATCGGCACGGCCTGGTATTCCGGCGGCAGGTTCTCATGCGCCTTCAACAGGTGCGACTGCAGGATCTTCTTGCCGTTCACGGTGGCGATCACCGGGTCGTCGGCCAAGGCCGGCAACGTAGCTGCGGCCATCACCAGGGACGTCACCGTTGCGGCGGCAATCTTGCGAATAAACATCTTTATCTCCTGCCTGAGGTCAATTTCGGCCCGTGCCGGGTACGTGCCCGCAGTCAAGGTCGGGCATTCGCCCGCGATTAAGCACAAGCGGGGCCGGGCGGGCAAGCGCGGGCGTCTTTTTAACATGATGAAACAATGTGAAAACAAATGAATCTCAATCGAAAAACCCCTGCAATAGAGCGCGCGGATACTCGTTTCCAGAACAGGCCGTTGAAACGGTCGGCAAACGACAATCAGGAGCGTGGAGTATCATGGATTTCTTTTCAGACCCCGAGTTCATCAAACTTGCAGCCCTGGGCTGTGCCTTTGTCGTCGGTGTCAGCGTCTGCATCTACGTCGCGATCCGCGAAACCGCCGAACTCAACCGCCGCCGCCGCGCCAAGAAACTGATTTATCAGGACGCCGTGAAGCGCGAACTGGACCGAAAACGCCACGTCATGGAGCGCATGCGCGCCCAGGACGACATGGGCAGCATCGAACACGAAAATGGCGTCCAGAGCCGTGTGGAACGCTCTGGAAACCAATCCTTCGCATGATTTCAACAGGTTCTCTTGAGGGACGTTAACACTCCACACACACTCCCCCAGGACCGGTCCAGAAGGACCGGTCCTTTTTTTACGCCCACGTCAGCGCAAACGCTTGCAAGCCCGCCCATCCCCCGGCATGTTGCACCCGCTAACACTTGTCGGAGGATGCGATCATGAGCTTCACCATTGTCGAAGAGGCCCCCGCGCGCCTGAACCGTTCCGAGCTCGCGGTTCCCGGTTCCAGCACCAAGTTTCTTCAGAAAGCCGCTGAAAGCGCGTCGGACGTGATCTTCCTCGATCTCGAGGACGCCGTCGCTCCCGACGACAAACCGCAGGCCCGCAAGAACATCGTCGAGGCGCTGAACGACCTCGACTGGTCCGGCAAGACGGTTTCCGTCCGCATCAACGGTCTCGACACCCATTACTGTTATAAAGACGTGATCGAGGTGGTTGAGGGCGCGGGCGACAAGCTCGACCTGATTATGATCCCGAAAGCCGGCACCGCCGCGGACATCTACGCCATCGACATGCTGGTGACGCAGATCGAGACCGCCAAGGGCTTCAAGAACCGCATCGGCTTCGAAATGATCATCGAAACCGCTTTGGGCATGCAGAACGTGTTCGAAATCGCCGCCGCGTCGCCCAGAAACGAATCCCTGCACTTCGGGGTTGCGGACTACGCCGCCTCCACCAAGGCCCGGACCACCAACATCGGCGGCCCGAACAAGGATTATTACGTGCTCACCGATCCGCTGGAAAACGGCGAGCGCGAGACGTATTGGGGCGATATGTGGCATTACCCGATCACCCAGATGGTCGTCGCGGCGCGCGCCAACGGTTTACGCCCGATCGACGGTCCGTTCGGGGATTTCAAGGACCCGGACGGCTACATCGCGCAGGCGAAAAGGGCTGCCGTGCTGGGCTGCGAGGGCAAGTGGGCGATCCACCCGTCGCAGATCGAGCTCGCAAACACCGTTTTCAGCCCGTCGGACGAAGACGTCGCCCAGGCCAAGCGCATCCTGGAAGCCATGGAAGAAGCCGAAAAAGCGGGCCGTGGCGCGGTTGCGCTGGACGGCAAGCTGATCGACTACGCGTCCATCAAGCAGGCCCGCGTGCTGGTCGACATGGCCGAACAGCTCAAAGGCAAGTGATCCGATTCGTTAACGCGAGAGTAGAAAATATCGAACGGCTGTCTCGCCAAGCCCGTCTGTAAATGGTATTCACGCAGTCATGCAGGCCTATCTGGATTTCGAAAAACCGATTGCCGATCTTGAAAGCAAGATCGAGGAGCTGAAGCACCTCTCCAGTGAGGGTGAAGTCAATATCGCCGACGAAGTCGGCCGGCTTCAGGAAAAAGTGCATCGGCTTTTAACGCAGACGTATGCCAAACTGACGCCGTGGCAAAAGGCGCAGGTCGCCCGCCACCAGAGCCGTCCGCACGCGATGGCCTACATCGATACGTTGGTCGACGACTTCACCCCCCTCGCCGGTGACCGCGCATTTGCCGACGATAACGCCATCGTCGGCGGGTTGGGCCGCTTCCGCGGCCGTTCGGTGGTCATTATCGGCAACGAAAAAGGCGACACGACCGAAACCCGCATCCGTCATAACTTCGGGATGGCGAAGCCGGAAGGGTACAGAAAAGCGCAGCGCCTGATGCAGCTCGCCGACCGCTTTAAACTGCCGCTGATCACCCTTGTCGACACCCCCGGCGCCTACCCCGGCGTCGATGCGGAAGCCAGGGGACAGGCGGAAGCCATCGCGCGCTCCATCGAAACATGTATTTCCGTCCGCGCACCCTTCGTCAGCGTGGTGATCGGCGAAGGCGGGTCGGGCGGCGCCATCGCGCTCGCGGTCGCGGATAAGGTGTTCATGCTTGAACACGCGATTTATTCGGTGATCTCCCCCGAAGGCTGCGCCTCGATCCTGTGGCGGGATTCGGATAAAGCCGCCGACGCGGCCGAAGCGTTAAGACTGACGTCGCAGGACCTTCTGAAACTCGGCGTCATCGATCAGGTGGTGTCGGAACCGCTGGGCGGGGCGCACCGCGAACCGCTGAACGCCATCACGCGTACCGGCGATGCCATCGAAAAAGCGATAGACGAGCTTGCCAAGGTGCCGGGTTCCGAACTCCGCACCCGCCGCCGCCAGAAATTCCTCGATATGGGCTCCAAGGGGCTTTAACACTCCCCTCACCCGGCACGCTTCGCGCGCCACCCTCTCCCCAGGGAGAGGGGCGGTCCAGCAGGGTCCCTTCTCCCTTGGGAGAAGGACAGGATGAGGGGGTATCAGCCCACCTTGCCGTGGCAGTGCTTGTACTTCTTGCCCGATCCGCACGGACACGGGGAATTGCGCGGCACGCGGCCCCAGGTATCGGGGTTGTTCGGGTCGATCTCGGCCGATGCCTGACGGTTGCTGATCGGGGTCACTTGCCCCCCCTCTTCGTCGCCGGCGGGGACGGCACCGTCCTGCATCGCCGGGTCGACACGGCCCTCGTGCATTTCCTGTTCGGGGCGCTGGAAGTCCTCTTCTTCCGGAGCGTGCTGGAACTGCACCTGCGCCAGAACCGTCGTCACCCGGTCGCGGAGTCCGTCCAGCATCTGCTCGAACAGATCGAACGCTTCGCGCTTGTACTCGTTCAAGGGGTCGCGCTGCGCGTAGGCGCGAAGGCCGATCCCCTGACGCAGATGATCGAGCGTCAGAAGGTGTTCTTTCCACGTCTGGTCGAGCAACTGGAGCACCAGGCTCTTCTCGACCATGCGCATGACGTCGGGACCGACGTTGGCGGCCTTTTCGGCCATCAGCCTATCGGTGATGTCGGTCAGGCGTTCGCGGATTTCCTGATCGGCGATCCCCTCTTCCTTCGACCATTCGTGGACCGGCAGGTCGAGACCGAACACGCGGCGCAGCTCTTCGTGAAGAAAATCGATGTTCCACTGATCGGCGTAGGCTTTTTCCGGGATTGCGGCGGAAACCATGTCGTCGATCACCTGATGGCGCATATCGACGACGTCGTCGGCGACCTCACTCGCAGCCATCAGCTCACGGCGCTGTTCATAAATAACCTTCCGCTGATCGTTCATCACATCGTCGAACTTGAGAAGGTTCTTACGGATTTCGAAGTTGCGCGCCTCGACCTTGGACTGCGCCTTTTCGAGCGCCTTGTTGACCCACGGATGGACGATCGCTTCGCCATGTTCGAGGCCGAGCTTCGTGAGCATGCCGTCGATGCGCTCGGAACCGAAGATGCGCATCAGGTCGTCTTGAAGGGACAGATAGAACTTCGACGTCCCCGGATCGCCCTGACGGCCGGAACGGCCCCTCAACTGGTTGTCGATGCGCCGGCTTTCGTGGCGCTCGGTGCCAAGCACGAACAGCCCGCCCGCTTCGAGAACGATGTCGCGGTCGCGCTTGATCTCGTCGCGGATTTTCTGCGCGGCGGCTTCGTACTTGTCGGTGCCCGGTTCGGCGTCGACTTCCTTGGCGAGACGCATTTCCAGGTTGCCGCCCAACTGAATGTCGGTCCCGCGGCCCGCCATGTTGGTGGCGATGGTAACCGCGCCCGGCTTACCGGCCTGAGCGATGATGAAGGCTTCCTGTTCGTGGTAACGCGCGTTCAGCACGTTGTGGGGAATTTTCGCCTTTTTGAGCGCGTCCGCCAGCTGTTCCGACTTTTCGATGGACACCGTACCGACCAGCACCGGCTGCTTGCGGGTGTGGCAGTCTTTGATCTCTTCGACGATGGCGTCGTATTTCTCTTCGACGGTCCGATAGACCTCGTCGTCGAAATCCTCGCGCGCAATCGGCAGGTTTGTCGGGATTTCCACGACCTCGAGCTTGTAGATTTCCGAGAATTCGCCCTCTTCGGTCATTGCCGTACCGGTCATACCGGCCAGCTTCGGATAGAGGCGGAAATAGTTCTGGAAGGTGATCGAGGCCAGCGTCTGGTTCTCGTTCTGGATGGTGACGCCTTCCTTGGCTTCCAATGCCTGGTGCAGACCTTCCGAATAGCGCCGGCCTTCCTGCATGCGGCCGGTGAATTCGTCGATGATGATGACCTGGTTGTCTTTGACGATGTAGGCGACGTCTTTTTCGAAAAGGGTGTGCGCCTTCAGCGCCTGGTTGGCGTGATGCACGAGGGCCACGTTCTGGATGTCGAAAAGGGAGCCTTCCTCAAGAAGCCCCGCTTCCGTCATCAGCTGCTCCATCTTTTCGATGCCGGCCTCGGTGAAGGTCGCCGAACGCGCCTTCTCGTCTTTTTCGTAGTCGTCTTCCGTCAGATTGGGGATCAACGCGTTAACGGCGGTATACAGATCGCCCAGATCCTCGGTCGGGCCCGAGATGATCAGCGGCGTGCGCGCTTCGTCGATCAGGATGCTGTCGACTTCGTCGACAATGGCGAAGTTGAAGTCGCGCTGAACCATGTCGTCCAGGGTGAACTTCATGTTGTCGCGGAGATAGTCGAAGCCGAGTTCGTTGTTGGTGGCGTAGGTCACGTCGCAGGCGTAAGCGGCGCGGCGTTCCTCATCCATCATGCCATGCTTGATCACACCGACGGTGAGACCCAGGAACGTATAGACCTGCCCCATCCACATCGCATCGCGTTCGGCCAGGTAATCGTTAACGGTGACGACGTGAACGCCTTCGCCTTTAAGGGCGTTCAGATAGACCGCGAGCGTGGCGACGAGGGTTTTACCTTCCCCCGTCTTCATTTCCGAGATCATGCCTTTGTGAAGCACCATCCCACCCAGAAGCTGAACGTCGAAATGCCGCTGGCCCAAGGTCCGTTTGGCAGCTTCGCGGACCGTCGCAAATGCGTCGACAAGAATGTCATCGAGACTTTCACCGTCGTTCAGACGCCCCCGGAGCCAGTCCGTCCGCCCCTTAAGATCATCGTCGGAGAGAGTTTCGACTTCGGCTTCCTTGGCGTTGATCGCGTCGACCGTGCCTTGCAGTGTTTTGACGTACCTGTCATTGGCCGAGCCGAACAGGCGTTTGGCGAGATTTTGCAGCATTAAGAGGCTCCGGATGCGACAAGCGCGAACAAGGCGGGCCGCGCGGTCAGCGGCCCCTAAACGGTTGCCAAAGAGATAGAGTCCAGACCCGCCCCTGTCAACGCACGAGCCGGTGACATATTTGTAAGGCTAGCGGTCCAATACGCGGGAAAATCAGGGTTGTCACCCCGGCGCAGGCCGGGGTCCAGAGATGCATACCGTTTGTAACCGTCGTTAAGCTGCCGGTCGCTCTGGATTCCGGCATGCGCCGGAATGACACGATTGGATATAGACCGGTCTATCTAAAGCCCCGCCAGCGGGTGGCTGGTTTCGACCAGGGCACGCAGGCGTTCTTCCATCACGTGGGTATAGATCTGCGTCGTCGAGATATCGGCGTGGCCCAGCATCTGTTGAAGGGCCCTGAGGTCGGCCCCGTTCGCCAACAGATGACTGGCGAACGAATGTCTCAGGACGTGCGGGGAGACGCGTTTGCGGTCGAGCCCGGCCTCCGTCGCCAACTCCTTGATCAACTGACCGAAGCGCGCCCGGGTCAGGTGCCCTTCCTTCCCCCTCGACGCGAACAGATAACGATCCGCCCGGCCCTTCTTGCCCTTCGGCATGAAGCGGTCGCGGACCACCATGTAATCCCTCACCGCATCCTGCGCCGGTTCCCCCAAGGGCACCATACGCTCCTTGCCGCCCTTCCCGTTGACGATCAGGACCGGACTTTCCCTTAAAAACGCGGTGACGGGTAAGGTCACCAGTTCACTCACCCTGAGGCCGGTCGCGTAGAGAATTTCCATCAAAGCACTGAGGCGAATTCCATCCGCCCCGGGTCTTCTGTGCGCGGCGTCCAGAAGCGCCTCGACCTCGGCCTCGCTCAGGTATTTCGGCAGTCGTTGGCCAAGCTTCGGGCCGTCGAGGGAAGCTGTCGGATCGTCTTCCCTAAAGCCCATCTCGACGACGAACCGGAAGAATCGCTTCAACGCCGAGAGCCGTCTTGCCGCCGTCGCCGAGGACAGGCCCTTCTCATCGATAGCTTTGAGATATTTCCTCACATGTTCGACGCCGGCGCGCTCGGGCGTGGTCTGCCTTCGCCCAACGAAGTGCGCAAACTCGGTCAGGTCGCCCCGGTATGCGGAAAGCGTATTTTGCGATGCGTTCCGGGTCGAACGCATCATGTTCAGGAAATTCTCGATCCACGGGTAACTCAGCTCGGCCAAGTCGTCTCCCCCGTATCAGAGCCCGGCCTTAAGAAGCGTTTCCACGGCAAGCTCGCGCGCCTGCCGTTCGAGGCCGAGCGCCTTCAGCGCACCGACCACTTCGTAGGTCACCGATACACCCTGCTGTTCGGGCGCACCGTCACCGACCGACTGCAGCGCGTAACTCATCGCCTTGGCGGCACCCGGCGGGACGTCACGTTCCGCCGCGCCGCTTTGTGATACCCGTGTCACGCCGCTCAATCCCGCCGAACCGATAACCAGCGGTTTTTCCGCCGGCAGGTTTCGGGTGATCGTGCGCATGGCGTCACGGAACTTGAACCACACCACCGGCGACGGCATGACCTGATTTTTCGGCTGTCCGGCGGTGACCCCGTCCCACGCTGCGGCGGGCAGGTCTTCGCCGACCGCCAGGAACATCCCGTTGACGAGAGCCCTCAGTTGCGAAACGTCGGGACCATCGCCCAACGTGCCCCGCCAATCCGCAAGCACCGTTTCGAGAGATCCGGATTTATCCCCGGCCCCCAAAAGTCGCGCCAACGGCTGCACGCGCGCCAATGCCAATTTACTTTCGTCACGAACGGATGCGCTTGCCCTTAAAAGGGCCAACCAACGATCCGTGCCGATCACATCGCCCAAATTCAGATACGCCCTTACACCCGTCAAAGCGAACCAGACCATCTCCGGGCTTGGCGGAAGGCGGTCGATCAGGGGACGGAACGCATCCACCGCGGCCCGGTAACGGCCGTCCTCGCGCGCCACGTCCAACGCAGCGGCTATGATCTCGGCCCGCGCAGACGGAATGTTCTGCTTCACCGCCGCCTGATAGAGGAGCGCCCGGGCCGCCGCACCACCGATTTCCTGGGCGCGGGTCAGCGCGTTGGAGAGGTCCGTATCCTGGAACGTCACCTGTTGATAGAGCTGCCTCAGAGCACCAGCGCCGATCGCCCCCATGGGTACCGCGCGCTCGGCCGCTTCGATCCGGCCACCGACCGTCAGATTGGGCGCAAGCGCCGCCGCATGCAGCACCAGAGGATCGTCGCTTTCGGCGATAGAGGGCGGCAGGTTGACCTTGGCGGCGCGGCTCATCGCGACGTGGATCGGCGTCGGGTTGTCGATCTTTTCGAGGGTGATGGTTTGCTTGGTCACGATGGCGTCGGCCAGAAGCACCAGCGCCGGATCATCACCCGCGACTTCGCGCAAAAGCGACACCCCGAAATTGACGTTCTCCGCCTTCCCATCGAGGGCATCGCAGTAAATCAACAGACGCTGCCAGAAATCGTTCTCGGGCCGGGCCTCGCTGTTGCGGGCCAGCCCGCATGCACGGGCATTGTCGAATTTGACGACCTGAACCCGGGCATCGACCACGTCGAGCCCCGACGGACGGCCTTGCCGGGGCGCAGCGGTCAAAAGCCTTTCCGCATTGTCGACGTCGCCCATGCCAATCAACGCTTTCGCCCGTGCGGCGAGCAGGCTGGGCGCAGTCTCCTCGACCGCCACCGGCGCCTTGGCGCGGCTCAGCAGCATCGACGCCGCCGCTTCACGGAGCGCCGCGGAAGACAGTCGTGTGGGGAGCGCGTCAACCAAATTGACGGCTTCGCTGCGTGTCACGCCCTGCCACATATCCAGGCCGAAACCGCCGTCATTTGGGGTCAGCACACCAACCGACTCGTCGTCGATCTTGGTCAGGCCGTCGACCTCGATGCCGGATTTGCCGGTCAGCCCAAGAAGCTTGGCCCGTCTTTCGGCTTCGGTTTCCGCCGTTGGCTGTTCGGTGGGCGCAGTCGGGACCAACCGCCTGGGGCCGCTGCCGGCGGCATCGCCGGACGCGGACGGCGCGTCCAGGGGTTGCGGGGCTTCAAGGCGTTGCGGTGGTGCGCTCAGATCCACGGGCGCACCTGACGCGGGCGCCTGCGACTGCGCCGAGGCTGGTGCCGCGGCCAGTAAAGCCGCCAGAAAAACCGCAAAGCGATCAGCGCGGGAACTGATCATTCGGCAAAACCTTTTCCACATTGCTGACCGGCGCCGGGATTTCCCAGGTCGCCAGAAACGCTGCGCCGCCACCGGCCCCGAGCAACAACAAAACCAGAATGAAAACCGTCAACTTACCCATGAAAACACGCTACCCGTTCCACCCAACCGCCGATGCTGGACACCGGCGAGAATTTTGAAACCATTGGAACAATCGATCCTGTAATTGATGCTCGCTTAGGACTGTGGCAAATTTTTGCCGATCACGGGCCAGTGTATCGGCAGGCCCCACCCCTTTCAACGGGCTGCCCCTGCCGAAATCTTTTAGCTGAGCCGGCGCAGACTGAAAAAGTGAATGAATTCATGGCGATAGCGCCCACACCCGAAACAAGCAGCGACGACAATCCCCCCAAGATCGATCGTCCCGTCGTGCTGGTCGGACTGATGGGGGCCGGAAAATCCTGCGTCGGGCGCAAATTGGCCGAATCGTTCGGCCTGCCGTTCCTCGATTCCGACAGCGCCGTCGAGGAAGCCGCGGGTTGTGAAGTCAAAGACATCTTCGAAGTTTACGGCGAACCGGCGTTCCGGGACTGCGAGCGCCGGGTCATACAGCGGCTTTTGCAGGGCGGTCCCGCGATCATCGCCACCGGCGGCGGCGCGTTCATGGATCCCGATACCCGCGACGACGTGAAGGCGCATGCGATCTCTTTATGGCTAAGGGCCGACCCGGAAGTGCTGCATCAGCGGACCAAGCGTTCGAAAAGCCGCCCCCTCCTGAACAAGGGCGACCCGCTTCAGACGCTGAAGGACCTTGCCGAGCAGCGATACCCCATTTACGCCGAAGCCGACATCGTCATCGACACCGGCAACGAAGGACTGGAAAAAACCTTGGAAAAAGCCATCGACGCGCTTCGCCAACAAACCAAGCAGGACACCCCGTCATGAGCCTCGCCACCGACGGTATCGACACGCTCCACGTCCCGATGGGTGAACGCAGCTACGACATCCACGTCGGCGACGGCGCGATCGCGCATGCCGGTGCGATCCTGAAAGACAAGCTGCGTGCCCCACGCACCGTCATCGTCACCGACGAGAACGTCGCCAAGGACTGGCTCAAGCCCCTTCAGAACTCACTCAACGCGGCGGACATCCGCAGCCGCGCCATCGTCATCCCGCCGGGCGAACACACCAAGAGCATGCAGCATCTTGAAACGCTCCTCGACGATCTTCTCGAGCATAACATCGACCGAAAAACGACGCTGATCGCTTTGGGCGGGGGGGTCGTCGGCGACCTGACCGGGTTCGCGGCGGCGGTGGTGATGCGGGGGGTGGATTTCGTGCAGGTGCCGACCACGTTGCTGTCGCAGGTCGACAGTTCCGTCGGCGGCAAGACCGGGATCGACACCCGCTACGGGAAGAACCTGATCGGCGCGTTCCACCAGCCGCGCGCGGTCATCACCGACACCCTGACCCTCGACACCCTGCCGATGCGCGAACGGCTCTGCGGGTATGCGGAGGTGGTGAAATACGGCGTCATCAACGACCGCGAGTTCTTCGACTGGCTTCAGGTGAATGGTAAGAAAGTACTCGCGGGCGATACCGGCGCCCGGCGCGAGGCGATCATGCGGTCATGTGCCAACAAGGCCGAGATCGTCGCCGCGGACGAGCGCGAAGCGGGTCTCCGCGCGCTGCTCAATCTCGGGCACACGTTCGGGCACGCCCTCGAAGCCCAGGTCGGTTTCGACGACGACCTCAAACACGGCGAAGCCGTCGCCATCGGCATGGTCATGGCCTTGGATCTTTCCGTCAGGCTGGCGATGATCAGCGAAGCGGAACGTGATCTTTTGAAACAGCATCTCGACGACGTCGGCCTGCCGACGGATATCAAGAACCTCGCCGGTGGCAACTGGACGTCGGACGCCCTGCTCGAACACATGGGCCGCGACAAGAAAACCCAGGACGGAAAGCTGACGTTCATTCTGGCACGCGCCATCGGCAACTCGATCGTTGCCGATGACGTCGATCCCGAAACCGTGCGCGTGGTCCTCGACCAGTGGATCGAGGACGCACGCTGATCGGGGGTATTACGCGGCGAGCGTGCTGCGCATCATCCAGATGCTCTTTTCATGCACCGTCAGGCGGTCGGTCAGGATTCCGGCCGAGACTTCGTCACCGTTATCCTGCGCCGTCGAAAGCGCCGAGCGGATGGTGCGGGCGAGGGCCTCGTTGCTTTTGACGAGATCGGCAACCATCTCGTCGGCATTGGGCAGATCCTCGGTCTCCTCGACCGTCCCCAGTTCGCGGAATTTGGCGTAGGTGCCGGGCGCGGCGGCACCGAGCGCGCGGATCCGCTCCGCGATCTCGTCGACCGCGGTCCACATCTCGGTGTACTGCTCCTCGAACATTTCGTGCAGGGACTTGAACATCGGACCGGTCACGTTCCAGTGGAAGTTGTGGGTCTTCAGATAGAGAATATACGTGTCGGCGAGCACCTTCGACATCGCATTGGCGCATTCCTTTTTCGCCTGTTTGGTCATTTCGACATTGCTTGTCATGGTCTTAATCCTCTCGATTTTGCGATTATCACCCCGTGCAAGACTGATATATTCCAAAAAATGAATGTTGAAAGCTGCAACCTGCGGCGGCCGTGCCGCGTATCGGGCCCGCCTTTAAAATATGTTTAATTTCAACTGATTAGATTAGGGACCGGAATACCTGCCTATGATATTTTGTTTCTATGGGAATGATCGGTTCTGCCGATGGCGGGCGAGTCCCGTCAAAACCGGGGCTTTTGGTTGTCTGCGCCCCCCGGCCATGCGACATGTTGACGGTTCGCCCGGCGTCCCGCGCCGGAACACACGTGGAAGGAAATGACGATGTTGGAAATCGGTCTCGCAATTTTGGTGCTCCTCGTACTGTCCGGGTTCTTCTCGGGCTCGGAAACGGCCCTCACGGCCGCGTCCAAGCACGTGATGCATCAACTGGAACAGAGCGGCGACAAAAGGGCCGTCATCGTCAACGACCTTCACGAGGATAAG
Organism: Rhodospirillales bacterium; assembly: GCA_017644185.1. Classification (GTDB taxonomy): domain Bacteria; phylum Pseudomonadota; class Alphaproteobacteria; order Rhodospirillales; family Casp-alpha2; genus UBA4479. Next base: position 27,679 of record JAEPMA010000017.1, read on the forward strand.
GAGCGCCTGATCGGCGCGATCCTGCTCGGCAACAACCTCGTCAACATCCTGTCGTCGGCCCTGGCGACGAGCCTTTTGATCAAGATGTTCGGCGACAACGGGGTCGCGTATGCGACCATCGCAATGACGCTTCTGGTGCTGATCTTCGCCGAGATCCTCCCCAAGACCTACGCCATCCGTCACGCCAACCGCATGGCGTTGGTGGTGGCGCCGATCATCAAGCCGATGATCGCGGTCTTCGCCCCCATCACCCTGACGATCAACGCCCTCGTCCGTTACATGCTGCAGGTTATGGGTGCCGGCCCCAATGCCGAGGAAAGCCGGGAGGCCGCGGAAGAGGAACTGCGCGGCGCCATCGAACTGCACGACGGTGACGAGCCATCCGTCAAACAAGAGCGCGACATGCTGCGCTCTGTTCTCGAACTGACCGAAGTGCAGGTCGAGGAAATCATGACCCACCGGCGCAACGTGGTCGCTGTCGATGCCGGCCTTCCTTCCGACGAGATCGTCAAGCAGGTGCTGGAAAGCCCCTACACCCGTATCCCGCTGTGGAAAGACGACCCGGAGAATATCGTCGGTGTCCTGCACGCCAAGGCGCTGCTGCGCGAAATGATGCGCAACCAGGGCGACACCAAGGACATCGATATCATGAGCATCGCCACCCCGCCGTGGTTCATTCCCGAACAAACGCCTCTGCTGGATCAGTTGCAGGCCTTCCGCAACCGCCGTGAACACTTCGCCCTGGTGATCGACGAATACGGCTCCAACATGGGGGTCGTCACCCTCGAAGACATCATCGAGGAAATTGTCGGCGACATCGACGACGAACACGACGTGGAAGTCACCGGTGTCAGCCCGCAGGCGGATGGGAGTTACCTCATCGACGGGACCGTCACGCTCCGCGATCTCAATCGTGAATACGAATGGGACCTCCCCGACGAGGAAGCGTCCACCATCGCGGGTCTGGTGCTGCACGAAAGCCGCCGTATCCCGGAAGTCGGCCAGAGTTTCATGTTCCACGATTTCCGCTTCGATATCGTCGGCCGGCAAAGCAACCAGATCACCCGTATCCGGGTCACACCGCCCAGCGGCGACCCGGGTGAACAGTCCGAAGTGTCTGGAAAATAATGAATATTTTTTGGGTTGGGTATGCTTCCCGATTTACGCTTCAACTCGGAATTAGGTTAACGTAGACTGATTTCGTAGCCGCGGGTCGTACGCACGGGGGAGTCGTTTGCGGCTACCTGTTGATGGGAGGACTTACATGGCGCGAAAAATCGTACCCGACATCGTACAACCGGTGGACGTTGCCAGTGTTACGGCAGCGGATACCGCGCTCGTCGCCGCTAAAATGATGCGCGACAAAAAGATTGCGGCGCTGATCGTTGTCGATGCCGAGCACAACCTGACGGGAATCGTCACCGAACGCGATATGGTGTTTCGTCTGACGGCGGAGGGGCTTGACCCCACCACCACCAAGATTGCCGATATCATGACCGCGAACCCGGACACCCTCGCCCCGGACGACAGCCCGTTCGATGCGTTGGAGTTGATGCAGACCCGCAGATACCGGCACCTGCCGGTGGTCGAAGGTTCGAAGTGCATCGCCGTCGTTTCGGTCCGCGATCTGTTCAATTCGGTGAAGGAATCACTGGAAGAGAGCATCCGCGAGACCGAAGCTTTCGTGTTCGGCGACCGCTACGGGGCTTAGTGCGGCAAAACTTTGCCTTTCGTCGTCCTGAACTTGATTCAGGACCCATAAGGCTTCCTTCGAGACGGCCGCCGGCCTCCTCAGGATGAGGAAAAGTGTCCACCCTCATGCTGAGACGCGAGCATGGACCCTGAATCGCGTTCAGGGTGACGGGTGGGTAAGAACGCGAGAACAATCCAAGATCATCGTCGTCCTGAACTTGATTCGGGCCCCATACGTCCCGGGACTCATTCACCGATGGGTCCCGGGCTTCGGCGGCGCGCCTCGCCCGGGAAATATCAATCTATTCAGATGCCAGCCCCCGCGCCTTTCCCCCTTTCCATTCCGCCGGAATTGCCGTAATCCGCCCTATGAACGCGATCCAACGCCAGGACAACGCCACACTCGGGATCACCCTCGTGATCGCGGCGATGTTCAGTTTCGCGACCCAGGACGCCTTCACCAAGACGCTGGCCGCCGACTATGCCGCACCGCAGATCGTCTGGGTGCGCTATCTGTTCTATACGGTTTTCGCGCTCGCCTTTTCGATGCGCAAACGGCCGCTCAGGCAACTTCTGAAAAGTAATGCGCCGTGGCTGCAGGTCGCGCGCTCTTTACTGATCCTGGCCGAGATCGCGACGTTCGTGGTGGCGGTCAGGTACATGTCGCTCGCCGAAGTGCACGCCATCATCGCGACGTTCCCCCTCATGGTGACCGCGATCGCGGCTTTGTTTCTAGGCGAACGTGTCGGCATTCGCCGCTGGATGGCGGTGCTCGCGGGGTTCATCGGCGTGTTGATCATCATCCGCCCGGGATTGATCGCGATCCAGCCCGGTATGTTCGTAGCCCTCGCCACCGCGTTGATGTTCGCCGGGTATAACGTGCTGACGCGCCTCGTCGCGCGCTACGACGACGGGGAAACGTCGACGGTCTACATGGCACTGATCGGGACCGCGGTGCTGTGCTGTATCGGTCCGTTTTATTGGGTGCCGCTCCCGGCGTGGGACTGGTTTTTGCTGATCTGCCTGTCGCTCAACGCGGCGTGCGGGCACTTCCTTCTGATCAAGGCGCTCGAGGCGGCGCCCGCGGCGACCCTTCAGCCTTTCAACTACACCCTTTTGGTTTTCGCCACCGTGATCGGCTATTTCGTGTTCGACAACCTGCCCGACCTCTGGACCGTCACCGGCGCGGCGGTGATCGTCATCAGCGGCCTCTACACCATCTATCGCGAACGCGAGCGCAAACCGGCGGGGTGAGCGCACCTCTTCGTCATCCCCGCGAAAGCGGGGACCCAGTGTAAACGATGGCGCCGCTGGATTCCCGCTTACGCGGGAATGACGACATTCTCAAAACATCACAATCCCAGATCGGCGAGATCCTGATCGGTCACGAACACGGTCCCGGTAAAGGCGACGATGTCGGTGTCGTCGGCGGGGCGCACCACATCGACCCGGTAGACCGCTTTCCTGCGCGTGCGCGATACTTCGCGGGAGCGGGCCTCAAGCACGTCGCCCTCTTTCACCCCCGACAGATAGACAATGTGCGCGTCGATCCCGACCGACACTTTGTCGTAGGTGTTGGACGACATCCCGAACGCGGTATCCGCGAAGGCGAAGGTCACACCGCCATGCCCCCAGCCCAGAAAATTCAGGTGCTCGGCCTTCACCGTCATCCGCAGATCAAGAAGTCCCGGCTGGGCATCCAGTACTTCGACCCCCATTTTCTGGGCGCAGTTATCGCGCGCGATCATCTTCTCGACCCACGCGCGTTTGTTGTTGTCGGCGTGCACGCCCGTCAGGCCGCGATCATCGGCTGGCCGAAGCCGAGCTCACGCCGGAGGCACGCGCACATTTCACCGTGCGTCGCCCCCACACTCGCCGCCTCGACCAGTTTTTCGAAGACGTTGTCGTTTTCGTCCTCGCACGCCCGGGCCATCGCCGCCAACGCTTTCTCCACCTTCGAATTATCGCGCTCGGATTTGAAGGTTTTCAGCTTCTTCACCTGATCTTCCATCGCTTTCTGGGTCGGGCGCTCAAGCGGCATGACGGGCACGTCCTCGTCATCCTGATACGCATTCACTCCGACGATGGTCTGCTCCCCCGTTTCGACGCGGCGCTGGAAATCCATCGACGACTCGCCGATCTTTTCCTGCACGATCCCTTTCGAGACCGCGTCGAACATCCCGCCGGCGGCGTCGATTTCGTCGAACACCGCCATTATTTTTTCTTCCATCTGATCGGTGAGCGCCTCGACGTAGTAAGAGCCCCCCAGCGGATCGATGACATCGGTCAGGCCCGCTTCTTCCCTCAGAATGTTCTGCGTCTGGATGGCGATCTTGGCCGCCGCCTCGGTCGGGGTCGACAATACTTCGTCATAGGCGTCCGTGTGCATCGACTGTAATCCACCCAGAATACCGGCGATCGCCTGCGCCGTGGTGCGCGCGATGTTGTTCAACGGCTGCTGGCGGGTCAGGTCGACGCCCGACGTCTGGGCGTGGAACTTGAAGCGCCACGCGCGCGGGTGTTCGGCCCCCAGTCGTTCCTTCGCAAGACGCGCCCAGATGCGGCGTCCGGCCCTGAACTTGGCGATCTCCTCGAAAAAGCTGATCGAGATATCGAAGAAGAACGTGAAGCGCGGCAGGAAGGTATTCACGTCCAATCCCCGCGCCTGGCAATCTTCCGCGTACTGGATCGCGGAGGCGAGCGTGAAGGCCATCGCTTCCGCCGGCGTCGCGCCCGATTGCTGCATGTGCTGGCCGACGACCGAGACCGGGTTCCAGCGCGGCAGTCTTTCATTCGCGAACTGCACATGGTCGACGAACACCCGCCGCGCCCCGCCCAACGCCAACCTGAAGAACATGTGGTTGGCAACGTAGTGAGAAATATAGTCGCTCTGATTCGACGTCCCGGAAATCCGCGACCACGGAATATCGCGGCGGTCGGCAACCCCCAACAGAAACGCCAGAAGCGTGAACGGCGACGGGTCGTTCAACGCCACCGACATGTCACCGATGGGCACCCCGTCCAGACACGTCTCCATATCCTCGATGGTGTTTATCGTCGTCCCGCAGGTCCCAAGGATTTCGATATCGACTTCATCGATGTCATAGCCCCGGTAAACCGAATTGCACGGGATCATGCTTAATGCGGTCGCGCCGCTATCGATGATTCGCCGCATGCGGGCGTTGTAGTCTTCCGGCGTCGCAAGTCCGATCAACTGACGCTGCGTCCACGACCGGCCCCGATGCATGGTGGGATAGATCCCGCGCGTGAACGGCTTGTCGCCGGGAAAGCCGAGATCGGGGAGATACGCGTCCGGCGACCAGTCCTCGGGGGTGTAAAGCGGCTTCACCTCGATCCCTGAGCGGTTGTAGCGCGGCTTTTCGCCGGGGAGCTGCCCCTTGTAAGAGTCCAGCCACTGGTCGCGTGCGGCTTCGAAATCCTGGCCCATTTTCGTGTTCTTGCCGTTGTCGGACATACTCATTCTCCCAAGGTCTTGCGGCGTTCGACGATCAGGTCGGCGATCCCGCCGACGATGTCCGCCTGCGAGCAACCGGGGTGAAACACCCGGGCCACACCCTCCGCCATCAGCATTTTCTCGTCCGCATCCGGAACGATCCCGCCGACGATGACGATCACGTCTTCGAGGCCGGCGGCCTTCAGCGCCTTCATCAGTTTGGGCACCAGAAGATGATCGGTCGCCAAAGACGAGACGCCGATACAATCGACGTCTTCCTGCGCCGCCTGATTGACCACCGTTTCGACCTGCTGCCAGGGGCCGGTGTAAATAACCTCCATCCCCGCATCCCGTAAAAACGAGGCGACAAGGCGCGACCCCCGGTCGTGGCCGTCGAGGCCGATCTTGGTGACCATCACCTTGGGTGGGCGGGAAAGCCCGGCGACGGCCGGATGGATGGCGGAACTCGGATGTGCTTCGGTCGTGTTCATGTCGTGCTTCCTGGGGTTTCCCCGTTTTTGACGATGCGGATGAAGTGGGCCGCGATTTCCGCGGGTGGGGTACCGTCGGGGCGGTACCATGTCTTCGACCAGTTGGCAGCGCCGAGTAAGATCAGGCGCAGCCAACCGGCGTCTTGCTTATTCGAAAGCGGCAGTGCGTCGACGAGAGCGCGGAACCGGTCCTCGTAATCGTCGCGGAGCTTGATCAAAGTGGCACGCAATTCCGGCTCGTCGGCGGGCAGATCGCGGATCACCACCTGCGCGTAATCGCCACCGTCCAGAAGACTGTTCAGGTGTGCCGCGAGGGCCGCTTCCAGTCTTTTCCATGGGTCGGCCGGATCGGCCGCGATCACGGCGCTATCGACGGCGTCGGCGATCCGGCGCACGCCCTCTTCGTGGACGGCGATCAAGAGCGCGGTCTTGGATTTGAAGTGGTAGTAAAGCGAGCCCGCCAGCATCCCCGCGTCGGAGGCGATATCGCGCATGGTGGTCGCCGCATAGCCTTGACGGCGGAACCGGTACGCCGCCGCATTGAGGATGCCGGCGCGGCGGTTGTTCACGCGCGGGCGGGCGGCATCGGTGTCGAGGGCGGTCTGTCCATCCATGATGCGAGGCCTCGAAATCAGTTAAACAAACATTTGTTTGGTTAATATAGCCCTTGCTTTGCCTGGATACAAACGCGAAATGAGAAGCAATGAAGACGATGGAGATTGCCAAATGCCGCTTTCGAAGCCTGCCAAACGGCAGCACATTCACACCCGCGAAATCCGTTGCGACGCCTATCAACGCGAAGACGGGCTGTGGGATATCGAAGGGATCATCACCGATACCAAGTCCTACTCCTTCGACAACACCGACCGCGGCCATGTCGCGGCGGGTGAGCCGGTCCACCAGATGCGGGTGAGGCTGACGATCGACGAGGAATTGGTGGTCCAGGAAGCCGAAGCGGTGACGGAAGCGGCGCCGTTCAACATGTGCGGCAACATCGCCCCCGATTATTCAAAGCTCGCGGGCCTCAAGATCGGTCCCGGCTGGCGCAAGAACGTGTTCGAACGTTTGGGCCGCACCAAGGGCTGCACGCATATCTCGGACCTGGTCCTGGGGCCTTTGCCCGTAACCGCGTTCCAGGCCGTGATCCCGGCCCGGCGCCTTCGCGAGAATGAGCCCGCCGACGGCAAACGCCCGTCGACGCTGGATACCTGCCATGCCCTCGCCGCCACCAGCCCGGTCGTCAAACGCCGCTGGCCGGCGTTCTACGAGGGAGAGTGAGGGCTTCTATACTAGCTGTCAGTAGCGGGACATTAGATATTTATTCTATTTTATGTTGAATTCATGTATATTTTAATCTTTCGGATGGCAGTTTATTGATCTGCCGCAGATCGGGCCGTCATTGTTTGCAAGGGAAAGCGATGCCGCAGTCCCGCACTTTGCGCCACGTTCCATGCAGCGCCCTGCCCCGCAGAGGAGGCGGCGCTGCAGCCATTGCCGTTGTGGTTCTTGCATTTCTGATCCTCACACCCGGATCAGCTCGGTCGTGGGAGGCCGATACCCATTACGGGCTGGTGAAATGGCTCGCTTTCAAGGCAGGTTTCTCGCTTACCGACGCGGAGTTGGTTGCCGCGGGGTCCCAATCCGCTGACGAAAGCATCACACTGTCCGCAACGGACGTCATGGTCCGTACATGGTGCAAAGACGTCGAGGCATCACGCCATGTTCAACAACACCACTTTCCAAGCGGCGGGTATATCCCTTCTTTGCCGCCCCAGCGCCTCGTTCATCCCGGACACCATGGCGACAAATTGAGTTCGAACCGTTGGGTTCGCCAGGAGATATACATCGATAGCGACTATATCGACCGCAGGACCCGGCTCGACCGCTTTGGCGCATCACTACACCCGTTAGCCGATTCCTGGTCCCATCAGGGTGAATCAGACACGATCGAACTATGTCCGGACGATTTGTTCTGGGGGCACCCGGCTAATCGGGGCGGAATTACAATTAGCCCGTTTGCTATGCATAACCACGACGCCGACCTCACGTACATTTATCCCAAAGACCCCTCACGCGACCGGGACGCGACGGAAGCCGCCAAGACGCTTTACGCGTTCATGGTACTGTTTCTGGACAACAACCCCTCGTTCATAGGTTCAGGACGGCGTCACGGGTGGGACGATCTGGTCGAAGATGTCAGAAAATTCTCGCGCGCCGACAAGACCTACAAGGATAACGACCCCAACACCAAACAGGCCTGGTTTGAATCGAAACCCGAAGTGTGGGGCACCTACACGACTTATCCCTGTTTTCTGCGAAAATTGAACCTTGAGGGAAGCGATTACGCATCCTGTTCGCCGGGCGCCCGGGAAACACCGATGGCATCGGAACCAAGCTCTGACGAATTGGGTCCGATTATCGGCGAAAACGTTCCGGACGAAGCACGCGTGCAGATGGCCGAACTGCTGCAAACATGGATTGTCGACCGAGAAATCGAAACTGTTGTCTACAAGTTTATCGATGCTGATCGAGTGACCGAACGCCTAGCATTGCCCGCGCTCGCCAGTATTGACGCGACACCTCAGGCATTACGGCGCAGTTCCGAGGCCATCTTGGCCCAAGATCGGATCAAGGATGCCCTGGCGGTACCAGACAGGTGGTTGTTCGCCATGATGAATATGTGGTTCGCGGCCGATCATGGCCGAGTGAATTCATTGGGGCACGGCATGCCCCATCCGGGAGGGTTTCAAATGCTTGCCGGGAATGACCTGCAACAGCTCGACAAGCTCGAAACCCTAGCAGATGCCATACACGTGCCGGGTCTGTCCGCAACTTATCAATTGGTGGCTCTTGAAAGCACTGGAGAAAACAACCGTTATCTCTCGACATTTGCCTTCAAGCACGCGCCACGCGACACGATCATCGTGGTGATGGAACGCGTCAACACTGAATGGAAGATAACAGAGTTTTTGTGGCTCTCCGTATAGAAACGTTCTGCACCAGCCCGGTCGTCAAACGCCGCTGGCCGGAGTTTTACGAAGGGGAATGAGGGCTTAGACTGACAGTGCCGTCACCCTGAACTCGATTCAGGGTCCATGACGCCCGAAATGCGTAAAGGGCATGGGTCCTGAATCAAGTTCAGGACGACGAGATTCAGAAATGAGCGGAAATCTTAGAAAGCCGACGCCCGCTCAAAGCCCGTTGAGCGCCGCGTCGATCCGGTTGCCGGCACTGCCGGATGCGGCAAGGCGCAGATAGTTGATCACCGTCGCGCGGACCGCCTGGGCCCGGTTGGCCCCGTCCCGAGCGGCATCGATGCGGGTACAGATTTGATGCCGGTTGATGCCTTCTTTCTCGCAAATCTCGTCCAACGCGTCCCACACGGCGGCTTCGAGGCGGATCGTCGTCCGCCGCTTGGCAATCATGATATTTCGCGTTTGCATTTGCGCATTCATTCAACTTCTCCGGGATTCAGTGCCCGAAAAGATTCCACATATGCACGCGACTTAAAAGTGTATTTTTAGGAAAAGTTTAAACCGACGATTATTTCGACGTCATAACGAAGACGCCATCCCAGTCTTTCGGCGGGTCCGCCTTCAATGCTTCGCAGCGGTCGATATAGATTTGCGCCAGCTTGTCGTCGGGATTCGCCTTCAGGCATTCCCTGAACAATCCCATCGCCTTGTCCCAGTCACCTTTGTTGTAGTGGACACGGGCGGCCTTGAAGTTGTTCACGACCTCCATCAGGTTCGGAAACGTCTCTTCCGAATGATAATCCAGCACTTCGAGGATTTCGACGGGCTTGGTCTTGCCCTTCACGACGACGCGGTCGATATCCCTGATCCGGTACGTGCCCTTGAGCTTTTTGTACGTGAGATCGCTGATCAGAATTCTGGCGGCGTATTGCTTGCACGCCGATTCGAGCCGGGCCGCCAGGTTCACCCCGTCGCCGATCATGGTGTAGTCCATCCGCTTGGGTGAGCCGATGTTCCCCGTCACGACGTTGTCGGTATTCAGCCCGAGACCCATATCGATCGGCATCTCCCCCTTGGCCTCGCGCTCCTTGTTCCATTCCCAAAGCTCCCGGATCATCGAGATCCCGGCGCGGACGGCGCGGTCCTCGTCGTCGTCGCGCGGGATCGGCACCCCAAAGCCCGCCATGATGGCGTCGCCGATGAACTTGTCGAGCATCCCCCCTTCGCGCGAGATGCATTCCACCATGATGGTGAAGTACTCGTTGAGCATCTGGACGGTGCCCTGCGGGCCGAGGGATTCGGTGATCGTCGTGAACGAGCGCACGTCGGAAAACAGCACCGTCGCCTCGATGGCTTTACCCCCAAGGGCGTCGTCACCGCCGGCCATCAGCTGATCGGCAAGGCCCGGGTCCATGTACCGCGACATGGTGGATTTCATGCGTTTTTCGGACGAGATGTCCTCGATCATGAACATCACGCCGAGCTTCTTATCCTCGGGGCTCAAGAGCGGCAGACACGTGACGTTGCAGTTGATCTTTTCGCGTTTCTCGACCTCGCCGTCGCCGACCACGAGTTCGGCGTCCATCTTGATGTCGCCCTCGCCGCTTTCATCGACTTCCGCAGCCTGCTCCATCATCCATTTGTTTTCTTCGACGAAGAATTCTTCCGCCTTCTTGTCGATGATCTCGTTCGCCTTGACGCGCAGAATACGAAGACCGGCCGCATTGCAGGTGACGATCTTGTGATCCTCGTCCAGCGTGACGACCGCGTTGGTCATCGATTCCAGCATGCTCTCGTTGTAGTTCTTCATATTCTGAACGTCTTCGAAGAGCTTGGCGTTCTCGAGGGCGATGGCGATCTGCGACGTGAACGCCTTGAGGCGCGCCTCGTCCTCATCCGAGAACGGCCCGCCCCGCTTGTTCAGCACCTGCGTGACGCCGATCACCTTGGCGTCCTTGTTCGTCACCGGGATTGCGAGGATCGAGCGCGTAAAATACCCCGTTTGTTTGTCGAAGCTCGGGTTGAAGCGCAAATCGGCGTAGGCGTAAGGGATGTTGACCGATTTTCCCGACGAGAACACCGCCCCCGCGATCCCGGCCGTATTCGGCAACCGGATTTCACCGATGCTGTCGCCCATGGCGACGCGCGAGAACAACTCGTTGGTTTTTTCGTCGTTGATGAACAGCGTGCCGCGGTCGGCGTTGAGCATCCGCGTCGCCTCGGTCATGACCTTGGCTAAAAGCGAGCCAAGTTCCAGATCGGACGTCACATCGGTGACGATGTCGAGGAATTCCAGCTCCTGCTCGCGCGATTTCTTCATCTTCTCGACGAACTGCGTCGATTGCAGGGCGACGGATGCCTGCGTCGTCATGGCTTCGAGCAGCGCCAGGTCGTCGTCGGTGAACTCGCCTTTTTTCTTGTTGAGCACCTGAATGACGCCGATCAGCTCGCCTTTTACGGTGCGCACCGGCGCGCACAGGATCGATTTCGTCGTGAAGCCGGTCTGTTCGTCGACGGTGCGGTTGAAGCGGTCGTCGGCATAGGCGTCGAGGATGATCAGCCCGTCGCCCGACTGGAACACCGCACCCGCGATACCGGAATTGTTCATGATACGGATTTCGCGCTGGAAGTTGCCCTGCGCGAAACGGGAATAAAGCTCGTCGGTGACGGGGTCGTTCAGGAACAACGTGCCGCGTTCGGCCTGTAGCTCCCACGTCGTCATCTCGACCATGGTTTCCAGGACTTCATCCAGGCTTTCGATGGCCGCGACCCGTCTCGAGACGTTCAGCAGCATTTCCGCCTGTTTCAGTTTTCGGTCGGCCTGGCGCAGCTTGTCCATGCGGCTGATGCGGCCGTTGCCTCCGTCCTCGTCCTCGTCCTCGGCGGCAGCGGCGCGTTTGCTGGCACGCGGCGGCGCAGGTGCGCGGCGCGGCGGCGGACTTGAGGTTTCCTGCTTGGCAGGCGGAGCACCCGCGGGCTTGGCGGGCGGGGTATCGGTGTTCGCATCAGGTGCCGGCGTCTCGTTCGGCGCGCGCACACCGGCGCGGCCACGCCCGTTCGCGCGCCTCGCCCCTGCCTTGACCCGAATGTTACTTGCCACCCTTTATCTTCTCCAACTCGTCGCGCATTTCGACCACGGTCTGTTGAAGCTGCCCCAGCTCATCGCGCGCGATGCGCTCCTGCTCCTGCAACTTTTCGATGCTGTCGAAGCGCATGGTTTCCAGCTCTTCGCGCAGCGATGCGACCGTCTCCTTCAACTGGCGGATTTCATCCTGTCCGGCGCGTGTCGCGTCCTGAACCGCATCCGCCTTTTCAACCTGCAAGCGCTCTAGTTCATCCCTGAGCGCCTGCGACGTCTCCTTCAATTGCTTGATCTCGCTCGCGGAGCCCGAAATAGCTTCCTGCACCCGGCTTTCGGCAGCGGCGCGGTGAAGTTCAAGTTCGTCCCTGAGCGCCTGCGCCGTCTCCTTCAACTGCTTGATCTCATCGACGGAATTCGAAACCGCGTCCTGAACCGCCTGGTCCTTTTCGACCTGTAACCGCTCAAGTTCCTCGCGCAACGCGAAGACCGTTTGCTCCATCTGTCGAAGCTGTAAATTAACCTGACGAAGCTCGTCCGGCTCCTCCTCGACCAGTTTTGCAATATCAGACATTAACTTCCATACGCACGCCTCTAACTCTTTGATATCATAGTATCCATGAGCGGAATCTGCAGCAAATATAATGCGTCGGCCCTTGCACCTATGGAGAGCCGTTGATGAGCGCGGTCTGCCGCGATTGCGCGAAGGTGTATGACGCGGCGCCGGCGTCGGGTTGCCCGAATTGCGGCGGCACGCGATTGTTCGCGCATCCGGAACTCGACGCCCTCGAAATCGCCCACCTGGATTGCGATGCGTTCTATGCTTCGGTCGAAAAGCGCGATAACCCGGAAATCCGCGGCAAACCGGTGATCGTCGGGGGTGGCCGGCGGGGCGTGGTGTCGGCGTGCTGCTATATCGCCCGGATCTACGGCATCCGCTCGGCCATGCCGATGTTCAAGGCGCTGAAGGCGTGTCCCGACGCCGTCGTGATCCGCCCCAACATGGAGAAATACCGCCAGGTCGGCCATCAGGTCAGGGAATTGATGCAGGGGGTCACCCCGATGGTCGAGCCGATTTCCATCGACGAGGCGTTTCTGGATTTGTCCGGGACGCGCCGCCTGCATCACGGCACGCCGGCGCAAACCCTGGTCAGGCTCGCTAAGAAGATCGAGGACGAGATCGGCATCAACGTCTCGATCGGGCTCAGCTACAACAAATTCCTCGCCAAGCTCGCCTCCGACCTCGACAAGCCACGCGGCTTCGCCGCCATCGGGAGAGAGGAAGCTGTTCCGTTTCTGGCTGAAAAACCGGTCGGGATTTTGTGGGGGGTCGGCCGGGCGCTGAACAAGAAACTGGAATACGACGGCATCGCCAAGGTCGGCGACCTCCATAAATTCGAGGAAAGCGAACTCGTCGCGCGCTACGGGTCGATCGGCACACGATTGAAACGCTTCTCCCAGGGCAAGGACGTCCGAAGCGTCGACCCGGAGAGCGTCACGAAATCGATCTCCGCCGAAACCACCTTCGAAGACGACGTCGCCGATCCGGACAATCTAAAAGTCACCCTCTGGGGGTTGTCGGAAAAAGTCGCGAGACGTCTTGGGCGGGCGGGGTATGCCTGCGACGGGGTGCAGCTCAAACTCAAATCCGCCGACTTCAAACTGGTGACACGCTCAAGAAAACTCTCAGGCCCGACCAAGCTCGCTGACGAAATCTATAAAGCCGCCGAGGCTTTGTTAATGGGCGAAGCCGACGGCAAGAAACTCTATCGGCTGATCGGGGTGGGCGCGGAACGCCTGTTGCCCGGCGATCAGGCCGACCAGCCCGATCTCGCCGATCCCGACCGCGGCAAGCGCGTCAAGGTCGCCGACGCCATCGACGCGGTCCGCGCCAAGTTCGGCGACACCGCCATCAAAAAAGGCCGCGGATTCAGGAAGTAGCCCCCTCACCCGGCGCGCAAGCGCGCCACCCTCTCCCGAGGGAGAGGGGTGGTTCCGCGAGCGTTCCTTCTCCCTTGGGAGAAGGACAGGATGAGGGGCTAACTCAGCCGATCAGGTCGTTGAGCGTCTTGGACGGACGCATGGCCGCCGCGCGCTTTTCCGGATTGGGGCGGTAATATCCACCGAGATCGACCGGCTTGCCTTCGCTGTCGGCGATTTCGGTGACGATCTTGCTTTCGTTCTCGCGGAGCGCCTTGGCGAGCGGCTCGAAGTGCGACTTCATATCCGCATCGTCGTCCTGTGCGGCCAAAGCCTCGGCCCAGTAGAGCGCGATGTAGAAATGGCTGCCCCGGTTGTCGAGATCGCCGACCTTGCGGCCGGGCGACTTGTTCTCGTCCAGAAGCTTGCCCGTCGCGATGTCGAGGGTATCGGCGAGGACCTGCGCTTTCTTGTTACCGTTCGCGTTGGCGAGGTGCTCGAGCGAGGCGGCAAGCGCGCAGAACTCACCGAGAGAATCCCACCGAAGATGGCCCTCTTCAACCAGCTGCTGCACGTGTTTCGGGGCCGAACCGCCGGCGCCCGTTTCGAACAGGCCCCCACCGTTCATCAGCGGCACGATGGAGAGCATCTTGGCGCTGGTCCCCACTTCGAGGATCGGGAACAGGTCGGTCAGGTAGTCGCGGAGCACGTTCCCGGTCACGGAAATGGTGTCTTCGCCCTTCTTCATCCGCGCCAACGATGCGCGGGTCGCGTCGGCGGGCGCCATGATCTGGATATCGAGACCCGACGTGTCGTGATCGGGAAGATACGCCTCGACTTTCTTGATCAGTTGGGCGTCGTGGGCGCGGTTTTTGTCGAGCCAGAAGATCGCCGGGGTATCCGACAGGCGCGCGCGGGTGACGGCCAGTTCCACCCAGTTGCGGATCGGCGCGTCCTTGGTCATGCACATGCGCCAGATATCATCCTTCTCGACCGTGTGCTCGAGCACCGTATTCCCGGCGCCGTCGACCACGCGGATCGAACCGTCGGCCGGGGCCTGGAACGTCTGCGGGTGGGAGCCGTACTCCTCCGCCTTCTGCGCCATCAGACCGACGTTCGGGATCGTGCCCATCTCGGCCGGATCGAACGCGCCGTGTTCCTTGCAGAACTCGATGGTCGCGTCATAGACCGGCGCGTAGCTGTTGTCGGGGATCACGCACTTGGTGTCGTGCTGTTTGTTGTCCGGCCCCCAGCCTTTACCCCCGGCGCGGATCAGCGCCGGCATCGAGGCATCGATGATGACGTCGGACGGCACGTGCAGGTTGGTGATCCCTTTATCCGAGTTCACCATATACATGTCCGGCCGTTCCGCCATGCAGGCATCGATATCGGCTTCGATCTCTTTGCGCTTGGCGTCGTCGAGGGACTGGATTTTCGAAATCACATCGCCGAAGCCGTAGCCCGCGTCGACACCCAGCTCTTTAAACGTATCGGCGTGCTTGTCGAACACCGGTTTGAAGAACGCTTCGACCGCATAACCGAAGATGATCGGGTCGGAGACCTTCATCATCGTCGCCTTCATGTGCAGCGAGAACAGCACGCCCTGTTTCTTCGCGTCCTCGACCTCGGCGGCGAGAAAATCGCGCAGCGCCTTGACGCTCATGAACGTGCTGTCGACGACCATCCCGTCGGTCAGCGCGACCGGCGCCTTGAGGACCGTGACGGTCCCGTCCTTGGCGACGAATTCGATCTTGCCGTTACCGGCCTGGCCCGCCGAAAGCGTCGCGGACTTTTCGTTGGAGAAGAAATCACCGCCGGACATCGACGCGACGTGGGTCTTGGAATCGCTCGCCCACTTGCCCATCGAATGCGGGTGTTTCTTGGCGTATTCCTTAACCGCTTTCGGTGCGCGGCGGTCGGAGTTGCCTTCGCGCAGCACCGGGTTCACCGCCGAGCCCTTGACCCGGTCGTAGGCGGCGCGGATCTGGATTTCGGCGTCGGTCTTGGGATCGTTCGGGTAATCCGGGACGGCGAAGCCCTGGCTCTGCAGTTCCTTGATCGCGGCGTTGAGCTGTGGTTGCGAGGCGGAAATATTCGGCAGCTTGATGACGTTGGCGGTCGGTGTCTTCACCAGCTCGCCGAGTTCGGCCAGATCGTCCGACTGTTTCTGGTTGTCGGACAGCAGGTCGGGGAATTGCGCCAGGATACGACCCGCGAGCGAGATGTCCTTGGTGCCGACGGAAATACCCGCCGGTTTGGTGTAGGCGCGGATGATGGGCAGGAACGACGCGCTCGCCAGTTCCGGCGCCTCGTCGACCTGGGTGTAGATGATATCAGCTCTGTCGGACATATCCCTGGATCCTCTTTTGGAAATTTTGCCGCATAATCTAACTCACACCGGGGTTTGGCAAGGTTTGTAGGGGTAAAATCGCCCCTCCGGCCGTCACCCCGGCGAAGGCCAGGGTCCAGTCATGCCTGCATCTGGATTCCGGCAGTCGCCGGAATGACACCGATGGCGGAATTGGGTGACAAGCCAATTGAGCCCCCCCTTGCAATCTCAGGACATATTCACTAATTATATAATGTAGTTTCCGCACACAAAGGTTTCCCCATGCAGACCATTGCCCCCCGCGAGGCCGATGCCCTCGTCAACGATCACAAGGCCGTCCTTCTCGACATCCGCAGCGAGGACGAGTTCGCCGATGCGCACCTTCCCGGCGCGATGCTGGTGCCGAACGGCGAAATCGACGAGGCCATGGCGGCGACGCTCGACGGCCGCGATGCGATCTTCTATTGCACGTCCGGTATGCGCACGACCCGCGCCGCCAACGACCTGGAACGGGGCGGCCTGAACAATCCGAAGATTCTCGAAGGCGGGCTCAACAGCTGGATGTCGGCGGGCCTTCCCGTCGTCAACAAGCACGGCCAGCACGGCGTCTATACCATCAGCATCCCGCGCCAGGTGCAGATCACCGTCGGCACGATGATTCTGCTTTTCGCAGTGCTCGCGTGGATGGGTGTGTCGTTCGCGCCCTACGTTCTCGGCGCCATCGGCCTTGGCCTTTTAACCGCCGGCCTGACCGGCACCTGCATGCTGGCCAACGTCATCATGATGATGCCGTGGAACAGGTCTGGAAACGGTAGCTGAGTGTTTACGTTTTACGTCATCCCGGCCGCAGCGCAGCGGAAAGCCGGGACCCATTTCAAAAGCGTTCCAATCTGGCGATACGGTCGGTGCGACCCTGCCATGGGTCCCGGATCGTAAGGTTCGCCATCGGCGCCTGACCGGCGTCGGCTCACCTAACGTCCGGGATGACGCTTGAGGTTTTGTCCCCCTAGTCGCACCGCGCCGTCATCCCGCCGTCGACGACGAGTTCGGTCGCGGTGATGAAGCGCGCCTCGTCCGAACATAAAAACAGCGCCGCGTTGGCGATGTCCCTGCCGTCCCCCATGAATCCCAAGGGTATGCGTGCCTGACGCTTCTTCAACAATCCCTCGACGTCTCCCCCCGCGTGTTGGTCGGCCAGTCTCGCGGCCACCATGGGGGTATGCATCTGACCGGGGATGACGGTGCAGACCCGAATCCCCTTGGGGGCGTACTGCACGCCCAGCACGCGCGAGAAATGAATAATCCCCGCTTTGGCGGCGGCGTAGGCGGATTGAGGAACACCCGTCCATCTTAGGCCCGCCGAGGACCCTGTATTGATGATCACGCCCGATCCCTGTTTTTCCATGATCGGAAGGACCGCTTTACAGCAAAGGTAGACCGATTTGACGTTGAACGCCATTTGGTGGTCCCACGTGTCCTCGTCCATCTCGACCGGGCCGCCGTGCGCCGACCCACCAACATTGTTGATCAGGATGTCGACGCGCCCAAAGCGTTCGACACACGCTTCGACCATCTTATCGACCTGCGATTTGTCGGTGACGTCGCAAAGATGGGTTTCGATCTCGCCGCCGAAGTCAGCGACTTTCTCCAGCGTTTCATCCATCGGTTCGGAATTCAGATCGACGGCGAAAATCTTCGCGCCTTCCTGGGCGAAGCGCACGCACTCGGCGCGCCCGTTGCCCCAGCCCGGCCCGACGCACCCCGCGCCCGTAATGATCGCGACCTTACCTTCAAGTCTTCCCGTCATGGATATTTCCCCAAGTAATGTTTGTTTTTACTGGGGCGCATTCTGGCGGAACTTCGGGGAGCGCAAAAGCCCCCTCACCCGGCGCGCAAGCGCGCCACCCTCTCCCCAGGGAGAGGGGCGACGCCACGTGAGTACCTTCTCCCTTGGGAGAAGGACAGGATGAGGGGCTACCGGCTGAACCTCAGCCCTTATCCATTTCCGCTTTCAGATTGTCGTCGAGCTTGGCGAGGAACTGCTGCGTCGTCATCCAGCCCTGGTCGGGGCCGACGAGCAGCGCCAGGTCTTTTGTCATCGCGCCCTTCTCGACGCTTTCGATGCAGACCTTTTCCAGCGTTTCGGCGAACTTGGTGACTTCAGGCGTGTCGTCGAACATGCCCCGATAACTCAGCGCGCGGGTCCAGGCAAAGATCGACGCGATCGGGTTGGTCGACGTCTCTTTCCCCTGCTGATGCTGGCGGTAGTGACGGGTCACCGTCCCATGCGCGGCTTCGGCTTCGACCGTCTTCCCGTCCGGTGTCAAAAGGACCGACGTCATTAGACCGAGCGAGCCGAAGCCCTGCGCCACGGTGTCGGACTGCACGTCGCCATCGTAGTTCTTGCAGGCCCAGACGAAGCCGCCCTCCCACTTCATCGCGCACGCCACCATGTCGTCGATCAGGCGGTGCTGATAGGTGATCCCGGCTTTTTCGAACTGATCCTTGAATTCGGTTTCGTAGATTTCCTCGAACAGATCCTTAAAACGCCCGTCGTAGGCCTTGAGGATGGTGTTCTTGGTCGAGAGATAAAGCGGCCATTTGAGACCCAGCGCGTAGTTCAGACACGCCCGCGCGAAGCCCTTGATCGATTCATCCAGGTTATACATCCCCATCGCGACACCGGCCGAGGGCGCGTCGAACACCTCGCGCTCGATGGGTTCCGAGCCGTCTTCGGGCTCGAAGCGCATCACCAGTTTCCCCTTCCCCGGAAAAAGAAAGTCGGTGGCGCGGTACTGATCGCCGAACGCGTGACGGCCGATGACGATCGGCTTGGTCCAACCGGGTACAAGACGCGGCACGTTCTTGCAGATGATCGGCTGGCGGAACACGGTGCCGCCCAGGATGTTGCGGATCGTCCCGTTGGGTGAACGCCACATCTTTTTCAGGCCGAATTCCTCGACCCGCTGTTCGTCGGGGGTGATCGTCGCGCACTTGACCCCGACCCCAAATTCCTTGATCGCGTTGGCCGCGTCGATGGTGATCTGGTCTTCGGTTTCGTCGCGCTTCTGAACACTAAGATCGTAGTACTTCAGATCGACATGCAGATAGGGGAGGATCAATTTATCCTTGATGAACTCCCAGATGATCCGCGTCATTTCGTCGCCGTCGAGCTCGACGACCGGGTTTTTGACTTCGATCTTCGACATGGTCCGTCACTCCTGAGCTTGGCACTCATTCATGCGGAACTGAGCGCCGTTAACCCCCGCGGTTATTGCGGCGCAACATACGGTTCGCCCCCCTCGCTGGCAAGGGGTTCGCCCGGTTTTTCCCGATAAGAGAACGTGTCGTCGAACCGGCTTTGAAGAAACGCGCCCGCCGAAATCGGGGCCGCATCGGCGCCCGGCAAATGGCGGCATGTGGGGACGGCTTCGACCATCGCGTCGACGTTGGGATCGAGAAAGAACGGGATCGAATAACGGTCGCTCGACTGATTGCCCGCGACCCGGTGGCGGCGCGCCCGGTACAGCCCCGCCGTCCAGCGGGTCAATAAATCACCCAGATTGACGACGAAGGCGTTTTCGACCGGGGGCACGTAAATCCATCCGCCGTCGCTATCTTCGATCTCGAGCCCACCGACGGCGTCTTGGGCGAGAACCGTCAAAAACCCGTAGTCGGTGTGCGAGCCGCAGCCGATCATCGTTTTCTCGTCATGGCGCGGCGGATAGTGAAGCAGCCTGAGATTGGCGACCGGATCGCGCATCGCATCATCGAAGTAATCCGCGTCGAGACCGAGACCGATCGCGGTCAACCTGACCAGATCATCTCCAAGGCGGATCATTTCATGATGATAGCGCGCGACCGTATCGCGGAAATCCGGCATGTCCGGCCAGACGTTGGGCGCGGCGAAAGGCTTTTTCCTGATAACATCCGGATGATCGGGCGCGCGGTCGACGCCGAGATCGAAGCTCTCTTTAAAATCGGGGGCGTGATCTTCGCCCAGATGCTCTTCGAACATCGGCACGAAACCGCGCTGATGCGGGTGGGAATGGCGGATGTGATAGCGCTCTTTAAATTCCGTAGACGCCGAGAAGAACGACGCCATCACTTCAAACATCCCCGATACGAGTGATGGATCGACACCGTGACCAGCAACGTAGAATAAGCCGTCCGCGCGGCATGCCCGATCCAACGCCCCGGCGGCTTCGGCCTCGGACATCTTGTTTAAATCTATGGTCGGGATCGGACGAATCAAAACCTGTCCTCCAGCCCGCCCCCGGCACCGGGGATAGTCCCCTCCAGCACCTTAAACGCCGCTGAAACATCCGGGACCATATCGAACAGTTCGGCATCACTCGCATACGCGAACCCGGCGTTCATGAAGTCCGTCGTCGCCGACCTCAGAAAATCCCAATAACCGTCCACGTTGATGATGACGATCGGTTTGGCGTGCAGGCGGAGTTGCTTCCAGGTGATGATCTCGACCGTTTCGTCGAGCGTCCCCAACCCGCCCGCGAGCGTCACGAACGCGTCGGCGAGTTCGAACATACGGCGTTTGCGGCTGTGCATGCTGTCGGTGACTTCAAGCTCGTCGACATTCGCGTTGCCGACCTCGCGCTTCATCAGGAATTCCGGGATCACCCCCGTCACCTTTCCGCCCGATTCCTGTACTGAATCGGCGAGCGCGCCCATCAGCCCGACCCGGCCCCCACCGTAAATCAGCCGGATCCCCCGCTTTGCCATACCCCGGCCGAGCGTCCGGGCGGTTTCCAATTGCGCGGGGTCGCTGCCCTGTTTGGAGCCGCAGAAAACAGCGATGGACGAGGGTAAGCTCATGGCGGACGCGATCTGCTCCGTTGTTTGCGTTCACAATAGTGTGATACGAGGAAATTCCCGACAGCGGATATATTGACCGCCACTGGTGGCTCCATACTTAACGCAATCGGCATAGCGCCGCCAGTCGAATGACGATCAGATTGCCCAAAGCCGATTGCCGAAGGAGTGAGAGACGATGAAGTTCAAGAAAATCCTCGTATCGACGATTGCCGCAGGCGTCCTGGCGACGACGGCGAGCGCTGCGTTTGCGGGCGAGGAAGCGATCGAATACCGCAAAGCCGTGATGAAGGCGGTCGGCGGTCACATGAAGGGGATGTCGATGATCCTCAAGGGCCAGGCTGGCGACATGAGCGATATCGCGTCCCACGCATCCGCCATGGCGGGTCTGGCAAAAGCCACCGAAACTGCGTTCCCGAAGGGTTCCGGCCCGATGGACGGCAAGACCGAAGCCAAGATGGACGTTTGGGAAAAGCCGGACGACTTCAAGAAAGTGACGGCGGCGTTCGTCGAATACTCCAACGCCCTCGCCGAAGCAGCGAAGTCGGGTGACAAGGCCGCCATCGGTGCGGCGCTCGGCGCGCTTGGCAAGAACGGCTGCAAGGCCTGCCACGACGGCTTCCGCGAAAAGAGCTGATCCAGGTTTCCAGGGTTCCCCCTCACCTGTCCTCTCCCCCAGCAAGCTGGGGAAGAGGGACCCTGCCGCAATATCTCCCTCTAATCCCTCTCCCCCTCTCAGGGGGAGAGGTTAGGTGAGGGGGTGCATTACAATGCTCAAGCCTTCAGCACCGCATAAGCGATACCCGCGGCGACCGCGGCGATCATGATCGCGGTGGTGAGTTTCCCCTCCGCCTCATCTTCGGACGGCACCCCCGGGGCACCGGCATCGATATCGTTCGAGCGCCCGTTGATCATCGCGGCGATGATCGCGTTCCCCTTGACCGTATAGAACACCACCGCCAGCAGATGCAGGCCGATCAGCGCATAAACGGCGTTGGAGGTGAGATGATGGATATAGGTCAGGAAATCACTAGTCGATTTCGACACCGTGCCCGCAAGCGGCCCTTCGGTGAGGATATCGTCGTTCGAGAACAACCCGGTCACGGTCTGTATCAGCAAAACCAAAAGCATCGCCACGACCGACCATCCCCCCATCGGGTTGTGGCCGACGTGCGGCTTGGCGCCTTCCGATTTCAGCCTCTTCGCATATTCGATAACCTTCGCCGGGCCCGTCACGAAGCTCGAAAAGCGCGCGTGCCGCCCGCCCATGACGCCCCACACGATCCGAAAGATCAACAAGCCCAGAACCACGTGCCCGGAAATCAGATGTATCTCCATCGGGCCGAACTCGGACGTCCAGAGCGACGTCGCCACCGCACCGACGAATCCCCAGTGAAACAGCCGTGTCGGCAGGTCCCACACATAAGCGGGCCCGCCCGCCTTCGCGCCGCTGTCATTCCCCGCTTGAGCCACCGTCACCTCCATGAACCGAAATCTCACCTCCGCAAACCTGCCAAATTCAGCGGAAATATCCAATCACCTTCACGTTAACGGTGATGAACATGATCTCTGCTCAAGACGCTTGATAGGCGCGGTTTTGCATCTATTTCTTTCACGTCACGCGTAAATGTGGCAATCAAATGTTAATGTCTAGAACGCCGATCCTTCTTGTCCTGCTTGGTCTCGCCGCGATCGCCGCCGCGATCGGCTTGAACGAGTTCGCGTGGCGCGAGGAAATCACGGCGAAAGAGCCGGAAGCCGCATCCGAAGGACAACCGAAAAGCGCGGGAACCGAAGCCGAGCAACCCAAACCGGACGAACAGGCCAGTTTGCCGCCGGAACCGGCCGCCGCCGCGAATGCCGCCCGCGCGCCGTCGTTCGACGTCATCCGCGTCAACCCTGAAGGTGACACCGTCATCGCCGGCAAGGCCCCGCCGGGCAGCGAGGTGCGGATCCTCGACGGGGAAACGGTGATCGGCAAGGTCAAGGCCGACGAACGTGGCGAATGGGTGTTCGTGCCCGACCAACCGCTCGACCCCGGCTCACGCAAACTGTCCCTCAAAGCGATCACGGAGGGTGGCAAGGAAATCGCCTCCGCCGAAGACGTTCTGATCGCCGTGCCGAAACGCGACGAGCAATCGGGCGAGCCCAAACAGAAACAGGCAATGGTCCTGAAATTTCCGAAGGCCGCCAACGCGCCGACGAAAATCGTGCAGAATCCGGCCGGTCCGGTCGATCGCACGCAGTTTCCGCTGACCATCGACACCATTGACTATGATGCGAAGGGTCACGTCATCGTCGGCGGCGGCGCGCCCAAGGGATCGACGGTGCAGCTTTATCTGGATGGCGAACTGATCTCGCGCACCACCTCCAACGACGACGGCCAGTGGACGATGCGGCCCGACCGCCTGATCCCGCCCGGCCTTTATACACTCCGCGCCGACCAGGTCGGGGACGGCGGCAAAGTGATCGCGCGGGTCGAATATCCGTTCTCGCGCGCCGAAGACCTGAAAGCGATGGCCGAGGGAACGTACGTCCTTGTGCAACCCGGTAATTCGCTCTGGCGGATCGCCCGCAGACTTTACGGTTCGGGATTTTCCTATACCCAGATTTTCCAGGCGAATAAGGGTCGGATTGTCGACCCGGATTTGATATACCCGGGTCAGGTTTTCGAGATACCGAACGTCAACTGACAGTCGACGACGCGTTGAATCAACCAGGAGCCGGACTTTGCTGAAAATCGTCCTCGTCCCGATCAACAAGGCGGGATACCCCTTTATCGCGGCATTCGCCGTCGCGGCGGTACTGCTATACGCATGGTGGGAGCCTCTTGGTGTCATCGGCGGCATCCTGACCGCGTGGTGCGTCTATTTCTTCCGCGATCCGGACCGCATCACCCCCAAAGACGAAAACCTGGTGATCTGTCCCGCCGACGGGGTCGTCCAGTCGGTCGTCAAGGCGCCGCCGCCGCCGGAACTGGATATGGGATCGGACCCGATGACCCGGGTCGCGGTGTTCATGAACGTCTTCAACGTGCATGTGAACCGCTCGCCTATTTCAGGGATCGTCACCGCCAAGCACTACCGCCCCGGCCGCTTTTTCAACGCCTCGCTGGACAAGGCGAGCGAATTCAACGAGCGCATGTCGTTGAAAGTGAAGAACGACGACGGCACCGAGATCGCCTTCGTGCAGATCGCCGGTCTCGTGGCCAGGCGTATCCTGTGTTACGTTGAGACCGGTGCCGAGTTGCACGCGGGCGAACGTTTCGGTTTGATCCGCTTCGGCTCCCGGGTCGATATCTATCTGCCCGACGGCGTGCAGCCGCTGGTGATCGAGGGTCAGACCACCGTCGCCGGCGAAACCGTGATCGCCGATTTGAAACGCAACGGAGAACCGCTCGAGGGCGAGGCCCGCTAACATGGCCGACACACCGCAAGACGGAACGGAAACGACACAATCAAACGCGCCGCCGCGCGGCATTCGCGTGATGAGCCTGAACAAGCTGATCCCCAACATGCTGACCCTGATGGGGCTTGCGTCGGGGCTGACGTCGGTCCGGTTCGCGCTTCAGGACCAGTGGGAATTCGCCGCCATGGCGGTCGCCGTCGCGGCGCTTCTGGATGCGCTCGACGGCCGCGTCGCACGCTTGTTGAAGGGTGCCAGCAAGTTCGGCGCTGAACTCGACTCGCTGTCCGATTTCGTGTGTTTCGGGGTGTGCCCGGCGCTCATTCTTTATCTCTGGGCGATGCAGGACGCCGGTCGCTGGGGCTGGATCGTGTGCATGCTGTTCGCGATGTGCTGCGGGCTCAGGCTCGCGCGCTTCAACGTCGCCCTCGAAGACCCGAACAAGCCCAACTGGGCCGGTCAGTTCTTCACCGGCGTCCCCGCCCCCGCGGGCGCCGGCCTGGTGCTTCTGCCGCTGATCATGTCGCTCAATCTGGGTGACGATTTCTTCCGCAACCCGGGCACGGTGGCGATCTGGATGCTGGCATCGGGCGCGTTGCTGATCTCGAAGATTCCGACGTTCTCGTTCAAGACATCGCGCATCCCCCGCGCCTGGTTCCTGCCCGTGATGATCACCATCGCCGTCGGGGTGACGTTCGTCGTGTCGGCGCCGTGGTGGACGCTCGCTGTCATCCTGATCGTCTATATCTGCCTGATCCCGGTCTCGATCCGGCGCTACAAACGGCTGATGGCGCGGGATGCCGCCGGCCTGCCGCCGGAAGAGGTGCACGAGATCGAGGACGATGACGACGACGGCGAAAACGC
>JAEPMA010000018.1 GCA_017644185.1 Rhodospirillales bacterium
TGTCGATACCGCGCTTCAGGTCCATCGGGTTCATGCCCGCGGCCACGGCCTTCGAACCTTCACGGACGATGGACTGGGCGAGAACCGTCGCCGTCGTCGTACCGTCACCGGCTTCGTCGTTGGTGCGCGACGCGACTTCCTTGACCATCTGCGCGCCCATATTCTCGAACTTGTCGGAAAGTTCGATGTCCTTTGCGACCGTCACACCGTCCTTGGTGATGCGCGGCGCGCCGAACGATTTATCGAGAACGACGTTGCGGCCTTTCGGACCCAACGTCACCTTCACCGCGTTGGCCAGCGTGTCCACGCCCTTCAAAAGGCGGTCACGCGCATCAGCGGAAAATTTTACTTCTTTGGCAGCCATTTTCTGAAACCCCTATGATTAGGCAGCTTTTTTCTTGGCAGCGGATTTTTCGATCACGCCAAGAATGTCTGATTCTTTCATGATGATGAGGTCTTCCCCATCAATCTTGACCTCGGTACCGGACCACTTGCCAAACAGCACGTGATCGCCGGCTTTGACGTCGAGCGGCGAAACCTTGCCGTCTTCCGACTTGTGACCGGCGCCGACGGCGACGATGACGCCTTCCATCGGTTTTTCCTGTGCGGTATCGGGAATGATGATCCCACCCGCGGTCTTTTCCTCCTGCTCGACGCGCCTTACCAGCACGCGATCATGCAAAGGCCTGAATGCCATGTTCGTTCCTCCTTGAACAAGCGAACGTGAGTTGTTGCATAGATTGGCACTCCAATCCTGAGAGTGCCAAAGCGTATTTAGCGCGGTTTCACGGCAGGTCAAGCCAGAAAGTCCGCTTTTTTTACGCGGTCTTTCGCAAATTAGCAGCACTCTACCACAAAGGCTGACAAGCCATTGAAAATTAAGCATTTTTTATTGCGTCAAATTCTGAACGGCTGCAGAATTATTGCAATACAACGTTTTGAAAGGAGACCGAATGTTACCCGACAACACAGGCCCTTCCGGACAATCGTTCCTGGACCAACTCGCCGGTTACAGGCTCACCACCGCGCAGATTTGCTACCATCTGCCCGACTATCCGCAGTTGTTGCAGGAATTCATTTGGCAACAACTGGATGTTGCCCCGGAGTTCCCGCAGCTTAGAAAATTCTTGGATTTCTGGGAAAAGCGAATAGACGGACGTCTTCACTCCGTCACGATCGCTTCGGCGGAGCTTGTTAGCCCCGCCGAACTCAGGATGGCCGACGGCATGTTCGCCGTCCAATAGGTTGCCCTAAGCCGCCGAAGCCTGCATCGCCTCGGCGCGGACCAATTTCTGGATCTTATCGAACGCACGCACCTCAAGCTGGCGGATGCGTTCACGGCTGATGCCATACTGCTCACCCAACTCCTCAAGGGTAACTGGGTCATCCTTCAAGCGCCGTTCAATCAGGATGTGGCGTTCACGCTCAGGCAGTTCCGCCAACGCCCGCTCGAGCATCCCCGAGCGAACCGACATTTCTTCACTTGCACCAACCAGCGATTCCGGGTTCGGCCGCTCGTCAACAAGCGTATCCTGGAATTCCGCGGCCCCGTCCTCGGTCTGCGAAAGCGGTGCGTTCAGCGACAGATCGCGCGAATGCAGGCGGCGGTTCATGTGCTGAACCTCTTCCTCGGTGGCGCCCACAGCTTCTGAGATCATGCCGGCCTGCTCGTCGCTCAACTCACCATTGTCATAAATCTTGAGCTGGTTCTTCATGCGGCGGAGCGAGAAGAACAACTTCTTCTGCGAGGCAACAGTACCCATTTTGACCATCGACCAGGATTTAAGCACGTACTCGGTGATCGATGCTTTGATCCACCAGATCGCATAGGTGGAGAGGCGGAACCCCTTGTCCGGGTCGAACTTTTTGACCGCCTTCATGAGCCCGATATTGCCTTCAGAAATCAAGTCAGCCACCGGCAGCCCATAGCCGCGATACCCCATCGCAATCTTGGCGACAAGCCGCAGATGCGAGGTCACTAACTGATGCGCAGCATCGACGTCACCTTCGTCACGCAGACGGTAGGCGAACATGTACTCCTCTTCTTTCTCAAGAATCGGAAATTTCCAGATTTCCTGGAGATACCGCGACAAACCATTTTCGCTCGTCAGTGCGGGAAGCGTCATGCTGGACATGTTTATGATCCTCTTTCCTGTCTTAACCGGCCTGAATGAAGCACCGTAAATTCCGACATACCGAAACCCGGACCACGTAAAAACGCGGGCCGGCAAACGGTCACCATCAATTCTGGTTGTGCGGAATCTTCAGAAAGAACTTCATGGCCTCATCCTCCAATAGAGCAACGTAGCCTTTGTTGCGGGTTCACTACTGTCTAACCCATTTGGCGAGCCCCAGTCGGGCACCCCCCATTACCTGACCTTTATACTCGGTAATTATCAATTTTGTCAAGGAAATCCCGTATTTCCCCAGAGGTCACGTTACAAATTCGTAATACATAACAGCACGTTAAGCGCCTGCAGCCTGGAGATTAATATAAATAACTGTTTTCTTTTGATATTTTATTATTTTAACTATATATTTATGTATTTTATGGGAAAAAGAAAACCGGCCACCGACGGCCGGTTTCTTGAAGCAACTTTTATTTTACGCCGGCGATAGAACCATTGGTATCCGGTGCAAAGTTTAGGTCGTAGTTGGGGATTTGCGGGAGATCCTCTTCGCGACCGTTGGAAATCTCCGTTTGGCGCTTTTGACGGTACAGACTGCGGATCGCCGCGTAATAGTCCACCGACGTCTTTTTGATCTGCTCCAACTCGTCGACGAGACCTGCATATTCGTCCACGGCAGACACCCCTGTACGCGCCCAGGACTCCGCATCCCGATCGGTGTTGGAGAGATAAAGCCCCAGCGGATCGAAAAACGGATCGACAACATATTTACCGATTGCATCGCGCGGATTGGACGGTCCAAGCAGCGGAAGCACAAGGTAGAGCCCTTCGCCAAAGCCGTACACACCAAGTGTTTGACCGAAATCCTCTTCATGCTCTTCGAGGCCGATCGCACTCGCCATATCGGCGATACCGCCAATCCCACCGATGGTATTGACCACAAACCGCGCAACAGTCGTCAGCGCACGATCAACCTCCAACTGGAGGAGATCGTTAACGAAGGTCACGGGGGAGGCAAGATTGTCGATCACATTACCAAGCCCCGCACGTACGGTCGCAGGTAGCACCGTGTTGTAGGTCTTGGCGACGGGCGTCAATACTGCGGCATAAACAACCTCGTTGAACTCGAAAATCACCCGGTTCACCGGCTCAAGCGGGTCGCCCAGATCATCTTCAGCCGTCGTCGCCTGCGCCAACAGGGTTTGCTGCTGCGGCAAAGCCATCGCGGGTACCTCCGCGATTTGCGTGTCGATCACCGCAGTCGGATGCGCAGATCCACCAAACGGCTCGAGAGCGTCCTCGTAATCAGCTAACGCAGGGCCGCTCAGAGCGAGCCCGGCACCAACAATCAACGCGAAACAAGAATTGGGGATGTACAGTGCGCGCATCGGCTTCCAGTTCGTTATTTTCGCTTTTGGACAAACACCCGACGGCGCCCCAACAAGCGACCCACCTCCGTAGCTTTTTACCCGGTTCAATGCCGGACGGGCAACATGATTGTGACCTTTTCCACATAACTGTGGCATTTTTGTCATCCAACCTTGAAAACAGTATGTTAACGGCTGCTCGGGAATATGATTTACTCGGAATAACAAGGGGGTTGTCGGAGAACATGCGTCTACCAAAAGTGATATCCTGCACGATTCTGGTCTTGCTTCTTGCCGGGCTGCCCGGGCGCACTTGGGCCGGCCCCGCCAGCGATCTCGTCTCCGATTTTCAGAAAGGCCTGATCGCCGTCATGAAAGACGCCAAAACGCTTGGCGTCAAAGGCCGGTACGAACGTCTCGAACCTCTTGTAAAAGGCACGTTTCACCTGAGTCTGATGGCTGGCCTGTCCGCCGGCGAACATTGGCAGACGGCCAATGAAGACCAGCGCAAACGCCTCGTCGCCGCATTCACCCGCATGAGCATCGCCACCTTAGCCACTTTGTTCAACGGATATTCAGGGGAGTCCTTTCAAGTCGTCGGTGAGCGTGACGGGCCTCAACAGATCGTTTTCGTGGATACCGTGTTGAAGTCATCCGGACGGGACAGCGATGTCCAGATTTCCTATGTCGCCCGCCAATTCGGCCAATACTGGCAGTTGATCGACGTTATCGTCGACGGCGGCATCAGTGAACTTAAGGTCCGAATCTCAGAATATCGCCAGACTCTCAAATCAGGCGGCGTCGAAGCGCTAATCAAGCTGCTTGAGGGAAAATCCAACGACCTCCTCGCCTAACCCAACTGCCCTATTACTGCCTTTTTCAGAATAGATACTCGTTAAATAATTAAAGGAGCAGGCATGCGCTTTACCGCACGCACCCTATTGTTGGCCCTGAGCTTACTTTTCTCGCCCGATGTTGCTCTGGCTGCTCCCGCGGACATCGTTGAAACCTATCACAATCAACTAATTCAAGCCGTGGACGAAACTCACGGTCAATCCGATGAGGTGCGTTTCAAAAGACTTGCGCCAGCCATGGATGCCGCTTTCGATTTCGAAAGCATGATCAAAACGATCGCGGGATCTTACTGGCAAAAAGCCTCTCCCGATGCGCGCGAAGGACTGTTGCGCGCGTTCCGACGTATCAGCATCGCGACCTACGCCGATCAGTTTGGCGGAATGACGGACGGCGCGTTTGACGTCAAAGGTACGCGAGACGGACCTCGCGGCCTTAAACTCGTCGATAGCCAGCTGAAAACAGCGAGCGAGTCGGTAAAGATGACCTATGTGGTCCGGGATAAAGGGGGGGCGTGGCAGATCATCGACGTCCTGCTTAAAGGGGGCATCAGCGAACTCGCCGTTCGCGCGTCCGAATATTCCAACATTTTAAAAAGCGGCGGTGTCGAAGGGTTGACTTCGACACTGAACGATCAGGCGGTATCGCTCCTGAAAACGAACTAACGCTCTCTGTGATCCGCATCCAAGTTCTTCAATCCGGTGGGATATAGCGTCCAGGCGACAAGCCCCAATACGATCCAGCTAACCTCACGAATTCTGCGCACGGCTGCGCAAGCGAGACCAAGGTGAGGCGCTCCTGTAATCGCCGTCGTGACGACGACAAATGCACCTTCCTGCGCCCCTATACCGAGTGGAATAAAGAAGATCGCGGCCCGAATCATCTGGGCAAGCGCCTCCATCATCCATGCATCCGACCAAGAAATCTCGTGGCCCAGGAAGTGGAACGTCAGATAAATCTCAACGACACCCAGTACCCAATTGATGAAAGCCAACAGAAGTGCCGCCGACAATCGGCCGCCGTTTCGGGTATAAAACTCGACGAACCGACGGTCGAGGTCTTCGACCACCTTGATGGCACCGGCTGCGCGTTCGACCCACGTATGGCCGCTAAATTTGGCCATCAACCAACTCGATACCCGGTAGCGCTGGATAGCAAACAACAGCACCGTCCCGATGGTCAGCAATGCCAATCCGACGCTTGACGTCACCGTCAAGCCGCCGCCTATGTCCTCGGACACCGTCATAAACGCAAACCCGATGATCAGGAACAAGATCAGGGCGATCATATTCACGGTACGCGCCATGACGATCGATGCGGATGCCTCGGTATAGCTCACCCCGTAACGCCGTTTCAGGATGACCGCCTTGACCGGCTCCCCCGCGAAGCCACCAGCCGGAATGACATTGTTAAAGGCCTCCCCGGCGAGTCGAACGATGAAGGTGCGACGGATCCATGCCGGCGTTACCGGCAAAGACGTCAAGATCAGGAGCCAAGAGACCGAGTCGCCCAAAAACGCGAGAAAATAAACGAAGATGACGATCGCAATGCCCGTCAGGCCGACTTGGGCAACCAATCCGGCGACATCCCCGAGATCGATGTCCTTCGCAATGAAATACAAGAGCACGCAGCCGGCGAGCAAAGAGATGAATTTCCAGATATTCATCTCTTCACGCTTCCTCGCCATCACGGATGAAAAGCTGCATCAGCGCTGGCAAAAGAACCAGAATAGCGATCAAACTCAGCGAGATCGCAATGCTCAGCAGCAGCCCCATACTGGCCGTTCCCGGGTGGCCTGACAGCATGATCGAACCGAACGAACCAAGCGTCGTCAGCGCGCTCAGCATGACGGCTCTCGGTGTCGTTGTCGCCATGGCATCTTTGGCCGCTCCGCGCTGACGCATCACGATATGCACACCGAAATCCACGCTAAGCCCGAACAACAGGGGCAGCACGATAACGTTGGCAAAATTGAACGGAATATCGGCAATCGCCGAGACCGCCAAAGTCCAAAGGGCCGCGATGCAAACCGGTACGAAGATAAGCAGCACATCACCGATGCGCCTCAGTACGAGCCAGAGTACGATGCTGACCCCTGCCAGAGAAATCATCAACGCCATCCCGAACGCATCCAACACGGCACGGCCCGCCTCTACGATGACAACGGGAGCTCCGGTCGCGTTCGGCGCCACAGACTGCACCACCGCCACGTAATCGCGTAGTTTTTCAGGATTCCGAAGATCCTCCTTCGGCAGGATGTCCAGGCGCACCTGTCCATTGGCGCTTACATAGCGACGAGATAACTCTTCGGGAAGCGAGCCTAAATCGACACGTCCGGCCTCAAGCGCGACTGCAAGATCATTCAAACGACCAGGCAAATACCTGAACAATGCCTGATTGATCTCTGATGATGTTGTTTCGGCGTCAACCCCGCCCAGGACCGACGCCAGTCGGCTTGCCGCTTCACCGAGGACGGGGTGACTGGTGATTTGTTGCAGATGAGCCTGCACCGACTTGAACGCGGCGAGCAATTCTTCGTTGCTCAGCGCCACCGTCCCCATAGGCGCATAAAACGCGGGTCCCAGAAACAGTGCCATACGGTCAATGGTGGCCAGCTTGATGTCCTGGTCTGCCGGCACAAGGGTGTGCACACTGTCGACCCGATCAACGACGGACAGTACCTGCAATTCGGATATCAGTTTCTCCGCGCCCCCCTCATCCTCCACCAACACCTCAGCGGAGTATGGGTGGATCGTACCATCCTCCATCAAATCGAACAGCGTCTCTACAGACGGTGCAGTCGGATCCTTCAGGTTCATGGGGTCGAAATCGAACCGTGCACCCGAAGCAAGCCACCCGGATACGACTGCGCTCAGCATCCCAACGATGACAATGGCGCGCGCCGCACCGCGCCGCTTGCCCCGTGATTGTTTGCCTCCGGCCCGGTCACCGAGCGCGGGCGGACGCCGGACCAAGAGTTTCAAAAGCGCCGGCAGTACCGTCAGGTTGCAGAACAGGGCCACGAACATGCCCACACCTGCAATCAGTCCCAGTTCCGCCAGACCAACATAACTCGTCGGAAGGAAAGAAAAGAAAGCGATTGCCGTCGTTATGGCGCAAACGGCGAGCGAACTGCCCACGCTTCGGCCTCCCTTAGAGAGTGCCTCGCCCCAAATCATAGTGCCGCCTGAATACTCAGACGCCCTTAATGCGAAATGGATACCAAAATCGACACTCAGTCCGACGAACAGAACAGCAAAAGCGACCGAAATAAGGTTCAGCGATCCGAGCGCCAAAATCGCGAATGCCGCCGTCCACAAAAGTCCGATGATAAGCGTCAAGAACAATGACATCATCACACCCGGGGATCGCAGCCCGATCAGCAACACCCCAATAACAATGGAAGCCGAGATGATCCCGGCCAGTCCCATGCCGACTTCCACGCTCTTGAGTTCATCACTCTCCAGTGCGGCGGATCCCGTCAGCCTGACCCGATAGCCCTCACCTGTCAGCCCCTGCTTTTCCGCGATGTCATGTATTGCATCACTCGCACGGGAGGCGGGGTGCAAAGACCCATAATCGAGATTGGGACTCGTTTGTATCAGACGTCTTGCCGGACCTTCCTTGTCCGACATGCCCAGTATGACCTCAGACCACACCAAGGCACTGTTATTGCCATCACGTACCTTTTCCGCGACATCCGCCATTCGAAGAAGGACCGATGCGGCCTCCGCCAGGGTCGCGCTCTCTCCCGCTTGCGAGAAGAGCGCCAGCATCTCCCCGAGCCCTGCCAGGTTCGGTTGTTGCCATAGCGTGCCAAGGAAGGGCTGTGCCGCGGCGAGCCGTGTCGACAAGCTCTCTAGCTCGTCTGTATCCAGATAGAGCATCCCGTGCTTGCGCAGGAACGGGTCGGTTTCGGGCGAAAATACATTCTCGAAGACATCCGGCATGGTGCGCATTGCATCGACCATACGGCGAACAGCGTCATCTGCGGCATCCGCGTTCGGTGCCTCGACAACGACCAGAAGATTGTCGTCAAGCTGAGGGAACGCCGCGTCCAACTTGATCGCGTTTTGGCGGAACGCGAGATCGGCCGACAACATATCCTCGGTATCGGTATCAATCCGCAAATGGGTCGCGAGGTAAGTCGCCGCTAAAACGCTGACCAACAATACCGCAACCACCAATACAGGCGCCCGTCGTTGACATGCATCGACCCAGCGCTCGACAGCGTCGGCGAAAAGTCGGCTTATTCCGGTTTCGGCCGCTGGCGGCACCCGGCTCTCCCGCCCGATCAAGGCACTAGGGGCGTCTCAAGATAGCTCCCGGGCTTATACGAAGCGAACACGCCTTGAACAACCGTTCTTGACAGTTGGCACCCCGCCGCACACTTTCCGCCATCCCTTGAGGAGCACATCAATGGCCATGAAAAAGCCCCCCTTCGATCAGCGGATTGCCACCGTTTTGGTACGTCCATTGGTGAATACCCCGATCACGCCGAACCATGTATCCTTGTTTACCCTCGTCGTCGCACTTGCCGGGGCGGGCATGCTGGCGACTGGCGACACGGCCATGGCAACCACGGGCGCCGGACTGTTCGTGTTCGCTCGCTTTCTCGACCATTTTGACGGCGAACTGGCCCGTCAGTCGGGAAAAACCTCCAAGCTCGGGTACTACCTGGACTACATCGTCGGATCGATCAGTTACGCGGCGCTATTTTTCTGCATGGGCTGGGGCTTCAAGGATAGTGCTATCGGATATTGGGCCGTCGTGCTCGGCTGCGGCGGTGCGGCAGCTGCAGTCATCTCCATGTTCACCAATCTCGGTATCGATAAACAAACGGGAGGCGATGAGACCGGCAGCGCCATTGGTTACCCGGGCTTCGCGGGGTTTGAGCTCGAGGACGGCATATATCTTCTGTGGCCGGTGACTTGGCTCGGTTACCTTTACCCGTTTTTCATTGCCGCTGGGTTCGGTGCGACAATTTATTGCCTGTACACCTGCGTGATGTTGATCAGGATGCGCGCGCGTCGTCCTTAAGGGCCTTTCTGAATAGAAAGATGAAGAGCAGTGCAAAAGCCGGGGCGCCAACCGCTGCAGCGACAAGCAAGCCTTCCGACCACCCCAAAAGGATCGCAATCGGAATTGCCAGCATCGCATCATCGGGGTCGAAACCGAAGATGCCGCCGATTTCCGCCGCACGTGCGCCTTGAAGGTTTTCGATCCTGATCACCAACAACAAGATCGTCGCCACGGCGGCACCGGCCAGCAATCCCATCGGAATAGCCCAAAGTCCGTACCCGCCGAACCTCAACCCAATCCCCAATCCAATGAAGATCAAAGCATTACAGAACGCATCCGCAAACAGATCATAGGTGTGCCCACCCGGACTGGTACGCCCGGTCATTCGAGCCAAATCGCCGTCTGCCCGATCCAGCAACATGGAAAGGATGAACAGGATCGCGCCATAGTTCGCCCACTCGACACTCCCGTGCGCCACCGACATGGCAGCACTGACGCCGGCAATGATGCGGACCGTGGTCAATTGGTTTGGCGTCACCGGCGTTTTTGCCAATGGCCGAACGATCGTCACTCGCGCGATCTTGTGAATCCAAGTGTTGTGGGACATCGCTGGGTTCGCTCTCTAGTTCTTGGCGAGGAACGACTTGAAACGCCGTGCCACCTCAGGTGGCTTCACGGTCGGCCGTCCAAGTTTCTCCAATGATCCCGGCGCGATCTTCATGTGGATCAATGTAGGCCCATCTTCATTCAGGGCCTGCGCCAAAGCCTGCTCGAACCCTGGCGTATCATTGACCCGAACACCTCGCTTGTAACCGGCGGCGACAGCACAGGCGGCGAAGTCGACGCCCGCCGAAACGGTCGGCTGCCCGCCGGTGGAGTCGTATGTTCCGTTGTCCAGCACGAGATGAACGAGGTTCTTCGGTGCGTACGCGCCGACCGTCGCCAACGTTCCCATCTTCATCATCAGCGCGCCGTCGCCATCGACGACAATGATTGGTTTATCGGTGTTGAGAGCCACACCCAACCCCATCCCCGCGGCACATCCCATTGAGCCAACCTGATACAGATGCTGCTCACGGTCTGCGATGGTGAATAACTCACGGCCCGATTTGCCGGTCGTCACGATGACACCGGCATTTTCGGGCAACTGACCCAGCATGCTTTCAAGTGTCTCGTAGCGGCTAGGCGGTCGCATATCAGAACGCAGATCAACAATCTCGCCCCCGCCTTCTGCGACCGGCTGCTCGACATCGCCCAAATCCTGATCGGCAACATCTCCCTTCTGCATGATAAAGGCGACCGGCAGCTGGCTTTCATCCATCTGCGCCATGGCGTCATCCAGCATGGGTTTGACCCGGTCGTCTTCAGAAGGAAAAAGGTTATAGGGAATACGCAAAACCTCGAACAAATCCGGCGTAATTTCGCCCATCAACTCATGCTGCGGTTCATCGCTCAGGCCGGGCCCGGCACGCCACGTACAGATGACAAGCGTCGGAATTTTAAATGGGTAATTGAGCGACGTCAGCGGGTTGACCGCATTCCCGAACCCGGAATTCTGAAACATGACCGCCGTCTGGCGGCCCGCAAGCCAGGCACCGGCCGCGATGGCGACGGACTCCCCCTCGCTCGCCGCGGCCACGTAAGACGTGGCCGTGTCGTTCAGAACGCCGTTAATCAGCGGCGTCAGGAAGGAGCACGGCACACCTGTAAAGAAATCAAACCCCTTGAATTTGGCATGGCGCAGGAATGTGGCGGCTTCGATCAATTCATTACCTCCGGCGTTGATGGCTCCAGCACTTCGGCAGATCGTATTTTCTGGCCGAGGGAACGATGCCATACAAGGGATTTGTCGTTAATCGACATCAGCAATGCCCGTGACACTGGCCACGCCAAGCGTTATACGGTGGCCGAAATCTGGCCCGGACTGGAATGACGATGCTACAGACACCTCATCTCAACGACGAAGACATTACCGCTTTCGAGCGTGATGGCTACCTGGTGAAGCGCGGCGGCTTTAATGCCGAGGACATGTCCAGTATTTCCGCCTGGACCGATGAGGTGGTCGCGATGCCGGAGGTTTCTGGCCGGCATTGGGTTTATCATGAGAAAAGCCGCAAGGACGGCGGCGACCTCGTCAACCGTATTGAGAATATCGCTCCCTTCCACGAGGGCTTCCATCGCCTAACGGATGCGCTCAAGGCGCCCGTCTCACAATTGCTCGGCGAGCCTGCGGTTCTCTTCAAAGAGAAAATCAATTTCAAGATGCCGGGTGGTGGCGGATTTGCGCCGCACCAGGATAGCCAAGCCGGTTGGGACACGTATGCCGATTTCTTCATATCCGCACTGGTCAGCATCGACCGTGCAACGCTTCTGAACGGCTGCCTCCAGCTTGTCGCAGGGCATCACAAGTCGGGTCTCGTCAAATCCTGGGAGCCTCTGAACGACGATGAAATGAAGGGCATGAGCTTCGAGCCGGTGCCGACCGAACCGGGCGACATCGTCTTCTTCGACTGCTATGCGCCGCATGCGTCAGAGGCAAACATGAGCGATCAGGTCCGCCGTATCTATTACGCGACCTACAACCGGGCTTCCGCAGGCGATCACATGGCGCAGTATTACGCGGACAAACATAAGAACTTCCCGCCGGATATCGACCGCGATCCGGACAAGGAATACGTCTTCCGCGTCTAGCGTCGGTTAATCAAGGAAGGCCGTTCCGCCCGTGCGCCAGAAACGCCGGCCGATCGCTCAAAAGCTCATAGTATTCTGACACCGCTTCGAACGTTGGTTTTTCCATACCATCCAGCATGAACCAGCGGTTCACCACCAAGCCGACCGGAATGTCCGCGACGGTAAACTTACGGCCGGCGACATAAGGGCCGCCATCCCTCAGATGCGCATCAAGCAAACCAACCTCATGGATCAGGTCTTTTCGACCCTGCGCCACGAACCACTCGTTGTTCCATGGCGCTTCCTGAAGCTGCCCGCCCAGAAACGCGCCGCGGAGAGCGTGCGTAACATCATACGCAACCCAGTCCATCCATTGTTCGACCTTTTGCCGATGGACAAGTTCTGACGGGTATAATTCCTCGTTGCCTGCTTTCGATGCCAGATACCGGACGATGGCGTTGGACTCTCGCATAACGTGACCGTCATCGATCACCACGGGAACCTGTGCCGCAGGATTCAATTCCAGAAATTCAGGGCTGTTGCAGGCTCGAAAGCCGCGGCCGTAGTCTTCACGCTCGTAGGCGACACCTAGCTCGTCGCACGCCCATAAGACCTTGCGAACGTTGAATGAATTCTTTCTTCCGAGAATACGTAATGTCGATGTGGTCGTGCCGTCGGCTGGCATGGTCTCTTCCCTGTCCGTTTATTATGGATGTTGCCAGGATCATCCGGGATAAACATGCGGAAGACAAACGCCCATGCGGACATATCGTCGTGATTAGGTTTTTAGCTTCGGCAAGATGACCTCGCGGGCGCGCTCCAGGTCTTCGGGAAAGTCGATTTCGATCCAGTTCAAATCCGAGATATCGACAATGCCGAAAACACCGTCCGGGCCACCTATGACAACGTCTCGGATTGCCTCCTCATACGTCGACATAAGCTGCCCACCCTCGATGTAATTCTCCAAAGAGGCCGCGATTAGCGGCCCCGTATCTGCAGACACTTTCATAAAGCCCGGCCACTCACCCATAGCGTCAAACTGGCCGACGATACGCTTACCGAAATCAACGACATTTCCATCGCGCAAACAGATCCGGACCGGATCATCGCCCTCATCCAGATCATCATCATAGACGAAGGCGCTGTCTTGAGAGCTATCGATCAGGCGCTTGATGATGTCGGTGTCATAGAGGATGTCCGCATCCATAAAGAGCACGTCCTGACCCCGTCGATAGGTCTCGCGGGCGTACCACATCGATATGATGCTCCCACCACGGTACATCGGGTTCTCGATCACCTCGAGAAAGCCAGGCGGCGAGCACTGCTCCGCCTCCGCAACGACGAGATCTTTTCGGTATCCAACGACAAGTGTCAGCTTTTCGACGCCAAAAACCTGCAGATATTCAAAATGGCGAGCCAACAAAGTTCTACCATCGAACTCGATCAGGCTTTTCGGAGGTTGCGAGCGGCTATCGCCGAACAAGCGACTGCCGACACCGGCAGCTAGAATAATGGCGTGCATGTGCGGAATTCCCTGGTTGCGGAGCGTATCTTTATCGATTGCCGGGCCAAGTCAAGGACGGCTCAGATATCCATTTTCTCTGAACCATATTACGGCATCGCGCAGCGCGTCCTCGCCCGGCCGGTGCCGATACCCGAGTTCAGATTCGGCTCGCCCGCTTGAGAAGAACATTTTCTTTTTGGACATCTTGAGGCCGTCAACCGTGGCGAAAGGCTCGCCATTGCCCGTCAGGGAACACCACATCTCCGCCGCCCATGCGATTGGGTAAATCGGCCCGCGCGGAATCTGCATGATCGGCGGTTTCACCCCTGCGATGCCGGCAACAGTGTGCAGTATATCCCGAAGCGTCATGTCGTCGCCGCCAAGAATATACCGTCGTCCGATCTTTCCCTTTTCGTATGCAAGCAAGTGTCCCGCCGCGACGTCATCGACATGGGCAATATTCAACCCGGTATCCACGTATGCCGGCATTCGACCAGTGGCCGCCTCCACGACCAGGCGCCCGGTGGGTGTCGGTTTAATGTCTCGCGGACCGATCGGCGTGGAGGGATTGACGATCACGCAGTCGAAGCCGGTTTCGCGAATCACCTCATTTACAGCTTCCTCCGCCCGATATTTGGACTGCTTGTAAACACCGATCATGTCCGCGAAACCGACCGGAGTCCGCTCATCCGATGGCGTGCCTGACGGATCGATACCAAGCACCGCGACACTCGACGTATAAACAGCCCGCTTGACCCCCGACTGATGTGCTGCCTGCAGAATAGCGCGCGACCCATCGACGTTTACGCTGAACATTGCCTCAGGATCCCGGGTCCAAAGCCGATAGTCGGCGGCGACATGAAACAGTCCTTCGCACCCGTCCAGGGCGGATCTCAGCGTATCCGGGCGCATCAGGTCACCTTCGCAGACAGTAACCTCTAGACCGGCCAAGTTCCGTCGGTCGCTGCCGGGGCGCGCGAGCACCCGGACGTCGGCGCCCCGCTCGACAAGTGCGCGAACGACCGCCGATCCAACAAATCCGGTCGCCCCCGTCACGAGGTATGGTCCAGCGTTCAACTCCACATTGCACTCCCTTCGGTTAAAGGCCAAACAAGCACTGATTTTAGGAGTTTTCCATGGAAAATCGGCGCCAAAGACGTTAAACAGCCATTGATAACGGCTATTCGCATGCCACCTCTAAGGTAATGCGGTCGAACACGTTTTCGGCTGCCGTAAAGACTTTATTCCCGGGATTTGTTGATATTATGAGCGAACCTATCGAAATCATTCTTGCCAATCCTCGCGGATTTTGCGCAGGCGTTGAGCGTGCCATCGAAATTGTGGAACGCGCTTTGACAAAATACGGTCCGCCAATCTACGTGCGCCACGAGATCGTTCACAACAAACATGTGGTCAATTCGTTGCGTGCCAAGGGTGCGATCTTCGTCGATGAGATCGATGAAGTACCCGACGGCGCGGTGACGATCTTTAGTGCGCATGGGGTCGCTGAAAAGGTCGAGGGTGCGGCTCGGGTTCGGAATCTCCCGGTTATCGATGCCACCTGCCCGCTGGTCTCGAAAGTCCACAAGGAGGGTCAGAATCATGCCACGAAGGGCCGTCAGGTCATCTTGATCGGGCACCGTGGTCACCCGGAAGTCGAAGGCACGCAGGGCCGGATCCCAGGTGGCGTTCTGTTGGTGAGCGACCCGAGCGATGTCGACGAGATCGAGGTCGAGGACCCGGACAAGCTTGCGTATGTGACGCAAACGACCTTGTCGGTCGATGAGACGCGTTCGACGATCGATGCACTCAAAAAGCGCTTCCCGAAGATTGTCGGACCGGACGTAAAAGATATCTGCTACGCAACGCAGAACCGGCAGCAAGCGGTACGGGAACTCTCTGAAGCCGTCGATTTGATGCTGGTCGTCGGAGCCAAGAATAGCTCGAACTC
Organism: Rhodospirillales bacterium; assembly: GCA_017644185.1. Lineage (GTDB taxonomy): Bacteria > Pseudomonadota > Alphaproteobacteria > Rhodospirillales > Casp-alpha2 > UBA4479. The sequence goes on from JAEPMA010000018.1 coordinate 15,496, forward strand.
CAATCGTCTTGCTGAACTTGGTGGCGAGAACGGAACGCCGTCTTATCTGATCGACGATGCAACGATGATAAAAGATGAGTGGCTGGAAGGCGTCAAAAAGGTCGGATTGACCGCAGGTGCCTCGGCACCCGAAGAGCTTGTCCAAGGCGTAATTTCTCGGATCAACGAGCTCAGAGGCGCCACGGTGAGAAACCACACCGGCGCGGAAGAAAACGTGGTCTTCAAGCTACCTCGTGAACTGCTCAATGTCGCACCCGCCGAAGCAGCAGGAGACTGATATGGCTGTCCCCCTGATCCAGCAAATTCGCGTCGGCGCCTATATCATGAAGCAGCGCATCAAGGGCGTTGATAAGTATCCGTTGGTATTGATGCTGGAACCCCTTTTCCGTTGCAATCTCGCGTGCCCCGGGTGTGGCAAGATCGACTACGAGGACAACATCCTCAACAGGCGCTTGAGTTTTGAGGAATGCATGGAAGCCGTCGACGATTGTGGCGCGCCGATCATTTCCATCCCAGGCGGCGAACCGTTGATCCATAAAGAAATCAAACAGATCGTCGAGGGGATCGTCGCGCGCAAGAAGTTCGTTTACCTGTGCACCAACGCGCTTTTGCTGGAAAAGCGTTTGGACGACTTTAAGCCCTCGCCCTACCTGACATTCTCCGTTCACCTGGACGGCCTTGAAGAGCATCACGACCACGCTGTTGATCAGAAGGGGACCTTCAAGCGCGCTGTTGCCGCCATCAAGGCTGCCAAGGCCCGTGGCTTCCGCGTTAACGTCAACTGCACCCTGTTCGATCAGATGTCAGCCGAGGAATGTGCCGAGTTCTTTGATTTCTGCACCAACGAACTTGAGGTCGAAGGTATTACGATTTCGCCGGGTTATGCGTACGAACGTGCCCCTGACCAGGAACATTTCCTGAAACGCGGCAAGACCAAAGAGCTGTTCCGCAATATCTTCCGCCTCAAGGGAGACAAGAAATGGCAGTTCAGCCAGTCTACCCTGTTCATGGATTTCCTGGCAGGGAATCAGCAGTACGAATGCACACCGTGGGGCAACCCAACGCGAAACATCTTCGGCTGGCAAAAACCCTGTTATCTCTTGAGCGAAGGTTACGCAAAAACCTTCAAGGAGCTCATGGACGAGACACCCTGGGAGCAGTACGGCACCGGCAACTATGAAAAATGCGCGAACTGCATGGTGCATTGCGGGTACGAGCCGACAGCCGTGGCAGATACCGTCAAACACCCGTTAAAGGCACTACGTGTGTTTCTCAAGGGTATCGATACCGAGAAGCCAATGGCACCGGAAATCCCGCTTGAGAACCAGCGTCCAGCCGAGTTCGTGTTCGAAAATCTGGTCGAGACGATGACCCAGAAACTAGAGCGCGAAAAAGCCGAGGCCCGGGCCAAGGACGCGGGCCGCGCCGCTTAAGCTTTCCATCGCTCTTTTGTTGTAGCTGTTGAGGTCGAGCAAACGCCCGATCGTCCAAGGCTGCACACATACCCCGGCCATGACAGGCAACAAGCTGATGCTGCCGTCCGGACGTACCGCATCCAAGGCATATTCCGGGATATCGAACTGCACCGGATCCACGACCGCGCGCAAGACGGCAAAAGGTATACCGGCATCTTGGGCTAATTTCGCGACGTAATGACTTTCCATATCTATAGCGGCGATTTGCTGCTCCGCTAAACGCGCTTTGTCTACAGCGTTCGCCACATAATCGACCCCGGTTATCGTCACCTTGTCAGCGCCGGTGATGGATGCAAGCCTGCTTGTCCAACCTAAGTCGGCTTGATAACGGTTGCCCTCGTCATCCGTGACAAACTCGCCGACCAAGACGTCGCCAGGTTGGTGTGTCGCTGAAACGGCGCCGGCACTTCCGAAGCTCAGAATGCCGCCGACCCCAAGTCCGATCAGCTCTTCGGTCCCGGCACGGGCTCGCGCTGGACGCGCTCCTGTTAAACGAATGAGCGGCGCCGCCGCATCTCCCATAATGGGCGCGAGTGCGGCTTCTTCGGATTTAACGCCGGTGATGATGCCGATGCGCGGCACCGGGCTTAAATGCCGTATTTCGGTGTGCGCTCGTTGGCGCGGGAAAGGTTCACGTAGCGCGCCAAAGTCCACATCGGGAAATAGGCACTGTAGCCGTGATACCGCAGATAGAACACACGCGGAAAGCCGACCGCGTTGAAGTATTCTTCATCCCATTTACCGCCGTCGCGCGGCGCGTTCATCAGATAATCGACGCCGCGTTTGACCGAGTTGGATTTGATCTCGCCAGCCGCGATCAGGCCTAATACGGCCCAAGACGTTTGCGACGGGGTCGAGGTTTTGACCTCGTCACGCCGATGCTGCCAATAACTAGCGCAATCCTCCCCCCAGCCACCATCAGCACATTGCCGGGATTTCAGCCATTCGACTGCCTTACGAATGTAGGGGGCGTTCATGTCTTCCCCGACGGCGTTGAGCGCACATAATACTGACCAGGTTCCATAAACGTAATTGTTGCCCCAGCGGCCGAACCACGAGCCGTCGGGCTCCTGCTCATTCTTCAGATAGTCGACACCACGACGGACGCTGTCGCGTTCCATCCCATACCCAAGCTGCGCAAGGAACGATACGCATCGTGCACTGACATCAGCCGTGGGCGGATCCAGCAAGGCACCATGATCCGCGAAGGGAATATGCTGAAGAGCATAGTATTCGTTGTCGATATCGAAGGCGCCCCAGCCACCGTTTTTGGATTGCATTCCCTCAATCCAGATCTCCGCCCTTCGAATAGCTTCCGAATATCGCTCCGGATCGGCACGATGCAGCAACATGCCGACAACGGCCGTGTCGTCCACGTCCGGGTAGTAGTCATTGTTGTACTGGAATGCCCAGCCGCCCGGCTCCAAATCCGGTCGGTTGACAGCCCAATCACCTTTGACGTCGAGAATCTGCCGTTCCGCCAGCCAATCCGTAGCTGCGGCCAGCGCTTTCTCGCTCATGTCGAGACCGGCTTCCATCAGCGCATGGCCACCGAGGGACGTGTCCCAGATCGGCGACAGGCAGGGCTGGCAATACCCCTCGTCGTTTTCAAACGTTAGAAGCTTGTCGATGGATTCCCGCGCGATCACGTAATCCGGATGATCTCGCGAATACCCGAGTGCATCGAAAGCCATGACCGTGTTGGCCATTGCCGGGAAGATCGCGCCCAGACCGTCCTCGCCGTTCAGCCGCGGTGCAATGAAATCGAGACACCTGCGGATGGCTTTTTTCTCGATACCCGATGGGAACAACGGCTCAACTAGCTTGGCGATCCGGTCAATCCCAAGGCACAGGGTCCCGACCCAGTGGCCGGTCGGGTTGACCATGTATTCTTCCTCGTCGTTGGCCGGTCTTACGAAAAGCTCGGGTATTCCCGTCTTTCTGGGGTTTTGAGCCCTCGGTTTGAGCACCGCCAAGATCAGGAGCGGCACCATTACGGTACGCGACCAGTATGAAATCTTATCCACGTGGAATGGCGACCATCGCGGCAACAGCAGCGCCTCGGCCCGCATCACCGGGACAGCACGCCACGGCACCTGCTCAAACAGGGCAAGCGCGATACGAGTAAATACATTTGCCTTCGCGGCCCCGCCATGCGCCAGGATCGCGTCTCGTGCCGCCTTCATATGCGGTGCATCCGGATCATCACCGACCAGTTTCAGGGCGTAATAAGCCTTCACCGACGCGCTGATGTTAAAGTCGCCGTCGTGATACAGCGGCCAACCACCGTGTTTTTCCTCCTGAATACGGCGCAGATAGACGGCAAGCTTCTGCTCGATCTCGTCATTGGGTTCGCCGAGATAATGATTGAGCAGAATATATTCGGCCGGAATTGTTGCATCCGCCTCGAGTTCAAAAGCCCAATGACCGTCCTCGTGCTGCTCCTGCAGGTACCATTCTCGCGACATCGAAACGACCTGCTCCACCTCCGAAAGCGAGTCATTTCTACCGGTCGCTGCCTGAGCGCTGAATTCAACCAATGAGCGGGTTCCTTATGAGCGGTCGGCTCCCGGGGAGCGTAACGCGATAAACGTCTGATGAAGTCGATCTAGACCGTAAACTTTTGTCAAAATTTCGTCATTTATTCAAGGCCAACGCGGCACTCTGGTGTCCCGAGCGTATCGCCCCTTCGATGGTCGCGGGCAGCCCGGTATCAGTCCAATCTCCGGCAAGCCAAAGATTCCGCAACTTAGTGGCGTACGGCGGGCGTAGCCGCAGGTTTTCCGGGGTTTGTGCAAAAGTAGCCCGTTTCTCTTTAATAACCCGTACCGGCGGGAGGACTTCAGGATCGCATGTCAGAATCGGCGCGACATCCCGCCAAACCCGCTCCGCAATCTCATCAGCGGCATCAGCAACCAGGTGCTCGGCCGCGCTGATCGTAACAGAAGCGATATCGCCCCTTAAAAACAGCCATTCAGCCACCCCGCCGATTATCCCGATAATCGACGATCCTTGCACTTCCCCATCAAGGCGGAAATGCACATTGACGATCGACCGGAAGTCCTGCGGCGCCGGAATATCCGCCAGCAGATTGGTGACGACCGGCGGCGGTAATGCTGAAATGACGATATCGTTTTCGCCGATATCGATTACGTCGCCCTCAAGATCGATCGAAGAGACGCGGCCGTGCGATGAATTGATCTGTCGACATCGCACGCCAAGCCGCACATCGGCGCCGTTACCCTGCAAGTAGTCGAGCGCCGGCTCGACGAAACTGAAACCGAGACCACGCTTCGCCATCACCGGGCGACAGGCACTCCCGCCCTTGAGCAATGTTTCCTCGATCACCGGCTTAAGCAGTGCCGCCGCGGCCGTCTCAGGTTCCGTGTTCAGTACTGCGACAGCAAAAGGCTTCCAAAAATGAGAATAAAGCTGCCCCGTTTCCGAAAGCACATCTGCTACCGTCTCGGAAGAGGTAGCTTTCAGGATACGTCTGCTGTGCCAGTAATCCCTGAAACGGACACCGGGGATACCATGATGCGGACACAAAAGACGCCAAGGAATCCGTCCATCGGAAAGCTTGATTGACCAGCTTTCACCAGAACTGACATCACGAAACGGAAAAACGGGCGCGAGGATTTCGACCGTATCGCGGGCCCCGATCCTTTGCAGATAAGACGCCACGTCCGTATTGCCGCTAAGCACAAGGTGGTTGCCGTTATCGATGTCACACCCGAGCTGCCGGTCGAAAAAGCTGCGGCATCTTCCACCGGCCTGAGGGGCCGCTTCGGCAAGTGTTACCGGCACCCCTTTCTCCAGGAGCGCAGTCGCGGCGGCTAGGCCGGCGAGCCCACCACCGACAATGTACGCCCGCCGCTCGGTCACCCGAACACCCCATAACGGACCGCGATCATCAGTTTCTCAAACTTCGAGGGTCCAACGTCTTTGTCGAGTTCATCCCAACCACGGGCCAGCAATTTGTCGAGAATGCGTCGGTATACCTGCATCATCATCACGGCAGGCCGAACAGCCGCCGGGTCGGCATTATTGATAATCACTCCAGCCGCATTGAAATGCGCGTCCGCACGGCGCGCCAGTCGATCGCATAATACCGAAAGCCGCGGCGCGGTCATGACATCCGCCGCGCTTTCACCTCCAGCGCCTGCTTCCGCCAGCATATCCGCCGGCAGGTACACTCGGTCTCGTCCCGCGTCTTCAACGATATCGCGGAGAATATTTGTCAGCTGCAATGCAAGCCCGAGTTCGGCAGATAAGCGGATACCTTCGTCCTCACCCATTCCGAATATACGGACACAAAGACGCCCTACCGCACACGCCACTCGGTCGCAGTAGAGTAACAATTCATCCATATCGGCGATACGGACACGCGGCAGCGCATCCATCTCCATACCGTCGATCACGGCGAGGAAATCCGCCTTGTTCAAACCGTATGTCGCAACCGGCGCTTGAAGTGCCCGGGTGATCGGATGATGGCAGACGCCCCCGTAAAGAAGTTCGATTTCCGCACGCCACGCATCCAAAAGCGCGCGTTTCCGGTCCAGAGGCAGATTTCCGTCCGCAATATCATCGACTTCGCGGCAAAAGGCATAGACGGCGAATACGGCGCGTCGGCGAGATGCCTCAAGCCGCCGCATCCCCCAGAAAAAAGATGTGCCAGCACGCCGGACCAACGCCTCCACGTACGCTTCAGGCGGGTTCGGGGGTAAATCCGGTTCAAGTGGCAAGCTGTCATGCACATTCATGGCGGCATGGATACACTACCGCCTTCGGCACGTCATCTTTTAGCTGGCGTCAAGCTTAGGGGTAGGTCCGACCTTTCCACGCCCCACCGCGCCCCAGATAGTGCAATCGAGCCGAGTCCACTGTCATGAGCGTGTAAAGCGCACCCGCCAACGGCAGCGACAATGCCCATAGAGGGTTCAAACGATACAGGTCCAGCGTCGGTAGGTACGTCCAGGCCATAATCAGCCATGACGCAGCTCCTATTCCCGCCAGCATCATGTGCCCGGTAAAGAGACCAATCATCACCGACGCCGGCGCTATCAGGTAAAGGATCAACATTCCGACAATCGTCCCGGCCAGCCAGACCGGGTTATGGTTCAACTGCACATATGCCGTGCGCGCGACCATTCGCCAGATAGACGCCAGATCCTCATAAGCGCGCAGACTATGCGTTTCTTCCGCCAGACCCAGCCATACCGGTCGAAGCGGTTTAATTAGTCGAGCCAACGCACAATCATCGATCACACGGTTTCGGATCGCCGCAATTCCACCCGCAGACTGGAGTGTCTTCGTATGCACCAGCATGCATCCACCGGCGGCGGCAGCCAAGGCGTTCCTGGGGTCGTTTACCTTGGGAAACGGGTAAAGCTTTTGGAAAAAGTAGATGAATGCGGGGATCAAAAAACGCTCCCAGAGCGAAATGCAACGTAGTTTGACCATCAGCGAGACAAGCCCCAACTGCTCGTCAACTGCTTTCCCAACCAGGCGAGTGATATTGCCTGGCGCGTGTTCAATATCCGCATCCGTCAGAAGAATGTATTCGGTCTCACTTGCTTTCGTGACCCCCTGACTGACCGCCCACATCTTGCCGGTCCATCCGTCCTCGAGCGGGGCACCGTCCACAATGACCAAGTGTTCGCTCTCTTCTTCTCCTCGAATTACAGCCCTTGCAGCGGCAGCCGTCCCATCTGAGCTGTTGTCATCCACCACCACAATCGACAGTGGCCCTGCATAGTCCTGATCGAGCAGCGACCGAACCGTATGCCCAATGCTCTCCGCCTCATCACGCGCCGGGATGACGCAAACCACAGACGGCCAAGCAGTTATATTAATTTGATTTAAGTTAATCGTTTGATCTGAATGCCAAAAGCGCCCATGAAACAGCATGAGATAGAGCCAGACGAGCAGCGATATCAGAGCTAAGTAAATCAATACGCGCCCTCAAGCGAAAAGCCCGGATATGGCACCCCGGAGAATACAAGAGGTGTAACCCAGTTTGGATAACTCGACCCGCCGCTCGAGCGGATCTTCGCGGGAGAGTTTGCCGATCAAGGCGTCCGCAATTCGAATGATTGCAGCGCTCTCCATGGCTAGCCGGCGGCTTGAAACAGCTTTCGGCAATGGGTAGGCATCGATCATAAGATCCCGGGTCGCATACAGGCAGCGGTCTATGACGTTGCGCAGTTCCGGTGTGGCGGAACTATTATTGAGCATCTCGATTGAAGCGCCGGCTTCCGCCATCCAGTCCATCGGCAGATAAACCCGGTCGAGGACGAGGAAATCGTCCTTGCAGTCTTGAAGGTGATTAATGACCTGCAACGCATTACATAGCGCATCCGATGATTTGTAACCGTCTTTCGATCCACCTGTCAGATCAACCAAGTACCGACCGACCGGCGCGGCTGACCGGATACAATACGACATCAGATCTTGCCAGTCGCCGTATCGGGTCTTGGTCGCATCCTGCTTGAAAGCATCGATTAGATCGAGACAGTGACGCTCAGGAACACCTGACTCGCGCAAGCTTTCGCGCATACGGCGTCCGGTCTCGTAGGCGGCGTCAACCTCACCTTGACCTTGAACAGCGGCGGCGAAACCTTCAAGCCTTCGGACCTTCTCCCCCGCGCTCAAATCTGGATTGTCGGCAATGTCATCGATCGCACGGGCATACCGGTAAAACACGGCCACGTGTGGCCGCGCTTCAGGCGGCAGCAAAAACGATCCAACGGGAAAATTTTCGTAAGCCGCATCCTTGCCGGACGGGGTTTCCACCGCCGGCCCAGACGCCGCATCAGATTCAGTCACTATTTTTGTGATGCCTCTTCGTTGGAGGCGAGGCGCTCCGCACGGGCCTTTTTGAGACGCGTTTCAAGATTTGCCATCAACGCATTCACATCGCCGCCATTCGACCGCAACAACGATGAAAATTCTGCGCGTTGGGTCTGTGCCATGCTCAAGCCCTCGACCATGATATCGATAACTCTGAGCTTATCTTCTGTACTGCGAACACGCCAGTCGACATGTAGCGGCTTGTCGGCGTTAGGGCGCTTTAAAGTCGTGCGTACAAGCACCTGATTTTCATCAATGCTTTGAACACCGGCGACTTCGAGCGTTTCGCCTGTATAGCGCTGGAAGCGATGCGCGTATGTCGCAACCATCAACTGCTCGAAAATCGATAAATATCTCTCGCGTTGTTCATCCGTCGCGCTGCGCCAATACCTGCCGCCCAGAACCCAACGAGCAATGGTTTGAAACGCCACATATTCCTGCATGATCTGCCGGAAACGGTTTTCCTGCTCGTCCAAACCGACCGTCGGGTCGGTCAACTTGCTGATCGCGTCATCCGCCAGTTTGGCGATGAGCGCTTCCGCCCTGGGGCCGAGTTCCTCTGCCCCTACAGTTTTGGGCTGCACAGCAACAGCCATAAATAACGCGAATATCCCCGCGATAGTTACGTGTCTGATAAACATGGCCCACCTCCTCGTTTATCGGCGTCAGTCTAACGAATGACGGGGCACTCACAAAGCGTGCATCGGAAAAATCACGTAAGTAGTTACCGAAATGCGACAGGCCCAATATCGTTATTTTTCATTCTACCGTCGTCCCATTACAATTGGCTGACCACCTACAGGACGGGAGGCATGCGTGGTTTGTTGTCATCATTACCAATTGCTCGCTGGATGTGACGAAGCATTCAGGGTCGATGGCCAGTCTTTGGTGTTCGGCCCCGGATGTCTCAGTGAGGCTGGCGCGCACGCAGCAGGCCTGGGTCTTAAGCGCATCGGATTGTTTACAGACAAACGCCTGACTGCATCCGACCACGTCGGAAAAGTGCTGAAGTCGCTGAAGGAAGCTGGGCTCGACGTCGCGGTGTATGACGACGTCGCCGTCGAACCCACGGACGAGAGCTTTCAATCAGCTGCAGCCTTCGCACAAGAGAGCGGTGCGGATGGGTTTATTTCGGTCGGTGGCGGATCGGTAATCGACACCTGTAAGGCGGCAAATCTTTATGCGTCTTATCCAGCCGAGTTCCTGACATACGTGAACGCGCCTGTCGGCGGCGGCGTACCGGTCCCCGGCCCGCTTAAACCGCATATCGCCTGCCCGACGACATCCGGTACCGGGTCTGAAGCGACAGGAATCGCGATCTTCGACCTCCTGTCGATGAAAGCCAAGACCGGGATCGCATCCATACACCTCAAACCGACCCTGGGGCTCGTCGACCCACATGTGACACATACACTCCCCAAGACCGTCATCGCCGCAACAGCCTTCGATGTTCTTTCACATGCCTTGGAAGCCTTGACGGCACGGCCTTTTACCGTTCGAGAAAAACCCGCCGATCCGGCAGCGCGTCCGTACTCACAGGGTGGCAACCCATGGAGCGACGTCATCGCCAAAGAGGCTTTACGGCTAGTCGGTGAGCACATGGTCGCCGCTGTCACGGACGCAGACAACATCGAAGCGCGCGAATATCTGATGTGGGCATCGTCACTGGCCGGTGTCGCGTTCGGGCAGGCCGGGTGCCATCTTCCTCATGGTATGTCCTATGCCGTCTCCGGACTCGTCAAAGACTTCAAACCTGACGGTTATCCGCAGGATATTCCGATGGTCCCGCATGGCATGTCGGTCATCCTGAATGCACCGTCGGTTTTCAGGCTAACCGGTCCTCACGCGCCTGAAAGACATCTCGTAGCCTATGCCTGTCTGGGTGGCACGTATGAAGCTGGCCCGTCCGAGGCGGGTGAGGCAGTTGCCGAGCACCTGATCGGTATGATGAAAGCAACGGGTATTCCGAACGGTCTTCAGGGAGTGGGATACGATAGTGCCGATTTAGACAAACTCACGGACGGCGCGTTCCCGCAGAAACGCCTCCTCAATCTCGCGCCATGCCAGGTCGAACGGGACGACCTTTATAAGCTTTTCGAAGGTGCACTCAATTACTGGTGATCAAGCGCTGCGCGCTTTCAGGTCCGTGACCAGATCATCAGGAATTTCGACACCGTCCGTCGCCGAATTTTCACGGATCGTGAAGCGACGGGCGCCGGGCATACGGGTGCCGTCCTGAGATAGGATCGCGTCTGCCAGAACTTCCATGCGTTCGCTGAATGCACCGCCCGAAAACCCGGCAGGATCGATAACGATGAAGAATTGGCCGATATGCGGTGCAGGCCCTTTATCATCGAAAAATGAGGACGCTTCAAAACCGTGGTTCGACCCCGTCAAGGTTGCCGTTAATATCTCAACCATCATCACCAGCGCCGCCCCCTTGGCATCGCCCATCGGCAACAACGAACCGCTCATAGCCGCCTTAGCATCGGTGGTCGGTCTACCCTCGGCATCGACGGCCCAATCTTCCGGGATCGGCTCACCTTTGTCCGCGGCCAGCTTGATCTTGCCGCGCGCGACTTTTGACGTGGACAAGTCTGCAACGATCGGCGGCTTACCGATAAGTGGGCATGCGAAAGCAATCGGGTTCGTGCCGTAAATCGGCCGGCGACCGCCCCATGGCGCGATCGCCGCGGGAGAGTTTGTAAAACCAAGAGCCAGATAGCCCGCCTCGGCAAAGGGCTCCACGTGGTGTCCGGCTACGCCGGCATGATGGGAATTCCCTATTGCAAGACCGACGATACCGGTCTCTTTGATCGTCTCCAAAGCCGCCGAGATCCCAGCTTCAATGGCGGGATAGGCGAACCCGGACTTGGCGTCGACACGTATAGACGCGCTCTTGGGTGTCGTTACGTCTGGGGTCGCGAAACCGTCAACTTTTCCGGCCTTGGCCTGGTCGGCATAAGCCGGCAGACGGGAAACACCATGGGACGGGATACCGTCCGCGTCCGCCTTGACCAGCGCGCGGGCCACGGCTGCGGCGTTATCAGGCGACGTTTTAGAATTGACTAGAACGCTCGCCGCGAGATCGTGAAGCTCGGAAAGAGATAGACGTGCCAACGGTTACGCCCCTCTCAAACAATTCGCGACCGCGTCGGCGATCATGTTGCAGACCCGGTCATCGGCTTCGACCGTCCGTGCGCCTGAATGGGGCGTCAGCAGGAGGTTGGGAACACCGGCGAACGGATTATCCGCTGTCAGCGGTTCGACATCGTATGTATCAAGAAACGCACCGCCGATGACACCGTCTTTCAGCGCTTTTACGAGATCGTTTTCATTTACGATCCCGCCACGTGCGAGGTTGAACAGTACCGCGTCGGACTTCATCTTCGACATCGTCGCCATATCGAACATATTCCGAGTTTCGTCACTCAACGGGACATGGATGGATACGGCGTCCGCATCCATCAGCGCATCATCCAAACTTGCGCGCGGCGAAACGCCATGCTCCGCCCAAACCGCGCTGCTGATATCAATGTATGGATCCCACGCCGTAACGGTCATACCGACCCCCTTGGCACGCCAGGCGAGGGCTTTACCGATAGATCCGAAACCGATGATGGCCAGCGTCTTGCCCGCCACTTCACGTCCAAGGAGTTGCATTCGCGGCCACTTACCCGCGATCACATCCTCGGTTGCCCGGTAGGACTTTCTGAACAGAACGTACAGCCCGCCCATCGCCAATTCAGCAACGGAATCAGAATTGGCGCCGGTTGCGGGAAAAACCTCGATCCCTTTCGCGGCGCAAACGTCAGTGTCGATATTGTCTAGGCCGACCCCTAACCTGCCCACGCACTTCAGCGCATCCGCCTTTTCAAGTACAACCCCACGTACTTGCGTTTGGTTGCGAACGATCAGACCCGGCACCCCTTGAAGCGCCTCGGCAATCTTCTCCGGCTTATCCCACAGTTCGACGTCGTATTTGACGTCGAATTCGGATTGCAGGCGCTCCAGGGCGCCCTGATCGATGAATTCAGTGATAAGGATGTCGGTCATGTTGCGCTTTCGTAGGTCGGGAAATGGAACGGCCGGTACCGGGTTTCGGTACCGGCCGCTGCCAATTAAGCGCTGCGGTAGAGTTTGGTCAACACGAACTGGCGGTGACCAAGTGCTTCCGCGGCCGTGAGCCGGCCATTGCAGGTCCGCATCGTGATGTCGATCAGGCCGTCACCGGCTTGATCAAAGTTCATCTCGCGACGCAGGATCCCCGAGCAGTCGAAATCGATGTGCTCACGCATCGTGCGAACAGTCCGCGGATTGGCGGTCAGTTTAATCACTGGCTCGATCGGGTTACCGACGACGTTACCTTGCCCCGTCGGGAACAGGTGTACGACGAAGCCGGCTGCCGCCTGCAGGGTCACGCACTCGGCCGCAGCCGAAGACGTGTCCATGAAGTAGAGGCCTTTGCCCTTACCCGGTTCTTCCGCAGGCTCCAAAACGTCGACGTATTTCGCCTTCTTGCCGATCTTCTCCAGGTTGCCGAAAGCTTTCTCCTCGATGGTGGTCAAGCCACCCTCGATGTTGCCCTTGGTTGGCTGGCTGTCGGAAAGGTCCGAGGTTTTAAACGGCTCGATGACTTCGTCCATGTAGGCCTGCCAGGTCTTCATGAACTTCTCACCCGCCGCCTTGGTCTTACCGCGCGTTGCGCAGACCATCTCGGCACCCGTAATTTCGGACGTCTCACCGAAGCACGTCGTGGCGCCCCAGGCGTCCATCTTGTCGATGAAGTTACCGACGGTCGGGTTCGAGGCCAGACCGGAGGTTGTATCTGATTCGCCGCACTTCACGGAAACCCAAAGTTCCTCGATCGAGCAGGTTTCGCGCTGCAGTTCCGACGCCCAGTGCAGGTATTCTTTCGCCTGGCGCGATGCAGCCCAGATAACTTTGTGATCGCCATTCTGTTCGATCGCGAAGCCCGCGACCGGCTTACCGGACTTGGCGATGCCATCGACAACGCGCTGGGTCCAGGCGGTTTCGATCCCGATCACGATGACTGCAGCAACGTTCGGGTTGCAGCCAGTCCCGATCAGGGTCCTGAAGTGAAGCTCAAGGTCTTCACCAAACTGCAGACGACCGTATGGGTGCGGGATCGCCATCGTGCCTTTGACGTTGTTGGCGACTGCCTCACATGCCGCGTTCGAAAGATCGTCGAGCGGCAGAATGATCACGTGATTCCGCACCCCAACTCGACCGTTCTCACGACGGTAACCGGTAAACGTCGGCTTTCCGCGAGAGCGCACCGGAAGATACTTAGGTTCGGGGATATAGAGCGGTGCGTCCTCGACGAGTTTCGGGACGACCGGCGACTTGGCCTTCTTAGCGGCCGGAGCCTTCTTGGATTTCTTGGCAGCCATGATTACCACCTCTTCGTCTTGACGTTGTGGACGTGGACGTGACCGCCCTTTTTGACATCGGAAATCGCTTTGCCGATATCGTGACCATACTTGATGATCGTGTCGCCCTTCTTGATGTCCTTGAGCGCGACCTTATGGCCCAGCGGAATGGCATCCTTGCTCTTGATCTTGAGCGTGCTGTCCTTGGCCATCAGCCAGCCTTCGAGGTTGCTCCCCTTCTTGACCGTCTCGACGACCACGACGCCGACGGTATCCTCGACTTCGTGGACAAGAAAATCTGGTGCTTTAGGCACTGTTCCCTCCATGGAAAAGTTGTTTCCAGAGAAACCTACCTTTCGGCTTGCAGGAGTCAAGATATTCTTATAACTCTTATATAAGACTTGAGGAGCATTTCGTGAACGATCCGTTTCACCGACCAGAGAAACAACCGTTATACGCCGCCGTCCGTGACGCGGTCCTGGAACGGATCGGTTCTGGCTTGTTGGCGCCTGGGGATATGCTTCCGAGCGAGTTCGCTCTAGCTGACGAATTTCAGGTCAGCCAAGGGACTGTACGGAAGGCGCTGGATGACTTGGCGGCGCGTAATCTCGTAGTACGCCGCCAGGGCAAAGGCACGTTTGTTGCGGCACACACACCTGAACGTGCGCTGTTCCATTTCTTTCACATCGTCGCCGATGATGGCGCACGGGAATTACCCACTAAGAGCCGCGTTTTGAGCTGCCGTCGTCGCAGGCCAGACCGCGAGGAAGCCGCGGCCTTGCATCTGGCGCGCGCCGACAGGGTTGTCGAGATACGCCGCATTCGCGAGATGGATGGCAAAGCAGCGATTACCGAAACCGTCTGCGTACCAGCTCAGTGGTTTCCCGACCTGGACAAGCGCGCCATCGAGGAAGTTCCCAACGAACTTTATCAAATGTACGAAGAACGCTACGGCATCACCGTGCACCGCGCGTCAGAGAAGCTGAGGGCTGTCTCGGCCAGCAGCGAAAACGCCGATCAGCTTGGCATAAAGCCGGGGTCCCCTCTCCTCGAAATCTCACGAGTGGCCGAAACCCTCGACGGTCGGCCGGTCGAACTTAGACGTAGCCGCTGCCTGACGGACGGGCGCCACTATCAATCGGTGATCGTCTGAATTTAGGCCCCAGCCTGCTGACCGTGCCTCTTGGCCCATACGGCTTTCACACCGTCCGCCGCAGTCTGGTAGTGGTGGCTCATGGCCTGAGCCGACCGCCCCCATCCGGCGAGATCAGCACCCTCCGCAATCTCGAAGGCATCGAAGCCGCAGCGCTGCATGAATGCGTATTGGTCGCGCAGAACGTTGCCCGTGGCCCGAATTTCGCCTTTATAAGCAAAGCGTTGGCGCAGCAATCGCGCCTGAGAATAGGCGCGGCCATCGGTGTACGCGGGAAATGTCAAAAACACCGTGCCGATCGCATCCAGATCATCGGCGATATCTGCGGGAGATTGGTCGTTTGAAAACGCGACACCGACCGGCGCATTGCGCTTTTTCAACACGTCCGCTTCCGCCTTCCAGCGCTCTAGGCTGACCACGGCGGCAATCTCATCGGATATGTCCGCGTCATCCTCGACACGCACCCAGTGATCGTTGGTAAGTTGACCCTGTTTAAGCAGCGGCATGTTGCTTCTCCTCGAACAAGGCGGTTTTGAAAGGTGTCTGTCCAAGCCGGCGATAGGTCTCGATGAAAGGCTCACCCTCGTTGCGAACCTTGAGATACGTTTCAACGACCGTCTCGACGGCGTCCACGATCTCGGCGCTCGAGAACGCGGGGCCGACAATCTTACCGATGGCGGCATTCTCATCTGCGCTACCGCCGAGGGTAAGCTGATAGTACTCCTCACCCTTACGGTCGACGCCAAGAATTCCGATGTGGCCGGCATGATGATGACCGCAGGCGTTGATGCACCCCGAGATGTTGAGCGTCAGCCCACCGATATCGAATTGCCGCTTAATATCGGCGAAACGGCGCTGAATACGTTGAGCGACCGGAATTGAGCGCGCATTGGCCAAAGAGCAGTAATCCAACCCGGGGCAGGATATGATATCGCTGATCAAACCCAGGTTTGGCGTCCCCAGCTGAATATCGTCGAGTTCCTTCCACAACGCGTAGAGATCCGCCTTCCTGACGTCTGCAAACACGAGGTTCTGCTCGTGCGCAACGCGGAGCTCACCAAATGAATATTTGTCGGCGAGATCCGCGACCGCTTCCATTTGCGCCGCCGTCGCATCACCCGGCGCACCACCGACAGGCTTCAACGAAATATTCGCGACCGCATATCCAGGTTTTTTGTGTGGGGCGACATTCGCCCGCATCCAGCGACCAAAAATCGGATTCTCGAACTGCTTGACCTGAAGATATTGATCGTGATCCGGCAAATCCGCGTACTCGGGATCGGTGAAGAAGGCGCGAACACGTGCCAACTCGGCGTGCGGGAGATCGATCCCCTCTTCCTTCATCTGCGACCACTCGGCCTCGACCAGATCGCGAAGCTCTTCGATCCCGGTCTCGTGCACTAGGATCTTAATGCGTGCCTTATACTTATTGTCACGGCGGCCGAGCTGGTTATACACGCGAAGGATCGCCTCCAGATAAGACAAAAGATAATCCTTCGGAAGAAACTCACGAACCGTACGACCGATCATAGGTGTTCGACCGAGGCCACCGCCGACGAGCACCTCGAATCCAACTTCGCCATCGTCACTGCGTTTCAGAATCAGGCCGATATCGTGGAATTTGACCGCCGTACGATCGTGCGGCGAACCGGTCACCGCGATCTTGAACTTGCGCGGTAGGAACGAGAATTCAGGATGCAGTGACGACCATTGGCGGATCAACTCCGACCAAACGCGGGAATCGTCGATCTCCTCAGGGTCGACACCTGCATACTGGTCCGCGGTCACATTCCGAATGCAGTTTCCGGAAGTCTGAATAGCGTGCATTTCAACCGACGCCAATTCTTCCAGGATGTCAGGCGTATCTTCAAGCCGGGGCCAGTTAAACTGGATGTTCTGACGCGTCGTGAAGTGGCCGTAACCACGGTCGTAAGTACGCGCGATCTGGGCCAGCTTCCGTAACTGGGTGGATGACAACAATCCGTACGGAATGGCAACGCGCAACATATAAGCGTGCAGTTGCAAATAGAGCCCGTTCATCAGCCGGAGCGGCTTGAATTCGTCCTCCGTCAAGTCGCCCGAAAGACGACGCGCAACTTGTTCCCGGAACTGTTCTACCCGCTCGGCAACAAAGGCATGATCAAAATCATCGTATTTATACATAATTCAAATTCCGTTCATGAAGACAGCGGAGGCGTCGGCGCGTGGATCGAAGTGCTCAGGCACCACTTTCTTCGCGAAAGCCGGATGGACCGAAGGGCCGAAAGCACGGATCCGCTCTTTGTAAACAAGAGGTGAGACTACCCGTCCCCTGCCTTCCGGTGAGCTGACCTCCACCTCGATCAGGTAGGCGCCGACCACGTCCATCGCTGTTTCGGCTTCATGCTCGAGTTCGGCAACATCATCGTCGCGCTGGGCAATCCGCGCGTCATCGATGTGACGGGTCCATTCGCCGTCATATCCAAGGAAAACCACAACCCCGTCCTTTAGACGGTTAGCTGTCGCGACGTGTATCGACATGTTCAATCTCCTCGGCGCTGGGTTTAACGCCATTATTACGATTAAACATGAGAGAAATTATTTAATTTGTCAATTTTAATTGTTAAATATTTTTATTATACTATATTATTATGTGGTTTATGTTTTTAAGATGTAGCGGTGATGACTTTGATGCTGGATGTGCGCAACGGTATCCGGCTCTTGTCCGCCAAGGCCTTCACGTTTGGTACAATTTCATCAAGTTTTCCAAGAACTTCTGTCGCCGTTGCGGGGCGGTCTCGGCGGCGTGGTTCAAGACATTG
Organism: Rhodospirillales bacterium; assembly: GCA_017644185.1. GTDB lineage: Bacteria > Pseudomonadota > Alphaproteobacteria > Rhodospirillales > Casp-alpha2 > UBA4479. Next base: position 33,170 of record JAEPMA010000018.1, read on the forward strand.
CTCAATCAATTTGGCGAGGCGTTCGGGAATCCCGAAGCGACCTGACCGCATCGGCGCGCGGCCCGCTTTCGGGAGCCGTCCACTCAGCATCCGGTACATGACGACGCCAGCGGAATATACGTCCGCTCGCGCGTCGACCTCCCGGGCACTCTTGCGTTGTTCGGGGCTGATATATTCCAGCGTCCCCACCCAGATACCTGAGCGAGACCCCTTTGCGCCCGGCACTTTGACCATACCGAAGTCACACAATTTCACATTGCCCCGCCGTTTACTGTCCAAGAGCACGTTCGGGGGCTTGATATCGCGATGAACGAGACCGGCTTCATGCAATACGCTCAACCCCGCCAGTACCTGCCGCCAAACCTCGACCGCACGACGGGGCGATACGGGTCTGGGGCGCCATTCTTTGGGGATTTTCTCTATTTCCTCGGGCGTATCCGCGTCTTCACCGATCTCATAAAGGAGATTAGCCTCCATGAACGGCATAACAACGAAAGGCTTACCCTCCTCCGTCTCGCCGACATCCACGGCGGTTACGAGGTTCGGATGATCAAACCGCGCCATGATATTGGCTTCATCGACAAAACGGGCCCGCCAGAACTCTTCACCATATTTTGCTTTCTCACCGGTGTTGTCGCCTTTCGGATGAAAGACCTTCAACGCGAAATAACCGTCGCGGTCCGGGTCTCGGACGATGAAAATATCGGAGAAGCTGGTTTCCAGAAGCGGCGCCTCGACCGCGTATTTGCCGATCTTATCCATACCGAAAGAATGCCAAAGCCTCACGAAGGGCGCAAAAAGAAAGGGGGGCCTGAATATGCGCCCCCCTCTCCGATTCAGATATCGGCAGGACCTACCATTCGAGTTTCTCGACCCCTTCGAAGGTCAGCTCGCTGCCGTCGGCAAGTTCGATCTTACCGGAGGCTTCGCTATCGAAGACAAGACCGTCCTCGGTTTCGGTATAAGTGGCGCCGTCGTCGAGTTGCAGCGTCCAGCCGCTGTCACCACCTGGACCACCATCAATGCCGTCCAGTTGGATCGTGTCCGACCATCCATTACCGCCATCGAAGTAATCGGCTCCATCACCGGCGCCAAAGATGAACAGATCGTCGCCACTGCCACCATACGCTTCATCGTTGCCAGCACCACTCTCGATAACGTCATCGCCACCACCGCCGTAGATGGTGTCATCGCCGTCACCGCCGTAAATGGTGTCGTCACCGTCACCACTGGACTCAAAGCCGTTCTGGTCGCCGTAGATGACATCGTTGCCTTCGCCGCCATCCAGAACGTCGCTACCGGTGCCGCCATTGATCATATCGTCGCCGGCGCCGCCGTCGATGGTATCGTTGCCACCAGCGGCATCGTCGTACCAAAGGTCACCGTACAGCTGGTCATTGTCATCACCACCGGAGATGACATCTTCACCGCTACCGCCGTAGACCGTATCGTCGCCGGCCCCGCCGAACAGCGTGTCGTCGCCATCTGCGCCGTCGTGCCACCACTGGTCACCGAACATCTTGTCATCGCCGTCACCACCGGCCATGACATCGTCACCACCCCAGCCCGTCAGCGTATCGCTGCCGCCGCCACCAGTTTGGTCGTAGCTGCCCGGGTCGACGATATCGATACCATCGCTGGCGGAAACGTGATCGTCGATCGAAGACGTCGCCGTCACCGTATAGGTGTCGCCGTCAACTTCCGTCGCAGTCGCCGACACATTCAAATCGAAGGCGGCCGTGCCACCAGGCACAGTCATCTCCAACCCGTCCAGATCAGCTTCTGAGAACGACCAGCTACCATTGCCGTTATCGGTCCCGGCACTGAACGTCACGCCGTCCGGCAAGTCGCTGACCGAAATCGACAGTGTTTCCGAACCATCGGTATCCGTAAGATCGGCCGTGATCGTCACCGGATAGGTCGTGATCTCTTCTCCACCACCGCCTTCGGCCATCATGTCTTCGACGCCAAGTTCGTAGAGGTCCTGAATTTGCTCGTCGGTCAGAGGTGTGTCGTAAATCGCAATATCGTCGATGTGACCATCGAAGAAGTCCCGCATATTGCTGGCCTGATTGTCGCCGCTGTGAGACTGCGACGCACCGAATGTCCACGGGTTTTCGTTGCCCTGCAGGCCGCCTGTATAGCTCGGATCGGATGCGACGAGTTCTCCGTTCTGGAAAATCTTCATGCCGCCCTCGCCCCAGGTCACGGTGACCTGGTTCCACTCGCCGGACGATACGCTCCCGCCAGAGATGGTGTGACTGGAGCTCTCATCCTGCATACGGAGTTCAAGCTGTCCGCTTGAATTGATCGAGAGGTTGAAATGTCCGCCGTCATCGTAGCCGTACGAGTCGGACGACGCCAAAGTCCCGTCATTGCTCTCGTCCGAATTGAACCACAGTGTCAGGGAACCGCTTTCAGGTTTCAGGTCATCGCTGTGCGATACCTCGATGTACTGCCCGTCATCATCCTTGAATTCGGCTGACGTGTTATACCCTGAACCCGCCCCACCGTCGTCAAGGTCGAGATCGTTCTTGGACCAGGATTCACCGACGGAATGACCATCATGGTCACCGATCTGATCGTTCAGCGTCAGGCCGCTGGTTTCGTCCATGTTCCAGTACGCAACCGGTGTTGGGCTCACGCTCGTGGTCGTGCCTTCGCCCACGTCGACCGACAGCTCCGGCGCATCCGCGTCACCTGTGACATCAACGCTGAGCGTCGCGGTCGAAGTTGCGGTGTCACCGCTAGACGTTTCCGTCGTCGTCGCCGTGATTGTCAGGTCGAAGTTATCGCTGCTGTCGGTCGGCGGCGTAATCGTCAGACCTTCGAGCTGGTCCTGGGTGACATCGGCGGATCCGCCCGAGATCGTGATCTCGTTACCGTCACCGTCATGCAACCGTGCCCCATCCGGAATATCCGAGATCGTGATCGCAAGGGTTTCGGACCCATCTGCATCCGTCATGTCGATATCGATATCGAGCGCAATCGCCGAGTCTTCGAGACCGGAAGCATCGCTCTCCGTGATCGTCGCCCCTTCCGCGGAGTTATCGAGTTCCGGCACACTGATCGTGAGTGAGCCCGTCGCGGTCGCGGTATCGCCATCATTCTCGGTCGCAATCGCCGTAACGGAGACGTCGAAGTCCTCGACACCCGACGGCAGACTTACCGTCAGGCCATCGACATCGCCACCATCCACGGTCCAGGACCCGTCTTCATTCTGCTCTCCGGCACTGAGCACCGCACCTTCCGGCAAACCGTCAATGGTGATGGTCAGCGATTCCGAGCCATCAATGTCCGTGAGCGCCGCCGACACGTCGAGTTCGGCCGTGAAGCCGAAGCCGTCGCCGGCACTGACCGTCTGCTCGGCCAGGACATCACCGTCCTGATCGGCAACCGTCAGCGTGATGTCGTGCGGCCCACCGTCACCTTCAGCCAGCGTCACCTCGATGCTGTCGACATCCTCGGCATCGACCGTCCAGGTGCCGTCTTCGTTCTCGGTACCAACATTCAATGTCGCGCCATCCGGCACCCCGGAGACGATAACACTGACCTCGCCGCCACCGACTTCATCCGGGATCGAATAGTGGCCGTCGTTCTCAAGAACCACACCTTCCGGCGGCTCGGAATAGAGATCGTCGCCAGACAGCGTCTGGCCATTCATATCAACCTCGAACACCTGGTCGCCGCCATTTTCCCAATACGTGATCTTGATCGGGTATAGGCCCGGTTCGGCTACCGTGAACGAACCGTTCGACGTCGATGCGCCGCGGTTGCCATCATATTCAGAGATCGTGCTGCCACCGACTTCAAGACGGAAGCCGTCGTCGGTGCGGGTGGCAAAATTATGCGTACCCGGTTCCAGATAGACGTAACCCGTCAATTGCACGGCAAACGTCTCGGCACTCGCAGACAGGCTGGCGTCCGCGCTTTGTGCATCGTCACCAAGGAACCCGCCAATCGTGCTCCCCCCCGAATAATCAACACTCGTAGACGTGAAGTTCGCGGTCGGCGCGTTGTTATCGATCATATTATCGATCTGATCGAGATTACTCAGGCTGCTCGACGTGTTGTAGACAGTACCGGAAAGGCCTGTACCCGCCGGCATTTCATAGGGCTCAGACCCACCGTTTTCGATCGCCGTCGTGATGTCGTCGGACACTTCGATGCTGATGGTCTGCTGCGTCGGGGTTGCCGTCGAGTCACCGGTCTCGAGGTCCGGTGCATCGGCAACACCAGCGACGTCGACATCTAGCGAGGCCGTATTCGTGGTCGTAGCACCGGTCGACTCTTCGGTCGTCGTCGTGGTGACCGTCAGCGAAAAGTCTTCGTTCGAATCAGATGGCGGCTTGATCGAAAGACCGTCCAGTTGCGCTTCCGTCAGTTCGGCGGAGCCACCCGACACATTGATTTCGTTACCGTCACCATCATAAAGCGTTGCGCCGTCCGGAATATCGGAAAGCGTGATCGTCATCGTTTCCGAACCGTCAGTGTCGAGTTGCGTCACGTCGATATCGAGTGCGATCACGCTGTCTTCGTTACCGGAAGCATTGGATGCGCTGATATCGGCACCTTCCGCAGTCTCGTCGAACACCGGCACATCCACACTGAGCGTCGTCGACACGGTATTCGTGTCTCCGTCGTTCTCGGTGGAGGTGGCATTAACCGCGAGATTGAAATCGGCGGTCCCTTCCGGCACCTGGATCGTCATGCCGTCAAGTTCAGCGTCCGTAATGTCCGCTGAGCCGTCGGTAATCGTGATCTCGTTCCCATTGCCGTCAATCAACACCGCGCCTTCCGGCAGGTTGTCGACAGTCACCGAGAGGGATTCCGAGCCGTCCGTATCCTGAAGATTCGACGAGATGTCGAGATCGAAACTGATCATCGAATCATCGATTGCGACATCAACCGTTTCCGTCGCCAACGTCGTATCCCAGTCGTCGCCGGTCGCAATCTGGAAGTTGTCGATGTACATCCCTTCGCCGGAAGACGTCGTATTCACACTGATGCCGATCTGCGCCTGACCATTCTCATCCAAGGTCACCGTGAAGGAATGGGTGCCAGATCCGTCAGCTGAATTGACTGCCTGCTCGTCATTCGCCTCAACATTCAGGTAGTCCGCATAACTACCGCTTTCGTCCCAACCGCCATAGCCGTTGTAGTCGAACGAAACGGTGATTGTCTGCCCGGCATGCTCTTCGCCGAAATCGAAGGTCTTAACCGCGTTGTCGTTGTAATCGATCTGCATTGCGCCGTTCACGCAACCGCTCTCGCCGCTCCAGCCATCAGCATTGGACGAGAAGTTCTCCGTGACGAGGTTTTCGCCCGCACCACCAGGCCCTTCTACAGTGAACGTGAGCGAGACTTCCTCGGCTTCTGAACCGTCCGCAGGCGTGATCGTGAGGTCACTCAGGTCTTCGGCATCAAGTGTCCAGGACCCGTCACCGTTATCCGTGCCACCCGAGAGCGTTGCCCCCGCGGGAACACCGGACACCGTGACAGTCGCACCAGCGGTGCCCGCAGCGGAAATCGTGTTCTCTGACACATCGACATCCGTCGTTCCACCAACCTGCGTACCTTCACCAACACTGGCGCTCAGGGTCGGCGCATCGGCAACACCGGCCACGTCGACATCAAGTGACGCGGTATTGGTGATCGTTTCACCGGTCGATTCTTCGGTCGTGGTCGTGGTGACCGTCAGCGAGAAGTCTTCGTTGGAATCCGCCGGCGGCTTGATCGAAAGACCGTCCAGTTGCGCTTCCGTCAGTTCGACGGAGCCGCCCGAGACATTGATCTCGTTTCCGTCACCGTCATAAAGCGTTGCGCCGTCCGGGATATCGGAAAGCGTGATCGTCATCGTTTCCGAACCGTCCGTGTCGAGCTGAGTCACATCGATCTCGAGCGCGATGACACTATCTTCATTACCGCCTGCATTCGTGGCATCAATCTCGGCACCCTCGGCCGTCTGATCGAGTTCCACACCGCCGGCGCTGAGCGTCGTCGAAACCGTCGCCGTATCGCCGTCGTCTTCGGTCGACGTAGCGCTGACGGTGAAGTCGAAGGAATCTCCGGCATTCTCGCCACTCAGCGTGACCGTCAACCCGTCGAGATCCTCCGCAGACAACGTCCAACTACCGTCTTCATTCTGCTCGCCTGCGCTCAGCACGGCGCCTTCCGGCAGATCGTCGACAGTGAAGCTCAGGCTCTCGGAGCCATCCGTATCGGTCAGTTGCCCGGAGATATCCAGCGGGTACTCGACGGAGGTTTCACCACCCTGAACCGTGGTAAAGTCAATGGAGTGGATCAGATAGTCATCGTCCTCACCCGATGCCGTGAACACGATCTGGTCAAACGAGCCGCCATCATCTGCGGTCAGGGTGACTGGTGCATCGACATTGTCGGTGACGCCGTTGACTTGACCTTCGCCGACTTTCACGCCGTCGCGATAGATCTCATACGTCGCCTGTTCGCCGCTATGCATCCACGCAAACGAGACATCGGCCGACGAGACATCGTCGTCGAACGATACGACGATCTGCTCGGAAACATCGTTATCTGCGTCGTAACCAAGTTCCGAACCGGCGGCATCCGGGGTTTCGCCCGCAACGCCAAAGCCCCCCGGGCTTTGATTATACGTTAGGTTGTCTGCAGAAGCGTCGGTCAACGAGCCGTCCGGATTGACACTACGGCCCATAACGGAGAAACCGGAATCCGTGCTGGTGTAGTTGTCCGCGCCAATCGTCACGTCCACTTCCTCACCACCGGTTTGCGTGATGGTCGGTTCGCCCAGAGAAGCCGTCAGCTCCGGTGCGTCCGCAACCCCGGCAACGCTGACGTCGATGCTGCCGTCGACCGTGACGGTCTGGCCGTCCTGTTCCGTGGTGACCTCAATTCCGAGCGAAAAGTCATCGTTGGAATCACTCGGCGGTTTGATCGACAGACCATCGAGCTGATCCTCGGTCAATTCGACGGAACCGTTGTTGGTCGCAATCTCATTACCGGCAGCATCATAAAGAGTCGCACCGTCCGGAATGTCGTTCAGCGTAATCGACGAAATGTCGTCCACACTCGAAACATCGATATCGAGTGCGATCGCCGTATCTTCGTTACCCGCCGCATCGGAAAGGGTCAGATCGGCTGCATCGACAACACCATCCACAGTGACCGAAACCGTCGCCGTATCGCTACCACCCTGACCGTCGGATACGGTGTAGGTGAAGTTGGTTTCGCCACTCCAATTTTCATCTGGCGTGAAGGTAAAGGTTCCATCTCCATTGTCGGTGATCGTGCCGTGTTCGGGTTGCTCGAACGACGAAATCGTCAAGGTGTCGCCGTCGACGTCGGTGTCATTATCGAGAAGGTCAGACGCCGAGAACGTAATCGTCCCGTCTTCCGTGCCGGAAAGCGTGTCGTCCGTCGCGACCGGGCCGTCGTTGACGGCGGAGACATCAATGGAGGCCGTGCCCGTGTCCGTCGCCGTCCCGTCGGAGACGGTGTATTCGAACGTCTCCGTGCCGTTCCAGTTCTCATCCGGATTGAACGTCACCGTCCCATCTTCGTTCAGTGTCACGGTGCCGTAGCCGACATCGACCGATTCACCGGCGGCAATATCCTGACCGTCGATCTGCGTCACCGTCAGGGTGTCGCCGTCGAGATCGGTGTCGTTCTGCGTCAGGTCGAGGGTGACGGACGTATCTTCACTGGTGGTGGCCGTATCGTCGGTGGCCACCGGGCCGTCGTTGACGGCGGAGACATCAATGGAGGCGGTGCCGGTGTCCGTGGCCGTCCCGTCGGAGACGGTGTACTCGAACGTCTCCGTCCCGTTCCAGTTCTCGTCCGGATTGAACGTGACGGTGCCGTCTTCGTTCATCGTCACGGTACCGTAGCCCACGTCGACGGACTCACCAGCACTGATGTCCTGCCCGTCGATCTGCGTGACGGTCAGATTATCGCCATCCAGATCGGTGTCGTTGGCAGTGAGGTCGAGGGTGACGGACGTGTCTTCAGACGTCGTTGCCGCATCGTCCGTCGCGACCGGGCCGTCGTTGACGGCGGAGACATCAATGGAGGCGGTGCCGGTGTCCGTCGCCGTCCCGTCGGAGATGGTGTATTCGAACGTCTCCGTCCCGTTCCAGTTCTCGTCCGGATTGAACGTCACCGTCCCATCTTCGTTGAGGGTGACCGTACCAAAGCCGACATCGACCGACTCACCGGCCGAGATGTCCTGGCCGTCGATCTGCGTGACGGTCAGCGTGTCGCCGTCGAGGTCCGTATCATTGGCCGTGAGGTCGAGGGTGACCGACTGATCTTCCGATGTCGTCGCCGTGTCATCCGTCGCCACCGGGCCGTCGTTCACGGCCGAAACATCAATCGTCGCCGTTGCTGTCGCCGTGTCGGTCCCGTCGGAGACGGTATATTCGAACGTCTCTGTCCCGTTCCAGTTCTCATCCGGATTGAACGTCACCGTCCCATCTTCGTTCATCGTCACCGTGCCGAACCCGACGTCGACAGACTCACCAGCACTGATGTCCTGACC
>JAEPMA010000019.1 GCA_017644185.1 Rhodospirillales bacterium
TTTGTGTCGTTTGGTTGCCATCTTTGATCCTCCGTTTCCTATCATAGCCGGTGGACCAATTCAGTGGGGGAGGATCACTCAAACGCGTCCGTGAGTTTTTCGAAGGTAAATTGTCCACCTGAGCCGCTTGCCAATGGATACGTTCGACCAATCCGACAAACGTGACTTTTTCCGAAGGCAACGGCGCAACCTTATTGGTGTATCCATTGTCACCGCGTTCTACGAAGCGGCAGACCTAAAGTTCCCGGAGATCAATCTTCTCGGAAATCGGATTGAAATCGATAACCCGGAAATCGTAACCACGGCGATTACCATCACTTTCATTTATTTTCTCTGGCGTTATTACACCGCCTGCAAGGAAGTAGAGGGCATATCTCGATTTCTAGGCGCTTGTCACAATTGGGCGGTCGAACGCTCTCGTGCTTATGTCACGCGCGCCCACGTAAATCCCAACCACCACAAATACCAAAGCGCCGAGGTCATCCAAGGTGGCAAGGTAGAGTTAGTTTTTCGACTTAGGTTGAATAATGACGTTGGACCGGCACCCAACGTTACGGTGCGCGAGCGTTTCTGGGTTTATCAGATAATCTCCTTCGTACCCACCAGCTTGAATACCTCGCATTTCACCGAATACGTCCTACCGTATCTGGTAGCTCTGATTGCGGGAGCCGAGCTTCTCGGTATTGGTGCTATCGACCAGCTTACGAATCTATTCTAGTGGCCTTCGGCTCATCGTCGATTGCACGTTCTTGGCGGTTTCTAATCCTTAATTTTGGACGGAGACGCATGACGACAACCCAGGTCACAGCCCCCAGTGTCACTAGAATTTAAGTCACCTCCTACTAGATCTGTACTTTGGACAATAAGTGAATGTGACTTCTTGATCTTGCCAAACTGCCCCAACGAAGTGCTCGTGCGAAGTCGAATATTTTGCTCCGCGCGGCCCCGATTCCGCTCCCTCTCTGAGAACTTTGAACTACTTCCGATTACTTCGAACGTTCCCGTTTGGTTTCTTGAAGTCGCATAACGTATCTTCACTCAAGGCTGCTAGCGATAGGCGAAGTTCGCCATCTTTACGGTTTCAGGCATTCTGTTGCATCGATTGAAATGTTTACTTCTGGCCCGATACGGTCCTGGGCGCTCATGCTAAATGAGGTCCGCTTGCGAAAGTGACGCGGAAGTACAGTCCTGCTTTTTAAACATTCGCACGGCTTCGAAAGCGACCATTACCCAGCACAGCAAGAGAGTTTGCTGACATCCTTGTTGAAGGTTTGTGCGGCTAATTTGAGCCCTTCGACTGTTGTCAGATAAGGAAACAGCGTATCTGCCAGGTCGGTCACGGTCATGCCGCATTTGATTGCCAGGGCAGCGGTCTGAATACTGTCAGCTCCCTCAGGGGCAAGTATTTGAGCGCCTAGAAGCCGGTCCGTTTTCTTGTCAGCTATCAGCTTGATCAGTCCCCTCGTGTCACGCGCGGCTAGCGCACGAGGGACGTGATCGAGTGAAATGGTCGACGTGATCACATCATACCTATTGTCCTTGGCAGCGGCCTCCGTAAATCCGACACCCGCTACCTGTGGATCGGAGAATACCACCCAGGGCATGGCGGAGTTGTCGTACACCAAGCTGTCAAAATTCAAAGCGTTCTTTGCGGCTAGCTTTGCGCCGTATGCCGCCATGTAGACGAACTGGTCGCGATTGGTCACATCGCCCGCCGCATAGACACCAGGCCTAGATGTGCGCATCCGGTCATCAACGACAATCGCACCGCGTTTGTCCAAGTCGATGCCTGCTTCAGCCAACCCCAGCCCCTCAGTGTTAGGAGTACGCCCGGTAGCAACCAGCAACTGCTCAGCCTTGAGTTCTAGGAGTGTATCGCCTTCCTTGACGCAGACGGTCACGCCCGTCTCATCTTCACGGCAAGCATCATAGGCAATGCCGCAATAGAGCTTCATGCCTTCAGCGCGGAATGCATCTGCCAGCGCGTCCGATATCTCCGGTTCCACCTGTGGCAGCAAGCGCGAGCGGCAGACCACTGTCACCTGAACACCCATACGGGCCATCATTTGGGCAATCTCCGCACCAATATAGCCACCGCCGATGACGATCAGGCTTTCGGGCAGGGTTTCCAACTCCAGTACGGAAGTGCTGGTTAGGTAGTTCACCTCTTCGAGGCCGGGTATCGGCGGCACGGAAGGCCGTCCACCAGTTGTGATGATGGTCTTTCCTGCGGCAATCGGTGTGTCATTGAGGATGACACCTGCGCCGTTCAGCCGTGCCGCGCCTTCCAGATAGGTGATATTGTTATATTCAGGCAGTAGATCGGCGTACTTCTTCTGCCGCAATGTCATGACGAGGTCGTCCTTGGCGGCGATCAGCTTCCTCCAATCATCCACCCCCGCTTCTCCGGACAGGCCTGGGAACCGTCCTGCCGCCCTCGCGCCGTGCAACGCTTCGGCTGCACGGATCATCGTCTTGGACGGTACGCAGCCCACATTGACGCAAGTGCCACCAATGGTGCCATGACCTATCAGCGCCACATTGGCTCCTTCTTCAGCAGCGGTAATAGCAGCCGAAAAGCCTGCCGACCCCGCGCCGATTACAGCGATGTCGTTGGTTGACGTTGATCGTGAGCCCGCGTCGCAGCATTCCGTCATTTTAAGTTCTCCTCGTTTGTTTGAATATCCGGCTCGCAACAGGCCACCGCGCGCTGTCGTCGCCACAGACCGTAGACCGTCATGCCCAGGAATGCGGCAAGCGCGGGAAAAAGAACATAGTCCAGCCCGCCGACCCATGCGGAAAGACCGATCGCGCCGAGCGCAACGACAAGCACAGGCGTGGCACAGCAGATCGCCGCAATGACTGTGCCGACGATGCCTGCCTTGACGATTGTTGCGTCCTTCACTGGGTCATCCTTGGACCGATGCCGGATAGCCAACATTTGTGGACGCTGCGGCGATGGCATCGGAAGTTGTGATGGATGGGTCGAAAACGACTATCGCCGTTTTAGTATCGAAGTCGACGGTTACCGACTTGACACCGGGAACACCTTCCATTGCCTTCTTGACGGTGACCGGGCACAGCGCGCAGGTCATGTTTTCAATCGAAAATGTGGCAGTTTGGGCGGCAGCAACTTGCATAGTCACATACTGTGCCGTAGCAGGTGTAACGCCATTGCCGGTCATCCAGGCAAGCCCGCCAAGGGTCAGCAAGGCCACTGCCAAAATAGGCAATCGTTTCATGAGAGGTTCTCCGTAGATTGCAGTTAGTATAGGAATGGCGCCCACCAATCGATGGTCAGTGCGAGCAGGACCACGACCGTCGAGATCCAGAGCGCTGTCTTGGTGATGGTGGACGATTGCGGCTTGGCGCAGTAACCGTCGACATCACATGCAGAACCGGCCTTAAAGTAAACTTGCCGGAAACCGAGACCTATAAAGACGAGCGCGAGACTGGCGAAAACAGGTTTGTATGGCTCAAGCGCGGTTAAGCTGCCGATCCACGCACCAGAGATACCCAGCATCACAAATAGCAGCGGCACGATGCAGCAACTCGAGGCAAGAATGGCACCGATCACGCCGCCAGACGTGAAGATTGACTGCTTGCGATCGCCCTGCGCCTCACGGGCCTGTAAGGCACGGGTTTCTGTTTCCGTAGTGCTCACGAATTAACGTCCTCGCTTTTGTTCCAGTAACAAGGTAAGGTCTGTAGTAACTACAGACTCAAGAGAGTTTTTTCGATGAGTGATCACAGATCTGCGAAGGGAATGAAACGCGCCGAACTCGCGCGGCAAACTGGCTGCAACCTGGAGACGATCCGGTACTACGAGAAGATCGGCATGATGCCCGACCCGCCACGCATGGCGTCCGGCTACCGTGTATATGATGAAACCCATGTGGCACGCCTGCGCTTTATTCTGCGTGGCCGCGAGCTGGGGTTCTCCATCGAAGAAATACGCGGTCTCTTGAGCTTGGTTGACCGAGGCACCCAGACTTGCGCCGAGGTACAAGCGTTAACCGAACGGCACCTTGCTGACGTACGGACCAAGATTGCTGATCTCAAGCGCATAGAAAAAGTGCTGGCCGATACGGCAGCGCAATGCTCGGGTGCGGAGGTGCCGGAGTGTCCCGTGTTGGAGGCGCTGGCATCGTGATTGGTACGGTTTCCGTCTACGTCGGGGCTGCCATCGCGGAAATTGCCGGTTGCTTCGCTTTCTGGGCCTGGCTGCGCTTAGGTAAGTCGCCATGGTGGCTCGTGCCCGGCATGGTCAGTCTGGCTCTGTTCGCGTTCCTTCTGACCCGCGTTGACAGTGACCTTGCTGGGCGTGCTTACGCCGCCTAAGGCGGAATTTACATTGCCGCGTCAATTCTGTGGCTCTGGTTAGTAGAAACGCGAACACCCGATCGATGGGATCTAGTCGGCGCGACTATCTGTCTCCTGGGAGCAGCGATTATCCTTTGGGGGCCGCGGGGAACTTAGCTGTAATGTTTTTCAATCTCCCACTCCCATTTGCCATCGCACCACGTCGGCTAATCGATCTTAGAGTTGGAACCACTTATTAGCAGCGAAGAGATTGGGTTATGGCGAGAGGAAGAGCATCTAACAATACCCAATTAACATCAGCGTTAGGGCAAGTGAGTGACCAACAACCCCTCTGAAGTCAGACGACGCATCTTTTTCACAAGGTCATGAAAATTGGGCTAATTCCGCCACGATGGTTGTTTCAGGCGTTCGATTGTATTTACTCAAATCTCTGTTCGTAGCGCGAGGGAAGCTACTCTCAACAGATACTCTCGTATCCGTTCTGCCGCTCGGTGCGTGCACGTATAATAGCTTCTTCGACATCGATAGGTTTGATTGCTTGCTCACCTCAAACGGACTTCTATCTTTCTGCTCTCATATGGCGACCAAAAACCGAGAACGACCATTTGTCGCGTTGTAAGCAACTCGGATACTGGATCATCCAATGCGGACCCAGTTTTGCCAATGCATGTTGGTTAAGCGGCTTTTTGTTTAATTTGAATTTGAATATTCGCAGCTATTATGAGCGTAACGAAATGAATAGCGGCCTTGCTCCAAAATGAAATGATCAACCCTTCCACCAAGTGAAACGTAGCGAAAACTATGATGACAGGCATGATGATAGGAACTCGAGCAACAAGGCCCCATATAAGGGCAGCAACAATGAGAATTGAGACATAGATATTAAAGGCTCGGTAAGAACCCCACTCAAACGAAATTACATCAGGCGCCCATCCAAAAGCGTTGTAAACCAGAACGCTTGATGCGCACGCGGCAAACATGGCCTGCAGGATTATAAGGGATACAAGTTGCCATCTCTTGATGATCATAGCGCGTCTACCTCTCTAAATCGGACAATCAATTTTCCAACTATCCGGATGTTCATTACGTGTTGCCTGTTCTTGAAACCGGTTTCCCAACGCTAAGTATCGCGTCGATGAACAGTCTCGGCTTGCCCCAGAGCGAGTTGACGAAAATGGTCGTCACACTTGCGGCCATGGCGACCATAGCCCAGACAGGGTAAAGCAATCCCGTCGCGGCGACGGGGACGCCAACGCCATTGAACAGGAAGGCGAGCGACACGTTCTGCAGCATCTTGCGGTACCCTTGCCGACTGATTTCCCGCGCTTCGACGACGTTCGAGATGTCGTTGTTGAGAATGATGATATCGGCAGCGTCGATGGCGATGTCGGTGCCCGCGCCCATGGCGATGCCCACATCCGCCTGCATGAGCGCAGGTGCATCGTTGATGCCGTCACCGACCATGGCGGTTCGGCCTTGCCGCTGAAGATCGCGGATCAGTTCGGCTTTCTCGCCGGGCAGCACTTCTGCGTGAACGACGTCGATGCCGAGTTCCTTGGCGATATTATACCCTGCGCGTTCGTTGTCGCCGGTAATCAGAACCGTTCTTATACCCGCGTCACGTAATTTGGCGATCGTCGTTCCGGCTTCCCGCCGCGGCAAGTCTCCCAAGGCAACGATCCCGAGAAGTACACCGCCATGAGCGACTGCGATTACCGTCCGTCCCAGCTCCTGTAAGGCTTCGATCCGGTGGGCGAGCGAAGCAAGATCGATGTCATTCTGCGAGAGGAACCGTGGGCTTCCCACGATCACGTCTTTGCCGTCGACTGCGGCGATCACACCCTTACCGGGAACCGCTTCGAACGTATCGGTGTCCGGCGGCGTCACTCCTGCATCGAAGGCCGCTTCCACGATGGCTTCGCCGAGTGGGTGCTCCGAGACCGATTCCGCCGCGGCAGCATATATCAGAACTTGATTTGCATCTCCCGATACGGCTTCCACCTCGTGAACCCGGGGGCGGCCCTCGGTCAGCGTGCCGGTTTTGTCGAAGGCAATCTGCCGGACCAGACGGTAACCCTGGAACGCTTCTCCCGTCCGCATCAGGATGCCTTTTTCCGCCGCCTCGCCTGCACCCCTAACAATTGACAATGGTGCGGAGATGCCGACTGCGCAGGGATAGCCCATGACGAGTACGCTAAGGCCCGCGAAAACCGCACGTTGCAGGTCGGGTGTGAAACCGAACACTTGCGGCAATGCCGCCCAGCCGATGAAAGAGAGGATCGAGATCGTCAGGACGGCCGGTGTGTAAACCTGTAGAACGCGGTCAACCAGATGCAAAAGACCGGGTTTGAGGGCACGGGCATCTTCGACCTCGCGCGCAACACGGCGGAGAAAACTCTGATCGCCGACAGCAGTGACCCGGACCAGCAAAGTCCCGTTGCCATTAATCGTGCCGCCGATCACGGCATCGCCGATCTTTCGTTCAACGGGCATCGGTTCGCCGGTAACGAGGGATTGATCCACGGTAGAACGGCCGTCGATGATTTCACCATCCACCGGCAGGCGGTCGCCAGGCCGCACCCTCACCAGATCGTCTTCGACAATCTCGCTTGTCGGGATTTCGATTTCGGCACCGTCGCGTTGCACGCGCGCGATATCCGGCTGCAGATCGAGCAGTCTTTTGACGGCCTGTGACGACCGTGTTTTGACGATCAGCGACAGCCATTCTGAAAAAATGTGATACGTCGCGACCATGACGGCAACGGCGAAGAAGGGCGCCGTCGGATAATCGGATTGGCCGAGGATCAAACCGATAGTACCTCCGGCCAGCCCGGCAAATGCCCCGGCCTCAAGCAGTACGTGCTGGTTCAATATCCCCCGTCGAAGGGCCTGAACAGCCATAATCAGAATGTGACGGGCAATACCGAAAACAAGAACGACGGCAAGCATCCCTACGATCCATGGCGTGAAGGCGGTCAGTGCTCCGGTATCTTTCAGTACGAGTAACCCGGTCACCAAGACGCCGAGGCCCCCGGCGCCGATGAGTGCTGGCCATAACCCGCGCGCCCGAAGAACGAGAAAAACGAAGGCGATCAAACTGAGCGTTGCTATCGTGGGAAGGATCAGCGAGAGCGGCCCGGCCGGCTCGGTAATCAATGCGACGGATAGAAGGCTGAATACGGTAGCTGTCAGGAAGCGGCGGCCCTCGACGACGAGTTCACGCTCTTCCTCTTCAAAAGGCCGCAATTTGTTTGGGTCGTGAACGGTGTAACCGATGTCGCGTAAAATCTGCAATAACCCCTCCGGCGTGGTCGCCGACGGGTCAAATTCGACAAGCGCCTGTTCGTGGGTCAGGCTAACCGCGACTTTATCCACGCCGGTTTGCTTGCCGAGTGCTTTCTCGATCGTGCCCGTGCAAAGCGAGCAATGGAGGCCGCCGATACGCGCACGAATACGTGCCCGGCCGGGGCGCTCCGCCGGTTCTTCCTTCCAGTACGTCGATGTCGGTTCGTCGGCGGTTATCGCGGTCATGATATATACTCCGTAAAAATCTCAAACCGATCAGCCGGCGGAAGTGCCCGCTTTCAGATCGGCAAACAGGCCGAACCAGATCGACCATCCGCCGAGTGCAATGAGGACCAGACCGGCTAATGCTGGATATCGGCCGGAGAGAGTTGCAATACGCTCAAGCCAGCCACGTGCGCGTGGGACGAGAACGGCCACCACCAACGGGATGCTTAATCCAAGGCCGAAAACAGCGAGCGCGATGAAGCCCTTTGCTACCGTCGCGCCGGAGGAAGCGGCGGCTGCTGCCAACAATGCGAGCAACAACGGTGCCGCGCAGGCAGGGATGTTGAATCCGAACAGGAGGCCGAGGCCAACGGATCCACGGTATCCGCTAAGTCGACGAAGTCCTGGCCCGATTGAACGCGTGAAAAAGCGTAACTGTCCGGTCGCGAGCAATATCCCGAGAAGAACATACAATGTCCCTAAACCCAGCCATGCATGTCGCTGCAGGTCGAGAAACATGTCTCCGATGAGCACGGCGAGAACCCCGAGCAAACCGATGAATACCGACCGGGTCGCGGCGAAAACGGCTGTCTCTAAGACCTTCACCGACGGATCTTTGCCTTCAAGGTATTTTATGAAGACGAGGCTGGAGCCGATCGTGCACGGTTCAATGAACCCAAAAAGGCCCAACCCGGCAGGAATAGCGACCAGTCCAATAAACCCGGTTTCGATCATTGATCATTGATTGCGGCAACGAACCCGCCCTTGTCGATTGCCGTAACCAGATCTTCCTTCGAGGCCGTATCGGGATCGTGCAGAACACGAGCCTGGCGCTCGGCATAGGAGGCATCGACCTTGCGGACACCCGGCACTCGGGTGAGCAATAGTTCGATCGTGTGGGCGCAGCCGTCACAGTGCATACCTTCGATATTCAGGAGAGTGGTTTTCATGTCTGGCGCATCCTTTCCTTCAGGCTGTGCTTCATTGCGGGTCACGCCGCTGTGTAAAGCGCGGTTGTTCATGGCGTCGATGATGGTGCAGGCGGTAATTTCGCCGCCACCAGGACAACTTGCGACGAGATCATCTAGCGCGTCGAGAATGAGCCGCATGTGGTTAATCTTCGACTGGACTTGGTCTCGTTTCTGGACTGCGCGGGCCCTGATGTCCGCGCAATCCGCCTTGGGGTCAGCCTGTAGGGATAGAAGCTCGGAAATTTCCCGAAGTGAAAAGCCGATTTCCTGTGCTTGGCGTACAAAGCGTATGCGGTCCACCGTCGCCATCGGATAATCGCGAAATCCGCCGCCTTGTGGTTTACGCGGTTGATCGATTAGTCCCTTGGACTCGTAAAACCGGATCGTTTCGACGCTGACTCCGGCGCGTGTGGCGGCTTCACCAATTCGCATGTCCGAACCTCCTAAGTGAAAAGGCTAGCAGCCGTAGTATACTACGGAGTCAATTATAAGATTTTGGAATATGCACATATGTGCGGAGGACACGTTGGTTCACCTTAGGATTCGGATTCTACAAACGGACCGTCGTTAAATGCCTCGTTGATGTCCACGATACAGCAACTCAGCAGCAACAAAATATCTCTTAAAGTGGCCTAACGTATCGAACGAACAGGCCTCAGATCCGTCTCATCTTGAGATACTTGCCTCATTCTTAGGCCGGCAGAATAAATGTTTCTTACCCGAATTCATCAAATTCACCGTTCCTTCGGTGTTGAATGATCATCCGTTTCGCAAAGACTGTGATCACTCAGCACCTCTAAAACGCGGCAATCTGCGATCCGTCCGCCCCGGCACTGCTCGATCATGCGTTCCAGTTCATGGCGAAGTGCATGCAATCGATGGATACGGCGGTCTACCTCGCTGAGTTGCGCCTTCGCAATTGCGTCCGCGGCATCGCACGGCTGATTAGGGTCGTCCGAGAGACTGATCAAGTCTCGGATTGCCTGCAGTGGGAACCCGAGCTCTCGGGCATGACGAATGAACGTCAAACGGTGGATGGCTGAGTCATCGTAAACGCGCTGGTTTCCACTTGAGCGGGGCGGTGCCGGGATGAGGCCGATCTGCTCGTAGTATCGGACCGTCTGCACCTTGCAACCAGCGGCCTCGGCAATGCGGCCAATCGTCAAATCGTGGGCCAAAGCAAATTACCTCTTGAACCTATAGTTACTGTAGACATTACGTTTAGCACATCTGAGATGAACCGCGGAATAAAAGGGTGTGCCATGGCCGGAGGATGTTGCAGTCACGAACCGAAGTTCGATGGGATGTCGAAAGGCTTCAAACGCGCTCTATGGGCAGTAATCGCGATTAACGGTACCATGTTTTTCGTCGAAATGGCCGCAGGTGCGTTAGCCGGGTCTCAGGCGTTGAAGGCGGATGCTCTGGATTTCCTGGGCGACACGGTCACGTATGCCATTAGTCTTATGGTAATCGGCATGTCGCTTAAAGTCCGCGCCACGGCGGCTTTGGCCAAAGGAATCAGCCTTGCGGCCATGGGGTTCTGGGTCTTCGGCATGACTGCTTATCAGGTTTTGATCCTCGGTGTACCGAGTGCACCGATAATGGGCGGCATCGGCGTACTTGCCCTCGCTGCCAACCTATTGAGCGTTCTTATCCTGATGCGTTTCAAGGACGGAGACGCGAACGTTCGCTCCGTATGGCTGTGTAGCCGTAACGACGCGATTGGCAACGTCGCCGTAATCGTGGCAGCTGGCGGGGTATATCTGACCGGGACCGCGTGGCCCGACCTGATCGTGGCCGGATTGATGGCGGGTCTGTTTCTCTGGTCATCTTTGCAGATCATCAAACAGGCTTTGGATGAGCGGCGCCATGTCGGGGCGCATGGTATCGCTGCTGAATAACAACCCTGGAGCCGAGGAAATTCGTTAGTGACGTACGGAGTGCCCCCTTTGCGTCGGAATAAAGCGGCATCAGATTTGTTCTCGCAAACGTGTGCGCGCTCAACCTCGATAGTTGTTGTCTCGTCGGTCATGGTGGCCGCGATCGTGTTCGACCAGGCAACCAAATGGGCTGCACTTACGTTCCTATCAACACCGTCCTATAAAGTGGAGGTTACCCCATTTTTTGATCTCAGTTTAGGCTTCAATACAGGAGTCAGTTTTGGTGTTTTTGCCGATATTTTCGGCGATCAGCAATGGCCGTTGATTGCGATTACCTTTGCCATCGCTTCAGCCCTCGCCGTTTGGGCGTTACGTTCGGACCGCCTACTCGAAGCAGGGGCGATTGCACTCATGGCAGGCGGTGCATTCGGGAACATCATTGATCGAGTACGACAAGGCGCGGTTACAGATTTCCTCGACTTTCATGCGATGGGATTTCATTGGCCCGCTTTCAACTTTGCGGACGTGTTTATTTGCGCTGGCGCTGCATCGCTCGTTGCCATTTCCGTCACGTCAACAGCGGGCGTAGGCACCAAAGATGACGAGTGAGGAGATGTTCCGTAAGCGGGCCACGACAATGATATCGCCGGACAATGCATTGATCGGCGCCTGGCTGATCGCCCTGGCGGCCACCTTGGGTGCTTTGTTCATCGGGGAGGTCATGGGACGCCCCCCATGCGTTCTATGTTGGTACCAGAGGATCGCAATGTTCCCCTTAGCCGTTGTTCTCGGTATTGCGTGTTATCAGTCGGACCTCAATGTGCGCCGCTATGCACTCCCATTAGCCATTGCGGGAGGCTCAATAGCGTTTTGGCACAGTCTGCTTTTTGCCGGGTTTATCGCGGAGGCGATACAACCTTGCACGCAGCATGGCCCCTCCTGCTCCGGAGAAGACCAGGTCGTTTTCGGATATTTACCGCTTCCGTATCTCTCGTTGGCCGCATTCTGTTTGATTTCACTCTTGTTGTTTCTGTCTACGGAAAAGGGACGAAAATGAATCGTCGTCATTTTATCGCACAAATTGGGATAGCGATTTTGGGCATTTTTGGGTTCGGCGTATACCTCTATCAACCCTTAGTCGAGAATATGAGAAAGGTAGCACCAGTTACAAATGCCGCCCAATTGGTCCGCGACCATTCACCTGTATTTGGCCCTAAAGATGCCCCGGTCACCATTGTTGAGTTTTTTGACCCGGCGTGCGAATCGTGCCGCGCCTTTCATCCGATCGTCAAAAACATAATGGCAACGTACCCTGACAAGGTCCGCGTGGTAATCCGATATGCCGCATTCCACCCCCCGTCAGAGGACGCAGTGCGACTTCTCGAGGCCGCTCGCTTGCAAGGGAAATTCGAACCCGCCCTTGAGCGTCTTTTGGAAACGCAACCGAAGTGGGCACCGCACGGACGTGCCCCAGAAGACATATGGAGTTTGCTCGACGGGACTGGAGTGGACATAGAACGCGCGCAACGTGAAAGCCGGATGCCGCACATCGTCGGCGTGCTCAATCAAGACGCCGAAGACATCAAGGCGTTTGGGGTACGCGGAACGCCAACGTTTTTCGTTAACGGAAAAGCACTGGACTCTTTTGGTGAGGCGCAGTTGCGCGATCTCGTCCGATCCGAAGTGGAGGCATTGTGAAAACGGTTCGGTATATCCTCTGGGGACTAGCCCTCCTCGCCCTGGTTATTGTTGCAGGCCATCAACTTTCACATTTCCTGGGCACCGACGCGGAAAACGTTGATGGATTCCAGCCCGCCTTCACCCTTGTGAACCATCAAGGTGATACAGTTAGTGAAGCGACCTATCGAGGCAACTGGGCACTGGTGTTCTTCGGGTTTACGAACTGCCCCGACATTTGCCCGACAACCCTGGCGGAATTGGCAGATGTAATGGATGGTCTTGGTAATTCAGCCGCGAAAGTGACGCCGCTTTTCATCACTATTGATCCTGAGCGGGACCGCGTCGAAACCGTGGCGGAATACGTTTCCGCGTTTCATCCATCCATTGTCGGCTTGACGGGAACGGACAAACAAGTCACCGAAGCGGCAGATTCGTTCAAGGCTTACTTTGAGCGAGTGCCTCAGGATTCGGCGCCGGACGGATACACAATGGGGCATACCTCGGCCGTCTACTTGATTTCCCCCGAAGGCCATTTTGTCCGCACCTTTCAATTCCGCACGCCGCCAGAGATGATTATCGAAGATTTGAAAGAGAGAATATGAGCAGCATCAAATTTCTGGGCGCTGTCATTTCTCTAACCTTTTTGATGGCCGTTGGTTTTATCTCACCGGCCGTCCCAGACACGGCACGAAACGACGAGGTGATTGTTGAAGCCGCGTGGGCACGAGCCTCAATCGGAACATCGCGCCCGTCTGCGGCCTATCTAACGATACGCAACGAGGGAGACGAAACGGACGTATTGACCAGCCTAAAAGCTTCGGTTTCGGAAGTGGCCGAAGTCCATGCGATGACGATGACAGATGGTGTCGCGCGAATGGGACCAGCTGGCGCAGTGAAACTCCCGGCCGGGCATGAGGTGGTGCTGAAACCGGGCGGACTACACGTCATGTTGATGAACCTGAAACAACCGCTCAAGGAAGGGGAGAAATTCACCCTGACATTGACTTTTAAGGGCGCAGGGCCGATCGACGTGTCGGTGCCGGTCCTGGGAATTGGAGCCTCAGGTCCTGTACAATGACCAAGATGCAGCGAATTTTGCTCTATAGCGCCGGCGCTATCAGCGGTGTCATCGCAATAGCCTTCGTCGCCGGTCTGGCTCTGGATAGAGGAAAGGCTGAAAATCTTGAAATCGCTCCACGGGTGCCAAGAACTGACCCCGATAAAATAGCAATGGCACCGCCAGTCGGAAATGCCGAGACCATCCCCGGAGAAGATGACCGCCAGGGCGCATCTGTTGTTCTCCGTCCAGGTGACACGTTGATCGATGCGCTCAGGAATGCCGGGGTTTCTTTTGGTGAATCATTTGCCGCGAGTGACGCTTTAAGAGGCGTATTTGATCCACGTGACCTGAAAGCAGGGCAGAGACTTTCAATCGTGGTGAGATCCGACGGAGACACCCAGAATAGTCAGCGCCTTGATCACCTCTCTTTCATACCGGAAACGGATAGTCGAGTAGTTGTCGAACATGAAAATGACGATGCTTTTGTGGCAAGGGTTGAACCCATTGAACACGACATGCGTCTGGTTCGGTCATTTGGGACAATTTCGCAGAGCTTCTTCGAGTCCGCACGCGGGGTAGGAGTGCCAACTCCTATCCTGATTGAGGCATATCGGGTGCTCGGCCAAGCCGTCGATTTCCAACGCGACGTCGCTGATGGCGACAAGTTCGCATTCGGGTATGAGATTTACGTAGATAAAGGGAACGTCGGGACGCATGCCGGCAATCTCGTTTATATCTCGCTCGATATAACGGATAGATCGCTTACCTACTTCCGGCATGAAACGAACGACGGCTTTGTGTCGTACTTCGATGAAGCAGGAAATAGCATTGCATCAGGATTGATGAGAACCCCGGTATCGTCCGGGCGATTATCGTCATCGTACGGCAAGAGAGAGCACCCTGTTCTTGGCTACACGAGAATGCACAAAGGTCTGGATTTTAAGACCGTGCGCGGCACGCCGGTTTTGGCGGCAGGTGACGGTACGGTTGTTCAGCGTCGCCGTAACGGCAGTTTCGGTAATTACATTCGAATCCGGCACAATGGCGAACTCTCCACGGCTTACGCCCATCTCGACCGATATAAGGACACCTTAGCATCCGGGGACCGCGTCCGGCGTGGAGAGGTGATCGGTTATGTTGGCGAGACAGGCCTGACAACTGGACCGAATTTGCACTTCGAGGTCTTGAAAGAGGGACGGCAAGTGAACCCGGCAAGGGTTGCCGCGCCGCCGCAACGAAAGCTTGAAGGCGAAGCATTGTCGCGTTTTCAGCAAGAAACCGCAGAGATAAAGGCGATGTTGGATATTTCAACACCTACCGAGAATGCTCGCGGAGAGCCTGAGACAGACGTCTTTTCGCGCGACAAAAGCTAGTACGGAATGATATTGGGGATGCCTACTTGGAAGCTGTTACTCATCGGTTGCGGGCTGGCGTTGGCAATTAGCACCTCACTCCTGTTCGGCTGGTGGCAGGTTGACGGCCCCGGTGCGCCGGAAAGAAAAGCTCGTGAAAGCAAGTTACCTCTTCCGATTGGCCAAATGGACTTCGCATTGACCGATCACAAAGGGAACCGAGTTCAGGCAACGGACTGGCTCGGTGAACCGTTGCTCGTGTTTTTCGGCTTTACGTATTGCCCGGATATTTGCCCGACGACCTTGGCCGATATTACAGGCTGGCTTGAATCGTTAGGTGACGACACAAAGCACATCAATGTCGCGTTTATTACCGTCGACCCCGAGCGCGATACTGCTGAGGCGATGGCGGTATACATTGAGAACTTTCATCCGGCCATCGCTGGCTATACGGGTTCGTCCCAAGATATCGCCGATGCGGCTGCTGGATTTAAGGTTAAATACGAGAGAATCGTAACCGGTCAGACCTATACGATGAATCACACCGCCGGAGTGTTCGTATATGATGCTGAAGGTCGCTTCGTCAGCATTATCGATTTTCACGAATCGAGGGAAAACGCCGTCCCAAAAATTCGCCGCGCATTAGAGCGTTAGATGTGAATTATTTTGCTAATGAATGAGTGTCGTGGTGGCATGGACACCCCTTTTCCAGGTCGAGTAAATTGCCACGTTTTTGAAGCCTACCATCTGCTATCTGTTTCTGGCACTATAACTGCGCGCTGATGATCCGAGGGGAGTAGCAAGTCATGAGTGCGTGGAAAACATTCGTTTGTATGATCGCCGCCGCGTTTACAGTATCAATGCCGGTCCGGGCCGATCGCCATACGCCACTGCTACCTGCGGCAAAAATGGCCGACAACGGCATGCATGCTCAGACTTGGCTGTACGGGAGTTCATTAGACCTTCGGCAAGATCTGACGGCAACCGCAAAGCAGGGCAAGCGGCTGGTGATTTTTTGGGAACAGAAGGATTGCGCTTATTGCAAGCCCATGTACGACGTCAATCTACGCATTCCGAGAATCGTCGAAAAAGTCACGAGTAACTTCAACGTCATCAAACTCGACATACAGGGGGAGCGTGCGGTCACTGATCTGGACGGCGCGATCCTGACCGAAGGGCAACTGGCGCGGAAATTCAGGATCATGTACACGCCGACCCTTCAGTTCCTTCCGGAATCCATGGAAAAGGCGGCCGGCCGAAACATCGCGGACTCCGAAGTTTTCCGCGCAGAAACCTATTTCAAGCCCTTCCACTTCAATTTCATACTCCATTACGTTCAGACCAAGGGCTACGAAAGCGAGCCCAATTTTCAACGTTGGCTGGGCGACATCGGGAGAGGCTTGGACGCGAACGGCATTGAATATGACCTCTGGGCCGACGCGCTTCCGCCGCATCTTCCAGACAAATATTAGTGAGCGGGTGATGGGCAGGAATTCCCCCATGCTTTTCAATGGCCACACGATCAGGCCAGCAGGCAAACGGATTGGCGGCGCTCTGCTGATCGTATTGTTTTGTTTACACTGGCGCCCGTCTATTGCATCGGAAGAACACTCGGTTTACGTCGCGAAAACGAGCGGGTGCGGCTGTTGTGTCGCCTGGATTGAACATCTGGAGAGTAACGGATTGCCGGTAAGAAGCGAAAACATGGCTATGGGCAGGCTGATGCAGTTCAAAGTGCAAAGTGGAATCAATGCCGAACTGGCTTCGTGTCACACGGCCCGGATAGGTAGATACACGATCGAAGGCCATGTACCGGTGCGCGACATTCGAAGGCTGCGAACAGAGCAACCAGATGCCGTCGGCTTGACCGTGCCTGGCATGCCTCTCGGGTCCCCCGGGATGGACCAAGGCTCGGAACGGGAAACCTACGATGTTCTGTTGATTCGCTCGGACGGCTCAACCGTGGTTTACGCTACCTATCCGTCATCAGATTAAAAACCTTATCTGGTCTCGATCACAGCATCGTTTCTGGTTATTTCCTTATCGGCGCTTCCCTTCCGGACACCACCACGCAACAGCTATGAGCCATTTTTGTCGGCATCCAGGCAGATCACTTACCGTACTCATCGGCAAGTCCAAATGCGACGATTACAGCGCCATGTATATGATATTGGGTATTCGCGTTGTCGCATCTGATTAGACCGTCCCTTCTACCATCAAACGCGCCAAAGAAATCGGCGTTCAATCAGTACCGGCCGTCGCGATCGACGGCGTTTTGGCCTCCTACTGCGCCGGACGCGGCGTCGATGAAAATTCACTGCGCGCAGCCAGACTAGGTCTAACCGGCGCGTGAGTATAGTCGGTATTGAAGGCAGTTGGATCGTGATTATTGATCCTTCAGACGCAGAAAGAACCTCTCTCCGACAAAAACGACCACTATGCCGACAGCTGCGGCATAGACGACGGTCATGTCGCTTGACGCCTTGATCATCAGCAGTGCGACAAGCACGGCGGCATCGAGCGCGATCGCCGTGACCAGCACCCACGCCGATGCGTTAACTTCCTCTCGAAGATGGCGCAGGATGCCCCAGTGAACGGCAATATCCATGACGATGTAGAAGATTGCGCCGAGTGCAGCGATCCGTCCCAGATCGAAGAACACGGTCAGGAACATCGCGATAACGATCGTATAGACCAACGTATGTTTTTGGATGTCCCCCGGCATGCCGAAGTGGCTGTGCGGCACCAGTTTCATATCGGTCAGCATCGCCAGCATGCGCGAGACCGCGAACACACTGGCGATCACGCCCGACACCGTGGCGACGATGGCGAACGCCACGGTGAACCACAGTCCGACATCGCCGAACGCGGGTTCCGCCGCGTCGGCCAGTGCATAATCGCGTGCCGAAACGATCTCGGCTAACGAGAGGTTGGCGCCGACCGCCAGCGCGACAAGCACGTAAATGACGACGCAGATCGCGATGGCGATAATGATGGCGCGGCCCACGTTGCGGTGCGGATCAACGATCTCGCCACCGCTGTTGGTGATCGTCGTGAAACCCTTGTACGCGAGAATGCCCAATGCGACCGCGCCGAGAAATCCGCCCAGCGTGGTTTCGGCGGGGTCGACGGAGACACTTTCAAGGCTCATCCCGGACGCCGCCAGTCCGGCGATCGCGAACACGGCGATACCCCCGATCTTCAGAAACGCCATGACGAACGACAGGGTCTGGATCAGTTTGTTGCCGAGGATGTTGACGACGAAGGCGAAGGTCAGGAGACCGACACCGAGCACCGGCACGGCCCAGCCCGGCGGCGTGCCGTCGTAAAGCCGCATGACGTAGCTGCCGAACGTACGCGCCACCAGGCTCTCGTTGATGACCATGGAGAGGTACATCAGCAGCGCGCATGCCGCCGTCATGGTGCCGCGACCGTAGGCCTTCTCGAGGAACATCGCGATGCCGCCTGCCGACGGGTAGGCATTGGAAAGCTTCACGTAGGAATACGCGCTGAAAGCGACGACGACGGCAGCCGCGATGAACGCCAATGGAAACCACTCTCCGGCCAGTTGCGCGACCTGTCCGGTCAGCGCGAAGATACCGGCGCCGATCATCACGCCGGTGCCGAGCGCGACCGCACCCGTGAGCGTCAGGCTATCCTTGGCGTAACGCGCCGTCCGGTCGCCGTGGTCGTGCCCCGTCATTCGTCCCGGTCACGGGTGTGGCCACCGTGCCGTTTATGCATGAACAGGTGCATCAACGGACACAGCGCGATAAGTAATATAGGCAGCCAACCCGACAGCCCTGAGCCCTCTTGGCCGGGTGTCCGGTAGATGAAGTATGCGGCGGAAAGGGCAAAGGCGGCCAGCGCGACGCAGCACCAGACGGCCCAGGTGCGAAAGGGTTTCTTCTCACCCTGTTCCTTCGACATCGGTGACGACTGAGTTTCCATGTTCATCCTCCGTTGTGAGGCGGAAATCATCTTTCACGCCTTGCTCAGTGATTAGATACGTGCCGTCCTCAGGCGCAGCGCGTTGCCGATGACGGAAACCGACGACAGGCTCATCGCTGCCGCCGCGAACATCGGTGAAATCAACAGGCCGAGGAACGGATAAAGCACGCCCGCCGCCACCGGCACACCAGCAGCGTTGTAGACGAGCGCGAAGAACAGGTTCTGCTTGATGTTGCGCATGGTCGCCGTCGCCAGCCGGCGGGCCCGGACGATACCGTTCAGGTCGCCCTTCACCAGCGTGAACCCGGCACTTTCGATGGCAACATCGGCGCCGGTGCCCATGGCGATACCGACGTCGGCCTGGGCCAGCGCCGGGGCGTCGTTGACGCCGTCACCCGCCATCGCGACCTTGCGGCCTTCGTCCTGCAGTTCCCTGATGATCCGCGCCTTGTCGGCGGGCAGAACGTCGGCGCGGATCTCGTCGATGCCGAGCCGTGCCGCCACCGCCTTCGCCGTGCGTTCGTTGTCGCCGGTCGCCATAACGATCCTGAAGCCGAGCGCGTGCAGTTCCTTGAGCGCATCGGGCGTCGTTTCCTTGACCGGGTCAGCAACGGCGACGATGCCGGCGATTTTTTTCTTGACGATGACAAACATTACCGTTTCGCCCTGATCGCGCCGCGCATTGGCCGTGTCCGTCAGCGCGCCGGCATCGAGACCGAGGTCGTCGACGAGTTTGGCGTTGCCGAGTGCGACCGCCTTGCCGTCGACGGTGCCTTTGACGCCCTTGCCGGTGACCGCTTCGAAGTCCGATGCGTCGGCAAGCTCGACGCCGCGCTCACGAGCGCCGGTGACGATCGCCTCTGCCAGAGGGTGCTCCGAACCGCGTTCGAGGCTCGCCGCCAGACGCAGCACGTCGTTTTCGTCATGGCCGCCCTCGGCCTCGACGGCAACCAGCTTCGGTTTCCCCTCGGTCAACGTGCCGGTCTTGTCGACGATGAGGGTGTCGACCTTGGCGAACCGTTCCAGCGCTTCGGCGTTCTTGATCAGCACGCCGGCCTGCGCGCCACGTCCGGTCGCGGTCATGATCGAAACCGGCGTTGCCAGCCCAAGCGCGCATGGGCATGCGATGATCAGCACGGCAATCGCCGCGACGAGCGCATACGCGAACGCCGGCGACGGTCCCCAAATCGACCAGGCGATGAAGGCAAGGACGGCAACGCCGATCACCGCCGGCACGAACATGCCGGCGACGCTGTCGGCGAGCTTCTGGATCGGCGCGCGGGAACGTTGCGCGTTGGCGACCATCTCGACGATCTGCGACAGCATGGTGTCGCTGCCGACGCGCCTGGCCTCCATGATAAGACTGCCTGTGCCGTTGATGGTGGCGCCGGTGACCGAGTCGCCCGGCACTTTCTCGACCGGCACCGGTTCGCCGGTAATCATCGATTCTTCCACCGACGACCGCCCTTCGACCACCTCGCCGTCGACGGCGATCTTCTCGCCCGGCCTGACCCTGAGCTTGTCGCCGACCTGGACATCCTCGATGGGGATTTCCTCCTCGGTGCCGTCGGGACGGATGACACGCGCCGTCTTGGCGGCCATGTCCAACAGGGCGCGGATCGCGGCGCCGGTGCGTTCGCGCGCGCCGAGTTCCAAGATCTGCCCCAACAGAACGAGCACCACGATGACGGCGCCGGCCTCGAAATAGACACCGACATGGCCGTCGGCGTCGCGGAAGCCGTCGGGGAAGATGTCCGGCATCAGCACGGCGACGACGCTGAACAGGAACGCCGCCGCGACCCCCATGCCGATGAGCGAGAACATGTTGAGGTTCCAGGTGCGGAACGACTGCCAGCCACGCACCAGGAACGGCCAGCCGGACCACAGGATCACCGGCGTGCCGAGAACGAGTTCGGTCCACAGCGCCGTCCGCTCGCCGAGCCATTCGCGCGCCGGCAGGCCCAGCATTGGCCCCATGGCCATCACCAGCAGTGGGAGCGTGAGTACCGCGCCGAAGGCGAAGCGGCGTTTGAAATCGACCAGTTCAGGGTTCGGGCCTTCGTCGGCGGAGGGCACGCCTTTCGGTTCGAGCGCCATGCCGCATTTCGGGCAGGTGCCGGGCCCGACCTGTTCGATCTCGGGATGCATCGGGCAGGTATAGATCGTCCCCTCCGGCATCGGTTCAGGATCGGGGCGGTCGCCCAGGTAATCGTCCGGCGCGGCGGTAAACTTGTCCTTGCACTTGGCCGAGCAGAAATAGTGCAGCGTCCCTTCGTGGCGGTGCGTGTGTGCAGCCGTCGCACGGTCGACCGACATGCCGCAGACCGGGTCTTCCGCGCTCACGAAA
The DNA here is from genome assembly GCA_017644185.1 of Rhodospirillales bacterium. Taxonomy (GTDB): domain Bacteria; phylum Pseudomonadota; class Alphaproteobacteria; order Rhodospirillales; family Casp-alpha2; genus UBA4479. The sequence continues at coordinate 21,075 of JAEPMA010000019.1, forward strand.
TCGGTGGGCGCGGTCTGGAACTGGTTCCGGCATCCCTTCGAGCAGAAATGGTAATCATGTCCTTCGTACTCCGCCGTCGGCGTATCTGACTGCAGGTCGACCTCCATCCCGCAGACCGGATCGCGGACGACGGTATGCGCGTGATGATGCTGATGCGATGCATGATCGCTCATGAAAAGAACCTCCAAATTCAATCGATATTGGCATCCTAAACATTCTAGTTACTGGCAGGTCAAGAGATGTTCATCGGGCCTGATTGAAGCTTCCGGGAGGGGCGTTGATTTAGATCAATGCGGTGCCTGTCCCGATAATTTAACGGTATGGCACGGCTCAAGGGGGATGCTCCCTCAAACTATCGTTATTGTCTCAAGGAAGGAGACTCAGTGATGGAATCGAGAACAACCCTATTGGCATTGACCGTGATCAGTGCCACGCTTGCAACGGTCGGCGTAGCAGCCGCGGACGCTGGTCCCGGGTACGGCTGGTCCGGTGAACATCCCATGATGTGGAGTGGTATGTTCATGGGGCCCGTAATGATGATCCTAGTGGTCGTCATCATTGCCGTCGCCATCGTCGTCGTTCTGAGAATGTTCGGATTCGGTGCGCACACAAGTTCGCCGGGGACGCATGACAGCTCGATAGCCATTCTCAATGAGCGTTTTGCCAAGGGCGAGATCGATAAAGTCGAGTACGAAGAACGGAAAAGATCGCTAGCCGGTTAATCACCCACTTCTTCAGAGCACACCGTTCGCCTGTTGAACTGCTCGAACATACAGCAGGATCGATTGGACTTGCGTGTCGCTCACACCCTTGACGGGCGGCATGTTTCCAAAGCGCCAATGATGAGCACGCACACCTCTCTTTGCCGCGATGAAGAATGCGCCGTCGCTGTGATGTCCCGGATGGTAGATTTTGCTGATGAATGTGGGCCCTTTATCTGTGCCAGCCGCAGTCTTGCCGTGGCACGATGCGCAGTACGCTTCGTAATTCATTTTGCCCAAGTTTAGCGACGGGGTCATCTCCGGCTCCCTTGGTTCATTCGAAACTGCGTTCTGTGCCCTCAAACCTGTTGCAAGATTGAGCAGTGCTAAAGCTATCAATACACAGATGACACCCTGAAAAATCATCTTCATTCCAGTCTCCCTTACATTTTATCGTTCAAATATCGTGCCGGCACAAAACGCTGGAACTACGGCCAGAGTTCTCAAGCTACTTGAGTTCCAGCAGCGGCAGATTAATGAGGGCACTTAGCCCGCGTGGCTCGTTCGTTCGGAGCTTTATCGTTCCACCGTGATCTTCGATGACTGATCGCGTCAGGCTAAGCCCCAATCCTGAGCCCTCTCCCGATCCGGAACGGGCTCGGTCGCATCGATAAAAAGGCTCGAACACTCGCTCCAGTTCATCGGGTGATATGCCGGGCCCATCATCATCGACAATAACCGATGCGAGCTTTTGTTCTGCAGTTACGGACACCCTAGCAACGCCGCCATATTTCACGGCATTTCCCACGAGGTTTGAGAATGCACGTCGCAGCGCAACCGGATTGCCTTTGACAATCACCCGGTCAGTCGGAACCGCGCACTCAGTTCTCTCCCCAGCCTCGGCAAAATCGTCGCATACCGATTGAAGTAGAGCCGCCACATCCACGTTCCTTTTCGCTTCTCGTCCAAAAAGCTGTTTGGCGAAGGCCAGAGAATCCTGGATTACCGTCTCCATTGCCTCAATTGAGTGCAACAGCCGCGTGCGTTCTCGAGACGCAGGTAAGCTCTCAGTCCGCAACTTGATTAGCGTCAGAGGCGTACGGAAGTCATGTGAGATCGCTCCCATCATTTCCGTTCTGCTGCGGACGATTGCTTTGATATTGTGCTGCATCTTGTTAAAGGCTGCCGCGACCACACGCGCTTCTGTCGAGCCGCCACCGTACATTGGCGCCGCGTTTATATCCTGAGCAAATTCAGTGGCAGCCCGCGTGACATCCGAAAGGGGCCTGAGAATGCGCCGCACGGCCCAACCGGACACGATAATAAGTGACAACGTAAACAGCCCTACGGGCAGCAAAGATGGGCTCCACAAGTCGGCCGGGTAATCCGGAAGCGGCAGGGAAATGTTCAGCCATTCTTGATTGTTCATTTGCACCGCCACATTTGCGACCGAGTGCATCGGCAATTCAAAGAATGTTTGCAACAAATGAGGCGACCGGCTCAAAGGCTCTCCCGCAAGATCGGCTTTTACGGCCGGACTCCTGCTCAGGGAATAGCGCACGCTTTTAAAGTCGTCGCCATGTGCACCCGACTCTAAGAACTCGGCGAACGCAATACTGTAATCAGTTTGGAATGCCTCCTGCTCAAACGCGGGTGTCTTTGTCAACGAAGCGGTCATTTGCGCGTCATCAACGCGCGCCAGGACACTCTCCCTCCAATCCGGCTCGGTTACCGCGACTGCATGTGCAAAATGAATAGCCGTGAGCGCAGTGTTCTTAAGGCCCAGATAGGTCAGCGCCTCCAACCGATCCTTCGAATATACGAAAAGGCTGAACGAATAGGCGAGAATCAAGCTTCCAGCCACGATCAAAACGGTTTGGACCGCGAGGCTCCGGAACGGATTGCCCTTACGAACTAGAAACGTCGACGGCAAATACATATCCTCCTCCCCACACGGTTTTTATTATCTGTGGATGTCGAGAATCCGCCTCTATTTTTCGACGCAATCTGCTGATCTGGGTATCGACACTACGGTCGAATACTGTCGCGTCGCGACCGCGCGTGAGATCAAGCAATTGGTCGCGAGACATAACCCGCTGTGGGCGCTCAACAAAAATTCTCAGAAGTTCGTACTCGCTTGTACTTAATGGGACGACGATGTCGCCTGACTCTATCAACTCCCGTCGATCGACATCGAAGAACCAACGATCGAACCGGTAACCGTCGACGTCGTCATTCGCGTCTTTAACGCCTCCAAACTCTGTACGCCGCAACACCGCCTCAATACGTGCACTTAACTCGGCCATCGTGAACGGCTTTGTGAGATAATCGTCGGCGCCCATTTTCAGACCAAGCACTTTGTCCAGATCATCATCCTTCGCACTTACGAAAATCACCGGGATTGACGACTTCGCACGCAGGTTTCTGCAGAGAGTGAGTCCGTCCTGGCCAGGCAGCATGATATCCAGGACAACAAGGTCGACCCGGGCTTCATCGAGTTGACGCTGCATCGACTTTCCATCTCCTGCCTCTGCCACTCGATAACCGTCCTTCTTGAGCGATCTGCAAATCAGGCCGCGCAGTTCCCGGTTATCTTCAACGATCAGGATTTTCGGAACACTTTGCATACCATTTCCAAAAAAGTTGCGACAAAGTTTGTCAGACGTGAGAGCCGTAAAAAGCTGTTACAAAACCAGCTAATCGGGACAAACTTTCGTCACCCTCGTGTGGTCAATTCCTTTCATCAACATCAACGAAAGGAGCAAGACATTGCGTAAACTTATTTCGAACATGACTGGCATCAAATCCATCATTGCTGCGGCATCGCTTGCCGCTGTCATCGGCATGGCATCTGCCGGCGCCGTATTCGCCGATGGCGCCAATCACGGCACGAACAATCTCGACCAGCCCCACGTGGATAAGGCATGCCATACCCACGATCAAAAACCCGATATTTGGGTCAACGACAGAAACTAATCTCCTGCATCCCTGACCCCCTGGGAGGGCCTGTTCAACAGGCCCTCCTTTTTTGTGCCAGGGGTCATTCAATAAATATCCGGCCCGACGAATGGCACGCGGCATCGACAAAGCCGGATATCACCGTCAGAACATCAGCCGAAGACCAGCAACGAAAAACAGGCCGTCGCCCTCTTCACCTTCCTCTTGTCTCAAATCCAAGGTATCGCCGAAGACCCGTTCGTAATGCACACCGATGTACGGCGCGACGGAGCGGTCTACGAGATCGTAGCTGAGGCGGGCGCCCACTTCCAATTTCGGCCCCCATGCCTTGACTTCGGCATCGAGGTTATCTCGGAGAGGCACATCCAGCTCGATACTCGGCGTCAGGATCAGGTAGTTCGTGATCAGGGCTTCGTATTCGACCTCAAACCTGGCCGATGGCCGGTCCGAAACAAAGAGATCCGCATCGACCTCGAACCACTGCGGGGCCAGGCCGTGCAGGCCTACCACGCCATGAACACGGTCTCGGCCATCGGGCGTATCAAACCGAACACCGGCAACGGCATCAAAGAAAGTGGAGATCGGTTTCTGCAGACGCAACTGCGTCTCCATGGTTTCCAGCCGCTCGCTTCGCGTCTGAAACTCCCCTTCGCTGCGAACGACGAACTTCAGTTCGTCTGTTCCGATCAGGGCATCGCCATCCCACGCCATAACGTCTGACTGAGCGTCACCGGTAAACCGGTTCTCGAATTGCTCAACCTGGACACCCCAGATCAACTGTTCTTCGGCAGCTATGACTGTCGAAGGCACCATTGCACCAACGGAGCACAGGATAAGAAAACGCGATATTTGGTTCTTCATCTTCATCCCTCTACTGAGCTCGGTTTTGCGGATGTCGACTTCGGACCACCTTCGACAATTACCTTTCGGAACATGCCACCGCCAGCGTGATACGAGAGGTGACAGTGGAATGCCCATTGTCCCGGCGCATCGACTTCAGTTTCGGTGTAAACGGTGGTTCCCGGTGCAACACTCACCGTGTGCTTGATGGGGTCCCACTTCCCGTTACCGTTATCAAGGATCGACCACATTCCGTGAAGATGCATTGGGTGTGTCATCATCGTCTCGTTCACGAATTTGAACCGCACTCGTTCACCGTACTGAAGGACAATCGGATCAGCATCTTCGTACTTCACGCCGTTTATTGACCAGATATAACGCTCCATGTTGCCGGTCAGTCGTAATTCTATTTCGCGTGTCGCCTCCCGGTCTTCGTACAAAGGCTTTTGGGCCTTCAGATCGCTGTATGACAGAAATTTCCCGCCATCGGCAGCCGAAGGCACCAAACCACTACCGGACGCGTAGAAAGCATCATCCTTCTTCGCCTCACCTGCCATGTTGCTGTGGTCCATGCCGGCCATCTTGCTGTGGTCCATGCCCGCCATCTTACTTTGGTCCGCACCAGCCATGTTGCTGTGGTCCATGCCGGCCATCTTACTCTGGTCCGCGCCCGCCATGTTGCTGTGGTCCATGCCGGCCATCTTACTCTGGTCCGCGCCCGCCATGTTGCTGTGGTCCATACCGGCCATCTTACTCTGGTCCGCGCCAGCCATGTTGCCGTGGTCCATACCAGACATCTTGCCATGGTCCATGCCGGCCATGTTGCCGTGGTCCATGCCCATATCCGCCATGGTCAACCGCGGAACTTCTCGAAGGTCCGGCTCTTCGGCCACCATTCCCTCTGTTGGGGCGAGAGTTGCCCGCACGCTCGCGGTCCGACCCATCGACTCAGCAAATACTGCATATGCCTTGTCCTCGTCGGCCTTCACGATCACATCGTAAGTTTCCGCAACGCCGATACGAAACTCGTCAACTGTAATCGGTTGAACATTGTTCCCGTCAGCCTGCACCACGGTCATCTTGAGACCCGGAATGCGTATATCGAAGTAAGTCATGGCAGATGAATTGATGAACCGTAGCCTCACACGCTCACCAGGTTTGAAGATGCCGGTCCAGTTTTGTGAGGAAGATTTTCCGTTGATAAGAGGTGTAAAACCCTGCACATCCTCAATGTCTCTCGGCATCATCCGCATATCGCCCCACATCATGCGGTCATCGATTGTTGCACCGAGGCCTTTCTCTTTCGCCTCTGCAATAAAATCCAAAATCGTCTCTTGTTTGCGATTGTAATAATCGGCAGATCTCTTCAGATTTCTCATGATCCGGCTGCCGGAATGCGGGTGTGCATCCGTCAGTTGAACCACGTACTCTCTGTCGTAGCGGAACGGTTCGCGTTTTTTCGGCTCGATTATAATCGAGCCGTATGCTCCGTCAGGCTCCTGGAAGCCGGTGTGGCTGTGAAACCAGTATGTTCCACTCTGCACAATGGGAAACCGGTATGTGAAGGTCTCGCCAGGATCGATCCCGTCATAGCTGATCCCCGGCACGCCGTCCTGCTGATATGGAAGAATAAGTCCATGCCAATGGATCGAAGTGGACTCATCCAGGTTATTGGTAACATTGATCGTTACGTCTTCACCCTCTTTAAACCGAAGAACCGGTCCGGGGGTCTTGCCGTTGTACCCGATACCAGTACGGGTGAAGTCACCAGTATCGATCTTAACACGGTCGACGGAGAGAGAGTACTCAGCGGCCCCGGCAGCACCTGAGCTCAACACGAGTAGGCTCAATCCGACGACGCCAGCATTCAGTAAGCTTAAGCGCAACATAGCGTGCTCCTATTTTTGATAGCCGACGGGGACGGAGCACGGAATCCGCGCTTCACGGTCCCTCATCGGCATTCTTCAGTTAGTGCGAGAGTTTGATCTTGCCGACCATCCCGGACTCATAATGCCCGGGAACATTGCAAGCGAATTCCAACTCGGTCTTCTTTGGGAATGTCCAGATGACCTCTCCGGTTTTCCCAGGCTCAAGCAGCACGCTGTTAGGGGCGTCATGAAGCCCGTGCCCCATAGACGCCTGCATCTTCTTCGCAGCTTCCCGGTTGATTCTATCCGCTTCCAGCACCCCGTGCTCCACCATCATCATCATTTCAGGGGCGTGGGCTTTGTGCATCTCGGCCGTTGCGATGTTGAACTCATGGACGAACTCACCGGCGTTCTTGACGACGAACCGAACGGTCTCGCCTTCCTTCACAGCGATGCTCTCAGGTTCGTAGAAATTATCGCTCATTGTCACATTGATTGTGCGCGAGACATCGGATGCTTTTCCCGGTGATCCGGTCTTGCTCGCTTTTGAGTGACCAGCATCAGCAAAGACGAGATCGGGGACGGAAGACAAGCTCAGGGCGATCACAGCCGCAGCTGCGTAAAGTGCGTATCGTTTTTTCATAGTCTTTAAACCTTCGAAGTTAGAAATCATCATAGTTCGAGGGGTTTGCCGGCCAGATTGGCCAACAAAATACACCCGCATTCACAAAGAGATGAAAATCAAACTCGAGGCGGAGGCGTTTCTGCTTCGAATGTCAATGAAACAAGCAGATCCTGTCTTTCGACGAAGTACGTACTCGACACCAAGGCAGGAGGAACATCCGTCCACACTTCATTGTAGCTGGACGTTGGCGAGCAGTGTGTAATGGCCTGAGAACAGCACGTTGTCTGCAATCCGGCGTCGCATCCCAATTCGCATTGGCTGGATGCGGTGATCTGCTGTTCATGAGATGCCGGATTGCTATGGTTATGCATCGCCTCCCCGGTGGCATGATGTGCCATAAACGGACTGACGATCAGCATAAACGCAAATATGGCGATCAATAAACGTCTCATTGCGCCATACCTAAACCTAACTGTGACAGGAAGGTCAAGCTCTAATCGTCAGATCCGCCGCAGATTGATGCAACGAACGCGCGCGGGTATGGAGCCCCACTAATCACTTTTGGCAAAGACGGATTCCAAAAACGCCACATGATATTTCTAAAAGTTAACTTGACGCCGCAACAAACCATCATTTCAACTCGGGGTAACGTGCGCAAATCGTTAAATGGTTGTCAAAAATGCAAAAAGCCAGCGAATTCGAATTAAAAATGTTTGCGGCGTGTCTTTGGGTAGGATTCGGGCTTGTTGCTCCTCAGTCAGCAACAGGTGCTGAGAGTATTGATGGTCATCGCTTCAAATCTCTCTGTCTGGTTTCAGAGAGTGATTATCAGGGCGAGAGTCGATTTGCAGAATGTGAACGTTTTATTGCGGATGTTCGGAGCAAGTTAACATTCGGCACGATCCATGACATTCGCGCATGCATTCCCGAAGCGGTCCCAGACATACAGCTATTGACCGCCGGTCTCTCGAAACTGCAAAACGAGTCAACGCTTCACGAGCGAGAGGCTCACGCCGTATTAGCCGAGATATTTGCATCTCGATGGCCCTGCCCAGACTGAGTGCCGGATTTAATGAACAATTGCTGGCAAGGGTTGACTCTGCGTTTCAATTGGATCAACTATCGATTCTTATGAAAATGGTACGCGAATTCCTTACTGTCGCTCTAATCGCCCTTTTCGCCATTGGCTCTATGGTGCAGGCTGCGAGCGCGACAACAATGGTAGCGGAGATGGCCGCGGCAGATGTCCAATCTGGTGGAAACAGCATCTGCCAGGCGTGTCCCGATGATAGCAACGCATCACCGTCGTGTGATCTGATCTGCCTGACGACCGTTGTGGCTCTTCCGACATCCCTCGAAGTCGAACGTGTATCAACCCACACAAAATTTATGCGAGCCCCCGACAGAGACTCCCTTGGTCAATTTGGCTCTCTAGACCCCGCACCACCTAAATCCATCATCTAATTTTGATGCCGTAACGGGCGGGGCCCGGCTACGTGCATTTGGTCGACAGAGGCAAGGCTGCCTTCTGCCTGCCGACGTTCCGTGAGGCTTTCGTTCAGCCTTTCGCATCAACGTCCTTTGGATGATTCACAATGAACTACAAAATAGCACCGGAGTTCACTCGCCGGTTTTTCCTCAAGTCGTCGTCAATCGCACTTGCAGGCGGATTCACGGGCGCCTTTGCCTGGGATGACGTGCAGGCCGCTGCGATCAAGACGTTTCGCCTACGCGCCGGAATGTCTCCTGTAGCTCTCATCCCTGATGCAGCCGTAAAGACAAATGCCTGGTGCTTCGACGGCACCGTCCCCGGCCCGGAGATTCGTGTTCGGCAGGGCGAGCGACTACGCGTCGCCGTCGAGAATGCGCTCGACGAAGAGACGACCGTTCACTGGCACGGGATTCGGCTGCCAAATCCAATGGACGGGGTCCCGCATTTGACGCAACCACCAATCTCTCCGGGAAGTGCTTTTACATACGAATTCGACACGCTCGACGCGGGCACATTCTGGTACCACCCACATCAACGCAGTTTCGAACAGGTGGGGCGGGGTCTCTACGGGCCGCTGATCGTCGAAGAGCAGACACCTATTCGCGTCGACCGAGATCTGACCTGGATTCTGGACGATTGGCGCCTGGCCCGAGACGGTCAGATCAGTGGCGACTTCGGCAATATGCATGACATGAGTCACAACGGCCGCATCGGCAACACGGTGACGATCAACGGCCGTGTACCGGAGACGTTTTCCGTCAGACGTGGCGAGCGTATACGGCTTCGCCTCATCAATGCGGCCAACGCCCGTATCTTTGGCATCGATTTCGACAAGCACAAACCGGTGATTATCGCGATCGACGGTCAGCCGGTGGCGCCGCACGTACCGCAGGATGAACTTATTGTCCTGGGTCCGGCGATGCGCATTGATGTGGTCATCGACATGGTCGGTGACGTCAGCCAGCGTTTCACACTAACCGACCCGTTTTACAGAGGGCTCAAGTATCGCCTTGTCGATCTGGTTTACGCCGACACGCCACTTCGAGACCGGGTTCCCGACTGGGATATGCAGTTACCAGCCAATCCACTTGCCGAACCTGATCTGAATGACGCCGAACGCCATGATGTCATCTTCAACGGCGGGATGATGGGCGGCATGGTGATGCAGGAATTGGGTGGATCCATGGGGCACGAGCTTATGGGGGCGATGGGGTCGATGCGCGGCATGATGCACTCCGGCAAGATCTGGTTCATCAACGGTGTTGCGGCTGAAGGGCACATCATGGAGCCCATGCTCCGACTTGTGCATGGGCGTAGCCACATCGTTTCCATGACGAACGCGACGGCCTGGCATCATCCGATTCACTTCCACGGACATTCATTCCGCGTGCTTTCCCGTAATGGCAATCCGACCGCCCACAAAGAATGGCAGGACACGGTTTTGATGGCGCCGAAGGAACGGATAGAGATTGCCTTTGTTGCCGACAATCCAGGCGACTGGATGTTCCATTGCCACATCCTGGAGCATCAGGCGGCCGGGATGATGGGCGTCATCCGTGTTACTCAGCCGGGAGAGCGGACATGAGACGGCTGACCATCTTGGCATTAGCTCTGGCTTTTATCACACCGGGCGCCGTGAAGGCGGACGGTGACCCCAAGAAGGGAGGACAAGCCTTCCGCGCGTGCGTTGCCTGCCATGCCCTCGAACCTGGCCTGCACCTGAGCGGACCCAGTCTTGGAAATTTCCTCGAACGTCCATCGGGCAGCGCGAAGGGCTACGGTCGTTATTCGCCAGAGCTCAAATCGGCAGGGTTTGAGTGGAGCCCAGCTGTCCTGGACGCCTGGATAGAAGCGCCGGAGAAGATGATCCCCGGAACCTATATGTCATTCCCGGGCATATCCGACCCCGTTGTACGGGCCGATCTCGTTGCCTTCTTGATGATCGCCGGTGCCGAAGACGGCGTGAAACGTGTCGTTGCTGAAGGCCTGATCCCGGCGTCCTGGACTCGGTCCGTTGCGCCGGACCCGATTGGCGAAGGTTCTCCGAGTAATCGGATCGTGTCAATCCGCCACTGTGGCGACAGTTACTTTATCGAAACCGAGGACGGCGCCTCCTATCCGTTTTGGGAGAAAAACGTCCGCCTCAAGATCGACAGCACCGATACCGGTCCACCGCCGGGGGTCCCGGTTGTTCTTGGGGCAGGCATGCGAGGTGATCGCATTTCCGTAATTTTCAGAAGCATCGCCGACCTCTCACGGCTGCTGGTTGAGGAATGCGGTTGATGTTTCAACAACCGCACACGGAGAGGACATGAAATACCTATTCGTCCTTGTTGCCTTGATAGCGCCGAACGCCGTACTTGCAGACGGCGACCCGGCGCGTGGGAAGCGAGCATTCCTGCAGTGCGTGATGTGCCATTCCGCAGTGCCGGGCGGGCACAAATCGGGCCCAAGCCTGGCCCGAATATGGGGGCGCAATGCGGCAACGGTAGAGGGCTTCTGGAATTATAGCGAAGCTCTTAAACAGGCTGACATCGTATGGGATGCGGAGACCCTGGATGAATGGCTGACGTCTCCGAAAACCATGGTGCCTGGGACTTCGATGCGGGTTCCGGGCATCAAGGATGCGGAGGAACGCCGAGACATTATCGCGTACCTGAAACAGCTCGCCGAAAGCTCGTCAGCCATACTGGAAAACACCGCCCCGCGCATAACTCTAATGAAACCAATCCAAAGGAGCCCCCAGCAATGATCCGATCAATCGTCACGGCCCTGCTGCTTGCCTTTGCAGCCGTAATATCAACAACCGTGGCGGCGGGCGAGAAGCCTGCTGCGACGCTTTATAAGAACCCGCAATGCGGCTGTTGCGAGGGATACGCCGAGTACCTGCGCGCCAACGGCTACTCGGTCGACGTCAAACCGACGCACGAGCTCACGCCCATGAGCCGCGCCGCCGGTATCCCCGATGATTTCCAAGGCTGTCATCTTACCTACATCGATAACTACGTGGTTAGCGGCCACGTACCCGTCGAAACGGTAAACCGGCTCCTTTCGGAACGGCCTGCCATCAAAGGGATCACCCTACCCGGCATGCCGATGGGATCGCCTGGCATGAACGGCGTCAAACAAGGACCGTTCACGATCTACACCATCGGCTCGGACCAGCCCACCGTATACGCGACGGAATGAAGGAGTACGTTTCAATGAATAATGCGAACACTGGCATGGACATGGGCATGGGCATGACGGGCTGCATGGACGGCATGATGTGGGGCATGGGCATCCTCGGGATACTGTTCGCAATCCTGCTCATTCTCGGGATCGCCGCGCTCGGGAAGTATCTCTTTGCGGGAAAGCGCCAATGAAGTTTGTCGCCATGAAAATCGTAGCGCTGATCGCTCTCATCGGTGTCGGCTTCTGGGGATGGAAAATCGTATTCCCTGATTACCGGGCCGACCCGAATGATATCGCGCAGGTGGAGCGTGGCCGCGTTGTTTACCAGCAATATTGCGCTTCATGTCATGGAGTGAACCTGCAGGGACAAGCGGACTGGCGCTACCGAAAATCCGATGGTCGGTTACCGGCGCCGCCTCACGATGAAACCGGTCACACATGGCATCACTCCGATGAACACCTGGTGGGAATCACCAAGTACGGCCCCGGGGAATTTGTGCCCGGCGGATACGAGTCCGACATGCCTGCGTTCGACGACGTTTTGCCGGATGAAGATATCTGGGCGGCGATCGCGTTTATCAAGAGCACCTGGCCATCGGAAGTTCTCGCACGTCAATCGAGGACCAACCAATGACCGGAGGACGGATCGACGCCACAGATCTTGCCGCACATACAGAGACGCCACGGCACCGTTGGCGCCCTATGGCGATAGCTCTGGTGCCGTTAATCGTGTTTGCGGGATTGCTTGCTGCCCTTGGGTGGGGGTTAACCAATGACCCAAAGAACATTCCATCGCCGCTTGTGGGCAAGCCTGTCCCGTCGTTCGAATTGCCGCCCGTACAAGGCCGAACGCTGGGGCTGTCCGATGCCGATCTCAGGGGATCGGTGTCGCTGGTAAACGTCTTCGCATCCTGGTGCACCGCATGCGAGCTTGAGCATCCTTTTCTGATGGATCTCGCGGAAACAGGCGCGGTCCTCATCCATGGCCTGAATTACAAGGACCGCCCTGAAGATGCCGCCACTTGGCTGGACAAACGCGGTGATCCGTATACGCGCACTGGCGCCGACGTTTCGGGGCGGGTCGGCATTGAATGGGGTGTTTACGGGGTTCCGGAAACTTTTGTCATCGGGACCGATGGCCGTATTGCCTATAAGCACGTCGGTCCGCTTACACCGGACACAATCACCGGCACCATTCTCCCTCTTGTCGAACGCCTGCGCCTGGAAAAGTGAGTGTATGAAATGAGATCGTGTATTCTTGGGTTCGTGCTTTTGTTGCAGATGATTTCCGTTGCTCATGCGGAATCAAGGCCATTCGTTCCGTTACACGAGACACCACAACTCGTCGCCAACATCAGTTTTCAGGACGAGGCCGGCCAATCACTACAACTGTCTGATTGGCGAGGGAAAGTTGTTCTCCTGAACGTCTGGGCGACATGGTGTGGCCCGTGCCGCGAAGAGATGCCGACACTCGACCGGCTTCAAGAAAAACTCGGCGGCGAGCGGTTCGACGTTCTGGCACTCTCGATCGATCGCGGTGGCGTTGGCGTCGTACGGGATTTCTACGACGAGATCGGCTTACAGCATCTTCAAATCCGGATTGACCAGACGACGAGGGCATCACGGGCCATGAAGGTGTTCGGATTACCGACAACACTTCTGATTGGCCCTGACGGCAAGGAACTGGGCCGTAAAGTCGGTCCCGCTGAGTGGGACGCGCCCGAGGCAATCGCATTCTTCAAATCAATTCTCGACAAACACTCCAGGTAAAAGGAAACGATATGTTACCGCGAACCAACAAGAGCACTCAGATCGTAGCGCCAGGCACCTTGCCGATCTGGACACGGGACAGGAGAGTGTGGGCAGTTGTCGGCCTGGCCGTTGTCAGCATTGGGCTTGCCCTTAAATGGGATTGGCTGGCCGCCATTGGCGCAGCCCCCATACTCCTGAGTTTGCTTCCATGCGTTGCGATGTGTGCACTCGGCCTCTGCATGCGCGGTGGGTCCGGGCGATCTTGCCATGATCAGAGCCCCGAAGCACAGCCCACCCCCGGGTCGGAAACAAGATCGGCCGGGAGCTAACATCGTGAAATTCATGAAGCACGCAAACCTTCGTCACGACATGGCAAGCACATGGGCCGCCTTAGCTGTCGGGCTAACGGTCATTCTAACGTTCTCGTCCGCGCAGGCCCACCACCCCGGCGCAGAGTTGGATAAAGTGATGGGAGACAAGGAGAGGTTCTTTGAGAAAACCGACAGACCGGCTCCTTCGTTCGAGCTGATGAACAGGGATGGAGAGATCGTTAACCTCTCTGACTATGCCGACAAAATTCTCATCGTCCATTTCGTCTATACGAGTTGCCCGGATGTGTGCCCTCTTCACGCAGAGAAAATTCAGGAAATTCAGGAGATGATTAATCAGTCACCCATGAAGGAGGTCGTGCAATTCGTAACGATCACCACAGATCCGAAAACGGATACGCCGGACGTTTTGAGAACATACGGGGAAGACCATAACCTGAACCCGGAGAACTGGACACTCATGACGGCGGCACCGGATCAGGCCGAGGACACGACACGCAAACTGGCGGAAGCATTCGGCCACAAATTCGCCAAGGGTGATGACGGTTATCAAACCCACGGCGTCGTTACGCACGTAATCGACCGCAACGGTCGTTGGTCTGGAAATTTTCACGGCCTGCGATTCAATTCCGTAAACATGGTTCTGTATACCAACGGCCTGATAAACAAACCGCCTGAACCGAAGAAGGATCGGGGTTGGCTCGATAAACTCAGAGGGTTCTTCAATTGAGACCGCAAGGCAACGTGAACAATTCCATAAAGCCTCTCACCGCGCTTCGCAGATACATGACCATGCTCGTGCTCCTGAACCTCATTTGGGAGTTCGCGCATATGCCGCTTTACACGATCTGGGAAGAAGGAACGACCGAAGAGATACTTTTCGCGGCGTTTCACTGTACCGGCGGAGATGCTCTTATCGGCCTGACCGCTATCATGCTCGCGGTATTCCTGTCTGGTGGAACGCGCTGGCCCGATGAGCGCATACAAACCGTGCTGTTTGCGGCGATCTTTATCGGCGTTGGATATACGATCTTCAGTGAATGGCTGAATATTGTCGTCCGAGAGGCATGGGCTTACCGCGACATCATGCCGGTTGTCCCCATTCTCAATGTCGGCTTGAGCCCTCTCCTGCAATGGATCGTCATACCGGTTCTGGCATACGTGGTCGCCTTGAAACCAGTCCGACGCGGCAAGTCGCAACATGCCTGATTTATCGGCGTTGGGCCTTCTCATTGCCTTTCTAGGCGGCACGGTGTCCTTCGTATCGCCCTGCGTCCTGCCGCTCGTGCCCGGTTACGTTTCATACGTCGCCGGGCAATCCGCAACCGGGACGTCCGGCCCACGCCCAACACCGGGACAAGCAGCCACGCTTGGTTTCAGCGTAATCTTTGTCATCGGTTTCACTACCGTATTTGCAATCATGGGGGCGGGCGCCACCGCACTTGGCCAGCTGTTTCTCAACTATCGATATGAGTTGAACATCATTGGCGGCAGTGTCGTGCTGCTTATGGGTGTTCTCATGCTTGGCCTCGCCTCCATTCCCGGGCTACAACGTGACTTTCGGTTTCATCTTGATATTCCGGGAGGCAAACCGCTTTCGGCCTATATACTCGGACTTGCATTCGGCTTCGGGTGGACACCATGCATTGGCCCCGTCCTGGGCACAATCCTGACTGTCAGCGCCGCGCACGCAACCGTCGGCGAAGGCGTATTGATGCTGGTCGTTTATTCTCTCGGCCTTGGACTGCCGTTCATCCTTTCCGCAGCATTCACTTCTCACCTGACGCGTAATCTGAAAACGATCAAGCGGTTCGGGCGGCGGGTTCAGCAATTTGCAGGCTTGTCTTTGGTCTTTATGGGAATCGCCATGATCACCGGTCAACTGACGGTTCTGGCATATTGGTTATTGGACATGTTCCCCGCTCTTGGGAAGGTCGGCTAGATCAACCGTTTTGCATTGTCACATTCACCGGCGAAACCGACGGTATAGACAGCAAGGCGGAGAAGAATCACGCATCAAATGCGCTATGTCTTTGCCACATAGCGAGTAATCGTCCGGTTGTAGCACCCTATCAATGCTTGACGGAATCGGGGTGCTTCCAGTTCCAGGGAAGAAGGTCATCG
>JAEPMA010000001.1 GCA_017644185.1 Rhodospirillales bacterium
ACGGATGACGGCCGAGCCTACCGAACGCTGAACATCATCGACGAGTTCAGCCGGGAGTGCCTGGCAATCCGCGTGAAGCGGAAGCTGAACTCCACTGATGTCATCGATGCTCTAACAGACCTATTCATCGTCCGAGGCATCCCGGCCTATATCCGCTCCGACAACGGGCCGGAGTTCATCGCCGATGCTGTCCGGCAATGGATCAAAGCGGTCGGCGCAGATACCGCGTACATCGAACCAGGCTCACCTTGGGATATTGGTTACTGCGAGAGCTTCAACGCCCGGTTCCGGGATGAACTCTTGAACGGAGAGATATTCTACAGCCTTAGGGAAGCTCAGATCGTCATCGAGCAGTGGCGACGCCACTACAATACGAAGCGGCCGCATTCAGCACTTGGATACAGACCGCCGGCACCAGAGAGCATTATCCCCATGGAGGAAAAACGGATGATGCACTAACATTCAAAACGGACCAATCGATGGGGGCAGGTCACCGACTGGACTTCCGCTGCCAACAGAGCGGTACTGGGTCTCGGCGGAACGGACCCTGAGCCCATACCGGCCTCCGATCACCGCCCGCCCGGCAAGGCGTCTAGCCTCGCCGGGTCGGGGTGGTGCAAGTACCCGCATCCTGTGGGCATCATTGAAGGAGGCAGAAATGACCGCAACGATTACCCAACAGAAGGCTGCAACCAAGCCCGAAACCATCCTGAAGCTCGTCAGGCGTAAGAACGGCGCAACTCTGAAAGCCATGGAGCACGCGACCGGCTGGCAGCCGCACAGTGTCCGCGCCGCCCTCACGGGGCTGCGCAAAAAAGGCCACGCTATCGAACGCTCGAAGGACGGCAAGGGCGTCACGGTCTATCGGGTGGCCGAATGACCCGGATCGACGAACTGAGCGGCATGGAAACTGCGGAATTGCGGATGGCCTGGGAAGAAGACCTGGGCCGTCCACCCCCTACGCGGGCCAGCGATGCGTATATGCGCTCGGTGCTCGCCTATCGCATTCAGGAATGGGCCGGCCCGAAACTATCCGCTGCTACCGTCCGCCACTTGGAGCGACTGGTAGCGCCGAACGCACGGATCGAGGCGATGCCGATGCAGGCACGCAAGCTGAGCGCCGGCACATCGCTGCTTCGCGAATGGAACGGTGAAACCCACGAAGTACGTGTGCTGGAGAGTGGCTTCGAATACCGGGGGCGGCGGCACCGGAGCTTATCGGGTATCGCCCGAGAGATCACCGGCACCCGTTGGTCAGGCCCGGCGTTTTTCGGCTTGAAAGATCGGGATCGTGAAAATTCCGCCTGACCGCAATCATGTCCGATGCGCGATTTACACCCGCAAATCGTCGGAGGAGGGGCTGGAGCAGGAGTTCAACTCCCTCCACGCTCAGCGCGAAGCCTGCGAGGCGTTTATCGTGAGCCAGCGGCATGAGGGCTGGAAGGCCTTGCCCGACCTCTATGATGACGGCGGTTTCTCCGGTGGCAGTATGGAGCGGCCTGGGCTTCGGCAGCTTCTCGCAGACATCGATGCGGGCAAGGTCCACGTTGTTGTCGTCTACAAGGTTGATCGACTGACACGGGCACTGGCCGACTTTGCCAAGATCGTTGAAGCCTTCGATGCCAAGGGCGTGTCATTTGTCTCCGTCACACAGCAGTTCAATACGACGACGTCGATGGGGCGATTGACGCTAAATGTGCTGCTGTCGTTCGCGCAATTTGAGCGTGAGGTCACAGGCGAGCGCATTCGAGACAAGATCGCAGCGTCCAAGAAGAAAGGCATGTGGATGGGTGGCAATCCGCCGCTCGGCTACGACGTGCGGGATCGGAAACTGGTCGTGAGCACCCCGGAAGCAGAGATCGTCCGACACATCTTTACACGGTACGCTGACCTAGGCTCCGTTCGTGAACTGAAAGTGGACCTCGATCGAGATGGGATCGTTAGCAAGGTCCGCACGAGCAAGACCGGGAATGTATCGGGAGGTAAATCCCTCTCACGCGGCGCGCTCTACAAGATGCTGTCGAACCGCATCTATGTCGGTGAGATTGTCCATAAGGATCAATTTTATCCGGGTGAGCACGATGCCATAGTCAGTTCCGATCTTTGGGAGCGTGTGCAGACGGTGCTGAATGACAATGCCGTCGAACGCCGTGCCGGAATTAATGCGAAAGATCCAAGCCTGCTGACAGGATTGGTATTTGACGATACCGGAAACCCGCTGACCCCCAGTCATGCCAACAAGCGGGGCGTGCGGTATCGATATTACGTGAGTGTTCGGGATACCTGCGCGTCGTCGATCCGGTTACCGGGGCGGGAGTTCGAGGACCTCGTGACCGGTCAGGTCGCAGGTCTTCTGCAAGACCCGACTAGATTATTCGAAGTCATACCAGAAGGCGATGGTGATGTTGCAGCGCGCCGCGCACTTCTGGAACGGGCGAAAGTGGTCGCAACGCGGATTGGCACTGACGAGCATGTCGCGCGCAAAAATGTGGTACATGGCATTGTGTCGCGGATCGATGTCGGCCGAGAGGCCATCTCGCTTTCGATCGACCGAGGTGGACTCGCGAACCTGCTCTTGGTCGATGGATATTGGGCTGCGCCTCATAGCGAGGACAGTATCTTCCTGGTATCTTGTCCATATCGGATCAAGCGACGCGGGGTAGAAACACGCCTAATCGTTTCCAACGAGAAAATTGACCGACCGGCACGACCGGACGCGTCCTTGATGCGCGCGGTCGCCAAGGCCTTCGTTTGGAATCGAAGGATTGTGACCGGTGACGTGAACTCTATGGCCGACATCATCAGAGAGGAAGGCGTTGCCTCACGTTACGTCCGTAAGCTGCTGCCCTTGGCGCATCTGGCACCTGATATCGTGGAGGCGATCTGCGCGGGGCATCAACCGCCGGATTTGAACTTAGAAACCCTGGTCTATACCGACCTCCCGAACGACTGGTCAGATCAGCGCCGCAAGTTTGGGTTCAATCCGAAACTTGATGATGTTTCGATCAGCTAAATCGGTTTGTCGGCTTAGGCATTTCCAAGAAAGATCAATTGAAGACTAGGCTTGGCTAACCAATGCTATATCCCCAGCGCTGTCCTTACCTCTTCAATGCTAAGTGTTTCTCTCAGAATTTCGTCATCCATGCCTTCGACTGGTGATAATGGCATTAGTTCCGGCATTTTAAAGGCTCTGCCCTCCAAGTATTCGACCAAACAAATCGCTAGGCTAACGATGTTAATCCAACGTTGGGCAATTCCACGAAGTACAAGAAGCTTTTGTAGTGGCAAATGAACTTGGCCTGTCTTTCGCCCTAAGTTCTTTGGAGAAAACTCAAACATAAGCGACAAATTCTCGTGCGTATTGCTGGAGTTGAAAGCTCGGATTTCACTGAGAATTTTGTACAGCGCGTCAAAGGCTGGACTTTGGGTATACTGCCCTCTCTTTGGGTCATAGTCTAAAAATAAAGACGATTTCAAAGCATCATCGATCATTATCGAGTTAAGCTGAACTCCAAGAAGTTGGAACATGATGAAGCTAAATTTCTGCCACTCTTCCATTTCCATTTCAAAATAGTCGTCAAACTTTGTATCACGGTGTATCGGGTATTCCGTCATATGTTTTTTTAGGCTGCGACGGTAGTCTGACGGCTTGCCTTCATGTTTGGCTACCAACTGACTTAGCATAGCAAGTAGCTCATGCTGCAATGCTTTCGAATAAGCCGCTTCCTCAGCGGACAAGCCAGAGAAAGCCAATGGACTAAGAGCATCTTGGATGTCTCGGAAACTCGAAAAAGTATGTATCCAGTTTCCAGTTGGCATAGGGGTCCCATTTTGTACCGCTTGTTTTGTTTCAGCGTTTCTCCCGACCTCAGCGAGAAACTTCGAAATGAACTCTGCGTCAGTCGTAAACTTGCTCGGATAGTCTAAGATCTCTCGGCGCTCGGACTCATCGACTTTCAATTGCTGAAGATGCTTTTCTAACGCCCGGCGATCTTCGCGTAGTTGCCAAATCTCTGAACGAACAAAAGTTACAATCTTTAGTAGCCCCTTTTGGTGCCGCTCGTATGCCGCACGATATTCTTGTTGGGTAATGCTTACGCGATTGGTCTTATCGTACCACCCACCAACACGTCCTCCGATAAGCAGGACAAAGAAATCCGCTCTTTCTATGTTTGCGATGCAGCTCTCATAGCTATGTTGATCCAGATCCCCGCCGAAATCATTAAATTCTGATGCAAGCACTTGGCACCCGCGATCCTCTAGCGTGAACTTCAACGCACTTCGCAAGTCTCGGAAGTCGTAGATTGTCGAAGAGAGAAAGAATATGGGTCTTTTCATGATTGCGCTTTCAAATCTCTGGTTCGCTAAGGTCGATATTGAAGAATACCAATTTTTAAGCGCCGTGAAGGGGACCGGCAAAAACCCAAACAGAGAAAACCTGCAAAGATCGCCCCGAAACGGGCGATTTTTTCTCTCTCCGCACCCATTGCCGCGTGCAGATGTCGGCTAACCCATTAGAATGTCGGAAGAAGTTCAGAGCCCTTATGCGGACCGGCGGTTCGCAGTGGGATGAATGGCGGTGGGCGCAGTCCGGGGCGAACCCGTCTCCGAGATTTCCCTGATCTGCAGGGAAAATACAGGGAAATCTTGATTCTTCGGCCTTCAAATTTGGCGTAGACGGCCGAAAAGCGCCCGTGACAGGAGTTTCATCTCAAACCTCAATAATTTGAAACAGGGAATTTTCCCTTCAGATTAGGGAATGACGGCGGGGAAACAGTAAGCGTCCGGGGAATACACACTTTCGGGCATTAGGGCGTTTCTGATCTTGTCTCGTTGAACGATTGCAACGAGAGGAGATCGGCATGACGGAAGAATTTGTGAAACGACCACGCTACGGCGAGGCGTTCTGGCGGGCGCATCACGAGGCCTGGAAGCGTAGTGACCTGAATCAGCGGGAGTATTGCGAAGCTCATGACCTGTCACTGAAGGCGTTCGGGAACTGGCGAGCGCAATTCAAGGCCGAGCCGGAGACGCCTGAGCGGAAGTTGCTGTACCGGCGCGGCGGCGTAAGTCACAGGCTTAGTCACACCCTAAGGCACAGTTTAAGTCACATGACGTATCCCAGTTCGGAGCCGACCCCGGTCATCGTGCCGGCGCGCGCCGGCCATCGCCGTCGGTTTAGCGCGTCTGAGCGTACCCATATTCTGGCCGAGGCCAACAAGCCCGGCGCCAGCGTCTCGGAGGTTGCGAGACGCTTCGGTATTGCCCGGCGCGTGCTCTGCCGGTGGCGGCAGGAGGAGGCGGAAAAACCGGTCTTCGTCGATGTTGAGATCGCGGACGGGGAGGCGATGCCATGACGATGTTGCCCGCCGGTGTGAAGGTGCACCTGGCCTATGGTTATACGGACATGCGCAAGGGCATGGACGGGCTGGCGCTCCTGGTCCAGGAGGTGCTGCATCAGGACCCGTTCTCGGGTCATCTGTTTGTCTTCAGAGGCCGCAAGGCCAATCTGATCAAGGTCGTTTACTGGGATGGAACGGGCATGTGCCTGTTCACCAAACGGCTCGAACACGGCGTGTTCCTCTGGCCGGCCGCCATCGAGGAAGGACGGACCTTGTCGATGACCTCGACCCAGCTCAGCGCTCTGCTGGACGGCATCGATTGGCGCACGCCGGAGCGCCAATGGCGACCTGCCGTCGCCGGGTAAAGCCGGCTAAATTGATGGTCTGAGGTAGCCCAATATGCTTTGTGGAGAGGTGCGGATCGGCTAGAATCTCTTATGCGTTTCGAGCTTGATAGTCTGCCGTCCGATGTCGATCTCCTTCATGCTTTGGTGCGCGATATGGCAGACGCGGTCGAGACCCGCGACGACGAGATCGAACGCCTCAAGCGCATCATCAAACAGTTCCAACGGGGTCAGTTCGGCCGCCGTTCAGAGCGGTTCGATGCAGACCAGATGGCATTTGGTCTCGAAGACCTGGAAGCCGATCAAGCACGGGATGCGGGGCGCTTCACGGAGCCCTCTGCAACCGGACCGGAGCCTGTTCGAGACAGCAGGGGGCGGCACACGCATCTCCCCGACCATCTGGAACGCACCGATATGTTGCTCGATGTCGAGAGCGTTGGCTGCCCCGGGTGCGGGGGCGACCTCCACGCCATCGGCGAGACCACGAGCGAGATGTTGGATTGGGTGCCGGCCCGGCTCCGTGTGGTCCGTATCCGGCGGCCACGCTACGGCTGTCGCGCCTGCGGCACGATCCACCAGGCCCCGGCCCCGGAACGGCCGATCGCGAAGGGACGGGCGACGCCCGGGCTTCTCGCTCAGGTGTTGGTGAGCAAGTACTGCGATCATACGCCGCTCTATAGGCAATCCCGGATATTCGCCCGTCAGGGTGTCGAATTGAGCCGCTCGACCCTGGCGAGCTGGGTGGGCGGCGCATGCTGGTGGCTGGAACCGCTCCATGAACGATTGGCGGCCCACGTGTTCGCCTCAAGCAAGCTCTTTGCCGACGATACGCCGATCGGCGTGCTCGATCCTGGACGCGGGCGGACCAGAACCGGAAGGCTCTGGGTTTATGCGCGGGATGACCGGCCCTGGGCCGGGCCCGATCCACCGGCGGCCGTGTATTTTTACAGCCCCGATCGCAAGGCCGAGAGGCCGGCCGGTCATTTGGCAGACTTCGAGGGCATCTTACAGGTCGACGGTTATGCCGGGTTTGAGACGTTGGCCAGCGATGGCAGGGTCGGACTGGCGGCATGCTGGGCGCACGCACGGCGGAAGTTCTACGACTTCCACCAAGCGACCGGTTCGCCGATCGCCAAGGAGGCGCTTGCCCGCATCGCCGCGCTGTATGCGATCGAGAAGAACATCCGGGGCAGGCCTGCAGGGGATCGTATCGAGGTGCGCAGGAGCAAGTCCAAACCCGCCATCGACGCCTTGAAGCCATGGCTTGAGGGCCAGCTACAACGCCTGCCGCAACGCGGTGGGCTGGCGGATGCGGTTCGCTACACCCTAGTCCGTTGGACGGCGCTCACACGGTTTCTGGACGACGGCCGTATCGAGCTCGACAACAACCCGGTCGAGCGCGCCATCCGGCCCATCGCGCTTGGGCGCAAGAACCACCTGTTCGCCGGATCGGACGGCGGCGCCGAACGTTGGGCAACGGTCTGCTCTCTCATCGAGACCGCCAAGCTCAATGGTGTTGAGCCTTATTCCTATCTGAAAGACGTCCTGGAACGCATGACCCACGGCCATCCGATGAGCCGAATCGATGACCTTCTTCCCTGGAACTGGAAGCACCCCGATTCCGTCAAGCATTGATAGGGTGCTACAACCGGACGATTACGGGAAACAGAAAGTATTTGCGCGGATGAAATTCTTGGCAGGGGCAATAGCGGCATTCATGCTAGCCCGCCTCGTAAAAATTTTGTTGTCATAGACAACAAATAATGTTACTCGCTCATTCATGAATACGAAACAAATAGCGCCGGAACCGCTTCTCCCCGAAGCGCCAGAGGATGTCGAAGCGCATTTTAGCGAACTGGCAACGGTAGGCATCCACCTACTTGCGGCGGAGACAGCACGCCACGCCGAAGTCAGTTATCTTGGGCATTTCGGGCTACCACTATTGGAAGCGCGGACGATGCTGTTACTCGGATCAACCGGGCCGGCCTCGCTGAAAACGGTGTGCAAACAAGCCAACATCGAGAAAGCATACGCGAGCCGATTGATTGAGAAACTGATCCGTAAAGGCCTCGTGCAAAAGGTCGAGGATCCTGATGACCGCAGGGCCGTCAGGCTTACGCTCACCAAAAAAGGAGCAGCACTCAACGCTGACCTGCAGGCCGAGGTCGTTCAACGTAACGGCCACCTGATGTCGGTTCTCACTGCCGAGGAACAGGACATTTTTTTGCGTTGCCTCTCGAAGTTGACCTGGGCGGCCAGGAGCTTGACCGCCATGGAGAAATCATGAACGCGATCGACAACCGAGATGTGCAGTCGTTGATGACGCGGGCAATTGTCCAGGACATCAAACCTGAGGCAGAAGGGGTTCTCACCATGGAATTGGTGCCTGACGGCGAGGCGGAATGGCCCGCCAGCGACGCCGGGGCGCACATAGATGTGGAACTGCCGAACGGCACCGTGCGGCAATACTCCGTCATCAATCCGGGGGAGCCGAACAAGTATGTGATTTCAGTACTCCGCGCACCTGATAGCCGTGGCGGATCCAAGTATATTCACGATCAACTCTCGGATGGTTCGGTCGTACGTGTCGGTCGACCGAGAAACAATTTTCCTCTGATTGCGGATGATCGTCCCGTCTGCCTGATCGGTGGCGGGATAGGTGTGACGCCGCTACTTGCCATGGCACAGACGCTCGCCGGGACCGACCGTGAATGGTGGCTCTACTATTGTGTGCGCACGCCGGCCCACGCCGGTTTTGGTCGTCTTCTTGACCGGTTCGGCGACCGGGTACGAATGCATTATGATTCCGCAAGCGGGAGTGCGCCCGATCTGCAAGCAATGGTGGGGACTTTCGACGACGCCCACGTTTATTGTTGCGGTCCACAAGCCATGCTGACGGCCTTCGAGCAATGCACTGCCGAAATACCTAGCGAGTTAGTTCATATCGAACGTTTTTCTCCTGCAGATATACCAGCCGACTCGCCGGCATTCATAGTGGAACTGGTCCGCCAGGGGCTGACCTTGGATGTGCCGGAGGACAAGTCGATCCTGGACGTAATTGAGGAATCCGGTGTGCAGGTCGAGAGTTCCTGCCGCATCGGTATTTGCGGTACCTGCGAGACAGCCATCGTCGAGGGCCAGGCCGACCACAAGGACGAATACCTGACCGATGACGAGAAAAAGGAGGGGCGCTCGATGATGATTTGTTGTTCGCGATCGAAGTCGCCCGTTCTCCGATTGGATATCTGAGCCCTTACAACGCGTGAATATGACGATTGCCAACCGGAGGCCATACAACCTTCGGCCCTTAAAACTGCAATAAAATGGGAGTGCACCAAATGACCAGCTTCGCCAGCTTGATTGAACCGGACCGGATACACGGCAGCCTCTATACCGATGCAGCCATCTTCTCACGGGAGATGAAGGTCATCTTTCGCGATGGCTGGGCATTCGTCGGTCACGAGTCTGAAATTCCCGAACCGGGCGACTATATCACGAGGACGATTGGCTCGGAGCCCGTACTTTTCCTACGGAACAAGGACGGCGAGGTTCGGGTGTTTTCGAACCGCTGCACGCATCGAGGCAACAGGCTCTGCCATGAAGGGCGCGGCAAGTTGCGTGGCGGAATTATGTGCACTTACCATGGTTGGGCTTTTTCGTTCGACGGCGACCTACTGGCGGTGCCGTATGAGGGCGGTTTTACAAAAGCGAAGGAGAACTATTCGCTGCGCCAGCCGAAAATGGCGAGCCACCGGGGGTTCGTATTCGCCACGTACAATCCCGATCCAGAGGATTTTTACGATTACCTAGGGTATGGGAAAGACCTGATCGATAAGTCGGTCTCAATGTCGCCCGTCGGCAAGATCAGGCTGGACTCCGGGTGGGTAAAGCATCTTTTCAAAGCGAACTGGAAGATGCTGCCGGAGAACCAGACGGACGGTTATCACGCAAACCACGTCCATAAGTCGTTTTTGAAGGTTTTCAGTTCACAGTATGACGAATTGAAAACCAACGAAGAAAAGCGTGTTGGATCCGTCGTCGACTGGGGGAACGGTCACGCGTCGATCGAAGTTTCCGAACGCTACGACGGGCCGCTCCAGTGGCTTGGCTCGAATGAGGAACGCTATCCGGAATACGTCAAAGCCATGAACGAGGCTTACGGGGAAAACGAGGCGCGCAAGTTGATGACGGAGGGTCCGCCGCATGCGTATATATTCCCGAACCTTTTCCTCGGCGAAGCCAACATCGTCATCATCGAACCGGTCGCGCCCGACCTGTCGGTTCAGCACCATTCCCCAATGCTGTTGGAAGGCGTGCCGGAGGGGCTGAATGCAAGGATTATCCGCCAGTCGGAAGGAGCGCTGGGCCCGTCCGGGTTGCTGCTCGCCGACGACTCCGTAATTTCCGAGCAGCAGCAGATCGCCTTGCAGGGCAAGAGCGGTTGGCTCGAGATCAGCCGGGGCGTCGACCGTGAACGGCTCGAGGACGGAAAGCGGATCGGTCACGTAAGTGACGAGACCACTAACCGGGGCTTCTGGCAGCATTATCTTGCCAAGATGAATAGAAGCTCGGTGGAAACTCCCGTCGAACCGGAGCTTGTGTAATGATGACAGCCAACCTTTTGCCAGCCGACGTTTATCGTGAGATCGAGGAATTCGTATACCGCGAGGCGAGACTGGCCGATGAGTCCCGTTACGGGGAGTGGGAGGAACTGGTCGACGACGACATGATGTATTGGGTTCCCAGGGGCGAAGGGGATTTCGATATGGAAAAGCATGTGTCCGTGATCGCCGATAACCGCAATCGGTTGCGCCGCCGTATCAAGCAACTGCAGACTGGCGCACGCTATGCACAAGTGCCGGTATCGCCCATGCGCCGCCTCGTCTCGAATATCGAAGCGAAGCCGATTGCCGACGACGAGTTCAATGTGCAGTGCAACTTCGTTCTCTATGAACTGCGGATTCAATCGACGAACAACATCGAAATCTGGCCCGGCAGGATCGAGTATAAACTTCGCCGCTCGGAAGGCGGCTTAAAGATGTTCCTGAAGAAGGTCATGCTCGTGAATGGCGACATGCCTCTGCCGTCGCTGGCATTTCTTCTCTGAGGTTCGTTGTCTTGAATGCAGAGCCACGCAAGCGGCGAAGAGTGACACATGACTGATGCCTTGGGCGCGGTAGTTGGCCTGGGCATGAGTCCGGTGTCGCGCAATAACATAGGTACGACGCGGGACCTCGCAGTCCTGGCTGCACGGAACGCAATTCGGGATGCCGGATTCTTGCCGGGTGACGTCGACGGGCTGCTTCTCAACCGCAGCCCGTCCGCACCGGTCAAAGATCTGCCAATGAGCATTCTGGCGGATCTCGGTCTGGAAGATCTCGGGGTCCTCGCGTGCATCGACGCCGAAGGCACGTCGGCAATTCAGATGATCGAATACGCATGCATGTCGATCCGTTCAGGCGCCGCAAAAGCAATTGTTTGCATTTTTTCCGATGCCCGCCTGTCCGGCGGTGGCGGCGCCGGGGCATATGCCAGCACAATGCCGGTGACGGGGCTCACGGGCTGGGAAGCGGGTTACGGGTTGTACGGTGCAACGGGCCCATATGGGTTATTGGCGCAGCGGTACCTGTGGAAATACGGGTTGGGCTGTGAGGCGTTGGGGCATGTCGCGATATCCAACCGGCGTTGGGCGGAGAATAATCCTCTGGCCCAATTGCGTGAACCGATCAAGATGGAAGATTATCTCTCGGCAAGATGGGTCGTAGAACCTTTTCGGCTGCTCGATTGCGCATATCCGGTAAATGGCGCCGCCGCTGTTGTCGTGACGGCACCGGACATTGCGTCGGACGGTCCTGTTGCCCCCGCTTTTATCCATGGCGTTGCACAGGGTCATTCCGGGCAGTTGGCCGCAAAAGCGATCGAAGATGGCGATGCGGGCGCCGAGAGGGCGGCTCGCGCAGTGTATGCGATGGCCGGCGTCGGGCCGGGCGATGTGGAAGCCTGTGAATTTTATGACAACTTCACCTATGTCACCTTGCGCACCCTGGAAGATTACGGACTTTGCCGTCGGGGCGAAGCGGCCGGCTTTGTTGAGGCAGGACATATATCTCCGGGTGGACGGTTGCCGACGAATACCGGTGGAGGTCATCTTTCCGGTTATTACCTTCAGGGAATGACGCCGGTCTCCGAAGCCGTGATCCAAATTCGCGGTGACGCCGGGGCGCGTCAGATAGGCAAGCGCGATGTCATTCTCGTTACGGGTGTCGGCGGGATGCTGAACTACCATGCAGCGATGATCATGAGCGCCAAAAGGAGGCTGTCTTGACGGATGCCGCTGCGACGGGCGCAAGGATTAGACCGAAAAGCGATTTCGACGAAGCGTTTCATGAATATATTGGAAGGCGTGAATTACGATTGCCGTATCTGCGTGGCTCATCGACAGCCCTCGATCTGAATGCCGCGCCTGCTACCGATATGACGGAGATCGAGTGGCGGTTGGCCTCCGGCCTGGCCGAGCTTTATTCATTTGTTGTCTATCGACAACAGTTCTCGGAGGACCGCGCCGCGCCTTACAACGTTGCCTGGGTGTCGTTAGCGGAAGGACCGATGCTGATCTCCACAGTCATACTGGAGCAGAATTCCGAACTGAGAATTTCAATGCCGTTAAGGGCCGAATTCGACGATCACGGTCTCCTTGTGTTCCGACCGGCACAAAATCCCTAACAGGCCTATTTGCGGGAGTTTACAGACGATGATGTTGCCACGTGATTTGCTTCGGAATTGTGCATCGAACTATCCGGACAGGCCGGCCTACTTCTGGCGTGACGAGACACGGACCTGGCAGGAGATGAAACGACGTTCGGACCGGCTCGCGGGCGCGTTCATGGAACTCGGAGTCGAAAAGGGTGATGTCGTCGCCATTCTTGGTCGGGAGTCGCTGGAGATATACGAGCATTTCTTCGCCTGCATGACGCTCGGCGCGGTGAGGGTGGGTCTCAACTGGCGTTATTCGCCCGGCGAGATACTGCATATATTGCAGGATTCCCGTCCCCGCGTGCTGTTGCTGCAAGCGGATTGTGCCTCGTTGATCGAGACGCTGGAGCAGGAGATTGCCGATCTCGATACGCGGGTCATCCTTTACGGCGATCCCGGAGGCGCGCTTCACGAGTACGAGGAAATGATCGATGTTGCCGTAGCACCTTCGGCGTTGCCTGATCTTGAAAGCGAAGATCCAATGTTCATTTCGTACACCTCCGGTTCTACAGGGCGACCTAAAGGTGTCGTACATACCCAATACTCGTCGGCATATATCATTTTTCAAAACCTGGTCGGGCGCGGCCTTGCACCGAACGATATATTCCTCCAGGCCTCTGCGTCGTCTTGGATGACTGTACTTTTGAATATGCTCGGTCTCGGAAACGGCATGGCCCACGCGATCATGGATGGAACGTTCGAGATCGTGAGTTTCATGAAGCAGATCGATCGGCATCGGGTGACGTCGATAATGCTGGTGCCGACGCTGCTTCAGCGTGTTCTGCAGGAGCGTGCGAAGGGCGATTACGATCTGTCATCGATCCGGTTACTTAACTACGGGTCCTCGCCGATCACGCCTGAACTTGCGCGGTCCGCTTATGCCGCTTTTGACTGCGATCTGATCCAGAATTACGGCATGACAGAGGGTGGTTGGGTAACGCACCTTTCCGCAGACGATCATGTGAAGGCCGTCAACGGCGAATACAACCTGCTGGAATCGGTCGGCCGCCCCGGCGTTTTGACGCGGATATCGATCAGAAACGCCGATGGTGAGGAACTGCCTCCTGGCGAAGTCGGCGAGGTTTGTCTCAGCAGCCCGATGCTGATGAAAGGTTATCTCAATCTTCCGGACGCGACGGCTGAAGCGCTCAAGGACGGATGGCTGCATACAAACGACCTCGGTTGCCTGAACGAAGAGGGGTATCTGTTCCTGCACGGGCGCAAGAACTTCATGATTATCTCAGGGGCGGTCAACGTGCAGCCGCAGGGTGTCGAACTTGTCATTTCGGAACATCCTTCGGTGTTCGAAGTCGCCGTGGTCGGCGCCCCCCATCCAGATTTGGGCGAGGCCGTCGTCGCCGTGGTCGTCTGCAAGCCGGGAAGAGAAGAACCGACCCAACGCGATATTGAATCGTTCTGCCTCGCGCGCCTGAGCAAGCTGTCCATCCCGAAGCACGTATATATCGTTTCGGAACTACCGAAAACGCTGAACGGAAAACTCAACAAGCCGAAGATTATCCAGTGGGTGCAGGAGAATTTGCATGCTCTTCCCTGGTTCAGGGTGCAGGGCGCCGCAGGTGGACAATAAGACCGTACGGCCCGCGCGTTAATAAAAGCGTTTAGACCTGAACCCGGGACATGTTGAGTTTTCGGGGTCATGTAGCCGGCAGAGAATGAAAATTGTTGTTATAGACAACAAATAATGATAGTTATCATGTTAACTAAATAAAGGCACCGGGAACCTTGTGAAATTCAAGGTTCCCATTGGGAAACATTCATGGGCGTTATCCTTCAGAGACTCGTGAACGGGTTGAGCAACTTACTCCTTGTCGGATCAGGGATTCTTTTGTTCCTGATGATGCTGCATATCTGTTTGGGTGCCGCTTTCAACCTCGTCCTTCCGACCGTCAATTTGAACACGCTAACGGTTGTCGCTGCTTGGTACATGATTGGTGTCACCTTCCTGCCGATGGCGAATACGCAACCGCTCTCAGTGAATATCGCGGCCGGGTTCTTGTCCGATGCCTTTCGCAAGACTGTTCGCTATGTCGTGGCCTTGCTGTCGGCGATCGCGTTCGGTTTTATCGCGTACCTCACGTTCGAAGAAGCGATGTCTCAGACGCAGATCGGCGAAATGTGGGAAACCTCGACCGGGTTCTTTCCCGTCTGGCCGGCGCGCTGGCTTCTACCATGCGCCTTCATAGCCATGTCTTTGCGGGAAATATGCAAGGTTTTCGTGCCCGAGGCCATGGAGCAAGCCGATGCTTCATCGGCGGGGAGTGATTGATATGTCTGGATTGCTCGCCGGGTCGCTCGGATTTCTTGCCGTTATCGTGCTGATCCTTCTCGAGGTCCCGATCGGACTGGCGCTCGGCGGCGTCGCGTTCGTCGGCATGTATGTAATGGTCGGCCCGCAGGCGACGTATGGTGTGGTGGGTGGCTCGTTATACGAGTTCGCCGCCAATTGGTCGTTGTCGGCGCTGCCGCTATTCATCCTGATGGGCGCGTTTCTTCAACATTCGGGGCTTGCGTCATCAATTTACCGTGCTGCCCGTCTTTGGCTCTCTTTTCTGCCGGGTGGGCTTGCTATCGCGACCAATGTCGCCGCGGCCGGATTTGCGGCGACGTCTGGGTCGAGCATGGCGACGGCGGCGACGATGGCCAGGATTGCCGTGCCGGAAATGCTCAAGGCCGGCTATGACAAGAGTTTGGCTGCGGGCACGGTCGCCAGCGCCGGCACTCTGGGTGCGTTGATTCCACCAAGTATCCTGATGATCCTGTTCGGGGTGCTGGCCGAGGTCTCCATCAGCAAGATGTTGTTGGCGGGCATTTTACCCGGTGTGCTTACGCTTGCCGTCTATGTCGCGATGATTGTCATCCGGGCTTGTCTCAATCCGAAAATCGCGCCGCGTTCTCTGGACAAGGAAGAGAAAGGCCAACGCTGGGCGAGTCTCATCCCGATCTGGCCTTTGCCCGTGCTTTTCTTCGGCATTCTTGGCGGCATCTACGGTGGGTTCGTGACTGCCACGGAAGCTGCGGCTTTGGGCGCGTTTCTCGCGATGCTGATTGCATTGGCATTCGGCCAGCTGTCGTTCTCCGTGCTCAAAAACTCGATCAAGACGACGATGATCAGTACGGCTCAGATTTTCTTCGTTGCATTGGGCGCGGTGCTATTCACCCGTTTCCTCACATTGACGGGAATGAGCGGGGCATTCACGAGCCTGTTTCTCGATCTGGCTGTGTCGCCCTATCTGTTGCTGCTGGCGGTGTCGGTAATGTTCATTATCCTCGGGATGTTTCTCGATCCTCTGGGGGTGATGCTGATCTCCATTCCGATCATCATCCCGATCTTCACGAACCTCGGTATGGACCTGATTTGGGTCGGAATCATCGTCGTGAAATACGTCGAGATCGGTCTGCTGACCCCACCAATCGGATTCAATGTCTATGTCGTCAAAGGCGTCGTGGGCGATGAGATATCTATTGGAACTATATTTAAGGGTGTCGGATGGTTTCTGTTCTGCGAAGTAATAATCATGACAATCATAATTCTATACCCGGAATTGACTTTGTTTATTCCCAGCCAGATGAACTAGGTAAACCAAGATAGGAGGCAACATCATGTCATTTGGAATGAAATTTGGAAAACAGGCCCTTATGGCAGGGCTTGTATCGGTGATATCCATCGCCGGCGCGCAACGTGCCGATGCCGATGAAATCCGCTATGCGACGCTGGTGTCGAACGGGCATACAGGGGTTCAGGACGCGGTCCTTCCGTTCTTCGAACAGGTCAGCAAGGCAACGAACGGCGAACTGACAGGCCGCGTGTTCCCATCGGGCCAGCTTCTGAACGCCAGGGGTACGCTGAAGGGCATCAACGAAGGCGTCGCGGATGCCGGACTTGTCATTCCCCATTATGCGGCATCGCAACTCCCGCATGTGTTGGCCCTTGCGGACATGATCATGATCGGTGAGGACCCTCTGGCGGTAGCGGCGGCGCTCAACGAGACCATCTTGTTCGATTGCGAGACGTGTCTGAAAGAGTATGAAGCTCAGAACACTTTTCCGCTCGTCTCTTATTCGACGACGAGCTATGTCCTGCAGTGCAACAAACCGCTCAATAGCAAGGAAGACCTCAAAGGCTTGCGTGTCCGTTCGACCGGGATGTTCAGTTCGCGCTTGAGCGCCCTCGGCGCGCTGCCGACGAACCTGGCGTCAAGCGAGTCCGCGCAGGCGCTGCAGCGGGGTCAGGTGGACTGTGTCCTAGGTCCGATGAGCTGGTTAAAGGCTTACGGCTTGCAGGGAAGCGTCAGCCACATCATTGATGTTCCGCTCGGCATGGTGCGTGGTCTCGGCCTATTCGTGATTAACAAGAATAAGTGGACCGAAATGCCCAAGGCCCAACGTCAGGCGATGCTCGACGCCGCCCCCGGCATGTTGGCTGGCGTCATGTTCGGCCAGCCCCGCGAAGACCGTGAGCAGGTCATATGGGCCAAGGAAAACAATGTTGATATCTCAGAGGGGTCCGACGAATTGCGCGCCTCCCTGACGGTGTCGGACAAGGATGACGATATCCTTGCCGAGCGTGCCGAGAAGCTCGGTGTGAAAAACATCGACGAGCTTGTCGCCACATTCAAAAAGAACCTCGAGAAATGGCAGGGTATTGTCGCCAAGACGGGGGACGACAAAGCGGCATACATCGACGCGGTCAAGCGCGAAATCTATTCTCGCCTGTAAACGCCAGACAAACGATCTGATTAACTTTCGGCGGCACCGCGCCCATCCTGGGGGCGGTGTCGTCACTTTCGAAGCGGAGTGTGACGCATGGGCCTGTTAAGCGGCATGACCGTCCTCGAGATCGGCGGAATCGGCCCCGGGCCGTTCTGTGCCATGTTGCTAGCGGATCTGGGTGCAGACGTGCTGCGTATCGAAAAGCCCGGCAAAAAAGATGCGGGGTTCGAGGAAAGGCCAAGTGCGAGCATCGTTGGCAGAAACAAGTCGGTGTTAACGCTTGATCTGAAATCGCCAAATGCGGTCGAGGTCATCAAGATCATGGTGCGCCGGGCAGATGCGATCATCGAGGGGTTTCGCCCGGGCGTAATGGAGCGGCTTGGGCTTGGACCGGACAATTTGATGGGTGAGAACCCCGCGCTTATATACGGCCGCGTTACCGGTTGGGGGCAGGCAGGGCCCTGGTCTCAGAGAGCCGGTCACGACATCAACTACTTGGCGGTGGCGGGTGCGCTGAGCTTGATCGGGCGAAAGGGTGAACCGCCGACAGTGCCGCTCAATTTGATCGGGGATTATGGTGGCGGCGGTATGTACCTTGCGTTTGGTATCCTGTCAGCCGCTTGGGCGGTCAAAAGTACCGGTAAGGGCCAGGTCGTCGATGCCGCGATGATTGACGGGATTTCGTCACTGATGGCGCCGCTGTTCGAAATGCTCGCAAATGGACAATGGACCCGGCCGCGCGGTGAGAACCTGCTGGATGGCGGCGCGCCTTGGTACGATGTTTACCAGACCAAGGATGAGAAATTTCTGGCAGTCGGCGCGATCGAACCGAAATTCTATGCGGCGTTTCTGGACGGTCTGGGAATTGATCCGAATGGATTGCCCCCTCAGTACGACCATGCCGGCTGGCCCGTGTTGCGCGAAACTTTCTCCGACGTCATCCGTCAGCGAACGCAATTGGATTGGATGACGGTCTTTGACGCGCGCGATGCTTGCGTAAGCCCGGTTCTAGGCATCCACGAAGCAGCAGCGCATCCTCAGATGAAGTTTCGAGGAACCCAAGTCGACGTGGATGGGGTTGTCCAGCCAGCGCCTGGCCCCAGGGTTGTTGCCGAAGATGCTGGTAGCGATGATGTGCTGGACGGCAACACCGGCACGGACGCGCCATCGATACTTCGCGCCTGGGGAGTTTCGGAAGAAGATATCGAAAGATTGAGAACTGGTGGTGGCTTGGCGTGAAATCGATCGGTGCCGCGCTAATCGGCGGCGTCGGGTTCCGGCACGTCATCCGGCATCTCCGGCGTCAGATCCTCGATAAGTTGCGTGAGAAGGGCGAGCAGCTTGTGAAACTGATCTTCGCCGTATTCGTCGATGATCTTTTTATAGATTCGCTCGGATTCCGGAATTAGATCCTTGATCGTTTTGCGGCCGAGCGCGGTAATTGAAATCAACATCGACCGGCCATCCCGTTCATCCTGATCACGGGTGACGAACCCTTTTTCTTCCAAGGTCTTTAGTATCCGGCTCATGCTCGGTCGCATGATGCAGCATGCAGTTGCTATCTCCGCGGGCTTCATTGCGTCGTATTCCATAAGCGTGCGCAGGACGCGCCATTGCTGCTCAGTGAAGCCATGGCTGTGAATGAACGGCCGGAAGTATGCCATCACGACCTCACGCGACTGAAGCAGGACCATGGGGAGTGCCCGGTCCGTGCTCATCGGAATATCTGCTGCGCTCAAAACCTGCGTTTCGTTGTCATCTTTGTTCATGATACTCGTTCTTGGCCCTCAATTCCCGCATTTCGATTGCCAGTGCCGTTCGACGATCGGAGAGGCGTGGGATGCCACCGGTATACGAACGTCGCGATGCGGCCACCACCCGCTGCGTTTCGGTTTTGGCCCGATGAGCGCTTTATGCGGCGGCATCCTCGCATGACCTGTCTATGTCTCGTCAGCGATACCGTTCTCCAGCGTGCCGACGCCGTCAACAACAACGCGAACGGTATCCCCCGGCACCAACCATTTTGGCGGATCGAAGCGCGCCCCGGCTCCGGTCGGAGTGCCGGTGGCGATCATGTCGCCGGGACACAACGTGCAGAAGGTCGAAACGTATTCAATAAGCTTGTTGAACGGAAAGGCCATGCTCGCTGTTGTATCCGATTGACGCAGTTCGTCATTGACCCAGGTTTCGATGTGCATGTCGGTGGGGTCGATGGCTGACAAATCGGTTTGAATCGCTGGACCGATCGCGCCCGAGCGATCCCAATTCTTGCCCTGTGTCACGTTGAATTTTCCGTGGCGAAGCCAGTCCCGGATCGATCCCTCGTTCATGATTGTGAGACCGGCGACATGCTGCATCGCATCCGATCTTGAAATGCGTCTGCCCGGCTTCCCGATGACAAGGACAATTTCTCCCTCATAGTCGAGCTGGTTGGATTCCGGCGGGCGTATAAGGCTTTGCCCGTGGCCGGTAAAAGAAAGAGGATTGCGGACGAAGATCGACGGATACTCGGGCGCGGCCGAGCCGTCCTTGTATTCGGCGTTCCGGTTCATGTAATTGACGCCGATACAAAAGATTTTCTGTGGATCTGGAACCGGAATATCCAGAATCACGTCGGCAAGGGCAACCTGCGGCGATTCGCTCTCCGTGGCAACTTTCGCCTGTTCCAGAAGATCCTGTTCGAGGAGTTGTTTGACGGAACCGACCGAAAGTGCGGATGTCAGATCGACAATGCCTTCGTCTTTAATAGCACCGACCGATTGTACGCCGTCGGCTTTGCGATATGTAACCAGTTTCATGTCAGAAGTCCTGCATCCTTGAGTACCGATTCTAAACGTGTTTCGAGTTCCGGCGTGGCCGGCAGTAGCGGCAAGCGGTGCTCGTTCACCTCCAGCAGCCCGCACATCTTCATCATCGCCTTCATGGGAATGGGGTTGATGTCGAAAAAGACGGCTTCATTCAGATGATAGAGCTGCCGATGCAGCGCCCGTGCCGCCATCAGATCGCCGCGCCATACAGCTTCGCATAGGTCGGACAGCGGCTTTGGATTAATATTGCCGACTGCGTTCATCAGTCCGCACGCGCCGATGGCCATCATGGGAAATGACAGCTCTTCTAGGCCGACAAAAACCCGCAAGTCTTCGCTGATCGCATCGAACAGGTCGGAAACGAACCCAAGGTCCAGCGAGGCATGCTTGAGCCCGACGAACGTGGGGCACACGGCATCTATGCTGCGGACCGTTTCCAGCTCGACGGAGACGCCGGCGCGCCCCGGGATGTGATAGATCATCCACGGTTTGTCATGCAGTTCGTTGAGACGCCGGTAATACTCCACCATGCCCCGTTGCGGTGGACGTGAGTAATAAGGCGTCACGATCAACAGTGCATCGACGGCTGAGATGGCCGCGGCGTATCGAGTGAGCGCTTCGGTTTCGGCGTAGGATTGCGATCCGGAGGCTACGATCACCTGACCCCGACCGGCAGCGGCCTCGACGGCGACGTCTACGAGCCGGTTTCGCTCGTCAACGGTAAGGGACGAGGGCTCCGATGTCGTGCCGTTTACCAGCACCCCGTGGCTGCCGTTTGCGAGCTGGAACTCGACCAGTTCGGCATATTTCCGGTAGTCGACTTCGCCGCCGGAAAAGGGTGTCACGATGGGGGGGATCGAGCCGCGAAGCTCGGTTTCTTTAAGAGCTAACATGTGAGTTCTCGCTGTGTCTTGCGCGGGTTTGAGTTTGACGTTTAATAATGAACATGTTAACTATCATGAGCAATGAATGCAATGCGATTGTTGGCGAAGGAGTCATCGAATGCCGCATTTGACGCTGGAGTATTCCGCGAACCTCGAACAGTTCTGCGAAATCTCCTCGATGTGTTCGGTTATCAGGGAATCCGCCCTCGGCACGGGTGTTTTTCCGCTTGGCGGTATCCGGGTTAGGGCTCGGCGCTGCGACCATTACTCGATTGCCGACGGCCGTCCCGAATGCGCATTCATCGATGTCGAAATAAGGATCGGTGAAGGCCGCTCGCTGGAGGTCAGGAAAAATTGCACCGAGACCATATTCGCCGCGCTCGTCGAGCATCTCGGCGACCTTTTTGAGCGCATCCCACTTGGCGTTTCCATCGAGCTTAGGGAAATCAGTGCCGACTTAAGCATCAAGAAAAACTCGATCCACAAATGGATCGAACAAGACAAACCTGCCGCAGGAGAATAATAAGATGAACGTGATCGCACCCGATTTGGCGGCTAATGCCCGCAAGTACCTGGAGCGCTATAACGAGTCAGGCGTGCTCAATCAAATCGACGGCGAGGCCGTGCCGGCGGTGTCCGGCGAATGGTTTGAAACGATGTCGCCCGTGGATCTGGCGCCTCTCGCCCGTGTGGCAAAGGGGGGGGCGGACGACGTTTCGCGCGCCGCCAAAGCGGCCAAGAAAGCGTTCCCGGCATGGGCGGCTATGCCGCCGAAGAAGCGGCAGAAGTTATTGCACGAAATTGCCGATGCCATCGAAGCCCGCGCACCTGAAATCGCCGCGCTCGAATGCCTCGATACAGGGCAGGCCATGCGCTTCATGTCAAAAGCCGCGTTGCGCGGGGCCGAAAACTTTCGCTTCTTCGCGGATCGCTGTCTGGAGGCCGCTGACGGTTTGGCGTTGCCATCACCGGATCATTACAATGTGACCTCGCGCGTGCCGATCGGCCCGGTCGGTATTATCACGCCGTGGAACACCCCGTTCATGCTCTCCACGTGGAAGATCGCGCCCGCGCTGGCGGCCGGCTGCACTGTTGTTCATAAACCTGCCGAATTGTCGCCGATCACGGCCCGCCTGTTGGTCGAAATTGCCGAAGAAGCAGGCCTGCCGACGGGCGTCTGGAATACGGTCAACGGCTTCGGCGAAGATGCCGGCAAGGCGCTGACGGAATGCCCCGATATCAAGGCGATTGCCTTCGTCGGCGAATCCGCTACCGGCTCCGCGATCATGGCGCAGGGCGCATCGACGCTGAAACGCGTGCATTTCGAACTCGGCGGCAAGAACGCAGTGGTCGTATTTGCTGACGCGGATCTGGATCGGGCTCTCGAGGCGACAATCTTCATGATTTACTCGCTGAACGGGGAGCGTTGCACCTCATCCAGCCGGGTATTGGTCGAGGAGAGTATATACGAGGAATTCACGGCCAAGATTGCCGAACGGGCGAAGAAGTTGAAAGTCGGGCATCCCCTCGACCCGGAGACTGAAGTTGGCCCCCTGATTCATCCGAATCATGCGTCCAAAGTGCTGTCGTACTTCGATGTCGCCCGGCAAGAAGGTGTGACGATCGCCGCCGGCGGGTCCGCCTTCGACGGCCCAGGCGGCGGATGCTATGTTGCGCCGACGTTGTTCGTGGATGCGAAAAGCGAGATGCGCGTTTCACAAGAGGAAATCTTCGGACCGGTTCTGACGGCCATCCCCTTCCGTGACGAGGCAGAGGCAATTGAGATCGCCAACTCCGTAGAATATGGACTGGCCGGATACTTGTGGACCAACGATATATCACGCGCATTCCGGGTTTCGAACGCGATGGATGTCGGCATGGTCTGGGTCAACTCGGAAAACGTACGCCATTTGCCGACCCCCTTCGGCGGCATGAAGGCAAGTGGGATCGGCAGGGACGGTGGCGACTATTCCTTCGACTTTTACATGGAGACGAAGAACATTGCCTATGCGACCGGTTCGCACAAAATTCCGAAACTGGGCGGCAACTGATTCGATATCGACATGAGCCTCTACGAGACGCAGAAATTGCTCTACCACCTCAATCGGGAGCCGAAGCTGAAAGCAAGCTTTCTGGAAGACCACGATGCGGTGCTGCAAGAGTACAGCCTGACAGAAGAAGAGGCGGGCGCCGTACGCGATCATGATATCGGCCTGCTTTACGTACTGGGCGTCAATGGACAAATCCTCATGCACTTTGCGGCAATGCTCGGTATTGCCTGGGGGGATTACCTCCAATTGATGCGCGACGGTGTCGAGCGGCACGGACCTGTTCGCGCGGGGGTGTATAAACTGTCAGGGTACGAAGGCGTCGACGCTCACGACCGTGCGCTGCGGGAAAAGCGAAACCAAAAGGCGAAAGGGTAAAGCGGCATGCCATTGGTTTACGCCGGCGTGTGTTCTCATGGGCCGGGCATCACGGCAAGATCGGATCAGGCGGACCCGGATACCCGAGACCGGTTCTACGGCGCGCTCCGTGCCATGGGCGACGAAATTCGCGCTTCCGGCGCGGAACTTCTTGTCGTGGTCGCGGCCGAGCATTTCGCGAACTTCTTCATGAACAACATGCCGGCGTTTGCGATGGGAATGGCGGACGCCTACGAAGGCCCGATCGAAGATCCGGATTGGCTGAAGATCGCGCCGGTCAAGGTGCCGGGCGATGCGGAAGCGTCGCATTCTTTGATATCTTCTGTGCTGGAGAGCGTCGACGTCGCCTATGCGGAGGAATGGAAATTCGATCACGGCATCATGGTGCCGTTGCATTTCCTGACACCGGCGTACGACCTGCCTGTGGTGCCCTGTAACATAAACTGCCAGGGGCCGCCGTTGACGCCGTTGTACCGTGCCTGGGCATTTGGTGAGGCCTTGCGCAGCGCTTGCGACAGCACGCCGCGGAATATCGCGCTCGTCGGTACCGGCGGTATATCTCACTGGCCGGCGACACCCGATTCCGGAAAGATCAATGAACCATGGGACAGGACCTTTATGGATCGATGGGTGGCGCAGGATAAGGAAGCTCTACTTTCCTACAGCGATGCGGATATCTATCGGGACGCCGGGCAAGGCGGCTTCGAAATTCGCACCTATATCGCTGCTGCGGCTGCCGCCGGCGGGATGGGCAAAATCGCGTTTCTCGAGCCGATACCGATTTTTGCGACAATGGGGGTCGTTGCTTCGAAAGCCGTAACATGAGCGAGGTTTTGGAAGGCGAGTCACTCCCGACATTACACCCATCGTCCTAGACGAACGCCAGTTCGGCGACCATCGAATTTAGAGAAAAAAGATATGAGGCGGCTGCCGACGAATTGAAGCAGCAAGGGTGACCATTCGGCTTCGCTGCAACCGAAGTGACGTGACCCCCTGTCCCTGCCAAAAACTACGTTCGAACGTAGGCGTGATGTAATCCACCAAGCTGCGGCATCGCCGATATCGGTCCAACGGCTTGGATGGCACGGCCAAGTGGAGTGTCTTTGTCCAGACCGAGATGCGTGCGATAGCCGTCGTAGTATTCGACATATCGGCGCAAGAGCGTCCTAAGATGCCGCTTGTTCAATACGATGACATGGTTCAGCAGGTCTCTGCGTATTGATCCAATGACGCGCTCGACATAAGCGTTCTGCCATGGCGAACGCGGCGCCGTCGGTCGATCCCTGATGCCCATTACGGACAGGCGTTTCTGGTAGATTTGCCCGTAGGATGCGTCCCGATCTCTGATTAAGTATTGAGGCGCTTCGTCCCAAGGGAAGGCTTCGACGAGCTGCCGTGCGATCCACTCTGCCGTTGGATGATATGTCGCGTTTGTATGAATAATCTCCCGGCGGTCGTAGCCCAAGATGACGATCCCAAACAGTAACTTGAACCCAAGCGTCGGCACGACAAATAGATCGATCGCTGCGATACCGTCGGCATGGTTTCGAAGGAAAGTCCGCCAGCCTTGGGACGGCGGACCACGGCGTTTCACCATGTACTTCGCAACCGTCGATTGTGATATGTCTATGCCGAGTTTGAGCAGTTCTCCATGAATGCGCGGTGCGCCCCAAAGCGGGTTATCCATACTCATTTCTCGAATAAGTTCGCGTATCTCTGCCGGTACTTTTGGCCGCCCAGTAAGGCGAGAGCTTTTCGCTTTCCAAAACAGGCGGAACCCAGCCCGGTGCCAGCGGACCACGGTATCTGGCATTACGATCAGCATGTTCACGAGCGAACGTGGATTGACCTTATAGATCACCGAAAAGAAGAGGCGGTCCCAGGGCGTTAGCCTCGACCGCCCAGGCACTTGCCGTTGCAATGCGACACTCTGATAGCGAAGCGCAGCAACATCGACTTCGGTCGCCGGCCCCTGGACGAGCCGCCGAAGCAAGCACCAGATGATCGTATGAAGAACGCCGAACATGACTTTGCAATCGTCACCGGATAGGCCCATCGGTCAAGCCCGGATCAGCGGATGAAGTTTTTGGTAGGGACAACCTCAAAAACAATAAAATGGAAAGCATTCCATTTTTGTTGCAAGCCTCGAGTTTGTGCGCTAAGAGTCTTACTTCTCGTCTCCAATTTGAGGGTCCGAGAGTCTGGGAAACAAAATCCAAGGGAGGATTGCGATGCCATTGAATTTCTCAAAGCAGACCAAGCAGGGGGTGTTCGCGTTGGCTATGAGCGCATTTGTGTTCGCTCAGGCCCCGCTGACCGTCAACGCCGCCAATTTCAAGTATACGACGCAGTTGCCGCAGAAAAATTTTCAGGTGCAGAACATTCTGGAGTTCTCGAAATGTGTGGCAGGAAAGTCGGATATCACGATTGACGTATATGATTCGGCTCAGTTGTATCGCGACAAAGAGGTTCCGAGTGCCGTCGCTTCGGGGGCAGTCGAGCTTGGCATGTCCACGACGGAACGCTGGGCGGGTACGATCCCGGCTATGGGTATCTTTAGCGTACCATTCGCATTGGGTGGCCGTGACACCGTTCTTAAGCTCTTAAAGCCTGGTGCGGAGTTTCGAAAGGTCCTCGACGACGCGCTCGTCAAAACCGGTGTGCGGCCGATCTACTGGATGGAATATGGCACCGTTGTCTTCTTGTCGAAGAAGGATCGCCCGATTCACATGCCTCAAGATCTCAAAGGGATGAAGGTCAGAACGTTCGGGAAAACGCTCGGTGATTTCGTCAATTCTGTGGGCGGTGCCGCGACTATCATGTCGGGTTCTGAGCAGTTTGTTGCCTATCAGCGGGGCACAGTCGATGCGGGCATGACTGGCGTGGCGAGTTTCAAATCTCGTAAGCTCGATGAAGTGATGAACGTTATCACGTTCACCCAGCATGGACACATCTACTTCCCGTCAGTGATTAATGAAAAGGTATGGCAGGGTCTTTCTGCCGATCAGAAGTCGGCGCTGAAGTCATGTGGAGACGAGGCGCAGACCGCTTTGCACAACGAAGTTGGATCTGCCGAAGCTGAAGCGATTGCATACGCGAAGGACAAGGGTGCGGATGTCATCGAATTGTCCGCAGAAGAACTTGAGAAGTGGCGCGAAGCGGGCCAGCCTACGGTGAAAGAGTTTGTCAGTCACTCCGGTGAACTCGGTCAGAAACTTCTGGAACTTGTAGAAAAAGCCAAGTGAAGTCTGACGTCAGCCGATTGAGTTGTTGCGGGAGGCAGGTTGAATGCGACCTGCCTCCAGCGCAACTAACCTCAATTCTAATCAGATAAGAAATGCTCGAAATGATCGGAACGGGAATAGACCGAATAAGTGACCTTCTTGGTTATCTTGCCGCAGCGATTTTTTTTCTAATCGGTCTGGTGATTGCCTTCGAAGTGGTCTCCAGGTATGTATTTCTGGCGCCCACGACCTGGGCCGAGGAAGGGGCCAGGTTGTTGCAGTTATGGGCTACCTACGGGGCGCTCGCGTACATCCTGAAAACACGCGCGTATATCCGGATTACCGCTCTGGTCGTGATCCTGCCATTGCGGTTGCGTCAATTTCTGGAATTTTTCGCATTGCTCTGGATCATAAGCTTCAGTGTTGTCGTTGCCTGGTATGGATACGAGATCGCTCGCGAGAGCGTGGAGATCGGGCGCGCAACAGAAACAATGAACCAGGTGCCAATGGTATGGACCGAAGCGGCTATCCCGATCGGTTTTAGCGTCTTGCTACTTCAGGGCTGCGTCGAGATGTGCAAGTTGTTTAAGCACGGCACCCTCGATCGTTCGGATGAGCGAGACGAGCTTGGCAGCGAGTTCCACTAGAAATGACGACATTTATTATACTCGCAGCATTGTTGCTGTTGCTGCTTGCGGGAATCCCTATTGCATTCGTGATGGGCGGACTGGGCCTGCTGCTTCTCTTGATCGAGGGCTTCAAGCCGATCATGGCGGCCCAGGCGCTATATGCAAGCATCGACAACTTTATTCTGCTTGCCGTCCCGATGTTCCTTTTGATGTCTAATGTCCTGCTGAAAGGCGGGATCGGCAAAGACTTGTTTGCGGCGGTTCAGTCCTGGGTCGGGCATTGGCCTGGCGGATTGGGTGTCGCTACCATCATATCCTGTACGATTTTTGCCGCGATCTCCGGATCATCCGTTGCGACGGCGGCGACGATCGCAGTCGTTGCCATTCCCGAAATGACAAAGCGCGGTTACGAGCGAAAATTTGTTCTGGGCTTGCTCGCTGCCGGCGGCACCCTCGGCATTTTGATACCCCCCTCGATCATTCTGATTGTCTATGGCGTAATCACCGAAGAATCGATCACAAGGCTGTTCTTGGCCGGTATCGGTCCCGGGTTATTCCTCGCGTTCGCCTTTTCCGCATACGCGAT
This sequence comes from Rhodospirillales bacterium, assembly GCA_017644185.1. GTDB lineage: Bacteria > Pseudomonadota > Alphaproteobacteria > Rhodospirillales > Casp-alpha2 > UBA4479. Next base: position 27,727 of record JAEPMA010000001.1, read on the forward strand.
GCTGTATGCCCGCTTTAAAGGTCAGTATGAACGAGCACCAAAGGCAAGCTGGGAGGAGCGCCGGAAGTCACTGCTGCGGGCGTTCCCGGCACTTCTTTTGGCTTTCGTCATTATCTTTGGGATTTATTTCGGTATCTTCACGCCCACGGAAGCCGCTGGCATCGGGTTCGTTTCTTCTCTGATCATCACGACCGCCATGGGCCGGATGGACATTCAGAAACTGAGAGTGGCATCAGTAGAAGCCGCCAGTACGACGGTTACAATATTCGTCATTGTTGCGGGCGCAGATATTTTTGCGAAGGCAATCACCCTGTACCGCATCCCGCATGACGTTTCGCAGATGGTTGGTTCTACATTCACGGAACCCGGCATGTTTATCCTGCTCGTATGTATTGTTCTGCTCATTATGGGTTTCTTTATTGAAGCGCTCAGCATGATGCTCGTGATGGTGCCCGTGCTGTACCCCTCGCTGCTTGGCATGGGCATCGACCCGATTTGGTTCGGTATCGTTTTCGTGATCATGGTTGAATGTGCGTTGATTACGCCTCCGGTGGGCTTGAACCTGTTCGTCCTACAGGCGATAGCCAAGGTGTCACTAGGCGAGGTGTCACGAGGTGTGGCGCCGTTCATCGTCATAATGTTATCTACCGTTGTTCTGCTTTTCTTCTGGCCGGACCTGGCGTTGTACTTCACCAGGCTCTGAGTGAGGTTACGCTCAGCAAAGTAAAACGGTATGGACTCAACTCGTGACGACTGGAGGACGCATCACCTCTTAGTTCTCGTGGTGCTCAGCGTTCTTCATGTCGCCGTGATCGTGGGGCTGTTCACCGTGCCGGCACTTGCGGTCAGTCTGAAGCAGGAATTGGGCCTCAGCTCGGAGACGATCGGCTACAGCTCCAGTTTGATTTTTGTCATGTGCGGCCTGACCTCGATTGTCTTCGTCGGGACCACAGCAAAATTCGGCGGCGGGAAGGTTCTTCAGGCATCGCTGGTCGTCATGTCTGCGGGTGGCTTGCTGGTGGCGATTTCGGAAGGCAGCATCCTGTTCTTTGCCGGTCTCGGCCTGTTTGGCCTGGGGTACGGTGTCATGATGCCCGTCACATCCGTCGTGCTTGCCCAGTTTACGCCAGCCAGCCGAAAGAATTTCAGTTTCTCCACCAAGCAATCCGGGACGCCCATCGGCGCCACCATTGCGGGGATTGCGTGTCCGTTCCTGGCCGCGGCATGGGGGTGGGAAGCAAGCTTCCTGCTGATTGCCGCGACATGTGCGCTAGGTGCATTGGGATTGCTGTTCTTTGCCAAAGCCTGGGATGTAACGGCCGATTCCAAAAGAAAGATCCAATCGCCAGGCGCCGGCATCCGCATTATTGCCGCTGACCCGACCCTGAGGCGCCTCGTCGCAACAGGTCTGTTCTTTTCCATGTCGCAACTGGCCTCGACGTCGTTTCTGGTTCTTTACATGGTTGAAGATCTGCAAAGAGCCCCCGCGACGGCGGGTTTCTATTTCTCGCTTGCATATGCGTCGGGGTTCGCCGGCCGATTTGTCTCGGGCTGGTTAGCGGATCGCTATAATGACACGATTGGCGTCCTGGTCTTCAATGGTGTGCTGGCAGCGGTCGCCGCGGGCGTGCTGGCAATGGTCTCTCCGGGGGTGCCGGAAGCGATCGTTGTGATCCTGGTCGTCGCCAGCGGCGTCAGCGGGTTCTCCTGGAACGGCTTGTACCATGCGGCGGTTGCTTCGAACGCGAAACCGGATCAGCTCGGTGAGGTTATTGGCGGCAGTTACGGGTTTGTCTTTCTGGGATCGCTCGCGGGCCCCGGGATATCCGCCTTGCTCTACGGTCTCAGCGGAAGCTACGTGGTTGTGTTCATGTACGTGGGGTTGATGGCGTTGTTCGGTGCAATATCGGTTGTGCCGCTTCGCAACAGGAAAGCGAGCGTGGATGAGCCCAAAAATACCTAAATTCCATCTTGTGAAATGCATTCCATTTTGATAATTTACGATCAACAGGTCGTTAACGTGTGTGCGGCGGGCGTGCGCGTTCGTATGCGAAGCGGGTCGGCATCCTGACGTGTTGAATGCATCCCTCCGTCCAAGCATCTGGCAAGCGAGGTGGGCGTTCATTGAACCAGAGGAGATCTTAAAATGACGGACGGTTATCAAGACATCCTGTACGAAGTGAAAAACGGCGTGGCGACCATTACGGTAAACCGGCCGGAAAAAATGAATGCTTTCCGGGAGGTCACATACCACGAAGTTCTGGATGCTCTTGGCCGCGCAGGATGGGATCTTGATATCGGTGTTATTGTCCTAACCGGCGCAGGCGGCAAAGCCTTCGGCGTCGGTGGCGACAGCAGCGACAAGAAATCCGAACGTGCGGGCCGGGGATTGCTGGGCGTGCCGCTCGAAGAAATCCATACCATGATCCGTGACGTTCCGAAGCCTGTCATTGCGAAAGTAAACGGATATGCAATCGGCGGCGGGAACGTGATGGCGACGATCTGCGACCTGACGATCGCCTCGGAGAACTCGCAATTCGGCCAAGTCGGGCCGAAAGTGGGATCCGTAGACCCGGGTTTTGGCACCGCGTATCTGGCAAGGATCGTCGGCGAAAAGAAAGCCCGTGAGATGTGGTATCTTTGCCGCCGATACACGGCGCAGGAGGCTCTGGAAATGGGGCTCGTCAACAAGGTTGTGCCGGCAGCAGACCTGGACGCCGAGGTCGATGCCTGGTGTGCGGAAATCATGGAAAGAAGTCCGACCGCCATCGCCATCGCAAAGCGGTCTTTCAATGCCGACAGCGAGAATATCCGCGGTATCGGCGGGATGGGCTTCCAGGCGCTGGCGCTTTACTACCAAACCGAAGAGTCGAAAGAGGGCGGCAACGCCTTCAGGGAAAAACGCAAGCCTGATTTTCGCGACAAGGTCTTTCGCTCATAAGTCCGGTTGAGTATCCGGTGTGTGAACAAACTGCCGATAACAGGCGTATCCAGACGAATATGTAGAGGTTCGTGATGAAGGTACTTGTCGCGGTGAAGCGCGTTATTGACTACAACGTGAATGTTCGGGTGAAGGCTGACGGCTCGGGCGTTGAGACGTCGAACGTCAAGATGGCCATGAATCCGTTCGACGAGATAGCCGTCGAAGAGGCTGTCAGATTGAAGGAGGCCGGCGTCGCCGACGAAGTCGTCGCCGTGACGGTCGGCAGTGCGGCGTCCCAGGAAACACTCAGAACCGCCCTCGCCATGGGTGCCGATCGTGGCATACACGTCGTTTCGGATGAAGAGCTTCAACCGCTTGCCGTCGCGAAGGTGCTTAAATCCATTTGTCTCGAAGAGATGCCGGATCTGGTGATCGTCGGCAAGCAGGCAATTGATGACGACAGCAACCAGACGGGGCAAATGCTTGCGGCGATGATGAAATGGCCGCAGGGAACTTTTGCTTCGAAAGTGGAACTGAACGACTCAAAAGCCGTCGTGATCCGTGAAGTGGACGGCGGTCTCGAGACCGTCGGGCTCTCAATGCCTTGTGTCGTGACGACCGATCTGCGGCTCAACGAGCCCAGGTATGCATCCTTGCCGAATATCATGAAGGCAAAGAAGAAACCAATCGAGGAAAAGCAGGCGAGCGCGCTTGGCGTCGATATCGCGCCGCGATTAACGGTCGTAAGTGTTTCCGAACCGCCCAAGCGAGAAGCCGGCATTGTTGTGGAGGATGTCTCTCAGTTGGTGGACAAACTCAAGAACGTAGCAAAGGTGATCTAATCATGAGTGTAATGGTCATTGCTGAACACGATAATTCATCACTCAAGCTGGCCACGTTGTCTGCCGTAACGGCAGGACTGCGGATCAGCGAAACAGTTGACGTGCTGGTTGCTGGCAGCGACTGCGGCAGCGTTGCCGAAGCGGCGTCGAAGATTGCAGGTGTTAAACGCGTCATGCACTGTGACGATCCTGCCTATGCGCATATGCTCGCTGAAAATATGGCGCCGTTGATCGTAAGCATGTCGGAAGGTTTCACGCACATTCTCGCGCCTGCAACGACGGCCGGTAAGAATATTATGCCGCGTGTGGCTGCGGACCTGGATGTTGCGCAGATTTCCGACATTGTCGACGTCGTCGATGCGGATACCTTTATTCGGCCGATTTACGCAGGGAACGCGATGGCGACCGTGAAAAGCGGCGATGCCGTCAAGGTGATCACGGTGCGGGGGACGGCATTCGATGCTGCCGATCAGACAGGCGGCAGCGGTTCGATCGAAACGGTTTCAGCGGCCGAGACCGCTGACAGCTCGGCCTTCATCGGCCAGGAACTCAGTAAATCGGAAAGGCCGGAATTGACGGCAGCCAAAGTGGTCATATCCGGTGGCCGCGGCATGGGGTCGGGTGAGAACTTTAAACTGATTGATGCCGTTGCAGACAAGCTCGGGGCGGCCGTTGGCGCATCCAGAGCGGCCGTAGATGCAGGGTATGTCCCCAGTGACTATCAGGTCGGGCAAACCGGCAAGATCGTGGCGCCTGATTTATACGTTGCGGTCGGTATATCCGGCGCCATCCAGCATCTTGCCGGCATGAAAGATTCGAAAGTCATCGTGGCGATCAACAAGGATCCGGAAGCACCCATCTTTCAGGTTGCCGATTTCGGTCTGGTCGCGGATTTGTTCGAAGCGTTACCTGAACTCGAAGCCAAGCTGACCTGACACTCCCGATGTGACACCCCTTGTCGTCGCTGGTGCATGGCGCTGCGTGCCGGCAAATGGGGGGCGGAGATCTGCGTTAAATATTGCCGAAAAGGGGAGCTTTCCGATGACGGAACGTGAGCAAATGGAATTCGATGTAATCATCGTCGGCGCGGGGCCATCCGGCCTGAGTGCGGCGATCCACCTGAAACAGCTCGCTGAGTCTTCGGGCCTGGATATCTCTGTCTGCGTGCTCGAAAAAGGATCGGAGGTCGGCGCACACATCCTCTCCGGTGCAATCCTTGAGCCGACAGCATTGAATGAATTGTTGCCGGACTGGAAGGAACTCGGTGCACCGCTGCATACCCCCGTGGCGGAGGAAAAGATCATGTTCCTGTCAGAAGCGGGCGGGCTCTCGCTGCCGGGTGTATTCATACCACCGGCCATGCGGAACCACGGCAACTACATCATCAGCCTTGGCAACCTGTGCCGCTGGTTGGGCGAACAGGCCGAGGCCGCAGGGGTGGAAGTGTATGCAGGGTTTGCTGCTGCTGAAATGATCTATGACGATGATGGCGCCGTTGCGGGCGTTATCACCGGCGATATGGGTGTCAACGCCGACGGTACTCAATCCGCTAACTTTGAGCCGGGAATAGAACTGCGTGCCAGGTACACGCTGCTTGCCGAAGGGTGCCGGGGGCATCTCGGCAAGGAAGTGAAGCAGCGCTACGATCTGGAGAAGGATTGTGAGCCGCAAACCTATGGCATCGGTATCAAGGAGCTGTGGGAGGTGGAGCCGGACAAGCACAAGCCCGGTCTCGTCGTGCACACGGCGGGTTGGCCCCTGGACAAAGGGACTTATGGCGGTTCCTTTCTTTATCATCTCGAGAATAATCAGGTGGCGGTCGGGTTTGTCGTCGGATTGGACTACAGCAACCCGTATCTCAGCCCCTATGACGAATTTCAGCGGTTCAAGACGCATCCGAAGATCGTCGAGACGTTTAAGGGCGGCCGGCGGATTTCTTACGGCGCGCGCGCAATCAACGAAGGCGGGTTGCAGTCGATGCCTAAAATGACCTTTCCTGGCGGGGTGCTGATCGGATGTGACGCCGGTACGCTCAACATGCCAAAGATCAAGGGATCTCATACGGCGATGAAGTCGGGCATGCTCGCAGCGGAAGCCGTTTTCGAAGAATGGGCGGAGCCATCCCGACAGAACCCGGAACCAGCATCATATGCCGGCCTGATCAAAAACTCGTGGCTGTACAAAGAGCTTTATCGCGCACGGAACGTCCGGCCGTCATTCAAGTGGGGTCTGATCATCGGGACACTTTATACGGCGCTCGATCAGATTGTTTTCAGAGGCAACGCCCCCTGGACGCTTTCCCATGGGCATGTTGACCATGAAAAATTGATCCCGGCCGATCAGTCAACGCTTATCCAATATCCAAAACCGGACGGCGAAGTCTCGTTCGACAAGCTTTCGTCCGTGTATTTATCAAATACGAATCACGCTGAAGACCAGCCGTGTCATCTTCAATTGCGGGACCCGGAACTGCCGGTACAACACAACTATCAGCGCTACGCCGGTCCGGAGCAGTGGTTCTGCCCGGCGGGTGTCTACGAATTCGTCGAAGACGAGAAGGCGGAAGACGGCGTGCGCCTGCAGATCAATTTTCAAAACTGCGTTCACTGCAAAACATGCGACATCAAGGACCCGAACCAGAATATAAACTGGGTTGTTCCGGAAGGCGGGAACGGTCCGAACTATCCGAATATGTAGCTAACGTCTCGTGATGGCGTTTATTTCAGACACTTAGTCCGTCGCCACGGTGCCGGCCTCTTGAAAGTCGCGGATCTCGTCCGTTGTGTAGTTCAACACCGACCTCAGGACCTCGGTGGTATGCGCACCAAGCTGAGGGGCAGCGACAGGGTCTTTTCGCTCCAGTTCGGAAAACGTTCCGGCAAATCCCGGAGCTGGATATTCTTCGCCGCTGGGGTGGCGCAGGTTCCGGTATATTGGATTGGTTTTGGCGAGGTCCGGTGTCTGCTCGTAAGCTTCCTTGACAGTTCGGTACACATCCCAGCAGAAATTCTTTTCCTTAAACAGATTGGTTATCTCTTCGAGTGAATGGCGCTGGACGGCGTCGGCCACCATTGGATTGATTCTGTCGCGATGGCGGAAGCGGGTCCCCTCATCGCGGGTGAACTCGACGCCGAGCTCCTGTTCGAGGCGGTCGACGGATGACGTGAGCTGCAGTGCCTCGATCAACGATGTCCATTGCCGGGGCGTCAGAGCAACGATCATCACACGTGCGCCATCTCTGGTCTGGAAATCACGACCGAATGCGCCGAATAGATCATTGCCGTAGCGGGGCCGGTCATGTCCGCTCGAAATCACTTCCCCCAGCATCCCCAGATTGGCGATGGTGGAGAATGCAACATCGCTGAGCGGGATACGGACTTCGCCGCCAATGCCGGTTTCACTGCGATTTCTTTCCGCTGCGATAAGGGAGAGCGCTGCCATTGAATCCGACATAAGGTCCCATGCCGGCAGCACATGGTTGGTTGGTTCCTGTCGGTCGCCTGGGCCGGTGAGTGATGGGATCCCCACGGCGGGGTTGGTCGTGTAGTCGACGGCGCTGGTCCCGTCCGGCCAGCCCATCACCCGGACCGTAATCTGATCGGGGCGTGTCTTGCAGAGGTTTTCGTGTGAGAGGAAACCGCGCGACGGAAAATTAGTCAGCAGGATGCCGGACCGTGGCCCCGGCGCGCAGGCAAGCTTCACGAGAATTTCCCGGCCAGCCGCCATTTTGAGGTCCAGGGCGACGGATTTCTTGACGCGGTTGAGGCCTTCCCAGAACAGGCTGTGTCCGTTGACGCTGAGCGGCCAACGGTGAAAATCCGGCCCGCCACCTATTTGATCAATGCAGATCACTTCCGCGCCAAGCTGGCTTAGATATACCCCGGCCGATGGTGCGGCGACGAAGGACGATGCCTCGATTATCCGAAAACCTTTCGAGAGTTCATACATCGCCCGCAGCTCTATCTGGATTGAACACGAAATATCTCCGAATAGGCACGTTGACGCCTGAGAGATGGCCATCTAAATTATTCAACTAATGAATAAGAAATTCAAAATAGATGACAATTGGTACCTGCGCGGGTAAGATTTGTCAAACTCGGAGCAGGCCGGGATTGCGTGTATTGTGTTGATTGCAGCCTTGATGGCGGAATGCCTTTCCGCCATGCCCAACCTACGAATCTGGATACGGAAATGAACCACGAACTCTATATCCCGTTCTCTGGCGAGAATTCTTTCTTCTTTGAACTTTATCGGCGTTACCAGCGTGATCCTCAGTCTGTGCCGATCGACTGGCGTATCCATTTCGAAGCACTGGATGATGATGAAAAATCGGGTCAGGCATCGGGGACGGCGGACGCGACCGCTCAGGCTCTGGTTGCGGTATATCGTCAGGAAGGTCACCGGGTGGCGAGCCTTGATCCGTTGGGTCTCTCGTCAGGCAATCCAGGTGCAACGATGGCAAGCTTGCGCGAAAAGGCAGCCGCGACGGACAGTCAGTGCCGATACAGGCTCGCCGGCGAGGAACGGATCGGCCGGCTGCAGGATGTGGAGAAAGAGTTTCGCTCCATTTATGGCGGCACCGTAGCGCTGGAGGCCGGGCATATTCAGGACGAGGCGGCGCGAAACTGGATATACGAAACGTATGAGCGGGAAATGCTGGCGCCACCGGATGCGGAGTCGCTGATCCGTGTCGGGGATACGATTGCCCGTGCCGACACCTTCGAGAATTTTTGTAAGATCAAATTCGTCGGAAAAAAGAGATTCGGGATTGAAGGCGCGGAAGGCAGTGTTGTCCTGCTACGAGAACTGCTGAGGCATGCGGCGCATGCCGGCGTTGCGGAAGTCGTCGCCGGCGGCATGCATCGTGGGCGGCTTGCGACGCTTGTGACGGTGCTGGGTAAGTCTCCGGCGTTGTTGTTTGCGGAACTCAAGGGTGCGGACCTCACCAACGCGAGCAGCCACTTCACCGGGGATGTGCCGTACCACCTGGGGCATACGGCGGAGCTCACCTTTGGCTCGCATGAGCTTAAGGTTTCGATATCTCCCCATCCCTCTCATCTGATGGTCGTCGCCCCTGTTGCATTGGGTTATGCCCGGGCAAACCGCGATAAATCCGAAGGCAGAGCGATGAGCATCCTGTTGCATACCGATGCGGCGTTCGCCGGGCAGGGGCTTTCAGCAGAGATTATGCAGATGTCCGGTTTGCAGGGCTATGACACGGGCGGGACTGTGCACATCGTCGTCAATAACCAGATCGGGTTCAGTACAATGCCGTCGGAAGGACGTACGGCTTCATATTGCACCGATGTCGGAAAGATGATCGGCGTCCCCATCCTGCATGTAAATGGTGATGATCCGGACGCCATGCTGCGCGCTGCTCAAGTAGCTTTCGCATGGCGCCAGAAGTTTGGCCGCGATGTCCTGATCGATCTCGTTTGCTACAGAAAGAATGGGCATAACGAGTTGGACGAACCACGGTTCACCCAGCCGGGTATGTGGGAGGTCATTGACAATCACCGCACGGTATTCGAGATCGCGACCGCAAAGATTGCGGAAGTTGCGCCCTACGGCGTGGATCACGTCCAGAATACGGCAAAGGATTTCCGGACTGAGCTGGAGGACGCCTACGAAGCCGTCGAGGGCGCCTTTACCAATGCGTATCTGCACTACCAGGAAGGCTGGGAGAAGATCAGCGGCAGCGGCGCCGCGTTGCTCAGCCGAGTAGAAACCGGCATTAATGCCAAATCGCTGGAAGCACTTCTTCGCCAAACAACGGAAATACCGGACTCGGTCCAGGCGCATCCAAAAGTTGCCCGTTTCTATCAGGAACGGGTATCGAACGTACTGGATGAAGACAAAGTGGATTTCGCGACAGCCGAGGCGCTGGCGATTGCATCGCTCCTGGATGAAAAGGTCTCGGTCAGGATTTCCGGTCAGGATTGTGTCCGTGGCACGTTCACGCAGCGCCACTGGCGCGTTCACGATTTGAAAGAGGCAGGCACCTGTGCCCCAATTTCATTCGCAGCGAAGGATGGGGCGACGTTCGATGCGATTAACAGTCCGCTCACGGAATACGGCGTTCTAAGTTTCGAGTATGGGTACAGTACGAATTCGCCGCAGGCACTCACGATCTGGGAGGCACAGTTCGGCGATTTTCTGAACTGTGCGCAAACGGTTGTTGATCAGTTCATTGTATCAGCCGAGTCGAAATGGCGATTGAAATCAGGATTGGTGATCTCGTTACCGCACGGTCTGGAAGGGCAGGGGCCGGACCATTCGTCAGCCCGCATCGAGCGAATTCTTCAATCGTGTGCGCATGACAATATCGTTGTCGTAAATCCGTCCACGCCGGCGAACCTATTTCATGTTCTGCGCCGACAAATACACGCTTCCTGGCGAAAGCCGCTTTTCCTGATCTCACCGAAGTCGCCATTGCGCATGAAGGCTGCCGTTTCAAGCGTCGGCGACTTCATCGGCAAAAGTCATTTTCTGCCTGTTATCGGCGAGGCGATTGAGGATAAAACCGCAATACGGCGGCTCATCCTCTGCTCGGGCAAGATATTTTACGACCTTGCAGCGGCGCGGGAAGAAAATGGACTCAACGATCGCGTCGCCATCGTCCGCATCGAACAATTGTATCCGTTGGATATGGAAGCCATCCTCAAGGAAATCGGATCATACGGGAAATGTCAGGACGTGATCTGGTGTCAGGAAGAAGCGGAGAACCAGGGTGCGTGGAAGTTTATCCGCGACAAGCTTCTGGAAGTGGACAGTGATTTGGCGCTGAAGATCGAATATCATGGCCGCGAAGCGTTGCCGGTCGCCGCCGGCGGTTCTGTCGACCGGCATGGCGCGGAACAGTCCGGGATCGTAAAGTCGGCTCTCGGTATTTAGGTCTATCGGGTTAACACTCGGACAGGAAGCATATGACGGCATTTGAACCTGTTAGAGCATTGGTGCGTGGCCTGGATGTTTTGCGCTTCGTCAGTGAGAACAGCAGGCTCACGGCATCCGAGATCGCCAAGCGGCTGGATATTCCTCAACCCACAATTGTCAGAATACTAGAGACATTGATTGCCGTTGGTTACGTCTATCGTGATCTGGACGCAGCGACGTTCGGCGTCACGGCGAAAACCAAATCGTTGAGCAGCGGATACGACATGAGCTCGCGCGTGGCGCAGCTTGCTCAGCCGACGATCGAGGCGCTTCGTCAGGAGATCGGCTGGCCATCCAATCTGTCCGTTCCTGTCGGCCGGTCGATGGTCATCGCGTACACCAACCGTGCTGCGCATGGATTATCGATGCCGGGCAGATTGGGCGCCCAGTTGCCGATGCTGGCGACCGCCACCGGTATTGTTTACCTGGCGAATCTTGATGATGCCGCTCAAAAGGAACTTCTCTCTGACCTCAAAAGCAGCAGCGATCCCTGGGACAGCTTGCCGGCACTCTGGAAGGGCCTGAAAAATAAACTGGAGCGTGTAAAGGCGCAGGGTTACGGGCTTGCGGAAGAACAGTATCTGGACGCGATCTATCAATCACGGCTGTGGGCCGTCGCCGTGCCGATCCGTTCCAATCTGGGGGTCGAAGCGGCGATCAGCAGTCTGGTGCTCAGAGATGCCGGTGATCAAGAGGAACAGATAGAGAGAATCCTGCCGAACCTTCGGGATGCTGCCCGTCAAATCGGCCGCGAGATAGACCTGGATCGGGGCCTCGGCGAGATCGAATGACGCGGAGCGAGTGGGAGTGGTGTGATCTTTTTTGGAAACGCCTCTACTCAACGGTCATGATCGTTCCGCGCATGGCCTGGCCCCCAATTTCAGACAAGGCCCAGACATCGTAGCTGTTGCCGTCGCTGTTTCTGTCGACGAATACGGAAATCTCATCCCCGCAGAACAAGGGGGAGATGACTCTATATTCATACGTGTTGATCTTTGCCTCCGGATGACGGGCTCTGAAGGCCTCGGCGATAAGCGTGGCAGTCAGCGGGCCGTGTACGACGAGCCCGGGATACCCCTCGACGTCTTCTGTATAAGGGCGGTCATAATGAATGCGGTGACTGTTGAAGGTCAGGGCCGAATAGCGAAACAGCATGATTTCATCGACGGTCGTTGAGCCAATTTTTTGTCCGTGATCCGGCGCCGGGACATGAGACCGCGTTTCTTTTGCACGGGGCATTTCGCGATAAATTATGTCCTGCTCCTCGATCAGTGAGGTGCCAAACTGCCCTTCGTAGGTATGAGACAGCGTCAACAGCGTTAATGCTCCGTTGCGGCCAGGCTTCTCCGTGACATTCAGTATCTTGGTTATCTTTTTGACGTCTTCCCCGATACGAAGTGTGCGCAGGTATTGAATGCGGCTGCCTGCTCACATGCGACGGGGCAATGCCACAGGCGGAAGGATGCCGCCTTTCACCGGGTGGCCATCTGCACCGAGTTCTTTCTTCGGCGCGGGTTTGTTGAAATACAACCAGTGACCGGTCGGCGGAAGCGGGCGATCGACTGAAGATTCGATATTCTCGCTATCCAGCAAAGCTGCCGATCCGGCAGTGCGATCACCGTGTATTGTTTCTTCCGCCGACGACTTACGTCCAATCCAATCCGATTTTGATTCCATCGTTTGTGACACTTGCCCGATCCAGAGAAAATTTGTTGAGCGGGCGCAGCCTCAATGGAGGCTGCGATCACCAGACAATATTTCTGCGATCTGAGGCAGGGTGTTCCCGTCACCCGTGTTGCGGATCAACTTGAACAGCGTCTCAGTGCCGTCACCGAGCACCGGCTCGACGAGAGCGTTGAACTTGCGCTCCATGCCTTCCCATCCAAGCGGATTGCCGGGATTGCCGATAGAGATTGGGGTTTCTGCGGAGACCTGTGACCCATCGCCGAAGTGTACCGTCATGGTTGCTGAGACTTCCGAGACGCCGTCAGTGCCGGTCAGGGTAACCTTTTCCATCAAACCGCGGATTGTAGGATCGGTAATGCGATCCATATCGAAATCCCGCTTGGTCGCGTCATATCCGCTCAGGCCTAACGCCGCACAGTACTGATTGCTGAATTTGCCTTCGAGCGGCGTGTTCGGCGACGGCTTTCCTGCGAGACGAAGAACGGAAGGATGGACGTTCACGATGACTTTGTCGATATTGTCCAAGTTGATTTCAGATGCAAGTTTCTGCCCGGTTTCAATGGTGGCGTGCGTCAAATTGCATGCCGCGAAAGGCTTGAACGTGTCCTGGAGGATTTGCCATTCGTCACCGAACGAGAGCTTGGGAAAGGTTTTCAAGCCATCCTGGACGAGCGCAGCCGCCAGGGTCTGACCCTCAGCTTCAAGCAAGTCGAGTTTTGATTCAAACCCGGCGGAAGCCAGTTCTGCAGAAAGGACCCCGTCCAGCGCGGCTTTGCCGGCATGGAGTGGCTTCGACATCGTCCCGAACGAGGCCACGAGCCCGATGCATTGGGTCGCAGCAGCACCCAGGGCATACATGATCTGCTGTTCATTCAAGCCGTAGGCATAGCTTGCAGCGACGGCAGCCGACAGCCGCCCAAACACGGCCGTCGAGTGAATGCCGCGACCGGTGATCTCGTGACCGAGGCCGTTTCCACCCAGCCTTGAGGCGACCTCAAAGCCGTTTATGAATGCGCGCAGCGCGGTTTCGTCATCCAGGCCGCGGTGAGAGGCAGTTGCCAGCGTTGCCGCCCATGTCGGTCCGCTCAAGTGGGCAAGGCAGCCGAAATGCGTATCGTCGAAGTCCAGACAGTGGGCGAATGTCCCGTTCACGAAGGCCGCTGCTGTAGGGGCGTGATATCCAGAGAAAAACATCGACGCACGGCCCGTTGAAGACCAGGCCTTTGCGACGCTCATGGCTGATACGCCCGCCGGCTGGTCGAATGCGCCCAAACCAACCGCACACCAGTCGGCCAGGCACATGCGCGCGGCGTCCAGAACATTTTCCGGGATCTGCCTCTGCGGCGTTCCGGAAACATAAGAAGCAATTGTCCGGGCGTTTTCCGTGACGGTCATGATGTGATCTCTCCCTTGTTCATGAAGGCTTTGATTTCGTCAGTTTGGCATCCGAGATCCGCGAGTATCGCGGGGGCGTCGCCATTCAGGGCAGGGGCGCGGCCACGTGTCGGCGCGGCGAGCCCCGTGCATGCCAATGGATTCGTGATATGCGGCACCTGTGGGTTGTCTTTAAATGCCACAGGGTCCAATAGGCCGCGGCCTTTTACATTCTCCGAGTGCAATGCTTCGCCAGGCGAAAGCACAGGCGTTATCGGCACCCCTTTGGCTTCCATCAAATCTATGATGTCGTCGCGGCTGTGAGCGAGGCAGTAATCGGAAATCGTCTTCCGATAAACTTCGGCGAGGTCGCCGTGATTGCTCAACCGGTCATGTGTGGATTCGTTCTCATTGATCAGATCGTCCCGGCCGATGGCATGGCAGAATCCCTTCCAGAGCCGAGGCTCAAGCAGCGCCACCGCGACGGACTTCCCGTCTTTCGTGCCATAGATGGCATACCTAGGATTCCCGCCCCAAACTTCCAATCGATTAGGGTCGTCTGTTTTCGCTGCGTCGGCGAATGCACCGGTCAGGGCAATATTGCTCATGCTGAACAGGCTATCGAACATCGATATATCCAGATAACAGCCTTCGCCCGTCGTATGCCGGCGAAGCAGTGCTGACAAGATGCCAATGCATGCAACATTGGCGCCGGCAAAATCAGCGGCTTGAAAATGCGGCATCTGAGGCGGCACGCCATCTTTTGCAGCAACGCCCAGAACGCCTGTCTGACATTGAATTGCCAGATCGTGACCCGAGATATGGGCAAGTGGCCCGGTTTGCCCGAAGCCGGTGATTGAACAGTAAACGATGTCTGACGAAAGAGATTTTGCGGTGTCGTAGCCGATGCCAAGCTTGGCCGCGAGGCCAGGGCGAAATGACTCGACGACAACGTCGGCATTCTCGATGAGCCGCTGGGCAATCGCCAGATCGCCTTCATCCGTGAGATCCAGAGCGATACTTTTCTTCCCGCCGTTCACGCCGGTGAAATAGACGCTGACGTCATCGACTTTCGGTGAATTGTGCCGGCTCCCGTCTCCGGTGTGCGGGGCCTCGATCTTGATGACTTCGGCGCCAAGGTCCAAGAGAAACTGAGTGCACCAGGGGCCTGGCAGCAATCTGCTGAAATCGACGATCTTAATATTCTGTAACGGTAGTTTCATGCTCTGACCCTTCAACTCCTTTCCTCGTTTACCGGCGCCGAAACGGAACCGTTCCCGGTTACCCGTGCAGGCGTTTCACCAAATTGGAAAATTCCTAATTGATTGACTCGGCGATCTGGGATAATTAGCATAATGGAATACATTCCGTCTATCGGAATATCGTAATTCCAGTGGTGAACTCCTTGTGCGGGGGCAGCCAGCTCCGGCCACCCACGCGGGCGGCGCATCGGGGTTTGGCGATGGAAATGGCGCATTTTCGTCTTTGCCTTGTAACCGGCAGGGAAACATTTCGGGTTGGAGGATACAGTTATGGATTTGGGAATTGATGGGCGCGTCGCGCTGGTAATCGGTGGTGGCCGGGGTATCGGGTATGCCGTTTGCAATGATCTCGCCGCTGCGGGGTGCAAGGTTGCGATCGCAGATATCAACGGCGACGGCGCAAAGGAATCGGCAGGCAATCTGGCCGCCGAGACATCTGCGGAAACGATGGGTATCGGCCTCGACATCAGCTCCCTGGAGAGCGTGAAGTCTGGCTACGACGAGGTGACAAAGAAATTCGGCGCACCGGAAATTCTGATCATCACCGCAGCTATTGTTGACGATAAGTTATTCCTGGAATCCTCGATCGACGACTGGAAGCCCATGATCGACATCTGCTTGTATGGGCCGATGAACGTCCTCAGCGTCGCTTTGCCGAGCATGGTCGAAAACAAATACGGCCGCGTTGTTTGCATGGCTACGGATTCTGCGCGCGTCGGGCAGGCACGGCTTTCCTATTACGCGGCGGCCAAGGCCGGTGTGGTGGCATTGGTCAAATCCGTTGCCCAGGAAGTCGGCTCCAAAGGGGTCAATCTGAACGTCGTCTCTCCCGGGGCCACCAACACCGAACTGCGCATGGCGCGTGAAGAGGCGATGAAAGCCGAAATGGGCGAAGAGAAGTATGCGCGGCGGGTGGAAAAGGTGCTGCGCATGTACCCGGTGCGCCGGATTGGCGAGCCGGAAGATATCGCGTCGATCACGGCCTTTTTAGTGAGTGAACGCGCGTCCTGGATTACCGGCCAGGTCGTCAGCGTCAACGGCGGCTTTGTAATGCCTTGAGGATACGAACGTGGATTTTGAATTAACAACCGAACAACGGCTCATCCAGGAGTCTGCTATCGAGATGACGGAGCGGGATATCGCTCCGGTCCTCAAGCGGAACCCGGCAGACCTGCCGTTGCCGAAATCGGAAATGCTGGAAATTTTTGGCGTTCTGGCCAGGCAAGGTTTGATGGCGCCGCGCCTGCCTGTTGAAGAGGGCGGGGCCGGCCTGAAGATGCTGGATTACGGACTGATTTTCGAACAGTTGCCGGCGGAAGTCGCGATCGCCCTGCTGTCGCAGGATTGTACGATCGCGCGAATGTTCGCCGAGTCGACGCAAGAACAGCGTGACCGGTTTCTTCCCGGATTGCTGAACGGCACGAAGATCTCGTGCACGGCCACGACGGAACCGGATGCCGGCTCGAACCCGCGTGAAATCAAAACGCGAATCTCGGATGCAGGAGATCATTTCCTCCTTAACGGAAGGAAGATGTGGATAACCAACGCCACCATCTCGGATGTTGTGAATGTCACATGCATCGATGGTGTGGACGAAAAGGGAAGAGGCCGGATCAGGCGGCTGGCCGTAGAGCTTGAGCACTCGCCCTTTGAATCCGCCGAGATTCCAAGCCTTGGCCTTCGCCAGGGACATCTGGGGCAGTTGAGTTTCGACGATTGCCCGGTGCCGAAGGATAATGCGCTTGGCTCAACCGGTGACGCTGCCAAGTTGCTGACATTGACGTGGAATGGAAATCGACCCCTAGTCGGGTTGGCGGCCGTCGGGTTGGCGCAAAAAGCATTTAATTCCGCTTTAGAGTATTCGGGAACAAGAAAACAGTTCGGCAAGTTGATTGGCGGCCACCAACTCGTTCAAGCTCATCTGGCGGAAATCCAAACACTAATCACGACTAGCCGCCTTCTCTGCTATTCCGCCCTGAATGCGACCGACCATGGACATCGGGCAAACGGATTGTCCGCGATGGCGAAGCGTTACGCGACGGAGTCCTGTGAAAAAGCGATCACTGAAGCGATTCAATTACATGGCGCTATGGGGATTGCATGCGAGACAGGTCTCGAGAAGCTGTATCGCGATGTCCGAATGCTGCCTATTCCAGATGGGGCAAACAACATTCTGGCACTGATCCAAGGTCGTGAACTCACAAATATTGACGCGTTCAAGTAGGTGCTTGTCTAAATGGAGCAGGTTCACGGTTTAAACGGCATCAGGGTCGTCGAGCGTGCCGGACGATTGGCTGTGAGATTGTGTTCGTTCCTTTTGCGGCAAGCGGGGGCTTCGCTTACCCGTGTCGAAACGGCATTGTCAGACACGGGGAACGAGCCCCGGTTCTGGAAGGACTATCCGAAGTTCGATGACGGTGTTGAGACGCTGAACCTTGGATTAAGCGACAATGTCTGCGGGGATGAAGAGCCTGCACCCGATATCATCATCATCGGCGTGGATGGCAATGAAAATCGTAAAAGTCTGGAAGCACAGACCGCCGGGATAGACCCAAACCGAACAATCCTGTGCGTCATTTCGCCGTTCGGGGTGGATGCAGAGCATCCACCTTCGACGGAAACGGACGAGCTGGCCATTCAGGCCGTCAGCGGGCTCATGGCGACAACCGGAGAGCTTGGCGGTGAACCGTGCGCCGTCGGTGTTCCGGTTATGGAAGTCTTTGCGGCCGTCAATGCGGCAAGCTCGGCTGTCGCGGCATTGCGGGCGAGGGCGCTCGGCGGCGGGGCGAAGCTCATCGATATTGCCGTCTTCGATGCGGCCATCGGTATGTTTGGGTCTTTTCTCGGGAACGTGGCGAATGGTCACGCCCGCGGGCTTCGGGGCGGTTGCCGGCATCCTATTGTCGCGCCCTGGAATGCCTATCCGACGCGTGATGGGTGGGGTGTGATATGCACGGTCTCGAACGAGCAATGGTTTCGGCTGCTTGACGTAATCGGACGAGCAGAGTTGCGTCAAGACGAGAGGTTTCAGACGGCAAAATCAAGGGTAGAGAATTGCGACACTGTCGATGAAATAGTTACAAATTGGTCGAAGACGCAAACGACGGACGCGTTGATCCTGGCGCTGACCGACCGGGGAATTCCGGCGGGTAAGACTGCCACAATTGCACAACTGAGGAGCGGGCCGAGCCCCGTCCCATGCCGACGAAAATTCTACGATACCCAAATAGCCAGGAGTGATGCTGCACCGATCTCTCACGGCAAACTACCACTGGCGGGTGTCCGGATTGTCGAAGTCGGCGCGTATACCGCCGGGCCATATGCGGGGCGCATGCTTTACAATCTGGGTGCGGACGTCATCAAGGTCGAACCGTTGGTAGGTGAGGTCAGCAGGGCCTGGACGCCACGCGTAGGAAACAGCAGCGTTTTTTTCGCCAATTACAATGCGGGGAAGAAATCTGTCGCGCTGGACCTCAAAACACAACCCGGCCGAGAAAGCTTCAAAACCCTGTTGGGTGGGGCAGACGTCGTTCTGCAAAACCTGAAAGCAGGCGCGATGAACGATCTCGGGCTGGGACCGGGCGAGTTATTCTCCGACACCGCGTTGAAGGTTTATTGCAATGTTGTCGGCTTCAGTGGAGAGCTACAAGACCGTCCGGCGTTCGACACGGTTATACAGGCTGAAGCGGGCATCATGTCGTTAATCGGGAGTGGAACATCGCCAATGAAGGCGGGATTTTCGCTCGCGGATCTCTTGGCTGCCCATCTGGCTGTTTTTGAGATCGTATCGGCGCTCCGCGCCGCGAATGAAAGTCGGCACCCGGTCGAACTGACGGTGTCGATGCAAGACGCCTTGGCGTGGCTCACTCAAATCAGTTGGGCTTCTGAAGGCCCCGTCTTGCCGCCGCACACGGTGTGCCGAGCCAACGATGGCTGGATTGTTGTCCGCCACCAGGGTCAGAGCCCGCAATCAGATATCGATTTCTCATCGTCAACGACGGACGAAGCGCTCATGCAAGCCGCTGAAGCCGGTATGCCGGCGACAAAAATCTTCGAGTTAGACGAGGTTCTGGCAGACGAACATGTGAAGGCCAGACAGTTGTTGATGGAAGAATCCGATGGAGATCGGTTGTTGAAGTATATGACCGCGGCGCCGTTCGGGTTCGATAAGAATTCGATTAGATACGGTGACCAGGTCTCTGAAGTGGGAGCAGACAATGATGCCTACCTCAGCCGGTGAACCCCAAAAACAAAACCAGAATGATCACAAGGAAGTGCTCCATGTCTGAAAACTCGGAGAATTGGCTCGACGGACGTGTGGTTGTCGAACTGGGCAGCAGAATTTCCGTGGGGGCATGCGGGTCGTTGTTGGCTCAGGCGGGTGCAACCGTTTTCTTCGTGGAACCAGTCAATGGCGCGGCGCCGGCCGGCAAGTTCGCCAGCCGTAGAGTGTTCTCCGCCGGGAAGAAAAGCCTTGGAATAGATTATCAGAATCAAGACGACAGGAAGCTCCTGTGTGAACTCTTGAGAAAGGCTGATGTGGTACTGCTGTCCAGTGACTGGGACGGCCCGATCGCCGATGACATCGAAGCCGCTTGTGAAGGTGCGGCGGCTGTATGTGAATTTGCGGCAACGGGTGAACGAGCAGATACGTCGTTCGGGCCACTGACGGACGCGACGGTACAGGCCATGTCCGGCATTGCCTACACGAACGGGTTTCCAGGAGAGGAGCCGGTCATCTTGAATGTGCCGATCCTGGAATATTCGGCCGGTGTCTACGGTGCGTCCGCATGTGTTGCCGCGCTCGAAACGATGCGTCAGTTCGGTCAGCCGCAAGAAATCGAAGTGACGCTCTTTGACTGCGCCATAAACGCTCTATCGACGTTTCTTCCTGCGGTCTATGAGGGGAAAGAGCCGGGGCGTTTGGGCAATGGGCATCCGATGGCGGCGCCGTGGAATGCCTACAACGCGGCAGATGGCTGGATTCTGCTATGTTCGGCATCTGACGATCATTGGAAGCGTGTCTGTCAGACGATCGAACGGGACGATCTTGCAAATGACGGGAGATTCGCAATCCTTGGTGATCGTATTGTGCACCGGAGCATGGTTGACGATGCGATTGCTGAGTGGGTTGCAAAGCACAGTGTCGATGAATGTATCGCCTCCTTCTCCAGCAGGAAATTGGCATGTGGCGCGATTGTTAAGCTCCCTGAGCTGAAGAGCGAACCCAATGTGGTTTATCGTCAGGCCATCACGCAGGTTCCCGAAAATAACGGTGAGACGACGTCGTTTGTGCCAGGTAGGTTTTTAAAGGCATCAACCGGGATCAGTAGTACGCCTATGGCTATTCCAAGTGTCGATGACGGCCGTGACCTCGCCAGAAGCTGCCGCCGTACGGATTTGAGCTGTGAGTCCAGGGCAAACGAGGAAAATATCACGCTGCCGCTCACGGGTGTGCGGGTGCTTGAGATCGGCCAGTACACAACAGCGCCACTGACGGCCCGTCATCTCGCGAGCCTGGGCGCTGAAGTGATTAAGATCGAGCCGCCCAGTGGGGATGCTGCGCGTGAGTGGGCGCCGAAAGTTGACGGACTGAGTGTATTCTTCGCCATGAGCAATAGTGGGAAAACCAGTTATTGCCTGGACCTGAAGACAGAGTTCGGAAGAGATGCATTCGCCGAGCTTGTCGCTACGGCGGATGTGATGGTTGAGAATATGAAGCCCGGTTCACTTGCGGCGATCGGCTTCACGGCAGCGCGTTTGCAAGAGATAAATCCGAAACTGATATACTGTGCGATCACCGGGTTTGGGTCCGATTCCGTTTACGAGAATCGCCCGGCATTCGATACGGTTGTTCAGGCTATGTCCGGTATGATGGATGCCAACGCCTGGAATGGTATCCCCTTGAAGGCCGGCGTATCAGCATGCGATTTCATGGGGGGCGAAGTTGCCCTGTTTTCGATTCTTGCCGCCTTGCACAAGAGAGCGGCGTCAGGCCGTGGTGTCGTCCTGGACCTGTCTATGCAGGACATTTCAGTATGGATGACGGCAACTTTATGGTCGAAAGAGACAGAGCAAACCACGTGCAATCGTGTCCTGCAGTGCAGTGACGGCTATGTTTTGCTTGAAGGTGTTGAAGGTGCGATTGGTCGGCTACTGGATGCTTTAGGTTCCGAGAAAACAAGCCTGGCTGAAATGCGTGAAAAGGCCAGCCTTGAGATGGTTACGGCAACCCCGATTTCACGATTGTCAGATGCGCTCAAGTCAGACGCTGCCAAGAGCAACAATCCCGTGGTGTCCGTTGAAGGGCATGGCGGCAAGCCCTGGCAGGTGCTTCGTTCGCCAATGAGGATGCGCCCGACGGCGCCGGCGGTATGTGCGCCGGCCGGGCAGGCGTTGCCATTCAACATGAGCACCCTGACGATGCTTAAAGGTGCATGAGGCGGAGGCGGAAACCGCGGACCTGGCCTTTGCTGAGCGACTTAAGTCGGCTGCTTGATCAATCGTCTGCTGCCGGCGCGTGTGGAAATCCGGTCTGCAGAAGTAATCAGTAACTGAGCAAATTTATCAGCGTTAGGAGCGATGCGTCCAGTAGGCCCAAAAATGCCCAGAGAGTGAGAACATTCGTCCTTAATGTTGAACAGCGGCACCGCAATCCCAACCAAGCCCTCAGTTCGCTGATTGGTTGTCATCACGTATCCATGTTTCAGCACGTGGTCCACGTCCTCGCGTATCTTGGCTTTATCCTTAGGTTGTGTCTTCAGGTATTCATTAAAATGATTGGGGTGGTACGCAAGGAATACGCGGCCGGTTGCGCCAGTGTTGCGATCGTTCTGCTCTCCGCGGCGTATTGCAATCTTCAGGATTTCCGTACTTTCAATGAAGTCTATAATTACCCGGGAGTCACCGATAAGGGCGCTTAGCGCGACAGTTTCGTTTACTTCTTTCGAAATAAACTCCAGTTCGGGGCGCGCCAATCTCGCCATCTCAGGGTCAATTCGGACGCAGTCTCCTAATCGAAGCGTTTTCATGGATAACTCGAAATGAGTGTTGTCAGTGTGAAGGATGTAACCGGAATCAATTAACGTCTGCAGAATCCTGAATGTCGTCGTCTTAGGTAGCTTTACCTTGACGCTTATTTCATGGAGCGTCAGCAACGGTTGGTTCGGCTCAAAGGTCTCCAAAATACTAAGTGCGCGGTCAATGGATCTGATACTCAATTTTACGGCCTCCGTGTAACTTGTGGGACTTTGCCCTGTTTGCCTAGAAATGCAAAGTCCAGTTTTCCATCTCAGGTCGTTTCAACGCCTCGTCCCCTGACAATGCCGTTACCGCTGTTTTGATAAAGTCATGACGCTCAAAACGAGGGATCGGATCGGCTTTCTCAACGACCGATAGCAGTTCAATACATATTGAATTAATGCTAGAAGACAAAAATGGAATGTATTCCATTTTTGGTAGACACCATTCTCCGGGTGCTGTAATACTTAGGAAATCCGACGCTTCACGGCAGTTTGCCGGCGGGTGTGTCGGATTCAATATGTATGGCGCCGTGCATTGCGCATTTGAACAAACGGCTGGTTACGGACAGGGCAGAGGTTATGGAGAAAGAATACGAAACGCTGAAGCTGGAACGGATTGAAGATCATCTGCTTGTCGTAACCTTGGATAGGCCGCATGCTGGCAATTCGACGAATACCCAAATGGGGCGTGATTTCCTCGACCTGTGGACCGAGCTTTATATCGACCAGCAAGGCATCAGGTGCGTTGTTCTCACGGGCGCCGGCGATCGCATTTTCAGCGCAGGCGGTGATCTTAAAGAACGAAATAACATGACGGACGAAGACTGGCATCGTCAGCACAGTCTTTTTGAACGGGCGCGCCAATCGCTGATGCAATGCCCTGTCCCTGTGATTGCAGCTGTCAACGGTGCAGCGTATGGCGGGGGGGCGGAGACGGCCCTGACATGCGATTTCATTTTTGCGGCAAAGCGGGCGAAGTTTGCGCTGACCGAAGTAAAGTTGGGGATTATGCCTGGTGGTATGGGGACACTGCATTTGCCGCGTGCGGTTGGCGTGCGGCGGGCGAAGCAGATCATCCTGAGCGCAGAGCCATTCACTGCGGACGAGGCCTATGAATGGGGCATGGTAAACAAGGTATGCAATGACGACACCTTGATGGATGAAACGATAGAAGTGGCGCGCAAAATCTGCAGCAACGCGCCTCTGTCGATTTGTCAGGCGAAGAAATCGATGAATGTCTCAACGCAGGTTGACCTTTTCAACGGCTTCGCTTTCGAGATCGAAGCGTACAACAATCTTGTCGGAACGGAAGACCGTTTAGAGGGTGTTCGTGCTTTCAACGAAAAACGTAAAGCTGAATTTAAGGGACGGTAAAGTCATGACGATGAACCCGCATACAGATGTGATCTGCCGTGAAGTCGGCCTTCGCGATGGCCTTCAGATTGTCGATATATTTTTTCCCACAGACGAGAAAATCCGTTGGATGAGAGAAGAGGTGGCAGCTGGTGTGGGGTCGATCCAGGCGTGCTCGTTTGTGCCGCCGAATCGGCTGCCACAATTCAAGGATGCAGAACAGGTCGCTCGTGCAGCGGGCGAAATCGAAGGCCTTTGGGTTTCTGTTCTTGTGCCGAATTTGATGGGTGCGGAAATCGCCGCGAGTATCGGTGCTGATGAGATTGGATTTATCACCTCGGTGAGCGAAAGCCACAACGCGGCAAATGTGCGCCGGACGTCTGACGAGTTACTGAATGAGTTCAGGAAAATTGTCGAATTCCGCAATAGCTTGCCAACCGAAAAAAGATTTAAACTAACGTCCGGCCTTTCGACGGCGTTTGGCTGCTCCATCGAAGGAGCAATAGATCCAGCATCTGTGATGCGGTTGGCTGAGAAATACGTTTCCGCCGGCTCTGAAATGCTGACGGTTGGCGATACCGTCGGGTACGCGAATCCTGTTCAAGTCAAAAAGCTTTTTGGTGAGCTGATTGCTGAATTCGGGTCTGACGTCGACGTACTTGGACATTTTCATGATACCAGAGGATTGGGGATTGCGAACGCGTTCGCGGCGTATGAGGCCGGATGTGTAATGTTTGACGCGTCGCTCGCCGGGCTCGGAGGCTGCCCGTATGCGCCGACGGCAACCGGCAACATTGTCATGGAGGACCTGGTGTTCATGTTCGAGTCGGCCGGAATTCGAACAGGTATTGATCTCGAGAAACTGATACCCGTGCGGAAGATTATTGAAAAGAACCTCCCGGAAGAGCCGCTGCATGGTGCATTTGCTGAAGCGGGTGCGCCCAAGGGGTTCGTGTTTGTTGCCAACAAAACTGAAGCTGCCGAGTAATTAAATGAGCGAAGATACGATCAAGTTTGACATTGGCGACGACTACCCGGATTTACGAAAGGGTGTTGCGGACCTCTGCAAGGAATTCCCGACCAAGTATTGGCGCGATATCGAAGATCAGCCGCCATCTGGCAGCTATCCGACGGAGTTCGTGAAGGCGTTGACCGACGCCGGATATTTGTCGGCCCTTATTCCCAAGGAGTACGGGGGGTGGGGTTTGCCGCTTCGGGCCGGCGCTGTAATCCTTGAAGCGGTGCACCACAATGGCGGCGCTGCCGGAGCTTGCCATGCGCAAATGTATACGATGGGCACCGTTCTTCGCCACGGAAGTGATGAACAAAAGGAAAAATTCCTGCCCAAAATCGCTCGCGGCGAATTGCGCCTGCAAGCGTTTGGTGTGACTGAGCCCACGACCGGATCTGACACCACGCAGTTGAAGACCAAGGCAGAAAAAAGCGACGACGGCGGTTACGTCGTCAACGGCCAGAAGGTCTGGATTTCCAGAGCTGCGCATTCGGATGTGATGTTGCTTCTCGCCCGCACGACGCCGGCCGATCAGGTCGAAAAGCGTGTCGATGGTGTTTCCTGCTTTCTCGTTGATATGCGGGAAGCCAAGAAGAACGGCATGGAAATCCGTCCGATCGACGCGATGGTGAACCACAATACGACGGAAATCTTTTTCGACAATGTCTGGATCCCGGGCGACAGCCTGATTGGCCAGGAAGGGAAGGGGTTCCGTTATATCCTCGACGGTATGAATGCCGAACGCTGCCTTGTTTCGACAGAGGCGATCGGCAATGCCTGGTACTTCCTGAAGAAAGTCATCGATTACGCCAAGAAACGCCCCGCGTCCGGCAGATACAGCGCCGGCGGACAGTCGTTGGACTTCGCAATCGCTCAGGCCTATGCCCAATATCAAGCCGCGGATCTGATGGTTCGCAGGGCCACGGCCATGTTCGATGCCGGGTTAAGCTGCGGTGCCGAAGCAAACATGGGCAAGTACCTCTCCGGTGAAGCGGTTTGGACATGCTCTGATCTTTGTTTCACGGCTTTTGGAGATGATGCGCTCGATGCCGAAGCTGACGTTGAGCGGAAATGGCGGGATACGCGGATGTCCCGGAACTCTCCGGTATCACCGAACATGATCCTGAACTTTATCGGGCAGCGCATTCTTGGGTTGCCGCGCTCCTACTGATTGTTTCCGAGGAAAAGAGAAATGAACGAGCCGAACCTTTTGATGGCGATCGATGACAGT
This sequence comes from Rhodospirillales bacterium, assembly GCA_017644185.1. Classification (GTDB taxonomy): domain Bacteria; phylum Pseudomonadota; class Alphaproteobacteria; order Rhodospirillales; family Casp-alpha2; genus UBA4479. Next base: position 53,368 of record JAEPMA010000001.1, read on the forward strand.
GAATATGCCGATATCCGGCAGTCCATAGATGCAATTTGTTCCGAGTTCCCGTCGTCTTACTGGCGCGGCCTGGAAGATAGTGCCGACAAAGAGCGATATCCCGAGAAATTTGTCGCAACTCTGGAAGAGGCCGGCTTTATGTCGCCGAGTATTCCGGAAGAGCATGAAGGCATCGGGCTGCCTATTGGCGGCGTTGCCGAGATTGCCAAGGGTGTCCATGCATGCGGAAGCAACGCAGCTACTTTTGTTGCCCAGAATGCCCTGGTCGAAGTTCTTGTCCGGCACGCCGGTGATGCCCAAAAGGCATCTCTGCTGCCTCGCCTTGCCAGCGGCGAGTTGAGACTCCAGAGCGCTGCCTTTAGTGAGCCCGGCACCGGTGATGACGCTTCATCCTGGGAAACGGTCGCCGAGAAAAAGGCAGACGGTTACGTGATCAACGGCCGCAAACGCTGGGTGTACTTCGCAGAAGATACAAACCTCGTTCTTCTCGGGGCTAAAGCCGGCAAGGGGGCGGATGATGTCTCTCTGTTCGCTATTGATTTGGCAGCAGTTGAAGGCTCCGGCTTGGACATTTCTCCGATCAAGGCGATGAACAACAACCGTGGCGCGGAAGTCGCATTCAACGATTTGCAAATCGGCGAAGAGTGCCTGGTCGGCGAGGCCGGTCAGGGACTGGTTTATCTGGATACCTACCGGACAGTCGAGTGCATTCTGATGGGCGCTGCTGCGGTCGGAGATTGCGAGTTCTTTTCCAAGAAGGGAACGGACTATGCCAACGAACGTGTCGTTTTCGGCAATCCGATCGGCAAGTACCAGGGCATTCAGTTCCCCCTCGCGCGTACATACATCGAATCGCAAGGCGCAGGCATGTTGCTCCGAATGGCGATTGCACACTACGAAGCCGGATCAGGCGCTCTGGATGAAGCCGTCATGGCGCGCTGCATGGCCGTGCAGGCCGCCTGGGATTCTGCAGATACAACATTCTCCACGCACGGTGGATTTGCGTTTGCTCGGGAATACGACGTCGAACGCAAGTGGCGGGAAGCAAGAGCCTGGCGGAATGCTTCGGGCGGCGACTTGCCGCATATCGCGACCAGGACACTGGATCTTCACCAGGGATAACGGCCGAAGGCTCGGCGGACTTCATCGATCCGAGCATGATTATACAGCACACCGATAATATCAGGATGCAGACAATGACATTTGAAACAATCAAGACTGAAATTATAGATCACGCCTACATCATCACGTTCAACAGGGCCGACAAGAGAAACGCGATCAGTACGGTCGTCATGGGTGAGATGATGGCGGCCGCGGCTGAAGCGGATCGTGATCCGAATGTCAGTGGGATCATCATCACGGGGGGGATGAAATTCTTCTCCGCCGGCGCTGATCTGAATGACGCGCAGGCTTTGGAAACTCCCGCCGACACGCTCGCCTATGTGAAACGATGGCATCAGCTGTGCCGCACATTTGAAGAGCACAACAAGCCCGTTATTGCCGCCATCGAAGGGTTCTGCATGACGGGCGGATGTGAGTTCGCAATGGCATGCGATATCCGCGTCGGTGCCCAGGGATCGACCTATGCAATCACCAGCGCGCGAATTGGAACAGTGGCGGGGGCTGGTGGCACGCAGCGTTTGGCGCGGATCGTCGGCCCAGCGAAGGCGCTGGAGATCATGTTCGACGCCGATCCGATCGAGGCGGAAGAAGCGCATCGTATCGGCTTGATCAACAAGGTGGTTCCTGACGGCCAGGCGCTTGAGAAGGCAAGGGCGATGGTTGAGCACTATGCAACGAGGGCGCCTCTCAGCCACGCATTCATTAAACACACGGTTTATACGGGTCTGCAGATGGATCTTGTATCATCGCTGGACTACGAGTCGTTCATTGTTGCCACCGTTTACGGCACCGCGGATCGCCGGGAAGGGATCAACGCTTTCTTTGAAAAAAGAAAGCCGGACTTCAAAGGAAAATAGAACGCTTCTTTCTGGAGCGGTTTCTGTCGCGGTTACTCCCTAGCCGCCAATCCTGGGCAGTGGATGACATCATCCACTGCCTTTTTTTTTGGGAAAGCGAACGGGACGGTTAGCGGCAAACCTGCCGATAGATCCGTTCTGACACAGAGAGGGGCAAAAAGACCGGTTGCGATAATTGGGTGCGGACAAAAAAACGCCGGGAAAAGGCAATCCTTTTCCCGGCGCAGCGTGAGGGTGCGCGTTATACTTCGCGTTTGGACTTCAGAAAATCATGTTTGCGCATCTTCGGGTGTGCACGTTCGTACTGGACCGGGAATGCTGGTTCTTCACCAAATTCGATGGCGGCATGCCACGGCCAGCGAGGATTGAAGATCATGCCGCGCGCGAGAGCGATGATATCTGCCTGCTCATTCTGCAGAATATCTTCCGCTTGCTGAAATTCGGTAATCAGGCCGACGGCAACGGTTGGAATTCCGGCCTCACGACGAATGCTTTCCGCGAAAGGCACCTGATAATTCGGACCGATTTCGATGTCCTGTTCCGGAACCGAGCCGCCGCTTGAGGCCGTAACATAATCACAGCCGCGGCTTTTGAGTTCCTTAGAGGTGGCGACGCTATCTTCAACGGACCAGCCTCCTTCAACCCAGTCCGTTGCGGAAAGGCGCACGCCCAGCGGTTTCTCGTCAGGCCAGATCGCCCTGACGCCATCATAGATTTCCAGCAGGAACCTCATGCGGTTCTCAAGGCTTCCACCATATTTGTCCGTGCGCACGTTGGTGAGCGGCGAGAGGAAGTTGTGAATCAGATACCCATGTGCTCCGTGAATCTCGAGGAAATCGAGGCCGAGCTGGTTCGCGCGTTTGGCGGCGGAGACAAAATCTCCGATGGTTTTCTCGATGCCTTCATCATCCAACGCCGTAACTTTCTGATTCCGTTGCGGGTGCGGAAGCTCGGAGGCGCCAAAAACTTCCCATCCGCCTTCTTCGATTGAGATCGGGCGGAACCGCTCCCAGCCGGGCAAGACCGACCCTTTGCGGCCGACATGCCATAGCTGAAGACCAAGCTTGGCATCAGAATGTTCGCGGCAGAACTTGAGAACCCGATCAAGGGCTTCTGCCTGATGATCGCTCCACAACCCCAGATCAAGAGCCGTATTGCGTCCGTTGGGATTGACGGCCGTTGCTTCAACAACAACCGAACCTGCGCCGGAAATCGCCAGATGGCCAAGGTGCATGATGTGCCAGTCGGTCGCACAGCCATCCACGGCAGACGATTGGCCCATCGGGGACACCATGATCCGGTTGGGAAGCGTCAATGACCGCATTGTGAACGGCGAGAATAATTTTGAACTCATCGATTAGTTCCATGCGTTTTAGAGAGGTGGCTCGGCAATGCCCGCTCGGCATCGTTTTTGGACGTTTGGATGTTCACCAGAACCTCCTCAGATATGGCAGAATATCGTGAAGTGTGTATAAGCATGCGTTCTCGGGTCATGTACGTCGGTACGTGCACATAGTCCATGGGACGCAACGCGCAGCGCAGTTTGAAACATCTATAACCCCTTCATTTGAACGCTCTTCCAGGTTGACTGGATCCAATCCCAAGGGCCTCTTCTGCTCAACGCAATGCAAGTGCCATGTTAACTTGGCAACAACGTTCAATAAAATGAAACGCATTCCATTTTATTGAACGTTAGGGTAAGCCACAACGCTTTTTTCGTTCCGGCAAGAATTTGGCGTGATGATAACTGTATCGGCATTATCGCAATTCCCGCCAAGATTGGAGATCGACGTTAAACCTTAGTACTGATGGAGTGCTGTCGATTATTAAGATGAGGAGCTGGACATTTTACGGAGAGTAACAAGATGGACAATAGAACTAAATCTGAACATCCCATCCTGGCATCAGCCAAGGAAGCGCTTACTTCGCTAGAGGAGGTCATTTCGCCCACGCCCCTGCAGCAAACGTTTTCCTATCCGAGCGTTTTGTCGCGAGAATATTCTTGAAGCGGGAGGACTTGACGCCTGTCCGAAGTTACAAGATCCGCGATGTCTTCAATATTTCTCCGCAAAGCCCTTGCCCGTGGACACAAACCCCACGGCTTTGTTCGCGCGTCAACTGGAAATCGTCCTTGAACCGGCCGGCGCGTTGGCAATCCATGCTTTGCGGACACTCGCACCAGAACGGTTGGCAGGCAAGAACGTCGTCTGCGTTACGTCAGGAGGTAACTTCGATTTCGAGAGACTGCCGGAGGTGAAAGGGCGGGCACTGCGCGTAGCTGGTCTAAAGAAATACCTGATCCTCCGTTTGCCCCAACGCCCTGGTGCCCTCAAGGACTTCCTGAATGTTCTCGGTCCCGATGACGATATCGCGCGCTTCGAATACTTGAAGAAGTCGGCGCGCAATTTCGGGCACATTTTAATCGGCATAGAGTCGACGGATGTCGGCAGTTTCAAAGCCCTGTACGCCCGCATGGATGAGTTGGGTTACGCGTATACTGACATCACCGAAGACGATGCGGTCGCGAACTTTATCCTATAGAAGTGATGAGAGCTGCCCAGTTCAATGCTGTTTTGAGGGCATTGTATAATTTTGTTGCCCTTTACCTATGGCAGAGTGCCACATGGTTTTTAGGTTCGAAGAGTTTCATATGCGGGCGTCTTGCTTCAGGGAATAGCCAAGATATTGGGCAGTTCAACTGAGCCATATGATACGTTATGCGACTTCAAGAAACCAAACGGGAACATTCGAAGTATTCGGAAGTAGTCGCAAGTTCTCGGAGCCAGGCCGATTCCGCCTGCCTGAGTGGCGCAGTGTTGTATAGACCTGAAATATTTACAATCGGCAACAGCGTAAGATTAAGGCGCCGGTTTTCACCTCCTTCTCAAGTACGCTCTTAACATTACTTGTGCTGGTTAGAGAGAAAACAGGAGGTGCAGATGACCACGGAAATGACCCGTGAAGAGCTGTTCAACGAGATCTGGTCACGGCCTATGACCAAAGTTGCACATGATCTCGGCATATCTGATGTGGCTCTCGGAAAAATCTGCGATAGACACAGAATCCCGCGTCCCGGACGTGGATACTGGGCGAAAGTTGCCGCCGGCGGGAACCCCAGAAAAGCTCATTTCCGGAAGATTGACGACCCAACTCTGAACCAAGTCATTTTCCACGGCAGTCCCACGCGAAATCTACCAGAGCCGGTGCGAGAGGCAATGAACCCGGCCACCACGTCAAACGGGCAATCCTCTGCATTTCCACGCTCAACCGGAGATGAAGCAGAGCATCATCCGTTTATTGCACGAACCATCAGCAGACTCGAAAAGGCAAAAGCTTCGGAGAGCGGTCTTTTATCAGCAACGGGCAGACATTGCTTCAGCGTATCGGTTGGCCGGGGAAGCATCGAACGTATTTCTGGATTATTAGGAAACGTCGTGTCGCTGGCGGTTGGCGCGGGTTATCAGCTCGTCGAGCATGAAGATGGCGCGACGTTCATTGTAGATCATGAAACAGTACGACTGAAGGTCTTCGAAGAGCTGGATCGATTTCCGCACATTCTGACCCGAACCGAAGAGGCTGAGCTGCGGGACTGGGAGCTGGAATACGGCGATCGGGTCCATAACCGGGATGACATTTGCCGAATTTTCCGGCCGCGTATCCCGGAGTGGGATTACTCGCCAAGTGGAAGGCTTCGGATAGTCCTCAATGAGGGAGAACACCTTTACTCCGGTTTGAGGCGGACTTTTGGTGACGGAAAGAAACAACGTGTCGAGGATCTGATCGGAAAAGTTCTCGAAGCGTTCAGGATCTGGGCCGTGGCGATAAAGGAGCGCCGTGCAGATGATGAAAGGCGGCGACTGGCTTGGGCGGAGGAGGCGCGGCTTCGGGATGAGCAACAGGTTCTAGACGGACTTGAGAGGAAGCGCGTCGAAGCGCTCTTTGAATTATGTGCCCGGCGCCAAAGGCACCTTGAAATCCTGGAACTGGTTGCTTCGGTTGAGGCTCGCATTGGCGAGCTTGATGCGGAACATCGTGGGGCGGCAAATGAATGGCTTGGCTGGGCACGCGCTTACGCATGTCGACTGGATCCGCTGAAAGATGATCCACCCAGGCTGCTCAAGGTAGGGGATTTCAGCGCCTGGGAACTGCGACATGCTTAATGACGATGCCATGCTACTTGTCTCCCTGACCGTACTTGCGAGTCCTGCTGGCGCCACCGTTTCGGTCGATGACAGAACAGACGAGCTGTCTGTTTAAATACCTGAAATAGTATGGGAAAAGGATTTTCTCGTAAGGGAAATTCCATCATAATAAGAAAACGGTTTCCTAAATTCTCAAGGGGGTGGGAGAGTTGGAAAGCAGTCTGGAAAGTTTTGTTTCGTGGGTGTTTGGAGAACTGCTCTCCAGACTTCTAGGTAGAATGGGGATCGGCGGTCCCGTTCAGGATGCGGCAATCCAGCTGGCCATTACCTCGCTGGTGGTGCTTGTCTGCTGGTTTGTCATATCTCTGCCATTCTCGGTCCTGTTCAAAGCGCTCAGCAACAGCATACACGAGGCTTGCCGGCACATAGGCTAGCTGGCCGCTACGCTACGCGATATGGGCGCCGGCAGAGGCGGAACGATCGCGGGCCCGATGCGGGAATACCTGGATGCAAACAGGTTCCGGTTCTTTCTCACGCACCAGGAGAGGCTTTTTTCCCAGAGACTTCGGGAGCTGGCGGCCCAGGTCTCGGGGATCAGGGACAATGCCGAGACGGCCGCCCTTACGCTGTCAAAAGACATAACGGAACTGACCCAGACGGCTGATGATCTCGCCGGCGTCGATCTGGACCTGCAGGATGTTGTTGTTCCGGATTTTGAGGTTGAAGAAAACCTGTATGCCATGCGCCGGAGTGGCATTACTTACATGGTCGTCTCATTGCCAATTCTGGTTGCCCTCCTTGTCCTGAACACGTGGCTGCTTTCCCGCTTTTTTGGCGAATTTACGGACGAGTTCATCATTTATCCTCACGTGAGCTATGCGATGGGAATCTCACTCCTGTTTTCCGTGATGGAAGTTTCGATCGGTGTGGGGCTCTTCATGAAAGCACATGGCGTCTCCAGGATTGGCAGCATGGGGCCCGCGGTTACATGGATTCTTGTCATTTCGCTCGGGTGTCTGGCGCTGATCGAGATGTATTTCTATTTCCTTCTTGGCCTTCAGTTCTACGGAGTAAACATCGACCAGACGAACCTGATGTCCGGATTTGAGCTGCTGGAAAAGGCGTGGATGTCGCCGCTTGGTTTCGTCATCGTGGTTTCGCTGGCGCTGACAGGCCACCAGTTCGTGAATGGCATTTTTCTTTTCAAGGAGTCCGGGGATCATCATGCTTACCGCGAGGGTATGGAGGAATATTTCCGGGTCTCCGAACGGTATCTCGAAAACACGGACAGGATCCGGGAGGGCCTTCCGGAAGTCGTCAAACGGCTCCGGGCCTATGCCGAATTCGTTGAAGGACAGGAGGGAGTAGAGCGGCCGCGCCTCGCTGACGAGGCCGGAAATGCGCTGGGTACCCTGCATGCCACGATTGAGGCGGCAGATGACCGGGCCCGGAAACTGTATGTGGAGATCGAGGAGCACGAAGCGCGGAAGCTGTACTACTTTCATATCTTCAAATTTGCGCTCTTTTTGGGAGTGGCGGTGCTCTTCATTTCCGTGCAGCTTCCGTTACTTCTGAATATTCCTGCCGTTCTCGGTTTCCCGGGCCCGTTTCTGTCCCTGCTTTCGTTCGTGGAGCTGGCAGTCGTGGTGGCAGCCGGTTATTCGCTGGGCAAAAAGCTGGATCTTGTCGAACGGGTTGCCGTTTCCGGAGATGGCAGTGATGCCGAGCCCATTCGGGGCCATGATGTGCATCATGGCCCGGCATCTGGCGCGGTAATATGGGCGTCCAGGGTTATCCTTGCAGCCGTAGTCTCGTTTTCCGCAATCCTTGCCCTCTATGTTCAGCAGAAACCGAACTGGGTTGCATTCAGTCTGATGCTGGCAGCTATCGGGGCGGCGGCCTGGATAGGCCCGTCATTGCGGCCGGTACTTTACTCTGTCTGGATTGCCACAAAGAGTTTCTGGATCTCTGCTCTGATGGTCGTTGCGTTTGCCCTCGCCGTTGCAGTCTGGGCGTTGATTCCGGCACTGCAGTTGATCCTGACAGCCATTCGGGTTCTCGCTTTTCCGAGCCTTGCAGGGTTGCCGTGGCTGCTGGATCGTATGGCCACTCTGTGGCGCCGCATCTGGAACAGGTCAGCGGCGTCATCATGAATCTTTCGCGACCACGCCGCATGCCTGCTCTGGCACTTCTTCTGGCAGTGCTGATCCCGTCACGGGTTGATGCCGCCGGAGATGTGGCACTGAACGGGGGGGCTTACGTGCTCGTCGACCTGTCGGCATCATATTTTCACCCGTCGACGATGAATGTGATGGATTCGACGCTAAGCCAGGTTAACGAGATCCTTCTCGAGCTGGTAGGCAAGTGGCCTTCACCGTTCAGTTTTCACTTTCTTCCAATCGGAGAGGCCGGGCTCACGTCACCGGCGCTCTGCGAAGGTGTATTCAGGTCAAGTCTGTTCAAACGCAACAGGGCTGCGGCGGAAGACGGAACGCGACTCCTTCATGACAGGGACGAACTCGCGCGCCATCTCGACAACTGCAAGATCCTTATCCTGAACCAGGCCCCACGACAGCTGACGGACATCAGCGGATCGATTGATCTTGCCCAGCGAATGTCGCGAGCGCAGAGCAGAGGCCCGAAGACACTGATCATCATCTCCGATTTTGCCGAGGACCGCTCCCCGGAAGCGTACTCGGGCGAACTTGATCTCAACGGGTTCTCCGTAATCATGATCTATCGTCTTCAGTCAGCATCGCCAAAACAGCAGCGCGAGATTGACCGAAACCTGAAGCACTGGTCGCAAAATTTCAGAAAAGCGGGAGCGAAAGGCGTGTCGTCCATTCTGGAGAGCGGCCCTTTCGTGAACTTTGTACTTCGTGAGATTCTGGAATGAGCCGACGCAGAAGAAAGAGCAGAAGCAGGCAACCCCGTAACACATCTGAAGCAGACGATCCGGTTTCTGCATCGGAGCCGGATCAGACGACCGCGGACGCGCCGCAGGCAAACGAGGACGTTGAGCCTGAATCGGGAAGTGAGACGGATGATCAGCCTGAAGATGCGGAAAACTCCGTTTCCAGCGATGACTTGGCGAAGGACCAAGGGACGGAAGAAACGGAGACGATCGCGACAGGGGATGTTGAGGGCGGATCCTCAATGGCTCCGGAAGAAAAAAATGACGAGCCAGAACTGGCTGATCCGCCTGCAGAAATTGCCGGCAACGGGGCTCCGGATCTTTTCTCTGCCGAAGAGAAAGAATCCGATGCCGCAATTGCCGGTGGACCTCGGGAACATGAAGCGCTGGAAGCAGTGTCCGGCGGTGACGCGGCAGAAACGCCGGAAGACCCAGAGCGCGTCGAGCCGTTGCACCCTGATGATGGCAAACCTGAGAGAGCTCCCCGACCATCAAGATCTCCGGGTGAGGTGGCGCGCAGCCTGAGACTGCGGTTTCTGCTATGCCTGCTGATTGGCGTCGGATGTATTGCGGCGTTTCCACACATCTGGTACCTGCCCGTTCTTTCAATGATGCTGTATCTCGCAGTCGGCTGGCAGGTTGCAAAGCGTCCGATCGAGAAAGACACCTTCGCCGACAGCATTTACTACATGGGATTTCTCTTTACTTTCGTTGCGCTCCTGTTTCTTGTCGGCCCGTTTTCTGCTGATGGCGATACGCTTGGCAGCAGGGATGTTATTGCCAAACTGGGGATCGCACTTGTTACCACCGTCTTTGGCATGGCGACCCGGATCTGGGTTACGCACTTCAGCCAGATTTCCGAGAGCCCGGACGAGGAGTTGCGGGAGTCAGTCGCCATCATTACCGCCCAGCTGCATGACGAACTGTCCAGCACTCTGGACGAGGTGCGGCGGCACCGGGAGGCGTCACTGCAGCACATCACCAGTCAGGAGGAGAAGTTTGGCGAAGTGCTCAGCAGCATGACCGATAACCTGAGGATGGAGATACAGGGACAGTCTACGGCGATGAACGAGTTCCGGGTCAGGATGCTGCAGGACATACAGGCAAATCAGGAACTTGCGGGTGAGCAGCTCAGTGAGAGCCTCGGCTCGACCATGAGCGCGATCGGCCGCGAGCTCTCCGCGGCAATCGGGAAAATTGATGCCGCGAGCGAGGTCCTGTCAGGGAAAATTACGGGCCTCTCGCTGCCGTCTGATCACCTGCAGAAAAAAATCGATGCCGCAGTAGCGCCGGCTATTGCGGAGATTGGCCAGTTTTCGACGGCGGTGAACGGGGTCGCGGCGTCAGCGAAGAAGCTCGAACAGCAGACTGACCAGCTCGGCTCCCAGCTCTCGGCATCCGGGTCAGCCGTGAAGTCCATCGCGGACAATCTTGGCCGGGTTGGCGCGATTTCGGCCGCGGCAGAGGAGGCCAGGGCATCCCTTGAAAATGTAGCCGTCGCGGTTTCAAAGCTTGATGAGGCGGTCAACAGTATTCGCGACGGGGCGAAAGCGGCAGTAGACGGAAGGGTGGGCAGCCTGACCGATAGCGTCAATCGGGTGGAGGCGACCATTCGTGGGGTAAACACTTCCCTCGAGAACGTGAAAACCAGTACTGATGCACTGGGTCAGAAAACGGATGCGCTTCTTTCCGAGACTGTTGATCTGATCCGCAAAGAATTTCCGAAAGAATGAACAGACGCTTTGGCATTCAGAAGCTTAGGGCGATCGAGCTATTCGGGATAAGCATTACCGAGATCCTGCTCCTCTTCATTATTACTCTTATTGTCTACACGCACTATGCGGAGCGGGAGTCCGTGACCGAGGTTAACGTCAGGGACAAGCGGATTGCCGAACAGGAAGAAGCGCTGGCTGATGCCAGAGGCGAGATTGCCAGACTGGAAGATACGGTTCTTGCACTCCGTCGAGGCAAGAGTGATCTGGAACGGGAACTGGAGGACCTGAAGCAGCAGTACCGTGACCTGGCTTCCGTAATCAGGAAGTACCTGCTGCCGGATGGGCCGCTGACGCCGAGGATCGTGTCTGAGGCCCTGGAACAGTATGGTCTGGCAATTGACGGCAGCGTAAAGGATCGCGCCGAGCTGGTAAGGCAGATCGCCCGTCTCAAGCAGGAACTTGCAGAACTTCGCGCCATGGCTGGCGGACTGCAATCACAGCTCGCAGACCAGAAGCTAAGAAATGACCGGCTGGCAGGTACGCTCCGTACACTGAGGGGCGAAGGGCAGGGTAAGGGAACAGTCTATCCGCGATGTCTGGCGCCCGGGAAAGAAGCCCCGATCGAGTACCTTTATCGCGTGGTGATCCGAGGTGATGGTTACCAGTTTGATGCCCTCTGGCCGAAAAGCGAAGACCGCATCTATCTCGGCATTCCCGGAATTGGGGATATCGGAAGGAGCCGTCTGCTTAGCAGACGTTACCTCGTACGCTACGGAAACAGGGTTCTGAGATGGAGCGATGGACAGAACCCGCCATGCCGTTTCTTCGTCGACATTTTCCCGGAAACTGAAGCTGATACCGAATTTTTCCTCGGCGTGCGAAGGGTCGAGGGCTATTTTTTCAAGAATGAAAACCTGAGACCACCGGGATAATCTGAGAGTGCTGTTCACGTCTTCACGCCTGTCGGAAACAGACAGAAAAATCCGGTCTCTGCGGGCGGCACTGGTGCGCGAAGTTCTCCGGAAGCGTGGGGTGAACGTCACCTTTCGGGATGCGACCATTGCGGTTTCGAAACAGGATATGGTTTCCGCCGTTGAAGCTCTGGCGGCAAAGAGCAGGGCGGTGCCGCTGTTCGACCAGATCATGCGGATCGTGTCACCATTCCTTGAAAGGCGAAAGAGGCGCTGATCACTCAGGTTCCGTTGCCATTCGTCTCATCGCTTCGGATCAGAACAGATCGACTTTCATGAATGTCCGGGAGCTTGAGGTTCGACATATGGGTAGGAGCAATGCGTGGTATCCGATTTTGGGGAAATGAAGCAGCTGACGCCTCGCAACCTGGATGTAGTCCCGTCTGTCCAGGAACTCGATCTCGGCGTAAAGGTACCGGACCTTGCGACGGATCCGGCTGTAAGACGCCCTACGAACAGGGCTCCGGAATACCGCATCGTTGTACCGGAGCAGGCCCGTTACAATGCCCGCGGCCAGCGCCCGGGGATCATTCCGGACAAGTTTTTTTCTAATCAAGTCTGGCGCCTGACTGGCATCAATCCGGATGAAGACCCGGGGGCCGCTTCCCCCGCCCGGGTGGCCATGGATGTCAGCGGCAGCTCCTGGAGTCAGTACCTGGGGAGGCGGGTGTCTTGCGGGAGATCGTATCCACGTGGCCATGGCCGCTTTCCATGTGATTGCTGGTGCATTGGTTACGGTGACATGATGCCGCATGCGACTCCAGCACTAACACAGAATTCTGCGAGGAATACAAAATGTCGAGAAGCTGGGCACTGCTAACCATCGATGGGCCGACACAGTACGGCGGAAATACGGGCTACGATGACGATCTGACGGCGCTTTACCGGTATGACAGCAGCGTGCCGAACTGCCGCAACCTGCAGGAAGGCGATTTCGTGATTCTCAGGGACCGGAAGGATGCGCTGGGTGCTGCCATCGTCGAGACTATTGTCAGCCGGGAAGGACGGAAACCACGTCGCCGTTGTCCGGAATGCGGGAAGACGAAGATCAATCCCCGCGAAACCCGGACCCCCAGGTGGCGTTGTAAGAGCTGCAGGCATGAGTTTGCGGAGCCGGTTACTGACGAAGCTGACGTAACACTCTTTGATGCCGGATACCGGGGTACGTTTGTCCCACTGGGCAGGGGAATAACGGCGCGTTCGGTCAAAGCCTCGGCGCTGCGTCCGAATGACCAGCTGGCGATAGAGGAAATTGATCCGTCCGCAATTGACTGGAGCAGGGTCGATAACGGCCAGAGGGTGCAGGAACTGCTGCGGTTCAGCCGTCACATGTCGTATGAGGTTCCGGATCCCGGAAGTGACCTGCCGGATACCGGCGCGGCCAATGGTGCCGATGGTGGAGAGACCGGCCGGGGTAATGCTGTCCGCGACCGGGTCCTGCGCGAGATTGCCGCACGTCGCGGGCAGGCCCGGTTCCGCAGGCAGCTGATACGGCGGTTCGGAGGACGTTTTGCGGTGACCGGCTGCGCCGTAACTGCCGCTCTTGAAGCAGCGCACGTTTCGCCCTACCGAACAGAGAGTGACAACGTGCCGTCGAATGGCATCCTGCTCCGCTCCGATATCCATACGCTGTACGATCTCGATCTCGTTGGCATCGACCCCGAGCATCTGACAGTCGTACTGCACCCTGAAATCACCGATTCACATTACGGGTCGATAGCCGGAAACCGGGCCGGGCCCGGCACTGACCGGATACTGGACGTGGCGCTGAGAGACCGTTGGCTCGCCTTTCGTATCCGGTGCCGGCAGCAGCTGGCATGACATTCCGGGTCGGAAACGGACAGCTGGCTGCGTCAGTCTGGTGACTGGGCCTGCCGGACGCACCGGTCCATGAACCCGTCGACAGCGTCGGCGGGCAGGCATTCGAACAGCAGGCCACCGCCCTCACGGTTCACGGATATCATGAACTTCCGGAAATTGATTTCTGATCCGGTAACCCATTCATCCCTTTCCATCGCGCGAAGAATGCCGTCAGCCAGTGCCCGGCGGCTGGCAGTCCTGCTGCGTTCGACAATGTTTGAGCGGATGTCGGCCCTCGAGAGCAGCATCTCAAGCGCTTCCAGATTGGTTCCCGGTCTTACGCGCTCAGCAATCCAGGCGTTCCACCAGAGCCGTGAAATTGCATTGTCGTCGCGCCGGCGGGTCATCGTCCTGGCGAAAAAATGGGTTCTCACCAGGTTATTATGCTCTTCCGGTTTCTCTCCGGCGAGCCAGCGCGCGCGCGTAAATTCGAGGCACTCGATGTGGGTCAGACGTGCCCATATCCTCTCGTCGCAGGCGATGCTCGGGCGAAGCGCCCCGAGGGCGCGCCAGACGAGACGCGAGTTGCCAATCTCGGCCTCCGGTTTGCCGGAAGGGTCCAGGTCTGCAAGCGGTGAGAGATCGACCTCGGTATCGAGCCGGATCTCCCAGCCGGGTTGACGGGACAGGTCCGCAAAATCGCCTTCAAGGTACCGGGGCATGTTGTCTGAAATGTTTGCCCGAAGGTCGTCGGTGACATTTTCGGAAAGGCACAGCAGGCGCGGCATGGTTGTTACTCCCTGAATTCCGGACAGTTGTGAATCTGGCGGTACGGTGCCTCGAGAAGTTTCTGTGCTGACGGCCATGGTTCATCATTCATGACGTCGATCCCGAGGTGCTCGCACTTGGCGGAAAAGATGTGATGCCAGCGCTTTCCTTCGTAAACTCCACCACCGTCCCGCATGCTCGAGATTGTCTGCATGACAGCCGGCAGGAACACGCTGTTCAGCGTGATTGCCGGGCCGAACGTGGCGTCACGAAGCTGGTTCACGGATTCGTAAATGTCGTCCGCGACCAGAACCGTGATCCGGTCGGACTCGAGGTCGAGTGCAAACGTTCCCGCCTCGAGTTCTTCCGCACGGGCGATCGAGAAGATCGTTTCCATTTCCCGGAGTTTCTCCCGGCCGGCGCTGATTATCTCCTCCGGGCCAAACGCGATCACGGCGCCGGCCGGAAAGGAGAGAGGACCATCACCGAACTCGGGATGGCAATTTTCGGCCGGGAAATCACTGACCGGCCGGCGTGTCCAGACCATTGGCCTCAGAACCACCCGGCCGCTCAGCGCGCCGGCCGGAAACTCAAGGACGGCATCCGCAAGTGACAGCTCCATGAGTTCGGAGAAATAGGTTTCCTGACAGGTCACGTATATGCCCGCGGCCGCATCGCCATCATCAACAAGCTTCCTGATGCCGGGCTCGTCAAGCTCAAGCGAGTATCGAAGAAGCAGCGTCGCCTTCTCCGGATTTTCGGCGATCTCGGGGACGAACGTGAAGCTTCCGGCCGCATAGTCGTCCGTCCCTTCCTGCAGCACTGGCCACGGAAAACGGCTCGCATCGGTAATTCTCATGGCTTCTGCTCCCCGGGGGCATCCGGGCCGGATTCCAGTTCAACCGGACCGCCGTACGGGCGGTCAAACGTGACCTCCAGAGAGGTCCGTTCGCCGGCACTCACGTCGACCACGAGTTTCCCGCCATCAAGACGGCCGCGGTCAGTGCCTGTCAGCACGAGCTGTTCGTCATTGTTGACGCCGACTGCATTCAGCGTAAGAACGGCGTTACCCGTTTCGGACGGCGTAAAGAACAGCCGTCGCCGGGTGTTGTCTCCATCCCCGCAGGGGACGGCGCGGAAGCCGGATATGCCGAGGCGGCGGTTGCGGCCGCGGGTGCCGGTCCCCTGTCCGTCACCTTCGCCGCCGCCACCGCCGCCGCCACCGCCGCCGCCGCCGCCACCGCCGCCGCCGCCGCCACCGCCGCCGCTACCGCCGCCGGTACGGGTGACCGCCGTGCGGCGCCTCACTCTCGTCCCGGGTGTATAGACGATCGCTTCCGGATCGTCCTCATCGCTTTTCGGCGCATCCGGCTCGACGTCGCCGGAATCGGCGAAGTAACGTGCCAGCTCATCGACATCGACCTCCGATTCATGCTCCTGTTTTGCGATGCTTCTGATGGCGTCGCGGATCTCTGTTGCGAGACGCTGCATGGCGGTTCGTGCCCGGTCACGCGTCTCCGGGTCCTTGATCCGTTCCGCCGAAAGACTGTCATGACGCGGGTTTTCCATCCGGCGGATCAGCCCGCTTCCGTCTTTGGATAGCGGTTTCACGGTGGCGACAAAGTCCCTGTAAAGGGGGAACCGGAGAAAAGAGTCCCCGAAGTTCTCGAGGGTGCCGGTAATGGCCATCCCGTTCCTGAGCAGCTGCATGCGCTTCGGAAGACCATCACGAACAAGCACCCTGATTTCCACTTCGCCCAGATCGGCGATTTCGGCGACGGTTACTGCGGCATCATCGGAGCCGAGGCACTCGAGCATCGCCCGGGCTTCCTCAAACGGCTCTTCGCGACTCCTCTCGCGCGCCACCTGTGCGATTTCCTCTCCGGTGAAAAGGCCGGAAAGGGTATGCCGGTTGATGACTATTTCGTTGCCGTCAATTGTAAACTCGAGCTCGCCGTCATTGACGGCGGCATAGAAGTTGATCATCAGCGAACAGGCGAGCCGCTCGCGCCACGATTCATCCCCGGGGAACCCGGTCACGAATACGGAAGTTCCGTGCTCCGTCCGCCGCATCCATTCCGGTACGAGTGAAGGGTCGTCGACCGGCTCGAAGCCTAATCCCCAGAGCCCGGTTGCACGCCGGGGTGCGCCATCACCATCCGTGTGCGAAACGAGAATGGACTTCCCCTGGGCGAGAGAGGAGTCTGCGCCGGATCCCGGATCACGATAGATCGTTGAATAGAAGACGGTCTGCAGGTCGGAGAGGGCAAATGGTGCGTTCTTGCCAATCCCGAACGACCCCCCGGCATCTTCCGCTTTGTCTTCACTGACGCCGGAGCCCTTGAGCAGTGCATGGAACCGGGTCCCCTCGACGCAGGGGCCTGTCAGGCCGAGCGTGTTGTAATCGGAAATCTCCAGAATGGCGATCGTCTCTCTGGAGACGACATCCCTCGCGCGGCTGAAGAACTCGATTTCACGCTCGGACTTCGCGGCGGCGGCCTTTTCGAGGCAGCGGTCGACCGTATCCCGGAGAGTCTCGATGCCCGGGAAATCGTCGGCCGCGATTTCGAATGCGTGGAAGGCGAGACGGACGGGACGTTCAGACTGTGCATCGTTACTGTTCTGTCCGGTTTCGCGTCCGGTGGATGCGTAAGGAGTATCGCGATAGGTCTCGATCCCGGCATGCCCGAGCCCTTCGTTCTCTCCGGCCGGGTTCGGGAAGAAGGTGAGTGCCGGCAGAACACCGGTTTCGGTCGAATCCATTGCTGCTTCTCCGTGTCAGTCCATGCTGATGGTTATGTGTACGTTTTCAGGGGCGACCCCTGCGGCGTCGGCGATCAGGCGTTTTGCGTCTTCCACGACGTCCCTGAGCAGCCTGCCACCCGCGTCGTTCCGGTCCGGGATTCCCGTGGCTCTCCGGGGGGGAGGGGATGTTTCCGGCGGGCTGACTTCCGTACCTGCGGCGAGCCTGTATTCGGCCCAGCGCTCCATAAATCCGTGGCTTGCCTCCGACAGGTCGGAATCAAACCAGAGCGTCCGCGTCGTGTTGTTGCCTTTCGTGCGTGGATTACGCTCCAGCCACTGCCGGTATCCCTCCCTTGCGTCCTCGGCAGCCCTTGCAGACGGAACAAGAAAGGCAATAACCCTCCCCGGGGTCCTTTCTGTCTCCGGCATGACGACCAGCAGCATGTCCGTTCCCTCGATGTTCACGGGAGCATCGACATCGGGGGAATCCGCCACAACCATGAGAACATGATCGTTGCTGGTTCTGATCCGGACAGTCCTGCCATCCTGCATGGCGTAGATCATGGAGCGGCCACGGGACGGGACGCGCTCAAGAGGCTTCCCGTCCGCGGCCATTATATCGAGCCCAGCCTTTACGAGGTCCTTCCCGGGAATCTTTTCCATTTAAATAACCCTTATTCTATTTATATACCTTTATACATTATAAAGGTTGAGAAAACAATCCTTAAAATAGCTATAGCCTTTATTGGCTCTGATGCCTGCTCAGGCGCCGGTTTCCGTACCGTATGAAATGAGAGAAACCTGCAACCCGCGGCTGTTTTCGTTGATGTGGTGCAGGTGCATAATCACCCAGCTGCTGAATCAATCCCGGGAATACGGTCCGGAGGCGGGAATGAGATTTTCGAAGATGTCCGAGCTGGCACGGCTGTTCAGGCAGCACGGCGTAGAGACGGTGTACATCAAGCATCTCTCGACGAAGCAGGACAACGAGAAGAACCAGATCTATCTGGGGGACGGTCTGGACAGCGTCACCAACCTGTTCCCGGCGAAGATCGGCGTGCGGCGGGCAAGCGAAAGCAGGAAAAAACGTCACTCCGACGCTGGCGAGCACAAGCTCGA
This sequence comes from Rhodospirillales bacterium, assembly GCA_017644185.1. GTDB lineage: Bacteria > Pseudomonadota > Alphaproteobacteria > Rhodospirillales > Casp-alpha2 > UBA4479. The sequence goes on from JAEPMA010000001.1 coordinate 71,521, forward strand.
GGCGGAGATCCGGCTGTCGTGGATTGGCGACGATGGAGAGCTTTATCCTGCGCCCGGCACGCGGATCATCGACTATTTCCAGTATCCGGAAGTCAGAATGTCCGGCTTTCTTGCAGGCTGCAGGAATGCACCCGATGCGGTGCGCCGCCGCAAGCAGGCACAGTTCGGTAGACGGATACTGGCACTCGGCGCGACGTCTGACGGGCGGGTTCTCGGGCGGGTTCTGACGGAACGCGACGATCCGGTCGTAAAGGTTTTTCCCGATCTGCCCACGTATGCGCCGGCACCCGTTCTCAGGGTTCTCCTGACGCACGGCCGTATTGGCAGCAGCCCGGAGAAACTCCTGGTCACCGATCTGACCCGGATCGCAAAGGCGGGCTGGCATGACTCCCGGATCCTGAAAAGGTCCGTCGGCGAGGCGGAGCCGTTCCGCGGTTCGCAGGGGGCCGGATATACCCTTGAGGCCCTGCTTGGTGTTCCGGCAAATGCGGACAAGGCGCCGGACATATACGGGTTCGAGCTTAAATCATATGGGAGTTCCCGCCTCAGTCTCATGACGCCGACTCCGGATGGCGGATACCAGGGTGAGCATACATTCCGGGAATTCATGGAGCGTTTCGGGCGGCCGGGCGCAAAGAACGACGGCAGCATCCGCTTCACCGGCACCCACCGTTTCGGCGAGATCAACAGGAAGACCGGGATGGGCCTGGTGATGGCCGGATACGATGCGGCAACAGGCGAATTCGCAAACGATCCGGACACCATAAGTGTGCAGTTACGGCATATGGAAAGCGGCGTTGTTGTCGCATCCTGGTCGCTCGAACACCTGGCCAACGCATGGAACGCAAAACATGCGGCTGCCTGCTACGTGCCGTCAGCGAAGTGCGACGCGCCGCCAGGGGAGCCGTACGACGCCCGGTACATGTATGGTCCCGTTGCGACAATCGGCGAAGGGACAGACGTCTGGAAACTGCTTCGCGCCATTGCCGCGGGCAGCGTTTACTACGATCCGGCTGATTCCATATATGCCGACGGCAGGGCCAAGGTGCGGCCCCAATGGCGGATCAATACACCCAGACTGGCACGGTCTCTGGAGCCCCTGTACAACCGTGTCCACGTGGTCAGCCTGGAGGGCTGATCCCCCGGAGGACACCCTCATCGAGCCCGCTGTCGAGCCACTCTGCGGCCAGACGCACGGGTTCGCCGTCCGGCAGTCGCGTCTTTCCCCTGAGGGCGCATTCCCAGACAGTCAGGACTCGCCAGCCATCCTGCTGAAGCGCGTCAATGGCGCGCCGGTCATTCCTGCGGTTGGTTTCGATCTTGGCTTTCCAGAAACCGGTGCGTGTTTTCGGCAGGCGGAAAAGATGGCAGTCGTGTCCATGCCAGTAGCACCCGTGCACAAATATGACGGCTTTCCGTCCGGGAAAGACGAGATCCGGTTTTCCGGGCAGGTTTCGGACGTGCAGCCGGTAACGGTATCCCAGACGGTGAAGTCCGGACCTGATCTGCAATTCGGGCCTGGTGTTCTTTCCCCGAATGCCGGACATCATCCGGCTCCGGACCTCTGGCGAGACGATGTCAGCCAACGGCGCGCGGTTGCCGCGTCTCCGGGTCGACCTGTGGTTCGGCAGCAGCTTCGAAAAGCTCGCCGGGGTCAAGAATGCGGAGGATGTGCGGTCTCATGTAACGGGCAACTTCCTCGACGACCGGAACTGCGACCGAATTGCCGAACTGCTTGTAGGCCCGTGTATCGGAAACGGGTATTTCCATTCTCGTCTCACGGTCAGGATCAAACCCCATGAGGCGGGCGCATTCACGCGGCGTCAGTCGGCGGGGGTTCCGGCCTTCCTGGGCAATCAGGATTTCGCTTCCGTCCTTGTAATAGCGCGCGGACAGCGTGCGCGCCTTCTGGTCTGGTGTGTTCAGGCCAAATCCGAACCCGTTGCCTGCCGCCCGATGCTTCTCGGCATAGCCGACCAGGTAGTTCCAGAGCTTGTCCGAGAGCGTGTACCGCTCGTCGACGACCGTGACCGGGCCGGATCCGTTGCCGGCGGTCTTCGTGTAGTGCTCTTCGGGTTCTTCATCCGGAGCATGGAGAATGTCTGCGAGCACCGGGCCGCTGTCAGGTTCCCTGAATTCGCGCGTATCAAAGTCAAACCCGGTATCCTCGCGGAAGCCGGCGATGAAAATGCGCTCCCGATGCTGGGGGACATATCCCTTCGCATCAATGACGCGCCAGCTGATGTGATAGCCGAGCTCATCCTCCAGAGCACCGCGGATTGTCCTGAAAGTATCACCCTTGTTATGTCCCACCAGGTTCTTGACGTTTTCCAGCAGAAAAGCGGCGGGGCGGTGATGTTTGAGCACTCGCAGCACGTCAAAGAAGAGCGTTCCCTGCGTTTTGTCAGTAAATCCGTGCCCCCGTCCCAGCGACGTGAGTTTGGAGACGCCAGCAATGGAAAACGGCTGGCAGGGGAATCCCGCAAGCAGAACGTCATGTGACGGGATGTCTGTCACATCCACCTCTGTAATGTCCCCGGCGATCTCTTCCGTATCAGGGAAATTGGCCCTGTAAGTGCGCTGTGCGTAACTGTCCCATTCGCTGGTCCAGACACATCTGCCGCCGGCGCTTTCAAAGCCCCTGCGCATGCCGCCGATTCCGGCAAACAGGTCCACGAATCTGAACGATGTCTCTGCGGGTCCGGTCGGGATCCTGGACCCCATCCGGTACCTGAGGGCGTCAAGGTAAACGCGTTTGGGCGTCGACCCGCCATCTTCCCAGCGACGAACCGTTTTCGGATCAACCTCGAGGACTGTTGCCGCTTCCTGAACGGAAAGGCCGAACTGCTCCCTTACGGTACGGAATTCGTTCTGGGCCACGGCAAAAATTCTCCCGCTGGGACAAAAAAGGACATTTTGTCACTTATCCTACCTCGCGGGCTCCCAGTCAAGTGGCTTATGTTCCTATTATGTTCTAAAATGCGCAATGTATTGGTGAAGAAGGGAAATCGTGAAGGCCTGGTTGGACGTCGCTCTGTCCGGCGTCCCGTTCCCGTACGAATGTTTTCTTAAAGTAGTAATGGACACAAAACTTCAATAAAATGATGCAGGTTTCAGGGCGCTTCCGGTCTGGTCATGGAAGCCCTGCTGGAGAGGAGAGCCGCAGTGATGAGACGTGCCTTTGCCTTCCTAGCCGCCTGCCTCGTTCTTGCCGTATCATATTCAGCGGGTTCGGATACTGTTGTTCCGTCCGATCGGGTCAGCAATCACGTGAACATCCGGTCCGAGCCAAGAGGTGAGCCGGCTGAAATCGTGGGACGCCTGAACAGGGGGGAGCGGGCCAGATTCCTCGGGTCGGTTCCTTACTGGTACCATGTTGAACTCCCTTCCGGTGTGTCCGGTTACGTTTCCAAGAGCTGGACAACAAGAGAGCCCGATGCACCCGTTCCGGCTTCCGCTTCCGGCGGAACACTTGCGCTGCATTTTGTTGACGTGGGCCAGGGCGATGCGACACTGATCCAGTGTCCGGACGGGCAGACTATCCTGGTGGATGCAGGGTCAACGGACGGAAACGTCGAGCCGTCCGCTGTCCGTGATTACATTTCGGCAAACCTCGACCAGAACAGGCTCGGCCTCGATGTGCTGGTTGTAACCCATCCGGATGCAGACCATTTCAACCTTCTCCGGGACGTGCTGAACGGTATCACGGTCGGCCATATTTTCAGGACCGGCAAGCGTACGGACTATTATGACAGGAGCATCTGGGACTGGATGAACGAGGTTGCGCCTGATCGCGTGACCGATGTCGGGCCCTCCACGCATGATCGGGTCGGCACCCCCAACCCGGTTATGGCATGCGGAGATGCGGATGTCTGGATCCTCGCGGCTGGTGTCGAGGCGTCTTCGTCCCCAAAGAATGCCATGAGCATCGTGCTCATGATCCGCTACGGAGATTTTGAGGCCATTCTCACCGGAGACGCGACTTTTGACACGGAAGAGGTTGTCCTCGCCCGTTACGGGGCGGACTGGCTTGATGCCGACGTACTAAAGATCGGTCATCACGGAAGCTCGACCACATCGACGTCGAAGGAGTGGGCGGAGACAGTCCGGCCGAAGCTGGCTGTTGCAAGCGCATCGTATGGAAACAGTTACGGCCATCCGCGTTGGACGGTCATTTCGCGCCTTGAGCCCTTTACGGAAGAAGCGGATCCGCACCCGATACGGTTTGCCAAGAAACCTGAGGGCAGGCGGCATTATTTCGTCGATGAGGATCAGTACCGTGAGGCAATTTATACCACAGCGGTTAACGGGACTGTTGTGGTGACCTCAAATGGCCAGGGTTTTGAGGTTAGGCAGTTTGCCCGGTAGACTCGTGCGAACTTCGCCGAGCCTGGGGTGCCCGGCTGTGGATGGCTCCATTCCTGAGACGGCAGTCCCTTGTTGCCCAAGGTGATAGATGACATACGAGGACAAGTTCGTTGCCTTTGTCGACATACTGGGTTTCAGCAATCTGGTCGAGAAATCTGCGGCGGAGGATGATCCTGAGTCCATCCGGCGCCTGATTGGCAGGCTGGCCGGCAGGCGTGATATTGACCTGTACCGGATAGACGGTCCGGAAATCTGTCCCGGTTCATCAAAGGTGAGCAATGACGTCGGCATGCGGATATCTCAGGTATCCGACTGCGTCATCGTTTCGGCTGAAATATCGCCTGCCGGCGCCGTCAACATCATCAACTACTGCCGCAAGATTGCCGAGCGGCTGCTGCTCCGTGAAGTGGCATTGTGCCAGGGATATCTGACACGTGGAAAGATGTTTCACGAAGACATGACGTTCTTTGGCCCGGGATATCAGGCGGCAGTGGCAGGTGAGAAGAATGCTGCGGGCATTGTCTGGAACGGCGAAATGCTGGGAACCCCTTTTGTGGAAATTGACCGTGCTGTCATCTCTTACATTGAGGCTGAAGGGGACAGCTGTGTTCGGGAGATGACTGAAAGAATAACAATCAGCAACGGGTCTGAGACCTATCTCTCGCCCTACGGTGTATTCGACCGTATGGCTGACTGGGCCTGCGATCCGGCAAAATCTCGGCAGGAGATTGACGGCGAAATCCGGATGGCGGAAAACGTGATCGACAAACTGGAAAAACAGCTTTTGGCTTCGAAACCCGCCGGTCCACGGGCAGAAAAGAAACTCCAGATCTGTCTCGAAGAACTGGCCAACGCCAGAATCCGTCTCGCGGATGCCCGAACAATGTTCCTGCGTTAGGAAGACGGCGCCTGCTGCCGGCACCACGCAAGAGTCTTCCTGAGGCTTTCGAGTTCCTGCGGGGACAGACGCGCGGCACCCCCGTCCCTTTCATGCCATTTGAGAAGCTCCCCCAGAAACACGTCGAGCGACGGACGGGAGTTCCCGAATGCGGACCTGATCACTTCCGGGTCAGCTCCGTTTAGCCTGAGCATTCCGATAACACCGGCAATTCCCGCTGCGTCACCGCCGAGGTGAGAGAGAACCTGAGAGTATACGGCCTGCTCATCAACAGGCTGATTACCGGTTCGTAAAGCATGTGGCAGTCGGGCGGCATGCAGGTGTGCAATGCGCCACCAGTCCCTGTAATTCAGTGAGGATTGTCCAATCACCTCCGGCACAATGGAGTTCCAGACCGCCAGCCACATCGGAAAAGCCCGGTCCACGGTTACATCAATGTGCGGGTCCAGCATCCAGTCGACTGCACCTGTTGCCACGGTAGCGAGGAACTGGCTGGGTGTATCCGCACGGGCGTCATCGGTATGGCGAAATTCTCTTGATCGTCGGCGTTGCTGTGCAAGGCCGCTCCACATCGAGCAAAACCAGCTTTCCGGATCCTTCGAACTCGCCAGAAGAAGTGAGATCTGGTGCTGGCGCCAGTCAGGCAAAACGGGTTGACCGTACACGCGCAGTCCCCAGTCCCGGCGGAGGAGAACTTCCTCCAGAAATCGTTCAAGTTCGCCGGACCCGGCATCTCCATCTGGAGTACGGCAGAGGCACGCCGCCAGAAGGGCGTCCGATGCGTTTGGTCTCCAGGGGTCCGTGTCCTCCAGATCCCCGGTGCCTCGCTCTGCCATCCCGTGAAGACTGTTGCGGGATACTCTGCTGATTCCGCGAACCTGCAGAATCTCGCCGAGATCAACGCCTGTGGCTGTAAGCGCTTCAGCGAGCAGCTCGCAGGTCAGCCGGAAGGGCGCCCAGCGTCCGGGCCGGCTCGAGGAGCGAATGGCATCGTTTCTTACAAGTTCGCAGAGCCAGGAGATGCCGAGTGGTCTGAAGTCAGCCCTTTCGGTCAGGATGCCAACCATACGGGCAAGCATGGGCCGCGCTTCCTCGGCCTCGAATTGTTCGGATACTTCCTGGCGCGGTTCTTCGAATGTGGGTTGGACAACGACCTGGTGGAGCGACTCAATATGGTTGATTGCCGCTTCAAGCATGAGGCCGGCGGAGATCGCTCTGGTCCATTCAGGTGTTTCTTCAGCGGTGAACGTAGGTGGTGCTGCTGCAAGAAGAGAGAGGATTTCGTCGAAATCATGATAGATGCGGCTCGACCCGAGTATTGCGCGGGCCATGCCAGGCGACTTCAGGCTGTCAATGATTTCAAGGAAACTCCTGCGGTTCACGCCTCTGAGTGCATGCAGTGAATGCAGATGTTCGGGGCTTATGAACTCGAAGCCGCGGATTTGATCCCATATTGCTGTCGGGTCTTCGGTGTTCAGCCAGTCTTCACGGATCCGCCGGTACAGTTCAGCTTCCTGTCTGTGTATGTGACCTTCGGGATTTTTTGATGCGGCGCCTGCAGCTTCCGAGAACAGGGTAAGGAGGTGTTGTTCGTTTTCAGCAGAACGGGCGCGGGATTCGAGATGCCGTTGATACGCTTCGTACCCGATTTGTGAAAGAAAGGTATCAACGAGCTCCCAGGCATTGCGGAACCCGTCGACAGAGCAGTCCGCGCTTGTCACGATCTCCGCGAGTGCCTGTCCGAATATCCATTTTGCGGCGTCAACTTCTACGCCTTCCTCATGTGAGAACACGAGCTCGACCTGCTCCCGGATTTTTACCGGTACGTCTGGCGCCTCGCTGGCCAGGAATTCGGAAACGGGAGCTGTGTTAAGAAGGTTCTGGATAAAGTCCCGGCAAGAGCTTTCGACGTCACGTTTTCGTTCTGAGAGGGTATGAAGAGACCATTCAACGAGGGCGGCCCGCAACTGATCTGCCCATGTTTCTTTTTCGATTTTTTGCGCATGGATTATCGATCTCGCAATGCGGTGGTGGAGGGCGTTGTTCTCTTCAAGGCGATGGTCGATCGTCATTTGTCCGGTTTCCTCGCCTCGTCAGTCAAATGATCCCATGCCTTCTTGAAGAAGGCGGAGAACCTCACTTTTTCATCGGCCCAGCCATAACTGAAAGCATTGAGATTGGAGTGTATGCCGCCAACCGTGGCGCCAAAATGCCACACGGCCCCATCAAGCACCGCAAACCGGTCATGCGGATAAGGTTTATGTCCGGACCTGAGGGCACACAGAATTCTGAAGTCGATGTTCCTGGGGCCACGGGAATCTATACGAGCTTTCCTGATTTCATCAAATATTGGCCTGGCAGTGTTCTCGAAATCATGACCGGTCAGGATGAACACTCGACTGAGATTGTGTGGAAACGGAACAAGCATGTCCCTGAGAAACTTCAACTCTGCCTCATCAAAATAAATGTCGAAGATGAGGAGTTGCTGAATTCCCTTGAGGGCAGTGCGAAATTTCTCTGAATAGAGAATGGGTAAATCACTGCTTTTCCAATGTTTGTATCGCTCCGCGATACTGGATATCTCCGGCACGTATTCAGTGTCCTTTGGGACTATGTTGCCGCCACCTCTCTCACTGCAGGATGGGAACCGGAGTAGCGGAGTACCCACGCCTCGCTTTATGGTCGATACATGGCCATCAAGCTCGAGCCCCGGACTGACGGTCTCGGTATTTACGCCGGAGCCCGGAGCCCGGTTCATTCGTCAGCCTCCGCAGGTTTCCGGAGCTGCCATTCCTCCAGCGAAATGGATCGGGAGCCATCTTTGATGCTGCTGATCGCCTCGATCACCGGTCCCGGGTCCGGAACCTTGATCATCATGCCGGCACGCTCGCCTATGTTGTTGAGTGAGTTTCCGGAAAACCAGACAGTGCTGTCGATCACTAGAAACCGGTCATGAATTTCAGGTTTGTCGCCCGTCATCACTTTTACGGTTATCGGATCGACAGGTTTCTTCTGATACGCCCCCAGCTGATCGATGAGTATTTCACCAATACGCCTGTTGCCATGTTCGGCGTCTGTTTTGTCAAGGCACTCCGCACTTGTCAGGGCGAGCACGTCGAGGCCGGTTCTGCTGGTCGCAAACGCAAACCGGAAAAGATCTATAAATCCGAAGTAGGGGTCGACAATCCAGACGCGCTGCCTTGCTCCGGATATCAGATCACGCACAAATGCAACAGCCTCGGCCTGATTCCCGTGGAACCACGTCTGGCCAAATTTCACGGCATCCCGGCGTGCGGACCGTCGACGGGTTTCAGAGTTCAGGAAGTTTGCCAGGCTGTCATCCGGTCTGGCCGGTTCTCCTATCTGCGTTGTGGTTGAACCCGAGTAGATCTGCTGTTTGTACGTTTCGGCATCCCGGCCCTTTCCAGCCTTTGGAACGGCTACCTGTTTTTCTGCCACGGCAAGATCGAAGCCCAGGTTGATTGAGGTCAGATAGGATCCAGGATTATGCCAATCGAGCAGGCCATACGTGTCGCTGACAATATTTACTGTTATGAGTTCAACAGAGTGACCGTGTTCTACCCTTAGATAAGGTGACGTCAGTCTGACCCGCCGCACATCCGTTCTGCCCAACGGCCTTCTCTCTTCTATTTCGAGAGACAGGTCTCCCACGTTCCGGTCTGCCCGCATGACAAAATGAAAATCACTCGTTTCGCGATCGCCCGCGGGGAGACCGAGCGTTTCCTCAAAAAAGCGGAAAACCGGATTTGGTAGGACAAGAGCAACTGCACCGATATATTCGGGGAATTCGACCGGATCAAAAAACCAGTGCCCGCTCAGCCATGTCGAGATGTCTGGTTCGAGAACGGCTTTTTTGAGGCGGGCATTCTGCTCAAGGTCACAAAGAAGATGCAGACGGACCGTGCCCCAGCGGCTCGGAGCGGGAGCGAAGTCTTTTGATACAACCAGTGACGGCCAGGAAGGCTCTTCCTGAATGTTGGGGAGTGCTGCTGTTCGGGTTTCGTCATCCAGCGCAACCGGGTTGCCGTTCCGGGCATTCTCATACCATTCCAGTGCGTCCTTTGCCGGGAGAACTGAGCGGGAATGAAACAGGTCACCGTGTCGCGATTCATGCCGGTTCGTTACCGGTTGCGCTTCGTCTTGTGGAAGTTCCGCAGGAATCAGTTCAACAACGGCGAGCACCAGTTGGCATGTTCCATCCATTTCGATCCAGGTCCGGTGCAGAACCGCCTGCCCGTAGTCGGCCTCGAAGATGGGAGAGTTGGATGCCGAAATGATCTGCATTAACGCTTGCCTGGGTGCCAGTCGGTGGATTTCGGGAAAACAGCCTCAGTCGCTGATCACCAATAGGTGCAAAAGTTATCAGTATTGCGACCTTGAGTCGACGCTGCCATTTCACGTGTCGATGATGGCTACAGCGTCGCGTAAACGCTCTTCGACTGGTCCTTCCCCGTGCCGTCGTCCCATGTCAGCCTTATGTGATGCTTGCTGGAGGTTTGAAAACTCCTCATTGCGATGAGTTCCACAGACTGATGCTGTTCTAGAGATTCCATAGGGAACTTTCTTTCGACATCAGATTGTACAATGACGTCGCATCCGTCCGGAAACCCGATACGCACGTTACGTGCGGTAGCCCTGCCCCTGTTGAAAACCTTCAGCCGGCATTGACTGTTGCCCAGTTTGATAAAACTGGCACCCAGTTCGGCCCGCTGACTGTCGATGATTTCCGATTCTTCTCTTCCCAGCAGCAGATGATTGAGCCGTTCCTGACTCTCGATCAGGGATTTCTGGCGGTCGTTAAAGCGAAGCGTCTTCCATGTGGCGAAAAGGGAGAGCGCCAGCGCGCAAAGGGCAATGACATCACCGGTTGAAACAGGGAAATCCATTTATCTGATCCTGATGAAACTGTCCGCGCGGAATGCTTTTTTCAGGGACCTGTGGAGTTCGTCTGCCGCATCACGGACGATTTCGTTGCCCATCTCATTGACATGGGCCGTGATGTTTTCGCTGTTCTCACGGACCAGATCATTCCGGGTAATCTCCCGTGCGCAGGAGACGCAAGTGACCGGGGCGGACGGATCATCTTCGTTCTGCTCAAATTCGGTGCCACCGCAGGTTGGGCAGTAAAGCGAGACGCTGCGGCTGTATTTGTCGGTTTTCATGATGGACCTCTTCATTCGGGTTCAAGTGCTTTGCCGATCATGGCGCCAATCACACCTGTGGCGATCCATGCGACCGGGCCAAGCGGAGCGAGGAGCACGCGCCCAACAACCAGCCCGACAGCGCCATAGGCAAATGTGTTGGCCTCACGGGCGGGGCGGGATAGTGGCGCTCTACGGTATCCGTTCCTTGCCCGTGCGGCGGTCGTGCTGGACTTTCCCTTGCTCCGGTTGCATGAGATGCATGCCGGATAAAGATTGTTCAGATGGTGGGTGCCGCCGTTGGCCTGCGGCCGTGAATGCTCGACCTCCCATGCTCCCCGCATCCCCGCCAGGCCGTAGTTCTTTAGGGCGAGCTTCCTGCGGCAGATATGACAGTGACCGTCAGTCCTTGCAAAAACTGCCTGCCTGCGTTCTTCCGAAAATTTCATGATTTTACTCCCGCTCAGTGCTTCCGGTCCTTTGGAGGGCAGGGATCGTTGCCAGGTGCAACCGTGTCCGAGTCCCGCCATTGTCCATTCCGGCCCTGGATGCGAACTTCGCCGCCGCCGAGATTGCCAACGATCTCCTTGGCCCTGCCTTCTGCCTGTTTCTGTGTGCCGTAAACATTGCTCGCACGTGTTGCGCCCGGCTTTTTCACAGCCCAGCCGTCTCCGTGTTTCGTCACATATCGGTCGTTCTTTGGCATCTTTGCCTCCTAACGGTTTCAGGTGCGACTGTCTCAATCATCGTCTGCCGCAATCGCTTCGGCATACCGTTTCAGACGCCGGAGAACCTCGGCTCTTGGTAGCCTGCATCTCGGATGGTCGAATATCGCCGTGAGCCCCGAGACAAGCTGTTCCGGCGCAACGATTCCGTTGGTTTCAAATATTTGGTCGAGCAGCCACAGAAGGCCGTGACAGTCGACAGTTTCGTCTTCGGCAAGACTGCGCAGTGCGGCATCACCAGTTAGAAGCGTGGTGTCCTGGTCTTTGGCAAGTGAAAGGGCGAAGGCATCTGCCAGTGACAGCAACGGTTGCCGTTCCCTGTAAGCAAACGCCCGTTCGACCCCATTCCCGTCCAGTTCCCGAATCAGCAGGCCATGGCCACAGAGCTCTTCACCATTGAAGTCCCTGAGTTCTTCTTCATACAGCAGGTCAGGTACGGTGAACTCCATCTCGAGCTGAAACGCCGCTTTAAGCAGTGCTCCCCGCTCGAGGTCCACCAGTATTGACGTGTCCGAAATCAGAACTCTGGTCATGCTGCCGGCGCGTCCTCCATTTCACTGTTCAGCCGTCGTACGGACATGCCAAGGAGCTCAGCTGCCTTGGATTCCGAGATTGCGTTCTCCGCCAGTGCCCGGAAGCAAAGGCGGCGAAATCGTCTCGGACTTTCGTGTGGCACAGGCTGAGGTTCCGGGAATGGCGGCTTCCTCCAGCCTTTCTCTTCAAACACATCGAACAGCTGCCGGAACGCCGTCTGACTGACAATTCCCAGGTCCTTGCACCGGTACGTAATCGCCTGGACGCTGACACCGAAGATCTCCTTGAGAGCGAACAGCTCACCCAGGCCAATTGAGCTCCGGTTTCGACCAATCTCCGAGAAGATCGTATCTCTGGGCATAAGCAGAGCTCCTGCAAACCAGTGGGCTGCTTTTTCCTCGTTTACGCCATCTGCGACATCCATGACCATGTGGCCCAGTTCATGTGAGAGCGTGAAACGCTGCCTCTCTCCCGTATCATTGGCGTTAATTACTATGACCGGCACGCGTCGGCCGGCACTGCCAATGGCCCAGCACGTCAGGCCCGATACGGATGCGGGAAGATTGAGCGCCATAACCTTGATGCCCCGTTCTTCAAGAAACTCGGCGAACGAGGGAACAGGATTCGTCCCGAGATCCCAGTGCTCCCGCATACTCATGGCAGCGACTTCGGCGTCCTGGAGCACCCGTACCGGGAATGGTGCTTCTCTCGGCTTTTCCCATTCAACACTGGCAACCTGGAGGATTTCCTCCAGCTCCAGATACCGGTCAAGATGGCTGAGGACAGCAGCCTCTACCTGGTTCTCTTCCTTGCGGCTCGTAATCCTGTTCCTGCGAAACTCCACACCATCCAGCTGGATCTTGTTAGGACCTGCGAGATAGCTCACGGGAACATCCAGGGCCTGCGACATGGCAATCAGGACTTTTGATCCGGGCATCATCTCGTCCCGTTCATATTTTCCGATCGCTTGGGCGGAAACGACGTTGTCGATGCGCACTGAAAGCTCGCGCAAAGACAGTCCGGCGCTCCCGCGGGCGAGTTTGAGGCGTTTTCCTATCATTTGTTTAATCTCCCTCTATCGGTTTACAAAACCGATAAATATAGTATATTTGTAAACTAACTGATTTTCAAGCCACGATCTGTCCGGAGCAGGTCGTGTACAGGATGCAGGAAAGGAACGGGAAAATGGCGGGAGGTTTTGCTCATATTCCCGCAGCTGCCGAGGCGCTCGGGAAACTACGCGATGTTGACGGCCTGACAGGTGAAGAAACGATGGCTTTGCGCCAGTTGCCGCCATTCGTTGAGGAAAAATGCGCAGAGGTTCTTGGGGTGAAATGGCTAGTTGGTCTAACCTCTATCAACCAAACAGCCAGCCGGTTTGGATAAGGAACCTGATGGTGAATGCCTCAAAGGTATTGATCGACAATTGCGTTGATGGACTTTCGGACATCATGGAACCGGCACGGAAGTCATTCAAGATTGGTTGGGGAGACCAAGTTATTGAAGATTATATTGTTGGATACAGACGAAAAGCCCCCCGGGACGCCAACGAAACTTGGATGCAAGACCAAATTGAATGCCTTCCGACGATAGCGCGGCTGGGTAAAGAAAAAAGCTTACAGTTCTTCACGTACAATGAGTTGATAATGGAGGCTTGGCGCCGACCGGGGAGTTTCCCCGCGAATATAGTAGGACGATTGTTCAGCGAAATAGAGTTTGAGCATGTGGATGCCGCTGTCGAGCGTTCTCGCATTTTCTCAGGTGATATGGGCACTCATATCGATGGTGCTGCAATGATCGACTTTTGCCGGTTTTTGATTGGTCTCGATTTGGAGGGATTTTTTTCAAGACCAAAGCTGTGCTCTCGATTTCCAGATCGTGAATTAGATAATCTCCGCGACATTGGGCGATTTCGCGAGCTTTGTGACGGGCTTAGCGACAGTCAATTACGAGACGCGTTTCATCTGTGGACTGGGGAAGTCAATAGCATCGACTTTTTTCTTACGACGGACAAAAAGTTCATTAGAGTCATGACGGAAACTAAACGAATTAACCTTCCTTGCATGCCGGTATCGCCAACGAGTTTGTTGCAATATCTTGGCGTATCAGATCGAGACCCGTTTCCTTTCAAACATGACCAGTTTTACCGAATTGACGGTCGGCCTGAGTAAAAAGAAACCCTCCTAAGTATAGATGATTATGGATACCGGCTGTAACGGACGTCGCGTGCCGTCTCAAAATGCGATTGAAAAACGCTGATGTTAGTGACGTGACCCCCTGTTTATCCTCATTCAGAAGTTAGTTCTGTTCAGGTTTTGATCCTCCATGGACCGGGTTGCATATTCCTTCGGGGTGAGCCCGTCCAGGCTCGAATGCGGTCTTTCATGATTATAGTCACTGCGCCACGCCGCATAGATCGCAATTGGATGTGACGAAAACGAAAACCGACGTTGGAGGCTGCTAAACGGGTTTGATTGGCGAAATGCTTCCGTATTGATTCCGGGGATTTATCCAGGATCAACGATATGTGGGGAGTTGCCCTTATTGCGCCGTACTTGTCAGGATGCAAAACGGCGAACTTCACCTGAGGTGACGTTTCGTGTTTTGTGCCAATACGGCTATAGGCATTCAAATCGTTACCAGCTGAGATCTCACATTTCACTTTATGTTAAGGCACGTTCGATTAGTGTCGTAACCGGAGCCGAGACGCACGGCTCTGGGGCTTAGTAACCCCGTGTAGACCGGCCTACGAGGCCGTTAAACATCCTTGACCACTGCGGTCGGGGAGCCTGTGACGTATGTCCAGGACCCCGGTCTAAAGGTCACAGGGGTCGTGTCTACACGGCTTACTAACTCCCCGATCACCAGGTCAAAGAAGCTATTCTTGCAGCGGGCGCGCTGCGAGCTCTGGCCTCCATGACGCGGGGACGTCCAATGGAGAATTTATATGTGGCAGAATGCCCGCCGACACTCGGAAGACGCGGAACGAGCTCGGTTGCCATCGGCCTGATTGTTCTCTCGGTGAATTTGGCACCGCCAACGGTTGTTGCCGCCCAATTTCTCTCCATCGATGACTGGCTTCGGGCCGAGCGCGGCAATCCGAACCTGGCACGATCTCTCCAGGCTTATGACGCGGCGCAGGCCGCTCCGACAGTGCCGACGATAGCGCCGAGCCAACATCAAGGTGGCGTCCTCCGTCAGCGGACCTTTCGGACGGACACAAGCCTATCCGCCGACACGGAACCCGCACGTCGTCCCGAATTCGACGAACGGCGTATTCGAGAATATGCGTCTGGGGCCGATACGAGATTGTCGGACGTCTATGTAGCCGGTCATCTCGGCAACACCTTCGTCGTGGGCGAAGACTACGAAGCGGATTTAGCAACGCTGACGCCGTCCTTCGATCTGTTAGGTCTGTATGGGGCTGGCGCAATAGGCGTTGATCTTAGTTTAGGCCTTAGCCTGGAGGCCGCACTTTCGTATCAATCGGCCGACGTGGATAAGCTGACCTTAACCGGTGCTGGCGCGTTCTCCGGTATCAGCCTGAGCACGGAAGATGTTAAGGGAAGCGTCTCGGCCCTTTCACTGATGGCGAACGGCATCTATGCGTTCGCCGACCGCGGAGACATGTCGCCCTATGTCATGGGCGGGGTGGGCGTGTCACGAGTTTCGCTGAACGGCCTGGACGAAGCCGGTGGTAACGATCCCACCGACGATTCAGCACTTACCTTCGCGTGGCAGGCTGGGGCGGGAGTTACGGTGCCGCTAACGTCGAGTACGTCTTTCGATCTTGGCTATCGGTACTTTGATGCTTCTGCTGCCGACATGGATGACGACGGCGTGTCGTTCACCGCCGGCTTCAGCAGTCACACCATCCTGATTGGTCTTAAACACAGACTGTGATCCATCCCCGGGAAAGGAGGAACCCATGGCGCTCGAAGCATGCCCGGCCTGTAACAAGGCCATATCCATTAAAGCACGAAATTGTTCCAACTGTGGCGAGCCTTTGGAGGCCAATTGGGGCAGGGAGGCCGCGCGCAGACGACAGAATGATCGGCCGACGAAATTCCAATCCCTGCTTGTCGCCGTAGTTCTGGGAACCCTGGTGCCGGGTAGTATCCTCATTGGGATATCATCCCTTACATCGGATGAACCATCCACGCCATCGTCGGTTCAAGTCTCTATCCCGCGCAAAGAACTGACGCCCGAAGAAATTCAGGCAAAGGCCAGACAGGCGACTCTTGAACGTGAACAAGCCAAGAAGCGCGAAATGAAAGCGTTAGAAAAACAAAAGCAGCAGAAACGCCAAGCCTTCATAGTTCGGCTCCGCCGCGAGATGACGACCTTCGATACTTTCGACGTCACAAAGTTCACCGGGAGCAAAATTGGATTCCTTGCCGTCAATACGGTGTTCCAAGTTTGGGCGAGTATGGTCGAGGAGGCTAAAGACTTATCTCTCTCGCAGGAAGACAGAGCTCTTGTCGAACAATTCCGTGCTGGCGCAATCAAAACGCAGACATGGGCGCTGCCGAAGATCCGTGACGCTTACGGCCCGCACATACGAAAACTTCTCTGGGAGAAGGATGTGACCGCCAAAACCTTCGGTGACGGCTATCGCACCGTCGAGTTCGCCGGTGGGGTGTTCGCCGCCAATCGCAATATCAAGGTCTTCAACGATGAGCTCTGGGAAACCTTCCGTATCCTCCGCTTCAAGCAAGTCCGATATAAGTGGTTCAAGGAGGCAACGGAATATACCTACTTCGATATCGAGGGGCCGGACGATAGCGACCTCGTTGTGTGGGGTGACGGGACGTTCCGGATCATAAAATGACGGTTCACATCGAATTTGCCGGCATGCAAATTCCCTGTAAATTCCCTGATACAAGTACAAAATGTCGTATTTTCCTGATTTTTTCCAACAACATATTGCTTTTTTGAGCCGATATCGGCTATATGTGGCGCGTTAGCGTTTCCTAGCCATCAAGGAGGAAGGCCAGAGACGCAGCAGGGTTAACCTGCTGTTGTTCGGTACTTCCTCACCCGTTCATCAGCAGACTGTTGAAGCTGATGGAAGGGTAGAAAGATGGACTTTGAAGAAAACGACGCACCGAACGCTCCGGACAAATTCCATAACCAAACCTCCTTGGTCGATGTTCCCGTCATCGCCGGTGTGGACTACGTCGATATCGGCATCTTGAAGGGGTATCGCCGTCACGCGCGGACGCATTCGAAGAAACAGCAAAAATCCTTCGAGCGCATCTTGCGTGAAATCGGCTTCAGGATCCCCGTACTGGCCGAGATGGATGGCACGATTATCTCCGGCCATCTGCGCGTATCGATCGCAAAGAAGATCGGCTACACCAAAATCCCCGTGATCTGGGTCCGGGATCTGTCGCCGGCGCAAATCCGGGCCTTTCGTCTCGCCGACAACCGTCTGGCCGAACTGGGCGAATGGGACCAGGAAACCCTGGCCCTCGAACTGCAGGATCTGATCGAACTCGATTACGATCTCGACTTTACCGGGTTCGAGCCCCCCGAGGTTGATGTCATTATTGACGGTGCATTGGGGGGCGGCGCGGATGCCGCAGCCAACGACATCCCCGAGTTGGAAAAAATCGTCGTGTCCAAGCTTGGCGATAAATGGCTGTTGGACGAACACCAGGTGGTTTGTGGCGATGCGCGGGACAGCACGTCATACGACGCTTTGTTGCAGGGCCGTCTGGCTCAGTTGACGATCACCGACCTGCCCTACGGCATCCCCATCGCCGGGAACGTCAGCGGCCTCGGCAAAATCAAGCACGACGACTTCATCATGGGCGCCGGAGAAATGTCCGAGGCTGAACTTGAGACCTTCTTCTACGAGACGGCCGCGTGCGCGGTGCGTTATGCCGAAGACGGCTCGCTGGGTTACTGGTTTATCGACTGGCGCAACCTGCACATCCTGGAGCGAGTCCTTCGTCGGCTCTATGACCGGCATCTGAACACTTGTGTCTGGGCCAAGTCGAACGGCGGTATGGGATCCATGTATCGCTCCCGGCACGAGTTGGTGCTGGTGTTCAAGAAGGGGACCGCGCCGCACATTAACAATATTCAGTTGGGCAAGTACGGGCGCAACCGCACCAACGTGTGGGAATACGATGGGTGTTCCACCGGAACCAAAGACCGCCGCGCCGATCTGGCCTTGCATCCGACCGTCAAGCCGGCCGAGATGATCGCGGATGCGATCAAGGACGCCTCGACAAGGGGTGGGCTTATCCTCGACCCGTTCCTGGGCTCAGGCACCACGATCATCGCCTGTGAAATGACAGGGCGTATCTGTGCCGGCCTGGAACTCGACCCGAAGTACGTCGATGTCATCGTTCGCCGCTGGGAAGCTTACACCGGCGGTAACGCCATTCACGCCGAATCCGGTCTCACGTTCGCTGAAATGCGGGAGTTGCGTAATGGCAAGCAGCTCCTTTTGCCGCCGCCGGCTGCGGCGGGGGAGGTGTGAGATGGCCAAAGCGAACTATGACATCGGCTACGGTAAGCCGCCGGAGTCCGGGAAGTTCAAACCGGGTCAAAGCGGCAATCCGAAAGGCCGCCCCAAGAGCGCCAAGAACCTCAAGACCGAGCTCGAGGAGGAGCTTCTCGAGAGGATCTCTATCAAGGAGCAAGGCAAGGTCCTGAAGGTGTCCAAACAGCGGGCCATGTTGAAAGCCCTGACCGCACGCGCCATGCAGGGCGATCCCAGGGCCGCAACGGTCATCGTCAACATGGTTAGCCGGTTCCTGGATGTCGATGTGCTGTCGGATGAGGTCGAAGACCTGACCGAGGGGGATAAGGCGATCCTGGAGCGTTTTGAGAAGAAAGTCTTAGCCAAAGCTGGGAAGAAGGAGAAGAGCAATGGAAAATGAGCATGATGAAATCGCCACGATGGTCAGGGAGGATCTGAAAGCCTTCCTGATCAAGGTCTTTGAAATGTTGAACCCGGGACAGACGTTCAGGGACAACTGGCACATCGATGCCATCTGTCACCAGTTGGCATTGTGCTATATCGGTAAAACCAAGCGGCTGATCATCACCTTGCCGCCCCGGCACCTGAAATCGCTCTGTTCGTCGATCGCCTTCGTTCTCTGGTTCCTGGGAAAGCGCCCCCATGCGCACATCATCTGTGCGAGTTATTCGGAAGACCTGGCTGTCAGTTTTGCCAACGAGCGACGCAAGCTGATGCAAACGGTTTGGTACAAGAAAGTGTTCCCGAACGCCCGGATCAGCAAGACCAAGAATACGGAAACAGAGACCGTCATCACCAAAGGCGGAAGGATCGTCTCGACATCCGTCGGCGGAACCCTGACAGGGAAGGGCGGGAACCTCATCATCATCGACGACCCGATTAAAGCCGATGACGCAATGTCTGACGTCGAACGAAAGCGGGTCAATGACTGGTTCCGTAACACGGTCTACACCCGTCTCAATGACCCGAAGAACGACATCATCGTTATCGTTATGCAACGCGTTCACATGAATGACCTGGTCGGCGAGGTTCTGGAACTGGAGGAATGGGAGGTTCTCGACCTGCCGTCCATCGCCCAGGAAGACCAGGAAATCGAGATCGATGAGGGTGTGTTTTACCACCGGAAGGAAGGAGATGTCCTCCACCCCGAGCACTGTGACCTGGCGGAACTGGAAAAGCGTCGGATCATTCTCGGCAGTCCGGGGTTCTCGGCGCAATACCTGCAACGCCCGGTTCCACCGGGCGGGGTCATCTTTCTGCGGAAATGGTTCCGCAGCTTTGATCCGAACCAGATTCGCCACCGGGTCGAGCGTATCTGGCAGAGCTGGGACACCGCTAGCCAGGTGAATGATTGGAACTGCTATTCCGTCTGCCTTACGTTTGGCATTATCGAAGGCCGCGTGTATTTGCTGCACGTGTATCGCGATCGCCTGGAATATCCGGCGCTCAGGGCAAAGATCATCAAGCACGCGCAAAACTGGGGTGCTGAAAGGGTGTTGATCGAGAAGGCCTCGACAGGCCTAGCCCTGCTTCAGGACATCATCGCCAAAGTGCACTTCAGCGTGATCCCGTTTCCCATTCGGGGCGATAAGATTACGCGTGCTGAACAAGCTTCCGCCATCGTCGAAGCCGGCCGCGTCTTCCTGCCCGAAGACGCACCGTGGCTCGCGGACTTCCTGAAAGAGGTTCTGGCCTTCCCCGGTAGCAAATATGACGATCAGGTCGATGCCCTGAGCCAGTTCCTCTGGTATCTGGATCACCGCCCGCAGCCGCCAGTCGTGACCTTTCGCTCGATCGGCGACGAGCATGGGATGACGTACTATGACCGCATGGGCGGGCACTTTCCGTTCTGATCTTCCGACTGGACTTCAGCTGCGAACAGAGCGGTACTGGTCAAGGCGGAACGGACCCTGATCTCAGCCTCCAATCACCGCCCGCCCGGCAAGGTCTCCAGCCTCGCCGGGTCGGGGTGGTGCAAGCGCCCGCATCCTGCGGGCACCATTGAAGGAGGCAGAAATGACCGCAACGATTACCCAACAGAAGGCTGCAACCAAGCCTGAAACCATCCTGAAGCTCGTCAGGCGTAAAAACGGTGCAACCCTGAAAGCCATGCAGGACGCGACCGGATGGCAGCCGCATAGCGTCCGCGCCGCCCTCACCGGGCTGCGCAAGAAAGGCCATGACATCAAACGTGGCAAGGACGGCAAAGGCGACACCATCTATCGTGCGAAGGCCGTGTAACGATGGTCCGTAACGCAATGCGGCACCGAATCGGGGAAGAGGCGGTTGCTGACGAACTGGCGGGGCTCTCTGAGTTCCCGGACAGAATCCTCAGGGAACGATGGCAGGAGATGTTCGGGACAGCCCCGCCGTCCCGAACGAGCCATGCGCTGCTCGTCCGGGCCGTCGGCCATTGTCTGCAGGAAAAGGCAACCGGCGGGCGGGTCGCCAGCGTGCGGCGACGCCTTGAGAGAGTAACGTCAGATCTTGATGCGGGCAGAACGCCCGCCGCAGCTCCCACTACCATCAAACCCGGCACCCGGCTTCTCAGAGAATGGCAGGGCCGAATGCACGAAGTGAT
This sequence comes from Rhodospirillales bacterium, assembly GCA_017644185.1. GTDB lineage: Bacteria > Pseudomonadota > Alphaproteobacteria > Rhodospirillales > Casp-alpha2 > UBA4479. The sequence continues at coordinate 92,285 of JAEPMA010000001.1, forward strand.
CATCCTTGAAGAGGGCGCGCTTTACGATGGCCGGACCTGGACATCCCTCTCGGCTGTTGCCCGTGAGATCACCGGTGCCCGCTGGTCCGGTCCCCGCTTCTTCGGCCTGAAGTGACAGGTCCGTGATGCCTGACAAGCCCGCCATCCGGCGCTGCGCCGTCTATACCCGAAAGTCCTCTGAGGAGGGACTGGAGCAGGACTTCAACAGCCTGCATGCGCAGCGCGAAGCCTGCGAGGCATACATCCGCAGTCAGGCGGGCGAGGGCTGGAAGCCGGTCAGAGCCGCATATGACGACGGCGGTATCTCCGGCGGCACCATGGACCGTCCGGGTCTCACGTCACTATTGTCGGACATCCGGGCGGGCAGGATAGATACGGTCGTCGTCTATAAAGTGGACCGACTGACACGCTCGCTCGCCGACTTCGCCAAGATCGTCGAGGTGTTTGATGCCCAAGGCGTGTCGTTCGTGTCCGTTACCCAACAGTTCAACACCACCACCTCTATGGGGCGGCTGACCCTCAACATGCTGCTCAGCTTCGCGCAGTTCGAGCGCGAAGTTACTGGCGAGCGGATCCGGGACAAGATCGCCGCATCGAAACAGAAAGGCATGTGGATGGGCGGTGTCGTGCCGACCGGCTATGAGCCCCATGGGCGGACCCTGACGATCAACGAAGCCGAGGCCGAGACCGTCCGCAAGATATTCCAGCTTTACCTGGAGCACCGCAACGTCCGAAAGGTGAAGCGGGCCTGTGACGATCTGGGTATCGTCACCAAGGTGCGGATAAAGGAAGACGGCACATCGACGGGTGGTCGGCCCCTGAGCCGGGGCAACATCTATAAGATGCTCAGCAACCCGATCTACATCGGCCGTATTGCACACAAGGACAAGACTTATGACGGCCTGCATCAGGCGATCATTGACCAGGAAACCTGGGACGCCGCGCAGGGGTGCCTGAACGGGAATGCGGTGGAACGACCTGACGGCACTCGATCCGGCGAGGCCAGTCCGCTCGCCGGGAAGCTGTTCGACGAAGAGGGCAGCCAGCTCTCACCCAGCCATGCCGTGAAATCAGACAGGCGCTACAGGTATTATGTGTCCAGGTCGTTGATCGACGGCACCTCCGATTCGGCTAAGGGATGGCGCATCCCGGCCCATGAGGTCGAACGCATCGTCGGCGATGCCGTCATGCGCTTCATCAGCGACAAGCCGGCACTTACCGATGTACTTAGGGCGCAGGGCATTGCGGCTGCCGACATTCCTGAAACGTTGCGCGGCGCCACGCTTCCTGGAGCCGATCCGCTAACTTTAGTGAATCGCGTTGGACTGAGTTCTGAGGGAGTATCGATCAATATTAATGTCCCGACACAGAGCGGCATGGTAACGGTCACGCACGATGTTCGTGCGACAATCAAACGTCGGGGCGTCGAAATGCGGTTTGTGCTCTCTAACGACAACAGTACCGGAAAACCTGATCCGGCCCTTATTAAAGTGGTGGCACGGGCGCATCGATGGTTCGACGAGATCGCGTCCGGGCGGCGGGCATCCCTGAATCAAGTCGCCGCTGCTGAGGGCGTCAGCAATCGATATATCGCGCGGCTCCTGCCACTGGCATTCCTGGCCCCCGATATCGTCGAAGCCATCCTCGACGGCACTCAGCCGGTCGACCTCACCGCCGAAACCCTCACCAGATTGCCTGATCTACCCGTCTCATGGGCCGATCAACGGGCACTTCTGGGCTTCAACTGAGCCACCATTGCCGCTGAAGCGAACCGTCTCTCCGGGCCGGAGAGACGCGCGGCCGAAATCGCGCGGAAATCTCTCCCGTCGCCTGCTCTCCGGTTCGCTTCAGGAAACAGGCGCGCGCTAAAGCCCGCGGAACGCCGCGACGCGTACCGAGGGTTCGAATCTTGTATAAAAATTTAGTGAAAACAAAGACTTAATGGCGGAGAGGGAGGGATTCGAACCCTCGGTACCCGTAAAGGTACAACGGTTTTCGAGACCGCCCCGTTCGACCACTCCGGCACCTCTCCGCACGCGTGGGCATGGCCTTCGGCCACGCCGGGGAGCGCGGAATGTAGCCAATCAGCCCCGCCCCGGCAAGCCATCAATGTTGAAAATCCAAGGTCTTGTGCCAGTCCTGCGAGAAGCCTGAAAAATCCCCGAAAAATCCCCTGAAAAAGCCGCGTTTCCGCCATTGACAACGCGCTTGGCACAGGTATATTGCCGCCCTTCCGAGCGAGGCCGTGGGCAGGGTGCCCTCTGGCCCCTTCGATATGAGATTTTAGAGGCGATCATGTTCGCAGTAGTGAAAAGCGGTGGCAAGCAGTACAAAGTTGCCAAAGACGACAAGCTGGTCGTCGAAAAACTGGCCGGCGAAGTCGGTGACGTGGTCGAGGTCGGCGACGTGCTGATGCTCGGCGAGGAAGGCAAGGCGCCGACGGTGGGTAACCCCACGGTCGAGAAAGCCGCTGTGTTCGCGGAGATCCTGGACCAGTCTAAGGGTGACAAGGTCATTATCTTCAAGAAGCAGCGCCGCCAGAACCATCGCCGCAAGAAAGGCCATCGCCAGGAACAGACTTTCCTGAAGATCGTTGAAGTCAGCCCGACCGGCACCAAGCCGAAGACCGCCGCGAAGAAGGCGGAGCCGAAGGCTGACGATAAGGCCGAAGCGAAAACCGAGACCACGGAAACCGCGAAGGCCCCGGCTAAGAAAGCCGCCGCCAAGAAGGCCCCGGCCAAGAAAGCGGCTGCAAAGAAGGCGCCGGCCAAGAAGGCCGCTGCCAAAAAGAAAACCGAGGAGTAAGACCTAATGGCACACAAGAAAGCAGGCGGTAGCTCCCGCAACGGACGTGACTCGGCCGGCCGGCGCCTTGGCGTCAAAAAGTTCGGTGGCCAGGCCGTGATTCCCGGCAACATCATCATTCGCCAGCGCGGCACCAAGGTGCACCCGGGCGACGGCGTCGGCATCGGCCGCGACCACACCATTTTCGCGACCGCTGAAGGTAGCGTCGAATTCAAGAAAACGACCGGCGGCAAGACCGTCGTTTCGGTGCTGCCGCCGGCGAGCTAAGCCTCGCTTGCCAGCGTTGAAGGTTTAAGCGAGGGAATGGACCTGCCATTCCCTCGTTTTTTTTATGGGCGGACATACGGACAGGACCGATGAAATTCCTCGACGAAGCCAAGATTTTTCTCAAAAGCGGTGACGGCGGCAACGGCTGCGTCAGTTTCCGCCGCGAGAAGTATGTCGAGTTCGGCGGCCCCGACGGCGGCGACGGCGGGCGGGGTGGGGATCTGGTGTTCGAATGTGCGCCGGACCTGAACACGCTGATCGATTTCCGTTACCAGCAGCATTTCAAGGCCCCACGCGGTACGGACGGGATGGGCAAAAACCGGTCCGGGCCGTCGGGCAAGGCGTTGGTCGTCAAGGTGCCGCCGGGCACGCAGATTCTGGATGAAGACCGGGAGACACTTCTCGCCGATATCACGAAAGCGGGCGACCGGGTCGTTTTCTTGAAAGGTGGCAACGGCGGTTTCGGTAACGCGCACTTCAAATCGTCGACCAACCAGGCGCCGCGCTACGCCAACCCGGGACTTGAGGGCCAGGAACGCTGGGTATGGCTGCGGTTGAAGTTGATCGCGGACGCGGGGCTTGTCGGGCTTCCGAACGCCGGGAAGTCGACGTTCCTGGCTGCATGCACACGGGCACACCCGAAGATCGCGGATTATCCGTTCACGACGCTCCATCCGAACCTTGGTGTGGTCGCGGTCGAGGACCGCACCTTCGTTCTCGCCGACATTCCGGGCTTGATCGAAGGGGCGAGCGAGGGGGCGGGGCTTGGCACGCGCTTCTTGGGTCATGTCGAACGTTGTCGCGTGCTCTTGCATCTGGTTGATGGCACGCAGGAAGACGTCGCTGGTGCTTATGAAACGATCCGCCACGAGTTGGAAGAGTATGGCGGCGGTCTCGTCGACAAGACCGAGGTCGTGGCCTTGAACAAGATCGACGCGCTGGATGAAGAAACGATCTCCGAACGCCGCGCGCAACTGTCAGAAGCCGCCGGAAAAGACGTGCACGTGATTTCCGGTGTCGCCGGGATGGGGGTGCGGGAACTGACGTTCGAGCTGGAGCGGATTATCCTCGAAGACCGCAAGCGTGAACTTGCCGAAGAAAGCGTCGAGGTGGACGAGGGCTACCAGCCATGAGCGCCCTCGATCAGGCGGATCGCATCGTCATCAAGATCGGTTCGCAACTTCTCGTCGATCCGGAAACGGGCCAGGTCCACCGTCGCTGGCTGGAAACGCTTGGCCAGGATATCGCGGCGCTCAGATCAGAAGGTAAGGAAGTCACCATCGTCTCGTCGGGCGCGATTGCGATCGGCAGGCGGCATCTTGGATTGTCGACGGGAAAATTGATGCTGCCCGAACAGCAGGCCGCGGCGGCGACCGGTATGGTTCGTCTAACGCATGCCTATCAGGAAGTGCTGGGTAAACACGACCTGACCGTCGCGCAGGTCCTGTTGACGCTCGACGATTCCGAAAACCGGCGGCGTTACATCAATGCCCGGAACACCCTGACCGAGCTTTTACGGCTGGGCGCCGTCCCGCTAATCAACGAGAACGACACGGTCGCCACGGACGAGATTCGCTTTGGTGATAACGACCGATTGGCAGCGCGGGTCGCGGCGATGATCTCGGCGGATCTTTTGATCATGCTGTCGGACATCGACGGGCTCTATACAGCCAACCCGCAGGTCAACAGTAACGCCCGGTTCGTCCCCGAAGTGAAAGGCCAGATCACGCCAGATGTCGAGGCGATGGCGGGGGTGCAGCTATCCGGCGACAGCAAGGGGGGGATGGTGACCAAGATCGCCGCCGCCCGGATTGCCCTCGGCGCCGGGACCACGGCGATGATTACGCTGGGCACGGTCAACAACCCGCTTCAGCGCATAAGTGAAGGTGGGAAATGCACGGTTTTCATTCCCGACGCCAACCCACGCACGGCGCGCAAGGAATGGATCGCGGGATCGTTGAAACCTGCGGGGAAGCTTCATGTCGATGCGGGGGCGTTGAAGGCCCTCAAGTCCGGCAAGAGCTTGCTACCCGCCGGTGTGAAAAAGATCGAAGGCGTGTTCGAGAGGGGAGATTCAGTTGCGGTGATCGACCCGGACGGACGCGAGATCGCAAGGGGGCTCGTCGCCTATCACCAGGAAGAGGCGTCCCGCATCGCTGGGCACAAGACCGGTGAAATAGAAGAGATTTTGGGCTATCGTGGCCGCGACGAGATGATCCACCGCGATGATCTCGTCTTGATTTGAGAGGCGATCATGGACGGACAGGCGAACATCGCATCGATGATGCGGGAACTGGGCGAGAACGCGAAGGCGGCCGCCGCCAAGCTCGCCGTGGCGCCGACCGATGCCAAGAACCGCGCCCTTAATGAGATGGCCGCGAGCCTCCGCCGCCGTGCCAACCACATCCTTTCCGAGAACGCCAAAGATATTGAAGCGGGTGAAGAGAAAGGTCTCACCGGCGCCATGCTGGATCGCTTGTTGTTGAATGAGGACCGGATCGAGGGCATCGCCAAGGGCTTGGAAGCTATCGCCGAGTTAAACGACCCCGTCGGCACCATCGACAGCGCGTGGGACCGCCCTAATGGTCTCAAGATCGAACGCGTTCGGGTGCCTTTAGGTGTGATCGGGGTGATCTACGAAAGCCGCCCCAACGTCACCGCCGATGCGGGCGGGTTGTGCCTTAAAGCGGGCAACGCCGCGATATTAAGGGGTGGGTCGGAGAGCTATCATTCCAGCCGCGCGATTATGGAAAGTCTGACCGAGGGATTGAAGGCCGCCGGTCTGCCGGAAAACGCGATCCAGTTGGTGCCGACGACGGACCGCGCCGCGGTTGGCGAGATGCTGCGTATGACCGATTATATCGACGTCATCGTGCCGCGCGGCGGTAAGTCGTTGATCCAGCGGGTTTCGGACGAAAGCAAGGTGCCGTTGTTCAAGCATCTGGAAGGCGTCTGCCACACGTACGTTCATGCTGCCGCCGATCCCGCGATGGCGAAAGACGTTGTTGTGAACGCCAAGATGCGGCGGACCGGGATTTGCGGGGCGACGGAAAACCTTCTGATCGACCGCGATGCTGCATCAAAGATGCTTAAATCCATCGTCGATGGCTTGGTGGAAAAGGGCTGCGAGGTCCGGGGCGATGCCGAAAGCCGCCAACTCGACCCCCGCATCGGGGAAGCCGCTGATGAAGATTGGGAAACCGAATATCTCGACAGCATTATCTCGGTCAAGCAGGTCGCGGGCGTCGACGATGCCGTCGACTTTATCCGTAAGCACGGCTCCGATCACACCGACGCCATCGTCACGGGGGATGCGGAGGTCGCGGAAACCTTCATGAATACCGTCGACAGCGCCATCGTCATGTGGAACGCATCGACGCAGTTCGCCGATGGGGGCGAATTCGGCATGGGTGCCGAGATCGGCATCTCGACCGGCAAACTGCACGCGCGCGGCCCAGTCGGGGTCGAGCAACTCACGTCCATGAAATACAAGGTGCGCGGCACCGGGCAGACCAGGCCCTGACGCCGCCGCGTCTGCACCCTATATATAATGAGAAACGTCAGAACGAGGAGAACACCATGACCGCAACCTGGACCGTATATCTCTCCGGCGAAATCCATTCGGACTGGCGCGAGCGCATCGCCGATGGCGTGAAAGCAGCCGGACTGCCGGTGGAATTGGTGTCGCCGGTGACGGTGCACGAGGATTCCGACGATTGCGGCGTCGCCGTGTTCGGCGCCGAGAGCGACAAGTTCTGGCACGACCGCAAGGGCGCGCAGCTGAACGCGATCCGCACCCAGAACCTTCTGAAGAATTCGGATATCGCGATCATTCGCTTCGGTGAGAAATACAAACAGTGGAATGCGGCGTTCGACGCCGGTTATGCCGCCGCGCTGGATATCCCCTACATCACCCTTCACCCGGCCGAGCACGATCACGCGTTGAAGGAAGTCGATGGCGCCGCCAACGGCGTTGCCCGCGAGCCGGAGCAGGTCGTTCAAGCGCTCGCCTATATCATCCGCGGCGAGATGCCTGAGGCCCGCCGGGACGCGGCGGAGTAAATTCCCTGCAGGGATCCCATCGCCGCGTCGGTCTTTTAGGGGGCTCGTTCAATCCGGCCCACGCAGGTCACTTATATATAAGTGAACAGGCGCTGAAGCGGCTGGCGTTGGACGAGGTCTGGTGGCTGGTGTCGCCGCAGAACCCGCTGAAATCCGAACAGGGCATGGCCGATTACACTAAGCGGTTGGAGGCGGCCGAGAAAATCGCCGCCCGAAACCCCCGCATTCATGTATCGGACGCCGAGGCGCGGCTGGGGACGCGTTTTACCGCCGATACCCTGACGCGGCTCTCGGATATCCGGGGTGAACACCGGTTCGTGTGGCTGATGGGCGCTGACAACCTGTTGCAAATACATCGCTGGCGCGACTGGTCACGAATTTTTCGTATTGTCCCCGTTGCAGTATTTGGTCGTCCGGGATACTCTTTGAGGGCTACATCTAGTGTAGCAGCCCGACGTTTCGCTCGGGACCGGTGGCCCCAAGCAGCAGCGAAGCGTCTGGCGGATGCGGATTTGCCGGCTTGGGTGTTTCTGAAAATCCGTGAACATCCATTATCGGCGACCCGAATCCGGGCCGAGGGCGGTTTTTGACTGCGTCGGCCGACGATGGGTGCGTTTCTAATAGGGCAGAAACGCATTTGTTCAACTTGGTGGAAAGGACCGTACCAATACCAAGCAAACGCAAGCTTCGCCCGTCTGGGGATGCTCTCCGGACGCTGGTGGAAACATCTCTCGATGATGACAAGGCGCTGGACGTTGTTGTTATCGACCTCGCCGGCAAGACCCAGATCGCTGACTACATGGTCATTGCCTCCGGTCAATCTAGCCGACAAGTCGGCGCCATGGCCGATCACCTCAGCCAGAAAATCAAGGAAGCGGGTATCAAGGACGTCGCTGTCGAAGGCGCCGGTCAGGGTGACTGGGTGCTGATCGATGCGGGTGACGTGCTGATCCATCTTTTCCGGCCCGAGGTGCGCGACTTCTATGGGCTGGAGAAACTCTGGTCGGTGCCCGATGTGGTCGCCGGTTCGAGCGCCAGTACCCAGCAGATGTCGGGAACCGTGGCCTGAGGGACGTTTCCGCCGGTCTCGATTGAGAACCGGCAGAGCATTCGGGTGGAAATTCAGCGGCGCGGCGGTGAACGCCGCGCAACAAAGGATGTCGACGTGCGGTTGACGCTGATCGCGGTCGGGCGCGCCAAACGCGGCCCGGAGCAGGAACTTTTCAACTCATATCTAAAACGGCTGAAGCCGAAACTCGACCTGATCGAGGTCGAGGAAAAGCGTCCGCTCGTCGGGCCGGAATTGATGATGCGCGAAGCGGAATTGATATCGGACAAGATTCCCGAACACGCTTATCTGGTTGCCCTCGATGAGCGAGGGAAGCCGATGAGCAGCCGAAATTTTGCGGCTAAGTTTGGCGATCTGCGCGACAACGGGCGCGATGTCGCCTTTATTATCGGCGGCGCCGATGGTTTGGATGAAAACTTAAGGGCGCGCGCCGATCTGATCCTCGGCTTCGGGCCGCAGACCTGGCCGCACATGCTGGTCCGCACGATGCTGGCCGAGCAGGTTTACCGGGCGCAGTCGATCCTCGCGGGCCATCCCTACCACCGCGATTGAGCGCCATCTTCGGCTTTCACCCCTGGAAAGCGAGTGCTAGTTTGCGCCGCAACGAAATTCGACATTTTTCAGGAGAAGACTTGTGACCGCACTGACCCTCGATACGGCCCGTGAAATCGTCGCCGCCGCGCGTGCCGAAGGCCGCAGCATGGGCCTGAAACCGCTGACCGTCGCCGTGTTGGATGCCGCAGGCAACATCAAGGCGTTGGAGCGCGAGGACGGCGCGTCGAACATGCGGCCCGATATCGCCATCGGCAAGGCGAACGGCGCGCTGGCCATGGGTCTGGGCTCACGCGCCCTGTTCGAGCGGGCGAAATCGGAACCTTTCTTCATCCAGGCGATGAACGAATTGGCGGGTGGCTCTTTGGTGCCGGTGCCGGGTGGTGTGCTGATCAAAGACGGCGACGGTGCGATCATCGGCGCGGTCGGGATCACCGGCGACAACTCCGACAACGACGAAGCCGCGGCGAAAGCCGGAATCGCCGCCGCCGGATTGGCCGCCGATGGCGGCTGAGGCGGGGCCGACCTATATATAAGTCCCGGACACTTTGAGATATACTGCCGACGAGGTCAGGATTCGTAACGGTCATGAGCGTAGATAAAAAATCCAATCGCCCGAAGCCCGTGATGCTCTGCATTCTGGACGGGTGGGGGGAGCGCGAGGCAGCCCCGGATAACGCGGTTTCAAACGCAAGCACCCCGACGTGGGACCGGCTTTACCGCGACAATCCACGCTCGACATTGAACGCGTCCGCGCTCGAAGTCGGTCTGCCGGAAGGCCAGATGGGCAATTCCGAGGTCGGGCATATGAACCTGGGCGCTGGGCGCGTCGTCTTGCAGGAACTACCGAAAATCGACAGGGCGATCCGCGAAGACACGCTTAAAAGCGAGGCCGCGCTGACGGACTTTGTCGCCAAGCTTAAACAGAGCGGCGGTGTCTGCCATCTGCTGGGGCTGTTGTCGCCGGGGGGCGTACACAGTCATCAGGACCACATGGTTGCCCTGGCCAAGATTATTTCGGACGCGGGAATACCGGTCCGCGTGCATGGCTATCTCGATGGCCGCGATACCCCGCCCCGCGCCGCGAAAGGGTATATCGAAAAATTCGAAACCGATATCGCCGGTCTCGCCGACACCTGCATCGCGACCATTTCCGGCCGCTATTACGCGCTGGACCGCGATAACAGGTGGGAGCGGGTGTCGAAATCTTACCTGACGATGACCGATGCCGTGGGTGATCGTTTCGATACGGCCTCAGCCGTCGTCGACGCGGCTTACGCCGCGGATACGACCGACGAGTTCGTACTACCGTCCCCGGTCGGTGATTTCGAAGGCATGTCTAACGGTGACGGTATTCTGATGGCGAACTTCCGGGCGGATCGTGCGCGGGAAATCCTGGCTGCACTGCTCGATCCGGCATTCGATGGATTCGAACGCACCCGTAAGATTGCGTTCGCCGCCGCGTTGGGAATGGTCGAATATTCGAGCAAGCATAATGCTTATATGACGGCGATCTTCCCACCGACGGAGCTTTCGCGGATATTGGGCGAAGTGGTCGCGGATGCCGGGATGCGTCAACTGCGCATCGCCGAGACCGAAAAATACGCACACGTGACATTCTTTTTGAACGGTGGGCGGGAAGATGTCTTCCCGGGTGAAGAACGAATCCTGATTCCGTCTCCAAAAGTCGCGACCTACGATCTTCAACCTGAAATGTCCGCTCCCGAAGTCACCGATAAGCTGGTTGAAGCCATCACCGGCGGCACCTTCGACCTGATCATCGTCAACTACGCCAACGGCGACATGGTCGGTCATACGGGTGATCTCGCAGCCGCGATCAAGGCGGCGGAAGCGGTCGATAAATCTCTGGCCCGGCTGGAAAAAGCGATCATCGACGTGGGTGGGGTGATGCTGGTAACAGCCGATCATGGCAATCTGGAACAGATGTCCGATCCGGATACCGGTGGCGAACACACACAACACACGTTGAACGTCGTGCCGTTCATTATGGTCAATGCGCCCAGTTATGTGCATGGGCTCAATGAAGGACGCCTGTCGGACGTCGCGCCGACACTGCTTCGGCTCTTGGAATTGCCGCAGCCGTCGGAAATGTCGGGCCGATGTTTGATCGAGGAGAATACTGCTGAGAGCGCCGCTGCCGAATAGGCACCCCGCACACCTCTTATCCAGCCCGGCGTGGGTGTTGGGCATCGTGTTGCTATGCCTTGTCGTGCCTTCGGTCGCCGCCCAGGAGAACGCCGCCACCGCGACGGAGAACCTGCAACAGATCGAAGAACGCATCGGTAAGGAGAAAACCGCTGCCGAGCAGGCCAGGGCCCGCGCCGAGATCATGGCGCGCGATATCGACAATCTGCAAAAAGAGCTTGTGACGACGGCGAGCGCCGTGCAACGGCACGAAACCCAGGTGCTGGCTTTGCAGACGAGACTACAGGCGCTGGAACGGTTGCTCGACCGCAAGACGAAGGATCTCCGTGACGGCCGCGCCCGGTTTGGCCGAGTGCTCGCCGCCATGCAGCGGATTGCGCAATTTCCACCCGAAGCGCTGATCGCACAGCCGGTGAAACCTGCGGACACGGTCAGGACGGCGATTCTGCTCAGATCCACTGTCGGCGAAATCGAACGTCAGGCGGCGGACCTGCGCGAAGAACTCGACTTCCTCGTTAAAGCGCGTGCTGAAATCGCGTCTCGCAAACAGACGTTGGAAGAGACGACCGAACTTCTAGACCGCGAACGCCGGCGTCTGGGGGCGTTGATGTCGCGCAAGAAAGTGCTGAAACGCCGTGCCGACAAGCAGGTGCTGGCGGCGGAGCAACGAATCGAGGCGCTGGCCGGCAAGGCGAAAACCCTAAGGGAACTTCTGACGGGAATTGAGAAAGAACGAGAACGCGCCAAAAAAGAAACGCCGAAGACGGCAACGGCCGCCCCCGGTCACGATAAAGTGCCGCCGCTGAAACCCATCAGTAAGGCACGCGGCTCGCTCTCTCTCCCGGTTTCCGGGCGGATTTCGGGCCGTTACGGGGAGAAAACAGATGGTGGGATGTCCAGGAAAGGGATGACCATTACCACCCCGCCAGGGGCACAGGTTACGGCAACCTACGATGGGACCGTCGTATATGCCGGTAAGTTCCGGGGCTATGGGCTACTCTTGATCATCGAACATGGCGAGGGATATCATAGCTTGCTTGCCGGGATGAACCGGATTGATGTCGAGCAGGGACAGAAATTACTGGCCGGAGAGCCCGTCGGTATCATGGAGCCAAGCGAGAGCGGCCAGCCAGTCTTATATGTTGAATTGCGTCGTGACGGCCAACCGATTAACCCGCAGCCGTGGTTGGCGGCACGCAGGAATGAGGTGAACGGATGACTAAACGGATACTTTCCTCTCTCGGTGCGGCGATGCTCGCGCTTGGCGTAATCGCCTGGTCGGTGCCCGCGCTCGCTGTCGATGCCAAGCAGAACGATGAAGAGACCTATCGACTGCTGTCGCTCTTCGGTGATGTGTTCGAGCGCGTCCGGGCCGAGTATGTGGAGCCGCCCAGCGAGGAAGAGATGATCGAAGCCGCGATCACCGGCATGCTGGCGGCGCTTGATCCACACTCCAGTTTCCTGAACGCCAAGAATTACAAGGAAATGCAGGTTAACACCCGTGGTGAGTTCGGTGGCCTGGGTATCCAGGTAACGATGGAGGCGGGTTTCGTCAAAGTGATCTCGCCGATCGACGATACACCCGCATTCCGCGCCGGAATCGAGTCCGGCGACATCATCACTCACCTCGATGGGGAATCCGTCCAAGGCCTGACGCTGGCGCAAGCCGTCGACAAGATGCGGGGGAAGGTGGGTAGCGACATTCGCATCACCGTCGTGCGCGAGGGGCGTGAACCGTTCGACGTCACCATCACGCGCTCGGTTATCAAGATTACCTCGGTGCGCTCGCATGCCGAAGGCAAGGTCGGGTATGTGCGCATCACGTCATTCAACGAACAGACCGACAAGGGGCTGGATCGCGCGATCAAGAAGCTGAAGGACGAGATTGGGAAGGATATCCAGGGTTATGTTCTCGACCTCCGGAACAACCCGGGCGGTCTTCTGGATCAGGCGATTGCGGTTTCCGACGCGTTTCTTGATCGTGGCGAGATCGTTTCGACCCGGTCGCGCAAACCGGAAGACACACAGCGCTTTAACGCACGTGAAGGGGACTTGGCCGAGGGGCTGCCGGTGGTCGTGCTGATCAACGGCGGTTCGGCGTCTGCGTCTGAAATCGTCGCGGGGGCCCTGCAGGATCACCGCCGCGCGGTGCTGCTTGGGACCAAGTCGTTCGGCAAAGGCTCTGTACAGACGATCATGCCGCTTTCTGGTAGTGGTGCGATGCGCCTCACGACGGCGCGTTATTACACACCGTCCGGACGATCCATCCAGGCTAAGGGTGTTGAGCCGGATATCCTCGTGAAACCCGCAAAGTATGAAGAAATCAAGGCGCAGCGGCCGCGTCGCAGCGAAGCTGATCTTCGGGGCGCGCTGGACGCGGATAAAAAGGGCGAGAAAGCCGAGCCCGGAAAAGCGCCGGCGGACAGTGAGGCGAAACCCGGTGATTCCGAGGAAGCGCAGGACTACCAGCTTGCACGCGCCCTCGATTTGATCCGGGGACTTGCCATCATGAACCAGAACGCGTCCGCGAAATGACGCGTCGGCGTTCCAGGTGTTCCGAATGATATTGGTGCGGCCGGCGGATGACGCTGGCCGCAGCCGTTTTTGGAGGACGTTGTGAAGTTCCCGAAAATATTCGGAAAGAAGAAGAGCGACGAGGACGACGAGTTCGACGAAGACGACTTCGATATCGAAGAGATCGAGGAAGAATTCGACGATGAACTCGAAGAGGCCATGGGCTCTTCACGTGCGCGCGAAACCGCCGAAATCGAAGAGGCGGAAGATGAAGATGAATTCGAATCCGAAGATCGGCCTGCCGCTGCCGAGCCACACCATGCGGGTGATGAAGACGAAGACGGCCACGATGACGATGAAATCATGGTCGGCGGTGACGACGAACTGGAAAATCCCTTCGACGACGACGATGAATTCGAAGATGACGACGAGTTCGATGACGACGACGAATACGAAGACGAAGCATCGGACAAGAAAAAGGCCCTTGTTTTTGCGGCAGCGGGCTTCGGTGTTCTGCTGATCAGCATTCTTGGGGGTGTCGGCTGGTGGTTCTTTGCGGATTCAGGCCCCGAACCGCAAGCCACGATCCCGCAGAGTTCTCCCAATAGCGTCGCCATGGCGATGCCGGCGGCGCCGGGCAGCCTGAACGCTGGTGGGGCTGGGGCCGGTTTGAACAATCTGAATGATTCCGCCCAACAAGGGACTGCGGCACCGACCGAAAAGGGCGCGCCAACGGCGGCGCCGGAGCCGGCATCTGAACCGGTGCCATCGACCGAACAGGCGAGTGGCACGACATTTGCGCCAAGTGCAACAGAGGCGGAGCCGGCCGGCAGCCTGAATTCGCTGAACACCCTTAATTCTCTTGGGGGTACGAGCTCTCTCGGGGGTGGTCTCGTCGTGCCGGCGGTCGCCAATTCGGCAATGGCCAAGATCGCGGACCAACCGACCGCCGCCGATCAAAGCCAGGCTCTTTCTGGGGCGCCGGTGCGCGGTATGTTGGAAGAAAAAGACGGTATCGGGGAATTGCCAAAGATCAGCGGTAACGGTGCCGTGTCATGGCAGGTGTATGCGCGCCCGTCCGACCCAGGTATCAGCGAACCGAAGATCGCCCTGATGATCGAGGGGGTTGGTCTTAGCCGGCAGGCCTCACTCGGTGCGATCAATAAATTGCCCCCTGAGATTAGCATGGTCCTGAGCCCTTATGGTCGGGAACTCAACGACTGGGTGTTCCGTTCCCGATTGGCGGGGCATGAGGTATTTATATCCCTACCTATGGAAAGCGACCATTTCCCCCTCGAGGATGCCGGACCACTCGCCCTAGACACACGTATCCAACTTGCAGAGAACAAGCGGCGTCTTGATCAGGTCATGGCAAGCGCGGGCGGGTATGTGGGGCTGGTGACGTTCATGGGATCCAGGTTCATGAAAGCGGACACGCAGATGCGGCAGCTCTTCAAGACTTTTAACGAGCGCGGCGTCATGTTTGTCATCGGTGGTAACAAGACCCGCAACGACGCGGCGCCGATCGCCAAGGAACTGAAACTCGTCCACGCCGAAAGCGAGATGTATATCGACGATACGCCCCGTATTCAGCAGATCCGTACCAACCTCGACAATCTTGAAAGCTTGGCTCGTGACCGGGGATGGGTGCTTGCGATGGCCCGGCCTTACCCGGTGACAATCAAGAGCATCCTAGACTGGTATGCGACGATCAAGGACAAGGGCATCGTCCTTGTGCCGGCCTCGGCACTGGCTGTCCAGCCGGGCGAGGGGTAAGGAGCGCCCGCACTTCATGAATGTTTATGACAATTTGCCGGAAGGGTATCGGCCCTGCGCCGGCGCAGCGGTCTTTAATAAAGACGGTGATGTGTTTGTGGGGTGCCGGGTCGGTCTTGACCCCGAAAGTGATCATGCATGGCAAATGCCGCAAGGGGGATTGGATAAGGGAGAAGACCCGGAGCAGGCAGCCAGGCGGGAATTACAGGAAGAGACCGGTATTCGATCGGTGATCTTGTTGTCGGCGCTCGATGGCTGGTTGGTCTACGATTTCCCGCCGGAAATTCTTGGAAAGCGCTTTAAGAAATACAAGGGTCAGGCCCAGCGCTGGTACGCATATGGGTTCGATGGGAGTGCCGACGAGATCGATCTTGGACACCACGGCGAGCCTGAGTTTCAGCAATGGGACTGGGTGCCCCTGAATCGGGTGCCTGGGCTGATTGTCCCCTTTAAACGGAATGTGTACGAGGCTATTGTAACGGCCTTCCAGCCGGTCGCGGCACGTTGGGGAGGACGGAGGGGGTAGTCCAGATGGTCATGTACCTGCAGGTTGTCGGCGGGTTCGTCATCCTAGTTGTTGCCGCCGAGGTCATGGTGCGTGGTGCCGTGATCCTGGCAGAAAAGATCGGTGTTTCCCCGATGGTGATCGGGATGACGGTGGTTGCGTTCGGCACGTCCGCACCGGAACTGATGGTCAGCCTGCAGGCGGCATTGAACGGGTCGACAGGGCTCGCCATCGGTAACATCGTCGGCTCCAACATCGCCAACGTATGGTTGATCCTGGGCGCGTCCTGTCTGGTGACACCGATCCTCACGAAACCGGACGCGATGAAGCGCGACGTCATCCTTTTAATGGGCGGCTCATTGCTTTTTACGGGGTTCTGCCTGCAAGGGGTTCTCGCAACATTGGCAGGGGTCGTGCTGTTGGCCGTATTCGGCACGTTCCTGGCAATCTCCTACTTCCGGGAGAAATCCGATCCAGAACTCCAGAAAGAGCACCTCGAAGAGTTGGAAGAGCTTGAAAAAGGGATGCCCAAGAACGTTCCGCTTGCGATCTTGGCGGCGGGTTTGGGTATCGTCGGCCTGGCTTTCGGTGCCGATATGCTCGTTAAGGGCGGATCGGAAATCGCGCGGTCATTCGGGGTGAGCGAGGAAGTCATCGGATTGACTCTGTTTGCCTTCGGTACGTCGCTTCCTGAACTGGCGGCGTCTGTCGTGGCAGCGTACCGCGGGCACCCGGATGTCGCGATTGGTAACGTCGTCGGTTCCAATATCTTTAACATGATGCTGGTGGGCGGTATCGTCTCACTGGTCAAGCCGCTTCCGGTTCCTGACCAGGTGCTGAACTTCGACATTTGGGTGATGCTGGCGGCGACCGTCATGTTGCTGCCCGTGCTGCTCGGTTGGATGAAACTGGACCGCAAGTACGCGTTCCTGTTTTTCGTGATTTATCTCGGTTACGTGGGCGCGCAGGCTTACGGTGTCGAACGCCTACTGGCGTTCGTCTGAGAAAGCATTCCGATGCGGCAAGTCCTGGTTACGGGCGGCGCGAAGCGGATCGGCAAGTCGATTGCCGAGCGGCTCGCTGCTGACGGTTGGCATGTCGCCATTCACTACAATGGCTCTGCGGATACGGCGGAAACGTTGGTCAGGCAGATATGCGACAGGGGACAGCGCGCCATCGCCGTGGGTGCCGACCTAACGGATGAAGCCGCAGTTCTGAGAATGATGGACGAGGTCCGGACGGGCTTGGGTGGGTTGACGGCGGTGGTGAACAACGCATCGGTGTTTCAGCGAGATGACCTGGAGACCGAAGGCCGAGAAATTTGGGACCTGCATATGGCGGTTCACGTGCGGGCACCCTATTTGTTATCGCAGAAGCTTTTGCAGCAGCTCGAAGACGGTCACACGGGTGCCGTCGTCAATATCATCGACCAACGGGTTCTGAATCCGAGCCGCCATTTCCTCAGTTATACGCTTTCGAAAATGGCACTTTGGGATCAGACACAGGTCTTGGCCCGTGCAATGGCGCCGCGGGTTCGTGTAAACGCCATTGGTCCCGGACCGGTGTTGCCGAGCATACGCCAGAGCGATGACGATTTCGACCGTCAGGCGTTGCAGACACCGTTGGCGCACGCCGTCGACCCTGCCGAGATCGCCGATGCGGCGGCCTTTCTGCTTGACGCTCCATCGGTGAGCGGGCAGATCATCGCAGTCGATAGCGGTCAGCACATGAACTGGGCGTTCGAAACGCCGGAAACGGCACCGAAGGAATGACAATCGGGAGCGAAACGTGAGCATTGAACCGAAAGAGGTGCTGGAGCCGCTGAAGATCGCCGATGCCCGGCAGCGGATTCGTCATGTATTCGTGCGTGATCTGGTCCTGATGGCGCTGATTGGCGTCCACGACCACGAGCAAGACCGCCCGCAGAGGGTTCGCATCAATCTAGACCTTGCCGTACGGGAAGGAGATAGCGGTCTTGAGGACGATCTTGCGAATGTTGTTTGTTACGAACAACTCGTCGCCGGCGTTCAGGATATCTTCGAACAGGGGCATGTCGGGCTTGTCGAAACTATTGCTGAGCGTATCTCAGAGATGTGTCTGACCGATTTCCGCGTGCGCTCGGCACGCGTGCGCGTTGAAAAGCTTGATATTTTTGACAATGCGCAGAGCGTCGGCGTCGAAATCGAACGGTTCAATTCCGAAGTCTAAATAGTTAATAAATGGACGAATACTTGGCTTTAAATACCCCGAGTGGGTAATGGCCATCGTCTGTTTTGCACAATTTTGCCTGTGTTACGCGATAATGGCAGACATATTAAAAGTAATTTGAACGCGTATCGGTTTTTCAAAATAATACAATGTTTTCAGCCACTTAGCATGTTGCCTATTTTTTAGCCATATTGATTAAACCCTACTGAATCAAAACGATTTTTCCGAGTTGGGGCTTTTTTCAACATGGTTATCCACAGGAATCGTGGATAGGTTCATAGTTAATCTAATCAGGCGCGAGAGGACTGGGTGTCAGGTTGACGCATTGCTCCAGATTGCTGAAATAAACGACATGCAGAACGAGCCGGAAGAGATCAAAGCCGAGGATGCCGGCAACGCCGAGAAAGGTGCCGACGCGATCCGAGCACGGCTGCCCGGCCTGCCGACATCTCCCGGTGTTTATCGCATGCTCAATGAGGCCGGCGACGTGCTTTATGTCGGAAAGGCCAAGAATATCCGCAAGCGCGTCACCAGCTACGCCAACCCCAACCGGCAGACGATCCGCATCCGGCGTATGATTGCGCAGACTGTCGAGCTTGAAATCGTCAAAACAGAGACCGAAGCCGAGGCGTTGCTGCTGGAGTCGGATCTGATCAAGCGCTACGCGCCGCGCTACAATATTTTGCTCCGTGACGATAAATCGTTCCCAATGATCCTGGTGACGGGTGATCACGACTATCCCCAAATCGTCAAGTATCGCGGCGCCCGGAACCGGAAGGGTGAGTATTTCGGCCCGTTTGCGTCGGTCTGGGCGGTGAACGACACCCTTGGTCTCTTACAGCGCGCGTTCCTGCTCAGGACCTGCTCCGACAACGTCTTCGCCAATCGTTCGCGTCCCTGTCTGCTCTATCAAATCAAACGCTGTTCGGGGCCCTGCGTCGATCGAATCTCGAAAGAGGATTACAACGGTCTCGTCGATGAAGCGCGCGAGTTCCTGACCGGCGACAGTCAGCGTATCCAGCGCAAACTTGCCGAGAACATGCAGGCCGCGTCCGACGCATTGGAGTACGAGCTTGCCGCGCAATACCGGGACCGTATCCAGGCGCTGACGCGGGTCCAATCCAGACACGAGGCGTTCAGCGCCGGGCTCGACGACGCCGACGTCCTTGCCGTACACCAGGATGGGGGCCAGACCTGTGTCGAGGTCTTCTTTTATCGTGGTGCCCGGAGCTATGGGAACCGAGCGTACTTCCCGAGCCATGCCCGCGAGGACAGCCCGGAAGAAGTGCTGGAGGCGTTTATCGGGCAGTTTTACGCGCGAACCTTGCCCGCCAAGCTGATCCTGGCATCGCATAAGATACCGAACAGGGGCCTGGTCGAGGAAGCGCTTCGCGTGCGCGCTGATCGCAAGATCGAAATTCGTGTGCCGACGCGAGGCGAAAAGAAACGCGTCGTCGACAACGCGGTTGCCAATGCCCGGGATGCCCTGGCAAGGCGGATGTCGGAAAGCGCATCTCAGCGGAAGCTGCTGGAGGGACTCTCGGAGGCACTCAAGCTCGATGGCATGCCCGAGCGGATCGAGGTTTACGACAACTCACACGTTTCCGGTACCAACGCAGTTGGCGCGATGATCGTCGTTGGCGCTGAGGGGTTCATGAAGAACGCTTATCGTAAGTTCAATATTCGCCGCGCAGGTGCGGGCGGGGCGTCGGCGGGCGACGACTACGACATGATGCGTGAAGTGCTTGAGCGCAGATTCTCTCGCGCCTTAAAAGAAGACCCCGACCGAACCAAGGGGCAATGGCCCGATCTGGTGCTGGTCGACGGTGGGAAGGGGCAACTCTCCGCCGCCCAGGATGTGTTCCAACAGCTTGGGATAGAGGACGTGCCGCTTGCCGCTATCGCCAAGGGACCGGACCGCAACGCTGGGCGTGAGAAGATATTTCTGCCTGAGAAAACCGAGCCGATCCAGCTCGGTCATAAGGACCCGGTTCTTTATTTCCTGCAGCGCATCCGCGACGAAGCGCACCGTTTCGCCATCGGCACGCATCGTGCCAAGCGCGGCAAGCAAATCAACAAGTCGATCCTGGACGAAGTGCCAGGGATCGGGGCGAAGCGAAAGAAGGCGTTGCTGCATCATTTCGGTGCCGCCCAATCCGTCGCCACGGCGGGGGTCAAGGATCTGGAGAACGTCGAGGGGGTCAGCCGCGCCATGGCCAAGAAAATCTACGACTGGTTCCATCCGGAGGACTGAATGCTCTATATGGTGATTGAGCGATTTTTCGAAGGTGCGGATGTCGTTTATGCGCGGTTTCGTGAAAAGGGCCGGATGCTCCCGGACGGGCTTGAGTATGTCGACAGTTGGGTTAGTGAAGACCTGAGCGCCTGTTACCAGATTATGTCGACCAGGGACTCACGTCTGCTCGACCAATGGATGTCACACTGGAATGATATTGTTTCATTCGATGTCGTGCCGATTTTGCAAAGTTCCGACGCTCAGCGGCAAGTTTTCGGCGTCGAGCAGGTTTCAACGCCGCCACGAACCTGCTAAAACTGCAGGGGAACGGGGGCTCAATGTCCGCGCCACTCACCCAGAGGCATGGCCATGCTGACAAAGATTCCGAATATGTTGACCATCGGCAGGATCGTAGCGATCCCATTGCTGGTGGTTTCCCTGATCTTTCTCGATGCGCCGCTTGCCAACTGGATCGCGTTCACGTTCTACACGCTGGCGTGTGTCACCGATTTCTTTGACGGCTACCTCGCACGCGCCCTCTCTCAACAATCTGCGTTCGGCCGCTTTCTCGATCCCATCGCGGATAAGCTGCTGGTGGCATCCGTCCTGTTGGTGCTGGTTGGTGTCGACCGGATCAACGGTGTCACGGTTCTGCCCGCCGCCGTTATCCTGTGCCGCGAAATCCTGGTGTCGGGGCTTCGTGAGTTTTTGGCCGAAGTAAGAGTGTCGATGCCGGTAACCGCGTTGGCTAAGTGGAAGACGACGATCCAGATGCTGGCTCTTGGATTCCTGCTGGTGGGTCCGGCAGGTCCGGACTTCGGGCCGCTGACGACGACGGAAATCGGTGTGATCGGACTTTGGGGGGCGGCCCTTCTCACACTGGTCACCGGCGCCGATTACCTAATCGTTGGCATTCGCCAGATCGCTGCCGTCGACAAGCGGGCCGAAGCGCCGACCGAACAGAAAAAGCCGGAACCCAAACCCGGTACCGGGAAAATGAGCGCCACCGGTTGATCCGACCGCATCGGGCGACGATATTTCCTCTATAATTAATCGATACGGTCCAAAGGGCCGTCGGAGACATCCGAAGATGAAGATATTTGGATTCGCAGGCTGGAGCGGGAGCGGGAAGACGACGCTGGTGACGCAAGTCATCCCGGCGTTGAGTAAGCGTGGGCTTAAGGTTTCGACGATCAAGCATACGCACCACAAATTCGACATCGACAAGCCCGGCAAGGATACGTATCGCCATCGCGAAGCCGGCGCGCACGAAGTTTTTATTGCGGGCGGGCAGCGCTGGGCGCTTCTGCATGAAAATCGGGGCGAGCGTGAGCCGACGATTGAGGAAATGCTGGAACGCATGACCGAGGTCGATCTGGTCCTGATTGAGGGCTTCAAGACGTACCCTCACCCTAAAATGGAGATTTTCCGCTCGGACGTCGGCAAGCCGATGTTGTGTGCCGCCGACCCGACCATCGTCGCGATTGCGACGACCGACGACCTGGACGTCGAGATCCCGCGGCTCGACCTTAACGACGTCGAAGCGGTCGCGGATTTCATTATTGAGTTCTGTGAACTGCCGGCGGAGCGGCGCCATGGCGCAGCTTAAGGACGACTGTTTCGCGTTTGGGGAAGCCCTCGTGCCGTTTGACGATGCGATGTCAGAACTCGCGTCCCGGCTTGACACCGTGGTTGAGAGAGAAACTGTCCCCTTGATCAGCGCTGGTGGACGCGTGCTCGCCGAGGATTTGATTTCCGACCGCAACGTTCCCCCGCACGACAACAGCGCCGTTGACGGCTATGCGGTATTCTTTAGTGATCTCGATCCGGAAAAAGAAACGCGTCTTCCGGTAACCGGACGCGTTGCCGCCGGGCATCCGCTTGAGCGCGATGCGCGCTTGGGCGAAGCGGTGCAGATATTCACCGGGGCGCCAATGCCGACGGGCATGGACACCGTCTTCATGGAAGAGGACGCAGTCCGGGACGGCGAAACTGTCGTGTTGCCGAAGGGACTGAAGCAGGGTGCGAACCGCCGGTTTGCAGGAGAGGACGTGAAGACCGGCGATGTCATCGTGACGGATGGAACGCGCCTCCGACCGCAGGAAATCGGGCTTGCCGCATCGATCGGCCGTAACCGCCTCACGGTGTATCAACCTCTGCGGGTCGCCATATTTTCGACCGGCGACGAGGTCCGTGACCCATCGGGCGATGCCCCCGAAGGCTGTATCTATGACGCCAACCGTTTTTCGGTGATGGCATTACTGCAGCGGCTCGGCATTCAGGTGACCGATCTTGGGATACTCCCGGATGAAGAGAATGCGATTTCGGCGGCCCTCGGCAAAGCTGCGTCCGATCATCATGTGTTGATGACGTCGGGTGGGGTGTCGGCGGGAGAAGAAGACCACGTCAAGGCAGCGGTCGAGAAGTTGGGCAGTATCCATTTCTGGCGCCTGGCGATTAAACCCGGCCGACCGATCGCGCTCGGTCAGGTCGGTGATGCGTCGTTCATCGGTCTGCCCGGGAACCCGGTTGCGGCGATGGTCACATTTCTCATGATCGCGCAGCCGATCCTGCGGCGGCTCGCCGGTGAAACGGGGTATCGTGCGGCGCGCTTCAAGGTCGCGACCGATTTCGCCTACAAGAAAAAGACGGGACGGCGTGAATGGGTGCGAGTCGCGCTCGGCAGCGACGACAACGGTGTGCCGTTATTGAGTAAGCATCATTCCAGCGGTGCCGGTATTCTGACGTCGATGTCCGGTGCGGACGGTCTTGCTGAGATCGGTGAAGACATCGAGAGACTGGAAGCCGGTGCGAGCGTGACGTACATTCCGTTCGACGGACTGTTATCGGGGTAACGATTTGAAACTTCTATATTTTGCATGGGTCCGGGAACATGTCGGCACACCGTCCGAAGAAATTGCTCTTCCGGATGGCGTGGCGACCGTTGGCGATTTGATTGCATGGTTGGCAGGACGTGGCGACGGCTACGCCGCGGCGTTCGCTGACACGGCATTGGTCCGTGCCGCGGTCAATCAAGAGCATGTCGATCCATTGCATCCGGTCCGTGACGGGGACGAGGTCGCGTTCTTCCCCCCGGTGACGGGGGGCTGAGAAGCATGATCCGCGTTCAGGAACAAGATTTCGATCTGGGCGCCGAGTTGAAGGCGATGAGCATCGGTAAAACGGGGATCGGCGGCCTTTGTTCCTTCGTCGGGCTGGTGCGCGACATGGCGGGTGACGCCGAGATCGGCGGCATGACGCTAGAACATTATCCCGGGATGACGGAACGTGCGCTCGAAGAGATCGAAGCCGAGGCGCAGGCGCGCTGGCCGTTGGAGGCGACATTGATCATCCACCGTTATGGGCGGCTCGAACCAGGCGATCAGATCGTTCTGGTCGCCGCCGCATCGGCCCAC
Source organism: Rhodospirillales bacterium (assembly GCA_017644185.1). Lineage (GTDB taxonomy): Bacteria > Pseudomonadota > Alphaproteobacteria > Rhodospirillales > Casp-alpha2 > UBA4479. The sequence goes on from JAEPMA010000001.1 coordinate 115,861, forward strand.
CGGGAGGCCGCGTTCGAAGCCTGCCACTACCTGATCGATTTCCTGAAAACGCGGGCGCCTTTCTGGAAACTGGAAGAAACGCCGGACGGGCCCAAGTGGGTCGACGCACGGGCCAGCGACGACGAAGCCGTGGCGCGCTGGGCCGCCAAGAGCCGGGGGAACTGAGACGTGGCCGGGAAAGACGGGCGCGACAGTGAAGGCGCGGACAGCCGTCAGCCGGTGAAGGCGTATCAAAACCTTGAATTTCTGCACAGCCCCGACGCCCGCACGGTCCGTATCCTTTCAGAGTATCTCGAGCCCGAGGCTCGCTTCGCTGAATACAATATCGCCGACACCATCGTGTTCTTCGGTTCCGCGCGCATTAAAAGCAGGGATGACGCTGAAAAACATATGGACGCCGCCAAGCGACACGGGGGCGACATGGTTGAGGCAGAGCGTGTTTTGCGGATGTCGCAGTACTACGAAGCAGCCAGGACCCTCGCCAACCGTCTGACCAAGTGGTCGAAAACTCTCGAAGGGTCGCGCCGGCGCTTTGTGGTCTGTACCGGCGGCGGGCCGGGAATCATGGAAGCGGCCAACCGGGGTGCCTCGGAGGCGGCCGGTATCAACATCGGGCTAAACATTTCGCTGCCGCACGAGCAGCATGAAAATCCGTACGTCACCCGCGAATTGGGGTTCGAATTTCATTACTTCTTCATGCGCAAATTCTGGTTCATGTATCTGGCAAAGGCGATGCTGGTGTTTCCAGGCGGCTTCGGCACCATGGACGAGTTCTTCGAAACACTGACACTGATGCAGACCGGTAAACTCAAAAAACGTGTTCCGACGGTGTTGTTCGGTAAAACTTTCTGGGACGAGGCGATGAACCTGGACACCCTGGTCGAAGCGGGGACCGTCACGCCGGAAGACTTGGATTTGTTCCTGATGACCGACGACATCGATGAAGCATTTGACTACGTCACCGCTCAATTGACCAAACATGCCCTGGGGGTACCTGGTGGCATGCTGTGACGGGCACTATTGCCCAATTGTGACAAGATGCTTACCCTAAGTAGTCGGATATACCCAGAAAGGGGAGCGGCGCTTGCCTGAGAATATTTATTCACGCTTGTATAAAGCGGGCGATACCATCTTCCGCAGAGGCGAGCCGGGAGAACACGCCTATTTCATCGAAAAAGGTGCGGTCGACGTCATCATAGACAAGGATGGCGAAGACATTGTATTGGCCAAGCTTGGCCCCGGCGAAATCATCGGCGAAATGTCGATGATCGATGATGCGCCGCGGTCCGCCGATGTCATCGCGACCGAGGAAACCGAATTGATCGTGATCCAGCGTTCGCGGGTGATCAAGCCGCTGACGTCCGCAGATCCGATGATGAACCTGATCCTGCGGGTCGTACTGACGCGGTTCCGTAACGCGCAAAACCGGTATTCCGGCCTGAATGTGGATGCTGATCAAAAGAATGCCTCGCTGGAGGAAATACGGTCGATGGCGTTCCAACGGATTCACGACGAGCGGGACCTGATGAGCGCCCTCGAAGGGCAGGAATTCCGGATGCACTACCAGCCGATCATTTCGCTGGAGACCGGCAAGATCGCCGGGTTCGAAGCGCTGATGCGGTGGGAAAAGGCGGATGGGACCTTCGTTTCGCCGGGTCACTTTATCCCGCTCGCGGAACACACAGGCCTGATCGTCGAATTGGGCCGCTTTGCGCTTGAGACCAGCCTGCGCGATCAGGCGACTTTCTCCGAGGCCTTTGCCCGCATGAACCCTGACGACGCACTGCCTTTCATGAGCACGAACGTGTCCGGTCTGCAGCTTTCGGACCTGAACGAAATCGATCGTATTGGTGGGATTATCCACGACAGCGGCGTCGATCTGGAACAGGTCAAACTCGAGATCACGGAAACATTGATGGTCGAGAACCCGGACCACGCCGCCGATGCCCTCAAGAAATTGAAGGCGCTTGGCATTTCGCTGGCTATCGATGATTTCGGTACGGGGTACTCGAGTCTCAGCTATCTGCACATGTTCCCGCTCGACACGCTCAAGATCGACCGCGCGTTCGTCAACAGTATGGACGAGACCGAGAACAGCCGCAGGATCGTGCACAGTATTGTCGGGCTTGCACATGCGCTCGGCATGAACATCGTCGCCGAGGGGATCGAGAATGAAACGCAGCAGGCGAAATTGCAGGAGCTGGGCTGCCAGTTCGGGCAAGGATACCTTTTCGCCAAGCCGCAATCGGCAGCGGATGCGCTGGACCTGATCAACTCCGGAAAGAGCTGGCAAATTTAGGCCCTTTCAAGCCTTTCCCCCGAATGCCAAAATCCCTCCAAGTCAATGGAGGCCATCAATGAAATACACACTCGGCGAACACCGGGTTCAGACCCATGGTGACGACTACTGGATTGCGCCGAACGCGTCGGTGATTGGGAAAGTGACTTTGGAAAAAGACGCCAGCGTCTGGTTCGGCGCCGTGCTGCGCGGCGATAACGACCCGATCATCGTCGGTGAGGGCACGAATATTCAGGAAAACAGCGTGCTTCACACCGACCCGGGATACACCTTGAAACTCGGTAAGGGCGTGACGGTTGGACACATGGCGATGCTGCACGGCTGCACGGTCGACGACAACTCGCTGATCGGGATTGGGGCTGTCGTGCTTAACGGGGCCAAGATCGGTAAGAACTGTATTATCGGGGCCAAGGCACTGATCACGGAAGGGACGGAGATCCCCGACAATTCCCTGGTCGTCGGCGCGCCCGGGCGGGTAATTCGTCAGTTGAAGGAAGACGCCATCGCCGATCTGACACGGATCGCCGTTCACTATGTCGAGCGTTGGAAGAGATTTAAAACCGAGATGACCGAGGACGGCGCCTGAAATGTTACCCATCGATCACTTCCTGCGCGCTGCGCAACGCTTTCCCGACCGTATCGCCGTCAAGGACGGCGATATGGAAATGACGTACGCCGAACTGGCGCGCCAAACGAACGCACTCGCGGCGGCGTTGCAGGATATCGACCCAGCACCACAGACACGGGTCGGTATCTGTGGTTACAACACCTTCGAACATCTTCTGGCGTGGCTGGCGACATTCGCCGCCGGCAAGACTTGGATTCCATTAAACCCGCGAAACGGTAAACCCGAACTGGACCGCATCTGCGAGGTCACGCATCCGGGCATCGTCGTCGTTGATGCCAATTGCTGGGACAAGGTCGACACGGGTGACGCGACGCGCCTGATCGGTCAGGCCGGGGACGGCGTGGAAGGAGTTTCGATCGCGTCGTTGGTCGAAAAATTCGACGGCCAGATGCCGCAGCGCCACGACTTGGCGCTCGACGATCTGCAGGCGATCAAGTTCACCGGTGGTTCCAGCGGTCAGCCCAAGGGCTGCATGCAGACGTACCGGGTGTGGAATACCTGCATCACGTCGATGCTGCACGAGTTCGAATTTAACGGCGAGGACCGCAACCTGTTGGCGGCGCCCATGACGCACGGCACCAATACCCTGATCATGCCGACGTTCGCGATGGGCGGCATGCAGGTCTTCATGGGACCGGCCAAGCCGGACACGATTATCGACGCGCTGGAGCGCGACCGCATCACCAGCGTCTTCGTTCCACCGACCGTGATTTACATGATGATGGACGAGCCGGGTGTGGAGGATCGGGATTTCTCGGCCCTTAAACACCTGATTGTCGGTGGCGCGGCGATCCGCAAGGACGAGGTGCCGCGCGCCATGAAAGTGTTCAACAACGCGCTCGAAACCTGCTTCGGCCAGACCGAAGCGCCGCAGATCGCGATCTGTATGCGGGCGAAGGACTGGGCCGAACCCGAAAACTGGGCGTCGACCGGCCGTGCCACACTGATGACGCGGGTGGAAATCATGGACACCAACGGTAATATCCTGCCGACCGGTGAAACCGGCGAGATCGTGCTCAAGGGCGATCTGGTGATGAAGGGCTATCTCGACATGCCCGACAAGACCGCTGAAACGATTATCGACGGCTGGCTGCATACGGGTGACGTCGGCATCATCGACGAGCGCGGCTTCGTCTATATCAAGGACCGGATCCGCGACGTGGTGATCACGGGGGGCTTCAATGTTTACCCAAGTGACGTCGAAGCGGTGCTGGGTCAGCATCCTCAAGTGTCTGAATGCGTTGTTTTCGGTGTGCCGGACCGTAAATGGGGCGAAGCTTTGACAGCGGCGGTCGAAGTGCGGGCCGGAGCGGACGTCACGGGTGACGATATCGCGGCCTTCGTTAAGGAGCGGCTCGATTCCGTGAAGACTCCGAAAAAAGTGCACATCGTTGAAGAACTGCCGCGCTCGCCGGTGGGTAAGGTGCTCCGGCGTGAAGCCAAGGTCATGTTTACACCGAAAGATGGGGAGGATGCGGCATGACCGCTGAAAACGGCCCGACGACGAAACTCGCAACGCATACCAACGAAGAACTCTATTACCGGGACGACGGCCTGGTCGGCGAGTTGATGGGCAACGTCACCTTCACCGAAATGATGTTCATGCACATCATGGGCCGCAAAGCGACACCGGGTGAAATAAATATCCTGGATGCCGTGTTGGTGACCCTCATGGAGCACGGCCTGACGCCGAGCGCGATCGCAACGCGCCTGACGTATCATTCGGCGCCGGAAGCGCTGCAGGCGGCTGTCGCGGCAGGGTTGTTGAATGTCGGCTCGCAATTCGTCGGCACCATGGAGAACGCGGCCAAGCTGCTGATGCAACTTCTGAGAGACGACGACGGCTTCGAAGCCGCCGCGCGCCGCGAGATTGCCGCGCTCCGCGCCGCGAAACGTCCGCTGCCGGGGTTCGGGCATCACCTTCACAAGCCCGATGACCCACGAACGGCGCGGCTGTTCGATATCGCGCTGGCGCAGGAAGGGATCGACGGGATTTATATCGACGCGATGAAGCGTCTGTCGGCGATCATCGACGAAGAATTGGGCCGGCATCTGACGATCAACGCGACCGGGGCTGTCGCGGCGGTGTTGTTGGAGATCGGTGTCGAGCCGGAAATCATGCGCGGCTTTTCCGTCATCAGCCGGGCGGCCGGACTTGTGGCGCACATCCGTGAAGAGCAGACCGAACCGACGGCCCGTCACATTTGGGATGTGGTAGAGGATACGGTACCTTATGTCGGCGATGCCCCCGTCGATGAGCACTGAGGGATAACGATATGTTCTGGAATACCAATGAACCACACGGTCTGCCGCGCGATCCTTTCAAGAGTTGCGTGATCCCGCGCCCGATCGGCTGGATTTCGACGGTCAGCCCCGAAGGCGTTCACAACCTCGCACCCTATTCCTTTTTTAACGGCGTTGCCGGCGACCCACCGATGGTCATGTTCGGCAGTGGTATGCGCTCCGCCGACGCGCCCAAGGACAGTATCTACAACGCCGAGAAGACCGGTGAATTCGTGTGCTCGATGGTGTCATATGATCTGACGGACGCCATGAACGACAGCAGCGCCGGTTACGACCCGGAGATCGACGAGGCAGCCCATCTCGGGATCGAGATGGAACCGTCCGAACTGGTAAAACCGCTAAGGGTCAAGGCGTCGCCGATTCATTTGGAGTGTACGTATTTCGACACCATGGAATTGCCCGCCGACCGCAACGGGGGCGGCAACGCGATCTGCGTCGGCCGTGTCGTCGGTGTGCACATCAAGGACGACTATCTCAAGGATGGCTTCGTCGACGTTGAGAAAATCCGGCCCGTCGCGCGCCTCGGTTACATGGACTACACATCCGTTCAGGAGGTCTTCACGCTCCTGCGTCCGGAAGTTAAATCCGCGGCCGAATAACCGTCAGGAATTCGGAATCTTTTTCATCGGCGTCACGTTGAGGCGCTTGAGCCCGTCGTGAATCGGAATAAAGAAGTTTACCCCGGCGGAAAGCTGCAGGACGCCAATTCCCGCATAACTGATCCCGACGACATTGCCGTTGGCGTCGAGCAATGGTCCGCCACTGTTCCCACCCTGGATGTCGACGTCGGCCTGAATGTCTTCCAGTCCGCGATCGTTAAGCTGAAATTTCGATACGATCCCCTTGGTGACCGTGCCCGACAGATCTTTTTCCAGTGGCGAGCCGATGGCATAGACCTCTTCCGCGACGTTCAACGGCTTCTCGCGGATCGGCAGGGGGATGATGGCTGTCGGTTCGACCTGGATCAGGGCGATGTCCCGAACCGGATGGCTTCTGAGCACGTTTCCGATGATCTTACGTCCTGTTAGCAAGTTGACGCGGACGAATTCCGCTTCGCCGACGACGTGGTGGTTGGTCAGGATCAGTGAGTTTGTCACGAAGAAACCGGAACCGTGGCCGCCGCGGCCTGAATCGACGGACACCACTGCAAGCCGGGTATCGTCGATATTCTCGGAGATTTTGCTATCCGATTCCGGCATGCGTTCGAAGCGAATCTCTGTTTTATCCAGGCTTTTTACGTCAGCCAATGTCGGCTTGTAGTCTTTCAACAAATCGACGAATTCCTGCTTTGGGATCAGGTTGTCGGTCGCGGATGCGAACGCTTCCTGAATGATGAGAATTTCGCCGCCGGCGACACTCTCGGTGATTTCGGCGAGCCCTTCGGTCATCGTCTCGTAGACGACCTTGCGTTCGAAGTTCGAGAACACCTGCCAGCGGATCGAGACCGAGCCTTTCCCCCTTTGGGTGCCGTTCGAAAAACCGGTCCAGAAATCCATGACCTCGCAGACGTTGAGTTTGATGTCCTCGATCTGGCCGCCGACCAGGAATTCCGCTTCCGGTTTGCGGTCGGTGGCATTGGCGAACATCAGGTTGGGGTCGCCGACGACGTTGAAATTGGCATCTTGAAGGGTGGTGAAGAAGATATCGCTGAATTCCACGTCGCGCGAAAGGACGCGGCCCTGGTTCCAAAAGATATTCGTACTGACATTGACGCAGCCCGTTAAGCCCAGCACCGATGGTTCATAGCTGCCGATAACGGTGCCGCGCCGAATCTTGAAACCGACACGATCGAACCTCACTGAGGCAAGGTCGCGGGCGTTCGCAACGGCAACCGGGGTGTTTTGGGTGACAGGTGGGACATCGACTTGCTTCGGTACGCAACTCGAAAGAGCGGCCACCAAAAGGAATGATATCATGATCTTCATCGTCGTTCTCGCCCCTGCTTATTATTGGTTGAATTTACTATCCAGAAATATACTAAAAATTTCAAGGTGGCTCGCTCCGTCTGCGGTTACACCATTTGCCCTATGCAAGGGGGTCGGCTATTTTTTCGGAAACTTAGGGAGGATCAATCAAGATGCCTGAATCCGTGAGACTGACCGCTTCGGACGGTCATACGTTCGACGCCTATCGTGCCGACCCGGACGGGAAGCCGCTTGGCGGCGTTATCGTCATCCAGGAAGTTTTCGGTGTGAACGTGCACATTCGCGATCTGGTCGAACGCTGGGCCGCCGTCGGTTACACGGCGATCGCGCCCGCTTTGTACGACCGCTGGGAGCCTGGTTTCGAGGTCGGTTACGAACCGGCCGACATCGAGCGCGGCCGTGCCCACAAGGCGACCGCGAACGAACATCTGGATCAGGTGATGGCCGACGTCGACGCGGCCCGCGAAGCCATATCCGGTGCCGGAAGGATTGGTGCTGTCGGTTTCTGCTGGGGTGGGTTTGTGACCTATGCGGCGGCTTGCCGGCTCGATATAGACGCTGCCAGTGGATACTATGGCGGCGGTATCCACGAGATCGCGTCGGAGAAGCCCAAGTGCCCGACGATCCTGCATTTCGGCGAGAGCGACGCTTCCATTCCGATGAGCGATGTCGACACCGTCCGTAAAGCTCAGCCCGGTGTCGACATCTATGTTTACGAAGCCGGACACGGATTCCACTGCGACATGCGCGGCAGCTACGATCCGCGCGCGGCGGCCATCGCCGGCATGCGGACCATGCGGCTCTTTGAAGACGTGCTCCGGCGCGGAGAGGGTGCATGACCGACGACAACCTCACGCCCATGATCGGTGTTATCGGCGGCAGCGGTCTATACGAGATCGACGGCCTGGAAGACGCCCGTTGGGAAGCGGTGTCATCGCCGTTTGGTGAGCCGTCAGATCAAGTCCTGCGCGGCTCGCTGGCTGGAATTGAAATGGCGTTCCTCCCCCGGCATGGACGAGGTCACCGCATTCCCCCATCGGAGTTGAATTTCCGCGCCAACATTGATGTCTTGAAACGGCTGGGGTGTACGGAGATTCTCTCGCTGTCGGCCTGCGGCTCTTTGAAGGACGAATACCCCCCGGGCACCTTCGTCGTCGTTGATCAATTTATCGACCGCACCTTCGCGCGGACGAAAACGTTCTTCGGTGAAGGACTGGTGGCCCATGTTGGCTTCGGTCACCCGGTTTGTGGGCGGTTGGGTGACGCTTTGACCGAGAGTTTGGCTGCACTCGATATTCCTCATGCGCGCGGCGGCACTTATCTGGTGATGGAAGGGCCGCAGTTCTCGACGCTGGCGGAATCCAATCTTTATCGCTCATGGGGTTGCGATGTGATCGGAATGACCAATATGCCGGAAGCGAAACTCGCCCGCGAGGCGGAGATGTGTTACGCGACGGTCGCCATGGTGACAGATTACGATTGCTGGCATCCCGACCACGACCACGTGACTGTCGATGCGATTATCGCGGTGCTGATGGGGAACGCCGATAACGGACGCTCTTTGGTTAAGGAAGTGGTGCCGCGCCTGGCGAAACGGACCGATTTATGCTCGCACGGCTGCCACCGGGCGCTCGACAATGCGGTGATCACACACCCGGATGCGCGTGACCCGGGGTTGGTCGCGATGCTGGATGCGGTGGCCGGCCGGGTGTTGCACACGGGTTGAGATGAAAATCCGAAAGGCGTCCGCCCATGACGCGGATCGCGTTCGCGATATCGCAAGAGCGGCATATGCCCTTTATGTCGCGCGTATCGGCCGCGAGCCGGCACCGATGGCGGCGGATTTCGAGACGCACATCCGTCGTGATGAAGTGATGCTCGCGGAGACAACGGAAGGGATAATCGGATATATCGTGGCGTATCCGCGCGCCGATGATTATTTCGTCGAGAATGTCGCCGTCGATCCCGCTAGAGCGGGGGCCGGGGTCGGTAAAAACCTGATGTCGCAGGCAGAGAGCGCCGCCGTTCAGCACGGGTGCCGCTTTATCCGTCTTTATACCAATGTCGCAATGTACGAGAATTTTCCCTTCTACGAGTCACTTGGCTATCGTAAAACCCACGAAGCGACGGAGGCCGGGTTCCATCGCGTCTATTTCGAGAAGTCATTGGAGCAGAGATGAAAGTTGACGGCGTCCCCTATCGCACCATCTGGCTGGCCGACGACGGCTGGGCGGTCGAAATCATCGACCAGACAAGGCTGCCGTTCGATTTCGTGACTGTTCGGTTGGAGAACGTCGACGATGCGGCCGTCGCGATCCGAGACATGCTGGTGCGCGGCGCGCCGTTGATCGGCGCCACGGCAGCTTATGGGATGGCGCTCGCGATGCAGGCGGATGCGTCAGACGAGAACCTCGGCAATGCTTATGAAAAACTACTGGCGACGCGGCCGACGGCGGTCAATTTACGTTGGGCGCTGGACGAGATGTCGACGATGCTGGAACCTTTATCGGCGAACGAGCGCACTGCCGCCGCCTATAAGCGCGCCGCTGAAATCTGCGATGAGGACGTCGATATCTGCTCATCGATCGGCGATCATGGGCTGAAGATCATCCAGGATCTGCATAAGAAGAAGGGCGCGGCCGAGACCGTCAACATTCTGACCCATTGTAACGCCGGCTGGCTGGCAACTGTCGATTGGGGCACGGCGCTGGCGCCGATCTATAAGGCGTTCGACGCCGGTATACCCGTTCATGTCTGGGTCGATGAGACCCGGCCCCGTAACCAGGGCGCCAGCCTGACGGCATGGGAGTTGGGGCGTCACGGCATGCCGTTGACGGTCATCGCCGATAATGCGGGCGGCCACTTGATGCAGGAAGGCCGTGTCGACATGTGTATCACCGGTACGGATAGAACGACCGCAGCGGGCGACGTCTGCAACAAGATCGGCACGTACCTGAAGGCGCTCGCCGCACACGATAACAACGTGCCGTTTTATGTGGCGCTACCATCGCCGACGGTCGACTGGACCATTGAAGACGGACGCGACATTCCGATTGAGGAGCGCTCGGCGGATGAGGTCACCAAAATCCAGGGCAAAACCGAATTGGGTGACGTGGTGTCGGTCGAAATCGTTCCGGAAGGGGCGAAGGGCGGCAACCCGGCGTTCGATGTGACGCCTGCGCGCCTTGTCACCGGGTTGATTACCGAGCGTGGCGTTTGCAAGGCTTCGAAAGAGGGGCTTTCCGGCCTTTTTCCGGATAAGGCCTGACGTCACCTGTCTTTAAATCTATCTACCGCGCCACTAAATTTATACCAATCAAACCGCCGTTCTGTGGGAGGAACACCATGAAGATCGTTATTACGGGCGGCACCGGGTTTCTCGGCCGCCTAATTGCTGAACGCGCGCTTGATCGTGGTGACAACGTCACCCTATTTGATATTGCTATCCCGCCGGACGGTTTGGGCGCGCTTGAAGGCCGTGCCGAGATGATCGCCGGCGATATTGCAGACAATGAGATGGTTGCCCGCGTGATCGAGAAATCGGACGCGGTCGTGCATCTGGCGTCGATGGTCAGCGCCGGTTCGGAAGCGGATTTCGACGCCGCGATGCGGGTGAATATCGACGGCGGCCGTGCTGTACTTGACGCGGCGCGCGCCAACGGGCCGCACACGAAGGTCTTGTTTACCTCCAGTTTGGCGATTTTCGGCAGCCAGGCGATGCCGGCGCGTGTCGATGGGATGACCCGCCCGGTACCCCAGAACACCTATGGGATGACCAAGGCGGTGATGGAGTTGCTTGTCAACGACATGAGCCGCAAGGGGTTCATCGATGGCCGTGTCGGACGTCTGCCGACTGTCATTGTCAGGCCGGGTAAACCGAATACAGCGGCGTCCAGCTTCGCCAGTGGCGTGATCCGCGAGCCTTTGACCGGCGATGTCTGCGAATTGCCCGTGGCGCGTGAAATGAAACTCTGTGTCGGTGGATACAGGACCTGCGCCGACGGATTGATGGCGCTGCTTGACGCACCCGCGGAACAATTCGGCGACGACCGGGTGGTGAACCTGCCCAACATCACCACGTCCGTAAACGAGATGATTGCGGCGACCGAAAACGTGGCCGCCCGGCATGGGATCACGCTGGGACGGATCGAGGACACCCCCGATGAGGTCGTTCGCGCCATCGTCGGCAGTTGGCCGATTGCGCTGGAGGCGTCGAAAGCGCTCTCCCTCGGCTGCCCTCAGGACGGCGACCTCGAGACGATCATCGAAGCCTTCGTCGAGGATTACCTGTAAATCCCCTCACCCGGCGCGCGATGCGCGCCACCCTCTCCCGAGGGAGAGGGATGGGTGATCGTGAGTTCCTTCTCCCTCGGGAGAAGGACAGGGTGAGGGGTCAGCCCTCCGCGACGTCCCGTGCCATGCGCGCGGCGAGACCGGTATAGGCTTCCGGATCCAGAAGCGCATCGATTTCGTCCTCGCTCAGGGTGTCCGTCACCGTTTCGATCTGCATCAGTGCGACTTTCATGGTGGTGTCTTCCTTGAACGCGGTCGCGCAGGCTTTGTGGAGGATGTCATGCGCGGTCTGGCGGCCGAGTTTTTCACCTAACTGCATCATCACGGCTTCGGATAGCGTCAGGCCCTTCGTGATGTCCAGGTTGCGGCGCATATGGCCGGCGCGGACGTCGAGCCCTTCGCAGAGAACGACCGTCTTGGCGAGCGCGGCATCTGTTTGGCAGACGACGCGGACGATCAACTCGCGTTCGGTGTTGAGCGCGATCTTGTCGCGCTCGTTCTCGTTGACCAGTGTTTCGAACGCAAGCGACACACCGGATCGCACGGTGCGGGCCAATCCGCAGATGCTCTCGCAGATCGCCGGGTTGCGTTTGTGCGGCATGGTCGACGAGCCGACTTTGCCGGCGGGGTAGGGCTCTTCGATTTCCTGCAACTCGGTCTTGGTCATGAGGAAGAGTTCGTTGGCGATCTTTCCGCAAGTCCCGGCGATCATTGCCAGGTTCGAGACCATTTCGACCAACCTGTCCCGTGAGGTGTGCCACGTGATAGAGGGCTCTTCCAGTTCGAGATTAAGCATCAGCTTCTCTCGGACGGCGAGCCCCTGATCACCAAGCGCAGCCAGGGTGCCGACGGCGCCGCCGAATTGTCCGGCCAGCAGGCGCGGCCGCATTTCGTCCATCCGGATCTGGTGGCGGCGCACTTCATCGAGCCAGATTGCCGTCTTGTAGCCGAAGGTCACCGGTTGTGCGTGCTGTCCGTGGGTCCGGCCCGGCATAGCCGTCTGGGCGTGGGTGACGGATTGATCGGTCAGAGCCGCAGACAGGGCTTCCAGGCGCCCTTCGATCACGTCCATCGCATCCCGGATCTGCAGGATCATGCCGGTATCGGTAATGTCCTGGGTGGTTGCACCCCAGTGGACGTATTCGCCAAGCCCATCAGGGCATTTGGCCCCGATCATGCGCACCAGCGGCACGATCGGATGCGCGGTCCGATCCATTTCGCGCTTCAGTTCAGAAAGATCGTAGTCATCCGCATCGCCAGCATCGCGGATCGCCTTGGCGGCGGCGTCTGGAATGATCCCTAGTTCGGCTTCGGCGTCGGCGAGCGCCACTTCGACATCCAGCCATGCCTGCACGGTGCGCCGATCCGAGAAAATCTCGCGCATATCGGCAGTGGAATATTGGTCACGGAAAAGTTCGCTGTCGATGACATAAGCAGCCATGGATATCTCCCCAAGCGGTGTTATCGGGTGTTGTTTTTGTGGGAGGGATTGGACGGCATCGGCGGCGCTCCGTCAACGCCGGACGCGCGATGTAGGTATGCCTGAAATCGATAGATTTCCATGTAAAAAGTAGTGACATACCTACATAGTTATGTAACTAATTAAAGTATGAAGTCAGATGGCGCACCTTTGCAGGTTAAGGCGACCGACGCGAACCAGCGGTTCTCCAGATTGTTGGCGGAGAGCGAGCAGGGGCGCGATATCGTTATTACGAAACGCGGCCGTCCCGTGGCCCGGTTACAGTCGATCCACACCGCCGTCACGGATACGCCGATTGGCACGCCGGTCGAGGGCGAGGTACCGGATTTCGAGAAGCGTACCGACATCATCGAGACCTGCCGGCGGATGAACGACATTGGCCTCAATCAGGGGACCAGCGGGAATGCATCTGTCCGGGTCGAAGGTGGGATGCTGATCACGCCTTCGGGTATGGACTATGACATGATGGTGCCCGCCGACATCGTGAAGATCGGGATCACCGGCAGGCTGCTCCACGGCCACCGGCGCCCGTCGAGCGAATGGCATTTTCACTGTCGGGTGATGGAAGCCATGCCCCGCGCCGGTGCGATTCTGCATACCCATTCCATCAACGCGACGGCGCTTGCGTGTCTTGGCATGGGTATTCCGTCATTCCACTACATGGTCGGGGTCGCAGGCGGAAGGGACATTCGCTGTGCACCATACGCCACTTTCGGGACCGAGGAACTCGCTGATGCCGTGCTCGACGCGCTCGATGGTCGGCTCGCATGCCTTATGGCGAACCACGGTATGTTGGTGCTGGGTCGCGATATCAGTGACGCTTTCAAGCGAGCCGTCGAGGTGGAGACCCTTGCCGCCCAGTACCTGAAGGCGTTGGCTGTGGGAGAGCCGAACCTTCTGAGTGACGGCGAAATGGACGTGATCCTGGAGAAGTTCAAGACCTACAGTGGTTGGGCCCAACCGAACAAGTGACCTGACATCCTACCGGAGCATCTGATGAAAATACCTGAATTGCCTTTTACGCTCACCAATTGGGATGCTGTCGAGCCGGTTGTGTATCCAGGCGAAACCGGAGAAGCGATCTGGCGGACCTTGAATATCGGCGATATCCGGGTTCGGGTCGTTGAATACTCACCCGGCTACCTGGCCGACCACTGGTGCGACAGGGGGCACGTCCTCTATGTACTGGAGGGGGAGTTGACCAGCGAGTTGAAGGACGGTCGGACGTTCGTGTTGAAACCCGGTATGAGTTACCAGGTGTCGGATTTCGGCGACGCACCTCATCGCTCTAAAACGGAAGTGGGCGCCAAGCTCTTTATTGTCGACTGACCGCCGTAACCATTCGTTACAAAATCTCATTTGTGAGAAAATGGGAACAGGCATATAAGATCCCTCGAAGCGCGATAGCCCCCGCGTTTTGGCCGGGTGCCGAAGGTTCGGCATCGCCATCCAGGTTCTACGAAAATGTCCAAGAAGTTTTATGCGCTGGCGCCGTTGGTGCTTGGCGGTCTTCTGTTGTCTCCCATCGTTAACGCCAGCGTCCGTGACAGCAACGCGCCCGCGAACGAGCAATCCTGCCTGCAGGCGATCAGCGACGTGAAAGCCCAGCGTCAGACAGAGCCGGATATCGGTCCGAAAGCGGCGATTAAATTCGACGAAGTGGTAAAGGAAGCCGAACAGCTTTGCGCCAAGAAGGACTTTGCCGCTGCCGGTGAAGCCCTGACACTTGCCCGCGGGATGATCGCATCTGAGTAACACGCGGACACCTTACAATAAAAAAAGCCCCGGTCTTACGACCGGGGCTTTTCGTTTGGGCTGGCCGGCGAACTGTTAGTGAACGTCGGACCAGATTTTCCGTTTCAGCGCATAGAGCATCGCGGTGAGAACGAGCAGGAACAGGATGACCTTGATCCCGAGGTTCTTGCGGTGCTCGAGCTCGGGCTCGGCTGCCCACGACAGGAACGTGGTCACGTCGGTCGCCATTTGGTCGGGCGTCGCCGCCGTGCCGTCTTCGTACTCGACGATTCCTTCACCGAGTGGCGGCGCCATCGAAATGGCGTGCCCCGGGAAGTATTCGTTGTAGTACTTGCCGGGCGGAAGATCGAAGCCTTCCGGCGGGGTTTCCTTGTAGCCGATCAACAAAGCGTGGACGTAATCCGCACCCAGCGCGAAGCCACCCGGGTGGAACATCGAAACACGCAGTGCGGAATCGCCACCCGCGCCACGCGCCTTGGTGATGAGCGAGAGATCCGGCGGTGCGGCGCCACCGTTGGCTGCGGCTGCGGCCTTTGAGTTCGGGAACGGCGACGGCCAATGGTCCGCCGGGGTTGCCGGGCGGGTAAACATTTCACCGGAGTCGTCAGGACCGTCCTGAACTTCGTAGCTTGAAGCGATCGCCTTCACCTGATCTTCGCTGTAGCCGATGGCTTCGAGGTTGCGGAAGGCAACCAGATTGAGCGAATGGCAGGCTGCGCAGACATTCCGGAACACCTGGAAGCCACGCTGAAGTGAGGCGCGGTCATAGGTGCCGAAGATGCCGTTGAACGACCATTCGATGGACGGCGGCTTGGGGCCGCTACCAGCGGCCTGAGCGTTGCCGGCGCCGGCCAGGATGCCGAAACCAAGTGCGATGGCAGTAAGGGTTTTCTTCATATTCATAGTCTTACTCCGCCGCCTGAGGTGCACTGGTAACCGATGCAGCGATGCTGTCCGGGAGCGGTTTGGGGCGTTCCAGGATGCCGACCACCGGCACGATGATGATGATGTGGAAGAAGTACCAGAACGTCGACCACTGTCCGATGGTGACCAGGACACCTTCCGGCGGTAGACCGCCGACCCATCCGAGGATGACGCAGTCGATCGCGAACACCCAGAAGAAGAACCGGTAAAGCGGACGGTACTTCGCCGAGCGCACCCGCGAACGATCAAGCCACGGCAGAAGCAGCAGCACCAGGATCGACGCGAACATCGCGATGACACCGGCGAGTTTCGCCGACATCAGCGTCCCGCCCAGCGAGATGATCTGGTAGACCCAGTAGTCGCTCGTGAACGCACGCAGGATCGCGTAGAACGGCAGGAAGTACCATTCCGGCACGATGTGCGGCGGCGTCACCAGCGGATCCGCCATGATGTAGTTGTCCGGGTGACCGAAGTAGTTCGGCGCGAAGAAAATGAAGAACGCGAAGAAGATCAGCATGATGCCGAGGCCGTACATGTCCTTGATGGTGTAGTACGGGTGGAACGGGATCGTGTCTTGCTTCTCGTCCTTGATTTCGACGCCGGTCGGGTTGTTGGAATGGTGCATGTGCAGCGCCCAGAGGTGCAGGAACACAAGACCGACGATCACGAACGGCAGGAGATAGTGCAGCGAGAAGAACCGGTTCAGCGTCGGGTTGTCGACGACGAAACCGCCCCAAAGGAGCTGCACGATGTAGTCACCGACCAGCGGAATGGCCGAGAACAGGTTGGTGATCACGGTCGCGCCCCAGAAGCTCATCTGGCCCCACGGCAGCACGTAACCCATGAATGCGGTCGCCATCATCGCCAGCAGAATGAAAATCCCGATCATCCAAAGGATTTCGCGCGGCGCCTTATAGGACCCGTAATAAAGGCCGCGGAAAATGTGGATGTAGACGACGATGAAGAACATGCTGGCGCCATTCATGTGAATATAACGGATCAGCCAGCCGGAATTGACGTCGCGCATGATGCGCTCGACCGAGTTGAACGCGAGGTCGGTGTGCGGTGTGTAGCTCATCGCCAGCGTGATGCCGGAGACGATCATGATCACGAGCACGATCCCCGCGAGCGAACCAAAGTTCCAGAAGTAGTTCAGGTTCTTCGGCGTCGGATATTGATGAAGCTGCGAGTCGAGAAACGAAAAGATCGGCAGGCGATGCTCAATCCAGTTCACGACGCGGCTGTTTGATTGGAAATTCGAGGTTCCACCACTCATTATTCTGTCCCCCCTCAGCCGATCAGCACGGTGCTGTCGCTGGTGAATTCATAACCCGGCACCGGCAGGTTGTTCGGCGCCGGACCTTTGCGGATGCGGCCCGAGGTGTCGTAGTGCGAACCGTGACACGGGCAGAACCAGCCGCCGAAGTCACCCTTCGGGTCGCCGGATTTCTGACCGAGCGGGATGCAGCCCAGGTGGGTGCAGACGCCGACCATGATCAGCCATTCCGGCTTTTGAACGCGCGCATCGTCGGTTTGCGGATCGGGAAGATCGGCCAGATCGACGGATTCGGCGGCATTGATTTCTTCCTGGGTGCGGTGGCGGATGAATACCGGCTTGCCGCGCCAGATGACAGTGATGCTCTGTCCGACTTCGATTTGCGAAATGTCGACCTCGGTCGACGCCAAAGCGAGCGTGTCCGCAGCCGGATTCATCTGATCGATGAATGGCCAGACCGCAAGCGCGGTGCCGACGGCGCCTACGGCAACCGTACTCCAGATAAGGAAATCGCGGCGCGTCTGTTCGTCAATTTCAGCGCTGCCGCTCGCGGTTTCGCTCATGGAAAATCCCCTCGATATGACCTTATTACCCGTCACCGCATCAGCGGCATGAATACTTTACCCCCGGCCCCGCCACTCACCTTCGGGTGGAGCCTAGGTTATCGTAATTGCGAGCCAACCCCTGATTCAAGTATGGCTAGCGAATACGATAAAATAGCGCTTTCGGGCAGGCCCGGAAACGCTCACTCGTTATACTTGATGACCGAGACGTTGCAAGGGTTTAGATAGGCCCGGATGCGCCTGGAAGCGCGAATATCAGCCATTTAGAGCGAGAACCGATGTCGTGACCGATTCCGTCGTTTCGCTGGCCCTGTACCAGCCAGATATCCCCCAAAACGCAGGCAGCCTGTTTCGCACCGCGGCATGTTTCGGCGTGCCGGTGCACGTGATCGAACCCTGTGGATTCGTGCTCTCTGATACAAAAATGCGCCGTGCCGGCATGGATTACATGGCTCACGTTCAGCTGTCGCGTCACCGGAGTTGGGACGCCTACCAACGGGAACGCCAGCCTGGGCGTCTGGTTTTGCTGACGACGCAAGGGGATGCG
Organism: Rhodospirillales bacterium; assembly: GCA_017644185.1. Lineage (GTDB taxonomy): Bacteria > Pseudomonadota > Alphaproteobacteria > Rhodospirillales > Casp-alpha2 > UBA4479. The sequence goes on from JAEPMA010000001.1 coordinate 133,855, forward strand.
ACGCTTCCGGGCTTCAAGTTTGAACAAGGGGATGCTTTGCTACTTGGACGTGAGAGTGCCGGCGTGCCGGAGGACGTACACGCCCAGGTCGACGCACGCGTGCAACTGGCGATGCAGGCGGGGTTGCGTTCCATGAATGTGGCAGTCTGCGGGGGGATCGCACTCTTCGAAGCATTGCGCCAGTTGCAGGCGCTGTCGCGCTGAACCTATATAAAGACGTAACACTGTTTCCTGGAGTTCTTCTGAATGACCCAAGCCATCGCTGACGATGCGCCTTACGGCGGAGTGCACAAACAAAGCGCCGCTGACTGGTTTTCCGAGGTGCAGAAGCGGCTGTGCATCCGGCTTGAGGACCTTGAACAGTCGGTCGAGGTCCATGAACTGAACGAAGTGTACGAGCCGCAAACGTTCGAACGTACGTCTTGGGATAGGGACGGCGGCGGCGGGGGGACCATGGCGGTGCTCAGAAACGGTCGCGTCTTTGAAAAAGCCGGGGTCAATACTTCGGTCGTGCATGGTGAGTTCTCCGAAGAATTCCGCGACCGCATTCCGGGCGCAAAGGACGATCCGAGGTTCTGGGCTGCGGGGGTCTCCGTGGTTATTCACCCGCGTTCCCCGCTTGTGCCGATCGCACATATGAACACACGCATGATCGTCACGACGGAAGGCTGGTTCGGCGGTGGCGGTGACCTGACGCCGGTCTATCCGGACTCCGAGGAAACCAGGCGTTTTCATGATGCTTTTCGCGATGCGTGCGCACCGTATGGGGATGACTATTACGACCGTTTCTCGAAATGGTGCGATAAATACTTCTATCTTCCCCACAGAAAAGAGACGCGTGGCGTCGGCGGGATCTTTTACGACAATCACTCGACCGATGATTGGGAGCGTGATTTCGCCTTCACCCAGGATGTGGCGCGCGCCTTCGTCTCGGTTTATCCCGACATCGCGCGCGATAAGATGAATTTGAAATGGACGCCTGAGCAGCGTCTGGCGCAGCGCATCAAGCGCGGGCGTTACGTCGAATTCAATCTGCTCTATGACCGGGGTACGATCTTCGGATTGAAGACCGGTGGTAACATTGAAGCGATTTTAATGAGTCTGCCGCCGGATGTGGCGTGGCCTTAAAGTTGGACCTCGGCCTTCGCCGGGGTGACGGCTATATATTTCTCGTGCCGTCTCGTTCCGGCGCAGGCCGGAATCCAGAATCCGAGAAACCTGGGTTCCCGCATTCGCGGGAATGACAAAGAATGACGGATATCACGCAGGTTCAACCGGGTGCGGATTTGCTGATCAGGTAACTCAACCCGATGAATGCCGGATAGGGATGGGTGATCAGCTTGACCGGCACATGGGACAGGTAATCACCGAAGCGTCCTTTGTCGACAAAGCGGTCCTTGAAGCCGGACGCCAGGAGTTCCCGGCCAACTCGCGGCAGGATGCCGCCTGCCAGATAAATGCCGCCGGTCGCGCCGCAGGTCAGCGCAAGGTCTGATGCCGCCGTGCCAAGAAATGCGAAGAACAATGCATATGCGTCCGCAGCCGCACCGTCACCGTCTTGCATGCGCCGGGTGATTTCTCCGGCGTCGATGGTTTCACCGCCAACGGCTTGATGCAGCGCTTCCAGCCCGGGGCCGGATAAGACGCGCTCCCACGATACATGTCCGAAGCGTTTCGCAAGTATGTGCACAACTTCCTGTTCCTGGTCCGTGCGCGGCGCCAGCGTGGCGTGACCGCCTTCGGTCGCGAGCGCGATACGCCCGGCGGGCGATGGGATCAAAACCGATGCCCCCAGTCCTGTGCCGGGGCCCATAACCGCCACCGGTCCTGTCGCGTCCTCGTTGCCTTCACGGATCGATGTGACACCGTCGTCTCCGATGTCGGGGATGCCGAGCGCTATCGCCTCGAAGTCGTTGATCATCCGGACGCCGGTGATGCCGAGTTCGCGTGCCAACTCGTCCGCGTCGAGCCGCCAGATGTGGTTGGTCATGTCGACGCGGCCGGCCCGAACCGGACCGGCGATGGAAATCGCTGCTTCAGCCGGCAGTGCGTCCAGCCCGAGCTGGTCGGCATAGGCCCGCATAGCCACGCCCGGTGTTTCGAAGTCCTTGCAGGGCAGTGTGACGGGATCGCCATACTCCCCATCGGCGTCAAGGACGGCAAAGCGCGCGTTGGTGCCGCCGATGTCCGCGATCATGCCGACGGGCGCCGCCATCCCGCCGCTCATGTAAGCCGGCCGGCGTCGGCGAGCGCCGCCAGGTAATTGTCGCGCCAATTGTCGAGGTCGTTACTCCGGATGACCTCCATCATGGCTTCGCGTCTGTTCAATCGTTCGTCGAGGGGCATCTCCAGGCCGCGCGCCATCGCTTCAGCGACCTCGTCGATATCGTAGGGGTTGACGATCAGCGCGCTCTTCAATTCCCGCGCCGCACCAGCGAAACGGGACAGGACGAGGACACCCGGATCCGAGGAATTCTGTGCGGCGACGAATTCCTTGGCGACCAGGTTCATGCCGTCCCTGAGCGGTGTGACCAGCCCGACGCGGCTGGCACGGAAAAACAGGGTCAGCCGGTCGCGCGCGTAGCTTTTGTTGATGTAATTGATCGGGACCCAGTCGATATCGGCGAAGCGGCCGTTGATATGTCCGGCACTGGTTTCCAACTCGTGACGGATTTCCTTGTATTCCGCAACCTCACCTCGCGACGGCGGTGTGATCTGAAACATTGAGACCTGGCTGCGGAAGCCGGGGTAGCGTTCGAGCATGCGTTCGAAGGCCTGAAAGCGCTCCGGGATTCCTTTTGAATAATCGAGACGGTCGACACCGATCATCCAAGCTTTGTCACCGTGCTGCTCGCGTAATTTGCGGGCCCACGCGAGTTCTTTGGGGGCGATGGGACGCTCGAAAACAGTTGGGTTAATTCCGATCGGGAAGACGCCGACCTGGAACGTGCGGTCGAAGACCTCGACCCTGCCGGATTTGGAAACTTTGCCGCCGGCTTCATGCTCGATGTAATCCGTGAACGCGCGCATGTCGTTTTCTGTTTGAAACCCAATCAGGTCGTAAGCGGCGAGTGCCGTCATTACCGCGCGGTGTGCCGGCATGTAGGTCATGACCTCCATCGCCGGGAACGGGGTGTGCAGGAAAATCCCCATCGTCTGCTTACAGCCGCGCCGACGCAGGCATTCACCTAGCGGCAAAAGGTGATAGTCGTGCACCCAGATGCGGTCGTTCTCCTTAAGGCGCCAGGAGAGCTTTTCCGCGAACAACTCGTTGACGGCTTGGTAGCGCGAAAAAAAAGTGCGCCGGAACGACGTCAGGTCGAGGCGATAGTGGAACAACGGCCACAGCGTCCGGTTGGCGAAGCCGTTGTAGTATTCGTTATAATCCTTCCGGCTCAGATCCATCGTCACGTAGGTGACGGGGCCGACTTCGGTCTCCTTCGGTTCGGCGGGCCTGCCGGCCGAGGTTTTGCCGCTCCAGCCGAACCAGAGACCACCCTCATTCTGTAATGCCTCTTCGAGAGCGACAGCGAGGCCGCCCGCCTGAACGCGGCCATCCTTGACGTCCGGCACCCGGTTGGAAACAACGACGAGCCGGGATGGCGTGCCCTTTGCGCCACCCTTGCTTTTCTTCGCCGCTGATTTTGTTTTCGCCACGGGTCTAGAACGCGTCCTTCCATGGCTTGCTGAGTTCCATCGCCGAGTTGATCAGGCCGACAAGAGAATATGTCTGTGGGAAATTGCCCCAGAGTTCGCCACTGTCGACGTCGATGTGCTCCGACATCAGGCCTGCGGGATTGAGCTTGGAAAGCATGTTTTCGAACACAGCGCGCGCATCGTCTCGACGGCCCAGTTTCACCAGCGCGTCGATATACCAGTACGTGCAGACGACGAAGGCTTTTTCGGGTTCACCGAAATCGTCGGCCTTCACGTACCTGAACACATACTCGCCGCGTTTCAAATCCTGCTCGATGGCGGCGACGGTGCCGGCGAAGCGCGGGTCGTCGGCGGCGACGAAGCCGAGTTCCAGCATCAACAGCAGGCTCGCGTCGACGGCATCACCGCCCCACGTGTCGGCGAAGCTGTTGCGATCTTCGTTAAACGATTCCTTGAGAGTGTGTTCGCGGACGCGGTCCGCTTCCTCACGCCAGTAGGCGGCGCGCGCCTCAAGGCCCAGATGATCCGCGATCCGGGCGAGGCGGTCGATACCGGCCCAGCAGAGCACACTCGAATACGTGTGAATGTGCGCATTGCCGCGCAACTCCCAAAGCCCGGCGTCGGGTTGGTCGTAAAGTTTCAGACACTGCTCGCCGAGGGGTTCGAGGTAATGGAACAGGTTTTCGTCGCCTTGCCGTTTCAGGCGCTTGTCGAAGAAAACCTGGGTGACGGAAAGTATGACGCTCCCATAGACATCGTTCTGGATATGCTCATACGCCTGGTTGCCGCGCCGGACCGGGCCGATGCCGCGATAACCGTCCAGCGTGTCGACGATTTCCTCGATCAATTCCCCGTCGAAGGACAGGCCGTAGACGGGCTGCAAATGTCCGTTCTTGGCGCCGGCGATGATGTTGTTGATGTAGGTAAGATAGCCTTCCATCGTTCTTGTCGCGCCCAGCCGGTTAAGCGCGGCGACGACGAAGTACCCGTCCCTGAGCCAGCAGTATCGATAGTCCCAATTCCGCTCCGTGCCCGGCGCTTCGGGGATCGAGGTGGTCATCGCCGCGACGATGGCGCCGGTCTCTTCGAAGTTACAAAGCTTGAGTGTGATCGCGGCGCGGATCACGTGGTCCTGCCATTCGAAGGGCAACGAGAGATACCTGCACCATTCTCGCCAGTAGTCGGTGGTTTTCTCGAAGAACTCACGGGCCACCCCGCCAGCGCCCTCGGCGAGGGTTTCGTCGGGCCCGAAGACGATGCTGCCCGGACCATCGAGCAGGAAGTCGGTCTCTTTGAGAATGTGAGACACGGGCAAATCGGTGGTGCAGCGCATCGGGCTGCCAGTCGTCAGATAGCGGATGTGGTTTGATCCCCGTGTCGTCTCGACGCCGCTGGCGCCCCAATCACGCGCGGGACGCAATCTGATACGGATGCGTGGACGGCCCGAGACCGGTCGCATGGTGCGGACGAACATGTTCGGACGAAATGAGCGACCGAGCTGTTTGAAGCGGGGCGCGAAGTCCGTAATTTCGATGGCATTACCCTGGCCGTCGTGCATGGTCGTGACGACGACGGCGGTATTCGGAATATATGACTGTTCGCTATGGGTGTGACCTTCGAGAATGACATCGAAGAAACCGGGTAACTCAGCAGTGTCTTTCCGGAGAAGATCGCAGAACGCCGGGTCGCCGCAGAAATCGGGCAGGCAGGCCCACTTGTATCGGCCGTTGCGGTCCAGCAACGCGGCAACCGTGCCGTTGCCGATCATAATCAAATTCAGATCGCTCATGCCTGCATTGTTTCCCGGTCACCCTCGGGGCTCAAGGGCGGATCGTCACCTTCCGCCAAATTACTGAGCCAATTGCGCACCGATGTGACGTCGGCAAGCATTGTCCGCGCCCGCGTCGGACGCCGCGTCCCGACGCAGACGGAAATCCCGTTCAATGCATTGACGGCCTCGAAGCCGTCTTCGTCGGTAACATCGTCGCCGATGAAAATGGGAACGCGCCCTGCGAACGGCGGCTGCGCCATCAACTGATTGACCGCATGGCCTTTGCCGATTCCGGCCGGGCGCAGTTCGCGCACCATATGACCGTGAAGTGTTTCGAACGATGGACCGAGGCGCGCCTGCGCTTCGTTAACGATCTCGTCAACAGTATGGGCGAGTGCCGGTGCCTGACGGAAGTGAATGGCGATACAGGGGCCCTTATCCTCGATCAGGATTCCTGGTGTTTCTGCGAAGGTCTCGTGGAGAAACGCTCTCTCCCCATTTATTGCGGTACTCAATGCTTCGTGAACGTCCCGTCCATTCTCGGCGCCCCGGATCTCGAAGCCGTGCAGACCGGCCGCCGGCAGGTGAAGCGGGGTGAACAACCGGTCCAGGTCGGCGAGCGCACGGCCGCTGACCAGCGCAACCGCACCCGAGAGCCGAGCGTGAACTTGTTCGAGAACGGAAATCAGCGATTCCGGGACATCGACGTTGTCGGGAGTCTCTGAAAATTCGAGGATCGTGCCGTCCACATCCAGAAACAGCGCCATCGTCTCGGGGGTTATGACGTTAGGGTGTTCGCCTAGGGGGATCGGCTCGCTCATGTCGGCACCCTAGCAAATCCATCGGCATGTACAAACGTGCAACGGCCGGACCCATCACCTATATATTAGACGAACGGTTTGATTATCACTGCACAAGGAGCCCCGATATCATGGGCATCGAAGGAATCGGCATCGGCGGTCTGCTTATCCTGATTGCTGACGTTTACGCGATCATTAAGACGCTCGGCAGCACGACGGCCTCCACTGGATCGAAGGTGTTCTGGATCATCCTGATCCTGCTGCTGCCCCTTCTCGGCGTCATCATCTGGTTCTTCGCCGGACCGAGGGATTAGTTCAAGAGAAAGACGAAACGCATGCCACAGCAAGGCTACTCAGCCATTTTCATGCGGGGCGGCACGTCGAAGGGCGTGTTTTTCCGCCACGATTCGCTTCCCGATGACCTTGAAAAGCGCGACCGCATCTTCCTGCATGCACTGGGGAGCCCCGACGCCTACGGCCGACAGTTGAACGGCATGGGGGGCGGTGTTTCATCGGTGTCGAAAGCGGTGATCGTGGGGCCGTCGTCGGTCGAAGGGGCGGACGTCGACTACACGTTCGCCCAAGTCGTGATCGACAAACCGGAAGTGGATTACTCGGCCACGTGCGGAAACCTGTCGTCGGCGGTCGGACCTTTCGCGGTCGACAGCGGGCTGCTGAAACCTGAAGAGGGTCAGCAGGTGGTCCGCGTCTTCAATACCAATACGAAGAAAATCTATCACGCCACGTTCGAAGTCGTGGACGGCGTGTTTCAGCCTGCGGGGGGCTTCGATATCCCAGGCGTCAGCGGCACCGGGTCGCGCATCCGGCTCGATTATCTCGACCCCGGCGGGGCGACATCGGGAAAACTCCTTCCCAGCGGCAACGCGATGGATGTGCTCGACGTCCCGGGCGTCGGCAAGGTCGAAGCAAGCCTCGTCGATGCGTCAAACGCGGTCGTGTTCGTCGCCGCCGAGCGCTTTGGTAAGACGGCGACGGAGAGCGTTTCGGATCTGGAAGCCGACAAGAAATTCATGGCCGATCTGGATGCAGTCCGGCGTGTCGCCGCGGTCGCGATGGGCCTCGCCGAGATACCGGAAACGGCAAAGCTCGGTAACCCCAAGATCGGGATTGTCGCGCCCGCTTCTGCAAGTGCCACGCTGGCAGGTACGCAAATCGCGTCGGACGATTGCGATCTGTCTGCGCGTATCGTTTCGATGGGACAGGTGCACCGGGTGTTGCCACTGACGGGCGCCATGTGTTTGGGGGTTGCGTGCCGGATTCCGGGGAGCGTGCCGAACCAGTTGGTTCGCGAACAACCGGGCGATCTCAGGCTCGCCAATCCGTCGGGCGTTCTGCCGGTCGATGCCAACGTGGCGACGGGCGCCAACGGCGTCGCAGCTGAAAGTTGTACGGTGTACCGCACCGCGCGACCTTTGATGGCAGGGCAGGTATTGGTGCCCGCTGAGTGACGGGTGTCACATCTAAAGCCCTCACTTTAAAGCAATAATCGGCTTCCTGGGGAAATGCCATTGGGGGCTGAAATGAACATATATGCTGGGGATTCCGGCGAACGCCGGCAACACGAAAGGCTCGATCGGGCGCAGCTCTATTTGCGGATCGGCGGGCATACATTCCACACCGTTGAATGGAGCTATGGCGGCTTTGTAGTCGAGGACCGGGGTAAAGTTCTGCCGGCCGGCGCCTTGCTGCGCATTGACGGCCTGGCGGACGAGGAGACCTACCGGCGCGTTCAGCCGGCCTATCAGGTCGATATCCGCGCCCGCGTGCTTCGTGTCATTCCTGAGAAAAAGCAGGCGGTGCTGACCTGCCTGAAACTGGATGACGCCGCATACCGGGTGTTGAGCCGTATAGAAAATTCCGGCGCTTATGCGCTCGTGGACCGGGTTACGGCAAGCCCAGCCTGATCACGCCCTTGAAGTTATCAGGGTCGACGGGTTTGCCCTTGCGATAAATTGCGATCCGTCCCTCGCGGGCGAGCTTTTGTGCCGCACGGCGGACCGACTTCATCAAGGATCGCCACTCCTCGCCCCGCTCTGCGCGGGCGGCTTCCGACGGGCATATAGTTTTTCCGGCCCCGCGCTCTTCGACAAGCCGAATGATGTGTTCGGCAAGACGTGCATCCAGATCGGCTTTCGGTGTTTCGTCGCCTTCAGCCATCGAACCACTTCCGCCACGCATCCCAGCCGATCACGTGTTCGGCGATGATCGCATAACCGCCGCCGCGCGGATGCACCCCATCACCCTTGATATAATGGCTTTCCCATGCCGGGTCGGTAGAAAGGGGCGTGAAGATGTCGAGATAGGGGACGCCCAATTCATCAGCGGCAGCTTCGAACATGTCTGACAGTTGGGCGTTACGGCTCGACGACATGTAGCGGTAACGCCCCGGTGCGGACGAGAACGGCATATCGTCGTCGTTGACGGGAGGGGGACCAATCCAAAGCGTCGGCAGCCATTCCTTGGCTTCGGAAATCATGCGCTTCGCGGAGGCAAGGGCTTCCTCGGGCGGGTTGCGGAGGATGCCGTCTTCCATTGCCATGTCGTTGCACCCGAATGAAAAAACGAGCGCGCAGGGATTTTCTTTTGGAAGACGCGCTTCTGCTTCGGCGCGCCAGCGCTTCTCGACCATCAGCGTCGTGTCGCCGCGGATACCGGTGTTATAGAGGCTGACATCGTGACCGGCTTGACGCTCGCGCTGCATCACCCGGCCGGGCCAGCCCAGAAATTCGTCGTCGCCCGTGCCGAGCACCAAGCTGTCTCCGATGAAGCATACGCGCAGTTCCGTCATGTCTCGTCTTTCCCTTCCTTGGCGATGATCTGTTTCAGTTTTTCCAGGCAATCGTCACGCTTGGCAGCGAAACCGCCGTCCGTCCACCAGTCTTCGACAGCCCCCAACAGTGTGCCGATGTGGGGGCCTGTCGGGATGCCCATGGATTTCACGTCGTCGCCATCGATCGGAAGGGCGGGCGCCGTCCATGCGAAAGCGGTTTCCAATGCTTCGCGCCGCGCTGCGGTTTCTGCGGCGGGCAGCTTGCCCATATCGGCGATGCGCGCTGCCCACGCCAGGATAAGCGCGTCGGCGACGGTCTCATTGCCGAGTTTCTTGATGCGGGCGTGAATGTTGTCGAGCGCGTCGGCGATCTGGAAAATCGGCGCGAACTTCTTCATCGAGATCAGCCGGTCCGCTTCTTTGTTCGAAAATTTCAATCGCCCGGCGACACTGACGCCGTCGCTTTTCGGGGTGAGGATCGCGCCCAGCCGCCGGACCGGATCCGGGTGCAGGCCGTCAATGATGATCGCCCGGGATTCAAGCCAGGCAGTCGCACGCAATGTCCCGATCTCGGTCGCTTCGGGCAGGATCGCGTCGAGCACGTGTGCGTTCCTCATCATGATGAAAGCGTCTTCGGGCTCTTTGGCGTTCAGGGTTCTTAGCAGTTCGTGACGAATCCGCTCCGCGGATATGCCTTTCAGCTTTTCCGCATCCCTGCGGCAGGCGCTGAACGCCGCCTCGTCGTACGGCGGCCGGCCGAAGTGCGCATAGAACCGGAAGTAGCGAAGGATTCGGAGATAGTCTTCCTGCACCCGGTCTTCGGCACGGCCGATGAAGCGGATACGTCCGTGCGCGAGATCGGACATGCCGTCGTGATAGTCGTAGACGTCGCCGTCAGGGTTGGCCGAAAGCGCGTTGATGGTGAAGTCGCGCCTGGATGAATCGACGATCCAGTCGTCCGTGTAAGCGACGACCGCGCGACGGCCGTCCGTTTCTACGTCTTTTCGGAGTGTCGTGATCTCAAAACTTTTGTGATCGGTGACGGCAGTGATTGTGCCGTGCTCGATCCCGGTCGGTACCGCCTTGATGCCGGCTGCTTCCAGCCTCTGGACGACGACTTCGGGGGCTTCCGGGCTGCCGATATCGATATCGTGAATGGGCCGCTTGGCGATCGCGTCTCTGACGCAGCCGCCGACGAAACGGACGTCGGCACCCCCCGCGGATAATGCCTTCATCACGGCAACGGTGCTTTCTTCGAGTAGCCACGGCTCCGGGTTCAGTTTGCCGGTCGGCTCTTGCGTGGCATTGAGAGAGATCACTGCTGAGGCGCTTTCTCGTATCGGGGCGGCTGTATCTTGCCGTCTTCATATCTTGGTGGAATGTATCGGCCGGAATCGGGTGAATCCCCGCCTGTCACCGCCAACGTCACCAGTGACGCCGCCAACAAGACGAACCCGGCGACGATACACCAGAAGATCGGCCCTTTCTGCAGGCTCGGTTCCTCGCCTCCGTTCTTGCGGGCCTGGGCGCGAGCGTATTTGTTCCATGCCAGATACATCAGAAACGGCAGAACAAGCGGCAGGATATACGTGAACAGTATACGGGCCATTTATGTCTCCTGTCCGCCGACCAGCACGTCATAGAGATTACGGATCATCCCGGCGGTCGCGCCCCAGATGTAATAATCTTCGTAAGGCATGGCATAGAACTCTCGTTTCAAACCCTTATAGACCCGGGAATCGCGGCGGTGGTTCGCGGCGTCGAGCAGAAACGCGAGCGGCACCTCGAACACCTCCGCAACCTCGAATTCGTCGGGGGAGATGGTGTAGTCGGGGTGTATGAAGCCGACGACGGGTGTCACTGAGAAGCCGGTTCGGGTGATGTACTGGTCCAACCTGCCGATAATGCGCACGTGCTTGCGGTCAAGGCCGACTTCCTCCTCCGCTTCGCGCAGTGCCGCCTCTTCGGGAGTGCCGTCTTCGGGTTCGATGTGGCCGCCCGGAAAGCTGATCTGACCAGGATGATTATCCAGATGGTCGGTCCGTTGGGTTAGCATCATCGTCAGCCCTTCGTTGCGTTCGACCAGCGGCACCAACACGGCGGCTTCACGCAACTCGCTGAGCGGCGTCATGCCGGGGTTGAGGTCATGATCGCCCCTGGATGACGAACGGACGCCGAAATTCTCGAAAGACCGGTCAAGGCGTTCCATGATCAGGGTACGGTTCATGTTTCCTCCGACGCCGGTCCAAGTACGAAGGTATCGCCGGCGCTCTCCACAATCAGCATATCGCGTCCGTCCTGATCTGCCACTACCGCGTTCTCTACCAGGTCGTAAAAAACAGCCCTGTTGATCCGGGCTTCCGTGCCGTCCTCGGCAATTCTAATATAGGGACGCGGTTCGCCGGTTTCCGTGTCGGTTTCGACGCGAATCGGATGGGCCGCATCGGCCGTGAACCATTTGTCGACATTGGTGCGGAACTGCAAAGTCCTCACGCCTTTGTCATTTGTCTCCGCCATTTCGACAGCCAAGAATGGGGCGTCGTCGACCGTGATGCGCGCCATTTCGGCTGGCGTGATGAGCCAGTAGTCACCATCTTCATCACGACGCACCACGGTCGAGAATAGTTTGACCAGTTTTTGGCGGTTGATGGGCGTTCCGTGATAAAACCAAGTGCCGTCAGCGGCGATTCGCATATCGATATCGCCGCACACGATCTGGCCCGGCCGCGGTTTCATGCCCTTGGGCGGCGAACAAGGCGTGCTCGAAGCTTGCGCAAAAGTAATATTTTCGACCTTTTCCGGCGTATCGATCATCCGTTACGCTTCCTGGTGAACCTATAAAGGAGGCTTCGACGTGCCAGCGACGAACACCCCACAGGATAAAGATAGCCCGAACGGCGCCGAGCGCCATAGCGCAGTTGCCGAAGTGGAGGCCCTTGCCGAACGGGTCGCCGCGGCGAGAGCTGCTGTCGGACAGTCGATTTTCGGGCAGGAACAGGTGGTCGAGGAGAGCCTCGTCACCTTACTCGCGGGCGGGCATATCCTGCTGATCGGTGTGCCGGGTCTGGGTAAGACGCGTCTCGTCGAGACGCTGGGTACGGTGTTCGGGCTCGATGACAAGCGGGTCCAGTTCACACCCGACCTAATGCCGGCGGATATTCTCGGTTCGGAAGTGCTCGAAGAATCGGAGGGTGGGCGCCGCTCTTTCCGATTCCTCCAGGGGCCGGTCTTCACCCAGCTCCTGATGGCCGACGAAATCAACCGCGCCAGCCCCAGGACCCAATCCGCGCTTCTGCAGGCGATGCAGGAAAAACGCGTTTCCGTCGCCGGCCAGTATCACGACCTGCCGAGGCCGTTTCACGTGTTGGCGACACAGAACCCGCTGGAACAGGAGGGCACCTATCCTCTCCCCGAAGCGCAGCTCGACCGTTTCTTCATGCAGGTGAATGTCGAATACCCGGATCTTGATGCAGAACGCGACATCCTGATCCGGACAACCGGTAACGAGGACGTCAAACCCGGTCAGGTCATGGACCCGGATAGTTTGATGGCGGCGCAGCGGCTGGTGCGCTCGATCCCGGTGGGCGAGTCGGTGTCGGAAGCAATCCTGAAACTGGTCCGTGCCGGGCGTCCGGAAACCTCCGACCTGGCGTTGGTGCAGGCGAACGTGTCCTGGGGACCGGGACCCCGAGCATCGCAGGCGCTGATGCTTGGGGTGCGTGCCCGCGCCGTGATCGAGGGCCGAATGTCGCCCAGCATCGATGATGTTCTGGCACTCGCCAACCCGATCCTGCGCCACAGGATGGCATTGACGTTTGCCGCGCGTGCCGAAGGCATAACGCTGGAAGAGATCATCGGCGCCCTTTGTGAGAAAATCGCCTGAGGTAGCAAGATTATGGCCGAGCGCGTCAAGCGTTCACATCACAATGCTGAAGCGCTGGCAGCCGGACTGCCGCCGCTGATGGTTGCCGCCGAACGGGTGGCGACGACGGTATCTCAAGGGGTGCACGGTCGGCGCCGGGTCGGGCAGGGTGAGACGTTCTGGCAGTTCCGCCGCTACCAATCCGGTGATAGCGTGCAGCGGATCGATTGGCGCCAATCGGCCAAGAACGATCCGATCTTCATCCGCGAAACCGAATGGGAAGCCGCGCAGAGCGTCTGGTTGTGGCGGGACGGCTCACCCTCCATGTCGTTTTCCTCAGACGATACGATCACCACGAAACAGGAACGTGCCGAGCTGTTGTTGATGGCATTGGCGTCGCTTCTTGTGCGCGGCGGCGAGCACGTGGCGCTGTTGGGGACGGGCGCGCCCCCCTCATCGGGAAGACATGTCCTAAGCCGGCTTTGGAATGAGATCGAGGGCGGCTACGCCGCGTCGGGTGGGTTGCCGCCGTTCGTTATGCTGCCGCGCCATGGGCGGCTGGTGATGATCGGCGATTTTCTCTCGCCCCTTGATCAGGTGCGTCTCGCCGTAAACGCCTACGCCCATCATGGGATTCGCGGGCACGTTTTGCAGATCGTCGATCCGGCGGAAGAGACGTTTCCCTACGACGGACGTATTCAGTTCGAGGGCCCGGAAGAAGAGGGCAGTGCCGTAATCGGCAATGTCGAGTCTATCGCCGGCACGTACCAAGGCGTTTTCAAGACGCATCTTGAGGGGGTCCAATCGATCGCCCGTTCTGCGGGGTGGGGATATACCCGTCACCGTACCGACCAGACCCCGGAAGTCGCGCTGATGTCGCTTTACGTCGCCCTTAGCGATCTGGGGAGGACGTGATGTTTTCGCTCGGCCCCCTCGCATTCGCGCAGCCGTGGGCGCTTTTTGCGCTGATTGCATTGCCGGCGATCTGGTGGCTGCTGCGCTTGACGCCGCCTTTACCCAAACGCGTCGTGTTCCCGCCGATCCGATTGTTGTTCGGGATTGTCACCGAACGCGAAACGTCGGCGCGCACACCGTGGTGGCTCCTTTTGCTCCGACTGTTGCTGGCGGCGTTGATCATTATCGCGGCATCCAGGCCGCTCTGGAACGCCGAGGCTGAGATCGGCGGCGGCGGTCCGGTGTTGCTTGTGGTCGATAATGGTTGGGCCTCGGCGGGCAGGTGGGAGACCAGGCGCGACGTCGCCGTCGCCATCACTGACCGCGCCGTCCGTTCGGGCCGGCAGGTGATCCTGTTGACCACCGCGCCGCCCGTCGATGGGAGTGCCATTACGGTTGACGCTTTGGCGCCCGGCGATGCCCGTGGCGAGGTATCGAAACTTATTCCCGTTCCCTGGCCGACCGACCGTGGTCAGGCGGCGCAAGCGGTCGCCGACTGGGCCGAGGGGTTCAACGGGATCGCCGACATCCGATGGCTATCAGATGGTCTCGATGGGCCGGGCGCCGACGTGCTCGCCGAACGTCTATCCCCACTCGGACCGGTGACGATATACGGCGCGGGTGACACTCCGGTGACGATCTTGCGGCCGCCGAGTGCGACACCCGAAGGGCTGACCATGTCGCTGGAGCGTTCGGTGCCGCAACTCGAAACACAAACAGTCGAGGTGCGCGGGCTCGACCGCGACGGCCGAATTCAGGCGGTGTCCGAGGTCGAATTCGCACCGGATGAACTTGTCGCGGAGACCCTTCTTGAGGGCCCCGCCGAAATCCTCAACCGGATCGAACGGGTCCAGATCGGGAGCGGCGAGCATGCCGGCAGCGTGGTTCTTCTCGATCAGCGCTGGCGGCGACGTCCGGTTGGGATTGCCGATGTCGACGGTGCGGCAACCGTGCAGCCGCTGCTCAGCAACACTTACTATGTGGAGCGTGCGCTCGAGGGCACGACGACGATCCATCGCGGCACTCTGGAAGAGTTATTCCAGCAGCCGATGTCAGTATTGATCGTTCCTGATGGACTTGAGTTCACGGCGTCGCAGGTTGCGGTGATTGAGGAATGGGTCGCCAAGGGCGGCGTACTCGTCCGCTTTGCCGGCCCGTCATTGGCAAGACGCACGGGTGAAATCGTTCCCGGTGCGGAACCGGAACCATTGTTGCCGGTCACACTGAGGGCTGGCGACCGGATCATCGGCGGCGCCATGTCATGGCGGCAGCCGATGGGGTTGATGCCGTTCCCGGAAACCTCTCCCTTCGCCGGGTTGAGCGCGCCGCGCGACGTGCTGGTCAATCGCCAGGTTCTGGCGCAACCGGCACCCGATCTGGCGCAGAAGACCTGGGCGCGGCTTTCGGACGGCACCCCTCTGGTGACGGCGGATCAGCGTGACCAGGGATGGATCGTGTTGTTTCACACCGCACCCAACACATCCTGGTCGACGTTGCCGTTAAGTGGTGTGTTCGTCGAAATGATGCGGCGGCTATCGGCATTGGGCCGTGGGGTGAAGAATGCCGGAGACACACCACCCTTGCCACCGTATCGAATTCTGAATGCTTTCGGTCAGTTGAATGAACCTGCCGCCAACGTCCAGCCGATCGATGCAACGGCGATCGATACCGAGCTGGTGTCCGAGCAACATCCACCGGGTATTTACGGGACGGAGGATTTTCGCCGGGCCTTCAACCTGACCCAGTCACTTCCCCCGCTGAAGCGACTGCCTGCCGGTTCGGATTGGACCAGGGCAAGTTATGAAAAGCCGGCAGAGCAGGACCTGACCGGTGTGTTGTTTCTGGCCGCGCTTATACTATTCCTGGTCGATATGGCGGCCGGACTCTGGGTCCGGGCGGGCGGTCGTGCGATCCGTCCGGCGATGCGTGCGGCGGCCGTCACATTTGTGGTGTTGGCCGTTTCGCATCCGGCGGCGGCGGATGAGAAGTTCGCACTCGAAAACAGTCTCGAAACGCGGCTCGCTTATCTGGAGACCGGGAACGCGCGCGTTGACGATACCAGCCTTCGCGGCCTTGTCGGATTGACGACGATGCTGGCGAGGCGCACGGCGGCGGAACTTGGTCCCCCGCAGGGGGTCGAGCCCGGGATCGACGACCTGACATTCTTCCCGATGATCTATTGGCCCGTGACGCCGGATTACGGGCTCGACAACGTCGCATCGCTGGCGGTGAAGGAATACCTCAAGAATGGTGGCACCATCCTGTTTGATACCCAGGACCGGGGGGGTGGGGCGCAGGCGCATGCGCTCCGCGAATTGGCGGTGCGGCTCGATCTGCCCCCGTTGGTGCCGGTCGAAGCGGGGCATGTGCTGACACGCTCTTTCTATCTGATGGATGATTTTCCAGGCCGCTATGCGGGGGCCGGGATTTGGGTCGAACGGGCAGGCGAGCGGGTGAACGACGGTGTCTCACCCGTGGTGGCCGGGTCGAATGACTGGGCTTCGGCCTGGGCGATGGATGCGGCGCAGCGGCCGATGTATCCGGTGGTGCCGGGCGGGGAGCGGCAGCGCGAGATGGCGTTCCGTTTCGGGATCAACGTGGTGATGTACGTACTGACGGGGAATTACAAAGCCGATCAGGTGCACCTTCCCGCGATCATGAAGAGGCTCGGTCAATGACGGCAGAGATTCTCTGGACCCCGGCTTTGCCTCCGGCCGCGATTGCTGTTCTGGCGTCATTGGGTTTCGTGCTCTTGATGGTGCAGATGCTGCGCGCCGGAAGACGTGGCGTGATCGCGCGGGCTTGCCTTTTGGGCGCATTGGTATTGGCGCTTCTGGAACCCCGTATCAGCGTCGAGGAACGAGCCCCGGAGAACGACATCGCCGTGGTGCTGGTCGACGAAACCACCAGCCAGCGGATCGGTGAGCGGCGTCAGCGGAGCGAGGACGCGGCATCGAAGATCGCAAACGAACTGGAAGCCATGCCGGGGATGGAGGTGCGCACGGTCAACGTCGGTGACGGCGACGGGCGGGGCGCGCACGACGGCACCCGGCTCATGAGTGCGCTGGTCGACGCGATGGGCGATCTCCCACGGTCACGCTTCGCGGGTGCGGTGATGATCACGGATGGGCAGATTCACGATGCCGATCTGGCCGCGAACGGGGCCGTTGCGGGACCGGTGCATGTGTTGATCAGCGGTGAACGCGACGAGAAGGACCGTCGTCTCGTCATTGCCGACGCACCGGGTTACGGGATTGTCGGGAATGAAGTCAGTGTTCGCTTCCGGGTCGAGGACCGGGTCACCGGCGACGGCAGTTTCGGCTCCGACTTGGTGGATGTGACCGTCCACGTCGACGGCGTGCCGCGCGAGACGCTGAAACTTTCGGCCAACGTCGATCATGAATTCAAGATGACGCTGGAACATGCCGGGCCGACCTTTATCGAGATCGAGGCCAAGGCGGCCGAGGGCGAGTTGTCGGCGGTCAACAACCGGGCCGTCGTTTCGGTCAATGGTGTCAGGGACAGGCTTCGGGTGTTGCTGGTGTCGGGCCAGCCGCACGCGGGCGAACGCACGTGGCGTAACCTTCTGAAATCCGATCCTTCCGTCGATCTCGTCCACTTCACGATTTTGCGGCCACCCGAGAAAAACGACTTCACCCCGCTGAACGAAATCTCGTTGATCGCGTTCCCGGTCCGTGAGCTTTTCGAAGAGAAAATCGACGAATTCGATCTGATCGTCTTCGACCGTTATGTCGTGCGCGATGTGTTGCCGCCGACGTATTTCCGGAACATCGCCAAGTATGTGCGCGGTGGTGGCGCCGTTCTTTTATCGGTCGGACCAGAGTTCGGCGGCCTGCGTTCACTCGCACGCACACCCCTTGCCGATATCCTGCCGGGCGAGCCGACCGGGCGGATTTTCGAACAACGCTTCAAACCGCGTATTTCCGAACTCGGTCACCGTCATCCGGTGACCAGCGCCTTGCCGGGCGCCGTGGTGCCGGGACGTGACGATCTTGAGCCGAGCTGGGGGCCGTGGTTCCGTCACATCGGGGTGACGAATAGCGTTGCGCCTAATCTGATGGACGGTGTCGAGGGGAACCCCCTTTTGTTGATGGAGCGCGTCGACGAGGGCAGGGTCGCGCTGATCGCCAGCGATCATTTGTGGCTTTGGGCGAGGGGCTTCGAGACCGGTGGTCCGCAAGCGGAGCTGATGCGGCGTATCGCGCATTGGCTGATGAAAGAACCTGAGCTGGACGAAGAAGGGTTGTTCGCGGTGGTCGAGGACGGCGAGCTTCGGATCGAACGCCGCAGTCTCGAGGCGGGTGCTACGGACGTGACGGTCGAGAGCCCGAGCGGCGAAAAGATGGCGGTAACTTTGGAGCCTCAGGCTTCGGGCAAGTCGACGGCGAGGGTGCCGGTCGAAGAAGTCGGTCTATACCGGGTTAACGATGGCGAACACGTGGCGCTGGCACCGGCGGGGGCGCTCAACCCGCTCGAACTTGCGGATCTTCGCGCCACGGATGCGCCGGCCGAGAAAATCGCCGATGCGGCGAATGGTGGCGTCAGATGGCTGATTGATGGCTTGCCGAGCCTCAGGGGTGTGCAAGCCGACCGTCAGACACATGGCTCCGGGTGGCTCGGCTTCGTCCGTAACGAGGCATTCACCGTGACCGGTGCCACGACCGTACCCTTGGCGCCCTGGTGGCTGGTCATTCTTTTGGGTATCGGGTTCGCCAGCCTGGCTTGGTGGCGGGAAGGGCGTTAATCAGGACTTCCTTCCAAATCATCCCAATACGGATTTTCCCCGAACCGCGCGGCGAGAAAGTCGACGAAGGCGCGCACGCGGGGGGACAGGTGGCGCTTGTGCGGGTAGACGGCGTAGACCGAGATCGGATCGTCTTCGTAGTCTGAAAGGACGACCTCTAACTCGCCCTTGCGGATCTCCCCACAACAGAAGAACGTCGGCGCAAAATCCACGCCGAGCCCACGCTTAGCGGCCTCCAGCAACACCTCCCCATTGTTCGCGCGCATGCGCCCGGAAACCGTAACACTGATCCGTCCCGCCGGTCCCTTGAACGTCCAGGTGTCGGGGTCGGAGAGATAATCATAGATCAGCGCGTCGTGGGCTTTCAGATCGTTCGGGTGTTCGGGACGGCCCATGCGGTCCCAGTATGCGGGGCTCGCCATGACGACGCGGCGGCACGGCGCGAGCCTGCGGGCGATGAGACTGGAATCGGGTAATCTCGCGATCCGGATCGCCACGTCGAAACCCTCCTCGACCACATCCATCTGCCGATCGTTGAGTTCGAGATCGATCTCGATTTCGGGGTAGGCCGCCATGAAATCTGCGACCGCCGGGCCCAGGTGCATGATGCCGAAAGACATCGGCGCGTTGACCCGTAACAGGCCTCGGGGCTGGGTGCCTAGACTATCGAGGGCGTCGACCGCATCGCGCGCTTCATCAAGGATGCGGCGGCAATGATCATAAAACGCGCGGCCTTCGTCGGTCAGGGACAGCCGGCGCGTCGTGCGGTTCAGCAATCTAACGCCGAGCCGGTCTTCGAGCTTCTGAATCTGCTGGCTGACCGCCCCCTTCGAGATACGCAATTGCCGGGCTGCGCCCGTAAAGGTGCCGGCTTCGACGACGGCGGCATACACGCTCATGCCCTCTAGGGGATCGTATACGGGCATATCGCTTCCTATTGTTCAATATAATAAACAATATATTCACTTATACCCTAATTGTCTCGTCAAAAGGTCGGGCATATGTTCTCTCCAACGCCCACGGAAATCGCTCCCGGGCCATGGAATGAACGAGGATATGACGATGAAAACCCTTCTTGTATTGGATAGCAGCCCGCGCCGGGACGCCGTTTCCCGGCAATTGACCAACCACTTCATCGAAAAGATCAGCGCCAAGTATCCGGACGTCCGGATCATTCATCGTGATATCGGCGCCAGTCCGCTGGCGCACGTTGACGACGAACTGATCAATGCTCTTCGGAAAGAACCGGAAACGCTGACGCCGCGACAGCAGGCAGCCCGTCAGGCTTCCGATCAGATGATCGAGGAAATGAACGAGGCTGACGCCATCGTGGTCGGCGCGCCGATGCACAACTTCACCGTATCTGGCGCGCTCCGCACCTGGATCGATCATGTCGCAAGGCCGGGCAAGACGTTCGGCTACGATCCGGAAACGGGCCCTAAGGGGTTGATCGAGGACAAACCGGTATTCGTGCTCTCGACGCGTGGAGGTGATTACGGGGATGGTGCGCCGGACAACCCGCACCCTGCGGACTTCCAAAGCGGCTACCTGAGACACATCTTCGGCTTTATTGGTTTGAAGAATGTGCGCATCATCGCCGCCAACGGCATGGATATGGGCCCCGAGCCCCGTGCCGAGGGTCTGGCCGAAGCCAACAACAAGATCGACGCCGCCGTCGATGCGCTTGCCGCTTGAAGCGCGCGAAATAGGAGTAGGAGAACGACAATGACCGTACAGACAGTTCCCTTCGATAGCCTCGGTGGCGAAAACCACGGCTGGTTGGACGCGAAGCACCACTTCAGCTTCGCCAACTACTACGATCCAAAGCGGATGGGCGTCGGCCCGCTCCGGGTCTGGAACGACGATACGATCCAGCCGGGGACGGGGTTTCCGTTCCATCCTCACCGTGACATGGAAATCATCACCTTCGTTCGGGAAGGCGCGATCACCCACGAGGACAGCCTCGGCAACAAAGGCCGGACCGAAGCGGGTGACGTGCAGGTGATGAGCGCGGGGACCGGGATCGTCCACTCGGAATACAATCTAGAGGACGAGATTACCCGTATCTTCCAGATCTGGATCATTCCCGACGAACGCGGCCACAAACCGCGCTGGGACTCGCGCCAGTTCCCGAAAGGAAGCCGGACAGGTGAGCTCGTTGCGCTGGCGTCCGGGCGGGAAATTCACGCGGGAACCGATGCGCTCGCGATCCACGCGGACTCCGCAGTTCTGGGCGCGACGATCGAGGCCGGCAACGAGGTTCGCCATCAGCTCGACCACGGCCGTGCCCTATATATCGTGCCCGCCAAGGGTGCTGTCAGCGTTGGCGAAACTTTCGTCGATACCCGCGACGGCGCCGTCATTACGGCGGCGGATGGTGGTGAAGAGGTCGTCATCAAAGCTGATCTCGATTCCGAAATCGTCATCGTCGACGTGCCGCTCTCGTAACGGAAAACCCTCTCCCCCAATGCCGGGGGAGAGGGCTCATCCTTTAATCCCTACGTATCGAAAACTCGGCCCGAAAAGCCCGGCTTACTTCGCCGCAATGGCCTCGATCTCGACGGTCCACTCCGGGTCCGCGAGCCCCGACACGATCAATAGGGTCGAAGCGCAGATATGCCCCTCCAGCATGCGGTCGCGGACTTCACGGTATAGACCGACATCTTCCGCTTTGGTCAGAAAAGCCGTCACCTTTACGATGTTGTCTTTCGACATCTCGGCGTCTTCCAAAATTGCGAAGATGCGCTGCCAGCTCACCTCCATCTGTTCGGCGCTGCCGCCGGCGAGGGTGCCATCCGAACGGATTCCGATCTGACCTGATACATGCATCCATGTCTCGGCCTCGGTGACTTTAACGCCATGGGTGTAGTCAGATGACGGTGGGGCGACGGTGGTTGGGCTGTGCCGGGTGATCATTTCGCGTCTCCTAACTTAAGTCTTTGGTGGACAGGTGCGCGGGTTCGTTGATCATAGTGTCAGAACTGTCCGGCACTGTCATGACCGGGGAAGGGGAGGGAAATATGCCGAAGATCAGTTTGGCCTGCTGGGATTACGACCGCGCGCTGCCGGTGCTTGACGGGCGCATTCCCGTCGAAGGGTTCGACATCACAGCAGAGGCACATCCGCCGGGGAAGCTGTTTCCCCTGGCGGTCGACGAAGCGCCTTATGACGTCACCGAGTTTTCCTTCGCAAGTTACGCCATCCAGACCGCGCGCGGTGAATGTAAGTACACTGGCATCCCGGTCTATCTGTCGCGGGCGTTCCGCCACGGGGCAATTTACGTCCGTGCCGATTCCGGGATCGAGACGGCCAGGGATCTGGAAGGGCGTGTCGTCGGCGTTCCCGAATATGCGATGACGCTGGCGGTGTGGGTCCGGGGAATCCTGGCCGACGATTTTGGGGTCGATGTTTCGAAACTCCGATATCGGACGGCCGGCCTCAACGAGCCGGGGCGGGTCGAACGCCTGAAGCTGGATCTGCCGCCCGAGATCGATCTTCAACCCCTGGGGCCGGACAAGTCCCTCAACGACGCTATGCTGGCGGGCGATCTGGAGGGGATTATTGCCCCGGCGCCGCCCCGCGCATTCGCCGACGGCAACCCTATCGTGAAGCGTCTGATCGAACCGGTGGCGCCTGCGGAACGGGACTATTTTTCCCGCACCGGCATTTTCCCGATCATGCATATCCTGGCGCTGAGGAAAGATGTCGCAGCCGCCAATCCGGCCCTTCCCAAGGCCCTATATGACGCGTTTGAGGCGGGGCGCGTGCATGCCATGAAGCGGGTGAAGTCGGTTGCCGAAGGGTCCGCCAACCGGGACATGTCACCATGGTATGCGGATGCCTACGAAAGCGCGGTCCGCTGCATGGGGGCGGATTTCTGGACGTACGGGGTCAAAGGGAACGAAACGGCCCTAAATGCGTTCTGCCGTTATATCCACGACCAGTATCTTTCCGACCGGCTGGTGGCGCTCGAAGAGCTTTTTCACCCCGATTGCCTCTAATCCTGGCGGTACATGGGTGAAGCGGCAAAACCTGCCGTCGAGGGGCACGTATGGCCGGGAACCCGGTAACTTCTGCTGATTTAATCTATTTAACTAATTGATTTTATTGTATTTAAAATCTGGCACGCCCGTTGCTTATTAATTCGTGAGATTACCGGCCAGAAGCGTCGGCTCGACACGAAATGCACGGCCAAAAAGGCCGGCAGGTAAAAAGGAACGGGATAATGGACGCACTACGTATCGGCGCCTCCGGGATGATGGCGCAGCAAAGAAATGTCGAAGTTGTTGCCAACAACCTCGCCAACATGAACACCACCGGCTTCCAACGCCGGCGGACCGAGTTTCACGATCTGATCTACAAAAACAGCGCACGTCCCGACGGTTTCGGATCTCGCGCCGGCGAACAAGTGCCGGGCGGTGTGCAGTCGGGTAAGGGCGTCGACATGATGTCCGTTTACCGGGTCGTTGAGCAGGGTAGCTTGAAACAGACCGACAACGTCTTTGATCTGGCTATTCAGGGTAAGGGTTATTTTCAGGTGCAGTTGCCCAACGGTGAAACCGCCTACACCCGCGATGGCACGTTCCAGATCGACAGCGCGGGGCAACTGGTGACCCAGGATGGTTTCCAGGTGCTTCCAGGGATTTCCGTCCCCGTCGATGCGGTCGACGTAACAATCAACGCCGCTGGCGAAGTATTGGTCAAACAAGATGGCACGTCGGTCCCCAGTAATGTCGGCGCGATCCAGGTCGCCGTCTTCCCGAACGAGGGCGGTCTTCGCGCCGAGGGCAATAACCTGTTCACCGAGACACCCGCATCCGGTGGGGCCGCGGCCGTCACGCCGGGGCAAAACGGGGCAGGGGCGATTTTGCAGGGTTTCATCGAGACGTCGAATGTGAACCCGGTCGAGGAAATCGCCGAAATGATACGCGCCCAGCGCGCTTACGATATGAATTCAAAGGTCATTCAGACGGCGGACCAGATGATGGCGCCGTCAGGCGGCCGATAAAGGATACGGTTTCTCCACGTCCCTTGACTATGGCCGGTGGTTATCCGCCGGCCTTTTTCTTTTCTCAATATTTGCGGAGCCAGCGGACGATGAGCGAGGCCTCGAATACATCGGTCCGGATCCGCCAGTCGGATGACATGCGTCGCGACTCAACACTGTATCTATCCGGATCGGCCTCCATTTTTGCGCGAAGAACCGGATCGTGAACGAACAAGGCGAAGATTAGTCTCCGGCCCGAATGTGCATCCAGATACCCGGCAAGCCCCTTGATATAGCGCATGGTGCCGCTTTTGGCCCAGACTCGAAAAGCGCTTTCAGGGTCGCGAAAGCGCCCGCGCAATGTGTCCCTTGCGCCGCCCGGCGTCAGAAGGCTGTCGAAGCGCCAGCCATCGAAGCGGCGGCCGACGGCATATCTCAGTAGCGCCGTCATTTGGGTTGGAGATATCCGCGATATGGTGCTCAGACCCGAATGGTTCTCAAGTGCCGTGGCAAAACCCGTCAGGCCCTCGACTTCGCGCTCGAGCCAGATACCGAGGGTGTCGGCCGAGGTGCGCAACGTTTCCGCGCTTGATCCAAGCGCCCGTGATGCCGCCAGCCCCGAGACCTCGGCGACCATGTTGTTCGAATATTCGAGCCCGGCGCGCGCGATTTCGATCAAGGGCTGGCTTCTGATTTGCGCGAGTGACACAGCGCCCGGCGGCGGCGTGCCGGGTTCGGGGGCGGGGAGGGAAATACCCTCCGCCAGCGCGAAACGTCGCATCATCAGCGCCGCGAGGTGGCCGGGCGCGCGGACCGGTAAATCGATTGATGGTGCCCCCGATAACGCCGCTTCGGGAATGACGGCGCTGGCCTCGGGGGGCGTGGTGTAGGGTTTGCCGTCGCCGGGGCGCGTCAACGGCACCCGGTTGAATTCGATGTTGAGTCCACCCAGCCCTTGATTATACGGCGCGGTTTCCGGCTGCGTGGGTTCGACCTCGGCGAGCACGGGAAGGGCGCTGGTGTAGATTAAGCGGCCGTCGACTTTTTCGATCCCGATGTCGCGCAGACGGATCACGAGCGCCCTGAGGTCACCGGCCGTCAGAAGCGGGTCACCGTCGCCGGCAAGCACGAGGTCGCCGGACAAGACACCGCGCTTCAACGTCCCCTTTGCCAGTACCTGGGTCGTAAACCTGTATGTGGGGCCGAGCACGCCGAGCGCGGCAATCATGGTCGGCAGTTTTGCGGTGGATGCCGGTGGAAACCCCTTATCTGTATTGCGGGATTCGAGCATCTCGCCGGTTTTAGCGTCGATAACCAGGTAACCCCAATCCGCTTCGATGATGCCCACGACTTTTGCGGAGGCGTCTTCATCCATGCCGGCTAGGGTCAGGGCGCCGGGCACTGGGATTTCTCGTCCGTCCGGCGGAGCCCCGGTACAGGCGTTCAGGAATACGAGGACAGACAGAAAGGATAGGGCGGCCAGAAATTTCATGACGACAATATAGACCGGCCCGCGTCCACGGGCTACGTTGGGGAAAATATGAACAACGAACCCGCCACGCCCGAGATAACCAGCAAACTAGCTTTCTTCACGATCACCGGCGTCACCGCCGTTCAGGTGATTGCGACGATGGCGATGCTGATACCCGCGGCCATCGCGCCGGAACTCGCCCGCGCGCTCGATCTGCCGGTGTCGATGATCGGTTTCCAGATCTCGCTCGCCTATGTTGGCGCAACGTTGATGTCGCTGGCGGCGGGGCTGGTGCAGCGGCGTCTGGGTGCAGTCCGCGCCAATCAGGTGGCGGCGTTTGTCATTGTCACATCATTGTCTTTGATCTCGATCCCACATGCGGCTGCGCTTGGAACTGGAACGGTCGGTCTTGGTATCGCTTATGGGCTTACCAACCCGGCGGCCGCACATTTGATGATGAAGATCGCGACCGGCGCCAACCGTAACCTGATCTTTTCGATCAAGCAGACAGGTCAGCCTTTGGGGGGCGTAATCGCCGGATTGCTGGCGCCGCCGATCGCAGTCGCGTTCGGTTGGCAGTGGGCGTTGCTGGCGGGGGCCGGATTGGCGTTTGTGGTGATGCTGGCGATTCAGCCGTTGCGCGGCCCGATGGACGGGGATCGTGATCCGACGACGAAATTCCGGGGCGCGGTCCTCCGCGACGTCGGGCTTTTGCTGAGCATGAAGAACCTCAGGTATCTGGCCCTGGTCGGACTTTGCCTTGCTGCCGTGCAATTGGCGTTGATGGGCTTCGCCGTTGCCATGTTAACGGAAGAAATCGGCCTGACGCTGGTCACCGCCGGGGTTGGGCTTGCCGTGATCCAGGTTGCGGGCGTTATCGGGCGTATCGGTTGGGGGGCGGTTGCCGACAGGATTGGAAGTGCGCGGCGGACGATGATCGCTACTCAAGTGATTTCGATCGCCGCTGCCGTTGCCACCGCGATGCTGGCGCCCGGGATGCCGACAGCCCTAATCTTCGGTGTGTTGTTTCTGTTCGGGATTTCGGCCGTTGGCTGGAATGGGGTGTTCATGGCGGAAGTCGCGCGTCTGGCGCCGGAAGGGCGCATCGGCAGCGCCACGGGTGGGGTGTTGGTGCCTGTCTTCATCGGCGTGATGATCGGACCGATGCTGTTGACGGGCGTTCATGAGATGTTGGGGTCCTATACCCTCTCGCTTCTCGTGATTTCGGGCCTGACGGCGATATCTATCCTGCCGACGATGGTGATCGGGCGCACTGCGTCTAAAAAATCCTAAACCTATACAAAATTAAGGAATTGCCCTGTAGTATCGGGTCAGGAGACTGCTATGCCCTATGCATACCGCGACGAGAACGGGAATATTCTCGCTGTTTATGAAGATCCGGTTGAAGGCTGCGACGAGGTCTCGCCTGACGATCCGGCTCTAAAGGAATTCATCCAGAAGAATCTGCCAATGGCGGCAGGCGCCGTTGATGACTGGGTCCAGTCGGACTTGCAACTCGCGCGTGTTCTCGAAGACTTGATCGAGGTCCTGATCGACAAGAAGGTGATTATGTTCTCCGACTTCCCCGCCGGCGCGCAGAAAAAGCTGCTTGAACGCCGCGGTCTGCGTAAGGAATTCTCTTACGTCGAAGATCTCTTTGTCGGGGGTGAGGATTTCGAAGAGTCGGGCGGCAATAATTCAGGCGGCCTTCTCTAGAACCTGCCTAGGCGTTTTTCGGAATTTGGGACATTTTGTCGGCCTGGACCCGGCCCGGTCCTGTGCGCTGATAAAGATCCGCGATGATGCGGCTGCCGGTTTTCTCGAACAAAAATGGAAATAAGGCGTGAATGCTGCAAACAACCGTGGCGACCAAAAGGGACCCGGCGAAACCTGAGGCCATGCGCATATGCTCCAGGTACGTCTCGCCGACAGACCGTGGGTGGCGGGTGAAAAGTTCGAACATTCGTTGGCTCCATGCATTTGCGGTTTCGATTGGAGAAAACGGTAACGCGATTTTGCCGGAATGAGTTTGCTTTCTATGTGCTAAAATAGATTATTTGTAGAATAATTTTCTATTTAATCGTACAATATTGGAATGGATGATTTTGACCGGAAGATCTTGGCGTTGCTCCAGGAGAATGCCGCCATGCCGGTGGCGGAGATTGCCGATGCCGTCGGCCTGTCGACGACGCCTTGCTGGCGGCGTATCCGTAATCTGGAGGACGCGGGTGTTGTTCGAAAACGCGTGGCGGTGCTCGACCCCGCGAAGATCAATGCCGGCGTCACGGTTTTCGTTGGCGTGAAGGCCGGGCGGCACGCCGCCGACTGGCTGGACACCTTTGCCCGCGCCGTGCAGGAGATCGAAGAGGTGACCGAGGTTTACCGCTTGTCGGGCGAGATTGACTATCTGTTGAAGATCGTGGTCCCCGATATCGCGGCCTATGACGACGTTTACAAGCGTCTGATCAAAAAAGCGGACTTCGCGGATGTAAGTTCATTTTTCGCGATGGAGGAGATCAAGTCCACGACGGCGCTGCCGCTCCGTTACGCGGACTAGGTATCGAACGCAGGCCCTTTTAGTTCGACCATGTTGCCTTCCGGGTCGTCGAGATAGATTGACGGGCCTTCGCCCTCGGCGCCGTTTCTGGTTTCGACGGGCCCGGCTTCGACCCCTTCGTTTTTCAAATACGTATGGATCGCGTCCGCATCCCAGGGATCGACGCGGATGCACAGGTGATCCATGTTGTGGGCATCCGGTCCGGGCGCGGCGCCGCCCTTGCGGCCAAGTTCGCCGTCGACGTCGACCAGATCGATGAGCGAACGTCCGGCGCGAAGCTGAAATAAACCGATGCTCTCGATACTGCGTTCCATCTCGCAGCCGAGAATACGCTGATAGAAATCCAGCATCGTCCCGATATTCTTCGCGCGAATAACGACATGATCGATACCCACAATGGCATACGGCGCACTCATATTGCTTACACGCCCATGGCGCCCGCAACGCCCTCGACACTGTCGACGATGATGTCCCAGTCGCTTGTCGCCTCGAAATCCTTCTTCTGATCCACCCCATATTCTGTCGGGCGGTTGATGTAGGCGGTCCTGAGCCCCTGTTCACGGGCGGCTTCGAGATCGTCGTTGTGCGCCGCCCCCATCATAACCTCCCCGGGCTCCATTCCAAGGAGCGCCACCGCGTTTCGGTAGACGTGCGGGTCGCGCTTGTAAGCTTTGTGCATGTCACTCGAAAAGACGAAATCCCACGGGATGCCGGCGCGTTTGGCCATACCCGCCAAGAGTGCCAGCGAGCCGTTGGACAGGGGGGCGATCAGGAATTTCTTCTTAAGACGGATCAGGCCAGGCACGCTGTCCGGCCACGGATTGATCCGGTGCCAGGCGCGGTTCAGGTGGTCGCGTTCTTCCTCGTTCAGCATGTCGAGACCGAATTCGGGTAAAATCTCCTCAAGCCGCTCGCGGTGGATTACATCGATCGGTGTCCATTCGCGTTCGCCGGAAATCACCTTGGCCATGCCGGGTCGGTAACCGGCGCGCCAGGCCCGGGCAAACGGTTCGCCATCGAAGCCCTCGATACCTTTTTTACGGGCGACGATCTCGGCTTCGCGGGCAATTGACGAGCGCCAATCGGTGATGGTGCCGAATGTGTCGAATACGATTGCCTTGACGTTATTGATAGACATGGCGTTGACTCCTCCCATGGACCACTTTCACCGGTTTAAACCGACCGAACAAGACAGGGTACAGCCCTTGCCGGCGGGAGGTGTTGTCGTCCGTTTCATATGCATGATTACCGTTATCTCTATGTTGGTTCTGACCGGTCGAACTGCAATAGCGCAGGAAGGCCTGGTCGACCTGGAACTGATCATCGCCGTCGATATCTCGGGCTCCGTCGATGACGACGAGGCCTATCTGCAGCGTCAGGGCTACATCAAAGCTTTCCGCGACCCGAAAGTGGTCGAGGCGATCAAAAGCGGCCCATTGGGGGCGATCGCCGTCACCTACTTCGAGTGGGCAGGCTCGCACCATCAACTCACGCTGGTCGACTGGAGCTTCATCAACAGCGAGCAGACCGCGAATGAGTTCGCGGATGCATTGGCGTTCGAGCCGGTGATGGTCAATGTCTGGACGTCGATCAGTGGCGCAATACTGGCGGGGGTGGATAATTTCGCCCGCAGCCCGTTCAAGGGGAGACGCCGGGTGATCGACATATCGGGAGATGGGGCGAACAACGACGGGCCGCCGGTGAATTTGGTCCGCGACAAGGCGTTGGAGACGGGCATCACGATCAACGGTTTACCGATCGTCAACGACAAGCCGAGCCGTTTCGGGCGCAAGCAGATCCCCAATCTCGATTATTACTATATCGACTGCGTGATCGGCGGCCCGGGCGCGTTCATCATCGTCGCCAACGGGTTCGAGGATTATGCCCGCGCCGTCCGGCGAAAGCTGATCCTGGAGATCGCCGGTCTTCAGCCGGCGCAGCAGCCGGGCAAGCCGCAGACCGGGTTCATTCCGGCCTACGGCGAGCTGCGGCCACCGTGCAATGTAGGTGAGAACCTACGCCAGGATTGGGACGACTTTTAAGTTCTACTCGGCCGCTTCCTGATATTCCTCGATCGACGGGCACGTGCAGACCAGATTGCGGTCCCCGTGCGCATTGTCGATGCGTCCGACCGTCGGCCAGTACTTGTCGTGGCGAAGTCCGGTCACCGGATAGGCCGCGACTTCCCGCGGATAAGCCCGGTCCCATTTGTCCGCCATGACGACATCGGCCGTGTGCGGCGCGTGGAGGAGCGGGTTGTCATCCGCAGGCCATTCGCCCGCCTCGACTTTATGGGCTTCCGACGCGATGCCGATCATGGCGTCGCAGAATCGGTCGAGTTCCTCCTTCGGTTCGGACTCGGTCGGCTCCATCATCAACGTGTGCATCACCGGCCAAGACATGGTCGGGCTATGGAAGCCGTAGTCCATCAACCGTTTCGCGATGTCGTCGACGGTCAGATGCGCGGCGTTCTGGATCGGGCGCGTATCGATAATGCACTCATGCGCGACAAGCCCGCCCGGACCCGTATAGAGGATCTTGTAGTGCTCCTTGAGTCGGGCCGAGACGTAGTTCGCATTTAAGATAGCGACCTGCGTCGCTTTCTTCAGACCCTGTCCGCCCATCATGGCGATGTAGGCCCACGAAATCGGCAGGATTGAGGCGGAACCCCACGGCGCGGCGGAAACCGCACCGATACCTTTTTCAGGACCGCTTTCGGGGACCACCGGACTGCCTGGCAGGAAAGGCGCCAGATGTTCGCCGACGGCAATCGGGCCGACGCCCGGGCCACCGCCGCCATGCGGGATACAGAACGTCTTGTGCAGATTCATGTGCATAACGTCGGGACCGAACCGTCCTGGACGGCAAATGCCGACCATTGCCTGCAGGTTGGCGCCGTCCATGTACACCTGGCCGCCGTTATCGTGAACGATCTTGCAGATATCCTTGATCTTGGTTTCGAAGACGCCGTGCGTCGACGGGTACGTGACCATCAACGCGGCGAGATTTTCGGCGTTCTCCTTCGCCTTCTTTTCAAGATCTTCCACATCCACGTTGCCGTGATCGTCACACGCGACGACGACGACTTTCATGTTTGCCATGACGGCGCTGGCGGGATTTGTGCCGTGCGCGCTCGACGGGATCAGGCAGATATTGCGGTGATCGTCGCCGCGTTCATGATGATAGGCGCGAATCGTCAGAAGGCCCGCGTATTCACCTTGCGAGCCCGCATTGGGCTGAAGGGAAACGGCGGCGAACCCAGTGATCTGACAGAGCATGGCTTCCAGATCCTTGATCATTTCGAGGTATCCCTCGACCTGATCCAATGGCTGGAACGGATGAATCTTGCCAAAGCCCGCCCACGTGATCGGAATCATTTCCGACGCGGCGTTCAGTTTCATCGTGCATGACCCGAGAGGGATCATGGCCCGGTTGAGCGCCAAATCTTTTTCTTCCAACTGGCGCAGATAACGCATCATCCCGGTTTCGGAGTGATGCAGACTAAAAACCGGATGGGTCAGGATGTCGCCGGTGCGGCTCAAATTTTCCGGGATGCCGTCTTCGCCCTCAGCATCCAGTTTGTCGATGTCCAGACCGTGATCATCCTTGCCGCTGACAATGGCGAACAGCGCCTCGATATCGGCGCGGGTCGTGGCTTCGTTGACCGATATGCCGACACTGTTGTCATCGATACGGCGCAGATTGAAACCGGCCGCCACCGCCCGCTTATGAACGTTGCCGGCCTGACCCGCGACGTCGAGCGTCAGCGTGTCGAACCAGTTGTCGTTCATGACGTTGACGCCGAGTTCCTTCAGGCCGGCGGCAAGGATCGAGGTCAGGCGATGCACGCGTCCGGCAATCCGCTTCAGTCCTTGGGGACCGTGATAGACGCAGTACATGCTGGCAACGTTGGCGAGCAGGACCTGCGCCGTGCAGATGTTGGACGTCGCTTTTTCGCGGCGGATGTGCTGTTCGCGTGTCTGCAACGCCATGCGAAGCGCCTGGCGTCCCTGCGCATCGACGGAAACGCCGATAATGCGGCCGGGGACCGAGCGGCGGTATTCTTCGCGCGTTGCCATGAATGCGGCGTGCGGTCCGCCAAAACCCATCGGCACGCCGAAACGCTGCGCCGATCCGACGACGATGTCCGCACCCCATTCGCCGGGCGCTTTCAGCATCACAAGTGCCAACGGATCGCAGCACGCGGTCAGTAGGGCACCGGCATCGTGGATTTTGTCAGCCAACGTTGCGTAATCGTGGATGTCCCCGTCGACAGCGGGGTATTGCAGGACGACACCAAAAACGTCCGCCGGATCGAGATCCTTGAACGGGTCGCCGATGACGACGTCGAAGCCAAGCGGCGCCGCGCGCGTTTCGATCACCGCGACGGTCTGGGGCAGGCAGTTATCGGCGACAAAAATCTTGTCACTTTTACTTTTACCGGACCGCTTCATCAGCGTCATCGCCTCGGCCGCCGCCGTACCTTCGTCGAGGAGTGATGCATTGGCGAGCGGCATGCCGGTCAGATCGATCATCGCCTGCTGGAAATTCAACAACGCTTCAAGACGGCCCTGAGAAATTTCCGCCTGATAGGGTGTGTAGGCGGTGTACCAGCCCGGGTTCTCGATCAGGTTCCGCAGGATGACGCTAGGGGTGATGGTGTCGTTATAGCCGAGCCCGATCATGTTCTTCATGACCCGGTTCCGGCCCGACATTCGGGCCAGCTCCGCGAGCGCTTCGGCTTCCGTCATCGCCGGTTCGTCGAATGCCTCGTCGGTGCGGATTTCAGCCGGCACCGCCTTGTCGACCAGTTCGTCCAAACTATTGTACCCGACGGTCTTCAGCATATCGGTGATGTCATCGTCGGACGGGCCAATATGCCGTCTGACGAATTCATCCGTGTACTCGAGTTCCTTGAGGGTGGCTCGGCTCATTCATCAAGCTCCTTCAGGAATTCCTTGTAAGCGGCCTCGTCCATGAACTCGTCGAGTTCGGACATGTCCGAGATTTTAATTTTGAAAAGCCAACCGTCGCCTTCGGCGTGTTCGTTGACGGTGGTCGGTGCATCGGCGAGGTCTTCGTTTACCTCGACGATCTCACCCGAACATGGCGCGTAGACTTCACTCGCGGCCTTGACCGATTCAACGACACAGGCTTCATCCCCCTGTTCTAGGTTTGCACCCACTTCCGGAACTTCGACGTAAACAAGTTCGCCGAGCTGTTCTTGGGCGTGGTCGGTGATGCCAACGGTGCCGACGTCGCCGTCGATGTCGATCCATTCGTGATCTTTTGTGTATTTGGTGCTCATTATCTTTTACTCCTCGTGAAATCTGATCCCGTGATTGGGGTGTTATCCCTTGAAATAGCGATGTGGTTGGAACGGCATCTTGACGATACTGGCCGGTACCATGTTCTTGCGGACGGCGAGTTCCAAGCGCGTGTCGGCAGCGGCACTCGCGGTTTCGACGTAACCCATAGCAATGGGGGCGCCGACGCTGGGACCAAAGCCACCCGACGTTATCGTGCCTATCGCGTCACCGCCGGGAAGATGGATCGCCGTGCCATCGCGCGCCGGGGCGCGCCCTTCCGGACGGATGCCGACGCGCTTTCTCTTTGGTCCGTCCGCGAGTTCGCTCAGAATGCGTTTGGCACCCGGAAAATCACCTGCTTCCCGCCGCCTTTTCGAGATCGTCCAGGCAAGGCCGGCTTCGATGGGTGAGGTGTCCTCGTCGAGATCGTTCCCGTAAAGACACAGACCTGCTTCTAATCTCAGGGTGTCGCGTGCGCCCAAGCCGATTGGCATGACCGCGCTGTGGCCGCATAACGCTTCGGTGATCGCCTCGACGTCGCCGACCGGGATCGAGATTTCATAGCCATCCTCGCCGGTGTAACCGGACCGCGTGACGTGGCACGATACGCCGCCGATCTCGGCCCACGCGGCGCTCATGAACGCCATCGTCGCGACGTCAGGCGCCATGCCGGAGAGAACCTCGGATGCCTTCGGTCCCTGTAGGGCAATTAACGCCCGATCCTCGACGATCTCGAGTTCCGCGATCCCGGATGCCGCCTCTGCGATCATCGGCAGATCGATATGTTTGCGCGATGCATTAACGACAATGAACAATTTATCGCCCCAGTTGGTTACGATCAGGTCATCGACGATGCCGCCGGTGTCGTTGGTGATCATGCTGTAGCGGCCGGTGCCGGGCTTCAACGCCTGCACGTCACCGGGAATGAGCTTTTCGATGGCTTTGGCCGCGTCTGCTCCATGAAGCCATGCCTGGCCCATGTGCGAGACGTCGAACAGCCCTGCTTTCTCTCGGGTGTGTTTGTGCTCGTCGATGATGCCTGCCGTGTACTGAACGGGCATTTCATAGCCCGCGAACGGCACCATTTTAGCGCCCTTCCGGCGGTGGAAATCCGCCAGCGGCACGGTTTTCAATTGTTGATCGGTATCCTGTCCCACATAGGTCCCCTTCTTGACAGATATGGCTGCTTCAAGCCGGCCTCGGGCGGCATGCCCTTCGGTCGCTCAAAGCGCCCCCTCTGTCTCGGAACCTGAAAGTGTCATCCACCGGAAACAGGTCGGCGGATTTACATCTTCGGTGGGTGTGACTGTCGCCACATCCGCTTTCCAGAGCCTCAGCCCGTTGCGGTCCTTCTGCCTGAGAGATTCCGGGGCGGTTGCTCCTTCGGCGCCGGCGTCTTGATTGCCGGTCTCTCCCACAACGGTGTGACGAGGTACTCGTCTTAGAAAGAGATCATTACAGAACCCGCTAAAGCGGTCAACCGGGTCGGGCGGCCTATTGTAGGCGGTCCTGAATCGCTTTCCGGTTATATTCGACCTGTTCCTTGGTTAGCTCGAAGCCGCTGTAGATTCGATAATAGTCGTTGCGGATTTCCGGCGTGATCGGCAGTTCGATCGATGTCGGTGGTGCGATCAGGATGATCTGGGTCTTGTTGCCCTCAAACGAGACGCGGACGGTCAGCGGCTCACGGTAAAGAATGTTCTTGTCGGGATCGGTAACGACGACGAAGTAGGGGAATGTCGCGGTGTTGGATGTGTTGGCCGGCCCCATCTCGGCGGCGATGATCGGCGATACGTCGACGATCATCTGGCCGCTGTCGGTCTCGGTGTCGATATCGCTCAGGCAGGCGAGCTGCATTTCACCGATTCGCGCCCGGGCCAAAACGTCGATGATGTCGCGTCCAGGACCTTCCTGGAACTGGGTCAGATTCGCCGCATCCTCAAGAATATAATAGTTGGGGCAGGGGAGGATGATCTCCTTGTCCATGAACGGCAGACTGTCCGCACCGCATGCACTGAGCGCCAGCGCCGATGCAAGCGCGACCGACGAAGCGATCCCGCGCATCAGCGGTGTTCGGCTTTTGGTCTTGGTATCGGTGATAGCCCTTCCGGTCATCGCGACCCGCCTCCGGTTATTTTCACGCGGAATGTACTGGACCCCGGCCAACGCGACAAGCGGCGGGCGCTCAGTTATGGAATGTTCGGCTGCCGGCCACGGCCAGGGTCGACGAGGCTGATCAGGGTGGCTGCGAGTTTAGCCAGTGTTCGGGACCGGCTCCAGGCGTTGTCGATGTTGCGCGCGATACCGATTCCCCGTTCGAAAGACCGCCAGGCGGCCTCGCCCTCACCGGTGATCGCATGACCTTCGGCGATGTCGGCGAACATCCAGACGCGGCTCAGATCACCTGTCACTTCGGTGGTCGCGGCTTGGGCGCGGTCCTCCGTGTCTTTCCAGCTTTCGTCGCCAGAGATGCGTTGGCGGGCGGCGATTAGCCAAAGGGTATGCGCATGAAGGCGGCGGTCCTCGATCATGTCTGCGGCTTCGACGGCGCGTTTGGCGGCAGTCTTGAAAGCCTTTAGATCGGCTTCGCTTTTGCCGGCGCTGTCGCCATGGACCTGAGTCAGGGCCAAAGCGATTCGGCTGACGGCGAAAGAGCGCGCATACGGACGGTCGATATGATCGATGGCGGCGAAGGCGAGTTCGAGCGTGGTGTCGGCGTCGTCCTTACGCCCCGCCCTGGCCTGCGCCAATGCAATCCGCCCAAGCAGCAACGCCCGGTAGCGCACGTTCTCGATCCCCTCCGCCGTCGCAAGGGCGGACGCGGCGTCACCGGCGCGCGCTTGTGCTTCGGCGGCCGACATCAGGACAGGGATGCGGTCCGAAGGGCTCGAGACCGAGTCGAGCATTTCCAAGGCGCGGGCGGTCTCTGCCATATCGGCCAGCGCCGAGGCGACGTGCCGCATCCCGGCGCTCTTCGAGCTGTCGCGGGGAAGCGCGCGCGCCGAACGCTCGGCGATTTCAAGCTCCAGTTCCGCGAGATCGCGGGCGTCGGCCTGGGTATAAATGACGGCGGCGCGGGTGCGAATAGCGATTTGTTTAAGGACGTCGCCGACATCCTCCAGACCGTCGAGCAGGCGCTCGAGTGTCTTTTGTGCGTCTTCCTTATCGCCACGTCGGACTTGAATCTCAGCGATCGCGGCAAAGGCATCGGCCTGCTTTTCGCGGTCGGGAATGATTGCGGCGGCAGCGGCGGCGTCTTCCGGGCGACCGGCGGCGGCTTGTGCTTCGGCGATGTCCCTGAGCGCCACCATGACAAGGCGCGGGTCCTTGATGCGCGCTGCCGTCTCCATCGCTTTCTGGCCGAGCCCGGCGCGCGCTTCGGCGATCAGGATTTCACCGAGCGCCCAATCTCTGAGTTCCGCCTTGGCGATCGCCTTGGCGCTTTCGAGGGCTTCCGCGAGGAGACAAAGTGTCGTCGGGCTGTCGAAGCACGCGCTTGCATCGCGCGTCGGGTCGGCGGTCTCGTCGACGGTGTCCGATTTCATCAGGTCCCGTGTCGCGGGATGGTTCAGAAGTTTCGAACGGGCGTCCTTGATGCTTTCTGAGCGTGCGTCTTCGAGCTGGCGCATCAATTTTCTGACACCGACCGCGTACTCGAGCTTGCCGATCAGATCGGTGGTAATTCTGCCGGTGATGTCCATCCCGTTCGCACGCTGGAAGATGCGAACAGCGGCGCGCGTGGAATTGTCGAGGACGCCGTTTTCCGTTCCCAGATAAAGCCCCAGCTTGGAAAGCGCCTGTTGAGCGCGCAATACGGCAGGGCTGGGTTGGATGCGAACGGCGGCGGGCGGCTGCTCGCCGAGCGGTGGTAACGCCGCGCGCGCCATGGGGGCGGATGAAAAGATGACGCCCGCGCTGAGCGCGGCTGCACATATCCTGGCCGCATATGCGGTGTTTCCAGCGGGTTTCATGCGTAGCGATCCAATCCAGCGACGGTTTCGTTGCCGGTCCCATTATAGCCTAAATTCGAAGGAACCGGCGCGCGGAGAGAGATGCGCGCTTGGCGTTCGGGGATAGAGCCCTTAAAACGCCCGGATGGCGGTTTACACGGAAATCGAAGACGATGCACTGATCAACTTCATCACCGATTACGACATCGGCGAGGTGTTGTCGTGCAAGGGCATCGCCGAGGGCATCGAGAACTCGAACTTTATCGTTACCACGACAAGCGGTCCATACATCCTGACGCTCTACGAAAAGCGGGTGAAGATCGAAGATCTGCCGTTTTTTCTGGGATTGATGGATCATGCCGCGGCGCACGGAATCCCGTGCCCGGTCCCGCTTCGCACCAAAACCGGTGAAACGCTCCGCGAGCTGGCGGAGCGGCCGGCCGCGCTGGTGAGCTTCCTGGCGGGGATGTGGCCTAGACGGCCGGCGGCGGATCACTGCCGGCAGGTGGGCGAGGCCCTCGCGCAGTTCCATCTCGCGACGACGGGGTTTCATCTGAAGCGCCCGAACGCCCTAGGCTCGGATGCCTGGCGTCCGCTTCTAGCGGCATCGGGAGATGACGCGGACACGGTGAAGCCCGGCCTTTCGAAAACCCTGACGACGGCGCTGGACGGATTGCTGGATGACTGGCCCCAAGACCTGCCGGGCGGCGTCATTCACGCCGACCTGTTCCCGGACAATGTATTTTTCAGATCCGATCATCTGTCGGGGATGATTGACTTCTATTTCGCCTGTAACGATCAATGGGCTTACGATATCGCGGTCTGTCTCAACGCCTGGTGTTTCGAGCCGGACCTGAGTTTCAACGTCACCAAGGCCAGAAGACTTCTGCGCGGTTATCAGGGCGTACGAGCCCTCGACCCGGCGGAGATCGCGGCACTACCCAAATTGGCGGAAGGGGCTTCAATGCGGTTCCTGCTGACCCGGTTATATGACTGGCTCAACACGCCGGAAGACGCGTTCGTGACCCCCAAAGACCCCATCGAATACCTTAAGAAGCTCGAATTTCATCAGAGCGTGAAAGGGCCCCAGTCCTATGGCATCGACTGACGCCTCTGGCAGCAAGATTGAAATCTTCACGGACGGTGCGTGTTCCGGGAACCCCGGGCCCGGGGGGTGGGGGGCGATCCTGCGCTGGAAGGGCCATGAAAAAGAGCTTTTCGGCGGCGAGACACCGACAACCAATAACCGTATGGAGTTGATGGCGGCGATTAGCGCGTTGGAAAGCCTGAAGCGGCCAGCGCACGTCGCTCTTTATACCGACAGCACCTATGTCAGGGACGGCATCACGTCCTGGATCCATGGATGGAAGCGGAACGGATGGAAAACCGCCGCCAAAAAGCCGGTTAAGAACGAGGATTTGTGGCGCAGATTGGATGACGCGATTTCAGCGCACGATATCGAGTGGCATTGGGTCAAGGGTCATTCAGGACACCCTGAAAACGAGCGCGCCGACGAACTGGCCCGGCAGGGCGCCGCTGAAGCGGCAAATTCCAGATAAAAAAAGGACACGATCGTTTGGGGCAATCGTGTCCTTCTGAGGGTTCCCGCATATGGCAGCGCGAGGGAGGTCGCGAGGCCGACGGGAGATTCGCGTGTCGAAATCAGGCGTGGCCGAGGCTCCAGCGCATCCGCTGAGCGGCGGCTTCGGGGGCGTTCGTGCCAGATTTGAATTCACGGCCTGTGACTTCGCCTCCGACCGGATCGCCCCAGCGATCACGGGTGGCGGTTTGACCGGGGAACCAGTTGGCGAATTTCTTGTTGTTGTTGAACATGTGCTTATCCTCATGTCTGGCCCGAACCTTTCGGGCTGCAACTTTCTGAAACCATATGTACTCCTGGCCCTGAATCGGCACAAAGGATAGTTTTTCATTGTATGCATGAGGTTTTATTCATGTATAATTCATGTATGAGCTGTCTCGGAAATTGAAATGCCGCATCTTCCGCCCATTGCCGCCTTACGCGCCTTGGCCGCCGCCGCCCGCCATCTGAGCTTCACAAAGGCGGCGGAGGAGCTGAACGTGACGCAGAGCGCCGTCAGTCACCAGATCCGCCATATTGAGGAGCTTTGGGACGTTCAACTGTTCGAGCGGCGCCCGCGTCAGTTGCTTCTGACGCCGGCCGGCGAACAACTGGCCGGGATCGTAAACGACTTCATCGACGACCTGACCAAGGCGCTCGAAGACCTCAAGGCGGAGGAGGGGCACACCGCACTGCGGGTGGAAATGCTGCCGTCGCTGGCCGTTAAATGGCTGGTGCCTAGATTGCAGGAGTTCAGGGCGGAACACCCCGAAGTCGATGTCTGGCTGTCGACCCGTCAGGACACCCGGCCGAGTGCGAACAGCAATCTCGACGCCGTCATCACGCTCGGCGACGGCCAGTATCCCGGGTTCGTATCCTGGGAGCTGATGCGCGATTACGTCATCCCGGTGGCGCGGCCGAGATTGCTGGAGGAATACGGGGCGCCCGATTCGCCCGCCGATCTTTGCCGTTTACCGCTTCTTTTGCGACACGAAGGCGTTTTGTCGCCCGGTTGGGATTACTGGTTCGAGTTCGCGGGGGTGCCGCCGTCGGTGTATCAACCTGCGCTCCGCGAAGGGACGCGGTTCCCCGACACCAACATGGCAATTCAGGCCGCTTTCGAGGGGCAGGGCGTCGCCTTGGCGCGAAGTGCGCATGTTTGGGAGGATTTACAGACCGGGCGGCTCGTCCGGCTGTTCGATATTCATTGTCCGTCGGACGTGTCGGTTTATTTCGTTTGCCGGCAGGATCAGGTGGAAAGGCCGGCGTTGATCGCATTTCGGGATTGGTTGCTTAAAGAAGCCCGCGAAAGTCAGGAGGCCTTCGATGCGGCGGAAAAAGAGCCGCCGAAGAAGGCGGCTAGGGGCTAGATCGGCCGGCAATGCGGGGGCGCCACCCGTGGGCGGCGCGCCCCGTGCACAAATCAGAGTTCGCTCAGCATCGTTTCGGCACTGGTCTTCTCGAACGTGCCTTCGTCGATGTGAATGCTGCTGACGGTGCCGTCATCGACAACCATCGAGAAGCGCTGACAGCGGACGCCGAGGCCGCGCTCGGTCAGGTCGAGTTCAAGGCCGGTCGCCTTGGTGAACTTGGCCGATCCGTCGGCAAGCATGGCAACCTTGTCGCCCACGCCCTGGTCCTTGCCCCAGGCGCCCATCACGAACGGATCGTTGACGGAAACGCACGCAATGGCCTCGACGCCCTTGGCTTTCAGGGCGTCCGCGTTGGCGACGAAGCCCGGCAGGTGCTTGGCCGAACACGTCGGTGTAAACGCGCCCGGGACGCCGAAAATGGCGACTTTTTTGCCGGCGAAGAAGTCATCGGTCGATACGGCGTCGGGGCCGTCCTCGGTCATGACGTTGAGCGTAACGCTCGGAATCTTGTCTCCTACCTTGATGGTCATATGCTCTCTCCCGGAGATAGAGTTAAAAAATACATTAAGCCGGGAAGTCCGGCGTCCACATGAGATAGGGACAATCCCCCGGCTTGCAAAGGCTTTTTGGCATTGCGCCATGCCGCCGTTACTTGAAAGTGTCGGCCAGCCGGGCCGGGGCGGCGGATTTCAGTCCATCCAGAACCAGCTCTTCGCTCAACAGTTCCGGAAGTGCGGCGCCGTTGGGGGCCCCTTTACCGTATACTGCGTTGAATGGAATCCCATAGCGCCCGAACGACGCCAGGTACTGGGCGATCTCGGGATCGGGACGGGTCCAGTCGGCTTGCATGGCGATCACGTCGGGGCTGTTCAGAAGCTCGAGGATTCGGCCCCGTTCCATGACAAGGCGCTTGTTGACCTGACACGTGATGCACCAGTCCGCGGTGACGTCGACGAAGACGATCAGGTCTTTCTCAACCAACCGGGGGATGGCGGCCGGGTCGAATTTCTGCCAACCGATCTTCGAGACGCCCGGGGTGTTGGTGTCGAGCGGGCCGTTGATATCGCCGAGTTCCGCTGTCGTGATGGCTGCGATGGTGGCGAGCACCAACACCACCGGGGTGGCTTTCTTGATCTCGGGCACTGTCCGCATCACGGGACCGAGCCAAAGCGCCGCTAGGATAAGCAGCACGCCGGTCAGGGCGGCGGCAAACGTCCCGGCGGCCCCGGCCAACACGCTCAACAGCCAGACCGCCGTCGCCGCGAGGGAGAGGCCGAGTACGAACTTGAGCCGTACCATCCAGGGCCCGGGTTTCGGCATGAAGGTGACGAGACGGGGCAGCGCGGCAATCAAGAGATAGGGGGTGGATAGGCCGATGCCGAGGACGGCGAAGACCGCGAAGATATCGGCTGCGCCTTGAGATAACGCGAAACCGACCGCCGTGCCGAGGAATGGGGCGGAACAGGGCGTCGCCAACAAGGTTGCGAACACCCCCTGCAAAAAGTGACCAATCACCCCCTCATGTGCGCCCGCCGCGTGCCCTTTATCCGAGATCCTGCTTGGTAGACGGAATTCGAAAAAACCCCACATATTGCAGGCGAACAGCGTCACTAAAAACGCCATGGCGATCAAAAACCATGGTTGCTGGAACTGGATTCCCCAACCGATCCCGGCACCGACCGATTTCAGCGCAACCAGGGCGGCGGCGAGCATCAGAAACGCGAAAATGATCCCACTCGCGGATGCAAGAAAGCTAAGGCGCACGGTCGCGGGCGCACTGCCGCCGTGTTTGACGACGCTCAGGAATTTCAACGACAGCACCGGCAGCACGCAAGGCATCAAGTTCAGGATCAGGCCGCCCAGAAAGGCGAACAGGAGGATGATTGGTAACGAATGAGAGTTGGTGACGTCGGGGCGGGCACCCAGCAAATCGGCTTGGAACGGTCTCGGTGGTTCCAGGGATACCGGCGTCTCCATCGCCCGTTTGCCGTCCAGCAGCGTGAGCGTGAACCGTTCGCCGCTCAGTTTTTCAGCGGCTTCCTTGGGCGAACCATTAAAGCCTGATACTGGAACACGAAGCACCGCTTCGCCCGCCGCGTTGTCGATCTTGACGGCGGGGGCGCCATAACCGAACCCGACAGGGCCTTCGACATAGAGATCGGGTCCGGTGAAAGGCAGCTCGCTGATGGCGCGGGCAGAGATATACAGCCCTTTGTCGGACGCTTCCGTCCACGCCGAAATGATTTTCAGGCGCGCGGCATCGCCTGTACGCGGGACGCGCGATTCGAACTGTCCGATATCATGTGCGAAGCTGGTTGGCGCCCCGTCGCCTCTGGGTAGGGTCATCCGCAAGGTGGCGTCATAGGGGATGCATATCTCTTTACACGTAAGGTATCGGACCGTTGCCGCGATTTCGGCATCATGGCCGGGATCAGGCGACACGATGTCGAACGGAAGGATGACGCCGCCCTCGTAACCCAGCGTCTCGAGGCCCAGGACCGAGAAGCGCTCCGGTATCGGCCAGCGTAACGCGCCGATGTCGGCATTTTTCGTATCAGAGAAGTCCGGTTGCGGCGGAAATCCGGCATCACCCGGGGAGCGCCAGTAGACCTTCCAGCCCGGTTTCATACGGAATTGCAGACCGGCGAGGACGTTGCCGTCGTCACCCAATCCGTCGCGGGCCGCAATCAGCCGGACCGCGGACTGTTCTTCTTCCGCCCACACCGAGCGCGCGATCTCGGCATGGGCCTCATTCACCGTCCACCCGGTTAGGCTGGCGGTGATAAGGGCGAGCGTGATCAGTCGTTTTAGCATATACCGTCGGTCCTTAGCTCCGGCGTCTATACCATCCGCCACAATCCAGAGGCCAGCACAACCCGGATCATTCGTCTTCACGCGATATTGAGTTTGGGTGAGGCGTCGGACCTAGTGGATTTTTGCGCCGGGCGACCTATGTGTCATAATACAAAAGCAAACGCCGTAACCCGACGGAGACACGCGTGAGAGGCTTTTTGCAGGACGGCTTAAAAGACGACAACTATCTGACGGGCAGATTCCTCGTGGCTATGCCGGGTATGGAGGATGACCGATTTCAACAGACGCTGATCTATGTCTGCGCACACGGCCCTGAAGGCGCGATGGGACTCGTCGTCAACAAGCCGCTCGACAGTATCAGTTTTCCCGATCTTTTAAGTCAGCTCGACATCACCATGCCGCCGGCGGGCGAGGGGATAGAGGTGTTGTTCGGCGGTCCGGTCGAGACGGGTCGCGGTTTTGTTCTTCATTCGCCCGACTACATGCACGACGCGACGATGGTCGTCGACGACGAAGTGGCTTTGACGGCGACCGTCGATGTTTTGCGCGCCATCGCCGAGGGGGGAGGTCCCAGGCAGCGTCTCTTGGCGCTCGGCTATGCGGGCTGGGACAGCGGCCAGCTCGACGCCGAGATCAAGGCCAATGGCTGGCTTAGTGTGGACGCCGACCCACAGCTTTTGTTCGACACCAATATTTCCACCAAGTGGGAGCGGGCCATGGCGAAGCTCGGTATCGACCCGCTTATGCTCTCGGATAAAGCTGGTCATGCCTAAAGGACGTAACCCCGGACGGGGCAAGGGAAAACCCGCACCGAAGTCACCCGCGTCCGGCAATGATCCGGACGCGTTCATGCGCGATCTGATCCGGCGCATGGATGGCTGTGATACCGCCGAGAAACTGAACGACGAGGTGCTGATGCCGTTCGCCCTCGCGCTTGAAAAAGTCTGCGGGGCGCGAGGC
Organism: Rhodospirillales bacterium; assembly: GCA_017644185.1. Lineage (GTDB taxonomy): Bacteria > Pseudomonadota > Alphaproteobacteria > Rhodospirillales > Casp-alpha2 > UBA4479. The sequence continues at coordinate 177,455 of JAEPMA010000001.1, forward strand.
TATGTCATGAATATTTACGGCGAGACCTCGAACATCGTCTTTTCGGGTAATACGGAAGACACGGAGGCGATTTATCAGATCGTCGAAGCCTATATGGATGATCAGGCGGACGATGACTGACCGCCGTGGTTTCCTGAGATGACCGAGTTCAAGAATAATCTGACGACCTGGTTGTTCGTGACGTCGATCGACATGGAGCAGATTAATGCCGCCGCCGACGCGAAGCCCGACTGCGTCATCGTCGATATGGAGGATTTCACCCCGCCGGCCCTTCGCGAGAAGGGGCGGGACATGCTGGCCGAGACCCTATCGATCATTTCGGCGGCCGGCGTCAAACCATGCGTTCGGATCAATCCGACGGGAACACGGGACTACCCGCTCGACCTTGCCGCCGCCCTTGAAGCGGGGGCTGAAGTGATCTCTCTCCCCAAGACCGCGTCAGCGACGGATCTTTACGATCTTGCGGGCGCGATCGGGCGCCACGGGGGGAGGGGCGATATGCCGCCGATGATTCTGCCATGTATCGAGACGGCTGAAGGTCTGGTGAATACGTACGCGATTTTGAAGGAGGCGCCGCAACTAATTGGCTGCCTTGTCGCGTCTGAAGACATGACCACCAGTTTAAGGGCGCCGAGGGATACTTCGGGCACGGCCATCCGCTATGCGCGTGAGCGTTTTTTGTTGGAATGCCGCGCGGCCGGCGTCGAGCCGGTCGACTGTCCCTATACCTGGGCCGACCGTGAAGGGCTCATTGCCGAAACCGAGTATGCGAAGGCGCTCGGTTATCATGCCAAGTCGGCGGCCAGGGCCGACCAGATCGCCGTAATGCGTGAGATTCTTGAACCCAGTGACGGCGAGATTTCGCACGCAGAGCGCTTGGTCACGGCGTTCGAAGCTGCGGAGAAAGACGGTAAGGACCGGATCGAGGTCGACGGCCAGATCGCCGAGCGGCCATCGTACCTGAATGCTCTCGCGTTGTTGGCGCGGGTCGGTCGCGGCTGACGGCCATTATTTCATCGAATCAAGTCTATTCGCAGTATGGGTAAATGGCGATCAAAGAAAAATCGCTCATATCCGCATCGATATTTCTATAAAATCATTATACCTAATAATATAAAATAATCACAATCGAATACTTATTTTAACAACTTTAAATAGTTGTAATTTATTATTGTCATACGTTTCCTTGAAATATTAGGTGTCCTCTATTATTTATTAATGGAGTTAGCAAATATATTAAAAAGTAAATTAGAATTCCTGAAGGGAGTTATCAGATCAATGGCCAGCAAGGACCCGAACGCCAATAAGGATCCGAACAAGGGCTACGTTGCCATCTTCGGTTGGAGCCTGAACGCCATCGATGCCATCGACCGGTTCGACCGCCGTTACATCGTTGTGGCGCCGTCCTGGGCAAAAGACTATGCGGAAGAAAACGATATTCCGTTCATGTCCTGGGATTTCGAGCGCCTGAACGAGCGTTCCTTCGAACTGGGTGAGAAGCTTAAGGAGATGGGCGTCGACGTGGCGATCCCGTTATTCGAGGAAACCGTCGAATGGGCCGGCGCCGTCAATGCCGTGTTGCTTGAGAATCCGAGGCTGATGAACCAGGCCATGTTGTTCCGTAACAAGGCAATGATGAAGCGCCGTGCGCAGCTTGGTGGTATCCGTGTCGGCATCTTCGAAGAGGCTCAAAGCAGGACCGATGTCGTGAATTTCCTGCGCCGCGTCAACGAAGCACTGTTGAAACTTGATGGTGATCCGAACGATCCCATTCACGTCAAGGCGTTCGACAAGGCCGGCTGCCTCGGTCATCGGGTGGTGCGTACTGCCGAGGACGTGGACAACATTCCCGACGATGAATTCCCGTCGTTGATGGAGAGCCATCTCGATGGGTGGGAGTTCGCGGTCGAAGCCTTCATCAAGGATCGCAAGATTCAGTTTTTGAATATTTCGGAGTACGTGCACCTGGGCTACTCGGTGTTCGTCCCGGCGACACCGGAACTTGAGAAATGGCGCGATCGCGTTACGGAAGAGATCGAGAAACTGATCGAAACCTTCAATATCGATTTCGGCTTCATTCACCCCGAGTACTTCGTCACCAGCGATGGAAAAATGTACTTCGGCGAGGTCGCTTATCGGCCGCCCGGGTTTAACGCCTTCGAACTTATCGAGCGCGCCTATGGCTTCAACTGCTATCAGGGCTTAGTGCTGATGTTCGATCCGAAGACCACCCAGGAGGAGATCGATGCGTTCTTCCCGAAGGAAGTCGTCGACGCCAAGGGGCATGCCGGGTGTTTCGGTGTATACCCCCGCCGCCGCGTGGTCAGCGATTTGCAGATTCCCGGCGAGACGGAAAACGACCCGTTCTTCGAATTCCACGAGCTTATGCCGCCGCATGAAAACAAAGTCACCAAGCGGACCGCGTTTGGCACGCATTGGGGCTTGGTGTACTTTTTCGGGGATGATCCATATCGCATGCGCGAGCTTCTTCTGAAGCAGGAAGACCTGGACTTCTATATCTGACGGACCGGGTTGAGCCTTCGTCTGGAGGGGCGAAATGACAGACACGATGGGCACCGGCGCCGATGAGGCGCCGGTCGCATATGATCCCGCCCTCGCGGTGAAGCTGGACGACGCCTCGGCGCGTTTGGCCGAAGCGCGGCCGTTCGGCAAGGCGCGTCACCGTGCCGCTGTGCTTGAACTCACGCGCCGCATGATGGCGAGCGAGGCGGGGCTGTCGGAAGTCTATGCGCGCATTCAGTCGCTTGAAGATGCCGGCATCTTCACCGGAACGGACTGGGCGCAGCCGGATACGCTGCAGGCTGCCCTGGCGGGGCGGACACTCAAGTTCGCGGACACTCAAACCGCGATGCTGGAAGTGCTCAATCACCTGAGGATGCTGGCTGTCGCGAAACGGCAGTACTTCCATCCGGGGATCGCCTCGGAGCACGCCCACAATTTCCTCTCGCAGGTCGTCGGTCTCAATCTCGATCTGGTTTTCTCTATCCAGGATGAGGCGGCAAGACTGCGTCCCGGAGGAATGGACCGGGTATGCCGTCAGCTTTACAACCATCTGGTTCACAACATCGGTCACGATGAGATTCTAGACACTCTGATAGCCGAGATCTGGCGCTTATTGTCGCAGCGCCCGGTTGTCGTCGACGACATCAAGGCCATGATCGCGCAGATTTCGGTCTGGCTTTTTGACAGCGGCGCCGATGCGGGGACCGGGGCTTGGGGGGCGGACAGGCTGATCAGCGCCGTGTTCGGACCGACGAGATTGAGCCGGGAAGACCCCGGCCTTGATATTTACGCCGAGCGAATCGGTAAGCTGGATTCGGGCGGGCTCGCCCAGGAAGCGAGCGCGTTTGCGCGTGCGATGCACGACACGGGGCTCGTATCCGCCTATCACGGCGTCTTTCTCCGGCACATTGCCGCCGATGCGCCGGAACTGATTCCGGATACCCTTGGACTGTCGAGTACCGGGACGGACTCTCTCAAGTGTTACGGGGATCTGATCCGCGCCCTGATCGATCACGCAATCCACGCCGAAACCGCGCAGGCGATTTACGGTCTCGCGCAAATGCTGGAACGCGGCATCGTCTATATGCCACCTGTGGCACCCGCCCTCTGGCGCCAGCTTGCGCTCAAGCTATCGCCCAGCGCAAAGGAGACGATCGCCGCCGGGTTCGGTGTTGCACATCCCCCGGAGGTTTTCGTGAGTGCGGGGGTGTTGAGCATCCTCGGTATGCCGTTCGGCATCGGTCAGGGAAACAATCCGACCTGTCAGGCTGCCCGCGCACTCTCCATGTGGTCCTACACCGATCCGGATTATCTGCTGCAAATCATCACCTGGGCGGCGCGCGACGACGAAGTCGTGATCACTTTCGAAGGTGCACCGGTTTCGTCGCGGGCAGAGGGGGCCGCGGCCAAACTGTTGTTCGATGTCGATCCGGTGTCGGCCATCGTCGTCCCTCACCTAGACCGAATCTACGCCCAGATGGGTGCGCTATGCGCCGGGCGTGGGGATGACATGCATAAATGGGTGAACCGCGAATTGCACGGCTGGTGGGTCGGACGGGGCATGGAGATCGCGGTCGACGTGGCGACGGGGAACCTCAAGGATTTCGATACATTCGTCCGCCATTTTTATGCCGCCTACCATCCTTCATACAACGGCGGTCAGCCGGTGATCCATCCGCAACCTGCGGGCGTTGCGATGACGGATGGGATGGCGCGTTACGTCGGCTGGCACGCGATCAGCATCTGCCGTGTCGCGCTCGGTCAGGCGGATGAAATGCGGGTATATTTCTACAATCCGAATAACGATAGCGGGCAGGACTGGGGCGCGGGTGTCGTTGTCTCGACGGACGGAAATGGGGAGCGCTACGGCGAGAGTTCGCTCCCGATCGCGGACTTCGTATCGCGGCTTTATCTGTTCCACTTCGATCCGTTGGAACAAGGACGTCCTGGGGATGTGCCCACTGAAGAAGTGCAGCGCGTCCGGGACATGGCGGTCGAGAGTTGGGCGAAGGATAGGGCGGCTTAAGCCTCAGGGTCCTTGTTCGGATCGACGACCATCAGTTCGATCACCGAACCGTCGATGATCAGTTTCCCCTCGTTTTCGAAGTTCACCGTGATCTTGTCGCCGACGATGGTTTGTACGCGGCCGAGCCCAAATTCGGGGGCTTGCGGATGACGGACGAACGAACCTTGCGAAATCAGAAAATTGCCGGGATGGAGGGCCATCGCGTCAGTTGAAACGGGCAGCCAGAGTGTCCGGGTTCTCAAGACCCTTCACCGGACCGATGGCGGCGACACTTGGACGTCCTCGGAAGATGCGCGTCGCCACGTCTCGGACGGCATCCCCGTCCACGGCCTCGATCTTGGCGACGATCTCTTGCGGGTCGAGCGGGCGGCCGAACAGCATCAGGTGGCGCGCCATCTGTTCGGTGCGCGCCGATGTGCTTTCTCGGGCCATCAGAATACTGGCCTTGAGCTGGGCGCGGGCGCGTTCGGTTTCTTCCTCATTCAGCGAGTCGATCACCTTGCCCGCTTCGTCGGCCAGGAGCGGGATCAGGTCAGATAGATGTTCTTCCCCGGTGCCGGCGTAGATCCCGAAAATGCCGCTATCTTCGTAGCAAGACAGGAACGAATAGATCGAATAGGCGAGGCCGCGTTCTTCACGTACTTCCTGAAATAGCCGCGACGACATACCGCCCCCGAAGAGGGTCGAGAGGACCGATGCGGCATAGAAGTCATCTTCCCGATAACCGACGCCCTCAAGACCGAGTACGATATGGACCTGCTCGAGATCCCGTTCGAGCCGGATATCGCCGCCTTTGTATTTGGCGGCCTCGCGACCGTTTCCGTTTAACGTCGGAAGGGTGTCGAACGTGTCGGCGATCATCGTGACAAGCTCATCGTGATCGATCCGGCCGGCGGCGCAGAAGAGGCTGTGGGGGCCGGTGTAGCTTTGCTTGCGGTAGCCTTCGACATCGTCTCGCTCAAGTGCGCGGACGATGTCTTCCTTGCCCAGTACCGGGCGGCCGATAGCTTGATCGGGGTACGCCGCCTCCTGAAACAGATCGAACACGATATCGTCGGGGGTGTCGTGGGCTTGGTGGATTTCCTGGCAGATCACCGATTTCTCGCGTTCCAGTTCCACCGGGTCCATGGTCGCATGCATGACGATGTCCGACACCAGGTCGACCGCGAGGCCGATATCGTCTTTCAGGACTTTCGCGTAATAGGCGGTATTCTCGCGCGATGTATAGGCGTTCAGGTGTCCGCCCACGGCCTCGATCTCCTCGGCGATCTGACGCGCGGTGCGGCGTTCCGTACCCTTGAAGACCATGTGCTCCAGAAGGTGCGAGATGCCGTTTACCTCAGGGGCTTCATCACGCGCACCGATGCCGACCCAGGTGCCGAGCGTCACCGTCTCGACATTCTCCATGCTGTCGGTGGCGACCCGCATGCCGTTATCAAGGGTGGTGACGCGGACCGTCATGAAGCGGCTGCTTCCGCACCGAGTGTGTCGTCGACGAGACGCTCAATGGCGTCGAGGCTGTTGTCCGTGGTTACCGAACGCTCTTCGCGTTCATAAAGATCGCTCATACGCTCCGGTAATTCGGGGCGGACGCCGGTCGCAGCCTCGACCGCGTCCGGGAACTTCGCCGGGTGCGCCGTCGCCAGGACCACCATCGGCGTGCCGTCGTGATCGTGTTTGGCCTTCGCGGCGGCAAGCCCGACGGCTGTGTGCGGGTCGATCAGCATGCCGTTCTCTTCGTATAGGGTGCGGATCGTCTCGGTGGTTTCCTTGTCGTCGTAACGTGCCGCATCGAATTTCTCGCGAACGGTTTCCAGCATGCCCTGATCGACACGGAAGCTGCCTTCTTTGCGGAAGGTCGTGAGCGTGCTTTCGACACGCGCACCGTCGCGGCCCATCATGTCGAATAGCAGGCGTTCGAAGTTCGACGAGATCTGGATATCCATGCTCGGGCTGAGTGTCGGCACCACGGCGTCGGTGCGCATCTCACCCGTATCGAAGAACCGCGCCAGAATGTCGTTGGCGTTGGCGGCAACGATGAACTTCTTGACCGGAACGCCCATCTTCATGGCGGCGTACCCGGCGAAGACATTGCCGAAGTTACCGGTTGGCACAGTGAAGGAAACTTCGCGCTCCGGTGCACCCAGATGAAGCGCCGCGTGGAAATAGTAGACGATCTGCGCCATGACGCGGGCCCAGTTGATCGAGTTGACCGCTGATAGGTGATGGCGGTCACGGAAGGGCGTGTCGTTGAACATCGCCTTCACAAGATCCTGGCAGTCGTCGAAGGTGCCACGGATGGCGACGTTGTGGACGTTATCGGCGAGCACCGTCGTCATTTGCCGGCGCTGCACTTCCGAGACCCGGCCTTCCGGATGCAGCATGAAAATATCCAGCGTGTCTTTGTCTCTGCAGGCTTCAATGGCGGCGGAACCGGTGTCGCCCGACGTTGCGCCGACGATCGTTATGTGTTCTCCACGTGCCTGCAAGACGTGATCGAACAGCCCGCCCAGCATCTGCATGGCGACATCCTTGAAAGCGAGCGTCGGACCGTGGAACAACTCCATCAAGTGAATGTCGTCGCCGATATTGATCAGCGGTGCGACCTCGCCACCCTCGAACGTCGAATAGGCGCGCGCAATGATTGCCTTCAAAGCGTCGTCGTCGATCGTGCCGCCGACGAAGGGGTGAATAACCTTGAATGCCAGGTCGTTGTAGCTGAGCGACTTCATCGATACGAGATCATCAGCGCTGAACTGCGGCCATTCGGCGGGCACGTACAGGCCGCCGTCGCGGGCAAGGCCGCTTAACAAAACCTCGTCAAACGCCAGTTCAGGCGCACGGCCACGGGTCGAAATATAGCGCAAAGAAATTCTCCCTATCGGGGCGAGAACAACGGTGCCCCCGTTATTTCGCTAAAACTATCCATCGAAACCCGGTGAAACAAGGACGACGGCGCGTCCAACAATGTTGAAGTGAAAATTCGAACAGGGCATGATTAAAAAAATAATCACTCAGGAGGCAGGGCCTGTGAGAACATTCGTTGCGAAACTCATGATCATGTTCGTAATGATGGGCGCACCTGCCCTTCATGCGGCGGATAAGGTCACCATCGGCACCGGCGGCAAGACCGGGGTCTATTATGCGACCGGTCAGGCGTTGTGTGGGCTTTTGAACGCCCGGAACGTTTCTTGCCAGGCGCCGCCCAGCGGCGGCTCGGTGGCGAACCTAAAGGCGCTTATGGCGGGTGCTGCCGATTTTGCGATGGCTCAGTCAGACTGGCAGTTCCATGCCTACAAGGGCTCCAGCGAATGGAAAGACAAGAAAATCGAAAACCTGCGGGCCGTATTTTCGGTCTATGCCGAGCCGATTCAGGTGGTGGTCAATCGTGATGCCAAGATCAGGAACTGGTACGCGCTCAAGGGTCACAGCATCAATATCGGTAACCCGGGCGCTGGGCACCGTCAGACCATGGAGGAGATGCTGGATGCGCAGCGCTGGAAACTAAGCACTTTCAGCGCCGTCAGCGAACTACCCTCGTCCGAGCAGGTCGACGCGTTTTGTGAAGGCAAGTTCGAGGCCTTCGTCTATGCGGTTGGAATTCCGAACAACGCCATGCAGCGCGCGGTCTCAGAATGCAATGGCATGCTGATCGAGCCGCATAACACGATCATCCGTAAACTGGCGACGGCGGCCCGGCCCTATTATTCGAAAGTCACGATCCCCGCGAAAACGTATTGGGATGGGCAGAAGAAAGTCGATACATTCGGGGTGATGGCGACGCTCGTCACCATGAAAGATACCGACCCCGGCCTGGTCGAGACCCTCGTCAAAGCCGTGTTCGAAGACTTCGACGGTTTCAAGGCCAAGCACCCCGCTTATGCCGTCTCGACGCCTGAAAAAATGGTGGCGGACGGCCTCAGCGCGCCGCTGCACCCGGCGGCGGAATCCTATTACAAGTCCAGAGGCTGGTTGAAATAGGCCGTCAGTCCGGCAGATAACGCGCTTTCAGATGTGCCTTGAACGGCGCCGCTTCGAGTGGGCGGCCCGTGGCGCGGCTCAGAAGCTCTGGCCCCGACAAAAGGCGGCCGTTGGCGTGGACGTTCTCGCGTAACCAAGACAGAAGCGTCGTGAACTCGCCTTTGGCAACGTGTTCCGGAATCTCGGGATGTGCGGCGCACGCGGCCTGATAAACCTGCGCCGCGGTCATCGCGCCCAATGTGTATGTCGGGAAATAACCCAGCGCGCCGTCGTACCAGTGGATGTCCTGCAGGCAGCCTTGGGCATCGTTCGGGACGTCGACCCCCAGCAACTCCTTGAATGCCGCGTTCCAAGCATCCGGCAGGTCCGCGACCTTGAGCTTACCGGCGATGATATCTTTTTCCAGCCGATAGCGCAGGATCACGTGCAACGGATAAGTGACTTCGTCGGCGTCGACCCGGATAAAGCTGCGTTCGACCTTGTGATAGAGCTTGAGGATGTTGTCGGTTTCCCAGGCCGGGCCCTCGCCATTGAACGTCTCTTTGATGATCGGGAGTGCAAACGTGACGAACTCCGGTGAACGGCAGACCTGCATCTCCATCAACAGCGACTGGCTCTCGTGGATCGACATACCGAGCGCCGTACCAACCGGTTGCAGGCGCCATTTTTTCGGAAGCCCTTGCTCGTAAAGTGCGTGGCCGGTTTCGTGCAGAACACCCATGAGGGCGGACGTGAAGTCGTTCTCATCATACCGGGTGGTTATGCGCACATCGTCAGGCACGCCGCCGCAGAACGGATGGTGGCTGACATCCAGCCGGCCGCGTTCGAAATCGAAACCGAGCACGCCCATGAACCGCATCCCGAGTTTACGTTGGATTTCTTCGGGGAACGGGCCTGCCGGCATGATCGCGGGGCCGGCGGCGGCTTGACGCGCCAATACATCGTCGAGAAAACCCGGCAGGAAATCGGCGAGGTCATCCAGGACCGGGTCGATGTCGGCGGCGCGACCGCCGGGCTCGTAAGAATCCAGCAACGCATCATACGGGGCGAGATCGAATGCCTCGCCAATGCGCTGGGCCTCCTCACGAACGAGTTCCACGAGTAATTCGAGGGGGCCGGCCACGATGGAAAAGTCGCTCTCAGCCCGGGCCTTCCGCCAGGCTTGTTCGGACGTGCTCGAGGCGCGCGACATTTTGGTGACGAAGGCCTCGTCGAGTGCAGCAGCGCGGCGATGCCGGCGCTCGATCTCGGTCAGGTTGGCCGCCTGCCAGGGGTCGAGCACGGCGTCGTTGGCGCGCGCGGCGGCGATCAAGTCGGCGGTTTCATTTTCGATCAAAAGACCGTGGGCTATCGCCCTCAGTTCGGCGAGTTGCTCGGAACGCGATTCGGCGCCGCCGTCCGGCATCACCGCGGCATAGTCCCAGTGCAGAACGGCCTGGGCCTCACCGAGCAGCGCGATTCGGCGAAAACGAGATTCCAGTCTTTCGTAGGCGTCGGGGAGCGGCGCGTCGGGCATCGCTTACAGGACCGGGATGAACAGCAGCCGGTCGGCGATCATCGCGAGGAAGATCAGGAACAGGTAGAGGATCGAGAAAAGGAACAGCGGCTTGGCCGGCTCCGTCCCTTCTGCTTTCCAGAGCCGCCAGGTGCGAACCCAGAACATGATACCAAGCACGGCAGCAGTGGCGAGATAGAGCACACCGGACACACCCAGGAAGCTGGGCGCCAGCGTGGATGCCACCATCAAGACCGTGTAGATCAGCATCTGGCGTTTGGTTTCGCGCTCACCCGCGACGACGGGCATCATCGGCACGCCGGCAGCGGCGTAATCGCCACGGCGGAACAGCGCCAGTGCCCACGAATGCGGCGGGGTCCAAAGGAAGATGATCATAAAGAGCGCGATCGCGCCGGGATCGATGCTTCCCGTGACGGCGGCCCAGCCGACTAACGGCGGGAACGCGCCGGCGGCGCCACCGATCACGATGTTCTGCGGGGTGCGGCGTTTCAGCCAGGCGGTATAGATGAAGACATAATAGAAGATGGTAAGCGCCAGCAGGCCGCCCGCGACCGTGCCGACCTTGACCGTCATCATGATGATCGATCCGCCCGCCAGTACGACCCCATATGTCAGCGCCAATCTAGGATCCATCCGCCCAGCCGGGATCGGTCGGTCCTGGGTGCGGCGCATGATGCGGTCGATGTCGCGGTCGTACCACATGTTGATGGCACCGGAAGCACCCGCGCCAATGGCAATACAGAGCACTGCGATCAGGCCGGTCTGCGCATCCGCACCGCCCGGCGCCATCAGAATGCCGACCAGCGCCGTGAACACGACCAAGGCCATGATCTTCGGCTTCAGAAGGACGGCGAAATCGTTGACGCGGAAGCGAGGCTCCATGGACGCCGATGTCGTCGTATCCAAATTCTCTAAAGCCAGTTCGCTGCGACCGCTATCGCTCATTACTTTTCCGCCCTTGAGGCGGCCCCGATGGGAATGACTGCAGGGGACGGGTTATAGAAGATTGTCCCGCCGGTTTCCAGTCATTCCGAAAATCTAAAGTGTCCGCGCCAATGCGCGCTTGCCTGCAATCCATATGAACATGATACCGCCGATAACGGCTATTACGCCGCCGATGCCGATTCCGACATGGCCGATCCAATTCCCGATCACGTCCATGCCCGGCGCGGTATCCGACACCTTGCGCGGCGCCCCGTAGCCCCCGGCGACAAACAGACCCAGGCTGTGCAGAAGCTGACCCAACCCATAAAGCCAAAACGCGGTGCGAATTGCCCGCCATTTGACAAGGCCGCGCTCCAGAAGCGGCAGGACGAACAGGATCACCAAGCCCATCGCGGCAACGTTCACGCCGCCGATGACGCCGTGGTAATGCGCCGGGGTGCGGGTGTCCGTCCCGTCGACGAAAATCCCGAGGACGCCGCCCGCGAAGAACACCGCGAGTGAGAGCAGTAACGCCAGACGTGCCGTCTTGCCAGCTTCGCCATCCGGCTGGGGCGCACGGAGCACGTTCGCGGCGACGATCAGCCCCGTGAAGATCGGCACCGGAGCGAGGGCGTATTGGTAATGGGTGAATAGTATCCGTTCCTCTGCGGAAAACGGGATTTCAACGAACATCAGTGCGAATCCGCCGATCGCCAGCAACGCATTTAAACCGAGCGCCAGCATGACGAGCTTGGGTGCAACCGGTGGTTCGCCCATGGCGCGACCGCCCAACAACACCCATCCGGCGATCATGACCGATGTGTTCAGGAACTGGAGAATATGCCCACCCGCCCAGAACAGGTCTTCGTTCTCAGCGGCGATGCTGGGCATCACGCCCAAGCGGTTCCAGGCGACGGCGAACGCGGCAACGGCGGCAATCGCGACGACGGCGGACGCCATCCCGGCGGCGCCGATGGGCTCCAGCGGGCCACTTCTTGATGCGCCGTTGGCCAGCACGCGCACCGCCGCCAAAACAACGGCGAACGCGACCATCAAAAGGCCGACGTAATAAACAGGGTCGATGATGGCGGGCACGTAGTTGTTGAGCGACGGCTGCCCCCGATCCATCAGCGCCGGTACGGCCAGCAGGATGAAGGAAATCGCCATCGCCGCCGACGCCGAAGCACCCAGACTGTTCAGTTTGGGGTTCCCTTCCGCCATGCGGGCGGCGCCGATCATCATAAGAATGATCGCGATGGCGAGGTACCAGACCACGAACGAAAATACGACGTGGATGATCAGGCTTTTTTCATAAAAAGCTACCGGCCACGGAAACAGCGTGTCGGCGCCGGGAATTCTGGAGATCGCCAGCAAAAGTGCGTAGACACCTGCGACGGCGAGCGCGCCCAACGCGATAATCAGCCAACGGCGAAGCTCACGCTGTGCGCCGGGTCGGGCGAGCGCTGGGCGGAAGCCTTCGATCGGATTCCAGCGTTGTTCGTGGGCCGGCTTCAGCACGGCTCAGCCGCCTTGGTAGGGGTACATGTGCACGGCCATCACATAGACGACCACGCCTGAGATCCCGACATACATCCACAAAGGCCAGGTGATGCGGGCGATTTTCTTGTGTTGATCGAATCGCTCGCGCAACGCGCGCATGACCGTGACCGGGACCAGCGGCACGATGGCGATGGCACCCAGAACGTGCACGAACAGGATCGTGAAATAGATATAGCGAATCGCCCCTTCGCCGCCGAATTGGGCGAACCCCGCGTTCAGTTTGTAGATGACGTAGGAAACCAGAAACAGCGCCGAGGCCACCAGCGCCGAAATCATCATGGCGCGATGCTTGCGCCAGTCGCCGGCTTTGATGAAGTAGTACCCGAGCGCGAGGAAAACGACCGAAATGGCGTTGAACAGCGCATTCGTGTGAACGAGTTGATTGAAATCCATCTTATGAGGAGCCCTTGGCCGTCAGTAGCTCAGCGGATTTTCCGAAAGCCGCAGGAAAATGCTGGCATACATCGTCAGCGCGCCAAGGGCGAGGACAACCGCCAAAATCAAGTTGCGGCGCTTGTTACCCTTCGAGTTTTGCATGTCGTTTTCCGAGTGATCTTGTTCGCTCATTTGGCTGCTCTCGATCGTCGTTGCGAATTGGTGCTTGCGGAACGGGGCGATTCCTCATCCGTGCTGCGGAGGATTTAGGCGCTCAAAGCTCCGATTGCACGGACTTTATTGTTTGCGTCGCGCCGGTTCCGTTGGTTTTTTCCGTTCTAACCCCTTGTCATCTAAGGTTATGCGGACCAAAATCAACGTTAGAAAAGTGTAGAAATATCGGCGGGGAATGCGATTGCCGACTTGCCCCGCAGCAGTCACGGCTTTAAAAACACGCTAAGGCGCAATGTGCTCGGCACGGGCGTCTGCAATTACAAATTTCAAGGCGGCTCTCTGGTGGGCGGCCGGCAATCAGGTGAGACGAATGCGAAACAAGCTCAAGACTTTCTTGCCCGCGCTGATCGGCGCAATGTTGACCTTCGGCCCCGCGATGGCAGGCCCGGCCGGCGAGGTGCGATCCGCACCCTGGCAGATGTGGTTGCAGGAGCCGGCATCGCCGACGGCGGACCGGATCGTAGCGTTCAACGCTCAGCTCATGGTGATCGAGACGTTGATCGTGATCTTCGTGCTCGGGCTGATGGCTTACATCGCCATCCGCTTCAACGCCAAGCGTAACCCGACGCCGTCGAAGACGACGCATAACACGCTTCTTGAAGTCGTCTGGACGGTCGTGCCGATCCTGATCCTGGTCGGGATTGCGGTGCCGTCGCTGAAACACCTGTATTTCGCCGACCGTATCCCCGAAGCCGACATGACGTTGAAGATCACAGGGAACCAGTGGTACTGGAACTACAATTACCCCGACAACGGCGACTTCTCGTTCGACAGCATCATCGTTGCGGACGCCGACCTGAAAGAAGGCCAGCCCCGTCTGCTGACGGTCGACAACAAGGTCGTGCTGCCGGTCGAAACCAATATCCGCCTTTTGATGACGTCGAACGACGTGATCCACAACTGGGCCCTGCCTTCGCTCTCGGTCAAGCTCGACACCATGCCGGGCCGTATCAACGAGACCTGGACCCGCATTCACGAGAAATATGTCGGCAAGACAATCTACGGCATGTGCTCGGAGCTTTGCGGCGTGAACCACGGTTTCATGCCGATCGCGATCGAAGCGGTCTCGAAGGAGGACTTCGAGAAGTGGGTCAAAGAGGCCCAACAGAAATTCGCTTCGGATGACACCAAAACGGACGACAAGGTGCGCCTGGCTGATGCCGGCGCCACCCGTTGATCATCCGGACAGATACCTAAGGAGAGGGACGTATTATGGCGAACGCAGCTGACGCCCATCACGACGATCACGGTCACGACGACCACTATCCCGGCTTTTTCTCGCGCTGGTTCTGCTCGACGAACCACAAAGACATCGGCACGGTCTATCTTTACCTGTCGATGTTCGCGGCAATTGTCGGTGGCGGCATGTCCTGGTACATCCGCCTTGAGCTGGCCGAGCCCGGCATTCAGCACATTGATGACTTTCAGTTCTACAACGTGCTGCTGACGGCGCACGGCTTCCTGATGGTCTTCTTCGTGGTCATGCCGGCGATGATCGGCGGCTTCGGTAACTGGTTCGTGCCGTTGATGATCGGTGCGCCGGACATGGCGTTCCCGCGCATGAACAACATCAGCCTGTGGTTGACCTTTGCCGGCCTCGGCATGCTGCTGATTTCGGCATTCGTCGGATCGGGCGTCGGGACGGGCTGGACGGTTTATCCGCCGCTCTCAAGCGGGATATATCACCCAAGCGCTGCCGTCGACTTCGGGATTCTGTCGCTGCACCTTGCGGGTGCCGCGTCGATCCTGGGCGCGATCAACTTCATCGTCACCATTTTCAACATGCGCGCACCGGGCATGACCATGCACAAGATGCCGCTGTTCGTCTGGTCGATCCTGGTGACTGCGTTCCTGCTTTTGCTGGCACTGCCAGTTCTCGCGGGCGCGCTGACGATGCTTCTGACCGACCGTAACTTCGGCACCCACTTCTTCGATCCCGCCGGCGGCGGCGACCCGATCCTGTGGCAGCACCTGTTCTGGTTCTTCGGTCACCCGGAAGTTTACATCATCATCCTGCCGGCGTTTGGCATCATCTCGCAGATCGTGTCGACGTTCTCGAAGAAGCCGGTGTTCGGTTACCTCGGCATGGCCTACGCCATGGCGGCGATCGGTGTCGTCGGCTTCGTCGTTTGGGCGCACCATATGTATACGGTCGGCCTCGACGTCGACACCCGCGCTTATTTCACCGCGGCGACGATGGTCATCGCCGTGCCGACGGGGGTTAAGATCTTCTCGTGGCTGGCGACGATGTGGGGTGGCTCGATCGACTTCAAGACGCCGATGCTTTACGCCTTCGGCTTCATCTTCCTGTTCGTCGTCGGTGGTGTGACCGGGGTGACGCTGGCCAACTCGTCGGCGGACCTGGTGTTCCACGACACCTACTTCGTGGTCGCGCACTTCCACTACGTGATGGCGATCGCGGCGATCTTCGCGATGTTCGGCGCCTGGTACTACTGGATCGGGAAAATGTCCGGCAAGCAGTACAGCGAAGGCCTGGGCAAACTGCAGTTCTGGGTGTTCTTCGTCGGCGTCAACCTGCTGTTCTTCCCGCAGCACTTTGCGGGTCTGGCAGGCATGCCGCGCCGTATTCCGGACTATCCGGATGCATATGCGGGCTGGAACTACATCAGCTCGGTGGGCGCCCTTATCACGGCCATTGGCACGGTCCTGTTCTTCGTGATCCTGTTCCGCACCTATGCGGCGGGTTCGAAAGCTGAACAGAATCCGTGGGGCGAAGGCGCGACGACGCTGGAATGGCACGTGCCGAGCCCGGCGCCGTTCCACACCTTCGAAGACCAGCCGGACATGTCCGGCAAGGCACCGGCAGAGTAAGCCGAGGCTACGGGGTCGGAAACGATGGCGAACGTCAGGGACAAGAACCTGAAGACGGCGATGGTGCTCTTTACCGTCGTCGCCGGGATGGTCGGTCTGGCGTTCGCGTCGGTACCGCTTTACCGGATCTTCTGTCAGGTGACGGGTCTCGGCGGCACGCCGGGTGTGCAGGCGTCGGCGCCGGAGGTGAAAACCGATACGGATTTCATCGTCCGCTTCGACGCCAACACGAACCCGGATCTGCCGTGGAAATTCAAGCCGGTCCAGCGCGAGGTTCACCTCAAGCTGGGCGAGGAGAAGCTCGCGTTCTACGAAGCCACGAATATGAGCGACAAGCCGATTACCGGGACGGCGACGTTCAACGTCACGCCGCTAAAGGCCGGGCAGTTTTTCGTCAAAATCGACTGCTTCTGCTTTACCGAACAGACGCTTGAGCCGGGGCAAACGATAGACATGCCGGTGACGTTCTACGTGGACCCGGAAATCTATAACAAAGTGAATACCCGCGACGTGAAGACGATCACGCTTTCCTACACCTTCTATCCGAAAGAGGAAGAAGAAGGTAAGGTGTCGGCGTTAAGTCAACCGTCAAAGGCGGGGGAGAAGGGCTGATCGGCACGGTCCGGGGACCGTTCCTGTCATGAGTAATTAAAACCCGAGGGGAAAATACCGATGAGTGGTGCGAAAAGTCATCCCTACCATATTGTGAATCCGAGCCCGTGGCCGTTCGTTTCGAGCGCGCTCGCGTTCGCCATGGCGATCTTCGCGATCATGTACATGCACGGTTCGTCGATCGCGCCGATGACGGTTGTCTTCGTCGCGCTGGTGATCACGGCGGCGCTTTGGTGGCGCGATGTGGTCGCCGAAGGGCGGAACGGGCACGATCATACCGAAGCCGTTCGGCATGGTCTCCGCATGGGGATGCTGCTGTTCATCGTTTCCGAGGTGATGTTCTTCTTTGCCTTCTTCTGGGCCTATTTCAACGCTTCGATCCCCGCGCTCAGCTTCGTGGCCTCGCCGACCTGGCCGCCGGAGGGGATCGTGCCGCTCGAAACGTGGACGCTGCCGTTCCTGAACACCCTGATTCTGCTGACATCCGGTGTGACGGTCACGTATGCGCACCACGCGATCCGTCTCGGCGATAACAAGCGCGGCGCAACGGGTATCCTGCTGACGGTGTTGCTCGGCGTCCTGTTCACCGCTTGTCAGGCCTATGAGTACGGTCACGCGTCGTTCGGCTTCAAGGATGGCATCTATTCTTCGACGTTCTATCTGGCGACCGGTTTCCACGGTTTCCATGTCATCGTCGGGACGATCTTCCTGGCTGTCTGCTACTTCCGTACGATCAAGGGCCACTTTTCGCCGGAAGGTCATATCGGCTTCGAAGCGGCGGCCTGGTACTGGCACTTCGTTGACGTCGTCTGGCTGTTCCTGTTCACCGCCGTTTACTGGTGGGGGTCTGCAGGTTACGTCCACTGATCGACGTACATCGGGTTACGGAAAGGCCGGGGTTCGCCCCGGCCTTTTTCTTTTACGGTTACGGGATCAGGCCGAGCCACGACCACCAAAGGTAATTGATCGGGACGAGGGCAACGAGCGAGATCGCGGCCAATGCGATTGTCATCTTGGCGCCGTCCCTGAGGCTGACACCGCCCAAATGCATGGCGACGATCAGGGGCGGCACTTGGTAAGGCAGGACCACTGTTGAATAAGATATCACCTGGCTCATCAGGATGGTGGCGATAGGAAACCCGGTCAGGGCCGAAATCTCGGTAGCAAGTGGGCCGACGACGGCGGGGGCGCTGGGCGCGGTCGTACCCATATTGACAAGGGTTCCCAATCCGACGATCGAAAAGAATGACGTGAAGGGGGCATCCTCTGAAAGCGGGATGTGCGCCAAGAGCCAACCGCCAAGCCAGTCACCCGCTCCGGTTTCGACCAGCACGGCGCCCATACTCAGGACGCCCGCGACATAGATCGCAGACGGAAAGTTGACCTTAGTCTTCAGATCGTCTCCATCGACAAGTCCGACGCCAGGAAACAGGCAGACGACCGCTGCACCCATCGCGACCCAGGCGGGTGAAATGTGGTGAATGAAGTCGGTGACCCAAAAGCCCAGGGTGACGGCGAGGATAAGCGCCAGGCGTCGTCCATCTGGGGTTAACGGTTTGGTTTCATGTTGAACGATCTCAACGTCGCCGCGCTTCTCGGCCGGGAACAGCGTCAGTACCAGAACGATGATCAACACCATCTTCAGAAAACCGTTCACCGGCATGTGGGTGAGGGCGTATTCCCCGTAATTGAAGGTGATATCGAAAAGGTTCTCGGCGACACCGATGAGAACCATATTGGGCACGTTGGACGGAAGAATGGAACTCGACGGCATCCAACTCGCACAGGCGAGCGTGAGCACCAGCCCCGTCCTCGCCTTGGAGCCTCTCTGGTAGCCTAGGTTATCGGCGAGGGCGAGGATGATTGGGATCAGAAGAATGATCCGCCCCATGGTCGACGGCATCAAAAACGCCATGGCGCCGCTCACCAGAGCCACTCCACAGACGACACGCAGATAACTGCCGGCAAACTTCGCCGTGATCGTGGTCGCCAACCTCGCACCCAGGCCTGATTTCTGGACAGCGACGCCGATGATCAGACCGCCGAACACCATCCAGAAAGCTGTCGAATGAAAGCCGGAAAATACCACGCCGGCTTCGCCGACACCGATCACCATGGCGATCGTGAAGAAAGCCAAGGCCGTTAAATATTCTGGGATGGCGACTGTCGCATAAAACCCGACCGCCAACAGGCAAATCGCGGCGCCCGTCATCGCCAGATGCGTAACCCCACCGGGTGGCGGCGTGACGAAAATCGCGGCCGCGGCCAGCGTCGTCAGCAACGCAACGAACCGTGACGGGTGACGGGCAAAGCCCTGGATAATTGCAGACATGCTCCTCGTTATAACCGGGGTAGGGCGCGCCACAATACTTAAATCGTCACGAAAAGTGATCTATGATGACTGGAATCCAAGGGGAGGACAGCATGGCCGAAGACGGCAACGACACCGACGCACTCTTCGATGCGGAGAAAAACGCCCAGATTTATGCCGATTTCGCTGAGCGTTCGCAGCGCATCGTCAATGCTTTCCTCGAACGCCAGAAAGAAGGGAGCAATTATGCCGTCGCCGATCCGGTCGAGATCGGCAAGATGTTTATGGATGCGTCCCTCAAGATGATGGCCAATCCGCAGAAATTCGCCGAGCAACAGGCCAAGCTGATGCAGGGCTATGCCGACCTGTGGCAGGCCACCGCAAAGCGCATGCAGGGCGACGACGACGTTCAACCGGTGATCCGGCCGGCCAAGGACGACCGACGCTTCAAGGATGACGCCTGGAGTGAGGAAGCGGTCTTCGACTTCATCAAACAATCGTATCTCCTGACGTCCGACTGGCTACAGGCGCAAGTCAGCGACGTCGACGATATGGATGCGAAAACCAAGGAAAAGCTCAAGTTCTATACCCGTCAGTACGTTGACGCGTTGTCGCCGACAAACTTTGTCGCCACCAACCCGAAGGTCTTGAAGATGGCGTCGGAAACCAAGGGTGAGAACCTGATCAAGGGGATGGACCAGCTTCTGAAGGATCTGGAAAGGGGGCAGGGCGAGCTCAGGATTTCCATGACCGACACGGACGCCTTCGAGCTCGGCAAGAACGTCGCGGTGACTCCCGGGAAAGTCGTCTACCAGAACGATCTGATTCAGTTGTTACAGTACGAGCCGACGACCGAAAAAGTCGCCAAGCGGCCGTTGCTGATCGTGCCGCCTTGGATCAACAAGTTCTACATTCTCGATCTCCAACCCAAGAACTCGTTTATCAAATGGGCGACGGATCAGGGCCACACGGTCTTCGTCATTTCCTGGATCAATCCGGACGAGCGGTATGCGGATAAACGGTTCGAGGACTACATGCTCGAAGGGCCCTTGGCCGCGATGGATGCGATCAAGGATGCGACGGGAGAGAAAGACGTCAACATCATCGGCTACTGTATTGGCGGGACATTGACGGCAGCAACGCTCGCCTACATGTCGGCCAAGGGGGACGACCGGGTCAAATCGGCGACGTTCTTCACGACGATGGTGGATTTCTCGGAGCCCGGCGAGCTTGGTGTGTTCATCGATGAGGCGCAGTTGCAGCGCCTTGACGAACATATGGAGAAGACGGGTTATCTGGACGGTCAGTACATGAGCCAGGTCTTCAACATGATGCGCGACAACGACCTGATCTGGTCGTTCGTCATCAACAACTATCTGCTGGGCCGTGAGCCGATGGCGTTCGATCTTCTGTACTGGAATTCGGATAACACGCGGATGCCGAAGATGATGCATTCGTTGTATCTGAGAAAAATGTATCTGGAGAATAAGCTGGTCGAACCCGGCGGCATCACGCTCGACGGTGTGCCGATCGACCTCTCGAAGATCAAGACGCCGGTCTACTGGTTGTCGACCAAGGACGACCATATCGCGCCTTGGAAATCGACTTACGCGGCGACGCAGATCTACAAGGGGCCGAAACGCTTCGTGCTCTCGGCGAGCGGCCATATCGCGGGTGTCATCAATCCGCCTGCCGCCAATAAATACTGCTATTGGACCAACACCAAGAACCCGGCCGCTCCTGATGATTTCTTCGGAACCGCCAAGCAGCACGAAGGGTCGTGGTGGCCGGATTGGCAGAAGTGGATCAATAAATACGCGGACGGCGACGTCCAGGCGCGCACGCCCGGGGACGGTAAGTTGAAGGTTATTGAGGACGCGCCGGGCTCATATGTGAAGGTGCGTATCTGATTTGCCCGCGACCCGCTTTCCGGGCATAGTTTCGCCCATGGCGGAGGGCAATGTGAGCAGTCTCGATCTGGCGGGTGGCGCGCAGTTGGGCGTTGCCCCGGAAAACGTGCACAGCCACCTGGAACTCCTCGCCGATATGGGTCGCGACTTCGCGACCAGCCTGGATCTCGAGGCGACGCTTACCCGCGCCGTAGAGCGTATCACCGACTATGTCGACGCAGAGGCGGGCGCACTTTTCATGCTGTCCGACTGCGGCGAGTTATTGAAATGCGACGCCTGTATTGGTCCGGTCGAGATCACGGGGCTGGAGATCGCCGCCGACCAGGGAATTGTCGGGTTCTGCGTCAAGAACGACGCTGGGCGCATCGTCCGTGATGTGAGTAAGGATCCGGACTTCAACGCCGCCGTTGACGACGAAACAGGCTTCAAGACGAAGTCGATCCTGTGTGCGCCGATGAGCGTGAAGGGTGAGCGTATCGGGGCCATCGAACTCATCAACAAGCGCGGCGGTGATGGCTTGTTCGATGACGACGACCTGCATCTTTTACAGGCCCTTGCGGTGTCGGCGGGGCTTGCGGTCCTCAACGCGCGCATGGCCGCGGAACTGGTCGAGCAGGAGAGGGTTAAGCGCGAGCTTGAACTGGCGGCGGAAATCCAGCGCTCGCTTCTGCCTGAAGAGAAAGAGAGCGATTTCCCGGTCAAGGGTGTGAACCTGCCGGCACGCGTGGTGTCGGGCGACTTTTACGACTTCTATCCCCTCGATGACGGCCGGGTCGCGTTCACGCTCGGCGATGTCTCGGGCAAGGGCATGAACGCGGCGTTGATGATGGCGAAAACGGCCAGCCTTCTGCGTTGTCTCGGTAAAGCGATCAAGGAGCCGGGCCGGCTCCTGACCCTGGTCAATGAGGAAGTCGCGGAAACCGCAACGCGCGGAATGTTCGTGACGCTGGTGCATGGTGTTTACGATCCGGAAAGCGGTTACGTACGGCTCGCGAACGCCGGGCATGAACCGCCACTGGTCCTCTCGCGTGATGGCGAATTCACGGCGATCGAGGCGGAGGCGCCGCCGCTCGGTATTTCACCCGCACTTTTGGATGAGGACGGCTTTCCCGAAACCGAATTCAATCTCAACGGCGGCAGGTTGTTCGTGTTTACCGATGGTGTCACGGAAGGTTATGTCGACGACGGTGTGGAGCTTGGGATCGAGGGTCTCAAAGACATGATGACGGCATCCAGTCGTGGGAATGTGCAGGCCCTGCTGAACGAGGTGCGCGAGAAAATCGGCGGTGAAGGTCGGATTTTGCGTGACGACGTCACACTGATCGCCATTGACGACGGTGCCCAAAGTCATACTGCTGCTACAGGGGCTGGTGCCGCCGAACCGGGGGCGACGGATGCGCCCGGTGAGAAGGTCTTCCAGTTAAGGGTCACCGCCAAGGCGAACCGCTTGCGCCTTATCAGAAACGCGGTCCGGGAAACGGCGGCATTCTGCGGATTTTCCGAGACCGACACGGGCGATATCGTGCTCGCCGTCGACGAGGCATGCCAGAACGTTATCCGTCATGCGTACGGTCACGAGGGGGAGGGGGATATCTCGATCGAATTCCGTCACCGCCCCGACGCGATGATCCTGCTGATCCGCGACTTTGCCGATCCTGTGGATATTTCGAAGATCAAGCCGCGCGACCTGGACGATTTGCGTCCGGGCGGGCTTGGGACCCACCTTATCGGCGAGGTGATGGACGAAGTAGATTTCTTGCCGCCGCCGATAGATGGCGGCAATCTATTGAGGTTAGTTAAGAAAATCGGGGATTAGAGAAAAAATGGAGCACCAGTTATCGGAATCGGGCGGCGCGATCGTTATCGCGTTTTCCGGTGATATCGACCTTCAGACATCGCCGGATGCGCGAAAGGCGCTGCTTGGGCTCGTAGGTAAGGGACAGCCGATCCTCGTCGATCTCTCGGGTGTCGGATATATCGACTCATCCGGGGTCGCATCGCTCGTGGAGTGTCTGCAGAGCGTCAAGAAATCGGGCCAGAAGCTGGCGCTGGTGTCGGTCAGCGAGGGGGCGCTCCGCGTCCTGCAACTGGCCAGGCTCGATAAGGTTTTCACGATCTGCACCACCATCGACGAAGGGGTGGAGAAGGTCGGTTAGGGCGTAGAGCCGCACACGGGTTAAACGGGGGCAAGGCGTGGCGGATCACAAGGTTTCCGCAGTAGAAAAGATCGAAGGCGTCGGTAAGACGGCGGTCGGTTTTGTCGAGGCTGTCGGCAATGGCGGGATTCTCGTCGCCGAGAGCGTTTACTGGCTGATGTTCGGCGTGCGCGAACGCCAGCCGGTACGCATCGGCGCGGTCGTGCAGCAGATGATGGAGATTGGAATCAACGCGATCCCGATCATCCTCATGCTGACAGGTACCATCGGCGTGATGCTGGCGATCCAGGGCATCCACACGCTACGTATCTTCGGTGCCGAGAGCCGTGTCACGATCGGTATCGCCTTTTCCGTGGTGCGCGAGTTTGCACCGCTGATTACGGGGATTCTGGTGGCCGGCCGGTCCGGTTCGGCTTTGGCGGCGCGCATCGGCACCATGAAGATCAATCAGGAAATCGACGCCCTGAAAGTCATGGGGATCAATCCGACACGCTTCCTTGTTGTGCCGGCGTTGGTCGCGATGTTGATCATGGTCCCGGCGTTGACGCTGCTTGGGAACTTCATGGGGCTGTTCGCGGCGGGTTTGTACGTCAACGCGGACCTCGGTATTTCTCTCGCCGCCTACGCCCACGACACCATCGATATCCTCTCGCTCGACGATCTTGGTCATGGGCTGGGCAAAAGCTGTATTTTCGCAGTTCTTATCGCGGTCATCGGCGTCGTTAACGGCGCCGGTGTGCAGGGTGGCGCGGAGGGCGTTGGTAAGGCGACGACGCGCTCTGTCGTTCAGGCGATCTCGGCCATCATCGTGACCGATATGCTGTTCGCGTTTGTGGCGACGCGGTGAGGGGCGGTTGATGCGCAATCCGGAATCGATCATCGAGGAACGCAAATCCCGCCACCGCCCTCAGACCGGCCCCAACGCCGTGATCGAGGTCGAGGATCTTGTGACGCACTATGGCGAGCGCATGATCCTCAAGGGGGTCAGCATGAACGTGCTGGAGAACGAGATCATGGTGATCATGGGGGGGTCCGGGTCGGGGAAGTCGACGTTGCTCCGCCATCTGATGGCGCTCGAAGAAAAGACTTCCGGCACGATGCGCATTCTGGGCAACGATATCGACCAGATCGGCCGGCAGGAATTCCTGGATGTGCGTAAGAAACTCGGCGTGGCGTTCCAGTCGGGGGCGTTGTTCAGTTCCATGACGGTGGGTGAGAACATCATGCTGCCGCTTTACGAGCACACCGATCTGGATGCGCTGACCATGGAGATCATGGCGCGCATGAAGCTGGAGGTCGTCGAACTTTCCGGCTTCGAGAACCTGATGCCGTCGGAGCTGTCGGGCGGCATGATCAAGCGCGCCGCTTTTGCCCGCGCCATCGTCATGGACCCGAAAGTTTTATTCTGCGACGAGCCGTCGGCCGGGCTCGACCCGGTGGTGGCGTCCGCCCTCGATGATTTGATTCTCGATATGCGCGATGCGATGGGCATGAGCATCGTCGTCGTGACGCACGAACTGGACAGCGCTTTTAAGATCGCCGACCGCATCACGATTCTTGATCGTGGTGAGATTTTGATGGTCGGTACGGTCGAAGAAGTGCTGGCATCAAAATCCGAGCGTGTACACGCGCTGCTCAACCGCATCCCCGAAGAAGACACCATGGACCCGGACGAATATCTGAACCGCTTGGTCGGCGAAGACAATCCGGGCACGGCCCATTTGTGAGGACGTAAACGTGAGAACCAGCAAGATCAATTATTTCATCGTCGGACTTTTCGTCATCTCCATGATCGTCGCTCTGGTGGTCGCGGTCGCGCTGCTCACGGGTCGGACAGGTGCTACTGACAGTTATCATGCCTACTATTCGAACGTGACTGGGGTGAAGTTCGGCACACAGGTGGTTTACGAGGGGTATCCCATCGGTCAGGTGGTCGAGGTCAATCCCGAAGAAAAAGACGGGCGCATGCGCTTTCGCGTCGACTTCGACGTGATTCAAGGCTGGCGGATTCCGGACAACAGCATCGTTGAAATCGCCGCCCCCGGGCTTCTGGCGGCGGTCACGCTTGCCGTCAACGCGGGTGACAGCTCGACCGCGCTCGATCCTGGCGCTGAAGTTACCGCGCAGGAACGCTCAGATATGTTCGCGGCCGTCGCCAACGTGGCGGGGGATTTCGGGGATCTCTCGAACAATTACCTGAAACCGCTTTTACGGAACGTCGACAACACGGTGCTGCAGATCGGCGAATTCCTTCAGGCGGGCGGCGAGGGCCGTATGATCGCAGCCGATGCGCGCGACACGATGGCGATGGCGCGGGGCGTGATGTCCGATCTGAAAGACCGTATCCCCTCGATCGCGCAGAAGCTGGAGAGCATTCTCGGCGACGTGAGTGTTACCAGCAAGCGGCTGAACGAGATTCTGACCCCGCAGAACCAGCAGAAAATCCTGGGTATGATCGACAACTTGAACGCCGCCACGCAGAAATTCGACACTGTTCTGATCACCATGAATTCGATCCTCAAGGACATCGACGATCTGGTGCTGGATTCCGAGGGCGACCTGGCGATCACGATGAAAGAGAGCCGCTACGTGGTGGAATCGATTTCGCGGAACATTGACGCGATGACGCAAAACATGGACGGCGCAGCACGTAATCTTTACGAATTCAGCCGCCAGATCAGGCAAAATCCGGGGCTATTGCTGGGCGGGACCTCGCCTGAAGACAAGGGAGCGGTCAAATGAGCGCAGATAACATGAAACCGGTCCGGAAATTGATGCGTCGCGGTGTTGCGATGATTGCGCTCGCGCTGCTGGTCGCCGGGTGCGCGGCGCAGCCGCCTGTGCCGAGCGATAAGTTTTACCGCTTGCAGGCCGTGTTCGCGGCGGAACCGTCATCGTCACCCAAGTTCCCCGGTAATTTTGAGATCGAACGTTTCACCGCCGATGGCCTAACTGCCGGACGCCCCATCGTCTATATGGAAGCCAGCGATCCGAACCAGCTTCAGGAGTACCACTATCACTTCTGGACGCAGCCGCCGACGGTCATGCTGCGCGATGAATTGGTCACGTATCTGCGCCACGCTAAGATTGCCGGCAGCGTCGTCATCCCGGAAATGCGGCTTGAACCGCAATATGTGATGACCGGGCGTATCCGCAAGCTGGAACAGGTCATCGGCCAGCCGAACCGGACGCGTATGGAGATCGAAATTGCGCTGCGCCAACCCTCGACTGGCAAGCTTCTGTTTTTGAAGTCATACGAGCATGAGGCGACGCAGAACTCACCTGGTGTCGCCGCCGCGGTCGATAGCCTCAACGAAGCGCTCAACATCATCTATTCGGATCTGCTGGCGGACTTGCGCGCCCTATGAGGCCAGGACGGCGTCGTAAGTCGTCATCCCGCGGCAGGCCGGTCCCGAAACGACCCGCCGAAACCGTCGTGATCGAAAAGATCGCCCAGCAGGGGGATGGTGAGGCGGTACTTTCTGACGGCACACGGGTTTTCATACCCTTGACGCTGCCGGGGGATAAGGTGCTGGTCCAGCCCGGTGCGAAACGTGGCGACGGCGTTTCCGCAAGTGTCATCGACTGGCTTGAAACGTCGCCGCGCAATGAACCTATCTGCGAGGTGTTCGGCAAATGCGGTGGCTGCCAGTTGCAGCACCTTTTGCCCTCCGAATACGACGCATGGAAAACCGATGCCGTTCGGACGGCCCTTTCCAGGCACGGTCTGACGCCGGATATCAATTCGATGAAGAAGGTGCCGATGGATGCACGCCGCCGCGCGACATTGGGGTTTGTCATGACGGCGGCGGGGCCGGTTCTCGGTTTTAACGAGGCATATGCCGACCGCGTCGTCGGTATGGAGGGCTGCCCTTTGCTGGCCCCGTCTCTGGCGAGATTGTGGATGCCGCTCCGCGATTTTTGTGCCGGTGTCTTCAAGGCGCCGGCACGGGCGGACGTGCGGATCACGGCGGCGGATGCCGGTTCCGTCGAAGTTGTGGTGATCAGCGATCAGAAACTTGATCTCGCCTTCCGCGAAGCCATCGCCGATTTCGCGAATACCTATGATATCGCAAGGTTCTGTTGGCAGCGTGGGGCTGAGACACCCGAGCCTGTCGTACAACGAAGTCCGGTCAAACTTACGATCGGGAAGGCGGTGATCGAACTCCCCATGGGAGGCTTCCTGCAGCCGTCGGTGGAGGGAGAGGGAATTCTCCAGGAACTGGTTCTGGACGGTGTCGGCGCGAGCAGGCACGTCGCCGACTTGTACTGTGGGATCGGCACCTTCGCCTTCAGATTGGCGAGTGAGAAGAAGCATGTTCTGGCGGTCGACGACAATGCATCGCAGATCGCGGCGTTGGATCAGGCGGCAGGACGCGCCGGGCTTGGCGGTTACATGCAAACCGATGTGCGTGATCTGCGTGCGGCGCCCCTCCCGCCTAAAAAATTCGAGGGGATGGATGCCGTCGTATTCGACCCCCCACGGGCCGGCGCCCGGTCCCAGGCCGAAGCGTTGGCGGAGAGCCTCGTATCATGTGTTGTCGCCGTTTCCTGCAATCCGGCGACCTTGGCGCGGGACCTACGCATCCTCGTCGATGGGGGATATGAGATCGAGAGCCTGACCCCCGTCGACCAGTTCCCGATGAGCTATCATGTCGAGGCGGTGGCGGTGTTGAAGCGATCCAGGTGACGCTGTCGGACGGGAGTGCTAGCCTTTGACAATGGGCACGACTGGCAATACCGAAGCGGCTTCGCCCGTAGGCCGTTGTACGGACGTCGACGGTAACGCAATGATCGCCGCACCCGGCGGCGCGGAGAAACGTCTGTTGGACGATACGCCGCTCAGGGTGGGCGACAAGGTGCTGACAGGGGAAGACGCAACGGCCACGTTTCTATTCGCGGACGACACGCGCGTTACCCTTGGTGCCACCAGCACGTTGATCGTCGATCAGTATGCATTCGAATCAGACGACGAAGAAGACGCTGCACACCTGTCTTTGGAAATGGGTACTTTCGTGATTGAAACCGGTGACCTGGCCGTTCACCCGGACGTGTTCGTGGTGTATGCGGGGGACAGTTCACTCGGGCTTAGGTGCGCGCGTATTGCCGTCAGGGTCGATCCGCTCGGCTATGACATGGTGACGCTGCTGCCGCCAAAAAAAGGGCCCCTCGGCGAGGTTCTTGCGCACAACAAGATCGGCATGCAGATGCTGAATAGGGCTTGGCAGACGCTTCGTCTCGGTGGAAGCGAAGAAGATGTGCCGGCCCCCCTGACGTTACCGTCGGGTGTGGTGCTTGAAACATATGGGGGGAGAGGGGTGGACGTCCTGCTGACGCCATCGGTGGGGGGCAACGAAACCGATGAGCCGGACGCGTTTCAGCCGTTCCAGGCCCTTCAGGATAGATTTCTCGAACGACAATTCACAAGCAGACAGGTTTTCCCAGGCGATGGGCCCGCGAAGACCGGAGACGGCGACGTGATGCTGGAGGACGCGTTCGAAGGCACGCGGTTCCGAATTTCGGATCCGGAACCGGAAACTTCGAATTAGTTCATTTCAAGCGCGCGCTTGTAGACGTCGATCAATTCTTCCATTTCGGAGCGGTCGGAGGCATCCATTTTTCTCAAGCGGATGATCTGACGCAGCACCTTGATGTCGAAGCCGGTTCCCTTGGCTTCGGAATAGATTTCGCGGATATCCCCGGCGAGGGCCGCTTTTTCTTCTTCAAGGCGCTCAATCCGGTCGACAAAGGATTTCAAGCGATCGCTCGCGACGCCACCGACATCGGCCATAATCAGGGTCTCCACTCAAATGATTGACGTTCCGGTCGGCAAGGTAGCGGCGCTCGCCCGGCCGGGCAAGGCGCTCTGTCTGGGGAAAACGGGGATTATTCCGCGGGGACGGCTTCGGGACGCCTGGACGGGATCAGGATGAACGTCGTCACCAGCACGATCGCGGCGCAGGCGGCCATCACTATAAAGAGCGAGTCGAAGCTGCCGCTGGCCTCGTGTAGCCGCCCGGTCATCTGCACCGCAACCGCGCCGACACCAAGCACGAGCACCGATTTGACCGCATAGACCCGCGAGCGGTACTCGGTCGAAATATAATGCGCGACGATCCAGTCGTTGACCGGGATGATCCCGAACGTCACCAACATCAGCGGCAGTGTGATCGCAAGCGACAGCCAGCCCGCGGCTGTCACCGCCAGCAGGCACATCACCAGTTGCACGACGACCAGGAACAGGTAAATCCGCTTGGTCTGGTAGCGGTCCAGCATCTCGCCGACCGCGAGCTGCGCGAATGCGGCACACCCGAACACGAGCGCCGTCACGAGGCCGATCTCGGAGGTTTCGGGAAGCATAGCCGACAACCGTTCGTCCATGATCTTGGGTAGCGATATGGTGGTCGCCTGGAAGATCAGGCCGCCGATCATGGGGGCCACGATCAGAAACAGGAAGACTCGCCGCTGGATCGAAACCGGCACCTGCGGCGGGGTTTTCTTCTGCTTGCCGGCGCCGTCCGCCTCCGCGCCCTTCAAAAGATGCAGGCCGTAAAGGATACCGATGCCGACCGAGACGATACCGGGCAGGATGAACGCCATGCGCCAGCCGTAAAATTCCGCAATGGCGCCGGTGGTCAGTGCCGCTAGTGCCACGCCCATGTTGCCCCAAACCCCATTGACCGCGAGGGCACGACCGACCCGTTTGGCGTCTTCGACGACCAGGGCCAGACCGATGGGGTGGTAGATCGCGCCGAAAATACCGACCAGCGCCAGTCCGATCTCAATCTGTAACGGGTCGGCGGCGAAGCCGACGGCGATCGAGGACGCACCAATGCCAATAAAGAATACGAACATCATGCCGGTCCTGGACCACTTGTCGCCCAGCCAGCCGGCGGGCAGGGATGCACCACCGAAAAAGAAGAAACTCCAGGTCGTCAGCAGCAAAAGCCGTCCATACGAGTCGGCGAACTCGCTCTCCATCGTCAGCACCGCAGTGGTGAAGATCAGCATGAAGAAGTGGTCGAGCAGATGCCCGATGTTTAGGAACAGGAAATTGCGTTTTGCGGTTGTCATGACGGGGAGCGTATCAGACGTAAGATCGGCTGTATCACGACGTAATGACAATAAACATCGCTAAACAGTCAAGCCGGTAAGTCGACCCGATGGATCGATCACTCAGGAAAGACGAATTGATATCAACGGATCAACCGATTGCTTTTTCGGCGGCACGGGCGTTTGCGTACGCAAGTTCTGCGTATTGCAACATCCGGTAATCCAAGGTGTTATCGGTATCGACGGCCAGCGCAAACAGGCGTTCCGCCCAATGCATCTGTTCTCGTGCGTAACCGTTCCAAACGATTTTAACCACGTTACGACTCCCTTTCTGGAACTTCGCGGACCGTATCAAACGATTGTTACACTATATAGACGTATTCCCGGATTTTGAGTGTGATCGGGATCACCATTGCACCTAGTAAGGTTAAACTTCCGAAAAATCCCGGGTTTCTGCGGCTAAATGATTCACGACGGTGGCCAGTGCGGCCTCTTTTTTCGCCCCGTTTTGGATGGATTCCTCGTAAACACGTACCTGGCGGTGCGCGCTGGTGCCCCTTTTGGCGATTTTCCGGAGGTTCTCGATCTCCGTCATGCAGCCCATGGCTTCGGCGTCTTCGTTAACCAAATCGATGAGTTCCTCGACCAGGTCACCGTAAGGCACGATCTCGCCCCTGCCGAAATCGACGAGCCCCTCGTCGAGCCCGTAACGCTGGGCGCGCCAGCGGTTTTCGGCGATCAGCATGACGGCATACTGCCGCCAGCGCTGGTTCTTGGTCTTCAACCGCCAGAGCATGCGGATGATGCAGCAGTAAAGGGCCGCTACGGCGGCGGCATCGTGAATATAGGTGCAGACGTCGCATATCCGCATTTCCAGCGTCGGGAATCGCGCGCTCGGGCGAATGTCCCACCACAGCTTGGTGGCGTCCTCGATGATGCCGGCGTTGACCAGCGCCGCGACGTGCCGCTCGTATTCGGCGTAGCTGTCGAAGGCGTTCGGTAGGCCCGTCCGGGGCATTTCATCCCACACGCTGAGCCGATAGGACTTGAGGCCGGTGTTCTCCCCCTGCCAGAACGGCGAGGACGTGGTGAGCGCCAGCAGGTGCGGCAGGAAGTAGCGTACCTGGTTCATCAGATCGATGCGCAGCTCGTCATCCTCGATCCCCACGTGTACGTGCATCCCGCAGATCAGAAGCCGCCTTACCACCGCCTGCAAGTCGTTGGCGATGGTGGTGTAGCGCTCCATGTCCGTGAAGCCCTGCTCCGACCAGTGTGAGAACGGATGCGTCGACGCCGCGATCGGCATCAGATCGAATTCAGCGGCGATGTCGACAATCGTCCCTCGAAGTTCCGCCAGCATCTGCGTCGCTTCGGGGATCGAGCGTGCGACCGCGGTATTCACTTCGATTTGCGATTTCAGGAACTCATGCGCCACCTGGTCGCCGAGCTTCTTGACGCATTTCTCGAACATCTCCTTGGGCGGGTCGGCCGCCAACTCGCCGGTCTCGGCATCGATCAGCAGGTATTCCTCCTCGATGCCGACGGTCAGCGTGGGCGCACCTCCCACCATCAGAAGCGCTCGACCCTGTGCAATCCCGGAATGTCGAAGATCGGCAGTATGGATTCAGATAGAATATCGACCCATCTGAGAACGCCGCTCTTATCGCGGATTTGATCCTGATTGATCTCAATCGCGCAATTGGCGATCCCCGCCGCGGCGCCATGCATGTCGATGGTGTAGGCAAGGTCATGGCCGGAATAGGGCTCGTTGTCGCCGACCGTGAGCTCGAACCGGTCGAGGTGTTCCATCAGGGGGACGGCGATGCGCGGATCACGGTTCCACAAAACGCCGATGTCCCAGGGTCGGGGTTTCCCGCCGAAGGTCGGGCTGAAACTGTGGATCGACAGGATCGCCGGCGCCGGGCCCCGGTCCCAAAGCCGCGCCAAGGCCCGGTTGACGGCATCATGATACGGTTCGAAGACCTGGCGGACACGCTGTCGCCGGGCCATCGGTGACAGATCCTGGTTGGCGGGTATCTGTATGCCGTCGTTCTCGGGCATGATGCTGTCCGGATGACCGGGCGGCCGGTTCGGGTCGATGACGAGCCGGGAATACCCCGCCAGCACCGCCTGGGCGTCCAGGCGTTGGGCGAGCCCCCGCGTCACGGCCGCCGCGCCGATATCGTAAGCGATATGCTTTTCGAAGGCATCGTCGGGCAGACCGAGATAATCTAATTGCTTGGGGACTGCGTTGCTGGCGTGATCACATACCAGCAGCATATGGGCACCGCCCTCACGATTGATGACCTCGAATTGGGGCGGATCGTCAGGGCCCAGGAGGTCTGGGCCGTCATTTGGAAGCGTCGACATGAGAAAACTATAACGCGGCAGGGGCGCGCACGCGATACGGAAAAGCCATACTTGCATTCGCGCCTTGACCGGATTAAGTCCGGGCGATCGGAAGGAAACCGCATGAACCGGCCCAGATACGTCGAAAGCCCCTGTATCAGCGTCTGTCAGCTCGACGAGGCGAGCGGCCTCTGCCGCGGCTGCTGGCGGACCCGCGACGAGATCGCGGCGTGGGGGCAAGCCGATTCGGATACCCGCCTTGCGATCCTCGAGAAACTCCATGAACGGCGAGAACAGGCCCGTGGCGCGCGGCGCCGCGAAAACCGGCGGCGCGCCAAGCGCACTTGAAGGAGACAATCATGAGCGACCTTCTGTCCCGGCTGTTGGCCGAGCGAGACTGGCTTCTGTGCGACGGCGCGATGGGCACGAGCCTGTTCCAGCGCGGTCTTGAGACGGGCGAAGCCCCCGATCTCTGGAACGTCACCAACCCGGAGAAAGTCGCCGATGTGCACCAGGGGTTCGTGGATGCCGGATCGGACATCATCCTCACCAACTCGTTTGGGGCGAATGCCCTTCGTCTTAAGCTGCACGGCGATCAGGACCGGGTGCGTGAGCTGAATGTCGCCGCCGCCCGGCTTGCTCGCGACGTCGCGGATAAGGCCGGCCGGCCTGTCGTCGTTGCCGGGTCGATGGGGCCGACAGGCGAATTGATGGCGCCGATGGGCACGCTGACCCCCGAAGAAGCCGAGAAAGTGTTCGCCGAACAGGCGGAAGCCCTCAAAGAGGGGGGTGCGGATGTGATCTGGGTCGAAACCATGTCGGCGAAGGACGAATATTCGGCTGCCGTCGCGGGGGCGGCCAAGTGCGGGTTGCCGGTCGCCGCAACCATGAGCTTCGACACCAACGGCCGCACCATGATGGGTGTGACTCCGGAAGATGCGGCAACCTTCGCGGGTTCTCTCGAACCCGCACTCGTCGCTTACGGCTGCAACTGCGGTGTCGGCCCGGCGACCCTGATCGATACGGTTTTGGGTCTGAAAAGAGCGGCCGGCGCGAGTGACGTCATCACCGCCAAGGGCAACTGCGGTATTCCCGAATACCGCGATGGCGAGATCGCCTATACGGGTTCCCCTGAAATCATGGCCGATTACGCACGGATGGCGCGCGATGCCGGTGCACGCATAATTGGCGGGTGCTGTGGTACCACCGATATTCACGTGAAGGCGATGTTCGATGCGTTGCAGGGGTACGAACCCGTGGCGGCGCCTGACCGCGAAAAGATCGAAAAAGCGCTCGGTCCGATCGACCAACCGTTGCCCCAGAATCCGGACGGCGACGACCGGGGTCGCCGCCGTCGCCGACGCGCCTAAGCCGGCAAGATTACCAGCTGCCGGTGTTTTCCATGGATGCCCACGGTTCGGCGGGCTCCAACGGGTCGCCTTTTTGAAGCAGTTCCACCGAGATGCCGTCCGGTGAGCGGACGAACGCCATGCGGCCGTCGCGCGGCGGGCGGTTGATGGTAACGCCGCCATCCTGAAGGCGCTCGCAAAGCTCGTAGATATTGTCGACGCGGAAGGCGAGGTGGCCGAAGTTTCGGCCGCCTGCGTATTCTTCGGGATCGTAGTTGTAGGTCAGCTCGATCTCGGCATCGGGCGTTTCTTCCGCCGCGACGAAAATCAGGCAATAGCCGTGCTCGGGGCGGTCGCTGCGGCGCATCTCCTTGAGCCCGAGCAGATCGCAATAGAATTTGAGCGATTCATCAATGTCCGATATCCGGACCATGGTGTGAAGGTATCTCATGGAGCAATCTCCCCGTTAATTCCGTGACTTGAAACTTAGGGAGTGAGGCGTCCGGATTCCAGCCCCGATTAGCCAGCGCGGGCAGCTTCCATGCCGAGGATCGCCGCTTTGCGCGCCGGTTCCCAGCGATAACCCGTTATTCCACCGTTGTCGCGGATGACCCGGTGACAGGGAATCACGTAACCAATCATGTTGTTGGCCACCGCGCCGGCAACGGCACGGGCCGCGCCCGGCCTGCCGATCCGTTCCGCGAGGTCGCTGTACGATGTGACCGTCCCTTCGGGAATACGAAGCAACCCCTCCCAGACCTTGATCCGGAAAGGCGATCCTCTGAGCAGCAGTTTCAGCTCTCCGCCGTGACGGCCGTTCGAAAATGCGGACGCCGCGTAATCCGCGGTGCTCGCGTCATCCTGCACCCAGGTTGCGCGTTCCCATCCGGCCTGCTGCTCCCACAGCGCATGGTCACGGTCGTCCACGATAAACGAGATGCCCGTTAGACCGCGCTCGCTGGCGACGATCAGGCATTCGCCGAAAGGGGAGGGATGAAACCCATATCGGAATGTCATGCCGTCGCCCCGGGATTTGAATTCGCCTGGTGTGACGGCGTCGGTGCTGACGAACAAGTCGTGCAGGCGCCCCGGCCCGGAGAGCCCGGCATCGAACGCGGTGTCCAGGACACTGGTCGAGGCGCGAAGCCGCCTTTTTGCGTCTTCGAGGGTCAGTGCCTTGAGGAACTTCTTTGGGCTGATTCCCGCCCAGTCGGTAAACGTCCGCTGCAGGTGATGCGTGCTCATGCCGACATGCCGGGCGACGTCGTCCAGTTCCGGCTGATCGAGCCTGTTTTCGGCAATATACTCGATCGCCCGCGCGATCTGATTGTACAGGCGCGCCTGGGTATCCAGTTTGTGCCGGTTGGTGTTCTTGGGCATATGGTCGATGGTCCGAAGGTTGCTCATTTCGGGGGATCCTGATCTCGGTTCGGTCTCACCCCAACTTAGTCAATTCACGCCGGACACCCACCCGAAACGTGCGAAACTGCGGCCTCAATCATCCGGGTTGAAGTTGGTCACGACGCGTTCCGACGGGAAAGTTACGATCACCGTCGTTCCTTCGCCGACACGGCTGTCGATCGCAAGTTCGGCTTGATGCAGTTGCGCGAGCCGCCGGCTGAGGGGAAGGCCGAGGCCGGCACCCTCGTGCTCGCGGGTCATGGAATTGGCGACCTGACCGAACGGTTCCAGAGCGATCCGGATGTTTTCCTCGGCCATCCCCGTGCCGGTGTCTGAAACGCGGAGCGACAACGCCCCATTCTCATCGTGGAACCAGCCGAGCGTGATCTCGCCACCGCTCTGGGTGAACTTGATGGCATTGGTCAGCAGGTTGAGGATGATCTGCTTGATGCGTGTCTCGTCCGCGTGCAGGCGCACCTTGGGTGGCCGGTCGTGGTTGGTGATCCGCGTTCCGGCACGGCGCGCGCGCTCGTTGATCATGCGCAGGCATTCTTCGCTGAGTTCGCGCAGGCAGAGCGCCTCCTCGTCGAGCTTCAGCTCACCGACCTCGATCTTGGAGATATCGAGAATGTCGGAAATCAGTCTTAAAAGATGCCGGCCCGACCGGTTGATATCGCCCAGATACTCATTGACGCTGTTCAAGCCCAGGGTTTCGAAGTCAGTCGAAATCAGCAGCTCCGAAAACCCGATGATCGAATTCAACGGCGTACGTAATTCGTGTGACATATTGGCGAGGAAGTCGGTCTTCGCGCGGCTGGCGAGCTCAGCTTCTTCCTTGGCGTCGATCAGGGCTATCTGAGCACTCTTGAGTTCCGTGATGTCGTTGCTGACCATGACGGTATGGCCGCTTTGCAGGATGACCACTTCGACCTGCCACCATTCGCCGTTGGTTCTCTCAACTTCGATGACGCCATGTGGATCGTGCCTGTGGCGGGTCCAAATTTCGAGCCAAGTATCTTCGCGTCCGTGAACGTTGGCGACCAAGCCATGCTTAAGCATGGCACGGCCCCAATCGTCATACCCGAATCCCGGCATGCTGATGCTGGTGACGAACGGACTTGCCGTGCGGATCGTGCGGTTGGTCAGGACTAGATTGTCTTCCGGATCGAAGATCGCGATCCCGGCACCGCTGCGGTCGAGGGCCTGGATCAGGAGGTCGCTGTAGGTCTCTGCCTGATCACGTTCCGTGATGTCGGTGTAGGTGGAGACGAAACCGTCGCCGCTTGGCAACGGTTTGCCGACGATCTCGATGACGGTGCCGTCGGGGCGGGTTCGGTGAAACGCATGTGCCTGGAATTTTCGTGCGAGAGCAACTCGCTCCTCAACTTGCTGTTCGATGTCACCGGGTCCGTATTCGCCCCGCTCGGCATTGTATCTAATGAAGTCGCCGAAGGGCCGCGGCAAGTTTGCGAACTCGGCCGGAAAATCGAGCATGTCGATGAATTGGGTGTTGCAGAGCACGATTCGCAGCTCGCCGTCCACCATCCTGGTGACGCTCAGCCCCTGGCTCATGGAATCAAGGCTCTGCTGTACGAAATCCATGTCGCACATCACGGAGTCCGAGCAACTATTCTGATTGGTATCCACGGTTGGCCTTAGCCTTCTTATCTCCCTGAGGGACAGAGTAGCGCAAAAGTTTAGATGAATCGACGAATTCCACCGGTCCCGTTGAAGTTGTCACGGGTTGGTGCTTGGTGGATAAAGCGGAGAGTGGAATAATGGAAATGGTGCTGCCGGAGAGATTCGAACTCTCGACCTCCCCCTTACCAAGAGAGAGTCCCCGACACACAAGACACGTGGTTTTCAGCCATTTCCTACACTTAGTAGGGGGTGTAATTGGACATAGCAGGACAAAACGGACATGCAATGCAGCATTTTTGCCCTTTTCCGCTGCGATTACGCTGCGGAAAAAATAACAAACTGTTAGGCGCTTTTGTCCGGCTTTGAGAGCATCGCGAACCCATTCAATATTTCTTGTGAATATCGACGGAAGAACTTCACGTAGGCACCGTATAGGACCGACACGGAAATTAATCCACTGTATAGAATAACTCGTAAAGCAAACCCGTTTGAGTCTGATTCAAGATTTAAGGGATTAAGATGATACCCAAAGGCGCAAATCAGAATGCTCGCGGATATCCAGCAAGCGATCACAGAAACAAATAAAAACGACCGCACAAAGCCATAGATCACAACATAATTGTACGAGCGTTGATCTATGCCATCGAAGTTGTTCAATACGTATGCCTCAACGACGCGAAACCACCCATCTGTCTTGGTTTGATTCAGCGGTTCGTTTCCGACTTCTGGGTCATCATAACGAAGTCGGACTTTATCCTGAGTTCGAGACGGTAACGCTTTGAGTTCCGAATATATCCATCCGGTAACAAGCATAAATACGTGAACCGGGACAGCGGGCCACATTACGACATAAACTATCAGTCTTTTTATAATTCCGTGTCGGGCGCGCTGGCTTTTGACATAGGTCTCACGAGCGGCCTCTGTTTCGCTCATCAAATGGCCAGTCGGATACCCTAAATCGTAAACGACTAAGCGCTCTACAAAAGCGGCGGAGAGATAACTGACCATGTATCCCATTGCATATGCCGCAACGAGAAAGATAACGCCCAAGATGATGCCATCTAATGT
The DNA here is from genome assembly GCA_017644185.1 of Rhodospirillales bacterium. GTDB lineage: Bacteria > Pseudomonadota > Alphaproteobacteria > Rhodospirillales > Casp-alpha2 > UBA4479. Next base: position 215,276 of record JAEPMA010000001.1, read on the forward strand.
ACTATTTCCGAAAATAAACAGGTGTTCGGCTTTGACGCCTAATTTCGTATGAAACTCGGCCCATTTTGCTACGGCGGCAATAAACCATAATGTCGCAACGCCGGGCGCTAAATAGCCGATGACGTCATAAACAGTGAACGGCAATCGCTCGACGGTTCGCATGCGAAATATCTACGCTAAAGAGATTAAAAATACAACTGAAGCGATAGAAGTCAGCGAATAGCTAATATTTTGGTTCGCTGCTTATTATTTATGAAATGAGGTGTCGGCAGACAAAGTGGACATCGAGACACAGGTGCGCTGTAACGCAGCACCAAAAAACAAACGATAGTGCCCAGACATTTTGTAAGGGTGTCGGAATCAATTGATTTATATTAGAGAAATGGTGCTGCCGGAGAGATTCGAACTCTCGACCTCCCCCTTACCAAGGGGGTGCTCTACCCCTGAGCCACGGCAGCCCCTGAGGTGCGGCGGAACATGCCACAGGGTTCCCATTGAGGCAAGGCCGGAGAGTATGTGTTATGACGAAATCTGAAAGCCCGGAAACCCCGTCGGTTACGCCATTAAAACCGTCGAAAAAGGACGATCGACAGGCCCGGTCGGCCAAGGCGCTTCGGGAAAATCTTAAAAAGCGGAAGCAGCAGCTCAAAGCGCGCGAAGATCAGAAAAATTAACCTGCATTCGCCATATTCCGGCCATATCAACGGGTCATACGGGTAGTACTGCGGCCTGACTTGCATCCTGCCGGTCCGTCGCCTAAAAGCCGCACGCACGCTGGCGCCATGAAAAGAGGGGAAAATGGATCGAATTCGAATCACCGGCGGCCGGCCGCTGACGGGAGAAATTCCAATCGGCGGCGCCAAGAATGCTGCGCTTCCCCTGATGGCGGCCTCGCTACTGACGCCGGAAACGCTCACCCTCGTTAATCTGCCCAGTGTCGCCGACATACATGCGATGGCCAATTTACTCGCTGAACTTGGGGTCAAAACCGAAAAGGATGCCGATGCCCGCTCCATCGCCATGACCGGCGATGCCGTGAGCGAGACCACCGCCCCATACGACATCGTCCGCAAGATGCGCGCCTCGGTTCTTGTGCTGGGGCCTTTGCTGGCGCGTTTCGGCAAGGCGCGGGTGAGCCTCCCAGGCGGGTGTGCCATCGGCACACGGCCTGTCGATTTGCACCTGAAGGCGCTTGAACAAATGGGCGCCACCATCGAGCTGGCGGGTGGCTACATCGACGCGCATGTCGACGGGCGGCTCAAGGGCGCTCACATCCTGTTTCCGTCGATTACCGTGGGCGGGACCGAGAATATTCTGATGGCGGCGGCCCTCGCCGAAGGTGAGACTGTTATCGCCAACGCCGCGCGCGAACCCGAAGTGACCGATCTTGCGTGCTGCCTGCAGGCGATGGGCGCCCAGATCACGGGTATCGGCAGCGATACCCTCCACGTGACGGGCGTCGACGCGCTTAAATCCGCAACCCACAACATCGTTCCCGACCGGATCGAAACCGGCACCTATGCCGTTGCCGCGGCGATCACGGGGGGAGATGTGCTTTTGAAACATGCCGAGATGGCCAGCAACGAGGCGGTCTTCGGACACCTGATGCGGGCCGGGGTCGACGTCACGGAAACCGATGACGGGATCCGGATCGCCCGCAAGAACGGGCGTATTCGTGGTGTGGATGTGATGACCGAACCTTATCCGGGTTTTCCCACCGACATGCAGGCACAGTTCATGGCGCTGCTGACCCTCGCCGAAGGCGCATCGATGATCACGGAATCGATCTTCGAGAATCGCTTCATGCATGTTCCCGAACTGTTGCGGATGGGCGCGGATATCAATGTCCACGGTGCCTCGGCCATCGTACGGGGCGTGAAAAAGCTTTCCGGTGCGCCGGTGATGGCGACCGACCTTCGCGCATCCGTGTCGCTGGTTCTGGCGGGGCTCGCGGCCGATGGCGTCACCGAGGTCAATCGGGTTTATCACCTGGACCGGGGTTATGAGTGTATCGAACAGAAGCTGGCAGCCTGCGGCGCGGAGATCGAGCGGGTTCCCGAATAATCCAACTTTCTTGAAAAGCCGACATTTTTCCCGATATTGGCCGGGATGGCTCAGACGCGGATTGCCACTGCCGAGTTGCCGACGGACCCCCTTCAGAGCGCCTATGCGGTGTTGAGCGGGGACGATTCCACCGAGCGTGCATGCAAGGCGATCCCCGACGAGCAGTGTACATCGGTTCCCCGCAACTTCGTTCTCAACGTTCTCAACGGCTCGTGCACCAAGCTTGCCGAACAGTTGGCTAGCCCGACATTGGTGCTTCCCTGGTTGGTGTCGTCGCTGGGCGCGCCCGTCTGGGTCGTGGGCTGGTTCGTGCCCGTCAAGCAAGCGGGGTCGATGATCCCTCAACTCGCCGTGGCGGCGCGCATACGTCGTCTGGCACAGCGAAAGTGGGCATGGGCCGGGGCAGGGGCGTTTCAGGGGATTGCCCTTCTGACCATGGCGACAGCGGTACTGTTAACGCCACCCGACATGGCGGCGTGGCTGATGTTGGTGTTGTTCGCACTGTTCAGCGTCGCGAGTGGGGTCGGGTCTGTCGCTTTCCAGGACGTGACCGGAAAGACCGTTCCCAAGGGGGTGCGGGGCCGCATGCTTGCGAACCGGGCCAGTATTGGGGGCGCGCTGACTCTCGTCGCGGCGGCGATCTTGAAATTCATCATCGGTGACGGGGGTGGCGCCGAAGTCTATGCCGCGTTGGTCGCGGCGGCTGCGGTGCTTTGGATTGCAGGTGCTTTCTTCTTTGCCGTCATCGACGAACAGCCGGGCGCGCAGGAAGGCGGCCGGAATATGCTGGGTGAAGTGCAGGCCGGCCTGAAACTGTTCCGCGAAGATCCGGGGTTCAGCCGCTATCTTGGCATGCGGATCGCCTTGTTGATCTCCATCGAACTGGCGCCGCCGTTTTTCGCGTTGCTGGCGCAGCAGAGTCAGGGCGGCTCACTGGCGTCTCTCGGGATACTGATTTTCGCGGTCGGGTTCGCCAACATGGTCTCGAGCTGGGTGTGGGGCGCGCTCGCCGATAGATCGGCGCGCAAGGTCTGTATCCTGTCGGGTGTCGTCGGCATATTCGCCGTTGCGGGGGCGTTGATAAGCGCCCACCTGGTGCCGGGCGATCTGGCGATCTGGGCCTTCGGGGGCGTTTTCGTCATCGCGGGGGTCGCCGAAGCGGGGGTGCGGCTCGGGCGGAAGACGTATCTCGTGGATGCCGCCCCAAAGGACGAACGTCCGCTCTATACAGCGCTTTCAAACACCCTGGCGGGGGTCGTCGCACTTGCCGCGGGTGGATTGGGCGTGCTTGCCCAATTCACCAGTGTGACCACGCTGGTTGTCGTGATGGCGGGGATCGGCGTTATCGGGGTCTTTTTCTCAGTTGCCATGCCCGAAGCGGGCGACGACTAAGTTCCGATCCACACTGGCATTCCCGGGCAAAAACCTCTAAGTAAGGCTCGCTTTCGCCCGCCAACGGGCGCATTCGCGATGAAAAGGCTAAGACCGTGACGGCAAACGAAAAAATCGTGTTGGCGCTGCCAAAAGGACGCATCCTCAAGGAAGTGATGCCCCTCGTGCGCGCCGCCGGGATCGAACCGGAGGCGGCGTTCGACGACAAAGATGCCCGCCAACTCCGTTTCACGACCAATCGGCCCGATGTGGATATCATCCGTGTCCGCTCGTTCGACGTGGCGACGTTCGTCGCGTTCGGGGCTGCGCATCTGGGGGTGGCGGGCAACGACGTGCTGATGGAGTTCGATTATCCCGAGATCTATGCGCCGCTCGATCTGAACGTGGGGCATTGCCGTCTTTCGGTCGCGGAACCGGTCGATCTGGCGGGCGAAGACGACCCCCGCACGTGGTCGTCGGTCCGTGTCGCGACGAAATATCCGGCGCTGACCCGCAAGCACTTCGCCGCGCGCGGTGTGCAGGCGGAATGCATCAAATTGAACGGCGCCATGGAACTGGCACCGACGCTTGGTCTTTGCCGCCGTATCGTCGACCTTGTCTCGACGGGCTCGACGTTGAAAGCGAATGGTTTGGTCGAGGTCGAGACGATCTGCGACATCACTTCCCGTCTGTGCGTTAACCGCGCCGCGTGGAAAACGCGCGCTGACGAAATCGGCGGCTGGGTCGAACGCTTCCAGGAGGCCACCGATGCCGTTGCGGCTTGATCAGCGCGACGCCGATTTCGAGACCCGGTTCCGGGCGTTTTTGACCGAAAAGCGCGAGACCGAGGCCGATGTCGTCGACGCGGTGAAAGCGATTCTTTCGGATGTCCGCGAACGAGGCGATGCGGCCTTGATCGAATACACGACTAAATTCGACCGCTTTCCTTTGACGCTTGAGACCCTTCGCGTGTCCGCCGAAGAGATCGAAGCCTGCAAAAAGCAGGTCGATCCCAAAACACTTTCCGCGCTGGAAACGGCTTACGAACGGATCAAGGCGTTTCACGAGCGCCAAAGACCTGAAGATCTGGATTTCATCGACGAAGACGGTGTCGGGCTCGGCTATCGCTGGACGTCGGTTGGCGCGGCCGGGCTTTACGTGCCGGGCGGCACGGCGGCCTATCCGTCATCCGTCTTGATGAACGCGGTCCCCGCCAAGGTCGCGGGGGTTCCAAGACTTGTGATGGTGGTGCCGACACCCGACGGGGTGATCAATCCCTTGGTGATGACGGCGGCCGATCTGGCGGGTGTCGACGAGGTTTACCGTGTCGGCGGCGCGCAGGCGGTGGGCGCGCTGGCGTACGGAACTGAAACCATCCAGCCCGTCGACAAGATCGTCGGGCCGGGTAATGCCTACGTCGCCGCCGCCAAGCGCGAAGTGTTCGGCACTGTCGGGATCGACATGATCGCGGGCCCATCGGAAATTCTGGTGCTGGCGGATGGGAAGAACGATCCGTCGTGGATCGCGGCCGACCTTCTTAGTCAGGCCGAGCACGACACCGCGGCCCAGGCGATCATGATCACCGACGATGCGGCGTTTGCCGATGACGTTATAAAGGCTGTCGATGCGCACCTGAAGACGCTGCCACGGACCGAGATCGCGCAAAAAAGCTGGGACGATTTCGGCGCGGTTATCCTCACCGAGGATTTGAAATCGGCGGTGCCACTGGTTGACCGGATCGCACCCGAACACCTCGAGATCGCCGCCGACGATGCCGAAGACTTGGCTGCCGGTATCCGCAACGCCGGCGCGATGTTTATCGGACGTCATGCGCCCGAAGCCATCGGCGATTACGTCGCGGGCCCGAACCACGTACTACCGACGGCGCGTTCGGCGCGGTTTTCGAGCGGCCTCGGTGTCCTCGATTTCATGAAACGGACCTCCATGATCCGCTGCGATGCCGACGGGCTCAGGCGTATCGGCCCGGCCGCGAAGACGCTGGCGGACGCCGAAGGGTTGGGTGCGCACGCGCTTTCCGTATCGATCCGGCTGAACCTGCCCGGGGAATAGGTGGGCGGCATGAGCGAGACTCAGTGCATCGCCAACATCTATCTCGATGAACGCTCGGTCGTGCGGCTGAGCCCGCAGGTCGACCACGAGCGCAAGGTCGCGATCTTCGATCTTCTCGAAGCAAACCATTTCGATCCGGAAGGGCTCCCCGAAGGCCCTTATAATGTGATCCTCTCGATTGAGGATAATCGGTTGGTGTTCGACGTCCGCACCATCGCTGACAAGAAACTCGACAAGTTCTCGCTTCCCGTCGGCGCGTTCCGGCGGATCGTGAAGGATTACTTCATGATCTGCGACAGCTATTTCGAGGCGATCAAGCGTTCGACGCCGTCGCAGATCGAGGCCATCGATATGGGCCGGCGAGGCCTTCACAACGAAGGCGCGTCGATCCTGAAAGACCGGCTTTCGGACAAGGTCACTATCGACGAAAACACCGCCCGGCGGCTGTTCACGCTCGTCTGCGTGCTTCATATACGGGCTTGAGGCGCCGATGACCGATCTGCCCTCTGCCGTGCTGTTCGCCTGCACAATGAATTCGGTGCGATCCCCTATGGCGGAAGCCATCATGAAATTCCTGCACGGACATCAGGTGTATGTGGATTCCGCGGGCGTGCGCTCGAAGGATATCGACGGGTATGCGATTACGGTGATGGACGAGATCGGCATCGACTTGTCGCGCCACCACGCCAAAACGTTCGACGACCTTGAAGACGACTATTTCGATATCGTCATCACCCTGTCCCCGGAAGCCCAGCACAGCGCCATCGAACTGACCCGTGTCATGGCCTGCGAGGTCGAGTTCTGGAACACCATGGATCCGTCATTGATCGAGAGCGAGGATCGAGAGGTGGTTCTGGATGCCTATCGGCAGGTGAGGGACCAGTTGATGCAGCGGATCAAGGACCGATTCCCGGTGCAAACGCCGCTGGATACATGAGGTCAGCTAAATAGGCGATTTTATTGATAACTTGACCAACCGACCCTATATGGGCATGTTCTGCTCGGTTTTGACTTCAGGCTTAGGAAAATATGGCTAAAGAAGACCTACTCGAGTTCACGGGAACCGTCCTGGAACTGCTTCCCAACGCGATGTTCCGCGTGAAACTCGACAATGATCACGAAATTCTCGCCCACACGGCCGGGAAAATGCGCAAGCACCGTATCCGCGTGCTCGCCGGTGACCGCGTCAACGTAGAGATGACGCCTTACGACCTGACCAAGGGTCGGATCACTTTCCGTTTCAAGTAATCGGGGCGTCCCGGATGACGCACCCTTGCAAGCCGGAGGTCTGAATGACGGCCCGGCTCGTTCTTGCGTCCGCTTCGCCGCGCCGCCTCGATTTGTTGAAACAGATCGGGATTGTGCCCGATCTGGTCGAACCGGCCGACATCGACGAAACGCCGCTTGATCGAGAGCGCCCGCGCAAGCTGGCCGAGCGCCTCGCCCGTCTGAAGGGGGAGGCGGTTGCCGCCGCATATCCCGACGATTTCATTCTCGCTGCCGATACCGTCGTTGCGCTCGGACACAGGGTGCTTGAAAAGCCCGCGGACGAAAGAGAAGCGCGGAGGTTCCTTAAGAAGCTCTCGGGCCGCCGCCATCGGGTGATCGGTGGGTTCTGCGTCATCGCGCCAAATGGGAAAACGATCGTCAAAAGTGTCGTCACCAACGTCCGCTTCAAGCGCCTGGACGATGACGCGGTTGATGCATACATCTCGTCACGGGAGTGGGAAGGAAAGGCCGGCGGTTACGCCATCCAGGGGGCTGCCGCGGCTTTTATTCCCTGGATCAACGGGTCTTACGCCAACGTCGTCGGTTTGCCGGTGAGCGAGGTCTTGGGCGCCCTAAAGGGGCTCGGGTATCCGGGCGCTGCACCGTGAGTTCTGCGGCCCGCATTGTCATCGACACCCGTCCGGGCGAAATCCGGGCCGCCGTCCTCGACGGATCAAACAACCCCATCGCGTTCAGAATTGAGCGTGCGACGTCGCAAAGCCTGGTTGGGGGAATCTATCTCGGCCGGGTTCTGAAAGTCCGTCCTGAGATCGGGGCTGCGTTCATCGACATCGGTGTTGGTATGGATGGATTTCTCAATCTGAAGGGAATTGATACGGATGCGTGCGGCACCCGCATCGCGGAGGGGGCGGCGATCCTCGTCCAACTGACCCGCGATGCGGAGCCGGGCAAAGGCCCGGCGCTCGCGGTTAATATCGATTTCGTCGGTGCGGCGCTGGTATTCACACCAGGCAAACCGGGGTTGGGGCTGTCGGGCCGGATCAAGGACGAGGATACCCGATCCCGTCTGAAAAGCCTGTTCTCCAACCACGATTTCTCGGATGCCGGGCTCGTCATCCGCACCGATGCCGCCGAGATCGAGGGTAAGGACATTGTCGAAGAGTTCGTTCGGCTGCAGAAGCGATGGGAAGATCTCAGGGGTGAGATGAGGAACGCGAACGTGCCCGCGTGCCTGGTCTCTGCCCCCGGCTTGCCGGAACGGCTGGTCAGCCAATTCGCCGGGCCGGGTTTGAATGAGATCCTTGTCGATGATGCCGACATGCTGACGCGTGTCCGCGCGCACATCGAAACCACGCTCGGTGGTGCCGCCCCCGACCCCGAGATCACGGTTGCGGGAGAGAGCGCATTCAAAATAGCGGAGATCGAGGACGTGTTCGAAGACGCGCTTTCGGCTTACGTCCCCCTTAATAACGGGGGCAGTCTCATCATCACCGAAACACCGGCGATGACGACCGTCGATGTGAATACCGGGCGCGGCGCGGCGGGCAATCCGGAACGCCTCGCCGTTGAGACGAACCTGGAGGCCGCTAAAGTGCTGGCGAAAGAACTGATGCTCAGGGGGATCGGCGGGTTGATCGCCGTCGACTTTCTGAAGATGCGGGAAGAGCAGAATCAGAAGCGCGTCCTTGGTGCGCTGAACGCTGCATTTAAGAGCGACCCCGACGGCCCACGGACGGGGAATTTCAGCCGGTTTGGGATTGTCGACATCGTGAGGCGGCGAAGCGGGGCATCGTTATCCGAGGTGATGATAGAGCGCGATATGCGTCCGTCACCGGAGACGGCGGCCATTCGCGCGCTCGATCAAATCCGACGCCGGGGCGGCACCCGCGCAGTGTTGAAAACCTCATCCGACGTCCGTGCGCAAATCGAAGGGCCATTAACCCAAATCCGCAAAAACCTTGAACGCAGGCTCGGATTTGTTATTCGTCTTGAAGAGGTGCCGACTGCGGCACGTGATTATGCTGAGATCGAGGACATCTCATGAACGCCGATCCGGAAAGTAAGACCAAGGCCAAGGTGGTGCCCCTCAAGGGCTCGAAGTGCCCGATGTGCGGCAAACCGGCGACACTGGATATGCGGCCGTTCTGCTCGAAACGCTGCGCCGATCTCGATCTCGGGCGCTGGCTGAACGGCGAATACCGGATGCCGACCAACGAAGCGCCGGGCGACGCCGAGGCCGGTCTGGACGGCGACGAAGACGTCTGAAAAATTTGCGAAAATTCCCCGCGCGGGGCGCTGGACAGGCCCCGGCATATCTTCTATAAGCGCCTGTCTTCGCGTTCGCGCGACACGGTGCCCAGGTAGCTCAGTTGGTAGAGCATCGCACTGAAAATGCGGGTGTCGGTGGTTCGAATCCGCCCCTGGGCACCATTTCACTTTTCCAGCACGTTGTGACAAAGAAGCATTTTCCCGGCATGGGAAGGTGGCGATGCCTGTATTTCAGCCGGTGCCGTTGTTTTTTAGTGTATTTTTTGTGCCAGGAACTGGCTGAATATCGCCCATAAGTTTCCAGGCGTGCTCACGTACATTGACTTCGCGTGAATTTAGACTACATACGGGGTCTACGAGAAACATTCGTTTGGTGTGACCTGGACCGACCGGTGCGCCGCTTAGCTTAGTTATCCCCTGACAATGTGATCGTTATTCGACCGCGCCGGCACACGCCGTGCAGCGCGGCATTTCAACGCCTGTTAGAGGAAAATAACTATGGCTCAAGGTACTGTTAAGTGGTTCAACCCGACGAAGGGTTTTGGTTTCATCGAAATGGAAGACGGCAGCAAGGACGCTTTCGTGCACATCTCCGCCGTTGAACGCGCCGGGCTGAGCGGTCTCAATGAAGGTCAGAAGGTCTCCTTCGAACTTCAGGCCGGCCGGGACGGTAAGTCGTCCGCCGAGAACCTGTCGATTATCGACTGATTACGCGAGTTGCCACCCCGACACGGTTGGGGTGGCGTTCCCGCGATGCTGTTGCGCGCCGACGTCGATGCGGATTGCGTCCGCCGGCTGTTGCGACATCGAATAACATGTCCATCGAAAGGCTGGTCTTAACGATCACGGTCGACTGACGGGCTGGACCCAAGGTAGTGATGCGATGGCGAGAAAACCGAATTACAGTTTTGAGCGGAAAGAGCGCGAGCGCCTGAAGGCCGAAAAGAAGGCCAAACGGGCTGCAGAGAAGCAGGAAGCTCGGGAAACCAAGCCGGAGACCGCCGATCCGCCTACCGATACAGAAGAATAAACGGCGCACAGAATTGTGCCGTTAAGGAAATTCAATGAGTAAAGAGAACACATTTCTGGTCAGATACGGCCTCAATCCTTTTGTGAGCCATGCCAGAGACGAGGGCAGAAGCGTCTTCACCATCCGCTCGTCCGAGAACGGAAAGATGATACGTCATGCGAGGTCGCTTATCGTCGACAGTTATGGCGAAGCGACGGCAATCCACGTCGCCTGATCTTTAGGCTGCAAGGACGAAAACCGATATGGCCCGAAAAAAATCCAAAGCGAAAACCGGTGGATTTTCGATGTTCAATGTCACGTATGAAGACGGCACCATGACATCGAACCGCCGCGTTGCGAATGAGTTGCTCGACCAGTCCTTCGGTGACGAACTGCTGGATCTGGCGCGTACCGCGATCGAAGATCAGGACAATGAAATTGCTCAGCGCTCCAATCAAAGACGCGCCAAGATCAAGAGCGTGACCGAGGCCTAATCCGTGATCGGGCCTTTGCCGACGCGCGGCACCGGGCGGCCGCCGTCCGCGACCGCCATCAGGATGACGGCTTCGTCGGGCAGGGGCGCATCCGCGATCATCACCGTCATGGTATCGAAGTGGTCGAACGACCACGCCTCGTCCTTATGTCCCAACGGGATGTCCATGATCGCGCCGGGTCCGGCGATCTTGACGTTGGACGGAATAACCGACTGCCCGCCGCCGACGGAGGCCCGCATCGGCTTACCCAGTTTCGGGTGGATGAAGGCGCCGCCATGCTCCATATCCCCGTTGACGCCGACTAAAGCGGCCTTGCCATAACTAACCGGCGCGCGGCCGAGCATGCCGACGATCTCCCCCATCAATTGATCGCCCAGCTTGCCGCCGATATCGAACAAGGGTGACAGGTCGTCGGTGAAGTCCGGTCCAGCGGCCGGATTCTTGACGACGGCGAAGGCACAGACTCGCACAATGGGATCGCATGTCTTTCCGTGCGCATCGGTTTCGACGGTTTCGCGGATGATGCCGGTTTTACGAACGTTCATGGTGGCCCTCTTGCTCGTTTTCGTTGGGTGACGCTTTACTCAGTTATCACGGATCATGCGGAGCGCGGCTTCTCCAAGCAAGCCGTATGGATTGGCGAGAGTTTCGAACACCTCCAGATGATTACACTGATCCGCGACGAGCGACGAGATCAACAGACCGCGTTCCTTGAGCGCGCCCGCGAACTCGATCGTCTGGCGCTTGAATTCGGGTGTTTCGAGAGTTCCATGCGCGACGATCATGGGTGTCGTCATCTTGTCCATGTGGCGCATCGGGCTGAGCAGATCGACCGTCTCGTCCGTAAACGAGACGTATTCGCTGCGGGCCGACAGGCGGACGGGTTCCAGCTCGTACATCCCGCTGCATAACAACGCCGCCCGGATGCTGTCGTCCTTAATGCCGTCGAACCGGTCCTTCATGCCGCTGAGAACGCTGGCGGCGAGGTGTGACCCGGACGAGTGGGCGCAGAGGTAAATTCTCGACGGGTCGATCCCGATCTCGTCAGCGTTCGAACAGATATAGGCGATCGAGCGCCCGACCTGATCGGCGAGGGGCAACAGATCGCCGTCGTGATCCTGGACGAAGTCGAAATCGGGCAACAGGCAGTGCGCACCGGCATTGGTGAAGATCTCGGAGAGGAACGCATACTGGGCCGCCGAACCGGAGCGCCACGCGCCGCCGTGCACGACGATCACCGCCGGTGAGGGGGTGTCGTTATCCGTACGGAACAGATCGATCCCCTCCATCTTGCCCGGTCCGTATATCAGGCGTTCGGGCGCGCCGATGCGCGACCGTATCCAGTTGCTGGTGACGTGAAAGCGTTCGAGAATCTGCAGGCGGTTGGGTGCGTAAGCGTCCTGGGTGTATGCCCGGTCCAGCTCTTCCTGTGTCATATCAAGCCAAACCAGCGTCATCGTCCCACCCTTATGTTGTTATCGACCGATTAGAGGTGGTGACAGTCGATCCCGTATTCCAGCCCCATTTCAATCAGGCTTTCCCACAGGGCGACGGCGTAGGAGCGGGTTACCAGAATGTCGAAACGGTTGTCGCCGGTGCGGGTCAGATGGACACCGATGTGCCCGCAAAGCGTTGTCGCGGATTTGTTGATCTCGAACTGATCCGGGTGCAGGTCGACGGGGACGCCTTTGGCAAGAACATCGCGGACGCTTTCACCCTCGATCAGGAGGCGCACGCGCGCCGCGCTCTGGTCCACGACGTCAGCCGTTTTGTCGAGTTTTCTCGTGATGTCGGAAAGCTCGGCATCGGTCAGGGGGGTGCTCCGGACCGCCAGATACTGGCCGGGGCCGTTATCGCGGACATCGAAATCGCCGTGATCTTTCAGAATCCCCTTAATGTCACCCGCGCCGGACGACATCAGCATCAGCACCGTTCCCTCGGCCGGGGCGGTTATAGTAAGGGGCGTGCCGCCACCGACGGTTCCGAAATGTCCCGTGGGCGCAACGGCGAGGGCGTGGCGCGGGGTGAGAATGGAATCAGGCATGCAACTTCTCCCCTTCGGGATCGACGAACACCGGGTCGCAGATGACGGCTTTGGTGTATTGCTCTTTCAGGGCGTCCCAAACGACGATCTGTTCGCCGATCCGTTCCGGGCCCTTCTTGATCAGGGCCAACCCAATACGGCTGCCGATGATGGGGGAAAAGCATGTCGACGTGACATACCCCTGATCGGCGGGTGTGGAAGGCGTGTCGTTTTTATTCAGGATATGCGCGCCGACGGAAAAATCGTCGGCCGGGTCGACGGGCTTCAACCCAACCAGCTTGACCCGGTCGGGGTCTTGAGTTCCTTCCCGGTTCAACATCGCGCGGCCGATGAAGTCGGTCTTTTTGTTAGATACCATCCGCCCCATCCCCAGATCGGCGGGCACGACGGTGCCGTTGATTTCGGCGTGAGTGACATGACCCTTCTCGATCCGCATCACGCCCATCGCCTCGGTCCCGTAAGGGGTGACGCCTAATTTCTCACCCCGTTCCATCAACACGTCCGCGACTGCTTCCCCGTAGGATGCGGGGATGGCGATTTCATACGCGAGCTCGCCTGAAAATGAGATGCGGAACAGCCGCGCTGAGAGTTGACCGCCCAGTAACGTGACGGTCCGGGCCGCCAAAAACGGCACGGCGCTATCCGAGATGTCATCGTCCACGATGGATGACAGCAATTCCCGGGATTTCGGACCGGCGACGGCGATCTGCGCCCACTGGTCGCTGACCGAAGCGAAGCGCACATCGAGATTGGGCCAGATCGTCTGGTGGCAGAACTCCATATGCGACATCACGCCCGCCGCGTGCGCCGTCGTGGTGGTGAGGAAGTAGCGGTTCTCTTCGAGGCGGCTTAACGTGCCGTCGTCATAGACGAAACCGTCTTCCCTCAGCATCAATCCGTAACGTGCCTTCCCGACCGGCAGCTTGGCCATGCCGTTGCAGTACAAGAGATCGAGGAACGTTGCCGCATCCGGTCCCGTGACCTCAATCTTCCCAAGCGTCGATACGTCACAGACACCGACATTGTTGCGGACAGCCAAGACTTCGCGGTCGACGCTCTGGCGCCAGGTCGTCTCCCCCTTTTTCGGGAACCAGGATGAGCGATACCAGTGCCCGACTTCGACGAATTCCGCTCCCAGCTTCTTTGCCCACTCATGGAGTGGTGAGCGGCGCACGGGTTGGAAGTGCTCTGACTTATGCGCGCCCGCGAGAGCGCCGAAGCTGACGGGGGTATAGAAAGGTCTATACGTCGTCGTGCCGACCTCTGCCGGGGTGACATTTCGCACCTCAGCCAGGATGCCGATGGCGTTGACGTTGGATAACTTACCCTGATCTGTGGCCATACCCGTCGTCGTGTAGCGCTTGGTGTGCTCGACGTTGCCGTACCCCTCCGTCACGGCGAGGCCGAGATCTGAAGCCGTCACGTCGTTCTGGAAGTCGACGAAGCTTTTCTCGGTGCTTTCACGCACATACCAAAGTGGCTTCGTCGCATGGTCCGGGTCATCTTCGACCGCACCGGCGTCGAAGGGCTTCGCGTTGATGTTGATATTCTTGAGCGCGTCGGTGGCCTGATGTGCGCCGTCTCTCAGGCAAGCGGCGAGGGAAGCGATGCCCGCTGCGGCGCCCGCCGCGCTCAGACCGTTGTGCGCGTTCGGGGGCAGGAAGGCAGCGTGTTCGTCTGACCACGTCGGTTTCGCACCGCGCTGGCAGGCGAGATTGACGACCGGATTCCAGCCACCGGAAACACCAAGCGCGTCTATGGAGAGGTGTTCTTCGCCACCGTCATAGTTGACGGTGATCCCGGACAGACCGAGACGCCCCTTGGTGCTGGTGACCCGGGCGTTCGGTATCACGCGCGCCTTGCCGTTGTAACTCGCTGTTTCCGAGCGGGAATCGATGATTGCCGCGACGTCGACGCCCAGTTTCTCCAGATCGTGCGCGGTTCGATAGGCCGCTGAATTGTTGGCGAAGATGGCGACACGCTTGCCTGCCGCGACGCCGTATCGGTTGGCGTACGTTCGCAATGCGTCTGTGGTCATCACGCCCGGCCGGTCGTTGCCGCCGAACACCAGCGGCCGTTCCTCAGCGCCCGACGCGAGGATCGCCTCTTTCGCCGCGATCCGCCAAAGGCGCTCGACCGGCTTGTTCGGATCAGGCTCTTGCACGTGCTTCTGAACCCGCTCGACGGCGCCGAACATGCGGTCGTCGTACCAGCCGAAAACCGTGGTCCGGGTGAGGATGCGGACGTTGGGCATCGACGAAAGTTCAGAGGCGATGTCATGCGCGAATACCGGCGCGGGAACCCCGCCGACCTCGTGGGTGTCTGAGAGCAGGCTGCCGCCGAGCGATGCCTGCTCGTCACAGATGATGACCTGCGCACCTGCGCGCCCTGCCGTGATCGCGGCAGCCAATCCGGTGGGCCCGGCGCCGATAATCAAAAGATCGCAGTGCGCCCAGCTTTTCTCGTATCGATCCGGGTCGGCCTCGAACGTCGCCCGGCCCAATCCGGCGGCGCGGCGGATCAGAGGCTCATAAAGTTTTTCCCAGAGTGCGGCGGGCCACATGAAGGTCTTGTAGTAGAACCCGGCGCCGATGAACGGTGACAAAAGCGAGTTGACCTCGCCGACATCGAATTTGAGCGACGGCCAGTTGTGTTGGCTGCGTCCAACGAGCCCATTATAAAGCTCGACCACGGTGGCGCGGCAGTTGGGCTCTGTCCGGCCGTTCTGACCGACCGTGATCAACGCGTTCGGTTCGGCGGAACCCGCCGTCAACGGGCCACGCGGGCGGTGATACTTGAAGCTTCGGCCCATCAGGCGCTGCCCACCCGCGAGCAACGCCGATGCCACCGTATCGCCTTGGAAGCCCTGCATCGGCTTGCCGTCGAAGGTGAAATGAAGGGGCGTATCGCGATCGATCAGACCGCCGCTCTTGAGACGATAGGAGGTCATGATTTGGACTTAGCCTCCATGGCGTCGGTGACGTTGAATACCGTGTGATCGGTGTTGTCGCGTTCGACGATGAGCCATCTGCGGCAGCCGGCCGTGTGGTGCCAGTGCTCGCTGATCCGCCCCATCGGGTTGTCGCGCAGATAAACGTAATCGAACCAGGTGTCCGGGTCGGCGTCGGGGGCGGGACGTTGCCTTTCGACATTGCCGCGGACAGTGAACTCTTCTTTTGGGCGTGCCCCGCAATGGGGGCATTCGATCAGGCTTGCCATGATATCCCCCTAGTGCAGGTTCGGTTGTGCGCCGGCGCCGCGCTCGTCGATCAGATAGCCGCGCCGGAACCGGTCGAGGCGCATGAATTTCGCCACCGGGTGCGGTTCGTCCTTGGCGATCAAGTGGGCGTAGCACCATCCCGATGCCGGCGTCGCCTTGAAGCCGCCGTAGCACCAGCCGGCATTGATGTAGAGGTTATCGAGAGGGGCTTTGTCGATGATGGGCGAGCCGTCCATGCTCATATCCATGATGCCGCCCCAACTTCTGAGCACTTTGACGCGCGAAAGCGCGGGGATCATGGCGACGCCCGCCTCCATCACGTGCTCGACGGTCGCCAGGTTGCCGCGCCGGGCGTATGAATTGTAACCGTCGATATCGCCCCCAAAGACCAAACCGCCCTTGTCGGACTGGGAGATATAGAAGTGTCCCGCTCCATACGTGACGACGGTGTCGATGAAGGGCTTCAACCCCTCACTGACGAATGCCTGCAATACGTGGCTCTCGATGGGGAGTTTGATGCCCGCCATCTCGGCGACGACGCTGGAATGCCCGGCGGCGGATAGCGCCAGCTTGTCGCACTCGATAAAACCCTTCGACGTCTCGACCCCGGTAATCTTGCTACCTTCGCGCCGAACCCCGGTCATTTCACAGTTCTGGATGATGTCGACCCCATAACTGTCGGCGCCACGCGCGAAGCCCCAGGCGACGGCATCGTGGCGCACCGTGCCGCCGCGTCGCTGGATCAGTCCGCCCATGATCGGGAAGCGGGCATTCGAATAGTCGAAGAACGGCAGCATATCTCGGATCGTCTTGAGGTCGAGGTATTCGGCATCGACGCCGTGCATGCGCATTGCATTGCCCCGCCTGCGCGCCGCATCGCGCTGGCCGTCGGTGTGCACGAGATTGACGACACCCCGCTGCGAGACCATGGCGTTGAAGTTGAAATCCTGCTCCAGCCCTTCCCAGAGCTTCAGCGACAACTCGTAGAAAGGCGTGTTGCCCTCAAGCAGGTAATTGGAGCGGATGATCGTCGTGTTCCGGCCGATGTTGCCGTTGCCGATATAGCTTTTTTCGATGACGCCGATGTTCCGGACGCCGAACTCGTGCGCGAGATAATACGCGGTGGCCAGACCGTGGCCGCCGCCGCCGGCAATGATCACGTCGTATTTCTTCTTCGGCTCGGGCTCGCGCCAGACAGGCTGCCAGTCCTTGTTGCCGCCAAGGGCGTTCTTGAAAATCGACAGGGCGGAATAGCGCATGAGGATGCTCCCGGTGCATTCGTTCCAAGCATGTTTACATACTCGCGAGACGTTGGCTTGTTTTAAAGAGACGTTTAAATGATAAAAAAGGACGTATGGCCAAAAGGAATCCTGAATATGCAGAACGTCGGCTTCATCCTGCTGCCGGGCTACGCACTGATGTCTTATGCATCCGCGATGGAGCCATTGCGCGCGGCGAACCTGCTGGCGGGGCAGGAGCACTATCGGATCACTCACTATTCCCCGAAAGGCGGGATGGTGCCGTCTTCGTCGGGCGCGGTGATCCCGACCAAACCGCTTTCCGAAGCCGGCACCGATCTGCAGATCGCGCTGGTGTGCTGCGGTGGGGCGCCGTCGCAGTGGAACTTTCCCGGTCTACTCGACCGGGTCCGTCTGTTGGCGCGAGCGGGTGTGCGGGTCGGGGGCATTTCGGGCGGGCCATACGTTCTGGCGGCGGCGGGTGTACTCGCCAACAAGCGGTTCACCGTGCACTGGGAACATGCGCCTGCGCTGATGGAAGCTTTCCCGGACCTGGTGCCGGAGAAATCCCGATATGTGATCGATACGAACCGCATCACCTGTGGCGGCGGGGTGGCGCCGCTCGATATGATGCATGCGTTGATCGCCGAGCAGATGGGGGAGGGCTTCGCGAGACGGGTCAGTGACTGGTATCTCCACACCCACGTCAGTGCCGCCACGGAACGTCAACGGGCATCCCTCGCCGAGACATATGGGACGAACAACAGGGTATTGTTGGCGGTTTTGGACAAGATGGAGAACACGCCGGAAACACCCCTCGACCGAAAGGCGATGGCGCGTTTCGCGGGAGTCAGCGAGCGCCATCTGAACAGATTGTTCAAATCGCAACTGAATTCGACGTATCTGAAGACTTATCTTGGAATTCGGATCGAGTATGCGGGCCGGCTTTTGCGGCAAAGCGCGCTCTCGGTGGCCGAGGTTGCGATGGCGACCGGGTTTTCGAGTGCCAGTCACTTTTCACGGGCGTTTCAGTCGCTGAAAGGATATCCGCCGAGCCGGGCGCGGCAATGGCGGTCCGTGAATGGTGCGTGACAGGTGTCGGGCGGTCTTGCGTCGTCCGGGTATTTGGTGAACATTGACCGCCACATCCACACACAGAAAAACAGGAAGGTCGTTCAATGCCTACCTACCCCGACGTAAAACTTTTCATTGCAGGCGAATGGCGCGATGGCCAGGAAGGCAAGACGCTGCCGATCGTCGATCCCGCAACCGAAGAAGAGATCGGCCGTCTGGCCCATGCTACTAAACCGGATCTCGACGCGGCACTCGAATCCGCGGAGCGCGGCTTCAAGGTGTGGCGCGACGTCCCGGCGTTCGAACGCTACAAGATCATGCGTAAAGCCGCCGATATCCTGCGCGAACGCAAGGACGACATCGGGTGGCTGATGACCCGCGAACAGGGCAAGCCGCTCCCGCAATCGACGCTTGAGGTCGCCGCCGCCGCCGACACCGTCGATTGGATCGCCGAAGAAGGCCGCCGCACCTACGGTCTCGTCATTCCGGCGCGTGCGCCCGGCGTCACCAACATGACCCTCAAACTACCGATCGGTCCGGTCGCGGCGTTTACGCCGTGGAACTTCCCGATCAACCAGATCGTCCGAAAGCTCTGCTCGGCGCTGGCGACGGGATGCTCGATCATCGTCAAGGCGCCCGAAGAAACCCCGGCGTCGCCCGCCGAACTGATCAAGGCGTTCACGGACGCGGGTGTTCCGGCGGATGTCGTCAACTTGGTTTACGGGGTGCCTGCGGAAATTTCCGAATACCTGATCCCGCACCCGACGATCCGCAAGATTTCGTTCACCGGCTCAACGCCGGTGGGTAAGCACCTCGCGGCACTGGCCGGTCAGCATATGAAGCGCGCGACCATGGAGCTCGGCGGTCACGCGCCGGTGATGGTGTTCGATGATGCGGACGTCGAGAAAGCGGTCAAGACCATGGCTATCTTCAAGACCCGCAACGCGGGCCAGGTCTGCATCTCGCCGACCCGCTTCCTGGTGCAGGAGAAGATTGCCGATCAGTTTCTTGAGGGCTTTATCGGTGCGATGGAGAAAACCAAAGTCGGTAACGGCCTCGAGAAAGACACCGACATGGGGCCACTCGCCAACGAGCGCCGCATCCCCGCCATCGAGGATATGATCAACGACGCCACGTCGAAGGGCGGCAATCTCGCCACCGGTGGCGAACGTGTCGGCAACAAGGGGTATTTCTTCCAGCCGACCGTGCTGACCGATGTCCCGACCGATGCGAAGATCATGAACGACGAGCCGTTCGGTCCGGTCGCTGTGATCAATCGCTTCAAAGATTATGACGAAGCCGTCAGCGAAGCGAACCGTTTACCCTACGGCCTCGCGTCCTATGCGTTCACGGGCTCGGGAGCGGTCGCCGACCGCCTCGGCCGTGATGTGGAAAGCGGGATGGTGACGGTTAACCACCTCGGCCTCGCGCTTCCCGAAGTGCCGTTCGGCGGCATCAAGGATTCGGGTTACGGCACGGAAGGTGGCGCCGACGTGCTTGAAGCGTATCTCGAGACGCG
This sequence comes from Rhodospirillales bacterium, assembly GCA_017644185.1. Lineage (GTDB taxonomy): Bacteria > Pseudomonadota > Alphaproteobacteria > Rhodospirillales > Casp-alpha2 > UBA4479. Next base: position 234,877 of record JAEPMA010000001.1, read on the forward strand.
TTTCTACACGTCTCAGTTCTAAGTCCGGGTAACGGTCTTAAGCCGCCCGCAGTTTGTCCCGAGCCCGGGACAGGCGGCTTTTGACCGTGCCTGTGGCGACGTGAAGCATATCCGCGGCCTGCTCGTATGAATGCCCGTCCGCCACGACAAGCCTGAGCGCCGACGCTTCCGCCGGGCGTAACCGTTTCAAGCGGCGGCGGACATCGCGAAGGCTGAGGTTGTGCAGCTGGTTCGCAGGCATCGACGTTTCGTTCAGCCAATCGTCGATCGGGATCGTGTCCGGCCTTCGCTGCCGTCGGCGCGCGCCGTCGATATGCAAGTTGCGTACGATGGTGGTCAGCCAGGCGCGCAAATTGGTGCCGTCTTCGAATTTATCGATATTTCGAAGCGCCCGGACGAGGCTGTCCTGAACCAGGTCGTCGGCCTGGTCGTGCGTCGTTGTCAGCGAGCGGGCGTAATTCTCAAGAAATCCGATGTGGTCGGTAATCCGGATGGAAATCTGGTGTTTCCATAGCTGATCGCGATGCGTCATGTCATATCTCCAGTCTATTTCCCCGACCGTAAAACCGGCGCAAGTCGTTTGCGGCATCCATAGTTGAATGCACGGGAAAATATAAAAGTCGTTAGAAACAGGTATTGATTGAAATTCGATAAGCAAGGGTAAGAGCCCTTAAAATCCGCAAGCATTGCTAATTATTAATAATATTTAGTAACAACCTAAAATGTGACGAAAAGTAGGCATTCATTATTATGATAAGATGATTCTGTTATTTTTAATGATGAAGTAATAAAAATTGGAACCTTTTCGTTTCGCCGGCGTTGACTCCATGAAGGTTGAAGCATCCGACCCGGGCACGTCCCGGTCGGTACACCCCGTCAGAAGGAGGCCGGCAATGCAATTCGAAGAACTGAAGAAGAACCCGACTAAATATTTCGACACCCCCGGCGCGGTTGCCGACGCTGACGATCTCAGCCGGGCTCAGAAACTGGAAATCCTGCAGCAGTGGCAGCTGGATGCCGAACTTTTGTCGGTTGCGGAGAGCGAGAACATGCCGGGCGACCGGCAACCCTCGATCGGTTCGGTTCGCGATGCGATCCGTTCGCTCGAGCAGTGAAACGTGACTTCAACGAAGAAAGGAAATTGAAAACCATGTTTAGCAGCAGACAAGATATCCCCCACAAGCTCTCGCGTGCCATGATGGCGCTCGGCCTCGGCGGTGCCCTGATGATTGGTGCGGGTGCGGCGTTGGCGGAGGGCTCCAAGGCGTCTGAGATGGAAAGCAGCGACTTCTCGAAATGGGCGGAACAGCAGATGCAGACGCTCGACCGCAAGTGGGATGAAGTTCAGCGCGATGCCGCGTCGGTGAGCGAGGATGCTTCCGAAGAGGTGAAAGAGAATTGGAATGAATTGGTCGCCGAGGTCAAGGAAGAGCGCCAGGAGGCGGTTGCGGCGCTTGCCGAGATGAGGGCGGGTGCCAAGGAAAACTGGGAAGACCTGTCCGAGGCGACTGAAGAGGCACTCGATGAATTTTCTGAAAGCATCGATGAAGCCAAGAAGGAAATGTCCGGCGACAATACCTGACGCGCCGGCGCCTACCGAGTTTGCCTGCAGTTACACGGCAATCTCCAGAGCCACGTATGTGGATGCGCCCGGTTTAGGCCGGTTTAAGCACATCGTGGCAGCCAGCTAAGTCGTAAGCTGGTCGCGAGGAAGTCCGTCCGGGGATTCTGGTCTCCGGGCGGGCTTTATTTATTTGTTGAAGGTGACCGCAGTTGTTGAAGGTGACCGCAGTTGTTGAAGGTGACCGCAGTTGTTGAAGGTGTTGTTCCGTTGCGGCGGCTCACGGGTGTTTGGACAATAAACTTCAATATTGAATGTCTTTCGTCTATTATTTTGGGGTGCTTAAGGGGGATAGGCGCAAAAGCGCCCCAGCGACGATGGAAAATGTCCAGCAGATCGACTTCGGCTCGTTGGAGTTGGAAGCCAAAGCCCAGGCACGGCTTTCCGCCCTGACGATGCTGGCCGGTGCCACGGGAACGCAAACCGAGTTCCTGCAAACGGCGCTTCGTGCGCTGACGCTCGGTATGGATTGTTCGCTTGCGGCTGTCGGCGAGATCGGCGCCGATGGCGATAGTGTCAACATGGTCTGTTTCATTAACGATGGCGAATTCGCCAAACCTTACGTTTGTAAGCTCGCCGGCACCCCTTGTGCAGCGGTTTATGCGACGGCCTCGGCCGATACACATGTGTTTTGCAAAAGCAGTCTTGCCACGCAGTTCCCCGAAGACAGCAATCTGATCGAGATGGGGGTCGAGAGCTATCGCGCCGAAGCGTTCACATCTCCGGACGGAAGACGGGTCGGGCATGTGTTCGTCGCCGATACCAAGCCGATGGAGCATGACGACACGGACACCGCGTTCTTCCGTCTGGTCTCCCAGCGCATCGGCGCCGAGATCAATCGCTGGCACGCGGACCAGGCGCAGAAGGAAGAACGGCTTCTGCTGCAGACGATCGTCGACAATCTGCCGATCCCGATCACGCTCAGTGACCAGGCGGGCCGCTACATTCTCGCCAATCAGAAATTCGAGGAATGGTACGGCACCCCGGTGGAGGAGGTGCTCGGGCTTACGGCGCGCGAAGCCCTGCCGATTGCCGAAGAACAACTTGAGATACGCGAAATGATGGAAGCGGATGTTCTTTCAAGCGGTGAGGTGCGCCGGCGCGAAGAAACCAAGAAATTGGCTGACGGACAGGATCACTACGTGATCGTCACCAAGTTCCCAGTGCGCGACAGCGCGGGGAATATCATCGGCTTCGGCTCCACGACCATGGATATTACGGACCGGCGTAAGAACGAGACCGCCCTACAGGAAGCGAAGGAACGCGCCGAAAGCGCATCCCGCGCCAAGAGCGAGTTCCTCGCCAACATGAGTCACGAACTCCGGACGCCGTTGAACTCGATCATCGGCCTTTCCGAGGTCATGCTCGAAGGCATTTTCGGGACGCTCAATCCCAAGTACATCGAATATGTGAACGACATCAATGTATCGGGCGAGCATCTTCTCGACGTGATCACGGATATTCTCGATATCTCGAAGATCGAAGCGGGGGAGACGGATCTTGAGGAGTCGGTGTTGAATATTCCGGACATCGTCCGTTCCGCGCTCCGGCTCGCCTACAACCGCACCCAGGACAAGCGGGACTGGACGGCCATCGACATCCCCCAGGATTTCCCACATCTCATGGCAGACAAGCGATTAGTGAAACAAATACTCGTAAATCTGTTGACCAACGCCATCAAGTTCACGCCTGACGACGGCGATGTGGGTGTGAAGGCGCGGATCGGCGATGACGGTGGTGTTGAGATCGTCGTATCGGATACCGGCGTCGGGATCGCCGCCGAGGATATCCCGCGTGCCCTGGAGCCGTTCGGCCAGGTACGCAACCGGCCGGAGCTGACGCATGGGGGCACCGGTCTCGGGTTACCGCTTTCGAAAAAATTCGTGGAATTGCATGGTGGTGTACTCAGGATCGAGAGCGCACCAAACAAAGGCACTCAGGTCTTCGTCACCTTCCCGCCCGAACGCACGACCCGCGTCGGCTGACGCGTAAAACACGGCGTCACGGCAGGGCCGGCCACGACGGGCGGAAGTCCGCCACCATTGCTTTCAAACTTTCCGGCGCCAACACTTCGACCTTGTCGCCCCACATATACAAGTGCCACGCCATTTCCAAATCCGATGCGGCGTGGAAGCGCACGATCAGGGAGCCGTCTTCCACCGTTTCCATTTCCTGCGTCGGATGGAATTCGAACTCGGCTGCCGTTTTGGCGGCATCGGGCGTGAACTTCCAGATCACTTCGTATGGATCCTGTTGATAGACGCCGAATGAGCGCGCTGCGAAATCGGCCAGACGGAAATCCGGTTCGCGGACGAAGTAATCGTCCAGCAACCGGACCCCTTCGATATTGGACAGGCTGAACAGCGCGACCTTGTTGGCTTTCGGATGTTCGTGATAAGCGACGAGATAATTGCGATGCCCGAATAGAAATCCATACGGGTGCACGAGCCGGGTATTGAGCGTGCCATTACGCCGGTTGCGGTAATCGATCTCCGCCTTGAGGCACGCCTTCACCGCATCTCTGAGTTCGATCATCACGGCCCCCGGAACACGAGGGCGCGGCCCCGGCCGCATCGCGAAGCCTTCGGCTTCCAGAAGCGCGTCGATGTCGGGTTCGGTGCGTCTGGCGACGTCGGGCGGGATCAGGGCGCGTAACTTACCACGCATGTTTTCGAGCCGTTCGGCCCGGTCCGGCTGACCGGCGCCCTTCACCATCTGGATGGCGGTCTCAAGATCCGCAAGCTCGTCCGCAGAAAACGATACCATCCGGTCGAGCACACCTGACGGGATGCGCCAGCGTTTCGATTTGTCGCCGGTGTCGACCTCCAGCGCCTGCGGGAAGTTCCGCATGATCGCGTCACGCATGCGCATTGCCGTCCGGCGCCCGACGCTGAAACGCTCCTGGATGTCCTGTAACGATAGGCCGCGTCTGGCGGCTTGCATCTCAAGCGCCAGTTGGAGGAGGTTGTCCGCTTTTTCGTATCTCAAGCTCATGGCGACAGTTTTAACTCATGAATATGACAGTTTTGGTCACCCATTATTGCATGACTTCACGGACGAATGAATTATGGTGACGACAATCCGGCGATTAATTGAAAGGGAGACAACAGCATGCGTTTGCAACTGATGACCTGGCAGGAAGTCGAGACCTATCTTAAACGTTCGACCGGGATCATCATGCCGATCGGCTCCGCCGAGCAACACGGCCCGACCGGCTTCATCGGCACTGATGCGTTGTGTCCGGAAATCGTCGCTGACAAGCTCGCCGAAGAGGTCGACGCGATTGTCGCGCCCACCATCAGTGTCGGCATGGCGCAGCATCATTTGGGGTTTCCCGGCTCGATCACGTTAAGGCCATCGACCTTGATTTCGGTGATCGGGGATATGGTCACGTCGTTGGCCAGACACGGTTTCGACCGGTTCTATTTCGTCAATGGTCATGGTGGGAATATCGCGACCGTAAAGGCCGCGTTCGACGAGATCTATTCCGAAAGTAGCCTTGGGACGGCTAGGCACAACCGCGCCGGGCTTCGTTGCGTGCTTCGGAACTGGTTCCAATGTCCGTCCGTAAACGAGATCGAAGCGACCGAGTTCGGTGACGCCAACGGCAGCCATGCGACGGCGGGTGAGGTCTCGCTGACGTATTTCGGGTATCCCGAAGATGGTGAGCGGATTTCGAGTGCGGCGAAGCTCTCACCTGAAATCGCACCGGAAGGCAGCTTCTACGATTGCGAGGACTACCGCCGCCGCTTCCCGGATGGGCGGATCGGTTCCGACCCGACCTTGGCGACCGCCGAGATCGGCGAGCGGCTACGCGCTGCTGCGGTCAAAGATCTGGCCGCCGACTACAAAAAGTTTCTAGAGGCCGAGTAGCGCGTCGGCGAGGGCATCGGGTGCGGTGACGAATGGTGAATGCCCGGTGTCGAGTTCGATGATCGGATCGCAACCCGCGCGCGCCGCCATCCAGCGTTCGTGCGCGACCGAGATCGCCCGGTCCTTGCTACAGATAATGGCGGCTTTTTTGACCCGCCCGAAGTTCTCGGTCGATAGGGTGACTGGAGTCCGAAACGTCCGTGCCGCCTGCAGCTTGATCCGGTCCTCGGCCCAGGCGAGCTGCTCCGGCGTGGCATCGTTGTAGAACGCATCGCCGAGATTGCCCTGTTTGATGCTGACCGCGGTGATGCCGTTGACGTCGACCTTATTCATTTGCGCGTGCGATTCCGGATCGATCTTTGCGAGATCGGCGAGGCATTCACCGTTCGCGGGAATATACGCGGCGAGGAAAATGACCTTTTCCACTGCGTCGGGGCATTTCTCAGCGACACCGGAAACGACGGCGCCGCTCATCGAGTGTCCGACCAGCTTAGGTGCTGTCTCCATGCTGGAGACGAGATCGGCGATCGCATTGATATAGCTGTCCATTTCCTGCTGACCGAGCCAGCCGTCCTTGGCCGCATGGCCCGGCAGATCGGGGGCGACGGCATCGTGCCCACGCGCCTTTAGCCGCTCAATCAGCGGTTCCCAGCACCACCCCCCGTGATACGCCCCATGGACAAGCACAAACATGTCTGCACCATAGTCGATCAGGAACCGGTTGTCTCCGGTCACGCGATGGGAGGGCATGTCATGCACGCGCACTGGTATTTTGACGTTATATCGCCGTTCAGCTATTTGCAGTTCCTGAGATTGAATGAGGTCGCGGGACGCTGCGATCTGTCGCTTAAGCCGGTGTTGTTCGCCGGCCTTTTGAATGCCAACGGTCAGAAGGGACCGGCCGAGATTCCGTCGAAGCGCTTGTTTACCTATCGCATGGTGACCTGGCTGGCGGCGAAACGGGGCGTGCCGTTTACGTTTCCCGATGCACACCCGTTCAATCCGATCCGCGCGCTCCGCCTTTGCGTCGCATTAGGGGCGACAACGGACTCGGTGGGGAATATCTTCCATGCAATCTGGGGGGAGGGGCATCTCCCCGACAATGATAAGGGCTGGCAAGCGATCCAGGCCGCGTGCGGTATCGACAACGGTGATGAGATGATCGCCGACCCGGATGTGAAGAAGACGCTTATTGCGAACGGGCAACAGGCGCTCGCCGAAAACGTGTTCGGTGTGCCGAGCTTCGTCGCGGGAGGTGAGGTATTCTGGGGCGACGATGCGCTTGGATTTTTCTCGGATTGGCTCGACGACCGGGGTGTGCTTGAGACGCCGGGAATGAAGAAGCTCGACGACCTGCCGTCGAGCGCCAATCGGCGTTAATCGCACCTCACGCCGGTGCCGCCGAGCCCGCAATAGCCCGCTGGGTTCTTGTGCAGATACTGTTGGTGGTAGTCCTCGGCGTAATAGAACTCGGGCGCGTCGATGATCTCGGTCGTGATCTCAGGGTACTTGTAGTATTTCAGCGCCTTTTGATACGCCTTCTTGGTTTCTTCGGCGATGGCGCGCTGTTCGTCGTTGTAGACGTAGACACCCGACCTGTACTGCGTGCCGACATCGTTGCCCTGGCGCATCCCCTGTGTCGGGTCGTGCGACTCCCAAAACGTCTGTACCAGCGTTCGGAAAGCGATCTTGGACGGATCGTAGACGACGAACACGACTTCGTTATGACCTGTACGTCCGGTGCAAACCTCTTGATACGTTGGGTTCGGCGTCAGCCCGGCGGCATAGCCGACAGCTGTGACGTACACGCCTGGGAGTTTCCAGAAGATACGTTCCGCCCCCCAGAAACATCCAAGACCGAACATCGCCGTTTCCATCCCCTCCGGGAACGGCGGTTTCAGCGGGTTGCCGTTGACGGCGTGGTGGGTTGCCGTCGGAATCGCTTCGGCGCGGCCCGGCAGGGCTTCGGTGCGTTTCGGGATGTCGGTCGGCTTCTGTAAAAATCCGAACATGGCGGCACTCCTTATGTTGATGCACAGGATATGGTTATTTGCGGCAAGAGTACCAGCCTGCAGATATTCACGACTTAGTGTGCGTCGAGTTGAATGCCGTTCCGGCGGACGACTTGTCGTAGGGCGAAACTGGATTGAATGCGGGCGACACCCGGCAGCCGGGACAAGTGCTCCTTGTGGATGCGCTCGTAATCCGCCGCGTCACGGGCCTGTAGGCGCAGCACGTAGTCCGCATCGCCGGCCATCAGATAGCACTCCATCACATCGGGGCAGTCGGCGACGGCCTGTTCGAACTGACTCAGATAGTCCTCGCTTTGGCGTTCTAAAGTGATGGCGACGATGATGTGCGTCGAACGCCCCAGCGCGGCGGCGTCGATCATCGCCGCATAACCTGTGATGATCCCCCGATCTTCGAGAATCTGTACGCGGCGCAGGCAGGCGGATGGCGAAAGACCAATTCTTTCGGCCAGCTGCACGTTCGAAATACGACCGTCGTCCTGCAGGGCGGAAACAATGGAATAATCGATATGATCCAGCATTTGTCGAATATTATTCAAATTTAATGTAAAAATGAATAATAAATTTCAAAACCACGGCTTTGTACTCGTATCTTCGCAAGGACTCACGGATATGTCCGGCAGTACAATCTCCCGAAGATTGCAACGCGCGTCCAGGCGGTCGTCGCTGGGCATGATAGGGAGGATACGGAGTTGCTCGTCGGGGTTCCGAAAGAGATCAAGAACAACGAGTTTCGTGTCGGCTTGACGCCGACCAGTGTGCGCGAGTTGGTCGAGCACGGCCATAAGGTGATCGTCGAGACCAATTGCGGTGTCGGTATCGGCCGCAGTGACGATGATTACGCCGCCCAGGGGGCTGAAGTCGTCGGCGCCGGCACGGAGATTTTTGAACGCGCGGACATGATCGTCAAAGTAAAGGAACCGCAGCCCGTCGAGCGGAAGATGCTGCGCGAAGGACAGATCCTGTTTACCTACCTTCACCTCGCGCCGGACCCCGAACAGACCAAGGATTTGGTCGATAGCGGCGCGATTTGCATCGCCTACGAAACCGTGACCGACGTCAACGGGCGTTTACCGCTTCTGGCACCGATGTCGCAGGTCGCGGGGCGCATGTCGATTCAAGCAGGGGCGCACTGTCTCGAGCGCGCGCAGGGCGGCGAGGGCATCCTGATTGGGGGAGTGCCGGGCGTTCAGGCGGCCAAGGTCGTCGTCATTGGTGGGGGCGTGGTGGGTGAGAATGCAATCCAGATGGCGATCGGCATGGGTGCCGACGTGACCGTGCTCGACCGCAATCTCGACGTCCTCAACCATCTGGCGGAGAGGTTCGGCCCGGTTCTCAACACCATTTACTCAACCAAGGCCACGCTTGAGAGCCACGTCCTGTCGGCCGACCTCGTTATCGGCGCGGTGTTGGTGAAGGGTGCTGCCGCACCCAAGCTCGTCACGGCCGAGATGGTGCGTGGGATGAAGCAGGGCTCGGTCCTTGTCGACGTGGCCATCGATCAGGGCGGTTGTTTCGAAACGTCGAAGCCGACGACGCACGCCGAACCGACGTTCGTTATTGATGATGTCGTGCATTACTGCGTCGCCAACATGCCGGGTGCTGTCCCCCGCACTTCGACCCATGCGCTCAATAATGCGACGTTGCCCTACACGCTGATGCTGGCGGATCGGGGCTTCAAGGACGCGCTTTTGTCGAGTGAGCATTTCCTGAACGGACTGAACGTCTATTTGGGCGAGGTTACGGAGCAGGCTGTCGCCAACGATCTTGGATACAATTACATTTCTCCGAAGGATGCACTGGCCGGTTAGCGTTCTGGGGCATATATTACCAATCTTCCCTAAGTAAACTCAGGCGTGGTGTTCGCATCACGCCTTTTTTTTGTCCGCGTTCAGGCGGTCGGGAAGATCACCACCTGGTCGCCGTCGTTGAGGGTGGCCTCCGCGCGATTGTCGGGATGAACCGGTTCGCCGTTGACCATCGTCGTGAAGCCGGTTTTGGCGTCCATACCGATCATCGTCAGGGCATCCGCAAGCGAGCCGTCATCTTTCAGTGGTATCTCGCCGATACCGTCACGACCCAGTCCCCGGAAGGAGGACGGATCGATGGCGACCAGTTGGAATCCGACCGTGATCATCTGTTGTAAAAACGCAGCGGCATTATTGCTGTTTCGGGGGGGTGTTGATGTCGACCGGTGCGTTCGCAACGCGTCGGCGCTGCATCAACATCAGATCCATGGTCGAGATATGCTTGAAGATCGGCCGCGAGCCCAGGCGGTAGAGGCGGACCATGCCGTGTTCCATATCCGCGAACGAGCGGCGCAGGTCGTCGAAGTTGCGCACTTCGAGGATGATGGTGTCACGCCTATCGGCGCTGACCGCTTTCCAGCGGAACGTGGTGTTCGGCATTTGCGGCGCTTCCAGCATATGCATCCATCCGACCTCGCGTTCCTGTGGGGGGCCGAAGTGATGCTGCATGTACTTCACGATCTTGGTGAAGTCGGATGCGTTGAAAACCGAATAGACCCGGCTGACGTTGCCGTTCTCGAAGCGAACCACGCCTTCGCCAGGAAGTACGAAGGCTGTGTCGGCGTTGAAGCTTGATGCGATTTCGGTCGGCCAGTTAAGCGCTATGAGGCAGAACACACTGCCATGAAGGGCGCGTTCGATGCAGGCTTCTTTCTTGAAGGTGTTGTTGTCATAGGGGGCGCCGATGACGCTGTCCTTGCCCATGTAGAGATCGATAGTCGCAAGCGGTCCGTTTTCTAGGCGGGTCAACTCTTGGTCGGGGATCGGCGCGTCCGGCGCGGTGTAGCCCAGGTCGAGTTTCTCTTCCGGGACGATGCGGTCGGAAATCTTATTGGCGAGCGTCTCTTCCGCTTCGACCGGCTCATCGATACCGAACAGGCTTTCAAGCACGCGATCAACAATCGACAAGTCCTGCCGGTCCGGTGCGACGGCCTTGTGTTCATGGCCAAGGGCGGCGTGATTCCGGCGTAACGGGCGGTAGGGGGGACGTTCGCGAATTTCCGACGTGGTCCCGGGCGCGGAGTGTTCGCTGACGTCCGCGGTCTCAACCGCGGGCGCCGGAGCGGAAGGTGTTACCGGTGCTGGGACTGGCAGCAAGGGCCTCGCATCGGTGGTGAAAAGACTGTTGCTCGGATCGAACGGATCGTCGGCCGGACGGGGAACCCAGGGGCCGACCTCAATCTCGACGTCCGCTATCGCATGCTGGGCGATCGGTGCGGGTGATTCATTCTTTGCCGTGGGTGCTTCCATTGCCGCGGCCGCTGCTGCGACGGTATCGGCGCTGACAGCCGCCGTCGTAATGGCGGTCTCGGGTTCTGGATTGGCCGGCGCCGGTGCGTCCGCCACGGTAGCATCGGACGTTTTGCTGTCGGGGGAAAGCAGGCGCGCTAAGTCGCGGAACAGCCAACTGATCGGGTTTTTAGGCTGTTTATCTGAGTCGCGGACTTCGGCCGGCTCGGTCTCGACCGCGGCCTCCGCTGCGATCTCGGGGGTTGCCGGTGCCGCCGCTTCCACCGCTTTCGTCTCAGGTGTAGGACCCGGTGCTGTCGGGTCGCTGGTAAGCTGAGGCGACTTTTCGATCTCGAGATCGGGTTGGAATATCCGGGCAAGGTCGCTGAACAGCCAGCTGATCGGGTTGCGAAAACCGGATGACTTTTCCTCGGCTGCGGTGGCCTGTGTGTCGTCTTTTGTGGCGGAACCGATAGGTGCCGGTTCGGAGACCGGCTCAGCATCGGGCTTCGGCTCGGGAACTGGGTCCGCCTGTTTGGCTTGCTCTGTTGGCGTCTGCGGCTTCTTCGAAACGGCGTTTGAGAGCAATTTACCGATATCGCTCAGCAACCACTCGATCGGGTTGCGAAACCCCGGTGCATCGTCCTCTTGAGCTGCGCGCGCGGTATCGATCCCTGCAAAAGCAAGTGTGACGACCAGTACGATGACGGTTGTCTGCCGCATCCCTGCCGTTAGCCCCCGCACCCTGACAAGTCCGGCGTTATGCTCGCCGATTTGATTGCCGGTTGTTGAATGGTTGTGCCATTTACACGTCCTAGCGCGAATGTTGCACGTAGGGGGCGTAGCAGCAACCGGCTACGGCGAAAAAAAGGTTGATGCATCGGTTCCCCGTCCCGTCACGCCGTCGATGCGGAGGCGCGTATTTCCCTAATCATCGAATTGGCGGCACAAAACGGCCGCGAATCCCACGAAACCCACTATATTTCGTCTAAGGGACTTTAACCAAACACATTTTATTGAATCGTTAACAACGGGGTCCGGTTATGCACTTTCGTTCTGCGCGTCGAGGACGGCGACCGCACTCATATTATAGATGCCGCGCGACGTGACCGCCGGCGACAGAATATGTGCGGGCCGTGCCGCGCCGACCAGAATCGGCCCGACCGACAGGCCATCCCCCAGCATTTTCAACAGGTTAAACGATGTGTTGGCGGCGTCGATGTTGGGAAACACCAGCATGTTGGCGGCGCCGCTAAGCCGGGCATGTGGGAAGATGCGTTTGCGAAGTTGCTCGTCGAGGGCGGTGTCCCCCTTCATTTCGCCTTCGACCTCGAAGTCGAGGTCTTTTTCCATCAGCAATGCCATCGCAGCGCGCATCTTGTCGGCTGAAGGGCATTTCCCGCTACCGAAGTTGGAATGCGACAGCAGCGCAACCTTTGGCGTCATCCCAAATCGTTTCACCGTTTCCGCGCCGAGTTCCGTCATTTCGGCGATTTCCTCGGGTGACGGGTCAGGGGTGACGTGGGTGTCGCAGAGGAAATACGTCCCCTTGCTGAGGATGAGGGCGCTCAACGCACTGACATCCTTCGCGCCGGGTCTGCGTCCGACGATGTCGAGCACGTATTTCAGATGCCATTCGTATTGGCCATAAGTGCCGCAGATCATCGCGTCCGCTTCACCGCGGCGCAGCGCCATGGCGGCGATAGCAGTGGTGTTGGTGCGAATGATGGTTTTGGCCTCGTCGATGGTCACACCCTTGCGGTCGACGAGTTCATGATATTGGCTCCAGTACTCTTCGTAACGTGGGTCGTCATGCGGATTGGTGATGCCGAAATGGATCTCCGGCTGAATCCGGAGCCCAAGCCGTTCAATCCGCCGCGCGATGACGTCGGGGCGGCCGACCAGATGCGGCCGCGCGATACGGTCGTCGATCAGGGCCTGTACGGCGCGCAGCACGCGTTCGTCCTCGCCCTCGGCGAAGATGATCCGTTTGGGCTCGGTTCTAGCGCGCTCCAGGATCGGCTTCATCAACATGCCCGAGCGGAACACAAAGCCTGCGAGTTTCTCACGATAAGCATCGAAGTCTTCGATCGGACGTGTCGCGACTCCCGTGTCCATCGCCGCCTTGGCGACGGCGGGCGCGATCTCGGAAATGAGGCGCGGGTCGAACGGTTTCGGGATCAGATATTCGGGGCCGAACACCAATCGCTCTCCGGAATACGCATCCGCAACCCGTTCTGAACTTTCGGCCATTGCCAGGTCGGCGATCGCCTTGACGGCGGCCTGTTTCATTTCCTCGTTCACGTCGGTCGCGCCGCAATCGAGCGCGCCCCGGAAAATGAACGGGAAGCAAAGCACGTTGTTGACCTGGTTCGGATAATCGGACCGCCCGGTCGCCATGATGACGTTGGGGTTCGCCATTTTCGCCGTGTCCGGGTCGATTTCCGGGTTCGGATTGGCGAGCGCCAGGATAAACGGATGGTCGTCCATCTTCTTGACCATCTCGGGCGTGAGAATGCCCGCCGCCGACAACCCCAGGAAGACATCGGCGCCGTCGATCGCATCGTCCAGCGTGCGCAGATCGGTTTTCTGCGCATAGCCCCCCTTGCGTTCGTTCATCTCGTCTTCGCGGCCTTCGTAAACAAGGCCGATATGATCGACGAGCCAGATGTTCTCGCGTTTGACGCCCATCGAGCAAAGCAGATCGAGGCACGCGATCCCCGCCGCGCCGCCGCCCGTGGAAACCAGCTTGATGTCCTCGAATTCTTTGTTTTGCAGTCTAAGTCCGTTGAGGATTGCAGCCGCGCAGACGATGGCGGTGCCGTGCTGATCGTCATGGAACACCGGAATGTTCATCCGTTTGCGGAGTTCCTGTTCGACGATGAAGCACTCCGGTGCGCGGATGTCTTCCAGGTTGATGGCGCCGAATGTCGGCTCGAGAGGGGCGATGACCTCGACCAACTTCATTGGATCGCGTTCATTCACTTCAATGTCGAAGCAGTCGATGTTGGCGAACTTCTTGAAGAGGACGGCCTTGCCTTCCATCACTGGTTTCGACGCTTCCGCGCCGATCGGGCCCAGGCCCAGCACGGCGGTGCCGTTGGTGATCACCGCCACCAGATTGGCGCGGTTGGTCAGCTGATAGGATTCCATCGGATCTTCGACGATCGCGGTGCACGCTGCGGCGACGCCCGGCGAGTAGGCGAGTGCCAGGTCGCGCTGCGTGGCCAGTGGTTTGGTCGGTTGAATCTGCAGTTTCCCGGCAGGCGCCTGCCGGTGGTATTCGAGTGCCCGCTGATCGAGGGTCTTGTCGGACATTAGGTTGTCCCTCCCGGTGCGAAGTTGTTTAACACACATAGGTTGATCGGTTGCCGCGTCCGGGGCAACCTGAATTACAGGAATTTTGTGTTGAGGGGCGGGAGCCCGACTAATATGACACGTTCGAACCCGGACGTTCCGTTCGTTATCGGTCACCGCGGCGCCGCAGGATTAGCACCGGAGAACACCCTCGTCAGTCTGCGCCGCGCACGGCGGGAAGGGGCCACGTGGGTTGAGTTCGACGTTAAGCTGAGCCGGGATGGCGTGGCGATTCTGTTCCATGACGACACGCTGCAAAGAACGTCGAGCGGGAATGGACCGGTCGGCGGGTTTGATTTCGACCGCATCCGGAAGCTGGAAGCAGGCGCCTGGTTCGGTGCCTCGTTCGCCGGCACCCGCATCCCGACATTTCCTGAGGCGATGCAAATGCTGGCGACAGAAGGGATCGGCGCGAATGTGGAAATCAAGCCGAATCCGGGGGATGCGCAAAAGACGGCGGAAATCACCTGCCGTCTTATTTCGGAGGCGTGGCCGGATAGTGTCCCGGGACCGGTGATCTCAAGCTTCGACGCCGAAGCAATGGCCGTGGCACGTGATATGCTGCCGGGGATTGAACGGGCGATGCTGTTCGGAAGGTTGCCCAACGACTGGAAGCGTTTGGTTGAAGAACTCGATTGCACGGCGGTGCATGCATCGAATCGTCACGTCAACGAAATGATGGTCCAAGAGATCAGAAGGGCCGGACTACCGCTTCGCATCTATACTGTAAACGACCCGGCACGCGCTGAAACGTTGCGTGGATGGGGCGTATCGTCGGTTTTCACGGACCGTCCCGACCTTATCAAGGATTGACCCTCACCATAGGACATTGCCAGCGGGCGGCGATTACGCGACGATGATCGGTGGGAGCGGACCTTGGATATTCAGGGTCCGGCGGGATCAAACGGCGGAACATTCTCTTGAACGGCATCTTCTTTGCCATTGTCGCCATAGCATTTGTCGTGGCTGCCTATCGGCAGGTGACTTTCACTGCACCTGATGGCGCTGACATCGACGCACCGATGGCGGCCCTTGGAAAGGCCATGATCGGCACCGCGGGTGATGCGGTTACGCTCGCGATCGGACTGGTCGGCGTCATGTCACTGTTCCTGGGGTTGATGAAGGTGGCCGAGCGCGCCGGACTGTTGATGGTCGTGGCGCGCACGTTGCAGCCGTTGATGCTTAGACTGTTCCCGGCGGTGCCCCCAGACCATCCGGCGATGGGCGCGATCATCATGAACCTGTCGGCGAATGTCCTCGGGCTCGGCAATGCGGCGACGCCGTTCGGCATCCGCGCCATGGAGCATCTCGACACGCTGAATGGCGAGAAGGGCAAGGCGACGGACGCCATGATCCTGTTCCTCGCCATCAACACGTCGAGCGTTACGTTATTGCCGACCGGGGTGATCGCGCTTCGGGCGGCGGCCGGTTCCGCCGATCCCGCCGGGATCGTGCCAACCACACTTTTCGCCACCCTCGTTTCGACCACCGTTGCCATCTTTAGTGCCAAGTTCTGCGCCAGGATGTTCGCGTCGAGCGCGCCGCCCACCGTCAGCGCCGGCGCCGTCGCGGTCGAACATGAAGGGGACGAGGATTTGCCGCCTCCACCGGCGCAAGGCTATCCGGTTTGGGTTTCCGGGCTGGTGCTTGGGACAGTGCTGGCGCTGGTGCCGTTGACCATTTTTTACGGACGCGCATTCGCGCCGTGGATTATTCCCGGTTTGATGATCGGCTTTCTCGGACTTGGAGTCTGGAGGCGGGTCCCGGTTTACGAATGCTTCGTCGACGGTGCCAAGGACGGCTTCAACGTCGCACTCAGGATTATTCCGTATCTCGTGGCGATCCTGGTCGCCGTCTCCATGTTCCGGAATTCCGGTGCATTGGAATTGCTGATCACGCCGTTGGGGGCGGTGACGGAGCTGGTCGGATTGCCGGCCGACGCTTTGCCGATGGCGTTGCTGAGGCCGCTGTCGGGGTCCGGTGCCTACGGTATTCTGGCATCGATCATCAACGACCCCGCTGTGGGGCCGGATAGCTACACAGGTTATCTCGTCTCGACGTTCCAGGGATCGACCGAGACGACGTTCTATGTCATCGCCGTTTATTTCGGCGCCGTACAAATCAGGCGTCTCCGATACGCTTTGATCCCTGCGCTCACCGCCGACTTTGCCGGAATCGCCGCCGCCGTCTTTATCGTCGCGATGCTGTACGGATGAGAAAGAATCCCTTGGGTCATCCGGCCGACCCGACGCCGACCGTCGGGGGTGCGCGCGACACCGACGCGCCGGGAAAAGCGATCCTGCTGGCGCTTGCGGGTGGCGCCGTGCTGACGCTCAACGACGGCTTCGTTAAGACGCTGACCGCCGATCTTCCGGCGGGGCAGGTGTTGGCGCTGCGGGGCGTGTTCATCTACATGGTGGTGGCGATGTTTGCCATCCGTGCGGGGGGCATTCATACCGCCTGGCAAGTCAGAAGTTGGAAGGGGCAGGGTCTGCGCGCCTTCTGCGTTGTCGGCAGTTCATTCTGCTTCGTTACCGGTTTGATATATCTGCCGCTCGCCAATGCGATCGCGATTGCATTCGCGGGGCCGCTGTTCGTAACCATGTTGGCGCCGGTCATGCTATCCGAAGTCGTCGGCTGGCGACGTTGGGCTGCGGTGCTCGTCGGCTTCATGGGGGTGCTCGTCATCGTGCAACCCGGTACGGGCGCGTTTCAGTGGTATGCGGTGTTTCCGTTGGTCGCCTCGTTCCTGGGTGGGATGCGTGACATCATCACCCGTAAAATGGCCGCGCACGAAACCACCGTTGCGGTGCTGTTCGTGACGACGACGGCTGTCGTCGGCGCCGGGTTCATGTCCTGGTTCTTTACAGACTGGGCACCCGTAGAATGGCGACATCTGAAGTACCTGGCCGGCAGCGGCCTGCTCGTCGGACTGGCCCACTACCTGATCATTGAATCGTTCCGGCTTGGCGAAGCGGCTTTAGTCTCTCCGTTTAAGTACGCCAACGTGTTGTGGGCGGTGCTGTTTGGATATTTGTTGTTTGGTGAATTGCCGGGCGTGGCGACACTTATCGGTGCGGCGATCGTCATCTTGAGCGGCCTTTACATCCTGAACCGCGAGCGCATACGGACCCGACAAGCCCGTGCTGCGCGCGGCTGAGGCGGGCTACTTGATCGAGATATCGAGCGGGTTGCAGTATGTGTCGCCGAATTGGGCGCGAAGTTCGATGCATGCATCCTCAGCCGCCTCGCGGCTCGGGAATGGGAGAGCGTAAAGGTCGACAAAGGACGCTTTTTCGTTGGTTGCCGGGGTCTCCGGGAACTCGGCGATGATGTCCTCGAAGACATCCGGCAGAGCGCTCCGGATTTCTTCCCAAGCTTTCCGGGCGTCGTCGACCGAGTTGAATGACGCGAGCAGGACACGGGCTTCGAGTTTGCCGCCAGCGGCTTCCCCGATAACGAAATCCTCGCCGTTCAGGACCGTCCCATCCTGCCCGATCTCGACGGTGCGCGGTGCGACATCCGGAAGTTCAAGGCGTGTGAGCTGTTCGGGATCGACCCTGAGGGTGTAGGTGCCCGGGCGGATGAACTCGACGAGATAGAAGCCGTCATACTGGGATTGCACCTCGCGAACGATGTCCCCGTCCTTGTCGAGCAGTTGGATGATCACATCCTTGACCGGTTTCGACCACTGACCGTCGTTCTGATAGACGATGCCGTCGATTTCCCCGGTCGTGACGACGGCGAAGTCGACGTGTCCGGGCACACCCGGACGCAATGTCACTTCAACGCCATCGGGCGTGGCGGTCCAGTATGGGTCGATCAGGGTTGCCTGATCGATCTCGAAATTGACGGGTTCATATGTGTCCAGCGACGTGATGAAGGCACGGCCCTCGTTGTTGGTTTTCTGTTTCAACCGGGTTCTGCCCGACTTGAATCCGACGTCCTTGAGAGGTTCGTCGACCCCTTCGGTGAACGTCCCGTCGCCGTCCAGGTCGCGGAACACCATGGCCGTCATGGTGCCGCGCTCGGCGGTTGCTTTGGAGGCGACACGTAAGCCCCCGTCGGCGGCATCCTTGCCCCAGGAATAGGTCAGCTTGAGCTTGGCGGAGTAGTCGCCGGCGTCGTCGTACTGCCCTTCGATACCGGCAGCGACGATGTCGAAGTCGGAGTTCAAGCCGGCGGTGTAGCTGGTGAGTTGCGTCCCGGTCAGTTCTTTTGTGATGCCGGCGCGGGCATTGAGCTTGGGAGTCACTTTCCAGTCGCCGGACAGTGCGACCGTGGAAACCGCGAATTCTGGCAGGACGTTATAACCGATCTGCCCACGGGTGCGGACATCGCCGATCGAACCGCCAAGCTGGAAGGTGCCGCTGGCGGTTTCGGTGTCGGCGGTCTCCGCCGGATCGTTGAGGGTCAGATTGAGCGTGTTGGAAACCGACGCGCGCCCGACCGCCGTCGACAGCCTGTTCTGGAACGTCGTCGTCTTGTCGCCGGACACGGCGTTCTCATGGCTGACGTTGAAGGCATAAGGAATCTGCGGCAGGAAGTCCGACCGGATCGCGCCGTCGAGACGGAGTCGGGATTCCGACGTCAGGGGGTCGGTCTCGTTGTCGTACTCTTCGCTCAGGAAATCGTTCAGGATCGTGTGCTCGCCCAAAACACTGACACCGAAAAGCTGCGTCTGTCCCGAGACCGTGCCGGCCCAGCCCCCCGCCACATCCTTGGTGATATCGGTCCGCAGATAAACCGGGCCCAATGAAGTCACGACGTTGCTGCCGAGGTAGACATTGTGTCCGCCTTCGAACGGAATGCTGGCCAGATTGGCGCCGATGGAGAGGTTCTTGCTGACGCCGTACTTGTATTGTGCGGTGTAGCGTGACTTGCCCTGGAAGCCGTCTGTGTTGTCGTCATCATCATCGCCGGTGAGGGTGAGACGGTCTTGCTGGTTGAAGCTGACGCCGTAGGTGTGTCCGCCCGGCTTGATCTGGTCTGGACCGACCCGGATCTGCTGAACTTCCTCACGGACCTGCCCTTGCGGCCCGTAAAATATCAACTTCAGAACGTTGACGCCAAACAGTAGAGGGACATCCTCGAACAGGTAGCGGCCGTCGTCTTGAGACTGACGGAAATCTAGCAGCACTTCGTTCCGATAGAGTTCGACTTCCCAACCGAGTTGCAGGTCGCCTTGCAGTGTAATCCGGTCGAACTCGCGTTCGTCACCGATCGGCGCATTCGAGATGGTGAAGCCGCGACCAACTTTGGTGCGGGTCATGTGTGCGATCTGCGGCCCGTATACGTCGCCGACGGCGAACTTCGTTGCGTCGAGTTTCCCCAGCAGTCCGCCTTCAGCCCGCTGACGGCCGAGTTTGACGCGGGCCACGTTGATCTGTTCGTCCTGGTTGCCGGAAATAAAGAAATCGGCGTTGAGCTTGGCGATATCTGCAGTCGCCAGGGTCGTGTAGCTGCGCGACAAGGTTGGTCCCTCGTCGCTGGAAGTCACGGTGAAGTCGAGTGTCGTGTCCGATACCGGCCAGGAAATCCACTGGTAAGGGACCTCGAGTTTCGGAAGCTGCTTACCGTCCCCGCCACGCCGTTGCGCGAAGATGCGCTGACGGCGCTGCTCTCGCTCGAGGCGGGTCTGGATCGGCAAAGCTTCCCTGGGTTCGATATTCAGAATCAGGTTCGGGATGTCATAATTGAAGTCGACCGGGAACCAGGTCGCGAGCGTGCGGACATCGACGTAGATATCGTCGGGAAGTTGTTCGACGAAAGCGGGATCGACGGGGCGGACCTCCCCGGCGATCACCACTTTGCCGGCGGCCAGATCGAGCGAGAACAATCGGCTTTCGCTCAGGAACCAGCCTTGTGCACGGCCGTTATCAGCGTCGACAGTGATGGGAAACTCCAACGCATCAACGACCTCAGTCAACGGCAGGATAAGACTCCCCTGCTTAGGATAGCCGAACACTGCGTCCCGCAGAATCAGCTTACCAAGCGTCATCTGCAGGATCAGCAGTTCTTCGTCGCTGCGCTTGGCAGCCTTGAAGGGGGGGTCGGCTTCGGGAACCTGGGCAATATATGAGGACACGTTCAGATCGGACGTGTACTTCACGGACTTGGCCAGGCTGGGAGCAGGTGCAAGGAGAACCGCCGCAATGAAGAACATTGCGGCCAGCACGACAGGTCCGGAGACCGTTCTATCCGGGTAGGTTTCGGATATGCGCAGGCGGTCCGGCAAATGCCGGGCGTCTGCGATCTCTGACATGCGCCGCCGGCGCGGTGTCACCACCACGCCGCAATGCGGCACGCGCTCTCTTTGCAACCCCAAACGAACTCCCATCATGTTCGTCGACTGGTGCACAACGTTCGCCATCCGCCGCCGCCGGGAGGTCGACACGGGCCCTCGAAAGGGCGCGTCTCCCGAACGCAAATATTTCCGTTGGACCGGAGAGACTTGCGCCGTCGGAGAATGACGCGATCAGATTGCCCCCGGTTTGGTTAAGGGCCGCTTAAGCGGTTTTGGGGTGTTTGTCAGGTTTCTGTAAGGTTCTGAAAAACATCAATTTTTTTGATTCTGTCATGTTGATGTCAGCTATCGGCCGTAAACAGTCTCCCGATACGTGAGAGAACGCCAATTCACTCATTCTTTTGGATATTTATTTCCCCGGTCGTGCCGGGACTGAGCAAAGGAACTGCGAAATGAAAACCAGAAACATCCTTATGGCAGCCGCGCTGGTTGCCGTTGTCGCCGCCCCGGCCTCGGTCAAAGCGGCCAGCGATTCCGCCACGGCCTCGGCCACCATCGCCGCCGCCGTTACCGTCACCAAACAGTCCGACCTTGAGTTCGGCCTGATCTCGCCGACCGCTTCCCCGGGTACGGTGACGATTTCCGATGCCGGTGCGCGTAGCGGCGATGCCAACGTTGAACTTCTCTCGGGTGCCACGCCGTCGCAGGCTTCGTTCCTTGTCAGCGGCGCCTCCAACCAGTCGATTTCCGTCACGATCCCGACGACCGCGACCTTGAACGGTAGTGGTGCGGCATCCGGTTTTTCGATGAGTGCGGATCTCAGCCAGGCGGAAGCCGGCACGCAGACTCTCGACGGTTCCGGTAACTTCACGATTGACGTGGGTGCTGACCTCGCCGTTGGCGCCAGCCAGACCGCCGGCTCCTATTCGGGCAGCT
This sequence comes from Rhodospirillales bacterium, assembly GCA_017644185.1. Classification (GTDB taxonomy): domain Bacteria; phylum Pseudomonadota; class Alphaproteobacteria; order Rhodospirillales; family Casp-alpha2; genus UBA4479. Next base: position 256,198 of record JAEPMA010000001.1, read on the forward strand.
TCAACGTGACGGTTATTTACAACTGATCATGTGTTTGCCGGGTACGCCCGGGCGAACGAACGAGAAAGGCCGCCGGCGAAATTACGCGTCGGCGGCTTTTTGTTTAAGGGCGGCTGAACCTTGTTAACGCCTTGTTCGGCAATTGCATTTAGCGTTTGAGCAGGGTGTATTTTATTGGCCCTGTTACCGAATTCATGTATTCTCGACGTGAATGGAACGAAGGTGTTGTGGTGATCAAATCACCGGTCAGATTTTTTAAGTCAACGTGCGCGGCTGCTCTTTTCACGGGGGCCGTGATCTTTACTGCGGGCAATCTTCAGGCCGGCGTGACCAAGGAAAGCGCCACGATTTCGGTAACCGTTCAGGCCCGGGCGAGTGTGGGGCTTGCCACGCCGCCGGCCGCAGCACCCACGACGACGACGTCCACATCGACATCGATTCCGACCGTACCGATCAGCACCACATCCAACGTCGGATATGGTTCTCCGGCGCCGGCGGCAGCATCATCCACAACCGGATCAACGGGCACGGGTTCGGACAGCGGGACCTCGGTTACGCCCAGCCAGGCAGCGCGCGCCTTTGCGTCACGCGGCGCCGCGCCGGTCTCATTAGGGGGCGCGTCCGCCGTCGCGGTCGCCGGTGGACCGAACCAGACCTTCAACGTGATCCTGCCTGGGAATACCAGCTATTCCGATGGTGGCCGGGTCGTGAACCTCAGCAATTTCCAACACAGCGCCGGCACCACGCCCGCGCTTGGCAGTAACGGCTCCGGCACTTTCAGCGTCGGCGCTGCTGTCGGAGGCAACGACACCGGCAGCGGCGGCGAGCAGACAAACCCGCAAGCGGCTGTCTCATCAGCCTTTACGCAGCGCTCGCCAATTGTAAATATCGACGTGACCTACAACTAAGGCTTGCCGCGTCGCCGGACGCGTTCATCTATCATGATAAAAAGGGGGGCAGAGCCAATGTTGCGAAATCGGGAAAACGTTCGTCCCAGGCTTCTGCAAGGCATGTTCACCGTGGCGCTGGCCGTGATGGCGGCATGTGCCTCTCAGCCGGTCAAGGCGCAGGGTGCGGGTGACCTGGTGGTTTCGCCGACGCGTGTCGTGCTCGAAGGGCGAACCCGCTCGGCTCAACTTGGGCTGGTCAACAAAGGGTCGACGACCGCGACCTACCGGATCACCGTGGTCAACATGTATATGGACGAAAACGGCGCCATGAAAGAGGTCGCCAAGCCGGTCGACGGACAGCAGTTTGCCGACGACCTGTTCCGTTATTCTCCTCGGCAGGTGACTTTGGAGCCTGGTGCGTCGCAGGCGATCCGCCTGTTGCTGCGCAAACCCAAGGATCTGGCGGATGGTGAATACCGTTCTCATATGATGATGCGCGCCGTCCCCGATCTGTCGGGCCAAAGTGTCGAAAATACGGGGGCCGGTGCCGCCGTTAGGCTGATTCCCGTCTTCGGGATCGCGGTGCCGATCATCGTGCGCCACGGCAAGGTCGAGTATGCGATGTCGCTGAGTGATCTCGCTTTCGTCCCGGCGAGCGAGCAGGAACCTCTGCCCAAAGTACGCTTCAAGCTGAACCGTACCGGCAACCGGTCTTCCTATGGTGATTTGACGGCGACGTTGAGCGCGGGCGGCAAGGATTATGTCGTGTCGCAGATTTTCCGGCTCGCCGTTTACACGCCGAACGACAGCCGCACGGTCGAGATGACGCTTCGGGTCCCCGACGGGGTCAAGCTGTCCGGCAATTCGCTCAAGGTCGAATATAAGGAAATCGCTGACGAGGGCGGTAAGCTGCTCGCCGAAGGCGCCACGGTTCTACCCTGACGCGGCCCGCGCCTACAGGTATTCCACGACGAACGTGAAGCTGTTGTTGGTGGTGTAACTGCCGGCTTGTTGGTTCGTGCCGATGGTCAGTGTCGCGCCGATGTTAATGATTTTCTGACCGTTATTGCCCAGATAAACCGGATTCGATACGTCCATCGTGAAATTGCTGACCGTCATCGTTTGATTGGACGCGCTGCTTTTGATGGTGATCGACGACGGTAAAGACACGATCACGTAGGTTTTCTTATCCCCCACGATCTTGATGCGCGCCCGCTGGACATCCTTGCTGCTGAACAGGATAACAGGGCCGGACGCACTGACCGTATCGCCGTTCGGACTTAAAACGACCGTACCCGAACCATCGACGGACGCGGCGAACTCTCCGAAGTGCATTTCGCGCCTGACGTCGAGGCTGACCGCAGCCTGCGTTGTCGCCGGCGTCGGTATGAATGTCGACAACAGGGTCGCGGCAATGGTCACCGCAAGGCACGCGCGCTGACCCGGCACCAGTTCAGTACGCATAGAATTTGAGCTCCTTTCAGAGGTTTCTGACATGTTTTTTTGGGGGGCGGGCAAGTTCGCGCCATTCGGGCAGGTCACACTTTTTACTCAGGAAGCGCCGTTGCCCCCGTCTTGGGACATGGGTTCGACGATCTGCATACGTGTGGTGGCGAAGATGTTGAATGGGGCGATGTAGGCGCCAGATTGCTCCAACCCGTTATAGGTATTCGACGAAATAGGTGAAACTATTCTCGTCATTATAGTTTCCGCTTTTCTGGTCGGTTCCGACATGCAACGTGGCGCCGATGTTTATGGTTTTCTTGCCGGAATTGTTAAGGCGCACGGGATTGGTGACGTCCATCGTGAAGTTGTTGATCGTCATATAGTTGCTGGACGTACCTCGTCGAATGGTGATGGATGACGGCAGGGTGACGATGACGTAGGCACGGGGTTCTCCAGTGATCCTGATGCGCGCGCGCCGAACAGTTCCGCCGAAACCGGTCAATTCGCCTGAAATGGTAACGGAGTCGCTATCAGGGCTGACGACTACAGTGCCGCCGCCATCAATCGATGCCGCAATTTCACCGAATTTCATATCCCGAAGGGTTTCCAACGATATCGCGACCTGTGTCGTTGCAGGTGCAGGAATGATCAATAAGAGGGCAACGACAAACCAGACCGGGCGTCGTACCCAATAGCGTCCAAAGTCGCATCGGCGTTTCATCCAAATTTATTCCTTTCGCACACAGCGGTCGGGGTCCCGTGCCCCATCCGTGATAGCTGTGCGCCGCGCGGATTACGGATACATCCGCGCTGCGTTTATTGTTCAGGTGTACAATGCGGCTACCGAAAGACAGCCGTATCTCCTAAAGCCGAACGGCTTCTGGAGGGTCGGTTGCGGGCTGGCAGCCGATTGGCGCTCACGCCCTGAAGAGCCAGGCCTCAAGCCGGAGTCCGACCGGCGAAGCCGAAATCAGTTAAAGATAGTTCACCACGTAGGTGAAACTGTTGTCGTCATTGTAGTTGCCCTGACGCTGATCGGTACCGATCGTCAGTGTCGCGCCGATGTTGATCGTCTTCTTGCCGGCGTTGTTCAACCGCACCGGATTGGTCTTGTCCATCGTGAAGTTGTTGACGGTCATGTAATGGCTCGACGTCCCTTTGCGGATGGTGATCGAGGACGGCAGCGTGACAATGACGTAGGCTTTCGGTTCGCCGATGATCTGAAACCGCGCGCGCCGAACCGTTCCGCCGAAGGGGGTGATCGCGCCCGACCAAGTCACGCTGTCGGCGGCTGCGTTGAGCACGACTGTCCCACCGCCGTCCACCGAGGCGGCGAATTCACCGAATTTCATGTCCCGTTTCGGCACCAAAGTGATTGCAACCTGTGTCGTCGCCGGTGCCGGGGCAAAAAGGCAGAGAGCGACCGCCAGGCACAAGGTCTGGGCCAATGTCCGTCTGCCGCCAACCGGTAAAAGTCTCATTCGAAAACAAACTCCGACGATCGTATCAACGATGCGCAAAATTATCACCCAAGCATGACATTAGCCTGACGATTGGTGACCGGAGAGAGGCGCCGCCGCTTGAAAATCAGAAGCCGTCGGCGATATCGGTGAGGCCGTCTTCGTCGAGAATTTCGACACGGCGGTCCTTGTCGCCGCCGATCAATCCGTCCTTGCGCAGGCGGGAAAACGTTCGGCTGACGGTTTCCGTGGTCAGTCCGAGAAAATCGCCGATGTCGTCGCGGCTCATCGGGACGTCGACCGGATTGCCGGGCAGGCCGCGTTCCTCGGCGCGGCGCGACAACATCGTCAGGAAGGTGGCCACGCGCTCATGCGCCGTCTTGCGGCCGAGCAAAAGCAACTGCCCCTGCAGCTCCGCCAAGGCTTCCGACGCCATTTCGTGCAGTCGCTTGTCGAGGTTTGGGATCGAGGTGGACATTTTTTCGAGCTCGCGGCGGTCCATCCGGCAGAGTGTCGCAGTCGTCACCGCCTCGACGCTGCTGGTGTAGGCATCGGCCTTGGCCAGGCCCAAAAAATCACCGGGAAAGACAAAACCAACCACCTGCCGACGGCCGTCGGGAAGCAGTTTGAAGCATTTCAGGCACCCCGCCGTTACCGAGAACACATGCGTTTCGGATTCTCCCTCGTCGACGAGGTGGTCCCCCGCTTCCAACGAGATGTGCTTCATGGCGCCGCCGAACTTGGCCAGTTCGGGTAGCGTCAGCGCCCCGCAAACGGCATGTTCGCGGACTTCGCACGCGGCGCATGGGTGCACGCCGGCGTCGGACTTAGGCAGAGCCGGTTTGAGCGTTGAACCTTTTTGCGGCGCACCCGACATGCGAGTATTCCGTTTTGTTTCGAACTACTTGTGCAGTGTAGATAATCCCGCCGGAATTTTCCAGAAAAGGAATGGGTTTTTTTAAACGCTCAATGAGACAGCAGCAGGGGCACGTCCATCGCCGAAAGCACATATCGGGTCACGCCGCCGAACATATACTCGATGGCCGCGCCGGCCCCGTAGGCGCCCATCACGAGAAGGGCGTGTCCATTGGTGCGGGCAGTTTCCAGAAGCGTCTCGCCGACCTGGCCGTGCGGTGCCGGGATTTTTCGCGTCGTCGCGGCGATGTCGTGTAACGCCAGGTATTTGCGGATATCTTCCGGGTCCACGTTTGACTTCTCGTCCTCCATCACATGCACGATTTCAACGGATTTGGCACTTTGCAGCAAAGGCAGCGCATTGCGGATGCTTTGCGCCGCTTCCCGCGACCCGTCCCATGCGATGGTTACATTGCCACCGATGACCGGCCTAGGATAACGGCATGTGATCAGCAGAGGGCGCGCGGTTTCCAGCATCGCGGCTTCCAGGGCAGCACTTTCCAGGCCGCCGCTGTCATCGTCGGGCATACCAATAACGACAAGATCGAAAAGCCGTCCGCGCGCCGCGATCTCGCGGTTCTCGTGGCCGGTCACGATCAGTTTGGCGACCGAGAAATGATGTGCAGCGACGACTTCGCCGGGTTGTATCACCGGTAATGCCGTATCGAGGACCGTTTCACGGTAGAGATCGTCAAAATTGTCGCGTCGGCGGGCGTTGTTCCGCCTTATGTCGTCGATCAAGTCCCCGACAAGAGATGACGGAGCATCTTCGATGACCGGCAGCAACGCATGGGTCTCGGGCGGTAACACCTGCATGAGGGCCGTCGCGGCATCATATCGGCGGCCGAGTTCAAGGGCCGTGTTCAGCACATTTCTAGACTCCGGACCGCCGTCTACGACGGCCAGAATCGACCTGAAATCCATTGTCTGCCTCCCGTTGCGGCATCCGATGAAAATGGCGCCGCAAGTTCGGGAGGAGTTTTGGCCGCGCAATCGCGCTCGGCATTGATTTAGGTCAACTGGAGGGGGTTAAAACTGAAAACGAAGTCCGGCCCGGAATTCGTGGGCAAACAGGTCGTCGTACTTGGTTGCGGTCGTTGATCCACCGCCCGAAAAACTGCCGTCCTGTTCTGGCTGGCCAAGATTGATGAAGCGGTACCCGACATCGGCGGTAATGAAATCCGTGATCTTCGACGAAACACCGGCCATCGCGGCGTAGGTCAGGTTATAGACCTGCGTGCCACGCTCACTCGTGCCGGCGCTGTTTTGCATGGTGTCGGTGTCGAGCATCGAAATCCCGACGCCACCCCCAACGTATGGGGTGAAGGTGTCGTTGCCGAGCCATTCGTGTGCTTGCGTGATGTCGTAATATAGATTGGCCATCGCGCTGATGCTTTCCACTTCCCCCGACAGCGTGTTGCCGCCACCATCGGTGCCGTCGATCGACATCGGCGAGCGGTACGTCAACGACCCTTCAACACGGATCTGATCCTCGACACGGGTGCCGATTCCGATCCCGAGCAATCCGGTATCCTGGATCGTGCTTGAACGATGCGTCCCGTTGGTGCCGGTCCCGTCCGGGTCGGATGTCATCGCATACCCGCCGTCGATCCTGAGATACGGCTGGAAAAGCGGTTCCTTGGTTGGGCTGTCGGCCATCTTTGTCGGCTCATTGGCTGGCGCGGCGGCTGGTTGCTCGGGCGCTGGCGCCGCTTCCTGGGCCGCGGCCGCGGGCGCGGCGCTCTTGTCCTCACTCGCTGCCGGTTCACTTTTGGTTTCGGCCGCGGGAACGGGTTGGGGGTCAGGTTTCTCGACGGTTTTCGGGGCTTCCTGTTTCAGCGGATCGCGCGACTTGGCGCTCGGCTTCGCAGGGATCATCTTGGTGCCGCTGTCGCGTAATTCTTTGTCTGTCGCAACATCACTCGTGTCGGCACCGGCAACTTCGATGTGATACGTGAAGGTGAAATCGTCGCGGATGCGGTCCGCCGCATTGGTTGCGCCGGAAGTGCAAAGGCACGCCGTTCCCAGTGCCAGCGTGGCCAAAGGCCCAGTTTTTGTCATAGATACCCCGTTGTCCCAGTCTCGGGGCCCGCGAAGACGGGCGTCCCAGGTCTTTAGAATCGCCTGCAGACGTAAAAACGTGGTTAACGCGCGGGGTGTGCCGTGGATTTTTTGTCAGCGGAATCAAAGAGATTCCGGCAAGTGAAAAGGAAAACGCGGTTAATTCGCGGGGGCCTGGGCTTTGTCCTTCGTGAACATCTCGGGCATCGCCTGTTTGAAGGCGTCACGCGCCTTGATGGCTTTCGGGTAGCCCTCTTCTGCAGCGCGGTTGATCCAGTCGAAGGCGGTCTTAAGATCCTGGGCGACCCCTTTTCCCTCATAATAAAGGAACCCCAAGTTGTACTGCGCCTGGGTATGGCCCGCGCTTGCGGCACGTTCGAACCACTTGGCGGCGTTGGCGAAGTCCTGTCCACCAGTCTGGCCAGTGTAGTTCATGATACCCAGATTGTACTGTGCGCCGACATGGCCCGCTTCGGCTGCTTTGAGGAAATGCTGGGCCGCCTTGCCGAAATTCTGTTCGACTCCGTCACCGTTATAGAAACGTAGTCCCTGCTGATAGTCGGCTTCGCCCGGCCGTGCTTCTTCTACGACCGGCGGCGGTGGGGGCGCGTCGGCGGCTGGCACGTCTGTGCCCGGGGGCAGCGCCGCCTGCTCGGTTTGCGGCGCGGACAACGGTTGTTCGCTGACGTTCTCAACCGGCTGTGCGTCGGGCGCACCTTCCTGTGCGACCTGGCCGTATCCAAGTGCGGACTTCACTTCCTCGACCGGGGGCGCGGGTGAGGTGGTCAGCGGCTCCGCGGTACCAGGGGGCTGGGTCATGGCCGGTTCCGTGTTCTCGGTCATAGCGGTGGCCGGCACCTGGCTTTCCGGCATGGGCGCCACTGCATTGTCGGGCGTCGGCTTGGCGGCTGGCGCTTCCGCTGCAGCTGATTCCGTATGTGTGGGTACGGGTTCTACTTCGGTTTCCGGAGCCGACCGGCGCTCTTCAGAACTGGCGGGCGCGCGTCTGATGTCTTCCGGTGGCGGCGGAATGCGCATGACCACGCGAGGTGTCCGGTCGGTCGGGGAGAAATTGAGAACCTCGTGAATGGAGGTGCGAACCCAGTAAATGAAACTCTCCGATTTCGAAGAGACGGTATCGTAGACACCGTGCTTGATTCCGAGCAGCGTTTCCGCCGCCCCGCCGGTCGTGTTTTCGATGGTTTCGTCGTCGATGACCAGAACGGCAACGAACGTCAGGGCGCAAAGTCCCAGAATACTCAGGATCAAGTACTTGGCGATTTTCTCGATCACGTTGTTTCCGTTCGATAAAAGTGCGAATCGATAGATTAGCGTAGCCGCCTTTGTCCGTAGATTCCATAGTCACTGTGGATCGTCGGCGAGGGGGTCCTTGTATATGCGTAAGCAATGCGCTAGGCCACTCGGAGCGTTCGTGTAAAATTGGCACCTTCCGATACAGGAGATCCCCATGCCCGATCAGATCCGCGCCTCGCATATCCTGGTGTCGACAGACACCCGCAGCAAAGAAGACGCGAAAGCGGAAATAGAAGCGCTGCACAAGAAAATCTCGGCAGGCGCCGATTTCGCCGATGCCGCACGCGAGGTTTCAGATTGTCCCTCGGGCAGCGGTGGCGGTGATCTCGGGCATTTCGGCCGCGGCATGATGGTGCCTGAATTCGAGCAGGCGGCGTTCGATCTGGAAGTCGGCGGTCTCAGCGATATCGTCGAAACCGACTTCGGCTATCACCTGATCCTCAGGACCGAATAATCATCACAGGATGATGGGGGCATCCGGCTCGTATTGACCGTGCCGGTCCTCGATCTCCAGTATCCAAATATCCGGATCCGATTTTATCCGGCGTTGAATGTATGCTTCGACGTCGGGGTCGGGCATCGGTTCCGCGCCGCCCGATTGCAGCCAGGCGGCGTTCCCGGACGCATCCCGGGACTGCGACAGCAGGACAGAAAAGCCGTCGAGACGGTCGAGGCGGATGAGAATCGAACCCGCATCCGGGTCGCCACGGCGCCGCACCACGGCCGGCAATGCCATCTGCGAGCACCTCCTGATTTGCGCCGAAACCCAGATCGACGCTTTAACGCGCGGTTCTTCCACGATTTTTCCCACTACTAAAGATGGTATGCGACGGCGTCTGCTACGTGTGACACGCGTGCCGAAAAGCACTATAATTGTCTCCATCGGTCGGCTCAATCGGTGCCCTTTCAACGTGCACGAGTGGAGTTGAGACACTTGGCTCTTGAGGACGACAAGCGAACCCGGAAACTGCGTAGCGAGGCGGAGGACATCCTCCGCTTTCGGGACTATGCCGATGCGGATGCAGATTGGTTCTGGGAACTCGATCCGAATTTCCGTTTCGCGATCGTGTCTATGCGCCACGAAGGACGTTCGTCGGTCGACGAATTCGATCTGTTGGGTAAGACCCCGTGGGAGTTCGCCGACGCGGATCCGGACCGAGACCATGAATGGGCGGCGTTCGTAGACAAGCTGCAGCGCCGCGAACCTTTCCGGCACTTTAGAATTTCACTCCGTCATGGCGGGGGCGGGTACGTCTACTGGCGGCTGAGCGGCAAGCCGGTCCTCGGTCATGATGGGCGGTTTTTGGGATATCGCGGGGTTGCCACCGATGAAACCGTCGAGGCGATCCGCCGTCAGCATCAGGAAGTGTTGTCCGCCGACTATCAAGTGGCGTTGGAAACGATCTCTGAAGGTGTCGCCTATTTCGACGAGAGAAACCGGCTGTCTTTCACCAACCCGGCGTTCCGAAGCCTGGTCCCGGTGCCGACGACAATGTTTCAGGTGGGGACCGGGTTCGCCGATCTGATGAACAGCATCGCACCGCTGATATCCGATGATCGGCGCCGCGCATCACAGCTGCGCCGGACGCCCGGGCGCGGCCTGATCGATTGGCAGTTCGGCGACGGGCGTTGCCTGACCGGCGAGATACGGCCGTTGCCGTCGGGCCGGCATATCGTGGTGGTGCATGAAGCGATGGGGGCCGCCGAGCGGAAACAGGAACGCGAAGGTCTTTATTATGACGAGTTGGCGATGTCGGAGCAGCCATTCTGGGTGCATGTCGACGGGCGTATCGTTTTCATAAATCAGGCGGCCGCCGACATTTTCGACGGCGAGATCGACACCATCTTGGGCCGTCAGGTTTGGGACCTGATCGAGCCGACCGAGCGTGAGCGGCTCGTACAGTTTGATCAGGATCGCCGGGCCGGGATCGAGGCGCCGGATTCGTATCTCACCACCGGTCTGCGCGAAGACGGTGAACCCGTGAACTTGGAGTTCCATGTGCATGTCGGTGAATGGGAGGGACGGCGCGCCGTGCAGGTGTTCGTGCAGGATAGGACCGCCGAGCAACAGGCACGAGACGCACTGGTGGAAAGCGAGCAGAAATACCGGAATCTGATCAATGGTTCGATTCAGGGGATGTTCGTCCACCGCGACTGGCGCATTCTGTACGCGAACGATACCGCTGCCGAGATCTTCGGCTACAGCGTCGACGACTTCGTCGGCCGCAACGTGATGGATCTGGTGGCACCCGACGAGCGTGCCGTGATGGCGGATATCCGCCGCCGCCGTCTGGCCGGTGACGATGATGTTCCCGAACGCTATGAGTTTTCGGGCTTGTGCGCAGATGGGTCCAAGGTGGCCGTCGAGATTTTCTCCAGGCTTGTCGAATGGGATGGCGGCATGGCGATCCAGGCGACGTTGATGGATATAACCGGACGAAAGGCGACAGAGCGTAACTTGCTGCGTGCCAAGGAGGCCGCTGAGCACGCCAACCGGACCAAGACCGAATTCCTTGGCAATATGTCGCACGAACTGCGAACACCCTTGAACGCGATTATCGGCTTTTCGCAGTTGATCCGCGACAAGATCATGGGGGATATCAATCCGAACTATGTGGATTACGCGGGCTCGATCCATGCGTCTGGACTGCATCTGTTGGATGTCGTGAACGACCTGCTAGATGTCGCCTCTATCGAAAGCGGCAATCTCACGCTGAACGAGGATGACGTCGAGATCGCCGACATCATCCGTTCCTGCGAGCGGATGTTGAGAGCGCGGGCGCAGAAGGCGGAACTGCTGATTTCGGTCGATGTTGAGGCGGGGCCGTTTCAACTCCGAGGTGACGCCCGTCGGTTGAAACAGATTCTGATCAACCTGATCAACAATTCGATCAAGTTCAGCCGATCCGGCGGTCATATCGTCGTAAAGGCATTTCTCAATCCGGATGGGGCGCCGGTGCTTTCGGTCAAAGATTCCGGTATCGGTATTTCCCCCGAAGATCAGAAAGTGATCTTCGACGCTTTTACGCGCGTCGACTCGTCGTTCGTCACGGAACGTGAGGGGACGGGCCTGGGCTTGCCGCTCGTCAATGCGTTGACAGAATTGCATGGCGGGCGGGTCGAACTCGAAAGTGCGGTCGGGGTCGGGACGAAAATCTCTGTCATATTGCCCCAAGAACGCCTGATCCGAGCCGGGGTTGATTGATTTTTACTTCTCCAACCATCTGATTCATAACAATTTTCATAAAATTTTTTATCCATGTGACCGGTGTCACTGTTTATCGCCCGGCCCGCCACTATGGTTAATGCAGATATTCACTTCTTCTCCTTCACCGGGCCGACGGGCCCGGTGATTTTTTTTGCTATTACCCGATTAAGGCGCCGTTCTTGATCAGGCGGCGGCCAGAAGGCCGGTTTACGACCGCTTCGGCGGCGTTCTCGGCCTCGATCAGCACAATGTCGGCCCGCTGGCCCGGAAACGGGCCGTGATCTTCTAGATCCATAACCTCACCCCCACCATACGTGCAGATATCCAGAACCATCTCGATCTCGTCGTCCCGGCGGAAGTTGGACCGGTATGCCAGCAGCATCGCGCGTTCCAGCATGTCGGCATTACCGAAAGGCGTCCAAACGTCGCGCACCCCGTCCGAACCCGACGCCACGCGGATTTCTCGCTCGCGCATCGCCTGGACGGGGGGAAAGGCCTTGTACCCGGGTGCTGTCGTGATGATTGCGACATCGAGTGTGGCGATCCTGTCGAGGATGCTCTGCATGCGCGCTTCCGAAACCATCCCGATGCAGAACGCATGGCTGAGCGTGACGCAGCCCTGCATCGCGTAGGCTTCCACCGCATCCAGAATCAAGTCGAGTGTATCCGCGCCGGCGTCTCCCTCTTCATGATGGTGAATGTCGATCCCGGCGCCGGTCCGCTCGGCGAGGTCGAAGATCGTCCGGACATGTGCGTCGGCATCGCCGTCGATCGCTTGTGGATCGATCCCGCCGACCAGGTCGACGCCCATCTCGATAGCCGCGTGCATCAGATCAGATGTCCCTGGGCGGGAAACCAGTCCGGTCTGCGGAAAGGCAACGAGTTGTATGTCGACGACGTCCGCGTACGCGGATTTCACCCTGAGGAGGCTCTCCACGTTCGCAAGACCGATGTCCGGATCGATATCGACATGGCTTCTGATGGCGGCCGTACCGTTTTTGATCGCCTGGTCAATGAGCCTCGCCGCTTGAATCTCAACATCGGCGCCGAGCTCCTGGCGGGCGGCACGTTCGTTGGCGATTTTCTCGTCCAGCCTCTTACCCGCCGAATGCGCCCGCCACGGCAGCCCCCATAGTGTTTTGTCGAGATGCATATGCGCGTCGACGAATGCGGGCAGGGCGATCGCCCCCAAACCGTCGACGACGGTGGCGTTCGCTCCCGGGGCGTCGACGACGATCCCATCCCGGATATGGATGTCCGTTGCGGTCCCGTTAAATGGGCGCACATTGGTAACTGTCAAATCGGGCATGCTGTCCGAACCTCCTGTTTAAAGTGGCGGTGGGTCGGTATTTGCCTGACCGGGTCCCGCAAGGTACACCTCTGGATAATCTTTTTTCGAGCGTGATAGTATGCCCCGTTCTAATCAAAAGGTTTAGCAGTGACGACGATTCTCGAGCGCTTCACGGATCACACGCGACGTATTTTTGCACGCCACCGCGGGCGGCAGTTCCTCGAAGGTGCAATGGCGGCATCGGCATTGGTGGCGCTTGCGGACGGCGATGCGTCTCTTGAGGAGGGCGCCGAGGTCGGCCGCCTGATGCGCGTGCTGGATATTCTGCGCGACCATAATCCGGGCGAGGGAGTAGAGACGTATCTTCGTTACATCGACAAGCTTCGGAAGACTCCGTCCGCCGTGGACGAGGTGCGTGGGCAGGTCAAGGCGTCCGCCGCAGATGATCAGGAAGCGGCGGCACTGCTGATCGTGATCTGTCACGCAGTCAGCGAGGCGGATGGGGTTGTTCGGGAAAGCGAGACCGAGGAAATCGCGCGTCTCGCCCAACTCCTCGCCATTAAATCGAAGGATGCGGTCGCCATGATCGCGCCTCAACAAACAGACGCATAATCATCTTAGGGAGAAACAGAACAATGAGCGATTACGCAGGACCCTTATCGCGCTTCACGGTGCTTGATCTGACGCGGGTCCGTTCGGGGCCGACCGCCGTCCGCCAGTTTGCCGATTGGGGCGCGAATGTTATCAAGATCGAGGCACCCGAAGCCGTCGACACGGCGAAAGGCATGGGCGGCGCGCGCAGTGGGCCGGATTTCCAGAGCATTCACCGCAACAAGCGCTCCCTGACGCTCAATCTCAAAGAGCCGGAAGCGCTCGCGATCTTTCTGAAGATGGTCGAGACCGCCGACGTGGTGGTTGAGAACTTCCGTCCCGATGTTAAGGACCGCCTGGGAATTTCCTACGAAGACCTGAAAAAGGTGAACAAGGGAATCGTGCTTCTTTCGATTTCCGGGTTCGGGCAGGATGGGCCTTATCAAAAGCGTCCGGGGTTCGATCAGATCGCCCAGGGGATGGGCGGGCTGATGTCGATTACCGGTCTGCCTGGTCAGGGGCCGGTGCGCGCCGGCATTCCGATCGCCGATTTGACGGCGGGGATGTATGGGGCGATGGGCGTGATGATCGCCCTCCTGGAGCGCGAAGCCTCGGGTGAGGGGCAATGGGTCCAGACGTCGCTGTTGCAGGCGATGGTCGCGATGCTGGACTTCCAGGCGGCGCGTTATCTGATCAAGGGCGAAGTTGCCGGCCAGGCGGGCAACAACCACCCGACGTCGATCCCGACGGGGGTCTTCAAGACATCGGATGGTTATATCAATATCGCCGCCGCGGGCGACCAGATGTGGGACCGGATTTGCGCTCTGTTCGGTGATGACGAGATCACCAACAACCCGGACTTCGCGACCGGAGAACTTCGCTCGAAGAACCGCGATGCCGTTAATGCAGCCTTGGAAAAGCATACGGTCACGTATACCTCTGACGGTCTCATCGAGGCGCTGATCGAGGCCAGCGTGCCATGCGGGCCGATCAATACCATCGACAAGATTTTCGACGACCCGCAGGTTAATCACCTGAATCTGCGTCACCCTGTCGAGAGCAAGACGCACGGCAAGATGGATCTGCTGGCGCAGGCTGTGATGCTGTCCAGGTTCGATCCCAAGTACGGGATGGCGACGCCCGAGCGGGGTGAGCACACCGACGATATTCTCAAGGAATACGGCTACTCGGATGAGCAGATCGCCGAATTCCGCGATAAGGTCGTCGTTTGAGGCCGGTAGGAACATGACTGAGCAAAGCTTCGACCTTACCCGGCGTGAGACCTTCGACAGTTTCACGCCGGTTACGATCCGGTTTTCGGATCAAGACAGTATGGGTCACGTCAACAATGTCTCCATCGCCGCATATGTCGAGGTCGGACGGACCATGATCGTGCAGGGGCTTCTTGACCGGTTCGATCATCCGGGACTGGATTTCATCCTGGCCCGCGTCGTCATTGATTATAAACGCGAACTTCACTACCCCGGTACGGTCGAAGTCGGGGGGCGGCTGATCCGGATGGGCTCGAAATCGCTGACGTCGGGATACGGTATATTCTTGGGTAATGAATGCGTCGCGACGTCGGAAAGCGTGAATGTCTTTTATGACATGAACACGCGCAGTTCCGTCGTTCCACCCCAAGACGTGCAGGATGCCGTGCGGGAACTGATCGCCGGTTAGCGAATTCCCGGGCTTGTCCTTGCATAACCGGAGAACCTTAAGGCGACGGTCCTTTGTTTTGGCGACCATCGCGGGTAATCTCGGTTTCGAAGCACGGCAAGCGGTGGGTGCATGGCGACGACGATTGAGAACCTCAATCTGGAAGAGGGCAAGAGCGAGGCGCTCCGCGCCGTCCTTGCCGGCATTTCCGAATCGACGGCATCTGACGGCGGCCCACGCTACTCGGAAAAAGTCTGCCGGGAACTCGCGCGTATTGTGGTTTGCCGCGCGTACGCCAAACCTATTTTGGAACTTTCGCACCTGATCATCGCCGCCGGTGGCCGTGACGGGCGATACGAGAACATCTTCTGGGGTGTCGAGCGGGCAAGTGCCGGTGAGTTCCGCCGCGCGTTCATGGCACTACAGAATGCCGGGTCCGGTGTCCTCGTGTCCGAAGGGGGCGTGCGCCACGACGACGGTGGTGACGGGTTCCAGATATCCTACAACCGGATGCCGTTACTGGCGGCGTTGCTGGAATTCATGATCATGACGGTCGGCTATGCCGAAATCGACGCCATGACAGGCGCATTGCGGCGGGGAGGTGCGTCCGGGGACGCGGTTCTCGATGCCGCACGTGCCCTGCAGCGAGGCCTCTATGCGTATCTTAAAGATCACCTTCCCCCCGTGCAGCGGCAGCGCCGGGAGCATCATTTCTTGAGTTATGTCGATGCGCATGCCGGCAATCGAACCGGTGCGGACGCGATCAATGATGGGGTCGTGCTGGCGTACTGGCGAGCGTTCGCCGATACGGATGATGTGGATGCGAAGACGTTCCGTGTGGTTTACGACACGGCCCGGCGTCTGATCGGTGCGCTCGATGCTGCGGCGGATCGCCTGTCTGGGGCGCATGCCCGCCCAATTGGCACCGACGTTGAGGCGGGCGAGGTCGACCCTGCCGATATGGAGGCGGTGATCGCGGCCTTGGACGCCGACACGGGGCCGCTGGAGCAGCTTCTGGAAACCTGTGGGGAGCATGTGAAGTTCGTCAACGTGGGGGAGGCGGAAATACTCTTCGAACTGCCCCTCGGTGATGCGGCGGCTCGCCGAATTCCCGTTTCCGTGTTGAGGAACGCGGTATTCGGAGCCGTGCAACTTCAATTGACCACCGCATTACGCCGGGGGCGGGTGCCCGACCTGGAGATGCGAGATACCGGTAGCGGTTATTATTTGGCAAAGCTGGATGAATACGCGGATGTGATCGGGGTGACGGAAAAACTGGCGTTAGCCGCCATCTGGCCGCTTTTCGAGGCGGGACGCCCGGAAGCCGTCGATCTCGCGCTCGCACTTGCCCCCGATATCGATTGGGGGCAACTGGCGCGCGGCATGGAGGAAGAAGGTGGGAATGTCGTATCGCTTGGACGTGTGGAGGCTTTGCGCCAGTTCTTCCAGGTCGTGCCCGACGCGCGTGGCGACGAGATCGCGGCACTGCTTGCGGAGTCGCGGCGTGCGTGGCGTGGGGTGAATCGTGCCGGTTTCCGAGAAGAAGATGAGAGCCTCGATGTGATGGCGGAAGCCATTCCGGATGTGCTTCGCCTGATCGCCGCGGTACGGCGAACCCTGGACCGAGACCTGCGGCCCCACGACTGGCCGTCTTATGAAGCATCGGACGCCCGGGACTTTGCGGAGATGTTTGGGAAATTGTATGAACTGGACAGGAAGGGGGGGACGGATGCCCGCTGACGATCCGGTCAGTGACCTGGCGCTCGCTGCGCTCGATGCCGACGCCCAGGCACGGGAACTGATGACCCCCGTAACTGCGGCGCGGATTGCGTTTTCCGATCTCTACCGATATGCGACCGATCCGGCTTTCGAGTTGTCCCCGTCTGCGCAAGCGCTGCTGGAGAGCGATCCAAACGCTGCCGCAGATCTGGAGCGTCTGCTCGCCGCACGGCCGTTCACTTACATGCCGAGGCAGGCCGCCGCCGCGACATCGGGCCCGGTCCGGCGTGAGACCGATGCGGCCATTCTGACGCTCACGCCCTCACGTGCTGCGCCGGATCAGACGTATCTCGTGATCGAACTTGTCGATCCCGGCGCTCCCCCACCCGCCCAACTGTTCGCACGTTCGGCTGATGGTGGATGGACACGAATTCCCCTGGCCAAGTTCGACAGTGCGCGCGTCCAGGTCTTACTGGAGACGAACGGTGAAACCGTCGCCGTGCTTTCCGATCCGGAGACGGAGGTTTATCTCCTGTGAGCGGGGCCGCCGTTTACATCCTGACGACCGAAGGCCCGGTCGCGATCCAGCGGATCAGCGAGGAGGATCCCTCCATCAACTCCGTGATTTGTCTGGATGGGCTGGCGCAAATCCTGCCCATAAGCTCTGCTTACGACGCCTTCGTGCGACGACCCGTCGGCGTGATCGAGCGGATGACCGGGCATGGGTCGTACCGTTTGGACGTGGCGTCACGTATCGATGAAGGACGTTCTTGGCAGCTCGCCGCTTACGTCGCGCACGCAGCCAGACTGCAGGCCGGTGGTGGCGACATCGACGTTTATACGACAGGCGAAGTGGACAGTGATCTTGACGTCCGCCCGGTCGAGCGGGTCGATCTTAAGGTGGATGCGCTGGCTCGCTATCTGTCTGAACAAGAGGCTCAGCCACGAAAAGCGGTTGTTCTGCTTCCGGAGGGGACGGAACCCGTGCCCGATCAGGTTGGGGGTGTGCCCGTGATCAGGGTCAGAAATGCCGCCGACGCCCTCGCGGCATCCGGGATCGCGGCGCCGAAGCCAATGCCGGAAGCAAGTGCGCCCCCGACAGGTACGAAGCCCAGGCGGCATATATCGCCACTCGCCGTGTTGCTCGGTTCGATCGTAATCGCTGCGGCGTTGTTCTGGATCGGGAGTGATTTCGCGCGTTGGTCCGCACTCACCGAGCAGGGCCGGATCCTTGAACTCGAGCAGGATATGACGCGCTCGGAGGATGACGTCTTGGGTGATTGGCGAGCTGAAATGTACCGGAAGTGGCTGACCACGAAACGACCGGAGGAAGATCCCGTGAGTATTGAAGGCGCGCTTTATCTGGCTGCCGATAGGGAGGCTTGTGCCGTTCCCCCGGCCGTTGAGCGCGTGCCGATGACGCCGATTTACGAGGGTAGCGGGGCTGTCTGTAAGATCGAAGTGAGGGCTGTCGGAGACATGTCCCGGTATGTGATGATTGGCCGGCTTGCGTACTGGCCGGGCGGACTGGGTTCAGCGGAACGGCCGGCCCGGGTGATGCGTGGCAGCAAGGAGCCGTCGGGCCGGACATGGGCCTTGGATTTCGATCAATTACCGGTACCGGGGGCGGCGCTCAGGCTGATCGTGATCACCGGCCCCGTCGACATAAATGGATCGCAGCCTTGGTACCAGGACCTGTTGTCGACACCTACAGAAGCTGCTGTTTACGAAGCCGCGCGCGCCCGCCTGGAGCGGCTTGGGTTCCGGGTCAGCGCTATCGACTGGCATCGCGAGTGATCTGAGTTCCCTTCCATCCCGTAGAGCGGGTATGTCAGATATCCAACACGATCCCCAAGAATGGGACGCCCTCCCGCGAATGGCTTGGATTACCGGTGCCGGGAAGGGGATCGGCCGTGCACTTGCGGAACGATTGGCGGGCCTTGGCTGGACCGTTTACGCATCGGCCCGGACGCTGAATGATCTGAATGACCTCGCGGCTGCAACGGATGAATTATCGGGCGAGGTGAGGCCGCTACCCCTCGACATTAATGATCGCGATGCCTGCGCCCGTGCCGTTGCGCATATTTCGAACGATGGCCAGCCGTTGGGGCTCGTCGTATTAAATGCCGGTACACACACCCCTACGCCGGCCGGCGAATTCGATGCCGAGGTTGTCGGCGGGTTGATCTCCACAAATCTGACGGGCACCGTCAACTGTTTGGCGCCAGCGATGAAGATGTTGATGCAACAGGGTCGTGGCCATATCGCGGTCGTCGCCTCGCTTGCGGGGTACAGGGGGCTGCCGCGCGCGGCGGCATACAGCGCGTCGAAAGCGGGACTGATCGCGATGGCGGAGGCACTCTACCCCGAGCTTTATCGGTCGGGCGTCGGTATCAGCGTGATCAATCCGGGGTTCGTGAAGACGCCGCTCACCGACAAGAACACTTTCGAGATGCCCTGCCTGATCGAGGTCGACGAGGCTGTTGATGCGATCATAAAAGGTTTGGCGCGCCAGAAATTCGAGATCGCCTTCCCTACGCGCTTCGTCATGATCATGCGGCTTTTAAGGGCGCTGCCGTACGCCCTTTACTTCAAGCTAACGGGCAAAATTCTCAACCGGTAACGCTCAGGCCTTTTGTAGGACGAACTGCCCCACGTCGATGGCGCCGGTACGGAAGCCGGCACGGCAATACGCCAGGTAATATTCCCACAGCCGCCGGAAACGCTCATCGAACCCGATGGCGCTGATCTGCGGCCACGCGTCGACAAAGCGGTCCTGCCACTCAGCCAACGTCTTGGCATAGCTCTGGCCGAAGAAAAACGCGTCTTTGAGATCGAGCCCAGCGCTCGCCGCATGGTCGCGGAACGCGTCGACCGACGGCAGCATGCCACCCGGAAAGACGTACCGCTGGATAAAGTCGGTTTTGCGGCGGTAGTTGTCGAACCGTTTCTCGTCAATGGTGATGACCTGTAATGCGGCGCGGCCGTGGTCCGCGAGACGCTCGCGGACTTTGCCGAAAAACCGGGGCCAGTTGTTCTCGCCGACCGCTTCGAACATCTCGATCGAGGCGACGGCGTCATAGGTGCCGCTGACGTCCCGGTAATCCTCGATCCGGATATCGACCTGTCCGGCCAGTCCTTTGCGGGCGATCTGTTCGCGCGCGTAGTCGTGCTGCTCGTCAGAGAGTGTGATGCCGGTGACGCGGCAACCGTGTTTCTCCGCGAGGTAGGCGGAGAACCCACCCCAACCGCAGCCGATCTCCAGCACATGCTTGCCTGGTTTGGCGTCAATCATCCCGGCCATGCGTTCGTATTTTCGAAGCTGTGCGCTTTCCAACGGATCGTTAGGGCAGTCGTAGATACCGGACGAATACGTCATCGTCGGATCCAGCCACTCCCTGTAGAACGTGTTGCCGAGGTCGTAGTGTGCCTGGATGTTGCGGCGGGACCCCTTATGGGTGTTGGCGCGTAAAAGATGATAGACCCGGTCGGCTAGACGTCGCAGCAACGTGCCCTCGGCCTTGAATTCGACCGCCTCGTCGTTTCTCGCGATCAGTTCGAGAAGTGACGCGATGTCGGACGACGTCCAGTCGCCGTGGATATATCCTTCGGCGAAGCCGATGTCTCCACCCGTCACGATCCTTCTCACGGTCCGCCACGAATGGATGTGGATGTCCGCATTCGGGCCGTGATCGGGGCCGGATACGGTGCGCTGTTCACCGTCAGGCAACGTCAGTGTAAGTGTCCCAACGCGCATCCCGGCGAGCAGCTTGAACAACCATTTCCCGGCAAGTTGTCCAATCGGGCCGGATGTCTGGCGGGGGGCGGTGCAGGCCCGTGTCATTTGAGAATTCATCCTAGTCCCCTTGTCCCTCGAGCCGAGGTCCTACGATGCTGACCTCGCCACGTGACTGAGGCGTGTGCGAAAAGTATGGCACGCCTTTCCGCCAGAGGCGAAATGCCTCGTAATGAATGCCGGCGATGACTTTGAGGGTCATCAGTGGGTGGCGCACGATCGCCGCGAAAAGGTTGCCGGTCGTCAGCGCCTGGTGCGTGCCGGTGAAACTCGCGTTCAGGATCGGCCCGTCATCATCGCTCTGACGGATCATGACGCCGATGTCTTCTCCCGGCGGCACGATGGCAAAGTCGTATCGGCAGTCCATAGGTGTAAACGGCGACACGTACATCGCCTTGTCGCAGGTCTGGCGGATCGGCGCGCCGGTATCGGATACCGGGACCACGTAAGTGTGCCGCTCCCCAAATGTATTGTTGACCTGATAAAGAATGACGCGCGTGCGCCCGTTGGTGTCCTCGCAGAAATAGACTGTCAGCGGATTGAAGACGTAGCCGAGGATACGTGGGTAGCAAAGCACGCGCACTTTCAGAAAGAGCGGATTGAACCCGGCGTCGAGCAACCTGTCGTCAACCCAGCGGCGCAGATTGCCGCTACCGTCTCCGTGATCCTGCTCCAAGAACGAGAGGATGCCGAAGCGGTTGATTGTGAGGACCGATTGCTGACGGTCGATATCTTCCAGCCGGTCGAGGTCGAGCAGCAGCGAAAAAACCCGATAGCTCAGCAGATGAGCCTTTGGTTTCAACCGCCGATGCAGGACCTGCCCGGTGTATATGGCGCCGGCGTCGCTGTTCATGCTGCGGCTTCCTTGGCGTCGGGCCGGGTATGAATGCGTCCGGACTCATTTTCCACCTGCCACGGGCGCCGCACGCCACCGGCGTCTTCGGCGGCCCACAATCCTGCCTGAAGACCGTCTTCATGGAAGCCCGCGCCGAAGTAACTCCCGCAATACCACGTGTTGCGATGTCCCTGCAGCCGCCAGAGCTGTTGCTGGGCATGGTCGGTATTCGTGTCGAATAACGGATGTTCGTACTGGAATGCCCTCAGGATTTTTTCCTGCGCTGGGGGCATGGCGGGGTTGAGGGTAACGAAAAGGTCGTCGGCATTCCCCAGGTTCTGGAGATTGTTCATCCAGTAGGTGACACAAACGGAATGGCTTTCCCCGTCCGCATTCGGCCTGGCGAGATAATTCCAGCTCGACCATGCGCGCCGGCGCGCCGGCATCAGATTTGTGTCGGTGTGTAACACGGCCAGGTTCTTCTGATACTTAAAGGGCGAAAGCAGTTCGCGTTCGCGCTCGTCGGCGTCCGAAAGCATCGACAGGGTTTGATCAGCGTGCGCGGCCATAACGACGCCGTCGAAACGCTCTTCGTTTCCGCTGCCGTCAATCACCGAAACGCCGTCCGTAAATCGCTTGATGGCGCGCACGCCGCCGAAGCGTGTCGGGATGCCGTCGGCGATCTTTTCGACGTACGCGCGGCTGCCCCCAGTGACGGTGCGCCAGGTCGGTCGGCCGACATACTTGAACAGGCCATGATTGACGAAGAACCGGACGAACGCTGCGGCAGGGTAGTCACGCATGCCCTCAACCGTCCCGGACCAGATCGCAGCGGCCATGGGGAGTAAATGATCGCGCTGGAACCCGGCCGAATATCCGTCCCGGTCGAGCAGCGTGCCCAGGGTCATATCATTCAGCTCGCCCGTCGCAAGCAGGGCAGGCGTGGTCGAATAGAAGCGGTGCAGATCCATCAGCATCCGCCAGAAGCGCGGACGAACGAGATTCCCCGGCTGGCTGAACACGCCGGCGAGGGTGCCGCCCGAGTATTCGAAGCCGCCGTCGTCGGCGGAGACCGCAAACGACATGTCGGAAGCGTGGGTCCCGACATCCAGATGATCCAACAGCGCCGTCAAATTCGGGTACGTCCAGTCGTTGAAGACGATGAACCCGGTGTCGACGTCGATATCACCCTGCCGTCCGGGGACGGTCACCGTGTTGGCGTGGCCGCCGAGCCGGTCTTCGCGCTCGTACAGCACCACGTCATGCTTCTTCGAAAGTAACCAGGCCGCAGAGAGCCCGGAAACCCCGGCGCCGATCACGGCAAAACGTTTAGAGGAACCGTCCGTCATTCGATGAAGCCCTTCGGTCGTCGCGTTGGATGTTATTCTGATTGATTTACGCAATCCACGCCCCTGCGGATCACATTTCGAATAAGGGAAATGATCCGTTGCCGGGGATGCCCCGTACTACCTACTATGAGCTATGGCATCGATACCGCGACAGCATGGTCTTCGCAGAATTTACCGGTGTCCGTCGCGCCCGATGTGCGATCATTGCGGTCTCACAGAAGGGGCAGGTGGGCGGTGACCGACATTCCGAAAACGGCTGAAACGGCGGAAGACGCGACCGTTCTGATGTCCCGTATCGCCGGGCACCAGGACCGGCAGGCGTTCGAGGTCCTGTTCGCCCATTTTGCGCCGCGCGTGAAAGCTTACATGTTGAAACTCGGCACGGCGGATGCACTTGCTGACGAGTTGGCGCAAGAGACGCTTCTGATGGTCTGGCGAAAGGCCGAACAGTTCGACCGCGCCAAGGCATCGCCGTCGACATGGATTTTTACCATCGCACGTAATCTAAGGATCGATGCCTTTCGTAAGATATCCCGACCGGAACTGGATCCCAACGATCCGGCCCTGGTCCCGGACCCGGAAGAGGCACAGGACGACCGCATGAACCGCCTGCAGCGGGCGCGTGCGGTTCGCGAAGCGATGAAGACGCTGAACGACGAGCAGGCGGAAGCCGTGAGGCTTTCGTTTTTCGAAGATCTCTCGCACAGCGCGATCGCCGAGCGTCTGGATCTGCCACTCGGGACGGTGAAATCGAGATTGAGACTGGCGTTCGCGCGTATCCGCGACGCGATCGGAGAAGACTTGAAATGACTGTTCAACATCACATTCCCGACGAGACACTGCTTTCGTATGCAGCGGGGGACCTTGATGACGCGACTTCTTTGGTGGTCGCGGTGCATCTTGCGTTGTGCCCGGCGTGCCGTGAGGCAATCGACGTTGCGTCCGATATCGGCGGCATGATGTTGGAAGACCTCGCACCCGTGGCGATGTCGGGCGATGCGCTGGCGCATGTTTTAGCTCGTACCGAAACTGCCGCGGCGGGCGAGCGGCCAGTGCCCATGACGACGTCGCAGTCTTCGTCGCCGGCCGCGTCTTTTGTATTCCCTGAACCGCTCAGAAGCCGGATTGGCGGCGATTTGGATAATGTCAAATGGCGGCGTATCGGACCGGGCGTGCAACAGTTCGTCCTGCCGTGCGCCGATGGCGCCTCGCAGGCGCGGCTTTTGAAAATTGCGGGCGGTCAGGGTGTGCCCGAGCACGGTCACACCGGAGAGGAATTCACGCTGGTCCTTGCCGGCGGCTTTTCCGACGGCAGTCTGGCGTTTGCCCGTGGGGACGTGGAATGGGCGGACCCGGACGTCGTGCACCGCCCGGTCGCCGACGACGGGGACGGGTGTGTGTGTCTCGCGGTGACGTCCGGACCGCTCCAATTCTTCGACATTATCGGAAAAATCGCACAGCGCGTGATCGGGATTTAACGTCTTGCACGTCCCGGACGTGAGGGAACCGCCTGATGATTTTTTGCGAGCATTTCAGGCTATGTTTCTGTAGCATTGTCAGTGCAATTGGTACGCCGTTAGGTCGAAATCAGGGCCAAGGCATTGATTAAAGGGAAGAATTCATATTGTGCGGTTGTCGCGGCGCTCGCGGTTTCTCTCTGCGGGTGTGAAAGCGCAAAGGTCGCTTCGTTGCCTGCGCACTATTCTGACGCGAATGGATTGTCGCAACAACTCCACCTCCAGTACGGTGAGTTGGCGTTGCGGAAAGAGGCTGAGGGAAATGTATCGGCGGCGGTGCATTTCAACGATAAAGCGAAGCGCGCGGCGGCAGGAGAATGGGTGAGCCCAGACCGTGCACACGATGCCAGTGCCGTGTCGGATTATGAGCGGGTGCGGAAAGCCGTCGGCGATGACACCTTGTCGCCCGCCGTGCGCGCGCGCGCTCAGGTGATGTTTGATTGCTGGCTCGACGAGAAAACGGAAGACGTCGACCCTGGTGATATTCGGGCGTGTCGCCAGGAGCTGGACCGGGCAATGGCTGTTCTCGTTGGCGAAAAGGCAAGTGCCGGGGCGGGTGCGGGTTGACCCTCAAGCTTCTCATCGTCGACGACAATCCGGCCGATCGTGCGATCGTTCGGCGTATGTTGTCGGCATCCGATCTCGATGCCGAATATCATGAAGTTTCATGCGTCAGCGAATTTCTCGCGTTGCCGTTACCGGAATTCGATTGCGCCCTTATAGATGTCAGGATGCCGGACAAGGACGGCATTGAAGGTTTGACGGAAGCATGCCGCGGGACCTCTTATCCGCCGTGTCCTGTAATCGTGATGTCGGGGCAGGGTGACGAACACACGGCGGCACGCGCATTCAAGGCGGGGGCGAACGATTATTTGATCAAGGATACGCTGACACCGAATGGGCTCAGGCGCACCCTGATCAACGCTATCGATAAATGGCACGCCGAAGACGCCATGCGGAATGACTGGGAAACGCAACAGCAAGCCCTCAGGAATGCGGAGCGCGCAAGCGTCGCGAAAACCCGCTTTATCTCAAGTCTTTCACACCAGTTGCGCGTGCCCCTGACCGCAATCATGGGGTTTGCTGAACTGATCGAAAGCAAGGGGCTCGGAAACGACAAAGATGCTTGGGAGAAGTATACCGAGTACGCTGCCGATATCGGGCAGAGTGCCCGGGACGTGTTGACCCTCGTCAGCAGCGTCATGGAATTGACGCGCATCGAGATCGAAGACGGTCCGATGATGGCGACGAGTTTCGATCCGAAGGTGACTCTTTGGGAGGTGATCGATACGTTTTCCGACGAGGTCATCAAAGCGCGCCTGGACCTCAAGGTCGATGATCAAAAAGCGCCGAAAACCATCTTCACCGACGGCCGCGCTGTTCAGGCGATCATGACCAATCTGCTGTCGCGTGCCATCAAGGCCACGCCGGCGGGCCGATATGTAAGGGTGCAACTCAGTAAAGTCGACGAAGAACGGTGTCTGTTCTCCGTATCCGACACGGGTATCGGCATGAACCCGGAAGACCTCAGCCGTCTTATTCGTCCGTTCGAACGCCATCGTGCGCAGGCGATTTCCGACGAAACGGGGATCGGCATCGGATTACCCCTGGTCAATTCGCTGGTGCGCGTTTTGGGTGGAGAACTGAACTTCGACACGGCGCCCGGTGTCGGTACCACAGCGACCGTGGTATTGCCCAATCACACCCGGGAGCGGCAGGCGCCGCAGAAGATCTAGGTGTTTCCGAAGCGTTTCAAAGAATAGGCGGAGACGTCGATGTTCGGCGTTTCGCCGACGGCAAGCATCGCGGCGATGCGGCCCGTCATCGGCGCGCCCGTCAAACCGGTGTGACCGTGGCCGAATGCGGCGATGATACCCGGCAGGCCCGGCACTTCGCCGATCGCCGGCAGGGTGTCCGGAAACGAGGGGCGCTGTCCCATCCAGACTTCGCGTGCTTCGGTGTTCAGGTTCGGCAAAAGCCGTTTGGCGGGGCCGGCGAGGACATGAGCGCGGCGGTAATCGGGGGGATGATCGAGCCCTGCGAATTCGGCCGTGCCGGCACAGCGGATACCGCTCGCCATACTTGAAGCGACGAATTTTGAATCCGTCACCATGATCGAATTGTTGAGCGTCACGCCCGGGTCGGTGAAGACGATGTGATAACCGCGTTCGGCCTCAAGGGGGACCTTCAAACCATGTGACTTCAAAAGCTTCGCCGACCATGGGCCGGCGGCAAGCACGGCCTTGTCGGCGATCTTCGTACCTTGGTCGGTCTGCAGTTCCACGCCGCCTTCGACGGGTTTCAATGCCATCACGCGGGCTTGCAGCAGTTTGCCGCCCTGCTTTTCGAATTTCTCCGCCAGCGCCTTACCGATGGCGCCCGGATCATAGGCCCGGCCCTGACCTTTGATGAGCACCGCCGCCTTGTAGTCGGTCGAGATATCGGGTTCGACGTCGGCGAGCGACTTGGCGTCGATCTGCTCGAGCGGTACGCCGCGCTCGCGGCGCAGCCGCCATTCGAGATTTTCAAGATTGAGCTTCGCCGGATCGCGATAAACGAAGACGTACATGGAATCGCGGACGAGATCCTCGTGCCCGGTGCCCGCCAGGTGCTGTCGGTAAATATCGACGGTCGGCCGGTGCAACTGCAGAAGTGCGTCGGAGATCGCGGGAATACGATCTTCCCGGCCGGCGGCGAAGAACTTGAGCATCCAAGGCAGGAATGTCGGCAGGTAGGACCAGCGCAATGACACCGGCCCTTCCGGGTCGAGCAGCCATTTGGGGACGTTCTTCCATAACCCGGGCATCGATTGGGGGACGCATGACCAGGTCGAAATGACCCCCGCATTCCCATAGGACGCCTGTTCCGCAGGCGGGCTGGGATCGATCAGGGTGACTTGCTTGCCGCGTTCCTGCAGTGAGAGCGCCGTGCATATCCCGACGATACCTGCGCCGACCACGGCATGACCGAGCCGTTCATCTTCCGACATGGGCGTTGTTCCCTAGGTGGTGACGTCGCTGGTCTGCCCCGATTGCTCGGAACGCCAGCCCAGGAATTGCTGTACCGCGACCGGCGTGAAGAAGGCAAGCGCCCACAGATCGCTCTCGATCCCCGGTGCGATCAGGAACAGACCCGCCAGCGCCGAAAGGGTGCGGAAAAGCCCGGGCAGCGGTGCGACGAAATAAGCCGACACACACATCGCCATCAGCACGACGCCGATCCCACATGTCAGTGTCGTCGTCAGAAACGCACTCCATGTGAAGTAATCGGGCAGTACGATCAACATCGCTGGAGAGTAGACGAACACCATCGGAACGATCAGTTTCCCGATCCCGAGCGTAAACGCGGAAACGCCGGTTCGAAATGGGTTGGCGTTGGCGATCCCGGCCGCAGCGTATGCGGACGCACAGACGGGAGGTGTGATCTCGGATATGACGCCGTAATACAGAACGAACAGGTGCGATGCGAGCGGGGGCACGCCCAGGTTGCCCAGCGCCGGCTGGGCAACCGTCGCCAGCATGATGTAAAGCGCCGTCGTCGGCAGGCCTGCACCCATCAGGATGCAGGTGATGGCGATCAGAACCAGCGACACGAACAGCGTGATGCCTTTGACCTGGAAGTCCGAGAAAGGAATCATCCCCAGGATCGGGTGCAGGCCTTCGGCGATGGTTTGCGCTGAGTTGGTGACCATGAAGCCGAGACGGAAGCCGAGGCCCGTCGAATTGACGACGCCGACGACGATGCCGATCGCGGCGCAAACAGCGCCGACGGCTAGGGCGTATTTCACCCCGAGTGCGCAACCTTCGAGGACGTCGCGGATCGTGATCCGATGCATCGGGTTCAGGAACCCGATGGCAAGCGCGGAGGTGATCCCCCAGAACGCCGCCATGTTCGGTGAAAAACCGCTGAACAGGACGTAAATCAGCACGCCGAGTGGTACTGCTGTCGGCCAGCCCTTCTTCAGAACGGCGAGCACCTTGGGAATTTCTTCCGACGGCATGCCCTTGAGCCCGAGACGCTTGGCCTGGAAGTGGACGATGCACAACACGCCGATGTAGTGCATGGCGGCCGGTGCGATGGCGGCGATGACGATGGTGGTGTAGGGAACTTCCAGAAATTCCGCCATCACGAACGCGGCGGCGCCCATGATCGGCGGGGTGATCTGCCCGCCGGCGCTGGCCGCGGCTTCGACGCCGCCCGCTAGGTGACCGGGGTAGCCCATGCGTTTCATGTTCGGGATCGTCAGCGAACCCGTCGATACCGTGTTGGCGATCGAGGAGCCGGAGATCGTGCCGAAGAACGCCGAGGACACGACGCTTACCTTCGCAAGGCCGCCCGTATAGCGACCGGCGATGACGGTTGCGATGTCGACGAAGAACTGACCCAGGCCCATACGCTGTGCCAGCACGCCGAACAGGACGAAGTGGAAGACGACGGTGGAGACGATCCACAAAGTGACGCCGTAGATCCCCTCCGCCGGGAAATACATGTTGTTGATGTACTGGGCCCAGCTGATGCCCGGGTGCTTCAGGACCTGGATCGGGATGTACTGACCGAAGACCGCATAGCCGGTGAAGATCAGGATGATGATCGGCACGATGATGCCGAGCGACCGGCGCACGGCTTCGAGCAGGACGATGATCAGAAGCGTCCCGAACACGATGTCGATGTTCATCGGGTTGCCCTGGCGCAGAACCTGGTCGGGCATTGTCAGGTGATAACCGAAAAGATTGATGTCGATGGCGTACCAAGTCACGCCGATATAGAGAGAACTGGCGACGCCGATGACGATGAATATCCAATCCCACAGCGGCACGTTCGAATATCGCCACCAGGTGTTGGGCTGCAGGTTCTGCGACAGGCCGTCTTTGATCATCGGAAATCCGATGAACACGAGCAGAATAACGCCCGACATGTGGAAGCCCATATGCCAGTAATCGATGGGGGTGCCGAATCCGGCGGTCCAGTAATGGTAGGCCGCGAAAACGATCGAAAAGAAAAAAGAAAACTTGAGAAGGATCGGGCCGAGCGCCCGTGTGTTCAGGCCAGAGTCGTACTTGCGCTCCAGCTCCTCGGCTTTCTTGATATCGTACTCGGCCATGACGACCCCACCCGCTGTCTGAAAATGGCTAAAGTGGCGGGTGCGTGCCCCGCCTGGAAGTCTCAAAGGAAATCGGCGGGACGTGCTTTTGCGCGTCCCGCCGGTTCGTGAGGGCTATTATTTAATCGCCCCGACTTCCTTGTAGTACTTCTCGGCACCCGGGTGATACGGGATCAGGACACCCTTGGTCGCATTCTCGAGCGTGATGACCTTGCCCTTGGCGTGGCCCTTGTCGAGCAGCTTGCGGGTGTTCTTGTTCCACAGCGCCTTGGTGATCTGGTAGATCAGGTCGTCCGGCTGGTCCTTGCCGGTGATCAGCTGACCGCTGACGGCGACCGTCGGGACGTCATACGAAATGCTTTCGTACGTACCGGCCGGGATCATCGATTCGATGTAGTAAGGGATGATCTTGTTGACCTCTTTCTGGTCTTCAGCGGAGAACTTGTAGAGTTCGAAGCCTTTGGTCGAACCGAGCTGGATCAGTGCCGCAAATGGGGTGCCGCCGGCATAGAAGAATGCATCGAGCTGACCGTCCGCCAGACGCTGCGTGCTCTGACCGAGACCAAGTTCGTGCTCTTCGGCTTTGATGCCCCACTTTTTGAGGATCATGCGGACCGAAACCTGCGTACCGGAACCGGCAGCGGCAACGCCGACTTTCTTACCGTTGAGGTCGTTGAGGCTGGAGAGCGTCACGCCTTTCGGGGTCACCAGGTGCATGTCTTCCGGATACAGGTTGGCGACCATGCGGATGTTCTTCTTCGGGTTACCTTCGAACTTGCCTTCGCCGTTGTAGCCCTGCGCAACGCTCTGCGCACCGGCGAGACCGGCGTCGAGCTGACCCGCGTCGATGGCGTTGACGTTAGCGACGGAGGCGTTGGTCGACACCGCGATGGCGACGAGGCCTTCGACGCCGCAGCTGCCACCCTTGTCGCACGGGCGCGAACCCGGCGGGTTGGAGATGGCGTTGGCGATCAGGCCACCGATCGGATAGTACGTGCCGCCGGCGCCACCGGTGCCGATCCGCCAGAACTTCATTTCCTGGGCCTGGGCGGCACTGCCCAGTGCGATGGTGGCGACCGCGAGCGCGGCCGTCAGTGTTTTAAAGTGTTTCATGTGCGTCATAACTCCCTGTGTGTTGGTCCGCATAATTTTTTGACACCGCGCGGCTGTCAGGCATGACAGGTGCGGTCGATTTTAGCGCACTGTTGGAAATGCTTGTTTTTGCTCGCTTTCTAACCCCCTGCGCTATCGTTCGACACGCGCTGTCCCGTCACATGCGGGAATGCGCAATGTCTAGCTTAAGACTCTCAAAGGGTCGGTCTATGTTGTCAAATTCATTTTAGCTGAGAGGTTATGCAGCTATGTTATACCCTACGCTGAATTCTATGTGCACCGCAGCATTCGGCCTGCCGGGCAATATGAAAGGAAATCGTCTAGATGGCGCTCAACCTGAAACAGATCGAGGCGTTTCGCGCCGTCATGGTGACGGGAACGATGGTGAAGGCGGCGGACGCCCTTTACATCTCCCAACCCGCCGTCAGCCGTCTGATCGCAGATCTGGAACGGGATCTCGGTTACCTGCTTTTCAATCGGACGCGGGGTCGGTTGCAACCGACAGAGGAGGGAAATGCTCTTTATGCCGAGGTGCAGCGCTCTTTCGTCGGCCTCGCTCAGGTCGAGACGGCGGCGCGCGCCCTGGCCCGGGATTCGTCCGGCATGCTCAGGATCGTGGCGATGCCGTCGTTGACCGGTGAGCCTTTGACCCGCGCCGTCGCCGCGTATGCCCGCGAAAATCCGGAAGTCTCGTTCGAAATCGAGGTTCGACCTCGCCGCCACGTTGTTGAGAGCATCGCCAATCAGCAGTTCGACATCGGCGTCACCACGTTGCCCGTCGAAACCCCAAGCATCGACGTCCGGCAGTTGAGTGAGGGCAACTCCCTATGCGTGCTGCCCAGGGACCACCCCCTGGCGAAAAAGAAAGTCATCCACGCCCACGATCTGGAGGGCGAGACGTTCGTATCCTTCTCGACGGACACGCTCTTCCGGATAAGGGTCGACCGGGTCTTCGACGATCTGGGCATCAAACGTCGGATGAAGTTCGAAACCCGCACCGCCGAAGTCGCGTGCAATCTGGTCGCCGAGGGCGCGGGCGTTGCCATCGTCGGGACCTGGGACGTGCCGGCTTCGAAGCGGCCGGAGTTGGTGATGCGTGATTTTGAACCGGCGTTGCCACTCCGGATCGGGGCGTTGGTGCCGGCACACCGCCCGTCGTCCAGGCGTGTCGAAATGTTCGTCGACGCGCTTGCGGCATCCTATTCGGCCGATCCCGGGGCGGAAACGCGCCGCGCCTCGTAAACGTGATCAGATCGCACCATATAATATTTCCGAATAGTCTTGGTCGATTTTCTGATTTGACTTATCGGACATCCGGACGGCTTTCTTTTAGTTGCGAAGGGGAGGAATAGCGCAAGATGCCGGACCAGACGGCACCCGGGAATTTCGACGTCGCCGTGATCGGTGGGGGCATGATCGGCCCGGCCCTGTCATTGGGGCTTCTCGAACGAAATTTGAAGGTCTGCATCCTTGACGAGGGTGACGACGTGCTGCGTGTCGCGCGCGGTAATTTCGGTCTGGTCTGGTTTCAGGGCAAGGGCTTCGGGATGCCCCGCTATGTCGAATGGACGCGGCGGTCGGCGACCCTTTACCCCGAGTTCGCGGCGGAACTCAAAGAGCATACCGGTGTCGATGTCGGGCACGCGAACCCTGGTGGGTTAGAGCTTTTATTGGGTGAGGAAGAACTCGCCCACCGCCAGCGCTATATCGGTCAGATCTATCAGCAGGGCGGCGGTAAGGAGTACGAGGTTGAGTTCCTCGACCGCAAACAGGTCGAGGAGATGTTGCCCGGTGTCGGGCTGGGTGAGGACGTCGTCGGCGCCTCCTACAGCCCCATCGACGGGCATGTGAACCCGCTGTTCCTGTTGCGCGCCATGCATACGCGCTTTCAGCAAGCGGGCGGCACTTACCTGCCGCATCATCGGGTATCGGAAGTCAGAAAGAACGGCGGTGCATACGATGTCGTTACCGAGAAAGGCATCGTGAGTGCCGCCAAGGTGGTGATCGCGGCCGGGCACGGACTTCGTGAACTCGGGCCCCCTTTAGGGTTGGATATTCCGATCCGTCCGCAACGTGGGCATATTCTGGTCACGGAACGCACCAAACAAATTCTTCCGATGCCGATCAGTTCATTCCGTCAAACCGTCGAAGGCTCGATCATGTTGGGGGTTTCGGCGGAAGAAGCCGGTTATGACGACACGATCAACACCGGGACAGTGGCAAAGATCGCCGAGCGCGCGGCCAGGACGATACCGGCACTCCGGCATTTGAACATCGTCCGGACGTGGGCGGCGCTCCGCGTGCTGACACCCGACAAATGCCCGGTCTATGCGGAATCCGAAACCCATCCGGGTATCTACGCGGTGGCGTCGCACAGTGGTGTGACGCTGGCCGCGGTCAATGCAAAGGTAGCGTCGGGCTGGATCGCCGGTGATCCGGCGCCTGAACAGTTCGACGCCTTTGGGGTGGAGAGGTTCGATGCTCAGAAGACGGCATAACGACGGTAAGGTCGTAAAGATCACCATCGACGGCGAGGCGGTCGACGCCCGCGCCGGAGAAAGTGTCGCCGCTGCGGTGCTTGCGCACGCATCTGGTGCAACGCGGACGACGCCGGTGTCGGGGGCGCCGCGCGCATCTTATTGCATGATGGGCGTCTGCTTTGAATGCCTGATGGAGATTGATGGGGAACCCAACCGTCAGGGCTGCATGGTGCGCGTCGAAGAGGGGATGTCCGTCAGACGCCAGCAGGGTGCGCGCGATATGGAGCGCGCGTCTTGAGCGCGCCCGCCTACGATATCGCCATCATCGGTGCGGGCCCGGCCGGCATGGCGGCGGCGCACGAGGCGGTCAACGTCGGGCTGAAGGTCGTCATTATCGATGAGCAGGCTGCGCCGGGTGGTCAGATTTACCGCGATGTCGAACGGGTCGCGATGGAACGCCGCCACGATCTGGACGTTTTGGGCGCGGACTATAAATACGGCTATGGCCTGGTTGACGGGCTTCAGGCATCGAGCGTGACGCATCTTGCCGGGCATACCGTCTGGCAGATCGAACGTAACGGGACCGTCTGGTGTTCGGATGGTAAAATTGCGAAGCAAGTCGATGCCAAGCGTGTGCTACTGGCGACGGGTGCGATGGAACGTCCCGTCCCCGTGCCGGGCTGGACATTGCCCGGGGTGATGACGGCGGGCGCCGCTCAGATCCTGATGAAGAGTGCCGGGATGATCCCGGACGGTCCGATTGCGATCTGCGGCAGCGGTCCGTTGCTTTTATTGATCGCCGATCAGCTTGTTCGCGCCGGCGCGAAAATCGCCGTGGTTGCGGAGACAACCTCGTTCACCGACTACCTGCGTGCGGCCCCTCACCTTTTACGCGCGCTTAAGGGGGCGGATTACCTTCGTAAAGGGATTGCCATGCGGCGCCGGTTGAAGACGTCGGGGGTTCGGATCGTCTCCGGTATTTCGGATCTCCGTATTACCGGAAGCGACAAGGCGGAGGGCGTCTCTTACAGGGTGGGGGGAAGCGTCAAGTCATTCGCCGCCGAAACCGTCCTGCTGCATCAGGGGGTCGTGCCGAACACCCAAGCGACCCGGCAACTCCGGCTCGAGCACATCTGGCACGAACAGCAGCACTACTGGTATCCGAAGACGGGGCAAAACGGATCGACGGAGGCCGAGGCGATCTATATCGCCGGTGACGGTGCCGGTATCAACGGTGCGCGCGCCGCCGAAGCGGCGGGCCGGCTGACGGCTTTGGAGATCGCGTGCTCGCTGGGCAAGATCAGCCGGGCTGATTTCGATCTGAAGTCACCGCCGTGGTTTTCGGAACTGGATCACCATCAATCGGTGAGGCCGTTGCTCGATGCGATGTTCCCGCCGCCGAAAGAGATTCTAAATCCCCCCGATGACGCAACGCTGGTGTGCCGCTGTGAAGAGATCACTGCCGGCGACGTCCGCAAGGCGGCCAAGCTCGGCGCGCCGGGACCCAATCAACTGAAGGCTTTTTTGCGTGCCGGCATGGGGCCGTGCCAGGGCCGTATGTGTGGTTTGACGGTGACGGAAGTGCTGGCGGCGGCACATGGAAAATCCCCGGCTGACATCGGTGCTTACCGCATCCGCCCGCCGTTGAAGCCGCTCTCTCTTGCCGAATTGGCCGATATGGAAACCGGCGACGGCGACGTTACTTTAGCGTCCCCGTCATCCGGTCCTTGAGCTTGTACCAGTTCATCATCACCGGCAGGAACCAGGGCGTGCCGTTGTAGAATGGGATCGCGCGGAACGGCACTTTGTCGAATGCCGACGCACCTTCTTCCTGGCCCATGACGACCATCGCCGCTTTTTGCCCCATCCAGCGCGCCCAGACCACGCCCGAACCGCAAAATCCGGTCGCGTAGACGACGCCGTCATGGATCGTGAGTTTCGGCAGTTCGTCCATCGGGAAGGCGACAAAACCGAACCAGTGGTGCGAGAGCTCGGTTTCGGACAGATCGGGGAAAATTTCCAACAATCCACCCCGCAGGCGTTCGCGCGCCTTGGCGGCGTCGTTGTCGTAGCGGCGGCCCCCCAAAAGGATGCGTGTCCCGTCCGGTGACGGACGGTAATAATGACCAAGCTGACGCGTCTCGCCGTGCATCTGCTTCTTCGGCATCAAAGTCGCCATCAAATTCGGGCTCAAAGGTTCCGTCGCGATCATTTCCGAAATCACCGGCACCAGGCGGCGGCGGAGCCATGGGAGGCCTTTATCGGTGTAGCCGTTGGTACAGACGATGACATGGTTGGCCTTGATCTTGCCCTTGGGGGTGGTGACCGTGAAGGTGCCGCCGACGCGCTCGATATTGGTCACGCCGACGCCGCTGAAGATCTTCGCCCCGGAAGCTTCGGCAACGCGGCGCAGTTCGCGATGCAGTTTACCCGGATGCAGTCCGCCCATGTCCGAGCGCACGGCGCCGCCGTGATAGAGGTCGGAGCCGATCTCGTCGTGTTGATCGGCGCGTTCAATGATCTTGACCTCGATGCCCAGGTGGCGATGCATCATATCCGCTTCGCGTTTCATGCTTTCGAGGATTTCCGGGCGCATCGCGCCGGTGAACCGGCCGGTCAGTTGAAAGTCGCAGTCGAGCTTTTCCGATTCGATGAAGCTGAATAAATCCTCGCGTGCGGTCATGCCTTCTTCATAGAACGCCTTGGCATGTTCCATGCCGAACTTGTTGACCAGCTTCGAAAACGAATGACGGATATTCCCACTGGTCAGGCCGCCGTTGCGGCTCGACGCCCCATCGCCCGGGCGGTCGCGTTCGAGTACGATCACGTCGCGGCCGGCACGGCTCAACGGAATGGCAGCGCCCATGCCTGCATACCCACCGCCTACGACGACGATGTCGGCGGTCTCGGGGGGTGTGCCTTCATCGGCAGGTCGGGGTTCGGCTTCTTCCCACCAGTAGGGGCGGTCCTTGACGGTACTCATTGGGCTGATCTCTTTGAATGTGGAATGACGTGTTCGTTAAAGTTAGACACGACGGGACCGTGTTGCCAATCCCGGGAGACGTCTGGACACAAAAAAAGCGCGCCGTTGGCGCGCTTTTCCGTTCGGCGTGACGCCGCCGGCGAGGCCGGCGGCGGTGTCCGATCAATCAGTCTTCGACCGTCAGGTTCTCGGCGGACGACTTGCCGTTCTTGCCGGCTTGCAGTTCGTACGACACCTTCTGACCTTCACGAAGGCCACTCAGGCCGGCGCGTTCGACGGCCGAGATGTGAACGAAGGCATCCTTGCCGCCATCCGACGGTTCGATGAAGCCGTAACCCTTGGTCGGGTTGAACCATTTAACAGTACCAGTAGCCATGTCTCATTACCTCTAACAGTTGGCATTGACGGTGGGCCGCACCGTGCGGGACCGTCCTGTAACGCTCACATTGTCAGGGTATCTCGTAGCTTACCGGCGAACCGGGGTCTCATAGACTCTAAACAAATGTAATACGCGGGCGGACTATGAGGCCAAAACGTTCTCAAAGTCAATTAGATCGCGATATTGTGAGAAAAATGGGTGACCGCTACTTTCCCGCGAGGTGGGCGGTCAGTTTCGCGAAATCGGTCACTGAATCGAGGTTCATCAGGGCTTCGAACGAGGCGTCCGCGTCGGCTTTCGAGATCACTTTCGACGCGCAGTCGGCATATTTTGCGTAAAGTTCGTCCCGGCTCATGGCGTTGTCGCCGCTGCGGCCGACCATGTTGTCGATGCGCTTGGTGCGGGTCGAACCGTCACTCAGTTTCACCGAAACTTCCGCGTCCCAGGTGCCGCCCTCCGGCGCGCCCGGTTCCCCGAACGGCACAACGGTGACTTTTTCCAAAAGCCGGACGATCTCGGGTTGGAGGAAGGCATCGTCTTCGAAATCCTTCAGGCGAACGGCCCCATCCAAAAGTGCGCGGGCAACGGCATACTGTTGAGAGAACTTGGCCTGCAGGACGCTTCTCGGGAACGCTGTGTTGGTGTGGCGGAACCGTCTTTGATGCACATGGATGGTGATGGTGTCGGTGTTGTCTGCGGTGACGCCGTCATCGGCGCGCAAGGCGAGCATTGCCGCGATAGCGTGGTGCGTCGAGCCGCAACACGGGAATTGCTTGATGCCGATGCTCGGCAACTCGATGGTCAGCGGCAATGTCCACGCGGACAGAAGCGGGGTCGCGTCGAAGGTGCCTTCGCCGTTGAAGACGTTGAAGAAGCCCTGATGATGCTCCATCGCCTGCGGGTTGGCTTCGAAGCCGCGCTGCGCCATGAGAGTTGCCATCAGGCCCGAACGGCCCGAATGCCCGACATGAAGCGGTTTGGTCATGGTGCCGAAGTTGGCCTTGATGCCGGCCGCGAGGGAAGCGGCGATCGCCAGCGCACGGGTCGTCTGCGTTGGATTCAGTTTAAGGGCGTAGGCCGCCGATGCGACGGTGCCGAAAATCCCCAACGTCGCCGTCGGATGCCAGCCCTTGTCGTAATGATGCGGGTGTAATGCCATCGCGAACCTGTGTTCGACCTCGAAGCCGACCACGTAGGCGTCGATCAGCTCTCGGCCGGTCAGGCCGTGTTCCTCGGCGAGCGCGAACAATACCGGGACCAGGGGAACCGATTGATGCCCTCCCAAGACGTCGGAGAAATCGTCGAAGTCGAGCGCGTGGGACGCGATCCCATTGACGAGTGTGGCGTCGAGCGCGCTGGTTTTCTGTTTCGCGCCGAGGATGGAACAGGGACCGGGCGCATCGGCGACGCCCGGTGTCGACAGCAGGATTTGCGTACAGGGTTCAGGGAGTCCTGCGAGGGTAACGCCGATGGTATCCGCGATGCCTGCCTTTGCGACCTCGATGGCTTTCGGGGAGATGGCGGCTGGATCGAACCCTGTAATCCGTTCGGAAAGTGCGGCCAGAACGTTGGTGGCCTCGGTCGTGTTCAGTCCGTCCATCATGATGTTCCCCCTGTCCGGTCAGGCGACGGCTTTGGCGCGCCCGGCATACGTGGCGGCGCTTTCGCCCGCCAGCTTGCCGAACACCGCGCCGGCCATCAAGCCGCTGCCGCCCGGATAATTTTCGTAAAACAATCCGCCGACCAACTCGCCTGCGGCATAGAGGCCCGGGATCGATTGATCGGTGGTGTCCTGGACTTCGCCGTCGTTGTTGATCTTGAGGCCCCCGAACGTGAAGGTGACGCCTGTCGTGGTCACGAAGGCCTCGAACGGCGGTTCGCTGATCGGGAGTGCCCAGTTGGTCTTGTTGACCGCAAGCCCCTTGGTGCTGACGCCGTCCAGAACCGAAGGATTGAAGTCACCAGGTTGGCAGGCGGCGTTGAAATCGTCGACCGTCTTGGTGAGGACGTCCGGATCGATTTCGAGATGGGCCGCCAGTTCAGCCATGCTACCGGCGGTGTATTTCGTGACCTGTTTGATCCGGTATTCGTCGCGCAGCAGCGGGATCGTCTTCTGGTCGAAAATCTGGATGGCGGTGCGGAACGGCTGCTTCATGATCTCGCGGCCGAACTTGACGTAGGTATGATTGCGCAGGTCTTCCCCTTCGTCGACGAAGCGTTCGCCCTTGAGGTTGACCATGATTCCCCATGGATAGGAGTGCTTCTGGAAGTTATCCAGCACTTCGTAATCACCGTAAGGAGGCGCGGAAATATCCCAACCGACGGAATGGCAGCCCGACCAGTTGCCGAACGGGCGGGCGCCGATTTCGATCGCCATGCGGATGCCATCGCCCATATTGTGACGCGTGCCGCGCACACGGGCTAAATCCCAGCCCGCGCCAAGATACTGCGCGCGCATGGCAGGGTTCGATTCGAACCCGCCGCACGCCAGCACGACCGCATCGCAGTCGATATCTTCGTATCCGTGCTGGGTTCGGACACTGAGTCCGGTAATGCAGCGGTTGTCGTCCTGATAAAGCTCGGTCGCGCCGCAGGAATAACGGATTTCGCAGCCCATCTTGAGGGCGTGGGCGAGTTCCATCTCGACCAGGCCGGCGCCACCGCCGACGGCCTCGATGTTTACACCGCCGTAGAAATGATGCTTGCCATCGACAAGAAAAGACTGGCGCCCGAACATCGGAATAAAACGAACCCCGTGTTCGCGCAGCCAGACCATAGTCGGGCGCGAGCCGTCGATAAGGAGCCGCGCCATTTCTTCATCCGCCTGATGATGGGTAACCTTCATCAGTGCGTCGTAGAACACGCCTCTGTCGTGTACCGGAAGCACGATCTGTTCGCGCTCCGCATCCGATAGATCGGTGAGTACGTCTGACGCCGCATCGTCGATACCGCTATGACAAAAGCGGAAGCCACCGGCGGTGAAATATGAGTTCCCGCCTTTTTCTTCTTCTGCCGCTTTTTCGAGGATGAGGACTGATGCCCCGTTTTCCCTCGCCGCCATTGCCGCACAAAGCGCGGCGTTACCGGCGCCGACGACGACGACGTCGTACTTCTTATTACTCATCAGATGTTTCCCTAAGTAAACTCGGGCGTTTTTTGTGTTCTTATGCAGGAATTCTGCGCCGTCTTGATTGTGAAGTAAAATTCAAATATCTTCATATTTATTAAGGATAGCTTATAAATGAATATTCCGTACGGCATTCGTGACATCGAGGTTTTCATCCGGGTCATCGACGCCGGCAGCTTCAAAGAAGCCGCCGCGCACCTCAACGTCACGCAATCCGCGTTGACGCAGCGGCTGCAAAAGCTTGAGGACGCGGTCGGTGCGAAACTGATCGACCGCACCACACGGTCCATCGCCCTTACCGCCGTGGGGCGCGCGTTTCTTCCGTCCGCCCGGCGGATGCTGAACCAGTTCGAACAAGCTTATAACGACATCCGCGACGTGATTGACGTTGCGGGCGGGCGGGTCACGATTTCCAGTCTCATTTCCGTCGCGACGTATGTGCTACCAGACGTGATCGGCCGTTTTGCCGTAGCCCACCCAAGTGTCGGCGTTCGGGTTATCGACGTTTCCGAACAAGAGATCATGTCCTACGTGCGACGTGGCGAGGCGGAACTCGCCATCGATATGCGGACCGACGACATCGAGGAGGGGTTGGTCGCAACGCCTTTGATGGAGGATGGGTTCGTGCTCGCGTGCCGCGACGACCATCCACACGCCGTCGGCGGCCCCGTCGATTCCGCCGAACTGAGCGGCATGCCATTGATGATCCTGGGGGCGCGGAGCGGGACCAGCCGCGTGCTGCAGGCACATTTGACCAATCGTGCGACGTCGGCGAAGTGGTTGTACGAAGTGCAGCACCTGTCGACCATGGTCGGTTTCCTGGAGGCGGGGATGGGTGTCGGCATTATCCCGCGCATGGTGATGCGTGGTGTCGCATCGCGCCGGCTGGTATCGCGTCCGCTGCACGGTCCCGGTTTGTCCCGCACGCTTGAGCTGGTTGAGCGAAGGGGAGCGACACTCTCGCCCGCCGCCGATGAGCTCAAGCAGATGATCCTTAGCGAATTCACGGACCTGGCGAAGTCGGCCTAGAGGTACCTCGACCCGGCGGGGATGCAGGATTTCGGCACCGTCACTTCGATCTCGCCCAACAACATAAATGACAGCGTCTTGCCGTGCAGGTCCTGGGACAGCGAGCTGTTGACCCCGCCTTCAAGCGCGTTGTCGATGACGAAGTTCATGGCGGGCAGGTTTGGAAGCTCGTATCTGGTGACGTCGGTCGCACCCTTATGGCGGAATAGATCCAGGACAAGCTCAGGGGTGACTTGTTCCAACAGATAGGGAAACGTGTCGGGGAGATAAGGGACCAGCGAGATGTTGGAGCGGTTTCCCTTGTCGCCGGTGCGGCCGTGCGCGACGGCGTGAAGGGGGAGCGTGATCATATCGTCGCTCATGGGTTCACCTTTTGGGCGCGGGCCTGCGCCTCGACCGGACCGCGCGGCACCAGCACCGAGGCCGTGTTGACCTGGCCGGTGATGTTGCAGCGGTAGCCGCCACCCCCGGCGGGGCCTGAACAAAATAGACTAAGGACTTCGTCGTTCACGTACTGGGCCGTCTCTTTATCGAGGGTGCGGATCGCGGCGCGGAGCCTGTATTCGCCGTCCATCGGCATGTTTTTCTGACGCTCCCGATCCGATGCGTCGTTGTCGTAGACCGCGCCGGTGCCGACGATCTCGATCCGGACCGGCTCCGTGACACCATGCTTCGAAACGCGCGCACGCACCACATCGGCGGCGAGGCGCGCGCGGGCGAGGGCGTTGGGGCCGGCATAGATCATTTCGGATTCCGCAAGCCATCCACCGTCGGCGGAAACCGTGACCTTCAATGTCTCCGGTGGGGGCGAGCCCTTGGCACCGGTGACGCGGATACGGTCCTTGCCGTCTTCGGTTAACGTCACGTTGGTGATATCCAGCTGCACGTCGGGTGTCAGGTAAGCGGACGGATCGTGCACTTCGTACAACATCTGTTCGATGACCGTGGCGCGGGTGACCATGCCGCCGGTGTCGTCGGCTTTGGTGATGGTGAGCGTCCCGTCCGCCTCGATCTCGCCGATCGGAAACCCGAGTTCGTCCATGCCCGGTACATCTTTAAAGCCAGGATCGCAGAAGTAACCCCCTGTGACCTGCCCGCCGCATTCCAGCAAATGCCCGGCGAGCGTTCCCTGCGCCAAAAGGTCCCAGTCTTCGGGCCCCCAGCCGTACTCATGGATTAGTGGACCGAGCACCAGCGCCGCGTCGGTCGTCCGGCCGACCAGCACCACATCGACGTCGAGCTTGAGGGCTTCCGCGACCGGACGCGCACCAAGATAGGCGTTGGCGGCGACGATCTCCTTGCCGTCGATGCTGACTCCTTCGATGGTGGGCAGGCTGGCGACGTCTTCCGCGCCCATGAAAGCCAACAAATCGTCTCCCAAAACGACGGCGATGCGCAAGCCTTCGACCCCCAGCTCTTTCGCGAGTTCGTGGGTCCTCTTGGCACCGCCCATCGGATTGGCATTCCCGAGATTGGCGACGATAGTGACCCCCGCGTCTTTGGCGTCTTTAAGGACGTTCCTCAGATAAGGTTCGAGATACGGCGAATAGCCCAGTTCCGGATTTCGCATCTTGATCCGCTGGGCAATCGCCAACGTGCGTTCGCCCATGACTTCGAAGATCAGGTACGTCGGGCCGTCTTTCTTTTTCAGGGTTTCGACGACGGGGATGCCGGCGTCCAGCCTGTCGCCCGCGAAGCCTGCGCCGCTGCCGATATAGACGGTCACGTCACGCGTCCCGAATGTCGTCGGCGACGGCCTTCGCGCCCGCAAGCATGAACGCATGCTCGGACGCGACGAAATACATGGAGACACCGAGTGCCTTAAGATCCGGCACCCACGACGTGTTCGGTGCGAAGGTGACCATGCATTTGCCGTGTTTCTTCGCCGCTTCGCCGACGCGTTTGATGGCGTCGCGCACCTTCGGTGCGGCGGGGTCGGTGAGGCCGTAACAGACCGCGAGATCGGCGGGGCCGACGAACAACGCGTCGATCCCCTCGACCGCAGCGATGTCGTCGATGGCGTCGATCGCTTCCGGTTCTTCGATCTGCGCCAGGATCACGGTTTCGTCTTCGCTTTGTTTCAGAATGTCGGGCATCTTGCGGGTTGCGTATCCGGCCCATCGTGTCGAGCCGGCGAACCCCCGGCCCCCGTGGCCGAAGCGAGCGGCGCGGGCGACCTCTTCAGCTTTTTCAACGGTGTTGACGTGCGGCACGACGAGGCCGGTCGCCCCGGAGTCCAGCATCGTCAGGATCTGCGCCGGGGAGCCGTCGGGGATGCGGACCAGCGCGGGAAAATTCAACGCCCGCGCCATGCCGAGGCAGGCGTCGGCGGTGCCCCGGTCGAAGGGGGCATGCTCGGCGTCGAGGGCGACGAAGTCCATGCCCGACATGGCGAGAATCTCGATCAGCTGGAAGGACGGGGTCTTGAGGAACGTTCCCGACAACATGTCGCCCCTGAGCATCCGGGATTTGAGCGTCGTGTCAGTCATATCGGTTCCTCCGTTGATGTTTATCGTTTGGTCGCCGTCTCGATCATGACGTTTCGGTCGAGCCCCAGTTTTTCGCCCGCATCGAGGATGCTGTTCCATGCGCCGGCGGCGATATCGAAGCCGTTGGCGTGGCGCTCGGCGCGGGCCTTTCTCTCCGGATCGCCCGGTATCATGACGGGCTGTTCGGGGTCGCGCGGCCGGGCCGAACGGACATAGTCGATATAATCCTTAACGGATGCTGCGAAACCATGCCCGTCATCGAGCAGTTCGGGTTTCAGGAAGACCGAAAACATCCCGTTGTGCGTTTTCTTGCCGGGACCGGTCGCACCCGATCCCGTCAATGCGCCCGCCAGCAGTTCGCACGCCAACGCAAGTCCGGACCCCTTATGATCCCCAAACGTGGTGAGTGCGCCGGCACCGGCGCGCGGGTCTGCCTCCTTGCCCGGAGTCTGTTCGCCGTAAAGCGCGATCGGGTCCGTGGTCGATTTTCCGTCTCCGTCAATCAGCGCGCCGTCGGGGACCGGCTTGCCGCCCCTGAGCGCCACCATGACCTTGCCTTCCGCGACTTTCGACGTGGCGAAGTCGAGAATGAAGTCGTCGCCCGACGGATTGACGACCCCAATCGTGACGGGCGCGGTCGAGACGCGGCGGTCTGCGGCCCCGAAAGGCGCCACCAGCATACTCTGTGCGACATTGACGAAGCTGACCGAGACGAGGCCCGCGTCGCAGGCGCGCTCCGCCCAGAAACCGATGCGTCCGAGGTGCCCGGCATTTCTGAGTGCCATCACCGAGACGCCGTTTTCCCTGGCTTTCTGAATCCCGATATCGACGGCTTCGCGGCCGACGACCTGGCCGAAGCCGCGGTTGCCGTCGATCAGTGCGAAGTTTCCCCCCTCCGCGATCACGCTGGCCGACTGGCCGAAGGCAAGGTTGCCGGTTTCTTCCCACATCAGGTATCGCGGGATACGGACAACGCCATGACTGTCGTGGCCGGAAAGATTGGAATTCACGAGGTTGGCGCTGATCGCAACGGCTTCGCCATCGGCGGCACCTGCTTGTTCGAAAATATTGGCGCCGAGGGCGGTCATGCCGCTGGCGGTGACGCGGGTGGGTTGGTCGGTGGTCATCATCGTGAGCCGAGAGAGGAGAGGTTAAAGACCATGTCATCTTTCAATCGGCCGTCGAAACAATCAAGAATGTTCTCGGCGGCCATGCGCGCCATGGCGATGGAGGACGAAACCGACGCGGCGCCGTTGTGCGGGGTCACGATGACGTCGTCCCGTTTCAGGATCGGATGATCCGGTTCGGGCGGCTCACGGTCGAGGACATCGATCCCCGCCGCGAACACCTTGCCGCTGTCGAGGGCGGCGATCATCGCGTCATCGTCGACGATCCCCCCACGCGCACAGTTGACCAGGATCACGCCGTCTTTCATTGCGGCGAACTCATTCTCGGACACAAGGTGCCGTGTCTCTTTGTCGAGGGGGACATGCAGCGTCACGAAATCGGCGTCGGGTAAAGCGTCACGAAAATCGGTGATGAGTTTGATGCCCATGTCTTCGGCCAGTTCATGGTCGGGGGCGATATCGGCGGCGATAACGTCCATGCCGAATGCCTTGCAGAGCGGTGCGACCAACCGTCCGATGCGCCCGAAGCCGACGATCAGGACCGTCGCTCCCATCAGGTCGCGGAGTCTGAAATCGTTCCGGTTCTTCCAGTTGCCTTTTTTGGCCATGGCGTCCTGGGCCGGTAACTCACGCGCGGTGGCGAGCATCAGCGATAGCGTGTGCTCGGCGACGGAGCGGGAGTTCGCACCCGAC
Organism: Rhodospirillales bacterium; assembly: GCA_017644185.1. Taxonomy (GTDB): domain Bacteria; phylum Pseudomonadota; class Alphaproteobacteria; order Rhodospirillales; family Casp-alpha2; genus UBA4479. The sequence goes on from JAEPMA010000001.1 coordinate 300,770, forward strand.
GCGATAGCGACCGGAATGCCCCGCCCGGATAAATAATCGACATCGATCAGGTCGCAGCCGACACCATGACGGGACACGATCTCTAGATCGTTGGCGTGGCTCAGCACGTCCGCCGTCAGGTGTGCGGAACGGACCGCGATGGCGTGCACGCCCGGCATGTTCTCGATCAGGGTTTCGGGGCTGATATCGCCCTTCAGGTCGATGAGTTCGATATCGTCCCGCGCGCCGAGTATGTCGAAGGCGCACGCGTGCATGGTCTCGGTGACGAGGACGCGTTTCATGTTGTCTCCCCAGGTTGTTTTTATTCGGCGGCGGGTTTCGAGCCGAAGTACTTGTTTTTGACGAGTGTCTGGCTCTCGTAGATCGAGCCTTTCTTGAGCGGTTCAGGGTAGGGCAGGCGGATCGGCGTGACGACGACGCGCGGTTCGTTGGTGGGTTCGCCCGCGATCATGGTCTTTTTGAACTGGTCCCATGACCCGATACGGTCCATCCCGCGGATATCCCACGCATCGGCGGCGGCGACTTGGAACAGCAGCAGCCTGCGGTCCTTGCCGGACGTGTTCTGGCCCGAGCCGTGCATCATCCGGACATGGTGGAAACTGCACGATCCGGCCTTGCCGGTGATTTTTTCGGCGGTCGAGAAATCGATCCCGGACGATTCCGGATCGATGGCGCCGACGAAGTGACCGTCCTGATGGTGATCATAGGTCGGCCCGGTGTGTGAGCCAGGGATGCACAGAAGTGGTCCGTTGTCGTCGGTCATGTCGTCGAGCATCACACCCACCGCCAGCACGTCGTCATTGGTGTGTGGGTAGAACGCCCAGTCCTGATGCCATTCCACGGGCGAGCCGTATTCGGCCGATTTCAAATTGATCTTGGAGCCGTGCATCCGCAGGTTCGGCCCGATTAACGCCGTCAGGGCGGCGACCAGTTTCGGACGTTTGGCCATTTCGTTGAACACCGGGTGGTTCAGAAACGGCTCCTTGATGCGCCGGACGCGCGGGCGCTCGGGCGTGTGGGTCGGCTCCAGGTCGATGACGTTGGTGTGCTCCGTGAGGTCGCGCGCCTCGGCGATCAGGCCGTTCAGCGCATCATCCATTTGTTTGAGGTCGTCGGCGGAGAAAATATCCTCGACGACGATAAACCCTTTTTCGCGGTACTCGGCCAACTGTGCGTCGGAGACGACCGAAGCGGGATTAAGCGTATCCATTTTTGTTGTTTCCTTCCCTAAGGATTATTTTGTGGATGCTGCGCCCGGGGTCAAGCAAGCTTCCCGAAGTATTCCGGAAAATGAGAGCGAATATCTTCCGTCGCCGACACCGTCCCTTTCAGGTGTTCGCGCACAGACACTTCCGCCTGCGCCGCATTCCTCGCTGCGATGGCGTCGACGATATCGGTGTGGTCCTTGATGATGGCGCTGGTCTTGCCCTTGCTGGGCAGGTGCAGTCGGCGAAGCCGGTCGAGGTGCGCGCGCCTGGCGTCGATCAGCGGCCACAGACCACCAACGCCCGCCATCTGATACATGCGCTCGTGAAACGCGTTGTCGTGGCGGGTGAAGGCGGCGTAATCGCCCAGACCGTCAGCCGCTTTCTGGTGTGCGATGATGTCGCGAAGTTCGGCGATCTGCGCGTCGGTGATCTCGGCGGCGAGAATATGGGCGATCTCGACCTCGACGCTGCGCCGCAGGAAATGCGCTTCGCGCGCGCTTTGCACGTCGATGTAGGAAACTTCGGTGCGGGACTGCGGGAAAATATCGACGAGCCCTTCTTCTTCCAGAAGGATCAAAGCTTCGCGGACCGGGGTCTGGCTGATGCCGTAGCGATCGGCGATTTCCTTTTTCGAGATCACGGTGCCGGGCGGCAATGACATGCCGACAATAAGGTCGCGAAGGTCCGCATATACCTGTTGGACAGCGGTCATACGGCCACCACGCCCGGCGTGGCCGGGCAACGAACTTATCGCGGAATTTTCATCAGGCATGGTCCGGAAAACACTGCTCGCCACTGGAAAAGGTCACTCATGTGTGACGCGAATGGCCTTGACTCGTCAACTAATATATTAGTATTTCAGTGATTGGCGTGTCAATCGCGCCCAAGCAAATCGTCGAATTGGGAGATTCCATATGTTGAAGAAATCGTTGCTGGTCCTATCATTCGGGGCCCTTGTGCTGGCCGCAAGCGCCGACGGCGCCGCCGCCAAAACCTTGAAACTGCAAACCAGTCAGAACTCGGGCGACTTCACGTTCAAGTATCTGAGCGAAGTTTGGGCGCCGAAGATCAAAACCATGTCGGATGGCAAGCTCGAACTGCAGCTGATGCCGACCAAGTCGGTCGTGCCGCATCGTGAAACCATCGACGCGGTTGCCAACGGTATTCTCGACGGCGACCTGAACGCCGTAGCGTATTTCGCTGGCCGCGATCCCGTGTTCGCCATGATGGGCGACCTGATCGCCGGTTATGACAACCCGGACCAGGTGCAGATGTTCTGCGAAAACGGCGGTGGTAAGGAAGTCCTCCAAGCCGCTTACGACAAGCTTTTAAAGGGGCAGGTCCACGTCGTCGGCTGCGGTCCTTACACCCGTGAAGCGCTGGTCGCGAAAACCCCGATCCGCAGTGTCGACGATCTGAAGGGGATCAAGATTCGCTCTCCCGAAGGTCTGGCAGCCGAAGTGTTCAAGCGCGCCGGCGCAAGCCCGGTCGCCATTCCGTTCTCGGAAGTCTACACCTCGCTTGAGAAAGGCATCGTCGACGCCGCTGACGCCAGCGCCTACGTGAACAACGCCGCCACCGGTATGCACAAGATCGCCCACTACCCGATTTATCCGGGCATCCACAGCCAGGCGGTTCTGCAGTTCATCGTCAACAAGGACGTTTGGGATAAGCTGAGCCAGGGCGAACGCGACATGCTCCACACCTGGTACCTCGCCGCTTACACCGACCTTCGCCGTCACGCCGACATGGAAGACCGGATCATGGTCGCCGACGATAAGGCCGGCAAAGGCACCATCAAGGAAGTCGTCGACTGGCCGCAGGCCGAACGCGACAAGTTCCGTGAAATCGCCCGCACCGCTTGGGAAGATTTCGCCAAGAAATCGGAACTCGCTCAGATGGCCTATGACGCGCATGTCAAATTCATGCGTGCCTACGGTCTGCTGAAGTAAGCAAGGCTTTACCGGCGGCGCCGCGTTTAACGGCGCCGCCGGATTTCTATCGTGTACAGTTTTATTCGTTAGGCACTTTTGCGGGCGCTTGGTGAATCCGCGTACTTATAAAAAGCGGACACCGGCCGTCTCAGGGAGGAATTGATGCAGTCGAACCCGCCGAGCCAACCGCCTGGACAGATACCCACCCAGGTCGATGAACTGCCGGATGATCCGTCACACCCGGCGCCGGGTTTGGCCAAATACAACATCATTGATCACCTGAGTCATTTTTCGGGCCTGGCGGTCGCCCAGTTCTATATTCTCTGCGCCGCCGTCACCTTGTACGAGGTGATCGCGCGTTACGTCTTCCATGCACCGACGCAGTGGGCGTTCGAAGTGGCGATGACGCTGTGCGCCTGCGCGTGGATGATTTCGGCCGGCTTCGTGACCCTCAAGAACCGGCATATCGGAATCACCGTTTTCTACATCATGGCCAAGAAGCCGACCCAGTGGTGGCTCGACTTCATCGCCATGTCGGTGGGCGTCGTCGCGCTGTTCCTGTTGGTTGCCGACGGTCTTCACCATTCGTTACAAGCGATTGACGGGATTGAGCGCGCGGGCAGTGCCTTCAACTCGCCCCAACCGATGATCCTCAAGACCGTGCTCGTTGTCGGCGCGTTGATGTATCTCGTGCAGTTGCTGGTCAATCTGTACAGGCACTTCGACAGCAAGCTCGGCAAGTACGCCGTGATTGCGGTTTCTATCTTTATCGCGAGCCGTGTCTTGGCCACGGTCTTCGTCAACTATCTAGGTGAGGACGGGCTGTGGGGTGTGGTCGACGCGGCCCTGCTGTCGACGGCCGACTTTTTCGATCCGAGGGAGTTTGTCGACGCCCGGAGTATCGGGATCGGCACCTTCAGCCTGATCATCGTCGGCTGCCTTTTGATCCTGATGATGACGGGCATGCCGCTCGGTGTCGTGACGTTGATCGTTTCGGTCGTCTGCGCCGTTCTGTTTTTCGGGCCCAAGGGCCTCTATCTCGTGTCGACCAACGCCTTCGGCCTTCTTGAGAAATATCCGCTGGTTGCTGTGCCCCTGTTCGTGCTGATGGCGTCAATCCTGGAGCGCGCCGGTATCGCCGAAGACCTGTTCGACGCGATGTCGATCTTTGCTGGTAACCTGCGTGGCGGTGTCGCCGTTCAGACCGTCGCCGTCGCGGTCGTGCTGGCGGCGATGTCGGGGGTGATGGGCGGTGAGATCGTGATGCTCGGTCTTGTCGCTTTGCCGCAGATGTTAAGATTGGGTTATGACCGCAAGATCACCATCGGGGTGATCTGCGCATCGGGTGCGCTGGCGACCCTGATCCCACCGTCGATCATCATGATCGTGTACGGTCTGTCAGCGGACGTCGGGATCGGCGACCTGTTCCTGGCGGGCGCGGTGCCGGGTCTGATGCTGGCGGCGTTCTATGCGATCTATGTGTTGATACGCTGCCACTTCAACCACGATCTTGCGCCGACGGCGGCCGAAGTCGCCAAGATGACGGGCGGGGACTCGCAGCTTTCCAAGCATCGCAAGACGGCTGTTATTCTGTGTGTCGGTCTCGTCGGCGCGGTCATGGGGTCGATCTACGCGGGGATCGCGTCGGTCACCGAGGCGGCAGGCGTCGGCGTGTTCGGCGCCATCGTCGTCGCGCTGGTGCGCAACAAGTTCAACTGGCGTCTTCTGCAGACGGCGCTGGCCGGGACCATGTCCACGGTCGGCACCATCATCTGGCTGATCTTGGGTGCCGTCAGCTTCGTCGGTATCTACAACCTGATCGGTGGCGGCGATTTCATGCGCAGCCTGTTCTCCGATCTTGGTTTGCCGGCGTTGGGCGTGATCTTCGTGATGATGGGTATCCTCGTCATCCTCGGGACGTTCATGGAATGGATCGCCATCGTCTTCATCACGGTGCCGGTGTTCGCGCCCGTGGTGGTCGAAATGGCCCCTGAACTGGGTCTGGATCCGTCATGGGCGGCGGTCTGGTTCGGAATCCTGTTCGTGATGAACATCCAGATCTATTTCCTGTCGCCCCCATTCGGTCCGGCGTGTTTCTGGCTCAAGTCAGTGGCGCCCGCGGACATCACCCTGCAGGAAATCTTCGCGGCCGTTCTGCCGTTCATCGCCATTCAGATCGTCGGCCTGATGATCGTCATGTTCTTCCCGGACGTGGCGCTGTTCCTGCCGAAACTGCTGAGTTGAGTTAGGGAGTACGTACAATGTTGGATCCAAACGATCGCGAGGGCGACCTCTCCTACGGCAGCTGGCCCTGGATCGCCGGTTTTATCGGTGGCGCGCTGCTGATCTGGCTGATGTTCCATCTGGCGACAGGATTCTCCTGACCGCCGTTCTGCTTAGGGACGCAAGTGAATGACTAAAAAGAAAAAGACGTACGACGAATTACGCTCCGCCCGCTGGTACGCGCCCGACGACTTACGGTCGTTCGGGCACCGTTCCCGAACGTTGCAGATGGGCTACGACCCGAGCGACTGGGTCGGGAAACCATCGATCGCAATCATCAACACATGGTCCGATATCAATCCCTGCCATGCGCACTTCAAACAGCGCGTCGATGACGTGAAACGGGGCATCCTGCAGGCGGGCGGCTTCCCGCTTGAACTGCCTGCGCTGTCGCTGTCCGAAAACTACGTCAAGCCGACGACGATGCTCTATCGCAACATGCTGGCGATGGATGTCGAAGAATTGCTGCGCTGCCATCCGGTCGACGGCGCGGTCCTGATGGGGGGATGCGACAAGACCACGCCGGGCCTCGTTTTAGGGGCGGTCAGCGCCGGTCTGCCGATGATCTTCCTGCCCGCCGGGCCGATGCTGCGTGGGAACTACAAGGGCCAACCGTTAGGGAGTGGATCGGACGGCTGGAAGTATTGGGACGAACGGCGTGCGGGTAATCTGACGGCTGAAGAGTGGGGCGACGTCGAAGCGGGTATCGCCAGATCGTACGGGCACTGCATGACGATGGGGACGGCATCGACCATGACCGCGATCGCCGAAGCGATGGGATTGACTCTGCCGGGGGCAAGTTCGATCCCCGCCGCCGACGCAAATCACATCCGCATGGCGGCCGCTTGTGGGCGCCGTATCGTCGAGATGGTGTGGGAGGACCTGACCCCCGACCAGATCATCGATAGGAAGGCTGTCGACAACGCGGTTACCGTCGCCATGTCGATGGGCTGTTCGACTAACGCCGTCGTGCATCTGATCGCGATGGCGAGGCGCGCGGGCGTGCCCCTGACCCTCGACGATCTCGACGCCACCTCCCGCCACGTGCCGGTGATCGCCAATGTGCGGCCCAGTGGATCGACCTATCTGATGGAGGATTTCTTCTACGCGGGTGGCCTCAGGGGGCTGATGTCGCGCCTTACCGAGAAACTCAATCTCGATGCGATGACGGTTTCCGGCCAGACGCTGGGTGAGACGTTGGAAGGCGCCGAGGTTCACAACGACGACGTCATCCGTCCCATGGATAACCCGATCTATGCGCATGGGTCTTTGGCGTTGCTGCGCGGCAATCTGGCGCCCAACGGCTGCGTCATCAAACCGTCGGCATGCGATCCGCGCTTCGATCATCATGAAGGTCCGGCGCTTGTGTTCGACAGCTACCCCGAAATGAAGGCTGCGGTCGACGACGAAAATCTCGACGTCACCAAAGACCACGTACTGGTGCTCAGGAACGCCGGGCCGCAGGGTGGGCCGGGCATGCCCGAATGGGGCATGCTGCCGATCCCGAAAAAACTCTTGAAAGAGGGCGTCCGCGACATGTTGCGAATTTCAGACGCGCGGATGAGCGGCACCAGCTACGGCGCCTGCATCCTGCACGTTTCGCCGGAAAGCCACGTCGGCGGGCCGCTGGCGCTTTTGAAAACCGGTGACATCGTCAAGATCGATATCCCGAACCGCACCATCGATATGCTGGTGAGCGACGAGGAACTCGACGCGCGGCGCAAGACCTGGACAGCCCCCGCACCCAAGTTCGAACGTGGTTACGGCTGGATGTTCGCCAAGCACATCAAACAAGCCGACGAGGGCTGCGATTTCGACTATCTGGAAACGTCGTTCGGCGGGCCGACGCCCGAGCCGGACATTTTCTGAACCTAACGGAGATGATCATGAGCACGAATGCGCTCAGCGCGGCGACGCGCGAAAAACTGATGCGGGTTTCGACGGCGACCTTATGCACGGCGTTGTTCAAGGTCGGCCTCAAGAACCAGTTCATTCAGGACGTTCATCCGCTCGGCTACAAGGGCGAGAACATGGTCGGGCAGGCCTACACCATGCGCTATATTCCGGCGCGTGAAGACCTGAATCCGATTTCGGTCTTTCAGGATCCGAACCACCCGCAGCGTGTGGGCGTCGAAGAGTGTCCCGAAGGGTACGTGATGGTGATCGACAGCCGAAAGGACCCGCGCGCGGCGTCTGCGGGCTCGATCCTGGTCACGCGCATGATGAAGCGCGGCTGCGCCGGTGTCGTCACAGACGGCGGGTTCCGTGACGCGCCGGAAATCGCGCAGTTGGAAATCCCCACCTATCACAACCGTCCCTCCGCGCCGACCAACCTGACGCGCCACCAGGCTATCGAATTGAACGGGCCGATCGGATGCGGTGACGTCGCGGTGTTTCCGGGTGACGTGATCGTCGGCGATGGGGAAGGGGTTGTCGTGATCCCAATTCACATGGCTGACGACATCGCCAAGGAAGCGCACGAAATGACCGCGTTCGAGGACTTCGTGACCGAGAGGGTGACGGCTGGCGATACCATCATTGGCCTCTATCCGCCGACCAAGGAAGAAAACAAGGCCGCGTTCGAGGCCTGGCGCAAAAAGAACGGCCGCTAATCAAAAGAAACAAGAGGGAAGACATATGACCGACATCACCGCCGACGACCTGAAGACCCTGACCCAGTGGGATACCCCGACGATCTGTAACGCGCTCGAGGAAATCATGCCCGAACGCCGTGGGCACGGCTATACGACCGAGCAGCTGGTGCCGCTCGACCCGGACCTGCCTGCGATCTGCGGTTTCGCGCGGACGGCGATGATCCGCGCCGCCGAACCCTCGTCCGACACCATCGCCGAGGCGGCAGCTAAACGCCTTCCTTATTATGAATATGTCGGCCAGCAGCCACACCCCAGCGTCGTGGTCATTCAGGATATCGACCCGCGCCCCGGTCACGGAGCGTTCTGGGGCGAAGTGCACACCCACGTCCACAAGGGACTGGGCGCGGCCGGCGCGGTTACCAACGGCTCGATCCGCGACATCCCCGACAGCGTCCGCGGTTTCAATCTGTTGGGGGGTAAGATCGGCCCGAGCCATGCCTATGTGCACGTCGTCGATTTCGATTGCCAGGTCACGGTCTATGGTCTGACGGTTTCGACCAACGACATCGTCCACGCCGACCGCCACGGTGCGGTGATGATCCCTGTTGAGGCGGTGAAGAAAATTCCCGAAGTCGTCGCCCTGCAACAACGCAAAGAGGCGAAAATTCTGGACGCCGCCAAAAGCCCGGATTTCAATTTCGAGAAGCTCAAGGCAGCGATCGGCGCGGCTAAGGAAATCCACTGATACGAGCTAGGCCGCCGGCAACCTCAGGATAAACGTCGACCCTTCGTCGGGGCGGGACTCGACGCGGATGTTGCCGCCGTAACTCTCGAGGATGCGCTGGCATTCCGATAGCCCGAGGCCGTACCCCGGCACCGGGGTCGTGTCGTCGGCGCGGCGGAAGCGTTGGAAAATATTCGCCTGATCGGTTTTGGGGATCCCGACACCGTTGTCCGCGACGGCAATGTCGACCCAGCCGTTAGCGTGCGTCGATGAAATGTGAATAAAAAGCGTTCGTTCGTCGGCCCTATACTTGATCGCGTTGTCGAGGATGTTTTGGAAGACGCGTGTCAGGTGGAACGCGTTGGCGAAAACGTGGTGGGTGTCGTTTATATCAATATCCGCCCCGGCGGCATTGATCTTCGGCTTCAACGGCTGCATCGCATCTTCGATGCAGGCCCGTGTATCGACGGGCACCGGCGTCGGCACCCCGTGTCCGGCGCGGGACTCCTCCAGAAGATGATGGATGAAGCGGTTCATCCTGGAGGCCGCCTCCCCTGCCGTGGCGATGAACTCGGCCCGGTGATGGTGAGACTCTTCGGGCAGATGCTTGAGCGCGTCCAGATATCCGATGACAGCATTGAGCGGTGTGTTGAGATCATGCGCCACCGCACCCGTGAAGCGATTGAGTTTCTCGTTCGCCGCGCGGAGCCGGTATTCGGCGACGCTGTAGGATGTCCAGACGAAGGCGAGGCTCCAGCCGATCGAAACGGCGATGGCGAAAAAAACGTATATGAGATCGAGTGAGACCGCCTCCAGCGTCGTCGGGCGCGGTATTTCGGCGTATACGCGAACCGCGGCACGAACGATGCTGGCGAGCGCGAACGCACCGAACATGGCGCCCAGGACGCGGCAGCCGATCTTGAGGTCCGGCCGTTTTTCCCGGAACAGATCCCACGTCGCGATGGCGCAGATGACGGTGTAAGCCACCGAATTCAACGCCATCGCCCCCGCGAATTTGTCGGCGACGAAGAAGAAATAAGCATCGCCCAAGACGCACACGGTGATGACCGCGGCCTCGACGGCGAGTAATGGTCGATGTCCTTGAAGCCGCCGCATCGAGCGCGCCGCCAGGATCACGCCGATCACGAACCCCTGAATCCCGATGTACGCCGGTACAAGGTTGGCGGTCGATGTGCCGACGGCGGTAAGCAGCGCGCCGACACTGCTGATCGCCATCGCGAGCGCCATTTCCAGCAGGCCGTCCGCATTGAGGCGCATGCGCCAGAAGGTCAGCAGCACCACCGCCATGACCACCTGAACCACGCAAAGAGAAAGAAGGACCGACCCGATATAAAACATAATTCTGATTTTTCCGATGCCCGGAGCGGACAAGGCAAGATATCTTGCAAGTGCCGCCCGACGCACGTTTTTTTACCTGAAATCGCGATGTCGTTCTGTCAAAATAACGACGGTTAGGAGGCGGCAATGGGCAAGGCACTCAGCGATATCGAAATCAGACAATTCCGCGACGAGGGGTTTCTCTCGCCGGTGACGTTTCTCGACGAATCAGAAGCGGGCGATTACCTGAAACGCCTCGAAGCGTTCGAGGCCGCGCACCCCGATCTTGCCGGGAAACTCGATTTCAAGGCCAACCTTCTGCTCGACTGGATCGACGGTCTGGCGCGGCGCGAATACATCCTCGACATCATCGAGGATCTGGTGGGCCCGGATATCCTCAACTGGAACGCGACCTTTCGCTTCAAGAAACCCGACGGCCGCGCCCACGCCGCATGGCATCAGGACAGCATGTATATCAAGCTCAAACCGTTTCTGGTGATTGCCTGGCTCGCGGTGTCGGCGGCCTCATCCAGACATGGCTGCCTGAAAGTTATACCGGGATCGCACAGGTGGAAGCTGCTTGAGCATGCCGAGGGGGATGATGGCGACAGCATCCTCTCGCGCGCGCAGTATATAACGGAGAATTTCGACGACTCGACGGCCGTCGAGGCCGAGTTGAAACCGGGCCAGGCATGCCTGTTCAATCACCGTATCATTCACGCGTCGGGGCCGAACGTTTCGGGCGAGCGGCGTGTTGGTCTGTTGATCGACTACCTGCCGACGAGCGCCGAAAAGGAGGGACCGCGCGACAGTGCCATGCTGGTACGTGGCAAGGACACGTTCGGACATTTCGATCTGGAAGAGCCGCCGGTGGGTGAAGCCACAGCACAGAACATTGCGCAACAGCGCCGTGCGCTGGAGATGATCACCTCCACGATGTACGAAGGGTCGAGTTTCACGCCCAAGGGCTTGGCGTCCTGATCCGGGAAAACCCCGAAGCCGTGGATTTGCATGCCTGCGCGTGCCATATGGCGATTCCTGTTAACAGCCCAACGTGAATTGAGCGGATATGCGCGGTGACGGAATTCGAACTTTCCCGCATGATCCTGGCGCTGTTATCTCTGCATGATATGTCGCTGATGCGCGATTTCGAAGCTACCTGATCTCCCGGTTCATTTTGGCGTTTGCGCAAACGGCACCGCGGTTGCCCGTCTCGCTTCGGTCGCCTACAGTCGTCCTGTGGTTCCGTCGGCGCGAATGCAAGGACGGATGAAAAGGGAATACGGTGAGGATTACCCATCAGGGACCGATGCCGTAGCTGCCCCCGCAACTGTGAGCGCTTAGCCCACCCGTTCAAGGCCACTGGAATATTTCGGGAAGGCCGGTGAGGGCGAACGATGCGCAAGCCAGGAGACCTGCCACGTGGTTTAAACCTCTAATGTTCGTCGGGTGAGACGAGCGAGGAGAAACGAAATGAAAAAACACCTCTACTCCGCTGCCGCCGTAATCGGTCTTTCCATGCCGTCGGCGGCTTTTGCACATCATCCGCTCGGCGGTGCACCGATGCAGACGTTCTCGGACGGGTTGCTGTCCGGGATCGGACATCCGATCCTGGGTTTCGATCATCTGTTGTTCGTGGCGCTGGTCGGTATCGCCGCGATTTTCACCGGCAAGCGCTTCGCGGCACCGGCCGCCTACATCGCTGCCATGCTGGTCGGTTGTCTGGCGATGTCGAATGGGTTCGGTTTGCCGGCGAAGGAAACGGTTATCGGCCTTTCCCTTCTGGTGCTTGGTGGTATCGTTCTTTCGGGAACGGCGCTGAGGCTGGTCCCGGCTATAGCCGTTTTCGCGGCGTTCGGCTTGTTTCATGGTTCCGCGTTCGGTGACGCCATGGCCAGTCAGGAAGCCGCTGCCGGCACCGAAGTTCTCGTCGGCTATCTGATCGGCCTGGGTGTTATCCAGTATCTCATCGCCCTTGCCGGCGGATGGTTTGTCGCCAGTGTCCTCAGAGTGGCGAACGCCGCCTCGATTGAGGCGCGGCTCGCAGGTGCTGTTGTTGCCGGCGCGGGTTTGCTGCTCACGCTCGAAAATGCGGAAGGGATCGTCTTCGGCCTTCTTGGCTGGGGCGCCTGACGCTTATCAACCGGTAGGTGGGCGGTTATTCCCGTCCACCGCGCCCGGATCGTCTTTCTCTGGAGAACAAATATGCGTGCATTTCTGTATTCGATTGTTGCGGTCTTTCTTGCGGTTTTGGCGAATCCGTCCATGGCTGATGGAATGAAACACGACGGCATCATGGTGGAGCAGCCCTGGGCCCGTGCCACCGCGGGACCCGCCAAGGCGGGCGCGGCTTATATGACCCTCGTCAATCATGGTGAGGCGACGGACCGGTTGGTCGGGGCTAAGTCGGACCTGTCGGCCCGAACCGAAATCCATACCCACCTGATGGAGAACGGCGTCATGAAAATGCGCCAGGTTGAAGGGATCGAAGTGGCGCCAGGCACGCCGACCGTGCTGCAGCCGGGCGGCCTTCACATCATGTTCATGGGGCTCAAGGCGCCGTTCAAGGAAGGCCAGGAACTGCCGTTGACGCTCGTTTTCGAAAACGCCGGCGAGGTGCCGGTAACCTTCAAAGTGCAGGGCGTCGGCGCCAGCCAACCCATGCAAAATCACGATCATTCGAAGCAAGGGCACTCCCAGGGCAGTTGATTGCCCGGGGCGCCTTATTTACCCAAAAGATGCGACCGAAATCCGGGCATCTTGTCGACCAAAGGAGGGACTAAAACATGCTTAAACGACTTTTCTTTGCGGTAGCGCTCCTGCTGCCGTTCGCCACGCCTGCGCACGCTCATCTGCTGCCAAGCGAGCACGGTTCTTTTGCAGCCGGGTTCTCTCATCCCTTGTTCGGGATCGATCATATTCTGGTCATGGTCGCGGTCGGCCTTTGGGCGCTTGGCGCGGGGCGCCGCGCTGTCGTTATCGTGCCATCCGCGTTCGTTGCGATGATGGGGGCCGGGTTCATTCTCGCGCTCGCCGGGGGCAGCTTGCCGTTCGTGGAACCGGCCATCCTGGCCTCGGTCGTCGCGCTTGGTCTGCTGATTGCGTTCGCCGTGCGCCTGCCGGTCGTGGTTTCGGCGGCGGTGGTCGGTGGGTTCGCCGTCTTCCATGGTTTCGCGCATGGGACCGAGATCGGTGCTGCCGGTGCGGTCGCTTACGGTACGGGGTTCGCGGTTGCGACGGCACTCCTGCACGCGGCGGGGATCGGCCTGGGGCTGGGACTGGCGCGTCTCAACGTGACTGGCGACAAGCTGGTGCGCGCACTTGGCGCCGGGACGGCGGTCGCGGGTATCGCACTGTTCGTTCTCTGACGCGCCGCTTTTGACGTGAGTTACGTCCTGCAGGCATAGGGCCAGATCAGCCGTGTGCCTGCAGGTTGCGTGCCGCCACCCTCGATCATGACCGGTATCCGGACCCACTTGTCCGCGTCGGGTAACGCCTTCATGCTGTCGGAATCGAAGGGTGGAGAGAGGCGGTAGACCGCCGTCGGATCCATCCACCAACCATCCTTGGGGACCACATTACCTTGCGGGTCGATGGCGTAGTCAGGCTTATCACTGAACCAGATCGCGAAATGAATGGCCGGCCGCCGCATTGCACCGGCCTTCGAGTTCAATGGCATCGAGCCTGAATTCCCGGTCGGTCCGACGACGTCGCCCATCTTCACACGCTCACCGGGTTTGAGTGCCGATCGCTCGTCCAGGTGGGCGTATTGGGAATAGATATATAGTGGGATGCCGGTGTCTTCGGGGGTGTGCCGGATGATCACTTCCTTGCCGCGCGCGCTCATCTGAGGGTCGACATTGGTCAGCACCATGCCGTTGGCAATGGCGAGCATGGGCGTGCCGTAGTTTGCCGGCATGTCGATGCCGCCGTGATATGCCTCGCGCCCGCGCGAGCCGGAATAGTCCTTGGCGAACGGCTCGTCGATCCCGTGGCAGACGAAGCCGTCCGGGAAGGTGGGGCGAAGCCCGGTCGGAAAAAGGCCGCGGTCGACGGCAAGCTTGCCGTCACAGTTCCTGTAGCGGGCGATCGCGCAGATCAGGTCGCGACCAACCAGTTTTGCAGGCACCTGGCCTTCAAGGCGGGGGCCTGCGATGCCGCCGCCGGTATTTATGCCGCCGTTGGCGCGGCCGCCGAACACGGCTTCGATTTCTTCGCGGGTCGCAACGCCGTCACCGTTTTTGTCGAAGTCGCTGAATGGGCGCCGTTTGCCGCCAAACTCATTTTTCGAAACCTGTCCGTCGCCGTTCGCATCCCATCGCTGAAGAAAGCGATCCGGGTTCATTTGCGCCGATGCGCTTGCGCTCGCGACAATCCCCATGGAGAGAACCGCGCAGGAAATCAAACACGTGAATTTTTTCGACTGCATGACGCCTCCGGACAAAGCGACGCCTGTTCATGATGACGGATTATTACGCTTGCGCGGGGGCAGACGCTAGCGGATTCAGCGAAGTTCGAGTGGCTCGAACCGGCTTCGGTCTTCGCGCGGTTTGAAGGCGTTCAATTGAGTTGTACCCGCTTCCGTGACGCTACAAATCAGCCACACGAAGTCGGTCTCGTAGGTCATGGAAAGATCGGTCGCGGAGGGTTCGGCCGGATGATCGGGGTGGGAATGATAATGGCCGACGATCTCTGTTCCATCTTTTGCGGCTTCCAGGGCGCGCATCAGATCGAACCTTAACTTGGGATCGATTTCGAACCCGGTCTTTGGGTCGGCGTCGGTGACGTTCTCACTCTCGTGCACGTCCGTTACCGTGATCAACTCGCCATCGCGATGGCCGGTCAGTAGGCCGCACGCCTCGTTCGGATAGCAGTTTTCCGCATGACGGCGGATGCGGTGTTCGAGGGCGTCGGGAAGACACACCGCCATCAGGGATTAATGCGGCCGAGAACGCGGCCGTCCCCGGTGTCGATGACGATGACGCCATCGCAGCCGCCGGCGGGGCCGAGCAGCAGATAGGCGCGCGGCCCGTCAGGGCGCACGCTTTCGATAAAGCAGCCGTCGGCGAGGCCGAGTTCGACATCCCCAAAAGCGTTCGGGGCGGCGGCCGGTGAAGTTGCGGCGGGGGCGTCGGTGCGCGGGCCGAACAGTTTCCAGCCCGGCTCGACGGACTTTTTATAAAGACCGAACCCGATCAGCCCGACCGCGAGCACGATCAGGATTCCCATACCGATGACGATAAACTTCAGCGCCTGCATCAATGGTCTCCACCGAAATGCACCGGTCTTCATCGGCGGCGGGGCTTGGCTTGTCAAGGGATTGGGCTTTCGTCAGGTGATAGGGCATAAAGGCGGGTATGAACGATGATCAGGAAATCGAACTGACGGTCGGCGCCGGCGCTTCCCGCGCCCGGCTCGACAAGTGGCTGGCCGAGAACGCGGGCAAGCTGTCGAGGACGCGCGTCCAGGCGTTGATCGAGGCGGGCAACGTCCTTGGGCCGGACGGGGTTGCCGCCAATATCTCTCGCAAGGTCAGGACCGGGGATACCTATGTCGTCACCATTCCGCCGCCCGCACCCGCCAAGCCGAAGCCGGAAGATATCCCCCTCGACGTTCTCTACGAGGATGAGGATCTAATCGTCATCAATAAGCCCGCCGGGCTGGTCGTTCACCCAGCGCCGGGGCACGCCACGGGGACGCTGGTCAACGCATTGCTGCACCATTGCCGGGGCTCGTTGTCGGGGATCGGCGGGGTGACGCGGCCGGGGATCGTACACCGGCTCGACAAGGACACGTCGGGTGTGATGGTCTGTGCCAAAAGCGATGTCGCGCACCGGGGGTTGGTCGAGCAGTTTCAGGTGCACAGCATCGAACGCGCCTATATGGCGGTGGTGTGGGGGGTGCCCCATCCGCGTCAGGGACGGATCGAGGGCAATATCGGGCGTGACCCGAAAAATCGCAAACGCATGGCCACCGTTGCTTCCGGGGGCAAACATGCGGTCACGGATTACCGCGTAATACGGCCTATTGGTGCGCATGCGGCACTAATGGATTGCCATTTATTCACAGGACGCACGCATCAAATCCGTGTTCAAATGTCGGCTATGGGGCATCCGCTGGTGGGCGATCCGCTATACCACACCAGAGGCAGCCTTCGAAAAGACCGGGAGCTTGTGATCCAAGGCCGCGACGGCCCGTACAATCATCAAGCACTACACGCTTACAGGCTTGGGTTCGAACACCCGGTTTCGCATGAGAAATTGAACTTTGATATAAAACTATCGAATGAAATCAGTGAATTGATTGATAGTTTAGAACAATTATAAAAATACTATACCTGAGCATATAACTCGGGTAAATTAGCGGAAACATCGTCTTGGATCATCGAACGTCAGGCCCGGCTTGGCAGGGCTGACCGGCGGTGCAGCTTAGGGAAGACAGGGAACCATGGGCTCGATTGCCAAAGATTTTAATCCGACTCCCGAAGAAAACCTCTCGCGCTATCTTCAGGTCATCCGTCAGTATCCGATGCTGACGCAGGAAGAAGAAGTCGCGTTGGCGGAACGCTGGCGCGATCACGCCGACGACGATGCGGCACATCAACTCGTCAACAGCCATCTGCGCCTTGTCGCCAAGATAGCGATGGGCTACCGCGGTTATGGGCTGCCGGTCGGCGAGCTGATTTCGGAAGGCAATGTCGGTATGATGCAGGCCGTGAAGCGCTTCGATCCGGACAAGGGATTCCGCCTCGCGACTTATGCCATGTGGTGGATCCGTGCATCGATGCAGGAATATATCCTTCATTCCTGGTCGCTCGTGAAGATGGGCACGACCGCCGCGCAGAAGAAGCTGTTCTTCAACCTGCGCCGGATCAAGAGCGAGCTGCAGGCGATCCACGACGGCGACCTGACGCCGGAGCAGACCGAACTGGTCGCCACCCGGTTGAAGGTGTCGGAGCAGGAAGTCACCAACATGAACCGCCGCCTCGCCGGCCCCGACCACTCGTTGAATGCGCCCCTGCGCGAAGACAGCGAGGGGGAGTGGATCGACTGGTTGGAAGACGATGGCACGGATCAGGAAACCATCGTTGCCGAAAGGCAGGAGTCGAAACAGCGCCAGAAGATGCTGGCGGGGGCCATGATGTGCCTGACCGACCGGGAGCGTCACATCCTGACCGAACGCCGCCTCAAGGACGAGCCGATGACGTTGCAGGATTTGAGTGACGTATACGGGATTAGCCGCGAGCGCGTGCGTCAGATCGAGGTGCGGGCGTTCGAGAAAGTGCGGAAATCGGTCCGTAACGCGGCGATCAAGGAACACATGGTCAACTGAGCGGGGACGCTCGTGGCGGGTCGAAGTCGCCTTCGGTCGGAGGGACGGCCCGGCGCAGCTTTCGAAAGCGTTTGCGCGCTTTTCCTTTCAGGTTTTTTTCGACTTTCTCAAACAAACCGCGTGCCGTCGCCGGTGCGGCGTGCTCAAGCACCTGGGCGAAGTCCCTGACGTCGGTGAAACCCTGCTTGCCGCCCTCGCGGACGGTTTCCGCGATGATCAATTCCAGCCCCGGCAGTTGCCCGCCGTTCGTCAGTGCCTCAGACAAGCGGCGGTTGGCGCGAAAGGTATCGGGGCTGATCGAGGGCAAAAGGGCGCGACGTTCCGGCGCCCCGTCCGTCCGGAATCCTTCCGGGGTGTTCAGCCGATGAAGCGCGCGTTTCATGCCGCCGTCGATGAGTGTGCGCGTCCCCTTAGGGGCGGAACTTTGCTGGATCGCCCTGTGTGAAAGTGGCAGGCGCCCCGTCGCGAGGGCCCGGCGTACCGCGCGTTCCGTGTCGTCGCCGGGTGCGATCGTGTCGCCATCCGTTGTGTTGTTCAGGGTCCGTTTGACATGTCGGATCGCCGCAAAGATCGCCTGGTAAGCGAGGGCTGGTGGTGCGCTCTCATCGAGCAGTCCAGCCGCGGCGAGCGTACGGGTAATGATATGAAGGTCCTCGGGCGCATTGCCGGCATTCGGTCCGACGCTGTCGCGGAGCACGGAGCGTGGTGGTCTTTCGCGCAACTTGGGCACGCTGTAGGCATCGAAGTTTCCCATGCAAGTTCTCCTTCCCAGGTGGAGCATTTCCGATACACGTGCCAGTCGCGGACCCTCATCGCGAGTATTGGCATATGATAATCTACTTTATGAGAATACGTCTGAAAAGCTGCATTTAACAACTTATACGATAATTTTGATTAGATATCAAACCCGTTTCGCCGAATGAAGGCATGGAAGTTCGGGCGCTCGTCGTTTGCCGTCTGGCGCGCCTTATCGTCGGACCACCCATAGTTGTCTTTTGTGCCGAACCGTTCCGGCTCTCGCTGCTTGCTGATTGGGTTGGCCTCGGCCCGGCGGCGGTCATAACTCTCGATCTCGTGGGCGAGATCGCTATCGTCGTAAGTGTTCGTGTGCACGGTCAGCCGCATCGGCAGGCGGACGCTGATCCAGGGGTCGTCGTCGGGGTGGCCGACGCAGAGCCCCGCGAACGGGAAGACGCCCTCAGGCAGCTTGGCAAGTGCCGCGATCTCGTCGTTCTTTTCTCGTACGGCACTGATCGGACAGCACCCCAGACCTTCCGCCTCGGCGGCAACGATGAAGTTCATCATGACGATCGCAGTGTCGGCGGCGGCGTTCATGAAGGCATCGAGCGGTTCGTGGGCGAATTCGGTGCCGCGGAGTTCACACACTTTTCGGATACGCCGTCCGTCGGCGCAAAACAACAGGAACACGGGCGCCTGCTTGATCCATGGCATCGACGGAATCAAGTCGGTGACGCGCTCGCGCAATTCCATATCGTCGAACTGTATAATGCCGACTTGTTGGAGGTCCGACTTGGCCGGCGCGGATAATGCGCAGGCATACAGGATGTCGAGGGTTTCCTGGGGGACAGGTTTGTCCTTGTATCGCCGACGTGAACGATGGCGGAGTTGCTGCGCATGCGTGCCTTCGGCGGGGCGGTCCTTCCCTATGCCGGTGTCCTCCGCGAAGCGGGCAGCGATCAGGTCTTGAAGGGTCTCAGTCATGGATGTTCTCCTCACGTGCGATTTCCGTCTTCGATGGCCGCGCGTTGAGTGCGGCGGCGCCCGTCATCACCATGATTACAACAGGAAAGGCGATGCCGGGAATTTCCGGGAAGGCGGCAACAACGGCGCTTGCGGCGGCACCTGCAGACATCTGCAAAGCGCCGAGCAACGCCGTCGCTGTGCCGGCAGATGTCTTGAACGGGCTTAACGCGCCGGCGACGCCAAGCGGCATGATCGCGCCCAGCGAAAATCCGAAACTGACCATGAAGATCATGATGGTGACGACGCTCGCATAGCCACTGAGCGTGAGCACCAGCATTGCCAGACCGGACCCGAACATCACGAGCGCGTTCAGGATGATCACCGTGGACGTATCGCTGAAGCGGGCGCTGAATGAGGAGACCGTGGCCGCGCCGACCATGAAGGCGCTGGAATGCAATAGGGCCAGAAAGCCGAACGACGACGGGCTCAGGCCCAAGTGATTGATCATCAATTCGGGGCCGCCCGAATGGAACGCATAAAGCGACCCCAGCGTCAGGGCGTTGGTGCCGGCGAAACGGCGGAACGTGCGGTCGCGGAAGATCGAGACGTAATTGTAGGCGACACCGGCGGGCGAAATACGCTGGTTGCTGGGCGTTCCCGTTTCCGGCATCGCGGCGAAGCAGAGCACGAACATGACGGCACCCATCACCATGGTGATGGCCATGTTGGCTTCCCAGCCGACGTAGTCCTGTACGAAGCCGCCGACGATGGGCGCGATGCCTGGCGTGATTCCCATGGTGAGGGTCAAAAGCCCGAATACCTTCACCAATTCCGCACCCTGGAACATATCGCGGGCGATTGCACGTGCGATCACGAACCCCGCCGCCGCGCCTAAACCCTGAAAAAGCCTGGCCGCCAATAGCCATTCGATCGAAGCGGTCAATGCCGCCGCACCACCCAGGAGGGCGTAGAGGGCGAGGCCAGGAATCAGAATGCGGCGCCGGCCGAAGCGGTCCGAGAGCGGCCCTACCAGTAGCTGGCTGCTCGCGAACCCGAGCAAAAATACAGACAGCACCAGGCGTTCACCACCCGGCACGACGTTCAGTTCCGCACCGATCGCCGGGAGCGACGGCAAGATGATGTTGAGCGCCAATTGGCCTAAGGTGCCGAGTGCCATCAAGAGCACGATAGCAAGTCGGCTCAACGGTCGTACCGGCCGCCCGTTAGCCTCGGCGGCAGGTTCCCGCAGTGTTTCGGGGGTGACGGACAACGGGATCTCCAATCCGGGCAAGTGGTCCTATGATGTCCCCCAAGACCGTTTTGGCAAGGGCGCATTCGTTCTGCCCGACGTGATCTGAATGGCGGTTTAGCGTGGTTGACGCCGGGTAGCCGAGACCGTACATTCCCGCCGTCTTTTCCGGTCAATCTCCGCTTTCCGTGGGGGCGTCCGGGCCCGAGTGGAGGGGTGGCCGAGTGGCTGAAGGCGCTGGTTTGCTAAACCAGTATACGGGAAACTGTATCGAGGGTTCGAATCCCTTCCCCTCCGCCATTTGCAGAAGCCCCTTCGGGGGCTTTCTTGTTTTAGGGTGGGCGCCGCGCGTCAGACTGAAACTTCGTAGCCGAGATCCTGTTCGTCGCCGATCCGACCCATCAGGCCCCAGCGGGTTTTTGGGATTTCCTGAATGATGATGTCGATCATGTCGCGCGGGATGCCTGTTGCTGCGGGAACCCGATCATAAAGCATATTGATCAGATTTTTGACGGTTTCGGTCGAGCGGCCCTCGAAGAACGCGATTTCGATCACGGTGTACTTGCTCGTTCGTCCTTGGCCGTAGCGGAAATCCTTCTCGTCGAGCAGGATGAAGCGTTGCAGGCGCTTTTCCTTTGGGAAGCTGAGCGCTTCGGCGATGCAGTCGTGAATGGCGTCGGACATCGCATCCTGAACCGGCTCGATTTCGGTTCTGAGGCCGTAGATCTTGGCGGTGGGCATTTTCTGGGCTTCCGGTCGTTCTTGAATGGTCTGGTTGTTCCGCCCGACACGCGTTAGGTGCTTGCGCCGGACCGCGACAACCATAGTGCTTTCATCGCGATTTGTGGAGCGCGCCTAGAAAGAGGTTTGCCGCCGCATGGATGGTGACCGACAGCATCGGTCCCGTCGGCCGGATTTATCGTCCTGCAAGCGGGCCCGGTGTCTTGCCCGGCATGTATTGAGCGGATAAGCTGTTACATTGATTAGAAATTTCGGCGTCGACGTAAAGCATGGCTAAACTCCTTGTCACCGGCGGTGCCGGTTTTATCGGCTCGGTGCTGGTACGCCAACTGATCGACCGGGGCGACGAGGTGCATATCACCGTCCGCCCGGGCACAAACCCCGACCGTCTCGATACAAGAGTACCCAAAGCCCATCGCCATCTGATCGATGGCACGACGGACTCGGTTTTTTCCGCCGTCGATGCGGCTCGGCCGGAATACGTTTATCACCTGGCCAGTCTGTACCTGCGCAGCGCGGACGTGTCGCAGGTAACACCGCTTCTTGAAGCTAACATCAATTTCGGTGTGCAACTTTGCGAGGCGCTGGCAAAACGCGGGGCGCCCGTCCGGTTCGTCACGTTCGGGACGTATTCGCAGTTCTATCGAACCGACCCGCCGCGGCCGCTTGATCTATATAGCGCGCTGAAGACGGCCTTCGCCGAAGTTCTCGCCTATTATGCCGATGCTCACGCATTCGACGTGGTGACGCTGACGATTTACGACAGTTACGGCCTGGGCGACTGGCGGACCAAGATCGTTAAGGTATTGGCCGAAGCGACGCGGTCGGGTAATCCCGTGCCGTTGTCCGACCCCGGGATCGAAATCGATCTCACCCATATCGAGGATGTGGCCCGCGCCGCGCTGATCGCCGGGGACGTGGCCGTGAGCCCCGGGGACGTTGCGGCGTATGCCGTGTCCGGGGAACGGATGACGTTGCGGGAACTGGTGCACATGGTCGAACAGGCGTCGGGGCGGTCACTCGATGCCAGGTGGGGCAGCTATGAATTGCCGGAGCGGCGGATCATGCAGCCGGTGACGGGGAAAGCATTGCCCGGATGGCGGCCTCGAGTACCTTTGGCCGACGGCCTTGCGAGCTATTTTCGCTCAGCGTCCGAAACCTGATCATTTCGGGACTTTCGTCCTGAATTATTCAGTGTGGCCCACATTGTGGGTGCCGAACAACGCATAGATCGCGGAAAGGTCGGCGTTTTCTTGAGAGCAGGTGGAGAGAATCTGTTCGACCTGTTCGCCGTTGCCGAAGGGCAGGCGTAAAAGGTTGTACGCCTTGTTCTGCGACTGCCCGAACCCGAAGGTGCTTATCAACAGGGGGGCGCGCCGCTCCACCACGGTGGCATATTCCTTGAGGATTTTATTGGATATGACGGCCGGCGTGATATCGAGGACTGATTGCCCGGTATAGTCATTCCCGAGCAATTGATTCCTGCCTTCGCCCGAAAAGCTGTAGGTGAAATCGAGGGGGAGGGGGATGACGTCGACGACGGCGCTCCACGATTTGATGTTCGGCGAGAGTTGGGACCAGTCCCATTCCGCCCAGGTCGGCATCGCCCGGTCATTGCAGAGACTGTTCCAGTAACGGCAAATAGGCGCCAGATCGCCCGGCAGGGTATCCTGCTCGGGCGTCGTGTAGGATTGTGTAAAACGATCGTCGCCAGTCGAATTGTTCATATTGGCTTTCAGTCACCATGTCATATTACGCATTCAATGACTGTTGCTTATCATGCCAGATTTTGTTTGTGCATGATCCAAGTCAATGGGTTCAGTGTTGTCCCCAATATTTGACTTTAACTGTTCGAAGGGCGGTCAGGCGGTTTCGGGCGGCTGTACCGGCAGCCAAAGAAACACGGTCGTTCCCTGGCCCTGACGGCTTTCAAGACGGAGTGTGCCGCCATTCAATTCGATAAGCTGTTTACTTAGTGCAAGGCCAAGGCCCGTCCCTTCGTGCGTCTGGTCGCTGTTTCGGCGCGACTGGCCGAACGGCTGCATGACCAACTCCAGATCTTGTTCGGGGATGCCGATTCCGCGGTCGACGACGCGAATTTCGACCCCGCCGCCGTCAGCCGGACGCGCGATGACGTCTATCGGCTCGGGGGCCGGCGAATACTTGTAGGCATTCGACAACAGGTTGATCAGAACCTGATGGACGCCGCGCGGATCGGCATAAACATGCGTCAGGTTCTCGGCAACGTCGATCGAGATCCGTGAATGGGTCCGGTCCTCGCTGAGATCGACGATCCGTGCCGCCTCGGTAATCGCCTTGGAAAGATCGACATTGTCCGGGTCGACCTTGAACTGACCCGCTTCGATCTTTGACAGATCCAGGATGTCGTTGATCAGGTTCAAAAGGTGCCCGCCGGACAGATTGATGTCGCCGGCATATTCTTTGTATCGCTTGTCGCCGATCTTTCCGAACACCTCGTTCTTGAGCATGTCCGAAAAGCCGATGATCGCGTTCAAAGGGGTGCGGAGTTCATGGCTGATCGAGGCGAGGAATTCCGACTTCGCCCGGTCGGCCTTGGTCAATTTGATGGTGATGGATTCAAGCTCGGCGTTCTGTTGCTGAAGATGGGACTGGCTGCGCCACAGCAGAAAAGCGAACAACGCCCCCGCCATCACCAGCCCGAGTGCAGACAGAATCAATGACCAGGTCGAACCGATAATGTCGGACCTGCGCGTCGCCCGGTATGTCCGCATCTGTTCGAGAATACGGCCTGTCAGCAGGTTTACTTCGTCGGCCTGACGGTTGAGGCGCTGCCAAACGCCCGTCAGCTTCTCCGCGCCAAATTCCGAGGCGGCATCGAATGCAGGCGCGACGGCGTCGATCTCGGCGGTGATGCGCGTGAGTTGTTCTCGATCCACCACGGTTAACGTGGTGTTGTACGGAGGGCGTGAGGGAAGACTGTGCAGCCGCTGATAAACGATGTCGTATTGCAGCACGGCCTTGCGGGTATTCGCTTCCGGTTCGCTTAATTCGAGGAGCCTGAGTTCTGAAAGCAGCAGGTCGTAGTGGAGACGCAGTTGCACCGCCGCGATGCCGCTACTGTCGTAATTCGCGTCCTCAAGTTGGCGGAGGGCCGAAAGCGCGGCAACGCCCGACGCAATGCTGAGCAGCAGGAATGCGGCCGTCAGCAGGCTGAATATAACGGGAAGCCGTCGTTTTATCTTGTTGCGCGCCAAGTGATTGCTCGGAAGAAACGGTATCTTTGGATTATTCGACGATCAGACGTTCCAACTGCCATATGCTTCGGCTGCTGTACTTTTCGTCTTTCAGCTCAGTGTACTTGTCGATCGGGTATATCACCCAGATCGGCCCCTTGTTGCGGACGGTCATTTCCTTTCCATTCCATATCATGGCCAGCATCACCGGGTATTTTTTCGTATCGGCGACCGGAATCTCCACCGCGTATCCATCGAGGGCATATGCCACCAACATTGTCCCGTCTGCGCCCACGCTTTCGAGCAAATCGCTCAGCAGAACGCCTTCGTAGGTATGGGTGCCGGTATCGAAGGGATTGCTGGTCTTGAGGGTGTGCATACCCAGTGCGTCCAGCATTTTGCGATCAAAGCGCGCTTCCTTGCCGGTATTGGTGATCTTGATCTTGCCCTCGACGGTCAGGATGACGGGACCGACCGGTTTCTCCAGTGAGCCGGAAGCGGAACCCGGCGTCACTTGAAGCGTGAAAACGACGGCGACGGCCGCAAGTATCCGGGCGATGCGTTCAATCCGTATTCCCATGATCGGACTCGCGTTTTCCTTTCCGAGCGTTGCCGCCACAAAGTACCAAACGGTACGATGTACGCGCCGGGCCGTAAACTAGGTGTTTGTCGCGCCCCTGGTAGCGGGTATCAGCCTTGATTCCCGGCCCCGGATAGGCGCACCATCCAAACAACAAGGGAGTAGGGCTGTGGTGCGTGGCAATACAAAGGCACAAGCGAAGACGCGAAGCAATAAGGGGAAACCCGCAAAGGTCAAGAATCCCGTAAAGCTCAAGGGTAAGGTGTACGAAAAGGAGCTGCGCCGCCTGCAGGTCGAGTTGATCAAGCTGCAGGAGTGGGTCCGGGTCGAAGGCTTGAAAGTTGCGGTCCTGTTCGAGGGCCGCGACGGCGCCGGCAAGGGCGGCACCATCAAGCGAATCACCGAAAATACCAACCCCCGTGTCGTGCGGATCGAAGCCCTTGGTAAGCCGACAGAGCGTGAACGCTCGGAGTGGTATTTCCAGCGCTACGTCGCGCGGCTGCCGGCCGCGGGCGAGATCGTGCTGTTCGACCGCTCCTGGTACAACCGCGCAGGGGTTGAGCGGGTGATGGGGTTTTGCAGCGATGAGGAGTACTGGGAGTTTTTGCGCGAGGCGCCGCAGTTCGAAAGCATGCTTATGCGGTCCGGAATCCGGCTGATCAAATACTGGTTTTCGGTCTCCGTGGAAGAACAGGAAAGCCGCTTCCAGGCGCGCCTGACGGACCCGACGAAGTACTGGAAGCTGAGCCCGATGGATTTGAAGGCGCGTAGTCTGTGGAACGAGTATTCCGCCGCCAAGGACATCATGTTCGAACACACGGACACGGACGAGAGCCCCTGGTGGGTCGTGCCGTCCGACCACAAGAAAAGCGCCCGGCTCAATTGTATCAGCCATCTGCTCTCACAATTCGAATATAAAGACGTGATCCCCAAACCAAAGCCGCTGGGAAGGCGGCAGAAGGCGAGCAATCTCAGCCGCCCGCCGATCGAAAGTCAGAGGATAGTGCCGCTCCGCTACGAGCGCGGCGGTTAGGCGCTCACCTTGAGATTGCCGATGATACCCTTGAGCTGTTCGCTCTTGAGGGGTTTGCAGAGAGAGTAGTCGGCGCCGATGCGTTCCGCCATTTTCAGATAGTTGACCTCATTGATGGCGTCATTGGCTGAAATTGCCACGATGCAAACGTCGTTCCGGGCGCGGCGAATCTTGCGGATCGTCTCGATGCCGTCTTGGTTAGGCATGAAGATGTCAGTAACGATGAGATCGAATTCCCGGCCTTCCATCTTCGAAGATGCAACGACCCCGTCTTCCGCTTCGGTTACATCACACGCCAAATCTTCCAGCAGGGTCCGCACCACGCTTCGCGCAAGCGCGTCATCATCGATCAGAAGAACATTCGGCATCAGCATCGTTCGCTATCGGCAGTTGTCCAGCCAAGCAGCCTGCGGGGCAAGCCGGCCGGGGTTGATTTCATCTTCGAAATTTAGGTCGGTTCATCACCCGACCTATTTGCCAACTTATAGAGGGACAGCCCGGCGCCTTGCTGTGACCCGGGTCACAACTCGAAAATTAAACATAAAATTTCAAACGAAAACGGCGCCGCTGGGTGTTTATTTGCCCGACGGCGCCGGAAACGGCGTTTTATAACCTGGTTGGGAATTTTTGTTCAGACGGCGCCGGTATATTCGCCCCGGGCCGGATAATTCCGCTCGATGACGATATCGAGGGCTGCGACCAGTTCCGAGAAGTGGGGGCGCACGAACGGCATGGTTTGAACCGAGCCGTAATAGAGCGTGCCGTCCGGGCGCACCATGAACAGGCCGGGCTCCGAGAACAGGGCCGGCTCCTCGATCCCGATCGAGGTCTTGCCGATACCGGCCGAGATATAGAGCCCCCATTCCTTGGCATTGGCGAGGGTCAGGCCGTGACCGAACCGCAGATCATCCGAGCCGACCTTGGCTTGCATGGCGCGGGTGCGTTCTTCGGTGTCGGAGCTGACGGCGATGGTCTTGACCCCACGTTCGGCGAGCTCAGGCGTGCGCTTTGCCAGTTCGATCAGGTAGTTGGCGCAAATCGGGCAGTGTAGGCCACGATAGAAACATACGACGGTGCCGCGTTCGGCGCCGTCTTCGGCAAGATCAAATTTGCCGTGGTCGAGCGTGTCGAGTTTGAGCGAAGGGACTTTCTGGCGGGGTATGAGCATCGGGGTCTCCGGGTTGAGGATCGGTCAGAATTGTCCGTGACCATAACTGGTGATATGATCTTAAAATTACAAAATATCTGATCGGAACACCTGAAATGCGCTATGATCGACTTTCCGCGTTGATTCAAAGGTTTACGCTCCGCGTTGCTGTCTGCGCACCCGGCGAGGGCAACATGCGCGTGCTGGGTTCGGATGTCGACGGCAGGCCGACACGGGTTGTCTTTTCCCCGACCGGCCGCGCCGTGGTTCAGCCGGTCGGCGAGAAGGTGCTGGTCGAGGCCAACGTCGATTGGGGCGGTAACGACAACCCTTTGCTGGCGGCGTTGCCCTCGACACTCGCGCTACCGGTCGGTGATGACGATACGGCGCAGCTCGTCCATGTGTTTTTGGCCGAGGCGCAATCGGAACGGTGTGGCTGTGGATCGGCGATGAGCCGGCTCGCCGAGGTGCTTGTGATTCGCATTCTACGGGCGCAAATGGCGCGTGGTGCGACCGAGCCTGGCCTGATCGCCGGTCTTGCCAATCCCAAGATCAGCCGGGCGATCGTCGCCATGCATGACGACCCGGGCCGGGCGTGGCGGAACGAGGACCTGGCCCAGCTCGCCGGGATGTCGTTGAGCCGGTTCTGCGACGTGTTTCGCGAACTCGTCGACCGCACCCCGCAATCGTATCTGCGCCATTGGCGCATGACGCTGGCGCGCCAGGACCTGGGCAGGGGCGGACGCGTGCAGGCGGTTGCGCGGCGCTATGGCTATACCAGCCCCGAGGCCCTGACCCGAGCCTTCCAGCGCCAGTACGGGATGAGCCCATCCGATCTCAAGCGGGAAACGCGGCCGCACTGACCCGCAATCCGCCCGGTCAGCGTTTCCGCTCCGACATGATGTTGAGGAAGATCGCCCCGCAGATGACGGTGGCCCCGGCCAGCACCCACGGTTCCAGCACCTCGCCATAGAGCAGAAACCCGACGATAGCCGCGAGCGGCAACCGTAAGAAATCCATGGGGATGACGACCATGGCGTCGGCATGGGCGAAGGCGCGGGCGATGCAATAATGCGCGCTAAGCGCCGTCGCGCCGACGAGAAACAGCCACGGCAACATGCCCAGGCTCGGCGTCGTCCAGTCGATGAATGACGGCACCGCGCCCATCGGCAACTGCATCAAAGTCATGTAGAAGATCACCGCAAACGGGGTGTCCGTGCGCGTGATTCTTTTGGTTAGGGTGTGTGAGAGCGCATACCCGATCGCGGCCATCAGTGCGCTGGCGGCGCCGATCTCGAACGGCACCATACCCGGCCGCAAGATGATCAGAATGCCGGCAAAGCCGATGGCGATGACCACGGTGCGGATGAGCGTCAAGCGCTCTTCCAGCAAAAACGGGGCGAAGACCGCCGTCCAGATCGGTACCGTGAACTCGATGGCGAAGACCTGCGCGAGTGGAATCGCCGCGATTGCGAAGAACCAACCGAACTGAGCGATGTAATGGACGGAATTCCGGACCAGGTGCTGTTTCCAACTCGCGGTCCTGGCCTTTTCCCATCCGGCGTAGCTCAACACCGCAACGATCAGGATCAGCCCAACGATGCTGCGGAAAAACAGGATCTGGAATGTGTTGAGTTCGGCCGATAGCTCACGTCCGGCGATGGCCATCGACAGGAACGAGAACAGCGCGCCGACCATCCACAACGCTGCTATCACAATACCGCTCATGAGGGGTATCCCCCGCCCGGCCGAAGCCGGGCGGCGGGTCCTAGAAGTTCAGCGACAGGTCGCGGTGACCGGAGCGGCACTTGGCTACTTCGAGGGCGACGTCCTGCGGCATCTTGTCGAGCATGCGCAGCCCGATGGTGTGTTGGATCGCCTGGACGTATTCATCGATGCCAGGCTTCAGCTTTTCGGTCGCGACCTTGCGCCACTCGAGTGAGCTCAGGTACGCCTCTTCCGCCTTCTGGAAGGCGGCAACGGCGTCTTCCATTTTCACCGGGTCGCGCTTGAGCGCTCGCTGAACCTCGACCACGGCGCGGTCGAGGTCGTAGCTCCCCGGCAGGCTGCGGATTTTCGGCAGGATGGCGTCGACGCTTTCGAGCGCCTTGACGGCATCGCCCGATGCGAGGTCTTGGCCGATCTGCTTGAAATCGCCTTCAAGCGCCGCATACGCCTCGGTGGAGGACAACATCACGGAAAGATCGCGCACCGGTTCGAACGCCTGATCGACATTGCGGCGATACAGGTTCCGAGCCAGCGAATGCTTCTTCTCAAGGGCCGAGAATTCCTTGTATTTCGGCGCCCAGTCTTCCGGGATCTGTGTCTTCAGTTCCTCGATCTCGGCTTTGTCCTCTTCGATCTTCTTTTGCCACTTTTCACGCTGGACGTTGTATTCGTCACCCTTGGGCAGGCGGCGCAACTCGGTTTCGAGAGCCTTGATCTCCTTGCCGTCGTCACGGATCGTCGCCTGCAGGGCGCGGACTTCGGTGTGGAGGCTCTTATAGCCCTTCGCGTAGGCCTGTTCGGCTTCTTCCGCGGCATGAATGTTCGCGACCAATTCAAAGGTCTTCTCCGCCTTGTCGAAGCTGGCGGTCAGGTTCTTCTGCATTGTTTCCGGCAGCATCGAGATATCGAGCTGACGCGCGTCGGCGATCGCCGATTTGATTTGATCGCCCTTGGCGTCGTACTGCTGGAACAGATAATCCTCGATGCAGAACTGAAGCGCCGGGTTACGCGGCGGTGGTGCGGTCTCGCTGGTCAGCGACAGGCGCGTCGGCAGGTAGTTCACAAGTTGCGGCGTGAAGCCGACGATGACGAGCGCCGAAAGCTGCAGGCAGATGAACGGGATCACGCCTTTGTACATGGAAATCGTCTTTACCGCCGCGGGTGCGACGCCGCGCAGGTAGAACAGTGCGAAGCCGAACGGCGGGGTCAGGAACGATGTCTGGATGTTGAGGCCGATCATCACCCCAAGCCAGACGGCGGTGACGTTGGCGGCCGGGTCCATCAAAAGGATCGGCGCCACGATCGGCACCACGACGACAGCGATCTCGATGAAGTCGAGGAAGAAGCCGAGGATGAAGATGACCGCCATGACGATGATGAACTGGGCCCAGAAACCACCCGGCATGCCGTGCAGGAAGTCCTTCACCAGTTCTTCGCCGCCGAACGCACGGAACGCGGCGGTCAGCATGGCTGCGCCAAGCAGGATGATGAACACCAGCGATGTCGTTTTGGCGGTGTCGAGCATCACGCTCCTGAGGGTGTCTTCGACCATGTAGGCGCGGTAGCCGCTCCAGATTAGGCCGGCAATGAGGCCGGCCGCGGCCAGCAGCCCGAGCGTGATGCCGATGGCGTCGTGCGTGCTGTTGATGAGCTTGATGTTCATGTCGTAGTTGGCGAGCACGACGAAGATCACGATCACCGAGCCGACGCCCAAAAGCGCCGGCCAATAGGCATCTCGGCGCCCGTCGTAGAGACGGTAACCAGCCATGAACAACGCGCCGGCGGCGCCGATGGCGCCAGCCTGGTTGACGGTCGCGATGCCCATGATGATCGAGCCCAGAACCAGGAAGATCAGGGTCAGGGGCGGCACGAGGGTCAAGAGCACCTTCTTGAAGAAATTCAGGTCGTACTTGCCGTCGTAAGGGACGGTCGGGACCGCGCTCGGGCGGACCAGGGCGACGAACAGGATATACGCCATATAGAGGCCGACGAGGACGAGCCCGGGGACGAACGCGCCCAGGAACATCTCACCGGCGCTGGTCGAGGTGATGTCGAACGCCGACGGCATCAAAAGATCGCCGGTGGATTCCTTGAACAACTCTTTGCGCCCGGTCGACGCCTGGTCGACGGCGCTGGCGAGCTGGTCGGCGAGAATGATGAGAACGATAGACGGTGGAATGATCTGCCCCAAGGTGCCCGACGCCGCGATGGTGCCGGTCGAGACCGCATCCGAATACTTGTTGCGCATCATCGCGGGCAGGGAAATCAGGCCCATGGCGACGACGGTCGCGCCGACGATGCCAGTGGTCGCCGCCAGCAGGGCACCGACGAAGATCACCGAAATCCCGAGGCCGCCCGGCACCGGACCGAACATCTGCGCCATGGTGACGAGCAGGTCTTCTGCCAGCTTGGAGCGCTGCAGCATAATGCCCATGAAGATGAACAGCGGAATGGCTATGAGTGTATCCCGTTCAACCTCCCAATAGACGCCGCGGAAGTTGGTGACCCCGGCGGTCAGCCATTCGACCGGACCGCCATGGACGAAATACGCGTCCGCGTTGTCGGCGAACAACCAGCCGCACAGCGCCGCGATGGCGATGGTGATGATGGCCGAACCTGGCAGCGCGAAAGCGACCGGATACCCGGAGCCGAGCGCGAAGGCCATGATGAGAACGAGTAGCGCGACGAAAAAGAGTTCCATGGGGCGTCAGCTCACAGTCTTGTCTATTGTACCGCGTGTACGTCGTGATCGCGTCCGCCCGGCTCGCCGCGCCAGTCGGCGACGGCGTCCATCATATAGCTGACGAACTGGATGATCATCGAGATCGCGAAAATGCCGAGGAACCCGGCCATGATGTACTTCACGTACATCCCGAAGCCGGTTTGCGTGGTTTCAAAGGCGAGAATGGCACTGTTTATAATGCCGGTCTTGCCGAACATGCCGATGGTGAGCACCACCCAGCAGAGTGAAATACCGAGTAAAACCGATCCGAAAGTGTTGACCCGGCCTTTCGCCTTCGCGCTGAAGCCGGAGTAAAGCACATCGACCCGGACGTGACCTTCCTCGAGAAGGGTGTGCGCGCTGGCGAACAGGAATAACGCCGCGTACCAGAACCGCACCAGGTCGGCCATGAATGCCTGTTCATACGAAAATACGAACCGCGTGATGACGATCAGCAATTCAGCCGCGACCGCTAAAAGCGCGAGCCAGTGGAAACCGAGAGTCCGGCCGAATGCGCCGGTGATGATCGCCAGTGCGATCAGCGGCATGTGAACATAAGTCCCTCGGATGGAGGAAATACCGAGATCTGTGGCCATCTTGTCGCCGACTACGGCGGGCAAAAGCCCTTCGACGCGGAGGAATGAAATAACCGCGTCGGCAAGGCCGACATAGAGGACCATAAAAAACGCCATCCGAATGAGGACGACGTTGATGTTTGAAATATAAACGCTGTCTTTACGAAGGTCGCGTTCAGGTGTCTGGAAAACCAGCATCGCCGCAATCACGCAGGCTACGGGGAATGCGCCCACCTGGACCCAACCGAGCCCGCCGGCGTCACCGGCGATCGCGGCCATTGGCCCGGGCAGGCCGAGCCAGTTGGTCAGATAGTTGTTGATCAGGAAAACTAGCAGGCATGCCAGGTTAAACCACCCGAACATCCTGACCAAGACCACACCCTTGTCCTGAGGGACCGAGGCCGCCTGGCCTGCGGTTTCTGTCCCGTCCGCCACCATCGACTAATATCCTTTAAACAATAGGCAACGGGATGGGGCAAAGCCCCATCCCATTCCCTTCTATTCCGGTCGGTTGATCAGACCTTGATGCCGAGCACGCGGTTGCGGCGGTTGATGTAACCGGCATCCGCGAGGAGCATCCAGCGGCCAACATCGTCACGCGCGGCGGCGAAGCTTTCGTGCACGCGTTTGGCGAGGTCGCTGTGAGCTTTGGTTTCTTCGAAGACCTCGGCAGCCGCTTTACCGAAGCTGTCGTAGATCTCGTCGTTGAAGTCACGCAGCACGACGCCGTGATCGTTGATCAGCTTCGAGAGGTACGTACCGTTGTTGGCGTTGGTTTCCGCCATCTGACGTGCGTTCTCTTCGTTGCAGCAAGCTTCCAGGATGGCTTTTTCGGTGCCGTTCAGACCTTCCCAGAACGACTTGTTGAAGCCCATGGTCAGCTGCGAGCCCGGCTCGTGGAAGCCCGGATAGTAGTAGTACTTGGCGGCTTCATAGAACTTCATGAAGTAGTCGTTCCACGGACCGACCCACTCGGTCGCGTCGACCGCGCCGGAGACCAGGTTTTCATAGATCTGACCGCCCGGCAGCGAGACCGGCGATGCGCCCAGTTTGGCCATGACGTCACCGCCGAGGCCCGGGATACGCATCTTCAGACCCTTGAGGTCGTTGGCCGAGTTGATCTCTTTGTTGAACCAACCGCCCATCTGGCAGCCCGTGTTACCGCAGGGGATACCCTTGATGCCGAACTGGCCACCGACTTCGTCCATCAGTTCCTGACCGCCGCCGAACTTCATCCAGGCATCCATTTCGGCGTACGCAAGGCCGAACGGAACAGAGGTGAAGTAGGCGAGAGCCGGGTGCTTACCTTTCCAGTAGTAGTCGGCGCCGATGTAGGCCTGGGCGTTGCCCGACGCCACTTCGTCGAAGGAGTCGAACGCACCGACGCGTTCGCCGGCTGCGAAGTACTGGGTGGTGATGGCGCCTTCGGTCGCTTCGGTGATACGCGCGGCAAGACGCTGGGCGCTGGTGCCGAGGCCGGGGAAGTCGCGCGGCCAGGTGGAAACGATGACCAGATCCTTACGCGCCTGCGCGATCGCCGGTTTCGACAGCGTCGAAGCCGCAGCGGCGACGCCCACGCCGGCGACGGCGGACTTTTTCAAGAAATCACGTCTTTTCATTTGGAATCTCCCTGTAATCATTATGAAAGACTGTAGCTTCGTTAATATGACTCTAGCATTCGCGGCTACAGTCATTTCCGATGCCATAGGATGCTATCTTTCTCTTTGAGATCAAGGAAAATCCTGCATTTTCTTCACAACTTTCATGACGAATCCGCATAAAAGCGGCGCGTCAAAAACGGGCAGAATCGGACATTTTCACAGATGTGTAGCCGCGCATCGTGCGTGGCCGGGCTGCGGCGTCTTCAATGGAACTTGGTGCGGAGCCCGTTCCAGTATTCGCCGTGGAAGCGGTTGAAACGCTGACCGGGGCCGGTGCTTGCGGCACTTGCGGCAGGGGCGTCGGATTCCTTGACCCGGGCCAAAACCGAGTCGCACGTGTCGAAGATCGCCGACGTCAACAACGACGGCATGATCGCGATCTTGTAGCCCAGGTCGCATGCTTCGCCGAGGGTCACGTCCGGCGTCAGTCCGCCGGAAACGATGTTCAACAGGCACGGGCCTTTGACCAGTTTGGGGACGTCCGACATTTCCTCCATCGTGCGGACCGCTTCGACGAACGCGACGTCGGCACCGTTCGTCAGCGCGGCGTTGGCGCGTTCGATGGCGTCTTCGAAGTTCGTCACCGCACGGGCGTCGGTGCGGGCGATGATGACGAAATCGGGATCTTTGCGGGCGGCGGCGGCGGCGCGGATCTTGGCGACGTATTCGTCGAGGGGCACGATTTCTTTCCCCTCCAGATGCCCACATCGTTTCGGCATGACCTGATCTTCGATGTGAATGGCGGCGACGCCGGCGCGCTCGAATTCGTTGACGGTCCTCGTCACGTTGAGTTCGTTGCCGTAACCGGTATCCGCGTCCGAAATGACGGGGACACCGACTGTGCGCGCGATGATGTTTGCGTTCGCCACCATCTCGGTCTGGGTGACGAGGCCGAAATCCGGATACCCCAGCGACATCGACGTGCCCGCGCCGGTCATGTAGACGGCGGGAAAGCCTGCTTGTTCGACAAGGCGGGACGTGATGCCGTCATAGACCCCGGGCGCGCGGATGATGTCGTTCTGCGCCAGAAGGCGGCGGAATTCCTTGGTGGTGGTCATGGTCGCTCCTCGGTTAGGCGCTTCGCCGCTCGTCCCAGGGGTGGGCGATGGTCATGCCGTGCGCCTTCGCCTGGCGGCGTTCGAACGCGCGGCACGCTTCGTCATGGTGGTGACCGCGAATGCCGCCACGAACCGTACCTGGTTCGATGGCCCGGAAGAAGTGACCCCAACTCTCCGGCAGTTGCACCGAGTCCGGCGGGGCCAGCCACAGTCGGCTCAACAGACGCTTCTTCGACGCCTCGTCAAAATCGATGTAGTCGGTTCTGGAATGCAGCATGACATGGTTGTTCAGAATCTGCAGATCGCCCGGTTGAAGGTACATCGTGTACATCAACTCGGGGCGGCTCAGAACCTGGTCCATCATATCCATGGTTTCGCGCTGGGCGTCCGTCCATTGCGGCACACCTTCGATTTCCTGCGCGGTGCGTACCCGGTTGCGGTTCCATTTGCCGAACAGCCGTCCGTCAGCCGTGTCGTAAAGCGGCTGTGCATAATACGGCGCCTCGTCGGGGGCCTGCTCTTGGTTGCGGCTGAAATAGAAATCCTGCTGGGCGACTTCAGCCAGGTCCGGACGTTCGTCGCACAGCACCTGGAATGCGGCAACGCTCGACGAAATCATGCTCTGGCCGCCGGACTTCGCCTTGTTGTAGCAGGCCAGCGTCACGATATCGCAGCCGTCGGCATGGAAATCGAGCTTGGCGTTCGAAGAATAGCCGCGCCCGTTCGCTGCACGGTAATTGGTGCCGGCGTCTCGGACGGGTGAAATGTACTGGGACATCTTGCCCTGCGGGCGGGCCACCCCGGTATGCAGGCCGATGGCCCAGTTCATCAACTCGAATTCCTGTTCGCTGATGCCGTCGCGCGGCAGTCCGTGAATAAGGGCAATGCCGCGGCCGTGGTAAGCTTCCTTGATGGCGGCGGAGATCGTATCCCACGCCGGTCCGAGGTCGAAATCTTCCATCGTATAGTCGAATAGCGGGCGTTCCGGGTCGAACGCCTTCTTGATGGCTTGTGCCATCTGTTCGCGCGCCTTGTCGTCGACGTTGAATTCCCACCCTCGGTCGTTCTGCAGGTCGTCGACCCGCCACGCGGCGCGTGTATCGAAATCATTTATGGTCATTGGGTTTCCTCCCGCACTCGGACCGTTGGAGGGACTCTATGAGAAGGAGGATTGAAATAAAAATATTATTATTTTATCAATTAATAGATGAATATGATCAATATATCCCCGGCCGATCTGGACGCCTTTCTCGCCGTTGCGGAAACCAGCAGTTTCCGTCAGGCGGCGCAGCATCTTGGCATATCGCAACCCAGTGTCTCCGCCCGCATTCAGCACCTGGAAGCGGTGCTGGGGGTCAAGCTGTTCGACCGGACCACGCGCCGCGTCGTCATAACCGACGCCGGGCAGCGCTTGCGGGGCCGGGTCGAACGGATGGTCGTCGACATGCGCAATCTGGTGCGGGAATTCCGCGACGAGGCGCACCTTGGCCGAGGCCGGGTCGTGGTGGGCGCTTCACCGTCAGTGGCGGCGGCTTTCCTCCCCAAAGTGATCGCCGAGTTCCAGCGCCGCCGGCCGGGGATCGAGGTGATATTGGTCGACGATTTCTTCGGCCAGGTCCTGGATCGTGTCACCCGGGGCGAGGTCGATCTTGCGGTGACCCCGGTCGTCAGCCGCGACGAGACGCTCATTTACGATGAACTTTTACGCGACGTCTATCGGCTTGCGGTGCCGGACGATCACCCCCTCGCCGAACGGGACAGTGTCTCGGTCGCCGATATTCCAACCGCCAATCTGATGTCGATGCCCCCGGAGTCGGCGGCCTGGGCCCTGGTGCGCCGGGCCTTCGCGCAAGCAGGCGTGGAATATGCCCCCAGTTTCCAGACACGCGATGCGGTAACGCTTTTGTCATTGGTGAAACAAGGTGTCGGCGTTGGCCTGATGACCGAAATGCTGTCGTCGGTTCTGGATATGAAGGGAGTCAAAATGTTGTCCGTTCACGATGTGAATTTGGCACGGAGTATCTGCATCGTGCGCGCCCGCGACCGGACTCCCACCCCGGCGGCGGAAGCGATCTGTTCTCTGTTGATCGAAACGGCCCGCCGGCATCCGCTTGGGAAAAGCATCGCCGCGTAATCAATCGTTCGAATAAAAGTAGAAAATGTGGTAGAGTTCACCCGGGTCTAAATCAGGGAACTCGACGCACGATGATCATCAAGAATCGTGGTCCGTGGGCGTATCGCGCCTTTCCGTCGGAAACACCCGCCGGTGACTTCGGTCCGCTGGCGGCGTTTGTGGACCTGTGGCGCTCGAAATGGCCGGCCTACGACCGGTTCCCGCGCTGGGCCGATTTCAAGCTTCTCGATCTGCAGGACTGGTGGGGACAGATATCCCTTGCCGAAATGCACCGTAACCCGACCAACCTGCGTTGGGTGCTCTGGGGATCCAAGGTCGCCGAGTGGTGGGGCGTCGATTATACCGGGCGCTACATTGCCGATATCCCTGAAGTCCGTGACGTCTGGACCAAGCACGAACGCGCCTATATGGACCGGCTGATCGACGAACGCCTGATCGGTTATGTCAGCGGCACGCTGGCCCCCCAGGATCGCAGCTATCACTATATAAACGGTGTCGATCTCCCGCTCGAGCAGGACGGCACGATTACCCATTTCGTGAGCGTCTACCGGCTTTGTGAGCCGATCCATATGTTCACCCCGCCGCGCGCGCCGCTGTTCATCGTTTAGACCCGTATTCGGTTCATCCCCGGTCCCGTTTTACATAGTGTGAATGTGTGTGTTGCGGCTAACCTCGGCCCCGGAGGTCGCGACGAGAAGGATGGCCGTGTTTGCACCGCACGGCGTCGAGGTGCGGCATATGCCCCTCGACGCCATGAATTCGGAACTGCTGTTAGAGGCTTATCAGACTTGGCAGGGCTGGTGCGGTGCGCGTAGGGCCCCGACCTGGCGCGATGTCGACCTGATCGCATTCCCGCCGGCTTTACTTCCTTTGATGACCGTCGTGGACGTGCTCGATAACGGGGATGATTACCGATATCGCTACTGGGGCTCATAACTGACCGGCTTGTTTGGCCGCGATGAAACGGGTTCGCTTTTGTCGGCTCACGGGGTTAGCCGGTCCGGCGAGATCAGGATGCTTCAGTTCTCGCAAGTGGTAAGGGAAGCGCAGCCGACGTTGTTCGTCACCGCCTTCATGAAGACCCAGCAGGTTGCCGCAGAAAAGATCAACCTGCGGCTGCCAGTCTGCGATGTCCCGGATCTGGTCTCCAAGATCATCACCCTCAGCACGATTAAGCCTAGTAAAATCACCAGCCCCACCGCCTTGGCGGAGCACTTGTCGGAAATCTGGAAGAACAACAGCGGTTAATCCGCGCCCTGCTGGAATGTCTTGGATCTCTTGAAGCTGGGACGGAAAGGGGCCACGCCTTCGTTCGGTTCGGCGACGGTGTAGGAGATCACGCCGTCCGTGATGCGCGCCAGGTCATCGAAGGAAATTTCGAATACGCAGTGTGGGTGACCGGCTGCCGCGTAAATCCGCTCGAACCGTTTGAGCGAGCCATCGATCACCAAGGGGAGCGGGTGCGAAAGTCCGATAGGCGCCACGCCCCCGATGGTGAAACCGGTGATGCCCTTGACCTCTGACGCCTGTGGGCGGCGGACCTTGCCGTTCAGCTTCAACGACATCGCCAGCCGGTCTTCGGCAAGACTGTGATCGCCGGCGACGAGCGCCATCACGAACCTGTTGTCGACGCTGTAGCAGAGCGACTTGACGATGGCGCCGAGCGCGCAGCCGACGGCGGCGGCTGCGTCCTGCGCAGTGCGAGCGGTCTCCGCCATTTCCATCACCGTATCTTCAAGACCCGCTGACACAAGGGCGTCACGGACCCGTTTTACGGAAGGGCGTTCAAGGTTGCTCATCGTTCGGTATGTATTCTCACGTTCAGTTCAGGAACGGTACCGCCATGCCGCGCTCCACCGCTGGACGCGCGCCGACCTTTTCGAACCAGCGTTTCACGTTCGGAAACTCGTTCAGGTCGACCTGGTGGCGTTCGTAGCGGGAAATCCATGGATAGCAGGCGATATCGGCGATCGAATAGTCGTCGCCGGCCAGGTATTCGTTTTCGGCGAGCTGTTTGTCCATGACGCCGTAAAGCCGCTTGGTTTCGTTGTGATAGCGTTTCTGGCCGTAGGGGACGACTTCTTTCGGATTGAACAGGAAGTGGTGCGCCTGGCCGACCATCGGGCCCAGACCGCCCATCTGCCACATCAGCCACTGCATGACCTTGGCGCGCTTGGCGGGCTCAGACGGCAAAAGCTCGGAGCCCGTCTTCTCGGCCAGATAGACGAGGATCGCGCCGCTCTCAAACAGGCTCAAAGGTTCGCCACCGGGGCCGTCCTCGTCGACAATCGCCGGGATGCGGTTGTTGGGCGAAATCGCCAGAAATTCGGGCGCGAACTGTTCGTCCTTGGAAATATTGATTTCGTGGGTCTGATATTCGAGCCCGAGTTCCTCGAGCATCAGCGAGACCTTGCGGCCGTTCGGCGTCCCCCAAGTATAAAGCTGTATCATGATTTACCCTGCCTCCCTTTGATTTCGTCGTCTTTGAGCTGACGAAGCATAGGTCATTCACTAAAGCGTGCAAGTCCCGCGCGCTTGTCACACACTGTTCAGGGTAAATGGATACAAACGATACGCTAATATATATTGGTGGCGCATAGCGGGCTGTTGATGGCA
Organism: Rhodospirillales bacterium; assembly: GCA_017644185.1. Classification (GTDB taxonomy): domain Bacteria; phylum Pseudomonadota; class Alphaproteobacteria; order Rhodospirillales; family Casp-alpha2; genus UBA4479. The sequence continues at coordinate 340,346 of JAEPMA010000001.1, forward strand.
GTTTAATTATTATGAGCGACTACAACATCGAACGTTTGAACGTTCTTGTCGTCGACGACAATCGGCACATGCGGTTTCTTGTCCGTATGATCCTGAAGTCACTCGGTGTCAGGGATATCATGGAGGCCGAGGAAGGCGCGTCGGCGCTGAAAACGCTCGGCAACTTCGATGCCGATATCGTGATCTGCGACTGGAACATGCAGCCGATGGACGGGATCGAGTTCACCAAGATCATCCGGACCAGCGACGACAGCCCCAACGCCTATGTCCCGATCATCATGCTGACGGGCCACACCGAGGTCAGCCGCGTGGTCACGGCGCGCGATGCGGGGGTCAACGAGTTCCTCGCCAAGCCTGTCTCGGCGAAGAAAATCTACCAGCGTATCAAGGTCATTCTCGATAATCCCCGCCAGTACGTCCGCACGCCGAGTTACTTCGGCCCCGACCGCCGCCGCCGCCAGGATCCGGAATACGACGGGTCCGACCGTCGCAAGACAGTTGCGCCTGGTGCCAAGAAGGCCGGCGCGGAACCGCAGGGCGCCAGTAACTAGTTCAGGATTTCCACGCGCCGCGGGTGTCCATCACGTCCTTACCGGACAGATCGTCGAGCGTGATTTGGGCGAAAGCCTTGTGGTCCGTCAGCAACACGACCGTGCCAGACTGGGCGAGTGCATCTGTAAGAGTTGCCAACGTCACGCCATCCAGAGCTGCCAGCGCTTTCGGCAATTCATCAACATGCGGTTCGACGACCAGGATCGGGTTGGGGATGCGCTTCCTCAATTCCTCGACCACGTGGATGGACGGGCTCTCTCTGAGGTCGTCGATGTCCGCCTTGTAGCTCAGGCCGAGACAGGCAACCGCGCCACCGCCTTTGACGTTCGCCAAATCCGAGACGCGTTCGGCGATGGTCGCCGGACGGCCGTCGTTGACGCGCCGGGCGGTCTGGATCAGGGGCGTGCGGTCGGGTGCCGATGCTGCGATGAACCACGGATCGACGGCAATGCAGTGACCACCGACCCCCGGTCCCGGGCTGAGGATGTTGACGCGCGGGTGGTAGTTGGCGAGCCGCACCACGTCGCGGACGTCGATGCCGAGCGGTTCGGCGACGTTGGCGAGTTCGTTGGCGAAAGCGATGTTGACGTCGCGAAAAGCGTTTTCCGAGAGTTTCACCAGTTCTGCCGTGGACGCGGTGGTCAGGTGCATGTCGCCCTCGACGACGGTCGCATAAAGCGCCTTGGTGCAGGCGGCGCAGTCATCGCCGAGGCCGCCGATCACCCGATCGTTGCGGACCAGTTCCAACAGCACCCGGCCCGGGAGCACTCTTTCCGGGCTGTGCGCGATGCAGACGTCATGGGCGGCGGACGGGTTTTCCGGATCGGCCAGATTGAGGTCGCTTCTCGCGGCGCGGAGCCATTCACCAACCTGACGCGTGGCGCCGACGGGGACCGTGCTCTCGACCACCACCAGATCGCCTTTCTTGAGAACGGGGGCGATGGCGTGGGTCGCTGATTCCAAGTAGCTCAGATCGGGGTCATGGTTCTCGCCCTTGAACGGGGTTGGGACAGCGAGGATGAAGGCGTCGGCTTCGACCGGTTCGGTTCGTGCCGTAAGCTGGCCCTTGGAGACCGCGCCGTGCACGACCATGTCGAGATCGGGCTCGATGATGTGCGGTTTGCCGGCATTGATGCTGTCGACGGTCTTCTGATTGACGTCGACCCCCGTCACCCGAATGCCGCGGCTGGCGAGGACGGCAGCGGTCGGCAGACCGACATATCCCAGCCCGACCACGCATACATGCTCCATCTTCCGTTCACCCGGCATAATTCATGACCTCCTGGGCGATCCGTGCGGCCGCCTTGCCATCGCCATAGGGATTGTGGGCGCGGCTCATGGTCTCATAGGCATTGGCGTTGTCCAGCAATTCCGTGGCTTCAGCTAGGATCCGCGCTTTATCGGTGCCGACCAGCTTGACAGTGCCAGCGTCGACGGCTTCGGGGCGTTCGGTGACGTCGCGCATCACCAGTACCGGCTTGCCGAGGGACGGCGCCTCTTCCTGGATTCCGCCTGAGTCGGTGATGACGATGTGGGCGTTCGACATAAGATGGACGAACGACGGGTAATCGACCGGTGCCAGCAGATGGACGTTCTCGGTGCCGCCTAGGATCTCGTTGACCGGCCCCTGAACGTTCGGGTTCAGGTGGACGGGGTAGACGATATCCACGTCATCGCGTCCGGCGAGCGCCGCCAGCGCTTCGCAGATGTTCTTGAACCCGTCGCCGAAGTTCTCGCGCCGGTGTCCCGTTACCAGCACCATGCGGCGGCCGGATCGGGGGTAGGGAAGCGCGTCTTCGATGTCGCGCCTGAGACCGTCGTCCTGGGCAAGCTTGTCGCGGGTGATAAAGAGGGCATCGACCACCGTGTTGCCGGTGACAAAGATCCCCTGACTGTCCCGGCCTTCCTTCAGGAGGTTGTCGCGCGCGCCGTCGGTCGGCGCGAAATACAGTGTCGCGATCCCGTCCGTCAGGCGGCGGTTCACTTCTTCCGGAAAGGGGGCATAGATATCGCCGGTTCTGAGACCTGCTTCGACATGGCCGACGGGAATTCTCTTGTAGAATGCGGCGAGTGCGGCGGCGAACGTGGTTGTCGTGTCGCCGTGCACCAGCACCATGTCGGGCTTCATATGTTCCAGGACGCCGGCGATGCCCTCCAGCACCGCGGCGGTAAGGCCTTCGAGGGTCTGGTTCGGACGCATCAGATTGAGGTCAACGTCGGGGACGATATCGAACAGATCGAGCACCTGGTCGAGCATGCCCCGGTGTTGCGCGGTGACGCAGACACGGCTTTTGGCGCCGGCGGCGGTCAGGGCGTGCAGGACCGGGGCCATCTTGATCGCTTCGGGCCGGGTGCCAAATATGGAAAGAACCTGCACGCTTCGCCTTTCAGTCCGTTGCGCCGGAAAATCCGCATGGCGGCGCTTCAAGCGCCTTTGGATATCGCTTGGTCCGGTTTAAGGCAAGTTTGGCTTTAACAGGCTCGGCGCTTTTCATAAGCTCGGATCAAGGAGATCCCATGACAAACATGTTCGCGTTGCGTTATTCCGGCTTCAAGTCCGCTGCTGCCCTGTTGGCGGCCACCGTTATTTTTGCCTTACCGGTGTCGGTTTTTGCCGACATGGTCCCGCATCAGGCGATCTATAACATGAAGCTGTCGTCGAACAGCCCGACATCGCGCTTCAACGGCCTGAACGGGGCTGCCGTATCGCAGATTGAGCGCACGTGCGAAGGCTGGGTCATCACCGAGCAGATCATCATGTCGATGCTGACCGTCGCCGGTGGCGCGATCGACCGCGAGATGAACTTCAAGGCCAAGGAAAATTTCGACGGCACGTCATATTCTTTCGAAAGTGTCAGCGTCACCAACGGCGACACCAAAACGTATTCCGGAAGTGCCCGGCGCAAGGATGACGGTTCCGCGGAAGCCGAGTTCGTGACTCCTCAACCCTTCGAGATGCCGCTGCCCAAGGGCACGCGGTTTTACATTTCGACCACCAAATGGCTTCTCGATCTTGCGAAGTCCGGAAAGCGCACCGGGCAGGTCACGTCGTTCGACGGCACCGACGATGAGGGCCCACAGAAAGTCACCGCTTTCATCCTGCCGGATAGTATCGGTGGCGAGGGTCTGAACGGGGATGAAAAGCTGCTCGACCGCAAGGCGTGGCAGGCGCGGATGGCGTTCTTCAAACTGGACGGTCAGGCATCCCAGCCGGAGTTCGAGATATCGCTTCGGTTGCTCGACAACGGGATCATCACGCACTTCGAACTGATCTTCGACAATTTGATTGTCGACCAGATCCTGCAGGACGTGTTGCCGGCGAAGGACGAGCGTTGCGGTTGATTAGAGCGGTTAACCATACGGGCACATGATTGTTGTGCCAACTTATTGGAATCGTTAGTTTCTAAGAGGTAACCAGCGCCGGGGGAGGCGTCGTCCATGTTTGTTCGTACAGCACGCGGCCGCTTCAAACGCGTATTTTGCATGCTGACGCTGATTGTTCTGGCGTTCATCGCCGGGCACGCGCACGCGGACGAACGCGGGTTCCTCGGTATGCAGGTGCAGGGCAATTCCCCGAAAATCGCTGCCGCCATGGGGATCGATACCGCCATCGGGGTGCTGGTGCGTGATATCAGCGTCGACGGTCCGGCGTCCAACGCCGGTATCGCGCGGGGCGATATCATCCTGTCGCTGCACGGGGTCACTCTGGATACCTTCGAGCGTCTGGTTCAGGTCGCGGGCGAGTTGAAAGTCGGCGACGAAATCGACGTCGTCGTGCTGCGCCTGGGGAAGAAAGTCCAGTTGAAGATGGCTGTGTCTGCTTGGCCGGACGGTTGGCAGATCGACAAATCCTCTTTCGCCGCTCAACCCGACCTGGGGCTGACGTTTGCCGCGCTGACACCGAAACTTCGTGATCATCTGGGTATCCGATGGGGCTCGGTCGGGATCGCGGTTTCCGTCTTCAACGACATGTTCGCGGGCGTGACGCCGCTCAGGCGCGGTGATGTGGTAACGCAGATCAACCAACAACGCGTGTGGGAGCCGCAGCAGTTCCTCGACGCCTATGCCAAGGCGAAGAACGAGGGGCGGCCGTCATTATTGCTGCTGGTCGAACGGACGGACGGCTTCAAGTATATCCTGCAGCCGATCGTGCACCAGCCGATCGGTCAGCCGCTTCCGCCGGCTTTCAAATTGCCGGGTCAGAAAGGCGGCTAGCTGCCGCGCGCATCCTTGATCAGGTTTTCAAGTGAGTGGCGGTCGACCGCGCCCGGCACCAGGGTGTTGTTGATGACGAACGCGGGCGTACCCCGTATCCCCAGTGATTCCGCGAGCGCCATGTTATGGCGCAATTCCGTGTCGATACGCGGATCGTCCATGTGCTTCTTGACCGCTGCCTTGTCGAGGCCGACCGAAGCCGCGATGTCCAGAACACGTTCCTCGTTCATGCCGCCCTTGGCCTGCATCAGGGCGTTGTGGAAGGGGAGGTACTTGTCCTTGATGTTGAAATGAACGCCGAGCGCGGCGCGCGCAGCCACCACAGAGTCCGGGCCCAGGATCGGGAACTCCTTGTAGACCAGTTTCACGTTGCCATCGTCCTTGATCGTCGCGGTAACCGTCTCGTGTACTCGTTTGCAGTAGCCGCAGCGGTAATCGAAGAACTCGACCAGGGTCACGTTGCCGTCCGGATTGCCGGCGACGGGGGAATACTTGGCGTTTTCGAGTTGCTCACGCATCTCGACCAGACGCTTTTGCTGGGCCGCTTCCTCGGCGCGCGCTTCCGATTCCTGGTGATTGCGTACCGCGTCGAGGATCACCTGCGGGTTCTTCATGATGTAGTCGTGGATCAGCTTGTCGATCTCGGACTTCTGGGCGTCGGAGAGCGCGTCGTCGGCGGCCCGGGCGTGCGGTGCGGCAAGCAGGGTGATTATCAGTGCAGCACACGAAAGGGCGAGGGCGGGGCGTCGAAACATGGCGTCATCCATTCCTGGTTCAGTAGGTATTTCGCAGCGGATGATGGGCGAGCGGCGGCGGCAGGGCAAGGGAATGCGTCCTCATGAAGCCCGGTTCACGCGCTTGTGACGTCTCAGCGCATCAATCGGATCGCCGCAACGTTCATCGCCGCCGGGCGCTTCGCGCCGTGCACGGCGATGCCGATGAAGCGGATGTCCATGTTCGCCGGGTCGTCCTTCGGCCAGACCTGGCGATGGATCAGCGACAGATCGACGGCGTCGACCCACCAGCGGTTGGCCTGCTCGCCGCCGCCGCGCGCGACGTAGCGGGCACTTTCCGGATGCGCGCCGTCAGCATGGGGGCCGATGACGCTGCCGCGGCCGAGCGCCGTCTCGTTCCACGTCATCTCGATGATCCGGGTCACCTTGCCGGCATCGCTGTTGCCGACCTGCCACCAGTGCTTCGCCGGTTTGCCGACACGGTCGGCAAGGCCGACGATGATGCGGACCGGATGCGCGCCGCTGTTGGGTGGCTGCGTATGCCAGGCCCAGCTTAAAAACGGTGTCGCAAGCAGCGAGGCCTGGGTGCGCCGGATCAGGGCGAACTGCCGACCATCGGCCCTGACACTGAGGGCTCGGAATTTCTCCACCTGATGGATCGAGAGCGCATCTTCCGGCATGTCCCCGGAGATTTCCCAGCCGGGTGGCAGTGCCCCCTGGCTGACGGCTTCGATGAATGCCTGATCGGGGCCAAGGACGCTGAGCGATCCGCCGAGGGGCGCCGCGTCCCGGGCGGGCGCACACCCGATGAGAGAGAGGGCGATGACGGCGAACAGCCAAACGGCGGCCGGGCCGCGCGCCGGGGTGTCCGTCGATTGCCGGTCCATTATTCTTTCCGGTTCTTGAGCGCCAGCAGCATGTCTTCCGCCTGCAGCCACTCGGGCGAACCACGTGGGAACATCTCGGCGGCGCGGCCGGCATGGAAGCGGACTTCTTTTGCGTTGCCGCGCATCAGGGCTTCTTCCGCCAACGCCAGGGAACTGCGGCCGACGTCGCCGAGCTTGCCATAGGCGATGCCCAGCTGACGCCACGCCATCGCCGACGAATTGTCCCGGGACAACCCGAACTTCAAGTGTTCGACGGCTTCCTCGAGATTCTGCTTGTTCTGGGTCTCGATCAGAATGCGGGCGAGCTCGGTCCTGAGCAGGGGTTCCTCGGGAAGCTGATCGACAGCCTTTCGGAACGGCGGAATGGCGTCCTGGACATTCCCACTTTCAAACAGGACCTGCGCCTTGAGTTCGAGAAAGTAAGGGTCGGAAGGTTCGTCCTGGAGAAGGGCGTCAAGTTCAGCGAGGGCCTTCTTCGGTTCAGGAACCTGGGAATAGGCAAACGCACGGGCGTAACGCGCCGGTACCGATGTGTCTTCGGGCGGGTATTTGCGCAACGTGATCGAGGGCGCTTCGAAGTATCCCACCAACTTCGCACGTGCGCGCTGGAAGGCGCGTTCAAGCGCCGGGTCGGTGTCGGTGCTTGTATAGGGCGAGCGCTTGTTGTGCGCGCGGATTGCCTCGATCCGGTCTTGTGAGAGGGGGTGGGTCCGCACATAGGGGTCCTGACTGGCCCCGGTCAGCAATTCCTGACCTTCCAGCACTTCCATGAACTCGAGAAGACCACCGGCCGATTGCTTGGTTTCATCGAGAAACGTCAGGGCTGCCTGGTCAGCCGAGTTTTCCTGCGTACGGGAGAACGACAGAAAGCTTCTGACGGCACTGGTCTGGCCGCCGGCGATCAATGCACCGGCGACGTCGCCGCGGCCCGACGCCAGGCCCGCCGCCGCCCCCAGCACGGTCGCGATCAGCGCTGTCGCGGTGGTCGCCTGTTGGGCTTTGCCGAGACGGCTCAGGTGTCCCCCTGCGATGTGGCCGGTTTCGTGGGCGATCACCCCAATCACTTGCGAGGCGTTGTCCGCCGACATCAGCAATCCGGTGTTCATGAATAATCTCTGGCCGTCGGCAACGAACGCGTTCAGGGTTTTGTCGTTGACCAGATGGATGCTGACGGACGAGGGTGTCAGGCCTGCGGCCTGGAACAGTGGCGTTGCCATTCTGCGGATGGTATCTTCGATTTCCGCATCCCTGATGAGCGACAGACCCTGGGCCCGCGCTGGCATGACAACCGACGCAGAAAGTATGACGACAATGAAAATTCGAACTAAGAAGCCTGTATTCCGCACGCGCTTCACCTTTGGAAACATCATTGAAGGTAGTCAGGCATTGGCGAAGCGTCAAATGACGGTTCTGTCATTGCCGCTTTTGTGCGCGGTGCTTTTGTTGACGTCGTGCGGCATGATGGAGGACGATCTTACCCAGACCCGGAAAGGCACCATCGGTTATGTCGCGGGGGCGCTGGGGGTGATTTCGGTCGAAGAACCGCAGGCCGCTCTTGTTGCCCGCGACGTTCTCTCGTCTGGGGGCACCGCCATGGATGCGGCGACCGCAGTCGGATTCACGCTTGCGGTCACGATGCCGTCGTCGGCATCGCTGGGCGGCGGCGGTGTCTGTATCGCGCGTGATGCGCGTGGCGAAAAGCCGGTCGTGATCGATTTTCTGCCGCGCACTCCTAAACTCGCGTCCCTCAATGTCGAACGGCCGAGCGCGGTGCCCGGCCTGCCGCGCGGTCTTTTCATGCTGCATTCGAGATTTGGCGAATTGAAATGGGAGCAGGTGCTCTCGCCGGCGGAGAATCTGGCCCGGTTCGGCTACAACGTCCCGCGCGCATTCTCCACCGAACTATCCAAGGTCTCGGACATACTGGTGCGCGATCCTGAGATGGCGCGCCTGTTCCGCCGCAAGGACGGCCGGGTGCTGTCCGAGGGCGATTTCTTTGTGCAACCCGACTTGGCGGCCGTGCTCGGCCGGATGCGTGCCAAAGGGGTCGGCGAGTTCTACCTGGGCAATGACGCGCATCAGTTCGTTGAAGCGGTGAAACAGGCGGGTGGTTCGCTTAGTGAAGAGGATATGCGCGACTTCCGCCCGATCGTGCGCGAACCGCTGACGTTTCCCTGGCAGAGCAACACCAATTGGTTCTTCGCCGGGCCGCCGGCCGCCGGTGGTGCCGTTGCCGCCGAGATGTTGGGCATCGTGATGAACGATGACCGGTTCGAAGGCGCGTCCGGCGCCGAGCGGGAGCACTTGTTGGCGGAAGCCGCCAAGCGGGCGTTCGCGGACCGGATGAAAAATCTCCAGGCCGACGGCACGTACCGGGAGGATGCGCAGACCCGGCTGAGTGAGGATTATCTGGATGATATGGAAGGCTCCATCGGGGATCGGGCGACACCCTTCTCATCGCTGATCGGTTCTCCTGCCGACTGGCCGGAAACACCGGCTGCGGTGAGCTATGCGATTATGGACCCGAAAGGTGGCGCGGTCGCATGCACGTTGACGATGAACAATCTCTTCGGCACCGGACGGTTGGCGCAGGGATACGGCATCGTGCTCGCCGCCGCGCCGGATACCCGTGGCCGGACCTTCACCCCTCTTGGCCCCGCACTTTTGACCAGCGAGCTTCATAACCGCGTCTACATGGCCGCCGCCGCGTCCGGCGGGGTCACGGCGCCGACCGCTCTGATCAACGTATTGGCGCGCGCCGCGGCGGGACCGCAATCCCTGAAAGAGGCGATGCGGGCCCCCAGAACCCACTACCAGGGGGTGCCGGACAAGGTGTTCTTGGAATCCGACATGCCGCAGGATATGGTAGAGGACATGAAGAAAAGAGGTCACGACATCGCGTTGACCAAATCGATTGGTCGCGTGACCGCGGTTTATTGTCCGACAGGTATTCCGCACCCGAGAGAAATCGAATGCCGAAGCGCGGCGGACCCGCGCGGCTATGGTATCGCGCTCGGCGGAATTTGATTGCATGGCGTTAAAGGTTTCAAAACGCGGCCAGGTCGCGCCGTTCATTGTTATGGATGTTTTGCTTGCTGCCCACGATCTCGAGGCCGAGGGTGCGAGCATCATGCATATGGAGATCGGTCAGCCGGGTACTGGTGCGCCCAAGGGCGTCATCGAAGCCGCGAAGAAAGCGCTCGATACGAAGCAACTGGGCTACACGGAATCGTTCGGCATCCCGGAACTCAGAAGCGCGATACGGGATCATTACATCCGAACCTACGGTGTCTACGTGCCACTCGAACGCATCGCCGTTACGACGGGATCCAGCGGCGCATTCGTCCTCAGTTTCATCGCCGCGTTCGAGGCGGGCGACACGGTTGCGATGGCGTCCCCCGGTTATCCTGCGTATCGCAATATCCTTACGGCGCTCGATATCGAGGTCGTGGAAATTCCCGTCGGACCGGATACCAACTTCCAACCGTCACCGGAATTATTGGCTGAATGCGGTGAAACGCTCGATGGACTGATCGTCGCCAGCCCCTCCAATCCGGCCGGCACGATGATCGACCCGGCGGGGCTCAAGGACCTGTACGATTATTGCCAGGAACACGGCATCCGCCTGATCTCTGACGAGATTTATCACGGGATCACCTACGTCGACCCGGCCGAGACGATGCTGCGGTTCGGTGATGACGCGGTGATCATCAACAGTTTCTCGAAGTATTTTTCGATGACCGGCTGGCGGTTGGGCTGGATGGTGTTGCCGCCCGATCTGGTGGACGCGTGCGAACGGCTGGCACCCAATCTGTTCATTTCCGCCCCTGCGGTCTCGCAGCATGCCGCTGTTGCGGTCTTCGATTGCGAGGAGGAGTTGCAGGAAAATCTGGTGAAGTACCGTGAGAACAGAGAGTTGCTGCTGCGCGAGCTTCCAAAAGCCGGATTCAGTAAATTGGCGTCGGTGGATGGTGGGTTTTACGTCTACGCCGACGTGTCGGAACTGACCAACGACAGTGCATCGTTTTGCGAGGCGATGTTGAAGGAAGCCGGTGTCGCGGCGACGCCGGGAACGGACTTCGACCCGAAACGCGGTCACTTGTTCGTCCGTTTCTCGTTCGCCCGCGATCCCGCCGACATGGCGGAAGCGGCGAAGCGCCTGATCGAATGGCGTAACGGCAGCAATTAGAAAAAACAAGGGCGGCCCGTGAGCCGCCCAAGTTTCCTCCCAGACATGGCCGCGGCCGGAGCCGCGGCGCATTCCTTTAAATCTTAGGTATCGCGGCGCCACCAACCCCGGCGCGCCGGCTTGTTCTCGTCTTTAATCTGGGCCACGTCGATGATCGTCGTCTTGGCCGTTTCGGGAGGCGTCGCGTCAGCTTCGACCTCGGCGGCGACTTCGATCACGGGCTCGACTTTGTCCTCGCTGGCTTCGGCCTGGTCTTCACCGTCGGCACCATTACCATGACCGTTGGACGGTTTGGCTTCCGGGGCGGCTTCCGGTTCGCCACCAGATGCGTCTTTGCCAGTTTCGTCAGCCTTACCGTCGTCGGTTTTGGCGTTGGCCTTGGCTTCGTCATCCGCCTTGTCGTCCGGCTTGGCGTCGGATTTCTTGGTTCGGCGCGACCGGGAACGGCGCTTCGGCTTCTCGTCCTTTTCGTCCTTGCTCTCTGCGTCGGCCTTGTTCTCGTCCGCCGCCGCATCGTCGGATTTCGCCGACGGCTTGTCGTCGGCGTTGCCGTCGTCTTTCGCGTCGGCGGTCTGTTCGCTGTCGTCCTTGGCCTCGTCGTCCTTGGACTCGTCGCTCTTGGCTTCGGCGTTCTGCTGCTCGTCGTTGTCGTCCTGACCCCGGTTGCGACGGCGGCCGGCGCGGCGGCCACGGCGGCGGCGGCGCGAGCGTTTCGGCTGTTCCTCGCCATCGCCATCGTTCTCGGATGCCTGGCGGTTGTCCTCCGCATCATCCTCGTCGGCGTCGTCCTGGTCGTTGTCCTCGTTGGACTGCGCTGCCTGATCTTGCTGATCCTCGTCCTTGCGCCCTCGGCGGCCACGGCGGCGGCGGCGGCGTTTGCGCCCACCGTCCTCACTGTCGTTGTCGTCGTCACCGGCATGTTCCTGAGGCTGCGCCTCGACGGTCTTGCCGTCGCTGCGGACCCGCTCCATCCGGAAGTCCGGCGGGATCAGGCTGTCGTCGCTCTCAAGATAGACCTTCAGCTCATAGTCTTCCTCGATGCGGGCCAGCATGTCGCGTTTTTGGTTGAGGATGTAGAGCGCGACGCTGGTCGGCATCCAGACCGTGATTTCGGTCGAACGCTTGCGCATCGCCTCTTCCTCGATGATCCGCAGCATCTGTAGCGCGGTCGTATCTGTGGAGCGACGGATGCCGGTGCCCCCGCAATGCGGGCAGGGCTCGGTCTGGATTTCCTGCAGGCTCGGGCGCAGCCGCTGGCGTGACATCTCCAGAAGGCCGAACGGTGAGATGCGGCCGATCTGGATACGCGCGCGGTCGGAGCGCATCGCGTCCTTGAGGGCGCGTTCCACCTTGTTCTGGTTGCGGTGGTTCTCCATGTCGATGAAGTCGATCACGATCAGACCCGCGAGATCGCGGAGCCGGAGCTGGCGGGCGACTTCCTCGGCCGCTTCGATGTTGGTCTTGTAGGCCGTCTCCTCGATGTTGCGTTCCCGCGTCGAGCGGCCCGAGTTGACGTCGATGGCGACCAGCGCCTCGGTCGAGTTGATGACGATGTAACCGCCCGATTTCAACTGCACTTCCGGCTGGTGCATGCTGTCGATCTGGTTTTCGGCGCCAAAACGCTGCAGCAAGGGGATTGCCGAATCCTTGTACGGCTGCACCCGCTTGGCGTGCGACGGCATCATGAGCTTCATGAAGTCCTTGGCCGTACGGTAGCCTTCCTCGCCGTTGACGATCACTTCCTCGATATCCTTGGCGTAGATATCGCGGATTGAGCGTTTGATGAGGTTGCCTTCCTCGTGGATCAGGCAGGGCGCGATACTCTCCAGCGTTTTCTGGCGGATCTGCTCCCACAATCGGATGAGGTATTCGTAGTCGCGCTTGATCTCGGCTTTCGTGCGCTTGTCGCCCGCGGTCCGGACGATCACCGCCATGCCGTCGGGGATACCAAGATCCGACAGGATCGATTTCAGGCGCTTGCGGTCCTGGCCGGACGCGATCTTGCGGGAAATCCCGCCGCCGCGCGCGGTGTTCGGCATCAGCACGCAATAGCGCCCGGCGAGTGACAGGTACGTGGTCAGCGCCGCGCCCTTGTTGCCGCGCTCTTCCTTGACGACCTGGATCAGCAGGATCTGGCGGCGCTTGATGACTTCCTGGATTTTGTAACGGCGCCGGTCGACGACGGGGCGGCGGATTTTCTCGGCCTCGTCGATTTCGTCCTCGCCGCCGCCGACTTCCTCGACGGTGGCGTCGGGTTCTTCGTTCTCGAGGGCTTCCTGCGCCGCGCGCTGGGCGTCCTCTTCTTCGGCGATGAGGGCTTCACGGTCGGCGACCGGAATCTGGTAGTAGTCGGGATGAATTTCGCTGAAAGCGAGAAAACCGTGCCTGTTACCGCCGTATTCGACGAACGCCGCCTGCAGGGACGGCTCAACACGGGTCACTTTTGCGAGATAGATATTCCCTTTTAGTTGTCTGCGGGATTCGACTTCGACATCAAAGTCTTCAACCCGGTTTCCTGACAGCACAACCACCCTGGTCTCTTCCGGGTGGGAGGCGTCGATTAACATGCGTTTGGTAGCCATTGAAACAGAAACTCCGAGGCACGCATGCGCTTGACGTTTCGCGTGTACGCTGGACGGACAAGGGGGTTACGTGCCGATAGGTGTGGTGAAAACCGGCGGCGCCTCGGGGAGCGACAACCACGGCACACCGGGCGCCAGTCGGCATCCGGGTGAATTTCGTGTCGTTCTTGCGGGCGGCTTGCACCGGCATGTGAAAAAGGCCTTTATTTTACGGGGTGCCGGTCGGATTACCGACACACATAAATCCGGACTCGTTCGGGTGCGCTGCGCGGGGCATGGCCGCCGCGTCTGCGGACCGGGAACGTGATCACCATATGTGATCAACGTTAACATAACCGTAGGATTTCAATTCCACAATGTCATAATAACGAAGGTGCAGCCCGCCGAGAATGCTTGAGAGCGGGCACCATGGGCGTTTATAACGGCCATATATGGTAAATTTTTAGGACCGGCGGACGCAAAATATGGGCAACAGCGGATTTCGCCCGATTCTATTCGCGTTGTTCCTGACGATGTTCGGATCGTCGGGCGCTTTGGCTGCGGATGCGGAAGTGACCGACATCCGTGTCGGCAAGCACGGCCTGTCGACGCGCATCGTCGTCGATCTTGATCGCCCGGTCACTGCTCAGGTCTTTACCCTCGCCGGCCCCGCCAGGCTGGTGATCGACCTCCCCGAAGTGGGCTGGCGCCTGCCGCAACGGCCGTTGCCGTCCGAGGTCGGGCTCCTTTCGAAACTGCGTTACGGCCTTTTCCAGCCGGGGAATTCGCGAATCGTCGTCGATCTGAACGAACCGTCACGGGTGCATGACGCGATGTCGCTGCCGGGTGCCGGGGGGCAGCCGGACCGGCTCGTCATCGATCTGGCGCGTGTGTCCGGCAAGGCGTTTCTGCAAAGCGTCGCCAAGCCGCCGATGCGAATCGAGGGCCGTGAGCAGCAGATCGCGAGCGCGACTTACGTCAACACGCCCAAGACGCGGCAGGCGAAGACCGGACCCGAGGTGCCGCAGCCGTCCCGGCCCGACACCGCCGCCGCAAGTGTCGATGTTCCCGAGAAGCCCTTGCCGCCCTCAATCGCCAACGCCATCAACCAGGCCAAGGTGAAGCACGACGCCGCGGAGACGCGTCTCGCGTCGTTGCGGGTGCCGATGAAGCCGCCGGTCCCCGGTCAGGCGCAAAAACGCGTCATTGTCATCGACCCGGGCCATGGCGGTGTCGATCCGGGCGCCATTGGTGTTTCCGGGATCTACGAAAAGCACATCACGCTCGCCGCCGCGCGCGACCTGAAACGCTACCTGGAGGCGACGGGCCGGTTCGACGTCAAGCTGACGCGCGACCGGGATATCTTCATCCGGCTGCGTGGCCGTATCGAGCGGGCGCGGGAGATGAAGGCGGACCTGTTCATTTCGCTCCACGCCGACACGATCCGAAACCGGGGGGTCCGGGGCTTGTCTCTTTACACCCTCTCCGAACGGGCATCGGACAAGGAAGCGGCGCAGTTGGCCGAACGTGAGAACAAGGCCGACCTGATCGCCGGGATCGACCTGACCCACGAAAGCGCCGAGGTGACCAACATCCTGATTGATCTGGCGCAGCGCGAAACCATGAACCAGTCGGCAAAGTTGGCGGCTCTTTTGGTCGATGAACTGGATGGCCGGGTCAATATCCTCAGGAACCCGCACCGCTTCGCGGGCTTCGCCGTCCTGAAAGCGCCGGATATTCCGTCGGTGCTGATCGAACTCGGCTTCCTGTCGAACAAGGAAGACGAACGCCAGCTGCGTTCCAAATCGCACCGCCGCAAGCTGGCCCAGTCCATTGCGGGGGCGGTCGACCGCTACTTCGCCAAGATCGAGAGTGCCAGCCGCTAAAAATCGCGGGTGTGACGGGCGTCGTAGCTTCTTTGCCACGGATCGGACACATTCTTACCCTACGTGCTGTTACGGACTCCGCGAATGAGGACCGGCATGTTAGTAAGGACCAGCGCGGATAACGGGATGACCTTGGAAGAGCTCAAGCTGCCGGTATGAAATTTTTTCTCCGTTTCACTCTGATCTCGCTGTCGTTGCTCGTCCTGGCGGCGGCTGCGGTTGGCGGCGGCACCCTCTACGTGCTGCACACGTACGGGCGTGATCTGCCCGATTATCGCCAGCTCGCAACTTACGACCCCCAGGTGATGACGCGGGTCCATGCGGGTGACGGGCGGCTTTTGGCCGAATTCGCGATCGAGAAGCGGGCGTTCGTGCCGATCGAGGCGATGCCGAAGCGCATCATCGACGCTTTCCTCTCGGCCGAGGACAAGTCGTTCTACACCCATTCAGGCATCGATTTCACCGGGGTCGCGCGTGCTGTTGTGACGAACCTGCAGAACATCGCGACCGGCCGCCGGCTCGTCGGCGCGTCGACGATCACCCAGCAGGTGGCGAAGAACTTCCTTCTGACCAACGAAGTCTCGTTCGACCGAAAGATCAAGGAAGCGATCCTGGCGATCCGGATCGAGCGGGCCTTCACGAAGAACAAGATCCTCGAACTGTATCTCAACGAAATCTATCTCGGATACGGCTCTTACGGTGTCGCGGCGGCGGCATTGAACTACTTCAATAAATCCTTGAACGAACTGTCGATCGCGGAATCCGCGTTCCTGGCGGCGCTCCCGAAAGCGCCCAACAACTATAACCCCGTGACCAAGCGCGACGCCGCCAAGGGCCGCCGCAACTGGGTCGTGAACCGAATGGCCGAAGATGGCCGCATCACCGCCGAGCAGGCGCAGGAAGCCACCAACGAGCCTTTGTTGGTGGCCAGCCGCGAAGAAACGGAATTTGTCCAGGCCGACTACTTCACCGAAGAGGTGCGCCGCGAACTGGTCGATCGGTTCGGCGAAGATCAGCTCTATCAGGGCGGGTTGTCGGTGCGCACCACCCTGGATCCGAAACTGCAGGAAATCGCCAGGCGCGTTTTACGGCGTGGTCTCGAAGCTTACGACCGCCGCCACGGTTACCGTGGCCCGGTGACGACGGCGCCGGCGGGCCAGCGGCTCGACACCCCACTCGACTGGAAGGTTTATCTTGGGTCTATCAAACGGCCCAACGGCATGGGCGAAAAACAACTCGCCGTGGTGATCGGCGTCGACGACGAAAAAGGATATGCCGAGATCGGGGTCGAGGACGGCACCTCGGGGATGATCCCTTTAGATGAATTGAAATGGGCGCGCGAGGAAATCGAGCACCTGAAGCGCGGCGCGTCCGTGAAGAAACCGTCCGACGTGTTGACCGCGGGCGATGTCGTCATGGTGGAGCCGGTGAAAAGCGGCGAAGACAAGGCTGCCAATACCTACAGCCTGCAGCAGGTTCCGGAAGTGAACGGCGGCATCATCGCCATCGACCCGCACACCGGCCGCGTCCTTGCCATGGTTGGTGGGTACTCGTTCGAACGCAGCCAGTTCAACCGCGCCACCCAGGCGATGCGCCAGCCGGGCTCGGCGTTCAAGCCGTTTGTCTACCTGGCCGGGCTGGATATGGGCTTCACCCCCTCAACGAGGATTCTGGATGCGCCGTTCGTCATCGATCAGGGACCGGGCCTTCCTAAATGGCGTCCCGCCAACTACGGCAAGAAATTCTATGGCGCGTCGACGATGCGTCTCGGGATCGAGAAATCGCGCAACCTGATGACCGTGCGTCTGGCGCAGACCATCGGCATGGATCGGGTTGCGGAATACGCGCACCGTTTCGGTATTGTCGACGAGTTGCCCCAGACCCTGTCGATGGCGCTGGGTGCCGGTGAAACGACGTTGATCAAATTGACCACGGCGTATGCGATGCTGGTCAACGGGGGGAAAAAGATCACTCCCGCCCTGATCGACCGGGTTCAGGACCGTCTCGGGCGCTCGGTCTACCGCCATGACGACCGCAAGTGTCCCGACTGCCGGGCCGACGCCTGGCAAGACCAGCGTGTTCCCGAAATCCCGGACACCCGCCCGCAGATCACCGATCCCGCGAGCGCCTATCAGGTCGTGAGTATGCTGCGCGGCGTGGTTGAGCGTGGTACCGGCCGACGCATTTCGGAAGTAGACAAGCCGCTCGCCGGAAAGACTGGTACGACCAACGAAGAACGCGACACCTGGTTCATCGGGTTCTCTCCCGACCTCGCGGTGGGTGTGTTCGTCGGCTACGACGACCCCGTGCCGCTGGGCCGCCACGAGACCGGCTCGTCCGTCTCGGCGCCGGTGTTCCGCGATTTCATGGCCGACGCATTGAGAGGCCAGCCGGCGATTCCGTTCCGGACACCACCCGGTATACGGCTTGTTCGCGTCAACGCGCGCACCGGCCTGCCGATCCGCCCTGGTGAAAACAACGTGATCCTGGAAGCGTTCAAAGAGGGGACCGTACCGGACAGTTCGACCAACGTGATCGAAGGGCAGAGCTGGAGTGAGCCGGGATCGTCGGAGAATTTCTCGAGTGCGCCGCTGTCCGGGACAGGCGGCCTTTACTGACGCTTCTTAACCGCGCCGGTCGAACGCCTGATTTACCCACGCTTGTCCAGCGCGAGAAAAGCCGCCAATCCCAGCAGCGAAGATCCGGTGATCCACTTTTGGGCGCGCATCGCGCCCGGGTGGCGCTTGACCCAGTTGCCCGCTGAGCCGAACACCCAGGCCACGCCCAGTATCCACACCAATCCGCCGGACGCGAACACACCGCCGTAAAACAGCATCTGTAACGTCACGTTGCCATGCGCCGCATCGGTGAACTGGGGGAGGAAGGCGAGGAAGAACAGGGCGATTTTGGGGTTGAGGATGTTGCAGACGAAGCCCTGCCGATAAAGCCGCCAGTTGTCGCGCTTTGTCGTCGCGGGCTTGAGGGCCTCGTCATCGCCGTGACCCGTCAAACTGCGAATCCCCAGATAGACCAGATAGGCAATCCCGGCCCATTTGATGACGATGAACGCCGCCGGGAACACCTTGAGCACGGCGGCGAGGCCGAACGCGGCCGCGAACATGTGCACCAGAATACCCGTCGATATACCGAGTGCCGACAAGGCGCCGGCGCGCTTCCCTTGGCCCATCGCGCGGGTCGCGACATAAATCATGTCGGGCCCCGGCGAGATGTAGAGCGCGAGCGAGGCGGCGATGAAAACACCGAGCGTGGCCAGATCGATCTCCATGGCGGGACTTTATGCCCGGGTGCGATCTCGTGAAACCCGATTCTTGAGGCCCCTCATCCTGTCCTTCTCCCAATGGAGAAGGAACGCTGCTCAAGGGCCCCTCTCCTTGGGGAGAGGGTGGCATGCGTCCCGGATTTCTCCGGGGCGTATGCCGGGTGAAGGGAATTGGTCATGACCGCGCTTGAGCCAGCCGTAGATGACCGCTAAATAGACGGTGAGATCACAGGAGAGGAAGACTTTCTCATGCGTGCAGAGTTCCAGTCGATGGCCGACGAGATCGAGCAGTCCGCAGGACTGCTGAGGAGGCATCTTTGACTACGATCAGGCCAAACTCCGTCTCGAAGAACTGAACGCGCTCGCGGAAAGCCCGGACCTCTGGAACGACCCCGATAAGGCGCAGGCGCTGATGCGCGAGCGCACCAAGGTCGAGGCCGGGATCAAGGAAGTCGACGGTCTGTTCGGAGACCTTCAGGACACCATGGACCTGATCGAGCTTGCCGAAGCCGAGGACGATGCCGACGTTCTTTCGGAAGCCGAAGCCGCGCTGCGTGAGCTTCACGGCCGTGCCGAGAAGGCGCAACTCAAGACGCTATTATCCGGCGAAGCCGATGAAAACGACTGCTTCCTGCAGGTTCAGGCCGGTGCCGGCGGGACCGAGGCGCAGGACTGGGCGGAGATGCTGTTGCGCATGTACACCCGCTGGGCCGATCAGCATGGCTACAACGTCGAATGGCTCGAAGAGAGCCCGGGCGAAGAAGCGGGTATCAAATCGGCAACGTTGAAGATTTCCGGAGAGAACGCCTACGGCTGGCTCAAGAGCGAGAGCGGCGTGCATCGTCTGGTTCGAATCTCCCCTTACGATTCGTCGGCGCGCCGCCACACCAGTTTCTCGTCGGCGTGGATATCACCGGTGATCGACGACAACATCGAGGTCGAGATCGACGAAAAGGATTTGCGCGTCGACACCTACCGCGCATCCGGCGCCGGCGGTCAGCACGTCAACAAGACCGAAAGCGCGATTCGTATCACGCACCAGCCGTCGGGGATCGTCGTGCAGTGTCAGAACGACCGTTCGCAGCACAAGAACCGCGCCCAGGCGATGTCCATGCTGCGCGCCCGTCTTTACGAGATGGAACTGAAAAAGCGCGAGGACGCGGCGCAGGCCCAGGCCGACAGTAAGACCGATATCGGTTGGGGCCACCAGATCAGGTCGTACGTGTTGCAGCCCTATCAGATGGTCAAGGACCTGCGCACCGACGTTGAGACGTCGAACACCAGCGCGGTGCTCGACGGCGACATCGACATGTTCCTGGAAGCGGCGCTGGCTGCGAAGATCAAGGGCGAAGAAGAAAGCGCCGCCTAGCTCCCACTTTGATTAGTGGATATGCAGGCCGCCGTTGACATCGAGCACGGTGCCGGTGATGAACGACGACATATCGCTTGCCAGAAACAGACACGCGTTGGCGATGTCGTCCGACGTGCCCAGGCGTCCGAGCGGCACTTTGGTCGCGAGGTCGGCTTTGATTTCGGGTGTCATGCGGCCGCCGGTGAAATTGTTGTCGACAGGCCCGGCGGCGATCGCGTTGGCGCGGATGCCGAGCGGCGCGAGCTCGCGGCCGAGCGCCTTGGCGAGCCCCATGATACCGGCCTTGGCCGCGGCATAATGCGAGCGACCAAAGACCCCGCCGCCGTTCTGCCCGGCGATTGAGGCGATGCAGACGATGGTGCCGCCGTTGGCGCGCATCGCGGGCAGGCATGCCTGGGACATGAGAAAGTTGCCCTTGAGGTTGACGCCGAGCACGCTGTCGAATTCATCTTCCGAGATATCCGCGAAGGGCGTCCCCATCACGATACCGGCATTGTTGACCAGGATGTCGATGCGCCCAAGGTCGGCGGCAACGGCCGCGATCGTGTCCTTGACGGCGGCCGCGCTGGCGACGTCACACACGTAGCTGCGGTGCGGCGGCCCCATTTCCTTGATGGCTTCCGCCAGGCCCGCCTCGTCAATATCCGTGAGCGCGCACACCGCGCCTTCGGCTGCGAACAGCCTCGCCGTGGCACGTCCGATGCCGCCCGGCGAACCCGCGCCGGTAATGACCGCCGTCTTTCCGGAGAGAAGGCCCGTCATTGCACCACCAGCTCCTTGAACAGGATGGTATGGACCTGCGCCGGCCGGATGATGTTCTGGATGATCTGCACCAGTTCAAAGCGCAGCCGTTCCGAACCCTCCTTGCCGACGACGTTCTGGCGTTCCTGCCCGCGAAGATGCGTCAGGATCGCGTCCATCACCTGCATCTCGGTTTCCTGGAGGCGGGCGACATCGTCCGGCATCAGCTGAACATGGATCACCGCGCGCAGGAACGGCGCACGGCATTCGCCGGTTTTCAGATCGGTGCGGATTTCGGGGAGGGGATGAAACACGGGCTTGCCGATTTCCAGTTCGGCGCGGTGTTGAGGTTTTTCCCAGCCCATCAGGGCGTGCACCCACCCCATGTACCAGGCGAGCCCACCGCCGCCGCCGAAGAATATCAGGATGCCGAGGATCAGGCCGATCAGCAGCTTGGCACCGCTTTTCTTCTTGCCGCCTTTCCCCTTGCCCTTTTTCTTCTTGCCGTTTCCGCCGTCGTCTTCTTCGGCCATGGTCTGGCCCTCCCGTGCTGCCGGAGATTGTGGATTTGTCACGAGAGGTTAGCGGTTCGCGCGCGGCGGGGGAAGGCCGCGATCAGCCGACGGTAACGCGGTCGCGGCCTTCGGATTTCGACTTGTAGAGATTTGCATCGGCGGCGCTGATCAACTCGCCGATTTCCTTGGACTGGTCGAGTTGCACCCACGCACCGCCGACGCTGATGGTGACGTGATCGCACACGCTCGACGACTTGTGGGGAATCTTCAGGAAGTTGACCGCTTCCCTGAGCGTGCCGCCGATCAACTCGGCGCCCTCCAGATTCGTCGAGGGAAGGACACAAACGAATTCCTCGCCGCCGTAGCGCGCCACCTGGTCCCCCGGCCGGTGCACCGACGACGACAGCGCCTTCGCGACCAGCGTCAGGCACGCATCCCCCGCCTGGTGACCATAAGTGTCGTTGTACTGTTTGAAATGATCGATATCGATCAGCAGCAATGAAAGCTCGCCTTTGGTGCGGGTGCCGCGCTGCCATTCCGATCGGATGTGCTGGTCGAAACTACGGCGGTTGGGAATGCCGGTCAGCCCGTCGACGAAGGCGATGGTTTCCAGATAATCGCGGTAGCGTTTCAGTTGTAAGTGGTTGCGAACCCGGGCGACGATGATCGGTTGCACGACGGGTTTGGTAACATAATCGACGGCGCCCAGGTCGAAGCCCTTGGCCTCGTCGGCGCGATCGCTCATCGCGGTCGCGAAAATGACCGGTATGTTTTCGGTCTCCGGATTGCTCTTCAGGCGGCGGCACGTTTCGTAGCCGTCGATACCCGGCATCATGATGTCGAGGATGATGATGTCGGGTTTTTCGCTGAGGGCGAGCTGAAGAGCTTCCTCTCCATTGATCGCAAACATGATGTCGCCGAGTTCTTCAAGCGCACCGCTCATGACCTCGATGTTGAGCGGTTCGTCGTCGACGATCAGAATCTTGGAAGCCGTTTCGGGAATATTCACGCCGTACCACCCTCATGTCCGCTCATTTCTTCACCCAATTTATGGAGTATATGGCGGGCTTTTACAAAATCGAGCTTGTCGGCGGCGCGGCGGAGTTCCCCGAAGGTGTCGCTCGCGGAACCGTCTAGCAACTGTTCAAGTTCATCAAGCCGGTGCCTTGCCGAGATTCTCTTGGATGCGAACGCGGCGTCGATTTCGCCGATCAGGTGGATAAGACTCGTTTCGCTGCCTTCGTTGCGGTCATTCGACTTGGGATCGGTTTTAGCCGCCAGTGCCTGATCCTCGGCGATCCGGTCGAGCGTTTCCTTGACCCGCGCATGTGCGGCGATGGCCGGTGCGGGGTCGGGGGCGGCCGCCGGATTTTCGCGCAGTGCGTTTTCTAGGGTGCGGCATTCCTGCTGTAGTTCATCCGCACCGATGGTCCCGGCGAGGCCGCCAACGGTGTGTGCCAGCCGCGACGCCAGCTCAGCGTTGCCGGCCTCGATGGCGGCGTTCAATTCCCCTTCGAAGTCGGCGTACTTGGCATTGAAGTCGCCGAGTAACTTGATGAAGAAGGCATCGTCCAGCCCAAGGCGCTTTTTGGCCTCGGCGAAATTGAAACCTTCCGCCGATGACAGCACGCCGTCGACACCGGTGTCCGTCGGCGCATCATCAATGATCCCGGACTCGCCGGTTGGGGCGGGTGAGGCGTCTTCCGCCGCGCCCCTGATATTCTTGTCCGGGGCCCACTTGGCCAGGGTCTCGAACAGCTTGTCGGCGTCGATGGGTTTGGAAATGTGATCGTTCATGCCGGCGCGAAGGCAAGCGTCGCGTTCTTCCGCCATGGCGTGCGCGGTCATCGCGATGATCGGTATGTCTTCCATTCCTGGAAGGGCCCTGATCTGTCGTGTCGCCTCGTAACCGTCCATTTCCGGCATTTGCAGGTCCATCAAGACGATGTCGATCCCGGCCGGGTTGTCGCGCATGCGTTCGAACGCGATCTTGCCGTTGTCGGCGACGTCTGCCTTCACGCCGACTTCATCTAAAATGCCCGTCGCGACCTGCTGGTTGATGGAATTGTCCTCGACCAAAAGCACCTTTAACCCGTGGATGGCGTCGCGCGCGCCGAAACCGCCCAGTCGATCCTTTTGCGGGGCTGTCTTCGAATCGCCGCCGCCGACGAAATGCTCGGCGATCGCGTCGATCAGAAGCGATGTGTTGATGGGCTTCGCCAGAAACCCGGCAAGCCCGAGCTTGTCGGATTGGCGCATCGCTTCGGGGCTGCCGTGCGCTGAGACCAGGAAAATCGCCGGTGTCGTATCAGGCACGGCCTTGATTCTCTTGATAAGCTCTACGCCATCGAGTTCCGGCATGCGCCAGTCGGTGATGACGATATCGAAGGCGCTGTCGGAACCGGCCCGGTCCGTGAACACGTCGAGCGCTTTCAATGGCGACGATACGCACGCGACGTCCGTGAATTTAAGGTTCTTGAGGGTGTCGCCGAGAATCTCCAATGCCGTTTCGTTGTCGTCGACGACGAGCGCGCGCAACCGATCGGGTTCCAGACTTGGCGGAATGATCTGTTGCCGTTCGACGTCCTGCAATTCGAAGGGCAGTTCGACGGTAAACGTGCTGCCCTTGCCGGGGGTGCTCTCGAGCGAGATGCCACCCCCCATCATTTCGCTGAGTTCCTTTGAAATCGTGAGCCCGAGGCCGGTGCCACCGTATTGACGGGTCGTCGAAATATCGGCCTGCGTGAAGGGCCGGAATAACTGTTCTTGCTGTTCCGGCGTCATGCCGATCCCGGTGTCGGAAACGGCGAACCGGAAGCGGCCCTTGTGGCCCGATCGCCCGACCATGTCGACGCGGACCACGACTTCACCCTCGCTGGTGAACTTGACCGCGTTGCTGGCGAGGTTGGTGATGATCTGGCCAAGCCTTAGCGGATCGCCAATCAGCAATCTCGGGATCTCAGGCTCGATCCAGAACAGCACTTCCACGTCTTTCCGCTCGGCGGCCTCACCGATGACGGTCGCGAGATTCTGCAGGACATCGTCGAGGCGGAAGGGCACGCTTTCGAGTTCGACCCGGCCGGCCTCGAGCTTCGAGAAGTCGAGAATGTCGTTTATGATGCCGAGGAGCGCCTGCGCGGAATTGGAAATCTTCTGCAGATAGTCCTCGGCGCGCGGCGGCAGGTCGGTTTTCAGGGCCAGACGGCTCAGGCCGATGATCGCGTTCATCGGCGTGCGGATTTCATGACTCATGTTGGCGAGGAAGGACGACTTTGCGACGTTGGCGGCCTCGGCCGCTTCCTGCGCCTCCTTTAGTTCCGTAATGTCGACGCGGATGCCGATGGAGCCGCCGTCGGGTGTTCTTCGATCGGTGACCTTAAGCCATGTTCCGGACGACATGCGGCGCTCGAAAGAGCGGTCGTTGATACGGTGCTCTCCCGCCCGGCGTTTGACCCAGGTCTCGATATCCTCTCCGTCGAGTTCGTATTCGCCGCGCTTCGCGCCCTCGCGGATGATGTATTCGAAGGTATTGCCGGGGACGAACAGGTCGGCGGACTTGGGGTAGTACTCGCGGTAGCGGTCGTTGCACAGGACCAGCCTGTCATCGGCATCGAAGATCACGAAGGCTTCGTCCATCACTTCGAGGGCGTCGAGCAGTTGCGCCCGCGCATCGCGCGCTTCCTTTTCCGCCGAGACGCGCCGCGTGACGTCCTGATACGTGGTGACGAACCCGCCACCGGGAATTGGCGTGCCGCGGATATCGAGGACCGTGCCGTCCGGTCGGATGCGGGTGAATTCATGCGCTTTGAATTCGCTTGCGAGTTTCATCCGCTCCTTGATCTGTTCTTCGATGTCGCCCGGCCCGTACTCGCCGCGCTCGGCATTGATGCGGAACGCTTCTTCAAGTGACGTGCCGACCGGCAGACGGTCTTTCGGGAATTCGAGAAGCTCGTAGAACCTGTCGTTGGCGACGACGATGTTCAGCTTGTCGTCGATCATGGTGATGCCTTCGTTGACGGCTTCCAACGTCACGGACAGCAGGCTCTGCTGTTCCGACATCTCGGCGCGCAGGACGTTGACGCGGTAGATGTAGCGAATGATCACGAAGGCCGCGATCATGATCACCGGCAGGACGACGAGACCGCCGAACAGGAACTTGAGGGTGTTATCGAGCGCGTCGTTGGTGCCGGCGAGGGCGGCTTCGCTTTGACGCACGGCGATGGATTGCAGCGCGGTCAGTGCCTTGGCGGCACCCCGGTCGTCAATACGGACGATCTCGTCGACGTCGGCGTTCGGCAACCCGTTCTCGAACGCCAACGCCGCATCGCCCAGACGGTCGCGGTAGTTGATGACGACATTACGAACAGTATCGAGGGCGTCCCTTTCTTCGGGGGTGGGTTCAAATTCAAGAAGCTGCTGAATGGCGTCCAGAGCGAGCGCTGCGTTGATCTCCGCTTTTTGCCGATAAGTCTCGTCGCGGCGCAGGACGTAGTTCTTGAAGTTGTGGATCAGGCCCGAATAGCCCATGTGCCGGTAAAGCTCGGCCAGCGCCGTCGATTTCAACGTTTCCTGCTGCTGCTGGGTCTGCCAGGCACTGTTGATGCCGCTGACGCGGTCATAGGCGGTATACAGATAAGCCGAGAACGCGATGGCCAGCATCAACGCGATGCCGATGACCAGCCGTGAGTCGGTTGATAAGGCTTCAACCTTTTTGTTCATGCGCCTCGTTTTCCCAGGTCTTTCAACGGCGCATCGTAGCGCAACATGGCGAATTCGGGGCAAATCACGGGTTCAATACTGAACATATGTGCGAGTGCAGCACGATTGCCCCGCGCTGTCGATGATTCAAACAGCCGGTGCGACCGGGAGGTTGGCTGTAACATATTGAAAATAATTATTTTTACAGGCTTTTGACGACCTCAAGAACTTCGTCGGCGTGTCCTTTTACCTTCACCTTCGGCCAGACGTGACGGATCACGCCTTTTGCGTCGATGACGAAGGTGGCGCGCTGGATTCCCATATATTTGCGGCCGTACATGTTTTTCTCGACCCAGACCCCGAAATCCTCGCACAAAGACCCGTCTTCGTCGGAGATCAGCTTGAACGGCAGGCTCTGCTTCTCGACGAAATTGTCGTGGCGTTTGACGCTGTCTTTCGAGACCCCGACGACGACAGCACCCGCCTTGTCGAATTGTTTGATCAGGTCGCGGAAGTCCTGCGCTTCGGTGGTACAGCCCGGCGTCATGTCTTTCGGATAGAAGTACATCACCACCGTTTTGCCCTTGAGGTCCTTGAGCGCCAGGTTGCCGCCGCCGTTGACGGGCAGGTTGAAGTTGGGGACTTTGTCACCGGTGTCGAGCATGTCTCTCTCCTGTTCGATCGTCTCAGTCGTTCAATATATCGCTGGGCGTCCGGTTACTTGCCGGGCAGCGCGTCGTCCTTTGTCGATTTAGGGTCGCCGAGCACGCGAATGAAGATGCCGCGGACATTTTCCTCGGTTTCCCGAAGCCACCGCTCCAGCGTCTCGAAGGATTCACACCCGGTGATCTCCATCAAATCTTCACGAAGCGGCGCCGAAAATCCCTCGACCTTGGCATCCGTCATCTCACCCTCGATGGTCAGCGCCAGGAATGTCTGAAGATCGCGGTAAAGCAACTTCGCGTCGGCCAATTGTTGCGCGTCGGCTTCATCAAGCTGTTTAAGCCGGGCGGCCACTTCGAAGATTTCGGCCGCGTCAGCCGAGACGATCTCCGGATGTTCGCCCGCGTGCGCCAGAACCAGGTATTGCGAAATGAAGTCGACGTCGACCTGGCCGCCCTGGACCTGTTTGATCGCCCAGATGCAATCCGTGCCGTGTTGCTTCTCGATGCGGCCGCGCATGTTGGCGACCTCGGCGGCGGTCTTCGGGGCGTCTCGCTCACGTTCGAGGGCTGCCTTGATCACGTCACGCACCGCATCTCCGATGCCGGTGTCGAAGATCACCCGCGCACGCACCAGGGCCATGAATTCCCACGTCCAGGCGGTCTCCTCATAATAGCGGCGGAACCCGTCGAGCGATGTCGCCACCGGCCCCTTGTTGCCGCTCGGTCTGAGGCGCATGTCGACTTCGTAAAGCGTGCCCTCGGCGGTCATCGACATGACGGCGTTGATGATCCGCTGGCCCAGCCGGCTGTAGTACTGCGACACTGCCAGGGGCCGGTCGCCGTCGGAGCGCAGATCATCGGAAGCCGCCGTATAGATGAATATCAGGTCGAGGTCGCTTGACGGTGTCAGTTCGCGCGAGCCGAGCTTACCCAATGCCAGCATGCCGAACGCACCACCCTCTATCCTGCCGTGCACTCCTTCGAATTCGGTAATGACTTCGGGCGTCAGGGTCTGTAGGACGGCGTCGGCGATATCGCTGAAATGCCGGGCGGCGGCGCTGGGGCTAATCACACCGCGCAACAACTGGACGCCGACCTGAAACCGCCGGTCGTTGTTCCAGCGCCGCGTCGCGTCCAGCACGTCTTCGAAGAAAACGGTGTCGGTTAACGCTTCCGCGCAATCGGCGCGGAGCTCTTCGATTCCGGGAAGGGGGTCGTAGAAATCTGCACTGAGCACGCTGTCCAAAAGATTGGGCCGGCGGCTCAGATGCGCCGCCAAACGGGGCGCCTCGCCCATGATCTCGGCCAACAGGTTCAGTAGTTCGGGATAGGCCTGGAACATGGTGAAAAGCTGCACGCCAGCGGGAAGCCCGGACACGAACGCATCGAAGCGGATGAACGTGGCGTCCGGGTCCGGTTGCTTGGCGATCGCCGACAATAGCGCCGGGGTCAGTTCGGTTAGAAGCTCGCGCGCCCGTGTCGAGCGCGTGGCGCGCACGCGGCCGTGGTGCCAGGCGCGGATCGACTTGTCGACCAGGGCCGGGTCTTTGAACCCGAACCCCGAGAGGGTTTTGAGGGTTTCAGGGTCGGTTTCGGCGCCTGTGAAGGCGAGATTGCCCTGCTGACCGTTTTCGGCCGCGAGCGACGGGGCGTCGTCGAACAGCGCGCCGTAGTGCCCCTGTACGGTTTCAAGATGATTTAACAGGTCTTTGCGGAAGTCTTCCGCGTCCGCATAGCCGCAGAACGCCGCAAGATGGGCGATGCCGTCGTCTTCGTCCGGTAGCACCTGCGTTTGTTCGTCGCGCTGCATCTGCAGCCGGTGTTCGACACGGCGCAGGAACTCGTAGGCAGCATCCAATTCTTCAGCGGCGCTTTCATCGACGAGACCCATGCCAACCAGATGCCGGATCGCCTCGATGGTCCGGCTCGCCCGCGCGGTCGGCTCGCGTCCACCCCAGATCAGTTGCTGGGTCTGTGCGAAGAATTCGATCTCGCGAATGCCGCCGCGCCCGGTCTTGATGTCGTGGCCGTTGATGGCGACCTCGCCGCCGCCCTTGTGGGCATGAATCTGTCTCTTGATCGAGTGAATATCCTGGATGGCTGCGAAATCGAGGCTCTTGCGCCAGACGAAAGGGCGTAAATGCTGAAGGAAGGCTTCGCCCGCGGCGATGTCGCCGGCGATCGGACGGGCCTTGATCATCGCCGCGCGTTCCCAGTTCTGGCCTAAGCTCTCGTAATACGTCTCCGCCGCCAGCACGGATATGGCCAAAGGGGTCGAGCCGGGGTCGGGTCGGAGCCTGAGGTCGACCCGGAACACGTAACCGTCCGCCGTGCGTTCGTCGAGAATCTTGGCGAGCGTCCGGGTCATGCGGATCATGTGTTTCTGTAGACCGTCGCCGTCGTCGGTGTCGATGACGTCGGTGTCGTAAAGGCAGATCAGATCAATGTCCGATGAATAGTTGAGCTCTCGCGCACCGAGCTTTCCCATGCCGATCACGATGAAGCCCGAATCTTTTTGCGGGGTCTCCGGGTTTTTGAGTTGGAAAGCCCCCCGTTCGGCGGCGCGTCGTATCACGAAGGCGGCCGCCGCATCGGCGGCGGCGTCGGCGAAATCGGAGAGGGCTTCCGTGACTTGATAAAGGGTCCACGCGCCCGCGATGTCGGCGAGCGCGGCGGTCAGGGCCAGCCGGCGCTTCGCGATGCGGAGCGCTTTCATGATCTGCGCTTCGTCGGTGATGAGGGCGGTATCGGTGCGGGTGCCGTCGACGATCTCATGGGCCAGCGCGTCCGGCCCTTCCATGACCAGGCGGCCCAGCCATTCGGGTTCGCGCAACAGCGATTGTGTCAGGAATTGGCTGCACCCGAAGACCCCTGACAGCAACCGTCTGCCGTCGTCGGACTTGGCGAAATCAAGCGCCGTTGGCGCCGTATCCGGGGCCGTTTCCCTTGCCGTTTCGCAGGCGTCGAGGAAATCCGTAAGGCCCCGTTCCGCGGCCTCGGTATCGGCGGGAACGGGCAGGATGGCGGTGTCGATCTTGAATGCGTCTCCCATGACAACTGCAATACGGCATCGGCGCGGCGGACGCAAAGCCGCTGAAGCCGGCAAATCGGCACAACACTGTACTTATTGCACGGTTTACTCCGCGTTAAGCGCCGTTTATGCATACTTATAGTACGGATTCTCCCGGATTTTCCGGGCGTTTTGGCGTATCAGACGGAAATGCGCATACGGTGATTCTCAAACGTACGTTTATCGGTTTGGTTCAGTTGATCGGCGGCCTCGGGGCGGGGCTCGCGATCATCACGCTGCTGATCGCGTGGCAACTCCACAAAGGCCCGGTATCGCTGTCGTTTCTGACACCATATGTTGAGAGCGCGTTGAATGACGGCCACCGCTCTTTCCGCCTCGCGATCGACGATACGACGCTGACCTGGGCGGGCTGGGACCGGGCCATCGAATTGCGCGTCAAGAACGTGCGCGCCATCGACGATAGCGGCGCCGCGCAGGCGCGCATCCCCGAACTGTCGATGTCGCTCAGTGGCCGGGCGCTGTTGCAGGGGCAACTCGCCCCCAAGTTCATCGAGTTGTTGGGTCCCGAGATCCGTGTTCGCCGCGAAGTGAGTGGTGCGCTCGGCATCGCCGTCGCCGCCGGCGAGAAGAACGACGGCGACCGTTTCGCCACCGGGCTGCTGGGCTGGCTGATCAAGAAACCCGAACCCGGCTCGCCGATGAGTTATCTGGAAACCGTGCGCATATCCGGTGCGACGATGACCCTGGAAGACCGGATGACGGGCAAGAACTGGCAGGCGCCGGTTGGTTATCTGAAACTGGCGCGTGCCCCTCATGGTCTCCTCGCCGAAGGTTCGGTGCAGATCGAGGTCGAGAACCGCATCGCAGATATTTCTCTGCATGGCTCGTTCCATAGTGAGGGCCGGCGGCTCGATATGACCGCGTCTTTCGCCGACATTTCCCCCGCGTCTTTCGCAACCCTCGATCCGGCATTCACCGCGCTTCAGGTCGCCGATATGCCGCTGTCCGGCAAATTGATCATTGGCACGTCGCTGGACGAAGGGATCAACACCATCGGCTTCCAGGTCGCCGGCGAAGACGGCACCCTGCATTTGCCGGGGCCGTTCGCGCAGGAGGTTGCCGTCGAAACCCTGGCGCTCGAAGGGCTCTATAACGGCCGCAAGGGCCGGATCACCATCGACAGCGGCGAGGCGACGCTCGTCGAGGGATCGACGCTCAGGATTCCGGCTCCCATCGATCATGCGTTTCCGCTGGTCAGCATGGCCGGGGCGGGCACTTTCGATCTCAACACGGGCGATGCCGACATACAGAGTCTGAACCTCAATCTCGGCGGTCCGGTTTTCGATCTGAAGGGCAAGCTGGAGAGCATGGGGGGCGACGATCTGATGCTGGCCGCCGAAGCGACACTCGCCGACGTCGCGGTCGACAACATCAAGACCTACTGGCCGAAGCCTCTCGGTACCGACGCCTACAACTGGATCACGACGCACTTGAGTGGTGGGCGCATGGTGCAGGCGGACACGGCGCTGAAGGTCGCTATTCGCGGCGATGGAACGTTCAACATCGAAGAACTCGGCGGCACGATGAGTGCCGAGAACGTCGACGTTACGTATCTCGAGGGGATGCCGCCGGTGAACGGCGTCAGCGGCACCATGCAGTTCGACGCGGACACCTTCGACGTGGTTGCGGAAGAAGGGAAGAGCGGCAAGATCGATCTGGCTGGCGCGAATATCCGGATCACCGGCCTGCAGAAGGTCGACCAGTATATCGACATCAATTTGCAGGCCGAGGCGCCGTTACCGGAAGCGCTTGCTCTGATCGAACGCGACCCGTTCAATTTCGCGAGCGCGATGAAAATCGATCCGAAGAGCACCCTCGGTGACAGCAAGGTCGATCTGCACCTTTACTTCATGCTCGCCAAGGATCTCGCGGTCGAAGACGTCGAGGTGAAGGCGACAGCGGATCTGACCGGTGTCGCGATGAACGATGTCGTGCTCGGCCGCGACATCCGCGACGGGACGCTCAAACTCACCGTCGACAACAAGAAGATGGAAGTCGACGGCAACGTGATGATGGGCAAGGTGCCGGTGGCGCTGGTATGGGACGAGAATTTCCTGGATAAGGCGCCGTTCCGTTCCCAGTACCTGCTGGCGGCCAGGATCGACGATCTGTCGAACGTGCGCGATCTGGGGGTTGATCCCGGGCCGGCGGGCGATTTCGTCTCCGGCGGTGTCGACGCGACGGTCAGATACACGGTCTTCGACGGCCGTAGCGGGCGGGTCGACGTCAACGCCAATCTTGAGCGCGCGGAACTGCGCGTGCCGGTGATGGAGTGGCGCAAGGCGGCGGGCGACCCGGGCTGGGTCGATGTCACGATCCTGATCGAAAACGGTCTCGTGAAAAGCGTGCCCAGCTTCGATGTCGTCGCCGGCGATCTGAGCGTGAAGGGAGACGTCAAATACGCCCCCGCCGGTCTCGGACTCGAGCGGGTCAATCTCAAGAAAGTCTTGTTTGGACGCACCGACGTTTCCGGAGCCGTGATCTCAAGACCTGATGGCGGGTGGGAGATCGGCCTGCAGGGGCCGGAGCTGGAGTTCTCACCCCTTTGGGAGCGTCTGGTCGGCGATCGTCCGGGACAGGACGAAATCGATATTCCGGACCTGACCATCGCGGTCGAACTCCAGAAGATGTGGGTCGAGAAGCAGAAATTCCTGTCCGACGTATCGGGGACGTTCGTCCATAAACGCGGCATCTGGCGGACGGCGCTTTTGGACAGCAAGCTCAATGGCGGTCCTTTGTTCAACGTCAACATGGCCCCCGACCAGCAGGGTAATCGAATTCTCAACGTGAAAGCGGATGATGCGGGCGACACCCTCCGCTTCTTCGATCTGTTCGACAACATGTACGGTGGCAAGCTGGAACTGCGCGGCCGTTACGACGATGCGGCAGCCGATCAGCCATTGCGCGGGAAATTGCGCGTCATCAATTACCGGGTCAGGAATGCGCCGCTGATGACCCGCGTCCTTTCGATCATGGCATTGACCGGGATCGTCGACGCGCTGACGGGTGAAGGGCTCAACTTCTCGGAACTCGACGTGCCGTTCGCGTATACCGACGGCGAGATACAGATATCGGATGCCAAGGCGACGGGCACCTCGCTCGGCTTCACGGCGTCGGGCTCCGTCTACACCCATGCAGACGTCTTGAACATTAACGGGACCGTGGTGCCGGCCTATGCGCTCAACTCGGCGCTGGGTAAGATTCCGCTGCTGGGCAACATCTTCGCCGGGACCGAAGACGGCGGTGGCGTGTTCGCCGCGAATTTTTCTGTGACGGGCCCGATCGAGGATCCGGACACCACGGTCAACCCGCTGTCGGCCCTGACGCCGGGTATTCTCCGGAACCTGTTCGGTGCGTTCACCCCCGACACACCGAAAGCGCCGCTCCTCGCCCCCGAAAAGGCGCCGGTGACGATTCAGTAAATCTTTCCCTGCATGGCGCCGTCACCCCGGCGCAGGCTGGGGTCCAGAGATAATCCGTCTCTATTTGATGCTGGAAGTCTGCCCGACGCCCTGGATTCCGGCTGTTGCCGGAGTGACGGAGTCTGGCTGCGGCGAAACGTTTGCCGCGCCTATTCGGACTCAGGTTTCATGCCTGATGGTATGTTCAGACCGGCTTGATCAGCGCGTGGCGCTTTTTGCCGGCCGACAGTTTGATGACGCCGTCTTGATTGATCGCATCGGCGGCGATCGTTGCGCGCTCGTCCGAAACCTGCTGATCGTTGATCTTGGCGCCGCCGCCCTTGATCAGGCGCCTGGCATCTCCGTTCGACGAAGCAAGGCCCGCCTGCGTGAACAGCGTAAGCACGCCGATCCCGGCCTCGATCTCGGCGCGCGCGATCTCGACGGTCGGCAGGCTTTCACCCATCCCACCCTGTTCGAACGTGGTCTCCGCCGTTTTACGGGCTTCCGCTGCCGCGTCAGTGCCACGGCACAACTTGGTTGCTTCGTCGGCGAGGACTTTCTTGGCGTCGTTGATTTCCTGGCCTTCGAGTTTTTCGAGCCGGGCGATCTCGTCCATCGGAAGCTCGGTGAAGAGTTTCAGGAACTTACCCACGTCGGCGTCTTCGGTATTTCGCCAGTACTGCCAGTAGTCGTAGTGGCTGAGGGCGTCGTCGTTGAGCCAGATCGCCCCGTCCGCGGTCTTGCCCATCTTGGCGCCGGACGCGGTGGTCAGAAGGGGCGTGGTGAGGCCGTAGAGCTGCTTCTCGGCGACCCTTCGGCCAAGCTCGACCCCGTTGACAATGTTGCCCCACTGATCCGAGCCGCCCATCTGAAGCTGGCAATTATGGCTTTTGGCGAGTTCGACGAAGTCGAACGCCTGCAGGATCATGTAGTTGAATTCGAGGAACGTTAGCGGTTGCTCGCGCTCGAGCCGCAGCTTGACGCTGTCGAACGTCAGCATGCGGTTGACCGTGAAGTGCGGGCCGATGTCCCTTAGAAGCTCGATGTATTTAAGATTGTCCAGCCAGTCGGCGTTGTTGACCATCACCGCGTCGGTCTTACCTTCACCGAACGTCAGGTACTTCTGAAACACCTGTTTGATGCCGTTCATGTTGTTGGTGATGTCGGCGTCGGTCAGTAATTTTCGGCTCTCATCTTTCCCCGACGGATCGCCGATTCGCGTCGTGCCGCCCCCCATGAGAACGATCGGCTTATGGCCGGTTTGTTGAAAGAGCCGCAACAGCATGATCGACACCAATGAGCCCACGTGCAGGCTGGGCGCGGTGCAGTCGAAGCCGATATAAGCCGTGACCGGGCCCTGGGCGCACTTCTCGTCGAGCGCGTCGAGGTCCGTGCACTGGTGCATAAACCCGCGTTGGGTGAGCTGATTGACGAAATCGGACTTGTACTGGGCCATGAACGGACTTGCTGTTTTTATTGAGGGCGCGGATGATTAGCACATGCAGACCCTGACAGACAACGACCTAAAGGGCGGAAAACCGCCCGAGATGAGCAAGGTGCTGACGGCGGTCGGGTTGATGAGCGGCACATCGATGGATGGGATTGATGTCGCGATCATCGACACCGATGGCGAGACGGTGAAACGTAGGGGCGCGTTCGCGTCTTATCCCTACGCCCCCGAACTCAGAAAAAAGGTGCAGGCGATCACCGGGCGCAAACCGGAAACGGGTGAACCGACCGCGTCGGTGGCGCGCGACATCACCGATGCGCACGCCGAGGCGGTCGAGGATTTCCTGAAACGCGCGGGTTTAAGCCCCCACGACGTCGATGTGGTCGGGTTCCACGGCCAGACGGTTTTCCACGACCCGGCGAACGGGGTGACGTGCCAGTTGGGGGACGGTGCGCGTTTGGCCGAAAGGTTGAGAATCGCGGTCGTCAACGATTTCCGCGCTGCCGATGTGGCGGCGGGCGGCGAGGGGGCACCGTTCGCGCCCTTGTATCATGCCGCTCTCGCGATGCCGCTCGAGCCGCCGGTATGTGTCTTGAATCTCGGTGGCGTCGGCAACCTGACATGGATCAGCCCGGATGGGGGCATCGTCGCCTTCGATACCGGCCCGGCGAACGCCTTGTTGGATGATTGGATTCTGGAAAAAACGGGCCAGTCGATGGATACCGATGGCGCTATCGCGCGCAAGGGCACGGTCGATGAAGACGTCTTGGCCGAGCTTCTCGAAAACGACTATTTCGATCAGCCGTACCCCAAATCCCTCGACCGCGATCACTTCGACCCGTCACCCGTGATGGGGTTGTCGCTCGAAGACGGCGCGGCGACCCTCGTCGCGTTTTCGGCGGAAGCCGTCGGCAGGGCGCAGGCGATTTTACCGGCGCTTCCCGAACGCTGGCTGGTGACGGGTGGCGGGCGGCATAATCCCGTCATGATGGCGGCGCTCAGAAGGGCGCTGGATCGTCCGGTCGAACCGGTCGAGGCCGCGGGCTGGTCGGGTGATGCGATGGAGGCGCAGGCGTTCGCCTATCTCGCCGTTCGTTCGCTTTATGGGCTGCCCCTAAGCCTCCCTTCGACCACGGGTGTCACCGAACCGATGCCGGGGGGCGTGCTGCATCGGCCCGGGTGAGGGGAACCTCTTTCAGCGTGGCGGTTTGATGCCTACATGAGGGGGAGAGAAAGGAGGCGAGTTTTGAGCGCTCCCGTATCGAAACTTCCCGCCCTGGAGCCGTCGCGCGTCGCCGTGATCGAGAAGTTCGGCGGCAGGATATCTCCCCTCGATCCCATCGGGGCCCAGGTCGAAGGGATCGGCCTCGCGGCCCGTAACCCGCCACCCGACGACGTCGTTGCCGCGCTGGAACGCGAAATGGCCGCGCGCGGCTTTCTTGTTTTCAAAAGCGAGACGCAGCTTGAACCCGAAGACTTCCTTCGCGCCAGCTGCTGGTGGGGCGGCAAGGAACTGCACAGCACGCACGGCGTCCATCCGGCGACGCCCGACGCCAATCGCCACATCTTCCGGCTGTCTAATGACCGCCAACACGGGATCCCCGGCGTCGGGCCGCAGTGGCACAACGACGGCAGTTTCAACACCGATACGTTTTCCCATGCCGGCTATCACATCATCCGCCCGGCGGAAAAAGGCGGTGGTACGTATTTCGCCCACCAGGGCGCGGCGTATGACGAACTCTCGCCCGAACGCCAGGAATTCTGGGGCCGGTTATCGTCCGTGAATGCGACGTCGGGTGCCGTCCACCCGATGGTGCACACCCACCCGCTGTCCGGGCGTAAATGCATCTGGCTGCACCTGGGCATGACCGGCGCGGTGATCGAAAAGCTGCCGGACGCCGATGACTTCCGTCTGTTGGAGGCGCAGGAACTGACGGACCTCTGCCATCAGTACAACGACATCCTTAATGCCGGTCTTGAGAACGGATACGCCATCAACTTCGAATATCAGCAGAACGATTGCGTGTTCATCGACAATCTGGCGGTGGCGCACCGCGCCGCGCCGGAGGCGCACCTGCCCGCCGATCAGCAGGGGTTGCGGATCATGCACCGAAGCACCGTGCGCGGCACGCAGGATCTGGCGCCCGATTTCGGCTTGCCGCCGGTCCTCAATATCGGCGGGCCCAATCCGCTCGGGGCAGGCGTCTGGCACGCGGGGGGTATCGGGTTCAGGTGGGACGACGGGATTCCCATGCAGAACTAGGATTGAGCGGTGTCAGTGGGCTTCGGGTGAAATGAGGCCGTCATAAATCGAGGATGAGAGGGCGTTCCATGCTCAAGGTTTTATCGTCTGTCTGGGCGCTTCTTCTCGGTATCGTGCTGATCATGCTGGGCAACGGCATGCATTTCACGCTCATCGGTTTGCGCGGCGGGATCGAGGGGTTTTCTTCGGCGGAACTGGCGATTGTGACGTCCGGCTACTTCGCCGGATTTCTTTCGGGCGCCCGATTGAGCCCCATCCTGATCGGCCGCGTCGGACATGTGCGTGTTTTCGCGGCTTTGGGCAGCTTCATGTCGGCGGGTCTGATCGCGTTTCCGCTGTTGACGGAGCCATGGGCGTGGACATTGTTGCGCGTGCTCGTCGGGTTCTGCATGTCGGGCATATACGTGACGGCCGAAAGCTGGCTCAACGACGCCGCCACCAACCAGACCCGGGGCAAGGTCTTGTCGGCCTATATGATCGCGCAGACGCTCGGCATCATCGGCGCGCAGGGCTTGTTGACGCTGGGCGATGCGGCGACGTCGGTGCTGTTCATCGGTGCCTCGATCCTGGTGTCGGTTTCTTTCGCGCCGATCCTTCTGTCGGCGACCCGCGTTCCGGTGGCCGAGGCAACGCGGCCGATGCCTTTGCGCAGGCTCTTCACGGGCTCGCCATTGGGAACGGTGGGCATATTCCTGTTGGGCAGCGCCTATGCGACCCAGTCCGGCATGGGGGCGGTGTTCGGCACCCAGATCGATCTGACCACGGCGCAAATCGCCATGTTCGTGGCGATGCTGTTTGGGGGCGCCTTATTGCTCCAATATCCCATCGGCTGGCTGTCGGACCGTGTCGACCGCCGCAAGCTTATTTTCGGGGCGGCCCTGTTGGGTGCCGTATCCTGCGGGCTCGGGCGGCTCGCAGGGGACAGTCTGTGGCCGCTGATGGTGGCTGCGTTCTTCGCCGGCGGGGTCACGACGCCGCTCTATGCCCTGTTCCTTGCCTATACCAACGATTTCCTCTCGCTGGAGGATATGCCGGCCGCGTCCGGGGGGCTCGTCATGACGTTCGGGGTGGGGGCGATTTTGGGACCGCTCGCCACCGGTTGGGCGATGCAGCACTTCGGCCCGTTCGCGTTCTGGATCGTCCTCGGCGCGACCTTTGGGGCGATCGCGGCTTATGCGCTCTATCGCATGACCAAGCGTGAAGCGATGCCTGTCGACGAGACCGAGAGCTATCTGAGCGTGCTGCCGACCACCTCGTCCGTGGCGCACGAAGCTGCGGGCACGTGGGCCGCCGAGCAGGCGGAAATCTCGGCTGAGGCCGAGACGAAAAGCGATGCGCCGGGGTGACGACGGCATTTAAAGCTGCAACCGTCACCCCAACTTTTTTCGTCGTCCATACGCAAAAACGCTCCGCCGGTTGGGCGGAGCGTATCGTGGGTCCTGAATCAAGTTCAGGACGACGGTTTTAGAGATTTACTCGACCGTTTCGAGGTTGGTGTCGAGATACTTCTCGACGTGCTTTTCCATCGTGTCGAGATGGTCACGGAAGAAATGGTCGCAGCCCTTCACCACCTTGTAATCGATGGTGATGTTCTTCTGCTTGCCCAGCTTGTCGGCGAGTTTGGCGACCGAATCTTCGGGGATGATGTCGTCGCTGTCGCCGTGCACCATCAGGCCCGAAGCCGGGCACGGTGCCAGGAACGAGAAATCGTGGATCGACGCCGGCGGGGCGATGGCGATGAAGCCGTTGATTTCCGGACGGCGCATCATCAGCTGCATGGCGATCCAGGCGCCGAACGAGAATCCGGCGATCCAGCAGCCGGTGGCGTTCGGGTTGTGACCCTGCATCCAGTCCAGCGCGGCGGCGGCGTCGGAAAGTTCGCCCAAACCGCTGTCGAAAGCGCCCTGCGAGCGGCCGACACCCCGGAAATTGAAGCGCAGCGTCGAGAACCCGCGTTTGGAAAAGGCGTGGTAAAGCGAGTACACCACCTTATTGTTCATGGTGCCGCCGTGTTGCGGATGCGGATGCAGAATCAGCGCCACCGGCGCGTCATCGCGCTTGGCGTGCTGATACCGGCCCTCAAGGCGGCCTTCCGGTCCGTTGAAAATCACATCGGGCATGGGTGGAACCTCTACTTTAGAAAGACTTCAAAAAATCGAGTAACTTTGTCGGGTACTCTGACGGGGTAATGGCTTTTGCCGCACCGGCACAATAGATTTTAGCCGCGATAAACTTGACCACTTTACTCGGTTTTCCTATATACCCCTTAAGAAAGTGCGCTTTTTATTTCATGACATGGGCGCAGCCGGGAATTAGCGCAACCCCGGGGCGCAGTGAACATAAAGAAGATGCCATGGTTTTCAAGAGATTAAAGGCGGATTTGGATGCCTTTCTGGAGCGCGACCCGGCCGCGCGGTCGCGCTGGGAAGTCGTTATCCTGTATCAGGGCTTTCATGCCGTCGTGTTCTACCGCTTTGCGCACTGGCTGTGGCAGGCGGATTTACGCTTTTTGGGGCGTTTTGTCTCGCAGGTCGGCCGCCTGTTCACGGGGATCGAAATCCACCCGGGCGCGACCATCGGCTGCTGCTTCGTGATCGATCACGGCTCCGGCGTGGTGATCGGCGAGACCGCCGAAATCGGCGACAACGTCACCCTTTATCACGATGTCACACTCGGTGGCGTCGCCCCCAGTGTCGACAGCCACGAACAGGTCGGCGTCAAGCGCCACCCGACGTTGGGCAACGGCGTGATCGTCGGTTCCGGGGCACAGATTCTGGGCCCGATCACGGTCGGTGACGACGCGCGCGTCGGCGCAAATGCGGTCGTGACCAACGACGTCCCCGCGGGTGTTACCGCGGTCGGTATTCCGGCCAAGATCGTGATGCCGAAGGACAAGACGAAAACCGGCGAATTCCGCGCTTATGCGACGACGCCGGACGGCGTGCCCGATCCTGTCCAACAGGTGCTGGATCAGATGCGCCAGTCCCTTTCGGAATTGAAAGGGCGGGTCGATGAACTTGAGAAAGAACGTGACGAACTTCGCGAGCAGCTCGATGCCCGTGACGATGATGAGGACGACGGCAAAAGCAGCCGTAAGACTTCAGTGGCCTAAGGCCAAAGGAGAAGTAACGTGAAACTCAGTACCAAAGGACGC
The DNA here is from genome assembly GCA_017644185.1 of Rhodospirillales bacterium. Classification (GTDB taxonomy): domain Bacteria; phylum Pseudomonadota; class Alphaproteobacteria; order Rhodospirillales; family Casp-alpha2; genus UBA4479. The sequence continues at coordinate 380,003 of JAEPMA010000001.1, forward strand.
TATGCGGTGATGGCGATGGTCGATCTGGCGACCCAGACCGATGGGAAGCCGATCGCACTCGCCGATGTCGCGGAGCGTCAGGAAATTTCGCTTTCGTATCTGGAGCAGTTGTTCGGACGGCTGCGCCGTGGACAGTTGGTCAAGAGCGTGCGCGGCCCGGGTGGCGGCTACCTTCTGGCGCGTGATGCCGCCGAGATCAGGGTCGCCGACGTCATCATGGCGGTCGACGAGCCGATCAAGGCGACCCGCTGTACGCCCGGCAGCCCGTCCGGTTGCCAGGGCCGTCAGCAGCGGTGCCTGACCCATGATCTGTGGGAAGAGCTCGGCAACCAGATCTATCTGTTCTTGAGCTCGGTCTCCCTCGCCGATGTGGCCGACCGGCGCGTGCTGGGTTCCAGTGGGATTCTGTATTCGCAGTCCCGCGACCAACAGATTGCCGCCGGCGAATAACCGGAAGCCAGGGACCTTTACCGATGACGGCTTGTTACCTCGATCATAACGCGACGACGCCGCTGGGCCTGCCTGCCCGCGAAGCGATGGCGCGTGCCATGGAGGTAACGGGTAACGCATCGTCGGTGCACGGTTTCGGCCGCGAGGCCAGAAAGATTGTCGAGGATGCCCGCGCCAAAATCGCGGAGTTGGCCGGTATCGCGCCCGCCAACGTGATCTTCACGTCGGGTGGTTCGGAGGCGAACAACGCCATCCTCCGCGGCGTGAATAGCGATAGTGTCATCACCTCGGCGGTCGAGCACGCCTCCGTACTGGATGCACATCCGGACGCGCTACGTATCCCCGTCGATACGGACGGCGTCGTCGATGTGAACGCGCTTTCCACGATGCTTTCAAAAACGGATGGCCGGGCGTTGGTTTCCGTGATGGCGGCCAACAACGAAACCGGTGTCGTGCAGCCGATCGCCGGGATTTCCAAACTGTGTAAGGACGCAGGCGCGGTCTTGCATGTCGACGCCATCCAATGGGCCGGCAAGCGGCCGCTGTTCGAGATCACGGCCTATGCCGATGTGCTCACGTTATCCGCGCACAAATTCAACGGTCCCTCGGGCGTGGGCGCCATCGTCGTCAAGGATGGGGTGGCGTTCGAACCCCTGATCCGGGGCGGCGGGCAGGAACGCCGACGCCGTGCGGGGACGGAAAACATCATTGGGATCGCCGGGTTCGGCGCGGCGGCCGAAGCCGCAATAAACGGGGTTCGAGATTTCTCGAAGATCGCCCAACTCCGCGACCGGATCGAGAACGAACTTTCCAACGACGCCAAATTCTACGGCAGCAACAGTGACAGACTGGCCAACACGACGAATATCGGCATGCCGGGTGTGTCGGCGGAAACCCAGGTGATGGCGTTCGATCTGGCGGGGATCGCCGTCAGTGCCGGGTCGGCGTGCTCGTCGGGTAAGGTCGAACCGAGCCATGTGCTGATGGCGATGGGGGTTTCGAAACAGGAAGCGGCGGAAGCCGTGCGTGTTTCGCTCGGCCCCTCGACGTCGGTGGACGAGGTCGAAAAATTCATCGAGACGTGGCGCGGTCTGAGATTGCGCACCCGGAAAGACGCGGAGGCGGCGGCATGAGCCAGAAAACCCGTCCGGTTTATCTCGATTATCAGGCGACGACGCCGGTTGACCCGCGCGTGATGGACGTGATGACGCCGTTCTTCACCGAAGCGTTCGGCAATCCGCATTCGACCTCTCATTCCTATGGGTGGGAAGCCCGGGATGCGGTCGAGGAAGCGCGCCAGCAGGTCGCGAAGATGATCAACGCCGATCCGCGCGAAGTGGTCTTCACGTCGGGGGCGACGGAATCGAATAATATGGCGATCAAGGGTGTGGCGCGGTTCTTCGAGGGCAGAAAATCACACATGATCGCGCCGGTGACCGAGCACAAGTGCGTGCTTGAATCTTTAAAGTACGCGCAGAAGCTGGGCTACGAGATCACGTGGCTATCGGTCGCATCCAATGGCCTGATCGATCCGGACGATATCAGGAATGCGATCCGCGACGACACGGCCCTCGTCTCCGTTATGCACGTGAATAACGAGATCGGTGTCGTTCAGCCCGTCAATCAGATCGGCGCGATCTGCCGCGAGAAGGGTGTCTATTTCCACACCGACGCCGCGCAGGCGGCGGGCAAGACCGCCATCGACGTTCAGGACATGAATGTCGATCTGATGAGCTTGAGCGCCCATAAAATGTACGGGCCCATGGGGATCGGCGCGTTATACGTGCGCCGCAAGCCGCGTGTCAGGTTGGAACCGTTGATGGACGGCGGTGGGCAGGAACGCACCATGCGCTCCGGCACCTTACCCGCCCCCCTCGTCGTCGGATTCGGGATGGCGGCTAAGCTCGTGACCGAGGAGCGTGACACGGAAACGACACGTGTCCGCGATCTCAGGGACAGACTGCTCAAGGGGTTGCAACAGCGTGTCCCCGATCTCTACGTGAACGGGGATATGGAACATCGTATCGCCGGTAACCTGAATATCGGGTTCAAGGGCATCGACTCCGAGACATTGATGGACGCTCTTAAAGAGAGGGTTGCGATCTCGAGCGGGTCGGCGTGCACGTCGGCGGCGGTCGAGCCGAGCTATGTGTTAAGGGCGCTCGGATTGTCGGACGAAGACGCGCACGCGTCGGTCCGGCTTTGCGTCGGCCGCATGACGGCCCCGGAAGAAATCGAAGTGGTTATTGACGCCATCTCGGACGCCGTTAGAACGCTTCGCGCGGACGGTGCCCGGGCATCGGTGGCATGAGATGATGATGTTGAGGCCAAGGACCCCTCACCCGGCGCTTCGCGCCACCCTCTCCCCAAGGAGAGGGGTGATGAGCCGGGAGTTCCTTCTCCCTTGGGAGAAGGACAGGATGAGGGGCCTGAGCAACAGGTTTGAGAGTAGAAGCCGCAAGGCACGAAGGATTTAACGGAAATGTCAGCAACAGCCGAAACCGTCGAACAGGTCAAATCGATATCGGGCGAGAAGTATAAATACGGCTTCGTCACCGACATCGCCGCCGACAAGGCACCCAAGGGCCTCAGCGAGGACATCGTCCGCTTCATCTCGGCCAAGAAGGGCGAACCCGAGTGGCTGCTCGAATGGCGGCTGAAGGCGTACCGCCGCTGGCTGGAAATGCCGGAACCCAAGTGGTCGAAGGTGGATTTTCCACCCATCGACTATCAGCAGTACCACTACTATTCGGCGCCCAAGAGCGACGACGACCGCCCGAAGAGCCTGGACGAGGTCGATCCGGAACTGCTGGCGACCTATGAAAAGCTCGGCATTCCGATAAAAGAGCAGGAAGTGCTCGCCGGTGTCGCAGTCGACTATGTGTTCGACAGCGTTTCGGTCGCGACCACGTTTAAAAAGAAACTCGAAGAAGTCGGCGTGATCTTCTGCCCGATCTCGGAAGCGCTGGAGCGCTGCCCCGATCTTGTGCGCAAGTACCTGGGGACGGTCGTCCCGGTCGCCGACAACAAGCACGCGTGTTTGAACTCGGCGGTCTTCACCGACGGCTCGTTCGTCTATATCCCGCCGGGTGTTCGCTGCCCGATGGAACTGTCGACGTACTTCCGCATCAACGAAATGAACACGGGTCAGTTCGAGCGGACGCTGATCGTCGCGGACAAGGGCTCTTACGTCAGCTATCTGGAGGGCTGCACCGCGCCGATGCGCGACGAGAACCAGCTTCATGCCGCCGTCGTCGAACTGGTGGCTTTGGATGATGCCGAGATCAAGTACTCGACCGTCCAGAACTGGTACCCGGGCGATGAAGAGGGCAAGGGCGGCATCTATAACTTCGTCACCAAGCGGGGGGCGTGCCGGGGTAAGAATTCCAAGATCTCCTGGACCCAGGTCGAGACCGGTTCGGCGATCACGTGGAAATACCCGAGCTGCATCCTGCAGGGCGATAATTCCGTGGGTGAGTTCTATTCCATTGCCATCACCAACAACGCCCAGCAGGCCGATACCGGCACCAAGATGATCCATTTGGGGAAAAACACCACGTCGCGGATCATCTCGAAGGGGATTTCGGCGGGCAAGTCGGACCAGACGTATCGTGGGCTCGTGAAGATTTCACCGAAGGCCGAGGGTGCGCGTAACTACACCCAGTGCGACTCGCTGCTGATCGGTGACAAATGCGGCGCGCATACGGTGCCCTACATCGAGAGCAAGAATAAGAACGCCATCGTCGAGCACGAGGCGACCACGTCGACGATTTCCGAGGATCAGCTGTTCTACCTGCGTCAGCGGGGCATCCCCGAAGAAGCCGCCGTGGCGCTGGTGGTCAACGGTTTCTGCCGCGAAGTCATGCAGCAGTTGCCGATGGAGTTCGCCGTCGAGGCGCAGAAGCTGGTCGGCATCTCGCTTGAGGGCAGTGTCGGTTAGGGAATTGGATTAACCCGTCGCCCTGAACTCGATTCAGGGCCCATGGGTGCAACGGAATATGGATCCTGAATCAAGTTCAGGATGACGAGATTAAAAGAACGTAAGAGGAAGAAATACGAATGCTGGAAATCAAGGACCTGCACGCCACCGTTCAGGGCAAGGAAATCCTCAAGGGTGTGAACCTGACCGTCAATCCGGGCGAGGTGCATGCGATCATGGGGCCGAACGGATCGGGCAAGTCGACGCTCTCATACGTCCTCGCCGGCCGCGACGGCTACGAGGTCACCGGCGGGCGCATCATCTACATGGGTGAAGACCTGACCGAGCTCGACCCCGAAGAGCGCGCCGCCAAGGGCATCTTTCTTGCGTTCCAGTACCCGGTCGAAATCCCCGGCGTGCCGAACTCGACGTTTCTCAACGAGGCGGTCAACGCGGTCAGGCGTTATCGCGGTGAGGATGAGCTCGACAAGATTCAGTTCGTCAAGATGCTGCGCGCCAAGACCAAAGAATTGAACATGTCCGACGAGATGTTGAAACGCGCCGTCAATGTGGGCTTCTCGGGCGGCGAGAAGAAGCGGAACGAAGTCCTCCAAATGGCGGTTCTCGAACCCAAACTCTCGATCCTGGATGAAACCGACTCCGGTCTCGACATCGACGCGCTCAAGATCGTCTCCGAAGGCGTGAACGCATTGCGCTCGCCGGAACGCTCGTCGCTGGTCATCACCCACTACCAGCGCCTGCTCGATTACATCGTCCCGGATAAAGTGCACGTGCTGGCGCAGGGCCGGATTCAGAAAACCGGCGGTAAGGAGCTGGCGCTGGAACTCGAAAAGAACGGCTACGCCGACTTCACCGGCGAGGAGGCCGCCTGATGACGGCTGTTTCTTTTCTTGAAGGGGGCCTCGAAGGCGGATTGCAGGGTGGCCGTTCGCTGCCCGGCGATGGCCTCGAATGGCTGAAAAACCGGCGCGACAAGGGCGCAGAAAGGTTCGGTGCGCTCGGGCTGCCGACGCCGAAGCTCGAAGGTTGGAAGTACACGCGCCTGCGCCCCCTCGACGACACCCGTTATACGCCGATCAAGGATGGTGTGGGCGACGCGGCGGTTAAAGATCTGCCCACTGTCGGCGACGTCGCCGGACGTCTCGTTTTCGTAAACGGGCGGCTGCGTGAAGATTTAAGCGATGTGTCCAATCTGCCTGACGGCGTGCGCTTCGGCCCGCTCGACGAACTTTTAGAGAACGATCCGGCCTGGGCTGAAGAACACATTGGTTCCGTTGTGCAAAACGACGATCAGGCGATGCTGGCGCTCAACGACGCAATGATGGATTCCGGTTTCGTGCTGCATGTCCGAAAAGGCGTCGTGCTGACCAAGCCCGTTGAGATCGTCATGGTCGGTGGGCTGACCGACGATGCCGTCGCCTATTTCCCGCGCAATTTGATCGTGATCGAACCGAACGCCCAGGCGACGCTGGTGAAGCATCACGTGGGCCGGGGCGTCGGCGCTTATTTCGCCAACGCCGCGACCGAAATCGATGTCGCAGATGGCGCGATCTTCAAGAATTACAAGGTGCAGGCCGAAAGCATGCAGGCGACCCACGTTTCGACCGTGCACGCGCGGGTCGGCCGTGATGCGACCTTCGAAAGCTTCAACCTATCGATGGGCGGACTTCTGTCCCGGACCGAAGCGGTCATCACATTGAATGGCATGGGGGCGCATTGTGGGTTCAACGGCGCCTACATGATGCGTGGGAATGAACACTGCGATAACACGTCCTATATCGACATGGCGGTCCCCAACACGACGTGTAAACAAGTCTACAAGGGTGTGCTCGACGATGCGGCGCGGGCCGTATTTCAGGGCAAGATTCATGTCGCCCGCGATGCGCAGAAAGCCGATGGGCGGATGTTGAACAAGACCCTGCTTCTGTCCGACGACGCCGAGATCGACACCAAGCCCGAGCTTGAAATCTACGCCGACGACGTGCAGTGCGCGCACGGCGCGACCAGCGGTCAGCTGGATCAGACAGCGCTGTTCTATCTGCGGTCCCGCGGTATCCCCGAAGCACTGGCCCGCAATATGCTGGTGCAATCGTTCCTGGGCGATGCGCTGGACGAAATCACCGACGAGCATGTGCGGGAGGTTTTCATGGACCGGGTCGTGCACTGGCTGCCGGCGCACTGCTATCTGGCCGGCGAGTGGAAGGAAAGCGCGTGATGAACGAACTCGCGGCTAAAGCGGGCGACAACAGCATGCGCGCCTACGATGTGGAGCGCATCCGTGAAGACTTTCCGATCCTGTCCGAGAAAGTCTACGACAAGCCGCTCGTCTATCTCGATAACGGTGCCAGCGCCCAGAAGCCGCGCCAGGTGATCGAGGCGATGGACGATTGCATGCTGCGTTATTATTCCAACGTGCATCGCGGCAACCACCGGATGAGCCAACTGTCGACGGAAGCCTATGAGCAGGCCCGCCATAAGATCGCGAACTTCCTGAACGCACCGGACCATCACGAAGTGGTGTTCACGAAGGGCGGTACGGAAGCGATCAACCTGGTCGCTTCGAGCTACGGCCGCAAATACCTGAACGAGGGTGACGAGATCATCCTGACGGTGATGGAACACCACGCCAACATCGTTCCATGGCAGCTTTTAAGAGCGGAGAAGGGTCTTGTGATCAAGGTCGTCGACTGCGACGACGACGGCAATTTCAACATGAGCCAGTTCGATGAACTGCTGTCCGACAAAACCAGGATCGTCGCCTGTCCGCACATTTCAAACGTCCTCGGCACCGTGCTACCCGTTGACGAAATCATTCGCAAGGCTCACGCCGTGGGCGCGAAGGTATTACTGGACGGCTGTCAGGCCGTGCCGCACCAGAAGATCGACGTGCAGACGCTGGGCGCCGATTTCTACGTATTCTCGAGCCACAAGCTCTATGGGCCGACCGGGTCGGGCGTGTTGTGGGCGCCGAAAGATCTGTTGAATTCAATGCCCCCTTATCAGGGTGGTGGGGATATGATCGACCGGGTCACGTTCGAAGAAACCACGTTTCAGGATACCCCGCACCGGTTTGAGGCGGGCACGCCCGCCATCGTCGAGGTGATCGGTTTCGGGGCCGCCGTCGACTACGTCGAGAAGATTGGTCTCGAGAATATCCATGCCCACGAAATGGGGCTGTTGCACTACTGCACGGAACGTCTGAACGAAATCGAGGGCGTGAAGATCATCGGTAATGCCGAGGAGAAAGCCTCCATCGTCTCGTTTGTGATGGATGACGCGCATATCTCGGATATCGGCACCATCATCGACCGTGCAGGCGTCGCGGTGCGCGTCGGGCACCACTGCGCCCAGCCTTTGATGGATCGTTTCAACATTCCGGGGACAGCGCGGGCCTCGTTCGGGCTCTACAACACCAAGAGCGAGATCGACGCTCTCCATGACTCACTCATACTCGTGAAAGAGATGTTTAGCTGATGTTCGGACTGTTCAAAAAGAAAGACACGGCCAAGGACGAAAACGTGACCGACCAGAATGATCAGAACGCGGAAGATGTGAAGGCAGCCGAGGACAAGGTCCGCGATACCCTCCGCATCCAGGAAGAACAGGCGCGCCCGGCCGCCGACACGCGCGGGCAGCGCGTCGAGATGGACGAGTTCGTGCCACCCCCCGGCATGTCGGCTGGGATGACGCCGGGCGGGCCGTCGGGCATTCCCGGTTTCGACTATTCGCCCGTCGACCCAAACGAGGAATTCAAGGCCACCGGCGGCGAGCCTTTGGAAGCGGGCGTGCCGGTCGCGACGGAAGAGGCCATCGTCGCCGCTCTACAGACGGTTTACGATCCGGAAATCCCGGTGAACATTTACGATCTCGGTTTGATCTACGGGCTCGAGATTTCAGACAACGGCAACATCAAGATCGACATGACCCTGACCGCGCCGGGTTGCCCGGTGGCGGGGGAAATGCCGGGCATGGTGGTGCGGGCGGTCGAACCGGTCGACGGCACCGGCGAGGTCGAGGTTTCGCTGGTGTGGGAGCCCCAGTGGACGCCGGATCGGATGTCCGAAGACGCCAAGCTGGCGTTGGGGTTTTAACCCGTACGCTAAGGTTTTCGGAAGATTGACGCCGGGCGTGAATACGTGAGTTTCCTCTCCCAAGGGGAGAGGGCAAAGCGAATGGGTTGATCCGGAAAACGAACCGGATTACCTATGAACAAGAATTGACGGAGCAGTTTCGATGACCGAACAGAGCAAACCGACCCTGATCACGCTGACCGACGCCGCCGCCGAACACGTGCGCGCGCTGATGAGCAAAAGCGACCAGCCGGTCGCAGGCCTGCGTGTAAGCGTGTCCACCAAGGGCTGCTCGGGGCTTTCGTACGTCTTCGAATACGCCGACGAAAAGCGCCCGTTCGAGGAGGAAGTCGATCACGACGGCGCGCGCATCTTCATCGATCCGATGGCGACCATGTTCCTGGTCGGCGCCGAGATGGATTACGAGGAAGGCGCGCTTCGCTCCGGCTTCACCTTCAACAACCCGAACGAAAAAAGCCGCTGCGGTTGCGGCGAGAGCTTCTCGGTCTAGTCTTCAATGGCGATGTTTAAAATGACCTTCGTCCATCCGGACGGACGCGAACAGGTTTGCGATGCGCCGGAGGGACTGTCGGTCCTTGAAGTCGCCCACCGCAACATGATCGATCTGGAAGGGGCCTGCGAAGGCTCGATGGCGTGCTCGACCTGTCACGTGATCGTGGATCCGGCGTGGTTCGAAAAGCTCGACCCTGCCGTCGAGGAAGAAGAGGACATGCTCGACCTTACATTCGGGTTGAAGCGAACCTCGCGCCTCGGCTGTCAGATCAGGATGAGTGAAGAACTTGACGGGTTGGTCGTGTCGCTCCCCAAGGAACACCGCAACTTGATGTGACGAGCACCCCCTCACCTAACCTCTCCCCCTTGAAAGGGGGCGAGGGATTAGCGCGGGTGGTGTTTGCGTCAGGGTCCCTCTCCACCACGGATGTGGGGGAGAGGACAGGTGAGGGGGCTAACCTGCCCGCACGCTCTCGTAATAGACCGCCAATCCGACCACCAAGAGCATCGACACCGCCATCGCGATGTTGACGATGCGGTGCCCCCGGGGGCCGAGGGGCAGGTGTTTCAGCGATGCCCCCATCCCGTTCCACAGCATATGGATCGGGACCGACATCGACGTGAAGATGACGACTTTCATCAACAGTTCGATCAGCGCGTCTTCGGGGTAGAAGTTGAAGCCACCGACGATGGTCGTGAACACGGCATAACCCTTGGGATTGATCAGCGAGAGGGTGAAACCGTTGAAGAAGTTGAGCGGTTTGTCGGTTTCGATGATGGCGATGCCGCTGCCGCTTGAGGCGATCCGCCACGCCAGATAGAGAAGATAACAGAGCGACGCGCCGAGGAGCACTTCCCTGACGTAGGGGATGGAAAACACGAGCGCCGCCAATCCACTCGCGACCAAACCCATCACAATCAATGATCCGGCGACGACACCGAGGGCGTAGGGCACACCGCGCCCGAACCCGTAACCCGCCGCATTGCCCGCAACGGTCAGAACGCCGGGACCCGGCGTGATGATCAGAAAGAAGACGGCGGCGATGAAGGTCAGCACGTCGTCAGGCCAGTTTCACCAACTGCTTGCCGACGTTCTTGCCCTCCAACATCCCGACAAACGCTTCGGGGGCGTTTTCGATCCCCTCCGCGATGGTTTCCTTGAACGCGAGCTTGCCCGATGCGATCAATTCCTCGATCTCGGCGCGGGCGTCCGGCCAGACGTCCTTGTGGGCCGACAGAACGAACCCCTCCATCATCAGGGATTTGTCGAAGAACAGGTGGAGGTTCTTAACCCCGTAATGCTCACCCGCCTCGTTATAGGCCGACAACACCCCGCATACCGGGATGCGCCCGAACCGGTTCATGTTCGATAACGCGGCCTCCAGCACTTCCCCCCCAACGTTGTCGAAATAGATATCGACGCCGTCGGGGGCGGCTTCCTTGATCTGACCCGCGAGGTCGGGGGCTTTATAGTCGACACACGCATCGAAGCCGAATTCGTCGGTGACGAGTTTGCACTTTTCAGGTCCGCCCGCGATACCGACCGCCTTGCAGCCCCACGCTTTTGCCAACTGCCCGACCGTGCTGCCGACCGAGCCCGCGGCGGCGGAGACGAGGACCGTCTCGCCCGGTTTCGGGTTGCCGGTGATTTTCAAGCCGACCCATGCGGTCGTGCCGGTCGAGCCGCACGCCCCCAGATAAGCACTCAACGGGACGCCGTCTTTGGGGGTGACCACGAAATCCAGGTTCGATCCGTCCGAAACGACGTGGGTCTGCCACCCCAATCTGCCAACGACGTACGTCCCCACGGGATAGTCGGGATTATTCGTCTCGATCACTTCGCCGATGACGCGCCCGACCATCAGGTCGCCGGGCTTGAGGACGTTGGGGGAATACGTCCACCCACCCCCCATCAGCATCCGTTGATAGGGGTCGAGCGAGAGATAAAGGTTCTTCAACAGAAACTCACCCGCCCCGGGTTTGGGCATCGGCTTTTCGGCGATCTCGAAATTCTCGGCCGCCGGCATTTCTTTTGGCGAGCTTTTGAACAGAACCTGCGTGTTGGACAATTTCCCCTCCCGGTGTCGTAATTCAGTCCCAGGTTTCTTATCTTGGGATGAACGGGTGCTCAAGCAACCCGGCATAAAAAAGGGGAGACAGAAACATGGACGCGAAACTGCGTCAGAAGCTCGAAAACGTCGCCGTCGCGACTTTGACCACGGTGATGTTCAAAAAAGGCATCGCGACGACGTGGATCAAGGGCTCAATGCCGTTTTGTCACAATGAAAAGCGTATTGTCGGCCCGGCGTTCACCATGCGCTATGCGCCGGCGCGCGAAGACCTGGCATCCCCCGAAGCGTGGAAGTCCCCGACATCGACGCGGGCCGCGATCGAGGACATGCCCGAAGGGTGCTTCTGCGTCATCGATTCACGTGGCGAAGAAGCGGCGGGCGTGATGGGCGATATTCTCGCCGCCCGCATGAAGAAACGCGGCGTCGTCGGCATGGTGACGGATGGCAAGATGCGCGATGCGGCCGGGGTCAAGGCGGTCGGCCTGCCGATCTGGTGCAATGGGACGGCGGCGCCCGCGGCGGTCCATCAGATGGCGTTCGTCGGCTGGCAGGAACCCATCGGTTGCGGGGGCACGACGATCTTCCCGGACGATATCATCGTTGCCGATGACGACGGTGCGGTGGTGATCCCGAAAGCGATGGTCGAAGACGTCGCAGACGCCGCCGTCGCACAGGATCATCTGGAGGCGTGGATCGTCACGCAGGTGGAGGAGGGGTATCCTCTCCCCGGTCTCTATCCCCCCAACGACGAGACCATGGCGCGCTACGAAGAGTTCAAGAAGAAGGGTGAGTAACGATGGACGACGCGATGAAGCCGAGAATTCCGGATCCCTACACCGGGCCGAATGTTACGGACGGGATCGACGAGATCTTCGTCCAGGATGCGTTCGCCGACGATGACCCGCGTTTGTGGGTGCCGCTGGCGCCGGACCGCTGGTCCAGGCCTTTGTGTCTGAATGTGTCGCAGGGATATTGGGTGCACCTGACCAAGGTCGTCGGCGGCGGTTTCCTGTCACGTCACCGTCATCCGGCCCCGGTGCACGGCTTCGTCATTAAGGGTAAATGGCGGTACTTGGAAAAAGACTGGGTGGCGACGCCGGGGTCTTATCTGTTCGAGCCGCCGGGGGAAATCCACACCCTCGTGGTGGATGAAGATTGCGACGAGATGATCACGCTCTTTCACAACACCGGCGCGATCATCTACTGCGACGAGAACGGCAAGGTGACCGGCTCGACCGATGTGTTCGATAGAATCGAAGCATGCCGAAAGCATTTTATCGAGGTCGGCCTGGGCGCTGATTATGTCGAAAACTTCATTCGCTGAGTAAAACTGAAGATGGCGTTTTATGGCCGCACGCCCGTTCCGCTGATCACCGCCGCGCTCCTGCTCGGGACGTTGCTGGTGTACGAGCTTTTCGCCCCCAAGGGGGAGCGGACGGATATCGCCCTCTACCCCGACGATCTGCAGATGATCGCAGACGGCGAGAAACTGTACGCCGAACACTGCGCCAGCTGCCACGGCCCCAACCTTGCGGGCGAGAACAACTGGCGCGAACGCAAATCGAACGGGCGCCTGCCCGCACCGCCCCACGACGAGACCGGGCACACCTGGCATCACGACAGCCGGGCGCTGTTCAACATGACCAAGCACGGCCCGCAGTTCGTCGCCGGTGACGACTATCAAAGCGATATGCCGGCGTTCAGGGACATTCTGACCGACCGCGAGATCGTGCAGATTTTGTCGTTCATCAAATCGACCTGGCCCGCGAAGGTCCGCGAAACCCACGACGAGATCGAGAGACGGGCGAAGGTGAAGTAAATCCCCTCATCCTGTCCTTCTCCCTAGGGAGAAGGAACTCACGCGGCGCCACCCTCTCCCGGGGGAGAGGGTGGCGAGTGTAGCGAGCCGGGTGAGGGGGCAAGCAATGAAGATTGAAGAAACCCCGGTTCCGTCGTAAAGCAACCGGGGACTTGGGAGAGGAACGAAATACATGACCATCAAGATCGCCGAGCGCATGTCGCGCATTCAGCCGTCGGCCAGCTCCGTCGCTTCGCAAAAAGCGCGGGAAATGAAAGCAGCCGGTAAGGACGTCATCGCACTCAGCGCAGGCGAGCCGGATTTCCCGACCCCCGCCCACGTGGTCGAAGCCGCCTACGAAGCCGCCAAGAGGGGCGAAACCCGCTACACCAACGCCGCCGGGGTGCCGGCCCTCAAGCAGGCCGTGGTCGACAAGTTCAAGCGCGACAACGGCCTGGATTACACGCTGGATGAAGTGATGGTCGGCTCGGGCGGCAAGCAGCTTCTGTTCGATGCGTTGGTGTCGACCGTCGAAGCCGGTGACGAGGTCATCATCCCGGCCCCTTACTGGGTGTCCTACGTCGATCACGTGAAATTCGCGGGCGGCACACCGGTCATCGTGCAGGCGACGCCCGAAAACGATTTCAAACTGACCCCCGAACAGCTGGATGCGGCCATCACCGATAAAACCCGGTGGCTGATCCTGAATTCGCCGTCGAACCCGTCGGGCGCGGTCTATGACAAGAAAGACCTGCGCGGTCTCGCGGATGTGCTGTTGAAGCATCCCGACGTCGCGATCTTCGCCGACGATATTTACGAGCACATCATCTTCGACGGGCTCGAGTTCTCGACCATCGCCCAGGTCGAACCGGCGTTGAAAGAACGCACGGTCACCATGAACGGGGCGTCGAAGGTTTATTCCATGACCGGCTGGCGGATCGGCTACTGCGGTGGTCCGGCCCCACTTATCAAAGAGATGACCAAGCTGCAGCAGCAGATCACCGGCTCCAACTCGTCGGTGTCGCAGGCCGCCGCGCTGGCGGCGCTGACGGGCCCGCAGGATTTCGTGCCGAAGAACTGCCAGAGCTTCCAGGACCGCCGCGATCTCGTGGTCTCGATGCTCAACCAGGCAAAGGGCGTCAAATGCCCGGTGCCGAAGGGCGCGTTCTATGTCTTCCCCGATTGCTCGGAACTGATCGGCAAGAAAACGCCGGACGGCAAGGTGATCGAGAACGATACCGATCTCGTTCTCTACTTCCTCGAAAGCCATGGCGTCGCCTGCGTGCAGGGCGCGGCTTACGGGATGTCGCCGTTCTTCCGGGTGTCGTACGCGGCGTCGGAGGACGAGCTTCGCGATGCGTGCGAGCGCATCCAGCGCGCCTGCGCCGAGCTTAGATGAATTCCGCCGTCTGGATGTAGATACTCAGCGCCGCCTTGAAGGTGGCGCGCTGTTCCTCGGTCGCGAAGACGACGCGGACATCCTTAATGGTCAGGTCGTCGGACATCCCCTCGATGGTGAGGCGGTGCTGGTCGGCCATGTAGCGGTCGAGCCATTCCTCGATCGGGCCGACGGCGCGCTCGGTCTTGAATTTCAACCCGTACCCCAGGCCGCGGCGGTCCGCGCCTTGGCGCCGTTCCGGCCCCGTATAATGCGCGCCGCTGCCGGCCTTGCGCCGGTCGCCGGATCGCGGGGTTTTGTCGCTTGAGGGTTTGCCCCCCAGATTGAAAAGCTTCATTTCGGTTTCCGCCCAGTTTGCCGGCAATCCGGTTTCTCCGGAAAGCGGTGGCAAATTATATACCGATAACCCGGGTGGGTCCGTGATCTAGCGCACGCCTGATGGTTAATTTTCAGGGCGCGTCGGGCGCGGTGAGATTGACGGACGGTCGCGAAGCGAGGCTCTCCATCCATTCCACCAGGTCCGGCCGAATGGACTGCCAATCGAAGCCGGGGAGGCGGAAGTTGAGATAACCCAGCGCGGTGACGAGTGTGATGTCGCCGAAGTCGAACCCGTCAGACGGGGTTGCGGCCTTGACCGTGCGTTCGATGACGCGGGTCTGGCGCTGGATCAACTCGTCCCACTTTTTCTCGTCCGGGCGGCGGCCTTCGATCACCAGGGCATAGGCGGAATCGATGATCCCCTGATGGATGCCGGTGCGCCTCAACGCGTCCATACCCCCAAGTGCGGGGCCGTCTCCGATGCTGTCGAAGTACTGCATGATGACCAGGCTCTCGGCCATCGGTTGCCCGTCGTCGAGAATCAAAGTCGGCAGGCGTCCAATCGGGTTCTCGGCATGCAACTCGGCCGGGTCGTCCCAGGGGTTGGTGGATATGAACTCGATCCGGTCGAAGACATTCTTTTCATGTGCCGTGATCAACGCGCGGCGGACGTAGGGGGAGGGTTTGGCGTAATACATCTTCATGTCGGACTGTCCTTCGATTGCGGTTTCATTTCGGGTGTCAGAAGGTCGATGACGAGCGCCAGCGCGACGGCGGCGGCGCCCGCCTGAAACAGGATGTCGTAGCGTCCGGTCAGTTCGAACGCGTAGGAAAAGGCATAGGCCGTTCCGGCCTGGCCGACCGAAAACGCGACGGTGGCATAGCTCCAGGCGGTGCGTTGGAGCGCGGCGTCCGTACCACTAAGCTCATGAACGCGCCCAGCCACCAGCGGGACGATCCCCGGGACCGCGGCGCCGACGATGAAGCTCGATATCCCCAGCAATAGGGTTCCCTCGGATAGAAAAACGAGTGTCACGCCGACCCCTTGAAGTATCAGGCCAAGGCGCAGCGTTTTTCGAAATCCAAGCTTGTCGGCGAGACGGCCCGCGGCGATGGGACCGATTGCGGCGCCAACACCGAAGATAAACCAATACCAGCCGCCCGCGACGATCCCCTGGCCGAGCCCACGGGCCACGTAGTCGACGAGAAACACCATATGCGCGACAAGACCGGCGGCGAAAAGGGCGTAGACGGCGTAAAGGCTTGTGAACGGCCATGCGAACGCAGAGGCAGGCTTTTCGGCAACGGCGGCGGGGGGCGGCGGCGCGGCGGGCCAGAACCGCCAAGCGGCGAGTGCGAGGAGGAACGAAATAATCCCAAGTGCGCCCCAGGTTTCTTCGAGCCCGACACCGATTAATGCCGGGACCATTGAACCCGATAACGCGATGCCGATCCCGACGCCCGTAAAGATCACACCTGCAGCAATGCCGCGTTTTTCTCTGGGGACGCGGGGTAACACCGCCGATGCGGCGAGGACCATCAACGCGCCGCCCGCGTACCCGGCCGCGAAGCGCCAGACGAAATACCACACGAAGGACAACGGCCACACGCACCCGATAAACGACAATGCCGCCAACAACATCATCGCCCGGATGACGTGATGGACCGGCATGCGCGCCGCCATCGACTTGCCGGCGAGCGCACCCGCGAGATACCCGGCGAGGTTCGCCGCGCCCAGATAGACGGCATCGGATTCCGTGAACCAATGCGCTTCGATCAGGGCCGGTAGCAGGGGCGTGTAGGCGAAGCGGCCGAGCCCGATCCCGACCAATGTCGCGGCAAGACCGGCAAAGGCATAAGTCACCCATCCCCGGGGTTGGGTAGCGGGGGGCGTGATTGTCTTCATGACGGCACCCTAGTGGGTTGGGGGATTCAACTGAAATGGTTTGTTTTGATACCTGCGATCGGTCGGGCAGATAGCTATTCGGCGGCCTGAGCGGTCATGCCCTGGCGCACCATGTCCAAAAAGGCAACAGCGGCGCTCGACTGGCGGGTGTCACGGCGGTGTATGTAAACGGTCTCCACGGAGGCTTCGGTGGATGGGAGCGTATGGACGGCGACGTTGCCTGATTGCCAGGTATGACCGACAAGGGTTTTCGGTAGCATGGTGATGCCGAGGCCCGCCGCGACGGTGCTGACGATCACTTCCAGGGTGCCGAATTCCAAAATACGCGGCGTGACGATGCCGCGCCGGGTCAGAACCTCCTCCATCCGTTGGCGGTAAGAACAGCCACGTCTCAGAACGACCATACGCACGTCGGGCCGCGCGAAAACGTCATCCAGGTTCTTGAAGCCGGGTGCGGATAAAATCACAAGTTGTTCGTTGAATACCGGATCGGTCAAGAGATCCGGGTGGTCTACCGGCCCGCAACCGAACGCGCCTTCGACCTCCCGGTTCAGCACCATGTCGGTCAGTTCCTGCGTGGTGCCGGTGCGAAGCGTGAAGTCGACGTTGGGCCAGGATGAAACGAAACTGGTGAAATGCTGGTTCAGCCGCAAAGCCGCCGTGGTCTCGAGAGATCCCAGTATCAGAGGGCCCGCCGGCGTGCCGTCATCGGTGACGGCGCGGCGAGCGTCTTCGAGGATGTTGCGGATATCGCGGGCATAAGGCATCAGCCTTTTGCCGGCGGCGGTCAGGCTGACACCCCGACTGTGGCGATCGAACAATGGGGTGCCAAGTTCATCCTCAAGTCGTTTGATCCGCTGTGTGACGTTGGACTGAACGGTGTTCAACTCCTCGGCGGCACGGTTCATACCGCCCAGCCGGGCCACTGATTCAAACATTTTGAGATCGGATGCGTCCATATCAATCACTATAACTGATATATTTGGATGCGCAGCAAACTATTTTCTTGGATATATCGTCCCGGAATTGGTGTAACGAAACGTCACAATTTGGCCCTGTTCATCCGGAATTTCGCGTGTATCGTCGGATTAACGCCGTTCTGGTGTGCACGTTAAAAGTTAATCAGGCATCATCTGCGAGAAAAAATTGATTTGGTTCTCGAAAAAACCCCAAGTGGCAAAACCGCTCGTTTCCGGTTTCGAAGTGGTTCTGATCGGCCGCAAGGACGACCGGGAGAAGATCCTCGCCAGCGTCGAGAGCAAACTGCCGGCGCTGTCGGACAAGGTGGCGAACGGCGCAAACCCCTACATGATCGCGGCTGATGTGTCGCGGGACTACATCCTCGCTGAACTGAAGAAATGCAGTCAGGAAGAGCGCATCAATTTGCTCGACCGCATCGCCAACCGTAAACACAAGAACATGCCGCATATCTTCGAGTTGATCGCGCACGTGAATTACTGCCTGACCATCCTCGAAGACGAATCCAAACCCTTGATCCCGCCTGGCTCGGCGATGGGATTCATGACATCGGTTGCGTCGTGGTTTGCCAGCAGCGACAAACTGCTTCGCCGCGTCCTTATCTATTTTGACGAAGCAACCCAACTGCATCGCCAGCACCTTCAGGAAACCAAACGCCGCAACGAACGCATGTTCCGCTGACGCTTGAGTGATCCGGCAATTAGGGATGGCGTAGCCCGGCCGGCCGCGGATATCCTGCCTTCATGTTCGAACTGCATCCGACCCTCGAAAACGATTCCCTGCCGATCTCGGATACGGGCAAGCTGCTGGTGCGATTGATCGATGATGCACGATTTCCGTGGGTTTTAATCGTGCCAAAGGTCGAGGGTGTGACGGAACTGCATGAACTCCCCGAAGACGTTTACGAGGGTGCCATGGCGATGACGCGGCGCCTCGGTGACGTTCTCAAAACCGGATTCGACGCCGACAAGATCAATACCGCCGCGATCGGCAATATGGTGCCTCAGCTCCATATTCACATCGTCGCCAGATACGTGGGTGACGATGCCTGGCCGGGGCCGGTATGGGGGGCGGGAAAGATGATTTCCATGACGGAAGACGAGGCGGCGCGGCGGATCGATGTCATCCGTGCGGCGCTGGGGTAAGTACTACTACTGAATTTACTTATTGTTTGGATTCAGCACATATAGACGGCGTCACGTTTTCGTAACATTCGGAACGCCCAACCCCATGACGCCCGATGAACCGCAAAAAGCGCAGTTGTTTCCGCTGATCCGCCATCTTTCGATGCGGGTCACGCCGGCCCTGCTGCGGTTGCCGGTCAGCGCCAATCTGGTGACCACCGCGTCCCTGTTTTCCGGTCTGACGGCGTGCTGGTACTTCACCCTGGGCACCTGGGTCGACAGTTTGATCGGTGCCGGGTTGTTCGTCATTTGCTACATCCTCGACAATTGCGACGGCGAGGTCGCGCGGGCCAGAAACCAGTGCTCTTCATTCGGTGAAAAGTACGACACCTTCGTCGACTGGATTGTGCACTCCCTGTTCTTCGCCAGTCTCGGGTATGGGGTTGCGGCACAGACCGGCGACCAGGTGTGGCTGTGGCTCGGCCTGTTCGGTGCCCTCGGCGGGACCATCAATTATTTTATCGCCGTTTATATGGATGCCAGGGATGTCGCCGGTGCCCCTGAAGAAAAGGACGATAGTCCGGCTTCCCCGCAGTCCCCGCTTGAATGGGCTGCTTTCGTTTTAAGGGAACTGTCCCGCGCCGATTTCTGCGTGATCGTTGTCGGGCTGGCGTTGTTCGACGTCACCTGGATACTGTTGCCGACGGCGGCGCTGGGCGCACATGCCTATTGGATGGCCGCGTTCGTGAAAGGCGCGCGCAAGTTCAAGGTCTGATCGATTACCTATCGATAACGGCTTCGACGTCGATCTCCATCAGCATCTCGGGCCGCGCGAGCCCGTTGACGATCAACCCCGTCTGGCAGGGGCGCACCCCCTTGAGCCATCTCGCCAGCACCGAAAACACCGGCACCCTGAATTCGCGATCGGTCAGATATACGGTCGTCTTGACGATATCGGAAAGCTGCCCGCCCGCTTCCGTTAAAAGAACCTCGGTGCACTTCATCGCGTTCTCGGCCTGCAAAGCCGGGTCACCCTCGCCGACGAAGTTACCGTCGAAATCCAGTCCCGTCTGGCCCCTTACGAAGATCCGGTTGCCGGCGCGGACCGCCATCGCGAGTTCGTATTCGAAGGCTTCGCCCTCGTACTCCATCTGATGCTCGTAGGGACGGATGCGCTGGTGCGCCATGGGAACCTCCGTGATGTTTGGTTTATGTTTCGGGTTTTGACGCGAACCGCGCCAGGAATGTCTCGACGCTGGTCCGGACGATGTGTTCCATCTCATCATCGCCGACGGTGCCGCCGTTCAGGATATACGGCCAGAAGGCGCGCGACTTGATCAAACCGATGAACTGGGCGCCGGCTTCTTCCGGGTCGTCGGTGTCGATGGCGCCGGATTCCTGCGCCGCGGACATGAAATCGTTGAACACCGAGACCGCTTCCGATTTGGCGTTCATCTCGGCGGCGAGGGCGGGGTCGCGGATGGTTTCGCTCATCGCCATGCGGACCAGCCGCATGAAGCGCTTCGAGCACATCAATCTTCCCTCGGCGCGGCCGAGCGCCAGTAATTGTTCTTCGAGCGGTTGGGACGGGTCGTATCCTATATTCAGGGTCTCCGAAATCTCATCGAAGATCAGTTCCACAATCGCCTTGAAAAGTGCTTCCTTGCTTTCGAAATGATTGTAGACGGTGCGCTTGGAGACGTTGGCCCGCTCGGATATGCGGTCCATGCTCGCGCCCTGGAAGCCGCGCTCCTGGAATTCCTGGACCGCCGCTTCGAGGATTTGTTCCCGTTTTTTTTCGATGGGCGCCATAGGTCCCGGGTATCCGTCTGAGAATCGTGTGCTTGGCTTCAATGTAAACTTTCCGGTTTACAAAAGCCAGCGCATAAGTAAACTGCACAGTGTAGTTTACTTAATGAGCAGCTTTCCCCCAAAGGAGACTTGGAAATGACGATCCAGGTAACAATCAACGGCGAGGCCCGAACCCTCGACGCCAGTCCCGACATGCCGCTCTTGTGGGCGCTCAGGGACGAATTGAAGATGACGGGCACCAAGTTCGGTTGCGGCGTCGGCCTCTGCGGGGCGTGCACCGTGCATCTGAACGGAAGCGCCGTCCGTTCGTGTCAGACCTACGTCGGCGATGTCGAAGGCGCCGAAATCACGACGATCGAGGCGGTCGATACCCGCGAAGCGGTCGCGCTCCGCACCGCGTGGGCGGAGTTGGACGTGCCGCAGTGTGGCTACTGTCAGTCGGGCCAGATCATGCAGGCCGCTGATTTGTTGAAGGCGACCCCCAAACCCACCGACGCAGACATCGACGCGGCCATGGACGGCAACGTCTGCCGCTGCGCGACCTATCACCGCATCCGCGCCGGCATTCACCGCGCCGCCGAAATCCTGGAGGCCTGAACATGAAATTCCTGAAAAACATGATGCAGACCGAGCTTGCCCCGCATGACCCGGGGATGAGCCGCCGTTCGTTTTTAAAAGTCACCGGGGGCGCCACCGCCGGGCTGGTTGTCGGGTTTACGCTGCCGGTCTCCGGTGCCAACGCCGCCCAAGGTGACGGCACCTTCAACCCCTTCGTCCGGATCGCACCCGACGGGACGGTCACGGTCCTCAACAAGCACCTCGACATGGGGCAGGGGAACATGACCGGCCTCCTGTCGCTGGTCGCCGAAGAGTTGGATGCGGATTGGGGGCAGATGAAGGGCGAGTTCGCGCCTAGTGATCCCAAGAAATACGCCAACCTGAGTTGGGGCGTGCAGGGAACGGGTGGCTCGTCCGCGATCCCGAACAGCTTCATCCAGTACCGCGAAGCGGGTGCCGCGGCGAAAGCGATGTTGATCGCCGCCGCCGCGCAATCGTGGAAGGTGAAAGCGTCCGAGATCACCGTTGAAAACGGCGTCATCGCGCATCCGTCAGGCAAGAAAGCCGGGTTCGGCGACTTCGCCGCACTGGCTTCCGCCGAAACGCCGCCCGAAAAACCGCAACTGAAATCCCCCGATCAGTTCAACTTCATCGGAAAGACGGGCTATGGCCGGGTCGACACGACGTCGAAAAGCGTCGGTGGAACGATCTATACCCAGGACATCGACCGTCCGGGCATGCTGATCGCCGTCGTGGCACGCCCGCCGAAGTTCGGCGCGACCGTGAAATCCGTCGACGATAAAGCAGCCCGCGAGATGAAGGGCGTCAAAGACGTGGTCCGCATCCCGCAAGGTGTGGCGGTCCTCGCCGATAATACCTGGAATGCGATGCAGGCGCGGAGCGCCCTCGAGATCACGTGGGACGAGACCAACGCCGAAACCCGCTCGACCAAGGACATCGCCGCGCACTACCGGGAACTCTCCGAGAAACCGGGAACGGTCGCGGTCGAGGGTGAAACGGACAAAGCGTTCGAAAAAGCCAAGACCGTGGTCGAAGCGACCTATGAGTTCCCCTATCTGGCGCACGCACCGATGGAACCCATGAACGCGGTCGCCGAGTTGAAGCCGGGGCAGTCGCTTGAAATCTGGACCGGCAGTCAGCTTCAGACCCTCGACCACAACATCGCATCGAAGATCGCCGAACTGCCGATGGAGAAGGTGAAGATCCACACGCTCTACGCCGGTGGCTCATTCGGACGTCGCGCCAACCCGACGTCTGACTTCATCAACGAAGCGGTGCACATCGCCAAGGCGATCGGCGGCCGCCAACCGGTCAAGCTGGTGTGGAGCCGCGAGGACGATATCAAGGGCGGGTATTACCGCCCCCTTTATGTCCATAAAGTGCGCGCGGGTTTGAACGACGCGGGTGAGATCGTCGCCTGGCATCACCGCATCGTTGGTCAAAGCATCGTCAAGGGCACGCCCTTCGAGGGTGGCCTCGTCAAGAACGGCATCGACCACACGTCCGTCGAGGGAGCTTCGCACTTACCTTACGATGTCGGCGCCCACCAACTCGAACTGCACACGACCGACGTCGGCGTGCCGGTGTTGTGGTGGCGGTCCGTCGGTTCGACCCACACGGCTTATGCGGTCGAGACGATGATGGACCGGTTGGCGAAATCGTCGGGTCAGGACCCGGTCGAATTTCGTTTGAAACACATGACGTCCAGCCCGCGTGAGATGGGTGTCCTGAAACTCGCCGCCGAGAAAGCGGGGTGGGGCGCGAAGAAACTGCCGGATGGTGTGCATCGTGGGGTCGCGGTCCACAAATCTTTCGGGACGTATGTCGCGCAAATCGCCGACGTGCACGTTCGCGACGATGGGACCGTCAAGGTCGAGCGCGTGACCTGCGCGGTCGATCTCGGTGTCGCCGTCAACCCGGACCAGATCGCCGCGCAGATGGAAGGCGGGATCGGTTACGGCCTCGGCGCGATCCTCCGAAACCGCATCGACATCGAAAACGGCGAAGTGCAGCAATCGCAGTTCTACGACTACGAGCCATTGCGTATGTCCGACATGCCGTTCGTCGAAACCCACATCGTCCCGTCTACCGAGGCGCCGACCGGCGCGGGCGAGCCGGGCACACCCCCCATCGGCCCGGCGGTCGCCAACGCCATCCTGTGGGGGACGGGCAAGACGATCGACGCACTGCCGTTCAGCAGACACGGCCTGACCTGAGGTTTCTCAATCCCCCCCTCCGAGAAACCTGCCCCGAAGGAAGGCCCGAAGGGCGTGGCGGTTCGCCGTCACGCCCTTCTAAATTGTATTCGGTAACGAATTCTTGAAATGCCGCATCTTGCCGCCGCGTGATATCGTCCCGATATCTTCCGGAAAGGTTTCAGCGGAGCGAAAGGCCCGATGATAAAAGGTCTCCGGCTTTTGACGTTGATCTCGTTGCTGTGCGCCGGGGTTTTCCCGGCGGCGGCGGACGTGGTCACGTCCAATGAACTGACGGCCAAGCTGGTTTCCGAGAACAGCCAGGTCGCATCCGGTGAAACGGTGACCATCGCGCTCCATCAGAAAATGGCGCCGGGCTGGCACACCTACTGGGTGAACCCGGGCGATTCCGGTCAGCCCCCGATGCTGAGCTGGCAACTCCCGGAAGGCGTTTCGGTCGAACAGTCGTCGTGGCCGGCGCCGCATCGTTTGCCGGTCGGCCCGCTGGTCAATTACGGCTATTCCGATGAAATCGCGCTTTTGTATGAGGTGACGATCCCCGAAACCTGGCCAGCGGGCGAGGTGTTGCCCCTCCGCGCCGACGCCGAGATCCTGGTTTGCGAGGAAATCTGCATCCCGGTTACCGGGACCCTGGCCCTCGATATTCCGACGGGTGGGGAAACGCGCAAAGATAACGCGGTTGCGCCGATGTTCGCGAACGCGCGCGCCGAACAACCACTACCCACACCCTGGCCCGCCATGGCGTATGCCGTCGACGGGCGGGTCGGCGTCATACTATCGGGGCCCGCGGCCGACTTCGCGACGGTGAGCGATGCTTACGTCTATCCGGAAAAATGGGGCGTGGTAAATCATGCCGCCCCCCAAACGTTCGGTCTCGGCGCGGATGGGTTGGTCATTACCGCGCCGCCCGGCGAGGGAAGTGCAGGTGAGATGTTCTCGGGCGTCGTCACGTTGAAACAGGACGGCGCGCCCGACCGTTCGTTTAAAATCGATAACGTTCCCGTCGTCACCACGGCGCCGCCGGTGATGAACGAGGGCGGGGCCCAGCCGAATGTCTGGCTTTTGATCGCCCTGGCCCTCGCGGGCGGGGTTTTGCTGAATTTGATGCCTTGCGTATTCCCGGTTCTCGCGGTGAAGGCGTTGTCTTTAACCAAGCACGCCGACGCACAGACCTGGACGCGGCTCGCGCACGGTGGCGCGTATACGTCGGGCGTGGTGGCGAGCTTTCTTATTCTTGCCGCGGCGCTGCTTGCCCTTCGCGCCGGGGGCGATGCCATCGGCTGGGGCTTCCAGTTGCAAGAGCCGCTGGTTGTCGGTGCGCTGGCCTATGTCGCGGCGCTGGTCGGCTTGAACCTGTCGGGTGTGTTCGAAATCTCGGGCCGCTTCGCGGGGGCCGGTAGTGCGTGGACGCATGGCCCCGGTATCAGCGCGTCGTTCGCGACGGGCGTGCTCGCCGCTGTCGTCGCTGCTCCATGTACCGCCCCCTTCATGGCGACGGCCACGGGCGGCGCGCTTTTGTTAGAGTGGCCGGGCGCGTTAAGTGTGTTCGCCGCCCTCGGTTTTGGTCTCGCGCTTCCTTATCTTTTGTTGACGGCGATGCCGGGGCTGTCGCGCCTGCTCCCCAAACCCGGAGCGTGGATGGTGCGCTTCAAGCAACTCCTCGCGTTTCCCATGTATGCGACGGCGGCGTGGCTGATCTGGGTGCTGAGCCTGCAAGCTGGGCCCGACGCGGCGTTCCTGGCGATGCTTGGACTGATCGCGATCGCGTTCGCTTGTTGGGCCTGGCCGTCCGAACCGCTGTCGGGCAGTGCCGTTTATCAAGGGGTGCGGCTGGCGCTGGTTTTGGTGCCTTTACTCGGTGCCGGGGCGTTGTTGGGGTGGGTCGGCGTGAACGCCGAAATTGCGCCCGCCCAACAACAAGCCGCCACCGACATCGCGGAGCCTTATTCCGAAGCCAGGCTGACCCGCCATCAGGCTGCCGGACGCACGGTTTTCGTCAATATGACGGCGGCATGGTGCATCACGTGCAAGGTGAATGAGCGCGTCGCCCTTTCCGGTCCCGGGTTCGAGAAGCTTCTGGATGAGCGCAACATCGCCTATCTACAGGGCGACTGGACCAATCGCGATCCGGAAATCACGCGCTTCCTGGAACGCTTCGGCCGCGCCGGTGTCCCCCTATACGTTATTTTCCCGGCAGACGGCGGTGCGCCGCGGGTTCTGCCACAGATTCTGAAACCCGGTGCCCTTCGGGACGCCCTGACGACGAACGCTTCGGGCAGTGCCTGAAGCCGATTTAACCAGATAAAACAGGAAAGGCCTTGAACATGATGAATACGTCGACGTTGAAGACTCTCGCGCTTGCGGCCGCCGTCACGATCTTGCCGCTGAGCGTCGATGCTTCCCCGAAAGTGAGCGCGCCCGCGCCCCAGTTCACCGGCAAGACCGCTGCCGGTGAAACGGTCGATCTGTCGCAGCTCAGGGGTAAGAAGGTGGTTCTTGAATGGACCAATAAGGATTGCCCGTATGTTCGCAAGCACTACGGCACCGAAAACATGCAAGCGTTGCAGGGCGAATCGAAATCCGATCACGATGTGGTCTGGATCTCGGTGATTTCGTCGGCGCCGGGTACGCAGGGATATCTCGAGCCTAAAGAAGCGCTCGCCCATGTCGATGAAGCCAAAGCCAAACCGGATCACGTGATCCTCGACCCGTCGGGGACCATCGGCCGTGCCTACGCCGCCGTGACGACGCCGCATATGTACGTCATCGATGAGCAGGGGACACTCCGGTTTATGGGCGGGATCGACGATAAGCCATCGTCCAACTGGGAAACCGTCAAGGGGGCCAAGAACTACGTGCGCGCCGCGCTCGACGATCTGGCCCAGGGTGGCGATGTGAAAGATGCCGTGACCCGGCCCTACGGGTGTTCGGTGAAGTACGGCTCCTGAACTAAATCAGAAAAGTACCTGCGTCAGAGGGCGCCCCCGCCGGGGCGCCCTTTCTATGTTGATCCAGATCAATGTCATGCCGGCGTCACTCGGTAAAATCCTCATCAAGTGATGAAGGAGTTGACGTTGACGGTTCACGCATTCCCAACGCCGGATAAAAACGCAACGCTCGCCGTTCGTTACGGCGGCGCGGTGCCGCGTTACACCAGCTATCCGACGGCGCCGCATTTCAATGGCTTGGTCAACGGCGAGGTCTATGCTGAATGGCTGGCCACGGTCGGTGCGGGCGACAAGGTCTCGCTTTATCTGCACATCCCGTTCTGCAACGAGCTTTGCTGGTATTGCGGCTGTCATACGAAAATCGTGCGTCGCTACCGTCCGGTTGCGGCTTATCTGGAGACGTTGCTGGCCGAGATCGATCTGGTGGCGTCGAAACTGGGTGGCCGGCCTGAAGCGACCTGTATTCACTTCGGCGGTGGCAGTCCGACGATCCTGGAGCCCGCCGATTGGCGGCGCGTGCTGGACCGGCTGCGCGAACGCTTCGACGTCGCCGAGGACGCCGAGATCGCGGTCGAGATCGACCCCCGCACCATGACACCTGAATACATCGCCGCACTGGCGGACGCCGGGGTCAACCGCGCTTCGATCGGGGTGCAGGAATTCGATCCGGATATCCAGCGCCGTATCAATCGCATCCAACCGTTCGAAGTGACGGCGCAAGTGATCGCATGGCTTCGGGACGCCGGGATCGACAGTATTAATCTCGATCTGATGTATGGCCTTCCCAAACAAACCCTGCGCCATGTCGAGGACATGACGGCGCGCTCATTGGCATTCAAGGCGTCAAGGATTGCGTTGTTCGGGTATGCCCACGTGCCGTGGATGAAAACCCACCAGAAGCTGATCCGCGACGAAGACCTGCCGGGGCTTGACGATCGTTGGCGTCAGGCTGAGCGCGCCGCTGAGATTCTGCTCGACGCCGGTTATGTGCGGGTCGGGTTCGACCACTTCGCGCTTCCGGACGACCCGATCGCCGATATTGAGCCGGGCAGCATCGGCCGTAATTTCCAGGGCTATACCGCTGATACCGCCGAGACGCTGATCGGCTTTGGCGCGTCGGCAATCAGTTCGCTGAGACAGGGGTACGCCCAGAATGCGGCGTCGTTGCCGACGTACGCCGAGGCCGTCGCGGAAGGGCATCTGCCCGTGCGGCGGGGTATTGAGTTGAGTGAAGACGACAAACTTCGCCGTCACGTCATTGAGCGGGTGATGTGCGATCTAAGCATCGATGTCGGCCGGATCTGCGCCGAACACGGGATGCCTGTTGATTATCTGGACGGTGCGTTCGATGCGCTCCAGCCGCTGGTTCGCGACGGATTGGTAACGATCTCCGACCGTCTGATCCAGGTGACCGAGGCCGGGCGGCCCCTGGTCAGGAACGTCGCCGCCGTTTTCGATGCTTATCTGGAAAACGGTCAGGGCCGGCATTCGTCGGCGATCTAACGCCTGTTGCTTAGGGTGTAAGTCCTAAACAATGTAAAAGAATCAAATTACAACCCATTGACTTGGTGATGCGAAAGCGCCTTAAATTGGAATGGTTCTATTGTAGGGTGCTTTGAGGAGGAGAGCGCAGCGGCCACGCCGCAGACTGAGGCCGCAGCATTTGCGGGGCAATGCTATTCGCACGTTTGCTTAAGCACATCGTGAACGCCGGACGATTGACCGTCATCGATGCCGGAGGGATAGAGCATACCTTTTCCGGAACGACCGGTCCTTCCATAACGATCCGCCTGCATGACAAGGCGCTGCACTGGAAACTCTTCATAAATCCCGAGCTCTACCTCGGCGAAGCGTACATGGATGGTACGCTGACGGTCGAGGACGACGATATCTACGACTTTCTTCAGTTCGCGACATCGAACATGGAGCGTGTTCCCACGCACCCGGTCATGGATTGGGTTGGGCGGCTCGACAGCATCTTCCGGCGCATTCAGCAGTATAACCCGGTGTCACGCGCGCGGAAGAATGTCGCGCACCACTACGACCTGTCGGGAGAACTCTATGACTTGTTCCTCGACCGTGACCGGCAGTACTCGTGCGCCTATTTCACGGACCCCTCGGTCGATCTTGACACCGCGCAACTCGACAAGAAACGCCATATCGCCGCCAAGCTGATGCTTGAGCCGGATATGGAGGTGCTGGATATCGGGTGCGGGTGGGGCGGTCTTGCCCTTTATCTGGCGGAAGCGGCGGGCGTCAAGGTGACGGGGCTGACGTTATCGCAAGAGCAGTTGTCGGTCGCCCGCGAACGGGCGCGCCGGCGGGGCCTCGAGGACCGGGTCAGTTTCCATCTCCGCGACTATCGCGAGCAGACCGGTACGTTCGACAGGATCGTCTCGGTCGGTATGTTCGAACATGTGGGTGTCACGCATTACCAGGCGTACTTCAGCGCTGTGCAGAGATTACTGAACGATAAGGGGGTCGCGCTGATCCATACCATCGGGCGCTCCGACGTGCCGCGCGCCACCAACAGGTGGATCCGCAAGTACATCTTTCCCGGTGGTTACATTCCCGCCCTTTCCGAGATGATGACCAATATCGAGGGCACGGGGCTCGTGACCTGTGACGTGGAAGTGCTGCGCCTTCATTATGCCGAAACCCTGAAGCACTGGCGGGGGCGCTTCGCCGCCAATCGCGACAAGGCGAAGGAAATCTACGACGAACGTTTCTGCCGGATGTGGGAATTCTACCTCGCCGCCAGCGAAGTCTCGTTCCGTCATATGGATAATGTGGTGTTCCAGGTTCAGTTGGCCCGGAAACGCGACACCCTGCCGCTGACGCGTGATTACATCACCGAGTGGGAAGAACGTCTGCGCCACGATGATAAGAGCGCCACCGGCGGCGGCGCGGCGGCGTAATTTATTTCTCGTCCAGGACCGTCACGCCGTTCCAGTCGTTGCCCGGCGGATTTTCCACCAGATCGCGGCATTTCTCGCGCAGCTTGGCGACGACCACGTCGTCGGGCGCGGTCTCGGCGAGTTCGTCGAGCAGCCGCAACGCATCGTCGAAATCGCGGTGCAGGTAGAAATCGAACGCCTGCTCGTATTTGGACGCCAGGCGGATCGCATCCTCGCCGACGAAGAACGCCGCGTCTTCCCCCCGTTGGCCCATCAGTTCGTAGATGGTCAGCGGTATGCTGGTCCCCTTGGCGGCGACGATGTCGACGCGGCGGAACAGGAATTCCGGGGTCGCACGTCTGCGGACCGCGTCGCTGGCCAGCACTTGCGTGCCGTAGAACTTGTTCAACCCTTCAATTCTGGCGGCCAGGTTCACGCCGGAGCCCAGGCAGGTGTACTGCATCCGGTCCGGCGCGCCGACATTGCCGACAAGCACGTCGCAGGTATGAAGCCCGAAGCGGGTCCGCATCGGCAGTTCACCCTTTTCCTCGAAGCCCTTGTTCAGGTCTTCCGAGATATGAAACGCGGCCAATGCGCCCCGGCAGGCGTTGTCGACGTGGAAAACATCCTCCGACGGGGCGTTCCACATCGCCATGATGGCATCCCCGATGAACTTATCGATGGTGCCCATGTTCGACTGAATGCCGAGTGACATGAATTCGAAGTATTCCGACGTCTGCGACATGATCTGTTCGGGGGTCATCTTTTCGGACAACGAGGTGAAGCCTTCGATATCCGTGAACAGTAAAGTGACCTCCCGCCGGGTGCCGCCGACCGCGGCGGCCTGGTTGTCGCGGATCAACTGCCGGACGACGTCGCGCGGCACGAACCGCAGGAAGGTGTCGAGCGCGGTGCGCATCCGCTCCATCGATTGCTGCAGGCGCCGGATTTCCTCGAACGGGGATTCGAACGACTCCATCTTGGCGAAGTTGAGGTCGGTGACCTGATCCGCCATACGCCGGAGGCGCAGGACCGGCACCGTGATCCAGCCCGCCATCGCGGCGACCCCGGCGATGGCGACGACGAGCACCGAACCCGCGATGATCAGCGAGCGGTGCAGCGTCTCCTTCAGGCCGCCGGTGAAGTCCTTCACCGCGGCGACGCTGACGATCCGCCAGTTGGCGAGACTGTTATGCGCGGCACGCCGGACAAAGCCGATGTATTCCTCGCCGTCGGCCTTGAAGGCATGGTGCTCGTGCAGCTTCATGTCGTCGCCCGAGATCGCGATCTGGATTCGCTTGTCGTCGATATCCTTGGCCGTCATGAGGTCGACGCCGGGCGCGGTGCCCGTCGTCTTCATGATCTTGGCCGGGTCGGGGTAGGCGACGACGTTGCCGCGCTCGTTGAGGATCGCGACGACGCCGTTCTTTCCGGGTTTTAAGCGGTCGGTCACACCGGCGAGATCGTGGAGCGACAGGTCGACGCCGACCGTCGCGCCGGGCACGTGTTTCAACGGCTCGGCGACCGTAATCCCGGGTTTCTTGAGGCTGGAAAACACGTAAGCGTCCGACACCACGACGTCGTTGGCTTTCTGGGCGTTGACAAACCAGGGACGGGTGCGCGGATCGTAGGTCGCGGTGCCGCTGTGACCGGCGCTGGCGTCGGATATCAGGTCGTTGGCGGCGTCGAAGTGCCACCAGCTTTCCGGGCGCGCCATGCCGTTGACGACGGGGCCGATGACCCGCCATGCGGTGACGGTGCCTTCCGGCATGCCCTCGACATTGCGTTTCGTGCCGTCGGCGCCGACCAGATTGAGGGCCTGGATG
The DNA here is from genome assembly GCA_017644185.1 of Rhodospirillales bacterium. GTDB lineage: Bacteria > Pseudomonadota > Alphaproteobacteria > Rhodospirillales > Casp-alpha2 > UBA4479. The sequence continues at coordinate 410,849 of JAEPMA010000001.1, forward strand.
AACGAGCCGTCGGGCAGGCCGACGAAAACGCCGTATATTTCAGGGCTGCTTTTAAGGCTGACGGTGAGGATTCCCAGGAGGGATTCATGCTCGCTCAGCTTGAAAAGATCAGCGGGCAGGATCGAGATCGTGTCCGCTGCCAGAAAGGCCCGGCCGAGCAATCGCTCGATACCGTTTTCTGCCGCGTCCGCGGATTTTACGATCCCCGCCTTCGCGGTATCGATGATGGCGTCGCGGCTGCCGATGTAGTTGGACGCCGCGACCAGGGTGATGGTGATGGCGGTAAAGACGGCGAACGCCGTGGTAACGGTGATCCTGAGCGGCAGCTTCATCGTGTCCTGACCGGGTACGCCGGCGGCTGATTGCACCCAAAAAGCGTTCGATCCTACCCCGATCCCCACCACCATGACTTGCGCTGGATCAAGTGAGCAAAAAAAGAACGACAACTTGTATTAGAAAAAGCTGTCGTCAAAATGACAAGATCGAACTCGGGCCGGGCTTTGGAATTAGGTCGTCCGGTGATCCTGAAAACCTGCAGGTTGCCCGGAAAACTCGTTTCAGACGCCGGCGGCAGGCAATGTGACCGTCACCCGTAGGCCGCCGTTTTTCATATTCTCCAGCTCCACGTCACCGCCGTGGCGGCGGACGATGTCGCGGGCGATGGACATGCCGAGCCCGATGCCGCCGGTGTCCTGGCTGCGCGAGGTGTCCAGCCTGACGAAAGGCTCGAAAATGCGCTCGATCTGATCCACTGGGATGCCCGGGCCGTTGTCCTCGATGACGATTTCGGGCGCGCCGCCGTTATCCATTAAACGAAGCCGCGCGGATCCTCCATATGTCGCGGCGTTGAGCGCCAGGTTCATGATGGCACGCCGCATCGCGAGCGGACGGCAGGGATAGACCAGCGGCGATGGGGCATCGTATTCGACGGCGTGGCCGAGATCGTTCAGGTCGTCGGCAACGGCCCCGACCAGTGCCGAGAGATCGGTCGGCCGGGTCGGTTCGGCGGCGGCTTCCTCGCGCGCAAACGCCAGTGTCGCTTCGACCATGTCCTGCATGTCGGCGAGGGTCTGGATCATTTTCTCGCGTGCTTCGGCATCGTCGAGCATTTCAGCCCGCAGCCTCAGCGACGTGATCGGGGTTCTGAGATCGTGACTGATTGCGGCCAGCATCTTCGTACGTTCGGTGACGAACGTCCTAAGCCGGTCCTGCATTTCGTTGAACGCCCGAATGGTCTCACGGACGTCGGCGGGGCCTTCTTCTCTCAACGGTTCGATTTCTTCGCCCCGGCCGAGCTTCCCTGCCGCTTTTGATAGGGCGTCCATCGGCCGCGTGATGCGTCTGAGGGCGATCACCACGATGATGCTGATGGCGGCGGCGGTCACGAGAAACGTAATCCAGGTGTCGGTGCGGATGAGTTGCCGTGGCGGGCGGGCACTAAGCGCTGCATTCATCCATTGGGACTCGCCCATTCTGATGGACATGACCGTCGCGTCGAAGCGTGCGTGCTTCGGCAGACCGGCACGTTCAAGCGCGTCCGGCGCCAGACGCATATAGCCGTGCCGCCGATCACCGTGGTCGTCATCGTCGTCGTGACGATGGCGATAGACGCGAACCTGCTGGTCGTGATGCTCACCCATTTCGCTGGCGATACGCGCCGCGAGATCGCGCATCCTGACACGCTCGTCGTCATCGTCCTGCTCGGTCGCCCCGATGGGGCCGTTACCGCTGACGGCGGCGTCATCACTGAGCCAGACCTTGAAACGCCGATTGGTCAGGGCGTCGGCGAGTTTCTCACGGAATTCCGGCTGGGTGTCCTTCATCAACGCCGCCAGCGGCGCAACGCGGTCGGCGAGGAAACGGACTTCAGCCCCACGATAGAAATCACGGGCCTCGGAGCGGATGATCAGCGCTGAAATGATCTGCGCCGAGAAAAGCGCGATGAGGACCAAAAGAACCGTCTGCCCCATGAGCCCTTTCGGCCAGAGTCTGGACAGAAACGCCTTGAGGCCGGTCATGCCGGCGTGACCTCTGTGGCGAACTTGTAGCCGCCGCCCCAGACCGTCTGGATCAGGACCGGTTTCTTGGGGTCTGTTTCGATCTTCTTCCTGAGCCGGCTAACCTGGTTGTCGATGGCGCGATCGAAGGGTTGGGCCTCGCGGCCGGCGGCCAGATCGAGCAGTTGATCGCGGCTCAATACCATACCCGGACGCTGTAAAAAGACGTTCAAAAGCCGGTACTCGGCCGTCGACAGCGCCACTGAGACACCGTCCTTTCCCGTCAGCTCCCGCCGTTTCACGTCGAGCGTCCATTTGTCGAAACGCAGTCTGCCGTCCGCCGGGGCCGGGTCGGTGCGGGGCATCGCGTTGGTGCGCCGAAGAACAGCTTTAATTCGTGCCAGCAGTTCGCGCGGATTGAACGGTTTGGTAACGTAATCATCGGCGCCGACTTCCAACCCGACGATGCGGTCGGTGTCCTCGGCCATCGCCGTCAGGAGAATGACCGGAAGGTCGGTGTTGTCGCGCAGGTGCCGGCACAGCGACAGCCCATCCTCGCCCGGCATCATCACGTCGAGCACGACCAGATCGGGCGCCGCCGCCTTTAGTTTCTCACGCATTTCGGCGCCGCCCGACGCCGTTGTCGCACGCATGCCGTTCTTCGACAGGTAACGCGCGAGCTGGGTGCGGATCTCTTCGTGATCGTCGACCACCAGGATGTGAGGCGTTGTCTCCATACATTCATCTTATATCCCGGCGGCCCGCGCCGTCTTCATCGGAATTTTGTAACCAATTGTCGCAACAGTCCTTTTCGCAACCGATTGCGACAATTTTGGGGGGCGGGCGGCATACTTTTGCGACAAACAGCACCTAGGTTGTGGCTATCCGAATTCCAGTGAAAGGGACTAGACGATGAAACTCAGAACCAAAGTTTTAGCGATGCTCGGTGTGGTCGGTGTACTCGGTGCAGCCGGAATTGCCGCAGCGTCGGGCAAGCACGAAGGCTATCATGATCGTTCCGGCGATCACCACAAGTACGCTAAGCGCGGCATGCACATGATGGAAACCTATGACACCAACGGTGACGGTGCCCTGACGCTCGATGAAATCACCACCGAACGCGGCAAGAAGTTCAAGCAGTTCGACGCCAACGGCGACGGCGCACTGACCCTTGACGAGTATCAGGGGCTCTGGATGGACGCGATGCGCGAGCGCATGGTCGACCGCTTTCAGAAGCATGACGACGACGGCGACGGCAAGATCAGTGTCGACGACTTCAATAAACGCTTCAAACGGATGATGACGTGGATGGATCGGAACGGTGACGGCAAAGTTGACCGTGACGACCGTGGTTACCGTCATCGCGACCGGGATTGATGCCGACGGGGTCGATCATCTGAAAAATCCGACGGAAAGCCGGCCGGGCCTCTTATTGGGATCTGGCCGGTCCGCTTTCGGGCAGGAAGATGCGTGTCACGTAGCGCCGGGGGCCGTCTTCGATCGTTTCGAAATTACCCCCATGGGCCTGCACGATCGCACGGATCAACGCCAACCCCTGCATGACGCCGTTCGGGTCGGGGGTGCCGATGGTTGCCGGTTGTGACGGCGGCGGGGCAGGTTTGACTGGTGAGATAACGCTGACGGTGACACCCGACCCCGGTGTGAACGCGGTTTCCACATCTATCGTGTGACCGCGCCCCGTCGTGGCGACACTGGCTTCGATCAGGCGTCTTACGCATTGGGTGAGGCGTTCCTGATCCCCGGTAATACGTCCCTTGGCGGAGCCCCATTTGCGCCTCAAAGAAACGCCGCGCCGGTCGGCGGCCTGTGCCGCAGTCCGGCAAGATGCGTCGACGATCTCCTCGATGTCGATCTGCATGAGCGGTCCGAGCGGGATGTTCACCCCGTATTCGGCGAGCGTGGTGTCGACGAGGTTGTTCATCGCGTCCAGCAGATGTGACGCGGCGTGACGGATGTCGCGGGCATATTCCACATAGCCGACGGGTTGGATCGCACCCAGCGTCTGGTCGGCGATCATTTCCGAAAAGCCCACGATCGCCGTTAGGGGCGTTCTCAACTGGTGGCTCAGATGGTTCAAGAGGTCGATCAGCGGCTCCTGGCCGGTCGGTGCCATTGCCCCCTTGGTGGAAGGGCCGAACGGGGCCTCGTACGGCTGGCCCAGACGTTCGCCGCATTCGGTGACGAAGGTTTCCAACGCGCTGGCGACACTGTCGGAGATGTCGATGCGGCGACGGCGGGCATCCTCGCGGTCCTGCACCTTGCTGATCGCGCCTCGGCGTTCGAGTTCCGCCAATCCGGTAATCGCGGTCCCCTTGGACAGGCCGGTGGCGAGGTAGATATCGGTGACGTTGGGTGTTTCGCCGTTCAGATGGCTTTGCATCAGGAAGTACAGGATATCCCAGGTCGAGCGGTTGAACGCATCCGGGTTTTGATCGACGCCCAGCAACGCCCCAAGCCGGTCGGTGATGTCTCGATGGCGGTAGAGTTCATAGCGAAGAACGTGCTCGACGACCCGTTTTCGGTCGGCCGCATTCGTGATTAAGCTATTGTTTCCAGGCTGTTCTGCCATGACACCACGTTCCCAAGTTCCCACTTAGGTTGAGTGTAGTGCCTGACATAATCAAGGTATATAGGTGTAATCCACAGTCCTAATTGCCGGCTATTCTACTGCGATTCGTCGCCGCGCAGGCCTAAATGCAACATAAGCCCGATAATCATACCTTTCAGCCGCGGCAGGAACCAGAACGTCAGCAGCAGGGTCATCGGCAGCCAAACCATCAGGTGCACGGTAATCGACGGCTGGAACTCGCGTTCGGTCAGAAGAATCAACGGCACGATGATATGCCCGACGACAACCATCGTCAGGTAGGGTGGAAAATCGTCGGCGCGGATGTGACCGAGTTCCTGGCTACAGGCGTTACAGTGGTCCGTGGTCTTAAGGTACTTCCCAAAAAGCTTCGAGCCGCCACAGCGGGGACAAGTCTGACGGAAACCGCGCCAAAGAAGGGTGCCGAGGCTGGGAACCGGAAGGTGGGGATCTATGGTCGTGTTCATGCCGGTTTATAGAGCACGACCGGCGCGTATCGGCAAGCCATACTGGAAACCGCCGTCAGGGCTCCTTATGATCGGGGAGCGGCGATCCGCCGCAGTTGCCGTTCGAGGATGCATGCCAGATTTCTACGTCCCGGTTTTTGATGTCAGTGCGTTGCTGATTTATGTCGCGGGGTGGATTGGATATTCACTTTATGCCGACCGTCTCGCGCTCTCCCACAGGCCGGTCGCTGTCGTCATGAACGATTACCGTCTCAGGTGGATGGAACGCATGCTGGAACGCGAAAACCGCATGCCGGACGTTAATATTACCGTCTCGTTCGTGCGCTCGTCGATGATGTTCGCTTCGACGACGATCCTTTTGATGGCGGGGGCGCTGGCGATGCTGGGGCAGATCGAAAACGTCCGCGAGATCATCGCCGGTTTGCCTTTCGGGCGTCCCGCATCGCGCGGCCTGATGGAAATCCAGCTGATCTTCCTCGCCGCTATTTTCGTTTTCGCGTTCTTCAAGTTCGTGTGGGCGGTCAGGCTGTTCAATAACATGCTTGTTCTGCTCGGTGCGGCCCCGCAGACGAAAGACTGCGATGACCGTATCCTCAAGGAATACCCGGCGCACATGGCGCGCTTTCTGCAGCGCGCCCAGCATAATCTCAATCTCGGGACGCGCGCCTATGCCTTCGGGCTGGGGCTGTTGCCATGGTTCCTGCACCCGATGCTTCTCGTCGCGTCGACCGTGGTCGTCATCTACATGCTTTACCGGCGCGATTTCCGCTCGCTTTCGCTGAAAGCGCTCGAGGACCTGCGCGAGCATCATTGAGGATGACGTGTCATTCCCGCAGAGGCGGGAGCCCGGAAATACGGACCGACTGGACCCCGGCCTTCGCCGGGGTGACGGTTTACGGTTCCGGAGATGACGTCATTCCGGCGTAGGCCGGAATCCAGTATCGAGCGCAACCCGTGTCCGGGATGCTGTGCCGGGGCCGATGGGCCCTGAATCGAGTTCAGGGCGGCGGCTGGTGTCTAAGAGGTTCGCACCCCTTGAGATCACGCCCGGAAAGCGTATATTCCCGGCAAATGAGCACCGATTTTTCAAATCTGATCGACGCATCCAAGGCGCCCGCCGACACGCGCGTCGTCGTCGCCATGTCGGGTGGGGTGGACAGCTCCGTCACCGCCGCGCTGATGGCGGAAGCAGGCTACGACGTGGTGGGCGTGACACTGCAGCTATATGACCACGGCGAGGCGGTGCAGAAAAAAGGCGCCTGCTGCGCGGGTCAGGATATCTACGACGCGAAAAGGGTCGCAGATACGTTGGGTATTCCGCACTACGTCCTCGACTACGAAAGCCGATTCCGCGAGCAGGTGATGGAAGATTTCGCCGACACCTATCTGCGCGGCGAAACCCCTATCCCGTGCGTGCGCTGCAATCAGACGGTGAAGTTCAAGGATCTTCTGACAACGGCCAGGGATCTGGGCGCGGAAGCGATGGTCACCGGCCACTATGTCCGCCGCCTTGCGGGCGACAATGGCTCGGAACTGCACCGTGCCGTCGATAAGTCGAAGGACCAGAGCTACTTCCTGTTCGCGACCACCGGCCCGCAGCTCGATTTCCTGCGCTTCCCATTAGGGGGCATGGATAAATCCGAAACGCGCGCACATGCGCAGCGCTTCAATCTTCCCGTCGCCGAAAAGCCCGAAAGCATGGACATCTGCTTCGTGCCCAACGGGTCTTACGCGCGCGTCGTCGAACGGCTCAGGCCCGGGGCGCTCGATCCCGGTCACATTGTCGATATGAGCGGGAATGTCCTCGGCGATCATGACGGGATCATCAACTTCACCGTCGGCCAGCGGAAGGGGCTGGGCATCGCCACCGGTGAGCCGCTCTATGTCGTCCGGATCGACGCCGACACCAAGAGCGTCGTCGTCGGCCCCAAGGAAGCCTTGCTGTGCGCCGAGATCGGCGTTTCCGAACTGAACTGGCTGGATGCCCGTGCGCTCGACGAACAGCCGCGCCCCGTCAAGGTGAAGGTCCGCTCGACCACCGACCCGGTGGGCGCCGGTATTTATGTTGAGGACGGCGAGGTCCGCGTCCGTTTCGACGAACCGCAACCCGGCGTCGCGCCGGGCCAGGCGTGCGTGGTCTATGACGCCGACCGGGTGCTCGGCGGCGGCTGGATCGTTCGCTGAAGTCTCTCAAAGCAAACCGTCACCCTGAACTCGATTCAGGGTCCATCATGTCATTTGCGCTGCTCGCCACTCATGGGTCCTGAATCAAGTTCAGGACGACGATGGTTCTTGTATCCGCTGTCTCTGCAAACGCTTCAGTCATCCCCGCAACAGCAGGGACGCAAGTTGCGACAGGTGGGCTGGATTCCGCCCGGCGCCGGAACGGCATCGGCTTGGTGCAGACGTCCTCGTCGCCCCGGCGAAGGCCGGGGTCTAGGGCGGAATGCTGCATTGGGATTCTTTTGTTCGTTGTGTTTTAAAGCTGGTGGCGCAGGCCCAACATCAGGGTATGGCTGCCGTAATCGGCGGTGTAGTCGGTGCCGTTGAGGTCGAGGTCCGCTTCTGATGTCCCAAAATAGCGATATCCGAAATCCAGAGAGGTCTGCAGGTTGACCGGATACATCGCTCCGAACCCGAGTTGGTAGGCGAGCACGAGGCCGCTGTCCGAGCCGGTGACCGTCGCGGACGGATCCTCGGCGTTGAGGAGCCCGAAGCCGAGGCCGCCGGTGACGTAAGGTTGCACCGCATGGCCGATGTCGAATTCGACCTTGGCGTTGGGCATGACGCCGAAAACCGACGCGTAGCCGTCCGTGTCGTCGAATTCGGCGTAGTTATAGTTGCCCGCTAGCTCGAAGCTGATGCCGTTCGCAAATTTATAGCCGTATGCGCCTTCGCCTTGGAACGCGAACAGGGATGTCGCGGGCTCGGTACTGTTGGTCGCGGACTCGAATTTCGCATCCGCGGCCATCGACCACCCCAGATGACCGGCGATGTAATAGCCGCGGTCGGTGGAACTGGCGGGCGTGATCTCCTGCATGTCGCGTTCGATCTTGGAGACCGCGTTCGGCGGCGCCTGATAGGTGTTGGGTTGGCTCGGCTGCTGCGGTAACTGCCCGCCGGGCTGGGCTTGATAGGGATAGGGCTGCGGCTGCTGGTACTGGGGCTGGTACTGGGGCTGGTACTGCTGCTGGTACTGGGGCTGCTGGTACGCGGGCGCTTGACCGGGCGAGAGCGGTTGCGGCTGGACCGGTGTTTGCGGCGCGGCCTGGGGCGCCGACTGAGGGATTTGGGCCTGCTCCGGATAATAGGGCTGCTGATACGTCGGCTGCGGCTGCTGATATTGAGGTTGCGGGGAAGCGGTGCCGAAACGTGCGCGCTCGTATTCCTCTCGGGCGCGCTGCATGTTGGCGTTGTTGCTCTCCGCCTGCAGCCATTCGCTGATCGACATGGGGCGTAATGGGGGGCGTTGCTGGGCATGCGCGCCGAGGTTCAGCAAGACGCCTGTCATCGCCACGGCGCACGCCAATTGAAAGCGGTGGGTGATCATGCCCGAAACTCCATCAAACATTCTGTTAGGCGCGGCATTCTTGCCGTTCTCGGTGGCGGGCCGTCCGCGCGCGATGCGCGAATCGGACCCGTTGATCCGTCCTAAAGATAGCGTCCGGCCGGTTAACGAATGCTGAAAGGGGTTATCCCGCCCTCGGGCCGAACAGGATAACGAGCGCGCCGATGACGCACAGCATCACCCCGAAACCGTCCCAACGGTCGGGCTTGGCGCCCTCGACCAGCCACATCCAGCCCATGCTGGCGAGGATGTAGATCCCCCCATAGGCCGCGTAGGCACGGCCCGCGAACTGGGCGTCGACACGCGTTAAAAGCCACGCGAACGCGATCAGCGCGAGCACGCCCGGGATCACCCACAAAACCGGCTTCCCGAGCCTGAGCCACGCCCAGAACGCGAAACATCCGCCGATCTCGGCGATCGCGGCGGCGATATAGTAGGGGAGGGCGGTCAGGTGCATGAATGCAACCCTAACAGAAAACCCGCCGCCCCTCACCCTGTCCCTCTCCCAAGGGAGAGGGGACCCATGCCGCACAACCCCTCTCCCCTGGGAGAGGGTGGCGCGGAGCGCCGGGTGAGGGGTTATTCCCCGACGTTGAGCCGATCGAGCTTCGCCGCCGCTTCTTTCGCTTCCTGTTGGCGTTCCCACATGTCGGCGTAGGTGCCTTGCTGATCGAGCAGGTTCTTATGGGTGCCGCGTTCGACGATCTCTCCATCCAATAAGACGAGGATTTCATCGGCGTCGATGACGGTCGAGAGCCGGTGCGCGATGGTGATCGTGGTGCGGTCGGCGGAGACGTCCTTAAAACTGGCGAGGATCTCCTGCTCGGTGCGGCTGTCGAGCGCGGACGTCGCTTCGTCGAACACCAGGATGCGCGGGTCCTTCAATATCGTTCGCGCGATGGCGACGCGCTGTTTTTCGCCGCCGGACAACTTCAACCCCCGTTCGCCGACTTTCGACTGATAGCCGTCCGGCAGGCTCATGATGAAGTCGTGGATGCGCGCCTGACGGGCGGCCTGCTCGACTTCGGCGGGGGCGGCGCCCGGCCGGCCGTAGGCGATGTTGTAATAGATGGTGTCGTTGAAAAGGACGGTGTCCTGCGGGACGATGCCGATGGCGGCCCTGAGCGATTTCTGCGTCACCTCCGCGACGTCGTCGCCGTCGATGGTTACGCTGCCCGAACCGACGTCATAGAACCGATAGAGGATGCGCGAGATCGTCGACTTCCCCGATCCGGACGGGCCGACGATGGCGAGTTTCTTCCCCGCGGGGACGGTGAACGACACGTTCTTCAGGATCGGCCGGCGGTCGTCGTAAGCGAATTCGACATTTCTGAATTCGACCCGTCCGGGTCCGTCCCTGAGCGGACGGGCATCAGGCTTGTCGGCGATCTCGGCGGGCTCCCCCAACAGCTCGAACATCTCTTCGAGATCGGTGAGCGAGCGTTTGATCTCGCGATAGACGAACCCCAGAAAATTCAACGGCATGAAAATCTGGATGAGATAAGAGTTCACCAGAACGAAATCGCCGACGGTCATCGAGCCGTCCCGGACGCCGTACCCCGCCATGACCATGGCGATCACGACGCCGACCGAGATGATCACCCCCTGACCGATGTTCAAAAGCGCCAGCGACGAGCCGCTTTTGACGGCGGCGGCTTCGTAACGTTGAAGCGCGCTGTCGAAGCGGTTGGCTTCGTGGTCTTCGTTGCCGAAGTATTTGACGGTCTCAAAATTTAAAAGACTGTCGATGGCGCGGGTGTTCGCTTCGCTGTCCGTTTCGTTCATGGCGCGGCGGAACTTGAGCCGCCATTCGGTGATAAGAAGGGTCCAGGCGATATAGACGAACAGTACCCCGAACGTCAGCGCCGCGTACTGGAAGCCGTACAGATGCCAGAGAATCCCGCATACCAGCAGAACTTCCAGCAATGTCGGCAAGACGTTGAACAACATGAAACGGAGAAGAAATTCGATCCCCGCCGTCCCCCGTTCGACGGCGCGGGCGACACCGCCGGTCTTACGCTCGAGATGAAACCGGAGCGAGAGATGATGGAGGTGGCGGAACGTTTTAAGCCCGGCGCGCCGGATTGCCCGCTGCGCGACCCGCGTAAAAACGGCGTCCCGCAACTCGCCGAACATGAGCGCGCCGACGCGGCACAGCCCGTAAGCGACGACAAGGGCGACCGGTACGCTGATCAGGGCGTCGACATTCCCCTTCGCTGTCAGGATATCGACAGCTTGTTTGTAAAAAATGGGGACCGAGACGTTGGTCGCCTTGGCGGCGACGAGCAATGCCATGGCGACGACCACACGGATGCGCAGGCCGGTTTCTCCGGCAGGCCACAAATACGGCAGCAGTGTCTTGACGGTCGTCCATTCGCCGGCCGGGTTCATCGCACCCGGACCGGGGAGCCTGTTTCGCATGGCGGTCTCACGTTGCAGTTCGTGCGCTCTTTATATAGTGTGCGCGCGCTTTGACGCCACTAGTGCGTTGGATTGGTGTGGGAATTCGGGGTGGTTGGGTCTATCCTGACGCCCGGGTGAGGAAATTGGGACGCCGATGTCCGGTTACGACTTCGAATCGATGAAAGTGCTGGTGGCCGACGACAGCCGCCCTATGCGCTCGCTCATCAAGAGCTTCCTGCTCGGTTTCGGGGTCAAGGAGATGTACGAGGCTGGTGACGCCAACGAAGCCTATGAGCTGGTGACCCAACTTGAACCCGATATCGTCATTACCGACTGGCGCATGCCGCCGACCGACGGTTTGGACCTGGTTCGGAAAATTCGTATGGATATGGAAAGCCCGAACCCCTACCTTCCTATCATCATGCTGACCGGATTCACTGAATTGCATCGGGTCAAGCAGGCACGTGACGCCGGCGTGACGGCGTTTCTTGCCAAGCCGATTTCCGCTGCCGCGCTTTACAGAAGGTTGTGCACTGTGATCGACGACCAGCGGCCGTTCGTTCGCGTCGGCAAGTTTTTCGGTCCCGACCGCCGCGCCAAGCGCCGGTCCGAACCCTACATGGGCGTCGAACGGCGCCGTGACGCGCAATAGGACAATTCATAAGCATGGCCGATAAAGCGCAGAAGTTTGAGCCGCCCAACCCGCTCGGGCGAAAGATCCGCAAGACCGGTGGGCCGTCGCCCGAGCAGGCGATCCTGCGTGCCCTCAACGCTGCCGAAGACCTGATCGACAACTATCAGGGTTGGGCGGTCGACGATCTGACCGCGTTATGGAAGGCGTACGAGGATTCACGGAACGGCGGCAGCCCACGGCAGATTCTGAAAATGTTCGAGATCGCCCATTCGATCAGGGGCGAGGGGGGCAGCTTCGGCTTTCAGTTGATTTCCACGATCGGGGATTCGCTCTGCAAGTTTCTCGAAGGCCGTAAGAAGCTGACCGGTCCTGAATCGGAAGTCGTGAAGGTGCACATCCTCGCCATGCGGGCGGTCTTCAAGCAAGACCTCAAGGGCCCGCAACCGGCCATGGAACGCGAGTTGCGTCAACTGCTGGCGCTGCTGCGCGAACGCATGGGCTGAGCGGCTGGCAAACCCGCCGTAAATCTATCCAGACGTCACTTCCGTCAGGTTCTTGATGTCGCGCGACGGCGGGGCGCCGAATTGGCGGCTGTATTCCCGGCTGAACTGCGACGGGCTCTCATAGCCGACCTCGAACGCGGCCGTTGATGCATCCATGTGTTCGGTCAGCATCAGTCGCCGGGCCTCGGTCAGGCGCATCTTTTTTTGGTACTGTAACGGGCTCATCGCCGTCATCGAGCGGAAGTGGTTGTGAAAGGCCGACGCGCTCATGCCGGCCCGGGCGGCGAGGTCTTCGACGCGGATGGATGCGTCGAAGTTATCCTTCAGCCAGTCAATCGACCGCGCGATCTGGTAATTCTGCGTATCCATCGACGTCATGCGCCGCAACCGCGCGCCCTGATCGCTCGCCAACAAGCGATACGCGATCTCTTGTTTGACCAACGGGGCGAGTGCGGAAATGTCTTCGGGATTGTCGAGCAAACCAAGAAGCCGCTGGAACGCATCCAGCAACGGTTGTGAAACCTCGCCGACGGCGATCCCGAGCCGATCCTTGTTTGAAGCCGCCGGCGGCACCTCGTTGCTGACGATGAACTGCGCGATTGAGCGTAGATCCAGCGACAAGGTCAGGCCGAGATACGGCTTGTCCGCGCTCGCCTCGATGATCTGCGCGACGACCGGCAGGTCGACGGAGGTGATCAGGAACTGGTGCGCGTCGTAAATGAACACCTCGTCGCCGAGCATGAGGCGTTTCCGTCCCTGCGCGATCAGGCAGATGCTGGGGCCGAGAAAATAACTCGTCGGATCGGTGGGGGTTTCCCACCGGTGCAGGGTCAGGCCCGGAACCTGCGTTTCAACGGCATTCTGCCCCTCGGTCCATTGGGCAATCGGACCCGCCAGCGGGAACGAGCTGAGGGTTCCGGCCTTTACTTGATGCTGCTGCGGCGGATGGGCTGTGGCCATTGGTTTTCCTCGTATTCAAACAGCAAAACGTTTGTTCGTTGTCTGGAAACCTATCACCGGGTGCTCGGGCCGGGCAATACGCTTCTCTTGTATGCAGGAGGATTAGGCAAGAAATCGAGAGGATCAGTCTAACGGTCGATGCAACAACCGACGTAATGTCCTGGCGTCGGGTGCAGGTGCCCGAAACGAACCCCGGCGTGAGAGGTGACATATGAGACGCGTATCGAAGTATCTCGGCGTATCGGCTTTGTTCTGCGCCGCCGTAACCGGCAGCGGGTTCGCTCACGCGGGTGGCGACAAAGTTCTGTTCCCGGAGAATTTCGAAGCGGGCGTCCACTACACGACGGTCCATCGCGGTGGGATCCGCGAAGACATGTATGTGAGCCGGGACACCATCGATGCCGTCAAGAACGGGGAGCCCATGCCCAGCGGCACCGTCATCACGCTGGTCGATTACCGGGAAGGGAAGATCTTCCGCTACGTCGTGATGGAGAAACGGACGGGCTGGGGTGCCGAGTATCCGCCGGCGCAAAGGAACGGCGAATGGGAATTCCAGGCCTTCAACGCCGACAAATCCGTCAACCGGGACGAAGACCTGGCGCGCTGTTTCGCCTGCCACAAATCGCAGGCATCGAACGACTACGTCTTCACCCTCGATGCGATGAAATCCGCCGAATGACTCGGCACGAAGTTAAGGAGCAAGAATTGAAATGAGCAACAACATCGAAAACAAGGTCATCGTGATCACCGGCGCGTCCAGCGGCATGGGCGAAGCGACCGCACGAGACCTGGCCGCAAAGGGCGCGAAGGTCGTACTTGGTGCGCGCCGTGCCGACAAACTGGACGCCGTGGTAAAGGATATCACCGACGCGGGCGGGAAAGCGGTCGCGGTCGTGACCGACGTCACCAAGTTGGAGGATGTGCAGCGTCTCGTCGACACCGCGAAGGAAAAATTCGGACGTGTCGACGTGATCTTCAACAACGCCGGCCTGATGCCGCTGTCGCCGCTGGAAAGCCTGCGGATCGGCGAGTGGGACCAGATGATCGACGTCAACATGAAGGGCACGCTGTACGGCATCGCCGCGGCGCTTCCGTACATGAAAGAACAGAAGTCCGGTCAGGTCATCAACGTCTCGTCCGTTTACGGCCACAAGGTCGTTGCGACGGGTGCGGTCTATTGCGCCACCAAGCATGCCGTCCGCGCCATTTCGGAGGGGCTCCGCCAAGAAGTGAAGGACTACAACATCCGCGTCACCACGATTTCCCCCGGGGCCGTAAAAACCGAACTGACCAGCCATATCACCGAACCGGGTCTGGCCGAAAATGTGACGGACGTCGTGAACGAAATCGGCGTGCCGGCCAACACCATGGCCAACATGGTTGCCTTCGCGATCTCCCAGCCGGACGACGTCGACGTCAACGAGATCCTGTTCCGGCCGACCGTTCAGCCGCAGTAACCACATCAATCGAACCATCGAGAGAAAGGAATCGAACATGACAAAGCGACTTCCGAAACTTGGCGCCGCGGCAGCATTGACCGTGAGCGTCCTGACTGCCGGTGCAGCCAGTGCGGATGATCATTCGCATGGCCAGAAGATCACCAAGCTTGGATCGCAAGCTTCGATCAAAGGGCCCGAGAAATTCTTCACCGGGGATGCGCGGATCGATCCCTTGTTCCCGGCGAACGAGACGGCGCGCTATTCCGGTGCCTATGTAACGTTCGAGCCGGGTGCACGTTCGGCCTGGCATCTTCATCCGGGCGGCCAACACATCATCGTGACGTCGGGTGTCGGGCGAACGGGGACGGCTGATGGAAAGATCGAAGAGATCAAGGCCGGTGACGTGATCTGGTGCCCGCCGGGCGTCAAGCACTGGCACGGCGCAGCCCCGGATATCGCGATGACGCACCTTGTCGTTACCGGTTACAGCGACGGTGAGAACGTCGTCTGGGACGAACACGTCACCGACGCCCAGTACAAGGGAGAGTGAGCCATGATCGCGACCATGAAAAAATCCGTAGCGGTTCTCACCTTCGTATTCGGTGTTCTCGGCGTTTCGACGGCGCATGCCTCGACTGAAGTGACGTCGCTGACCCCGAAAGAGCAAAGCATCATCACCATCGCGGCCTTCACCGCGAGCGGTGAGATGGAAAAGCTGAAGGGAGCGTTGAACACCGGGCTCGATGCCGGACTGACGGTGAACGAGACCAAGGAAATCCTCGTACAGATGTACGCCTATGCGGGGTTCCCGCGCAGCCTGAACGGCATCTTCGCCCTGATGGGGGTGCTGAAGGAACGGGAATCCAAAGGCATCACCGATGAGGTGGGTAGGGAAGCCAGCCCGGTCCCGGCCGACCTGAACCGTGACGAGTACGGTGCCAAGGTTCGGGCCAAGCTTTCGGGGTTGGACGAGGTGCCGCCGCCGTCGGCGTGGCAGACGTTCTCGCCGGTTATCGACACGTTTCTGAAGGAGCATCTGTTCGCCGACATCTTCGTGCGCGATGTGCTCGATCATCAGCAACGCGAGCTGGCGACCATCGGCGCGCTTGCCAATCTCCCCGGGACGGGTGGTCAGCTGCGCTATCACCTGGGGGCGGCGATGAACACCGGTATCAGCGAAGCGCAGATGAAGGATTTCATTGTCGTGCTGAAGTCGAAAGTCGGTGTCGAAGAAGGCGAGGCCGCTTCGGCGCTGTTGAGCGAGGTGCTCAAGAAACGGGCGAAGTAAGAAAATCGGTGGCGTGGGCACCCCGGCGTTGTCGCGGATCGGCTTGATCCGGATGGCGTTCGGGGTGTTCTCTTGCCGATGGATTTGATCAATAGGTGGATTTCATGAGCCGTGTTTCCCATCGATTTATGATCGTCGCTTTCGTCATTGCGGCTGTGTTCGCGATACCGACGATGTTGAGGGCGGACAATCTTATCCAGGCCGCCGAAACCAATCGAACCGGAAAGAGCACCATTATGCGGATACGTGTGCAAGCGAACGGGCAAGACGTCACGTTTGCATTGAACGAAAGCCGTGCGGCGATGGATCTCGTGGCGCAACTCCCCCTCGAGATCGCGGTCGAGAATTACGGCGGGATCGAGAAGATCTTCTATCCGCCCAGGAAACTCGACACCACCGTTACGCCCCTCGCGGAAAACGTCACGGCGGGCTTATTGGCTTATTACGCGCCGTGGGGAAATGTCGTGATGTTCTTCGACGACTTCCGCCCGGCGGACGGTCTTTATGAATTGGGCCGTGTGCACGAGGGTGGGGCGATGATCGAAAATCTGTCCGGCACCATCCGTGTTGAGGAAGTGAATGTGCCAGATAACTGATCGATGAAAGTCGGGATACTCGCCTACGTGTCGCGGCTGTCCATCACGATGGTGAAGGGGCCGTCGTTGATCAGGTCGACTTTCATCTCGGCGGCGAAGATTCCCGTTTCGACGTGGACGCCGTCGTCGCGCAATGTCTCACAGAAAAGATCGTAAAGAAATTTTGCCCGCTCCGGCGCTTCGGCATGGGAAAAACCGGGGCGGTTGCCCTTGGTCCACTGGGCGGCGAGGGTGAACTGGCTGATCGCGAGTATTTCGCCGCTGATTTGGTTAATATCGAGGTTGGTTTTGCCGTCCGCGTCGGAAAATATGCGCATTTTTGCAACTTTATGCGCAAAGCGGCGCGCCTCGTCGTCGCTGTCGCCGGCCTCGGCGCAGATCAGCACCGCGATCCCTTTATCGATCTTACCGACAACCTCCGAACCCACGGTGACATTGGCTTTCAGGACCCGCTGCAGGACTGCCTTCATGGCTTTTTCGCCTCCACGTAAACGCTCCCATCGGCGCGCTCACGAAGGTCGAGGGCGCCCGGGTCCGGGATCGTCGTTTCCCCCGCAGCGAGGATTTCAGGGTTGGAAAAATCGTTCTCGTTCAATAGCTTGAGTAGAGAGTTGCCGTCGTACATCCACTGGTGATGCCGATACCCGGTGGCCAGGAGCTTGAGCTTGTCGCCGAAGGTCCGGAGCGGCGGCGCGGCCACTAAGATGCTCTCCATGAACGCGTCGGAGTCGCCGTTTTCTTTATATGAATCAACGGCTTTTCCGAGATCGGGAACGGCGGTTCGGATCGTGCCGCCGGTCTTCAACACGCGTCGCGCCTCGCTCAGGAAGCGGGCCGCATCGGTGCGGTCCAGATGCTCCAGCATGTGCGACGTGTAAATCACGTCAACGCTTTGATCCGTATGGGGAATTCGCTTCACGGCATTGCAGTGCCGGACATCGTTCCGGCGGCAGTAATCGATGTAACCGGCCTGCTCGCCGCCGACGAGACGCATCGCTTTCAGCAACATTGCGACACCGCCCGGATATCCGGCAAGCCTTACTGACAGAGAGTTGTCGTAGTTGACCCAACCCTCCGTCACGGCCATGCCGCAACCGATATTGAGCCGGACCGGCTTCATATCACGGCGACACCGAATAATGTCGCGTGGAAATGTGCGACCGCTCCCGCCACAGCAAGTCCGCCGATGACCGCCACGGCATCGCGCCACACTGCGCGCTTATCGGCTGAAGGTCTTGCGCCGCGCCGGTTTGCGGAGATCATGGCGAGCAGCGAATAGGCTAGGAACCCGCCGAACAGCAGAAGAGATTCCACGTCGCCGTTGTTCAGCAGATGCACCGCCGCCCACAGCACCACGCCCCACAGCATCGGATGTGGCGTCAAGCGCTTGATATTGCTTTTGATTTCGGCAGCGATAGCGAGACAGAGTGCAATCGGAACGACCGCATACGCGAGGTGACGGGCGCCCTCGGGCGGCGCCCAGAGAAACGTCCTTTCGGCCGTCCCGTAACCGTAAATCATCAAACCGAGTCCGATCGCGGCGACAAGCGCGAAAGTCCCCCGGTATCCTTGTATTCCAAGCTTTGCGATTGCGGCGTCACGATGCGCGGGGAACAAGGGAAAGACATGAATCCCGAAGAAAACGATCAGGCCTGCAATGAGGAAGGTCATGTCTGAACCCCTTTTCCGTTACCGGTGGCTTATTCCCACTCGATGGTGCCGGGTGGCTTCGACGTAACGTCATAGACGACCCGGTTGATACCCTTCACCTCGTTGACGATGCGGCTCGAGACGCGGCCCAGAAACTCATGATCGAAGGGGAAATAGTCGGCCGTCATGCCGTCCGTGGATGTCACGGCCCTGAGCGCGCAGACGAAGTCATACGTCCGTGCATCGCCCATTACGCCGACGGTCTGCACCGGCAGCAATACCGCGAACGCCTGCCAGATTGTGTCGTAAAGACCGGCGTTACGGATTTCCTCAAGATAGATCTTGTCGGCGGCACGCAGGATATCGAGGCGATCCTTGGTGATCACGCCAGGCACCCGGATCGCGAGACCCGGTCCAGGGAACGGGTGACGGCCGACGAAGCTGTCGGGTAGGCCCAACTCGCGGCCGAGTGCACGGACTTCGTCCTTGAACAATTCCCGAAGCGGTTCGACCAGCTTCATGTTCATACGTTCCGGCAGGCCGCCAACGTTATGATGCGACTTGATGGTGACACTCGGGCCGCCCGTAAAAGAAACGGACTCGATTACGTCCGGGTAGAGCGTGCCCTGCGCCAGGAAGTCTGCGCCGCCGACTTTTTTCGCTTCCTCCTCGAACACGTCGATGAATAGCCTGCCGATGGTCTTACGTTTCACTTCCGGGTCGGAAACACCCTCAAGTTCGCCCAGGAACAGGTCTTCCGCATTCTTGTGAACCAGCGGGATGTTGTAGTGATCGCGGAAAAGCGACACGACTTCGTCTGCCTCGTTCGCACGCATCAGACCATGATCGACGAACACGCAGGTCAATTGGTCGCCGATGGCTTCGTGCAGAAGAACGGCGACGACGGAACTGTCTACGCCCCCGGAAAGCCCGCAGATCACGCGGCCCGAACCTACCTGATAGCGGACCTTCGCAATCGCTTCGTCCTTGAACGACGCCATGGTCCAGTCACCCTTGGCGCCGCAGATTTGATGCGTGAAATTTTTAAGCAGCTTGTGACCGTCGGGGGTGTGCATCACTTCCGGGTGGAATTGCACGCCGAAAAGCTGGCGCGCTTCGTCGGCGATAATGGCAAACGGCGAGCCGTCCGAAACGCCGACGACATTGAACCCTTCCGGGATCGCATCGATACGGTCACCGTGGCTCATCCAGACCTGATGCTTCTCACCGGGTTTCCAAACCCCCTCGAACAGGCAGCTCTCTGCCGTAATCTCGACAAACGCGCGGCCGAACTCGCGGTGCGTGGAAGGCTGAACCTGCCCGCCCATCTGTTGCACCATGGTCTGCTCGCCGTAACAGATTCCGAACACCGGCACGCCCATCTGAAATACGGCGTCAGGCGCGCGGGGTGTCGTCGCTTCGTGCACGCTGGCAGGGCCGCCGGAGAGGATAATGCCCTTGGGCGCGAATTCCTTGAGGGAAGCTTCGGTGACCGCGTTGAAAGGGTGGATCTCGCAGTAGACGCCGGATTCACGGACCCGGCGCGCGATGAGCTGTGTCACCTGCGAGCCGAAATCGACGATCAGAATACGGTCGTGATGCTGGGTGATGTCAGACATGAGGTCTGATACTTGATTGTGCGTGGAATGAAAAGAGGGAAGACGTGCTTACCAGCCTCATGGGGCATCTCAGCTTTCAGAATGGCCGGAGTTTATCGGGAAATAGATGTAGAACGTGGAGCCTTTTCCTTGCTCGCTCTCGATTTTCAGGCCGCCACCGTGAAGCTCGATCATTTCCATGCACAACTGCAGGCCCAAGCCGGTACCGGTCTCGCCGGCGGTCCCCTTGCGTGACGTGCTGGCACCTAGATCAAGCAGTTTTTCAAGGATTTCCCGAGGGATACCGATGCCCTGATCGCTGACGGAAATGCAGGCGCTATCCCCCGACCGTGTAAGCGACAGTTTGATGCGGCTCCCGGCGTTCGAGAACTTCAGCGCGTTTCCGATAAGGTTGCGGACGATGGTCTCGATCATGTTCGGGTCCACTGTCGCGACGAATTGACCGGGGAGATCAAGTACGAGATCGATCGATTTCTGCTCTATCATCGGGCGTAGAAGACTTGCGGTTTCCGTTAGCAAAGTGGGCAAATCCGTAGCCACCGGTGCGAATCGCAGGTCGCCTTGTTGCAGCCGGCTCCACGCCAGGAGGTTTTCCAGAAGTTGGTGTAGGTTGGTGGCCGCGTCGTTGAGGTCGCCGCTGTATTCGACGATTTTTTCTCTGGAAAGATGTTCCGCACGATTTTTTAGATAGTCGGAGACGCCGATTAGCGAGCTGAAGGGACCGATCAGGTCGTGCGCGATGATCGAGAAAAATTTGTCCTTTTGCCGGTTGAGCGTCAGCAGTTCGTCGTGCTTTTGTTGTAGTTCTTGAGTTCTCTCTGCGACTTCCTCGGAAAGGGCGGTTGTGTGCGCTGTGACCGTCTCGGCCATTTCGTTGAAGTTGAGCCGCAATCGGTCGAGTTGATCGGGCGTGGCATCGCCGGGTTCTTCAACACCGGCAGACTCTCCGTCTTTGAATGCGTTGACGGCTCGGTCGAGCCGGTCGATGCGCTTCAAAACGATCTTGTCCAGCGCAATGCCGAGGGCCGTCAGGCTTACCAGAACCGCCAAAGTGACCAATATCGCCAACGGGATGAAATAATGACCGAGGACGAATGTCCTGAGTTCGATCACGGATATACTGAACCAGTTGATCTGTGGCATGAAAGTGGCGCCCACCAGGACGTCGCGCCCATCACTCGATACGGCAACCGTCGTTGCTTTGTCCGGGCGGGCTCTTGCGTCGATCAGGGCCTGCTTCAGCCGTTCCCGGTCTTCATCGTTATCGAGAATGTTGAAAATCGTGTTTTTCAGATTGTCTGGTTTGGTGAGCGCGTCATGCTCGATCAGGTCGACATTTGGATGTGCTTGTATCGCGCCGTCTTCATCGACATAGATCGTCGTCACCCCATCGGGCTGACTTTGCTGCAGTTGATCGATGAATGCCGTTAGGTCGATGCCGGTGCCGACAATACCTAGCACATCGTCGGTATCCCGATCGCGAATATTGCAATTGAACCAGACTTTCGTCTCGCGAATGGCCCGATCGAAATCGATGTTGAGATAGCAAATACCGGAAAGCGCGATGGTGCTGAAGTACCAAGCGTCATCGGGATTCGATTTGGCCAGGGTATACTTTACGAGAGAGGACGGGGCGGCATCCGGTCTGTCTTTGAAATGGAATTCCTTCGTTGTGTCCGGAACAAAGAAATAGTTGCCGTCACGAAACATGGATCGAAATCGCTCGAGCGTATCGAAGCCGCGGGCTCGGGCCGCCTCGTCATGTGGCGTTTTTGCAAGTTCGGCGATGGTAGGATCTTGTGACAGCGCTACCGCCAATGCGTATTCACGGTTAAGCGGCAATGCTGCGCGGGCCCGGTCGAGAAGAACCTGGTCAGCTGAAATCCGCGCCCCTAGCTCGTCGACGAGGTTTTGCGCCAGAAGCCAGAAAACGAACAGCAAAGATGCACTGATCGCAAGCGCGATCGGTACGGAAAGCACGATGAACCGGTATCGAAGATTGCCGCTAATACTTGGCGGCAGAAGATGTCCCATTAAGCCCTATCCTGGGGATTGAGAAATTCATTTCGTGCATCGCTCATAAATTGACGCGTTGTTAACCATTTTATCACCGAATCGCCCAACAATGAAAATGACGATAAACTCAAAGTTGAAAGACTCTTGTGGGGAACCGATCGTGTCGAGCGCGAGACAATTAACCAGGATCGGATTCGCGACCTTACTCGTCGTTGGAATGGGGGGCAGTATATCTGCCCGAAATTCAGCGCTGGCTCAAGGTGTTGAGCAAAGCCCTGCATCGCCGCCAAAAGTCCGGATCACCAAGAAGGACTGCAAGCGGATTATCCGTCACCAACCGGCGGCTGATGTCGCTTACAAACCCGGGGTAGACGTGCGCGGCAACCCGGTGACGTCGGCAGACGTGGGCGGCGGTTTTAGCATCCCGTTACCTGACGTCTTCGAATTCAACATCACCAAGGACCTGACCGCTTATCTAGATGGACCGGAAGAACAGTTGGCGGCGGATAAGGCAGCTGCCATCGCGGCGGAACGTTCGGTCGCTGCGACAAATGCCGCCGTCTCATCGGCGGAGACCGCCGTCACGGAAGCGCAAGCGGTCTATGACGATGCCGTCGCTGCGGCGGAAGCCGCAGCCGCCGCTTCCGAAGCCGCCCCCAACGACACTGATCTCGCCGCTGCGGCCACATCGGCGCAGGCCGAAGCGGATGCGGCGGCGGCTGGGCTTGCGACGACCCAAACTGCTTACAATTCGACCCAATCCGCTGCGACGTCCGACGATGTGACGGGGGCGCTTGCCGGGGCGCAATCAGCGTTGGCGGCCGCAGAGGCGACGGCGGCGGCGGCGGGACTGGATGCGGATGCCGTTTCGGCGGCGACCGCGGACACCTCGGCGGCGCTCATCGAGGCATCACAGGCGGCGACGGATTCAGCGACTGCGGACACGGCTGCTTTAGAGGCGATGGAGACGGTTTCGAAAAGCGCCGGGATGACGTTGAACGTCGGGACGGTCCGCTACAACATCAATACCGGCGCGATGACTTTTAACGGGAAGCCGTTGAACGACGCCTCGGAAGCAGAGTTGGCCGAAAAATGCCGCGCCATGATGAAAGCGAAATAGCATTCACCTAAAAGCATTGAGTGCGCTGCTTGCGGCACGTTGACTTGCAGTTGCTATCGGATCCGCAGCTTTGCAGGCATTGCTTGTAGACGGCCCCGCAATCCCGCCCCTGACCGGATTCCGTATTCCCCGAACCATAGCCGCACTGCAGGGCGCAGGCCTGTTTTTTGTCGGAACCGTACGTTTCGATGCAGGTCTTGAGACAAACAGCCGGATCGCCAGCGGCTTGAACGCTGTTTAAAGGGGGGGCGAAGCTGAGTGCCAGGGCCAATAAGACCGAATACAGGTATGCACGCATCAGCTGACCCCTTCGACGTTGATATCAAAGGTTAGCATGGTCATGTCTCATTGAGAATTCCCGTGGGTGCGCTAAGCTCGCGGTCACAAATAAGGCGAATTTGCCAAAACAAGCTTAGGGAGCTGAAAACGATGGACGGAAACGTGCACCCGCACGACGCATGGTCGCGGGCACTCTTCAAACAATTCAAGGACTCGGGCGTCAGGCTGTTCAGCTATATCCCGGACGCGGGCAACGCGCGGCTGGTGGAACTGGCTGACGAAGACAACGAGACCCGCACCGTGCTGCTGACGACAGAGGAAGAGGGTGTTTCGCTGGCCGCCGGCGCCGATCTGGTCGGCTCAAAGGCCGTGCTGATGATGCAGTCGTCGGGCGTCGGCAACTGCCCGAATTTCCTGTCGTTCGTGAAAGGCGGCAACTTTCCGATTCTGATGATGGTCTCCATGCGCGGCGATTACGGCGAACAGAATCCCTGGCAGTACCCGATGGGTGAGGCGGTTGAGCCGATCCTCGAAGCCATGGGCGTGCTGGTGTTCAAGGTTGAACGTGCCGATGAACTGGAGGCGGCCGCGACTGCGGCGCTGGATACCGCATTTAAGGCCGGGAAGTCGGCGGCACTTGTGCTGAGCCAGAAATTCCTCGGCGCCAAGGGTTTCTAAGGGGAGGGTGAATAGATGACCGAGATTACTTTGAACCGCATCGGCGCATTGCCGCAGATTTTCCCGAAACCCGATGACTACCTGTTCGTGACCGGCCTTGCCGGCCCGGCCCGCGACGCCGCCGCGCTGACGAACGACGGCGCCAACATGTTCACGATGGCGGGCTGCATGGGTGCGGCCATGACCATGGGGCTTGGCATGGCTTTAGGGGCACCCGACCGTAACGTTGTCGTCATCGCCGGCGACGGCGAGATGATGATGAACATCGGTTCGATGGCGACCATCGCCAGCCAGGCGCCGAAGAACCTGACCGTGGTATGTGTCGACAACGGCGGGCACGGCGAAACCGGCGGCCAGGACGGCCATACGTCAGTCAGGACCAACCTTGCCAAGGTCGCAGAAGGTTTCGGCATTCAGCACATCCTGACGGTTTCATCGGAAGCAGGTCTAAAGGATGCCGCCGAGTTCGTGAAATCCGGTGATGGGCCGCGCTTTCTGTGGCTCCGCGTCATGGCGGGTGAACCGACCAAGTTCAAACGCAACATGAACCCGGCCGAATGCCGGGTGCGGTTTAAGACCGCTTTCGCAAACGTGTGAATTGAGCCCCTCACCCGGCTCGCGTTGCTCGCCACCCTCTCCCCCGGGAGAGGGATTGGGCCGCTAGGTCCCCTCTCCCTTGGGAGAGGGACAGGGTGAGGGGAATTCAGTTGTTGGGATTGATCTCCCTCAATGCTCTTTTTTTTAGCGTGTGGCATTGCTTTCAACTGAAAGCGTCCGCATTACGGAAAAGGAGGGCATTATGCTTTTCGGAAATCCGTCACTGTTTACCAGGATCGCGATCGGCAAGGGCGTCGGCTTCGTGCTCGGCATCATCGGCTTTTTCTTGCTGCCGTGGTTCTGGCCCGCCGTGCCGATGGAACTCAGGATTGGATTCCTGTTTTGGTACGCAACCGTTGGTGCGATCATCGGCGTGTTCGGGGTCGTCACCTGGCATCCGGTATTTCACCTGCCCATGCCGTGGTGGTTCCGTGCTCCGTTGTTGGGGGCGTGGATGAACCTGTTGGTCGTGCTGATCGCGCATACTGATCTGAGCGCCATGATGGCGGCGGGCTTCGGCGCGGACAGTGTGTTGAATTCAGCCTACTGGTTGATCGTCGAGGGTGCGCTCGTCGGCCTGCTGATCGGGTATCTGTGTACGAAATTCGGCGGCGAGGGGAAGGGGACAGTCGACGTGATGTCGAAGTCGGAATGAGGCATATGCCCCTCACCCTGACCCTCTCCCGATGGGAGAGGGAACGCCTACGGCACGGCCCCTTTCCTTGGGGAGAGGGTGGCGAGCGTGAGCGAGCCGGGTGAGGGGGCTAGCCCTCAGTCGTCGTCGCCCGGTGCCGCGACTTTCTTGGATTCGTCGAGGTACTCTTCCTTGTAGAGTTCCCCGCCTTCTTCCTGGAAGCGTTCGGCCATCTGCTTCATGCCGTCGTTGGAATAGCTGCGCACCAGATTGGTGATTTCCATGGCGCAGAATTTCGGCCCGCACATCGAGCAGAAGTGCGCCGTTTTTTGGGCTTCCTTCGGCATGGTCTGGTCGTGGAAGTCACGCGCCCGGTCGGGGTCGAGGCCCAGATTGAACTGATCTTCCCACCGGAACTCAAACCGCGCCCTTGAAAGCGCGTCATCGCGCGCGGCAGCCCCCGGGTGACCCTTGGCCAGATCGGCAGCGTGCGCCGCGATCTTGTAGGTAACGACCCCTTCCTTCACGTCGTTACGGTCGGGAAGGCCAAGGTGTTCCTTCGGCGTTACGTAGCAAAGCATCGCGGTGCCGTACCAGCCGATCATGGCGGCGCCGATCCCGGACGTGATGTGGTCGTAACCAGGTGCGATGTCGGTGACGAGCGGGCCAAGCGTGTAGAACGGCGCCTCGCCGCAGACCGCGAGCTGCTTTTCCATGTTGTGCTTGATCTTGTGCATCGGCACGTGGCCGGGGCCTTCGATCATCACCTGACAGCCCTTGTCCCAGGCGACTTTGGTCAACTCGCCCAACGTCTCAAGCTCCGCGAACTGGGCCGCGTCGTTGGCGTCGGCGCCCGAGCCCGGGCGGAACCCGTCACCGAGCGAGAAGGCGACGTCATAGGATGCGCAGATATCACAGATGTCTTCGAAGTGTTCATACAGGAAGCTTTCCTGGTGATGCGCAAGACACCACTGCGAGATGATCGAGCCGCCACGGCTGACGATGCCGGTCACACGGTCTGCCGTCAGGTGGATGTGCTTGAGGCGAATACCGGCATGGATGGTGAAGTAATCGACGCCCTGTTCGGCCTGTTCGATCAGCGTGTCGCGATAGATCTCCCACGTCAGATCCTCGGCGCGGTCGACTTTCTCAAGCGCCTGGTAGATCGGCACGGTGCCGATCGGCACGGGCGAGTTGCGGATGATCCATTCACGGATATTGTGAATGTTGCGCCCGGTCGAAAGGTCCATGACCGTGTCCGCACCCCAGCGGATCGCCCACACCATCTTGTCGACTTCGTCGGCGACCGACGACGTGACGGCGGAGTTGCCGATGTTGGCGTTAATCTTGACCAGGAAATTTCGGCCGATCGCCATCGGCTCGGTTTCCGGGTGGTTGACGTTGTTGGGGATGATGGCGCGGCCGCGCGCAACCTCATCACGAACGAACTCGGGCGTGACAATATCGGGGATTTCGGCACCCCAGCGCTCCGCTTCCGCTTTCAATTTCGCGAGTTCTTCCGGCGCGATGTCGCGCAGCATGTTCTCGCGGATCGCCACGTATTCCATTTCAGGGGTAATGATGCCCTGGCGCGCGTAAGCCAGTTGCGACACCGATTTAACGCCCTTTTTGGCACGGCGAGGCGGGTTCTTCTGTGCGAACTGCGGCACCAGCTTGTCGTCGCCGACGTTGCCGTTGTCTTCCGGTTTGGCGTCGCGCCCTTCGTAAAGCTCGGTGTCGCCACGGGCGTCGATCCAGCGTTCGCGGATGCGCGGCAGGCCGGCGTCGATATCGATTTCGGCGGCCGGATCCGTGTAGATGCCGGACGTGTCGTAGACCGTCAGAGGCGCCTCGTTCGCGCTCTCATGGACATGAATCTTGCGCATCGGCACTCTGACGCCGTCAAGGCGCTCACCGTCGACGTAGAATTTCTCGGACGCCGGCAACGGCCCGTGCGTCACGTCTGCATTTGCAGGTTTACGTATCTGGTTCATCCTGGGGTCCTCTCCAAAAATGATTTCAAAGAGACCCGGGACGGTTTCAGGAAGGAAGAACGGGACTAACGTTCGGGTTCCGATCCCTACGCCGGTGTCACCCGGATCAGGTTCAACGGGTCACCACGGCCTCGAACGAAGTCGCTCGATAAGGTGGAATCTCAGCCCCTCTACCGGGGCCCCCCGCGGAACGGTTAACGGCGGAATGTTCGGTTTTTTCAGCCTGTGGGTCAAGAGGTGCCTGGGGATATCCCCTTAAATCCCTGGAGATTCATGAGCGATAGAACGCTTTTTCGGCTGTATGTGATCCAGACGGCGTCATGTGGCGTATAGCTTGTAGACCGTGAAGCAGCCCGCCCCCTGACGTCATCTCCCCCCTGTGGTTGCTTTCAGTCAAAACCACTTGAGCCGCCGGAAACCGCTCCGGCGGCTCAATTATTTCCGGTCGCCTTTTGAACCCACCCTTCGCCTGATTGTCACAAAAGCGACACTGCCTTCACGTAGGGTGTCCGCATCAGCGGCGGCCGGCGGGCAAGCCGGGGCGACAAACAATACGGATGGCTGCCGGTGGGACAAAACCAAAAAATGACATACGCAACACCGACATCGCTCATTCCGGAAATCCCGCCTTCGTCGAGCAGGCATCGCTTTGATATGCATGATATCGCGCGTTATGTGCGTCCGGTGGCCCCTAAGGTCGCGGGTGTCGAGGCGATCGAGATTTTCAATCGGGATCCGACCCTGACTGCGATGCCGGTCATCGATGATGGCGAAGTCCTTGGTTTGCTGGCCCGCCAGAAAGTCTTTCTGAATTTCTCACGTCAATTTGGGCACGCGGTTTTCGCCCGACGCCCGGTATCGCGACTTATGTCCTCGTCGCCCCTGATCGTCGATGCGGGCATGACGCTCGACGAGCTCCGGCACCGGGTTATCAATGAAGCGCCGACGGCGTTGGAAGATGGTTTCGTGATCACCAAGAGCGGGCGTTATTTTGGTATCGGCACGTCATTGGGGGTCCTTAGATTGGGCATGGCGCAGACCGAAAGCCGGGCTCGTGAGTTGGCGGAGGCAAAAAAAGCCGCCGAACAGGCGAGCGCCGCGAAATCCCGTTTTCTGGCGAACATGAGCCACGAACTCCGCACGCCCCTGAATGCGATCATCGGATTTTCCGAAATGATCGCGACCGAAACATTAGGGCCGCATCATTTGCCTCGGTACAAGGAATACGCTGAAGACATCAACGGTAGTGGCAGGCTGCTGCTCGACATTATCAACGACATTCTCGACATGTCGAAAATCGAGGCCGGGCATTTCATACTCGAATCGAACGCCGTCGAGGTATCACAAGTTGTTCAAGGGGCTGTCCGCCTCGTGGGCGACCGGGCAGGCAAGAAAGGCGTCGGCATTGACATCGAGATGCCGGATGGCCTGCCCGACGCTTGTGCCGATGTTCGCGCCGTTCGGCAGATCCTGTTGAATCTGCTCAGCAATGCCATCAAATTTTCAAGGCCCGGCACACGGATAACGGTGCATGTCTGTGTCATCCGGGAAGGATTAAAGATTGCCGTCTCTGATCAAGGGATCGGCATCTCTAAAGATGATCTGAAACGGGTAAGCGATCCCTTCTTTCAAGTTGAGAATGAAATGACCCAAAAAGAGCAGGGGACCGGCCTTGGGCTTCCAATTGTCGTTTCTCTGGCCGATCGTATGAACGCCAAATTTGATCTGGAGAGTGAAGAAGGAACCGGAACGCAGGCAACGTTGATATTGCCGCGGGCGGATTGAACAGTTACTCCGCTGGCGCCGGAATACCCGCGCCTGCTTCGCCCGGTTGGGGCGGCATCAGGCCATCACCGCCGAGGTCGGCATCGGTAATCACTTCATCACCCCACTCGTCGAGAATTTGGCGTTGGGTCTTGCGGAGCTGCTGCAGACGCCGCTCCGACATGACTTGAATGAACGACGCAATGACAGGGGGCAGCGACAGATACAGCATCCAGCCCATGCACGCCCCACCGTACATAACCGCCAAAGCGAACACATCGGTAAGCAGGGTAATTGCCTGGTCAAGGCTGTGATCACCGAACCACAAATCCATAAGATAGGGAAACACGCCACAGAAATTCAGGCCGCCGACACAAAACGTGGCGGAGCGTTCTTCCGTCCTGTCCACGATCATGGCGACCAGGCCGGGCAGCATACCAAAACCGAGCAGCATCACGGTTGGCAATGCCACAATCAGCAGCAGCATGAATATCAGCAGGCCCCAGATGACAACTCTCATATCCGCTCCGCCCTCACAGAATTTCCGAGAAGAACATGATCGTTACCGCGATCATCGTTGTGATGATGGAGATGGTGGCGGCGGTCTTCTGCCCGGTTTTCTCCGCTTTCACCTGCATTTCGTTGCCGCTGCCCTCGATATCCGAAATTTCGTTCGAACAAGCGCTGTATTCCTCAACCGCATCGGCGTAGCCGTCCTGATCTTCGCGCCGTTTCTCGGCGTTATCGATAAGATCGAACAAGTCCGGCAGGCTGCCCCGGCGGACGAGTTTCGGAATTTCCTTTTCTAGTTCACGTCGCGTGGTGCGACTGTGATAGGCGTTAATGGCCGGGCCGAGCAGGCCACCGACCCAACTTGCCAAGCCAAAAACCGGTTCGGCTTTCAGCTTCCATTGCAGAAAAGCCAGAAGGCTCAGCATGCCTATGACGGCCGTACTTTCCTTAGTTGCCGCAATGGCGCGTAGGTGCGGGTGGATATCCTCCGAAAAACGCGCTGCGACAAATGCTGCGACGTGGCGGTCCATAGGTTTGTTGTGCGAGTCTGTGTGATTGGCGGCACGGTCCAGTGCCGGTAACAGCTGTTCGACCTCGATAATACCATCTTCGATGATGTGCGGGCTCTGGCACGATAGGCCGGGGTTTAACTCATAAAGGCAACGCTCGAGACCGAAGCCTGGATCGTTGTTCGCCAGCCATGCCTTGAGCTGCGCGAACATCTGTGAAATTTCGATGCTATCGAGGAAGTTCGCGCGGTCGCTCACCCAGAACTGATAGATTTCGCGTGTGATGATTTCGGTCAGGACCTGATAGTTGCCGTTGCGGATAATTTCCATCGCAAGCATCGGCCCAAATCCATCAAGGTATACTGAGATCCCTTTGTAACGGATCGGTCCGTACGGATCCATCGCCGCGCAGCACCTCGCGACCAGGTATTCTTCGGTCCCTTGGAAATCGTCCTTGTGAAAGTTGGCGGTATCGACAAATCCTTTGAGGGTTTCCGACAGATTCCCCTCGTTTAGTGAACGCTTCAACCAGGCATGGAAGGTCTCGTCCTTCAATAGGCGAACCGCTTCCGGAATTTGGCGATTAAAGGCGTGTGCGAGCGTGCGGACGTTGGTGTGGTCACGGCCCCCGAAGCGGAGCGGTGTGTCGCCCTTGCGTGCCGGTTTTTTCTGTTGCGGCGTTTGTTTGAGGCCATTGAGCCAGTTTGAAATCTCGTCGAGACCCCAGCGATCTGTCGGGATGTCCGATAGAAGGCCGCGAAGTGGCTCCAGCAGGGACAGTGGAATCCGGGCATTGCCGCAGATCGCGGCGTAACTTCCGAGATTGGTGCGGCGGAACAAGAGGTCCTCGCCCTTCATGCGTTCGATCGGATTGCCACCGAGCGTCAGAACAACGAGCGATGCGCCGAGCGCGTACATGTCGTCGACCGTGGACCCCGTGCCACGCCCGGCCGGGTTGGCGAGCGCACGTTCCAACGGTTCGTACATGAGCGGCTGGTCGAACCCCTCGGGTGCCGTCACGCAGTCGCCAAGAACGATCTCCTGCAAATCTTCATCGACAAAGTAAATGTTATCGGGCCGCACGGCACGGTGGGCCAGATTCAGCGAACGAATATGACGCAGTCCGTCGACCATCGGCTGAATGACCTTACGGGGGATGTCGTATTCGGTAATCCGGGCCTGATTGTTGCGGATCTGGGTCAGCACGCGGCCGCCCATCGGGCGTTCGTAAATGATAACCATCGTGCGCTGACCGATGATCGGCCAAAACACGGATTCATACTCGATCAACTCGAGCAATCCAGGTCCGGGATTTGCCTTGAACTGACGAATGGCCTTGTTGCGAAGCGGAATGCCCGGGGTGCAGACCAACGCAAAAAGATGACGTGACAGATCGTGTCGATCTTCCGCCATGAACGCCTTGGCGTTCGGCGAATCCAAATCGGGCAACGGCTTATCGCCGTTCACCAAAAAGCGCTCACGAATAACGACCGACCCGCCACGTACGGGTGCAGGTTCGTTGATTTCGTCCGCGTCTATAGGCTGTTCTGCCATCACACGCGTCCTAACAAGCGTTACGCCTGGCGCACATTCGCACACCGGGCACCTTGACCGAAAGAGTTTCTCTCCGGTTGACCCGCCTATTGAATCGTTAAATGTGCATATTCGCAAGCTTTTCCTGTGTTTTTACGGGATCATGGTTAACGCAGGAAGGCTTGGTTTTTGTGCAGGAGAAAGATTGAAATGAGCCCATCAGTGAAGGTGGAGGGGCGGGCGGCGGCTAAGCGAGCCATCCCCTCCTCTTGGTCAACCGTGCACGCATGAAAAAGCCATGTGATGCCCGGATGGCTTCGTCACGCCGCGTGGGCCCGGTCTCGATATTGAATGGAATCCGAAAAAAGGCGTCGAACTCGCGGTTCGACTAGTCTTCGAACGGATCGTGGACGAGGATTGTGTCGTCCCGCTCCGGACTCGTCGACAAAAGCGCCACCGGCGCGTCGATCAATTCCTCGATCCGCCGAATGTATTTGATCGCTGTCGCCGGCAGGTCGGCCCAAGAGCGCGCGCCTTGCGTGCTTTCATCCCAGCCTTCAAGGGTTTCGTAGATCGGCTTTACCCGGCCCTGGCGCACGGTCGAGGCGGGGAGGTGATCGATCCGCTCTCCGTCGATTTCGTAACCGACACAGACGTTCAATTCCTTCAGGCCGTCGAGGACATCCAGCTTGGTCAACGCGATACCCGTGATGCCGTTGACTTTGACAGACTGCCGAACAAGAACGGCATCGAACCAGCCGCAGCGGCGCTTGCGGCCGGTGACGACACCGAACTCGCGGCCCCGTTCGCCGAGACGCTGGCCGATCTCCTCGGTCAACTCGGTCGGAAACGGGCCGGAACCGACGCGCGTCGTGTAGGCTTTGGTGATGCCGAGCACATAGTCGATCGCGCCGGGCCCCTGACCGGAGCCGATTGCGGCCTGGCCGGCGACGGTGTTGGACGAGGTCACGAACGGATAGGTGCCGTGATCGATGTCGAGCATCGTGCCCTGCGCGCCTTCGAAAAGGATTCGGTGGCCCTTGCGACGCATCTCGTCCAAGTCCTGCCAGACGGTCGTCGCATACGGCAGAAGCAGCGGCGCCATTTCGTTGAGTTCTTTCAAAAGGGCATCGCCGTCGACTTCCGGCATGCCCATGCCGCGGAGCAGAGCGTTGTGGTGGAACAAAAGGGCGTCGACCTTATCCGCCAAGACGTCCGTGTCCGCTAGGTCGCCGACCCGGATTGCACGGCGGGCGGTTTTATCCTCGTAAGCCGGGCCGATGCCGCGCCCGGTGGTACCGATCTTGGCGCTGCCGGCGGCCTGTTCCCGCGCCTGGTCGAGGTTCTTGTGAAGCGGAAGGATCAACGCCGCATTCTCGGCGATGCGCAGGTTTTCCGGCGTAACGACGACGCCGAGTTCCTTGATCTTCTCGATCTCGCTCATCAGCGCCCACGGGTCGACAACTACGCCGTTGCCGATGATCGACAGTTTGCCTTTCCGAACAATGCCGGAGGGCAGGAGGCTTAGCTTATAGGTGACGCCATCGATGACCAGCGTGTGGCCGGCATTGTGGCCGCCCTGGAAGCGGACGACGACGTTTGCGCGTTCCGATAACCAGTCGACGATCTTGCCTTTACCTTCGTCACCCCATTGCGAGCCGATCACCACGACGTTGGCCATGCGAACTTTCTCCTTCGGATTTAAAGATCGCCGAGCGGCGTGGCTTTGCCGTCCAGCAGAATGTGTGTGCACTCAAGGCGCAATGCCTCGTTGTGGGCATCGTCACCCGAGGTGTAGCCCTCCACAGTGCGAAACCCTTCGGCGCGAAGTGCCTCGCCGGCGCCGCGTGTGCTGCCCTCGGGCAGATATATCTTCGCCGGCGCGGGCGGTAGCTCCAACGCCCGCAAAATACTGTCGAGAAACAGGGTGAATCCGGTCGCCGCTTCGCCATCGCTGTTATCTGCGGCTTCGTTGACCCCCGCCATGTAACGACCGCCGGTACCGAGTTCGCCCCGCACGCCTGGTGCGAAAAGGGTGAAGGTGACGCCTGTGTGGTATTCGAATCCCCGGTTTTCGACGGCATCAAGGGTGAGGTCGAGCGACGGGTCCGCTCGTTCGACCAGTTTGACGATGTCCAGCAGTATATCGCGGGCGTCGGCGGCCGCGCCGGAAAGCGGCAGTTCGGCGATTTTCGAGGCGACGGTCTCAGACGGACCGGACGCCGCCAACAATTTGACGAACAGACCGCGTGCATCGTCACCGAGCGCGCTCGCGAGTTTTTTGACCTCGGCGGCGTCCTTGGCGTCGAGCGCTGCCCGCATCGCCGCAGCGGCGTCGGTGTCGATCGCCATATCCGCCATCACGTGCGGCACCAGAGTAGGTTGGCAAAGGTCTACCTTGATGTCCTTGATCCCCAACATCCGGAGCGTCTCGGCTGCCATCAGCACCATTTCTGCGTCGGCACGCGGATCGGTGCTGCCGATCAATTCCGCCCCGGCCTGACTGAACTGGCGCTCCGGGCGCAATTGCGAGCCGCGAATGCGCAGGACTTCACCCCCATAACACAAGCGCAGAGGACGCGGTGCATGCGCCAACCGGGTGGTGGCGATCCGGGCCGCTTGTGGGGTGATATCGGCGCGAAGGCCCATCATTCGTTGTGAAATGGGGTCCATGAGACGGAAGGTCTGCGCTGCCATCGCGGCACCGGTGCCCGCCAGGAGGTTGTCCTCAAACTCGACGAGAGGGGGGGCAATGCGGTCGAACCCCCGCGCGACGAAGGCGGCAACGAGCCGTTCCCGGGTTTCGATTTCAAATGCCGCGTTCGGAGGCAGCCCGTCCGTCAACCCGGCGGGCAGAAGTGCTTTTTCCGTCGCTTTCGTCATAAACAGAAATCCAACTGAAATTCCCCGAGGACACGCGCTCAGCATGCCACAAGCGCGCCCGTTTCGTAACGGTTTTGCACGGGAAGGGCAAGGACGTGCGGTGGGGGAAAGAGGGGGCTGCCCCAGTCTAGTCTTCGTTTCGGACGGTCTTGCCGATGCTTTGGATGATCGGATTCACCATTGAACGATGAACGGCCTGATCTTCGCCGACGGGATACTCGTTGGTGACGCTCCAGCCCTGCCAAAGGCGTTTGCCGTCGGTGCGATCCTCAATCGTGGCGTCGATGCGGAACTGGCTCGGTGCGACCTGAGTGATTCCCTTGTCGCGCTTGGGGTTCAACAGGCCACCGCGCTCAGAATCAAAGATATTCACGCGTACATCCGGCGCATCCTTGCCGGTGTGGTTGTCGCTGTTGCGGATCTCGATCAGCCGGTTCGGGCCGCCCCCTGACCATTTACCCTCCGTGTCGCGGGCTTCGAAGCTGAGGATCAGGCGGGCATTATTCGTCAGGGTATACCCGGCCAGGCGCAATTCTTCTTCGAAAAGCTCTTTGAGTTTCAAGACTTTTTCAGAATCGTCGAATGTTTCGACCGTGATCTCCTTCGTCGGGGGTAATTCAGCGTAGGACACAGCATTAAGGTCCACAGCCTGGGCGTGCGCGGTGGAACTGAGCAGGAAAGCGCTCAAGAAAACGGTGCCGAAGGCTGGAAAGCCGAATCGCATCAATAAATCCCCAAATATTGAGAGTCAGGTTTGAATTCAGGGAATCACCTTCCCCACCTGGAGTCAACTAAGTCCGCATCTCAGATGATAGCGTGGCGCACCTTGGCCGACACCCACTCACTGACGATCACAGTCCCCAGGATAACCAGCAGGATCAGCGAGACTTGCGTCCACGCGACATTGTTGATCGACGCGTTCAGCTGCAGACCGATACCCCCGGCACCGACCAGTCCAAGAACCGTCGATTCACGGATGTTGATGTCCCAACGGAATACTGAGATCCCGGCAAACGCTGGGAGGATCTGCGGCACGATGCCGTAGTGAAGGATCTGCGGGCCACTGGCGCCGGTTGCCGTCACCGCTTCGACCTGCGTGGTGTCGATTTCTTCGATCGCCTCGTAGAGAAGTTTGGCGCAGAACCCGATGGAGCGGAACCCGATCGCGAGCACCCCGGCCATGACGCCCGGCCCGATAATAGTAACCAGCATCAGCGCCCATAGGAGTGAATTGATGGAACGGGACGAGACGATGATGAACAAGGCGATTGGGCGCACGAAAACGACCGATGGCGTCGTGTTTCTCGCGGCCAGGAACGCGATGGGAAATGCCATTATAACGGCCATCAACGTACCGAGTGTGGCAATGTTGATCGTGTCCCAGATGGCGAGCCACAGTTTGTCCATGTAATCCCACGCTGGCGGCACCATGCGTGACGCCATATCGCCGGCCTGACGCGGTGCGTCATAGACGAACTCCCATATCGTCTTTTCCGAGACCAGCGACCAGCAGAATGCAAAGACCATCAGGCAAGCGAGTTGCACGCCCCAGATCGAGAGTTGCGTCTTGCGATCCCGACGCTGCCAAAGTTTCTCAGAGGCGGTTTGCGTGACGGGCATGATTACTGCACCCACTTGCGGATGTAGCTGGACGAATATTCAACGGCCATGACGATGCCGATGATGATCAGCAGAATTGCCGCTGCGGAATCGAACTCATAACGGTCGAACGAGGTCAGGAGCGTCGCGCCGATGCCGCCGCCTCCAACGATGCCGACCACCGCTGACTCACGGAAATTGATATCGAGTCTGTACATGCCGAGGCCAATCATCCGTGGCATGACTTGTGGTTGGACGGCATAGTTGAGCCATTGGAACCAGCCGGCACCCGTGGCGCGGACGGCCTCGGCCTGCGAAGGGTCCATATCCTCGATATCTTCGGCCAATAACTTGCCGTAAAACCCGATTGTTCCGATGGATAGGGCAATAAACCCGGCAAACGGACCGAAGCCGAAGAGCTTCACGGCAAACAGCGCGATAATAATTTCCGGGAACGTTCGCGAGATCGCAAGAATGGCGCGTGAGGCGAGGTAAATCGGGCGCGGCGCCAGGTTTCGGGCGGCACCTAGACCGACGGGGATTGAAACGGCGATCCCGGCAACCGTCGAAATGATCGTGATCCAAAGGCTTTCGAGAATACCGTCGAAGATATCGCCGGCGCGGGACACGAAATCCGGTGGGAAAAACGCTGAAACGAACCGATGGCCGCGAGGTATGCCGTCGGCAACACGCCCCCAGTTCACGTCCATCGTGCCAAACGCGAGTGCCAGATAGATCGCGCCACCGACGACGAGGCTCCAGCGCAACATTGGGCTTTGAATAAACGGTGGCTTTTTCCAGGTGCGGGATGTCGAAGTAGCGGTGTTCATAACCGATCCCTCAATCAGTCGCTGCCGGATGCGCGTTGTGGCGCGGTATCTATATCTTCTTGCTCGTCGTCATCGACCTTTTCGATTGTCGCTTCCCAGTCCTCTTCACCGTAAATTTGCGTTAAGACGTCCGGGGTCAGTCCGTCAGGGGGGCCATCGTAAACGATCTCACCCAACTGGAGGCCGACGATGCGCTCTGCAAACATTTGTGCCAACAGCACATCGTGAATGTTGATGATCGCGGACAGCCTGCGTTCTTCGCAGAGCTCCTTGATCAGCCGCATGATCTGACGCGACGTCTTGGGGTCGAGCGATGCCGTCGGCTCGTCCACCAAAAGTAGCTCGGGTTGCTGAATCAATGCGCGGCAAATGCCGACCCGCTGACGCTGTCCGCCCGAGAGCTCGTCGGCGCGCTTGTCCACCATGTGATCGAGGCCGACACGTTCGAGCAGACGGAATGCTTCGTCGATATCGGATTGCGGAAACTTGCGGAAATAACTGCGCCAGAACGGCACGTAACCCAGGCGGCCCGACAGAACGTTTTCCATCACGGTCAATCGTTCGACGAGCGCATATTCCTGGAAAATCATACCCATCCGCCGACGTGCTCGGCGAAGCTGCCCCTGGCTGAGGGACGTCAATTCCATATCGTTCAGGAAAATCTTCCCGGATGTGGGTTCGACAAGGCGGTTGACGCAGCGGATCAATGTCGATTTGCCCGCGCCGGACGGGCCGATCAACGCCATTACCTGACCGTCAGGCACTTCCAGGTTCACGCCCTTAAGCGCCGTGTCTCCGGTTTTGTACTGCTTAACGAGATCGACAATTCGCAACATCGCCCGTTATCCCCCTTCAAGGCATCGGGGTGCCGACATTGACGTCGGCACCCCGCGTGCCCGGTGTAACGCGACCGCTTATTTGCAGTCGTACTTGACGCCGTTTGCGGAATCAATCTTGCGGATGATTTCCCAATCCTTCTTGTGCGTGATCGGGATGAACTTGTCTTCCTTCTTGAACTCTTTTTTGAGCTCCGAGCCTTCCCACGGGAAGGAGAAGAAGGCGTCCTTGATTTTGGCGACGAGCGCCGGATCAAGATTGTGCGCATGACCGTAACCGGTGGTCGGGAATGTCTGCGATTTATAGATTGAACGGATCTGTTCTTTCTTCACGACATCGCGTGTGAACATTCGGTTCATGACCGAGTTGGCGACAGCCGCCGCTTCATAATCCTTGTTGGCGACACCCAGCACCGAGTTGTCGTGTTTGCCCGAGAAGGTGGTCTTGAAATCTTTGTCGGCAATCAGGCCGAACTCGCCCTTCAGCAGAGCCGAAGGTGCCTTGAAGCCGGAGTTAGACGTCGGCGATGTGAAGGCAAGGGTATGCCCCTTCAGATCGGCAGGCGTTTTGATCGGGCTGTCGGCAGGAACGATCAGCTCCATTTCATAACCATACGAGCCATCGGCGGCCGCCATCATCGCAAACGGCACGAAACCGGCACAGGCCACCGCGATCGGGTTGGACCCGGTGTTGAAGCCTGCAACATGCAGGCGGCCCGAGCGCATGGCTTCGATTTGCGCGGCGTTAGACTGAACCGGGAAGAAGACGACTTTCTTGCCGGTTTTCTCGGCCATGTGGCTGATGAAGCCATCCCAAACCTTTGCGTATACGGCGGGATCTTCTACCGGGGTATAAGCAAAGATGATCGTGCTTGGATCGGCAATCTTGCTCTTGTCGGTCGGCAGGTCGGCGGTCAGGTCGCCATCCCTGTCGCAGTATTGTTTATCGAGGAAACTGCGCGGGCAGTCTTCGGCGCTCGCTGCGCCACTCAATACGAGAAGGGCCGCGGCCAGCGCGGCGCCCAGAAACTTTTTCATTGTAACCTCCCAATCTCCGATGCGCCCGCTATGTTACAGTTTTATTACAGCGGGCCATTCGATCATGCAGTCATTTTCCCGTGAAATCCAGTGGGGATTGCACGTCAGTGTATGGGGCAGCTATCTATTCGTTTCGAACCAGAAATCTGCCGTGTTTGAAATTGTTGGAGAACCTTGATGACTGCCGAAATCGATGCCAAGTGGGCGTTCCGGCGTTATCGGGAGATCCAGCATCGGCTCCCGACGGCGCGCTTTCCGGAAAGCTCGATTGCGTGTGTCTCTTGTGCGGACCTGATCGGCCAGTTTGATATCTTCGCGCTCGATTCGTTCGGTGTTTTAAACGTTGGTGAAACAGCGGTCGCCGGCGCAGTCGAGGCGGTGGAGACGTTTCGTGCCGCCGGTAAACGGGTGTTCGTCTTGACCAACGCGGCAAGTACGCCTTTGGCACACCTTCGCGGGAAGTATGAATCGATGGGGTTCGAATTCGCGGATGAAGAAATTGTCTCGTCCCGTGGTTTGCTGATGTCGGCGTTGGCGGGGTACGACGACGGCATGCGCTGGGCTGTCGCGGCCTCGAAGAGTGCTGAAATAGAAGAGCTCCCTTGCAATGCGGTGCCTTTGGACGAGGTATCCTTGAAAAATGCGGACGGCATCGTGCTGCTTGGTATGCGGGATTGGACGGATACGGATCAACAAAAGCTCCAAGAAGAACTGGCTCGACGCCCGCGTCCGATACTGGTCGGTAATCCTGATCTCGTTGCACCGAGAGAAAACGGGTTTACCCTGCAGCCAGGCGCGTATGCACATGCGCTACGCGATGCGACCGGTATCGCCCCTGATTTGTTCGGGAAACCGTATGCGAATGCATTTGACACGCTGCTCGGACTTGCCGGGCCCGGGATCGATCTCAACCGAGTTCTTATGATTGGGGACACGCTTCATACGGATATTCTGGGCGGTGCGGCCGCCGGTATAAGGACGGCATTGGCGACCGATCACGGAATTATGCGGGGGCTCGACGTCGAAGCTTGTATCAGTGAATCCGGTATCCGCCCCGATTTCATCTTACCCGCGATCTGACCCTCGTCACGATTGCCGAGATATGTAAAATCCCCCGATGACGATGGAGAACGATTACAAGGCGGGTGTCGCCGCCGGCCATGCCGCCACTGCTGAAGCGGCGTACTCGATCCTGCACGAAGGGGGCAATGCTTTCGACGCTGCGATCGCTGGCTTTCTTGCGGCATGTGTGGCGGAGCCTGTTTTGTCATCTTTGGGGGGCGGCGGATTCATGGCCGTCAAACCCGTCGGCAAGGACACGGAAGTTTTCGATTTCTTCACGGAGACGCCCCTAAAGCGTCCCGTTCGGGACGACGTCGACTTTCGTCCGATCGATGTCGATTTCGGCACGACGGTACAGGAGTTTCATATCGGGATGGGGGCGGTCGCCACGCCCGGTGCGGTTGCCGGGATATTCGATGTTCATCGCGCATTGGGGCGTATGCCGATGACCGAGATCATTGAGCCAGCGGTCAAGCTCGCCAAATCCGGGATCATGATGAATGCATTCCAAGCATACCTGCTTGGAATCGTTGGGCCAATCTACACCGCCAGCGCTTCGGCACGTACGTTGTTCTGCCGTAATGGCGAAAGCATGCTGTTGCAGGACGGAGACTTATTTCATCCCGAGCCATTCGCGGATTTTTTGCAGGCGTTAGCGGTGGAAGGGCCCGAACTCTTTTACCTGGGTGACGTCGCAGCGCGGATCGCCGGAATGGATGGGGTCACGATCGGACGTGACGACCTGTCACGCTATAAAGTTGAACGGCGAAGGCCGCTTCACGGCAGAATTAAAGGCCACGATGTCTATCTGAATCCGCCACCGGCGATTGGGGGCGCGCTTATCGATTTCAAACTCAGGGCGCTTGATACGTCAGACCTCATGCCTGCCCACGCTTTGAGTGCCTCTCACGCGAGGGTGCTGGCCGAGATCATGGATGTCTGTAACCGCGTTCGGGCGGAGAGCGGTATCGACCATGATCCGTCGGTGGGTGCCGCCGCGATATCGAAGGCGCGCCATCACCCATCCGCTTATCGGGGTACGACGCACATCAGTGTCGCTGACAAGGACGGCAATCTGGCGGCGTTGACGGTATCCAACGGCGAGGGATGCGGCCATATCGTTCCTGGCACGGGCATAATGCTCAACAACATGCTGGGTGAAGATGACCTGAACGCCGCAGGTTTCTTCAACTGGCCCGAAGGGGTTCGGCTATCGTCTATGATGACGCCCGGTATTTTGATCGGGCCCGACGGCTCTTCAACCGCTTTTGGTTCCGGTGGGTCGAACCGGATCCGCACTGCGTTGACGCAGGTGATCCTGAATTTGGCTCTTTTCGGCATGCGCGTCGACGAGGCTGTCGAGGCGCCGCGTATGCATTTGGAGGGGCAGAAACTCTCGATCGAGCCGGGTATCGATACGGATGCCATCGGCTGGCCCGGAGAAGTGCAGGCGTGGCCGGCGCGAAACATGTTCTTTGGTGGTGTGCACTTGATAAAGCGCGATCCGGCGGGACGCGTAACAGGTACGGGAGACCCAAGGCGGGATGGGGTGTTCCTCGGCCTTTAGGTGTCGTCCGGGTTATCTTCATGGATGGGCTTGGTCGGTTGGCGGCGCGTGTCGTGGCCGATGAAAGCGAGCAGCAACTGTACGCCGACGATGATCGGCATCGCCGACAGGATCGCCG
This sequence comes from Rhodospirillales bacterium, assembly GCA_017644185.1. GTDB lineage: Bacteria > Pseudomonadota > Alphaproteobacteria > Rhodospirillales > Casp-alpha2 > UBA4479. Next base: position 452,151 of record JAEPMA010000001.1, read on the forward strand.
TGCCTGCAGTGGCCGGAACCCCGGTCATAATGCTTCGCCACCAATGAAACGCGCCATACAGGCTGCCGGCTGGTAACAGGAGCGCGCCCAGGATCAGTTCCAGTGAGGCGATACCTACCTCGCGGACGAAATAGGTGTCGACAATCCGGCGCCACGTGTTGCGGAGATGCCCGAAAAGAAACGTGCAGAATACCCGGTGTACGACCAGATGGCTTACTTCCTCCCCATAATGCGCGCGCATCGGGACGTCGCGCACGACCGCGTTGAGGCCGGAAAGCCGGTAAAGCATATCGGACTCGAAGAAGTACCCTTTGGCGATATCTTCGAGCGGTAATTGCCGCGCGACGTTGGCGTGAATGGCGGTGAATCCGTTCGTCGGGTCCATGATATCCCAATACCCGCTGGACAGCTTCGACATAAGCGTCAAACCCATATTCCCCATCAGTCGAACAAACGGCATGCTGCGCGCTGCATCGCGCCGGTGAAGTCGGTTCCCCTTGGTGTAATCCGCTTCGTGCCGATAGATCGGCATAACGAGGTTGGGGATCAGGGATGGATCCATCTGCCCATCCCCGTCGAGCTTGACGATGACATCACAACCGTCATCGAGGGCAGCCTTATAGCCGGTCAGCGTGGCGCCACCGACGCCTTGGTTTTCATCATGCCGGCAAACCTTGACCCGTGGGTCTTCGTTGTTTGCTTTTACATGGTCTCCGGTGCCGTCGGGGCACTTGTCATCGATGACGTAGATTGCGGATACATCCGATCCGATGCCTTTTAAGACATCCATGATATGGGCTTTTTCGCGATAGCACGGAACGACTACGGCGACCTTGAAGTCGCCGGTGTCCCAGAGTTTTAGTTCGCTTTTTGCCATGAAATGTTCCCCAGCGTATGGCGCACAATAAATCACCCGGAAATCAGTCGGCAAGCATCGCGAAGACGCAACAAACGCGATTTATCCTGGTGGAGAATTTCTCGGGTTCGCAAAGAGCGGGAATTAGGTCTAAGATGAAACCCATTAATCCGGTGCGAAGTCCGGAAACGGGTGAGGTTGTGCTTACGGGGGACGTGATGTCGGATAGCGAGGCATCGTCACTAAGCGGTATACGCATACTGGAAGGTCTTGGGGCGTCGGCGCTTGCCGAGCTTGAAAAGGCGTGCAAGTGGCGTCGTTATGTCGACCACGAGCAGATTATCGACCGCCAGAGTGACTCTACCGACGTGTTTTTCGTCGTCGAGGGACGGGTCAGGATCGTCAATTACTCTCTCTCCGGCAAAGAAATCACCCTTGAAGACCTGACCGCTGGAAGCCATTTCGGTGAACTTTCCGCACTTGATGGCCAGCCGCGCTCGGCGAGCGTGATGTCTCTGGACAACTGCCTGATCGCGGCGCTTTCCCAGGATAGATTCCTCACCCTCTTGCAAGGAAATTCAGAAATCGCGTTCCGAGTACTGCGCGCGCTTGCGGGGATCATTCGAAATTCCACCGACCGGATTATGGATTTGAGTACGCTGGCGGCGAACAACCGGGTTCAGGCGGATTTGTTGCGCCAGGCGCGAAGTGGCCTGATCGGCGAGAACCAGGCCGAGATACGTCCCATTCCGGTACACGGGGACATCGCCAGCCGTGTCTCCACGACTCGTGAAACCGTGGCGCGGGTGCTGAGCGATTTGGCGCGCCAGGATATCGTCGAGCGCAAAAAGAACGCCCTCCTGATCAAGGATCTCGCGCAGCTTCGTGAGATGGTCGAGGAAGTCCGTGGCGAATAGCGCCTCTGTATAATTCTCCGTCAAGATACGTCTCGGCGTGAGCCCGGTCACATACCGTTAACCATATTTTTGCCAAACTCCGTACATAAGTTGAGTGTGCCTGGTTTCAGGACCGGAGGATTAAATGGTGACTTGGAAGGCGTTCAGCCTCGCCCTGACGCTGATGATTTTGACGGTCGTGCTGGCTTCCGAATTGAATGGAGGCGTGGCGCCGTTCTGAGTGGTGTGACCCTTTAAACACCCCGGGAATAGGTCGACGACCGGACTTACCATCAATTGACTTGCTACCAGGAATAATCCATGCTCGGACCGACTTCCGTGGGGAGAAAACTCCGGGTGTCCGCGTAATAGCCTCCAGGGAAATTGGTTGATGGCGAGTAAAATTCTTATCGTTGAAGACAACGATCTAAACATGAAGTTGTTCAACGATCTGCTTCAGGCTCATGGTTATGAAACGGTTCAGACCGTCGACGGTCGCGATGCGTTGAAACTGGCGCGAGAACATTCGCCGGACCTTATCCTGATGGATATCCAGCTGCCCGAAATTTCCGGTCTTGAGGTCACCAAGATGCTAAAGGCGGACGATGACCTGAAGGGCATCCCAGTGATCGCGGTGACCGCGTTTGCGATGAAGGGTGATGAAGAGAAAATTCGTGAAGGGGGCTGTGAAGGCTATATTGCGAAGCCGATTTCCGTCCCGCATTTCCTGGACACGGTCAAAAAATTCCTGAACTGACCGGTTTAAAACACTCCACAAAAAAAACGCGCCGCTGTTTGAGCGGCGCGCGGCGTTTTAGAGGGCGTTTCAGCCTTCTTATTTGATCTTCGCTTCCTTGAACAGGACATGCTTGCGGACCACGGGATCGTATTTCCGCATCTGCATCTTTTCCGTCGAATTACGCGGGTTCTTCTTCGTGATGTAGAAGAAGCCGGTGTCCGCCGTGCTGACGAGACGAATTTGAATGGTCGCCGGTTTCGCCATGACTTTCGTGTCCTGTCCAAAAATCAAAGAACGCCACGCGTTCGAAGAGGCGGCAAGATAGCGGCAAAGACAGCCAAGTCAAGGGGGTTCGAAAAAAATCCGCTGGAACGGCTTAATTGGTGGCTTGAGCGGTCGCCGTGGTCATCCTTAGCGCCCGGGCGTGCATGCGATGATTGAGAATCAAGCGCTTAGCCACTTCCAGATCGAATGCCCCAGCCCGGGTCTCCGCAGGGCATCCGTCCCGAAGTGCTTGCCGCTCTTCATCGCCGAGCATGGCGCGCCGCCGCCAGGAAACGGTCTTGGCCGCCTGTTCGCCTTCAAGAGCGCGTTCTAGAATGCCGGCGACGTGTTCGATCTCGGTCTCACCGCTGGTGCAGATGGTCGGCACGACGCCCAGGCCGTGAAGAATATACCCGGACGGTGCGACGAATTTCGACCACGTAAGAGTAATTTCTCCGTCGTTCGGCAGGCGGATGACCGTTTGTACACTTCCTTTGCCATAGGAAGACGTCCCGATGACAACGGCTCGATCGCGATCCTGTAGCGCCGCGGCGACGATTTCCGCCGCAGAAGCCGATTTGCCGTCGATAATCACCACCAGCGGGCGGCCTTGCACAATGTCGTCCCCGCTGGCCCTATAATGATGCAAACTATCCGGATGGCGTCCGGAGGTGCGTAAAATGTCACCCTGCGTCAAAACCATATTGGCGACATCAATCGACTGGCGCAGAAGCCCGCCCGGATTTCCGCGCAAGTCGAGGATCAGCCCGCTAAGATAGGGGGCGTCCGGCGTTACTGCCCGCTTCAGCACACGTTCGAGCGAATGAGCTGTTTCCTGATTGAAGCTGGAAATCTTGATGATGCCGATACCATTATCCACTTCCCACCGTACCGTTTCCGGGACGATGTGGGCACGGGCCACCGCAATGGTGAAAGGTTGGACGGCTTCGGGCCTGGATAGCGTGAGTGTTACCTGGGTATGAACAGGCCCGCGTATCAGACGTGTGACGTCGGAACTCTCGAGCCCCTTTATCCCGTGCCCTTCGACTTTGACGATCCGGTCGCCGGGACGCATGCCGCTTGTTGCGGCCGGTGTGTCGGGAATAACCTGGGTGACGACGGCGACGTCGTTCTCGATCCGAAACCGGATCCCGATACCGCCAAATCCGTCGCGGCGTGCGCGATTACGGGTCGCCTCCTTCGTGCCGGCATAACGCGAGAAAATATCGAGGTCGGATAACGCCCCGTCGAAGATCGCTTCATAGATCTTTTCGGATGAAGCCGCCCGGATGTCGGACGAGTTTTCCCTCGCTTTCTCGGTCAACGCTACGACGGCCGCGCCCCAGGCGCGGGCGTCGTTCTCGGAGGGAAACTGCATACGGCCGATTTCTTCGCCGTATTCGTACATCACCAGGTCGCCCTTTTGCTCGGCTATGGTGATACCCGCATCGATGGCCCCCAAGCCACGGAGTCCCTCGACGCCGATTCTCCGAAGTTCAACGGGTTCGATGTATTTATCCGTAATGTTGTCGAAGCCGACGGAAATCACTTCGGCGGCGGCGGGTTGAGCAAAAGATGTAGGTTCGGCGGGCTTTTCGGTGCTCTGAAATGCTGCACACGCCGAAAGGGCGAGCATTGCGAGGAGCCCGCTCAGTTGCTGCAACGCTCTGATTTTCCCAGTCATGGGTTGCATTTAAGACTATCTTCGAGGGCGTGTATATGCCCTGCGTCACATCGGACTGGTCGCGCTTAGCGCGAACGTCCTTTCTTGCCCTTGCCTTTTGCGGGTTTCCCGCTGGCCGTATCCTGTGCGGCGCGCTTTTGGCGGCGCGATGCGCGGCTTTTGCCTTTGACCTTCTTGGGCTTTTGTTTGCGTCCGGGCGGCCGATTCCGGGGGCGGCCAGCCCCCTTGCCGGCACCTTCCGAATCGCTGCCGCCCATGACCTCGAACAGCATGCCACCGGTAACAGGCGTGACTTCGCGGAGCGTGACCTCAACGCGGTCACCCAGCCTGTATACGAGGCCGTTCGAGCGCCCGGTTAGTTGGTGGCGCTCCTCGTCATGGATGTAGTAATCGTCGGGCAACGTCTTGATCGGGACCAGCCCGTCAGCACCGACATCATCCACGGTGATAAAGATTCCGAAGCGTGTTACCCCGGAAATGCGCGCCATGAAGGTCGCGCCAACCCGGTCTTTCAGATAATAGGCGCCATATCGGTCCATTGCGTCGCGCTCGGCCGCCTGGGCGCGACGTTCCGTTACGGACAGATGCTCGCCGATCTTGGAGAAATCGCCGGGGTCTTCGCCGAGTGCACCATCGTTCGGTTGCATGCCGCGGATCAAGGCCCGATGCACCAGCAAATCCGCATAACGCCGGATCGGTGACGTGAAGTGGCAGTAGCGTTTCAGCGCCAACCCGAAATGGCCGATGTTCTCCGGGTCGTACATGGCTTGTGCCTGGCTCCGCAGTACCACGTCGTTGACCATTTGTTGGTGCGGTGTGCCGTGGGCTTTCTTCAAAATTTGATTGAATCGGTGTGGTGATAGTGTCTGACCACGGTCGAAATTGATGTGCACGCTGTCCAGCACCTCGGAAAGCGCCTCGATTTTGGAGAGAGCGGGTTCGTCATGCACCCGGTACATGCAGGGCCGTTTTTTCTCTTCCAGAAATTCGGCAGCGGCCACGTTAGCGAGCACCATGAATTCTTCGATCAGCTTATGGCTGTCCAACCGCTGGCGGGGCTCGATCCCAGTAATCTCGCCGTTGTCGTCGAGGATGACACGCCGTTCGCTGCTCTCGATCTCGAGCGCGCCCCGCGCTTCGCGAGCTTTCAAAAGAATATCGAAGGCGCCGTAGAGGGGCTCGATCACATCACCCATGAGAGGCGCGGTCATTTCGTCCGGATTGCCGTCCCGCGCCATCTGTACCTGTTCGTAGGTCAGGCGCGCATGGGAGCGCATCATCGCGCGTTTGAATTTTTTGGAGAGGAGCTTGCCTTCTGTGTCGATCTTTAGATGCGCAACCAGGCATGGCCGGTCTTCATGCGGACGGAGCGAACACCAGCCGTTGGAGAGTTGCTCGGGCAGCATGGGAACGACCCGGTCGGGGAAATAGACGGAGTTGCCGCGTTCAAACGCCGCCTTGTCGAGCGCATCACCCGGTCTGACGTACCAAGCGACGTCGGCAATCGCGACGATCAGCTTGAAGCCACCTGGATTCCTCGGGTCATCGTCAGGTTCAGCATGCACCGCGTCGTCAAAGTCGCGCGCGTCAGCACCGTCGATGGTGACAAGGGGAATAGACCTCAGATCGTCACGGGCACCCAACGGTGCCGCTTTGGATTTCTCAGCTTGCCGCATGGCGGGATCTGAAAATGCCTCGGGTATGCCGTGCTGATGGACGCAGATCAGGCTGATCGCGGATGCGCCCTCAGCTTCGGATATCCGCTCGAGGACGCGCGCGCGTTTGAGACCAAGACGCGCCCGCGGGCCATGAACGCCCTGTGCGCGTACAAGCTCGCCGGGTTGGGCGCCCTTGTCCTGGCCCTTGTCGATGACGAACTCGTGGCGTTCGCGTTTGTCGACCGGGCGGATGCGAAGCTCACCCTCTGCCTCTATAACGATGCCCAGGATATCAGATGGTGCCGCGCCGATGCGGCGGATAATCTTCGCCTCGTATCCGTCTTCGATCTTCTTGAGGCGGCCCAGGATACGTTCGCCGGTGCCGGGGGCAGGGCCGGGTGCGCCGTCCGGGTTGACGTAGATTGTCGGCGGTGTCGCTGCGCTTTCCCATTTTACGGGTTTGGCGAGAACTTCTCCGTCGAGATCAGTCCCCGTGACTTCGATAACACAGACATTCGGCAGTTGCGCCGGGTCGTGCACGTTGTGGCCGCGTCCCGGCATCAGGCTGCCCTCATCCTTCATTTCCTTAAGGACTTTTTTCAATTTGCGTTTTTGCTCGGCATCGAGTTTGAAGGCGCGGGCTATCTCGCGCTTGCCGACGCGCCCTTCCTGCGCACGCACGAAATCGGCGATCTCTTGCTTGGACGGAAAAGGGGCGTCATTCATTGCTCGAAGGTAAGCTTGCGCCCGTCGGGCCACAAGGGGGCGGTTGAATTACTCCGACGCGTCGGAATCCGTAGCCGTTTTCTTTTTGCTGGCCGCCTTCTTCTTCGTGGCGGCTTTCTTCTTCGCTGGCGCCTTTTTCGTGGTGGTACCCTTGCCGCCGTTTGCCTTGGCGTCGATCATTTCGATCGCTTTTTCGAGGGTCACGTCTTCCTTCGCCATGTCCTTCGGGAGGCGTGCCATGGTTCGGCCCATCTGAACGAACGGCCCCCAGCGCCCATCCTTCACCATTAGCGGCTTTTTGCTTTTCGGATGTTTGCCGAGTTCAATCGGCGGATCCTTGCGGGGTTTATCCCCCAGAAGGTCGACCGCGCGATTGAGGCCGATGGTCAGGACGTCGTCATCATCTTTAAGCGAGACGTAAGTGCCGCCAACTTGCAGGAACGGGCCGAAGCGTCCGATGCCGGCGCGGATTTCCATGCCCGATACCGGGTCGATGCCGACGAAGCGGGGGAGGGACAAGAGCCCGAGCGCTTTTTCCAGATCCATATCGTCCGGATTCACACCCGCCGGAAGGGAGCCACGCTTCGGTTTGATCTTCTTCTTGCCGTCGAGTTCTTCCTCACCCAACTGGATGTAGGTGCCGTAAGGTCCCTGGCGGAGGGTAACGGCCTTGCCTGTTTCTGGATCGGTACCGAGTTCCTTCGGTCCATCGCCGAGCGAATTTTCGGCGGGGTCGGCGCCGAGCGGTGTCGTGAAGCTGCAGTCCGGATAGCGTGAGCAGCCGAGGAATGCTCCGTGACGGCCAAGCTTGATCGATAACTCGCCTTCCTTGCACTTTGGGCAGCTCCGGGGATCGGATCCGTCGGCGCGTTCCGGGAAGAAGTGGGGTTTGAGTTCTTCGTTCAAAACATCGAGAACGTCGCGGACGCGAAGTTCCTGTGTTTCGTCGACCTTTTGTTTAAAGGCCTTCCAGAAGTCGATCAGGACCTGCTTCCAGTCGACGCGGCCGCCAGAGATGTCGTCGAGCTTTTCTTCGAGTTCGGCGGTGAAGTCATATTCGACATAGCGCTCGAAGAAGCTGGCAAGAAACGTGGTGACAAGGCGGCCGCGGTCTTCGGGAATGAAGCGGCGCTTGTCGATCTGCACATAATTCCGGTCCTGCAGCACCGAAATGATCGACGCGTAGGTCGACGGGCGTCCGATGCCGAGCTCTTCCAGTTTTTTGACCAGTGACGCTTCGCTGTAACGCGGCGGCGGCTGGGTGAAGTGCTGTTCGGGCAGGGTTTCGGTTCGGTCCTGGCGTTCGTTTTCTTCCAGCTTGGGCAGGATTCGGCTGTTGTCGTCATCGTCAGAGCCGTCATCTCGGCCTTCGCGGTAAACTTTGATGAAGCCGTCGAAGGCGATGACCGACCCGGTGGCGCGAAATGCGATCTTCTGATCCTTGGACGTGATATCGACCCCCACCTGGTCGAGGACAGCGGCTTCCATCTGGCTAGCGATGGTGCGCTTCCAGATGAGGGTATAGAGCTTAAGCTGATCAGGGCTCAGATGGCGTTCCAGTGAGTCAGGTGTGCGGCGGACGTCCGTCGGGCGGATTGCTTCGTGGGCTTCCTGCGCGTTCTTCGCCTTTGACTTATATATACGCGGGCTTTCCGGCACGTACTTGGAGCCGTAATTTTCCTGAATGACATTGCGGCTCGCGGCGACGGCTTCACGTGCCATCTGCACACCATCGGTACGCATATAGGTGATTAGCCCGACGTTTTCGCCGCCGATACGCACACCTTCATAGAGACTTTGTGCGACTTGCATCGTTTTGCGGGCGCCGAAGTACAGTTTGCGCGATGCTTCCTGCTGCATTGTCGACGTGGTGAATGGCGGCGACGGATAACGGCGCGTTTGCTTGCGCTCGATCTCACCGGTCGTGAAGCTCTCCGCTTCGATAGCGGCCACCGCCTGTTCGGCGAGGGCTTCGGTATTGATCGTGAACTTGTTTAGCTTCTCGCCGTTCATACGCGTCAGCGAAGCCTTGAAGGCATCGCCGCGCGGCGTTTGGAATGTCGCGTCGACGGTCCAGTACTCTTCCGGCTTGAACATCTCGATCTCGAGTTCGCGCTCACAGATCAGGCGCAGCGCCACAGACTGTACGCGTCCCGCGGATCTGGAGCCGGGCAGCTTCCGCCAAAGCACCGGAGAGAGGGTGAACCCGACAAGATAGTCGAGCGCCCGGCGCGCCATGTAGGCGTCGACCAACTCATGGTCCAGATCACGCGGATGGGCGAAAGCGTCCTGAACGGCGTCCTTGGTGATTTCGTTGAAAACGACGCGTTTGACCGGTTTGCCGTCCAGAAGCCTCTTGCCGTCGAGCACTTCCTTAATGTGCCAAGAGATCGCTTCGCCCTCACGGTCCGGGTCGGTTGCGAGGAAAACGGCGTCGGCGTTCTTAACCGCCTTGGCGATTTCGTCGACGTGCTTTTTGGATCGGCTGTCGATTTCCCATTTCATCGCGAAATCGTCATCCGGTTCGACGGAACCGTTCTTGGACGGAAGGTCGCGGATATGGCCATAGCTCGCGAGAACAGTGTAATCGTCCCCGAGATACTTGTTGATCGTTTTGGCCTTTGCGGGCGATTCGACAACGACGACGCTAGACATAATCACCTGTGAAACTGCGAATTCATGTGCCCCAGTCCGATGCCGGACCTTGGGGCGGGGGAGAATTGGCGATATTTAACCCTCCCGTCAACAGGGGAAATTTTTGGCGCCCCCGGACGAGCATCACGATCATTTAAAATAATCAAACAAAATCAATGCATTAAGAGGGGTAAAAATATTTTGGTGTGGCCCGCGACATTAAATCGGCGGTTATGGTAAGACCAACGATACGGAATTACCCGCCTGGCGCACCAGCCGACCGGCGATTTCCAGCTCCAAAAGCACGACGTGAACAGCCCCGGCCGGACAACCAGTTTCCCGGATAATGTCATCAACATCGGTGGGGCCGAAATCCAGTGCCTGCAGGACGTGTGTGCGGGCCTGATCGACGATTTTTTCGTCTACATTGGTTGCCGGCATACCTTCGAAGTGCCTCGACTGGCGCTCGCTGAGCGCGTTCCCCGACATTTCAGTCAGTACGCGGATTACGTCGTCTGCGCTCTCCGTCAGCTGGGCTCCGTCGCGGATGAGAGCGTTCGACCCCTTGACGCGAGGGTCTTGCGGCGCCCCCGGCACGGCAAAGACTTCGCGGCCCTGTTCAAGCGCCATGCGTGCGGTGATCAGGGAGCCGGATTTCGCACCCGCCTCTAGCACCACGATGGCACGCGCTATGCCCGAGATTATTCGATTCCGGCGTGGAAAATGGCGTGCCTGTGGCGAGACCCCGATACGGACTTCGGTACAGACGGCCCCTTGATTAACAAGGTCGTCATAAAGTGCCTTGTTCTCGCGCGGATAGCAGACATCGACTCCACCCCCCATCACTGCGACGGTGCCGGTTTCAAGGGCGCCGATGTGCGCCGCCGTGTCGATGCCCCGCGCCATGCCGGAGACGACGAGGAAACCGGCTTCGCCCAACTTGTTTGCCATGTCGCGAGCGAAGCGCCGACCGTTGACAGAGGCATTCCGCGAACCGACAAGGGCGACAGCGCGCTTTTTTAATAAGGCCGGATGGCCACGGACGAACAGTACCGGTGGTGCATCGTCGATGTGGCCAAGAAGCGGCGGGTAATCCGGTTCTCCCTGAAACAGGATGTGTGCGCCGATCACATGCAATTCTGAGATCTCAATTTCGGCGTCCGCTCGGGTACAAAGGCGAAGCGGTTTCGCGCGGCCACCCCTGCTGGCGAGATCGGGTAAGGATTCGAGTGCGGACTGCGCGTCTCCAAAACGCTCCAGCAACCGTCGATACGTCACCGGCCCGACGTTTTCCGAACGGATTAATCGTAACCGCGCCAGTTTCTCACTATCGCTGAGTGATGATGATCCGGTCCCCTGATGATCTGGCTCGGCGAGCGGTAAACCCATCATGTGTCCTTTCCAGTCTGGATTAGGGTATGGAAAGGCCAACGGGAATTTTTAGGGGATGCTCAACCTGTTTTACGGGACGAGCGGGCGAGAAGCATCGCTGGGATGATGGCGATAATGAAGGCGACCGATATGATCATGAAAGTGTCCTGGAAGCCGAAGGTCCGGGCTTGCGCATAAATTGTTCGGCCAAGGTAGTCGTATGCGCCCCATTGCAAAGCGTCATGCGTTAATCCTCCTTCGGACAACAGACGGCGTACTTGTTCCAGCATTTCGCGGGTAAAGTCGTTTCCGGACGTTTGTGTGGCGGTCAGCCAGTCCGCGTGTTGGGCGCTTCTGTATTCGATGAGCGCGGCTGTGATATTGACCCCGAAAGCACCACCGGATTGGCGAATGAAATTGTAAGCGCCGGCCGCGGCGTTCAGCTTTTCGGCGGAGATCGAGCGCATGGCGGCGCCGCCGAGGTTGGGCATGACAAGTCCAAGTGCGAGACGGCTCATCACCGTGAGGCCGGCGATGGTCCAAAACGCCGTATTCACGTCAGAGGCCGAGATCAGCCAAGTGGCTGTGGCGAAAAGAATACACCCGGCCGTGATTGGGATGTGTGGGGGCACATTGTCGGCTAATCGTCCGGAAACCGGAATCAGGGTGAACAGAAACAGTCCGGCCGGCACGAGCACCAAACCGGACTGGGTCGGCGAGAAGTATTGAACTGTCTGGACGAAAACTGGGATGGCATAGTTGGTCGCGAAATTGCCGGCACCGAACGCAAAGCCGATCGCCATCGCTGCCGCAAACTTCGGGTCGAGAAAGAGCGTCGGATCGAGGAGAGGAGATTTTGACTTGCGCTGCGAATAGAGAAATAGGGCGAACGCGATAATGCCGATGCCTGCGGTCCCCAGGGTCAGATCGGAAGTCCAGCCCCAGCGGTGACCGTTGCCGATAGCACGCATTATCATAACGAGCGCGAGGCACACGAGTATGAAACCGGTCCAGTCAAACGGTGGCAGCCTGCGTTCGAATTTCTTGGCCGGCATGAATATGAGACCGCCAGCGAATGCGAGAACCACCAGTGGCAACGGCATCAGGAACGCGTGCCGCCATGTCAGCAGGTCGATGGTTACGCCGCCGACCAGCGGCCCGAAGCTGGGTGCAAGGGTCACGCCCAAACCATACATGCCGACCGCGAAACCGCGTCTTTCACGTGGGAATACGGACACCATAGTCGCCAGCACCAATGGTTGAATGATCCCGGCCGAAAATCCCTGCATGATGCGGCCGATAATCAGCACGTCGATGTTGGGGCTGAATGCACAGACAAACGCGCCGGCGACGAAGATGGTCAGGGTCATCGCGTAAGCGAGACGCTGGCCCAACGCGCGGACTACCCAACTGTTAAGAAGCTGGCTTGCCACCATGGTCGACAAAAACGCCGTCGCTGCCCATTGTGCGACATCCTGTCCGACGCCATACGCGCCCATGATGCTTGGCACGGCGACATTGACGATGGTCGCCGACAAAATCATGGCGATGGCGCCCGTGAGGCCGCTCAGTGTTACCAGCCAACGATAAGCCGGGCCATAGCGGTCGAATTGCCTCTGGATCGCCGGATCTTCGTGGGTCGCTGCCACCGGCGGGGCTACTCTTGAATGGCGATCTTGACGACGACCATCATACCCGGCCGTAACCTAGGGTCGGGATTGTCGATGGTGATACGGATCGGCAGGCGTTGTGTGATCTTGGTGAAGTTGCCGCTCGGGTTGGGTGTCGGCAGCAAGGCGAACTGGCTGGTCGCCGCCGAACCGATGTTCGAGACTTTCCCCGAGAACGGATCATCCGGGTAAGCGTCGATGTGAATGTCGACGGGTTGCCCGGCCTTGAGTTTACGAATGACCGTTTCTTTGACGTTGGCCTCAACCCAGACCTTGTCCTGATTATGTGTGAGTAACAGCCGTTGCCCCGGCGTCACGTATTCGCCGACGTCGACGAACGTCTTATCGATTATGCCATTCAGTGGGCTCTTGATCGTACGGTCGGAAATATCCAAGCGCTGACGCTCGATCCGGGCGCGGATTTCCGCTTCGCGCTGTTCCAGGACCTGGACATCGCCATCCAGGACATCAAGTCTCGCACGGTCGGCTTCAACTTCCGCGATGCGGGATTTCGCCGACTGAAGTTCCGCAACGGCGATACGATACTCTCGGTCGATCTGTTGATGCTGCTGTTCCGCCTGATCGAGCTGGCGGCGAGAAGCGACCTTGTCGTCAAAGAGCTTCTTGGCGCGGTTTAATTCGCGTTCCGCGAGTTCGAGTTGCGGGCGTAACGAGGATACGACGACTTCGGCTGCGGCGATGCGCGCGCGTTCGGACTGAAGGCGGCTGTCGATTTGGCTAGCGACGAGGTTGCGTTCCGCAGCGAGACGGGCGCGCTCGGCTCTCGCCGCCGATGCCTGGGCTTCCAACTCGCTCAGAAGTATGCGCGACTCCCGGTCATCGATCTGCACCAATACAGTGCCTTCGTCGACGTGCTCTCCCTCCGCAGCCGGCATTTCCGTTATCCAGCCCGCGACGCGGGACGATACCGTCACCAAGTCCGCATGGATGCGGGCGTCTTCTTCGAACACGAATGATAGACGTTTGTGAACTTCATATGTCGCGAAGAAAACCCCGCCTATAAGGACGAGAATGGCGATAACGAAAATCGGTCGAAAACGGCGCTTCGGCTTTGCTGTGCCCGGAGCGGTGGTTTCGAAGGCCTGACCGTCGGGGGCGACGCGGTCTTCAGATTTGGATTCATCCGGCATGTTATTCTTCCCAAGTGCCCTGGAATGGGTTTCTGGCGACCCGGACACGCCGATAAGTTTGCATCCATTAATTCAGTTTGGAAAGACCCCGGCGGTATTTTCTTTAAATTCAGGGCTTTGGCAGAATATCGCATTCTCCCTTGAGCTTCCAGTTACTAGAACCTTTATTGTCACTGGACGATAAACGAGATAGAGGACGTCACCATGGGAGCTTCTGCGACCAGCACTGAAAATGACAACTTCGCTTTTGGCATTTCAGGCATGACTTGTGCCGGATGTGCGAACCGGGCAGAGAAAGCGCTGCGTGCCATTCCGGGGCTCGAAGACGCGCGCGTCGATTTTGCGACCGAGAGAGCCGTCGTCGCAACCGGCCGGGTTCCCGCAAACGATATCAAGAGCGCGATCGACAGCGCCGGTTTCGATGCTGAACAGTCCGAGATTGAACTCGACGTGGGCGGAATGACCTGTGCCGGCTGCGCGTCCAATGTCGAAAAGGCGTTGAATGCGGTGCCGGGTGTCATTGTGGCCGAAGTCAATCTTGCCATGGAGCGTGCACACGTCACCTGGCTGGGGCACGACGTGTCTAGTCGAGCGCTTGTGGACGCCGTCGACGCTGCCGGGTATAGGGCGGAGCCGCGTGCCACGGATGCCGAACGCCGTCGCCAGCAGGCGGCGCGGCAGGCGGAAGAAGACTCAAAGCGGTTAAAACGGGAAACCGCGATGGTTGTGGTCTCGGTGCTGTTGTCGGCGCCGCTCCTGGCGATGATGGTCTTGCCGCCGATGGGTATCCAATATCATGTGCCGGCATTGTTGCAGCTAATGTTGGCGGCGCCGGTGCAATTCTGGATCGGTGCGCGGTTCTACATCGGTGCTTACCGCTCGCTAAAAGCAGGTAGCGGTAACATGGATGTGCTGGTGGCGCTTGGCACCTCGGCGGCGTTTACGTTGAGCACGTGGATCGTATTTCGCGAAGGCATTGGGACGCCCTCCCACCTTTATTACGAGGCATCAGCCGTGGTGGTGACGCTTGTCGTCGTCGGCAAGCTAATTGAAAGCCGTGCGAAACGGGGAACGACGGAGGCCATCCGCAAGCTGATGGCGCTGCGCCCCGAGCGCGCGCGCGTGGAACGCAATGGCTCCCTCACGGAAGTCTCTGTCGATGAAGTTGTTATTGGTGACATCGTCATCGTCAGACCCGGCGAACGCATTCCCGTCGATGGTGAAATCGAAGCGGGGGCATCGGAAGCCGACGAGGCCCTGATCACCGGGGAGAGCGCACCTGTCACGAAACAGGTGGGCGACCACGTCACTGGAGGCGCCATTAACGGGACGGGTGAATTGCGCATCCGTGTTAGCCGTGTCGGAGAGGACACGACGCTCTCCAAGATCGTCAAGCTGGTCGAAAATGCGCAGACCGGCAAGGCGCCGGTTCAGCGGTTGGTGGACCGGGTGAGCGCGATATTTGTTTCCGTCGTCGTCGGGATCGCGGTCATTGCGTTCGCGGGCTGGCTGTTCGTCGGTGCCGGCGCGGAAGTTGCCGTTATCAACGCTGTTTCGGTCCTTGTGATCGCCTGCCCGTGCGCGCTCGGATTGGCTACTCCAACTGCGATCGTTGCTGGCACTGGAGCAGCAGCCAGGGCCGGTATCCTGATTAAGGACGTCGCGGTTCTTGAACAGGCGTACAAAATTGACACCGTCGCCTTCGATAAGACGGGAACTTTGACCCGCGGGGAGCCGGCGGTGACCGACGTTATCGCCTTGAAGGGGGATGAAACGGGTGTGCTGGTCGTTGCCGCTGCGGTGCAGGCAGGATCGGAACATCCGCTGGCGCGGGCCGTGCTCGCAAAGGCGGCGGAGCGCGGGGTGGAATTTTCAGCGGCGACGGAGACACGTGCTCATGTCGGACGCGGTGTCGAGGGGCGGGTCGACGGTGTCCGCGCGTTGATCGGCAACCGGGTTCTCATGAAGGAAGCCGGGATCGATGCGGCTGCTGCGGAAGATAGTCTGGCGCGGTTTGAGACTGAGGGTAAGACGGCTGTGATGGTGGCCCGGGACGGAGTGATCGTGGGCGTAATGGCGATCCGCGATGAGTTGCGGGCGGAGTCGCTCCCGGCTGTCGATCTGCTCAAGCGTTTGCATGTCGGCTCAGTCATGTTGAGCGGGGATGCCCCCCGCGTCGCGGAAGCGATCGGTAAAGTGGCTGGCATTGATGACGTGAAAGCCGGACTCAGCCCAGAGGGCAAGGTCGATGCCCTCAAGCTGTTACACCAGGAAGGTCGGCATACGGCGATGGTCGGGGACGGCATCAACGATGCGCCGGCATTGGCAGCGGCCGATGTCGGCATCGCCATGGGGTCTGGCACGGATGCTGCGATGGAAACGGCCGGGATTACCCTCATGCGTCCGGACCCGCGTTTGGTGGCGGGTGCCGTACAGATCGCCCGAGCCACTTGGTTGCGCATTAGATGGAATCTGTTTTGGGCGTTCATCTTCAACATTATCGGACTGCCGCTGGCGGCTCTTGGTTACTTGTCGCCGGCGATTGCCGGCGCCGCGATGGCGATGAGCTCGATCACCGTGGTGACGAGTTCGTTGCTTCTTCGCGGGTGGCGGCCTAGCGGTATCGAGCCCTTGCCGGGAGAAAACCGATGAATGTTCGTGACGCGGCGACACGTAGCGGTCTGCCGCCGAAAACCGTTCGTTACTACGATGACATCGGTCTGGTTGTTCCGGACCGGCGTGGGAATGGTTATCGGGACTATGACAATCGTGCGGTGCAGAAACTGGCGTTCTTGAAACGCGCGAGACAACTTGGATTTTCTATCGACGACTGCCGTCAATTGCTATCGCTGTATGAGGACAATGAGCGCGCCAGTGCCGATGTGAAAGCGCTCGCTGAAACGCACCTGGAAGAGATCGACAGGCGGTTAGAAGAGTTGCAGCACCTTCGCGAGACCCTCAAGCACTTAGTCCATGCCTGCCGGGGTGACGATCGCCCAGACTGTCCTATTCTTGCAGATTTGTCGGGCGATAAGTGAATTAAACAACTTAAGGGGGAATTGCGGTAATCCCTTATTTTCCGGAATCTGAGCTTTGTGCATCCTATCGTCGGTGTGAAGAAGCGACGCAGACGCGCCGAAGATTCTGGGAAAGGACTGGCCACATCAAATGGCTACTGCATTAGAGACCGGTGTTGTTCTCGGCAATGGCTTGGTGCCGATTTTCATGCAAGCACCACAAGTGCGGGCATTTTGGCAGCACGTAGACGCCTTGATGCCCGTTTCCGGGATCGTTCTTGTCCGTGATTTCGATTTGATGGACATTCATCGTCTTGCGCCGGAAATGATAGTTTGTGACGTCGATGCCATATCCTGTCGGAACAAGCTCCGGTTTGTCGGCACGCGCGTTGTTGAGGTGTTCGGCGAGGAAACGACGGGACGCTACCTCGATGAGGTCAACATCGGTCCGTATCGTTCGCAGCAATTGGCGGCTTTCAATATGGCGGTGGCGTCGGGGTGGCCGCAATGGACGAAGGTCAGCGTATGCCGGCGTTCGGAAAATTCGGTTTCCGCACTTCAACCGACAGGTCTGGTTTATGAACGGCTGGTTGTGCCGCTTGCCGGTGAAGGTGGAGCCATCAAACAACTGGCCGCGGTCGTCGCATTCAGCGAAGAGTTCTGCGAACAGAGTGCTTTCGAACACCTAGATCTGCCTCCGGGGCGGTATTGAAGGCCGGGGACCTTAAATCAGGCTTTATGGGCCACAAGCGTTGTCAGCATATCGCCGAAGTCGCTCAGCAGGGCACGAAGTTCGGGCTCCTCGACCGCGTTCGCGGCGCTCGGGAAATCCATCCAGATCCGGTCACGCTCGGCCTTCTCCGGCCAATCGTCGGATAGGTCGGACACGGTCATTGGGTAGACTCGCACCCGATATGCATTGCCTTCCGACTGGTCGATTTTGGAATAAGAGTAAGTGCCGATCTTGGAGCCCGCAATTTCGCCCCGGATGCCGGCCTCTTCGTAGGCTTCAAGCAACGCTGCCTGTTTCGCTGTCTGGCCCTCTTCGATGCGGCCTTTAGGTAGAACCCAGCGTCCGCGGCCACGTGATGTGATCAACAGGACTTTAGGCGTGCTGCCCTCGAAGCTATAAGCGAGGACTGCGGATTGAGGAACGGGATTCCTGCTTGCCATGGATATTGCCCAAATCAGAGATGTAACCGTATTTTCCCAGGACCGGTCACTTTTCCCATAGATATAGTAGTATATGACCGAAATTTACCGAAACAGACTTTTTATTTGGTTAATCGTATGACACTTTTATGACGAACCGGAAGCGATGCCAATATTCACTTTTTGCCGGGCACTGCCCGCCCCTCTGCCCAGGACCCGCTTGACGGTATGAACCTTTTCAACAAACAGCCTAAGGATCCCAAGGATCTAAAAGCGCGACCGCTCGACAAGGATCTAAAGCGGATCGGTCAGCTTGAGCATGCTGCCAAGGAAGTCGGGACCAATGCCTATAGTCTTGGTGTAGGGGTCTTGTTCCTGGTTGGGGTGTGGGTCTTCACTTACGTTTATTCAGGTGGAGAGGCCACGGGTGTGCTGATCGCGGCGGCGGTCATCGGTGGCTACATGGCGATGAACATCGGGGCTAACGATGTCGCCAACAATGTTGGTCCCGCGGTCGGATCGAAGGCGCTCAGCATGGCTGGCGCGTTGGCCATTGCGGCGGTTTTCGAAGCCGCCGGTGCGTTGATCGCCGGGGGCGAGGTCGTGTCGACGATCTCCAAGGGGATTATCTCCACCAACACAATTGCCGATGTCGATACCTTCATCTGGGCAATGATGGCCGCCTTATTATCCGCAGCGTTGTGGGTCAACCTTGCAACGGTCCTCAACGCGCCAGTCTCGACGACTCATTCCATCGTCGGGGGTGTGATGGGGGCGGGGATCGCCGCCGCCGGGGTTGGCGCCGTCAAATGGCCGGTCATGGCGGCCATCGCCGCGAGCTGGATCGTCTCGCCGGTGCTGGGCGGCGGAATTGCCGCTGCGTTCCTGATATTTATCAAATGGGCGATCCTGTTTCGTCAGGACAAAATCGCCGCCGCCCGACGGTGGGTACCAGTCCTGGTTGCGATCATGGCGTCGGTGTTTTCCATCTATCTGATGATCAAGGGCTTCAAAAGGATATGGAAACCCGATGGGGCGACGATCACCCTTGTTGCATTTGCTGTGCTGGCGGTGTCGTACGGCTGGTCGCGGCATATCGTCGCTCGGGCATCCATCGGTATGGAGAACAAGCGTAAATCGGTCGCCAAGCTGTTCACCTTGCCACTGATTTGTTCTGCCGCACTGCTGTCGTTCGCGCACGGCTCGAATGACGTCGCGAATGCGGTCGGCCCGCTGGCGGCGATCGTCAGTGCCGTCGATCTCGGTGAAATCTCGACAAAAGCGTCCTTGCCGTTCTGGGTGCTGTTGATCGGTGCCGTCGGAATCTCCGTCGGACTGGCTTTGTTCGGCCCCAGAATCATCAAGCTGGTCGGCGAAAAGATCACCAAGCTCAATCAGGTGCGTGCCTTCTGCGTGGCGTTGTCGGCGGCGATTACGGTCATCATTGCTTCGGCCTTCGGATTACCCGTCAGTTCGACGCATATCGCGATCGGTGCGGTTTTCGGTGTTGGGTTCGTGCGCGAAGCCATCACCAACCGAGGTGGCGGTGGTGTCGCCGAGGCTGGAGCACTGGATCCCGCTACACTAAGCGAAATCGATGAAGGGAAGCTTTTCAAATCCTGGCGCAAATACCGGAAGCGCCGCTTGGTAAGGCGCCAACATATGTTTTCGATTGCCGCCGCGTGGGTCGTGACAGTGCCGGCGTCGGCTTTTCTGGCCGCGGTGCTTTATTTTGTTATCTCCCAACTGAACTGACGCATATCCTTTCAAATCGAAGGTCAGGGCCCTAAGCTAAGCGGCAATGACAAGACGACGGGCGTAAAGTCCGAGGGAGGAAGCGTGAAGCCCGGTTCGGCACGGAAACCGCGGGCAGGGCGCCATGGTCGAAAACTCAGGTTTGTCGATCAGCGTGACGCCTATGCTGCGATAGATCTCGGCACCAATAGTTGCCGAATGCTGATTGCCGTGCCCGATGAAGCCGGGTTCAACGTCGTCGATGGGTATTCTCGGGTGGTCAGGTTAGGTGAGCGCGTATCCGAAACCGGTAAATTTCAACGCGCGGCGGTGGGGCGAACCATTGCCGCGCTCAAGCATTGTGCAGAGCGGATGGAAATGCGCCATGTCATCAAGGTGAGGGCCGTTGCGACGGAAGCTTGCCGGCGTGCCAGCGATGCCGATGCGTTTATTTCACAGGTTCGGGACGAAACGGGGCTAGCGCTCGAGATCATCGGCGCGAATGAAGAGGCGGCGCTCACTGTCGCCGGTTGCGGCGACTTGCTGTCATCCGGATACGAGAACGCCCTGGTTTTCGATATCGGTGGTGGTTCGACGGAAATCATCTGGGTAGAGACGCCGCGCGGCGGTTCGGCGCGCCTGCTGGATATGATCTCACTTCCGTTCGGCGTCGTAACGTTGCGCGATGAGTACGGACCCGAAGCGCTGCCGACGGATGTTTTCCATGGGCTGTTGAAGCGCATCGATGACGAACTTGTCGATTTTGACCAACGTAACCGCATATCGGAGGCCATTGCCGCGAATGCGGTTCGCATGGTGGGAACATCGGGAACGGTGACCACGTTGGGGGCGATGTACCTTGAACTGCCGCGCTATAAGCGAAACCGGGTCGATGGACTAGAAATCCGTTTCGATAGCATTCGTCATATAGGAGGCCGGCTTGCGGCGATGTCATGTGATGAACGGATCGCCCACCCTTGCCTGGGGCAGGGGCGGGGTGACCTGATGCTGATGGGGCTTGCTTTGCTGCGTGCAATCTGCGAGCGCTGGCCCGTCGGGAAGCTCGGTGTTGCCGACCGTGGTATTCGCGAGGGCATTCTTGCGGAGCTGATGCTTGCAGATGGACATGATCGTTTTGGGCCGCCGCTGGATCGGGGGGGATTTCGCGAAATGCCGCTTCTTAGGGAAAGTCGCAATGGCGGGTAAGCGGGGCGCCAAGGGTGCTGGTAACCGAGGACTTCACACGCGTGTTAAGACTGCCAAGGGGAGACGATTGTCTTCGACGCGCTGGCTGCAGCGGCAACTGAACGATCCTTATGTTCAGGAAGCAAAGCGACTGGGTTATCGTTCACGTGCTGCTTTTAAGCTGATCGAACTTGATGACAAGTTCCGCTTCTTGAAGAAAGGCGCCAAGGTGATCGACCTTGGGGCTGCACCCGGTGGGTGGACGCAAGTAGCAATGGCGCGGATCGGCGATGGCGGCCACGTCATCGGGATCGACCTGCAGGAGATGGAAGGCATTCCGGGGGCCGACCTGATACAGGGCGATTTTCTGGACGATGATGCGCCGGATCGTCTTAAGGCTTTGCTCGGTGGGCAGGCGGATATCGTATTAAGTGATATGGCGGCGGCCTCGACGGGCCATCCGCAGACCGATCACCTCAGAATCATGGGGCTTCTCGAAGTTGCCGCCGATTTTGCCGCCGACGTTTTGGCGCCGGGCGGGACGTTCGTTGGCAAGGTCCTTCAGGGGGGCACCGAAAACGAGTTGCTGGCCGCCCTGAAGCGCGATTTCAAGACCGTCAAGCATGCCAAACCTCCCGCCAGCCGGAGCGACTCGGCGGAGATTTATGTCGTCGCGACGGGGTTTCGCGGCAGCGAATAGGTCCTTTAACGGCGGTCTTGGATCGCATTCCGTCAATACAGCCCCGGATTCGACAGAATCCGTGCGTTACGGCGCTTTGGGTGCTTGTTAAAGACTTGGTCCTGTGTATGATGGCGCGCCATCGCCACAGCGGTAATCGGAGGCGCAATGGCACCGCCCAAGATCGACGAAGCTCTCACATTTGACGACGTTTTGCTGGTTCCCCAGGCATCCAGCGTTTTGCCCGCGAACACGGATACGAAGACGCGGCTGACAAAATCCATCCCCTTGAATATCCCTCTGATCTCGTCCGCCATGGACACGGTCACCGAGCACGAATTGGCGATTGCCATGGCGCAGGCTGGGGGGATCGGGGTATTGCACAAGAACATGACGGTCGATGAGCAGGCTGCGGAAGTTCGCCGGGTCAAGAAGTTCGAAAGCGGCATGGTCTCGGATCCCCTGACCATCTTCCCGGATCAGACGCTTTCCGACGCTCTACGCCTGAAAGCGGAGACCGGATTTTCCGGGATGCCCGTGGTCGAACGGGATTCAGGGAAGCTGGTGGGTATTCTTACGAACCGCGATATCCGCTTTGCCGATAAACCAGATCAACCGGTCAGCGAATTGATGACCCGTAACTCATCGGAAATGCCACTGATCACGGTCAAGGAGGGCGTCGACGGCAACGAAGCGCGGCGGCTGCTTCACCAGTACCGGATCGAACGTCTGTTGGTTGTCGATGACGACTATCGGTGCGTCGGTCTGATCACCGTCAAGGACATGGAGAAGGAAGAACGCTTCCCCAACGCTTCCAAAGACGAGCACGGTCGGCTTCGCGTAGCCGCTGCGACGGGCGTCGGCGATGCCGGGCGCGAACGCGCCGAAGCGTTGCTGGAAGCCGGATGCGACGTCATCGTCGTTGATACCGCCCACGGTCATTCGGCCGGTGTGCTGGGCTCGGTTGCGGCGATTAAGAAGCTCTCCAACTACGCCCAGGTGGTCGCCGGCAACGTGGCAACGCCGGATGGGGCCAAGGCGCTCATTGATGCGGGCGCGGATTGTGTGAAGGTCGGTATCGGCCCTGGAACGATCTGCACGACCCGGATGGTCGCCGGTGTCGGCATGCCGCAGTTTTCCGCCGTCATGGAGGCGTCCGAGGTCTGCCATAAGGCGGGCGTACCCTGCATCGCGGACGGCGGCATCAAGTATTCCGGTGATATCGCGAAGGCGATCGCTGCCGGTGCGGATGCGGTCATGATCGGCTCGCTGTTTGCCGGCACGGATGAGAGCCCTGGTGAGGTTCTGCTGTTCCAGGGGCGCTCATATAAAGCTTATCGCGGCATGGGGTCGCTTGGCGCGATGGCGCGCGGATCGGCCGATCGTTACTTCCAGGAAGAAGTTTCTGATAATCTGAAGCTGGTGCCGGAAGGTGTTGAGGGGCGGGTCCCTTACAAAGGGCCGATCGGCACCGTGATTCACCAGCTTGTCGGTGGGCTGCGGTCGGCCATGGGGTACACGGGTGCCGCCACGATCGAGGAATTACGCAAGAACGCGACGTTCCGCCGGATTACCAACGCGGGCCTTCGGGAGAGCCATGTCCACGACATCACGATCACCCGCGAGGCGCCCAACTACCGTTCCGACGGATAAGGCCGGGCGGCGCACGGTATGACTCCCGGCGCCCGCGTTCAGGCGACCGTCGATCTACTCGACGCGATTGCGGCGGAGAACCAGCCGCCCGATCAGGTCATAGATGGTTATTTCCGGACCCGCCGCTATGCGGGTTCCGGTGATCGTCGGGATATATCCGCGCGCGTCTATGATATTCTCCGGCGTTCGGCCAAGCTCGACTGGTGGATTGAACGCACGGGACTTGGTATGGAGCCGGGCGCACGCCCGCGGACGATTGCCCATCTGACGCTTCAAGAACGTGCGCAGCCCGACGATTTTTCGATGATGTTTTCCGGTGCCAAGCACTGCCCGGACCCGTTAAGCGAAGACGAAGTTGCGCTTGCCGAAGCACTTTACGGGCGACCGATGATGAACCGGGACATGCCCGATCACGTCAGGCTCGAGTATCCTGAATGGATGGACCGTTCATTCCAGGCCTTGTGGGGGGACAATCTTGGCCGGGAGATGTCGGCGCTCAATCAACCGGCGCCACTCGATCTTCGTGTCAACACGATCAAGACTACTCCCGAAGAAGCATTGGCGCGATTGCGCGAAGACTACGTCACATGTGAACCGACACCGCTTTCGCCCATCGGAATTCGGGTTGAGGGGAAGGTTCGCTTGGGCGGAACGAGAGCTTTCAAGGATGGCCTGGTCGACGTTCAGGACGAAGGCTCCCAATTGGTCGCGTTATTGGCAGGCGCGCGCCCGGGTCACCGGGTTGTCGATTTCTGTGCTGGCGCCGGTGGTAAGACGTTGGCGCTGGCAGCGCAGATGTCCGAAGGGGGGCGTGTTACTGGCCAGCTATTTGCCCTCGATATCTCGAAATTCCGGATGGACCGGATGGTGCCGCGTCTCAAGCGTGCCGGGGCGATGGCGGTGAAACGCCGCGTCATCTCGGCAGTCGATGAGCCCTGGATTGATGAGAATGCGGGTACAATCGACAGGGTTCTCTGCGATGTCCCTTGTACGGGTACCGGCAGCTGGCGTCGCAATCCCGATGCCCGTTGGCAGTTTACACCGGAAGATCTTGCCGAGATCAGGCAAACCCAGCGTCGTATCCTGGGTGATGCGGCGAAGCTGGTGAAGCCGGGCGGTCGGTTGATCTATGTGACATGCTCTTTGTTGCAAGAAGAGAACGAACAGCAGCTCGCCTGGTTTGTCGAACAGGATCCGCGGTTCGAAGCGCTATCCATCGAAGATGTCTGGAGCAAGACAGTTGGCGGCCCGCCGCCGCCACCTGGGCCATCACTAAGGCTTTCGCCGGCGTCCACCGGGACGGACGGTTTCTTCTGCGCTGTTCTCGAACGGCAAAATTAGAGTCGCTCGTAACAAAATCTCAACATTTCCCCGGGACCATTATTCTATTGTCACTGTCTGGGGAATTGGCATGTATACGATGGCTAAGCCGGGTACCGAAGAAGATCATCCGCTTCAGGGCCCGCATCCGACCGACCTTCGGTAAGTTTGGGCCGGCGCTCCGACGCCGTCAGCGTAGTCGTTCATGACGCTCGAACTCGTTTTCGAGCTCCTCGAACTTGCGTCGCGCCTCCGGATCCTGCGCAAGTTTGGCTAGATTATCTGCCTCACAATGAAGACAAACACGGTCGCGCGTGGATTTTGCGTCGCGGCTCCACTCACCCGATTCCGGGGCAAGTTTCGGCGCCTGCGGGTAACGAGACCGCATGAAATAATAAAACCCGGCGCGTTGCTTATCGATAGCCTTGCAAAGGTCGGTCGCGCGCCGGACCGCCCTGACCCCAGGATCGACGTTCTCGTCGGCATCCACTGGGATCGTTGGGAACTGAGGTTGATCGTCTTCAGCCTGGTCTTCAAGGCGTTCGGCCACGGCGGCGAGCGCTTCAGCGGCCTGGCCCATCTGATTGGCATACGAATCCAGGTCGGCACTGTCGAGGTTGCTGCCATCCCCAGGCCCCCAGCCACTACCTGGTCCGAAATCAGATGAATCGTCTGTAAATGGATTGGATGACGTTCCAGCGCTCATGGCGGACTCACCCAAGTCGGCAATCGATGCGTTCCCTGATGTTTTTAGATCGGGCTTTGGCGTTTGGGTTGGACCACTAGAAGAGCCCGTCACGCCATCGACGGTGGGCGGGCTTGCGGAAGTTGTTCCTACGCTCGACGCGTCTGGCCCGGACTTGATGACCCGGCGGGACACGTTCTCCAGTTTCGCCCTGCGGCGGCTGTTTCCATTCTCAGTTGGCTCGTCCTTGACCACAGGCAGGCGCGACGTGACCTTGGCGCGGGGCTTGCGCGTCGGTCCAAGAGTTTCGACCTCACCATCACCGTCGTAGATCGCGATTTCCATTTCCAGGAGCTGACCGTTCTTCGCGCCGACGTCGAGGCCCTTGAACGGATGTTCATCTTCATCGTCCGGCAGCTTAAACGTCACCGTGCGCCCGGACGAACTGCTGTCGCCCCAACGAACCAATCTGACCCTGTACTTAATCTTTTCGCTCAACGGACAACTCCCATGCGATAGTGTATCCTGCCAGGGCTGCGGTTCGTCAATGCACCGCAGTCAGGAGGACAGAGCGCGATGGGTGGTGTCATCTCGACCCTCACGGAGAAGTTCCAGGAACATCTGGAACGACAGCGTAACCGTCCCTTTCTCGAAGGGGTGATGGCGGCGTGCGCACTTGTCGCGACCACGGACGGGGAAGTCAGTTTCGCCGAACAGGTCAGGGTTGATCAGATTCTTCAAACTCTCGACGAATTGACGGTTTTCGACCCTCACGAAGGTGTTGATCTGTTTCGCGAATATTCCGAAGACATCCTCAAGAACCCGCACGAAGGCCATGAGCAGGCTTTGCAATCTGTTGCTAAGGTGTCTGAAGACCTTGAGGCCGGTGCGTTGCTGCTTCGGGTGTGTCTCGCGGTCAGCGAGGCGGACGGGAGCGTGACGCTTGCAGATCAGATTGAAATCGTGTCGCTATGTTCGCGCTTCGGAATCGATCCGGCCGAATGCGGCCTGTATATCGACATGCCCGCCGACGAATTCCTTTCCAAGCGCTTAGACAAAGACACCGGTTAACGTTTCAGAGAATACGGTCTTCCGCCGTCTCATCGTCGTCGGCGGACAGGGACAAAGCAGGCGTGGATGTGGGCTGTGCGGCCATCATCTCGACCCCAGCGGCACCCAGCTCCCTGAGGGCCGCCTCGTTAACGGCATAACGAAGCTCGAAGTAGCGGCTCGATGGCACCCAGAACCGGATGCCCAGCACAACCCCCCCATAAGCGAAGTCATGAACACCGATTTCAGGTGCGGGCCCCCCGGCGATATCGCCGACGCTCTCGACCGCCTTTTTAAGGGCATTCTTGGCCGCAGCGATATCCTGACCGCCCTTGATGGCGATCTTGGTCTGCACCACCCGTCGGGTTTCGGAATTGACGATGATCTGGCCGACGATTTCCTTGTTCGGGACCGTGATTTTTTCGCCGTCCTCGCCGATCAGGGTTGTGTGGGCGAGGGTGATCTCCTCGACGACACCGCTCGCGCCCTTGTTGACCGTAATCGTGTTCCCGACCACGAACGGGCGGGCCAGAATAATAGATACGCCGGCGCCGTAATTCGAGAGAGGCCCCTGGATGGCGACCGTGGCGCCGAAAGCGCCCGCGCCGGCCAAAGCGATCAACGGTGCGATCGACACACCGAAATTACCGAGCGTGATGATGACCAGGAATACGATACAGACGATCTTGACCACGTTGCCGATGAACCGCGCCAGCGTGATATCGACGTTCCGGCCTTCCAGCATCTTGGTGACGCGACCGCCAA
Organism: Rhodospirillales bacterium; assembly: GCA_017644185.1. GTDB lineage: Bacteria > Pseudomonadota > Alphaproteobacteria > Rhodospirillales > Casp-alpha2 > UBA4479. The sequence continues at coordinate 479,040 of JAEPMA010000001.1, forward strand.
TCCAGGACGCAACCTTGAGGCCGATAAGCAGGAAGACCAAAGCGCCCAGAATCTGGAAGCCGTACTCGATCCCGAATTCGGCCAGCATGTCGACGTACTTTGAGACCGTATCTAGATGTTCACCTACAGTCCCTTGCAGATTCTGATCCATGAGATCTTACTTCGCCTCCACGGTGACAGCGGTCCCGCTGGCAACCAGAAACAGCATGCTTTTCCCGTCGCCCGAGATTTCGTTGTAGGCCATGTTGATGCCGACAACGGCATTGGCGCCGACCATCAGGGCTTCGCGCCGTAATTCCGCAAGGCAAGTCATCCGGGCGTCGCGCAGCACTTTTTGTGACGATTTCGAGCGGCCGCCGAAGATGTCGGTGATCGAGGCGAAGAAGTCCTTGAAGATATTCATGCCGAATACGCATTCCGCGGTGATGATCTCTATTCGTTCCGTGATCCGGTACTCTTCCATCCCGTGCTCAGTTGTCAGGATGATGTCGTTGGCCAGACGTTCGATCACTTCCGCAGGCAGGTCGTCATACTGTTTGTTGTCGATCAGTTCCTGTATCTGTTCTTCGCTTTTTCCGAATAATCCGAACATCTTGGCTCCTTTGCAGTCATTACACGGGAGTATGCCACGGATTTCCGGACGGAAAAGATATTACCGGCATAGCGGCCTCCGGGGTCTTGTTCATTTGGGCGGGATCGGACATCTTTTGGTCCCGCCAATGGAGTTCTCACGATGCCAGACGCCTACACAAGCCCCGAAGCCCATGTCGATGCCCTGATTTCCAAAGCGGAGATCGTGAAAACGCCGTGCGGAGACGGCGATATGGTGTGGCAGGTGTGGGGTGAAGAAACAGACAAAACGCCGCTGTTGCTTCTGCACGGTGGGTTTGGGTCCTGGACGCACTGGATTGCGAATGTTGAGGCGCTGTCGCGTTCGCGCCGTGTCGTGACGTGTGACATGCCGGGTTTGGGTGATAGCGCGTCGGCCCCGGGAGAGCTGACCCCGGCCAACCTGGCCGCGCCGATCATCGCAGGCCTGGATACGCTGTTCGGCAAGGGGCGCGCGTTCGATCTAGCGGGGTTCAGCTTTGGTGGGCTGATCGGCTCGCAGGTCGCCAAGGCGGTCGGCGAGCGGATGAAGACATACGTCGCCGTTGGTGCCAGCGGGTTCGAGGATCTGCACGTTCGTGTGCTCGGTATCGAAGTGCCGAAACCCGACATGACCGACCAGGAGCAAAACGACATTCACCGGAACAATCTTCGGCTATTGATGATCCATAACGTGGACAAGATCGACGACCTCGCGATCTATACCCACCGTAAGAACGTTGCACGCTCGCGTGTCCGATCCCGATCGATGTCGCTCGGCAATCATCTTGTGGATGTGGTGCCGGATATCAAGGCGCGGCTTGCTGGAATTTGGGGCGTTTTCGACGCCACGGGTGGCGGACGCGAACAAATCCTAAAACGCCGGGATATTTTCGCAAAATATCAGTCGGATGTACCGTTTACGATTATCGAAGACGTTGGGCACTGGGTCATGTATGAGGCGCCGGAAGAGTTCGATGCAGCGCTGTTGGCTATACTCGACAATTAACGGCGGGTGCGGAGTGCGGTTTCTAATCTCGCCCAATCTGTCTCACGGCCGGGCAATCCAAATCGCAGCCACGTCGGATCGCAGTCGAACTTTCGCACCATGATTCCGGCACTGCCAAGCGCTTCGTAAATCGACGGTGCGTCATCAGATCGGAACAATCTATAGAGCAAAGTTCCCCCGACGAAGTCCATTCCCGCTTTTGTGAGTATCGCATCCAGCCGGAGTGCATCGTTCGCTAGCCTGGTTCGGGTCTGCTCATGCCAAGCCAAGTCTCTCAGTGCACGTGTCCCGATCTGAAGTGCCGGGCCAGTGACGGCCCAAGGGCCGAGTAACCGCTTTAACTTCCCGATGGCGGTTTCAGAGCCGATTGCAAATCCAAGCCGCAACCCCGCCAATCCAAAAAACTTACCGAACGAGCGCAATATAAGAAGACCCTCCGTCCCCGTCCCCGTCTCCGACGTAACGGAAATGTCCGGTCTGACATCGGCAAAGGCTTCATCAACGATGAGGGTGCCGCGACCGGAGAGGCGGCGCGCCGTGTGTAAAAGGGCGTCGGGCTCGATAACCCGGCCGTTCGGGTTGTTGGGGTTGACGACGATCACCACATCCGCGTCGGCAATGTCGATATCGTCAATAATTTCAACCGTGTGGTTGTGCGCGCGCCAACTCGCGGCGTGTTCCTCGTACGTTGGCCCGATCACCTGCACCCGGCATGTCTCAGGAACGGTCGGAAGCCATTGGATGATGGCTTGTGTGCCCGGTGCGGCCAGAATACCGGCATGCTCCGGCACGCGATAATAGCCACGTGCTGCGTCAATGAGGGCAGCTTCATCGGATGCCGTCGGCAAACGTTGCCAGATGTGTTGTTCTATCTCGCTGACAGGGTAGGGAACCGGATTAATTCCGGTCGATAGATCCAGCCATCCGCCACTCGGATGGCCGAAACGCTCGGTCGCCGCGTCGATGTCGCCACCATGCCGCAATTTCTTGGTCGTGTCGCTCACAGGCTGAAGTAAATCATGGACATGCCAGAGAACAATAGAACGATGTAGACGACACGGTCGAAGCCCCGATCGCCAAGCCGTTCATACAGTTTTCGCCCGATCCACACGCCGATCAGTGTGCCGGGTAACGCCAAGAGCGTCATGCGCCAGACTTCCCCCGTCATCAAGCCGCTGCCCCATTGGCTTAAGAACGCAATCGTCAGGATCGTCAGGTTGAACGCCTGGAAGATGCTGCGTTTTTCGTCTTTGCCCCAGCCGCGCAGGATCGCCCAGATCGTCGTCGGCGCACCTGATAACCCGGCTATGCCGCCGAGGACCCCGCCCGTCAATCCGATCACGCTGTCCGCGACACGCCCGCCGAAAGCGATGCTGAACGTCCTTCCGCTAAGCAGCATGAACCCGCAAAAACAGACCAAAAACGTTCCAATGAATATCTTGAAGACCTGGACGGGTATAATTGGCAGCAGCCATGTGCCGACAGGAACACCCAGCAGGCCCCCGAGAATGAACGGCATGACACGCCGCCAATCGATCGCATGCCAGATTTTCGGAAGGGTTTGAACCTGTCCGACAATCGAACAGATCACCACCATGGGCGAGGCAACGACAGGCGGTACGACGTAGAGCCAAAACGTGAGTGCCGTCAGCCCCGTGCCGAAACCGGTCAGGCCGTTGACCAATCCCCCCGCCAGTCCGCCGGCGAGTACGATGAGTTCATACTGTTCCAAGGAAACCGCCCCCCGACGGTTTGAAGGAGGTCACTCTCCAAGCCGTTTCTTAAGGGCGTCCGCAAAGGCATTGACGCTGGTTTCCATGGTGCGTGTGGTATCCATGTTCTGCCGGGTCTCGGCTGCATATGGCGTTTCGCTGAGCAATTGGAAAATCCACGCTGCGCCATCATGAAAACCGCTGGTGACACCGGCCTCGCTGAAGGTTTTTGCGATTTCCTCCATTTCGCCGACCCAGCGTTCACTGTCGGCGGGCAGGGCGGAAACTTTACCGCGCATGTTCTTAATCAACGCTTGTTGCGAGTAGTCGAACTCCGAAATCAGATCGTCGAGCAATCCATTGCGCGCGGCGGTTAAAAGGACGGCTGTCCACAACGTCCAACTGCCCTTGGTGGCGGCGGCGTAAACCATCTTCATCGCCGATGCGCGGCCGATTTCGTCACCCAGAGACAGCACTTCAAACCCCATGCCGTTGAGTGCTGTCATCGGCGTGACATCCGGGCCGGATACGTAGAACCGGGTCTCACTGCTTTTGTTTGGGGCGAGGCCGATGATTCCGGCGTCGATAAAGGTAGCGCCTGCGCCCTCGATCCGCGCGCCGACGTCGGTGGCTGTGCCGGGCGAGATCGCATTACAGTCCACATAAACCGGCGTCTTCCCGGTGCGTCCCATCGCGCTGGCCACATCCTCGGCCAGATTAAGTGCGGCGGACGGGGGAAGAATAGAGAGAATCAGATCCGCTTCCGCGATCGTCGCATCCAAATCTCCCGCATCCCGGACGCGGCCCGCTTCGGCGAGCGAGCGTGAGCGTTCCGAACGGCCTGTGAGCGAGGTGATGGTTTCATATCCATGCTCGCGTAGAACGAGGCCGACACCGTGGCCCATGTCCCCCGGCATTAAAATGGCGATGGTCTGATTGCTCATCTATTTGCTTCCCTTTCGTGGTCAGGCGGCGAACCCGGTCAGAACCTCGCCGGTATCGTTTGGGTGCTTAATGGGACCATCGGCATCGACAATCCGCGTGCCATTTATCCAGACACCATGAACGCCGAGGGCTGCGGTGGTCAGACGATGCGCGCCCGCCGGAAGGTCGAAAATACGCCGTTTCGCGCCGCGTCCGACGGTCGCCGGATCGAACAGCATGAGATCGGCGGCATACCCTTCCTTGATCAGCCCGCGACCCGCGATCCCATATATACCTGCAGGTTTGCCCGTCAGTTCATGAACGGCAGCCGCTATTGTCATCTTGCCGAGGTCGCGCGCCCAGTGGCCGAGAAGCCGGAGACCGAACCCTGCGTCACAGAAGAACGTCAGGTGCGCGCCGGCATCTGAAAGCGCGACGGACGCAGCTGGATGCACCAGCATCTTGCCGACGGCGTCTTCGTCGGAATTCAGAAGGACGGCGGTGAAGATTGTCTCCAGATCCTCGTCGATGGCGATGTCGAGCATCAAATCAAGCGGATCGGTATCTCGTTCCTCGGCGATTTCGGCAAGGGAGCGATGCTCAAGAGAACGATGATCTTCGGTGGCGGCTTCGGTGATTTCGATCTTGTCCCATTCGCCATTGAATAACCGAACACCCGCGGGCGCCGCCAATTCGGCTTTCACCGCCTCGCGCAGTGCCGGGTCTTTGAGCTTCGCCTTGAGGTCGTCCCCCGAAAGTTTCATCAACGGCTGCCAGCTTTCGAAGCTTTCCAGCGGATAGGCAGACTTCAAAGTGAAATCCATGGTGAGGGGGCAACACGACACCTGCCCCCATAATTCGTGACCTCTTGCGCGGGCATCGGCAATCCGCGCCAGTTCGTCGAGGGTCCCGGTCGGGTTGGTGGAGTTGTGCAACAGCGCCGCGATCATGATCGGGCGGCCGGTTTTCGATGCCAACTCTTCCAGATAAGGCACATCGGTCCGATTGCCTTTGGTCAGCATAAAAATCCCTCGGCCGGACCGGGCCATAGCTTGGACCAGCGCCAGCAATTCATCATCGTCAGCCAATCTGGAGGGCATCGGAACGCCGCCCCAACCATTGTGCTGTGGGGCTGTTGACGTTGCGAAGCCAATAGCGCCCGCCGCCATGCCCTGTTCAACGATGGCGCACATCTGGTCAATTTCTTCCTTCGTCGCGGCGCGCTCCGTCGCCGCCGGGCCCATGACATAAGTGCGGATCGAACTGTGTCCCAAGAAGCAGGCGACGTTGGGCACCACGCCTTTTGTCCGCAGCATGTCGACGTATTCGGGAAACGTCTCGAAAGACCAGTCGATCCCATCCCGAAGCGCGTCCAGCGACATGCCCTCGACTTGGGTCAGATTCTTCATCACCAGGTCCCGGTCACCTTCTTTGCAGGGCGCGATGGTGAACCCGCAATTCCCCATGACGACGGTCGTTACACCCAATGCAGGTGACGGGCGCACACCAGAATCCCAAGTAATCTGAGCATCGAAGTGGGTGTGGGTGTCGATGATACCGGGCATCAGCGCAAGGCCCGTTGCGTCTATCTCTTCGGCGGCTCCGACGTCGAGATTTGGACCAACGGCGACGATCTTGCCTTCCTCAATCGAAACGTCGGTGCCTGGCTGGGCGTCTTCACCCGAGCCGTCATAAAGCGCAGCGTTGCGGATAACGAAGTTCATCGGACCTCCCACAGGGGATGTTTGAATTCACTTGGATGCAGACAAGCTTAATGGCGGCCCATGGATGGGTCACGCGATAAGCTGAGCCTGCTTACTTGAGGAATTCGATCTCGACGAAGGCGCATTCGAAATCGTTGCCGTTGATGACGTCGTGCTCGACCCCGACTTCGCGGAAATAGGGGACGCCGTTTTGCATAGGGGCGATGGTTCGTTCATCAGCCCCTGTGTCGATTTCAAGCTGGCCGTCGAAGAGGGGGACGACAACGTAATCATACGCGTGACGATGCCAGCCGGTATTGTCGCCCTTATTCTTGAAGCGCCACTCGGTCACCCGGGTGCGCTCGTTTTCGATCATGACCGTGGGAACGGCGTTACCGGCTTTTCCTGAGCACATGACCAGCCCCTAACTCTTGTCCGAATGGCCAAGGTCTTTCCCCGGCGCGATGACATCACGAATCAACTGCTTTAACTCCTTGCTTTCCGGGAACCTGCCCTCGGTCTTTCTGTCGAAGATCACCTTGCCGTCCGGGGTTTGAATGCGAAAGGTGCCGCCTTCGTCGGGAACAAGTGTCAGCGCGCCCAGGTCGTCTGAAAAGGTGAACAATAGCTCCTGCGCCATCCAGGTTGCCCGGAGGACGAAGCGGCAGGTACGGCAGTAGTGGATTTCGATGACGGGTTTGGACATGAAACGGCTCCTGACAATCTGATCGGCATTTGTTCAAGCTTCGCCGCCGGGCGGGCTTTGCGTCAACGCCGTTTTGATCAATCCGAAGAAGACCGCCGGCATAGCATTACCGGCGAAGCGCCAGCCCAAGTGTTGCCCACAACCCCGACATAGTGCGAAGTTCCAGTCGTATCCGGGAAACCATGAATGTTCGTCGGTTGGTGCGCCGACGTCCTCGGCCCCGGGGACTTCCTTGAAACATGCTACTCTGAAGACCCGTCCCGCCGGATTGATGAAGACGCGCTCGTGGCCGCCGATATCGACGGCCCAGCGCATACGCGTCAGAAGATGGCCGCACTTGGCGCAATAGATTGCATCGTCCGTGCCGGCGTCAGCCTCCGTCTTTTTCTCTTCTTTGGGTGACTTCTGGAGCATGCGCCATTATGGCACATCAGGCGGAGGGTGAGCTTTCTTCCGTCTCTTCTTTCTTCTCCGCCTTCTTCTGGCCGATTTTGCTCTCTTCACCCTTGATCAGGCGGCGGATGTTGTCCTTGTGGCGGATGACCGAAAGCACCGCTAGGCCGACGGCAAAATAGGCGATGTCTTCATTCGATGACATCTTCCAGGCGATGATGGGTGATGCGATGATCGACGTGATTGATGCGAGAGAGGAATATTTGAACGTGCTCGCCATGATGAGCCAGACGCAGCACGTCAGAACACCGACCGGCCAGGACACCATCAAAAGTGCGCCTAATGTCGTTGCCACACCCTTGCCACCCTTGAACTTGAGCCAGATCGGAAAATTGTGGCCCATCACTGCGGCGAAAGCCGCGACGATCCCGGCAAGTTCGCTCATCTGCATGAAAATCAGCGCCGCGACGGCTCCCTTGGATGCGTCGAGGATGAGTGTGAGAAAAGCCAGGAACTTGTTTCCCGTCCGGAGAACGTTCGTTGCGCCGATGTTGCCCGACCCGATCTGGCGAATGTCGCCCATGCCGGCCATCCGCGTCAGCACCAATCCCCACGGGATCGATCCCAGCAGATAGCCGCAGACCGCCGCAATCGCGACGGTGATATTGGGGGCGAGATTCTCCATGAACTCAGTCGGCCACGAAAACCGTGCGCCCGTCAATGACTGTCCGGGCTACCGCACCCTGGACGAGACGGCCGTCGAAGGGGGTGTTCTTGGATTTTGATAGGAGCTTATCGGCTTCGACCTTCCACCCTTTATCGGGGTCGAAGAGCATCAAGTCCGCAGGCCGGCCTTGCGCCAGCTTGCCGGCACGCAGCTTCATCAGGTCTGCAGGTGCGGAAGTAACAAATCTGAGCGCTTCCAGGATCGAAACATGACCGTTGTGGTAAAGCTCGAGCGTGACGGCGAGCAGCGTTTCCAGACCGACACCCCCGCTGGCGGCGACACCGAAGGGGAGGCGCTTGGATTCTTCGTCTTGGGGTGTGTGGTCGGACGCGATGCAGTCGATAGTCCCGTCCTTGATTCCCTCGACAACCGCGCGGCGGTCGGCTTCTTCGCGAAGCGGGGGCGAGAGCTTGGCGAAGGTTCGATAATCGCCGATTGCGACTTCGTTGAGTGCGAAATAGGGCGGCGAGGTATCGCACGTGACCGGCAGGCCCCGGGCTTTCGCATTGCGGACCGCGTCGACGGCCTCAGCGGTCGAGACATGGGCGATGTGGAGGCGGCCACCCGTCAATTCGACGAGGCGGATATCCCGCTCGATCATGATGATCTCGGCTTGGCGGGGAATACCGACAAGACCCAGGCGTGTCGCCGTCTCTCCGGCGTTCATCATCCCGCCTGTCGCCAATGATGGCTCTTCCGGGTGCTGACAAATCAACAGGTCGAAGGTCCGCGCGTACATCATCGCGCGCCGCATGACTTGTGCATTTGCGACCGCATTGAAACCGTCCGTGAAGGCAACAGCGCCGGATTCCGCCAAAAGCCCTAGCTCAGCGATCTCCTTGCCCTTCGCGCCCTTGGTCACCGCGCCGTATGGATAGACTTTGGACAATCCCTGCAAACGCGCCCGGCGTGCGACGAATTCAACCACCGACATATCGTCGATGACGGGATCAGTGTTTGGCAGGCACACCATCGAGGTGATCCCGCCCTTGGTGGCGGCGCGGCCGGCGCTGGCCAAAGTCTCTTTATAATCTTCACCGGGCTCACCCAGGTGTACGCGCATGTCGATCAGGCCCGGTGCGAGGCACAGGCCAGAGCAATCGATGACTGTAATTCCCTCAAGCGCCATGTCGGCATTCACCTTGGGGCCGACCTGCTTGATCAGTTCACCCTCGGTCAGGACGCCGCCGACCTCGTCCATACCGGTTGCCGGATCCAGCAGTCTGGCGCCGACGTAGGCGACCCGGCCCGGGGTGCGATCTCCCTTGGTCGCCATTACAGGTTCCTCTGCAAGGTTTCTTCCAGGTTCGCCGTCAGTATCTCGAGCGCGGCCATCCTGACCGCGACACCCATCTCGACCTGTTCGTGGATGGCGCTGCGGCCGAAGTCGTCAGCCACTTCGCTGTCGATCTCGACCCCGCGGTTCATCGGCCCCGGGTGCATGATCAGTGCGTTCGGTTTCGCGCCTTCCAGTTTTTCGTAATCGAGCCCGAAGAAGTGGAAGTACTCTCTTACCGATGGGAGGTAGTTGCCGTCCATGCGCTCTTTCTGAAGGCGGAGCATCATGACGATGTCGCAGTCCTCAAGGCCTTCGCGCATGTCGTTGAAGACTTCGACGCCCATATGCTCGACCCCGGTGGGGATCAGGGTGCGGGGTGCGATCAGTCGAACGCGTGCGCCCATCGTGGTCAAAAGGTGGATATTCGAGCGTGCAACCCGTGAATGCAGGATGTCCCCGCAGATCGCGATCCGGAGACCCTGGATCTTGCCGACCCGTCGGCGGATGGTGAGCGCGTCCAGCAATGCCTGTGTCGGGTGTTCGTGCTGGCCATCGCCAGCATTGATCACGGCGCAGTTCACTTTTTCGCTCAGCAGTTTGACCGAACCGGAGTCCGGGTGGCGGACGACGAGGACATCCGGGTGCATAGCGTTAAGGGTCATCGCCGTATCGATCAAAGTCTCGCCCTTTTTCACCGAGCTCGTAGCGACCGACATGTTGATGACGTCGCCGCCCAGGCGCTTGCCCGCAAGCTCGAACGACGTGCGGGTTCGGGTCGAGTCCTCGAAGAACAGGTTGATGATCGTGCGCCCGCTCAGAACCGCTTTTTTCTTGTCGGCCTGACGGTTCTGCTCGACATAGCTTTCGGCACGGTCGAGAAGAGCGGTAATTTCAATGGGATTGAGGCCCTCGATACCGAGGAGATGCTTGTGTGGAAAGCCGAATGCACCGGGACCGTCGTTCATAGGCGCGCACTATATGTCCGAGGGGGGCAGAACCGCAAGTGTCATGATCAATGCATTGCTGAGCGTGACGGCATGGCTTGAGCGCCCCGGATCGCGTAGTATGTTTTTAATTCGCCGATTCGCCGCACATGCACCCGGGACAGCGCAATTCGGCCACGGGAAAGGTTGATGGAAGAGTACCTGAAGGCCCACGACAGACTGGGCCGGCTCTTGAAAAAGGACTTTGTGTTCGTCGTCGGCGCGACGCGCTGGGGCACGTCTTGGGTCCAGCAATGTTTGGACACGCATCCAAAGGTTCTCTGCAAAGGGGAAGGGCACTTCACGGATAGCCTGTTCCCGGGCCTTGCCAAACTCGTCGACCAGTATAACCAAGACGCGGAGCGCATCGGCAACCGGATGCAGTTGGCGGGGCTTCCCGGAAATGCTGCCGGCTTTACCTTCGATGATGTCGAATATCTGATGCGGACGGCCGTCATGCTGATGTTCCAGCGCTGGGTGCCGGACGATCAGGAAGAGCAGATCACCTGCATTGGCGAGAAAACACCGGAGCACGTGCTCTCACTCGAACTACTGGACAGGTTGTTCCCGGAAATGCGGATCGTCCACGTGGTGCGGGACGGCCGCGACGAGGCGGCCAGTGCGTGGGATTTCAATATGGGCATCTCCAAGGGGGAGTTCCCGCGCCGCTATCCGTCATTCGCCGACTTTGCCGAGACGTTCGCCCGTAACTGGTCACGCTCTGTCGGCGCCGCCAGGCGCTTCGGGCGCTTAAACCGGCGCCGCTATTATCAGATACGGGCGGAAGACCTCGTGGAAGAGCCGGCGCCGATCGTCCGGCGGCTATTTCGTTTCTGCGATGTCGAGGACAGGGAAGAGATCGTTCAGGCGGGAATCAAACATGCCTACCAGATTGCGCCGCTGGATCTCGATCCGGGGGTCTGGAAACGCCGTTTCGACGACGACGCGACCCGCAGGTTCCACCGGCAGTCAGGTGAGCTTCTGAAACTGCTGAACTACACGGTCGCTGCTTGATCAACTGATCAAGAGAAGCAATACCGGCAAGGTAACGATGGCGGCGAGGTGTGTCGCGGTCACGATGGCCGCTGCCACGGGGGCATCGCTCCCCATCTGGCGGGAGACGACATAACTGGTCGACGACGTCGGTAAAGCAGCGAAAACCACGGGCACCATCAGGGCGTAGCTTTCCAGCCCCATCCAGACACAAAGACCGTAGGTCACGGCCGGTTGCAGGGCCAACTTGAAGAAGGTCGCGAGAAACACCGGTATGTGCGCATCGCGGACCGCGTGGATGGAGAGGCCGGCGCCGACGGCCATCAATCCCATGGGGAGTGCCGCGCGGCTCAGGAGTTCCAATGTCGGACCGATGATCGGGGGTAACCCCCAACCCGTGATATTGAACAGTCCGCCGACAAGGCTTGCCTGAATAAGCGGGTTCTTGATGCAGTCGATGGCGACGGCTTTCCAGCCTTTCGTGCCGCCCGGCCGGTCAAGCCATTTCAAGTGCCCCCAGACGCCCAGGAAATTGATGGTGATGGCGACCATGAAGACGCTGACGACCATCGGCCCGGTGGCCGCATCCCCGAAAACACCCAGCACGATGGCGAAGCCGACGTAAGTATTGGAGCGGAAACCGCCCTGAAAAACCGACACGAAGCGCTCGGGGCTCATTTTCATTGTGCCGTGGAACGGCACCGCGGCGGCAGCGGTCAGCAGAATGCCGACAACGACGGCGGCGGCGATCGGGAGCGCGTAGCCCCAGTCGATGTGCGCGCTGGCGATTTTGACAAACAAAAGTGACGGGAACAGCCCGCTGAAGGTCAGCTTCTCGACGAACCGCCAGAACTCTTCTGGGAATCCCGACTTCGCCTTCATCAATATCCCGAGCGCGATAATCAGGAAAATCGGCGCGACGGCTGTAAAAACGAGTCCCATTAGAAACGCCCGCCAATGCTGTCGAGCGCACCTTGCAGGATGTAGCTCGCCGCCATCTTGTCGACCACGTCTTTCCTGCGCTTACGGGTCATGTCGGCCTCGTTGACGAGAAACCGCTCGATCGCGGATGTCGAAAGTCTTTCGTCCCAAAACGCATAGGGAAGTTGGAGGCGGGACGCAATTTCCTGTGTCAGGTCGCGTGTCGCCTGCGCGCGCGGCCCCTCGGTGCCGTCCATACTCACGGGAAGTCCGGCGACGATACCGCCGACTTCCTCGGACTTAATCAGGTTTTTCAGCTCTTCGATGGCCGGCGCGAGCTTCTTGCCGCGGTTAATTGTTCTCATCGGGCTAGCAACCATGAACAACGGATCGGAAATGGCAACGCCGACCGTTTTGTCGCCGATATCCAGCCCCAGCAGGCGCGCGCCCATGGGCATGCCGTCGATCAGCGACTGGAGGGTCGAATGCAGCATGAGGTGGGCTTTCCGCTCACGGTCCTGTGGCTGGCAAGAAACGAATGACTTGGATATCATAGACTTACGCTGATGACATTGCATTTTCGGATCGCCTGGAATTGCTGTTGGGGGCAGAGTGCGGGGGCAAAGCATGAACAACATCCGTTTGCGGATGGTAGCCTGCCTAATTGAGAGGGTAGGCGTCGGAGGCATCGTCCTCGCGGCGATGCTGCTTGTCGGCGCTTTATCACATGCCGCGGATATGGAGTTCATGGGCACGACGATCACGCCCGCGCCGGGCAAATACCTGGTCGAGAAAGACGTGAATGTCCGCGACGAACCCAAGACCGAGGGTAAACGCCTGGGCGGTCTTAAGGCCGGTGACGTGGTCGATGTCATCGGGCGTGCGGGCAAGACGGCGTGGCTGGCCATCGTCGAAGACGGCAAGCCGGTAGGATTTGTCTATGGGACTGTGTTATCGCCGGTCATAGACGGGGCGATCAACGAGGACGTGACCGGCGAAATTCGCCTGGATACACATCACCGTTGCGGCTTTCGCGTTCATTTCGTCGGCAAGGTCGGGGGTGATACGGATGCGACCGACGACAGCTTCCGCGCCTCGGACTATGAAGTCAGCGTGGTCTGCGAGCGCCGCGGGAAGCGGATTCGTTTTCCGGCGCAAATGTTCATCACGGAAGTCCCATTCGACGGCTCGAACAAGCGCCAGGTATTCCAGATCAACGTCGATCTGTTGGACGGGGTGCACGCGCTGCCGGATGTCTTTTCGACTATTATGTTATTCGATCTGGACAAGGGGCAGGTGACCTTCGACGGGGTTACTGCGGATGAATACGCCCACCCGGAAGGGGGACTTGCATCGTTGCCGGCGACGGGCGTGCGCCGAGCCCTGGCGTCGGCCCTTGAAATCGCGATGACGCACTGGTCTGACAAGCTCTGGGATGACATATTCCAACAAGCGAGCTGACCCGCTAGCGTCTTTACGATGCTAGAACCGGGTGGTAGTTTCCGCGCCTGTTTTGACACCTTCCAGTTTTACGGAGACCCAGATGTCGTTAACGAAAGACGATGTCCGCAAGATTGCGTTTCTGGCGCGTATCCGCGTTCCTGATGAACGCCTTGAGCCCCTTGCCGGCGAACTCAATAACATTGTCGGCTGGGTCGAGCAGTTGGGCGAAGTGAATACGGATGGGGTCGAGCCGATGACTAGCGTTGTTGAGACCGAAACGCCGATGCGCAAGGACGAGGTCACTGAAGGTGGCATCACCGATAAAGTGCTTTCCAACGCGCCCGATGGCGAAGGGCCATTTTACGGTGTGCCGAAGGTGGTGGAATGATGAGCGATCTTCGTGACTGGACCATTGCGTCGGCATCTGACGCGCTCGAAAAGGGAGAGGTTTCCTCGGTCGAACTGACCGGCGCGTTTATCGAAGCGATGGAGGCGGGGCGCACCCTCAATGCCTTCATCACCGAAACCCCGGAGCTGGCGCGTGAACGCGCGGCGGAATCCGATGCGCGCCGCAAGAATGGCGATGCGCGTGGCCCGATGGATGGCGTGCCGATCGCCATGAAAGATCTATTCTGCACCGAAGGGGTGCGGACCACGGCGGCATCTCACATTCTGGACAACTTTATCCCCACCTATGAAAGCACGGTCAGCGGCAACCTGCGCGATGCGGGCTCGGTGATGTTGGGTAAGACCAATCTGGACGAGTTCGCCATGGGCTCTGCCAACATCACATCCTATTTCGGTTCGGTGAAGAACCCATGGACGCCCGAAGGCGCCAACGCCAATTTGGTGCCCGGCGGTTCGTCGGGGGGCTCTGTCGCCGCCGTTTCCGGCGGACTTGCGATTGCCGCGACGGGGACGGATACCGGTGGTTCGATCCGCCAACCCGCGTCGTTCACCGGGCTCGTTGGGATGAAGCCGACTTATGGGAGATGTTCGCGCTGGGGCGTGGTGGCGTTCGCCTCCAGCCTCGATCAGGCTGGGCCGCTGACGCGTAATGTTGAAGACGCCGCGATTATGCTGCAGGCAATGGCGGGGCACGATCCGAAGGATTCCACGTCGCTGCCATTGGATATGCCGGATTGCCGAGCCGCTTGCACGCGTGACGCCAAGGGACTACGTGTCGGCATTCCAAAAGAATACACCCTCGACAGTATGCCCGCGGAAATTCAGAAGCTCTGGGATCAGGGTGCGCAGTGGTTCAGGGACATGGGCGCGGACGTCGTCGAAGTGTCGCTGCCGCACACCAAGTATGCGCTGCCGACTTATTACATCGTCGCGCCGGCGGAGGCATCTTCCAACCTCGCGCGCTATGACGGCGTGCGGTACGGATTTAGAAAAGACGGCGCAAGCCTGGATGAAATGTACGAGCTGACGCGGGGCGAGGGCTTCGGCGCCGAAGTGCAGCGCCGAGTAATGATTGGCACGTATGTTTTGTCGGCGGGTTATTACGACGCCTACTATGTCAAAGCGCAGCAGGTCAGAACGTTGATCGCGGAAGACTTCAAGAAGGTCTTTAATGATGTCGACGTGTTGCTGACGCCCACCGCGCCCAGTGCCGCGTTCTTTGAGGGCGAGAAGATGGATGATCCCATCGCGATGTACCTGAACGACGTATTTACCGTGCCGGCTTCACTTGCCGGATTGCCTGCGATCTCGGTGCCGGGCGGGCTCGATACATCGGGCTTGCCGCTTGGTCTGCAGTTGATCAGCGGCGTCTGTCAGGAAGAGACCCTGTTCCGCGCCGCGAGCGCGCTGGAGGAAGCGGCAGGTTTTACCGCCCGTCCGGGAGAGATGGCATGACCTATCTCATTCAGGGAGAGACGGGGGACTGGGAAGTCGTCATCGGCCTGGAGGTTCATGCCCAGGCCATTACTAACGCCAAACTGTTTTCCGGCGCACCGGCGACATTCGGCGCGGGGCCGAACGAAAACGTGTCGTTGATCGATGCCGCCATGCCGGGGATGCTGCCGGTCATCAACGAAATGGCCATCGAGCAGGCCGTAAGGACGGGGCTTGGCCTGCGCGCCGCGATCAACAAGTATTCCGTCTTCGAGCGGAAGAACTATTTCTACGCCGATCTTCCTCAAGGCTATCAGATCAGTCAGTACCTTCATCCGATCGTGGGCGAGGGGGTGGTAACACTCGACCTTTCCGACGGTTCGACCCGCGACGTCGGGATCGAACGGCTGCATCTCGAGCAGGACGCCGGTAAGTCGATCCACGACCAGGACCCGAAAAGATCCATGATCGATCTCAACCGCGCCGGCGTGGTGTTGATGGAGATCGTCTCGAAGCCCGATATCCGCTCGCCCGAAGAAGCGGGCGCGTATCTGAAGAAACTGCGTGCCATTCTCCGCTACCTCGGCACCTGCGACGGCAACATGGAAGAAGGTTCCATGCGGGCCGATGTGAACGTCTCCGTGCGGCCGAAGGGAGCGGACGAGCTGCGCACGAGGGTTGAGGTCAAGAACGTCAACTCGGTCAGGTTTGTGATGCAGGCGATCGAGGTCGAGGCCGAACGTCAGGTCGAAGTGTGGGAAGACGGTGATGAAGTGGTTCAGGAGACCCGCCTGTTCGATCCGAACAAGGGTGAAACCCGGGCGATGCGAACCAAGGAGTTTGCGCACGACTACCGTTATTTCCCCGATCCGGACCTGTTGCCGGTGCGCTTCGACGACGATTTTATCGAGCGCATCAAGGCGACGCTCCCCGAACTGCCGGACGATAAGAAAGACCGTTTCATCAACGATATGGGCTTGTCGGCATACGACGCAGGGGTGCTCGTCGCCGACCGTGAAACGGCGGCTTATTTCGAGGACGCCGCCAAAGGGCGGGATGCGAAAACCGTTGCCAACTGGCTGACGACCAATCTGTTTGGCGCGCTCAAGAAGCTGGATAAAGGTATCGGCGAAAGCCCTGTTTCGGCGATACATCTGGGTGAGCTTGTCGGTCTGATCGAGGACGAGACGATTTCGACCAAGATTGCCAAGGATGTCTTCGAAGAGATGCTCAAGACGTCGAAGGCGCCGGGCGACATCGTCGAGGAAAAGGGTTTGAAGCAGATCACCGATACCGGTGCGATCGAGGCGATCGTCGACCAGGTGATTGCCGACAATCCCGAGCAGGCCGATGAGGTGCGTGGTGGTAACGACAAAGCCATCGGCTGGTTCGTTGGCCAGGTTATGAAGGCGTCCCAGGGCAAGGCTAACCCCGGCCAGGTCAACGGATTGCTGCGCGCCAAGCTGCTTGGATAATCGGTCGTGGCGCGGACCGGGGAAAACGGTCGCACAATGACGGATTTGCTTCTACCCGATCCGAAAATATCGATATCCGACGACGGCACGCCCGTATCGGGTGTGTCGGGGGATGTTTATTTCTCGAAAGCCGGTGGCGTGGCCGAGACGCGGCACGTGTTTTTAGGAGGTATCGGCGCACCCGACATCTGGCACAAGCGCGGGCACGTCCGGATCGGCGAGCTGGGGTTCGGGACGGGGCTCAACTTTCTGGTCACGTGGCATGATTGGAAGGCTTCGGCGCCAGTCGGCGCACAACTCGACTATTATGCGGTAGAGGGGTATCCGATCCCTCGAGATCAACTTCGCGGCATTCTTGATCAGGTGCCCGAACTGGCGGTGGAAGCGGATGCGTTGCTATCCGTGTGGCCTGTACGCGTCGGCGGCGTTCATCGTCTTTTGTTCGACAACGGGCGCGTTCGTCTGACGTTGATGTTCGGCGACGCCCACGGCGCGCTGGCGGACACCGAAGGTGCCGTCGATGCCTGGTATCTGGACGGCTTTGCGCCCTCGAAAAATCCGGACATGTGGGACGATGAGGTTCTCTCCCATGTTAGACGGCTCTCGGCTCCGGGGGCACGGGTGGCGACGTTCTCCGCTGCGGGTGCTGTGCGCCGTGGGCTCGCAGACTTGGACTTCACGGTCGAGAAACGGCCCGGGCTCGGTAAGAAAAGAGATTGCGTCTCGGCGATGCTGCCGGGCGATCAATCCGAGGGCGCGTTTAAAACCGTGGCCATTGTTGGCGCCGGTATTGCTGGATGTTGTTTGGCCAGGGCTTTGTCGTCGCGCGGTCTGGACGTTACCCTGATCGATAAGGCGGGAAGCCACGGTGCCGGTGCGTCCGGGAACCCGGCAGCGCTTCTGGCACCGCGGCTGCCACGCGAGCGGACAGCGCTCGGCCGGATCATGGCGAGCAGCTATCTGTATGCAACGCGGTTTTATGACTCCCTCGCGAGGGAAGGAGCCGCCGTTTGGCTTGGGAAACGGGGCGGGTTGGCGCTGGCCCGGAACCAAGACGAAGCGGAGCGGCAATCGCGCGCCATTGCCGCCTTCGGATGGCCGGACGACGTCATGCGGCAGGTCGAAGCGGCTGAGGCATCATCTCTTAGCGGTATCGAAACGCAAATGGGCGGTCTTTGGTTCGCGGGCGCGGGAACGATCAACCCGCCTGAGGTCACGGCGCATCTGTCATCCGGTGTTGAACTCTTAAAAGCCGAGGTTGCCGGATACAAAAAGCAAACGGGCGGTTGGCGGGTCACGACAAGGACCGATGACGACATTGGGGTCTTCGATGCCGTCGTTCTGGCGGGCGGCACGGGATTGATGGAACTTCCGGGTGCAAACCGATGGCCGTTAAAGGCCAACCGGGGCCAGCTAGCATATCTCCGCCCGTTGAATGCCGGCCCCATAGTGCCGATCACCTATGGAGGATATCTCTCGCCGGAAATAACGCTGCCGGATGGGTTACGGGGTCATGTATTAGGCGCCACGTACGCGCGGCGGGACGAGGTGCCGGATACGGACTGGGATACACTTCGTCCAGAAGACGAGGTGCAAATATTGGGGATGCTGGCGGACCATCTGCCGTCGATTGATGGGATTGAGCCGATGGGGGGACGCGTATCACTGCGCGCCACGATCCGCGATTACATACCCTTGGCGGGGCCGGTCGATGACGGGCTTTTCGTTCTGGGTGGGCTTGGTTCGCGCGGATTTCTGACGGCGCCATTGTTATCCGAATTGATCGCCGATCAACTATCGGGGTCGCCGCTGCCACTCGAGGCTGATCTAATTGAGGCGTTGAATCCGGGACGATTTACCTAGGCGGCGTGCGCCTTGGCGTGGCCAAACATGGTTTGCACCATGGCGTGAAGGCCGTTGGAGCGGCTTGGGCTCAGGTGATCGTTCAGACCGATGCCTTCGATGAACTCAGGAGGCGTGTCTAGGATTTCCTGCGGCGTCCGGTTTGAATAGATCCTTAATAGAATGGCGATCAGGCCGGATACGATGGCGGCGTCCGATATGGCGTGAAAAACGAGCCGGCCATCCTTGAATTCGGGAACCAACCACACCTGCGATTGGCAGCCACGCACCTTGAACTCATCTGTCATCCAGTCTTCGGGGAACGGGGGTAATTGCTGACCCAGGTCGATGATATGTTTGTAACGATCCATCCAGTCGTCGAGAAACTCGAACTCTTCAATCAGTTCGTTCTGCACTTCCGCGATGCTCGATTGCCCGTTTTCCTGGCCGTCCGCCATGATTCGTCCCCGATTCTACTGTTCGGATTGGCTGTAAGTTATTGCACCTGCTAAATAACCCCTTAGCCCCCGTATTTCCAGTCCGATCAGGGTTGCAAGTGCTCTGTCTAACGTTATTTTATGCGTAAGAGGCCGCAGAAGCGGTGGTTACCACAGGCACAGAGATTTAGTCCGTGAAACATCTTAAAAACAGCGCAAAGTTCACCATTGGCGAACAGGTTCGGCACCGCATCTACGGGTTCCGGGGCGTGGTGTTTGACGTCGACCCTGAATTCTCCAATACCGACGAGTGGTATCAGTCGATTCCGCCGGAATCCCGTCCGCGTAAGGACCAGCCGTTCTATCACCTTTTTGCTGAATCGACCGAGCAGTCGCCCTACGTGGCCTACGTTTCGGAACAGAACCTGGTGCTGGACGAAGACGACGATCCGATCAGCCATCCCGAGATGGTCGAATATTTTGATGGCCTCGAAGACGGGCGCTATGTGCCCCGTATGCTTCTCAATTAAAATCGAAAGTTAAGCCTGCTTTTCCAGGTAGTCGCGGACCTCGAAGACAAGGTCTGGTTGCGGCTTCGTGAATTGGACAGCTAACTGATCGTCCCACTGGCGGACCACTTTGGCGTGGCCACGAAGTTCCATGTCGCCACCATTCGGCTTCAGAACCAGGTGGAATTCAAAATACTGGTTGGCCTGCAGGGTGTCGGTGTATTCGGTGACGCGCATGCCGCCTTCCGACAGATCGCCTAGCGGATAGGTCTCACCATAGATGCGGACCTGCTCGCCATTGGCGGCGATGCGGTCGTGCTCGCGCTTGTTATCGCCGTCTTTCTTTTTTCCGAATCCGAACATGGGGACATAGTCTCACGACTTGCAGACCCTGTCCATTAGGCGATCAAGAAACGCTTCGCCCTTCTCGACCTGCTCCAAGGATATGAATTCATTGGGCTTATGCGCCTGGTCGATGCTGCCCGGGCCGCAAACCACGCAAGGAATGCCGCCGCGGTTTTGGAACAGGCCTGCCTCGGTGCCAAACGCGACCTTGGCGTGGTCGTTCCGGCCGGCGAGTTGCTTCACAAACGTGACGACCTCGTGGTCCACATGCATATCCAATCCCGGCATATCATTGATGCAGGTAATTTCGATGCCGGTTGACGAGTCGATGGCCTTCATTTCGGGTTCCAGGACTTCTTTTGCTTCGCGAATGATCTCGGTCTCAAGCGCATCCGGGTCGTCGGTGCCGATGTAACGGAACTCGAACGTCACCTTGCAGTCCTTGGGCACGATATTAAGCGCGGTGCCGCCCTGGATGACACCGGTGTGCACGGTAGTGTGGGAGACATCATAAAGCTCGTCGTAGGGACCTTCGTCCTGCAGGCGCTTGGCCATCGACTGCATGTGGGTGATCAGGCGCGCCGCGTATTCGATGGCGTTAACGCCGTGGGGCGCCAGGCTCGAATGGGCTTCCAGACCGTGAACGTGCGCTTCGTAGCTGCGCTTGCCCTTGTGCCCGGTGATCACCTGCATGCTGGTCGGCTCGCCGATGATGGCCATGCGCGGCTTGATCGGGAGGCCGTTGATCATGTCGATCATGGGGCGGACGCCGAGACAGCCGACTTCCTCGTCATAGGAGAAAGCGAGATGTATGGGGGTGTCGAGCCCGCGTTCGATGAATGTCGGCAGTTTGGCCAGCACGAGGGCGATGAAGCTCTTCATATCCGACGTGCCACGCCCATACAGCTTTTTGTCCTTTTCGACGACATTGAACGGGTCGCTATCCCAGTTCTGGCCGTCAACCGGAACCACGTCAGTGTGCCCCGAGAGCATCACGCCGGCTTTGTCCGACGGACCAACCGTTGCGTACAAATTTGCCTTGCTGCGATCTTCGTTCGGCACCAGTGTGCTCTCGATGCCGAGGTCCGTGAGATACCCTTGGACGTATTTGATCAGGTCCATGTTGGAATCGCGGCTCGTGGTATCGAAGGATATCAGCTTGGAAATCATTTCCAGGCTTTCCGGCATCGGCATGAAATGGGTCTCCTTGGTGCGAACAAGCGGATGGTTGTATCCAAATTGACGTTTTGTGCGGGGTTTGCAAGGGTTTCATCGAAAGCAGGTAATGGATGAACGCCACACTTCAACAAACGGTCGCAGAAGTCATGGTCAAGCAGCGGGCCGGGCAGTTCTCGTTGCTCAAGAAGCTCGTGCAGATCGGCACCGAAACCCGCAGCGATCAACTGACGAATGCGTCCGAGAAGATCGCGGGGCTTCTTGAAGCCTTGGCGTTCGAAGTCGAGAGGCATGCGCCGGACGCGGCCCGGATCGAGGCGCAGGGCGCTCATCCGATGCAGAACCTGGTTGCGCGCAAGCATTTTGGGGACGGGCCGGTTCTGGCGTTCGTCTGTCATCTCGACACGGTAGAGGCGCACCCGAGTTGGACGTTCGAGCCACTGGGTGCCGATATCGTCGACGGCTGCATGTACGGTCTCGGGGCGGTATCTGGAAAGGGCGACCTTGCCGCCCAAGTATATGCGATTTTATCACTGATGCAGGTTGGCGCGCCTTTGAAAGGGACGATCGAACTGCATATCAGTTTCGATGGTGAAAGCGGCGGTTCATTGGGCGCCAAATGGCTGCTTGCCGACGAGATCGTTAAACCTGACATGGTTATCGCAGGTGGACCGGCCAGGGCCGTCGCCACTCATTCCACGGGGACGATGATTCTTGATGTTGACGTGCGGGGGAAGACTGCCCCGGCGCATGCCCCTGAGACGGGCAACGATGCGTTAGAGGCTGCGACTCATGCGCTTACAAGACTTTATCAGTTCCGGGGGGGCCTAAAGGGGCACGCTTCAGAAACGCCGGGGTTAGGGGCGCCGACGCTGGTTATCGAACACATATCGGGGGGTGAGGATACCGGTGTGCCTGAATATGTAAACTTTCGGCTGGATCGGCGCATCTTACCCGATGAAGACCCGATGCAGGTCGAAAAACAACTGACCAACCTGATCGGGAGCACGATCGCCAAGATGCCCGGAACGCGCTGCCGTATCCGGCGCGCTGCACTGATCCCGGCGATGGGAAACGACGATAACGCGAAATCGCTGGTTTCTACGTTGAATATGCGGCTCGAAGCAAAATTGGGTGGGCGCCCAGGGACGCGTGGGTTGGGTTACGACCACGAAGGGCGCCACTACGCGGCTGCCGGCATCCCGACCGTTATGTATGGCGCAGCCCCTCTCGACGTTGCGGCCGCTGGACTACATGGGCCGGACGAACACATCGTGCTCGATGATTTACGTCTCGCCACCGAAGTTCTCTCACTGGCGGCGATGGATCTGCTTTCCGGGAAATGACGGGTCAGTCGAGTTCGAAGGCGTTCTTATAGTCGAGCTTCAGCGCCGGGTCCTGGTCTTCTTTCTTCAGGAAGCAGTTCCCACACACCAACACTTCGATTTCGGATCCCATGAAACAGCGGAATGCGTCTTCCGGCGTGCAGACGATCGGTTCGCCACGCACGTTGAAGCTGGTGTTGACGACCACGGGACATCCGGTGCGTTTCTTAAACGCAGAAATAAGCGCGTGGTAACGCGGATTGGTTTCTTTGTGAACCGTCTGAATGCGTGCCGAGTAGTCGACGTGGGTAACGGCTGGAATGTCCGAACGAGGGACGTTCAACTTTTCGATTCCGAACAGCTTGTTTTCTTCATCCGTCATTTTGCGACGGCGCTTTTCGACGATGGGCGCGACCATCAGCATGTAGGGGCTGTCGCTATCGATATCGAACCAGTCTGCGACATCTTCCCGTAACACCGACGGTGCGAACGGTCGGAAGCTCTCACGGTATTTGACACGCAGGTTGAGTGTCTTCTGCATTTCCGGTGAGCGCGGATCAGCGATGATTGAACGGCCACCGAGCGCACGCGGTCCGAACTCCATGCGTCCCTGAAACCAGCCGATGGCCTTCCCATCTGCCATCGCCTCTGCCGTAGCATCAATCGTTTCATCGTCGCCGAGCACGGAGAATTTGGCGCCCGCGGCTGAGAGCCGCTCTTCGATCTCGGACTGCCGTAATTCCGGCCCGAGGTACGAACCTTTCATGCCGTCCATGGCGCCGTTCAGGTTGCGCGGTTGTTGCTGGAACAGGTGATACGCATTCAGGGCCGCACCGAGAGCCCCGCCCGCGTCGCCAGCCGCCGGTTGCACCCAGACGTTCTCGAAAGCCTGGTCGCGCAACACCTTGCCGTTAGCGACGCAGTTGAGCGCGACCCCGCCGGCGAGGCAGAGATTCTTGATCCCGTATTCTTTTGAAAGAGACCGGGTCAACCTTAGCACCACTTCTTCGGTTACGGCCTGGACCGAGGCCGCCAAATCCATGTGCTTTTGCGTCAGCTGTTCTTCGGCTTTTCGAGGCGGGCCACCAAAAAGCTCGTCAAACTTCTTGTTGGTCATGGTGAGGCCCGTGCAGTAGTTGAAATACTGCTGATCCAGGCGGAAAGAGCCATCCTCTTTCACATCCATGAGTTTATCCAGAATCAGGTCCTTGTAGACCGGCTCGCCATACGGTGCGAGACCCATAACCTTGTATTCACCCGAATTGACCTTGAAGCCGGTATAGTAGGTGAAGGCGGAATAGAGCAGACCCAAAGAATGCGGGAAGTGAATTTCCCTGACCATATTGAGTTCGCGTCCCCGCCCGATTGCAACGGAGGTTGTCGCCCATTCGCCGACGCCGTCCATCGTAAGAACAATTGCTTCCTCGAAGGGTGACGGGAAAAACGCCGAGGCCGCGTGGCTCTGATGGTGTTCAGAGAACAAAAGCTTGTTCTGCCAATCGAAATCCTTGTCGAATTTTTTGAACTTCTTATGCAGCAGGTCTTTTTGGAAGAGCTTTTCCTTGAGCCATACGGGAATTGCCATTTTGAAGGAACGGAAGCCGCTCGGCGCAAAAGCAAGATATGTTTCAAGAAGACGTTCGAATTTCAGAAACGGCTTGTCGTAGAACGCTACAAAATCGATATCACTCAGTTCGATTCCGGCTTCATCGAGACAATACTGGATTGCATATTCCGGGAACCGGTCATCGTGCTTCTTCCGTGTGAAACGTTCTTCCTGAGCAGCTGCAATCACGGCGCCGTCTTCGATCAGTGCAGCGGCGCTGTCATGATAAAACGCGGATACGCCAAGAATTCGCAAAGTCAGACTTCCTTAGAAGATCGTGTATATGAACGGGGCGACGGCAGTGCCATGGCTCAAGACGACCAGGCCGCCAAAAATCGCCATCATGACAAGGATTGGGAGCAGCCAGAATTTCTTCCGGATTTTTAGGAATTTCCAAAGTTCTGCAATAAAGGCCATTTCAATCCCTAGAACTGGTTTTTCATCGATTCGGGCTCTGGTCCCGGAGGATCACGCTCGATCCAGTATGTCTTCGCATTGCGGTCGAACGACCGATTCAGCGGGTCCTTGCCACACATCCGCATAATCAGTCCTGTCGGCACGATCGTCGTATAGTACAACAACCCCATGACAACAGGATTGACGACCTTGTAAAGCAGCAACCCGAACTTAAACCACAGTAAATTCAGGGGCTTGAGTAAGGGTTGGGCGACGTATGCCGCCACCAAAAAAAACGCAGCGACGATCAGTGCCCACCAACGGATCGGCAACCCGTGGACCAATGGCCAAAAAGCAACCGCCGCGAATACGATGGCGAACACCACGCCGAAACTCTTTTCCGAGCCAACCTGAACTTCGTCTTTGTCTTTCAGGCTTTCGTGCATCTATCACCCCTTTGGATCGGCGGATGGTTTTGGGTAATGGAAAGGCTCGTGAAAAGCCAGTCTTTTCATGCCTTGAACCCTGGGACGGGGAACCGGCCGGCAACAACGTTCCCAAGCCAGCGGACCGGGTCTGGCGGCATCCTCGATGTCGGCATTAATACGACGGCCAGAGGCAATAAAGGACCGGTCCGGCTCAGGGTAAGAGAGGGAGCTTTCTCAACGATACCGTAACTCGGTGAAATAGACGTCTCGCCCAGGGTAGCTTGCCAATTCGCAGGATTGGATACCACCAATGCGAATGATTTCTGAGCACACTCAATTCGCCAAACGCCATCGGCGACAAATTCTATCAAGGCGCCGGGTGCGAAGGTATAGGGGATCCGAATCTCATGGGTGCCGGTACCTTCGAAGCCATCGGCTACGAACAGTCGATGCGTGCTCCGTTCCAGCATGAATCCACGAACCGGCGTCACGGGTGAAGAAAGGTGTTGATAACCGGTGTGTGCCGCAACCAAAAGATCCACATCCGAAGACGTACTCCAGTGACGAACCTCGGGAACGGCGTCATTGCTTAACCGCCAAAGTTGGCGTGGGTTGAAACGATTGATTTCTTCACCATCGATCCCGGGTGTGTTGTGCGCGAACGTAGAGCGGAACCGGTTTCGGGCTTGAAAATCCGATGTGTAAACGTAGCTGCCGGGATCGACCACCAGGGGGGTGCCGTCCAGGGATGCGGTGAATGAGAGGCAGTCGTTGTGCCCGTGACCGCCCCGCCCGTTCATGCCGACGGGACCCGCATCCACAAATACGTGCTCATCCGGGCCGCGTAGGATGAACACGCCCGAGTCTGTGAATGCGTGGGTGCTTAGCGCTTCCTGTCGGCGCGTTGAACCAACCGCATTGCCGGCGCCGAACCACCATGCTGTTTCATCGTGCTTCGGCTTTTCGGGGACGTGGCTGAGTGCGTCCATCATTTCAAACAAGTATCGATGATCGTTCATACGTTGCGAACCAAGGGGCAAGGCACGACCGTCGTCGGCATCCCCCCAAACCGGGACATCGCCATCAGGGGCGGTCGCCGTCGCGCTGAATACTCCCATTTTCCGCAGTCGTGAGACGTATTCGTTATCCACGTTCAGACCGACGTTTCTTCGAGCCAAAGCGGGAAGGAGAAACAGTTCTGCAACGAGGCGATGATACGGTAAGGAACCCTCCCGGCAGACACCATCTTCCGGGACCTGTGACGGAAACTCTTCACAAAGGATCCGCCATCCTTTATCCGCCCATTTGCCGGCGAGCCCGCGGCCGCCAAGTGCGATCCCGATAATCACAAGGCCCGCAAGGTCCGCTGTCAGATGGTTGCCGTTAACGTCCGCGAATTCGAGATTTCCGTCGATGAAACGACCATGCAAAATCAGCGTTTTTATCAGCCGTTGCTGGAAAACAGGATCGCGCCAGGTTTCAGATTCGCGAAAGGCCTGGGCGAGCCAGATCATTGATACCGCGCGGAGTGCGACGTCCATCGCGCAAATCCAGTTTGGTCCGGCGCAGACGGGGTTCGCGACAAGCCATTCTTCGATGATGACCCGGGCGAATTCGGCGCGTGCCTCGTCGCGGTCGAGTAGATATGCCTGCCCTACGGGCAGCAACCACTGGAGCCGGGAAAGTTCCCAGATCACCTTGATATCGGACGGATTGCCGAGATCGTTAATCTGAAGCCGGTGCGAGGCGCGCATGGCCCAACGTGTGCCGGACTTGAAATCGAGTGGCCAATCGATGGGCGTGCCCAGCTTGTGGGGGCCCGAGCCAAGAAAGTCGACTTCCCGCTCCATTGCCTTGGCGGCACGTTCAAAGACGACGGCTTTGTCCTCGTCGTTGATCGCGTTGGCGATCGTGGTGGGGGTGTTGAGGCCGGGGAAAGGATTCGCATCGCGAAATGCTGAAATCGCGGCCGGAAAATCGTTTTGATCGAGTGCAGCTGCCATTGACGCCGGACCAAGCCATCGCTCCCACCCCGGTAACGTGCGTGCAGTTCGACGTGCTTTCAGCCGTCGCACCAACCACCGAGCGACGGCTCGTGGTGGCGGCATCCATGCGGGGAGGAAGGACGTCATGATGATTAGGCGCCGCCTATCCAGTGATCGTGCCACGCCGTCAAGTTAAGCAGGACCCAGAGATGGAGCGCGTTGTTCTGTCTTCCGGCACGGTGATCGTCGAAGGCACGGCGGATAGCCGCGCCATTGAGTGGTCCTTTGGCAGCGGCAAGAGGGGAGCCAAGAACGATGTCTTCCGCCTCGTTACCGAAGTCTTCGCGCAGCCATTCAGCGGCGGGAGCAGCAAATCCCATCTTCTTGCGATCAATGATCTCGTCCGGAATAACCCCGCGAAGCGCCTGCTTTAGCAGGTGCTTCGTCTTGTAGCCGTCGACCTTGATATCTTTGGGGATATCCATCGTCAGATCGACTAACTCGTGGTCGAGGAACGGGACACGCGCTTCCACCGATGTCGACATGGTGATCTTGTCCACGCGCATCAGCAGCAGTTCTGGTAATCGCAGTCTGAATTCCGCGTGGATCATCCGGGCAAGGACATCCGCGTCGGCGCCTGACTTAGCAATGGCTTGAGCACAGGCATCGATAATGTCGCCACTGTCCGAGGAGCCGGCGCCGTCCAGTTCCAATCCCGCCACACCCGTTTCGACGTCTTTGGGGTCTGGGGAAATCCCGGACGCATTCATGTATTTTTCGACGTGGATCGCCCAGAACGCGTTGGAGCCGCCGTAGAACAGTTCATGTCCTTGATTGATGCGGCGGCTGACTTCGTACGCCTGCTCGAATACCGAGCGGCGGCCCGGTAACGCGCGGGCAAGCGCACCAAGCACAGGAGATGCCGCGCCGACCAGAGATTTGAGTGCACCTGAACCCATGCGGTCATGCAGCTTAAGGTATTTCATGTAGCTGTCGTAGCCGGCGAACTGTTCATCCGACCCTTCTCCGACCTGCACGACGGTCACACCTGAATCTTTCGCCAGCTTCGATACGAAATAGAGCGGTACACATACCCAATCCGATATCGGTTCGTCCTGACTGACGATAAGGTCCGAGAGATAACCACGCATATCTGCGCCGTTGACCCGGATTTCATGGTGGTCGGTGTTGAATTCCTTCGCCACCTTGTCGGCGTATTCAAGCTCGTTCAGATGGGTGTAGTCAGAAAAGCCGATGGTGAACGTTTTCACGGGCTGGTTCGAAATGCGGCTCATCAACGCAACGTTTGCTGACGAATCGATACCACCCGACAAAAATACTCCGAACGGCACATCCGACATCATCCGGCGGTCGATGGCGGTCTCTAGTCGACGAAGGATTTCCTTGCCGTAGAAATCGTGCGCGGCGCTTTCAGTCAGGCCTTGGGCTTCCGCCAGAACCCCGGATTTGCCGGGAACCGCATCCCAGTAGCGCCGAGCCCGGGCGTTGCCGTCTGATTCGACTTCGAGGATATGCCCGGCGGGGAGTTTGAAAACTCCCCGGAACATGGTCAGTGGTGCTGGTGAAACCATGAAACTTAAGTAGTGCGCGATCGCAGTGCCGTTGACCTCACGCGGCACGTCGCCGACGCTCATCAGGGCTTTGATTTCCGAGCCGAAGATGAACCGTCCACCGGCACGGGTGAAATAGACCGGTTTGATTCCGACCCGGTCACGAACAACGGTTAAGCGCTTTTTCCGGGCGTCCCAGATCGCGAACGCGAACATGCCGATCAGGCGCTCCACCAAGCCATCGACGCCCCATTCCTTGTAGCCGTGAACCAGAACCTCCGTATCAGAGTGGTCGGTGCGGAACGTATAGCCCGCGGCTTGCAGTTCCTGTCTCAGTGGCAGGTGGTTGTAGATTTCACCATTGTACGTCAACAAGATCGCGCCTTCGGGATCGCTCATCGGCTGAGCGGCTTCATCGCTCAGATCGACGATGGCAAGGCGCAAATGTGAAAGGCCGATCTTTCGATCATCGGACAGCCAGGTGCCGTTGCCGTCGGGTCCCCGATGCGGCATGGACTCGTTCAGGCGCACCAACTCCTCGTGACCGACATGGGTCGCGTTGGAATAAGCAAGGATGCCTGCGATACCACACACGGGGGAAACCCTCCAAAAAACCTGCCAGACTGAAAATCGTGGTGTCAGTTTATGAACATTCAGGAGCGCGCTGGCAAAAGGTAATACGAAACACCGCGCTACCGGCACTAAATCCGGCATCTCGATGATGGCATGTGGCGCGAAAACCCATTAAAACGTGAAGCATTCCGGCCATAACCATGAAATGACCACTGAAATCCGGTTCGCCAACATGACGCAGTTTCG
Source organism: Rhodospirillales bacterium (assembly GCA_017644185.1). Lineage (GTDB taxonomy): Bacteria > Pseudomonadota > Alphaproteobacteria > Rhodospirillales > Casp-alpha2 > UBA4479. The sequence continues at coordinate 508,177 of JAEPMA010000001.1, forward strand.
CCCACTGGATTGGGCCCTTCTCTTCGGCTTTGTTCTCATGCCGCTTCTTGCTGTTGTCGCACACAAAGCACTCGTGGTCATTTTGATTTGTTTGGGTGCCATTGCGCTGATTGCGGCGGTAAATCAAAGTAAGCTGGGGGTGATTTTTGCGCGCAGGTCCGTGCTGTTTTGTAGTGTCGGCTTTGCTTGGCTATTTCTGACAAGCCTTATGTCGCCCGACCCGATGGCTGGCGTGTTGAAGTCTCTGCAGATCGCTGCGCTCGGCGTTCTGTATTTTTTACTGACGTGGCATTTGCGGACGTTGCCGGGAGATAAGAAGGCGCTTGTCATCGCTGCTTTGGTGATGAGCACCTTGTCGGCGATTGTTTTGTTGGTTTTGGGCTATTTCGCGATAGGGGTTGTCGGGCAAGACATGATCGAAATCCGGCGTGCCAACAAGTTGACGGTGCTGTTCCCCGGGTTCGTGGTTGCGGCCATCTTGCTGCCGGGGGTGTTTGGTTTTCTTCAGCAGAAGAAATGGTCAGGGGCTATCTGGGTGATTGCGGCTGTTGCCATTGCTCTGTCGTTTGCCATCGATTCATTCACCGCGACGGTTTTGGTGACCATAACGGTCATTTTCTACGCTCTGTTTCGCAACGACCCGTCACAACTGCCGCGTATTCTGGCACTGGTGCTGGTTGTCGTAACGATCACTCTACCGATCTCCATGCCTCTCGTGTTGGATCGGGTTGCCGTCGTCTTCGTAGAGGATGAGCGTGTTTCAACGGACGATACCACGCCGGTTGTCGGTAGCGTCTCGCATCATTACCAAGTGTGGCGTTTCGCCGCCGACCGGGCCGCCGAGCGGCCGTTTCTCGGCTGGGGGTTCAATTCATCCCGCACCTTACCTGGTGGCCACGAATTAATGGCGGAGAATGCCGAGTTGCTGCCGCTTCACCCGCACAATGCTGTTCTGCAAGTGTGGCTCGAACTCGGGGTGCCCGGACTTGTGCTGCTTTGTTTCGTTTTGTGGCGGACATTTATGCCGACCGGTTGGCAGGAGTTTAATCGCCGCGAATTGTTAATCCGCACTTTAACCGTGGCCGCCGTATTCATCGCGGCGAGTGCGACATTCGGTATTTGGCAGTCCTGGTGGTTATCGGCTATCGCGTTGGCGTTGGCATCGACCTCGCTCTGGCACAAAGGTGAAGCATGATCTCGCCACGCGTCTTGGAGATACTTACCTGCCCTGATTGCGGGCAGCGTGTTTCCGAACATACAAAGCCGGAGATTGACGATTTGGTGTGCGGTGGATGCGGACTGGAATTCCCGGTCATCCGGCATATACCCCGCTTCACTGGAACACGAGAAAATTACGCGGAGAACTTTGGTAGACAATGGCGCATGTTTCGCACGGTCCAGATCGACCGCTTGGCCGGACACAGACTGTCCGAAAGCCGGTTCTTCGCCGATACCGGCTGGGATCGTGACTGGATGCGGGGAAAGCTGATCCTGGATGCCGGTTGCGGTGCCGGCAGGTTCACTGATGTGATGGCCGAAAACGGTGCCGACGTCGTGGCGTGTGACTTGTCGAGTGCGGTTGACGCGTGCCGCGAGACAGTACTCGACCCGAATAATGCCGCCGAGAAGCGTGGTGATGTCACCGTAATTCAAGCAAATCTTCTGTCATTGCCGTTCGAAGCCCAATCTTTTGACGCCATTCACTGCGCCGGGGTGATCCAGCACACGCCGGATCCCGAGGAAGTCATGCGGATATTGATCCGGTATCTCAAACCGGGTGGACGGCTCTTTTATAATTTTTATGAGGAATCGACGGCGAGCGATTGGCAACTGATCAAGCGGTTGCTGAGGCTTTGGACCCCGTCATGGCCATATCCGCGCCTGTATGCGTTTTCCCAAGTTCTTTGTGCAATCTTTTTCCTGCCGTCGCTGGTCATGTCGAAAATACCGGTGCTTAGAGCGTTTAATCGCTTTTTGCCTGTATGCTCAGTGCATCCACCCGGGATTCCGCTTCGTCAGCAATACGTGATGACGCTGCTGGATACGATCGATTGGTACGGACCAGTGTACGAAATTCGTCAGGATCATCGCAAAGTCGCAAATTTACTGCGGGACGAAGGTCTTAACGACGTTCATAGCGACCCGGGCCGGGCTTGGGGAATACGCTGATGTGCGGGATCGCGGGCATCGCCGGACTGCGCACCGTCAATCGGATAGCCGTACAAGCGATGACCGATCTTATGGCGCACCGGGGTCCCGATGGCGAAGGCCAGTGGAAAAGCGATGACCAACGGGTCATTTTTGGACATCGGCGTCTCGCGATTATTGATATCACCGACAAGGGCGCACAGCCGATGTGTGTGGGCGGCGGTGGCCTGACGATCACGTACAATGGTGAAATCTATAACTATCGCGAGCTCCGTGATGAGTTGCTGGAGGCCGGCGTAGAATTCTCCACCGACAGCGATACGGAAGTCCTTCTCAATGCCTACGCGGTTTGGGGAGAGGCGTGCCTCGATAAACTCAATGGGATGTTCGCGTTCGCAATTCACGACGCACAAAAGGGCGTGATTTTTTGCGCTCGGGACCGGTTTGGCGAGAAGCCGTTCTTGTATGCGGAGGGTGAGGGGTTCTTTGCGTTCGCGTCCGAATACAAAGCGCTGCTCTCGCTGGAGGGGGTGAGTTCGGCTATCGACGATACTCGCCTTATGGGCTTCTTCAATGATCCGACGACCGGCCTGGATCAGGATAACGAGACAGTTTTTGCCGGCATTCGGCAGTTGGGTGCGGGCGAAAAGTTGACGGTAAACCTGCAGAACCTGGTGGTGCGCCGGGAAGCGTTTTGGACGGTTCCCATTCCCGGTCAGGCTTTTGCTGTGACTCCCGAAGACGCGGCCCAGCAGTTCCGGGGACTTTTGGAAGACGCTATCAAACTTCGAATGCGCAGTGACGTGCCGCTCGGTTCATGCCTGTCCGGCGGACTCGACTCCAGCGCCATCACCTGCATAGCGAATGGGTTTCGTGAGGGGACGGCCCCTTATCACGTATTTACCGGTCGGTTCCTGAACAGCCCGGTTGACGAAGGGGAGTGGGCAACGCTGGTGGCAGACGCAACCGGTGTCACACAGCACCAGACGTTCCCTGATGGGGATAAATTGCTCGCCGACCTGGATGACTTCATCTGGATGAATGAATTACCGGTCGACAGTGCGAGCCAATACGCGCAGTGGTCCGTTTTTCGTCTCGCCCGCGAGTATGGCGTTACGGTGTTGCTCGACGGGCAGGGAAGTGATGAGATCCTCGCCGGGTACGAACAGTATTTCGCGAACTACATCGTATCTAGAAAGCGTGAGGGCGGGATCGATCAATCCGAGGTCGCGGCCATCAAGGCGCGGTATCCGATGGCCCTATCGATGCAGGAGGGGCAATGGAAATCGGCTTTGCCGCTACCGTTCAAAAAACTGGTGGCCGCTTTGACAGGGCGGGGAAGTGATCTTCGTCTGGGTATGAATCCCGACATGGCATCCCGTGTTGCCGGCGCCGGCTCAGCGGGTGAGATTGACCTGTTTGAGGCGCTTCGCAGGGATGCCGGCCATGGTTTTCTCTCAACCTTATTGCGGTATGGCGATCGTAACTCGATGGCGCATTCCAGAGAAGTTCGGCTTCCGTTCTGCGATCACCGAATTGTCGAGTTCGTGATGACATTGCCGGTCGAGATGCTGATGGGGGATGCCGAAACAAAGCATCTACTCAGGTTGGCGACACGTGGTGTGCTGCCCGAAGAAATCCGCACGCGTTGGCGAAAGCAGGGTTTCTTGCCACCGATTTCGGAATGGCTGAAAGGCCAGCTTGGCAATGTCGCCGATGAAATATTTGCCCGGTCTGATTTTCGAAATAGCCCCTATTGGGACGCCGTTTGGTGGCAAAAGATAATGCAGCGGTTTCGCAGGGGCGAAGTCGAATTGGCACCGAGCATATGGAAACCGGTGATTTGTCAGTTGTGGCTCGAGGGGTTCGTCGCGAGGGCGAACGCGATGCCGAAATACGCACCTCTCAGCTAACCAAGATGCTGTTGTATATCTCGAGCGTACGTTCAATGTAACCATCCCACGATTGGGAGGCGCGCGCCTTTTTTGCGGCGGCAGCCCCCATGCGCCGGCGACTGTTCTCGTCCGAAACGAGGGATGAGAGCGCATTTGAGAGAGCCGTGACATCCCCCACCGGAACAACGAGGCCATCAATCCCGGGCTGGATCGAATCGGCGGCGCCCACCTGGTCTGAGAGCACGACCGGCAGGCCCGATGCCATGGCTTCCAGTACGACCATGCCGAAGCCTTCTTCCACGGACGGGAGACAGAAGATATCCGCGTTTCGGTAGGCGTCGTGCACGTCGGCACGAGAAACACTGCCAAGTAGTGTGACGTTGCTGGACGGCAATCTATTCAGGACTTTCTGGAAGTGTGGGTCGACGGGACCGACACAGAGGAGTTCGGCGCGTTGTTTCAACTGAGCGAACGCTTCTAACAGGGTCGCCGTTCCTTTTCGGGCGCTGAGCATCCCAACGAACAGGATAACGGGTACTTTGTTGTCTCTTGGGGTCGTTGGCGGCGAGAACTGTGACGTATCCACGCCGAGGTGATTGACGAAGACCTTTCTCGCGGGCACGCCCCGGCTGATGAAGGTGCTGCGGGCGATTTCGGACGGTACGACGATCGCGTCAGCGGCATCGTATTCGGCGAGTTCCCGGGTGATGATCTCGGCGGGAGTGATGCGGGTCTCAAGACCGAGGCCGCGATGCGTGCTTTCCAACACTTCGGTTTGGTGGGCGATGTGGGTGGATCCGCGCTCGATCACGACTTTCATATCTTTTTCATGCGCGGTTGGGATAGCCTCCAACGTTGCCGAACTCCAACCGGTCAGAATGTCCGCATTCGATTGCCCCAGGCTTCTCGCGACGGCTTGGGCAAACCCCTTGGCGATGGAAACGTCCATGGTCGTGTTAAAACCAAGGCGTGAGGCCAGTCGCCGTTTGATTTCGAGGTGCGGTATCGAAATGAGGGGCATGTCTTGGCCGACGATGCGCCTCGCCGCGAAACGCGGGTATGTCGTTTGCAGACATTCGAGAACGCCACGCGCATGTAGCCCGCGAGCGAGTTCAAAGGCGTGGAAACGACCGTGTACGGCAACCCGGACCTTCATTTTGTGTCGTCAATCACACGGAGCATGATGTCCCTCAAACGGGCGGTTTGCGAAGCCCATGAGTATGCCTCGATTGCGCCGTCGGGCACAGGCCTGTCGTCCGCACAGGCGCTTTTTAAAGCTTGAGCGATCATGTCGGCACTTCCGGCTTGGTGCAAAGTGCCACCCACATCCCTTGCGATTGCTAACGCTTCCTCGCCCTCGCCGGGAATCGCGATTACAGGCCGTTTAGCCGCCAGAAGTTCCAGGACTTTTTGCTGAAACAGACTCCGTGGGTTGAAAATGTAGGCGTTCACGAGGGCTTGCGTTTGAAGTGAAAAGAGTTCACGCGCTGGTAGATATCCGAAATTATGGGTTTGGCAGACCCCTCCCAGCGATTTGGATGCGCTATCGAATAATGGAATGTCATGCCCCGCATACACGACCCGGATATCTGAGTTCCCGGTTTGGTCAATGAACTTCCGGACGCCCGCGCATAGGGTCTCGACGTGAGGCGATCCATATAGACTCCCGGACAGTACGATGTCGCGGCCGGTTGAATTTCCAGTATCCAGGACTTGCGGATTAGCATTGTCGTATCCGCTATAGACAGCGCTCATAGGTGCATCGAACCATTTCTGTGCTTCTCGCCGATGGCTCTCGGAATAGACCGTCAAGTGCGCCATCGTGGAAAAGCGCCGAGCCGTCCTGGCGCGGAATCCGAGTGGAATGAAGTGACTCCACGTGTCTTTGAAATCGGCAATCCACGGCACTTGGGCTGAATTGGCAACCCGTTCGCCGATTGCCCAGGCGTCTGTGTTTCCGAACGTGGCTATTACGATGTCAGGCCGGAACACCTCGGCGACGGCAGTGATGAGCGGAGCAGCCGCATCTCTCCAGTCCGTAAAGACGCCCCCATTCATAAAATACGACCAGGCGATGACAGCTTGCCGAAGACCAAAAGGCAGCCATCCTTCGCGGGCCCGTGCAATCAATGAACCCTGTGCCGGGGGGGGGGAAACCGAGAGTGGTGCGGACCAGTGGTGCGTATCCATTAACTCAGAAAACGCAGCAGGCGACGTGCCCTGATCGTGTGCATCATACCGGTCCGTGAGAAGGACAACTTTGTCGCCCAGCTTTGAGAGCTGTTCCGCGAACATCCGCATACGAAGCGCCGATACATGGTGCCGGTTTGGGTGCACATGATTGACAACGACGACGCGGAGCGGAGCACTCATGTGGGGCGTACAGGGCTGAGCGATCCGCCGCCCATCAGCCCTGCTTTCTCATTTTGTACGCGCGTTCAAAGCAATCGAGCAGGCGGTCGACGTGCCCGTCCCAACTATATTCATTCTTCGGGTAAATATTGGCCCGATCGTGAAGTCGATCACGTAAAGAAGGGTCAGCATCAAGCTTTATAATCGATTCCATCAGAGATTTCGAAGACGTCGCATGGAAATAGTCCGCTGCATCCTTGCAAACTTCCCGGTGGACGGGCGTGTCGGCTGCAACGATCGGAATGCCGGCAGCCATAGCCTCCACTAAGGGGTGCCCGAACGTTTCGGACAAAGACGCCGTCACAAATAAATGGTGGTCGTGGTAAAGCGATGGAAGGTTTTCATATTCGACATGGCCGAGAAGTTGAGTGTCGCCCCGTTCGAGTGCCTTTCGAATGAGAAATTCATCTTTGGCGCCACCCGGAGACTCGGATATATCCTCCAGCGTCATCGTTAATGTGAACTTGGTCGGAAGCCCGCTTTCATTCAACAAACGCACGGCTTCGGCAATGAGGCCTGGTTGTTTGTGCGGGTAATACGCAGACACCATTAATATCTTCAGCGTATCGTTTTCGCGCCATTTTTGAGGCTCCTTCGCCGGAACAAAATGATCCAGGGGGGTGCCATAAATATTCTTCTCGACGCGGGATTTCACATCCTCAGCCCATAACCCGAGTAGATCAGTCATGGCGTCCGTCGGAGTCATCACGACCTCAGACGCGCGTGCAGAGGCAAGTATCAAGTCGCGCCGCATTTTGCGAGAGAATGCCGCCTTTGCGCCGAGTGCAGGCGCAATGTTTCCCAGATAATCAGGATCGAATAACCCACCCTCCCGGATCAGCAATACCTGTGGAACTGGCGGTGCGATGAGGCCGAAATTGGCGGAAGAGAAGAGGACATCCGGCTTGATGCGCTTTACCGTTTTTCGCCAGTAGGTCTGTTCCCAAATTGCTCGGGTCAACGGACGCATGTCGGTCACCGGGAACGATTCTATTTTCGCGTCTTCCTGTTCCAGGATGCTCGGTTGTTGGAGCGCAAATACGGCGTCGATCTTGCGCTCCTTGAACGAGCGCATCAAATTCCGGGTGTATGTGATGATCCCGCCACGCCGTGCGGAAAGGGCGTTGATCAGGATCTTCATGATGCCACGCTCGCTTGCATACCTAGAAGCTCGTTTAACATACGTGTGACATTCGCCTGATGGTCTAGTTGCAACGCTTGAACCCGTGTATGAGCAGCATTGCCAATCTTCCGTCGAGAATGTTCGTCATCCAACCACCGGCTGCAAAGCGTAACGAGTTCTTTATCGTTTGAAAAATACACGGCTTCTTTCTCGTCCCGGAAAAGACCTTCTATCTCCGGATTGCGTTCGTGTGCCATAAAGCCCCCACAGCCCGCAATTTCAACGGATCTGCATGTCTGCAGGTCGCGGTTGGCACGCCGGAGAAAGCAGAGGTTGATCCGGCTCGCTGCCACGATCTTGGCGAACTCGTCGTTGTACGCCGGACGATTTTCAATACGGAGCTTTTCATGGCGGTTTTGCATGTCACCCCAGCCGTTTCCCCAAACGCGTACCTCATACCCTGCCTGTGCGAGCTGCAAAATAGAATTCGCCCTTGGTTCTTCGAAGGTGCCGATGAAACTTACATGCGCGCCGTATTGCTGGGCATCGCTCTCGGTGACAGTTACAGGGCGATGAATTGATGGGTCGCAACTATTGTTGACGAAAAGGGTCCGCCGCACACCCAGAGACGGCACCTCGGATTCGGAGGTGTTGAATGACTTTGTCGTGACCCAAAGGTCAATATGGGGAATGGCTTCTTCCAGCCATTTCGTCCGTAATCTGCGATTCATCATATCGTCTTCGGAATACCAGAGGATCGATATGCCGGGGTTCGTTCGCTTTGCTTCGATTAATGTGCCGGCACGAATGACGTCGGCGGCATCGAGCCAAAGTACGTCCGTTGCATCGTTGACGGCGGCGACAATGGCGGCGTTTGCCTGAGCCGGGTCGGCAGGGCGGCGGAGCCGGTGTCGAATACGCGTTACCAATGAAGGGGGCGTTTCGTAGTTATGCCCTTGTGGCGTCGTCGGTATGCATTTGACACTGCACTCGAGAGCTTCGAGAGCCCTGACTCGTTGCACTGTCCGCGACGCTTCAAACATTTGTCCAGCAACGACGATATTTAGCGGGTGGGACCAAGCCGGTGCAATCGTCACGGTTTTGCTCCCAGCGCTTTCAGGGCCTGGTTCAGCCCGGCAACGTCCGCTTCGAAATCCCAACCGGAGATCTTCTCCTTTGCGGCCTTTCCCATTGGTCCGGCGTTGGCAATCGCGAGCCGTAGTGCGTCGGCAAGTGCCGATACATCACCGGTTTCGAATACCACGCCTGTGTGTTCATCCACGAGGTCCGCCGCACATCCAACTTCGTCACTCACCACCACGGCTGTGCCGCATGCCATAGCCTCGTTGATGGCAAGCCCCCATGGCTCTTTCTCGGACGGTAGCACGAACACATCTGCCATTGCATAGTATGCGGGCAACTCGGTCTGATTGACGAAGCCGACGAAATGAGCGTTCGGCGCTGCCGATTTCAATTCACCCATCATCTCCCCGTCGCCCGCGAACACGAGTGCGGGTGCCGGGGAAATATCCCCGAGAGAATGCATCGCCCAAAACAGGATATCCGGTCGTTTGCGTCTCGATAGTTTTCCCGCAAACAGGATAACGGGAACATCACGCGGGATGCCGAGGCGCTCTTTCAGGCTCGGTTCTTGTTCCCGCGCGGCAGCAGCCGCTTTGGCGAATGCGAGGTTGTCGACCGCATACGGCATCGGAAAGATGCGCGATTTCTCGATTCCACGGTTCAGGTAATACATCCGATTAAGATGGCCGATAGATAGAAAACCGTCGCAGCATTCGAAAATCCTGTTAAGGTATCGCCTTTTCAGCCACGCGCGCATCATGCCTCCGTCGGGCATAGCCATGTCGCTGTTCTCGCCCCTCATCAGGACCTTTTTTCCTGTCCGTGATGCAATCTGGATGGCCTCACGAAGTGTAGCCGACTGCCATCCGTGCACCCAAAGGACGTCGCAAGACGCGATTTCTTCTGTAAGAGAAGTATCTTCCAGGGCGGTGTAGTCGTACCCTTCAGTCAGAGGCACGTCCCACCGAACTTCGCGTTTGAAACCTTCATCGTAATAGCGGTGGTCCGGCATCACCCGCTCGAACACAACACGTAAATCGACATGGGGTTCGGCTGATATCCGGCGTAAAAGAGGCGCCTGATATTGGATCGGGTGAGAAACCAAATATGTAAGCTTAATGCCTATAACGTTTCACCCCAGGTCTGTTGCCAGTTTGTTGAAATACTCTTCTCGAACAGACCCAGTGTATATTTGTTGTGGATCATATCGAGCGCATTCGCGCTCAGCCGATCACGGTTTATCCGGTCGGTATAAATCGATGAAATTGCCTCAGCCATCTCTATCGGATCGTTGCCGACGATTCGTCCCGTCTCGCCGTCAATCACATAGTCTTCCGGGCCACCTGAGCGGGTGGACACTACTGGCACTCCGGATGCCATCGCTTCGATACCTGCAATTCCCAGGCCTTCTTTGTGTGAGGGAAATACAAAAACGTCCAGAGAACGATAAAAATCGCGGAGGCCATCGTGGTCGAGCCACCCGGTCCAGCGAACGCGGCCAGATAATCCGAATGATAGGATCTCCGACTGTAAAGTTGGAAGGGGATCTCCGGTCAGAATCAATTCTGCACCGGAGTCTTTCCTGGCGACGATACGGAACGCGTGCAGCAGCAGCCGAATATTTTTTCGTGGATCATCCGCACGACCAGCAAATCCGATCTTACCAACCGGGACCTCGTCGGGTGGCGAAAACAGGTTTGTATCAACCGGGACCGGCACCGTCTCGAAATTGTCGGGATTGCCACCGGCGTCGATCAAGGTCCTACGCGCGTAATTACTTACTGTCATAAAGCGGGTTGGTTCGGACAGAATCCGTTTTTCCATTGCACGCTGTACCGGTCCAACCAAGGCGGTGTCGATCAACCGTCTAGCCAGCGGCATCGCACGTCGCCGGTCGTAACGGTCGTCGATCATCGTACTGGCGCACCAGGTAAAGTGGGGAATGTTTAATTCTACCAGGGGGTTCGATACAAGCACCGTGCCGCCCACGGCGATGTGGCGGTCATAGTCCGCATAAACCGAGCGCCAAAGGTCGCTGTTGCGGTAGTAGTTGAACTCAAGCTCCGGCATCGTGCATCCAACGGCGATGCTGTCGAAGTCATCGAAGCACGTGCCGTGTGCTGTTGATGCCCGTTTGCCCCGAAGCATTTCCCAACTGGGAGCGGATTGGTCGCCGAAGTCGGTCATGGTCGCATAATGGGCAATTGTCACCGAATAGCCGCGGCGTCGTAAAAACTCGGCTAATATTCTTGTTTTCGTCGGCACACCGCCTTTTGTTGGCGGCAGCGTCGTAAGCAGGACGGAGCGTCTCATCGAAATCGCTGTGGCGGCAGTGGTCGGTTGCCGACAACACCGTACAGGACGTCCGATGTTTGTTGTGCCGTTCGGCTCCAGGTAAATTCCCGAGAACGATCCAGCGCCTTATTTCCTAATTCCCTGCGAAGTTCCGCGTCTGAAAGCAAGTGTTCGATCTTTGCCGCGATATCGTTCGCATCGTATGGGTCAAACAAAAGACCTGCATCCTCAATCACCTCAGGCATCGCGGCTGTTTTCGAGCATGCAATCGGCGCGCCTGCGGACATTGCCTCCAGTAGCGGGTTGCCGAAGGTCTCGACGACGGACGGAAACACGAACACCTCGCACGTTCTGTACATCTCGATAATTTTATCCATTTCCAGATACCCATGGAAACGAACCCTGTCTTCAACGCCTAACTCATGCGTCAGCCGTCGTACCCGGTCCACATACGGCTTATCGATCTCGCGGCCGACAATGTTTAACGTAAGTTCCGGGTAACTCGGTTTGATCTTTGCAAACGCTTCGATGAGGGTGTGGTAGTTCTTCTGGATGTAGATGTCGGATACGGCCAGCAGACTATGGGATGGCTTTTTTGAATTGTCTCTCGCCGGCTCTACAGGCGTAGCGCCATGGTACACCACGCTGAGGCGCTTCTTGCTGATTTGCGGTAGACGGAAAGTCAGAATCCGCGCCGCATAATATGAAACGGCTATCGCTCTCTTGCATGTAAGGAAAGAAACCAATGTGGCGACCGATAGTATGGACCAATATAAGGCGGGGCCTAATCTATCGATGTGACGGATCACGGAAACGGCGTTTCGAAGCAGAATTACATGATTTTTGGCGAATATCGGGCCGTAATTGGCAGGTGAAAAAACGATATCTGCGCCCATCGCATTTGCAATCAAGGGTAAGGAAAACTGTTCCCATACGAATGTTGCGAAGAAGCTCGATCGGAACGTGAATATGCTCACTTTGATGTTGTCGGGGATTGGATAAAAAAGTTCGAACTGCTCGGCATGCAGCAAAAGATGAATGTCGAACGATTCTGCCTTCGCAAGCTCCGGCAACATTTTCCTGAGATAGGTGACCCCGCCGCCGCTTTTCGCATGAATGCCGTTAATGACGACACAGATCGGCCGCTGTTTCTTCGCCGTTGCTGATTTCTGCGTTGGTTTCATGAACATCTCTCGCCGATGCACTTAGTTTGGACCTGGCGGCGCCTGTGCGTTCCGTTTTGTTATAAAAACTATGGGAATTAAGATAAGCCCCATAATTAGCGAGAACTTGACGATGTGCGCAACGTACAAAGCGAAGTCCTGGTCGAAATCGATCCACCACGGCAGCAGGGACATCACGTATGCCGTCCATAGTCCATGACTTCGTTGAGATATCGAGGTCAGGACACCGATGCCGGCAAGCAGGATACCCGCGTGCAGAAGCAGGCCCAGTTCACCGGTCTTGATAATGGGTTGGCCAAGCAAGGTGATCGAAGCACTGTGCTGCTGCTTCACGGGCGAGCCGCAATAATCAATGGCGTATTGGCTGCCTAGGGAGAGATTCTCTTTATTCGGCCAGAGAACCCTCGGCACAAGGGCGCGTGCCCAGAAAAGATGGTCACCCTCTGGAAACGAATTATCCCTATGCCGCTCGACAACGCCGCGTAGACAATTTCCCGTGCCGACCTGCCGCCAAATTGCCTTTTGGTAGATCACTTCGACGGCAATCTTGATAGCAGGCAGGTCGTTACTCGCGATCGAGGCAGCCGGATTTCTGAGTGTTTGCGCGATTTGCATGATGAGAACAAAGGAAACACAGATGCCGATAATCATAGCAAGCATGTGCTTCGTACTGATCCGGCGCACACAAGCGGCATATAAGCCGATGGAAACGATGATGAAGAAAGGAATTTTGGCCTGTTGTTGCCAAATCAGACAGGCGACAGCGACAATCAGCACGGCGAGTAAGCGCGGCAGATTTATCCGTTTCGTCAGATATTGATGGGTCAGGAGTAGCAATATGACGGCGTGCAGAGGGGGAGCGACGGTTCTCGTAATCAGCCCCACAGCGATGTCGCTGCTATCGCTTGCGATTGCCAACGCGGTGAAGGCGCTGAGGATAAGGGAAGCGCCTGCCAGTGCATTCTCCATGATAGGAGTAAGTGGGATTGGTCGGGGGGGCGCGTGGTTATTTAAATTTGTCTGAACGACCCCATGCACCGATAGCAGTCCGGCTGCGAACGCCAATACGAACAATTCCGATTGGTGCCCGAAGTATGTAAGCCAGGATGGCTTGCTGATGATGGTCTGGAGAGAATCGAGAACGACCGTTGGGAGATAGCCGTTCTCCATGATGAAAATCACACCTGCCGGTATGACGGAGTAACCGAACCCGCTAACGGCCGCAAAAAGCAAGGCAGGCGACTTTAGAAAAGAGACGTCGCGCCGCGATAGCTGGAGGGCCAGTTGAAAAAGGAAAGTGGCGAGAAAGAGGTACCTAACCACTACGGCAGGGAGGCTGCCAAGGTACGCGAGCAACGCCGTCGCCAGGGCAGCAAGTATGACGAAGGTCTGCATGCCGCCGACAGTTAGCCTCAAGCGAGTCGCCTGCGTCGGCTCCGGCATGCTTTGTCCCCCGAACTAATTGTTTTGCGTCTGAACGCGCGAGCACGCATTTTACACGAATTCTTCGGCTGTAATAACGGGGCTTCAATAATGTTTCAACGCGGCCAGGACTACCGGTTCATTGAATAAGCGGGGCCCAATTTGCCGTTGCCGCTAACCAAGGGGGGGCTGCCTTTAGCTGTGTTCCTTCGCGTTTTCAACGTCGTGACACGCTTGCGCGGCATTGGGCGGTGCTTGCGGCTTTTGTTTGATCCTCGGAAAATTGAGGATTGCCGCTTCGAGGTGTGGCTTGGAAATTTCCTCTATCGTGGCAGGACATCGCATTTTATCGACTGGAGCATACTATTTTACGGTGCCTACGAAGAGCATGACGTGCTTGTACTGCAGTCGGTCGCGAATGAGGCTCAAACCGAGATATTTTTGGATATAGGGGCAAACGTTGGCGAATACGCCATCTTAATGTCTGGTTCGTGCCGTCGCGTCATAGCGTTCGAACCCAACCCCGATTTGCACGAACAGTTTCTTGGGAATTTACACGTCAACGGCATAAAGAACGTGGCGTTGCAACCTGTTGCTTTAGGGCGCGCGGACGACAGCTTAACGTTACATCTCGGCAGGGACAGTGGGGAGAGTTCATTTTTGCCGAATGCGAATAGCAACAATCGCGAGAACAGCATCGTTGCCGAAGTTCGGCGTGGAGATGCGTTTCTGCGGGGGATAGGGATTTCGTCGGGCGTCGGAATCGTCAAGATCGATGTCGAGGGGTTCGAGGTCCACGTGCTGAGCGGCCTAATCGAGACCCTTTCGGCAAACCGTCCGTTCGTTTTGCTTGAAGTATCTCCCGGCGGCCTTGAGGAATTCGGCAATGTCGATGATTTTGTCGCTGCATTTCCGCCCGGGTATACGTTTTACCGGTGGCTAAGAAAGCCCGGACTCCGTACCGGGCAGGCGCTTGAACATGCCGGCGCCGAGGTCGTTTTCCAAGGGTATGGCAATGTATATGCCGTACCGGAAGAAAAACGCGATGCGTTTGAGTACGCCGTTTTGCGCCGACCAAAGAGATTGAGACACCGGCGGCTTTCGGCAGTCCGGCTGATAGAGTCATGATCCGGCTGTCCAAGCTTCAGATTGGTGGCGCTCTGTTGTCTGGCGGCAACCTTCTCCAAGCCGTAGCGGCCTTCGCCGTCAATCTGGTGCTGGTGAGATATATATCCCCTTCGGATTTTGGCTGGTTTGCACTGGTTTTTGCTGAAGCGTCGCTTGTTTATGCGGTTCTTTCTATCCGCACCAACGTGCTTGTGATTCGTGCCACGGAAGCTCAACTCGATGACGATTCACGAGACATGTATTTCAATGCAGCACTGCAGGAGACCGTCATAGCTACGGCGCTGATTTTCGTTTGGCTGTGGTTGACGAACAGTGCCGGTCGTTGGGAGACCATCATTGTGCTGACGTTGGCCGTTAGGCATTGGACTGTGCTCAATAAAGCCTATTTCGAACGTGAACTGCCATATACCCAGCTCTCGGTTGTGGAGACCAGCGCCGCCTTCGCCGGCCAACTGGCCGCACTTGCGGTGGTGCTTCTGGGTGGAGGGTGGATCGCTTTGGTGCTTCGCGAATTGGCGCAGACTGTTATGACTTTACTGGCGTTGATCCGAGTCCGGGGGGTGACACTGCGCCGTTTGCGTCTTCTTGGACCCAACGATTACCAGCGGCTCTACTACGAATCCCGAGGGGTTTGGCTTGACGGTATGCTTGAAGCGACTTTCGGCCGGCTGGCGATCATGGCGGCGGGTTATATCGGCGGTGATGCCCTGGCGGGTCTGGTATTCCAAGCGCAGCGGCTGGCTAGTGTGCCGCATCAGGTGCTTGCGCCATTCGTCAATCGGATCATCATGAACTGGTTCTCGCGGGTGGAAGAAGACGACGTGCGCCGGCGTGGCCGCTTCCGTGCCGTATTGGTGACAATCGTCCTTCTGTCCTTGGCGGCGATCATGACACTGCTGTTTGCCGACCCGGTCGTGCCGTGGCTGCTGGGTGAAGATTGGGCCGGCACGGCGCCGTTGATGATGGGGATGGTCGGACTGATCGTGTTTCTCAGCCCGTTCGAAATTCTCCGATCCTATTGCGTCGCCATCCACCGGACACGCATCGTCCTTGTGGCACGCATTGTTCAGCATCTCGGTTTTATTATTCCAGTAGCCCTCGCAGCGCTCGGCGTGATCGCGAGTTCGACCGGATTGTCCTTTGGATTTTCGGTCGCTTATGCTGCGGCGTTCATTGTTGTCATGCTGCAGTTGCGGCATTTCGAACGGACCTGAAAAAATAATGTGCTTGTCGATCTGTGCGAATCTCGGGCGGATTGATAAAAAAACCGATGCTCTCAAGGCCAGGGTGAGTAACGATTTGGCTGTTTTCTATCAGGGAATTAGGCGGGATGTTGCCACGATTTGCCCAACGGGGTTTGAGTTTCCTGACCCAAAAGTGTAGCCTTTCAGGGCGAGGGGACAGACGCCCGGTTCGCGACTGCAATAAAGGACGCGCTTATAAAGTCCAAAAATAGTCGCATATCGGACACCGTCGTGGGCAGGCTTGAAAACATAATCCGCCCGTGATGGATTAAAACGATAATGATCGCACGCAAACGTGCGGCACATCGTGTAACAGGGATGGCGCAGGGTGGTATGACGGAAAACAATGATCCGCTCGTTCGATTCGAATCAGTTCAAAAAAGTTATGATGGCGAAACACTCGTCGTAAAAGACCTAAATCTGGATGTGGCTCGTGGTGAGTTTCTCACCATGCTTGGTCCGTCCGGATCGGGTAAAACGACGTGCCTCATGATGCTTGCGGGCTTCGAACCGGCGACGCACGGGGAAATTTATCTCGACAATTCACCGATCAATAACGTGCCGCCGCACAAGCGCGGTATCGGGATGGTCTTTCAGAATTACGCACTTTTTCCGCACATGTCGGTCGCGGAAAACTTGGCCTTTCCTTTAGAGGTCAGAAAAACACCGAAAAGCGAGATCGAACAGCGCGTCACGAAAGCGCTGGATATGGTCCAGCTCGGCTCGTTCGGCAACCGCCGTCCGGCCCAGTTGTCAGGGGGGCAGCAACAGCGTGTCGCCGTGGCCCGCGCGTTGGTGTTCGACCCGGTGCTGGTCCTCATGGACGAGCCTTTGGGCGCGCTCGACAAGCAGTTGCGTGAGCAGATGCAGTACGAGATTAAGCACATTCATGAAAACCTGGGTGTGACCGTCGTTTACGTGACGCACGATCAGTCCGAGGCGTTGACCATGTCTAACCGCGTGGCGGTGTTCAACGACGGTGTCATTCAGCAATTGGCACCGCCAGACGAACTCTACGAAAGACCTCAGAACGCCTTCGTCGCGCAGTTCATCGGCGAAAACAATACGCTGGTCGGCGATATCAAGGAAGCCGATGGCGATAATGTGACGGTCGATGTCAATGGATCGATTATCAAGGCGCTCAATGTGAACACCGGTGGTGTCGGTTCGAAGACAACGCTTTCGATCCGGCCAGAGCGTGTCGCGGTCAATCCGTCCAATGAGGGGGATTACCAGAACGTGTTCAAGGCGACGGTCGAAGAACTGATTTATCTCGGCGACCATATCCGTACCCGCGCATCTGTGTGCGGCGACGATGAATTCGTGGTCAAGATCGCCAATGCCTCAGCCCTTGCGGCGATCAAGGAAGGCACCGAGGTGACATTTGGCTGGAAAGCAGAGGATTGCCGGGCGCTCGATGCATAATGAGCACCGCAAGACGGCACGTTTTCGCGTGGCGTGCCGGACCCGTTTAAGGGATAGAATGATCGGCAAAGCCGGTCAGCAACGTTTAATCGTTAAAAACCAGGGAGTTGATTACTCATGATTAACAAACTCAAACTCACGACATTTGTCGCTGCGGGCGCTATTGCCCTCGGCGCGATGGCGGCAGTGCCGGCCAACGCGGCCGACAGCCTGACCGTCGTCTCCTGGGGTGGTGCTTACACCAAATCCCAGGTTGAGGCTTATCACAAGCCGTTCACCAAGAAGACCGGCGTCGAAATCCTGTCCGAGAACTATTCGGGCGGCCTTGCCGAAATCAAGGCGCAGGTGGAAGCCGGTTCCGTCAAATGGGATATCGTTGATGTCGAACTGTCCGACGCCGTGCGCGGTTGCGACGAAGGCCTTCTTGAGCCGATCGATGCGTCGATCCTGCCGCCGGCTCCGGACGGCACGCCGGCCACCAAGGACTTCATCGATGGTGCGATCACCGATTGCGCCGTGGCTTCGATCGTCTGGTCGACCATCTATGCCTACGACAAATCCAAGTTCTCGGGTGACATGCCGAAAACGATCGGCGACTTCTTCGACCTGAAGAAGTTCCCGGGCAAGCGCGGTATGCGTAAAACGCCGAAGGCGAACCTCGAAATGGCGCTTGCCGCCGATGGTGTGCCGACGAGCGAAATCTACGACGTTCTCGCGACGGATGCCGGTGTTGACCGCGCGTTCGCGAAACTCGACACCATCAAGGACTCGGTCGTTTGGTGGGAAGCCGGCGCTCAGCCGCCGCAGCTTCTGGCCGACGGCGAAGTCCTGATGACGACGGCATACAACGGCCGTATCTTCAACGCCATTGCTGCCGAGAAGAAGTCGTTCGATATCGTCTGGGACGCTCAGGTGTTCGACACCGACCTGTTCGTTGTCGTGAAGGGTGCGCCGAACAAGAAGACCGCTATGGACTTCATCGCTTTCGCGACCGACACGCAGCGTCTTGCTGATCAAGCCAAGTGGATTTCCTACGGCCCGGCCCGTAAGTCTTCCGCGCCGCTGATCGGTAAACACGCCGAGGCCGGTATTCCGATGGGGCCGCACATGCCGACCGCGCCGGAAAACTTCAAGACCGCGATCCAGAACGACTTCGAATTCTGGGCCGACCGTCAGGACGAGTTGAACAACCGTTTCAACTCTTGGCTGGCTAACTAAAAGACCGTCGGATCCGGGAGCGATATGGCATCGCTCCCGGTTTCCACGGCAACTAGAAGAATCTTGCCTAAGCGGCGCCAAAAGCCGCGGCAGAGGGAAAACGGGGTGGCGAAATGAGCGAACAGCTTACGACAGTCGACGGGCGACCGCTTAAAGCAGCACTGGCGAGCGCGGAAAGAACAAAGCGCATACGAGCCGTGTTGCTGGTCATGCCGCTTTTCATTTTTATCTTTTTCTCATTTCTTTACCCGATCGCGTTGATGCTCTACCGCTCGGTGGAAAATCCGTTGATTGCTCAGCACATGCCGGAGACGGTCGCCGTCCTTGAGAATTGGGACGGAAAGGACATTCCGGGCGAAGAGGCCTTCGCGGCGTTAGCCAAGGATCTTGTTGCCGCACGAGAAACCCGTGAAATCGGTAAGGTCGCAACCCGCCTGAACTTTGAAACGCCGGGTTTGCGCAGTGTTATCACCGGGTCGGCCCGAAGTGCCGGCAAGTGGGAGCCGCCGTACAAAGAAAAATTCCTCGACCGGCGGAAAGAGTGGGGCGAGCTCGCTACTTGGGCGACGATCAAGCGCCTGTCTCCGACAATCACCAGCGTGAACTATCTGGCGGCGGTCGACCGACAATTTAACGTCGACGGCGAAGTCGTCATGGTTGGCGAGGATTACCGGATTTACGTGGACCTGTTCATGCGCACAATGTGGATGAGCGTGGTGGTAACGGTTTCCTGCCTGATTCTCGGCTTCCCGATCGCTTATATGCTTGCGAGTTTGCCGCTCAGGCATTCGAACTTGTTGATGATTCTCGTTCTGTTGCCCTTCTGGACATCGTTGCTGGTGCGGACCACATCATGGATTGTGCTGCTGCAGACCCAGGGGGTCCTCAACGACCTGATGGTGTGGGTTGGGATAATCGACAATGCACAGCGAATCCAATTGATATTCAATGCGCAGGGGACAGTCATCGCGATGACGCAGATCTTGTTGCCGTTCATGGTTTTGCCACTCTACAGCGTCATGAAGACAATTCCACCGAGCTATTTGCGCGCGGCCGAATCTCTTGGGGCGCACCGCTTCCTGGCATTCTGGCGAATCTACGTGCCGAACACGTTGCCGGGCGTCGGGGCAGGGTGCTTGCTCGTTTTCATTCTCGCCATCGGGTATTACATCACGCCCGCATTGGTCGGGGGCCAGGACGGCCAGATGATTTCGAACATGATCGCTTTCCACATGCAGAAATCCCTGAACTGGGGGCTTGCAGCCGCGCTCGGCGGAATTCTGCTGGTCGGCGTCATCATGCTCTACTGGCTGTACAACAAACTGGTCGGTATCGACCGTCTGAAGCTGGGGTAAGAAGACATGAGCCAAATTTCACTTCCAGATCATGCCGGCCCCATAGAGACCGTTTGGCACTATCTGTATATATTCATCTGCTGTCTGGTTTTCCTTTTCCTGATCGCGCCGATCTTGGTGATCATTCCGCTCAGCTTCAATTCGGAGCCGTATTTCACGTTCACCAAGGAAATGCTGTCGCTTAAGCCTGAGGCGTTTTCGCTGCGCTGGTACCAGGACTTCATGAACAAGGACATCTGGCAGGCGTCCATTGGTAACTCGTTCTTCATCGCGTTCTGTTCGACCATTCTGGCGACGACGCTTGGTACGATTGCCGCGCTCGGCCTGTCGCGCTCCGAAATGCCCATGAAAGGGCTCTTCATGGGGTTGTTGATTTCGCCGATGATCGTGCCGCTGGTCATCACCGCCGCCGGTATCTTTTTCTTCTACGCGACGGTGAACGACTATGTTCCGCTGACGGGTACATACCTGGGCGTTATCCTCGCGCACACCGTGCTTGGGACACCATTTGTGGTGATCACCGTGACGGCGACGCTGAGTGGTTTCGATCACTCACTGACCCGCGCCGGTGCCATGTTGGGCGCCGATCCGACGACGGTGTTCTTCAAGATCATCATGCCGTTGATCCTGCCGGGCGTGATTTCCGGTGCGCTGTTCGCCTTCGTGACGTCGTTCGACGAAGTTGTCGTCGTGCTGTTCGTCGCTTCGGTTGAGCAACAGACGATTCCGCGGCAAATGTGGGCCGGGATCAGGGAATCCATCAGTCCGACGATTCTTGCGGTCGCGACGATCCTGATTTGTATCTCGATCGTCCTGCTGGCGACAGTCGAACTGTTGCGCCGCAGGTCCGAACGCTTACGCG
Organism: Rhodospirillales bacterium; assembly: GCA_017644185.1. Classification (GTDB taxonomy): domain Bacteria; phylum Pseudomonadota; class Alphaproteobacteria; order Rhodospirillales; family Casp-alpha2; genus UBA4479. Next base: position 528,971 of record JAEPMA010000001.1, read on the forward strand.
GGATGAGCCCAGGCTGATCGTCACAAAAAACTAACGCCGAAGCGTCTTGTTTTTATGCGATCCCGCATTAATTTGTGGGCATGAACAATCTTGCCATGTCCGACCTCGTGATTTGTGGGGTCGAAGAACTGCCTGAGCACGGCCGTCGCGGCCTTACCCATGTCGTAACGCTGATTGATCCCGATTGGCCTGAAATTACGGCGTTCGACACATTCGATGCGCACGAACGGCGCATCTTCCTTTGCCATGACATTATCGATCAGTTGCCGGGAAAGACCCCACCCAGTCGTGAACTGGTGGAAGATGTGCTTGGTTTCGGCAAATCTCTAACCGAGGATCTGGCTCGGGGTGAGGATGTTCGGCTACTGATCCATTGTCACAAGGGCGTATCGCGCTCTTCCGCAGCGATGCTGTCATTTCTGGCACAAGTGTATAGGGACGAGTCCCCCGAAGCGCTGTTCAATCGCCTTCGCGCCATTCGTCCGCAGGCGTGGCCGAACTCGGTCATGGTCGGCTTTATCGACGAGTTCCTCGATTACGGCGGTGCGTTGGTTGAAGGGCTGCGTGTCCACTATGGCCATCGGCTGCAGGCACATCCCCGCACGGGAGAGTGGATGGCGTCAAATGGTCGCGCCCGTGAAGTCGAGATGGCGGTGATGCCTGAAGTGACCGTCAGTCCTTGACCACGAGCCCTTGCGGGAAATCGCACAACCTCTCGGCACCGGTCTCGGTCACCAGAACGCCCTCGCTGATCTCAATGCCCCAATTATCGAGCCATATGCCCGGCATGACGTGAATGGTCATCCCGGCCAACAAGGCTGTGGTGTCACCCGGACGAATGGACAAGGTGTGCTCACCCCAGTCGGGTGGATAGTTGAGCCCGATAGAGTAGCCCATTCGTGAATCCTTCACGATGCCGTGCCGGCTGACGACCCGGTTCCAGGCCGCATGAACTTCTTCACAGGTAACCCCTGGCCGCATGCTCTCGACCGCGACGTTCAGCGCTTCGACCGCAACCTCGGCGATTTCCGCCATTCGCGTCGGTGGAGGGCCAAGATGCACCGTTCGCGACATCGGACAGTGATAACGCATGCGGCATCCGGCCAACTCGAGGATCGTTGCTTCGCCATGCTGAAACGGTTCGGAATTCCATGTTAGATGCGGCGTTGTCGTGCCGACACCCGTGGGGAGCATCGGTACGATTGATGTGTACTCGCCACCGAAATCGTCAGTGCCGCGGATCTGCGCGTTATAAATGTCGGCAACGGCATCGCATTGTCTGGTTCCAGGCTCAATGGCGTCGATGCCGGCTCGCATCGCCAGTTCGACGAGTTTCGCAGCCTCCCGCATATAAGCGATTTCCTTCGGGCTTTTGACGACCCGGACCCAGTTCACCAGATTGGCCGCATCGACAAACGACGCATCCGGCATTGCCGCTTCCAGGGCCGCGTGCGCCCGCGCCGAATAATAATAGGCGTCCATGTCCACCGCGACCCGGCCCTTGCCCAGGCCGCGCTCCACCAAAAGACCGCCGATCCAGTCCATGGGATGGATGTCCTCAGCCTGAACATAGTGGTCAGGGTAGCCGAGCATATTCTCTTCGCTGAGGTGCGTCGTCACGAACCCGCCGGCCCGGTCAATACCCCGGACGATACAAATCGGTTCGTCTTCCTGTTGCGATACGGCGACAACCTGAGGCGTATAGAACGACCAGCCATCGTAGCCGGTCAGGTAATTCATGTTGGCCGGGTTGCAGGTGATCAGAAGATCGAACCCCTGCTGTGCCATCCGCGCGCGAACGCGGTCCACACGGACATCGTACTCGGCCTTGTCGAAGCTATGCATTCACGCGAAGACCCTTAAACTATTGATCAATAATGCCTACCTCGGTTATTGCGCGATGTCACGTGAATGTCATTTCTGTATTTTCTCTTTTTTACACGTGCATTAATCTCGAATGCTAAGTCGCGTTTGACGACTAGCGTAACAGGGGACTTCCGCCATGTTTGGTGGTTCAAACGGTGTTAAACCGCATAAGATCGGCTTCGTGCTTTTGCCCGAATTTACGATGATTGGCTTTAGTGCGGGTGTGGAACCTTTCCGAATCGCGAACCGCTTGGCAGAGAAATCCCTCTATGCCTGCGATGTCTATTCGGAAGATGGAAATCCGGTCATGGCCAGCAATGGCTTGTCGGTAAACGTCGATGGGTCTATCGCGGATGCGGAGGGCCTCGAGACGATTTTCGTCTGCTCAGGCCTCAACGTAAAAAATTATTTGTCCAAGGGACTGATCCAGAAGTTGCGGCGGTTGGCCTCTCATGGGACGGGGATCGGGGCGATCTGTACCGGTACGGAAGTCCTTGCGAAAGCAGGACTCCTGGATGGTTACAGTTGCACGATCCACTGGGAAAACATGCCTTCGTTTATCGAGGACTACCCCGAGCTCGACGTCGTTACCGAACTGTTTGAGATCGACCGCAACAGGTATACCTGCGCCGGGGGCACGGCGGCGCTCGATCTGTCGCTTCGTCTGATCGCGCTGCACTATGATGCGGCGACGGCTGCAGCGGTGGCGGATCAGTTGATCCATCACCGGATACGAGAGGGGGACGAAGGCCAACGGATGGAATTGCGGACCCGCCTGGGGGTATCGCACCCGAAACTGCTGGCGGTGATCCAGCAGATGGAGGAAAGCCTGGAGGAGCCGGTCAACTGTGCGCAACTGGCTGCAGGTGTCGGCTTGTCGACCCGGCAGTTGGAGCGTCTGTTTCGAAAGTATCTGGGAACGGCGCCAACCAAATATTATCTATCGCTGCGTCTTAGCCGGGCACGGTTTCTGCTGAGACAGACAAGTCTGCCAATCCTCTCCATCGCGCTCGCCTGCGGATTCGTGTCTGCGTCGCATTTTTCGAAATGCTACCGCGAGCATTTCAACCGGACCCCCAGCCTGGAACGCCGTACGGCCTAAATGTCGCGCTGAAGCTTCGGCAACAGGACGCCGAGAGTAATGGCCCGGGCAGCCATCAGGATCGCAAAGGCGCCCCACAGGCCGTGATTGCTATACGTCGGGACGAGTAAGGGTAGCGATACGAGATAAATCAACAACGACAGGATCATCGCGTTGCGCATTTCGCGCGACCAGGTGCAACCGATGAAGATCCCGTCAAGTTGGAAACTCCAGACCGAGATCACGGGTAGCAAAATGCTCCAGGTCAGATAAATGCGTGCCGTTGCCCGGACGCCTTCGTCGATTGTCAGGGCATCGATCATATAGGGACCGCCCAGCGCGGTCAGAGCACTGAACACGACCGCCAACAGAAATGCCCATGTTGCCGTCGTACGGATTGCTGCACTGAAGTTTTTTCGGTTGCGGGCGCCCTTGGCTTCGCCGGCGAGTGCTTCTGCGGCGGTTGAGAAACCGTCCAGACCGTAGGCCGTAAGGACCTGGATGTGCAGCAGAATGGCGTTCGCCGCCAGCACGGTGTCGCCCATGCGTGCGCCGATGGCGGTCAGAATGACAAAAACAGCCTGCAGGCACATGGACCGGACGAAAATATCACCATTGACGCTCAGCATGCGCTTGATTGGTGCCGCTTGCATGATCTGTGCGAGATCGAAGCGGCCGCCCATCGTATTCAGGTGCTTGCCTGCCAGATAAAGCCCGAGAATCACGGCCGTCGTTTCCCCAGTCACCGTCGCCCAAGCGACCCCCGCCACGCCCCAGCCGAGCCCCATGACGAACCACACGTCCAGCACCGCGTTGATCCCGTTCATGTATATCTGCGTGATCAGCGCGGCTTTGGTATTCTGGGTCCCGAAAAACCAACCCAATAACGCATAGTTCGCGAGCGCTGCAGGTGCAGACCATATCCGAATTGAAAAATACTCTTCCGTGAGCGGGCGTACGCTGTCGCTGGGACCGACGATCATGCTTGCGACTTCGAATATGGGCCACTGAAGTATGACCATCAAAGCCCCGAGAACGCCGCCCAGCATCAGTGCGCGCACCAGCCAGGTGCGGACTTCCCGACCGTCGCGGGCGCCGAATGATTGGGCGGTCAGGCCGGTTGTGCCCATCCGGAGAAAGTTGCACCCATGATAAAGCAGGTTGAAAATCAAAGCGCCCACGGCCACGGCGCCGACGTATTCCGGACCGGGAAGCCGGCCAACCACCGCCGTATCGACGATCCCGAGGATCGGCACGGAGACATTGGTGACAATGACCGGCAACGCAATCCGCCAGGTGCGGCGGTGCCAGTATCTGGAGTCTTGGGCAATCATAAGGTTTGGTAGGCGGAAACCGCCAGGAACACAACGTTCCTGCTGGCGTGATGGTCAGGCGCGAGAGCGGCGCCGACGCCGACGTCCTTCGTCAGCCTTGGCCAGAACAGGAGCCAGCATGCGTACTTTGGTAAGTTCCGGAACTTCCGCTTCCAGTTGCGGGTAGGCGGCATCGGCGTGGGGCAATGCCATCGCCTTGACGAAGTGCTCCTGGAAACGGGGCTCAACCGCTGTTTCGACCTTGGTGATCGTCTTGACGATGCGCTGGATATCGTCACGGCTTTGCTGGTTCAAAAGGGCAATACGGGCCCCGGTGCCGGCCGCATTGCCGGCGGCGTAGACGCGATCAAGGCCACAATCCGGTATCATCCCGAGGACCATCGCGTACTTGGGATCGATGTGCGTCCCAAATGCACCCGCGAGCACGATCCGGTCGACGTGATCGACGGCCATCTTGTCCATCAGCAGCGCGGCACCGGCATAGAGCGCCGCTTTGGCGAGTTGGATCGCGCGGACATCATTTTGGGTCACCGAAATCCGGCTCTCCCCGTTATGAATAAGATAGGAGAAGGTTCGCCCATCCGATTCAACGCGGGCTGAGCGGGCCGCGAGTGCACCGTCAATCGTACCGTCCGTCCTGAGAATGCCGGCAAGCAGCATCTCACCAAGGACCTCGATGATGCCGGACCCGCAAATCCCAGTAATGCCGATCCTTTCGGCCTCTACATCAAAGCCGTCTTCGTTCGACCATGCATCGCATCCGATAATCTTGAAGCGCGGTTCGAGTGTTTCCGGGTCGATACGTAATCTTTCGATGGCGCCAGGCGCAGCGCGCTGCCCACAGGAAATCTGAGCGCCCTCGAACGCGGGCCCAGTTGGGGATGATGCCGCGAGAAGTTCATACCGATTCCCGAGGACGATTTCTGCGTTCGTGCCGACATCGACGATCAACGTCATTTCGTCTCGGAGGTGCGGCTCTTCCGACAGGATCACCCCAGCGGTATCCGAACCTACATGTCCGGCGATACATGGCAACATATAGACACGTGCATCCTCATTGACCGTGTCTAGGCCGACCTCGGTCGCCCACATCGTCATTCCCGAACTGGTCGCGAGAGCGAAAGGTGCGCCACCCAGCTCAATAGGATTAATGCCCAGGAACAAGTGATGCATGATCGGATTGCCGACCACCGTCATGTTGAGCACGGCATCAGGCGTCACGCCGGACGTGTCGATGACATCCTTCGCAAGGTCACTAACGGCGCGGCGCACGCTTTCGATCAGGTGATCTTCGCCACCCGGGTTCATCATGATGTAGGAAACCCGGCTCATCAGATCTTCACCGAAACGAATCTGCGGGTTCATCGTCCCGTCGGATTCCAGGACTTCGCCTGTCGCTAGGTCGCAAAGATGCGCGGCAATGGTCGTGGAGCCGATGTCGAGCGCGATCCCGTAGGCCTTGTCCTTAAAGCCAGGCCAGACGGCGGTGATGCGCAATCCCCGGTGAACCGCGACCGTCACTTTCCAGTCGCCTTGCCTGAGCGCGCTCTGCAAGTTGCGCAACACGCGCATATCAATTTCTTCGAGCCCCTTCACATCCCACTGTTCGTCGAGCGCTTTTAAAAGGCGTTCGAAATCGCCGAGCGGATTGTGCATGTCGGGTTCGTCGACAACGCAGTAATGCAGGCGGATCGCCGGGTCCATGACGATGTCCCGGACCTCGGCGCGCTTGCGGACGACTTGTTTGTGAACCTGGCTGGAAGCCGGCACATCGATGACAACATCGCCCCACAAAAGCGCATGGCAACTCAGCCGCCGTTCGGGGGCAAGGCCCTTACGTGCATCAAACAGGTTCTCGGGTTCGCCACGTGGGCTGATGTTGGTGGCCGAACTTTGAATACCGTGCTTGGAAAACTCGCCCTCTGCGACGACAACTTGGCAGCGGCCGCAAATGCCACGTCCACCGCAAACACTATCGATATCGACGCCGAGTTGACGCGCACAATCTAAAATAGGGGTCCCGACGGGAAAACGACCGCGGCGGCCTGACGGCATGAATGCTACGAAAGCGCTGTTTTCCTTAAGTGGCACCGCCGTCCTCTCTCGTAGGTTCGTTAACCGCGTCTGCGACGCCGGCCCTCGCGGCGTCCGGCACCCTCAGCCCCCTCTGCGGCCGGTTCCCGGAACTTGCGGATCCATCGGCCGCAATTCGGATCGTTACCCATCACGACATTTGCACCCATGATACCCTGCATTTCGGGGTCGTGAAGCGGATTTGTAATGGCCGACGTCATGCCCGCACCGATGGCCATGGCGAGGAAGCTGGAATTCAGACCGTGCCGGTTCGGCAGCCCGAACGAGAAGTTCGATGCGCCACACGTCGTGTTGACCTTAAGCTCTTCGCGCAGCCGGCGGATTAGGTGCAGAACGTTGCGGCCGGCATCGTTGAGTGCGCCGACGGGCATGACCAAAGGATCTACGACGATGTCTTCCTTCGGGATGCCATAATCCGCAGCGCGCTCGACGATTTTCTTGGCGACATCGAACCGCACGTTAGGGTCTTCGGAGATGCCGGTCTCGTCATTGGAAATCGCAACGACGGCGGCGCCGTATTTCTTGATCAACGGCAGCACAACTTCGAGGCGCTCCTCTTCACCGGTGACCGAGTTGACCAGCGCCTTCCCCCGATAGACCGAAAGACCAGATTCCAGTGCTGCCACGATCGAGCTATCGATCGAGAGCGGCACATCGGTCAAGGACTGGACCAGTTGTACGCACTCGGCAAGGATCTTGGGTTCGTCGGCGAGAGGAATGCCGGCGTTCACGTCCAGCATATGTGCACCCGCTTCGACCTGAGCCAGGGCATCGGACTCGACGCGCGAATAATTGCCTTCGGCCATTTCCGCGGCGAGGAGTTTACGGCCCGTTGGGTTGATACGCTCACCGATGATGACGAATGGCTCGTCAAAGCCGATGACGACTTCCTTGGAGGCGGAGCTGACTACGGTTCTGGTCAATGCGGTAACTCCTGAAAAAGGGCGGTACAGGCTATCCCTGATTGGCCCTGTAAATAACGATTCTGCGGCCTGTTAACTGTTCAAAACACGACCTTTCACGTATCGGCAACGGCGAGTTTCTCGGCCTCACGCTCGGCGAATTCGATGGCCGCGGCGTCACCCGGATTAAGCTCGCGCCGCCACGGTCTCCGATCCTTGAGAACGCCGGACTCATGGACGATATCAGCCACAAATTCCTCCTGGCGATAGGCCATGACATGGATCCCCGAAACACCTTCGATGTCGCGAATCTCCTGCATCAGATCGATGCAGAGACGTTTGCCTTCCTGTTTCTGGTTCTCCGCGCCCTCAAGCCGCTGAATGATTGCATCCGGAATGTGGACCCCGGGTACGTTGGAGCGGATCCAGCGTGCCGTTTTGGCAGACGCCAGCGGGCCGACGCCGATCAGGATGTAGCATTGTTCGTGCAATCCCATGTCGCAGACCCGCTTCATATATTCCTTTAACATCGGGATGTCGTAGCAGTACTGGCTTTGAACAAACTGCGCACCGGCTTCGATCTTTTTCTTCAGGCGAAGTGGGCGGAAGTCGTAAGGCGGCGCGAACGGATTGATCGCCGCGCCCAGAAAAACCCGCGGCGGATCCGTGATCTTGCGGCCGGAAAGGAAGCGCCCCTCGTCACGCATGGTGCGGATGGTCTCGAGAAGCGACATGCAATCGAAATCGAAGACCGGTTTGGCACCCGGTTGATCGCCCGCCTGAACGCCGTCACCGGTCAGGCAAAGGATGTTAGATACGCCCATCGCAGCCGCGCCGAGGACATCGCCCTGGATGGCGATCCGGTTCCGGTCGCGGCAGGAAATCTGCATGATTGGTGCGTAGCCGACACGCGTCAGGAGCGCACAGATTCCGACGCTCGACATATGACAGTTGGCGCCGGAACCGTCGGTGGCGTTGATCCCATCAACCCAGCCGTCGAACACACCACCACGCTCATACACTTCGTTGGGGTCGGCGCTGTCGGGCGGGTTTAGTTCGGCGGTGATGGCGAATTCGCCGCGCCGGAGAATACGCTCCAGCCGTCCGCGGGAAGAGTGGCCTTCGGGTACGACGGAATAATCCTCGTAACTCTCCGCGTTCATTGTGCTGCTTCCCGGGCTGCATCCCGCTCAGCGGCTTTTCTTGCCGTAACGCGAAGCCAGGCGGAACTGTTGCGCAGGCTTTGGTCGACCGGTTTCTGTACTTTGAGAATGTTATCGGAGGCATGCATACGCTGGCTACCCTGCCACGCCTGCACCCAGACGCACGGCATATCCGGTTCGACCTCGCAATTGCCGTTGGCGCGCACGCCGCCACACGGGCCGTTGCGGAGTTGTTTGGGGCAGTTCATCGGGCACGACATGCCCGTGTCGGAAAGTGCGCACTGGCCGCACATCCGACAATCGAACAGAAAGCTTTTGACGGATTTCTCAACCAGCATCACCGGATACTCGACCCGTTTATAGCCGATGGCGTTCCAGACCGGGTGGAGCTTCAAGAACACGTCTGCGAGGGCGTTATAGACGCCTTCGAACAACCGTGCGCGACGTACCGACCAAAGTCGGATCGAATAACGTGCCCGCTGGCGCCGGACGTGACTGGTATCGCTCGGCTTGTATGCGGTTACGGGAGCAGGCGGCTTTTTCATGCCGAAGCCTCTTCATCATAACCTTTGCCGGCGACGAGCGATTTGATGCGCGCATCGTCGTATTCGGCTTCCAGGCGCGCCTGCCAGGCCGATGCTTCGGCCTCGATATCCTCGCCGCATTCGTAGCCGCTGACGCGCCGCCAGTCCGCAAGATATACGTCGGTACCAATCGCGTTCGCCCGCATTGCCGCCAGATCGATGGCTTCCTGGAAACGGGCATGGAGTTCACGCTTAGCGGTCTGCCGACCCTGTTTCACAATCACCTGCGCCGGAATGTCACGCCAGTATACGATGGTCGCCTGAGCCATCGGCCACTCCTTTCTTTGCCTGTTCGGTGATAAAATCGCCGAGCCCGCCGTAGCCGGTAAAATGGTATTCATATGCGAGGCCGAGACGGTCAGCTGCGCCTTCTGCTTTTTGCTGGAGATCGGGGTCTTCGGTCTGCGCCAGGTAGATCAGGCGTTTGTAGTTGCCGAAATAGATTTCCTCGAGTTCCGGATGCTGATCGATCCCGAGACCCTCGATGATGAGACGGTCGAAGAAACGCACCAGATAGTCGGTCAGGTAGAACGTGCCGACTTCGTCCTCGTGCATATTTTCGAAAGTCCGTTCGCCGGCGTAAAATGCGTAGCAATGGGCGCCGCCGATGCGTTCCACCCCTTTCTCCGATAGGAGCTCATCCAGCATCCCGCCGGTGCCGCAATCGGCGTATAGGGCGACAATGCGCTCATACTTTCCTTCGTTGGCGTCGATCTTGCGCCGCATTTCCCCCGGAATACGGTCCGGGCGGTTATGCAGGTCCGCCGGCAGGCACGTCAGGTCGATGCCCTTCAGGTCTCCGGCGTCGATAACCCAACCGATTTCCCGGGCGAGGGCGCCACAAGCGATGACCAGAAGGGGGCGCATCGGCAGACGGCCCGTACCCGTATCAGCTCGACGCCAAGGCCGAGCCTTGACGGCGCGACATCCAGTCTTTTGCCGTGTCGACGGCAACGGCCGCATCACGGCAATAGGCGTCGGCACCGATGTTGTCGGCAAACGCCTCGTTCAGGGGCGCGCCGCCGACCAGAACGATGTAGTCGTTCCTGATGCCTTTCTCGACCATGGTGTCGATAACGACTTTCATATAGGGCATGGTCGTGGTCAGAAGCGCTGACATACCAAGGATATCCGGCTGGTGCTCCTCCAGCGCCTTGAGATACGTGTCGACGTCAATGTTGATGCCGAGATCGACAACCTCGAAACCAGCGCCTTCCATCATCATCCCGACCAGGTTTTTGCCGATGTCGTGGATATCGCCCTTTACGGTGCCGATGACCATTTTGCCCATTTTGGGCGCACCGGTCTCAGCCAGAAGGGGGCGAAGCACGCCCATGCCGGCTTTCATGCTGTTGGCCGCCATGAGCACTTCCGGGACGAACAGGATGCCGTCGCGGAAGTCGATGCCGACGATGCGCATGCCCTCGACCAACGCCTTGGTCAGCACGTCATAAGGGGTCCAGCCGCGCTCCAGCAGAATCTCCGTGCCCTCGACGATTTCGTCGGCGAGGCCGTCATAAAGGTCATCGTGCATCTGCTGCACGAGTTCTTCGTCATTCAGTTCGGAAAGGATGATATCGTCATCTTCGTCGGCCACAAGTATTCTCCCAGCCAAAATCGGCCTGTCTCGGAGGCCGCAATTTCACTGAATAAGACCATAGCATACCTTGTGGCTGTTCATTTGCAGACACGAATTAGAATTGTTGCGACATCCATGTTCGCCAATGGCTAAAAACGCGGGGAATCGTGACTGAGCGGGCGTTTGCGGCAAAAAAAGAAGCCGGGGCAAATGCCCCGGCTTCCCTGCCTATTCTAGGTCGGCTTCCGATAACTGTCGTTATCAGGCGCCTTCCTGACCAGGATCGACGGCCGGTGTCGCCGTCGGGAACCTGCGTTCGTGTTCGAGGCCCATGTACAGGCAAACACACATCACGATCAGGACCACCGTGAACGGCAGACCGACAGTGATGGCCGCAGCCTGCAGCGCGCCAAGAGCATCGGCACCGCCACCAAACAGCAGCGCCGCCGCGATGATGCCTTCGATCAGCACCCAGAAGACACGCTGCGGCACCGGGGCGTCGACTTTGCCGCCAGCCGTGATGCTGTCGATCACCAGCGAGCCCGAGTCGGACGAGGTGATGAAGAACACCAGCACCAGAATAATGGCGATAAACGACGTGATCCCCGTCAGCGGCAGGTTTTCAAGCATGTGGAACATCGCCAGCGGTACTTCGCCAACGCCTTCTGCCAGTGCGCCGATACCGTTGATCGACTGTTCCAGACCAGTGCCGCCGAAGGTAGACATCCACACGAGCGTGACGAGCGTCGGGATCAGCAGCACGGCCGTTACAAACTCACGGACCGTGCGTCCGAGAGAGACGCGGGCGATGAACATGCCGACGAACGGTGACCAGGAAATCCACCATGCCCAATAGAACACAGTCCAGCCGTGGTAGAACTTGTCGTCCTCACGTCCAATCCAGTTCGAGAGCGAAAAGATGTTTTCGACATAGGCGCCTGCGGTGGTGAAGATACCGCTCAGAATTGCCAGCGTGGGGCCGAAAATAATAACGAACAGCATCAGCAGGCCGGCCAGGGACATGTTGATGTTACTCAGGACTTTCACGCCACCGTCGAGGCCGCGAAGCACCGACATAAGGGCGACAAACGTAACACCCAGTATGACGGCGGTTTCTGTACCGATTCCTTTCGGGACGTCGAACAGGAAGTTGAGGCCGCTGGCCGCCTGCTGGGCGCCAAAGCCAAGCGATGTCGCGAGGCCGAACAGTGTTGCAACGACGGCGACGGTATCCACCACGTGGCCGATGAAGCCCCAAGATTTATCCCCGATCAGCGGGTAAAACGCGGAGCGGAGCGTCAGGGGGAGGCCTTTGTTATAAGTGAAAAAGGCGAGGGAGAGCGCGACGACGGCGTAGATCGCCCATGGATGCAGTCCCCAATGGAACATGGTCGCGCCCATGGCCGCACTCGCACCTTCGGGTGTGTTGGGTGCCACGTTCAGCGGCGTACCCCACCAATCGGTGTAGTATGCGACGGGTTCGGCGACGCTCCAGAACATCAGGCCAATGCCCATCCCAGCTGCGAACAGCATGCTGAACCAGGATATCGTTGAGAATTCGGGTTTGGCGTCATAGCCCCCGAGGCGAATCTTGCCGACTGGCAGGAAGATAAGAGCCAGGCAGAAAATCACGAAGATGTTGCCGCCGACCATGAAGAGCCAGTCGAAGTTGTCAATCGACCAGCCCTTGGCACCTTCGAAGGCGCCCTTCGCCTGCTCCGGCGAAATGAGGCTGATCATCACGAATAAGATCACGAGGATGGCAGCAACCCAGAACACGGGGTGGTGAACGTCCATCCCGAACTTTTGCAGGTTGTCCTGACCTATCTCGTAGTCTGTATCGAATTTTTCCGGATCCGAGAGCATATAGTTCCTCCTCCTGTGCCTATCTCTCCCAATCCCGCCCGACGGTCAGTCGTCACAAAAAAACGCAACGACCCAGCCCAAGCCAAACGATTGGCTCGGTGAGAGGGGGCCGATCAACCATCAAACAGGTAACGCTTTTCGTATGAAAAGCATGTCATCTCCCCATGACTGCCTGAGCGTAGACGACGGACTCTAGCCGACCTTGTACAAAACAGCCCGAATTTATTCACTTAGCGACATTATTTTGTCGATTTTAGAATAATAGGTGGCGGAATCAAAGCATTCACAGCCAACCTGGCGAGCACGCTCATGGTCGGGTTCACGGATGTGATTCGGTACTTTACGACTTTGGCCGCGCGTTCTCCGGATCGTAGAGGGGCTTGTAGCCGACGGCTGCGACCTCGACGGGGAACTTCTGATTGAAGTACTCGATCTCGAGCGCACGGCCTTCTTGGCAGTACTCGTGCGGAAGGTATCCCAGCGCGATGTTTTTGCCGATTGACGGGCCGAACGCGATGGAAGTGGTGTATGATCGCCGCCCTTGGCTGTCGATCAGGACTTCGTTCGTTTTCGGATCGACGATGGGGCAGTTGCCAAGCATGAAGCGCGCGACGCCATCTTTGTCGGTGTTGTCCGTGACGACGAGGGTGCTGAGTGTCGCCGCTTGATGCTTCAGATCGCGTTGTGCGAGATTGGCCTCTTTGCCACGGAAATCCGCCGCCTTAACTTTCGGTCGGGCGAGCCCTGCTTCGAGCAGGTTGTATTCCGTTAACAGGTCGGCGTTCTGAAGCCTGAGACTCTTTTCCATCCGGCGCGTGTTGGCGTAGGTCTCGATTCCGACAGGCGTGATGCCGATTTCAGTGAACATGTCCCAGAGCGCGAGGCCGTAACTGAACGGGAAGTGCAACTCCCACCCCTGTTCTCCGACATAGGAAATACGAAACGCTTTCACGGGCACACCACGGAGCGTGATGTCCTTGATGCCAGCAAACGGGAAGTTCTCCGGATCCAGGCCCGCCGGATTGTCGGCGAGCTTTTTGAGATTCTCGCGCGCGTTCGGGCCCCAGACACCGATACAGCCAAAGTGATCCGTCCTGTCCTCGACAAACGCCGTCCACTCCTTGTCCTGCACCATGCGGCGCAGGTACGTCATGTCGCGATGACCGGCATCGGCCCCGTCGATCACGCGGAAGCGGTCTTCGGCGAGGCGCAGGATCGTCAGGTCGGCCATAACCCCGCCGGTATCGTCGAGGAAATTGGTATAGACGCCTTTCCCGATAGGGGTGTCGCCGGCGACTTTCGACGAGGATACGTATTCGACCAGCTGTTCCGCGTCTTTGCCCGACACGTCGTAGATCGCAAAGTGCGAGAGGTTGATCATCCCGACGTTTTCAGAGAGCTCGAGATGCTCGGCGTTGGAAACGCGCCAGAAATGGCGATTGTCCCATTCGTTTTCACGGACCGGGACGCGGTCGGCGTATTTATCGAGCAGCTTTGCTTCATTTGACGCGTACCCGTGCGCGCGTTCCCACCCGGCAAGTTCCATGAAGTAGCCGCCCAGTTCCTTCTCACGCAGGTATGACGGCGCACAGCGCAGATTGCGGCCCTTCGTATATGGTTCACGGTTATGAACCGGCGGGTTGTAGATTTTGAACGCCGTTTCGTAGCAACGGTCGTGGATGTACTTTTCCGACTTCTGAATTGGGTAATAACGCGCGTAATCGATGGAGTGGTGGTCGTATTCGGTGCGCCCGTCGGTCATCCAGTCGGCGATCACCTTGCCGGTCCCCGGGCCGTCCTTGACCCAAACCGAAACACCGTACCAAAGGCCGCGCACATCGGGGGATTCGCCGATCGACGGGCCGCCGTCGGCGGTCACCTGCAAAAGGCCGTTGAAGGAATGCTTTTCGTTGTAGCCGAGTTCACCCAGGATCGGCGTCAACTCCATGGCCCGTTCCAGGGGCTCGATGATCTGTTCCATTTCCAGATCGCGCTGGGAGGGGGAAAGCCGCGCCTGTTCTTTTTCAAGAATGTCGCGTGGGTGGCAGAGGCGGGGTTCCTTTTCTTCGTAGTAGCCCCATTCGATCTGTCCGCCTTCGGCGGTTTTCGGGTCGCCGGTATCACGGAGATATGCGGAGTTACCCTGGTCGCGGAGCAACGGGTAGCCGATCTCTTTTCCGGTGCCTTCAAATTCATTATAGGGACCGAAGAACGTCAGCGGATGGTCGACCGGCATGACGGGCAGATCCTCACCCGCCATCACTGAGATCAAGCGTCCCCACAGACCTGCGCAGACGACGACATAAGGCGTTTCGATGTAACCACGATTCGTGTGCACCCCCTTGATCCGGCCGTTCTCGATTTCGAGCCCGGTGCAGGGCGTGTTGGCCAATGCCTCCAGTTTGCCGGTCGCTTCGGCTTCCTGGATCATTTCGCCGGTGACGACTTGTGAACGAGGAATAACGAGGCCAGCGTCGGGATCCCACAACGCGCCCTGGATCACGTCCTCTTCGATCAGGGGCATCAGTTCCTTGGCTTTTTTTGCCGTGATCATTTCGACCCGGTTGCCGAACGCACGGCCGGAACTTACCCGCCGTTCGAGTTCGAGCATCCGCTCGTCGTCGCCCTTACGCGCGACTTCGATGCCGCCGATGCGCGAGTAACGGCCGCGCTTCTCGAAGAAGTCGATGGAATACTTGGTGGTGAAGATGGTCATCTGGTCGTGCATCGTGTTGAAGCAGAAATCCGATGCGTGACCGGTCGAGCCGATATCGGTCGGAATGCCTGACTTATCGATGCCGATTATATTTTTCCAGCCGCGTTCGATCAGATGATGCGCGACCGAGGCGCCGGTGATGCCGCCCAAGCCGATGATTACGACGTCAGCTTTCTTGTTAAAATCCGCCATGGTTGCCACCTCCCGTATGGGCCGCCGACCGCGCGGCGAAAAAGCCCGAAACGCCAGAAAATTTCACCATGCTAGGTACGGAATTGGCAACCCTGGCGCTACGATGCCCGCGACTTCGGATGTTCTGAAATCGTCGCACGGCATTTGGTCCCAGCAAGCGCATTGCCGAGGCCTCGAGGCGGGATTACCCTATGCGGCAGGGAAGTCAAAACGACAAATTGGGAGTAAACACCAAGTCATGTTAAGCGATTGGGAACCGCCGAAGTCATTCGCGGAATACAAACACATCAAAGTTAAACGGATCGCCGGGACAATCGGTGCCGAAATCTCGGGCGTCAATATCGCCGAAGAGCTGCCCGACGAAGTGATCGACGAGATCACCGGGGCATTGAACGAGCACCACGTGATATTCTTCCGAGATCAGGATTTGCCGCCGGTGCGTCAGGCTGCGTTTGCGTCCAGGTTCGGCCCGCTGATCCCATATCCGATGGTGAAGGGCTTGGATGGCACCGATGAGGTGGTGCCTGTGGTCAAGAACCCCGATGAGCGCGTCAACTTCGGCGGTATCTGGCACGCCGACACGACGTATCTGGAAGAGCCGCCGATGGGCGCGCTCCTTTATGCGGTCGAGTTGCCGCCTTATGGTGGTGACACCCTGTTCGCCAATATGCACCTCGCATATGAGACTTTGTCGCCGAGCCTGCAGGCGTATCTGGAGTCGCTAACCGTTATACAGAATTCGGCCAAAGCCGAGGTGACGCGGACCCGAGAGGATCGTATCAAGGGTGAGGGCGGCAAGCGGATGCAGCTCGTTGCCGAACATCCTGCAGTGATCACGCATCCGCGCACGGGGAAAAAGGCGCTCTATGTCAATTCGGGCCATACCGAGCGCTTTAAGGAACTGACGCTTGAGGAAAGTGAACCGATCCTGAAGTTCCTGTTTAATCATTTGTCGCGGCCGGAATTCACATGTCGCTTCGTCTGGACGCCAGGATCGCTTGCGTTTTGGGATAACTACGCGACCCAGCACAATCCGATCAACGACTACCATGGCTTCAAGAGGGTCATGCACCGGGTCACGGTCGGTGGCGGACGGCCGCAGCTTCATCAGCAGGCGGCTGAATAATGGGGCTAACCGTGCTGCCCGACCAGCGGGAACAAAGCTTCCTGGGCTACCCCGTCGCTACCGACCTGGACAACTTGGATGCGCACGTTGCGGTCCTGGGTATTCCTTACGGTAAACCTTACCGTCCGGAAGGCATGGCGAATCCCCAAAGCGAGGGGCCGGCTGCCGTGCGCGCTGCGTCCAGGCGTATTCTGCTGGCCCACGACCACTACGATTTTGATTTGGGTGGGCCGGTTCTTGACGGGCGCGACGTCAAGATCGTCGATTGTGGCAACGCCGCCGCTGACATGAACGACCATGACGCGCATTATCGGAACGCCGAAGCCGCCGTCCGCAAGATCGTGGCCGCCGGTGCGATGCCGATCGTGATCGGCGGCGATCATGGCGTGCCGATCCCGGTTTTTCGCGGGATCAAGGAGCTCGGGCCGATCACACTCGTCCATGTCGATGCGCATATGGATTGGCGCGATGATGTAAACGGCGAGCGGGAGGGCTATTCCAGCCCGATCCGGCGGGCTTCGGAAATGGATCATATCGGCGAGATTTTTCAGATCGGCATGCGCTCGGTCGGTAGCGCCCGGATTGAGGAGGTCGAGGCCGCGAAAGCATACGGCGCGCATGTCTATACGTCTTATGACGTGCACGATAACGGCATCGAAAGCGTGCTCGCGGCTATTCCCGATGGGCAGAACTACTATCTAACGATCGATGCCGATGGTGTCGATCCCTCCGTCATGCCGGGTACGTTGGCACTGGCGCCAGGTGGCCTGACGTATCACCAGATGCGCAAGTTGATTCACGGTCTTGTCGCCAAGGGTAAAGTCGTCGGTATGGACATTGTCGAAATCGCCCCTGTCAACGACGTCAATCAGATTACCTGCATTGCCGCCGGGCGGATGATTTGCAACCTGATCGGGGCGGGAGCGCGGGCCGGATACTTCGACTGAATTTCGTTTTCTTGCCGCTTACTTGTTGGCGCGGTGTTTCAGGTTAAGCCGAGCGATATAGCCGATGTGGTCGGACGCCAGCCAGTGGCTCTCGTCGACGAGGCCTGCGTCGACCACCTCGAACGCCCGTGCCTCGGCGAAAATGTAGTCGATCCGCTTCTTCGATGGATAAAACGTGCCGCGCGCGATCGCTTTGGCCGCCGCTGCTGACGATACCGCCGTCGCGGTGTCGGTAAATTTCTTCAACACACCGGCCAGCCGTTTGTCCTCGGGACGGATGTTGAAATCGCCGATCAACAGGACGGGATCGGCCTCCCGATTTGCCTCTGCCAGAACATTCGCGACAGACAGGCCATCCTTGAGATCCTTATCCTTGTGAATGCTGAACACGGAAATCCTTCCCTGATGGGTGCTGATCTTCGCAATCACGATCGACCGGGTGTTGCCACGGCCTGAACTGATCTGAACACCTCGGGCGTCAAGAATTGGATAGACCGAAAGAATGCCGACACCCCACCAGGGTTTGCTTGTGCTCCCGGTTTCATGCCATTCGAACGCGAAGTTCATATTCAGGGCTTCGGCGATGGACCTGATTTGCGAGACGCCGGCAACCTCTTGAAGGGCAACAATATCGGCTTCGGAGGCACGGATCGCAGCAATCACCTCAGGCAGTTTTCGGCCCCAAGGCATTTTGGAAATCTTCCCGTCCGGGTCATCCTGGCCAAGGGCGAGCCGAATGTTAAACGACATTGCGGTAATGGGCGCCGCCAAGTCTTTGTCCAGCGCCGGCGCACCTCGGATGTTATCAAAGGGCGTGCAAGCGGCAAGCCATCCGCACAGCAACAGCGTTAAGTAGCGCAGAACCTTGCATCGTATGAAGGTGAGGGGCACTCGGTCCGCCATGCAATTCAGAGATTGATGATATTTAGAGCTTTGTGTGAGAACGGCATACCAAATTCGCGCATGACGGCCTTGCGCCGATTGCGTTCGTCGGTATCGCTGACCGACGACGTGATAAATCCTTCGAAGTTTAGATCCGGGGCCGTCATCGCGTGGATTTCGTTCTGCATTTCACGCTGGCTGCGCGCCTGCCATTGCCGGTTTTGGGCCGGTACCTCGGCGAGCGGCACCGGTGCGCCATTTGGTGCGAAGGCGCCGGCGTTGGAACAGTAGAAATAGACAGTCTCCAGTTCTAACCCGAACTCAGTGACGATGCGGATATCTTCAAGCGCCGCATAACAATAGTTTTCATTGCCGAGTTCCGTCTCGTGCATGCGCGGCATGTGATCTTCATGAAGCCAATTGACGAAGAGCGTCACGCGCGTCCCAGGTGACGGGTGGAGGCAAGACGCAATCGATCCGTAACCGGTCACGTGCGCGGAATAGACGCTGTCGAAATCATGCACCTCGCATCGTTCACAGGGGATGGGCGGGCAATCCAGGTGGGAGAACTTACGGACGATCTGTTCCGGAGATTGATTCGAGCCGACCGCCAGTACGGGTATTCGGCCGCGGCGCAGGTCGTTGGTTTCGCCGGCGTACATATCGTGGACATTGCGGCCGTCAACGATATAGGAGCGCCTGGGGAGTAAGTACGGGTAGCCGAGTGCGAGATCGAGTATCTCATTTGCCATACGTCGATCTCGCACCAGGTAATCGTTGCTTAATCGGTTTGCAGGCCACGGCCGATGAAATGACCGGTCAAGGCGCCAAGTAGCAGCCAGAATACACCGGCGGTTACCAGTGATGTGGCGACGAACTGCGCCGCAAGTTCCGCTGGTACGCCACCCGTGGAAAACTCATCCGGGTGCGGGGCCCCAACGATGTGTGGGATGATCAACAGGGCTGCGCCTAGAAACCTGAGAGCCCAGTTGCTGCCGAACGCGATCAGGGCCAGTCCGCCCGCGGATGCGGCGACGGTCATGGCCCACCAAATCTGGCGTCCCGTCAGATCGGCGGCTGCCATGCCGGGAAGCTCAGGGGGCAATCCAAGGGCCGGCAAGAGAGAAAATGCCAGGAAACCCGACGCACCCCATATCAACCCTTGGCGCCAATCAGTGGCACGGCCGCGCAAGGTCATGCCGGCGGCAATCAACAAGGCGAACCCGGCACCGAGCACGATGTTAGTGAGCGCGGTGTAGGTTATCCGCTCGACCCCGTCTTCCGGTGCCCACGCAGCCGTGTCGTGATCATGGTTGTGGCCGCTTTCGGCTGCGGCGGCGTCATGACTATGGCTGTGAGCTTCCGTTGTGGCGGGCGTCTCATAAGCTTCCGCAGCATATATCAACGGCACGACCTTGAGCATTTGTGCGCCTGAAACGAAGGCGCCAGCGATCAGTCCGGCTGCGACCGCAGCCAGTAAAATCCTTCCAATCATGGGATATCTCCTGTCCGGGTATCAGTGACAGGGGAAGGCGAAAGCGTGCCTGCCGTCGTGAGCTGCATTATGCATGGTGTCAGAATTCGCGATACCGACACCATAAACCAGAAAAGTGCCGAGCAAGGCTGCAGCCAATGTTGCGGCGATGCGCTGCTGAAAAGTCAGCGGAAGCGTAGCTTGTGTATGTTTGGTCTGTTCCATCAGACTCCCTCCGAGTGTGATTACGATTACCGATGGGCTATACCCATCGAAGCAAAGGCAGGTCTCCTGGCTCGCGGTTTGTCGCCGGAAAATCACCTTCCCAACCCGAGGGTCAGTGGTTGTCGATTTTCAGCTCGCCGCTCACAGTTGCGGGGGCAGCCTGGGTAAGAATTCCCTGATGGGTAAATCCTCCCCGTGTTCCCTATTAGTCCCCAAGACTTTGTCGTCTTTCGGCGGGGAACCCTTGCTGACGTAATGATGACCCCAACCCGGGTTTGTTGTCAAACCGGCGAAGTGGTGACGCCCGGAACAGCGTGAACTCGAACGTCCATTGCCAGCAGCAAGTCCCTTTAACGGTCGGAAAATTCTGACGTTGCATGTTGCGGTGCAAAAATAGTTATGGAATGCTGACCTAACTACAGCAGGGAACGGGGTGGCCAGTGAGTTCGCTCTCCACGGTCGATGTCGTCTGGGTTCTGACGAGCGCCGCGCTTGTGTTCATGATGCAGGCGGGCTTTTGCTGTCTGGAAAGTGGTTACGTCCGTTCTAAGAACAGCGTCAACGTCGCCGCCAAGAACTTCGCCGATTTCTGTATTTCAGCCGGGATATTCTGGGCCGTTGGTTTCGGCCTCATGTTCGGTGCCAGTGAGAACGGGATTGTCGGTGGTACGAATTTCGTATTCTCGGTGAGTGATGATCCGAGCCATATCGCCTTCTTCGTTTTTCAACTGATGTTCTGCGGCACCGCGACGACGATCGTTTCAGGGGCGGTTGCGGAGCGAACCAGTTATGTCGCCTACCTGATGATCGCCGTGGTGATCTCGCTGATCATTTACCCGGTGTTCGGCCATTGGGCCTGGGGCGGCGCCGACGGCGGCCGTCCGGGCTGGCTTTCCGAATTGGGGTTTGTCGATTTCGCCGGATCCACGGTTGTGCATTCAGTCGCGGGTTGGGTTGGTTTGGCGGCCGTCATCATCATTGGCCCGCGCGAGGGCCGTTTCGATGGTACTGGGGGCCAATTCCGTTCGCATAGCCTGCCGCTCTCGGCGCTCGGCGTCTTCACGATCTGGGTCGGCTGGATCGGATTCAACGGCGGCAGCACTTTGGCGGCCAACGACGCCGTGCCGTTGATCGTCTTCAATACTTTGATTGCCGGGGCGTTCGGTGGGTTAGCTTCGATCATTATCGCACCTTTGGTATTCGGGCGTTCGGATGTGCCGAGTATGCTCAACGGCGCCCTCGCCGGCTTGGTGGCGATCACGGCACCGGCCCACGCCGTCATGCCGTGGTCGGCGGTGGTGATCGGGCTGGTCGGTGGGGTCCTCTGTATCGTGGGCACCTATCTGCTGGAACGTTTACGGGTCGATGACGTTCTTTCGGCGTTCCCGGTGCATGCGGTTGCCGGTATCTGGGGTACGCTTTCGGTCGCGTTCTTCGGCAGGCCGGAGGTGCTGGGAACAGGTCTTGGCCGCGTTGATCAGTTCCTGGTACAAGGCGCCGGCGTGCTGGTGGCGATGGTCTGGGCATTCGGTCTTGGCTTCATCCTGCTCAAGCTCATCGACCGTGTTTATCCGCTGCGCGTCAAATTGAACGCTGAACGTGTCGGGCTCAATATCAGCGAACACGACCAATCAACGGAACAACTCGACCTTTTACGGGCCATGGAGTTCCAACGCGTGACCAGCGACTATTCGAAACCGATACCGGTCGAGCCGAATTCAGAAACCGGTGACATTGCGGCGCAATACAATCGCGTTCTGCAGAATCTGTATAACGCCAAACTGGATGCCGATACCGCCAATAACGCGAAGTCCGACTTTCTGGCGTCTATGAGCCATGAATTGCGCACACCTCTAAATGCGATCATGGGGTTCTCGGAGGTGATCTCAAACCAGTACTTCGGCCCGATCGGATCGGCTAAGTATAAGGATTACGCCAACGATATCATGTCGAGCGGGCGCCATCTTCTCAGTCTCGTGAACGACATCCTCGACCTTTCGAAGATCGAGGCCGGGCGTAATACCCTGGTGAAGACACAAATATCGCCGCGCGATGCCTTCGATGAGGCTTTGAAGATCGCCAAGAATGCAATCGACTGCAGTCAGATCTATTTCGAAACCCGCGTTGCGGACAGCGTGCCACCCCTCTTCGTCGACGAACGCGCCATTAAACAGGTGCTGCTTAATCTGTTGTTCAACGCCGTCAAATTCACGCCGGGTGGCGGGCACGTTACACTCAAAGCGACATACACCAACGGTGTGCATGTCCTCGAAGTCGCTGATAGTGGCGATGGGATCGAGCCGGAAGACTTAAAGAAGATCACCGAGCCGTTCGCCCAGCTGCAGGCCAACCCACACATCGCCAAGATGGGGACAGGGCTTGGGCTTGCCATCGCCAAGGCCTTGGTGGAGGCGCACGGCGGCACACTTCGCATTTCGAGCGTCGTCGGCAAGGGCACGACGGTAAGGGTGATTTTGCCCAGCGAGCAGAACTTGGTCGCCGATTAGGCATGCCTCAGGAAAGATCCACGCCTTCCAGTCTTTTGGCGGCTTTGTCCAAATGATTGGCGATGCTTCGCATATCGTTCAGGGCGTCCAGCGCGATCCCGGTTTCCGTTACGTTGAGTTCGCCGTTTCCCGCCGCGCGCAGGGTTTCCGCCTTCACGTTCTGGTATGCGGTTTCGAATCCATCCTGGTTATGCGCTTGATCAACCTGCTGCAGACCGACCCTGACCCCGGCGGCACTGATTTCCGAGGCAAGCACGGCAGCCACCTCGTGGAACTGCTTCGCGTAAGCCGCGGGCAGGCGGTCGAGGCGATGACGTCTTGATGCAAGATCCCGTCCGTTGCGCGCGATCTCGAGAAAATGCCATATCGCACGGACGATGTTAGAGAGCGACATGGATATATCTTCGGTATTGCGGCCCGTGTTCAAACGCCGGATGTAGCCGTACACCGCTTCGCTCAGCGTATCCGCGATATCGAGCCTTCGCTGCAGTCGCGCCAGGGGAACGTCCCGGTCGACGAGCGAAGATTTGGCGATCCCATAGGCAACGTCTGCGATCCGCTTCATTTCCAGCACGATCGCGTTCAAGGCGATCGACGGGACCGCCAGGCTATAATCGTCGAGGTACTGCGGTTTGGCCTCGGCTTCTTCAAGTGTCGTCAGGCGGGCTGCAAGCCATCTTTCAAGCCGTTTGCTGAGTGGCCAAATCAATAGAACGCCCAGGATATTGAACGCGGTATGGAATAGCGCCAGGGTCGTCGCGGGGGCCCTTGATCCGGTGATCTTTGCTTCGACGAACGCGACGACAATCAGCATGACCGGAAGTAACGCCAGCGCCGATAGTCCGGTGAGGATATTGAAGAATACATGTGATAGTGCCACCCGTTTGGCAGCCGCCGTCGCACCGAATACGGCGACCAGCGCAGTACTTGTGGTGCCGATGTTGGCGCCAATCACCAGAGCGGCACCTGATTCGATGTTCAGTAATCCACCTAGTGCCGCTGTGATGGCGATGGCGATAACGGCGCTTGATGATTGCATCAGCGTTGTCAACACGATGCCCGCGCCGACAAAGGCGGCTGTATTCCACACGCCTTGCGTTTGCAGGGATGTGACGTCGATTGCTGCGGCTATACCCTCGAACGTCAGCTTCAACGTTGCGATCCCGAGGAAGAACACACCGAAACCGGTTAGCGCTTCGCCCAGCGCGCCGCGTCGTGTGGACGTGCCCGACAGAAATAGCACCATGCCCATACCCAACAACGGCAGCGCGAGTGCCTCGATCTTGAAGTTGATCCCGATCAGGGCGACCAACCACCCGGAGAGGGTGGTGCCGACATTGCTGCCGAAAACGACCCACATGGCCTGAGGCAACGTCAACAGGCCCGCGTTGACAAAGCCAATCGCCGCCACCGTAACGGCACTGGAGGACTGGACCAGTCCGGTGATCAGAATGCCCGACATCAGGCCACGCGCACGGGAATTGGTCCAATGCCCGAGCACGTCGCGCAACGTGTCACCGGCCGCGACCTTCAGGCCGGCCGTCATCAGATGAATGCCGAGAAGAAACAGGCCGATCCCGCCCAAGGCGCTGCCGGCTAGTGACCAGCTAATCATGTCGATCCTGCCGTCGCAGCGAAGCTCAATGGATCGATGATTATAAACAACGCCATCTCTCTCCGGCAAAGGGCTTTAACGTTACTTGGCGGCTACTCAGGGGTGCTTCGAAGCTTTTTGAACGAGGGTTTCCAGCCGGTTGAGGAAGTTTGAGCGATCCTGCTTTGAAAACGATCGCGGCCCGCCCGTGATCTCACCCGCGTCACGAAGCCCCTGCATCAATTCGCGGTTAGCCAGTGCCATACCGATCATGTTCTCGGTGAACAACTCGCCGTTCGGTTTGATCGCAAGCGCACCCTTTTCAAGGCAGCGGGCCGCGAGAGGAATATCGTTGGTGACGCAGACGTCGGCGCGCTCAATACGCTCTGCGATCCAATCATCGGCTGCGTCGGCCCCTTGTGAGACGATCACCAGTTCGACCATGGGGTCGCCGCTCGGCCGAATGCCGCCGTCACACACCATGATGGTTTTCAGGTTGTGCCGGGCTGCCACCCGGACGGTCTCGTCCTTAACCGGGCAGGCGTCGGCGTCGACGTAGATCACGCTCACTAGTCGTCGCCGGCTTCGGCTTCTTCTTTAGGGAGGTATTGCGAGATGTCGACCTCGTCTAACTGCTCCGGCATCAGGAAACGCTCGGCATATTCCTTGTAGACCCCGGACGTCAGGAACAGTTCGAACAATTCGTCGTCGATGTGGGCGTCTTTCTTCATGAACGACATGATCTTGACGCTGTCGGAGAGCTTCTTCGGTGCCTTGTAGGGTCGGTCCGCCGCTGTCAGCGCTTCGAAGATGTCGGCGATTGCCATGATGCGGGCCGGTACCGACATGTGTTCTTTGTTCAGCTTCTTCGGATACCCGGTCCCATCCATTTTCTCGTGGTGACCGCCGGCCATTTCCGGGACGCGCGCCAGATGTTTCGGGAACGGCAGCGCTTCCAGCATGATGATGGTCTGCACGATATGGTCATTGATCTTGAAGCGTTCTTCCTCGGTCAACGTGCCGCGCGCGATGCACAGGTTGTAGATTTCACCCAGATTGTACTTGTGCTCGGGCACGTCGAGCTTGAAGCCCCACGGGTTGTCATCCTCCGCCGTCGGTTCCTTGCCTTCGCGGTAAATGATGTGATCGTAACGGTCGGCGAGCAGGTTTTCCTCGACCGGCAGCTCGGGCTCGGGCTCGCGTTCGACGCGTTTGAGTTCTTCGTAAGAGAGACCCAGGCGATCCGAAAGGGTTCTCGTCCATTTGATCCCGGCGATTTCTTTCACGCGTTCGATCCGGTCGGGCGCCATGAACTCGCCGCCGACATTGCTCTCGGCGATGAAGGCGAAATCGTCGTCCAGCTTGGCGAGCTGCTCTTCGAGTTCCTTGTGAAGCTCGTCGGCGTTGCCGCCGTCGATGACCTTGTTCAGATACTCGATAACCCGGTCACGTTTGACGATCTCGAAGCGGTTTCGGATTTCGTGAATACGGTTGTAGATGGTTTCGAGCTTGGTCGCCTTGTCGACCACGTACTCCGGCGTCGTGACCTTGCCGCAATCGTGTAACCAGGCCGCGATGTGAAGTTCGTACCATTCCTCGTCGGTGAGTTCGAAATCCTGGAACGGCCCGTCCTCTTGCTCTGACGCTGCGTGCGCCAGCATTTTGGTCAATTCCGGGACGCGTTGGCAGTGCCCGCCGGTATAGGGGGACTTGGCGTCAATCGCCGACGCAATCAGCTCGATGAAGCTGTCGAGGAGTTTCTTCTGCGCTTCCAGAAGCTGCTGGTTGTCGAGCGCGACGGCGGCCTGTGACGCCAATGCCTCGATCAAAGGCTGAATGTCGGCGCCGAACTCAATGACCTCGCCGGATTGCTTGTCGACGGCATTAAGCAATTGCAGAACGCCGATGATTTCATTCTGCGAGTTACGAAGCGGCACGCACAGGAACGACTTGGAACGATAACCCGTGCCTTCGTCGAATTTCTTGGTGCCGGAAAAATCGAAGTTATCGTTTTCATAGGCGTCGGGAATGTTGATCGACTGACCGGTCAGCGCGGCCGCGGACGCGACGTTTTTGTGGTTTTCCTCACCCGTTTTCGGGTCGACCAGTGTTAGGGGCGGGAAGTTGATGTCTTTACCCGTCGTGCCGCCCATCGCGATTTCGAGACTATCGGTCCGCATGATCTCAAATCGGAGCCGATTGTCGTCGGTGCGAATGTAAAGTGTCCCGCCGTCGGCGTTGGCAAGACTCTTGGCTTCCAGCAGGATCGTTTCCATCAGGACGTTGGTGTCCCGCTCGGCGGAAAGCGCGATACCAATGTCAATCAGACGCTGCAGGCTTGAGGCGCTCAGCCCATCGTTCGTTTCCGTGGTTCCGTCAGCCATGTTGTCTACTTGTTTCCCACCAGAACACGCCAAAACCGCGCGTTCCCACAATCCCCAATACCAACCCCGACTCTAGACGTTTACGCCATTGATTGACAATGGCCACACGGCCCATCCGGCAATTTTCCGGATTGCTTGACCACGGCGTCTGGAAAGGGTCAACCTTGCCCGCGACGAGGAGTAAACGGGATGGCTTACAGTTCCCTGAGGGATTTTATCGAGAAACTGGAAAAATCCGGCCGATTGGTGCGGGTTTCCGCGCCCGTGTCGACGGTATTGGAAATGACGGAAATCCAGACCCGCGTGCTTGCGGAGGGCGGCCCCGCTATCTTGTTCGAGAATGTGATCAAGGAAGACGGCACACCGTCTGATATGCCGGTGCTCGTCAATCTTTTCGGTACCGTCGAACGCGTTGCCTGGGGCATGAGCCGGGAGCCGCACGAACTTCGCGAAATCGGCGAAACGCTGGCTTTCCTGCGCCAACCGGAACCGCCCGGCGGCTGGCGCGAAGCCCTCGAAATGCTGCCGTTGATGAAGACCGTGATGGCCATGAAGCCGCGGGATTCCGGCACGGCCTACTGTCAGGAAGTCGTTTTAACGGGCGACGATATCGATCTCACCAAATTGCCAATCCAGACATGTTGGCCGGGTGAACCTGCCCCTTTGATCACCTGGCCTTTGGTGGTGACGAAGGGGCCAGGGGGCGACAAACGCGATGCCTATAATCTGGGTATCTACCGCATGCAGGTGACGGGGAAGGATTCGACCCTCATGCGGTGGTTGAAGCACCGTGGCGGTGCGCAACACCATCAGCGTTGGAAGGCGGAAAAACCCGAGCCTTTACCCGCCGCATGTGTTCTGGGCGCTGATCCGGGCACGATATTGGCAGCCGTAACGCCAGTGCCGGACACGCTTTCCGAATATCAGTTCGCGGGGCTTTTGAGGGGCAAGAAAGTCGACCTCGTCGATTGCGTGACGCAACCGCTGAAAGTCCCTGCCGAAGCCGAAATCGTGATCGAAGGCACGGTGTCTTTAACCGAGTACGGTGACGAGGGCCCTTACGGCGATCACACCGGTTACTATAACGCGGTCGAGCCGTTCCCGGTCTTCAACGTCACGGCGATCACCATGCGCAAGAACCCGATATATCTGTCGACATATACTGGAAGGCCGCCGGATGAGCCGTCGGTTTTGGGCGAGGCGTTGAACGACGTTTTCGTGCCGCTGTTGCAGCAGCAATTTCCGGAAATCGTCGATTTCTGGCTGCCCCCCGAAGGATGCTCATACCGCGTTGCCGTCGTCTCGATGAAAAAGGCGTACGCCGGTCATGCCAAAAGGATCATGCTGGCGGTGTGGTCGTATCTGCGGCAATTCATGTACACGAAATTCGTGATCGTGGTGGACGAGGATATTAATGCCCGCGACTGGAACGATGTGATATGGGCGATTTCGACCAATGTCGACCCCAGCCGCGACCTGACCGTCATCGACAACACACCGATCGATTATCTCGACTTCGCTTCGCCGGAATCAGGCCTCGGTGGCAAGCTCGGCATCGACGCGACGACAAAACTTCCCCCCGAAACGCACCGCGACTGGGGTCAGAAACTCCGTATGACGGAAGAAGTGGTCGATAAGGTCGATCAAATGTGGGAAAGCCTTGGCATTCCCGGGTCCGGCAAGTCGATCTGGAAGTGACCCGTCAGAAGGCGGCTTTTGACCACAAAATGACGGCGCTGGATTAGTCGACATTCGCGCTCGGGTTTATCAAAATCGAATAATCGTTTTGACCTGAACGGACGCCGGGTTGATGCGTCATGTTCGCATTTGAGTGAGTGCACGCCATGGCCGAGAGAGCCGCACGCCGGGGCCGCGACGCCCGCCGGGAAGCCCGGGGAAAATCGGGCGCCGTTACCAAGCCCTATATTATCCGCAACATCCCCTTGCTGGAGCTGGCTTCCGTTGAAGCCATCGAGATGATCGAGGCCAATGCGGACCTGATTCTCGAAGAAATCGGTATCGAGTTCAGGGATGACGAAGAAGCGCTTAAGCTCTTTAAGGATGCCGGCGCGGATGTGCAGGGCACGCGCGTGCACTTCCCGAAAGGGCTTTGCCAAGATCTTCTCAAGACCGCGCCGTCGCAATACACCCAGCATGCCCGGAATCCGGCCCGAAGTGTCGAGATCGGCGGCAATCACACCGTCTTCGCACCTGTCTACGGCCCGCCGTTCGTGCGTGATCTCGACAATGGCCGCCGTTATGGGACCATCGAGGATTTCCGCAACTTCGTGAAACTCGCCTACATGGCGCCGGCCATGCATCATTCGGGCGGTACGGTGTGTGAGCCGGTCGATCTGCCGGTGAACAAGCGCCACTACGACATGCTTTATGCGCACATGAAGTATTCCGACAAGCCGTTCATGGGCTCGGTCACGCACCCGCAGCGTGCCGAGGATTCAGTCGCGATGTGCGAGATCCTGTTTGGGAAAGAGTTCGTCGATCAGAACACGGTGATGACCAGCCTGATCAATGCCAACTCGCCGATGGTGTTCGACGGCACCATGCTGGGTGCACTCAAGGTCTATGCAAGGTCGAACCAGGCCTGCATCGTTTCCCCGTTCATCCTGGCGGGTGCCATGAGCCCGGTGACGGCGTTGGGGACGCTCGCGCAGGTGCAGGCGGAAGTTCTCGCCGGTGGTGCGCTGACACAGCTTTGCCGCCCGGGCGCGCCGCTGATTTACGGTGCGTTCGTTAGTGCGATCTCCATGCAGTCGGGGGCACCGACCTTCGGGACGCCGGAACCGACGCTGGTCATCTCAGCCGCTGCGCAGCTTGCGCGCCGCCTGAACCTGCCGTTCCGCTCAGGTGGTTCGCTTTGCGCCTCCAAGGTCGCGGACGCGCAGGCGGCTTACGAGAGCGCGAATACCCTGAATGCCACCGTCATGTCGGGGGTCAATTTCGCGCTGCACGCGGCGGGCTGGCTCGAAGGCGGGCTGTCTTCCGGGTATGAGAAGTTCGTGATGGATTGCGATCAACTGGCCATGATGCAGCGCCTAACAGAAGGGTACGACCTGACCGAAAACGGGCAGGGGCTCTCGGCCATCCGTGAAGTCGGGCCGGGCTCCCACTATCTGGGATGTGCCCACACGCAGGCTAATTTTGAAACCGCGTTCATCCGTTCGAACCTCGCCGACAACAATTCTTACGAACAGTGGGAAGCCGAGGGTGCGCAGGATATGGCCCAACGCGCCAACACGCTCTGGAAGAAATGGCTCGCCGACTATCAAGAGCCGGAAATTGATCCCGGCATCGATGAGGCGCTTCTGGCCTTCATGGCCGAGAGAAAAGCCAGCTTCCCGGATTCCAATATCTAAGAATCAGCGAACACGGTTCACGCCGGCTTTAACCGGCGGAACCGCTGTTCGGTGATCGCGCGGCCCCACTGATCGCCCTTGTATTCCTCGATCAATTCGAAGTCGTTGGTCTCGTAAAGATTGCGTGCCGCTTCGAGGTCGCGAAGCGTCCAGCGATCGGTTTCGCTGGAGCCGTAGACGTCGCAGGACGCGAGGGCGTCTCCCAGTAACCGTTTGCCTGCACCGGCACTGCGGCCGCAATCGCATTTCGCAGCTCTTGATGGCGTGACGTACGTCATACGCCCGGAACGGGCATGCGCGTAGGATATTGTTCGAACGGGGGAAAATGATGAGCCGCACGACCATCGCCATGGACAAACCGCTTGGGCTACGGGATACCTGTTGGTGTCGTATTGGCCTGTCAGAGGGGATGACGGCATGACACGCTCGGTGCAACGGTTATTATCCGCGCTGCTGGTGGCTCTCGTTCTGCCGGTGGGCGCAGTGCATGCCGAGACGGTGGCGCTTCAACTCAAGCCCGTCGCCATGCCGGCTATCACCGACAAGGGTTATCAGGGGCGCACCACGTTCACGCCCTATATCGAAGTGGAAAGCGAAAAGGCGGCGCAGCGCCTATGTGAGCGACTGCCACGGTTTATGGACGCGGTCCTCGTCGCGCTCGAGGAGAAACCCGTCCGTCTTGTCGATGTGGCTCTCGATATCGCCTCAAGACAGGCCGATCTGAAGTCGCTCGCAGATACGTCTGTTGGGACGGGGGTGTTCAGGGCGTTCTATTTACTGCGCGGATCGAAGGACCGGGCCGAAGGTACGGAAGCTTACTTCATCGATGGCGCGACGCGTGAGTGCACGCCGATCAAGGCGCTGCCGTGGACGGTGGATGCGCCAGTCAACATGACGGAGAACGCCCCGGCGCCCATCTTGGAATCACAGCCGCAGTCAGCTACGCCCGAGGCGGCGTCCGATATCGCGCCGGATGCGCCGTCGCCCTTGACTGAAGCCGAATTGGATCGCGCCGAAGCCGAACTTCTCGCCGATCTGCCGACCGAACCCAAGCCGTTTCCGGGCGCGCCGGCAGGGGCCAAACGGGGCGGCTCGCAAGACTTTGTGGTGATGGCGCTGGTGATCCTCGGACTCGGCGGGGTGATGATGGTGCTTGGCAGTTATATTGGATATCAGGTCGCCAAGATCCGCCGTGACCGTCGACGGCGCGACCGCCGAAAAGCCAAGAAAGAACGCCGTTCGAATCTCGACCGGCGCCAGCGGAACGACGGCCCGCCGGCATCCGGCGAGCGGCGGAAAGGGGCGGAGCGGCGCGGCGGTGCGGAGCGCCGCCAAGGCGAGGATCGCCGGTTGAAGGAGGATCGCCGGGCCGAGCTGGATGCCGAGAACGAACCGGAAAACTGATTTACGTCACTTTCTTGCGGGGCGGCCAAACGCTAGTGTGAGCGGAACGCACCCGGGTGAGGAGACGATGCATGGCGACCCAGCCGACGAAAACGACAGAGACCAGCTGGACCATCACGGGGGCCTCTGCCGAGACCCGGGACAAGGTCAAGAAAGCCGCCGCCGCCGAGGGCATGACCATCCGGGCGTGGGTCGACAAAACCCTGAACGCCGCCGCCGACGGCAAGGTGAGCGCGGGTTCCAGGGGGGCGGGCGCGGCCGATACAAAAGCCTTGTCGGAGATGTCGGCGAAGCTCGATGATCTTCTGAAACGCACTCCCGACGATCCCAAAGCCGCCGAAAAAGCGATGACCGAGCGCACCAGCGCGGCGATTTTAAAGGCGGTCGCGGCGGGGCTGAACGAGATGCAGCGCACGGCGAAAGACCAGGCGCGCATCATCGAGGGCAAGCCCGCCAAGAAGAAAGCAAAGAAGCCCGTTCCCAAAACGCCGCCTAAACCCGGCGTCTAAAACCGACAGCCGGACGAGGCCTCCTTTCTGCATAATCCTGCATGAACCTGTCTCGATTCCGGTTTTTCCAGCAAAAATTAACGAATTTTGCTTGGGTTTGCTTGTCAAACGCGTACGGGTCCTCATATTGAAAAAAGGCCTGCCCCTGCTCGAGGGACCGTGACACGCAGGCGCGTAAAACCACTAGTGACGAAGGCAAATAGATGAAAACGAAAAAATTGGCGCTTACTGCGCTGGTCACGCTTGCGCTCGGCGCATGTGCGACCGGGGAAGAAATGAAATCCGACAAAACCAACGTGCTCGACGCGGCCGCTCTGCAGGCGGTGTTCAAGCGTGGTGGCGGCAGCTGCTCTTGGAAAGCCGGGTCGACCGAAGGCCAGGATTTCTATTACTCGACCGTTTCCAAATCGATGGGTGAAGCGGACCGCAACGTCGGCGCCGACACGGTCCAGGGGTCGTGGTCGCTCAAGGGCAACCAGCTCTGCGTCAACTTCGGTACCGAGCAGTGCTCGACCCTCGAGAAAGTCGGCAAGAAGAACTACAAGGCCACCTTTGGCGGCGTCGTTTACGAGATGGGCTGCTGATCGAAATCACGATCAGAAAGCTATCCGATTTGGAAAAGGCGTCGCCGCGAGCGGCGCCTTTTTTATATGCCGCGAGCGGCTTTCGTCCGGCCCGGTTGCGCAGAGCGCTCGAAACCGTTAATCCTTGCAACTAAGAATTATTCGCAATAATTAGCGGATGATGGTCACGCACGCCGGAGAGCGGTGCGCGCCGCCGGTCGAGGGGGACACGACGCCATGAACCGCGTCCTGAATCAGGACGATCGCCATGTCGCGATCTTCGCCGAGCATCGCCGGGCGCTGGTGGACTACGCCGCGCCCATCGTCGGTTGTCCGGCCCGCGCCGAGGACGTGGTGCAGGAAGCCTACATCCGCTTCACCGCCGCCATCGATGGCGGGAAGGTCGAAAGTCCCGTCAGTTATCTCTACCGGATCGTCCGCAATCTTTCGATCGACACGTTTCGGCGCGAATCCCGACAGACCGCCGGGTTGATGTCGGAGGCGCAGTTCCATGCCCTCCCGGAAGAGTCGCCCTCCCAGGAACGCACGCTGGCGGCGCGCCGCAGGTTGAAGCAGTTGGAGGCCGCCGTCGCCCGGCTGCCCGAGCGCACGCGGCGGATTTTCATCCTCAACCGCCTGCACGGACAGACGTATCAGGAGATCGCCGACCGGCTCGGCGTTTCGATCAGCACAGTCCAAAAACACCTAATGCAGGCGTTGGCCTACGCGACCTCCCAGATCGACGATTAGTCCGCTTTTTAATTTACTGGATCGCGTGCGCTCAAACGTCCTATCCGTAAAGGTGAAACCCCATGCCGAGCGAGCATCCATTGCCGAACCGTAACGCCAACGATAACGCGACGCTGAACGATGAGGCTGCCCATTGGCTGATCCGGCTCGGCGCCGAAGATCTGACTGCGGAAGAACGCGCCCGGTTCGATGCCTGGCTACGCGCCGACCCCGCACACACCGCCGCGTTTCACCGTGCCAGCCGCACCTGGGCCGAACTGGCGCATGTCTCGGAAGCAAGCGTCCGGCCGCGCCCCAATGTCGGCCGTTATGCCTGGCGTGCCTTCGCGGCGGCGTTGGCGCTGGTCTTTGCGCTCGGCGCCTGGCATGTCGCCGATCCAATTACCGCGTTCACCGCCGATTACCGCTCTGGCTTCGGCGAGATCCGGGAAGCGAAACTCGTCGACGGCAGCCGCGTCTATCTGAATACCGATTCCGCCATTGCCGTCGAGTACGGCGAGGAGGTGCGGCGGGTAAGGTTGTTGAAGGGCGAGGCCGTCTTCGACGTGGCGCCGATGAGCGAGACCGAGGTGCGGCCATTCGTGGTCGCCGCGCTGGGCGGCACGTCACGCGCCCTTGGCACCCGTTTTTCGGTGCGCATCGATGACCAACATGTGCGCGTTGCGGTCGAGGAGCACCGGGTCGCCGTTGCCTCGCCGGCGGCGCATGGCGGTGGCGGGAAGATGCAGCTGGGCGAGGGCGACAGCGTCGTCTACACGTCGGATGGCGCTCTCGGCGAGGTCGTTGCCGTCGACCCCGGTCGTGTCTCGTCGTGGCGGCGCGGCCGTTTGGTGTTCGACCGTCAGCGGTTGTCAGACGTGGTTGACGAACTCAATCGATACCGTGCCGGACGGATTATGGTGACGGATGCCGAACTCGCGTCGAGACGGGTCTCGGGGGTCTTTCACCTGGACGACTTATCCGGTGCCGTCGACGTCATCGCCGACGAACTGGGGGCCCGCACCGTTGCCGTGCCGCCTCTTGTGACGGTGATTTTCTGACGCGCGTCCTTTCCACAAACTTTTTTTACGCGATCCCGCAACCCCATCCGTCTATTCCCTAGAACCGCAATTGCGACTTATTCGCAATTAGAGGCCGGGCAAGTTCCATCAAGGAACCACGGCCGCCAGACGAGGGGAGAGATAAAAGATGAAGTCGACCATATTCACCCGGCGCGGTGCGGCTGCGCCATGCGCGCTCATGTTCGCGGTGCTGGTGACGACGGCGCCGCAAGCCGTCGCGGGGCCGCTAACGGATAAACGAGCCGATGGGCAGGTGACCGCAACGGCCAGGGACGTACAGGCGATCCCGCACCCGGATATCAGCTACCCCCGGGAACTGGCCCAGCGCCGCGAACCGATCACCTTCGATATTCCGCCGGGC
Organism: Rhodospirillales bacterium; assembly: GCA_017644185.1. Lineage (GTDB taxonomy): Bacteria > Pseudomonadota > Alphaproteobacteria > Rhodospirillales > Casp-alpha2 > UBA4479. The sequence continues at coordinate 563,509 of JAEPMA010000001.1, forward strand.
GCGCTCAACGGTGCCATGCTGGCGTTCGCTGATGCGGCCGGCGTGAAGGTGTTTTACGACGCCAAGAAAATCGAGGATCTCAGGTCGCCGGGGGTCTCAGGCACCTTGCCGCCGGCGCAGGCGCTGGACCTTCTGCTTGCCGGGACCGGGGTGACGTTCACGTTCGAGACCGACGAAACGGTCCGCCTTGCGTTGCCGGCTGACGGTGGGACGACCCTTTCGCCGATCAAGATCGAGGGCAAGGGCGTGCCGGAACAGGCGCAGCTGGGGAAGACGCCGCAGCCGTATGCGGGCGGGCAGGTCGCGCGCGGCGGGCGCGTGGGGATGTTGGGGAACCAGGATGTGTTCGATACCCCGTTCAACTTGTCGAGCTATACCTCGGACATGATGGAGAACCAGCACGCCAAGGACCTTGCGGATGTCGTGCATAACGACTCGTCCGCATACTTGATCAATGCGGAACGGAGCGCCACCCAGACCATCGCCATCCGCGGTTTCAATACCGGCGGCAACGGTGGCACGCTTTACGATGGCCTGCAGGGGATGTCGCACCGTCGTTTCGCGACGGTCGAAACCCTGGAACGGGTGGAAATCTTCAAGGGCGCGAATTCGCTTCTGACCGGGGCCGCGGGCCGGATCGGCGGGACCGTCAACCTGGTGCCCAAGCGGCCGCTCGATCATGCGATGACGGAACTGACGGCGGGTTACGAGCCGGGGGCACGGTACAGCACGCAAGCCGACGTCAGCCGCCGTTTCGGCCCCGACGACATGTACGGCATCCGGATCAACGCCTTTCATCAAGACGGCGAGTCGGTCCCTGACGGCAACAACGACAGACTCACGGAGGCGAGCGTCTCGTTCGATTACCGGTTGGACAGGTTCCGTTCGAACATCGCATTCGACGTTTCCGATCGTGAACTTTACGGCGGCAACCAGCTGTTCAGCGGCGTCACGGGCGTGCCCGACGCACCGGATACCAGTGCAGCCGTACAGCAATCCTGGGAGGTCACCGAAAACAACTTCGTTCGCGGCCTGCTGCGGATGGAATACGACATCACCGAAGACTGGACGGTCTACGGCGCGGCGGGTGCCACGGATTTCGACGGCATCTTCCTGCGCACGACCGGCAGCGGTCTCGACAGCAATGGCAACTTCACCATGTCGGCGCGCGAGCAGCGCGACGTCGAGACCAACCTGACCGGCTCGACCGGCATCCGCGGACGGTTCGAGACCGCGTCGATCACGCACAAGCTGTCCGTCGAGGCGTTCCGTAATCTGGTCGAGAGCGGGCGTGACCGTCAGGACCTCGCCACCATCGACGACGTGCCGACGAACATCTTCGATCCGGTTCGCCGCTCGACGCCGAATTATACCCCGTTAAAGGGTGGCGTGCCGACGACCTCCAATGCCGTTATCGATTCAGTGGCCGTCGCCGATGTTCTCGGCTTCTTTGACGATCGCGCCCTCCTGACACTGGGCGTGCGTCATCAGCGGATACTTTCCGAAGGCTTCAGTGCAACCACGGGCGCGCAGACGAGCATCTACGACGAAACGGCGCTGACGCCGGCCGTCGGCCTGACGGTCAAGCCGTGGAAGGGGCTATCCCTTTACGGGAACTACATCGAGTCCCTCGAGCAGGGCTCGACGGCGCCGAATACGGCGGCGAACGCGGGCGAGGTATTCCCCCCGGCCATGACCAAACAGATCGAACTGGGCGCCAAGTACGATTTCGGCGACCTGGGCCTGACCGCGAGCCTGTTTCAGCTCGAACGTCCGAGCGGCATCACCGACGCGGCGACCAATGTATATGCCATCGACGGCGAACAGCGTCACCGGGGGCTGGAACTGGGTGCCTTCGGCGAGTTGATGCCGGGGCTTCGATTGCTGAGCGGACTGACGTTCATCGAAGCGGAACTGACGGAAACGGCGAACGGCACGAACGACGGTAACACCGCGGTCGGCGTGCCGAAACTCGCAGGCGTGCTCGGTCTCGAATGGGATGTGCCGTCGCTGCGGGGTCTGACGCTCAGCTTCCGGGCCAACCATACGGGCAAGCAGTATATCGACACGACCAATACGAAAGAGATTCCGTCCTACGAACTATACAGTCTCGGCGCACGTTATGTGCACGAACTGGGCGAGCGCGATCTGGTCTTCCGCGCCAACGTCAGCAACCTCTTTGACGAGGATTACTGGATCACGTTCCCCGGCGCGTCCAATCTTTTGTACTACGGCGTGCCCCGGGTGGTTTCGTTCTCCGCCAGCATGAAGTTCTAGCGGGTGGCGGCGGCAGGAAAGTTGCAGGCCCGATGGCCTGCGCTGCTGTCCAGGCTCTGCGCCGGTGTCCTGGGGGGGTATGCGGCAGCGGCGGTGTTCGCCGTCTGGCTGTCGTACGTCCTGCCGATGCCGCGCGCCGATGCCGTCGCGACGGGCGTATTGATCAGTTTCGCGCTCTATGCCGGGGTGATCGTCTATGCATTCGCCGCACATTCCTTGCGCAGGTTGTGGTTCGGGGTGCTCGGTTTCACGGGTTTCTTCGCGCTGGCCGCGCTGGCGCTCAGGCCGGCCGGAGCAGGGTGGTAAACGCATGAAAGGCGCGTTTCGCCAGTCGATGGGCTGGTTGCACACCTGGACCGGACTGCTGGTCGGGTGGGTGCTGTTTTTCATGTTCCTGACCGGCACGGCGGGCTACTTCGACACCGAGATCGATAGCTGGATGCAGCCGGAACGGCCGATCGTTCAGAACGCCATGACGGCAACGGCGGCCGTCGATGCCGGGCGGCAATACCTGGAGAGTAACGCGCCCAATGCGGCGCGGTGGTTCATCGCGGTGCCGAGCCACCGGTTCCCGGAACTGCGCCTGTTCTGGCGGATGTCGCCGGACGCGGATGGAAAGCGGGGGCGGACCGGGCGCGCAAGGCTGGATCCGGAAACCGCCGCGCCCCTCAACTACCGCGACACAGGTGGGGGGCAACTGCTCTACAGCATGCATTGGCGTCTGCACTATATGCCGGTTCGCGCCGCCGAGTGGATCGTCGGGGTGTGCACCATGTTCATGCTGATCGCCATCGTCACCGGGGTGATCATCCACAAAAGAATATTCCGCGACTTCTTCACCCTGAGATTTGCCAAAGGGCAGCGGTCGTGGCTGGACGCGCACAACGTCCTGAGCGTGCTGGCGTTGCCGTTCCATCTCATGATCACGTACTCGGGTCTGATCTTCATCGCATACGTATACATGACGCCGGTGATCACGGCGTCGTACGGCACCGCAGCGGATGCGCAGGATTCATTCTTCAACGAACTGCTGCGGCGTACGGACGGCGCATCGCCGTCCGGTGTCGCGGCGGACCTGATGCCGTTGAGGCCGATGGTTCTTGAGGCCGAGCGGCAATGGGGCGAAGGCAGGGTCCGCTTTGTCGAAATCCGTCATCCGGGCGACCGGGATGCATCCGTCAGGATCGGGCATGAGTGGGCCTCGCCGGTGCGCCGCCCGCCGACGCTGACGTTCAACGGGGCGAACGGCGAGCTGCTGCGGGCGAGCGACGGGATCTACTCGACCCCGCTTGCCGTCCGCGACGTGTTGTTGGGATTGCACGAAGGCCTGTTCGCGGGGCCGGTGCTGCGTTGGCTGTATTTCCTTTCCGGGGTGATGGGAACGGCGATGATCGGCGCCGGGATGATCCTGTGGACCGTCAAGCGCCGCGCGAAAAAGGGTGACGCATTCGGCTTCAAACTGGTCGAACGGTTGAACGTCGGGACGCTGGCCGGGTTGCCGGTCGCCGTCGCCGCGTATTTCTGGGCCAACCGGCTGATCCCGGTCGACGTTGCGGGCCGCGTGGCGTGGGAGGGGCATACGATGTTCATCGTCTGGGGCGTGATGCTGGCGCATGCCTTTATCCGCCCTTCGGCCAGAGCGTGGGTTGAGCAGTTGTGGCTGGCGGCCGCCGCGTTCGGTCTGATCCCGGTGTTGAACGGGCTCACGACCGACAAGCATCTGGGCGTGACGCTGCCCGCGGGGGTCTGGGAACTGGCGGGGGTCGACCTGACGATGTTTGCGTTCGGCGCCGCGTTTGCGTTCGCCGCAATCGTCCTGGGAAGGCGCGGGAAGACACTAAAATCTGGCGCATGTCACCCCGGCGAAAGCCGGGGCCCAGGGCCGCAGGCGCGATCTCGCCTCGATGCAACCGCGCACGGCGCTCTGGATTCCGGCATACGCCGGAATGACGGTCCCATTGAGGGAAGGGAAGTGGTAAGACCGAATGACCGCCCTTAACATCATCGCCGCGATACTGTGTGCGTTCGCGGGACTGGGCGCGCTCGCCATGGCCATGGCGCGCCACGCCCGCGATGTGTTCGGCAGAACGCCTGAGCGGCGGACGGCATGGTCGCTCAGGATATTCGGGATGGTGATGCTGTGCGCGGCTTATGCGTTCAGTGTTTACGCCTGGGGCCCAAAAGTCGGTCCTGTCGGGTGGTTCGGTGTCCTTTCGGCTGCGGCGCTTGCCGTGGTGACGATCCTTGCCGTCAAAACGCCCGCCGGGCGCTGAACACGTTTTTGTTTGGTCGGCCCGAATTTGATCCTTATATGACTGAAGGGCCGGTCGGGCGGTGCGTGCCGTGAACCGGCGGGCAGGGGGAAACACATGAAACTGATGATGTTCGAGAACGGCGGCGAGGCCCGCCTGGGTGTGGTCGCGGGTGAGCGTGTCACCGACGTTGCCGCGTGCGACCCGTCGCTGCCGGCGACGATGATCGCGTTGATCAACGGCGGCGCGGACGTATTGAAGACGTTGGCCGACATGATCCCCGGTGCACCGGAAAGCGCTATTCTCAAACTGGCAGACGTCACGCCGGCGCTGCCGATCGCCAGGCCCGGCAAATTCGTGTGTGTCGGCTTGAACTATGCAGCGCACGCGGCCGAAGGCGGGCACGACATCCCTGAATACCCGTCGCTCTTTCCGCGCTACAACAGTTCGCTGATCGCGGCCGGACAACCGGTGATCCGGCCGACCGTGTCCGACCAACTGGATTACGAGGTCGAACTGACCATCGTCATCGGCAAAGGGGGGCGGCATATTTCCGAGCAGGACGCCCTTGAGCACGTGTTCGGTTATACGATCTTCAACGACGTCTCGGTGCGCGATTATCAACGCAAGACCAAGCAATGGACCCAGGGCAAGAACTTCGACGGTACCGGCCCGCTCGGCCCCGTCGTCGTCACGCCCGACGATTTACCTTCTGGCGCGTCGGGGCTTCGGATCACCAGCCGCGTCAACGGCGAGACGCGCCAGGATTCCAACACCGCCGACATGATCTTTCCGGTCGCACGCATCATCGCCATCTTGTCCGAATTCATGACCCTCGAGCCGGGCGACGTGATCGCGACGGGAACGCCGTCGGGTGTTGCGCACGCCATGAAGCCGCCCGGTTGGATGAAGCCCGGTGACGTGGTCGAGGCCGAGATCGAGGGGATCGGCATTCTCTCGAACCCGATCATCGCCGAAGGCTGATAACCGCCCCTCACCCGGCGCGCGATGCGCGCCACCCTCTCCCCGGGGAGAGGGGCGTTCCGGCCGGGTCCCTTCTCCCTGGGGAGAAGGACAGGATGAGGGGCGCAGCCGGGGGTGCTAGACTGGTCTCATGCTCATCGAAGCGCTTAAGTATCTGACGACGCCATGTCCCGCGCCGTACCGGCGGATCGGGTATCTGAAAGAGCTGATCGCGACCGAGGCCAGGTTTAAACGCAACCGGGCGACCTGGCAGCCGCACCTGGACCGGACCCGCGCCGTCATCATCAAAGCTGCAGAGCAGGTGACGCGCAAGGACACGGTGATCGTCCTTGGCGCCGGGATGCTGGCGGATATCCCGCTCGACCGTCTGGCGCATGCGTTTGGCCGGGTGCGGTTAGTCGATGTCTGTTTCCTGAATGAAACGCGGCGCGCGGCGACCTTTTATTCAAATGTCGAGTTGGAGCATCACGACGTCACCGGCATCGTCGCGCCGCTTCTGTCGAGGGAGGTGCCGCAGCCCCGCCTTCCATCGGGTTTGTCGTTGGGAGATGCCGACCTCGTGATCTCCGCCAACGTGCTCGCCCAACTGCCTCTGATTCCGCTCGACTATTTGCGGCGGCAACGTCCGAGTATCGATGACGAAGAACTGGAAGCGTTCGCGCAAGCCATCATCCGCAGCCATCTCGGTTTGTTGGAGACGTGCGCCGGTACGGTCTGCCTGGTGACGGAGGTCGAGCGCCAGATCCGGGATGGAGAGCGGCTTGTCGAGAGCGTCGATCCGCTGCGCGGCGTCTTGCCCGACCGCGAAGGCGACGAGTGGGTGTGGGACATCGCGCCCCGGCCCGAACTCCTCCCCGATGCGGATATCAGGAACCGGGTCAGGGGGATGGTGTGGTAGGGCCGATTTCGCTTGTTCGCGGGGGGGCCCGCTCCTTACGGTGACGGATGTTTGATTTCGGCGTTTACGGCGGGCTTTTCGGTGTCGCTTTCCTGGCCGCCACGATCCTGCCGGCGCAGTCGGAGATCGGCCTCGTCGCCCTGATCATCAATGGTGAGCATTCGATCCCGCTATTGATCACGGTCGCGAGTATCGGGAATACCCTGGGCGCGGTCGTCAACTGGGCGATCGGGCGCGGCGTCGAACGGTTCCACGACAAAAAGTGGTTTCCCGCGTCCCCCAAACAGCTGGACCGGGCGACGGGGTGGTATCACAAATACGGCCGCTGGAGTTTGTTGTTGAGCTGGGCGCCGTTCGTCGGCGACCCGTTGACCCTCGCCGCGGGCGTGCTGCGCGAGCCGTTCTGGTCGTTCTTTCTATTGGTCGCGTTCGCCAAAACGGCGCGCTACATCGTCACCGCCGCCATCGCCATGAACTGGATTTGATATAGCCTCCTCACCTAACCTCTCCCCCCTGAGGGGGAGAGGGATTAAAGGATTACGATGCGGCAGGGTTCCTTCTCCCTTGGGAGAAGGACAGGATGAGGGGGTGACCCCTCACCCGGCGCGCGATGCGCGCCACCCTCTCCCGGGGGAGAGGGGAAAATCACCCCACCTTGAGGCCGAACTCCTGCGAGGCGTCCTCGAGCCAGGTCCAGAGATAGGTCGAGAAGCTTCTGAGCGCATAAAGCTCATACGTCGGGTCGCCGTTTCGTGCGGTCGCGGTGTGGATCAGCATCACGCCCACCTTGGAGACGATGGTTTGCGCGCACTGGCCGGGGGCGAATTTCGACGGGTGGAGATCGAGGGCGCAGCCTTTTTGTAAGACCTCGCGGGCGCGCGGCCCGGAAATCTCGATGCACGTGCGGGCGTGGGTTGAATCCGTGACCGACGCGTGCAGGCCGTCGACCTTCAGATTCTTCCAAAGCGCGTTCATCGCGCGCTCGGCGCCTTCCGGTTTCGTGATGACCAGCCATTCGTCCGGGCCCAGCCACATGATGCGCGTCGTCGTCGGCTTCCCCGATACCGTGTTCGGATCGACGGGGGGCGACAGCTTGACGGCTTTCTGGACGGCGTCGACGAAGTTTTTGTCCTTCACGTCGCCCCGAATGTTGATGAGGCCCCGATAGGGGATTTCCCTCATCACCACACCCGTGCCGGAAAGTTCGCTGTCTTCATGAGCGCGGGCTTCGAGACCCAGGTGCGCGAGCGGGCTTCTGAGGCGGTATGCGTCAACCATTCATCCGGCTCCCTTCGGGGTCATAGAAGATCGGATCGACGATCTCGCAGGCGATCGTCTTGTCCTTCATCGGCACGTAAACCGTGTCGCCTTTTCTGTTGCGGCCGTTCTTGACCAGGGCCATCGCGATGGACTGATCCAGCGCCGCCGACCAGTAACTGGACGTCACGTGACCGATCATATCCATCGGTGGTTCGGGCCGGGTTGCGGCGACGATCTGCCCGCCTTCGGGCAGGACTTCCGCCGGATCGGCAGTCTTGAGCCCGACCAGATGCTTGCGGTCGTCGCGGATGGTATCTTCACGCGACAACGAGCGCTTGCCGATGAAATCCGGTTTCTTCTTCGAGACGATCCAGTCCATCCCGAGATCGATGGGCGTCACCGTCCCGTCGGTTTCCTGGCCGACGATGATGAAACCCTTCTCGGCCCTCAGCACGTGCATCGTTTCCGTGCCGAACGGCGTGATGCCGTATTTTTCGCCAGCATTCATGATGTCGGTCCAGAGCGAAAGACCACAAGATGCGGGCACGTTGATTTCGTAGCTGAGTTCGCCGGTGAAGCTGATCCGATAAACCCGCGCCGGAATCCCGCCGACCGTGCCGTCCTTCCACGACATGAAAGGGAAGGCTTCGGGGTCGAGATCGATGTCGGAGGTGAACTCGCTCAACAGATCGCGGGCGTTCGGACCGGCGAGCTGCAGGGTCGCGAACTGCTCGGTGACCGACGTCAGATAGACCTTGAGATCCGGCCATTCGGTCTGCAGCCATTCCTCCAACCACGCGAGCACGCGCGGCGCGCCGCCGGAGGTGGTGGTCATCAGATAATGGTTCTCGCCGAGACAAGACGTCACGCCGTCGTCCATCACCATCCCGTCTTCGCCCAGCATCAACCCATACCGGCACTTCCCGGGCGCCAGCTTCAGCCAGGCGTTGGTGTACATGCGGTTTAAGAATTCCGCCGCATCGGGACCCTGAATATCGATCTTCCCCAATGTCGTCGCATCCAGCATCCCGACACTGTTCCGGACCGCCAGGCATTCGCGGCTGACCGCGTCCTGCATGCTCTCACCCTCAAGCGGGTAGTACCACGGGCGCCGCCACTGGCTGACGTCTTCCCACAAGCATCCCGCCTGTTCGTGCCAGTCGTGCATGGGCGTCCTGCGGATCGGATCGAAGAACTCACCCACCGCGCGGCCCGCGAGCGCGCCCATGGTGACGGGCGAGTAGGGCGGGCGGAAGGTGGTGGTGCCGGTCTGCGGGATGGTTTGGCCGAGCGCCGCCGACAGGATCGCATGACCCGGAATGTTGCCGGTCTTGCCCTGATCGGTCGCCATGCCCAGCGTGGTGTAGCGCTTGGCGTGCTCGACCGAGCGGTAGCCCTCGCGCGCCGCCAATTGGACGTCGGCGACGGTGACATCATTTTGTTGGTCGAGGAAGTGCTTGCCGCGCTGGCCCGCCGGTTTGGTGGTCGGGATGTACCAGAGCGTGCGCCAGGGGGTCTCGTCGACGTCGGCGGTGGCTTTGCCAACGGCCGGGCGCTTCTTCGCCGTCATGCCGAGTTTCGAACACGCGTCGATCCCGGCGAAATCACCCTCGTTCAACGCCTGCGCCAGCGAGAAGCTGCCGTTGGCGGCGCCGCATGCGGCTTCGGCCTGCAGCGTGTCGCCGGGTACGAACACGCCGTCTTCGTCGCGCCAGGTGTTCTTGCCCGCCGAATGGCTGTGCAGGTGGACGACCGGGTTCCAGCCGCCGCTGGAGCCGATGGTGTCGCACGAAATGGTGCGCGGTTTTCCGGTGACATTCTCACCGTCGTCGGTGAGCTTCATGATTTCGATGCCCCGGATCTTCTTTGAGCCGAGCACGCCGGTGATCGCCGAATTGTCGATGACCTCGATCCCGGCTTCGATGGCGCGGGAAACGAGTTCACCTGACGGGTCTTTCCTGACGTCGACGACGCAGGCGACGACGGCCCCCGCCGATTTGAGATCGAGCGCCGAACGATACGCATCGTCGTTGTTGGTGAAGATCACGTGGCGTTTGCCGGGCGTCACCCCATAGCGGTTGACGTAGGCGCGAAGCGCACTTGCCAGCATGCAGCCGGGGCGGTCGTTGTCGCTATAGATCAGCGGGCGTTCGATGGCGCCCGTCGCCAGGATCACCCTTTTCGCGCGGACCCGCCAAACCCGCTGGCGGGTGCGGCCGTCTTCTCCATAAGCGACGTTATCGGAGCGGTTCTGGAGGAGGCCGATAAAGTTGTGATCGTAATAACCGAACGCGGTCGTGTGTTTGAGGATCGTCACGTCCGGGTTGGCCATCAGTTCGCCCTCGACGTCCGCGACCCAATCCGCCGCGGGCTTTTCATCGATCTCGAATGTCTCGTTCAGAAGCTGACCGCCCAGTTCGGTCTGCTCGTCGACGAGGATCACCCGTGCGCCCGTCGCGGCGGCGGCGCGCGCGGCCGAGAGGCCCGACGGCCCGGCACCGATGATGACGACGTCCGCGTGCGCGTTCATCTTATCATATGTATCGGCGTCCGGTTCTTCCGGGGATTTACCGAGACCGGCGGCACGGCGGATGAAGTGCTCGTAGACCTTCCACCCCGACACCGGCCACATGAAGGTCTTATAATAGAAGCCCGCCGGTAACAGACGGTGGAACAACCCGTTGACCGCCATCACGTCGTAGCTTGGGGACGGCCAGCAGTTGACGCTGGAGGCGTCCAAGCCCTCGTACAAGGGGATGCGCGTCGCCAGCATGTTGGAGATCGTGCGCGATCCGCGCTCAAGCTGCACCAGCGCGTTGGGCTCTTCGGTGCCCGCCGTGACGATGCCGCGTGGGCGGTGATACTTGAAGCTACGGCCGATCAGATTGACGCCGTTGGCCAAGAGCGCCGAGGCGAGGGTGTCGCCTTCGTAACCGCTCATCAGACGGCCGTTGAAATAGAAATCGATCTGTTTCGAGCGGTCGATGCGGCCGCCGTTCATAAGGCGATGCGACTGGCTCATGACGTCTTACCCTTCTCGATCATCGCCTTGATCTCTTTGGGCGGTTGCTCACCCATTTTGTAGATCGCCAGGATTTCGTTGGTGTGCGTGTTGCGGGCCGCGTTGAACCAGCGGCGGCACCCCGCCGTGTGGACCCAGCGTTCCAGGTGCACGCCTTTCGTATTTTTCCGCATGAACAGGTAATCGGCCCATTCGGCGTCCGACAATTTCTCCGGGTTTTCCGGGCGCGCGATGTGCGCCTCGTGACCGTACGAGAACTCGCTTTCCTCGCGCTCCCCACAGAAGGGACAGGTGATCAAAAACATGTTCGTTCCTTCCCTAGTGTGCGACCGCGGCGGCGCCGTGCTCGTCGATCAGATGACCGGTCGAGAAGCGATCCAGCGAGAACGGTGCGTTGATTTCGTGCGGCTCGTCGCGTGCGATGGTGTGGGCGAACACCCAGCCCGAGCCCGGCGTCGCCTTGAAGCCGCCTGTGCCCCAACCGCAGTTGAAGTAAAGACCGTCGACGGGGGTTTTCGAGATAATGGGGGAGGCGTCCGGGCACGTGTCGACGATCCCGCCCCACTGGCGCATCAGGCGCATGCGGCTGAAGATCGGGAACAGTTCGCAGACCGCTGCGATCTGCTCTTCGATAATGTGCAGGCTGCCGCGTTGGGAATAGCTCGTGTGGGCGTCGATCCCAGCACCTAAGACGAGTTCGCCCTTGTCGGATTGCGAAACGTAACAATGCACCGCGCCCGACATGACAACGACGTCGATGATCGGTTTGACCGGGTCGGAAACCATCGCCTGAAGGGGGTGGCTTTCGATCGGCATGCGGAAGCCCGCCATATCCGACATGACGGTACAGTGCCCGGCGACGACGACGCCGACTTTCTTCGCCTTGATCTGACCGCGGTTCGTCTGAACGCCGGTGATCTGACCTTTCTCGATATCGAAGCCAGTGACTTCGCAATTCTGGATGATGTCGACACCGCGCGCGTCCGACGCCCGCGCCAATCCCCAAGCGACGGCGTCGTGGCGTGCCGTGCCGCCCCGCGCCTGATAGCTGGAGCCCAGAACCGGATAGCGGATTGTCGGGTCGAGGTTGATGATCGGGACGAGCTTTCTGATCTCTTCCGGGCCGATGTATTCCCCATCGATCCCGTTCAAACGGTTGGCGTTGACGCGGCGCTGGGTCTCGCGGACGTCGTGGAGATTGTGCGCCAAATTGAGGACACCGCGCTGCGACAGCATGATGTTGTAGTTGATGTCCTGGCTCAAACCTTCATAGAGCTTGAGGGATTTCTCATAAAGAAACGCGCTCTCATCCCAAAGGTAGTTGGAGCGGATGATCGTCGTGTTGCGGCCCGTGTTGCCGCCGCCGAGCCAGCCTTTTTCCAGAACCGCGACATTGGTGATGCCGTGCTCTTTCGCGAGATAATAGGCCGTCGCCAACCCATGCCCGCCGCCGCCGACGATGACGACGTCGTATTCCGGTTTCGGGTCGGGTGAACGCCACGCCTGCTGCCAGTCGCGGTGGTAGCCCATCGCGTTGCGAAGCAGACTGAAGATCGAATATTTCGTCATTTAGGTCCCTGCCTCATCGCCGTTCCGGCTTGGCCGGCGGCGCTCTGTCCCACGCACCCAGCGCGCGGTCTTGAAGTCCACGCTAGATGTCCTCCTTTCCCATCGTCAAGAGAAGCCGTCTGTCCGTATTACGACGCCGATCCTCACTTTTACGACCAGGCGCAGCGGACGGATATCGCGCAAAAGCTGTGATCAACCCGTGACCTCGACATATTGTCGTTCCCTTGGTTGATCGCACCAGATAATGTGCGGGGCATGTGCTCTTTACATTATCTCAGAAGCGCCGTTCTCGGCGCGGCAATCTCGTTTGCGGCGATATTCAGCCCTTTTTTGGTGTGCTTGCCTTCTATCGCAACCGCGCAGGACGCGGGTGGCATGGACCTCGACATCATCAAGGACGCCCCCGGAGGCTGGACCGATCCGAAGGCGCCCGCCGGTTCCGCCGGGGATGCGCACCCTTTGGCTAAGGATTTCGAGAGCGCTTTGGATTCTTATCGCGATCAGGACTACGTCGCGGCGCGCGAAAAGTGGGGCGAGCTGTCGGATGCCGGTCACGGCCTGAGTATGCACAATCTGGCTGTTTTAAAATGGCGCGGGCAGGGCGGGCCGCGGGAGCGGGAACAGGCGCTGGAATTGTTCCGTGACGCCGGTCAGAACGACGTCCCCGAATCCCTTCACGCGCTGGGTGTGGTCTATCTCAAAGGGGCGGGCGTGCCGCCCGACCCGGCGGAAGCGGTGCGGTATTTCGAGGCTGCGGATGGGTTGGATCATCCCCCCTCGACCTACAACCTCGCGCTCGCGCATCTCAAGGAAATCGGCGGTGTCGATGATAAAGACATCGGGATGCAGTTGATGCGGAAGGCGGCGGAAGCGGGATTGGCGCGCGCCCAGTACGACCTCGGGACGCTGTTGTATCAAGGCACCTACGGTCCTGCGGATAAAAAGGCCGCGCGCACCTGGTTCGAGCGCGCCGCCGACAACGGCGATGCGTTCGGGTACTATAACTTGTCTCTCATGCAGTTCGCGGGCGAGGGGGGTGAGAAGGATCACGAACTCGCGGTCTTGAATCTCACCGAAGCTGCCGAGATGGGGGCCGTGCCGGCGCAAGTCAGGCTTGCGCATCTTTTGGCGACGGGTGAGGCCGAGGTCCGGAAGGACCCGGTCGGCGCGTATGTGTGGTTCACGGTCGCGGGGGCGTTCGGCGCCGACGACGCCCTCGAAAATGCCAAGCGGATTTCGCGGACCCTCTCCGAAACCCAACTGAAACGCGCGCGCCAGACGGCGGCCGCCTTTCGGCCCAAACGTCCTGAGATTGCCGAAGACAAAACTGATGCCCCCGCCAAGACGGACGACGGGCCCAGCATGGTGATCGACAATACCCCCGGCGCCGCGTCCGGCGGAACAACCGAAAAAGACGCCAAGGCGGCGGACGACCTCCTCAAGTCCCTGGAAAAGTAAGAAGCAGAGACAGAGATATGCTCAATTTTCTGATCAGAATCCTGAAATTCTCGATCAAGGCGGCCATCGTCGTCGCCGGGATCGCAATCGTCATTTCGTATGCCCGCCTGAGTGAGTTCGGGGATTTAAGAAAAGAACTGGTCGATAAGATCATGAATTCCTACGCCGGGCGCATCGCCATCGACGGCGAGATCGACTTGAACATGTCGTTCCCGCCCAGCGTCTCGATCGAGGGGGTCAGGATCAGGAATTCGAAATGGGCGTCGAAGCCGGACATGCTGAAGGCGCAACGTGTCGTCGCCGAGGTCGATCTGATTCCGCTTCTCAGGGGGGATATGGCGGTGCCCAGATTGCGCATGATCGGTGTCGACATCATCGTCGAGAGCAAGCGCGACGGCACCACGAACTGGGACGAATTGAACGACTTCGACACCGCCGCCGGGCCGGGCGGCCCCGCCGCGCCGATGATCCTGCCGCAGATCGCGGGCGCGTCGGTGACGGTCGCGGGCGGCACGGTGACCGTCGTTAACAGTGCGGCGGGGACGGAAACGGCTTTGTCGCTCGGCAACACCACGATCGATAGCGGCGGCAACGTCGTGCCGTGTTTGTGATCGTGCGGGCCGGTGAAGAGCGCGCTTTATCCGTCAGAAAAATGCCTCACTGGCTGCGCCTTGCATCAGCTCCCGACCGGGGTGCGGTGCGCCTCGTCCTGGAAATAGTCGCATATTGATTCCACGTCGGTTGGCGCGTACGAGACGATGCTCAGGATTTGCGTCACCTCGACGCCGTTTCCGAACGGGAGCCGAAGGCATCGGTAGCTCTTGCTTTCGTGCAATCCCATACCGTACGTCTCGAACAGCAGGGGGCGCTGTTTCGCCGCGACCTCGGAATACTCCCTGAACACCTTCGAAGCGACACTGACGGGCGCGAGGTCGAGCACGGAGTCTCCCGTGGCGTCATAGCCCTGGATAAGTGTGCGGGTCGTGCCCCAGAACCGATATTTGAAATCCTGCGGGAACGGGATGTGATCCACGACGGTGCACCAGGGGATCGCGTTTACGGGAACCGCGAGCCAGTCCCAATCACGCCAGATGGGGAGCTGGCTGCCGTCGCGGATTCTCGACCAAGTATATAGTGCGGTGTCGAGAGGCGCGGGCAGGCTGACCAAGTCGCCGTTCGATACAAGGGTTCGGTAATTATCTATCTTCCCCAGGTTGCCCATTATTGACCGTTTCATATTCTTGCAGTTTCGGATGGCGGCCAGAGAACACGAACCAACAGTGTCCGGATTTGATCTAGGTCAATCCGCCCGGAGTTTCGGGTTCAGCGGTGTACTTATCGGCCGGAGAGACCTTGACCGGCAACCGGCCGCGATGCTGACTCTGGTTTCCGGCTTGCGCCGGGGGGCGGGTATCGTGCTTTTGCCCGCAAACGATCAAAATTCAGACGGAGGATGCTATGAGCGCACAGTCGGAATTTCCCGTCGGCCGGTTCCCGGTCCCCGATCTCAAGGATCTGCCGGACGATATCCGCGACCGCATTCTTGCCGTTCAGGAAAAGTCAGGCTTCGTCCCCAACGTGTTTCTCGTACTCGCGCACCGGCCGGACGAGTTCCGCGCGTTCTTCGCCTATCACGACGCGCTGATGGAGAAGCCCGGCAACCTGACAAAGGCCGAACGCGAGATGATCGTGGTCGCGACCAGCGCGCGAAACGAATGCCAGTACTGCGTGATCGCGCACGGTGCGATCCTCCGCATCCGCGCCAAGAACCCCCTCATCGCCGATCAGGTCGCGACGAATTATCGAAAAGCCGACATTACGCCGCGGCAGAAAGCGATGCTCGACTTCGCGATGAAGGTCTCGATGTCGGCGCAGCAGGTTGGCGAGGCGGATTTCGAGATATTGAAATCGCACGGCTTCGACGAGGAGGATATCTGGGACATCGCCGGGATCTCGGCTTTCTTCGGGATGTCGAACCGGATGGCCAACGTCACCTCGATGCGCCCCAACGACGCGTTCTATAATTTGGGGAGGTGAGGGGGCCCGCTTGCCCGTGAAGTGAAAACGCGCGTAACATCATCCTAGATACTGAAAGCAGGAGGATTAAGCCGTGAAGCGTCTTTGTCTTGCCGTTGCCGTTCTCGCTCTCGTTGGGTTTTCATACGCCGGCCACGCCGTTGCGTCGGGGACCGATCAGTCGCAAAGCCCGTCGGGCTCATCGTATGAGCCGCAGGACTACAGCTCGCCGTTCGGTGACGGGTCCTGCTCGAAGCCGGCGCCGACGTCTTAACTTTGCGTGTTGGGCCCCGGATCGTCGCGCTGCGCCGTCCGGGATAGACGGATTTTATCTCAATGCCCGTCGTGGATCGGGAACAGCTTGAGTTCCCAGTCCTTCAACTGCGCGATCAGTCCCAACTCCCAGTTCAGATAAGCGCGGGACGCGTCCGCGTTGCCCGAATGCCGGTCGTGGACGAAGAACAGAAAGTCGATCCGGTCCCGGTCTTTCGGGGTGTCCGGTGTCGAGACGACATTCAATCCGGCGCTGCGCCATTCGTCAGGCGCGCCCTTCAGATAGCGGATGTTTTTAACGCCCATGTCTTTCAGATCCATCGCCGCCAGTTCGGCGAGCTTTTTGTCGGGCGCGACGAGAACGACATCGCCGTCCAGTTCAAGCGAACCGAGCACGGGGCGGATCGACCAGATAGCATTTTCGATGTGCGCGTCACGGTAATCGGCACTCGCCCGCAGATCGACGACCGTGGCAGACCCGATATCGTAAGGGGTGATGTCATCCAAAGTGTCAGGGACCGATTTGGCCGCCGGCACGGGGGCGGCCAGATCGACCGACGCATCGGAGACGTCGTCCGACAACACGTACGCATCGTGCCCCATGGCGCGCAGCCAGTACGCCGTGTTGGCGGCGCGGACCCCACTGTCGTCGCACAAGACGATCCGGGCGCCCCTGACCGCGACCCACTTGTCGGTGGCCTGCGCCAACTGCCCGCCCGGCGCGTGAATCGCCCCCTTAAGATGACGGGTGTCGAATTCCTCGCGCGTTCGAACGTCCAACAGATAGAACGTGCGCGCGGCGTCGCCGGACCAGGCTTTCGCGGTCCCGGAATCCACGCACGGGATATCGTTTTCTTTCATAAATGAAGCCGCGCGCGCCTTCGCCTCCGCGAACGATTTACCGGTCACGGCGGGCAGCGTTTCGGCCTTTTTCCCGTGTTCCAGCTCGAACCCCGCGAGGCGCCAGCCCTGAGTGCCGTTCTTCAAGGCGAAGACCGGGTTCTCGAAACCAAAGTTGCGGAGCCCCTGGGCCCCGACCAGGCTGCGCGTGCGTCCGGCGCAGTTGACGATGACCTTGGTTTTGGGGTTGTCGACCAGTTGCGGCAGGCGATAGGGCAGTTCCGCGTTTGGACACGAGCGCCCGCCCGGGATGCTCATCGCTTCGAACTCATTCGGGGTGCGTCCATCCAATAAAACAAAGTCATCTCCCGCGTCGAGCATGCGCTTCATCTCTTCGGCGTCGATCGATGGGGTGTGGCCGATCTCCTCCGCCAACTCGCCGAGCGTCTTGGACGGCACGTTGACTCCCTTGAAGATCGTGAAGCCGGATTTCTCGGCCGCCCGGAGCCCCCCTTCGAGGACGCGGACGTCGGTATAGCCGATCGCTTCCAGTCTTTTGGCCGCTCTCTCCGCAACGCCCTTGCCGTCATCGACGACGACGATGGGTATGGATACACACGGCATCAAACCCGGGGCGTCGATCTCCAGCCGGCTATAGGGCAGGGGAACGGTGTGGAGAAGGTGCCCCTCACCGAATTGTCCGTCCTCGCGAACGTCGATGAAACCGAACTCGGTGCGATCGCCAAGCCAGGATTTGACGGTGTCGGCGCTGATTGACTTCATGATGCTTCCCCGGTGGTTTTTGATTGGCCATCTTGATGCGGCGGACAATTTTCATCGCACCTGACCGGCAAGTTGTCCAAGGATTATCGCGATGTCATGTGCCGCCGGTGATTGACGGCAGGACGACGATCGCCTCGAACCCGTCGGTGCGTCCGGTGGCGGGGGATTTGAAATCGAGGTGAATGTTGCCGTTTTCGGCGATGGCGGCGGCGATGGCGAGGCCGAGGCCGCTGCCTTCGGTCTCGGTCGGGCCGCGGGAAAACCGCTCGGTGATGCTGATCAGGTCGTCATTGGGGAGCGCCGCGCCTGCGTTGATGACACGTACCTGGCCGTCCTCCGCGACGATTTCGACCGCCGACCCGGGTGGGCTGTGCTTGAGGGCGTTCTCGATCAGATTGCGCATCAGGATGGAAAAGGCGTCCGCATCGATGTTGCTGATAAGGGTGCCGGCGTCCGGGTTGGCGTAGTTGAGCCTCTCTCCATTTTCGATGTTTCTTGCGAACTCGTCGACGGTGGCGTCGAGCACGGCCCCCAGGTCGGCGGGGGCGGCGGTCACGATGCCACCGCCCTCGGCACGCGCCAGCTGCATCAATTTCTCCGAGATCCGCGCGAGACGCTGGAGCGAGCTTTCGATGGCCTCTGCACGGATCCGGCGTTCGTCATCGTCCAGCACCGAGATCAGCCTTTGGGTTTGTGCCAACGCGCCGGCGATGGGGGTTCGGAGTTCATGGGCGCTGTTGGCGGTAAAGCTCCGCTCAACGTCCAAACTGCGCTGCAGGCGCTCCATCAGATCGTTGACGGCGTGCCTGATCGGTTCGATTTCGTCGGGCAACCGGGCGGTGTTGAGGGGGGAAAGGTCGCCGGCACTCCGGGCTTTGATCTGCTCACCCAGACCGATGACCGGTTTCATGTTGCGGCGGACCAGCCACCATACCCCGATCACACCCAAAGGCAGGAAAAGCGCAAGCGGCAGGACCAGGGCGATGGTTGATTCGAAGGCGGCTTCGCGACGATGACGTAACGGTTCCGCGACCTCGATGAAGATGCTGTCACTGACCGCCGATTCCCCGTAAATCCGATGGGTGGGGGTGGTGTTGAAACCGGTTCGCGGTTTTTCGGGAAAGACATCGCGGTCGGCGTCGTGGGAATGCAGCAGTATTTTGCCGGCGCCATCGCGTACCACATATGTCAGAAATTCGTCGTGCGGTTTGAGGGCCGCCACCCGTCGCGCCGACAACGTCTCCTGGTGATCGAGGATGTCGATCACGGCGAGAGACAAAAGCCGCTGGGCCATTTCCTGCAATGCGCTGTCGTAGGCTTCGTCCAGTTCGTGGCGCACCACCAGCCCGCATACCGTGACACCCGCCATCCAGACCAGCGTGACACCAACGGCGAGGGCGAGGCTCAGTCTGTTTCTGAGGCTGTAGGCGCTGCTCATGACCGTCGTACCCTATAGCCAATACCGCGCACCGTTTCGATGATGTCGCGGCCGAGTTTCTTGCGAAGGCGGCTGATGTGCACCTCGATGGTGTTGCTTTCGAACGACGCGTCGAAATCGTAGAGGTGCTCCTCCAATTGCCCCTTCGACAAAACCGCGCCCGGATGCTGGAGCAAGGTTTCGAAAAGACGCCATTCCCGCGCTGTCAGTTCCACCGCCTTACCGTTCCGAAGGACAGTGCGCCCAGCCAGGTCGATTTCCAGGTCGGCGAGTGCCACCAGGGGATTGGGATTGCCGGTGTAGCGGCGCGCCACGGCGGCGATGCGGGCCGTCAGTTCACTGAGATCGAACGGTTTGACGAGGTAATCGTCGGCGCCGGCGTTCAATCCTTCGATACGTTCCGAGATGCGATCGCGGGCGGTCAGGATGATGACCGAGGTCGCATCACCCGCGTTGCGGCGCTGGCGCAGGAAATCGAGACCCCGCCCATCCGGCAGCATCAGGTCGAGCAGGATCAGATCGTAGTTTACCGCCCGCGCCCCCGCGTCGGCGTCACCTAACGTCGTCACCCAGTCGACGGCATGGCCGTTCGCCGACACGTGATCCAGAATCGCGTGTCCGAGGGCAGCGTCGTCCTCGATCAGCAGAATGCGCATGTTCGGTCCAGTTCATGGGTTCTGATCGTCGTTAGGTATTTAGCTTACCTTACCGGAAGCTGAAGCAGAAAATGGCTTCGGTTCAGCCGGGCGCAAGGTTGTGCCGCAAAAGTCCCTGCATCGAAACAACTCAACAGGAGACTTCCCATGAAGCGACCCATGAAAAAATACCTCGCCGCCGCCGCGGCGATCACGGTTCTCGGTTTTGGTG
The DNA here is from genome assembly GCA_017644185.1 of Rhodospirillales bacterium. Lineage (GTDB taxonomy): Bacteria > Pseudomonadota > Alphaproteobacteria > Rhodospirillales > Casp-alpha2 > UBA4479. Next base: position 583,446 of record JAEPMA010000001.1, read on the forward strand.
CGGCCCCGGCTTTCGCCGACGACTATCGATGCGATGCGCCGATGACCGAATGGCAGCCGCGTGAAAACCTGCAGCAGAAGCTCGAGTCCGAAGGTTGGAAGGTCAAACGGATCAAGACCGAGGACGGATGCTACGAGGTTTATGCCTTCGACAAGGACGGCAAGCGGGTCGAGGCCTATTTCGATCCGAAATCCCTCGAACTGCTGCGGAAGAAGAGAGATGACTGACGATAACCCGTCCACCGTCAAGGTGTGGGACCCAGTGGTGCGTATATTCCACTGGTCCCTCGTCGGGGCGTTCGCCGTCGCATGGCTGACGGGGGACGAACTCGACCGTATTCACGAGATCGCGGGGTACGTCATCCTCGGTCTCATCGCGATCCGCCTCGTCTGGGGGCTGATCGGCCCGCGTTACGCCAGATTCACCCAGTTCGTGCCCGGCGTGCAGGGCTTCACCGACTACGTCGCGGACATCAGGAAGGGGCGTGAGCCCCGCCACCTCGGTCACAATCCGGCCGGTGGTGCGATGGTGGTCGCGTTGATTGTCATGCTCCTTGTCACAGGGGGCAGTGGCTGGATGATGACCCTGGACATGTTCTGGGGCGCCGAATGGGTGGAAGAAGTGCATGAGGTGATGGCGAACGCGATGCTGGTTCTCGTCGGCCTGCACGTTCTGGGCGTGGTCGTCGCCAGTATCCGCCACCATGAGAACCTCGTTCGGGCTATGATGACGGGGCGCAAGCGGGCACCTGAAAGGGGTGATATCGCATGACGGCCGGGGGCTTGATAAAGATGGTTCAAGGTGATGTGCGGGCATGAAGACGACAGGCAATGACTATTTCAGGAATGTGTCCGACGAGTTGTTGAGGGTTGTCAGAGAGAAACTCTGCCGGCCCTGCGTCGCCCAAAACCTGAACGAAAAAGACGTGGACTTCGACGATCCGTTGAATTGTAGATGCCGGTGTGCGCGGGTGGAGGGGATCCTGAGGCATGCGAGAGAAATCTCCGCTAACCTCGAGCGCCGGAAACCCCGCTGACGCCGCGCAAGCGACGTTGCCAAACCTGCCCAAAAAAAAGACCCCCTCGCGAACGAGGGGGTCAGGGGGGCAGGGTCTCTCACTACAGGGGGGGTAGGAGAGGGGGTGGCTAAAAAGCCACAAACGTTGTGTCCAAGGGCTTAACTATTCGGCCCAAGGGCGGGACGAAGCATGTTGAAGGCACCCCGAACCGCTTCGGCGCGGAGGCGGCGGCCCTGGCGGACAGCCATCTCGATATCTTCATGGCTGATGCTCCTGCGTTCGCGGGCCTGGGCCAATCTTTGTTCGATACTCATCTCAAATTCCTCTCGTCTCTGAATTTCGGGGCGGAACGTCGTGTTTTTCGTCCCGCGCTGTTGAAGACAAGGTACGAAATTTCCAAAAAAATGATAATTACCAAAAAAAGACTATGTTTCGTGAATAAAGTTCATTAATATCCGCGCATGGATAGATTCGGAGAAATGGAAACGTTCGCCAGGGTCGTGGAAAGCGGCAGCTTTTCCCGTGCTGCGCGTGATTTGCACATGACACCCTCGGCGGTTTCAAAGATGATCGGCCGTCTGGAAGATCGTCTTGGGGTGCGGCTGTTAAGCCGGACGACGAGAAAACTCAGCCTGACCGAAGAAGGCCGCGCGTTTTATCAGCGCGTCACGCCGATTTTGGCGGAGGTGGAGGAGGCGGAAGAGACGGTCTCGCTTTCGACCGCGGAGGCCAGGGGCGTCCTCAAGGTCAATTCCTCGACCGCCTTCGGCCAGTACCAGATCGTCCCCCTGATCCCGGCAATGCTCGAAAAATATCCGAGCCTGCAGGTGCAACTCACCATGACGGACAGCATCGTCAATCTGGTCGAGGAAGGCTTCGACGTCAGCGTCCGGATCGGCACGTTGACGGATTCGTCGCTGATCGCCCGCAAACTGGGGGTCGCCCACCGGGTTCTCGTGGCGGCGCCATCGTATATCGAACGCCACGGTGCGCCGACATGCCCCGAAGACCTGAAAGATCACGAATGCCTGAAGCTCAGCATTCCGACATCACTCAACAAATGGGAATTCACCACCGCGGACGGGCCGCGCACGGTCGAGGTCAAGGGCCGTTTCGAAGCCGACAACGCCATCGCCCTTCACGAAGCGGCATTGGCCGGGATCGGCCTGTTCCGCGCCGCCAGTTTCGTGGTGGGCGACGATATCAAGGCGGGAAGACTGATCCCGGTGCTCGATACCTTCGAAATCTCGGACGATCCGGGTATTTTTGCCGTTTGGCCGCATAATCGAAACCTTTCGGCCAAGGTTCGTGCCTTCGTTGACACGCTGGTCGACGCGTTCAGCCCAATCCCGCCGTGGGAGCGGGAGGACTGACGGGCGGCTAGCTGTCCCGAGCAGTCGTCACCCCGGCGGAGGCCGGGGTCCAGTCTCAGGTCAATCTGGATTCCGGCCTTCGCCGGAATGACGGGTGATAATGGTTTGCGGTTCGTGCCCCCGCCCCGCTTTGCTGCATTGCAAAATTTTCAGTGGCTTCCGGGCCGTGAAATGCTATCAACCGCACGCATTTGATGACGCAATTATTCTAACCCCGCGTGCGGGCGGAGTGCACGATGAACCAGATTGATTCCAGCGCCGAACGACAGGGTCGTTCAGACGAAACGCCTGAAAAACCGTCGCAGCCGCGCATGAAGCGTTCGATCGTGCTTGCCGTGCTGCTGGCGGCCGGGGCCGTTCTCTGGATCGCATCGGGCATGATCGGTGACGACGGCGCCCCCGAACAGGAAACCGTGGCCGAGAGAAACGCCCACGAGCCGGAAGCCATCAAGGTCCAGGTCCGCGATTTTACCGCCGTCGATCATCCGCGCATGCTGGTCGTCACCGGGCGCACCAACGCCATCAAGGATGCCGAGATCAAGGCCGAGACGGCCGGTCAGGTGGTCGCACGTCCCGCCCGAAAGGGGAGTGTCGTTTCGAAGGGGACGGTGCTCCTCGAACTCGCGATGGATGACAGGCTGGCGCGCCTGAAGCAGGCCGAAGCGCGCGTCGGCGTCGCCAAGATCACCTACGAGGCGTCGAAGGACCTGCAGCGCAAGCAGTTCGAATCGCAGATCAAGCTCGCCGAGAGCAATGCCGATCTCGCCCAAGCCGAGGCCGAACTGGAAGCGGCGAAACTGGATATACAGCGCACCAAGATCCGCGCGCCCATCGACGGCTTCGTCGACGAGTTGCTGCCGGGGCCGGGTGACCGGGTTGAAGTGGGCGAACAGGTCTCTGTCGTGGTTGATCTCGACCCGATGCGGGTCGTCGCCTACGTGACCGAACGGGAGGTCGACTATCTGAAGACCGACGATCTGGCGACCATCCGTCTGCCTAGTGGGCGCGAGATCGGGGGGACCGTTCATTATATCTCGCGCGTTGCCAACGACGTGACGCGTGCGTTCCGGGTCGATGTCTGGGTCGACAATCCGGATTATTCGATCCCCGCCGGCATGACCGCCGAAGTCAGGTTCGACGGCGGCACCCGGATGGCGCACATGATCCCGACCTCGTCTCTGACGCTCGACGATCAGGGGCGGTTGGGCGTGCGCACGGTCGTCGAGGGTGACACCGTCAAATTCCAACCCGTCAAGTTGCTCGACGACACGACCGAAGGCGCCTGGGTGACGGGCCTTTCGAACACCGTCACACTGATCACCGTCGGTCATGAATTCGTCGTCGAGGGACAGAAAATCACGCCCGTGAAGCAGGGCGATCAACCGGCCGCGTCCGATCCGGCGGATAAGGCCCAACCCATCGAACCCGAGCCCGGTACTGACGCGATGACGCCGAAGTCGGCGGTCAACCCGGAGACGGGCGGAGCCAACTGATGAACGCGCTGATCGACGCCGCCGTCAGTCACAGCCGAACGGTTCTGGGCGGGCTCGTCTTGCTGCTGATCGCGGGTACCGTCGCCTTCAACGACATCCCGAAAGAAGCCGACCCCGACGTCAACATCCCCATCATCTACATCTCGATGCATCACGAGGGTATTTCCCCCGAGGACGCGGAGCGCCTTCTGATCCGCCCGATGGAGCAGGAGTTGCGCTCGCTCGAGGGGGTGAAGGAGATGCGCTCGACGGCGTATGAGGGCGGCGCCAACGTGACGATGGAATTCGACGCCGGTTTCGATGCCGACGAAGCGTTGAGCGACGTCCGCGAAAAAGTCGATCTGGCGAAGCCGGAACTCCCTCAAGAGACCGACGAACCGGAAGTGCACGAGGTCAATTTCTCGCTGTTCCCGATCCTCGTCGTGACCCTTTCGGGGAATGTCCCCGAACGCACGTTACAGCGGCTGGCCCGCGACCTCAGGGACGAGATCGAGGGGATCTCGATGGTCCTCAAGGCGGAGATCGCCGGCGACAGGGAAGAACTCGTCGAGGTCGTCATCGACCCGGTCGCGGTGGAAAGCTACGGATTGTCGCCGACCGAAACCGTCGCCAGCGTCGGCAGTTCCAACCTTCTGGTTGCCGCCGGCGCGCAGGATACGGGATTGGGTCGCTTTGCCGTCAAGGTGCCGGGGTTGTTCGAAAGTGTCGAAGACATCGCCTCGATGCCGGTCAAGGTGGACGGCGACAGCTCGGTGGTCTTGGGTGACATCGCCGAGATCAGGCGTGGTTTCAAGGACCCGACGACGTTCGCCCGGGTCGACGGCCACCCGGCGGTTGCGCTCGAAGTGTCCAAGCGTACCGGCGAAAACATCATCGAAACGGTCGAGGCCGTTCGCCGCATTGTCGAGGCGGAGCGCGAAACCTGGACCGACACCATGCGCGATGCGATCAAGGTCGAGTATCTTCAGGACAAGTCCGACGACATTCGCCTGATGTTGACCGACCTGCAGAACAACGTCCTCTCCGCCATCGTGCTGGTCATGGTGATCGTCGTCGCCGCGCTCGGACTTCGGACGGCGGGGCTGGTCGGGATCGCCATTCCGGGCTCGTTCCTGACCGCGATCCTGGTTCTCTATCTGGTCGGGATGACGGTCAATATCGTCGTCCTGTTCAGTCTGATTCTGGCGGTCGGCATGCTTGTCGACGGCGCCATCGTCGTCACCGAATACGCCGATCGAAAAATGACCGAGGGCGAGAGCAAGCGCGACGCGTACACGTTGGCCGCCAAGCGCATGGCGTGGCCGATCATTGCCTCAACCGCGACGACGTTGGCGGCGTTCCTGCCGTTGGTTTTCTGGCCGGGGGTCGTGGGTGAATTCATGAAGTTCCTGCCCATCACGCTTCTGATGACGCTGACCGCGTCGTTGGCGATGGCCTTGATCTTCGTGCCGACACTGGGCGCGCAACTCGGTAAGCCGGGGGGCGTGGTGGACGCGGACCTGATGCGCGAACTGGCGGCGTCTTCCAAATTCCGCACCGACAACATCTCGGGGGGCACCGGTTGGTACGTGCGTGTGCTCGACGGGGCGCTCCGGCATCCGGTGAAAATCTTGCTGGCGGCGCTGGCGATATTGGTGGGCGTGCAGGTGGCGTATGCCCAATTCGGCAAGGGCGTCGAGTTCTTCCCGGAAGTGGAGCCCGAACTCGCCAAGCTTCAGGTGCGTGCGCGCGGCAACCTGTCGGTGTGGGAGCAGTACGGCATCATGCAGGAGGTCGAGCGGCGTATCCTCGACGTTCACGGTGTACGCGATATCTATACCCGCGTCGGCAAGAGCGAACAGTCCGACGACGCCGAGGATATCATCGGTGAGCTGACCCTCGAGTTCGAAGATTGGGACCTGCGCCGCAAGGCGTCCGTGATCCTCGACGAAGTCGCCGAGAAAACCAACGACATCGCCGGTATCTTCATCGACCGCCGGACCGCCGAGGCGGGGCCCCCAGTGGGTAAGGACGTGCAGGTCGAACTCTCGAGCCGCAACGTCGATCTATTGGCGCCGGCGGCAGCGAAACTGCGCGAATACATGGAAAACGACGGCCAGTTTGAGAATATCGAAGACAGCCGCCCGCTCCCCGGGATCGAGTTCGAAATCGACGTCGACCGCGCCCAGGCCGCGAAATACGACGCCAACATCGAAATCGTCGGCCGTGCCGTGCAGCTTGCGACCAACGGCTTGAAATTGGGCGAATACCGTCCGGACGACGCCGATGACGAAATCGACGTCAGGGCGCGCTACCCGGAACGTTTCCGCACCCTCGATCAGCTTCAGGAAATGCGGATCGCCACCCGGAACGATCAGTCGGTGCCGATTTCCAACTTCGTGACCGTGACCGCGAAACAGAAGACCGGCACGCTTCACCGGACCGACACGCGCCGGGTGATGTCGGTGAAGGCCGATGTGATCGAAGGCGTGCTCGTCGATAAGAAAGTCAAAGAAGTACAGAAGTGGATTTCGGAGGCTGGGTTCGATCCGCGCATCGGCGTGCGGTTCAAGGGCGAGGACGAAGAGCAGAAAAAGGCGCAGGATTTCCTGGTCAAGGCGTTCGGGGTCGCGCTGTTTTTAATGGCGCTGATTTTGGTGACCCAGTTCAACAGCTTCTATTCGGCGTTCCTGATCCTGTCGGCCGTCATCATGTCGACCATTGGGGTGTTCATCGGGCTGCTCGTCTCGGGCCAGCCGTTCGGGGTGGTCATGAGCGGGATCGGCGTGATCGCGCTGGCGGGTATTGTGGTGAACAACAACATCGTCCTGATCGATACCTTCGACAGGCTGAAGCTGGAATCGGCCTCGATCCGCGACGCGATCCTGAAAACGGGCGCGCAGCGCCTCAGGCCGGTGATGCTGACGACGGTCACGACGATCCTGGGGCTGATGCCGATGGTCTTGAGGGTCAACATCGATTTCGTGAACAGAAGCGTCAACATCGGCGCGCCGTCGACCCAGTGGTGGACGCAGCTTTCGACGGCGATCGTGTTCGGTCTCGCGTTCGCGACGGTACTCACGCTGATCGTCACCCCGTGCGCGCTGATGCTGAGGGGCAACGTCTCCGAATGGCGGGCGCGGCGGAAAGAACGCAAGCAGGCACAGGCGGCCTGACCCCCTCACCTAACCTCTCCCCCTTGAGAGGGGGAGAGGGATTAAAGCGTCATATAGCGGCAGGGTCCCTCTTCCCCACGCATGTGG
>JAEPMA010000020.1:0-27500 GCA_017644185.1 Rhodospirillales bacterium
CCCCTTGAGCTGATCCGGCGGCGCCGGCAACAGATCGGAAAGCGGGGTCAGTGTTTGGATGCTGGTCTGGTTGACGTAAGTGATGATGAAGTTCTTCGGTTCCACGAGCATCACGTTGATCGGCATCTGGTCCAGCATCTGCTCAAGCATGTGCAGTCTGGCGATATCGGCCGATCCGGTCGCGTCGTTCATGTCCTGTTGTTGGTCGAGCATTTTCTTACGCCTTGTCCTTACTCATCCGTTCGGTTTGTCGATCAATCGACGCTGGCAAATTGACACGCATGTGTAAGCGGCGGATTTTTCTTAAAATCGATAATGTAAAGATTTGTAAACCGCCGCGAGACCCCCCAAGCACTTGAAAACAATGGGGATTTAAAAGCACTTCGATTTTAGGCCGAGACCTGCCCGTTATCTGTATCGAGCACTTCGGAAACAATGGCGCACAGTTCTTTCGGTCGAAACGGCTTCGGCAGAATGGCATCCGCGCCGACGATCTCGGCGGCACGCAGCGCATCGGCGCCGTTCATGCGGCGGAAACCACCGGAAACCGCAATCACCCGGCAGGCATCGTTCACACTCTTGATACGGCTGATTCCCTCAATCCCGCCAATGCCAGGGACAAATATGTCGACCACGGCGAGGACAAGGTTCTGATCCTTGATGAGGGGCAGCACGTCTTCGTAGCACGACGCGACAACGCATTGAAACCCCATCGTGGCAACGCTTTCGACGATCAGATCCGCGATCTCGGGATCGTCATCGACGATAAGTACGACCGGCTTTTTCATATGAGCACCCTTCTCTTGACTGGTGCTCTTATATCAATCGCACGTCAGCGAAATATTTTTCGTAAGTATGAAGATGTAGAGGAATGTAACTAGATGCTGATCGACGTCACGCGGTCGACGACTTCAAGCAATTGGCGGCCGCGAAACGGTTTGCGGATAAGGTCGTAACAGTTCCCCGGCAAGGGGGCGCTGCCGTCCAGTTTCTCCGCGTACCCGGTCGTCAGGATAACCTTGATACGCTCATTGACCTTGGCCACTTCACCGCAAAGGTCGATCCCGTCGAACTCTCCCGGCATCACGATATCGGTAATCATCGTCGTAATTTTCGGGTTGTCGCGGAGCACCTGCAGGGCGTCGGTCCCGTTGGCGGCGACATGCACCACATACCCAGAGCGCTCCAGCGTGGATTGGCAGAAGCTGGCCAATTCGGGCTCGTCATCGACGACGAGAAGCTCACCTTCGGTATGATTTCCAGGGCCCTGCGCCGACGTTTCGGGATCTATGGCTTTTCCTCCCTTGGACGCGCGCGGTACCAGCAGGGTAATCACCGTGCCCTCACCCGGTTTAGACTGAACGTCGATCACACCGTTCGCCCGATGGACGAAACCGAATACCGTGCTCAGTCCGAGGCCTGTACCCTTCCCCTTTTCCTTGGTGGTATAGAAAGGTTCGAACATCTTCCCGAGCGTGTTTTCATCCATCCCCTCGCCCGTATCCGCCAGTTCGATGGCGACGTAGTGGCCCGGCGGGCATATCCCGACGGCGACAGGCGTGGGGGCGGGATTATTGACATTCCTGGTCGACACCGTGACCGTACCGCCGCCCGGCATGGCATCGCGCGCGTTGAGCGCCAGGTTCATCAGCGCAGACAGAAACTCGCTTCTATTCAGATTGACGTGCCACAGATCGCTTTCGAGCGACTTGTTCACCGTGATCCGGGCGGTCAACGCCGGCAGCATCAGTTGTTCCAGTTCGCTGACCACCTCGTTGACGTCCAGATTCTCGGTGTTGACGGTCGAACTTCTTGAGAAATCGAGCAGGCTGCGGGTCAGTTCCGCCCCTCTCAGCGCCGCCCGTTGCGCGGTCGTGACGAAACTTTGCAGGTCCGGTTGGTTCTCGCTTTCCTCTTTCGCCAGGTCGAGATTGCCAATGACGATCCCGAGCAGGTTGTTGAAGTCATGGGCAAGCCCACCGGTCAGCTGGCCCAGGGCTTCCATCTTGTGGGCGTTCTCGACCGCGCTTTGGGCGTTCTTTTGCTCGCTGATGTCCTGTAGCGTGCAAATGAACGAGCGCCGCCTCTTGGTGCGGCGGTCCGTATACGCCCACTCCGGCTCCGGCATTTCCGCGACCGTCAGAATGACGGGAATCTGCCTTCCGCTTCGGGTCACCGCCACGGTTTCGCGACCGGCCCGCAATTGCCGCCTCAGTGAGGCCGCCGAATAATCCTCGACACTGATCCCGGGAACGATGTCGCCGATTTCAAGCGCTTCCAGTGCCTGGTTGTCATAATCGAAGAGCTGCGTTGCGGCAGGGTTCGAGTTCTGAATTCTACCGTTCTCGGACACGATCAGGATGGCGTTGCCCAGGGATTCAAAAATAACGCTGACTTTGCCCTCCGTCGCCTTCTGGAGCGCCTCGGCATACTTTTCATCGGTCATATCGCGGTACATACCGACCAGATAGTTGACCTTACCGTTTTTGTCCTTCATTGGCGTCACAACGCCTCTGATCCAGTACCGTCGTCCTGCGCCTTCGAAATCCTGAAACTCGCCATTCCAGGTCTGCGTCGATTTCAATTGCCGCATCACGTCGCCGGCCACATCGCTACCCACGACTGCACCGTCGAAGAACGGCGAGATACGACCGTGCAGGTCTTCGGCGGTCCGCCCCGTGACGCTACAGAGATTCGAGTTCGCATACTCGATTTTGCCGTCCAGATCCGTGATCTGGATGGCGATCGGATTCTGCTCGATGGCAAGGGTCAACTTGTCGATTTCGGCCTGGCTTTTAAGCTCTTCGGTCAGGTCACGGACGGTGACAACCGAGCCATACGGCTGGTCGGCATTGAAGATCGGCGTGTTTTCAAACCGGAGAATCACACTGGCGCCATCCGCGTCGCGGGCGAAGGTCTTTTCAAACTGGAAGAACTCCCCAGCCTTCTGTTTCGCACATATCGGGCACGTATCAGGGCTCGTCCCCACTTCATCGCCGATGGCATGAAACAACTCGTGCGCCGTCCGGCCGAAGAATGCGGGCTCAGTGATACCGAACATTTCAGACAACGGTGGGTTGGTGGATTTGATCATGCCGTCGGCATCGACCAGACACACGCCATCGCCGATGTGATCGAGAATAAGCTTCATCAGGTTGCGCTCGTCGCGCAACAATTCCAGCACCTTGTTCAACCAAGACAGGTCACGCACCACCGTCTGGATTGCCTTACGGTCCCGCCAGACGGTCAGACAACTCACGATCTCCGCATCGAACAAGTGGCCGGAAAGCGCCTGCACCGACTCGTTCGAGGTGCAAACTTTCCGCCCACCCCGCGTCAACGCATCGTAGCGTGCCTGGGCATGATGCAGATCGACGAAGATCTTGTCGGCTTCGCGGCCGATCAGAGAGTAACCGCTTTCTACCTCCAGCATGCGCTCAGCGGCGGGATTGGCGAATACGATCGTGTTGTCCTGCTCGATCAGAAACGCGTCAGGCATCGAGTCCAGCAGCTTGCGGTACTGGTACTCCCGCTCCGGCGCAAGGCCACGCGTACCATGCGATTCCGTTACATCACAAAGGATACCTTTGGTGATAAAGCCGGTTTCGTTCTGCGATGCGAGACCGGACAGCTCCCGCACCCACACATAACTCTCGTCCTTACAGCGGATCCTGTATTCGACATCGAGCCCCTTGCCGTTCGTGTGCGCCGCCATACGCCTCGATACGACATGACTTCGGTCATCGGGGTGAATATGGCTGGGCCACAACTGCAGAGAGCCCCACTCCGCCCGGGTATAGCCGAGGAAGGTCTCCCCGGCGAAATCGATATCGAGGAACCGCGAGGACTTGAGGTCATAAGACCACGCTAGGGCATTCAACACACCCAACACCGACGACGGGCCGTCGAGAAGTTGATTTAAGGATGCTGTATCTTCTACCGGGGTGGAGCTCATCTCTAGCTTCTTCGTCTATACCGGCTCACTCAAAGCCACGTTTGCAACGCGGTCGATCACCGCTTCAATATGAACCGATTTGGTGCCTGGGTATACACCCGTGCCTCAGTCTGCGATCGTCCGAATTCTAACATTTCAAGGCCGTCATTTGATCCGAGCGGACTCCTCCTTGACCCGCTTCGCAGACTGATCAACTTTTTCGATGGCGACAGCGATATCCGCCGTGCCGCTGGCGATCTGGTCAACGCCGGTGGTCGCTGTTTGCATATTGTCGGAAATCTCTTCCGTCACTTTCGACTGCTCTTCGACCGCCGCCGAGATGGATGTCGATATCTCGTTGATCTCGTTGATGGTCTCGGTGACGCCCTTCATCGCGCCGACCGATGCTTCCGTCGATTCCTGGATACCAGCGATCTGTTCGCTGATCTCCGCTGTTGCCCTGGCCGTCTGACTGGCCAAATTCTTGACCTCGGACGCAACAACGGCAAAACCCTTTCCGGCATCACCGGCCCGGGCAGCTTCGATGGTTGCATTCAACGCCAGAAGATTGGTCTGAGAGGCGATATCGCTGATCAAATCCACCACGTCCCCGATCTTCTGCGCCGCTGCCGCCAACCCCTCGATCGCCGAATTGCTGGCCTGGGTCTGGGTTACGGCGGTACTGGCGACATGGCTTGAACGCGACACCTGCTGGCTGATCTCGCGGATCGACGCTGACATTTCTTCCGCTGCGGCCGCCATCGCCTGTACGTTGGAAGCTGTCTGCGCCGCAGCACTCGCCGAGCTGGTGATGAGTTCACTCACGGTGGAGAGTTCATTGGAAATCTCTCCGAGGTCGTTATCTATAACCTCGATCGATTCGGTTCGGCGCATCCGGTTCTGGACCTGATGGGTAACGTCCGTCGCAAACTTGACGACCTTGTAAGGCTTACCGTTGAGATCGAGGATCGGGTTGTAGGAGGCCTGGATAAAAACTTCCTTGCCCCCCTTCCCAAGCCGCCTGTATTCCGCCGCCTGGTATTCACCGGCATTGAGCCTTTGCCAGAACTGCTTGTACTCGGCACTCGCCGCAAGAGCCGGCTCGGCGAACATGCTGTGATGCTTGCCTTTGATCTCGGCAAGGGTGTACCCCATTACATTCAAGAACAGATCATTGGCGTGACGGATCGTCCCGTCCATGTCGAACTCGATCACCGCCTGCGATTTTCCGATGGCTTCGATCTGTCCCTGATAATCGGCGTTCTGGAGCTTCTGCTCGGTGATGTCGGTTGCGAACTTGATGACTTTGTAGGGCTTGCCGTCTGCACCGCAAATTGGATTGTAGGTCGCCTGGATATAGACTTCCCGGCCCCCCTTGCCGAGGCGCTTGTACTCCGCCGCCTGATATTCTCCGGCATTGAGACGTTGCCAGAAGTGCTTGTATTCGGCACTCGCCGCAAAGGCTGGATCGGCGAACATGCGGTGATGCTTACCTTTGATCTCATCCAAGGTGTAGCCCATGACCCGCAAGAACAAGTCATTCGCATGCAGAATGGTTCCATCCATGTCGAACTCGATAACCGCTTGAGACTTGTTCAGAGAATCGACGATCGAGCCAAGCTCGTTCGCGTCCCGACCCTTCGCGTCTACGGCTGGCACCGGGGTCTTAGGCTGATCTTTGATTTTCTTCGTAACGGTCACCTTGCGAACGGCGGTGCCGTGTATCGGTTGAACCTGGCCTTTCATTAAGTGCCTCCAAACGTTGCCCGCATCGTCGTTCGACCCGGCAACGGTCACCGGGCAGTTCCAACTGAACAGAATTTCTCGTGGCAACTGCAACATCCACTCGTCAAACAATGACATATGGCTGTAATCCGCCTGTTTTTCCCGGATGCTGATTTGTAAAGCTATGTAAGCGGCCAAATCAGCACGGCGGGAACACCGGTCGAGCATACTCAGCATCAATTTCGTTCGACAGGCACTGGGACGGGCGCACCGCCCCGCCCGTGGGGCTTACATAATTTTACAAAACCGGTTAGCGGGGAAATCGCACGCTTACATAGCCTGCCTATGTTGTACGCAGACATCAGCGGGCCGATCGAAAACTTGTGGCCGCCGCTTTAACACAGGAACTGAACGGGACGTCATGACGAAAACATTCGACCGGACCGCAGAGAACAATCAGGTACTGAATACGCTACTGGGTGAAGCAATCCGGCCCATCCCCTTGAATGATGTTCTTGGCAACTGCCTCGATGTTCTTTTGACGCTGAGCTGGCTATCGATCCTGCCGAAGGCCGGCATCTTCCTCAGCCGCAAGGACGGCAAAAGCAACACCGTTTTCCAACTCGTCGCCGAACGTAATATGGACGATCTGCGCGAGATCGCATTTTTCGATATCCTCCCTCGGGGCGATTACAACATCCCCATTCTTTCGCACGACGATGTGCTCGGTGGCATCGTCTTTTACGTGCCGGACGGCACACGGAAACTCGAAGAAGACCAGGCGTTCCTGGAACGTGTGGCGGATACCCTGGCGATGGTGATCACGCTCAACCGCCAGGCCGACGAACTCTCCGAAAAAGTCACCGAGTTGGACTACCAGAAGCTCGCACTTGACGAACATGCCATCGTCAGCGTCACGGACACCAAGGGCAACATCACGTATGCGAATGACAAGTTCTGCTCGATCTCGGGTTATACCCGCGAAGAACTGATCGGTTCGAATCACCGGCTGCTCAAGTCGGATGAGCACTCACCCGAGTTTTACCGCGAGCTGTGGCGCACCATCGCCAACGGCAAGGTGTGGCACGGCGAAATCAAGAACCGCAAGAAACTCGGTGGATCCTACTGGGTGACATCGACGATCGTCCCCTTCCTGAATGCGGACGGAAAACCATTCCAATACGTTGCGATACGGACCGACATTACCACGGAAAAGAAGAAAGAACTGGAACTCGCGAAGGCGCACGAAGCCGCGCAAGCCGCTAACAACGCCAAATCCGAATTTCTGGCGACGATGAGCCATGAGATCCGCACGCCGATGACAGGTGTCATTGGATTTGCCGATCTGCTGCTGCACGAAGACATGGACAACAAAAGCCGCGACCTGGTGCGCAAGATCAAGGGCTCGGCGCGCTCCCTGCTCCGCATCATCAACGATATCCTCGACATTTCGAAACTTGACGCCGGAAAGGTCGAACTCGAATACATCGATTTCCACCTGCCGTCGCTGATCGCCGAAGTCGTCGATTTTTTCTCCGACGAAAACATGGAAAGCTCCGCATCGGTACACATCGAGACGGATTTACCTAACGACCTGCCGGTCGGCGTCAACCTCGACCCAACCCGGCTTCGGCAAGTCCTGATCAACCTCGTCGGCAATGCCAGGAAGTTCACCGAAGCCGGTTCGATCACCGTGAAATGCCGTCTGGCGGGCACGGATATGACAAAACCGAAGCTCTACTTCTCGGTCAAGGATACCGGGATCGGCATCAAGCCGGACGTACTGGGCACGTTGTTCACCGAATTCAGCCAGGGTGACGCGTCTATCACCCGCAAGTTCGAAGGCACCGGCCTGGGACTCGCCATCTGCAAGAAACTCGTGACCCTCATGCAAGGTGAGATCGGCGCCGCAAGTGTCTATGGTGAAGGCAGCACGTTCTGGTTCTCATTGCCCTATATCCCCGCAACAACGAACGTCTCGGCCCGCACCGACCAGGATTTAACATCCGCCTACTTCGTGGCGCGCCGTCCATTGCATGTTCTCGTCGTCGACGACAACCACATGAACCAACAGATCGTGACGGCGATCCTGAAGAGTTTCGGCCATACGTTCGAAACCGCCGACAACGGGCGCGCCGCAGTCGAAAAGCATGAGACCGGACGCTTCGACCTGATCTTGATGGACGTCCGCATGCCGATCATGTCGGGGCCGGACGCGACACGCATGATCCGGAAGATGGACTCGGACAAGAGAGCGGTCCCGATTATCGCCCTCACCGCGGACGCAATGGAGGAGAACCGCAAAGGTTTCTACGAGGCCGGCATGGACGCCGTGGTTATCAAGCCGATCGACACCGCTCTCCTCGCATCGACGATGAACATGGCCGTCGGCGAGCGAATTCACGTCCCCGTTGCCAAACCGAAGCGGATAAGACAGGAGCCAGCACCCGAACAGGAGGAAGCGAACGAAGATGCCACCGAAGCGGTCGAGGCGTTTCTGAAGCAGATCGGCGTGTCACCCGAACCGGATACCGACCCGCCGCTCCCGAAGACCGCCATCAACTAGGCTAACTATACGCCGATCAGTGCGTATGGTATTCCTGTAGGCATTCAAGTTTTGTCTTCCTCAGGATCTCCCGACGATGAAAGCTCTGAACGAACAACAGTTGAACGCCTGGCGGCGCGACGGATACCTGTTTCCGTTTCAGTTTCTAAATGACGCCGAACGTCAGGATTGCCTGGCGGGATTGGCCCGTTTCGAAGATTGGCTGGGGGCCCCCGTCAACGCATCCAAAGAACTCAAGTGGCGCACGATGCCACACCTCATTCTGCCGTGGGTGGCCCGGCTCGCGCAGGATCCGCGTATTCTCGATCCGGTCGAAGATATTCTAGGCCCGGACATCCTGGTCTTCACCAGCACCTTCTTTATTAAGGAGGCGCACACCCCCACCATCGCCGACTGGCATCAGGATTCCACCTATTACGGGCTCGACCCCAAAGAAGAGATAACGGTCTGGGTGGCGCTCAGCGACGCCCCGGTCGAAGCCGGTTGCATGGATGTTCTGCCGGGGCATCTCGATCAGTATCCGCACGCTGCGCACGTGGTGGAGAACAGTGTCAATCGCGCGGGCCAGCGGATTACCGTGCCGCTTGACGAGAACCTGGCCGTCGCCATGCCGTTGAAGGCAGGCCAGTTCTCGATGCATCACGGGATGTGCCCGCATCGCTCGGGACCGAACATTTCGAGCTTTCGCCGGATCGGCATGGGACTCAATTTCGTGCCCGCCAGCGCAAGACCCGCTGGGAAGTTCCGGACCGCCGGAATGCTGGTCCGGGGGGAAGACCGGTACGGACACTTCGAGCCTGTCAATCCTCCGGTATCGGAACTCGATCCGGGCGCGATTGCGACGCACGAGTTGGCCGTCTCACTCTACCGCGAAACGTACTTCGAGCAGGAAGCACTTCACGAGGCGATGAGCGCCTGAGCTATTTCGGCCATGTCCTCCGAGTGACAGACCGCACGGTGCGGGCTATAACCAAATCATGAAGGCAGGCAACAAGACCACCGGCGCTCGGCTACGTATCGTCCTCGAGACCGACATCGCAATCGGCCCCGGAAAGGCCGATATCCTCGCCGGTATACGCGAAACCGGCTCAATCGCAGCCGCCGGCCGACGCATGGGCATGAGTTATAAGCGCGCCTGGTCCCTGGTCGAGGAGATGAACGCCTTTTTCAAGGAGCCGATGGTCGAAACCAGCCGTGGCGGGAACGCCCGGGGTGGCGCCACATTGACACCGATGGGCGCAAAGGTGCTCGACAGCTACCGGCACATGGAAGACCTGACCGATCAAGCCATCGCCGGTGAGATGGAAAGCCTCAAACAGTCACTATCCGATATGGCCAAACGGAAATAACGGTTGCGGAGTCGTCGGCATCCCTATAGTTATCCGATATGTTCAGCTGACCATTTCGGAGAGGCATATGTTTCAAAAACTTAGATTGCGCACCATCGGTCTGGTGGCCGTCCTTTCAACGTTTATCGCGATCCCTGCATCGGCAGACGAGGCGCGCATTGCCGTCGCTGCCAATTTCACGTCGGCGGCGAAGGAAATCGGCGTATTGTTCGACAAGCAAACGTCGCATCGGGCGCTCTTCAGCTTCGCCTCGACCGGCACTCTTTACACCCAGATCAGGAACGGCGCCCCGTTCGATGTGTTTCTCGCTGCCGATCAGGCGCGACCCAAGAAAGCCCTGGATGAAGGGTTAGCCGTCTCAGGGAGTCGTTTCACCTATGCACTCGGACGGATCGTCCTCTATTCGAAAGATCCCGCCCTGGTCGCCGGGCGTGAGACGCTCACCCTCGCCCGGTTCGAGAAGATCGCGCTCGCCAACCCTGTCACCGCCCCATACGGGGCTGCAGCCATTCAGGCGTTGGAGGCGATGGGGTTACGCGACACCCTCACCGCGCGCTTCGTGCAAGGCAAGAATATCGCGCAAACCTATCAGTTCGTCGAAACCGGCAACGCCGAGGTGGGCTTCGTCGCGCTGTCTCAGGTTGCTGAGCACAAAGATGGCTCGCGATGGATAGTGCCCCATGATCTTTATGAGCCGATCCGTCAGGACGCCGTTCTTTTGACACACGGGGCGTCTAACGAGGCTGCGAAAGCCTTTCTCGCGTTTCTGCACAGTCCCGACGCCGTTGCCGTGAAGAACAAGTTCGGCTACGGCAGCGGCGACTAGGAAAGAGCCACGATGCTGGAATTTTCCGAACTCTGGTCGCCGATCCGTCTAACCATCGAATTGGCGGCCATCACCACGGTGGCGTTGCTGTTGATCGGCACCCCCATTGCCTGGTGGCTGGCGCGTTCGACGTCCAGGTTCAAGGAAATCATCGCCACCGTCGTGGCCCTCCCCCTCGTATTACCGCCGACCGTGCTCGGGTTCTATCTTTTGGTCGCCCTCGGTCCGGATGGCCCCGGCGGCGCTTTCGCCGGTCTTTA
Organism: Rhodospirillales bacterium; assembly: GCA_017644185.1. Lineage (GTDB taxonomy): Bacteria > Pseudomonadota > Alphaproteobacteria > Rhodospirillales > Casp-alpha2 > UBA4479. The sequence goes on from JAEPMA010000020.1 coordinate 10,661, forward strand.
CGGCGCACGCTCGCTGGCGTTCACGTTCGAAGGTCTGGTCATCGGATCCGTGTTCTATTCCATGCCGTTCGTCGTGCAGCCGATCCGGAATGCGTTCGAAGCCTTCGGCGAGCGGCCCTTGGAAGTCGCGGCAACACTCCGCGCATCCCCTTGGGATTCATTCTGGACCGTCGCCGTCCCCTTGGCGCGTCCCGGTTTCATGACCGGCGCGGTGCTCGGCTTCGCGCACACGGTTGGGGAATTTGGCGTGGTGCTGATGATCGGGGGCAATATCCCGGGTGAAACCCGTGTTTTATCAGTCGCGATCTACGACTACGTGGAAACCCTGCAGTGGACGCAGGCGCACATCCTGGCGGGCGGTATGTTGGTGTTCTCATTCGCCGTGATCCTGACCATGACGCTGCTTCAGAAGCGCTTCTGGAGGCCCGGCGAATGAACGCCATCGAAGCCGCTTTTAACGGCACGCTCGGGTCGTTCCAGCTCGACGTTGCATTCACCGCGCCGACGCGCGGGATCACCGCCGTATTCGGGCAGTCAGGGTGTGGGAAGACCAGCGTGCTCCGCTGCATCGCGGGCCTGACGCGTCTTCCGGGGCGGCTCAGCGTTGGCGGTGATATTTGGCAGGACGATGAAACGGGTGTGTTCCGCAAGCCCTACCGGCGGCCGATCGGTTATGTGTTCCAGGAAGCGAGCCTGTTTCCGCATCTTTCCGTCGCCGGCAACCTGACATACGGCGCCAAACGGACATCCCGGGAAGACGGCGGCAACGGTGTCGCTTTCGATGACGTGGTGGATCTTCTGGGGATCGCGCCCCTGATGGGCCGAACCCCGACGGCACTATCCGGCGGTGAACGCCAGCGCGTTGCCATCGGCCGGGCGTTGCTGTCGCGCCCGCGTTTAATGTTGATGGACGAACCGCTCGCCGCCCTCGACCGCTTCGCCAAGGACGAAATCCTGCCTTATCTGGAAGCGATACAGGACAGCCTCGCGATGCCGATTCTTTATGTCAGTCACGACATGTCGGAAGTGGCCAGGCTCGCGGAACACATGATCGTCCTCAACAAGGGATGCAAGGTCGCCGAGGGAGAAGTCGGCCAGGTGCTCGAACGGCTCGACCTTCATCCGGCCACCGGACGGTTCGAAGCCGGTGTCATCGTCACCGCCAGGGTCATTGATCACGATGACACCCTCAAGATCACGCACGCCGAGTTATATGGTCAGAAGATCGACATCCCCCTGGTGGATGCCGGACCGGGCCATGAAATTCGGCTGCGCGTCCGCGCCCGCGATGTCTCTCTCGCGACCGAACGCCCGAAAGGCATCAGCATCCGCAACGTGATCGCCGGAAAGATAACAGAAATCAATGAAGAGCCGGAGACCGCTTACGCGGAAACATTGGTCGATATCGGCGGCGCAAGACTGCGGGCCCGGATCACACGCGCATCGGTGGCCGATCTCGCACTCCGGCCCGGCAAACCGGTCTACGCGCTCGTCAAATCAATCACCTTCGACCGTCGCGCCTTCGCCGGCGAAACACGCTGACAAAGAACCCGGCACGAGGCCGGGTTTTGAGTTGGTTGCGAAATTCGCAACACCTGGGAAAACAAATCGTATAAAGCGCCAACAACTTCAAATCGCGAGGTATTGCTGACGCAGGTCCTCGTCGTCCAAGACTTCCTGCGCGGTGCCGTCGAACACCACCGTTCCCATATCGAGAATGATCGCACGGTCGGCGAGATGAAGCGCCGCGATCGCGTTCTGCTCGACGATAATCGTCGTCATACCGAGATCCTTGATCCGCTCGAGTGTCTTCTCGATCTCCTGCACGATCACCGGCGCCAGCCCTTCGTAAGGCTCGTCCAGCAGCAGCAGCTTGACGTCCCGCGCCAGGGTCCGGCTGATCGCCAGCATCTGCTGCTCACCGCCGGAAAGCGTCGTCCCCTCCTGACTCCGACGCTCACCGAGGCGCGGGAACAGTTCATATATCTGTTCCAGAGACCAGCCGACCGGCGGCGCGATCTGCGCCAGCTTCAGGTTCTCCTCCACCGTCAGCCCCTGAATGATGCGCCGGTCTTCCGGCACCAGCCCAATCCCGTTACGTGCGGCCTCGAACGACTTCATGCTGTGCAGCGGCTTGCCGTCGAGCCAGACCTGACCCTGGGTCAGATGCGGGTCATCGACGCGTGCGAGCGCGCGCAGCGTCGACGTCTTACCGGCACCGTTACGCCCCAAAAGTGCGACGATCTCCCCCTCGCGCACGTCGAAGCTCACCCCCTGAACGATATAGCTCTCGCCGTAATAGGCATGAATATCCTGACACGAGAAATACGCCACCTCGCCGTCTACCGTCGTCGCTGGCTGAACGCTATCCGTATCGCTTGGCTTGTTTTCGGTCATTGGCAACACACTCATAGATGGGCCCCTCCGAGATAGGCTTCTTGCACCCGGGGGTCCCCCTTGATTTTCTCGGGTAAATCCTCGGCGATGACAGTCCCCTGCGCAAGCACACTGATCTTGTGCGCCAGCGAGAACACCACATGCATGTCGTGTTCGATCACCACCATGGTGACGCCTCGCTTGGCGATGGTTTGCATAAGCTCGATGGTCTTGTTTGTGTCGGCGCGCGACATCCCGGCCGTCGGCTCATCCAGCAATAAAAGTTTCGGATCCTGCACCACGCACATCGCAAGTTCGAGCCTGCGCTTGTCGCCGCGGGACAACTGACCGGCGATCTGGTCGGCCTTGTCGTCGAGGTCGACGTCCTTGAGCATGGCCATCGCCTTTTCGGCGATCGGCCCCTTGCGCCGGACCGGGTTCCAGGCATTGATGCGGAAAGCCCCGTCCCGGCGGGCGAAGCCCGGGATCATCACGTTGTCGAGCACCGTCAGATCGCCGAAGATTTCGGGGGTCTGGAACACACGGCTGACACCGAGCTGATTGATCTCGTGCGGCTTGATCCCGAGCAGAGATTTGCCGTCGAACGTGACGGAACCGGTATCGGGTTCGAGCCGGCCAACGAAGCAGTTCAACAGCGTCGATTTACCGGCGCCGTTCGGGCCGATGATCGCATGCACGCTTGCCTTGTCGATGCTCAGGTTGACGTTGCTGAGGGCGCGCAGGCCGCCAAAGCTCTTGTTCAGGTCAACGATATTCAGAATGCTCATTGTCCTGCCCTCACGCCGGGTTCTGCACAGGTGTGTCGGCGCTGCCGCCCGACCCTGTTCCACCAGGTGGCTTCGATACGAAAAGATTGCGGATACGCCGCATCCCCTCCATCAAGCCGCCCGGCAGAAAGATCACGATCAGCATGAACAACGCACCCAGCGTCAGGTGCCAGCCCTCGCCCACGAACAGCGACGACACCTGCACCATGATGTGCTGCAGGGTTTCGGGCAGGAACGAGAATGCCTGTTCGAGAATGTTGTCGTTGAACGCCGAGAAGATGTTCTCGAAGTACTTGATCACACCGGCGCCGATCACCGGCCCCAGAAGCGTCCCTGCACCACCGAGAATAGTCATCAGCACGACCTCACCCGACGCCGTCCACTGCATCCGCTCGGCACCCGCCAGCGGGTCGGTCACAGCCAGAAGGCCACCGGCCAGACCGGCATACATGCCCGAGATAATGAACGCCGTTAAGGCATAGGGCCGCGTGTTGAGACCGGTGTAGTTCATCCGGTTCTGGTTCGACTTCACCGCGCGCAGCATCATGCCGAACGGCGAGCGGAAAATCCTGAGCGAGATGAAGAAACAGATGATCAGCATCACGCCGCAGAAATAGAACCCGGGATAGCCCGTCATATCGATTCCAAACAGGTCGGACGACGGCAGCACGGCGCCGTAGTCGCGGCCGAGCGCAACGTCGAGCGCGCGCGGGTCGTCCTGCGTCAATTGCAGGCCGGTTTCCCCGTTCGTGATCGGCGTCAGCACCGAGTATGCGAGATTGTAGCTCATCTGCGCGAAAGCCAGCGTCAGGATCGAGAAGTAAATGCCGGTCCTTCTGAGCGAGATGAAGCCGATCGCCGCCGAGAACAAACCGCCGATGATGGTCGCAAAGATAATCGCCGGGATCGGGTTCATGCTTAAGAGCTTGAACGTCCAGACGGCGGTGTACGACCCGACGCCCAGGAACGCGGCGTGACCGAATGACAGATACCCGGTAAGCCCGAACAGAATGTTGAAGCCGAGCGCGAAGATCCCATAGATCGCGAACTTCTGCAGAAGGTCCGGATAGCCCGCACCGATTGGCGAGAAGATGATCGGACCCAACAGCGTCACGACGGAAAAGCCGATAAACAGGATCCAGTCTTGTTTGTTCATGCCCATGAATCTCATGTCATCCCTCCATCACGCCTTTGCGGCCCATCAGGCCACGCGGCCGGACCAGAAGAATGACCACCGCAATCAGGTAAATAATGATCTGGTCGATGCCCGGGATGATTTCCTTCACCTCGTTCATCGACGCGAAACTCTGCAGGATGCCGAGCATGAAGCCGGCGAGCACCGCCCCGCCGAGCGAGCCCATGCCCCCAACCACGACGACGACGAAGCTGAGTACGAGGAAGTCCATCCCCATGTGATAGTCCGGGCTCAGGATCGGGGTGTACATAACACCCGCGAGCCCCGCCACGATGGCTGCAATCCCAAAGACGATGGTAAAGCGCCGGTCGATATCGATCCCCAGCAACCCGACCGTCTCGCGGTCGGCCATCCCGGCACGGACGACCATGCCGAACGTGGTGAATTGGAGGAAGGCAAAAACCAATCCGATTACGCCGAGCGAGAACAGGAAGTACGTCATCCGCCAAATGGGATAGACGACGTTGCCCGCTTCATGACCCAGGAACGCGCCGAAATCGACCATGCCCTGCATGCTGTCGGGTGCAGGCTGCGGGATCGGGTTGGCGCCGAAGATGCTTTTGACGATCTCCTGCAGGACGATCGCAAGACCGAAGGTCACCAGAATCTGTTCGGCGTGCGGACGTTTATAGAAATAACGAATAAGACCACGCTCCATAATGATGCCGATCAGCAGCATCACGGGGATCGCGATCAGGATGGACACCGGCACCGAATATTCGAGAAGCGTCGCCCCGAGGTCGCCGAACCATGCCTCGACATAAGGCTGGCGGATTTCAAGGGGTGTGCCCCAAGCGGTAGTTTGCGTGGGATCGAGCGTCACCTTTTCGAGGCCCAGTACGGCCTTGATGGATACCGCACAAAAAGCCCCCAGCATGAACAAAGCGCCATGCGCGAAGTTCACCACACCGAGGGTGCCGAAAATAATCGTCAGGCCCAGCGCGATCAGGGCATAAGCACCGCCCTTGTCCAGACCGTTCAATATCTGAAGTAAGATTGCGTCCATTTTTAGTCCTCACGACGGATGGCCGCCCCGGCTTTATTCCGGGGCGACCAATTTCGTCATCGAATGATGATCATCCGCCGTTGTTGTACGGGCCGAGTTCACCACCGAGCATGCTTGCCGGGTATTCAACCTGGCTGCGCGGCGTCACTTCGACCACCTCGAGCACGTCGAACTTGGAGGTCGGGTTTTCTTTACCCTTCACGACCAGGACGTCCTTGAAGCACTGATGGTCTTCGGCACGATACTCGGTCGGACCATTGCCGAGACCGTCGAACTTGAAGCCCTCGAGGGCGGCGCCGACACCGGACGGCATGAACGTACCGGCACGCTGGCAGGCATCCGCATACAGCAGCGCCTGGCAGTAGCAGGTGTGCGCGGCCTGCGACGGCGGGAAGCCGTACTTCTGACCGAACGACTTGACGAACGCCTTGGAGCCTTCGTCCTGCAAGGACCAGTGCCAGTTCGTGGAGCCGAAGATGCCCTTCACGTTCTCGCCCGCACCCTGCGCCATGAGACGCGAGTAGAGCGGCACGACAATGGCGAAGTCCTTGCCATTGACCTGCTTGTCGCGGAGACCGAACTGAACGGCGGCGGTCAGCGAGTTGACCATGTCGCGGCCGTAGTGGTTCAGAACCAGCACGTCGGCACCGGAGTTCAGGACCGGCGTGATGTACTGCGAGAAGTCACCGGCGCCGAGCGGCGTGCGGACGGCGGCGGCCGTCTTCCAGCCGAGCTGTTCGGTGTACTTCTTGATTGAGCCTTCCTGCGACCAGCCCCACGTGTAGTCGGCGGTCAGGTGGTAGGCGGTGCGGTCGGTGCCGAACGCATTTTTCAGCACCGGCGCGAGCGCGGCGCCGGACATTTCCGTGTTGAAGAAGTGACGGAAGCCGTTGGCGCGTTTGTCCTTACCGGTGGTGTCGTTGGAGTGCGTCAGACCGGCCATGAAGATGACGCCCGCGTCCTGGCACAGACCCTGGACGGCGATCGCAACCCCGGAGGACGAACCACCGGTAATCATCACTGCGCCGTCTTTCTCGATCATCCGCTTGGCGCTGGCGCGCGCCGCATCGGATTTGGTTTGCGTATCACCGGTCACGAACACGACCTTCTTGCCGTTGACGCCATCCCCTTTGAGCGCCTTCGACGAGAACGTGTTCAGCATGCCACCGTCGCCACCGCCGTTGATGTGTTCGACGGCGAGTTCGTAGGCGCGCAGTTCGTCCGCACCTTCGTCGGCGTACGCACCGGTCTGCGGCACGTTGAAGCCGAAGGTAACCGTGCCGCCCTTCGGTTCGTTGGTGTAGCCCGCGGCCCATGACTTGCTGGAGAAGATCGTCGGCGTGGCGAGACCAACACCAACGGCCGCCGTGCCTTTAAGTAGACTCCGGCGGTTGATCGTAAACTTACTCATAATGGATCTCCCAAAACGATTCGTTACATATCCCTGAAGGCCGCCAAACCTGAAAAGCGCGGCCCGAGACTTGAGGATGATGTCATCCTGTGCGACACAATGAAGGATTGATGTAAAGAGTCTAGTATCTATCTGACTTTTATGTATAATTTTGTAAATTTTTCAACAACAAGAAATGTTAAGTTGTTAAACATTCACAGATTCTGTTGTGCAGCGCAACAATCGGGAGGGGTTCGTGCTTAGCTCTATTCTGGGGACTCGTATCCGTCAGCGGCGCCGCGAACTCGGCACGACGCAGGCGGAACTGGCCAAAAAAGTCGGCATATCGCCCTCGTATCTAAACCTGATCGAGTGGAACAAACGCCGCATCGCCGGCCCTTTATTGGGCAAGATCGCGGGCGCGCTCGACATTTCATTGAGCGAACTGGACGACGTCGCGGAGCGCCGGCTTTCGATTACGCTGGGTGAGATCGCGCACCTCCCCGCCCTTTCGGGGCTCGGCGCGGAAGAAGAACGCATCAACGAACTGATTGGCCGGTTCCCCGGCTGGGCGCGTGGCATTGCAGCATTGGCGCGCTCCGAACGCGAAGCGACCGAGCGCGCATATATATTGTCGGACAGGCTATCGAACGATCCGTTCCTGAGCGAGAACGTGCACCGCATGCTGAGCCGGATCGCCGCCATCCGCTCGGTCAGCGAAATCATCAACGACTACTCGGATATCCCCGACGATCGGCGCGAGCAGTTCGACCGCATCATCTTCGAAGAAAGCCGGGCATTGTCCGATGTCGCCGAAGCCCTCGCCGTTTATCTGGACAAGGCGGAGGAAGGCGAGAAGGTCTTCACGCCCGTCGACGAGGTCGAGGCGTTGTTTCAGTCCCGCGCCAACCACTTCGAGGAGATCGAGCACGAGAGCGCGGCGCTGGGGAAGAAGATCGGCGGCCAAGGGCTCGGTATGCGCCGCCAGGCGGCATTCGACGCAGCGAGCGCCGAACTTTCCGACACCATCGACGAAATCATCCGCAACCAGCCGCAGATCACGACGGCCGCTGGCGAGCGCCGGGCCCGTGCCCAACTGATCGAATATGCGGCCGCCGCGATCCTGCTTCCGATGGACGCATTCAAGGCTGCCGCGACGTCCATGAAATACGATATCGAAGCGTTAAGTGCCGAATTCGCGTGCGATACGGACATCGTCTGCCAAAGGCTGACGGCCCTTCCCAATGACGACTCAACGCCCGCGTTCGGATACTTTCGCGCCAACGCGGCGGGCACAATTATCCGGATGCACCGGCTCGAGCGCCTGCCCGTACCACGCTATGCCGTCGCCTGCCCGTTGTGGGTGTTATTCCGAGCCCAGCAATCACCGGACATGCTGTTCCGGCAACGCGCCATCTTTCCGTCGGGGGCGAGGTTCGTGTTCATCGCCAAGGCCATCAGCCAGAGCAAGATCGAGTACGGCACGCCCCGCCACTACGTCACCGACATGGTTGCAGTGAGTGAGGACGACGCCTTCGAAACCGTTTACGCCCCCGATGACGACACCCGCCTGGAAGAGGTCGGCCCGAGTTGCCGGCTTTGCCCCAGGGAGCAGTGCCGCCACCGGGTAACCGATCCGCTGACAGACAATTGAGCAGGCCGGTCGTCGAATACAAACGTTGAAGCGTCCGGCAATTTGCCGTCTAATTCTTCGAAATCCGCGCAAGACGGATACCATACCGGGAGGGAATGCTGACCATGACGGCACGTGTACTGCTTGCCGAAGATGAGGAGAATATCCTCACGTCACTAACGTTTCTGCTCGAACGCGCGGGCTACGACGTATCAGTCGAGACCGAGGGCCCTAAAGTGCTGCGCTCGGCTCTGGATACTCCGCCTGACGTTCTGGTGCTCGACGTCATGCTGCCGGATATGGACGGCTATGAGATCTTGAGACGGCTACGGGCATCACCGACGACCAGGTCGCTTCCCGTTCTGATGCTGACCGCCAAGGGGCAGCGCGAGGACCGGGAAACGGCGCTCAGATGCGGCGCCGACCTGTTCATCACCAAACCGTTCGCCAACTCCGAAATCATCAGCGCCATCGGCCAGCTCGCCGAAAAGCGCGTCCAGTAATCGGATATCCGGGCCCATGGTCGACAATGCCGATCTGCAACTGGCCCGGCGCAAGATCAGGGACCGCTCCGTCGCCTTGTTGCTTGTCGGCGTCGTCCTGTTAATGCCGCCGATGGTGCGCATCGCGCAAATCGACACCACCGTGTTCGGCCTGCCGTTTGCCCTCGTCTATCTTTTTAGTGTTTGGGGATTGCTCGTGGTCGGCGGCGCCATGCTGGCGCGCCCGCTTCGAGATGGCGAGAAGCCTGCGGGACCACCTGATCGCGATAACGCGCCGAACTGATGCTTTCCGTCAATATCCTGCTGTTCGTCTGCCTGGGCTACGTTGCCCTACTGTTCGTCGTCGCGTTCATCGTCGACCGCCGCACGCGGCGCAAGCCGATCCGCTGGCTGCACTCGTCGGTGATCTACACCCTTTCGATCTCGATCTACTGTACGTCGTGGACGTTCTACGGCGCCGTCGGGTCGGCGGCCAGAAACGGGCTCGAGTTCATCACCATCTACCTGGGGCCGACGCTGGTGTTCATCGGCTGGTGGTGGCTGCTCCGGAAACTGGTCCGGATCGGCCGCGCCCACAGGATCACGTCGATCGCCGATTTGATCTCGTCGCGCTATGGGAAAAGCCCAAGTCTCGCCGTCCTCGTCACCGTGATCGCCGTGATCGCCATCACCCCTTATATCGCGCTGCAGCTTCAGTCCGTCACCAACAGCTATCAGGTCATCGTTGGGGGTGATGACGGAACGGAAACCGCGTTCTGGATCGCCGCCGGGATGGCGTTGTTCACGATTCTTTTCGGGACTCGCAACCTGGACGCCAACGAACGCCACCATGGCGTGGTCGCGGCCATCGCGCTCGAGGCCATCGTCAAACTGTTGGCGTTGATCGCGGTCGGCGTGTTCGCGACGTTTATCGTCGCAGACGGCCTGCACGATGTGTTCGAGGGGGTCTCCGCCGAGACCATCCAGGGCGCCGGCGATATCTTCGGGCCCAGATGGGTCACACTGACATTTCTCTCCGCGACGGCGATCATCTGCCTGCCCCGACAGTTTCAGGTGACCGTTGTCGAAAACATCGAAGAGCGCCACGTCGCCACCGCGTCGTGGCTGTTCCCGCTCTATATGCTGGGGATGACGATCTTCATCGTCCCCATCGCGTTGGTCGGCCAGAGCGTCATGCCGGCGGGATCGAACCCCGACCTTTACGTGCTGACACTTCCGTTGGCGGAAAACCGGAACGAACTGGCGATGCTCGCCTTTCTGGGCGGGTTCTCGTCGGCGACCTCGATGGTCATCGTCGCCGCCATCGCGGCGTCGACCATGGTGTCGAACCATATTGTCATGCCGGTGGCGCTTCGGTTGCTCCCCTCGCGTGCCGTTAGCGGGGATGTGCGAAATCTGCTGCTGACGTCGAGGCGCTTCAGCATCGCCGCCATTCTCGGTCTTGGTTTTCTGTATTTCTATCTGAGCGGCGGGTCGGACGCCCTCGCCGCCATCGGCCTGATCGCGTTCGTCGGCGTGGCGCAGTTCCTCCCCAGCCTGATCGGCGGGATCTTCTGGCGGAGTGCGACACGCACCGGCGCCATTGCGGGCCTGGTGATAGGTTTCGCCCTCTGGGCGTATACCCTTTTCCTGCCAAGCTTTGACGGCCACTTTATCCTGAGTGCCAACGTCATCGATCACGGACCGTTCGGGATATCGCTCTTGCGCCCGGAAGCGCTTTTCGGTCTCGATCACTTCGACCCACTCGTACATGCCGTCGTCTGGAGCGTCGGCATGAACGCGCTTTGCTTCGTCGTATTCTCAAGCCTGTCGACGCCAGACGGACTGGAGCGTCTTCAAGCGGCGCTTTTCGTCGACGTCTATAAATCGACGACGGGATCAGCATCCAATATCTCCGCCGAGGTCGCGGACAGTGAGGATTTATTTGTGCTGGCGCAGCGCATTCTGGGTGGCAATCCGGCGAAAAAGCTGTTCGATGAAATGGCTGCGAGCCAGGGCATGGAGAGTGGCCTGCCCCACCCCACAGACGCGGTCGTCGCCCGGTTGGAACGCGAGCTGGCCGGCTCGATCGGGGCGGCGTCCGCGCACGCCATGGTGACGCGGATCGCGGGTGGGCAGACCGTCAGCATCACAGAGCTGATCGACATCGCCGACGAAACCCAACAGGTTCTGGAGACATCGCGCCAGTTGGAGGAGAAATCTGCCGAGTTGGAACGGACCGCGCAACAACTTCGCGTCGTTAACGACCGCCTACGCACCCTCGATGCACAGAAAGACGAATTCCTGAGCCAGGTCAGCCATGAACTACGCACGCCCATGACCTCGATCCGCTCGTTCTCGGAAATCCTGATGAAGGACGAACAGATCGAGGACAAGGACCGATCGCGTTTTGTCTCCATCATCCATGACGAAAGCCTCCGCCTGACGCGGCTGCTGGATGAGATTCTGGATATCAACCGTCTCGAGGCCGGGGTCTCCAAGCTCGACCTGATCCAGATCGACGCCAACGACGCCGTCCACAAGGCGCTCGACACCATCGCCGGCATGACCCGCAGTGCGGGGGTAAAAATAAGAACCGACCTTGAAAACGGACCGCTCTGGATCCAGGCGAACGATGACCGTCTGCGTCAGGTTCTGATCAACGTCCTATCGAATGCGGTTAAATACAATCTGGCACCCTTGCCGGAGATTCTCGTGCGCACGAGCAGGATCGATACCTTCATCCAGATCGACATCATCGATAATGGGGGCGGTGTACCGCCCGAACTTTCAACCTCGATCTTCGACAAGTTCGCGCGCGGCAACCGGACCGGCCGTAACCATGGCGCCGGCCTCGGCCTGCCGATCAGCCTTGCGATCATGAGGGCCATGAAGGGCAACCTCACCATAGAAGTCACCCCCGAGAAGACCACGTTCTTCCGCCTCAGCTTCGAAAGCGCCACCACCTGAGGGTCGCCTCCGGTTTGCCGGATCGGATTGGCAGCGGGCACGCGATCTCATATTCTGTTATTCTGCAGTGCAACCGGAGACATTCGTGTGGACGATTCCTTGCCCGAGCTTTTAAACACCACGGTCCATAGTTCGGACTTCTATCTGCAGATTCTGGCGATCGCCGTGACGGCGCTCTGTTCGTGGTTCGTCTCCAGGTTTATCAAACGTCAGATTGTCCGCGCGTCTGAAGCCGACGAAGAAACCCGTAGCGGCGCGATCAAGGCACGTGTGGGGAGTGCCACCTACCACCTCCGCGACCTGACGTTCCCGGTCACCAACGCCATTCTTCTGGGGATCGCCGTCGCGATATCGAGGGAGTTCTTCGCCCAGCAATGGCTGGTTCAGCTCGTCCAGGGGATCAATTTCCTCTCCATCATCTACATCGCCGCCACGCGCATCTCGACCAGTCAATCGGTCCGGTATTTCTCGCTTCTCGTGCTGTCGCCCCTGGTCGTGCTTTACGGGATCGGTCTATTGGACGACATGGTCACCGTCGCTGAGGAAATCAGCTTCGACCTCGGCAACATCCACTTCACCCTATACGCCCTCTCCCGCACCGTCATTTTTGGGATCGTGCTGTTCTGGATCGGCAGACTGTCGAACCAGCGCGGCGTCGACTTCATCCGCCGCCGGGAAACGCTGACGGAAACGACCAAGGAACTCGTTCTCAAAACCTTCCAGATCGGCCTGTTCGTGCTGATCTCGCTGATCATCCTGCAGATCGCCGGGATCGACCTGACCGCGCTCGTGGTGTTCGGCGGCGCAATCGGCGTCGGCTTGGGCTTCGGTCTACAACAGATCGCCTCGAACTTCATTTCCGGGATCATTATTCTGCTCGACCGCTCGATATCCATCGGGGATTACATCGAGCTTGAGGACGGACGCGCCGGCACGCTCCGCGAGCTTTCGATGCGTTCGGCGACGCTCGAGACCTATGACGGCAAGGACATCATGGTTCCGAACGAACGCTTCATCACGACGGCGTTCACCAACTGGACCCATAACAATCAAAAACAGCGCTACCCCATTGTGTTCGAGGTCGCGTACGGGACCGATCTCGAGAAGCTGTTTACGATCCTCCGCGACGTGGTCTCGTCACATCCCCGGGTGCTCAGCGGCGATGATCTGCCGATCGAGGAACGCCCGGATGCAGAAATACAGGCCTTCAACGCGAACGGCATCGAAATTCTGGTGGAGTTCTGGATGGAAGGTGTCGACGACGGCAAGAACCGGATCGGCGGCGATCTCTTGTTCATGATCTATCAAGCGCTGCAGGAGAACGACGTCGAGATTCCGTTCCCGCAGCGTGAGGTCACGATCAAAGAAGACCGGCGCAAGAAATCCTGAATGCGGCACCGCCCAAGCGGCTATTCAATTCGAAACTCCGGCCCTTCCGGCAACAACCTGACACCTGGGCGGAGGTTTTTGTACGGGTACGCACGCGGATCGACGATATGTGCACCCGGCGTCAAAACGATGAGCGTTTGCGCGGCGATCGGATCGAAGTCGGCCCGAAAATGGCACGTGCTCTTCAATGCCAGTATCTTCTGTTTCGTCGGGTCGATCCCGATATGCTTGAAAATATCCTGGTCGTAAGCCTGCATCCGCTTCGATGCGACCACGATGGAAATGCCGCCGATCTGCAATACCGCCGTCGGCCCGAGATTAATCTTACGTCCGGGGATGCTCCGGCCCGTGGTCGTAAACTGTCCATCGCTCAATGCGGTGACCGTGAACGTCCCCTGAAAGGGGTTGTCACCGGGAATGTCATGTTTACCGCCGAGCGCGAGCGTGACCTCGGCGCCGATGCCTGCGGCGTGGGCGGCCTCGGCAGCGGCCGCGTCCCACATCACGCACATGGCAACGCCTTCGGCGCCGTGACGGTGCAAGGCTTCAAGCAGTCCGGTCGTGTCGCAAGTGCCGCCGCAGCCGGGGTTGTCCTGAGTGTCAGCCAGGACCACCGGTTTGTCGGCGCCGGCGGCGATTTCCATCGCCTGGCTGACTGCCGCATCGGGATCCAGCAATGGCTCGGCGAAGTCACTTTCGCGGGATATGATCATGGCGGCGAGCTCATCAGCCGCCGCATCCGCCGCCGCCTGGCTATAGGCGTGACAGACCACGGCGGGCCCGCACTCTGCCAGGTCCGATGGCGGGAATCCTGCACCATAGCAGAGATCCAGCACCTCACCGCCTTCGCCCGCCACCGACGCCTCGATGATCCCCTTGGTCGGCTCAACCAGGGTGCACTGGAAGTTCAAGGGCAGCAGGAAAGGTATCCGGCGTATCGCCTTGCCGCTGGGGATACCCTCTTTCAGGATTCGCATCAGAATTCTTGCTGAACGCCCGCCCGTATGCTGCCGGTCGATATGCGGATAGGTCAAATAGATGGCCATGCCGTCGCAATGCTCGACGATCTGTTCGGTGATGTTGACGTGATAGTCGAGCGTGATGACCACCGGCACGGCACTGCCGACAACGGCACGGACCCGGCGCAGCAACTCTCCCTCGGCATCCGGGAAGGATTCCGAACACATGGCGCCGTGTAAATCCAGATAGACCGCGTCGACGGGCATTTGCTGAGACAGCATGCCGACGAGTTCCCCGACAATGCGCTCGAAGGCCTCATCGGTGACGTACCCGCCAGCGCCGGCATGCCCCCAAATCAGTGGCACAAGTTCGTGACTGCTATCGATGGCATCAAGGAAGCCCGACATCCCGAAAGAACCGCCTGTCGTCCGGGCGATGACCTCGTCGCGTCGTGCCAACGGTGGGAACTCGCCGCCCTTGGCGTAATATTCATAGTCCGTCCGCATCGGTACAAAGCAGTTGGTCTCGTGCAAAAAACCGGCGATCGCGATCCGTGCCATTGATTAATGTTCCTCTTTCAATCCATGCCGTTAAAGCCACTATCGACATTGGCCATAGCCGTTGGCCCGACCTGAAGCCGCACTTCCCGTCATGCAAACCACTGGTCCCCCGGGTTTGCCTGTCGTTTTCCCGAACGCCACCGGCGTTTTAACGTCGGGGCCCCTTTGAGGCTGTTCTTCGTTTTACTCACGACGACAAGCCTCGCACTTTGACCGGGCACCGTCCAGCGGCAGGATACCGTTCTGATCGTTGCTCTCGATCCGAGACTTGCCGTTAAAGGCTTATTTAATGGGAAGGCGTACCGCCCGCTATGCGCAGCGGGCGCAGGATCGCTTATGGGCCGTTATCGAGCATCGCGAGATTAGGGCCGGAGCGTCCCCGCGCAGGCGGGGATCCATGACCTGCCGTAGGCCGCAAGACAGTTGCGGGCGCAGGATTTGTCGTTTCGGCGCTTAGCGCCTCACGTCCCCATCGAAGCCTTTGTTTGCAAAGGCTTCTCGGGCAGAACCAGCAGGTTCATTCACCCCCTCGGACCCAATAAATAAGGCCCCGCGGAGGGGGCCTTATTTATTGGTTGCGGGAGCAGGATTTGAACCTGCGACCTTCAGGTTATGAGCCTGACGAGCTACCGGGCTGCTCCATCCCGCGTCAATTTATCTGCCGGGCTGGGCCCGGTAGCGGTTATTTGTTCTGCCTCGACTTGCGCCTCGGCAGGCGGGCTGCGCCATCCCGCGTGATCTTCCTTCATGGCGCCGATACGGGCCTGAAGCGCGTGTCCGAACCGGCGTGAGAAGGATGAAGAGGAACGATATGTTTTGGTATGACCGGCTTTGAAGACCTGGCGGCGACCTACTCTCCCACGCCTTAAGACGCAGTACCATCGGCGCTAAGGGCTTTCACGTCCGAGTTCGGGATGGGATCGGGTGGGGCACCCTCGCCATGACCACCAGGTCGTCGAAGCCGGCTGACCTCAGCGTGCCCGTCACCTTGGTGACGAGGCGGCTGTATGATTTCTGTCTGGAACCAAGTTTGTCGTGCCAGTCACTGTCGTGACGTGGCCGCTCGCCCAACCATTCCTGCCACGGAATGTGGCCTGTTAAGCCGGTTGGCGCGTCAGCTGCTTGGCGTATTACTTTTTATGCGTTGAATGGGTTCCGCTCGTCCGTGCGCACGAGCGCGTTCTGAAGCCTTTCGAGCTATTAGTACTGGTCAGCTACACATGTTGCCATGCTTCCACACCCAGCCTATCGACGTGGTCGTCTTCCACGGCTCTCAAGGGATACCTTGTTTCGAGGGGGGCTTCCCGCTTAGATGCCTTCAGCGGTTATCCCGTCCGTATTTAGCTACCCTGCTGTGCCACTGGCGTGACAACAGGTCCACCAGAGATACGTCCACCCCGGTCCTCTCGTACTAGGGGCAGCTCCTCTCAAGTATCCAACACCCACGGCAGATAGGGACCGAACTGTCTCACGACGTTCTAAACCCAGCTCACGTACCACTTTAATCGGCGAACAGCCGAACCCTTGGGACCTGCTCCAGCCCCAGGATGTGATGAGCCGACATCGAGGTGCCAAACGATCCCGTCGATGTGGACTCTTGGGGATCATCAGCCTGTTATCCCCGGCGTACCTTTTATCCGTTGAGCGATGGCCCTTCCATGCGGGACCACCGGATCACTATGACCGACTTTCGTCTCTGCTCGAACTGTCGCTCTCGCAGTCAGGCGGGCTTATGCCATTGCACTCAACGACCGATTTCCGACCGGCCTGAGCCCACCTTCGCGCGCCTCCGTTACTCTTTGGGAGGCGACCGCCCCAGTCAAACTACCCGCCACAGAGGGTCCCGGATCCGGTTTCACGGACCGCGGTTAGATACCAGAGAACAAAAGGGCGGTATTTCAAGGGTGCCTCCACGCCAGCTAGCGCCGACGCTTCAAAGGCTCCCGCCTATCCTACACAGTTATTCCCTAGTACCACTCTGAAGCTGTAGTAAAGGTGCACGGGGTCTTTCCGTCTAACCGCGGGTACTCCGCATCTTCACGGAGACTTCAATTTCGCTGAGTCGATGTTGGAGACAGTGGGGAAGTCGTT
>JAEPMA010000021.1 GCA_017644185.1 Rhodospirillales bacterium
TGTGTCGTTTGGTTGCCATCTTTGATCCTCCGTTTCCTATCATAGCCGGTGGACCAATTCAGTGGGGGAGGATCAGTACCTCGTCGACGGTGAATCGGAAGACAAACTCCGTTCCAGCGGATGTTTGTTGTTCATCGATAAGATCAATCACAATATCTACATACTTCGGTGGGATGAGATCGCGAGGATAGACCATCCTCTCGTTGTAGACGGTGTGAGTGCCGTTTGAAAAATCACCCCAGTTCGGGGCTTCAAACGCGAAGGTCTTCGGGTACATCGGCAGGTCTTTTCTCACAATTTCCTTGCCGTCCACATTGATCTTTGACCACCGGCCCACCTTCGGGTGAGGAAGTACCCGGCCAGGGAAATCGAGGACCCCATCTCTAAACCGAATATCGAGATGTTCGTAAGTGCCAGTTTCAATATCAGACGCAGGAATCTTTTTTACTGCTGCGACGACCCATGTGGTCTCGTTGGCCCTTTCGATTTTCCCGAGAATAGCCGAAGGCACCTTGAGCAAGTTTTGTTTCCAAACAAATTTTTTCTTAGCCATATATCGCCCCCTGGGCTGATCACTGCGACCATAATATTGTTCCCAAATTACTACCACAGAGAGATTTTTTTGTCATGCTTATCGGCGAACAAATGTCATATTCGAGGCCAATAGTGTCGCAGTGATTCTGCAGATATACTGACGCCTTCCGTGCTGAAATCGAGCGGAAGCCGAGCCGTGTCGCAAGGAGGCGTGATGGGAAAAATCACCGAGGTCATAGAGTTCTCAACGGCATTTCAAGTCGATCCGATGCAACTTGAGCATTTCGGCGTACTTGACCCATGTCTCAACGTCGACACCCCCTTGTTTATCGATCCGATGCTGCTCAAAGATAGCATCCATCCAGAAATGTCGGATGGTGCTGTTCGGTCTTACGACCATCATTTCACGCGGGTGATCAAACTCCTCGCCAAGTCGAAGGCGGAAATGGATGTCGGGTGGCGAAGCGCACTCCGACTTTTGCAGTTTCCGGAAATCAAAGGGACGTGTTTGGGGTACGGCTCATCATCGATTGCGGGAAGTGGCGCCGGTGCTGAGATCACCAATGAAATGATCCGGACGGCACGGGAAATCATCGAGATTGGTGTGGATGATCCCGACTTGTTCGTCGCTATGAGCCTGTTCGAGGCCGGTATCGGCCCTGACCGGGTTAGCGATATGACGACAAATGTCATCATGGCAGATTTACTTACCTTCAATGAGCGCATCCTTGATGACCTGAGCGTACAGACAGAGGAGTTTGAAATCGTAGTTGGGAGCGGGGCTCGCTTTGCTACCTTCCTACCTGTCAATCCGTACTCGGTTGATCGGACGCCGGTCATCCTTGTGCCGACGGACGTGTTGCGCGATTTGCCTATCGCACAGGACTGGTCAGAGATTTCGGAGGCTGCAGATCACAATCAACGTCTTCGTGATCAAGCAAACGACGAGATCGCACAAATATGGCAGCGCCGGACACTGGAACAAAAAGACAAACTGAAGTCTTGGTTGATGCGTGACGGCGATAACTTCAAGACTTTCATCGAGATCATGCAAGGAGCGTCGGCCCAAGCTTATGATCTTGCGGGAGACCGTTTGGGGCTTTTCGTGTGGAAACGTATCGCGTCTGAGATTGCACCGCATTTAGCGACCGGCGTCCCAGGCCCGACGGAGCCGACTGTTGAAGCAGTAGCTAAGGTGGTCGAAGAAATCATCACCCAGTTCAAGTTCCTGATCGAGAAGCGGCGGTATTCCGAGGAACTCTATCACGAGGGGAGGCCCAGGCCGGAAAAGGCGGCACAACGATTATTCTTCGCGGTTGCTTACGCGTATTGTAAGGCAAATGGTATCGATCTGATACCTGAAGCTGAGAGCGGATATGGCCCTGTTGATTTCAAGATGTCAGTCGGCTTCGGGGGGCGCGTACTTGTCGAAATCAAGCTTTCTCGAAACCCGAAGGTTGTTGATGGATACACCAAGCAGTTGAAGACTTATGAGGAGGCAGAGGAAACAGCTCGTGGGTACTACGTGGTTATTGACGTTGGTAATATGGGTGAGAAGGACCAGCGATTGATCGATGCACACAACGAACTGGCGAAGCAGGGGCGTCAATCGTCGGAGATTGTATTTATCGACGGAACGCGGAAAGCATCCGCCAGCAAATTGTGATGCTGGTGGTTCCGGACGCGTACCCGGAAAGAATATAAATTAGCACGAATCTCTTGGCGTATTATCTGACGTTCACTCCCGACAGTCGTTCGAGAGGTGGACACCGTCCATGTTCACTCGATTGTCCGCCTAGCGCGTGACCTAAAGAGCTTCCTGGAGGGTTCTGAGGGACGCGGGGTTAGCGTGAGGTTTCACAAGGAGAGCCTTACGTTCTCTGGCGACGACAGGAAGGCATTATCAGAGCCAAGGCGCATGGCGTCTACGAAGGGAAGGGACGGCCTCAGTCCAGACCGGGAGAAGGTCCTGGAACTCCATAAGGCCGGTAAGGGGCCTTCTGCTATCGCCAAGGGACTCAAGATCGGGCGGTCGTCGGTTTATCGTCTGATCAATGCCGGGGATGCCGCGTGAGAAGGCGGGACGGTAAATTTCAAGTCATTAATCTGGTGAAACCTATGATACCCTTCGGGACAGGAGGACACCATGAAGTGGTTGTTTGATAGCTACCGGGAGTTCCATGCGCGGGATAAAATTGGCGTTGTGGTTATACTCGTTATCGGCGCGCTTCTTCTGATAGCGACGGTTTCTGGAGTGATTAGATGATCAAAGGCATTATAGGTGCGGTACTAATATTCTGGAGCTTGAAAACAGGCGTTGGGACCTACGAGTCCAATAGGGCAAAAGTGTTCCAAGGCCCTGTAGGGTTCTTTGTTAGTATTATTGTTATCTTGATTGGCCTGGGCTTGGTGGTATCCGCCTTTCTTTAGTTATACCCATCTATGGGGCTATTACATCTCTACTAACCTGACATCGGAGAATAGTTCTAATGGCTACGTTGATCCAATTGACTACGGAAGATTTGGCTGGTCAGCACACAGTTTACGTGAACCCAGATCAAATAGTTTATGTCCGGAACCCTGGTGGTGGCGACCTGACTAGGGTGGTCTTGCGCGATGACAAATCGCTAAACGTTTTGGAATCGGAAGAAGTAATCGCCAATATGATCAGGCAAGAGACAAACTAGGTCTCCATACCCACAACAAGTGGGATATTCCCTATCAGATGTGGGTGGAAAACGTGGGTGGAAAGCGACCTTTTTCCACCACTCAACTTATTGATTTTCTTGAGAAAAAATAAGTTGGCGTCCCCTACGGGACTCGAACCCGTGTTTCCGCCGTGAAAGGGCAGCGTCCTAGACCGCTAGACGAAGGGGACGCGGTCGGCGATGTTCGTAGCCATTCAGGGGGGGGAAATCAAGCCTGAAACGCAGTGAACGCCATATATTTTTCAAAAAAATTCAGGGACGGCGCTGAGGGCGGGTTTCAGCCGGGCAGCCGCGTTCAGCTCTCGTCGCGGACTTGCTTAATCAGAGCGTCCAAACCAGATTCCACCTGTTTCGGCGTCACGTGCTTTTCCAGGTAATAGGCGTAGATTTGCAGGAACTCCTCCGCAAAGTGCGTGGGATCGACATCGTCAGGTGTTTCCGAGTTGGCGACCGCAAAAGCGGTGAAGTTTGCCGCCGCGTGGCGCATGCCGGCGGCGATGTCGATCGGATCCATCCCCTCCTGCAAGCGGTTGTTCGCGGTGTTGATGATCTGGTTAGCGAGCTGAATGCTCAGGGTATGGCGGTCTTCTTCTTCACTCATATGGATTGGCCTCGTTACCGTGGCGGGATTAGTCCGCTCTCTTGATGGCGGCGGCAAACATGTAGCCGGTGCCGCGCACGGTCTTGATGATTTCGGGGTGGCGGGAATCCGCCTCGACTTTGCGGCGCAGCCGCGTGACGAGCACGTCGATGGAACGATCGAACGGTTCCCAATCGCGGCTGTAGATCGCACTTAACAGATGATCCCGGGATAAAACACGGCCGGCTTTTTCGATAAATTCATTCAGCAGACTGAATTCTCCGGACGTCAATTCCACTTTCTTGCCGTCCGGGTCTTTCAGTTCCCGGCTATCGAGGTTCAAAAACCAGCCGCTGAACGTCACCACACGCTGTTCGCTGTCGCTGCCCTTGGCTGCGCTTTTGCGCTCGTTGACACGGCGCATCACGCTGCGGATACGCGCCAGAAGCTCGCGCTCGTCCCAGGGTTTGGTGACGTAATCGTCAGCCCCGATCTCAAGACCGACGACCCGGTCGATGGCGTCGTCCTTACTGGTCAGGATGATGATCCCGACCGAATACTTGTCACGCAACTGCTTCGTCAGGTCAAAACCGTCATCGTTCGGCAGTTTAAGATCCATGATTGCCAGGTCGGCGGGATCCTTTTCCATCAATGCGTGCATGTCGGTTCCGTTGTCACACGTCGTGATCCGATAGCCTTCGCCCTCCAGATACAGGCGTAATGCCTTCTGGACGAATGCATCGTCTTCGACAACGAGGATATGCGCAGATTCGGCCATGCTAAGGTGTTCGTCTTATAATCTAGTGCTTGGTCAAAAGGGACTATCGCGCGTCAGCCATGACCCGGTTAGACTACGCGAGTTGACTGGCTAACCGCAACTCATTGCGAGAGAAGTTGCCGATTCTCTCGGGGTGGTACAGTGAGAGGACCTGCATGATCGACAACGACGAGACAAGCGCAGAAGAGAAAAACGTCCCCGGCCCGGGGGGGACGGCTTGGCTTGCGGCCGTCATAGGTGCGCCACGTCAATCGCAGGCCAACGCAGCGCCGCCATTACCCTTGGGTTTTGGCCCAAAGTCGCAGGCCAGGCGAGTAGAAATTCTCCTCCCCGAAGAGGTCGTCGTCGCGGAAGGCGGCAACCTCCAACGGATAGAGATTCGCGGTCTGCCCATCGGCGTCCGTTTGACTGCCGGTACCGCGATGAAGGAAGGCTTCTGGCAGTTGGAACCGGCTGACCTTTATGGGGTCGCCGCGATGATTCCCGATGGAATCGACTTGCCGTTTTCGGTCATGCTCAAGGGTGTATTCGTCGGCGACGATCCGGAAACACCATGGACCGAATTGACGGGGTATGAATTCACAGACGCCGGGGCTACTGAAATGCTGATGGAGCGTATTTCCGAGCCCGTCGTGGAATCGTCCGACAGCGAACCCGTAACGGAATGGGCCCCGGAGCCTGACCCATTGCCTGACCCAGAGCCGGAGCCAATATCAGCGCCGGAGCGTCACCCTGAGCCAGTGGCACGGGAAACGCCGGTCCCCGAGCCTGACGAAACGCATGTACCAGAAACGACCGACCAACCGGAGCACGAAGCACTTTCCGAACCCGGGCACGAACCCGAGGCGGTCCTGTCGCCAATGATGGTGGTGATCGATCTGGACGTATCGGTGGGCACCGAGGATCCGAACGTACTAAAAGACATCATGCTCCATTTCTCCGGTTTGCCCGAAGGCGCGATCCTGACGGCTGGGGATTTGAAAGACGGGGTCTGGTCGGTGCCGGCATCGGCACTTTCCGCGCTCGCTGTCGTCATTCCCGAACAAACACCGGATTTCGATCTCGATATTGAAATGGAGATTGCGGGTGCACCGCCACAGTCGGCGACGATACAAGTGGAGAACCCCAATCAGCCTGTCGATCCCGCTTCTGCGTTTTGCGTCAACCTGACGGGCGGTGGCACCGGACAAACCCGTATCAGCATTTATACCGACGGCGTGGCGACCTATGACCGAGTCGTCAACTGGACTGAAGCGGCGACAACGGACCTGTCCCTGCTTGTCCCGTATGCGGAGAGTGGCCTGCCTTTTGAAATCCTCATGCGCTACGAGTCGTTGGATAAGGGCGCACCCCCACCTGTTCTGAAATCGATCGACATCGACGGCACGAAGATCTCGCCGCGCTCACCTGCGATCACCGCGAATGGTACAGTGAACGAAGATGGTCTGTCGTGGAGTGGCGATCTCGTCGTCGATGTGCGGGCCGCAATGAAACAACGGTTCCCTGAACCCGAACGCAATTCCGTATCCAGCCCTGAGCCCGAGGGTGAAGCGGGCATGCTTGCCCATACGCCATCCGAAATGTCCGAACCGAGCGCGGCGCTCGACCCCGGCACGGAAACCTTCCAGTCGATCACCCAGACCGAACGGGTTTTGACACCGCAGCCTGAGCCCACCCAGGAAGCCGAAGAATTCCCTCTGGACGATGTCGTTGATGCGGGGACAGAAGATACCGACGATCTGATGGTCGAGGCCGGTGCCGATACGACGGACAAGCAAGCGAACGATGAGGCGGAAACAAGCGGCGTATTGGTCGTCGATGCCACCTTCAACGATTTGCAACGCCCGGCATTTATCAATGAGCTACGCAATCTGCGCGATTTCATCCGGACTCGACCCGCCGACCATAACGGCGAAATCTATGGCCGGCTCGGGATCGAAGTTACCAAGTGGCATGATATGAGCGTCAGGGGACCGAGCGGTGCGGAAGTGGAGCTTGAGCCACGCCTGCCGCATATTGCCCCAAAAGGGGGCATCGACAACACACGTGACCTTATCCCTGTTGAACTTGGAGGACTTGCCGGTGTTACGGGGGTTGAAGTCAGGGTGAACGGAATTCCGCCCGGTGCTCTGCTTACCCGTGGTCGGAATCTCGGGAAAGGGGTCTGGCAATTGGCCGCGCGTGATTGCACGAACGTAGCGATGTTACCGCCAATCGGACGGGCAGGGGTCACAACCCTTCACGTAGGATGGTTGGAGAATGGCAAAAAAGAGAGCTCGTTCCCACTGAGAAAATCGGTGATCGTCGGACAGTCGTACAAGCGACCGCCACAAAGCGGTATCGACATGCCTTCAATGTCTCTGAGGCTTGATGCGGAAACCTTCGATCCGGGCGGGCATGGTTCACTGTCGCTGACGATCGGGGAGATGCCGCCAGGTTCGATCCTTTCCAAAGGCAAGAACCATGGTGGCGGGGTCTGGACGTTGGAAGCCAAAACAGGTGAGAGTATCGCGCTTGCCGCCGTCAGGGCGATGGCGCCATTTGATATCACGCTGACGTGCGTTGCACTCAACCCTGAAACCGGTAACAGCACGGTCGTATCCCGGGTGCTGGAGTCGTTTCCGGGTCAGGGAAAACTTCGTGTGCGGTCGGAAGCGGCGGCATAATTGACTGGATATGGAATGAAGTTTTCGGTCGCTGCACGGGTATACACTGTCTTCGCACTGCTCATCGTGCTCGCCTTCGGAATTGGCGGATATATCTACATGGACGATCAGCGCATCGATGCGCGGGTCGAAAAGCTGGTCGAACGGCGTCTCGCCGCACGCGTCGACATGGCGCGTCTGGCCGAACACGTCGCCACGATCCAGGACATCGCCGGTAGCATGGACAGCGCCGACCGCTGGCCACCTCAACGCAATCTCGTTGAGCTTATCAATGCCGCGATTGCCGGCAGCAAGGCCGTCTCCGAGCGGCTTCAATTACAGGTACCGGAAACCGAAACCGTAGTGTTGAATACTGCCAGGGAGCAGATTTCTAAGTCGCTGCGTGCCGAACATACGGTGTTTCTCTCACCACTCGCGAAAGAATATGCCGACGCCGCGAAATTTTTAAGCGACAGTGTGGTCGCCGCGATCACCGCCGAGCGCAAACAATTGGGACTGGTCGGGAAGACCTCTGAACGCAACGCCCTGGTGTTTGCGATCCTCGGCCTCATCGTCGCAACAGGGGCGATGGTCTATCTCTATCGGAACGTAATCAGGCGCTTGCTGCGCCTGCAATCCAGTATGTCAGCGTTCGTCGAGGGCAGGGATGACGAAATCCCGACGGAAGGGAACGATGAGATCGCGAGCATGGGACGCGCCCTCGACTATCTTGTGACGACTCTGAAACGCCGCGAAGTCAGGTTGGAAGAACAACTGATCTTTCAGCGCACCTTGTTGGATACCATTCCCAACCCGGTCTTTTATAAAGACGACAACGGTAAATTCACCGGTGCCAACGCGGCGTTCGAAGCGGTGGTCGGTCTGCCCCCTGACGAGGTCGTTGGCAAAACGCCCTTCGACATCGACCGGCCCGACCTTGCCGAGCGGTACGACCCGCAGGACCGCGCCACCGGCTTCGGTAAGAAACGCTATTCTTACGAGACAGAAAAGAGCTTCGCCGACGGCAAGATGCACCACGTGATGATCGAAAAGGCCCACTTCATCAACGCCGACGGCAAATCGAATGGTGTCGCCGGTGTGATGGTCGATATCACGCGGCTCAAGGAAGCGGAAATGGAGCTTCAAGACGCCAAGGAGATCGCGGAATCCGCTAACCAGGCGAAGTCGAGTTTCCTCGCCGCCATGAGTCATGAAATCCGCACGCCGATGAACGGGGTGACGGGGATGGTCGAACTGCTTGAGCAGACGCGACTGGAGCGGGACCAGCGGCAGATGCTGCGGACCGTCCGCGAGTCCGCCGAGTCACTGCTTCGGATCATCGACGATATTCTCGATTTCTCGAAGATCGAGGCCGGGCGCATGGATCTTGAACAGGTCCCGGTCTCACTATCCGAGATCGTCAACGGCGTTGCCGAAACATTGGCCCCCAACATTCGCAAACAGGGCAGGGGCGTGAGTCTCATCACTTTCAGCGATCCCGACTTGCCATCGTGGGTGACGACCGACCCGGTCCGTCTCCGCCAGATTCTGATGAACCTCGCGGGTAACGCCGCCAAGTTCACGGAAGCGGGCAAGGTGATGATTAGTGTTCAGAAATCCGAACCGCGTGACGGCGCAATGAGCATTCTATTCAAGGTCAGCGACACGGGAATCGGTATTTCTAAAGAAAATCAGCAAAAGCTTTTCGAGGCTTTCACCCAGGCGGAAGGATCGATCACGCGGCGCTTTGGGGGGACCGGGCTTGGTCTATCGATCTCGCGCCGGCTCGTCGGTTTGATGGGTGGGCGCATCGGTGTCGAGAGTGAACTCGGCAAGGGGTCGACTTTCTGGTTCGAGTTGCCGTTCGACCCTTGCGAGGCGCCTGCGGACGCCGAAGCCGACGACCGCCCACCGGATCTCGGCGATATCAGCGTACTGGTCTGCGTGCCCGATGCCGAAGAACGGGAAATCATCGAGCGCTATCTCGAACACAACAATGTCCGCTATACGACTGCCGAAACAGTCGGCGATATGCTGGAGCGTTCGGCGATGTTTAAAGTCGCCGTACTCGACGACTGGCCAGGCAGTGGCGGCACCGCAGACGAACTCGCCTCAGCCATCGTCGATGAAATGGCGATACAGAACCCGCCCGGCATCGTGCGTCTTAAGAACCAGCCGCTGTCGTCGAAATCGAAAAAACATCCTGGCGTAGAACTGCAAAGGCCATACCGGGAACGAACGCTTATCGAATTGATCGGCGTCGCGGCCGGTCGGATCGACCCTGCTGAAATCAGCGTTTCCAGCGGGCCGGATGACCGGACCCCGGCTGAAGCGGTGCCTTCCATCGATGAAGCCCGGGCCGCCGGTCGTCTGATCCTCGCGGTCGAAGATCATCCGGTGAACCGGCAAGTTCTGATGCGTCAATTGCATACGCTCGGGTACGCCGTTGAATTGGCCGAAGACGGCGCCAAGGCGTTCGCCAAGTGGCAAGAAGGCGATTACGCCCTGGTTTTGACGGACTGTCATATGCCGGAGATGGACGGATTCGAACTGACTGCTGCCATACGCGCCGCCGAAGAGGCGACGGGCAATCACACTCCCATCATCGCGGCGACCGCGAACGCGCTTCAAGGCGAAGCCGAGAACTGCCTGCGCGCCGGAATGGACGGGTATCTGTCGAAGCCGGTGAAACTGGATGCCCTTGCGGGTGAAATCGCCAAATGGCTGCCGGGCGGTGACGTCCCGGCTGAGATGCCACAACCACAGACAAGTTCATCCACGACGCAAAACAATGACGATATTCTCGATTTCGACATCCTGCGGGCAATCTGTCATGGCGATGAGGCGATGTTGTTGGAGATGCTGGGTGATTTCCTGGACATCAATCAGAACGTGATCGACGACCTGCTAAACGCCGTAGAGACCCGAAAAGGCGATGCCATCCGCTCGCACGCCCATAAGCTCAAAGGCTCTGCGGGCACGGCTGGGGCGAAACGCCTTGCCGAAGCCGCCAAGGCCTTGGAAAAAACGTCAACGGCGGAAGACACGGCGAAGATGGCTGCAATCGCCGATACATTGAGAACGGAATTCAACGCTGTTCGCGCCAAGATCGAGTCTCTGAAAGGCTGACGCCCAGATGAATACGCGGATTCTGTATGTCGAAGATGACGCCTTTGTCGCCCGCATGGCCAAACGCCGGCTTGAAAGTGACGGCTTCGAGGTCACGGTTGCGGATGAAGGTAAAATGGGCTTGGAGCTGGGCAAGTCGGGGAACTTCGATATCATTCTGCTCGATCACATGCTGCCGGGTATGTCGGGTGTTGAGATACTGAAGCAACTCTCGCCCGAGGAAACCCCGGTGGTGATGGTGTCCGGTTCTTCCGAACTGAGCGTCGTCGTCGAGGCGATGAGGATGGGCGCGGCCGATTACGTGATCAAGGAAACCGACGGAAGTTATCTCGATCTCCTCCCACGCACCGTCAATCGGGTGCTGGCGCACATGCGCCTCGTCGAAGCGAAGCGTGAAGCGGACGAACATATCGCCAAGCAGGCCGAGATCATCCAGGGCGTACTCGACAATATGGACCCGGGAATCACGCTATTCGATCAGGACATGAATCTCGTTTCCTACAACGAGCGTTTCATTGAGCTGTTCGATTTGCCGCAAGACCTCGTCGTGGAAGGGGTCGGTTTGATGGACATGCTTCGGCATATGGCGGAATGCGGCGAGTTCAGCGCTGACAATCTTGAAGAACAGATCGCAACACGTTTCGAGCTGTTCAATGCAGGTGAAGCATTCCGCATGGATCATGCAAGGCCGAACGGTGTCGTGATCGAGATCCGTGGCGCGCCCATGCCTGGGGGCGAGTTCATCGCGTCTTATACCGATATTACCGACCGGAAGATGATGGAGGAGGAACTGCGCCGGCTGGCGACCACAGACCCGCTTACCGGCGTCAACAACCGCCGCCGCTATACCGAAATTTCCGAACGCGAACTGACACGCTGCAAACGCTACCAGCATCCTATCTGTGTGCTGATGCTTGACGCCGATCATTTTAAGAAGGTCAACGATACATATGGTCACGAGGCCGGCGACCGCGTCTTGAGGGCCCTGGCGAATGCATGCATCGATGAGCTTCGCGACGTCGACGTGTTGGGGCGGTTCGGTGGGGAGGAGTTCACGGTTACGCTGCCCGAAACGCCGCTCGAAACCGCACTTGAGGCAGCGGAACGTCTGCGGACACGGTTGGCATCGACAGCAGTCGCACTCGAAGACGGCCAGACCATTTCGTTTACGGTCAGTATTGGTGCAAGTTGCTTGAGTGACCCGAACGAGGGGCTTGCAGATCTCCTCAACCGAGCCGACGCCGCCCTCTATACCGCCAAGGAAGAAGGCCGCAACCGCGTCGTGGCCAACTGAGTTATTAACGCTCCATTCATTTATAAGGCACTAAATTTGCTCACTATCCAGAAAGGATACGGAGCAACAGTATGTCCATCTTACTCGCCGTGGTCGCGTTTTTCATGGCATTCGGCGCACTCTGGTTCACCAGTGAAATCGCACGGCGCCTCGATCTCAAGAATCAATCGGCACTCGAACCGCATATAGGCCCAATGCAAGAGTCGCTTCGCCGTGCTGAGCGGCAAATCCGTGAGCTCACCCTTGGGTTGGAAGCCGCAGAGCAGAAAATTCACTCTATGGACACCAAGAGCCGATCCCTACGCGAGGGCTCATTGAACGGTCGGGACGAAGAGCCGTGTTCGCCAAACAACGTGTCCGCCCTGGATATTATCCGAGGGACCGGCCGTTTCTACCCGAGCGAAACCCTCAAAAACTGATTTTCCAGATTTTAACGCCTTAAATGGAGTTTTACGTGGAATACGACCTGTTCGACCCACAACTAGGTATTAACCACGAAACCCCCGGATATATTGACGTTCAGCGCCTGAATCCGTAAAATGTTAACCCTGTGTAGTATGTTCTGCTACGTGTACCCGAGGTGCGCGTACAGGGTGTGCTGGGTTGGAACTGGACGATGAGGGTTTTGGCTTAATGGCCACTGTACCCAAACCAACGGCTGTCGCACCTGCAGCGCCCGCACAATCGACGCGGGCGGTGGGTGCGCCTTCGCGTGTGGCGTCCGTATCGACGTCGCAGGTCGACGCTCTCAATGCCGGCACCAACATCTCGTTCGACGCTGCCGCGTCAGGCTTCCAGAACGAACAAGGCCGTTCGACCCTGAGCGGGGAAGGTGGCAGCAGCCGCCAGAAATATAGCGACCCCGGTTTCGACCGTCTTTTCACGGCGGACACGCAGGTGTTCGCCAGGATTTTCGAAGACCAGGCGCCGCCCAGCTCGACGGACCGCCGCGATAAGGGGGCTGCACGCCAGGTCAACCAGCCCGTGTCGAGCGTGATCAAAACGTATGAGACAAACGCGTTGATTATCTCCGGCCAGCAGCCAATCAACGGCACCACGTTCAGCTTCAATCTCTGATATTCGCAGACAACGGCGTTGCTGAAGGCGTGACAGGCGTCACTTCGGCAAATCTTTCGATTCGATATTCTCCGCCACGGAGACGATCGAAATGGCTTTAACACCCGTAATTAATTCTGCGACTTCCGGCCTGCGCGCGGCCTCAACGCGCGCGGCGAGTGCTGCCGAGAACATCGTCAACATCAACACGCCCGGTTACGAGGCGACAACCGTCGCCCAACGATCACTGACAAGTGGAACCAACCCGGGCGGTGCGAACGCCGTCGACGCTCAGGTGATCGGGAGCGGTCTCGCGCCCGACCTCGGTCAAGAGATTGCACGACTGATAGAAGCGGAGAATGTTTATCGGGCGAATGCGGAAGTCCTTTCAACCGCATCGGAACTTTCTCGCGAAACGCTGAACACGCTCGCCTGATCGGCTCAGTCCATCGTTCCATCCCGTAAAGATTCGGTTTACCATTAACGCTTAGTCTGACAGCCGATCACGACTACTCGGAGATTTCGTTTCGATGCCCGCTGACGTCAGCAACGCTTTCGATGTCGCATTCTGGTTTGCCGATACGGCCCTCAACGAGAATGAATATCTGCAGCCGCAAAAGCTGCAGCGGCTGCTGTTCCTTTCGCAGGCGTACTACAGCATCATTCATAAAGGCCGGAAGCTGATGCCCGCGGTTTTCGTGGCCGACGAAATCGGACCGATGGAACCGAATGTGCACATGGCATTTTCGCGCGGCCGTCCGGACATCGATGCAGAACTGTTTCTTCCATTCGAAGTCGAGGATTTTCTGTCCGGTATCTGGCGGCGCTTCGGTCACATGTCGATGGAGCGCTTGGACACGATCACAAAAGATACGAGCGCATATAAGAATGCGATCAAGCGCGGACCGCGCGCGGAAATGACGTTAAAGGAAATGAGCGTTTCGTTCCTGGAAAGCCGTGAAGCACCGGCACCGTCGCAAGTCGCGAAGAAAAAAATCTTCCGCACGCAGAGCGGCCGGCCGGTCGAAGTGAAGACTTGGGTGCCGGGCGTGAAGTAGAAAAAATTCTTGTACGATAAACGAATCGATTTTCGTAATCGTGTTGAATGAAAGTGTGTTAGTTTAAAAGACGATGCATTCGTTGTTTCGTTGCAGTGAAGTCAATGACCCATCGAATGCGTACTAGAGAGGGGAAAACAAAGTTTTAGCGTCGATAGGCGTATCGATCGCACATTAAAAAAACTACAAGTGTGATGCGTCACACTTCCGATGTTATCCACAAGCTGTTATAGATTTCGGACTTTTTATTGACGGGAGGTTTTATTTTTATGGCGAAAGCAGTGAAGAAGGCAGCGGCGAAGAAGCCGGCTGCAAAGAAGAAGGCTCCGGCGAAAAAGGCGACCGCCAAAAAGTCGGCAGCCAAGAAAGCTCCAGCGAAGAAAAAAGTAGCCGCTAAGAAGAAGACGGCGGCGAAAAAGGTGACAGCCAAGAAGAAGGCCCCGGCTAAAAAGAAAGCCCCGGCCAAAAAGAAATCCGCAGCGAAGAAGGCACCTGCTAAGAAGGCGGCTGCCAAGAAGAAGGCCCCGGCTAAAAAGAAAGCCCCGGCCAAGAAAAAGGCTCCTGCGAAGAAGAAGGCTCCGGCTAAGAAAGCCGCAGCCAAGAAGCCTGCTGCAAAGAAAAAAGCCCCGGCTAAAAAGAAAGCCCCGGCTAAGAAGAAGTAATTCGCGTACCCGGCATCATGCCGGGACAGCGTTGAAGCGCTTTTCGGAAAAGCGCCGTCCCCTTGGGCGGCGCTTCTTCGTTTTCGGCATGCAGCTATCCGCTAATTGATTTATCTTTGCCGCAAATAAAACGCCGCCGTCCATGGCATCGATCCCGGGAGGAAAGCAATATGACTTCGAACACTTTTAAGATCGCCGTAATGCCCGGCGACGGCATCGGCATCGAGGTGATGAACGCGTGCATCGAGGTGTTGAACGCCGCAACGGCAAAAGTCGGCGGGCCGGGTCTGGACCTTCAGCATGTGGACGGTGGCGCCGCGTACTATCGCGACCACGGCACCGACCTGCCTGACGAAAGTTTCGAAGCAGCCAAAAATGCAGATGCGATCCTGTTCGGTGCGATGGGACTCCCCGATGTCCGAAAAATCGACGGCACGGAAATCAATCCGCAACTCGATCTTCGTTTCGGGCTCGAACTATATGCGGGTGTTCGACCAGTTCGCGTTTTACCCGGTGCGCCGACGCCACTCGGCGATCCGCGCGCGCAAGATATCGATCTGGTGCTGATCCGCGAGAATACCGAGGGCCTGTTCGCCGACATCCGCAAACCGCGCAGTGAAAGCAAGGAGCAGGCGGAAGACCGTTGCCTGATCACGCGGAAGGGAACGGAACGTGTCGTCGAGTACGCATTCAAACTCGCCGCCTCTCGCCCGCGGACGCGCAAGGACGCCAGACGCGTGACCTGCGTCGATAAAGCAAACGTTCTTCATTCAATGGCTTTCTTCCGATCGGTCTTCGATGACGTGAAGGCACGTCACCCGGATATCGAAGCGGATTACGGTTATGTCGATGCGATGGCGCTCAATCTGGTGAAGCGTCCTTGGGATTACGATGTGATGGTGATGGAGAACCTTCTGGGCGATATCCTCTCCGACCTCACGGCAGGGATTGTTGGCGGCCTGGGGATGGCGCCATCGGGAGACATCGGCGATGCGCATGGCCTGTTCCAACCCTCGCACGGCAGCGCACCCGACATCGCGGGGAAGGGGCTCGCAAATCCGGTCGCCATGTTTCTTTCCGCTTCCATGATGCTGACCTGGCTCGGCACGCGTCACGGGGAAGACCAATGCCTGGAGGCAGGCGCCTTGATCGAGCAGGCGGTCGCGGATGCGTTCGTCAATGCGGCCCTCAAACCGTCCGAGTTTGGCGGCCCACACGGCACCGCCGACATTACCCAAGCGGTTTTGAGCGAAATTTAGGCATTCGAATGGTTTGAATAAGTTCGCGGCAATTTCTTTCCAACGCCGCTTCACCGCATTAAGCTGTTTGTCACAAGGGCGCAAAAGCGCGGCTGGGCAACTGCAGGGGATGGATTGCGGGTGAATAACTCGGACGATAACGAGCCCCCGAAACCTTTCGACGAGATGCTGGAACCGGACGGCACGGTTCGGATGGCCTATGCGCAATATGGCGAGTGGCTGGACGGCACCAGCAAGGAAACTCTCCTACGTAAGGATGAGCAGGCGGACATGATGTTCCGCCGGCTGGGCATTACGTTCACGGTTTATGGTGACGCTGAATCGACCGAACGCATGATCCCGTTCGACATCATCCCGCGCATTCTGGATCCGAACGAGTGGGACTATCTGTCGCGTGGCGCCATCCAACGCGTCGACGCCATCAACGCCTTCCTGGATGACGTTTATCACGATCAGGCGATCCTGAAGGCCGGCCGCATCCCACCCGAACTCGTGTTGAATAATGACGCGTTCCGCCCGGAGATGCTGGATCTCGACCTGCCGCGGCGGATTTACGGCCATATCGCGGGCGTTGACCTGGTCCGCACCGGTCCGCGCGACTTCTATGTGCTCGAAGATAACGTGCGCACACCTTCCGGTGTCTCTTATATGCTTGAGAACCGCCAGACCATGATGCGGCTGTTCCCCGAACTGTTTGCGACCAATCACGTCGCGCCGGTGGGACGCTATCCGACGGAACTCAGAAACAATCTGAAATCGGTCGCTCCTGTCGGTGTCGATGATCCGACCATCGTTCTTTTGACGCCCGGCCGCTTCAACAGCGCCTATTTCGAACATGCCTTCCTGGCCACCGAGATGGGTGTCCGCCTTGTCGAGGGGCAGGACTTGTTCGTCGACGAAGGTTTAGTCTTCATGCGGACGACGGAGGGACCGAAACGCGTCGACGTGATCTATCGACGTATCGATGACGACTTCATCGACCCCCTGGCGTTCCAGCCACATTCGATGCTGGGCGTTCCCGGACTGCTATCCGTCGTCAGGCGCGGGCGCGTGACGCTCGCCAACGCGATCGGTTCGGGCGTCGCCGACGACAAGGCGATGTATGTCTACGTCCCCGAGATGATCCGCTTCTATCTGGGCGAAGAACCCATCCTTCAGAACGTGCCCACATACAGCCTGCGCAATCCGGACGATTACAAGTACGTGATCGAGCATCTGGAAGAACTGGTGGTGAAGGAAGTGCACGGGTCCGGCGGCTACGGCATGCTGGTCGGTCCGAAAAGCACGAAGGCCGAGCGCGAAGCCTATGCATTGCGCCTCAAGGCGGAACCCGAAGCGTTTATCGCGCAACCGACACTCTCGCTTTCGACATGCCCGACATGGGTGGAGGAGGGCGTTGCCCCCCGCCACGTCGATCTGCGTCCGTTCGTGCTTTCGGGCCGGCGTACGACCGTAATGCCGGGCGGATTGACGCGTGTCGCCCTCAAGGAAGGCTCACTGGTGGTCAATTCGTCGCAGGGCGGCGGCACCAAGGACACATGGGTGCTTGAACGATGACGGGGATGCTTAGCCGGACCGCAGACAATCTTTACTGGCTCGGCCGCTATGTCGAGCGCGCGGAGAATGCGGCGCGCCTGATTGACGGCACGTACCATCTGAGCCTGTTGCCGATTACACCGGAAGAACATGGAGAGCTGTGGCGCAGACTTTTCCAAAGTAACGAAGAACTTGAACTGTTTCAGAGCAAGCATCCGGACTTCGATGGTGATTCAGTGGTCAACCATATGGTGCTCGATCCGGAGAATCCCTCCAGTATCGTCTCTTGTATGGATGCCGCGCGCGACAACACCCGCGCCGCCCGCGCCGAGCTTACGACTGAAATTTCGCAGTGCATGAATCAGACGTGGATGGATATACGCGCCATCAACATGGACAAGATTCACGAGCGCGGGATTCAGGACTTCCTCGACCTCATCAAGGAACGCGCGCATCTGTTCCAGGGCGTGATCTACGGCACCATGCGACGGGGCGAACCGTTCCTGTTCTGGGAGATGGGCACGGCGCTTGAGCGTGCGGAAAACACATCACGGCTGATCCTGGCACGTTCCAACTCGTTTCACCGCGCGCATCGGCGCGATGACGGATTCGATTTCTATCGTTGGGGAACATTCCTCAGATCGGCCAATGCCTACAGCGCGTACCGCCAGATCTATGGGGACATCGACCCTGTTTCGGTGGCTGAGATGCTGATTCTCAATACAACGATCCCACGCTCTCTGTTGGCGTGCATCGAGGACACCACGGATATCCTGAAAACCTTGCGGCGTGAGGCACAATGCGCAGAGATGTCCGAGCGGCTGGCGGCGGAAGTCCGTTCCATGCGGCTCGATCAGGTGCTGCGTTCGGGACTGGAGAATTTCCTGCACGACTTCCGCAATCAGGTTCACGCCCTTAGTGACCAGATCCGCGTCGATTTCATGATGGTCAGGTAGGGATAACGCATGCGCCTCACGATCGCCCATGAAACGTTTTACAAGTTCGAGGAACCGGCCAAACACTCGATCCAGTATTTGCGGATGACGCCTGGGTCCAGTATGTGCCAGCGAATTCTATCCTGGTCGGTGTCGACGCAAGGGACCCTCACACCCTGGATCGACGGTTTCGGTAATAGTGTGCACGTCTCGACCATCGACACCGAACACGATGAAATCAAAGTGGTTGTCGAGGGGGTCGTGGATACCTTCGACACGTCCGGCGTCCTGGCCTCGCGCGACGGTCTGCCGCCTCAACTGTTTCTGCGCGACACCCCATTCACGGAGATTGGAGACGCCACGCGCGCACTGGCCGAGGAAGTCAAAGAAAGTATCGCCAGCGATACCCTCTCTGGTTTGCACGATCTGACCAATCTGATCGCGGATAAAGTGACTTACTTATCGGGTGCGACAACTGTCGAGACCTCGGCGGAAGAAGCCGTGACGGCTGGATCGGGTGTCTGCCAGGACCATGCCCATATCTTCCTGACGTGTGCCCGCTGGTGCGGCATCCCGTCACGCTACGTCAGCGGGTATCTGTTGGCGGGGCAGGGCAATGACAGCCATGTCGCGTCCCATGCCTGGGCGGAGTCTTATATCCCGGGGCTTGGCTGGGTCAGCTTCGATCCGACCAACCGTCAGTCCGCGACCGAGGAATACGTGCGGCTTGCTATCGGCTTTGATTATATGGGCGCTGCCCCGGTTCGGGGCTCGCGCCTGGGCGGTGGGGTCGAGGAAATGTCGGTCAAGGTACAGGTCGAGCAGTCCCAGAACTGACCCCGGTTACCCCCGGTTTTTGCATGCCGGATCTGCGTATTGCAGCGGCGAAAAGAACTTGATCCAGAACGCATTTCATGGCCAATGATACGGTCCTGTTTTCATCCGAGGGTGAAAGATGACCTACTGTCTGGGTATCCGCTTGAACGACGGCATTGTGTTCGCGGCCGATTCCCGTACCAACGCCGGCGTCGATAATATTTCCATGTTCCGTAAGCTTTTCGTGTTCGAGAAGCCGGGCGAGCGTGCGATCTGCGTGCTGACCGCCGGTAATCTGGCGATCACGCAGGCGGTCATTTCTCAGCTCGAAGAGGGACTGGACGACGGCACCGACGAGAACACCATCTACAACGTTCCCTCGCTCTCTGAGGCCGCAAAAATGGTAGGCCATGCGCTTCGCAACGTTCGCGCGCGTGACGACGAGTATCTGAAATCGGAATCCGCCGACACGTCCGCGACCTTTATCGTCGGCGGTCAGATTCAGGGACGGCGGATGCGCCTTTTTCTGGTCTATTCGGCCGGAAACTACATCGAGGCGACCGACGACACTCCTTATATGCAGATCGGCGAGTCGAAATACGGGAAACCGATCCTGGAGCGCGTCGTGACGCCGCAGATGGAGCTGTCACAGGCGGCGAAGTGTGCGCTCGTCTCTATCGACAGCACAATCCGCTCCAACGTCGCGGTGGCGCCGCCGATCGACATGGTGATCATCCGCGCCGACGAATGCAAAATCGGCATGATGCACCGGATCAAGGCGGACGAGCCGTATTACACCGATCTTTCGAAGAACTGGGGCGAGGGTCTCAGGCACCTGTTCGACAGCCTGCCCACACCGTCCTGGCTGACGGAGAAGGACACCTAATCCTCTCGCCGTCAGGCGATCAGCGTGACAATCAGGAACAGGAACAGGATGCTGAGAACGATCAGCGCCATGGTTCCCGCCTGCATGGTTTTCGAGATGGGCGCGCCGTCGCCGTGCTGGCGCTCGATCATCGCCGTGAGGTCGCCCAGAACGCTGAGGGCTTCCTCTCGGATCATCCGGTCCGTCTTGCGGATGACTTTTCCGAGCCACCCAAGCACACACGGCAGGAGCTTCCGATAGATCCAGTCCGTATCCAGGTTGGTGGACTTCAGTTCCGGCGGGTAAATCTTGTAGAGCATCAGCACCGTGAACGCGAGCGCTGAGAACATCAGCAACTGAAGCTGCGTGATGACGTGCGCGGTCGTATACGGGACGTAATCGACCGGGAAGGGAAGGATGTCATAGAGCGCCTTCGGATAGACCCCGATGAAGATACACAGGAACGCCGTGATCGCCATCGCCAGCAGCATGTTCCAGGGCGCTTCCTTGACCCGTTTACCGCTGTCGTGGGCGAAGAAGGCGAAATAGGGAATCTTGATGCCCGAATGGTGGAACACGCCTGCCGACGCGAATAACAGCACGCCCCACACGAACCAGCGGTGATCCGCCGCAGCCGCGGTCATGATCATGGATTTCGAGACGAAGCCCGAGAATAACGGGAACGCGGAAATCGACGCCGCCCCGACGATACAGAAGCCGGTGGTCCAAGGCATCGACTTATAAAGCCCACCCAGCTCCGAGCCCTTACACGTGCCGGTACGATAAAGAACCGCCCCCATCGACATGAAAAGAAGCGCCTTATAGAGGATGTGGCTGAAGGCGTGCGACGCCGTCCCATTCAACGATAGTTCGGTGCCGATGCCGATTCCGACGACCATGAAGCCCAACTGGTTATTCAGCGAATAGGCCAGAACCCTTCTGAGATCGTTTTCGATCACCGCGTAAAAGATCGGGAACGCCGTCATCGTTGCGCCCACGTAGATCAGGACTTCGGTCCCCGCAAAACCGCGCGCGAGTGCGTAAACGGCGAGTTTGGTGGTGAAAGCGCTGAGCACGACGGTCCCCGTCACGGTCGCTTCCGGATAGGCGTCCTGCAACCAGTTGTGAAGAAGGGGGAAGGCGCACTTAATCCCGAACGCGATGAAGATCAGGTTGCCTGCGAGGGTGCCGATGCCGATCTTGCCGAAATCGATGGAGCCGGTTTTCGCATACCACAAAAGCACGCCCGCCAGCAGAATGACGCCCGATCCGACCTGGATCAGCAGATAACGCATGCCGGTCTTGTACGCGCGCTCGGTCCGGCTGGCCCAGATCAGGAACACCGAGGAAATGGCGGTGAGTTCCCAGTAAACGAACAGCGTCACCAGGTCGCCGGCGAACACGGCGCCAATCGCCGCACCGGCGTAAATAGGCGCGGAGACCTGCTGCATCAGGTCCTTGTCGTGCCATGCGAACAGCATCGAGAGGAAGGCAGCGATGTTGAAGATATAGCCCCACACCCGGGACAGGCCGTCGACGCGCAAAACCTCGAGCGTCATACCGAGCATGTCCATCGTCACCGACGTGCCGTCGGCAAGGGTGTGCACCTGAATAAATCCGATAATAGGCAGCGCCAGCAGATACCAGCGGCGCAGCGTTTGCGGCAGCAGTGGTACGAGGACCGCGCCGATGACGAGGATCAGACCTGGGTTGAGGCTACTCATTTTTGTCGTAGTACTCCTCGTCCCGCATCAGAAACACGCGCATCAGCTTGGCGGCGAGAACAAGACCAACACACATGACGAAACCGTAGATGGCGTAAAAGCCGAACCATTCCTCTGCCTCGAAGTGCGGATGCTTATGATAGAAGGCATCGGCAACGAAAAGCCCGGCGCACACCACGAACAACGCGATAATCACTTTTCGCACGTTCTTCGGGTCGTCCAGCCAGTACTTTTTCGGGTCGTGAACTTTGGGGCCGTGCTCACTCATGTCAGCCTCCGAAAACCGGTTCGAGGAATAAACGGATACGGTCCGCGTAGAAGAAAAGCACAAAACATCCAATGGTCGTCAGCACGATGGGTGCCAGGCACATCACGGGTGCTTCGGCCACGCCGGGACGGCCGAACGTCAGATGACGCAGCATAGGATGGTCGGGTGGCGCATGATGTCCGTGGTCATCGTGGTCGTGGGCATGGTGCGTTTCGGGCTTTTCCTTCCCGAAATACCCGTAAAGAACGACCGGCATCAGGTACGCGATATTCAAAAGCGACGAAATCATCAGGACCGCGATAAAGATCACCTGATCCGTCTCAGCCGCCGCCAGGGCCAGATACCACTTCGACCATGTCCCACCAAGCGGGGGCAGACCGATGATCGAAAGTGAGGCGATGAAGAAACAGAAAAACGTTACCGGCATTTTCCGGCCGAGACCGCGCATGTCCGAAATCTCGGTCTTGTGTGCAAAGACGATGATCGCACCCGCGCAGAAGAAGAGTGTGATCTTACCAAATGCGTGCATGACGATGTGGAGCGTTGAGCCGAGCGCGCCGATGTTGGTCGCCAGCATGGCGCCGAGAACGATGTAACTGAGTTGCGAAATCGTTGAATAGGCGAGCCGTGCCTTAAGGTTGTCCTTGGTCATGGCGACGAGGGAGGCAATTAAGATCGTCGCGCCCGCCACGTACGCCAGCCACGTCGACGCCCCGGTGCTTTGAAGCGTATCCAATCCGAAGATATAGACACTCACCTTAACGACCGAGAACACGCCCGCCTTGACGACCGCGACCGCGTGCAGCAACGCCGAAACCGGGGTCGGCGCGACCATCGCCGCCGGCAACCATCTGTGGAACGGCATCAACGCCGCCTTGCCGATACCGTAGATATAAAGCCCGAACAGCACCGCAATGACACCCGCCGGCGCATTACCTGCAAGGATGCCGCCCTCGCGGAAATCGAGAGTGCCGGCTTCGACATAGGTCCAGATCGTCGCCGTCAGCAGGAACGTGATCGACGTGCCGATCAGAATGCCCAAATACACCCGGCCCGCCCGGCGCGCCTCATCGGTCCCTGAATGCGCGACCAATGGGAACGTCGAGATCGTCAGTACTTCGTAGAACACGAACAGCGTCAGCATGTTGCCCGCGTACGCGATGCCGATCGCCGACATGATGGCAATGGCAAAGCAGAAGAAGAACCGTGTCTGGTTTGATTCGTGGTGGCCGCGCATGTAGCCGAACGCATAGAACGACGTCACGATCCACAGGAAGCTGGCGATCCCGGCGAAAATCATCCCCAACGGTTCGAGCGTAAAGGTGATCGACAACCCGGGCAGCATCTCGACCAGCGACACACTTGGCCGCGCACCGGCGTCTACGAGTTGGATCAAATGCCAGACGACACCGAACAAGACGACGGCGGTCACGACCGTCAGACCATCACGGACGTTCGCGGATGCGGGGCCTGCGAATAGGATCAGCAACGAGCCGATAAACGGAATGGCCAGTGACAGAAGGATCAGGATTTCGGGGCTCATTTCGAACCTCCGAGCAAGGTCTGTGCCGCACTCATCGCGACGTCACCGGTAAATGTCGCATCGATCCCGAACCAGAATGCGGCCCCCAATAGGATGTAGGTCGGCACGAGCAGGCTCATCGGGGCTTCTGTGCGATTTTCGCAGCCGATAGCGGGGCTTCGGAAGTACATCACCTCGACCACGCGCCAGACGTAGATCACGGCGAGCAGGCTCGACAGCATGATCAATAGGGCGACAGGCCACATACCTGCCGCAAGCGCCCCTTCGACCAGATAGAACTTGGAGATGAAGCCGACCGTCAACGGGACCCCGATCAGCGAGAATCCGCCTGCGACGATGGCCGCAGCCGTCAACGGCATGCGCTTCCCTAGACCGGCCATGTCCTCGAGCTTCACCGAGCCGATGACGTAGAACACGCATCCAAGCGCCATGAAGAGCGCGCCCTTCATCAGGGCGTGGTTGAACATGTGAATGATACCACCGGCCATGGCGGGGGCGTTTCCGATCGAAATCCCGAGGATCATATAGCCGACCTGCGCGACACTCGAATACGCAAGCAGGCGTTTGACGTTCGACTGGTAGATCGCGACCAGTGAGCCCGCGAACATACCGGCGATGGCCAACACCATGACAGCCGGACGCACCCCGTAGGTTTCAAGCGGATCTATATCCCCGAAAACGGTGAAGATCAGCCTGATCAGGGCGTATACGGCAACCTTGGTGGCGGTCGCTGCCAGGAACGCCGTCACTGCGGACGGCGCGAACGTATAAGCGTTCGGCAACCACACATGCAGCGGGAAGAGCGCGAGCTTCAAACCGAAACCGACGACGATGAAGGCAAGCGCGACATGCACGGTACCGGTGTTCTGAACCGCGGGTAAAAGGCCCGCAAGATCGGTCATGTTGAGCGAACCCGTCATCATGTAGATCATGCCGAGACCGATCACATAGAACGTCGCACCGACGGTTCCCAGGATCAGATATCTGAGAGCCGCCGTCAGCGCCCGCCGGTCGTTGCCCAGCGCGATCAGGACGTACGTCGCGAGGGATGAGACCTCGAGGAAGACGAACAGGTTGAACGCGTCGCCCGTCACCGCCATGCCGATCAGGCCGGCGATGCACAGCAGCATC
Source organism: Rhodospirillales bacterium (assembly GCA_017644185.1). Taxonomy (GTDB): domain Bacteria; phylum Pseudomonadota; class Alphaproteobacteria; order Rhodospirillales; family Casp-alpha2; genus UBA4479. Next base: position 24,522 of record JAEPMA010000021.1, read on the forward strand.
ATGCAATAGGCGAGATAATGACGTTCCTTCGGGATTTCGCGCTCTATGCTCTCTTTCGCATAGGGCATCACGATGGCGGCGATGGCGGACACGATCAGCACCACCAAAGCACCGACCTCGTCGATATGATAGACGATCCCCCACGGACCTTCCCAACCGCCAAGATCGTACACGATGGTGCCGTTCGTCAGAACATGCTGCATCAGGACGATGGAAAGGCCGAAACTGACCAGGGTGACCAACGTCGCCCAGCCCCAGGAAACGGCGCCGTGGCGGACGATCACGCAGAACGGCGCCGCCATCAGCGGCACCATCACCATTAGGACGGAAATATGTTCAGCGATGAAACTCAACCGTCCTGCTCCTCTTGTTCGCGCACTTCGTCGTCTTCAATCGTGCCGAAGCTTTCCTGAACGCGAACCACTAAGGCGAGCCCGAGTGCCGTTGTGGCGACACCCACGACGATCGCGGTCAGGATCAACACGTGGGGCAGGGGGTTCGAAAAAACCTCGATCCCATCGGCCAGGATCGGCGCCGTACCGCCCTTGATCTTGGCCATGGAGATGTAGAACACGAACACGGAAACCTGAAACACGTTGAGCCCGACAATCTTTTTGATCAGGTTTTCGTGCGCAATGACGATAT
>JAEPMA010000022.1 GCA_017644185.1 Rhodospirillales bacterium
GCCGTATCCATGCCCGCCGACCAAAACCTGCCGCCCGTCTCCGAAACGCTCTCTGAATTCGCCGCGAACCTGACCTGGGCGGATATCCCCGACGACGTCAGACACAATACCAAGCGCTCGCTTCTGAATTTCTTCGCGACCGCATTCGCGGGGGCCCACGACGTGGCGTTGGATCACACGGTTGCGGTTCTGGAGGAATTCAAGGGGGCAGGAAGCGCAACGCTTATCGGACGGGCCGCAACCACCGATCCGATGACCGCCGCCTTCATCAACGGCGCGGCGGGGAACGTGCACGATTACGACGACACCCACATCAGAACCGTCATTCACCCGACCGCGCCCGTGGCACCCGCCATCCTGGCGTTATCGGAACGGCAGAAGGTATCGGGTGAGGATTTTCTTTTGTCACTCGCGCTTGGGATCGAGGCCGCTTGCCGGATTGGCAACGCCGTTTCGCCCGGCCATTACGCGCGCGGCTGGCACATCACGGCGACGTGCGGCGTGTTCGGCGCGGCGTTGGCGGTCGGCAAGGTGTTGGGTCTGGATGCGATAAAGATGAACAACGCCCTGGGCGCGGCCTCTGCGCAGAGCTCGGGCTTGGTCGAGACCCTCGGCTTCATGGCGAAAAGCATCGGTGTCGGCGGCGCCGCGCGGGGCGGTTTTCTGGCGGGGTTACTTGCGGAGAGGGGGCTCGACGGACCGGCCCGGCCGCTCGAAGGGCCGCGCGGTTTTTTACAGGTTACGGGTGAAGACCCGGATTATGAAGAAGTCTCGGGGCATTTGGGGACGCGTTGGGAAGTGCTCAGAAACATTCACAAACCCTATCCGGGGGGTGTCGTTTTGTTTCCGGTGATCGATGCGTGCATGCAGTTTCTGGAGGACGGGGTGTTCGATGTCGACGCGATATCGAAGATCACGATTTACGGGCACCCGCTGTTGCGCCAGCGCGCCGACCGCCCGAACGTGACGACGGGCAGGGAGGCACAGGTCTCGGCGCAGCACGCGGTTGCGGCGGTGCTCAGATCGGCGGAGGCAGGGTTGAAGCAGTTCACGGACGACGCGGTCGCCGATCCGGGTAACCTCGCGTTTCGGAAAAAGATATTTATGGAAGACCAGGATGGGATCGCCGTCGCCGGCGTGCGCATGGTGATCGCGACAGCCGACGGGCGCACTCATGAGATCGTCATCGACGGGGCGCGCGGCACCGATGCACGGCCGCTCACGGACGAGGAGATCGAGACCAAGTTCCGCACCCTCTCGAGCGCCTACGCGCCGGACTGCCCGCGCGCGCACGAACTGATCGACGCGGTCTGGTCATTGGATGGCGCCGACGATGCATCGGCGCTCATGAAAATGGCGCGGCCCTGAAGGAGGGAGGCCGCGCCGAGTTGTCGTCAGGGGAGGCTGAACGGAGCGAAGGTTAACCGCTCTTTTTCTTGTCTTTCTTGTCCTTGTCGCCTTTGTCTTTCTTACCCTTGTCGTCCTTGTCCTTCTTGGACTTGTCCTTGTCTTTTTCCTTCTTACTCTTCTCTTTGTCCTTGTCTGCGTCCTTGCGGTTCTCGTTGGCGTCGTTGCAGGGCTGATCCTTGGAACATTCCTTGTCCTCGGTGCCCTTCTTCATGTTTTCGGACTTCTTGCCTTTTTCGTCCTTTTTCTTTTCGCCATCCGCGTGGGCGGCGGCGTAGCTCAGGACGACACCGGACGTATCCGCATGTATGGGCAGGAGCGCGGCACCAAAACCAAGGCTGAGCAAAAACGGCAGAAGATAAAGCGTACGCATGTTCACACTCCGGTGGGTTATGTTTTTACGCGGCCCCAAGACGGTGCCGCTGTTTATTGCCGGTAGTTTGGCGAAGTTTCGGCGTTCAAGAGAATACGTAGTTACCGCAGCCCCATTCATGTGATTGATCCAGATCATTACGAGAAGAGCGGACACGTGCTCTAAACGCGTTATGCAGGTTTACGGTTCTTCCAAGTTCGCACTTTTCCCCGATCACATCGCCGCACTCCGCGAGGGCCGGCTGATCCCGCCCGTTCACGTGCGCATCAAGCCGATCAACAATTGCAACCATGCGTGCTGGTATTGCGCCTATCGCGCCGACAACCTGGCGCTTGGGGAGGATATGAACGAGGCTGACCGCATCCCCGAACAGAAGATGCGCGAAATCGTCGACGACCTGATCGGCATGGGCGTGAAGGCGGTGACGTTTTCGGGCGGCGGGGAACCGCTGCTCTACAAAACCCTTCCCGACCATATCCAGAAGCTGGCCGAGGGCGGCATCAAGGTCGCCAGCCTGACCAACGGTGCCAACCTCAAGGGCCGCATGGCGGATGCGTTCGCCGAATACGGCACATGGGTGAGAGTGTCGGTCGATGCGTGGGACGACGAGAGTTATGCCGCGAGCCGGGGGATCAAGCCGGGGGCGTATTCGTCGCTGATCCGGAACCTGACCGATTTCGCGAAACGTGACAGTGGTTGCGTGCTCGGTGTCAGCTTCATCGTCGACGAGCGCAATTGCGGACACATCGCTGATGCCTGTGCGCAGCTCGCCGATGCGGGCGTGTCGCACGTGAAATTATCGGCGGCGGTGGTGTCGAACGATGTGCACGAAAACAACGTCTATCACCGACGGCTCGCTGGGATCGTCGCCGCTGAAATCGATCAGGCGCGCAAGCTCGAGAATGCGTCTTTTCGTATCGTCGATCACTATCATGAAATGAACGAGCGCTTCGAAAAGGCTTATCCGTCGTGTGCGTTCATGCAGTTCCTGACGGTGATCGGTGCGGACTGCAACGTCTATGCGTGCCAGGACAAGGCGTATACCGAAAGCGGGAAACTCGGTTCGATCTCGGATATCAGTTTCCGTGAATTCTGGGAATCACCGGCGCTCAAAAAGCGGATGAAGAAGCTCGATCCGCGCCGTGACTGCCGTCATCACTGCGTGACGCACGCCAAGAACAACGCGCTATACGAGATGCTTCAACTGGACCCGGCGCACGTGCCCTTCGTCTGATCGTCAGGCCGCCGCCCAGCCGTTATCGACCGGTAACACCGCCCCGTTGATGTCGCGCCCGGCATCGCTGCACAGAAACGCGCACAATTCCGCGACACTCTCCGCCGCCGCGAACCTGCCAGACGGGTTCTTGCCATCGAGAAATTTTGCCGTCGCTTGAGCTTCGTCGATGCCGTGTTCATCCATCAGCCTGTGAATCGCATTGTCGGCGTTGGTGGCGCGCACCGCGCCGGGGGCGACGGCGTTACACGTGATGTCGAGCTTCGCGACCTCGAGCGCGACGGCGCGGGTCAGACCGATCAAGGCGGTTTTCGTCGTCACATAACTGGCCCGGTCGAGCGCGCCGATCTGCCCATAGATCGACGACATGTTGATGATCCGCCCCCAACCCTTTTGTTTCATACCCGGCATGGCGTGGTGGATGGTGCGGAACGCGGCATTCAGGTTGACGCGGACGGCGTAGTCCCAGTCGTCCGGGTCGGTGTCTTCAATCGCACCGAACACTCGTGTCACCGCGTTGTTGACGACGATGTCGATGCCGCCGAAACGCTGCAGGGACTTGATCAGCATCCAGTTGAGCGCCGGGCCGTCACCCAGGTCGAGCGGCTCGTAGACAGCCTCCACCCCGTATTTCTCAGCGAGCGCATCGGCCTTGGGGGCGATTTCGCCTTCGTCTTCGATCCCGTGCATCACGAGGTTGCAGCCGAGCGATGCGAATTTCTCGGCGACCGCATAGCCGATGCCGAGGCTTGAGCCCGTGATGAGCGCGGTTTTTCCGTTCAGCATGATATTCGTCCGTCGTGAGGAGGGGAGGCGGTCAGTACGGACGGTCGCCTTCGAGTGTGACACGCTGCATGATCCGGGTCACGCCGGTCAGATCGTTGATGGCGTAGTGCATGGTGCAGCGGTTGTCCCAGAACGCGACGGAGCCGTTCTGCCAGCGGAAGCGGCAGGTGAACTCCGGTTGCGTGACGTGCTGGACGAGGGTGTCGAACAACGGCTTCGACTGTTCGGGCGTCATGCCGACGAAACGGTTGAAGTGAAGGGGGCTGAGATAGAGCGACTTGAGGCCCGTTTCCGGGTGCGTGCGCACGACCGGGTGTTCGACTTCGTTGGTGTTGGCGGTCTGCACCTGCATGCCCTTGGAAACGCCGAGTTGGAAGCGGGGCGATTCTTTACTGTATGTGTTCGCGTTGGTGTAGACGGCCTTCAGATCGGCGATCAATTCCTTCAAGCCCTCGCTCAAGCCCTCGTATGCGGCGGCGAGACTTGAAAACATGGTGTCGCCGCCGGCGACGGGGACTTCGACCCCGTAAAGGATCGTCCCCATCGCGGGGGTCTCGGTGTACGAAAGATCGGTGTGCCAGCCCTCCCCGAAGTGGTGTGTGTCGGTCGGCTGCTTGACGATACGGAACACGTCCGGGTGACCGTCCATCCCTTTGACATAGGGGTGACGGTTGAGCGCCCCGAACCGCTGGGCGAACGCGGTCTGGGATTCAGGGGAGAAATCCTGATCGCGGAAAAAGATCACATGATACTTCAGCAACGCGGCCCGCAGCTCTTGGGTCATCTCGTCGTCGAGATTGTTGAGGTCGATGTCCGAAATCTCGGCGCCGAAGCGGCCGGTGACCGGTGTCGCGGTGAAATGACGGAATGGTTCGTTCAGCCGTTCGGCGTTCTGTTGCATGTGATTTCCTTCCCTTGTTCCGATCATTATAGCGCTCATCGTGTGCGAGGAAACGGCGCTGTTGGTTATTGCTCTTTCGGTTTGTCGATCACGTTGACGACGGCGGGCCAGTAATTGTCGCCGAAGCCGGCTTTGATGGTCTTTTCGAACAACGTTTTCACGTTCTCCGCACCGGTGAGGCGGCGATCGATGTCGTCGGCGAGATTGAGGGCGTAAGACAAGTCCTTCTGCGCATAGACGGTCGAAAACGCCTGTAACGGGAAGTCGTCCTTCAATAATGCCTTCATGCCGTGGTTTCGAAGCGCAAAGCTGTCGCCCGAGCCCTGCGTCAACGCGTTGAACAGAACGTCGCCGTCCATCCCCGCGTGGCGCGCGATGGTGAGCGCTTCCGACAAAGCGACTACGTTCTGGAACAGGATCATGTTGTTGAGGATCTTGACCATCTGTCCGCAGCCGACGCCACCGCAGTGAAGGACGTCGGACGCGAAGCAGTCGAGCAGGGGTTTGATCTTCTGAAACACCTCGTCCGCCCCGCCGACCATGATCGCCAGCGTGCCCTGTTCGGCGGCCTGACGGGTCCGCGCGACGGGCGCGTCGGCGTATCGGATATCTCTCGCTTCGACTTTCTCAGAGAGTTCTCGCGAGAGCGTGACGGGCGAGGTCGACAGATCGACGAACACGGCACCGGGTTTCATCGCATCCAGAAGCCCGCCCGAACCGATGAGGATATCCTCAACCTCCTTGCCGCCGGGTAACGAGACGAACACGACATCCGCATCTTTCGCGGCGTCGGTGGCGGATGTGGCGATCACGCCGCCCTGGGCGCCGATCCGTTCGAGCGGCTCGGCACGGACGTCGAAGGCGCGCACGTCGCTGAGCCCGACCGTGTCTTTCTTGTTTACGAGATTGCGGCACATGGGCTCACCCATGACGCCGAGCCCGATGAAGGCGGCGATGGTCATTTGTCTTGTTCCTCCCCATATCGTCGTTGGCGGTCAGCTTATCGCCGCGCTTGGGGACGGCCAAGCGCGCTGAAACGTTGACGTACCGAAGAGCGGACGGCACCTTCCAACGCCATATCGCCCAACTGACGAGATCGAAGATGCGGAACGACAGGTCATGGATCCTTTGACGCAGGGCGCGCTCGGCGCCGCGTTGCCGCAATCGACGTGGGCGGGATGGACCAAGCGGCGCAAGGCGCAGGTCGCCGTTGCCGGTTTGCTGGGTATGCTGGGCGGGATGGCGGCCGACCTGGACGTGCTGATCCGTTCCGATAGCGATCCGCTGCTGTTTCTGACGTATCATCGCCAATTCACGCATTCGCTGTTCTTCATCCCGTTCGGCGGCGTGATCGTCGCTGCGGTGCTGCACATGATCGCCGGGCGCTTGTGGGCGCTTAAATTCTGGCAGACGGCGTTACTGTGCGCGTTGGGGTACGCCACGCACGGCTTGCTCGATGCGGCAACATCCTATGGGACGATGCTGTTTTGGCCGTTCGATGAGACAAGGATTTCGTGGAGCATCATTCCAATCGTCGATCCGCTGTTCACGCTCCCCTTGGTGGTGGCGGTGATCATGGCGGCGGTGAAAGGCAAGGCCGGCCTGGCGCGCGCCGGGCTGATCTGGGCGGTATTGTATCTCTCTTGCGGATGGTGGCAGCACCAGGGGGCCCGCGATATGGCTTTTGCGTTGGCGGAAAAAAGGGGTCACGTCCCGCTCCGCACCGAGATCAAACCCAGCTTCGGCAATATACTCGTCTGGAAGAGCGTTTATGAAGTGGACGGCAGGTTCTATGTCGATGCGTTCCGCGTGCGTCTCGCGCCGAAAGTCTTCGAGGGGACGTCGGTCGATAAGCTCGACATCCGGCGCGACTTTCCGTGGCTCGAAGATCGATCACAGCAAGCCCGCGATATCGGGCGTTTCAATCGCTTCAGCGACGGTTTCACGGCGCTGGATCCGGCAAACCCCAATCGCATTCTGGACGTCCGGTATTCCTTCGTCCCGAACGAGATCAGCGCGTTGTTCTCCATCGAGCTTTCACCTGAAGCGGATGCATCTGCTCATGTCCGCTACCGCACGCACCGTGAAGAGGCGCGCGAGCAGTTTTCGAGGTTGTGGCGGATGTTGGTTCACTAGCGCGGACGCATTGTCTTAAATCGGTGGAATTGTATCTTGGCGTTTCTGGACAGTGGGGAGGGCATCGGCGGAATGTCGCCAGAAGGGGCTGAACACATCGCCGCCGTTATAGAACTCGGCGGGCCGATGCACGATGAAGCAATGAACGCCATGAAGGCGCTTCAGCAACGCTTCGGCATCGACTTCATCCTGAACGGCGCCGCCGCTCCGCATATCATGCTGTCGAGCGGCCGCTGCGGCGACGCCGGGGCCGTGGTCGAATCCCTCCGGTCCGCCCTGGCCGATACCGGGCCGTTCGACCTGACGGCCGACGGGCTTGGTATTTTCGTGCGCGAAACGCCGGTCGTTCACGTCCGTTGGCGGGCGACCGATGAACTCGCGGCGCTGCAGCGCGCATGTGCAAGCACGCTAGCCCGCAGCTGCCAGGAACAGGGCGCCTATACGTCGCCGGTTGAATGGCAGGCGAAGGCGACTTTGGCGTTCAATGACATTTCTTACGTTCAACTCTCCGATGTTCTGGAGGTACTGCGGACGTTCGATTTTACACAGGTCATGCGTGTCGAGCATGTGGCGGTGCATCGGATCGAAACGGCACGGGACAGTGTGCTCGCCCGGATCGGACTGAACGGGTGAGCGATTTCATCGGCATTATGGATTTGGAGTTCACCGCCTGGGAAGGGTCGCAGCAGCGTGGCTGGAGCGGCGAGGGCGAAGAGCGGGAAATCGTCCAGATCGGCGCGCTGATCCTCTCGGACGATGACGCGCTTGGCGAAGCAGGGGCGTTCGATGCGCTGGTCAGGCCGCGGATCAACCCGGAACTCAGCGATTACTTCATCGACCTGACCGGCATCACGCAAGCGCGTCTCGATGCCGAGGGGGTGTCGTTCGAACTCGCATTGGCCCGGCTGGACGCCTTTTTCGATGGCGTGAACGGCCAGATCTACTCGATGGGGCCCGATCATGATGTGATTGAGCACAATTGCGCGCTCTACGATGTCGCCTATCCGTTCGACAACAGCCGGTTTTCGAACATGCGGCCGTTTCTCGAGATGACGGTCGGGGTGGAGGTTTCAAGAGCCGACAGCAGCCAGCTTCCGCAGTATCTGGACTTCGAAAATCCGGGAATCGCGCATCAGGGCATTTTCGACTGCAGGTGTATCGCCGAGACGCTTCGGATATTGCGGCGTCAGGGCCAGTTTTGAGACATCCGCCGCGAAACCGGTGAAGCTGGGAACTGGCGGTGGGGGTGGGATTGGCGGCTGCGCCGCCCACTTCGGCATCTTCGATGCCTCGCGCACGAATGGCGCCGTTCACCGAACCCCGCATCTCCACGCAACAACGGCCCCGGAAGGGGCCGCTGGTGCTTGGCGGTGGGGGTGGGATTCGAACCCACGGGACGCTCTCACGCCCAACGGTTTTCAAGACCGCCGCATTCGACCACTCTGCCACCCCACCGGTTGCCGGGTCGGAAACGATTGATGCCGGTTTCCCGGGCGGCGGACTTTAGCCCCCGGCCCGGCCCAGCCGCAAGGGTGAAGCGCTGAACCCGTTGTCAGATCGCGATTTTCGCAAGCTGGTGTATCATCGGAAAACCCTCATATGCCCGGAATCGGGCCGGTTCTACGATGCGACCGCGATGGCTTGGGAGAGCGTCGATGCAAAGCGTTATCGAATATCTTTTCGGTGCGGCGTCCTTTATGCCACATGGATATTGCCTGTTGTGGCGGCCCGATCTGGTGGCACTGCATGGGGTTTCCGACGCCCTTATTTTCCTGGCCTACGCCTCGATTCCGGCGGCCCTGGTGGTGCTGGTCAAAAAGCGCCCCGAGATCGAGCACCGGACCACTGTCGTCCTGTTCGCGGCGTTCATCCTGGCGTGCGGCCTGACCCACCTGTTGGCGGTCTTCACCCTGTGGCAACCGATGTACGGCCTGCAGGGCCTGGTCAAGGCGGCCACAGCCCTGGTTTCGTTGTTGACGGCGGTTGCGATCTGGCCGCTGCTGCCCAAACTCCTGAAAATCCCCAGCCCATCGGCCTTACAACATCTGAATGGCGACCTAGAGAGGGTCAACGCGGACCTGAAGCGCGAAATCGCCGAACACGAGGTGACGCTGGAAGAACTGCGTAACATGCGCCGCGAGTTGGAGGTCCGGGTCGAGGAACGGACACGTGAACTGAACGTCGCTTACCGGGATCTGGAGCGGGTGAATGACGATCTTTCGACTTTCGTTCATGTGGCGTCACACGATCTCAAAGAGCCGCTCCGTGGCATGCGTCACTACGCCGAGATCATCGCCGCCGATCACGGCGACACGATCAGTGAGCAGGGCAGGGAAGATCTATGCTCGATCATCCGCCTGGCCGACCGGTCGGTCGATCTGATCAACTCGCTTCGCGACTACAGCCGTGCCGGCAATACCGAGGAAGCGGTCGAGAACGTCGACCTGCAAGGTGTCTTGAACGAGGCGCTCGATAACCTGCGTCGACAGATCTCGGAAACCGGGATGAAGGTTGAGGTTGTCGCGCGGCTGCCGGTCATCCGCTGCGCCCGGGCGCATGCGCTGGCATTGATGCAGAATCTGATTTCCAATGCCGCAAACCACGCTGCCGACGAGCCAGTGGTGCGGATCGAGGCGACTAAGGGCGATGACGGTACCGTCACCATCGTCATCAGCGACAATGGGCCCGGCATCCCAAGGGAGCTGCACCAGGACATCTTCAAGATGTTCCGCCGCGTACCCGGTGCGACGGGCGGCCAAAGCCGCGTGACACCGGCTCTGGCGGAAGAGGCGGGCCGGACCACCGGCATGGGGCTGGCCATCGTGAAGCGTATCGTCGAGCGTTACAACGGCAAGGTGAACCTGCGCCATTCCGCCGATGGCGGGGCGACCTTCGAACTGCTGCTGAGGGCGGTGTGATCGATGATGCAGAAAGTCATCGTGCTGGTCGAAGATAGCGCCGCGGATGCCCGCGTCGTCACCCGGGCGATCGATCAGTTGGGTGATCCGAGCATCTCCGTCATTCACTATGAGACGGCTGAAACCGCGATGCATTATTTCGATACTGACGGCGCAAATCACGCCGATCTGAAGAAAATCGTCCTGGTCGATCTCAATCTGCCCGGCGCCGACGGGTTCAGGTTCCTGCGCCATATCAAGGGCTCACCCGCCCATAAGCATATTCCCGTTATCGTCTGGACGACGTCCGATCAGCCGCGCGATATCCGCCATTCGTATGCGAGTGGCGCAAACAGCTTCGTGACCAAGCCGATGGGGCTGAGCGACGTCACCGAACTGATCAAGGACGTCTGCCATTACTGGTTTGACCGGGCGACCCTCGCATGAGGACCATTGTGCAGGGAAGCTTGTTTTTGCTGCGCGGGCTGTGGACGTGTGGTAGATTACCCGGCAATTACATAAAAATAGAACTTCCGGACGCCGAAGGCGACGGCTACAGGTTCACTGGGGACGTAAGATATGACTTATAACTACTTGAATATAAGGCGGTTTTTTGTTGCAGCGGCCGTGGTGTTCGGGGCGCTGGTATCGATGGGGTCGACAGGGGTTGCCGACGACGCCAAGCCGGCCGAGCCGGCGGCGCAGGCAACCGAGAGCGATCCGCTCGAGCCTATCAACCGCTTCACATCCGGCTTCAACCGGGCGATGCGTGGTGCGATCATCGACCCGCTGGTCGACGGGTATCAATATGTGACGCCGCAGCCGGTGCAGACGTCGGTATCGCATTTCTTCTCAAATCTGACGGAGCCGGTGACGGCAGTCAGCTCGCTGTTGCAGGGCGATACGGAAAATGCCGAAAACGCCACCGGGCGGTTCTTCGTCAACACGACGATCGGCATTGCCGGGTTGAGTGACCCTGCCACCGACATGGGGATGGAGCAGCGCCGTGAAGACCTGGGGCAGGCGATGGCCGTCAACGGGGTCGACACGGGGCCGCACATCGTGCTGCCGATCCTGGGGCCCAGTAACTTCCGCGATGCGACCGGCGATATCCTGACCGGTCTGGCCAGCCCACTGCCGTTGGCGGTTCAGGCGGCCAGCGGGGGCGTCACGTATTCCAGTTATCAGGACGATATTCAGGCGCTGGAGCGGGGGGCGATCGATCCATACGTGACCGAACGCGAGTCCTACACGCAGAACCGGGAATATCAGGTCAACAACGGCGCGGTGCCGGAGGACAACTTCCCGGCGCTGGCCGACGGACCGGGGCCGGCGCTGGCGACCAATCCCCAGTGAAACTGGCGGTAAACCGGCTCAATTTCTGATCCGAATCGATGTGCCATGCCATGTCATGCGCATGGCGGACGGCGGCTCTTTCCGTGCCGGCAGTCTTGGATTGCCTTAATTCCAAGTTGCCGGCGACGGACATAAACTTAACATAATCATAAACTTATCTTGCAAAGCTCTGTGAACGGGCGAGTCCGCTACGGGCGTACGCACCGGACATCGTTGCCGCGGGTCACGGTGCGGGTTAAGCACAATTCAGGTAGGCGTGATGTTCTTTTATCTGTCCAAGGTCTTCTGGTTCCTTGCCAGCCCCGGCAATGCGTTTCTGATCGCATTGATTCTCGGGCTGTTTTTGGCATCCACGCGATTCAGACGCACCGGACGGTGGCTGGTTTCGTTGGCGATCTGCTTCGCCATCGTCACCACGTTCGTACCGGTCGGACCCTATCTTCTTAAAGTGCTGGAAGATCGCTTTCCGGCACCGGAAAGCCTGCCGGGCAAGATCGACGGTATCGTCGTTCTGGGGGGCGTCATCGACCCGGTGATGACCGAACAGCGCGGCCGGCTCGTGATCAGCGGCGCGATCGAACGGATTACCATGTCGGCAACGCTGGCGCATATGAACCCCGACGCCAAGCTTGTCTATACCGGTGGGTCGGGCTCGCTGACCCGCCAGGATGTGAAAGAGGCGGATTACGTCGCGGACTTGTATGAAGTACTGGGTATCCCGCGCGAGCGGTTGACGCTTGAACGCGAGTCCCGGAATACCTGGGAGAACGCCAAGTTCACGATGGAAATGATATCGCCGAAGACCGACGAGAACTGGATCCTCGTCACTTCGGCCTTCCACATGCCGCGCGCCGTCGGCGCATTCCGCCGTGTCGGCTGGGAAATGATCCCGTACCCGGTCGACTACAAGGTGCAGCAAAGGTTGTCGATCCCGTCGCCGTTGGATTTCGGCTCGGGACTTAGCGGTATGTCGCACGCCGGGCATGAATGGATCGGCCTGATCGCGTATTGGCTGACGGGCAAGAACAGTGCGGCATTTCCAAAACCCCGGTTAGCGGAGGCTCAATGACTAAATTCCGAGGACTTCTGGCCATGCTGGCCCTGGCGGCTGTTGTCGTGCCGTCCACGGGCGCAAACGCCGCAGAGCCGTTCGAAGACTGGCTTAAAGGATTTCGTGGCGAAGCGGCCAAGGCGGGCATCGCCGACGGCGTCCTTGAGAAAGCGTTGGGAAGCGTTCAGCCGATCCCCCGCGTTCTCGAACTCGATCGCCGCCAGCCGGAATTCATGCTGACGCTATGGCGTTACATGGAAATCTACGTGCCTGACAGGCGGGTGGAGCAGGGCAAGGAATTGCTGAAAAAACACGCCAAACTGCTGGCGGAGGTTGAGAAGAAATACGGCATTCCGCCCCGTTTCCTTGTTGCGTTCTGGGGGGTCGAGACGGATTTCGGCCGGAACTTCGGCGCCTTCCATATGCTGAGCGCGGTCGCCACGTTGGCACACGACGCAAGACGGCGGGACTTCTTCAAGACCCAGTTCATGTCGGCCATCCGCCTCGTCGGGCTGGGCGACGTGCCGGTCGACGTCAAATCGTCGTGGGCGGGTGCGATGGGCAACATGCAGTTCATCCCAACCACGTTCGAAGCCTATGCGGTCGATTACGACGGCGACGGACGGCGCGACCTGTGGAACAGCTTGCCGGATGCCTTTGCATCGGCGTCGAACTACCTGAAAAGCGTCGGCTGGAATCCCGATTATACCTGGGGCCGGGAAGTACAACTCCCGAAAGGCTTCGATCTGTCCCTGGCCGGACTGCAGGAGCGCAAGAAGATATCCGAATGGCAGAAACTGGGCGTGCGCAAGGTCGGCGGCGGCAATCTGCCCGGCGCAGATATCGAGGCATCGCTGCTGTTGCCGGCGGGCGCGGCGGGCCCTGCGTTTCTGGTCTACAACAACTTCCGCACCATCATGAGATGGAACACCTCGCAACTGTACGCCATTGCCGTCGGGCATCTGGCGGACCGCTTTATCGGTTTGCCGCGTCTGAGTGTCGAAAAGCCGGCCAACGCACAGATGCTGCGCTACGCCGATATCGAGGAAATGCAGCGGTTGCTGACGAAGCTCGGTTTCGATACGGGCGGCATCGACGGGCGCGCCGGGCCGATGACCCGCGCCGCGCTCCGCAACTTCCAAAAGAGCGTCAATCTGCCGGCTGACGCGCATCCGACATTCGGCCTTTTGGAGCGGCTCCGCGCGGCGGCGAATTAGTCCCGGCCGAGGGGAAAGAGCGTTGAGGTTCAACGCGATTTGTGACACAAGATGATGTGATTTCGATGCGCATCATGGCAATATACGGTGCATCCTGATGGGGGGCGAGGACGTGGAGACTGGAACGAAATGAGCGCATCCCGATTGAGGGCCTTCGGCCTGCTGAGCGCAGTTCTGTTCCTGCTCGCCGGCTGCGCAGAAAGCCAGTTCCTGATCCACACCGCCAAACGAGTTGCCCGCACCAGCGACACACCCGAAGGGGGCTACTACAAAGTCGGCAAGCCCTATCAGATCGAGGGTATTTGGTATCACCCGGAAGAAAATTACGAATACGACGAGACCGGGATCGCGTCGTGGTACGGGGCGGCCTTTCACGGCAAGTTGACCGCGAACGGCGAGGAATACGACATGAATGCCCTGACGGCGGCGCACCGGACGCTGCCGATGCCGAGTTTCGTGCGCGTGACCAATCTCGAGAACGGCCGCTCGCTGGTGCTCAAGGTCAATGACCGGGGGCCGTTCGCCAAGGGCCGCATCATCGATATCTCAAGGCGCGGCTCACAGTTATTGGGCTTCCAGAACCAGGGCACGGCGCGGGTCCGCGTGCAGATTCTGGCCGACCAGTCACGCGCCGTCGCGGCGCGCCTGCAGAACCGCGAAGACTTGGCCCGGGTCGGCTCGCCGATCACCGTCGACAAGATGCCGAAAGCGAGCGTGAGTGCCGAAGCCCTTCCGGCCCCGGTAGGAGCGGAGGCGTCCCCGTCTGTAAGCGGTACGGCGACATCGAGCGGCTCGACGTCGGTGCAGACCGCCTCCACCGATCCACTGACGCCGACCGGGACGATCCCGAACACGACCGCACCTTCTGAAACCGTGGCGCTGACCACAAACCCCGAAGCCGCGGTCGGGCACGAACCGGTCAAACCGACATCGATTTACGTCCAGGCCGGTGCGTTCGGAATCTATGAGAACGCTAACAAGGTCAGGGCGCGGTTGAGTCCGCTGGGGAGTGTATTCCTTGATCAGGTTCTCGTTGACGGCAAAGACCTGTATCGTGTCCGTGTCGGCCCGCTCGCCGATGTGAGGCAGGCCGACGACGTGCTGTCGCAGGTGGTCGGGACCGGATATCCGGACGCGCGCATCATCGTCGACTGACGCGTCACGAAAACGCCAATTTTGATAGCCTAGTATGGAGTTATGCAGAACATAATCATCATCACCAGAACGGCGGTTGCGGCAGTTTCGCTGCTCGCCGTCACGCTGACGTTCCCGCACCCCGGCACCGCGCAGGGTATCGAAACCCAGGCGCGCGAGGCCATCGTTCTCGATCCTCAGACCGATACCGTTCTTCTCAACAAGAACGCCGACGACAGCATGCCGCCGGCGTCGATGAGCAAGATGATGACCGTCTATCTGTTGTTCGAAAGCCTGAAGGACGGCCGGGTCTCGCTGGACGACAAGTTCAGGGTCTCCGAAAACGCGTGGCGCACCGGTGGCGCCAAAAGCGGCTCTTCGACGATGTTCCTTCCCCCCAATTCTGAAGTGAGGGTCGAGGACCTGATCCGCGGCATCATCGTGCAATCGGGTGGCGATGCGTGCATCGTCGTCGCCGAGAACCTGGCCGGTTCCGAAGAAGCTTTCGCGCGGCGTATGACCGCGAAGGCGCAGGAAATCGGGATGAAGAATTCAAACTTCGTGAACGCAACAGGCTGGCCGAACCCGGATCACCGCACCACGGCGCACGACCTCGCGATCCTGGCCGAGCGGACGATCAACGATTTCCCCGAGTACTACCATTACTATTCCGAGCGCGAGTTCACCTATAACGACATCCGCCAGTCGAACCGAAATCCGCTGCTTTACGGTTATGCGGGCGCGGACGGGTTGAAGACCGGCCACACCGAAGAGGCGGGCTATGGGCTTACCGGCACCGCCATGCAGGACGGGCGGCGCCTGGTCGTCGTCGTCAACGGTTTGGACAGCAACAAGGCGCGGGCGTCGGAATCGGCCCGTCTGCTGGATTGGGGCTTCCGCGAGTTCGACAACTACGCACTCTTCAAAAACGGCGACACGGTCGAGATCGCACCCGTCTGGCTGGGGACGGCGCCGACCGTCGAGATGAAGATCAACCGCGACATCCACATCACCATGACCCGCAAGGCCAGGCGCAACATGAAGGTGACGGTGAAGTACCAATCCCCGATCCCGGCGCCGCTGACCGTGGGCCAGCAGGTCGGCATGCTGACCGTGGAAGCGCCCGGCTTCGAGACCATCGAAGCGCCTTTGACAGCGGGGGCGGACGTCGGCCAGCTCGGTATGTTCGGGCGGCTGGGGGCGGCGCTTGAGTTCCTGTTGTGGGGTGAATCCGGTTGAGGCGGAAATAGGATGAGCGGCCGCTTCATCACCTTCGAAGGCGGCGAGGGCGGAGGGAAATCGACCCAGGTCAAAATGCTGGCCGATGCACTTAGAAGTGCGGGGATCGGTGTCGTCACGACCCGCGAGCCTGGCGGCGCGCCTGCGGCGGAGGATATCCGGGAGTTATTGGTGTCGGGCGCCGTCGAGCGCTGGTCGCCGATGGCCGAAGTTCTGCTGAATTACGCCGCGCGCGAGATGCATGTGCGTCAGACCGTCCGCCCGGCCCTGGACCGGGGCGACTGGGTGATTTGCGACCGGTTTTCGGACTCCACCATGGCGTATCAAGGCTATGGCGGCGGTGTCGAACCGGCGCGCATTCAGGCGATCCACGAGGCCGTTCTTGGTGAGTTCAAACCGGATCTGACGCTGATCCTCGACCTTGATACGGCGGACGGACTGGCGCGGGCGGGCAAGCGGCTCGTCGAGGCGAAAAGCGCCGAAGATCGTTTCGAACGGATGGAGCGTGATTTTCACGACCGGCTGCGGCACGGTTTTCTTGAAATCGCGAAGGCGGACCCGCTACGTTGCAAGGTGATCGACGCGTCGGGGGATATCTCCAGCGTCTCGGATAAGGTGCGGCTTACGGTTTCTGAAACCCTCGGAGTATCCCTTTTATGAATGCGGAAACGGCTGCGGCTTTGGAGAGTGACGAAGATCTCGGCCCACGCCACACCGCAGACCTGATCGGCCACGAAGACGCCGAGAGGACGCTCCTGAATGCGTGTTCGAGCGGGCGTCTGCCCCATGCCTGGTTGTTTACCGGGCCCAAGGGGATCGGCAAGGCCACTTTGGCGTTCCGTTTCGCGCGCTATCTGTTCACCCACGCGCCGGGGCATGAGACATCGGCGGCGGGCGGACTGTTCGCCGACGACGACATTCCCGCAGATTTGCCGGACAATCTTTACGTCGATCCCGAACGGCCGGTGTTCCACCGGGTCGCGTCCGGCGGGCACGGCGATTTGATGACGGTCGAACGCAAATTGAATGACCGTGGCAAATTGTCGACCCAGATCAGGATCGAGGACGTGCGCCACGCCATCGATTTCGCACACCTGACGTCGAGCGAGGGCGGCTACAAGGTGATCATCGTCGACGGCGCCGAGTTGATGAACCGGTCGTCCGAGAACGCGTTTTTGAAGATCCTTGAAGAGCCGCCGGCGCATTGCGTCATCATCATGGTCAGCCATAATCCGGGACGGCTTTTGCCGACCACGCGGTCGCGCTGCCGCACGCTGGCTCTGAAGCCGCTGTCTGCTGAACAGGTCACCGAACTGATGACGCGCCATATGCCGGAAGTCGCGGTCGACGAGGCGCATGAACTGGCACGCCTGTCGGAGGGTAGCATCGGCCGCGCGATGTCTCTGGCGGCGGGTGGGGGGCTCGAAATTTACCGGGATGTGGTTAATATCTTTGCGTCTCTCCCCAATCTCGATGGCGCCAAGGTACAGGCACTGGCGGCGAAGCTCTCGAAAACCGGTGACGACGATGCCTATTATTCGGGGATCGAGCTGTATCGCTGGTGGCTCTCCCGGGTCGTTCTGGCGGCGTCCCGGGGGGCGGAGGGGGACGCGAGCCTGAGTCCGGAAGAGCAGGAGATTGCCGCGCGCGCGGCGGCGACGACGATCTTACCTGTATGGCTGGCGCGCCTCGATCAGGCCGAGAGCATGATCCGCAGCGCCGACCCCCTTAATCTCGATCGCAAGCAGGTCATCCTGTCGCTGTTTTTGTCGCTGGCCTGACGCCCCTCATCCTGTCCTTCTCCCAAGGGAGAAGGGACTCACAAGG
>JAEPMA010000023.1 GCA_017644185.1 Rhodospirillales bacterium
CCTACCGGGCGCAGCGCCGGGGCGGTAAGGGCCGGTCGGGGATGGCGACCCGGGACGAGGATTTCGTCTCACAGGTCTACGTCGCCAACACCCACCAGCCCGTGCTGTTCTTCTCGTCGACGGGCATGGTCTATAAAATGAAGGTCTATAAGCTTCCCGTGGGCACGCCGCAGGCGCGCGGGAAAGCCTTGATCAACCTGTTGCCCCTCGACCCCGGCGAGACGATCTCGACCACCATGGCGCTCCCCGAGGACGAGGCCGGGTGGGACGATCTGTTCGTCATGTTCTCGACCTCCATGGGGAACGTGCGGCGCAACCGTTTGTCCGACTTCACCAACGTCATGGCCAACGGCAAGATCGCGATGAAGCTGAACGAGGGCGATGCCCTTGTCCGTGTGCGCACCTGTTCGGAGGAAGACGACGTCGTCCTGTCGACCAAGGGCGGAAAGTGCATCCGCTTCTCGGTCACCGACGTGCGGGTGTTCTCGGGCCGGACGTCGGTCGGCGTGCGCGGCATCCGATTGAAGAAAGACGACGAAGTCATCGCCATGTCGATCCTCAAACATAACGAGATCGACACTGAGACGAGGGACGCGTATCTGCAGGCCGAACACGCGCACCGCCGCCTACACAATCCGAACGCCGACTATACCGACCGTGACGAGGACAAGGCCCGCGATACCGAACTCGCCAAACGCATGGAAGAGCCTGAATTCCAGGATCTTCAGGAGCGCGAGGAATTCATCCTCACCGTGACCGGCGACGGTTACGGGAAGCGGTCGTCGGCCTACGAATACCGGATTTCCGGGCGCGGCGGGCAGGGGATCACGGCGATCTCGCTGGATCGCGGCAAGGGCAACAACGAAAACCACGTGATCGCGTCGTTCGCGGTCGTCGACAGCGACCAGGTCATTCTTGTGACCAACGGCGGGCAGATCATCCGCACCTCTGTCGATCAGGTCTCCATCGTCGGGCGCGGCGCGCGCGGCGTCAGGCTGTTCAGTGTCGCCGACGACGAGGAAGTGGTCTCCGTCTCCCGTGTCCGCGAGGCCGTCGGCGACGACGAGGGCGACGAGGACGGAACGGGTGAAGAAGGTGGCGCGATCCCCGCGGCGGTGACGGCATCCGAACTGCCGGACGGCGAGGCTGAGGCCGAAGACGCACCCGGCGAGCCGGAGGTTGATCCCGAAGAGGGACAAGGCTGATGGGCGAAATGCGGATCGGCGTTTATCCCGGCACCTTCGACCCGGTGACCAACGGCCACATGGACGTGATCGGCCGCGCGACCCGGATCGTCGACGAACTGGTCGTCGGGGTTGCCGTCAATATCGGCAAGGGGCCGCTGTTCTCGCTCGATGAGCGGGTCGAATTGCTGGAAAGCTCGATCAAGCATCTTTCCGGTGATGCGGCGTCGCGGATTCGCATCGTGCCGTTCGATAACCTGCTGATCGAGTTCGTGCACACCCAGGGGGCGTGCATGATCGTCCGTGGGCTGCGCGCCGTTTCGGATTTCGAGTACGAGTTCCAGATGGCGTCAATGAACGCGCGTCTCGACAACCGGATCGAGACCGTGTTTTTGACCGCATCCGAGCGCAATCAGTTCATTTCGTCGCGATTCGTCAAGGAAATCGGGCGGCTTGGCGGCGATATCGGACATTTTGTCACCCCCGAAGTGAAACAGCGCCTGATCGAGCGTTTCGCGGAGCTGGATGCGGCTGCCGATGCCGGCGAAGCGGACGGCCTCAACGACGGTGGGGACGACTGAGCGCTATCGATCCTGAATGCTGTCGAAAAACCGTAAAAAAGAGCAAATCGGGCGTTGACCATCTGAGCCCGTCTCCGTAATGTCCCGGCGGTCCGGACGGGGCAGACGCAGCGTCCGGATATCTGTTAAAATAAGAGCTTAAGCGCGCTTAGCTCAGTTGGTAGAGCAACTGACTTTTAATCAGTAGGTCACAGGTTCGAACCCTGTAGCGCGTACCAATTCGAAGCCCCCGGAGCCATCGGCTCCGGGGGCTTTTTCTGTTTTCGCGCAGTGCAATGCCTGACCTCTCCGTTAATGACGCCGTGCCGGCATTCAAGCCCCCGATTTCGGCAACACGATCCGGCGCTTTTCGTTCTGACCCGTGGTGATCTCGGTGACCTCGACCGGCAGGTCGTAGACATCGGAAAGGCGGTCGGCGTCGAGCACCCGCGTCACTTCGCCAGCGGCGATGACGTCGCCGGATTTCATCAATATCGCGCTTTCCGCATACGCGAACGCGTGATCGGGGTTGTGCGTCGAGATGATGACGGTGCGGCCCGCCTCGGTGAGGGATCGGGCCCTTAACATCACCTTATGCTGGTTGGCGTAGTCGAGATTGGCGGTCGGCTCGTCCATGACAAGGACAGGGGCGGCTTGCGCGAGCGCGCGGGCGATCAGAACGAGCTGCCGCTGGCCGCCGCTGATGGCGGTGAAGGGGCGCTCTGCGAAGTCGATCAGGCCGACCTCGTCGAGTGCGGTCTCGGCGACCGCGATATCCTTCTTTCCCGGCCGGTCGAACGTGCCGAGGTAGGGCGCGCGGCCCATTAAAACGACATCGATGACGCTGAACGGGAAGTATCCCTGCGCCACTTGGGGGACGTAGGCGATGCGCCGTGCGACGTCGTTGCGGCTGATATGACCGAGGTCCTCGCCATCAATCGAAACACGCCCCCCTTGCGCCGAAAGCAGTCCCAGCATGGTCCGGAACAGCGTCGTCTTGCCGCAGCCGTTCGGCCCCAGCAGCATGGTCAAGGCGCCGGCCTGGATCTCGATATCGAGGTTTCGGCCGATCGGATTGCCGGGATAACCGATCCCGAGATTATGGGTCGCCAGCGCTACTGCCATGACTTCCTCGCCCGGGCCAGAATCCACAGGAACAGGGGCGCGCCGATGAACGCGTTGAGGATGCCGATCGGGA
The DNA here is from genome assembly GCA_017644185.1 of Rhodospirillales bacterium. GTDB lineage: Bacteria > Pseudomonadota > Alphaproteobacteria > Rhodospirillales > Casp-alpha2 > UBA4479. Next base: position 2,943 of record JAEPMA010000023.1, read on the forward strand.
TTTCGATCCCGGCGAGGCTCCGGGCCAGCGTGTCGACGATCAGCACATACCCGGCGCCGATCAGGATGGTGGCGGGGAGCAGGCGGCTGAACTCCGGCCCGACCAGAAACCGCGCCATGTGCGGAATAATCAGGCCAACCCACCCCACCGTGCCGGAAATCGCCACCACCGACGACGTCATGAGGGTCGCCGCGACGACCAGTAACAACCGCAACCTGCCGGTATCGACGCCGAGGGCGCGGGCCTCGTCCTCGCCCAGCGACATCAGGTTCACCCGCCAGCGGAGGAGGAAGAGGGGCACGATCCCGATCAGCACGGCGGGCCACGCTCCCATCAGGTCGTCGAACGTGATCCCGGCGAGGCTGCCCATCAGCCAGAACGTGATCGCCGGTAACTGGTCATAAGGATCGGCGAGATAGGTGAGAACGGAGATGCCCGCGCCCATGACGGCGCCGATGACGACGCCCGCCAGCACTAAAACAAGGATCGGGTCATGCGCGCCCCGCACCAGCTTGGCCATCGCATAGACAATCGCGACGGCGGCGAGGCCGAACACGAACGCGAAGAGCTGGATCAGCGGCACGGGGAGGGAGAGGAAGATCGCAAAGACCGCACCCAAACCGGCGCCGGCGGAAACGCCCAGGATATCCGGGGCGACGAGGGGGTTCCTGAAAACCGTCTGATACGTCGCGCCCGACCCGGCGAGGGCAAGCCCCACCAGAAGCGCCGCCGCCAATCTGGGGAGACGGATATCCAAGACCACGGTCGCCGCCGTGTCACTTTGATGGGCGGTGCCGGTCAACCCCTGCCAGAGGGCGGTGACGACATCGATGACGCTCAAGGGGTACTGGCCGATGGTCGCGGCGACACAGAAAATAAACGCGAGCACACCAACCCCGGCCATCAACCAGGGCGTGGCATTCGGACGGCGGCGGCTTAAGGGTTCACTCACCTGGACTTACCGCTGCCGGGCCGGGTGCCGGGGCCGAGCACGGTCTTCAACTGCCGATCCGTCAGGTCGAGGTGGTAGAAGGTTTTATAGAACCGCCGGGTCTCGTTCTCCAGATCGTCACCGAACGTGTCCGGGTATAAAACCGCGAGAAGCCAGTGCAAACCGATGAGCCGGTTGGCGGATGGCGGGCGGTCGAACCAGCCAAACGGGATGGTGGGGGATAAATAAACCTTTCCCTGGTTAACTGCCTTGAGCGTCGACCAAACGGGGTGATCCCAGACCAAATCGTAGAAGTTCGGATCCGTGGTCAGGATCACGTCCGGTTGCCATTTGAGGACCTGCTCCATCGACACCGACGCCAGGTTGCCGCTGCTGGCCGTTTCCTCGGCGACGTTGACGGCGCCCGCGTATTTCAGAAGCTCGATATTGATCGCGTTCCCGACCCCGGTCTGCAACCCGTCCGCGCCGCGCCCGTAATAGACACGGGGCGCTTTATTCAGCGGCACCTGGGCTTTGGCGGCGGCGAGTTTCTCCATGATGCGTTCGGCCTCGCGGGCCTTGGGTTCGAGTTCATTCGTGCGGCCGATCAGTTTTCCGACAGTGCGGATCGCGGCCGGGATGTTTTCGAACGTACCGTCGATGATGGCGTAGGGGATGCCAGTCTGTTCCTGCACGCGCCCGGCGAGGGAGATGTAGGTCGGTTTCATCGAGCCGTAGTCGAGGATCAGGTCGGGTTTGATGGCGAGCACGGTTTCCAGATTGGCGCTGCCGCCGCGCCCGGTCAGGCGGCCGACTTCGGGGAGGGCGTCATAAGGGGCCGGGATCAACGCGCGCTCGTCTTCGCGAGGGAGTCGCGGCCAGCCCGCCATCAGGTCCGGGGCCAGCATGTAGAGAAAGATCGACGCCGGCGGACCGGCCGGGAACACCTTGGTGACGGTCGCCGGGACAGGCACCGTGCGGCCCGCGGAATCGGTCACGTCCGCGGCGTGAAGCGGGGCGATGATGGTTGTGCTCAACGTCAAAGCCAGTAACGCTTTTAGAAACATCTTTCCTCCTAAGGAACCGGTTCTGCCGGTATAGCCGCCGGACGGTATCATGAACGCCTTGATCTTGTCCGGCATAGACACTAGTTCACCCTCGAGCGGCGGTCATCGGGCTGCCGAACGTTCACGTAAAGCAGGACCAACGACATGAAAATCAGCGCACGCAACGCTCTCAAGGGTACCGTCACCGACATCAAGGAAGGCGCGGTCACCGACGTCATCACCATCGATATCGGCGGCGGCAACACCGTCGTTTCCTCGATCACCAAGGATTCCGCCGAGCGCCTCGGGATCGCGGTGGGCAAGGAAGTCACCGCGGTGATCAAAGCCTCCGACGTGATGCTCGCCGTCGACTAAAAAAGAGCGCACGAAGCCGCTCCTGGGCGGGCTTTGGGGATTTTCGCGTTTCAACAGGTTCATTCGGCCTCCTGTGGATCGGCAACGTTGCGGGGCGTGGATTTGCTTTACCCGCGCCGCCAGTCCTGCATATTTATGCATAGATATGCATGAATTCCGATTAAAGACATACGTCTCAACTTCTTTTGGTGGAGGAGCCCCCGATGTGGCGTCTGTTCGCGCTTTTGACCCTTGTTCTGATGACCGGACCGGCCATGGCCGATGAGGTAGATCTTTATGCCGCAGGCAGCCTCAAGGCGGCGCTCGGCGATGTCAGCCGGGACTTCGAGAAGCTGACCGGACATACCGTCAAGAATACCTTCGCGCCGTCGGGGCTGCTGCGCCAGCGGATCGAAAAGGGCGAGCCCGCCCAGGTCTTCGCCTCGGCGAACATGAAGCACCCGGAAACATTGTTTAAAGCGGGTAAGGCGGGGCCGGTGACGATGTTCGCCCGCAACAAACTCTGCGCCATCGCGCAAGACGGGGTGAGGGTCGACAGCGGCACTTTGCTCGACGTGTTGCTCGACCCGAAGATCCGCGTCGGCACCTCGACGCCCAAAGCCGACCCTTCGGGTGACTATGCGTGGAAACTTTTCGAAAAAGCGGGGGCGGCGAAGCCGGGCGCATTCGAAACGCTCGACAAAAAGGCGCTCAAACTCACCGGCGGGCCGACCAGCGAGAAAGCGCCCAAGGGCCGCAACCAATATGGCTGGGTGATGGAAACGAAAAAGCCCGACATCTTCCTGACCTACTGCACCAACGCGGTTTTGGCTCAGAAAGAAGTCGGATCACTTAAAATCGTCACGGTGCCGGACAACCTTTCGGTGGGGGCGAACTACGGTCTGACGGTGATCAAGGGTGCGCCCGCCGTGGCGGAGGAATTGGCGGCCTACATCCTGTCCGACAAGGCGCAGAAGGTGCTCAGATCGTACGGGTTCGACGCCCCCTGAGCGGCGTCATTATTCCGGCGGCCGCGTCCACTCGATGAAGTCTTTTTCGAGTTCTTCAAGATCGCCGGCGACGGCCCCGTTCGCCGTATCGAGGATTTCCCGATAACGCCCGAGCAGGGTGTGGCCGAAGGGCGTCAGCCGTGCGCCGCCGCCCTTGTTGCCGCCGTGCTTGGTGGAGACGACCTCGTCCCTGAAGCCCTCGTTCAATCCCTTGAGTAACAGCCACGCGCGCCGGTAAGACATCCCCATCGCCTTTGCCGCGCCCGTGATCGAGCCGTGTTCGTCGATCAACTCCATCAGCCTGATCTTGCCGGGGCCAAGTGCGCTGCTGGCGCCGAAGGCGACGCGGATCATCAGGCGGACCTGTTTGCCGTCGTCGAACGCGGCCTGTTCAGCCGCTTGCTCGCCCGTTGAGCGTTTACGAAATCTGGAAGCCTTGCGCATGTGGTCTATACCGGATGGTGGGGGTGGAATTGCACCGACGGGCGGTGCGGGTCAGCTGACATCTTCGCCTTCCTCGTCGGTGATATGGCCTGCCAGGTAATCCGCCGTGGTGCGGGTTTTCGGCACGATGCCCATCGCCAGTGGGTTTTCGTCGCTTTCGGACATGTCGATGATGCGGCAGTCGTCGCACATTTTCAGCCGGTTGAGCGCCTTCGGGTCAGCGAACATGGAATGGCCGGACAGGCGCTCGATGAGACGGTTCGCCGTCGACTGCGTGGTGTAGGCTTTCCCGCAAGAGATACAGTGGAAGGGTTCTTCCTCGTTCAGGATGCGGGCATCACGGACATCATCAGCGAAGCTTAGTTGTGGGCTCAACGTCAACGCGCCTTCGGGGCAGGTCTTGGCACAGAGACCGCACTGCACGCAGGCGTCCTCGACAAAACTCAGTTGCGGGGCGTCCGGGTTGTCGCGCATCGCACCCGACGGACACGCACCGACGCACGACATACATAACGTGCATTTTTCCGTATCCGCCGTGACCTGACCGAACGGCGCACCGGCAGGTAAGGGGATGGCGTCGACCGGGCTCGGCGCGTTCTTGTGCAGATGATCGAGCGCGAGGCGCATCACCGTCCGCTTGCGTCCGGCAGGTTCGAACGTTGCGGCGCTCAGCCCGGGCATGGCGGCTTCGCCGTGGAGCGCCTCGGCAATCCGGTCGGGATCTGTTTCGTCGATGACGGTGATCCCGCAATCCGTATATCCGAGACCTTCGAAAATCGAACGGGCGAGGGCGATCTGCTCGTCGACCACTGTCATACCCTGGGTGTCGTCGGGGGCGGCCAGGATCATGCACCGCGGCGCACCGTAAGCGGCCGTCGCCAGAAGGGTGTCGAGACCGATCTGCGTCACGTGGCTCAGTTCGACGGGAAGGATGTGCGGGGCAAGCCCGTCCCCGAACCGGGCGATCATGTCGAGGGCTTCTGCACCGAAGCCCTGGTCGTGATAAAGCACGATCGGGGTCTTTCCGCCGTTCAAGCCGTAGGTTTTCAGAAGCGCGCGCAGACGCCTCAGGTGATCGTGGGTATCCGCGGCACCATAGTGTGCAGCCCCGGTCGGGCAGGCGCTGGCACAACTGCCGCACCCCGCGCACACGAACGGATCGTATTTGACGCCGTCGCCGTCCGGTATGACGGCGCCGGTCGGACAGTTGTCGACACAGCGGCTGCAGCCGACGATGGTGCTCCGCGAATGCGCGCAGATGTTCCGGTCATAGGAAATGTAGCGCGGCTTTTCGAATTCGCCCGTCATGTCGACCAGCTTCAGAAGGGCGTCCCCAACAGCTCCCGGTGAACCCGGGTCCGGGTTCAGATAGCCATCGCGTTTTTCGGGGGCGGGGAACAGCGCGGCCTCGCCGCGAAGATCGAGGATCAGGTCGCAGCTTCCCGCGCCGTCCTGCGGCATGCCGGTGAATTCGAGCTTTGCGCGCGACGATGGCGCGGCCGCCCGCATCCCCTTGATGTCGATTTGAAACGCGCCGAAGTGACCGCTCGCTCCGGTGACCGTACCCGAATAGACCGGGTAGGTGGTCCGGCTTCGGGGGATGACGTCGCAATCGGGCGTCAGCAAGACGGTGACGTCGAGCCTGTGCGCCAGTTTCGCCGCCGCTTCCATGGCGCTATCGTCATTCCCGAGAATCCACAGTTCGCCCATGGAATGCATCGTTTCCATCGGGGGCGCGTGGGCGGTGACCTCGGCGGCGGCGATCAGCCCTGCCATCTTGGCGGTCAGATTGGTCTTGCCTGTCTTGTCGCCGGCCTGGTTGGTCCAGCCGGCGCGCTCCCGGATATTGACGACATTCAGCCTGTCGGCGTCGGCGGCGGCTTCCGCCATGACGTCGTCGAAGATTTCGTCGAAAAGGGGGTGTTCCTGGGTGCAGGCGACGGTAACGTCCGCGCCGGTCTCGATCGCGTCGCGCAACATATCGGCGTCGTCGCGGCAAAGGCCGCGCGCGAAACGCAATTTCCCGAAACCTTCGGCCCCGGCGAGGGCATCCCGGTCGAGCGCCAGCGTTCCCTCGCAAGAGCAGACGAGACAGAGTTTCTGGTCCGTGGGCACGTCGTTCTCCCAACCGCGGCGCACGTGCGACTGTACGCCCAACTCGTTCAACCGTGGTGTGAAGTGATGCATTTTTATGTCTTTTGTGTCAAAACATAATAAAATACAGTCCGCGATAACGACGCTTGTGATCAGTGTACGAAGGGCCGGCGCGCATTCGTGACGCCGGCGGGGAGGAACGTATGGCCGAACGCAGCAGTGGCACGCGCCTCAGCCGCTGGTCCGAACGTAAGCTCGAGGTGAAGGCCAGGGAGCAGGCCGAGGGGCCGCCGGACCAGGTTCCTGCGCCCGTCGACGGGGGCGGCGATGCCGATGGGGATGCGCTGCCCGAACTCCCCGATATCGACACCCTCGACAAGGATTCCGACTATTCGATGTTCATGGACGCGCGCGTGCCGGAAGAGCTTCAACGCCTCGCGCTTCGCAAGCTTTGGTCGACCGACCCTGTGTACGCGAATCTCGACGGGCTCAACGACTATGATCCCGGCCACATGAAATTCCTCGAACAGATATCCGAGACCGCGCAGCGGCTCATCAACGAGGCGCTGAACAAAGAAGATGCGGAGAAGGCCGAAAGCGACACGTTAACGGAGGATGAGACGCCTGATCCTGGCTCTGACGTGGAGGCGGAGATCTCGGCGCCGGACGCCGACGGCAATCGCTCGGACGGGATTGCCGAGTATGCCGACGTCGAAGACATGGATGATCCGGACGATATCGAACCATCAAAATCATGATTTTTCAGTTTGTTAATGGAGGTCACTCGTGATCAGTGACGAGGATTTGGAGCGGGCCGAAGCCTATGCATTGATCGGGCGCCTGTTTGCGGCGCCACCGGACGATGGCGTTTTGGAGATGTTGGGCGAGTTGGAGGGGGATGACAGTCCCCTTGGCCGGGCGGTGGCGGCGTTGGCGGTTGCTTCGCGTGACACGAATGCGGCGGACGCCGGGGGCGAATTCTCCGATTTGTTCGTCGGGCTGACGACCCGTGAAGAGGTATCCCCTTACGGGGCGGTGCAGACCACCGGATCGATGTTCGGCGAAGCGTTGTTGAAGGTGCGTGCCGATCTCGGTGAAATGGGAATCGGCAAGGCGGAAGATGTCTCCGAGACCGAAGACCACATCGCTCTCCTTTGTCAGGTCATGACCGGACTCCTGAGGCGCGAGCTGGGCACTGACGTGACCCCGGAGAAGACGGGCGCATTCTTTAAGGCGCACATCGCCCCGTGGGCGCCGAAGTTCGCCAAGGCGGTGGAAGCCACGGAGAGCGCCCGTTTCTATTCGGCTGTGGCCCGTTTTTCGCGCCTTTTCTGGGAAAGCGAAACCATCCGTTACGATCGATAAGCCTGTGTCGGCCCGCGATATGTCGGGCTGAAAATATTGACGACGGCATCCGTTTCATACGTAGAATGTGAAAATATCGCACAAAACCGCATAAAAAGACTCAAAAAACAAGGCGGTCAGACGGTGTATGGGAGCACATCGCACGTATGACTGACAGCCGCAAAACAGGCAATCCAGACCATATCGATCCGCGCACGGACAGCGAAAGGGCGGAAGACGGCTGCGTCGTATTGAATGACGATGCGCCGGTCCTGCCGGTATCGGTCAACACGTCGATCCAGAAATGGGCCAGCGGCCGGTGCGAACCCATCGATGATCATGTCGCCGAGGAGGTCCCGGTGGCGCTCGTCTATAACGGGGTGTCGCACGCCGTGATGATGGCGACGCCGGCCGATCTTGAAGACTTTGCCCTCGGCTTCAGCCTCAGCGAGGGGATCGTCGAAAGCCCCGGCGAGGTTTATGACATACGGTTCCAGGACGCCCCCAAAGGGATCGCCGTCCACCTCGATATCTCACCCCGGCGTTTCGCCGCTCTTAAATCACGCCGCCGCAATCTCGCGGGTCGGACGGGTTGCGGCCTTTGCGGTGTCGACAGCCTGGATGAAGCGGTACGAGCGATCCGCCCGGTCTGTCAGACGAGCTGCTTCGGCGTCGACGGCATCGTCCGCGCCCTCGACATGTTACCGGCGATGCAGGTGATGAACGGCAAAATGCGCTCGCTTCACGCTGCCGCCTGGGCCGCCGCTGATGGCACCATCGAATTGGTGCGTGAGGACGTCGGTCGCCACAACGCGATGGACAAGCTGATAGGTGCGATGGCCAGGGAAGGGCGATGTACCGACGGCGGTTTCGTCATCGCGACGAGCCGCTGCAGCTATGAAATGGCCCAGAAGGCAACGGCGGCAGGCGCCGCCATGCTGGTGACGATTTCCGCGCCGACGGCGCTGGCGCTCAGGCTGGCCGAGGATGCGGGACTGATCGTCGTGGCGCTGGGGCGTGGCGATACTCTCAGGGCCTACACCCATCATCAAAGGCTATTACCCGGATTTGATAAGGACGCGGACGCCCGGCCGCGCCCGCTGCAATGAGACGCATGAACGACTGAGAAATTGAAATGAGTGAGATCATCAAACAGGAGGTGGATCCAATGAAGGAGAAATCGACGACAGGCGCAGCCAGGCGCGAGTTTCTGAAACTGGCGGGTCTTGGCACCGTCGCCGCGGGGGCGGCCACGGCGCTGGCGGGGCGTGACGCCGAAGCGGCGGCGCCCGTTTCATCGGATCAGAACGCCGCAGGCTACCAGGAAACCGAACTGGTGCAGCGTTATTACGAACTGGCTCGTTTCTGAGCCGCGGGAGGGGATAACATATGCTTATCAAAAAAGCGGAGCGGGCCGCGGTAAAATCCCGACTTTCGAAGGCGTTGGAAGGGGCGTCGACCGGCACCATCAGCCGCCGGACGTTCCTGCGCCGTTCAGGGTATGTGGCCGGTGGCGCGACACTCGCTGCCGCCTTGCCGATCTCGATGGTCAAGAACACCGAGGTCAAGGCGGCGAGCGCGGCGGGCAACGTCAAGGAAGTGCTGTCCGTCTGCACGTTCTGCGCTGTCGGTTGCACGATCAAGGCGGAGGTAAAGGACGGTCTTTGGATCGGTCAGGAGCCCGCCTTCGACAGCCCGATCAACAATGGTGGGTACTGCGCCAAGGGGGCGGCTTCGCGCGAAGAGGCGATGGCGCCGCGCCGGCTCAAGTACCCGATGAAGCTTCAGGACGGCAAATGGGTCCGGCTGTCGTGGGAGCAGGCGATCGACGAGATCGGCGATCACATGCTCAAGATCAGAAAAGAGTCGGGGCCGGATTCCGTCTACTGGCTCGGGTCCGCCAAGCAGAGCAACGAACAGTGCTACCTGTTCCGTAAATACGCCGCTTTCTGGGGGACGAATAACGTCGACCACCAGGCGCGTATCTGTCACTCCACCACCGTCGCGGGCGTGGCGAACACCTGGGGTTACGGGGCGATGACGAACAGCTTCCCGGATATCCGCAAGGCGCGTTCGATCATCACGTTCGGCGGCAACCCCGCCGAAGCGCACCCGGTGGCGATGCAGCACATCCTTTCTGCTAAAGAGCAGAACAATGCGCCGTTCATCGTCGTCGATCCGCGCTTCTCGCGCACGGCGGCCTGCGCCACCGAACACGTGCAGCTCCGTCCCGGCACCGACATTCCGGTGATTTGGGGCATCCTGTGGCACATCTTCGAGAACGGCTGGGAAGACAAGGAGTTCATCCACCAGCGCGTCTGGGGCATGGATAAGATCCGCGCCGAGGTGAAGAAGTGGACACCGGAAGAAGTCGAACGGGTTTCCGGCGTGCCGGGCTCGCAGCTTCGCCGGGTTGCCCGCGCGTTGGTCAACAACCGCCCGGGGACGCTGACGTGGACGCTTGGCGTCACGCAGCACACGGTCGGGAACAACAACACCCGCGCGCTCTGCATCCTGCAGCTCGCGCTCGGCAACATGGGCAAGTCCGGCGGCGGCACCAACATCTTCCGCGGCCACGACAACGTCCAGGGCGGTACCGACATGGGCGTGCTCTGCCACACCCTGCCGGCATACTACGGCCTGTCGAAAGGGGCGTGGGGTCACTGGTCTCGGGTCTGGGATGTCGATTACGACTATCTCAAGGGCCGCTTCCACGACGAGAAGCTGATGCAGACCGCCGGTACGCCGGTGTCGCGCTGGTACGAACAGGTCCTGACACCGAAGGATCAGTTGGACCAGCCCGACAAGATGCGTGCGATGGTGTTCTGGGGTCACTCGGTCAACTCGCTGACGCGTTTGAACACGCAGATGAAGGCGTTCACCGAGCTCGAGCTTCTGGTCGTCGTCGATCCGTACGTGCCGATGGCGGCAATCATGGGCGATCGCAAGAACGCGACCTACATCTTGCCGGCGGCCTCCCAGTTCGAGACCTATGGGGCGATCACGGCGTCGAACCGTTCGCTGCAGTGGCGTGAAAAGATCGTCGATCCGATCTTCGAATCGAAGCCGGATCACAACATCATGTACCTGTTCGCGAAGAAGTTCGGTTTCGAGAAGGAGATGTTCAAGAACATCAAGGTCAACGGCGACGAGCCGCTGATCGAGGACATCACCCGCGAAATCAACCGCGGTACGTGGACCATCGGCTACACCGGCCAGTCGCCGGAACGCCTGCGGATGCACATGCAGAACCAGGCGACCTTCGACAAGGTGACCCTGAAAGCCAACGGCGGTCCCGCCGACGGCGAATATTACGGCCTCCCATGGCCGTGCTGGGGCACCGCGGAAATGAAACACCCGGGCACGCCCAACCTCTACGATCCGTCCCTCCCTGTGGCGGAAGGAGGCTTGGCGTTCCGGGCACGCTTCGGCGTCGAGCGGGAGGGCAAGACATTGCTTGCCGAAGGCTCGTACCCGGTCGGCTCCGAGATCAAGGACGGTCACCCCGAGTTCACCATGGCGATGCTTAAGAAGCTCGGCTGGGACAAGGACCTGACCGCCGAAGAACGGGCGACGATCGAGAAGATCGCCGGCGACAAGACCAACTGGAAGACCGACCTTTCGGGCGGGATCCAGCGTGTCGCCGTCAAGCACGGTTGCGCACCGTTCGGCAACTCGAAGGCACGGGCCGAGGTCTGGGGGTTCCCGGATCCGGTGCCAATCCACCGCGAGCCGCTGTACACGCCGCGCCGCGATCTGGTCGCCGACTATCCGACCTATCGCGACGGCCGCATGTACCGTCTGCCGATCCAGTACGAGAGCATCCAGCAGAAGGACTTCGCCAAGGACTTCCCGCTGGTGCTGACGTCCGGCAGCGTGGTCGAGCACGAAGGCGGCGGCGCCAAGTCGCGCGCCAACCCATGGCTGGCCGAGCTGGCCCAGGATGCCTTCATCATGATCAACCCCCGCGATGCCAACAACGGCGGCATCAAGGATGGGGAGCAGGTCAAGGTCGAAGGACCTGAAGGCGGCGTTATCGAAGTCCGCGCCAAGGTCACCAACGCGGTTGCCGCGGGCGTGACGTGGATGCCTTACCACTGGGGCGAACAGCTCCAAGGGCAGGACCTCACTGATAAGTATCCGGAAGGTACCGGCCCGTATGTGGTCGGCGGTCCCGCCAACGCGGTGCTGACGTACGGTTACGATTCGGTGACCAACATCCAGGAAAACAAGGCATCGCTGTGCCGCGTTTCGCGGGCTTGAGGAGGAGACTGAACAATGGCTCGTATGAAATTCCTTTGCGATGCGGAACGTTGCATCGCGTGTAATGCCTGCGCCACGGCGTGCAAGAACGAGCACGAAGTGCCGTGGGGCATCAACAGACGCCGGGTCGTCACGATCAATGACGGCAAGCCCGGACAGCGGTCCATCTCGGTGGCCTGTATGCACTGCTCCGACGCGCCGTGCATCGCGGTCTGCCCGGTGGATTGCATCTATCAGACCGAAGAAGGCGTCGTCCTTCATTCCAAGGATCTGTGTATCGGCTGCGGATACTGTTTCTTCGCGTGCCCATTCGGGGCGCCCCAATACCCGCAGGCCGGCAACTTCGGCTCCCGTGGCAAGATGGATAAATGCACCTTCTGCGCCGGCGGACCGGAGGATAACCACTCGAACGCCGAATTCCAGAAATACGGCCGCAACCGGTTGGCGGAGGGCAAGTTGCCGCTCTGCGCCGAGATGTGCTCGACAAAAGCGTTGCTTGGCGGCGACGGCGATGTCGTGGCGAACATCTACCGCGAGCGTGTCGTTTCGCGGGGCTTCGGTTCGGGTGCCTGGGGCTGGGGTTCTGCCTACAGCCCGCCCTCGGGTTCGTAACACTCCCGAGACACGTACGATACAGTGCAGGAGATGGCGCCGATCTCCCTCGGCGCCATCTCCGAATCTGGACTCAGGATTTATTAGACGTCACACGAGGTGCATTCATGCTGAAGAGACCTCAGTCCCTCAAAGCGCCGTTGATCATCATGTTGATGATACTTGCGCTACCGCTGTTGAGCGCGTGCCGCGACGGCGACGACGGGCGCGTACTGCTCTATGACAAGGGGCATTATCTCGGCAAGGAAGACGCCGAACTGGATACCGAGGCGGTCAGGGCCTTGAAAAGCCGGACCACGTTGCAGGGGACCGGGTCGGGGACTTCCGTCGGCGGCATCAGCGGCGGCCGGGGTGTCGCCACGCCAGGGTCGCTCAATCTCGACCAGCGCACCAAGCAACAGGGCAACAACTAGCACCCGTTCGCACGGGCCATCCATCAAAGCGAGGAAACGAATATGATCAGAACGTGGATTGTCAAAGTGCTCACGGTCCTGTCGTTGGCGGCCTTGGTGAGCGTGGCGGTGCCGGGCATATCAACGGACACCATGTCTGCCCGGGCTCAGACTCAGGCGCAGACTCAATCCCAACCGCAAAAGCAATTGCCCACACATCTGGAGGCGATCGGCAGTTCATCGGAGATGTGGCGCGCGGTAAGGGGCGGGATCAGCGGCGAAACGGGTTTGAAAGACCCAAAGGCGGGCACATTGGTGCAGTCGGAAGGCGACAATCTCCGCGCGGTCCGTAACGGTCCGATCTCGGAATATGGAGGCTGGCTATTGCTGGCGTCGGTTGTCCTGATCGCGATCTTTTTCGCGATCCGTGGCCGCATCAAGATCGATGCCGGTCCGTCCGGGCGCACCGTCGAACGCTTCAACGGGTTGGAGCGCTTCACCCACTGGCTGACGGCGGTTTCGTTTATCGTTCTCGCGCTGACAGGGCTCAATCTTCTGTACGGGAAGCTTGTCTTGCTGCCTGTCCTCGGTCCGTCGCTTTTCGCGACCCTGACGGCGTGGGGTAAATACGCCCACAACTACATCGCCTTCGCATTCATGCTGGGCGTTCTCATGATGCTGGTTCTCTGGATCCGCCACAACATCCCCACGCTCAACGACCTGAAGTGGCTGGCCGTTGGCGGCGGGTTGTTTTCCAAAGGGGTGCATCCCCCGGCGGCCAAGTTCAACGCCGGTCAGAAGATCATCTTCTGGGCGGTGATCCTGGGGGGCGGCTCGATCTCGTTCTCGGGGTTGTGCCTGTTGCTTCCGTTCGAAATCTATCCGTTCGCGGGCACCTTTGCGGTGCTCAACCATTTGGGTTTCGACCTGCCGACGCAACTGACGCCGCTGCAGGAAACGCAACTGGCGCTGTTGTGGCACGGCGTGGTGGCGCTGATCCTGATCGCCGTGATCATCGGTCACATCTATATCGGCTCGCTGGGGATGGAAGGGGCTTTGGATGCCATGACCCATGGCCAGGTCGATGTGAACTGGGCACACGAACACCATTCCATCTGGTTGGATGAAGTGGAAGAAAAGCGCGCAAGCGGACACGCCGACTAGCAAAGTTCATACGTTACCCGTTTCGCACGGGTTCGCGGGGTGTGTCCTCTGCGGTTGCCGAAGCTTGTTCATTCGGCATATCTTGGCGGCGATCTGAAACTTGAGCCATCAAGCGCATGCCCGACGAAGAGCAGGAATTTCTG
>JAEPMA010000024.1 GCA_017644185.1 Rhodospirillales bacterium
GTAGTCAGCGTGACCCGGGCAATCCACGTGCGCGTAGTGACGGTTCTCCGTCTCGTACTCAACGTGCGCCGTCGAAATCGTGATACCACGCGCCCGCTCTTCAGGCGCCTTGTCGATCATGTCGTACGCCGAAAACGTCGCACCACCCGTCTCCGCAAGAACCTTCGTAATCGCAGCCGTCAGCGTCGTCTTGCCGTGGTCAACGTGACCAATCGTACCAACGTTGCAGTGCGGCTTGTTACGCTCAAACTTTTCCTTGGCCATCTTCGTTCGTCTCCGTTCTCAGTTAGCCTGCGAGCCGCTCACGGATCTCGGTCGAGACCTGATTCGGCACTTCAGCGTAGTGATCAAAATGCATGGTGTACTGGGCACGGCCTTGCGACATCGAACGCAGTTCGTTGACGTAGCCGAACATATTGGCGAGCGGCACCATCGCGGTGACGACACGCGCGTTGCCGCGCTGGTCCATGTCCTGGACCTGACCACGGCGAGAGTTCAAGTCACCGATGATATCGCCCATGTACTCTTCCGGGGTCACAACTTCGACCTTCATCATCGGCTCAAGCAGCACCGGCTTGGCAGCCGCGATACCTTCGCGGAAAGCCGCACGGGCAGCGATTTCGAAAGCCATGACGGACGAGTCGACGTCGTGCGAAGCACCATCATAGAGCTGCGCCTTGAAGTCGATGCACGGGAAGCCGCACAGCACGCCGCTCTCGGCGGCCGAGCGAATGCCCTTCTCGACACCCGGGATGAATTCACGGGGCACGTTACCACCGACGACGGTGTTCTCAAATTCGATACCGGAACCCGGGGGCAGCGGCTCGAACTTAATTTTGACGCGCGCGAACTGACCCGAACCACCGGTCTGTTTCTTGTGCGTGTAATCGCAGTCGTAGGTCTGGCTGATGGTCTCACGATAGGCCACCTGCGGCTGACCGACGTTCGCCTCAACCTTGAATTCACGCTTCATACGGTCGACGAGAATGTCGAGGTGAAGCTCGCCCATACCGGCGATGACGGTCTGGCCCGATTCTTCGTCGGACGAAACACGGAACGACGGGTCTTCGGCGGCGAGACGCTGCAGGGCAACGCCCATTTTTTCCTGGTCGGCCTTGGTTTTCGGCTCAACCGCGACCTCGATAACCGGATCGGGGAATTCCATCCGCTCAAGGATCACCGGCGCGCTGGAATCACAAAGCGTATCACCGGTCGTCGTGTCCTTGAGGCCGACGATGGCGACGATGTCACCAGCCATCGCTTCGTCGATCTGTTCGCGGGTATTGGCATGCATGAGCAGCATACGGCCGACGCGCTCTTTCTTCTCCTTGACCGTGTTGAGCACCTGAGCGCCCTGCTTCACGGTACCGGAGTAGATACGGCAGAAGGTCAGCGAGCCGACGTGCTGGTCGTTCATGATCTTGAACGCGAGCGCAGCGAAAGGCGCGTCGTCGTCGGATTTACGGACCAGCGGCTTTTCCGGATCGTTGACGTCGACACCCTTGATGTTCGGAACGTCGAGAGGCGACGGCAGGAAGTCGACGACGGCGTCGAGCATCGGCTGAACGCCTTTGTTCTTGAACGCGGAACCAAGAAGGACCGGCACGAAATTGAGGCCGATGCAGCCCTTACGGATGCACTTCTTGATGGTTTCTTCGTCGGGCTCGTTACCTTCGAGATAGGCTTCCATCGCCTCATCGTCGACTTCGACGATGGTTTCGATGAGCTTCTCGCGATATTCAGCAGCCTTGTCGGCAAGATCGGCCGGAATGTCGGTGTATTCGAATTCGGCACCCAGGCTCTCGTCTTTCCAGACGATGGCCCGCATCTTCACCAAATCGACAACACCAGCGAAGTCGGATTCACCACCAATCGGCAGCTGAAGAACAGCCGGGGTTGCACCAAGGCGATCGATGATCATGTCGACGCAGCGATAGAAGTCGGCACCGATGCGGTCCATCTTGTTGACGAAACACATCCGCGGCACGCCGTACTTGTCGGCCTGACGCCAGACCGTTTCGGACTGAGGCTCAACACCGGCAACCGAGTCGAACACCGCGATCGCACCATCGAGAACACGCAACGACCGCTCGACCTCAATCGTGAAGTCGACGTGGCCCGGAGTGTCGATGATGTTGACACGGTGATCGCGCCAGAACGTGGTCGTCGCAGCAGAGGTGATCGTGATGCCACGCTCCTGTTCCTGCTCCATCCAGTCCATGGTGGCGTTGCCGTCGTGGACTTCGCCGATCTTGTAGGACTTACCGGTGTAGTACAGAACGCGCTCGGTGGTCGTCGTCTTACCGGCATCAATGTGCGCCATGATGCCGATGTTACGATAGCGCTCGAGCGGGGTTACGCGGGCTGACATGAGATCAACTCCTGAAAATAATTACCAGCGATAGTGCGAGAAGGCCTTGTTGGCCTCCGCCATACGGTGCGTGTCTTCACGCTTCTTGACAGCGGCGCCACGGTTGTTGGCGGCATCCAGAAGCTCCGAGGAAAGACGCTCCATCATGGTGTTTTCGGACCGCTTGCGGGACGTTTCCACCAACCACCGGATCGCCAGTGCCTGCCGGCGCTCGGCGCGAACTTCAACGGGCACCTGGTAGGTCGCACCACCGACACGGCGGGAGCGGACTTCAACCATCGGCTTCACGTTGGAAATCGCTTCGTGGAAGACCTGCAGCGGATCCTGACCACCCTTCGACTGAACAATGTCGAAAGCACCGTAAACGATGCGCTCGGCGGCGGATTTTTTACCGTCCTTCATCAAGGCGTTCATGAACTTGGTTACGACCAGGTCCTTGAACTTCGCATCCGGAAGAACCTGACGCTTTTCAGCAGCGTGGCGACGGGACATCTCGTTGTCTCCTTACTTCGGACGCTTGGCGCCGTATTTCGAACGGCGCTGGCGGCGGTCGCTGACGCCCTGGGTGTCGAGCGAACCGCGGATAATGTGATAACGCACACCCGGCAAGTCTTTCACACGGCCGCCACGGATCATGACGACTGAGTGCTCCTGCAGGTTGTGGCCTTCACCCGGAATATAGCTCGTCACTTCGAAGCCGTTGGTCAGGCGCACACGGGCGACTTTCCGAAGGGCCGAGTTCGGCTTTTTCGGGGTGGTGGTATAAACGCGGGTGCAAACACCACGCTTCTGCGGACAGGCCTCGAGCGCCGGCACCTTGTTGCGGGTGACCGGGGCCTTGCGCGGCTTGCGAATTAACTGGTTGATCGTCGGCATACGCTCAATCCAACTCCTAAAAACCTCACGCCCACCATCGGGCTCTTAACATGAGTTGAGCCGTGACCGCGCACACCTTTCAGGGCGTACCGGCTCTGGCTCACATCGTCACCTCAAGAGCGACCGGCGCTACCGAGGCTTTCGCTAAATTGTTTTCTCCACCCAAGTCTACGACTGCGTCTAGCCGGAAGCGGCTACCACCAGTCCCTTGAGTGGGGCGGAACATATAGGTGGCCCCTGTCCGCGTCAACTGCAAAGTTGTGAAAAAAAATTGCGCGAAAACAGACGCTTAGTCATCATGTGGTGTCACCAATACAAGAACACACCACATATTGACCCATTTTTTGCTGCATTGCGGAATCACGAGTCCGACTTACGCGCCTTAACCAAAAAAACCGGCGAAAAGCCGCCAAAACCCGAATCAAAAAGGCGCGGACCCGTTAAGGCCCGCGCCTTCTGATTCTCTCGTAAGAGAGGTTTAGTCGGCGTCGACCGGTGCCGGAGCATCCAGAAGCTCGGCGGCTTCCTCGGCCGGCAGGGTCTTGGCGATCTCCGCATCTCGATCCGCGGCGAGTTCGCGCATACCGTTCATCACCGCGCCGGTACCGGCCGGGATCGGACGGCCGACGATGACGTTTTCCTTGAGACCGACAAGATCGTCGGTCTTGCCGGAAACGGCAGCTTCGGTGAGAACGCGCGTGGTCTCCTGGAACGACGCAGCCGAGATGAACGACTGTGTCTGCAGGCTGGCTTTGGTGATGCCCTGAAGAACCGGGGTCGCCTCGGCCGGCTTGCCGCCATCTTCCAGCGCCTTGTCGTTGATCTTGTCGAACTCGACTTTGTCGACCAGTTCGCCGATCAGAAGGGTGGTGTCGCCACCGCCGGTGATCTCGACCTTCTGCAACATCTGACGAACGATCACTTCGATGTGCTTGTCGTTGATCTTCACACCCTGCAGACGATAGACGTCCTGGATCTCATTGATCAGGTACTCGGCAAGCGCTTCGACGCCAAGCACGCGCAGGATATCGTGAGGCACCGGGTTACCGTCCATGAGCGAGTCGCCCACCTGAACGTAGTCCCCTTCCTGAACCGACAGATGGCGGCCCTTAGGCACCAGGTATTCGGTCGCTTCCTGACCATCGTCCACCGGCTGCACGATCACGCGGCGCTTGTTCTTGTAGTCCTTGCCGAATTCAACACGGCCCTCGCTCTCGGCGATGATCGCATGATCCTTCGGACGGCGGGCTTCGAACAATTCCGCAACGCGCGGCAGACCACCCGTGATGTCACGGGTCTTGGCGCTTTCACGCGGGATACGCGCAAGCACGTCACCGGCATGAACTTCCTGGCCGTTTTCGACCGACAGAATAGCGTCGACGGACAGGAAGTAACGCGCTTCATGGCCACTATCCAGGGTGATGACCTCACCCTTCTTGTCACGCAGCGTGATACGCGGCCGCAGGTCCGAACCTTTCGGCTGCGACTTCCAATCGGTCACGACCTTGTACGAGATACCGGTCGCTTCGTCCGTGCGTTCCGTCAGCGACACACCATCCAGAAGGTCGACGTAATTCGCGACACCTTCCTTCTCGGTGATGACTGGAAGCGTGTACGGATCCCATTCGGCCAGCTTGTCGCCACGGGTCACCTTGGCGGCGTCCTTGACCATGAGCTGCGCACCATAAGGGATACGATGCTTGGCCCGGTCGCGGCCCTTGCCATCGACAAGGGTCAGTTCAGCGTTACGGCTCATGACGATCTGCACACCGCGGGAATTCTTGACGGTCGTGCAATTGATCAGCTTCACCTTGGCGTCGGCAACCGACTCGATGTAGGAACGTTCGGTACCACGCTGCACGGCGCCACCGATGTGGAACGTCCGCATCGTCAGCTGAGTGCCCGGCTCACCGATCGACTGCGCGGCCATGACGCCGACAGCTTCACCGATGTTCACCGGCGTACCACGGGCCAGATCACGGCCATAGCAGGCACCGCACACTCCGCCCGTCAGTTCGCAGGTCAGCACCGAACGGATCTTAATCTGTTCGACTTCCGCTTCCTCGATGACGACGCAGTGCGGTTCTTCGATGATCGTGTTCTTTTTCACGATCACTTCACCGGTCGCCGGGTTGATGACGTCCTCGGCTGCCGTCCGGCCCAGCACACGTTCGCTGAGCGGCGCAACCACGTCACCACCTTCAACCACCGGCGCCACGGTAATGGCGTCCTGCGTTCCGCAGTCCTCTTCGAGGATGATGCAGTCCTGCGCGACATCGACCAGACGGCGGGTCAGGTAACCCGAGTTCGCTGTCTTGAGCGCGGTGTCGGCCAGACCCTTACGTGCACCGTGGGTCGAGTTGAAGTACTCGAGCACCGTCAGGCCTTCCTTGAAGTTCGAGATGATCGGCGTTTCGATAATCTCGCCCGACGGCTTGGCCATGAGGCCCCGCATCCCGGCGAGCTGCTTCATCTGCGCCGCCGAACCACGGGCACCGGAGTGCGCCATCATGTAAACCGAGTTGATCGGCTTGCCGGTCTCGATCTTCTGAATTTCCTTCATCATCTCGTCGGCGACACGGTCGGTGCAATGCGACCACGCATCGACAACCTTGTTGTACTTCTCGCCCTGCGTAATCAGACCATCCTGATACTGCTGTTCGTATTCCTTGACCTTCTCTTCGGTCTCACCGACGAGGCTGACTTTGGAATCCGGGATGATCAGATCGTCCTTACCGAACGAAATGCCGGCACGGCAGGCGTGCTTGAAGCCAAGTCCCATCATCCGGTCGGCGAAGATCACCGTCTCTTTCTGACCGCAGTGACGATACACCTCGTCGATGACGTTGGTGATCTCGCGTTTGGTCAGCAGCTGGTTGATCAGGCCGAACGGCACGTTCTTGTGCTTCGGCAGGATTTCGGAAAGCAGCATGCGGCCCGGGGTCGTTTCGATGCGGACAACGATCGGCTCACCATTTTCATCGACCGTGTGGTAACGGGCGTGAATCTTGGCGTGCAGCGACAGGACCTCTGCGTCCAGCGCCTGCTGGATTTCACCGACGTCGGCAAACATCATGCCTTCGCCCTTCTCGCCTTCGCGTTCCAAGGTCATATAGTAGAGACCCAGAACGATATCCTGCGACGGCACGATGATCGGCTTACCGTTGGCAGGGCTGAGGATGTTGTTGGTCGACATCATCAGCACGCGGGCTTCGAGCTGCGCTTCGAGCGACAGCGGCACGTGAACGGCCATCTGGTCACCGTCGAAGTCGGCGTTGAACGCCGCACACACCAGCGGGTGAAGCTGGATTGCCTTACCCTCGATCAGCACCGGTTCGAACGCCTGGATCCCCAGGCGGTGGAGCGTCGGCGCACGGTTCAGAAGCACCGGGTGCTCACGGATAACCTCTTCGAGGATATCCCAAACCTCCGGACGCTCTTTCTCGACCATCTTCTTAGCGGCCTTGATCGTCGTGGCCCGCCCGTAGAGTTCGAGCTTGGCGTAGATGAACGGCTTGAACAGTTCGAGCGCCATCTTCTTCGGCAAACCGCACTGATGCAGCTTGAGTTCCGGACCGACAACGATCACCGAGCGACCGGAATAGTCGACGCGCTTACCGAGCAGATTCTGACGGAACCGGCCCTGCTTACCCTTCAGCATGTCGGACAGCGACTTCAGCGGGCGCTTGTTCGCACCCGTGATGGCACGGCCACGACGACCGTTGTCGAACAGCGCATCGACGGATTCCTGCAGCATCCGCTTTTCGTTACGGATGATGATGTCCGGCGCACGCAGCTCAATGAGGCGCTTCAGGCGGTTGTTACGGTTGATCACGCGACGATAGAGATCGTTCAGATCGGACGTCGCAAAGCGGCCGCCATCCAGCGGCACCAGCGGGCGCAATTCCGGCGGAATGACCGGGATATGCGTCAGGATCATCCATTCCGGACGGGCGCCGGACTCGATGAACGCTTCGATCAGCTTTAGACGCTTGACGAACTTCTTGCGCTTGGCCTCGGAGTTCGTCTCTTTCAGGTCGATCTTGAGGTTCTCAAGCTCTTCTTCAAGGTCGATCGCCATCAGCATTTCGCGCATGGCTTCGGCACCGATACCGACGGTGAATTCGCTTTCACCGTATTCGTCCATGGCGTTCTGGTACTGCTCTTCCGTCAGCAGCTCATGCATCTTGAGCGGGGTCGTGCCCGGCTCGACGACGACGTAGTTCTCGAAATAGAGCACGCGCTCCAGATCTTTCAGCGTCATATCCAGCAGAAGACCAATGCGCGACGGCAGCGACTTCAGGAACCAGATGTGCGCAACCGGCGATGCCAGTTCGATATGGCCCATACGCTCGCGGCGGACTTTTTGCAGGGTGACTTCGACGCCACACTTTTCACAGATGATGCCCTTGTACTTCATCCGCTTGTACTTGCCGCAAAGGCATTCGTAGTCCTTCACCGGACCAAAGATGCGGGCGCAGAACAGGCCATCGCGTTCCGGCTTGAAGGTCCGGTAGTTGATGGTTTCCGGCTTTTTAATCTCACCGAAGGACCAACTCAGAATACGTTCCGGCGACGCGATCGAAATACGGATCTGATCGAACCGCTGCGTCCCCTGCTGTTGACCGAAGATTTTTGAAAGTTCGTTCATAGCGATTTTCCTTTATTCGGGACGTTACCGGTTAGCGAAGTTCAACGTTGAGGCCGAGTGCGTGGAGTTCCTTCACGAGAACGTTGAAGGATTCCGGCACGCCGGCTTCGAACGTGTCGTCGCCACGGACGATGGCTTCGTAAACCTTCGTCCGGCCGGAGACGTCATCCGATTTAACGGTGAGCATTTCCTGGAGGGTGTAAGCGGCGCCGTAAGCTTCGAGCGCCCACACCTCCATCTCACCGAAGCGCTGACCGCCGAACTGCGCCTTACCGCCCAACGGCTGCTGGGTAACCAGCGAGTACGGGCCGATGGAGCGGGCGTGGATCTTGTCGTCCACCAGGTGGTGCAGTTTCAGCATGTAGATGTAGCCAACCGTAACGGACCGGTCGAACTGCTCACCGGTACGACCGTCGAACAGTGTAACCTGACCCGAATTGTCGAGACCGGCCATATCCAGCATTTCGACGATGTCCGGTTCGCGGGCCCCGTCGAACACCGGGGTCGCAATCGGCACACCGCTGCGCAGGTTGTTCGCGAGTTCCATGACCTGATCGTCGTCGAGCGACTGGATGTCATCCTTGTAGTTCTTTTCGCCATAGACCTCTTTGAGCTTAGAACGGACGGTCTGCGGCGCCTTGCCGGTATCCAGCAAATCACCGATCTGAAGACCAAGACCACGGCATGCCCAACCCAGGTGGGTTTCGAGAATCTGACCGACGTTCATTCGTGACGGCACCCCAAGCGGGTTCAGCACGATATCGACTGCGGTCCCGTCTTCGGTGTGGGGCATGTCCTCGACCGGGATGATCTTGGAAATGACACCCTTGTTGCCGTGACGGCCGGCCATTTTGTCGCCCGGCTGCAGCTTGCGCTTCACCGCGACGAAGACCTTGACCATCTTCATCACGCCCGGGCTGAGGTCGTCACCACGCTGCAGTTTTTCGACCTTGTCGTCGAAACGGGCCTGCAGAAGCGCGATGTCGGCTTCGAACTTGGCTTTCAGGGCTTCGACGTCGCTCATGACCTTGTCGTTGCCGACAACGATCTGCGCCATCTGGCCGACGGTGTACTCGTCGAGCACGTCGTCGGTGATGACGGTGCCGTCCTTGAGACCCTTCGGACCCGAAACCGCCTTCTTCTTCAAGATCAGCGCTTTCAGACGCTGCGAGAACGAGCGCTCGAGGATCGCACGTTCATCGTCACGGTCCTTGGCGAGGCGTTCGATTTCCGCCTGTTCGATCGCCAGGGCGCGTTCGTCCTTGTCGACGCCGCGGCGCGAGAACACCCGCACCTCGACGACCGTACCGGTAACACCCGGCGGCAGTTTCAAAGACGTGTCGCGAACGTCGGAAGCCTTTTCACCGAAGATGGCACGCAGAAGTTTTTCTTCCGGCGTCATCGGGCTTTCGCCCTTCGGCGTCACCTTACCGACCAGGATATCGCCCGGCTCAACCTCGGCACCGATATAGACGATACCGGCTTCGTCGAGGTTCTTCAGGGCTTCTTCACCGACGTTCGGAATGTCGCGGGTGATTTCTTCCTGACCCAGCTTGGTGTCACGGGCCATGACTTCGAATTCCTCGATGTGGATCGAGGTGAACACGTCGTCACGGACGATGCGCTCGGAGATCAGGATCGAGTCTTCGAAGTTGTAACCGTTCCACGGCATGAACGCGACGAGCACGTTCCGGCCAAGCGCCAGATCGCCCATTTCGGTCGACGGACCGTCGGCAATGGTGTCGCCGGCCTGAACCATGTCGCCGACCTTCACCAGCGGACGCTGGTGCAGGCAGGTGTTCTGGTTCGAGCGCTGGAACTTCAGCAGATTGTAGATGTCGACGCCGGTTTCGGAAGTGCTGGTTTCTTCCGTGGCGTTGATGACGATGCGGGCACCGTCGATCTGGTCAACCACGCCCGAGCGGCGCGCGACGATCGTCGCCCCCGAATCCCGGGCAACCGCCGCTTCCATGCCGGTACCGACGAACGGTGCTTCGGCGCGGATCACGGGGACCGCCTGACGCATCATGTTCGAGCCCATCAGTGCGCGGTTCGCGTCATCGTTCTCGAGGAACGGAATGAGCGCGGTCGCAACCGAAACGAGCTGCTTCGGCGAGACGTCGATGTAGTCGATGTCTTCCGGACGCGACAGCAGGAAGTCCCCGCCACGGCGGCAGCTTACCAGATCGTCGACGAACTGGCCCTTGGCGTCGAGTTCTGCGTTGGCCTGGGCAATGGTGTAACGACCTTCCTGCATCGCCGACATATAGACGACGTCGGAAGACACCTTACCTTCCTTCACTTCGCGGTAAGGGGTCTCGATGAAACCGTACTTGTTGACGCGCGCAAACGTCGCCAGCGAGTTGATCAGGCCGATGTTCGGACCTTCCGGCGTTTCAATCGGGCAGATACGGCCATAGTGCGTCGGGTGAACGTCACGCACTTCGAAGCCTGCACGCTCGCGGGTCAGACCACCCGGGCCAAGCGCCGAAAGACGGCGTTTGTGGGTGACTTCCGAAAGCGGGTTGGTCTGGTCCATGAACTGCGACAGCTGCGAAGAGCCGAAGAATTCACGGACGGCTGCCGCCGCCGGCTTGGCGTTAATCAGATCATGCGGCATGACGGTGTCAATCTCGACCGAGCTCATACGCTCGCGGATCGCACGCTCCATGCGCAGCAGACCGACGCGGTACTGGTTTTCCATCAGTTCGCCGACCGAGCGCACACGGCGGTTGCCGAGGTGATCGATGTCGTCGATCTCGCCCTTGCCGTCCTTCAGCTCGACGAGCGTCTTGACGACGGCGAGGATGTCTTCCTTGCGGAGCACGCGAAGCGTGTCTTCGGTTTCGAAGCCGAGACGCGCGTTCATCTTGACGCGGCCGACGCTGGAAAGGTCGTAACGTTCGGCGTCGAAGAACAGACCCTGGAACAGCGCTTCGGCGGTCTCGAGGGTCGGCGGCTCGCCCGGGCGCATAACCCGATAAATATCTATCAGGGCTTCGTCGCGGCTGGTGTTTTTGTCGACGGCCAGCGTGTTGCGAATGTAAGGGCCGACGTTGACGTGGTCGATCGCCAGCGTGTCGATCACGTCGACGTTGGCTTCGGCCAGCATTTCCAGCGTGTCTTCGACGATTTCCTCACCGGCTTCTACGTAAACTTCGCCGGTTTCTTCGTTGATGATGTCGCTGGCGACGTAGCGGCCGATCAATTCTTCGTCGGTGACGACCTGCTCTTCCATACCCTTCTCAGCCAGCTGACGCAGCAGGCGCGGCGTCATCTTGGTGCCGGCTTCGGCGGCGACGCGGCCAGTCTTGGCATTGATCAGGTCGGCCGTCAGCTTGACGCCACGGAGAAGATCCGGATTGAACGGTGTCTTCCAACCGCGCTTGACGCGTTCGAAGCTGACCACGTCATAGAAGTAACGCAGCACATCTTCGGGCGTCATGCCGGAGATTTCGGTCGGATCGAGATCGACACCATCCTCGGCGGCCTTAGCGCGCTTCTTCTCGGTTTCGACGTCGTCGAGCGCCAGGAGCAGCGTCGTCACCGGCAGCTTGCGGCGACGGTCGATGCGGACGTAGGCGAGATCCTTGGCGTCGAATTCGAAATCGAGCCACGAGCCGCGGTAGGGAATGATACGTGCGGCGAACAAATATTTACCCGAGGAGTGGGTCTTGCCCTTGTCGTGGTCGAAGAACACGCCCGGCGAACGATGCATCTGAGACACGATCACACGTTCGGTACCGTTGACGACAAAGGTGCCCTTTGCGGTCATCAGCGGCATATCGCCCATGTAGACGTCCTGTTCCTTGACGTCGCGGATCGAACGGGCACCCGTTTCCTCGTCGATGTCCCAAACCACAAGACGGAGCGTCACCTTCAAGGGCGCTGCATAGGTCATGCCGCGTTGCTGGCATTCCTCAACGTCGTATTTGGGGTCTTCGAACTCGTAGGAAACGAACTCAAGCGTGCCGCGCTCGGAGAAATCCTTGATTGGGAACACCGACTTGAAGACTTCCTGAATACCGGTGTCGGTACGTTCGTTCCTGGGCGTGTCGCGCTGCAGGAACTGTTCATAGGAAGTGCGCTGAACCTCGATCAGGTTCGGCATTTCCACGGCGGCCTGAAGCCGGCCGAAATATTTCCGCACGCGTTTGCGTCCCGTAAAGCTGCTCGCCATTACGTCCCTCGATTTCCTTACGCTCCGAAATGGCGCCATTCCCGAGCGCCGAAACGGAGACCGTTTCCAAGTGGGAGAGATCGAACGGCATGCCGCACCGATGATCCCGACCCGCGAATACTGCGTTTCCACTTTCCCGGCCGCGGCAAGGCCTATACGGGCAAAAACGCGTCTGCAGTGTCGTGCCTGATAATCAGGCGGGGAGCGGGAGACGCTCCCTGAACAAATGTTCTAACCAATCGATACCCGAACCTTAAAATATATTGGCCGGGCATAAGGTCGGCGACGCGGCCGCCGAAGCGACCGCGTCCACCGAAAAGCTTACTTGAGCTCGACGGTCGCGCCGGCTTCTTCTAGCTTCTTCTTGATCTCTTCGGCTTCGTCTTTTTTGACGCCTTCTTTGAGGGGCTTCGGCGCACCCTCAACGAGATCCTTGGCTTCTTTCAGGCCAAGACCCGTGATCGTACGAACTTCTTTGATCACGTTGATCTTCTTGTCGCCGGCAGCGGCCAGGATGATGTCGAATTCATCCTTTTCTTCAGCGGCGGCGGCATCGCCACCACCAGCAGCCGGCGCGGCACCCGCAACGGCAACCGGTGCCGCGGCGGAAACGCCCCATTTTTCTTCCAGAAGCTTGGAAAGTTCGGCAGCTTCCAGAACCGTCAGGTTCGACAGTTCTTCAGCAATCTTTTCCAGATCAGCCATTTCTCATGTCTCCTAAGGCTTGAACTATTGACAATCGTTTACGGCGTCACGCCGCTTCACTTTGTTGGGAACGTGCGCTGAGCACCCGAGCGACCTGCCCACCCGGCGCCTGAAGGACGCCGGCGATACGCGTGGCCGGGGTGTTCAACATACCCACGATCTTGGCACGGAGTTCGTCAAGCGACGGCAGGGTGGCGAGCTGCTTGATGGCATTTTCATCAAGCCGAACGTCCCCCATCGCGCCACCGAGAACGACGAGCTTGTCGTTCTTCTTGGCGAATTCCACCGCGACCTTCGCGGGCGCCACGGGATCATCGCTGTACGCGATGGCCGTCGGGCCGGTGAAAAGGTCGGTCAGCTGATCGTAGGGCGTGCCTTCCAAAGCGAGACGAGTGAGCCGATTTTTGGTGACTTTGAAGCTAGCGCCGGCGTCCCGCATCTTCGCTCGAAGATCGTTCATATCATCGACGTTAAGCCCGATGTAGTGGGCAACGACAACGATATTGGCGTTCTCGAACGTTCCACGGAGCGACGAGACCAGTTCAGTTTTTTCCGATCGGTCCACGGATCGTCTCCAGTCAAAAGCGGTTCAAAATTGAACCCCTGTTGCACTTTGGCCCTGACTTCCAGCGCCCAAGAGCGCGTTTCGATCAAAGCCGGCTCGCCCTGTCCAGTACAACAGTCCAAGCCAATCCATTGAGAATGCTCTCAAAAAATTGACATCGACACTGTCTATGCAGGCGGGAAAACCCCATTAAACCCCGGAAAACCCGGATTACCTACGGTCTCGGACAGGTCAGAACGGCCCCGAAAAACTCCGGAGCCGCTCCTGTTCGACCGGACGATTAAACGTTTCGGTCGAATTCTTCAAGACCTGATTGCGCTTAAAGCGCGCTCACGTCCAATTTGATGCCAGGTCCCATCGTCGAGGTGACGCTGACTTTTTTCACGTACGTGCCCTTGGCGCCGGACGGTTTCGCCTGCTGAATCGCACCGACGAAGGCGGCGATATTTTCCTGCAGTTGCTCGGCGGAGAAGCTGGCCTTACCCACACCAGCGTGGATGATGCCCATTTTCTCGACACGGAATTCGATCTGACCGGCCTTTGCAGCCTTGACCGCACCAGCAACGTCCGGCGTTACGGTACCGAGCTTCGGGTTCGGCATCAGGCCTTTCGGACCCAGCACCTTACCGAGACGGCCGACGATCCCCATCATGTCCGGGGTCGCGATGCAGCGGTCGAAATCCATCATGCCGCCCTGGATCTGTTCCATCAGATCCTCGGCACCGACGAATTCGGCCCCTGCTTCGCGGGCTTCATCGGCCTTGGCGTCCTTGGCGAACACCGCAACCTTGAGCGACTTGCCGGTCCCATGCGGCAGCGAAACCGTGCCGCGGACCATCTGGTCGGCGTGGCGCGGATCGACGCCCAGGTTCATCGCGACTTCGATGGTTTCATCGAACTTGGTCTTGGCGTTGTCTTTGAGAATCTTCACCGCGTCTTCGATGGTGTAGAGCGCATCGCGGTCGACGTTTTCGAGCGCAGCCGTGTAACGCTTACCTTTGCGAGCCATTTATGCGCCCTCCACGTCGATGCCCATGGACCGAGCCGAACCGGCGATCATTTTCGCGGCGGCTTCGACGTCATGCGCGTTCAGGTCTTTCATCTTCAGTTCAGCAATTTCGCGACACTGATTCATGGTCACCTTGCCAACCTTGTTCTTGTTCGGCGTACCGGAACCCTTGTTCACCTTGGCCGCTTTCTTAAGGAAATAGCTGGCCGGCGGGGTCTTGGTCACGAACGAGAACGTGCGATCTCCATACGCCGTGATGACGACGGGGACCGGCATGCCCGGTTCCATGTTCTGGGTCTCGGCGTTGAACGCCTTGCAGAATTCCATGATGTTGAGGCCGGCCTGACCAAGGGCCGGACCGATCGGCGGCGACGGGTTCGCTTGTCCCGCCGGCACCTGCAGCTTTACGTAGCCAGCGATTTTCTTTGCCATGTCTCTCTCAGTATATCTGATGGAACAAACGTTCCGTTTCTGAGTGCGTGGTCCGGCCTTGGCGGGCCTCCCACGCGATTAAGCCGGAATATCACGCTCCGGCGCGCCGGGGTGTAATCGCCCCGGCGAATTCTGTCAAAGCTTTTCGACCTGCGAGTATTCGAGTTCGACCGGGGTCGCACGACCGAAGATGCTGACCGCGACCTTCACACGGGCACGCTCTTCGTCGACATCCTCGACAAGACCGTTGAACGAGTTGAACGGGCCGTCGCAAACACGAACCTGCTCGCCGATCTCGAACGTGATCGACGGCTTCGGACGCTCGACGCCCTCCTTCACCTGATAGATGATGCGCTCGGCTTCGGCGTCGGTGATTGGCGACGGGCGCCCCTGACCACCAAGGAAGTCGGTCACTTTCGGCGTATTCTTGACCAAATGCCAGGTTTCGTCGGTCAGATCCATGCGCACCAGGACATAGCCCGGGAAGAACTTCCGCTCGGCGCTATGCTTGGCGCCGCGGCGCATTTCCACGACTTCCTCGGTCGGCACCAGCACTTCTTCGATCATATCCTCGAAACCGGCCTGACGGACCTGTTCCTCAATCGACTGGGCAACCTTTTTCTCCGAACCGGAGTAAACGTGTACGACGTACCAGCGCATGGCCATTGGATCAGCCTCCGAGCCCGAACAGGAACTTCACGCCGAGCTGCAGGACCTGATCGACCGCCAGAAAAAAGATCGCCGCGATAATGCAGAACACGAACACCATCGCCGTCGAAATACCGGTTTCCTTACGCGTCGGCCAGGTCACCTTGGAGGCTTCCTGCCGGACTTCGCGTACAAACTGCGCCGGATTGGTTTTTGCCATTGGTCTTACATACCTTGCAGCTTCGTTGGCGAACCTGCTCTCAAGTCATCAAATGGGACGTTCCCATGAGATGTAGTTTAAATCAGTCGTCCGCAACCTCGTCATCGATGATCGGGGCTGGCAGGGGCACCAGGGCTCGAACCCGGGACCTGCGGTTTTGGAGACCGCCGCTCTACCAACTGAGCTATACCCCTAAGCCCGCTCGCGGCCCCGTGCGGAACGGGACCGCGAAGCTATTCGGCTTTACTCGATGATCTTGGCGACGACGCCGGCACCGACGGTGCGGCCGCCTTCGCGGATCGCGAAACGCAGACCTTCGT
>JAEPMA010000025.1 GCA_017644185.1 Rhodospirillales bacterium
GAGAGCATTATCCCCATGGAGGAAAAACGGATGATGCACTAACATTCAAAACGGACCAATCGATGGGGGCAGGTCACTCAGCTTGATTGAGCGCTTTCCAAATGAATTTGTCGCCATTCACGAAACTAATCTCAGTAAGCCAATCTCATACGGATTCACTGTAGGGGCAGGCTGGCGAAAGATCATAGAAGCTGCAGTCATCGCGTTGTCCAAGCGAAACCGTATTTCCCTTCGAGGTGAGCTTCGCATCGAGGAAGTAACTACGCGCAACGGTGCGCTCTCTATAATTGTCTCTCATTCAGATGAGAGGGTCCAAGGCATACTCGCTGCTGCGGAAATGATGAGCGCATTGGTATGCGAAGCTTGCGGCAACCCTGGCTCTCCTTCACTCGGATCCATCGCTGTGAGATGCAATGAACATCGCAGAAAAGCGGCATGTGATCCCGAACGGCTGATTACCATCTTCAACGCGCATGTTCGTGAAGGAGTCGCAGACCCGGCAATTTTAGCAACATTGGAAAACCATGAGGAAGAAGTCCGGCAGTGCGCCGTCACGCTTGCATACTTCATCGGAACGGCGCGCGGGGTTGTTGCCGAGGATCGAGGTATTCAACCGCGCCTCACAGGTTTTCAGGTTTCAGATGATCATCTGTTTTCACCCTGGTTTGAATTCTCACCTGGTGAGCAGCTCAAGGGCGTCGTTGAATTCTGCCGAAGTTATGTAAAGCAATGCCAACGATCGAGGATCGCAAGTGGTGAAGACGCAGGTCGTCTAAAATTGGCTGATCCGACGGAAGCCCGATCTACCCAACAAGAGGTTGGGGCGCTATTTAGACCAGTGATTGGCCAAACAGGATTATCTATTGCGTCGTTCCTTACTTTGGTTTGTGCGCTTGGGTTATTGATCGATGCTATAGCTTCAAGGTTTCGTTGAGTCTTGCCGGACGTATATCGTTATCTGCCGAAAGCAAGAAAAGCTAAACACTTCAGAGGTTAAAGGCCGCTATTATACCGGATATTTAGCCTTTCAGCTGACAGCCTGGGCAGAAAAGCATGTGCGAACAGCTTGGCCTGCTGCTCGGTCAGATTTCAAACGGCACCCAGTTATCTGCTCGTTCTACGCAGAAGTACTTCTTTTCATAACTTTTATGCGACTACGTGAAGCGGTGTCGAACCTAATGGAATCCGGGAGTTAGCGGCTACCTGCACCCTGATTTAGGCTTATTTCACTCTCTGGGCCATGATTTACTAGGGGGCTAGAATCATTTTCGCGCGAACAATAGGCTCTGGAGGCTTCAGGGAATCATCGAAAAAAGGAACCGTCAAGCGGGCGCCTGCCAAACAGGTTATAGTAAGAATTGGTTGTGGTAGGGGCGGCGGGACTCGAACCCGCGACCTCCCCCTTATCTAGGGAAAACGGTTTATAAGACCGGTGCTCTACCGCTGAGCTACACCCCCGCCTAAAGCTAGTGTTAGGCGGAGTTCGATATTCGAGTGGTGAGCGGTTCAAAGGCCATCGTCAAAGCCTACGTTGTCGAACAGTATTTGGGAAGTCATGTTTGAAGCGTGGTTGCCTGAAAACCACAAACCGGAGGAGCTTATTCAAAGCATGAGCTGGATAACGTCCCTAAAAATATCGGTGCTCCTCGTGGCACTGTTCTCAAGCTCCATTCAAGTGGCAGCAGCCTCCGATGTCATTTCAGGCTTAGCCAGAGTAGTCGACGGCGATACTTTGGAAATCTCTGGTCAGAAAATCCGAATTCATGGCATCGACGCCCCAGAATCCCGCCAAACATGCCTTCGAGGGAGTGTTGAGTGGCTTTGCGGCAAAGAAGCGAGCCAGGTTATGCGAAGTCTCGTAAACGGTGCTGCTACGACATGCGAAACACAGGCTCGCGACCGTTATGGACGCTTTGTTAGTCGTTGCGAGGCAAAGGGCAGGGACTTAGGTGAAGCACTAGTGTCCATGGGTTTGGCATTGGCGTATCGACAGTATTCTGATGAGTACGTCGCCGTCGAGGCCGGAGCCAAGGCATCTCGCTTTGGGATGTGGTCAGGACAATTCGTCCCACCATGGGAATGGCGAAGGGGTAAACGGCTCGATGTATCGCCGTCCAATGACAACCAATCATGTTTGATCAAGGGCAATATCAGCCGTTCTGGAGAGCGTATTTTTCACGTGCCGGGTGGACAATATTACAGTCGGACTAAAATCAGCCCTGAGAAAGGCGAGAAGTATTTCTGCTCGGAGGAAGAGGCAATTTCGGCCGGTTGGCGGAAATCGCTTAGATGATTCTGACATGTTTCCGATATTATCTTCTTGGCCGCCATAAAATCAGTCAAATCCTTCCATGACTGGTATGAGCACTTTCCATTTTGCGAATTGATACCAAAAAAAGTTCGCCATAGGATGGTATTTAGCGTGTTCAGATTGGGGGGCGGCAATGGGCAATGCATTGGCCCGGCTAA
This sequence comes from Rhodospirillales bacterium, assembly GCA_017644185.1. GTDB lineage: Bacteria > Pseudomonadota > Alphaproteobacteria > Rhodospirillales > Casp-alpha2 > UBA4479. Next base: position 2,470 of record JAEPMA010000025.1, read on the forward strand.
GAGAAATTGCGCAAGAAAACCGGGGGCAACGACAGCCGTCGTTGTTTGATTTTTCGCCATTGGACGTCGATAAAATCTCGGCCGACATGGAGCTAGAGTATCATGGAACCGAACGCGGAAAGGCGGGGGAACCACTAACCAGCTCCAATTCACTCGATAGTGTCGAGAGAGAGATCGTCGACAAGATTCAGTCGTTTCAGCAGCAGGCTGTAGAGCAGCTTACTGAACAACTCAGCATCTGTTCAGAGCGCCTTCGACGCCTCCAGTTCGACTCCATGGTTATCGACGTCAAATCTGAGACGACCGCTACCGTCGCTGATTTTGAGCAAGAAGGGCGAAATGGCTTAAACACGTTATTTCAGCTTCGACGCCAGTTAATCGATGCCACTGATGCCTTAGAGCGGTTTAAAAAGGCTCACAACATACATCGCCCGGCCCATGAAAAGCCCAATGCCCTATATACTTGGCTAATCTTGAGTACAGTGTTTCTAGTGGAAACGCTGGCAAATGCCGGTTTGATTGGTGCTGCCCACGAGTCCGGGTACGTCGGAGCTTATACGCTTGCGATATCCTTATCCTTTATAAACGTGATATCGGGCTTCTCCGCCGGTTATTTTGGTCTCAGATCAGCATATCACAACGAAACATCCCATAAATTGTGGGGGTTCGCAGTCGTTGGAGGGTATCTGGCCGGTATCTTCGTTTTCAATCTGTACATCGCTCACGTTCGCGACGCGATGCAATCCGGAGGACTTCAAGAAGCGCTGAACCAGGTTTGGTCAAAAGTATGGACGTTCTCGTTCGATTTCCACGACTACCAAGCGCCTCTGATGCTCTTAATCGGCATCGCCTTTAGCCTCGTTGCCTTCTACAAGGGTTTTAAGAACGACGATCCATATCCCGATTATGGCCGTCAATCTCGTCTAAGAGATGACACCGAGGCTATATACGCCGACACGGCAGCGGAACTCGGAGACCACCTCACAGCCCTTCGGGATGAGATCAAGAAAATTCTGCAAAATGTTGCCGCTGAGCTAGGTTTTCGGCGCACAGAATACTTCGACATCATGTCTACGATTGAGAAGCTGATCTCCAGGTTTCGCGCGCACGAACGCCACCTCGAGAGCAGCGCTCAACGGCTCCTTAACGTATATCGTGAAGCAAACAAGAAAGCCCGAACCAAAGGACAGCCAAAACACTTCAAGAGAGAATTCAAACTCGATGGATCACATGTTGAATCGCCGAACGTAGACGACATATACCCGAAAGACACGGTCGAAAGCCTTATTAACGAGGCCAAAGACCTGATTAACAAGTCGATTGAAGATATAGACGGCGCCCATCAAGCCGCCTTCAAGCGATTTGATCTAATCTCCCAAATTCTCGACAAATCCCGGCTAGAAGAAGTGGTTATCGCTCAAGCGGAAGAAGAGGGGATAAACGTTGGCTCGTAGAACAAGGCCATCCCTTCGAACCAAGTCAAAATCGTCGCCGGGGCTAATTGCGAAAGGCGGGATGATACTGGGTATCATCTGCATTATCGCAGTAATTGGCAGTATCGTAGCGTACGGAACCTTTTTCTCCGGAAAAGTCGAGGTCGATAAGACCAGCGGGTGCCCAGTAAACGGGCCTAACTCACGCCTTGTTATGATCATTGACCAAACAGACACTTTTACCCCAGTCCAAGCGGTCGATATCCAGAACCAGTTTGAAGATTACAAAAGCAAGGTGCCGCGGTACGGGGAATTGATCGTTTATGCCATTCGCCCGGGTTCAGTGGGTATTCCGACACCAATTATCCGAGCGTGTAATCCAGGCAACGCCGATGATATCAATCAGCTTGTCGAGTCATCGGTGCAAATCGCTCGAAAATGGCGTGAGTCCTTCGACGGACCGATGAAAACCGTTATCGCGGAGGTCTTGAAACCAACTTCATCCGATGTCTCACCAATCATTGAGACGATCCAAGCCGTTACGGTGAAAGAATTTGGTCCAACTTGGATGGATGATCGTGGCAAAGAACTAGTCGTCATCAGTGATTTGCTACAGCACTCAAATACGCTGTCTCATTACAGTAGATCCTACGACATCGACAAATTCATCCAAAGCCAGGCTTTTAAAAAGTTGAGCGCAGATTTACGAGATGTGGACGTTGATCTCCTCTATCTCTATCGCGACACGCAGAAAGCCAATCAAAACACCTCACACAGAGATTTCTGGATCAAGCTGATTCAGGAGCAAGGCGGCAGCGTGCGCAGAATTTACTCGGTAAGTGGATAACTGAACATGGCCGAAACGAGCAGTGAAAAAGAGGTGGAACGGGAGAAGCCAGGCCCATGGGATAGCCCTGCGAAGCCCAAATTTATGGGCTTCACATTGCCGAAGCTCGTCTCGTCGACTGGTCGCTTGGGCGACACCGTCATATTCATGTTTTTTGCCACTGTTGGCATTCTTCTGGAGATCGTAACCCACACATTTACCACGGAAACCTTCTTTATCATCGCCGGTCCGGTGGTGATGCTTCTACTCTACGTATGCGCTGCATTATTGTATCGGCGCTTCCGCCTCCGCTTCGATCAACTCGGCGATAACTGTTATTACCTTGGCTTCCTCTTCACGCTGACGGCTCTCTCGATCGCACTATATGACTTCAAGGGCCTTGAGATCGAAATCTCTACCATCGTTTCCAATTTCGGCGTGGCCTTGGCATCGACGATTCTGGGAGTTCTTCTCCGAGTACTGTTCTCGCAAATGCGTGAGGACCCGGTCGAGGTCGAGGAGCAGTCCAGATATGAACTTGCTCAGGCCTCCAGCATGCTTAAAGAGGAACTTTACGCCTCTGTCCAAGATATGAAGTCCTTCCGGGTGCTGCTCCAGCAATCCATTGCCGAGTCTTTTGACGAAGTAAACGAAAAGTCCAAAGAGTCCATCTTACGGGCCGCGGAGGAACTCTCAGAAGCTGCCAGGAACATCAATCAAGAGATTGCCGATAGAAATGAACAACTCGGCGAGCGCTTCGACCGGTTCAACGACCTCACACAGCGATCTGTCGCGTCACTGGAGGCCCTTGTCGAAAGCATGGAACGAGTTCGCCCCCCCAATGAACTAATCCACGATGCATTCGAAAAGACAGTGGGCTCCATGGAGCGAATGAGCGAGGAATCGCAAAAGATTCACCGCATGACTGAACAGCAACGTGTGAGTACCCAGGCATCCATTGACGCCGCCGCCGCTGCTATTCAGAAGATTTCTGAAGATCTCACCACGTTGACAGGTGAGGGAAGCCCACTTGGGTCGGTGATAGACAATCTGAGTAAAACCACGAATAGCCTAGACACGGTCGGCAAAGACATAGAGCGGCTTTCCAGCAATCTCGCCCGTGAGGTCACAACGCAAAAAGACAAGCTTGGCGAAATCAACTCCGTGACCTCTGAGTCAGTGAGATTGATGAAATCGCACAATTCTGAGCTTTCCGAAGCACTCAAACAGAACCGACAAATGCTCTCCGAAGTCGAGAAGAACCTTGCCGAAATGGCTCGAGCGCTCGTCAAGGCAGTTGGCTGAATACAATGCGGCCAAATAGCGTCCTTTACAGCGATCAAGCATATAAAAGGGGGCTGATCCTTGGTCTGACGATGGCTGAAGTCGTCCTGCTGCTCTTGTTTTCCTTACTTTTGGCGTTGGCTGCGCTGTTTTGGCAACAAGAGCGAGAAACGGAGCAAATTCGACGGGAGCGGGACAAGGTCGTAGAGGAGCTTCGGATCAACGAAATGAAACTCCAGACACTGATGGCGACGCTCTCGAGGACCGATCTAGCAGAGATGAAAAAGGAGCTCGTCCGTCTAAAAGATCAAGAGGCTCAAATTGCAGTCCTGATCGAGCGACTGCAAATAGATGAAACAACGCCGCCCGCAGAGAAGCTTCCTCTACTAGTAGAGAAAGTAACGAAACTCGACGAAGTCTCAAAGGAGGTTGAGGCAGCAGGATTTCCTCCTGAACCGAAGGATCTATCGAAAGCCTTGGATAGGGTAAAAGATGCACAAACCGAAATTGCCGAGGCCGATAGAGCCCTTAAACAAGCTCAAAAAGAGAATACAGAGCTGGCGCAAAACCTCGAAGACGCCGAGCAGGGAATTGCTCAAAAGGACGGGCAGATCGCAAATATGAAACGCACCCTGGACCGATTTGGCAAAGGGACTGAAAAGCCTGCGTGTTGGGCCGACGAGATAACCGGAAAACCGAAATATATCTACAATGCAGGCTTAACCAGCGAGGGCATCATCGTCCGCCATTCGGCGACGCCCCCGTGGGCAAAATCAAGAGAGCTCCCAATAGATGCAATCCCTTATGACAAGAACCTGAAACCACGTGAGTTTCTAAACGCAGCAAACGCGATTTTTCAGTGGTCAGAGAAAAACGAATGCCGCTTTTTCGTACGAGCCTACGATCTCACCGGGGCAACAGAGAAAAAGATCTACAAACGCCATATGAGATATCTCGAGTCGGCATTCTATAAATATGAGGTCCTCGATGGCCATTGGGAGTGACCAAAGCTTCTATGAAGCCTGGCTGGAGCTGAGAGAGTCGTTCGTCCGTCGTCTCGCCAGAAAATACTACGGAGTAGAAATCAGCGAGATTGGAATACGAGCGTACGAGGTGTCCAAAAAGCCATTGACCTCTGTATTAGCCGAAATTCGCCGAAAGAATATCTTTGAAAGCACGATGTTCAGAGCTGGTCGTCGGGTTCGGATCGTATTGAGGAGGAACCCAGCAAAAAGCAAATAAATTTCTACTAGTAGACGACAAAAGACAAAGGGAAGCTCATGGAATACCATATCGACCGTCGTCTGAAGTTGGTCACCGAGGTAGAGCATTCGAGCCTGTACAAGTGGTGTATCCTAGAGGTTGAGGAGAACGGTGAGACTGCCGGGCGCGGCCAGATCCCGTGGGCATGGAGCCATGATTTCTCTGCTCACGATCTCACCCACCGGATAAGCCTTCAGGGGGACCGTGAATCATTCAATATCCACCTGAAAGAGGGTGAGGTCAGTGAAGCAGGTTTCGAGAACCAGGAACCGAAGGTCCCAGAAGTAAAAGACGAAGAAGAAATTTATGGAACGCTACGGCCGTCGTACAGACCGGATGGATTTCCGAGCCAGACGCAATTCTCGATGTTTGGCACGGACCGGATCATAAACACCTTTACCCTGCGGATTAGGCCCACCGACAAGGAAGAGGAACTAACCGCCTGGGGATGTGTCAGTTACACCTCAGAGGTCGACTTTCGAGTAGAGACAACGCCGGATTGCATAGAGTTCTATCTCTCCTTATCGCGAGAGAGATTCAGCAAACTGGTCGAATTGGTTCGTTCGGGCAGGGTGAGCGGCGCCAGTCTCCGCATATGCTATGTCAGGGGCTTTTACTCGGGCTGGTCACCATCGATATCGACAGACTTGGTAAAGGTGCTCTGCATAGGCAGTGAACAGGAAGTCGAGATTCCTGAAGGATGCACAATAGAGCCACCTCGACTGGGTAAGATCGGGGAGTTTTCCTTCAACCTACACAGCAAACTGAGTTTTGACGTCCCCAAGGACGTAGAGCGGGAAGACACCGGAGATGAGGACATCGATCTGTTGGATGTGACAGAAATGGACGAGGTCATTAACTCGCAGACCATCGCTTTGACTGGGTTTCAGAGGGCCCTTAAGGCTGCCCAGCGTCCTTTATGGGCGATATTCTTCGTGTTGGTCTTAATCCTTCTAAATCTCACCTGACGACCTCCAAAAGGAAGTGACGTCCACACAATGCCATTGCCTCCGTTAGAGTTCTTCGAAACCGCACTGGATTACAGCATGGTTGATCTTTTTGAAGATATGTTGGCCACCCAGGGCATGTCCGGCGCGTTTACCAGAAGGACGCTCAAAGCTTATAACAGGGGAAAGACGCCGCAGAAATCAAAGGGCATAGCCATTGAAAAAGCCTTCGAAGGCTACACGGGCGGCGGAAACCTCAACGAATTACAGGAGGAGATTAAACATAAAGAAGATCACAAACTCCTGAACGACCCGTACGCTGGGCCTTGGCTCCAAATCCTATCGTCTTATGAAATACGCTGTTCAGAGCCGGTATTCTGGACGTCAGAGGCACGACGGTTTTTGGATTGTGCCCTGGAACTGCGCGAGATCGCGCAGGGAAAATCAAAAAGAAGCCCGTCAGACGTACTCGACAATGCGCATCTCGCGAACACCAGAACGTACCGGGAGACCCTCAGGCGGCTCCGAGAATACGAGGCCAGGGGCAACTGTAGTGAAGACCAGTTGCTGACGCCGCTCTTTCTGGAGACAGCTTTGTATCTCATGGCATGCCACGATTTTGAATGCCGCGATGACAATTACGTAACATCGATTGAAAAGGGCGTCCCGGCCGCTAAACAGAGCCCGATGACAAAGTTCATAAAAAAAGTGCGGGCATGGAAGAAGCCTAAGATCTCAAGTTACGCCAAAGCCGCCCAATTGCTGTTGCCGGATCAATCGCCAGATTCCGCCATCTCTGAGCTCAAGAAGTGGCGCAAGGGGCGCCGGTACCCACCATGGAAGAATGTGAAGAAATGGCCCAGCGAATTCCCGGATCTTGACCCCTGGGATCTCTACTGGGCCATTGGGTATGCGAGAATAATCCAGGAGATCTTCAAGAAGGCCGTTACCTTAGAAAAGGCCCTGGATTGGTTCCGCGCCGATTGGATCGTCGAAGACCGGGATACGATCGGATTTCACGTTCCCGATAGATATCAGTCGTTCCTCTCCTCCCAGTCATCCGGGCGTCGTTCTTCGCCGCGAGATTGATAGTAAGCATCGTTGTTCCGATTCCCCTGATTAGACTGGTTGTCCAAATCAGCTTTTTCCTGTTCGGGCGTTCGTGGGTCCATTGTCGTTCTCCTTAAATCGAGTTCTGCCATCTGGATAGAGCAGGGGATTCTGCCCTTGTTTGATCGATGGCTCCTTTCAACCGGTGAACGATACCCCGATCTGCGAGGGCGCCGACAGGAGGCGAAACTGGAAAAAATGCGTGGCACATGGGCAGCAATCGGGGCGGGACAAACTGAGACCGTCTCGTAGATCTTCCGGAAACAACCCGCGCCTCAGCCACAAGATCCTCCACAAATTGCGCCGCCGGACACCCAAGTTACGAAGAAATTCCAAGCGACCCCCGGGGTGCATATCTGCCTAACGAAACCGCACCGGCCATCCACGTAAGATCTGAAATTTTTTGGGGACGGGAGTATTCCAGGGTTCCGCTTCAGACTTTGTGTCCAGCGCTTCAGACTTTGTGTCTGTTTACAATCACAGGGGAGCCCCCGTTTTCATAACCACAAAAGTCGCATAATGTATATTATGGAAAATTATATACTATCTTTTTAAAACAATGACTTAGCGTATATAGACATAATGGCATCAAGCGCAGCGAAAATAAAAAAGCCGTCGCTGGCGCGCATCAGTCGGAAATGGAAACCCTACCCCCGGCGGCGTCGATCTCGACCGTCATACCGTCAAATGCCGGCACGACATGATCAGGCAAAAACTGCTTCAGTTCGTCGTAATCGATATCGGGCGACATGTGTGTGATGACCGCCCTTTTCGGTTTCACCCGTTCGATCCATTCGAGTGCCAGATCGACATGAGCATGCGTCCAATGCTTCTCCCACCGGAACACTCCGATGATCCAGAGATCCAAATTTGCCGCCTCGAGGCGCTGTAAATTTTCATCCGTCAGAACGACCACATCGGTCGAATACACGAACGGCCCGAAATTGAATCCGACCGTCTCGGAATATCCATGATCCTGAACGAACGATCCGATCTTCAGTCCCAAGACGTCCAGATCGTCGCCGGGCACAAATTCCGTCATCTCCAACACAGGCCGAATAAAGACCCCGTTGAAATCGTCCGGGAGCGGTTTCAGCGTATAGCCGAAACACTGCTGGATGTGTTCGTGCGTCGCTTTATTCGCGAACACCGGCAACGGGCGCTTGATGGCCTTGTTGACGCCCCTGAGATCGTCGATGCCGTTCAGATGGTCGGCGTGGGCGTGCGTGAACAGGACGGCGTCGATCTCGGCCGCATGATTGCGAAGCAATTGCTGGCGCAGATCCGGCGAAGTGTCGACCAGGATGCGTTGACCACCTGTTTCGACCAGGATCGACTGTCTGAGACGTGCGTTTTTCGGATTATCGGGGTTGCAGCGGCCCCAACCGATACCGACACCCGGGACGCCGCTCGACGAGCCCGTGCCCAGGAACGTGATTTTCGTCAGGTCCTGCGGGGTCATGCGGCGTCGGCGTCGATCAAAGCACCGGCCTTGGTGAACAGACGCTTGAAGTTGGCGGTGGTGGTGCGGGCGATCTCCGCCGCTGAAATACCCCTTAGATCCGCGATACAGGCCGCCGTAAAGGCGGTGAACGCCGGTTCGTTCCGTTTCCCGCGCCTTGGCACCGGCGCGAGGTATGGGCTGTCGGTTTCGACGAGAATGCGGTCTTCGGGCAGGACTTTCGCGACTTCCCTCAACTCATCGGCTTTCTTGAAGGTGACGATGCCCGAAAACGAGATATATAACCCCAGAGCGACCATGCGCGCCGCCAGTTCCCGGCTGGCCGAGAAACAGTGGATCAAGCCCGGGAAAGCGCCCTTCTCGTGCTCTTCCTCCATGATCCGGATCGTGTCGGTGTCGGCGTCACGGGTATGGACGATCAGCGGCAGTCCGGTGCGCCGTGCGGCTTCGATATGCGTCCTGAACTGGCGTTCCTGCACATCGCGGGGGCTGTGCTCGTAATAGAAATCGAGGCCGGTTTCCCCTATCCCGACGACTTTCGGGTGTTCGGCCAGCCTGACCAGCTCGTCCACCGAGACTTCCGCCTCCGTACCGGCTTCGTGCGGGTGGATGCCGACCGAGCAAAAGACGTTGGGAAAGCGCTCGGCGACGGCTTTCACACGCTCGAACCGGCTCAGATGCGTCGAGATCGTCACCATATGGGTGATCCCCGCGCGGCCGGCACGCGCCACCACGTCGTCCAGTTCCTCGCCGAAGTCCGGGAAATCCAGATGGCAGTGGCTGTCGATCAGCGGCGTGTCGAATACGGGCGGTTCTTTGCTGTCGCTCATGCGGTCTCCTTGGGCGTTCATGTTGTCGGTAGACCGGAAAGAGTCAACTTTTCAGGCGCGCCGATTGATTTGGATCAATGTTCAAGGCCCGCCACCATCATATAACCATAATATTAATATGGGTATTTGGAATAATTCCAAATCTCAATCTGGAGAGAGAACGGAGCAACAATAATGAAGAACAAACTATCCGCCCTGTTGTTGGGGGCGGCTGTGGTTGCGGTATCCACGGGTTCCGCTTGGGCCAAGGACGCGGGCGATCTGCGCGTTCGTTTGCGCGGGATCGGTTTCATAACCGACACGTCCGGTACCACCGATGCCCTTGGCGGCAACGCCAGGACGTCGAACGATTACGTACCTGAGCTGGATTTTTCGTACTTCTTCACCAAGAACATCGCCGCAGAGCTTATTCTCGCGACCACCAAGCACGGTGTTTACGTTGACGATTCGACGGGGGGCGACCTCAATCTTGGGACAGTGAAAGCCCTTCCCCCGGTCCTGACCCTGCAATGGCACTTCAATCCGGATGGCCAGTGGAGCCCGTATGTCGGTGCCGGTATCAACTACACCATCACATACGGCGCCAGCACGGGCGCGTCGGTCAGCGACGTCAAATACTCCAACGAGTTCGGTTATGCGTTCCAGGCCGGGCTGGACTATGCGATCGACGAGAAATGGTCGCTGAACCTTGATGTGAAGAAGGTCTTCGTCGACACCGACATCAGCGCCAACGGCGGTTCGGTGAACGCCAAAGGGACCGACCTCGACCCGTGGGTCATCGGCGTGGGCTTCGGTTACACGTTCTGAACGCGAGGGGGGCTGAGACGGGTTGCCGGGCCTGGGGGCAGGTCAGGCGCCCGTCTCTTCTTCGACGAAGCGGGGGAAAACTCCCTCCGGTTTCGGCAGGTCGGCACCGGGCGTGAGCGCGCCCGCCTCTCCCAAACTCTCGAAGCCGCGGGCATCTTCACCGACACCCAACTGATCCAGCATCTTCGACATGGTTTCCGGCATCACCGGCTGGCACAGGATCGCCAGATGGCGGATCGCTTCGGCCAGCACGTAAAGGACGGTCTCCATCCGGGCCGGGTCTTCTTTTCTGAGCTTCCACGGCGCCTGGCGGTCAACGTAGCCATTGGCGGCACGGATCACGGTCCAGATCGCTTCCAAGGCGGTGTGGAACGCCTGTCGGTCCATATGCCCGCGAACGTCTGACAAAAGCCCGCCGGCGGCATCCAGCAACGCCTTGTCGTCGTCGCTCAGATCACCGGGCGTCGGCACCTGGCCATTACAGTTCTTGGCGATCATCGAAAGGACGCGTTGCGCCAGGTTGCCGAAGTCGTTGGCCAGTTCGCCATTCATGCGGTTGACCATCGCCTGATGCGAGAAATCCCCGTCGTTGCCGAACGGCACTTCGCGCAAAAGGAAATAGCGCACCTGGTCGAGGCCGTACTTGTTGGCGAGATCGACCGGGTCGATCACGTTCCCGAGCGATTTCGAGATCTTCTGGCCTTCGTTGGTCCACCAGCCGTGCGCGAACACGCGCTTCGGCGGCTCGATCCCGGCCGCCATCAGGAACGCCGGCCAATAGACCGTGTGAAAGCGCAGGATATCCTTCCCCACCATGTGCAGGTCGGCGGGCCAGTATTTCTTATAAAGGTCGCTGTCGGTGTCCGGATAACCGACGGCGGTGATGTAGTTGGTTAGCGCATCGAGCCACACATACATGATATGCGCGTCGTCACCTGGGACTTTTACGCCCCAGTTAAACGTGGTGCGCGAGATCGAAAGATCGTTCAATCCCCCCTTCACGAAGCTCATCACCTCGTTGCGGCGGCTATCCGGCAGGATGAAATCGGGATTTTTTTCGTAGTGCGCCAGCAGCTTGTCGCCCCACGCCGACAGTTTAAAGAAGTAGCTGGGCTCTTCCACCCACTCCACTTCGGCGCCGGACGGCGCGATGCGCTTGCCGTCGCGGGTCTTGGTCAGTTCGTCCTCGCCATAGAAGGCCTCGTCACGGACCGCGTACCAGCCGCCGTAATTGTCGAGGTAGATGTCCCCCGCCTCTTCCAGCTTCTTCCAGACCGCCTGACACGCCTTGACGTGGCGGTCTTCGGTGGTGCGGATGAAATCGTCATGGCTAAAGTTCATGAAGTCCGCCAGATCGCGGAAATTCTGCGAAACTTTATCGGTGAACGCCTGCGGGTCCATGCCCGCGGCCTGGGCCGATTTCTCGACTTTCTGGCCGTGTTCATCGGTGCCGGTCAGGAACCGGACGTCATACCCGTCGAGGCGCTTGAAGCGCGCCAGCACGTCGCACGCCAGTGTCGTGTACGCATGGCCGATGTGCGGCGCATCGTTGACGTAATAGATCGGCGTGGTGACGTAATAGGTGGGCTGGTCTGACATCTGATTTCCCGCTGATTTCGTGCGCCTTTAGGTACGGCGCGGCGCCGGATGGGTCAAGGAATACGCAACTCCCCCGCACCCGGCGCGCCCCGCCCCCCTCTCCCCACGGAGAGGGGGG
>JAEPMA010000026.1 GCA_017644185.1 Rhodospirillales bacterium
TTTGACAAGATCCGAGAGTTTCGGGTCCTGCGCGTGGGCGGGGCCGTTGATGCCAAGCAGCAATACGCCCAAAGCCGCACCGATCATAAGTTTCGAATGTTTTCCCATTGGTCTTCTCCTAGACGTCATGACACGACGTGGCGCCCATCCGCGACGGGCGTCGCCGGTCTGTGAAATGCGGAAAGGTGAAGTTCACACCCGTCCGCAAAGACAAATCGGGTCCTGGAACCCGAGCTCTGTTCGGATGGGAATGGGTAACCGTGGAGGCTGCTCATCCTCATCGCGATGACTTTCGCCACCACTAGCGGCTGGGCCGCACCCCCGGTTTCCCCGACCGGCGGTTGAGTGACGGGGCGATGGCAGGTCTCCTGACTTGCGGGTCTGCGTCTAATGTCCTGCCTTCCCGGTTTCCCAGTGGCGTTATTCGGACACGACTCACCGCTTACAGTTGCGGGGACAGTCACGGCCCGGGTGGATTTTGAACCCACCCTCCCGTGTTCCCTTTTCATCCCGGGGCATAGCCCCATGGGAACCATCGTCGTCATGGTCACGTTAGAGGTTCTGTCGCGTTAAAGTCAAACGGCGTTGCACCGGCGCCTGCGACAGCAGCACCATCAATGCTTCAACGTGTTCCGTCATTGCCCTCTCCTTCCGGCTTTGCACCGGTTTATTGTTCGGGTGCCCTGAGGGCATCCCGTCAATTCATGCCGAAGTGCTCGACGGGGCGTTCATCCGGCAGCGTTCCGGCTTGATTGTTTTGCGCGTGCAGCGCCGCGACCAGGGGCGCCAGGCCACTGGTGCGCAGCGGTACGTAGGTCTTCATGAGTTGACGGCACAGCTTCTTGACGTTGCAGACCGCATCATGGCTGACGCAGTCGCACGGGAAGACAACCGTGTCGGCCCGGGCGATCGCGCTGGCCAGTTCGTGGATGGACTTCTCCTGGCCGCCGTCGTGATGCAGAAGCTCGGCGTTCCAATTCTGCAGAAGCTGGCGGTAGCGGTTCACCGATTGCGGCCGCCCCCCAACATAAAGAATGCAGCGTCCCGCCAGATTCGGTGCGGCATCGCCGTTCATCCCCAGGTCGTTGGCGGGGGCGTGCATGGTGTTCAGGGCGTGTTCGACTTCGGCGGCCTCGTCGTGGAGACCTTCGATCATCTCCTTCAGGTGCTCGATTTCGCGGTCGCGCTGGTCAAGTTGGGCGCGCAGCGTTTTGTTTTCGCCCTGCAGGGCGTTGGCTTCCGATGCGCTTGTTTCAGACGTGGCCAGGTCGGCGACGCGGACAGGTTTCAATGCGCCACCGAGATTCTCCGCGGCACGCTCCTCAAGGTCCTCGATGATGCGGGACTTCTCGGCCATGCGCTCGGCATGGTGACGGCGCTCGCGGTCGCGGTCTTCGCGCGCTTCGGCGAGCTCCTCTTCCAAAAGGTTGAGGCGGCGGATGTCGGCGCGATTGCTCGCGCCGACAAGGTGAGAGAGCATGTGCACATCCGCGAACATGCGTTCCGCCAACCTCGCCGGGGTATCCGGATGGCTCATCAAGGCCCAGAAAGGGCCCGGAATATCCCCGGCCTCGAGCGCTTCTTCCCATGCACGGGTGAGATCATCAGGAGAAGAAGCTTTCGCAAGTCTGCGGATTGCCGACGCATGCTTGCGATCGAGTAGTGAATTCAAAAATTTCGACGTCTTGTTTCGGGTTGCCGCGTGGCCGACGAAATGGCCGTGCAGCTGGTAATCGACAGGGAAGCCGGACTTCGGTTCGAGGCCGAGCTTGCGGCCGAGCGCGCGCAGGTCGCGCAGGCTCAGGCACGTGCCGACGATGGAGCAATGCCAGCCGTCGCTAAGATCCCAGATCTTACTGCGTCCCGCCTTGGTGGCGGCGGGCTTCAGATGGCTCGCACAGGCTTCGCACATGATCGAGTTCCCTTCGTGTCGATCGGTCACAAAAAATGATATTAATAATCATTCTCATCTGACTCATACCGATGTCGGGCGATCTGTGCAAGTGAAAATCATTCTCATTTGAGATTTTTTTTCGATTTCCGTGCGTCAGCGGGTGAGAAGCTTCTCGTAAATGATCTTCGCGCTGCCCGAGCGATAGAAGTCCTCGAGCCGGGCTTGTTCGTGGAAACCATTACCGACGAAGAACGCGCGGGCATCGCGGTGGTTATCCGAGGATGCGGTATCGGCGTAGAGGCTGACCCCGCCCAGGGCTTTGACTGAGGCCTCGACTTTCTCCAACAGCATCCCCCCGATCCCTTCCCCCTGACACGCTGGATCGACGGCGATGGCATACAGGTCGAACGATCCCTCCGTTCCCTCGATCCGCCCGAAACAGGCATAGGCGACGAGCCTGCCGTTGAGTTCAGCGAGGATGAATTCATAACCTGACGCGACCCCGTTCGATAACCGGCGTGCGGCCTGTTCGGCGGCGATGGCGCTTTCTTCAGGGGTGAAGGCGCCACTCGAAGAGACGAGGGCACGGATGCGTTCCGCGTCCTTGCGCCTGACCGCGTCGCGCCAGCGGAGCTTGTCGAGATCCAGATGATGGCTGGGTGGGGGCGTGGCTACGCCGTCTGTCATGCCGGCATCGCTTTGTCCCTTGATCAACCCCGAGAAGAAGTTGCGGACGTTGGTGCCCAGGGTGCGCACCCGATAGCCGCCTTCCTGCACGATCAGCGTCGGATAGCCGGCCAGACCGATGGCGTGGCCGATCTCGCGGAAGTCGCGCGCGAGGTTCGGCCACGTGCCGGTCGGATCGCCCTTGGCGGTATCGAAACCTGCGGGTACGACAAGATACGTTGGGCCGAACCTTTTGATCCGGGCCAGCGCATCGGCGAGCACCCGGTGATATTGCTTCGGTTCGATGGTCTCGGGGAGGGGGAGGTTGATGTTGTAGCCCGCACCGTCGCCCAGACCTTTTTCATCACGGAAGCCCGAGAAATACGGGTAGGCGAAGCTCGGGTCGCCATGGATCGAGACGGTCAGCACGTCGTTTCGTTGATAGAAAATATCCTGCTGGCCGTTCCCATGGTGATAGTCGATATCGAGCATCGCGACGCGGCCGTATTTCGCGAGGTAGTTCGCCGCGATCGCCGCGTTGGCGAGGTAGCAAAATCCCCCGAACACTTCGGATTCGGCATGATGCCCTGGCGGGCGGACGAGCGCGTAGGCCGACTTCGCCCCCTCGAGCACCAGGTCTGCCGCCGTCATCGTGCAGTCGACGGCGCGCCGGGCCGCGAGCCATGCGTTCTCGTTCAAGGGTGTGAACGTGTCGATGCAGTAGTAGCCCGCCAGAACTGTCTGTTCTTTCGGGGGGCGGGTCTGGTTGCGGACCGGGAACACATACGGATAGATCGATTTCTTCGCGCCCGCCATCTTGCAGGCGCGGCGGATGTAGGACACCAGCCGTGCGTCCTGAACCTCGAGGATATGCCGGTCCGGATAATGTTTCGGCGCCACACGCCTTGCGATCCCGGCGGCGTCGAGTTCGTGCCAGATCGCGCGCACCCGGGCCGGCGCCTCCACATAACCGCGGTCGTGCATGTGGTGGATTTCGTGCTGGTCATTGACGACGACGGGGACTTGGGCCGGTAACGGGGCGGGCGTACGCCGCTGGCGGGGTTTGACGTAGCGATAGTCGCGCAGTCTGGCCGGATCGTCGTTGACGGACGCCACCACCATCTCGACGTAATCCTGTGTCACGTCGTTCATGTACTTGCGTTCGAGGATCGCGCGCGCCGCTTCCTGCACCAGTTTGCGGGTAGGCGGGTTTTTACCATTCAGCATGTCGACCACCAGATAGGGCGGGTCCGTCGCGTCCGGGGTAATGGGGGTTTCATACGCCGTGCCGACGATCGGCCGCGCGCCGAACCTTTCGTAAAACTTCAGCCGCGCCTCGTTCTGTTGGCGGGTCATCTTATCGGGGCTGAGCGCCGGTTCGTCCGGAAGGCATTCGAAGAACAGCGCATCGGCCCCGAGCGCGGCGGCCTCTTCCTGGACGCGGGTATAGAGGACGTCCCCGATCCCACGGCCCGATCCGCCCGGCGCCGCCGAGATCAGTTCCAGGTAGCAGACGTTGATGTCGGTAAACAGCAGCATCAGCGCCAGCCCCTTGAGCCTGTCGTGCGCGTCCTCGGCGACGAACAGGCTGGAGACGAACCCGTACGAAATCGGATCCCTTAACTGGTCCGGCAGTTTGTTGATGTCGCTTTCAGATATGCCCGGGAACTGCCGGCGCATGATCGCCTGCGCTTCATAGATCACGGCCAGGTTGGCGGGTGTGGTGTCGTCCTGAACCTTGCGGATTCTCAGCATGTCAGACCGCCCGGACGACCTGTCCGTGTGCCGTTCGAATTCGATTGAGTGATCAAAGCCGCGTCGGTGCGGCGGGGCGGTGTCTGGTCCGCCCGGTCCAGGATACGCATCGTTCCCAGAGGCTCCGGTGTCCGGCCGGTCGTCGCGCGACAATCGCCGTTGCTGTCACGGGCGCGGAACGATTGCTCAATATGGCCGAACCGGTTTCAAGTCAATCGGATTCGCGGGGTCGCTTACTTGAGCCTTAGATCCGAGACCCGGGCCTCGCAGGTGATCGGTTGGGTCGTGCCCGGGTTCGGCATGACGGCGCGCACGATGGTCGATTCCGACAGGCGTTCACCTGTCGCCTGGGTGGTGTTGCCGATTTCTATCGGCTCTTTCGTGAACATCGCCCCAAGTCTGCGCATCACGCGTTGTTCGTTGCTGATCGGGACCGGATAGTTGGTCGATCCGATAAAGAAGAGTTCGCGGATCGCCTGATTGCGGCGCCCCCAGCACATCTCCGGTGTTGTCGCTTCGATCTGTGTCGGCATAAAAAACGTGACCCGGATTTCGCGCTTGTCGGGGATGAACGAGACTTCGGATTGCGCCTTCGGATCGCCCGGCTGCTGAAGTTTCGGCAGGATCTGCAGGGCCGCGCTTCGAAGCCGCTTCAGGCCGTAATCGAAGATCGACATCTGCTCGGACTGGAGCCGTTCGAACACGTCCTGGGCGGCGGTATGGCTGGGATGCGGCAATGCCGCCGCAAGCGCGACGATGGCGACGACCGTACGGATCAGCTTCTTGTCCATGTGATTAAGGTATGCCGGATCGATCCCGCTCGGCAACGAAACTCGATCAAGCGGAACAGTGATCGTGGAGGGTCACGTATTCCATCAGTTCCGCCGGGATCGTCTCGATCCCGAGGCCCGGCAGTTCACAAATCGTCACGTCGCCGTTTTCGATGGCAGTGCCGGGCATCGCCTCGCGGAGAATATTCGGATTGCTGTCGACTTCGAGAATACCGTTTCCGCCAACGGCGGCCAGCAGATGCGCCGACGCGACAAGGCCGATCCCGCCGCCCAGATAGTGCGGGCAGTACGTCAGGCCCCCGTCCCGGATCATCCTCGCCACCGGAAGGCAACCCGAGAAGCCGCCCCACTTGGCCATGTCTGGCTGCACGAACTTGAGGTGCCCGCCATTGATCGCAAGTTTGAAATCCTGCATCCCGGTGATGTTCTCGCCCGCCGCCAGGGGTATTCGGCCAACCGACGCGAGGCGCGACCAGTCGGCAAGCGGCGCGTCGGCGCGGAGCGGTTCTTCCAGCCATTTGAGACCGGCGCCGTCAGCGCCCTCGCAGAATTCGATGGCGGTGGCGATATCCCACGCCTGGTTGGCGTCGGAAAACAGCCGTTCACCCTCGCCGATGCCGGGCGCGAGGTTCTTCAACGCCGCCAGGTCTTCCGCTACGTCGAAGCCGACCTTGACCTTGAAATTACGCACACCCTGTGCGCGCGCTTCCGCGATGACCGTTTCGGCGATGCCGATATGAATACCGCTCGAGTAGACCGGAACACGTTCGGCGGCGTTTTTGTTGATCATTTTCGAGACCGGCTTTCCGGCACGTCTGGCGGCAAGATCCCAAATCGCCATGTCGATCCCGGCAATCGCCTGGTTGAACGGCCCGACCTCGAGGGTTTGAAGCACGCGCACGTGCACTTTTTGGGTGAGGATGCGAAACGCGTCTTCGGGGCTTTCGAAGACTTCAGCCGTCAAAAGGGGACCAAGTTCCTCGATGGCGATCTTCACCCGGTGCTCGGCGCCGCAGCTTGGGAAATTGCACCAGATCTCTCCAAAGCCGAAACCACCGTCATCGGTTTCGATGCGCACGAAGACGGCCGGACGGTTACGCATGATGCCGAACGAGGTTTCGACGGGCCGCGCGATATCGATGCGCAGCGCCCAGGCATCGATGCGGCGGATACGGATCGGCCCGTCGGTGGCGGGTGTTGAAGTCTCGGTCATGATGTTCCCCTTGGTGCGGACGAGGATCATGGCACAAACTGTCGGGACGGCAAATCCCGGTCCGGGTAAACCCGCATGGACGCCCTCACAGGGGAAGCGTAGCCTGGATCAACCGCAACTGTTTTCGGGGAGAGATCATGTCCTACCGCGCCGAACTTTCGGCTTTGGCGATCGTCTTTTCGCTATTCGCCGCCGCGCCCGCTTTCGCGCTCGACCTCAATCCTTTGTCTGCGATCAAGGGCGCCGTGGAGCATGCCGTCGAGGACCGCTCCAGCGCCGACGCCGCGACGGATGTGAAGATCAAGGCGTCCATCGCCGCCAAGGTCATCGACAAGATGTCATCCGACGTCATCGCGATCACGTCCGATGTCTACGAGCAACGCGTGATGCTGACCGGTATCGTCGAAACAGCCGAACAGAAGGAAAAGGCCGGTGAACTGGTGAAGACCGTCGAGCGGGTCAAATGGCTTTACAACGAGCTTCGCGTTGTCACCAAGGTCGACCGTGAAAAGGGGGCGGTCGAAGGGTTCGTCGACGACACCGTGATCGAGACCAAGATCGACGCACAGCTTTTGGATGCGTCGGGGGTTAATTCCCGCAACTATCGCTGGCGGTCGGTGCATGGGCATGTCTTCGTATTGGGCCGCGCGCTTTCGGCGCCGGAACTTGAAAAAGCGAAGCAGGTCATCAAGGGGATCGAGGGGATTCAGTCCCTGACCACGCACGTCCAGATCCGGCCGAAGGTTGATTGACATTCAACCCAACTCGAACGTGGTCACCCCGAAGATACGTTCAAGCGGAAGATCAGGGTTCTCACCCTTATACATGCGTGCGGTTTCGAACACGGGTTCGAGCCCGGCGCGGCGGGCGATATCGACAGCGCGCGGATTGTCTTCGGGCGTATCCAGCGACACCTCGGCGCCTTTGGGCAGCATCGCGACACCGGCGTCGAAAAGGGCCATGGCCGTTTTATCGTCGTCGGCGAAAAGGGGGCCGATCTTGTAGCCGGCGCGGCAGGCGCGGACGGTTATGGATCCCACGATTTCGCCATCCCGGATTGCGATCAGGCTCTCGCGGTGAGGGCTGCTGCCCGGCGCCATCCATGGGTGGATAAATTTATCGCGGCGCACGGCGAAGTGCCGGGCGTCGAAATCGATGGCGGCGGCGAGGTCGTTCGTCCCGACCGGGCGGATGTCGAGGGTGCCATCGTTCACACCTAAGGGTGCGGGAACGCCGGTGTGGCGGATGTTGCGGCCGGCGAGAACGAAGCCGCTTTTCTTATAGTTCTCTTGTTGTTGGACGACGCCGTCGAGGCCGACGGTGCAACCCTGCAGATATGCCATCCCCGCATCCCATGTCTGTATGCCGAGACCCGTACCACGATGATCCGGATGGACGATATAGAAGCCGAGAAAGCCGAAGTTATCCGGATACCTGACGACCGAGATCGAGGCGACGGGCCTATCGCCCAAAAAACCCATGATGAAACCGTTCGGGTCGGTCCCGTGAAACGCCGCCAGGTCGTCGAGGCCCGGATTCCAGCCCTCGTTCGCCGCCCAGTCGATGGCGGTTTGGAATTCATCCAGGCTGACGGGTCGGATATTGAAGTCCGGCATGTCGATGTTGTCCCGGGTGGCTCAACCAGCGCTCAAGTCTAGACGCAACGGACATGCGTTGAAACGCTGCATTGAGCGGCGGCTTGAGCAAATGGATCAGCAGGATTAGCCTTATTGAAAACCGGCGGCAATCGCCGGTTGGCGCGGCGCCTTGCCGGAGCCGACAAGAAAATAAGAAGGAGCATCCGATATGCTTATGGAAGACGTGCTGAAGCATCCAACACGCGTACTCAGTAAACGCCAACGCGAACAATTCGTCGAGGAAGGCTGCCTCGTCGTGGAGGACGTGGCCGATGAAAAGTGGCTCAAACGCCTCAAACAGGCGATGCAGGACATGGTCGACGCCAGCCGCGAGATTAAGGAGAGCAACGACCGGTTCATCCTCGAAGAAGGGCATGGGCCCGAGATGCCGCGCCTGCGCCGCCTGTCCAGCCCCGTCACCCATCACGAGACGTTTTGGGAGTTCGCATCGAATTCCAAGTCCGCCGACGTCGCCGCCGATCTGTGCGGACCGGACGTGAAATTCTATCACTCAAAGCTTAATTTCAAATGGCCCAAGGGCGGGCACAAATTCGACTGGCACCAGGATATTCCCGCGTGGCCCCACACCGATTACAGCCCGGTGACCGTCGGTCTTTATCTCGACGATTGCACCAGTGAACAAGGGCCGCTTCTCGGTATTCGCGGCAGCCACAAACCCCCCATGCATTCGATGTACGACAAGGACCGGAACTGGACGCTACGAATTCCCGAAGAGGATTTACCCGACGGTTGGGCGGACGATGTGGTCGAACTGAAGGGGCCCGCGGGCTCGGCTGTCATCATCAACTGCCGGGTTATTCACGGCTCGGCCGCGAACGCCAGCGACCGGATGCGGCCGATCCTTTTAAACGTCTACAGCTCCGCCGATTCCATGCCCTACATGACAAACCCGATTCCGAGTCCTTATGAGGGCGCCATCGTGCGCGGTCAGCCGGCCCGTTTCTCGTGTCACGATCCGCGCGGGTGCGAACTGCCCCCCGACTGGTCGGGCGGTTATGTCGGGCCGTGGCAGCATCAGTCGCGGTGAGGTAAATGGACATCATCAAACTCGGTGATCCCTTGTTGGCCGAAGTCAGGGGCGTCGACCTGACGAAGCCGCTTGACGACGATGCCAGGGCGGCGGTCAACGAGGCGTTCCTCGAACACTGTGTCCTGGTGTTCCGGGATCAGGAACTGTCCCCCGCCGATGTTATCGCGTTCGAGAGGATTTTCGGCGAACCGCAAATCCACGTAACCAAGAAGTACCGTCATCCGAAATTCGACGAGCTGATCGTCATGACGAATATGAATAAGGATGGGGAAGTGGACGCCTTCGAAAGCCGGCGCGGGCTCGGCTGGCATTCCGACATGTGTTATCTGGACGTGCCCGCCAAGGCGACGGTCCTTCACCCGCTCGAAATCCCGGAGCAAGGCGGCGACACGCTCTTCGCCAACATGTATCTGGCGCTGGCGGAGATGCCGGGAGAACTGAGGAAGAAGATCGAGGGTAAGCGTGGTACGTTCCGGTTCGGGGGGCGGTCGAAGGACGTGCAGAACCGCCTCGACCCCGCCGACCGCGACAAGCCGCTGATCGAACATCCGGTGATCCGGGTGCATCCGGAGACGGGAAGAGAATCGATCTTCGTCAATCCGATCCACACGGTGGGTATTGTCGGCATGCCCGACGACGAAGCGGTCGATCTTCTGGACGAAATCTATGCCTGGTGCGGGCAGGAACAATTTCAGGCGCGTCATCAATGGCGTATGGGCGATACCCTGATCTGGGATAACCGCTGCACATGGCATAGTGCGACGGGTGACAATCCGTTGCGTCAGCGCCGCCGCTTCCTGCGTGGTAATATCTCGGGGATCCTCCACTGATGAACGACATCCAACCGATCGAAGGTGCGTGCGCCTGGGCAGGCCGCGATATGGCGGGTTCGGACCGCTGGGTGCGCCGGCTTTCCGACGACAACATCGATGAACTCGACCGGGCTTTGGAAAAGGTCGAAGCGTCAGGGCTCGGCTGGCAGGAGATTACGGCTGAGGACTTCCCCCTAACGGGTATGACCCACCTGATCGCGGACATTCAAAACGAACTCGAGAACGGGGCCGGGATCATGAAGCTGAAGGGGCTGCCGGTCGCGAACTACAGCGAAGACCAGCTTCAGAAGCTTTATTTCGGGCTCGCCGCCAATATCGGAAGGCCGGTGTTTCAGAACAAGCGCGGTGAGTTGATGCGCTTTATCCGCGACGAAGGCGGCGATGTCGGTAAGCGATACGGCCAGATCGAGGGCGGGGAAGGTGAGGATAAACCGTTCCTGTCGTCTTACGCTCGCACACTGAACAACGGTGCGCTCCGGTTTCACACCGACCGTACCGACGTGGTCGGGCTTTTATGTGTCCGTCAGGCGGTGTCGGGGGGTGTCAGCCGTATCTGCAGTTCGGTCAGCGTCATGAACGAGATGCTTAAACGCCGGCCGGACCTCGCCCGGGAGCTTTTCGGACCGATCTGTCGCAGCCGGTTGGGGGAAGAGGCGGATACCGCCGACGTCACTTACGACCTTCCGGTGTTCGGTGTCCGCGATGGCCGGTTCACCAGCCATTTCTCGATGACCTATATCGAAGCGGCTCAGAAAGTCGCGGGCGTGCCCCGCCTGACGGACCGGCAGACCGATGCGTTGGCGATGCTGGCCGAACTTGCGAATGAACTCGCCTTCGATATGCGTTTCGAACCCGGCGACATCCAGTTGCTGAATTCGCACGTCACCTATCATGCGCGCACGCCGTTCGAGGACGACAAGGCGACGGGTCAGGATAGATTGCTGATGCGGGTCTGGCTGGCGATGCCGAACAGCCGGGCGCTCCCCGACGATCATCGCGTGCTCTGGCGAAACGTCGAGGCCGGCG
Source organism: Rhodospirillales bacterium (assembly GCA_017644185.1). GTDB lineage: Bacteria > Pseudomonadota > Alphaproteobacteria > Rhodospirillales > Casp-alpha2 > UBA4479. The sequence continues at coordinate 10,867 of JAEPMA010000026.1, forward strand.
TGGTGCGTGGCGGGATCGGGCAGATCGCCGGTTGATCCATTTTCCGCCGGGCGCAGCCGCCCGCGCTCTCTGAAATCCGAACGTCATTTCACCGCTGTTCGCATCGTCTGCGGGCGCGTCGAAAACCGAGGGTTGCCAGACCTGTTATGTAATACTATAACATCTCGTAATGTTATTTAATTACAAAAACAGGTGAAGAAAATGAAGGTTTTTCGCGGTTTTGCCGCCTCGATGTTTGCCGTTCTTGCGATGCACGCTCCGGCCCGCGCCGACGTTCCGGTGGTCGTTTCCATCAAGCCCATTCATTCGCTGGTGGCGGGCGTCATGGAAGGGGTCGGCACACCGACCCTGATCGTCAAGGGCGCGGCGTCGCCGCATACCTACAGCCTGACGCCGTCCCAGGCGCGCGCGTTACAGAACGCCAAGGTGGTGTTCTGGGTCGGCCATGAACTGGAGGCGTTTCTGGAAAAGCCGCTGGCCACGCTCGGCGCCAAGGCAAGAATAGTCGAGTTGATGGACGCGCATGGTCTGGCGAAGCTTGAGATGCGCGAAGGCGGCGGTTTCGAGACGCACGATCATGGTCATGCGGATGCACACAAACACGAAGAGGGCCACAAGCACGAAGCGGAGCAAAAGCACACGGATGACCACAAACACGAAGCCGAGCACAAGCACGAGCACGGCGACGAGGTCGACGCGCATGTCTGGCTCGACCCTCGGAACGCCAAAGCCATCGCTCATGAGATCGCGGCGGCATTGTCCGAAGCCGACCCCGCCCACGCGGCGGCGTACGCGAAAAACGAACAGAAACTTGCAGCCAAGCTCGATGCCTTGATGCACGACGTCGAACACACGTTGGCGCCTGTCCGGGGTAAGAGGTTCATCGTTTTCCATGACGCGTATCAGTACTTCGAGCACCGTTTCGACATTCCCGCGTCCGGATCGATCACGGTCAATCCGGCGGTGCCCCCCAGTGTCGGGCGGGTGAAGGAGATCCGGGACAAGATCCGAGATCTGGGTGCGGTGTGCGTGTTCGCGGAGCCTCAGTTCGAGCCCAGGATCATCAAAACGGTGACGGAGGGTACACCCGCCAGAACCGGCGTGCTTGACCCGGTCGGGGCGAACCTGCCAGACGGGCCGGGTCTTTATTTCGATCTGATCCGCAATATGGCGCATTCACTGAAAGACTGCCTTTCACCCGGCACCTGACCGGGCGCGGTGCGGGCGGGGACACTTTCTCCGCCCGCTCGAGGCTACACACAACAATCCCTGAAATGACGAGTGAGGAGAGAGACCCATGAAACCCATGAAACCTTTGCCACGCCCATTCTTTGGCAGCGCTGTCTGCGCGGCGGCGTTGATGATGGGCCTGAGCGGCCCGGCAAGCGCCCAGGACCCGAAACTTGATGATCTTGTAAAG
>JAEPMA010000027.1 GCA_017644185.1 Rhodospirillales bacterium
CTGTCGTTTCTCCCTGTCATGCGCGAACGCTTCGATCTTCTTGTCGACCGCCGCGCGTGGTTCGAGGACCCGATGCAGAGGTTCTTCGATTTCTGCGCGTCGGACGCGTTCAAAAAGCGCGTCACCGAGCTTGGTGGCTACGACACAGACGGGATGGGCAAGATCGCCTTCAACGGTAGTATTTAAGTCGGCAACGTTAGAAAAAGCGCCGCTGGTCCGTCTTTGACCTGCCCCCATCGATTGGTTCGATTTGAATGTTAGTGCATCATCCGTTTTTCCTCCATGGGAATGATGCTTTCGCTGCTGGCGCCGGTGGCGCGTTGCTTCGACCGTTGGGTTGGATCACGCGGGGGATGTTGATCGTCTTCGCAGTGTGCTTGATTTCACCAGATATCAACACCGATTTTGTCGGCCTTGCCGGGATCATTGCCGTCATCGTATTTCGATACATCAAGTTTAAGTATGCGGCTATCGCTCAAGTGCCGGAGCATCGAGGTGGTTAAAAACATTTATGCTAAGCAGCCTTCGATGGTTCGGTTACAATCGGTCGGCTTGTGAGCTTTAGTGGACATCGATTTCATTTTGCCGAGCGCCTGCTCCACATGGCACGGGTCAATTACTGAATGACGATCGTATCCGGCATAATCCTGGATAAGCTGATTCGCTGACGTTTTCATTGCGATTGGCTGCCTTGCCAAGGCCAGCTCTCTGTTGGGCTCATGCAAACGTACGAAGTCTAATGAGTCCCAGCGTTGTTTTCCGGAAAGCGCTGGTTTGGGTGTTTTACCCCTTGCGGTCGTACATGTTTTCGACCAGATCGATGACCTTGCCCCGGTGATCGAAAACGATGTTGAAGCGTTCATAGTATCGCTCGCGCGGCAACATCTCGTCGCCGATCTTCTCCATATGCGCCTGCATCATTTTCTCCAGGCGAGCACGGGTATCGGCATGTCCCTCATCGTCGACGAGATTGTTCATCTGGTAAGGGTCTTCGGCGTTGTCATACAAAAGCCATGGGCCGTCGATGGTCCTGACATACGTATAGCGCCCCGTAATAACGCCCCGGTATTCCAGCCGCTTGCCCTTGTAATCGGGATACTGGTCGTGGCCCCGGCTGTCGCCGATGGAAAACGGGCACGGGTTCATGATCAATACCGACTCCGGCGGATCGTTGCGCTCGCACGTCAAATACGGTGACAGATCGACCCCTTCGACCGTATCCGGCACCGGCACACCCGCAAGCCCGAGCAGTGTGGGCATGAAATCGATGACATTGATCGGCGCGTCGATGACCTGTCCCGCCGGGATACGGCGCGGGTAGCGGATCGCGAACGGAATTTTGCTGGCTTCGTTCCACGGCCACTGCTTTTTATACACCCCGTGCGAACCGTGCATGTCGCCGTGATCGGAACTGAATACGACGACCGTATCGTCTGCGATCCCCATCTCATCGACAGCGTCGAGCAGACGCTGGAACTGATCGTCGAGAAACGTTGTCTGTGCGTAATAGCCCCACAGATCCTCTGTGGGCACGTCCGGACAGTTGGGGCGGCCTTTGATTTTATCCGGGTCGTACATATCCAGATACTGCTGCGGCACGAGCCGATAGGGGTGATGCGGCGGCCCCCATGACAGGAACAGGCAGAACGGATTATCGCCGTCGCGCTTTTTCAGGTACTCGATGGCGTGGGTGGTCTGCGCTTCGGCGTCCCAGCCCTCCCACATTTTCATCTCGCCGTCGTTGTCGGTGTAGTACGAGCGATCGTAGTTGTGTTCGAAGTTCGCGCCCATCCAGTAATCGAACCCCTGGCGGCGCGGGCCGGGCGGCACCGGCGCCGGGCGGTTCGGCCCGTCCAGATGCCACTTGCCGATATAGGCGGTATCGTAACCCGCATCCTTGAAACAGTGTCCGACACTGATCTCGTCGGTGCGAAGCGGGATGTCATTAATAACAAGGCCGGTCGACGTCGGCGTGCGCCCCGTGATCAGCGACCCCCGAAACGGGCCGCAGACCGGCAGCATCGAAACGGCGTTCCTGTATATCGCCCCACTTTTCGCGAACGCGTCGATGTTGGGGGTAATAACGGATTCTTCACCGGCATAACCGACCGACGAGCCACGCAGTTGGTCGGCAAAGATAAACAGAACGTTGGGCTGGTGTGTTTTCATCGCGGCAGTATCGCCGCACCGCGTTCATCGGAAAAATATATATTCTCTATAACAACCCCGGAATTGCCTATGATTCCGGGGGACGGACGGGCTTTCTTCCCTCGTCTGAGTCGGCAGCGTCGAAGAACGCCCGCACCAGGGATTCTTCGCGCCGTTCGCGCAAACACGCCAGATACCTGTTCAACTTCATGTCGGCGTCTTCGAAGTGCAGCACCTTCAAACGATGCCCCTCGGGAAGGGACAAGAGACCATAAACCCCGATTCCGTGCCCGGCGGCCACGGCTTCTAGGACCGACGGTCCGCCCTCGATCTCCATCATCACTTTCGGCGTCACCCCCTTCTCCGCGAGGGTCGCCTCGAAGATGCGCCGCGTGTTGGAGCCGAACTCGCGGATCACCATCTGTTGCCCTTCCAGATCCGTGGTGCGGATTTTCGTGCGCGCCGCCCAGGGGTGTCCCGGGCTGACGATGGCGACGATCGAATGGCTGTTGTGGACCCGGGTGTAGAGCCGGGGGTCGGGATCGTGATCCGACAGAATGCCGACGTCCGCATCGTAGGTTAGGAGGCTCCTTAATATGTCGGCGGAGTTGCCGGCCGATACCGACAGCTTGACCATCGGGTGCTGATCTCTGAAGACGTTCAAGGCGCGCAAGATGAAGAACGGCATCACCGAAGAAATCCTCAGATGCCCGGCGCCATGATCGTGCGCCGCCTTCAAAAACGCTTCCGTCTCGCCGACCACACCGAACAGCCGGAGGGTGATCTCGAATAAAGATCTCCCGACCGCGGTGAGATGAACCTTCCGCTTGTAGCGGATGAACAACTCGACCTTGTACGTCGCTTCGAGGTCGCGCACCTGCTCGGTCACGGTCGGTTGCGAAATGTTCAGCGCCTTGGCCGCAGCTGTGAAGCTGCCGGTCTGGGCGACATGGTGGAAGGATCGCAACTGGGTATACTTCATAGAAAAATCCTACCCAACTCATAGAGAAAAAATATTTTTCCTATATTAATCTTTGGAAGACACTGGTTGGCAAGAAATCATCAGTGTCGGGCGCGCATCCATCGCGAAATCCGGCCGGATCATCAGGGAACACGGAGGCTCGCCTTGTCGCGCGACGTTTCTTCAGCGAATTCGACGAATAGCCACGTCGACATCGACACACCGACGGCCCGTGGCGACGTCGTCGCCGCAGCGCTTTGTCTCGGTTGCGGTCTTGCGGGGTACTTCCTCGTGATCCCCGACGCGGTCTATGTCCCGAAGTCGTTCATCGGCACCGCCAACTCCCCGGCGTTCCTCCCGAAAGTCATCTGCATCATGCTGAGCGCGCTCAGCGCGACCTATCTGGTGAAGAGTATCGCGCAGTTCCGCGGCGCCGGCGACGAGCCGCGAAGCCGCATGGTGGACTGGTGTCTCGCGGGCGCGATGGCGGCCATCTGCGCCGGCTATGTCGCGGGGATCCTCGTGTTCGGTCTGACCTTCGCGTCCGCAGTCTGCGTTGCGGGAACGCTCTACTTCTTCGGTGAGCGGCGTCTAGCCGTCATCGCCACGATCGCCGTCATCCTGCCGTCTTTTCTTTGGTACTTTTTCGCGAAGATCGCGATCATCCTGTTGCCCACCCCGGTGCTCAATATCCTCGGACCGTTCTCTGCATTGGACGGTTTCGGGGATGCGGCCCGCGTCCTGGTTGCACAGTCGCTGCCGATGGCGGCGGGGTGGGCGGCATGATCGACTGGGCGGTCCTGGGAGACAGCCTCTCCCTCATCATGACATGGCAGGTGCTGGCGGCGTGTTTCGCCGGCGTGGTCTGGGGCATGTTCGTCGGCGTCACGCCCGGCCTGACCGGGATCATGGCGGTGGTGATCGCGCTTCCCATGACGTTCTTCATGGAAGCGGAAACCTCGATCGCCCTGCTGCTCGGGATATACGTCACCGCGATCTATGGTGGTTCGGTGACGGCGATCATGATCGCGACACCCGGTACCCCCAACGCGGCGGCGACATTGCTCGACGGTTACCCGTTGGCGCAAAAGGGCAAGACCCGCCAAGCCCTCGAGATGGCGCTTTATGCATCACTGACGGCGGGCATTCTGTCGACGGTTATCGCGATGACGGTCTTTCCCGTGGTCGCCAGCATCGCCCTCGACTTTGGCGCACCGGAAGTGTTCGCCGTGATCGTGTTCTCGATCACCATCATCGCCGGGGTTTCGGGCGATTCCATCCTCAAGGGATTGATCGCGGCGTGTTTCGGTTTCCTGATCGCGATGATCGGGCAGGACCCGATCCACGGATCGAGCCGTTTTACGTTCGGCATTCCGGATTTTCAGGCCGGCATGCACATCCTGACCATTCTGGTCGGACTGTTCACCATTCCCGAAGTCATCGCCCGCGCGGTCGAAGCCTTCAAGTCGAAGGAAAAGATCACGGTCGGCGAAATGGGACCCGCGCTGACCTTCAAACAGTATCTGAGCTACTGGCCGACGTACGCACGTTCGACGCTCGGCGGTTCGCTTCTAGGCGCGTTGCCGGGACTTGGCGGCAGTCCGGCGGCGTTCCTGGGGTACTTCCTCGCCAAACGGTTCTCGAAGACGCCGCGCGAATTCGGCAAGGGCACACTCGAAGGTGTCGCCGGGGCCGAGGCCGGCAACAACGCGGTCTGCGGTCCGGCTTTGGTGCCGATGATGAGCCTTGGCATTCCCGGTGACACGACGACGGCGGTCTTGATGGGGGCACTGGTCATCCACGGCCTCAGCCCGGGGCCGCTGCTTTTCGACAATGAACCTGTGTTCGTCTACGGCGTGTTCCTGTTGCTTTTCGTCAGCCTGATCTTTCTTGGAATCGTCGGCACCGGCGTGATCCGCGTCGCCAAGTGGGTCGTCAGAATCCCGACGTCGATCATGTTCCCGGTGGTGCTGATCTTGGCGACTTACGGGACGTACGCGGTCCGCTCCACCATGGTCGATGTCATCGCGATGGTGGGGGTCGGTATTCTTGGATACCTGATGCGCACCCAGAAAATTCCCGCCGCTCCCTTTGCCATCGCTTTTATCCTAGGCCCGCTGCTCGAGAACGAACTTCGGAAATCCCTGATCATCTCCAGCGGCTCGCTCGACATCTTCTTCCAAAGCGGGATCTCGATCACCTTCCTGATCCTGGCACTCGTCAGCGCGGTTCTGACGGTTTACCTGCACTGGCGGCTCGAGGGCAGCGATGCCGCACGCATGATCCGGGACTAACACCGGTCCGGAGGAACGAACACGTACAAGACGTCCGTCACAACGTTCAAACAAGGAGGCACGAAATGAAGATCACACGAACTCTCAAGTATCTCGGCTTGTCAGCCGCGGCCGCGGCGGCATTGAGCATCTCGGCACCGGCGAACGCCGGGTATCCGGAGAAACCGATCACCATGGTCGTGCCGTCTGGTGCCGGCGGGTCGACCGACACAGCCGCCCGCATTCTGGCGATCAACATTCAGGAACACATCGGTCAGCCCGTCGTGGTCGTGAACAAAAAAGGCGCATCCGGGAGCGTCGGCATTAGCTACAGCCTGAAACAGGCGCCCGACGGCTACATGCTCATGACGGGCATGATCGGCGGGCATGTCCTTTACCCCGCGACCAACCTGTCGGCGGGGTATGGTCCCGAAGACTACTCACCGATCGCGATGACGCAGATGAACCCGAACGTACTCGTCGTTACGGGCGATGCCCCCTACAACAGCGTCAAGGATCTGGTTGACGCGATCAAAGCCAACCCGGGCAAGCTCAAGTTCTCGCATGTGGGTGCCGGCAGCATCCACTATTTCGGCGCACATCTGATGATGGAGGAAGCTGGGCTCGACAAGACGGCGGCCATCGGCATCCCCTACAAGGGCGGAAAGAACGCGATGGCAGCGCTGTTGAGGGGTGAAGCAGATTTCCACCAGACCAATCTCGTATCGGCGATCGAATTCATCAAATCCGGCAAGGTGAAGGCACTTGCCGTCACCACCGCCGAGCGCCTTAAGGAATTTCCGGATATCCCGACCTATACCGAAGCCGGCTACCCGAACGTCGACATTTTCGGCTGGCGTGGCGTGATCGGCCCGAAAGATCTGCCGAAAGAGATCGTCGATCAATGGGCGAAAGCGGTCAAAGAGACCATGGAACGCAAGGGCTGGATAAAGATGGTCACCGCCGTCGGCGACATGCCGCGGTATATGGGGCCGGAAGAATTCTCCAAGCACATCGCCAAGGAGTACGCGCGTTACCGCAAAATGGCCGAGAAGCTGGACATTCTCGTCAAGTAAGGCGCGGCGCATGAAAGGGCGTAACGGCATGCGCCCGAAGAACGCCACCCGGCCGGTCTTCGGCCGGCCGGATGGCGGCGCCCTTCGAACAACAGATAAAAAGAACAGGACCGATGGGTAAGATTACGGAACGAAACATCGACGCGACCACCGCCCCGACCTGGGGGTCGGTCACCATCACACCGACGGACGACGTCGTGGTCGGTGAATTCTCGACCTGGACCATCACCTTCACCGTTGGGGCTTACGCCATGGACGTCGGGGGCGGACTTAAAATCGGCACGCGGCGTCAGGCGGATTTCGGCCAGCCTCAGTTCGACGATCCCGCCCAGGATAATTTCACGACCGTGACCTGTTCCCGCAAAGGTGCCCGCTTCGAAACGTTCTTCGATCCCCGCGGCCACAAGCGACCGTTCAATGGTGTCGCGGTGATCAGGCTCGCTGCTGAACCGCTCTATCCCGGCGACACGGTCACCATCGTGTTCGGCGATACCTCCGGTGGCTCACGCGGCCTCAAGGTGCAAAGCTTCCCCGAAGCCGCGAGCGATTTCGCGGTGTTCGTCGACCCGCTGAGTTCGGGTGAATACAAACGCGTTTTCTGCGCATCCCCCAATTTCAGGATTCTGCCCGGCCCGTCGGAGTATCTGACCGTGGTCGCGCCAACGATCGTTAAGGCGGGCGGAGCGTTCCGCGTCCAGGTGCGCGGCAACGACCGTTTCGGCAATCCGACACCCGTTGCCGCCTCAGGCCTGAGCCTCGACGCCGACCCGGAGATCGAGTTCACGCTCTCCGCAGACAGCGGCCGCGCGAGTTGGATCGAGGGGGTGACGCTCAATCAACCGGGCGTGCACCGGCTGAGCCTCCGGCAGGGGAACACTGTCCTCGCGGTCTCGAACCCGGTCATCGTCCGCGACACCGGTGACGAGATCATCTGCTGGGGCGACACCCAGGCACAGACCGCCTCCACGGTCGGGATCGGTACGCCCGACGAGTACTTCGCCTATGCCCGTGACCTCGCGGCTATCGATTTCACCACGCACCAGGGGAATGATTTCATTCTCTCCGACGCCGATTTGGAAGAAGTCAGACAGGCCGCCATCAAGCACAACCAACCCGGCCGCTTCGCCGCGTTCTTTGGTTGGGAATGGTCGGGGCCGACGGGAACCGGTGGCGACCGCAACGTGCTGTTTATCGACGATGAGGGGCCGGTCTTTCGAAGCAGCCACTGGCAGCTGTGGGACGAAGAGGTCGACGACGCGACCCGTGCCGTCGAGGCGGTTCATGCCAAGGACCTCCAAGCCAAGATGCACGCCTACATCGAGGAGACGGGCAAGAAGGTGATCATGGTGCCGCACATCGGCGGCCGACGTTCCGACTTCGAGGCGCAGGACATCACCCTGGAGCCGGTGTTCGAGATCTGCTCGAACCACGGGATTTTCGAATGGCGGCTGCATGAATTTCTAGATGCCGGCGTGCGCGTCGGCGTCGTTGGCGCCAGCGACGACCATACCTGCCGTCCGGGCCTGGCCTATCCGTCGACCCCTGAGATGACCGTGCTGGGCGGATTGGGCGCAGTCCGTTGCCTGGAGCACAGTCGCCTGGGGATCTACGACGGGTTGATGGCGCGGCATAGTTACGGCACCACGGGCGCACGCATGTATATGGACATGACGGCGGCGGGCCTCGGGATCGGTGACGCCGGGAAAGCGGAAGGCCCCGTCGAGATCGAAGGGATCGTTCACGGGACGGCGCCGGTCGAATACATCGCGCTCTTCAACCGCTCGAAGGAACTGGCCCGTTTCACGCCGAACCCGGAAGTCCGCAAGAGAGATCGCATCCGCGTTGTCTGGTCGGGCGCCACCCACCAGGACCGGGGGCGCTTCATGCGCTGGGATGGGGGACTGGATCTCAGTCATGGGCGAATTACCGACGCCGAGCCGCTGAACATCTTCACCGCCAAATACGGGATAGACGAAAAACGGGACAATCACCTTCGCTGGCGCTCGGTCACGTCTGGTCAGGAAGAGGGTGTTTTGATCGACGTCGACGCGCCCGACGACGCGGTGATTTCGTTCAAGGCCGGACCGGCGGACCTCGCATTCACACTGGGCGATGTGCGCGCCGGCGATCTCAGGTGGGACCTGGGCGGGCTCGAGCAGTATGTCACCGCGAGCACCATGCACACCGAGGGCGACGTGATGGACGTCCCCTTCGCGTACACCGACGAAAACCGGGAGGGAGATGAACAGGCGTACTGGATTCGAGTCGTGCAAGCTGACTTCCATCGCGGCTGGAGCAGCCCGATCTTTGTGACATGAGGTACACCAGATCAATACCCTTGGGATTTGTTCGCTTGCAGCCGTCGGCAAGGGCCTATCCTCGGAGATAGGGCGCACACGTCAGTTCTGACAAGCCCCCAGGGTTGACACCCTAAGGTATGTCCCTTACATCACTGGCACTCACTCGTATCGAGTGCTAAACAATCACCGAAATTTAAGAATTATCAAAATGTTATGGAGATCAATTCCATGAAATTCCGGCCTTTACATGACCGAGTTCTGGTTCGCCGCGTCGAGCAGGAACAAAAGACTGCGGGTGGCATCATCATTCCCGAGACCGCCCAGGAAAAACCGATGGAAGGGAAGGTGATCGCTGTCGGCACCGGCCACAAGGCCGATGACGGCAAGGTGACCAAGCTGGACGTGAAGAAGGGCGACAAGATCCTCTTCGGAAAGTGGTCCGGCACCGAAGTCAAAGTTGATGGGGAAGACCTCATCATCATGAAGGAATCCGATATTCTCGGCGTGATCGAATAATCGATCTGCGGGAATAAGAAGAAACCAACCAGGAAGAACCCAAGAGGGGATTATTTATGGCTGCCAAAGATGTGAAATTTTCCGCCGATGCGCGTGACCGCCTTTTGAAGGGCGTGGACACGCTGGCCAACGCGGTGAAGGTGACGCTGGGTCCGAAAGGCCGCAACGTCGTTCTCGATAAATCGTTCGGCGCGCCGCGCATCACCAAGGACGGTGTGACGGTC
>JAEPMA010000028.1 GCA_017644185.1 Rhodospirillales bacterium
GTGGTCAACGTGACCAATCGTACCAACGTTGCAGTGCGGCTTGTTACGCTCAAACTTTTCCTTGGCCATCTTCGTTCTCTCTTTTCCTCGCTGCCCCGTCCCGCACAAAGGGACCGAAGCCAATAAACCTAAATAAACTCCTGCGGTCGCACTTCGCCGGCGTTGGAGCGGGTGATGGGAATCGAACCCACGTAACCAGCTTGGAAGGCTGGGGCTCTACCATTGAGCTACACCCGCCAGCGCCGCTACACGCATCCGCCTTCCCCGGCGAACCGGGGGAATGGTGGGGGGAGTTGGATTCGAACCAACGTAGGCATAGCCAACGGGTTTACAGCCCGTCCCCTTTAGCCACTCGGGCATCCCCCCGACGAATACGTGACGATCCACCGCTGGGGCGGTGGATCGGGCGGTCGGAATATGAAGATTTCCGCACTATTGTCAACGCCTAAACGTGACAAAACCCATGCAATGGCAATTCGTCAAATTCACTTGCGAAACATCGCTCTATGGGATGATAAAAGCCCGCATGAGTAAGCGCAAGCGCCCACCCCGCACAGCCCGCGGCAGAATCAACCAGCCGCGCCCGACCGGCACGTCGACACGTGGTGGCGCCAAGGACGTTTCCAGAAGCGGCGCCAAGCCCGCCGCCCAGGGTGGTCATGGTCATGGGTTATGGCTTTACGGGATCCACGCCGTTGCCGCCGCCATCCATAATCCTGAACGCCGCAAACACCGTCTGATCGGGACCAAGCAAGGCGCCGAAGCACTGCAAAGCGAACTCGGTGGCGGCATGTCGGCAAGCCCGGGATTAGAGATCGTCGATCGCGCCGAGATCGACAGCGTTTGCGGCCCGGACAGTGTGCACCAAGGGGTTGCGCTGTTGGCCACCCCCCTGCCCGATCTGCACATTGAGGACGTGATCGCCCCTGATGACGGAACACCCGACACGTTGGTGGTCCTCGATCAGGCGACCGACCCTCGCAACATCGGTGCCGTGATGCGCTCGGCCCGCGCCTTTGGGGCCCGGGCGCTGATCGTTCAGGATCGCAACGCCCCGCCGGAAACCGGCACTATGGCGAAGGCGGCCTCTGGAGCGCTCGAACATGTGGCGCTTGTTCGTGTCACGAATCTCGCCCGTGCCATCTGGACCCTCAAGGACGCCGGGTACTGGTGTATGGGCCTGGACGGCGAATCGGACAGCGATATCAGCGATATCGACCCGACCGAGAGACGGGTGATCGTGCTTGGTGCGGAAGGCGCCGGGCTGAGACGCCTAACCCGCGAGACCTGTGATCAGCTTGTAAAGATTCCGATAGATGCGGCACAGGAAAGCCTTAATCTCTCCAACGCGGCAGCGATCGCCTTATACGTCCTTACACGGCCAAGAAAGCGCTAACCCTCGACCGGGCCCGCTTCGGCGATAAGGCCCCAACCCTCGACACTCAAGGGCGACTGACGCTTGGCCCAGTCTTCAAAACGGGCGACCTGTTCGGCGTTGAAGTCGAATTTTTCGATCAATTCATCGATGATCGGGCGTTCGTATTCATGATACTCGGCATCGGAATAAGCGATCACCATCAATTCCAGCACGACGATCGTTTGCGACTGGCGGGTGTCGAAAACCTCGAACTTCGCGTCACCGTAAATTTCGTCAGGCGGCGCTTTGACATGCCCCCCCATTTCGGCGACACGCACGTTCAGGGTGACGTTCTCCGCCGGCACAACCTCGCCATCCGCCATAGACACCTTTGTCGCCAGCGCCAAAAATGACTGCTTTTGCCTTTCGGTGAGGAGATTGAGAAACATTTACGACCACCCCGTTCGGCCCGATGGGTTAAACCGCGAGACGTCACCCCCGCCTTCACGGGCATGCTGGCACAGAACGGCTGTAATGCAAAGACGCGTTGGGTGAGAGGCCGAAGCTTCAGTTACCCGTCGCTTTTGGACTGAGCCTCGATGTCGGCGCGCAGTTTCTTGATTTCCACCGACAGCGTTGAGAGATCGTCCTTCACGTCCGCCAACTCGGTCTTGATGATCGAGCGGGTCTCGTTTTCGCTGCGCTCGTAAGAATAGTTCTGCTGGATCAGCTGCATACTGTCGACCAGCACGGCTGTGAACAGGTTCAGGATCGCGAACGCCGTCATCAGCATGTAGGGGATGAACAACAACACCGAATACGGGTGCGTTTCCATGACCGGTCGGACAACTTCAGCCGCCCATCCTTCCAGGGTCATCAATTGGAACAGTGTCAGCATCGAACGCCCGATGGATCCGAACAATTCGGGATAATCGACACCATAGAGATGGGTCACGATGACGGAGGAAATATACGAAATAATCAGCAGCAGCGCGACGATTGAACCGATTTGCGGCAGTGACCGGATCATCGCGGCAACGACGTGACGCATACGGGGCACGAGCGAAATAACGTGCAGCACCCGGAGAATCCTGAGCGCCCGAAGCGCCGAGAACGCGCTGCCCGACGGTAGGAATGAGACCGTGATGATGATCACGTCGAAAATGTTCCAGGCTTCCTTGAAGAAGCTCCGGCCCCGCGCGATGAGCCGCGCGGCAATCTCGATCACGAAGATATAAGGAATCTGGTCGTTGATATCGCCGATCCACGAGCCATACGTGGACATGATCTCGTCGGACGTCTCGAGACCCAGCGTCAAGGCATTCACAAACAGCAGAATCACGATAAACCGCTGCGAAATCTTGTGATCGACAATATTACCGATCGTTTCGCGGAAGCCGTTCATCGCCGATTTTTCCTCGCATTATTGTGATTTCGGCAACGCGATCCGTTGCCGCCCCAATGAGCCTAATCTTCGTAGGCAATGATCTTACTGAATGCAACCGAGAACAATAAGCGGTCAAGCTAAAAGTGCGCAATTTGTACGCATTCGGACCTGCAACCCGTTCTGCCGAGGCGATCTGGGGGTCGCCCGGCTGATTACCCGTAAAAATGGAGAGTATGGCGCATCATCCAGAATAGACTCGATTACTGTATTGTCGCCGGGCCGCGTCGCGACTATGTTGCCGCGCCCGGGCGACATGAGCCCGACAATAAGATGGGCCGGCGTAGCTCAACTGGTAGAGCAACCGCCTTGTAAGCGGTAGGTTGCGGGTTCAAGTCCTGCCGCCGGCACCACTTAACTTTAATTCGATTAATATTTTATTTTTATTTTAAAACAAAGGACTACAAAGCTATTTTGCAACACCTTGCCTCCCTACGACGTCTTCGAATTCCGGCAAGCCGACCCTCCGAACGAATTTAGCCATGCCGTCCCCAGGCGCCCGTCAGACGGGAAACGTTTTGTTACAAATCAACACCTTTTACCAACTGATTTCCAAAGTCTGGGGCCGTAACGTAGCCGTCAGGGAAATCCGCTAACTTGCGTGTCAGAAAACGGTAAAGGTTACGACTCGTCTCCAGCGCCCTTGTTGCTTGGCAAATGGCGATAAGACGTATTGAATATCAATGCGTTAGTAAACTCGAAATACTTGAGAAATGTGACGGTTATCACTGTCGGAAATCGGATAATTTCGTAAACTTTTAAACGATTGGTAGTGGTGCTCTTGCAGCGGTTTTTAAAATGGCCTTAGACAACGCCCCAGATACGCCGGAAACGGCGGCTTCTGACGCGTCCGGAGAAAGCGGGCGCGCTGTGGCTGATGATGCGCCGGAAACTGCAGCCGAAGATATCGTCGTCGCACAGGCGGAGGGCGGCACCGAATTAGCTCAAGCAGGGCCGGCCGAAGGTGGCGTGCCCACCGAACCCGGAGCGCCGGGCCCAGCGACAGAACTTGATCCTGATGCGCTGGCGACATTGCTGCTTGCCATCTCGCAAGGCCAGAACCTCGACGATGCGATGAACGAGATGCTGGAATCCAGCCTCGCCCGTGCCGCCGACCTAAACGCCACCCCGGAATCCATCGAAGCGGCCGTCAACGCGTTCCGTTCCACGCTTGTCGATATCATGGCCGAGGGTTTGACCGCCGAAGAGGCTGTGGTCGCAGCCGACCGGGCATTCATCAACGCCCTGCAAGTCAACCAGGAACAACAGCAAGGCGAACAGGAAGCCGCCGTCGCCAACGCGCTCGCCACCGGCGAAAACGTCGATGAAGCCGTCGGCGAGGACTCGCAGGCGTTCGAAGAAGCCCTTCAGGCCGCTTTGGACGGCGGCGCCGATATCGGCGAAGCGCTGGCCCAGGCGGCAGAAGCGCAAGCCGCTCAGGATCAAATCGAAGCCGAACTTGCGAACGCCACCCCGGGCGATGCGCTGATTGCGGCCCTCGCCTCCGGTGAAGGTGTCGAAGAAACCGTGGGTGAATTACAGGGCGACGGACAGGGCGATGCCGCCCTCGCCTTCCAGGATGCGCTGGTTGCCGCACTTGGCGAAGGGGGCAATATCGGAGACGCCCTGCAACAGGCGAGCGATGCCGCCGAAGTCAGTAATCTGGTCACCGCCGAACAGCAGGCAGATGAAGCCAATGCCGATCCCCTGCTCGCCGCGTTGGCGTCCGGCAACAACGAAGACGGCGTGCTTGGTCCCGACACGTCGAACATGACACCAGAGGAAGCCGCCGCCGCGAACGAAGCCTTCCAGGCAGCACTCACGTCATCGCTGGACAGTGGCGGATCGCTCTCCGACGCGTTGCAGAGCGCAAGTGACGCTTCGCAGGCCGCCGCGACCGCAACGGCGGAAGCTGCCGCCGGAGAACAGAATTCCGTGCTGGCGCAATTGGCGTCCGGTAACGCCGACAACCTCGGCCCTGACACCTCAGGCATGTCCCCTGAAGAAGCCGCCGCCGCCAACCAGGCGTTCCAGCAAGCGCTCTCAGGTTCGCTTTCCGACGGCGCCGCTCCCGATGCAGCGCTTTCGACGGCCTCCGATTCTTCCGCCGCTGCGGCGACGGCGACCGCGGAAGCCACAGCAGGCGAGCAGAACTCCGTGCTGGCGCAACTCGCATCGGGCAATGCCGACAATCTAGGCCCGGATACCTCCGGGATGTCGCCGGACCAAGCGGCCGCCGCGACCGAAGCCTTCACGCAACAACTCTCGAACGCAGTGAGTGATGGCGCAACGCCGACCGAAGCGACATCCGCCGCAGAGACCGTCTCCAATATCGCCGCCAATGACGCCACGCCCGACGCCGGCACGACGACGGGCAGCACGGACGAAGCCGTGAATACGGCGGCCAGCGACACGGGATCGACGCAAACCGCGGATGCTTCGCCGCCGCCGCCGCCGGAAACGACGCCAGCCCCGCCACCGCCGCCTCCGCCGCCGCCGCCTCCTCCTCCTCCTCAGGATGGGGCAAGTGCCACCGGATCTAATGAAGGCGCGCTAGCACCTCCGCCGCCGCCGGAAACGACGCCAGCCCCGCCGCCACCGCCGCCACCGGAAGCAGCGCCCGCGCCGCCACCACCCCCTGCCGTTGCGCCACCCCCACCGCCGGAAGCTACCCCTGCGCCGCCGCCACCGCCGCCGGAAGCTACCCCTGCGCCGCCGCCACCGCCGCCGCCACCTGTTGTCGCACCGCCACCGCCACCTGTTGTTGCGCCGCCGCCGCCTCCCGTTGCGCCGCCGCCGCCTCCCCCGCCGCCAATATC
>JAEPMA010000029.1 GCA_017644185.1 Rhodospirillales bacterium
TGCATCGGGTCCTCGAACCACGCGCGGCGGTCGACAAGAAGATCGAAGCGTTCGCGCATGACAGGGAGAAACGACAGTCTGTACTGTTTCGCGAGGGATTTGAGGCCCAGCGTCACATCCCCCGACCCGTCGCTGACCGCGAGCGCGGCGTCGGTCTCGGTCCGCGCCACCGGCGCCATGTCGAGCGATGCCGGATCGATCTTCTGTTCTTTTAAAATGTATTCCAGCAATCGCTGGCTCCCCGCCTCGGCCTGGCGGGGAACGAGTTTCAGACCGGTGACGCTCTCGATCCCCGTCACCTTGTCATCCAGCTCGGGCCGGAAGATCAGGCCCCGTTCACGCCAGATCCAGTGGACGAGCACCACGGGTTTGTTCTGAAAACCCGATTTGATCGTCTCGATATTCCAGGTCTTTGTTTCGGGCTCGTAGACATGCAAACCCGTCGCGATCCCGTCCCCGTCGGCGAACCGCCCGACCCCGTCCATCGAGCCGTCGAAGAACATCGCCATCCCGGATTTGGATTCACGAAGCGCCCATTCCAGCAACGGATCGTGGCTGCCCAGCATGACGTTGGGGCGGGTTTTCGACGCGGGGGCGTGATCCAGCCCGGTGCTGCTCTCGTTCAGCCAGCGGTCGATGGCGTTTCTGGGAAAAAGCAACTTCCCCAAAGCGCGCGTACACGGAATCTCGTTGTTCGACGCCAGTTCGTAGACCTTGCGCTCCTTGACCCGCAGCAACGCGGCCAGTTCCTTCGCGGTCAGAAATTCCTGCTCTTCGTCGGGCATGCGCTTGATGGCTCAAGTTTCAGATCGCCGCCAAGATATGCCGAATGAAC
>JAEPMA010000002.1 GCA_017644185.1 Rhodospirillales bacterium
AAACTCTCAAGTTGAGTTGTCAGTGCCGAAACACTGAAAACCGACAAGAGCTGTCCTCGCACAATCGTGGCTGCTCAACACCGTCGATCAAAAGATCAACGCCGAAAAGCAGTTCCGATACGTGGGAAAAACAGGCTCCATGAAACCCCAACGACTACAAGCCGCCGCCCACGCATCTCTTCCGTATTCACAATCTTCATCAGCAGTGCACCCGGAGGCGCGGCGCGAAAACACCCAAGTGCGGCACTCTCGCGTCTCGCGGGGCGTCGGAAGTGTTTCCAGCGCCCCGCGAGAGACGGGGTTATAGGCCCTCACCCTCTTTGCTGTCAAATCTTTTTCATACACCGGCAAAGAATTAGTAACATGTTGAAAAGATTATCATTTTCGGTCTTTGCGCTGATCCCGGCGGCAAAAATTCAGCATTGATGCGAAAAAAAATGACGACAAGTGCCCGGAACTTCCGCCACCGCCCCCGCTTTAGAAGAGAAACCGTTTATTAATTTCACCCGGATATGGTTGATTCCATTGGGAGAATCGCCGGGAAACCGCTTGACACACGGCCAGCCGGCGGGCCAATTTGAATGTAACATTTAGAAGGCGGCACCCTGGGCACACATAACCAATAACAAGGTCCGTCATAAGAACGTGGCAATAACCGCCGCCTTTTAGGGGTGGCTTTAGGGATTCTTGCGGGAATCTAGGGGTTTTCAGGCAGAAGCCATGACGAACAAAGGCATTTTCATTATTGCCGCCGTTTCGAGCGTCGCGCTGCTGTTCGCGCTGAACACGCTTCAGGTCGACATCGGCGACGAGCTCAACGAAAAAGAGACCATGGCGATGGCGCCGATTTCGCTCGGCAACCCGGCCGCAGCGGCGACGCTTCAGACCCGCCGTCCGGTGCCCCCGCGCGCCGAAGCGCCGATCCCGCCCCAACCCGCCATCTATAATCAGAAAATCGAAATCGGAAACGGCGATACGCTCGCGCAGCTTCTGGTGCGTGCCGGCGTCGACCGGACCGACGCCCACTACGCGATCGAAGCAATGTCCGAATACTATGACCCGCGCCGAATCCGCCGCGGCCAGGATATCACCCTGACTTTCGAGAGCGCGCCGTCATCGGCAGACGCCCGCACGACCTCGCAACAGGACACGTTCATCGGATTCGCGATAGAACCCGACTACAAGACTGAAGTCCGCATCGCCCGGGCCGAGGACGGTAACTTCCGCGCCGAACAACGCGCCAAGAAGCTGGACCGGGTTCCGGTCCGCGCCGAGGGAAAGATCGACAGCAGCCTTTATATCGCAGGCCGTGACGCTGGCGTGCCGCCGGTCATTATCGCCCGCATGATCAGACTTCTTTCCTGGGACGTCGACTTCCAGCGGGACATCCGGGGCGGCGACAGCTTCGAGGTGATGTTCGAACGCGTCTTCGATAAATCCGGTAAACCAGTCTATGACGGCGCGGTCACTTACGCCGCGATGACGCTCAGCGGAAAACAGATCAACATCTACCGTTACGAGCTGGAGGACGGCTCGGTCGATTACTTCGATGAGAATGGCAAGGCATCCAGAAAAGCGCTGATGCGCACCCCGATCGACGGGGCGCGGATGTCGTCGACGTTCGGCAAACGCAGGCATCCGATTCTCGGTTACACCCGGATGCACAAGGGCGTCGACTTCGCCGCCCCGACAGGAACCCCAATCTATGCCGCCGGGAACGGTACCGTCGCCTTCGCCGGCCGCCATGGTGGCTATGGCAACTACATAAAGATTCGCCATAACGGCACGTTCGAGACGGCCTACGCCCACATGAAAGGTTTCGCGCGTGGGATCCGCACCGGCAAGCGCGTCGAGCAAGGCCAGATCATCGGCTACGTCGGCACCACCGGCCGCTCGACCGGCCCGCACCTTCACTACGAGGTCCTGACCGGTGGCAAGCAGGTCAATCCGCTTCGGATCAAGATGCCGACCGGCCGCTCGCTCGAGGGTAAGGCCCTCGCCAAATTCCTTGAATTCCGCGAAAAGCAGGACGTGTTCCTGGCGAATCTTCGGGACAAGGGCACCGAGGTCGCCGCCTCCGGGACCGACTGACCGGCCAGCGTATGGCCGCCTTACCCCTCAACACCACCGAACTCGGCACTGGGAAACCGGTATTGATTCTGCACGGTCTGTTCGGCCGCAAACGCAACTGGCAGGCAATTCAGAAACGTCTCTCCGACGATCTTCACGTCATCACCGCGGACATGCGCAATCACGGTGAAAGCCCATGGTCGGACGAAATGTCCTACCCCGCGATGGCGGAAGATCTCGGTCAACTCATTCGCGACATCGGCAAAGGCCCGGCCGTCGTCGTCGGTCATTCTATGGGGGGCAAGGCGGCGATGGCGTTGGCGCTCTCGGACCCGGATCTGGTTGGCGGCTTGATGGTCATCGATATTGCTCCCATCCCCTATGATCACAGCTATCAGCCCTATATCGAAGCGATGCGGGGCGTGCCGCTAAAAGAGTTAGAGCGGCGTTCACAAGCCGAAGAATTTATGACCGGGGCGATTCCCGACCCGGGCATCCGCGCGTTCCTGCTACAGAACCTCGGCCAGGACGACAGCGGCCTGAGTTGGCAGGTCAACCTGGATGCGATTGAAAAGGACATGCCGGACATCCTCGACTTCCCGGCGCACCTGGGCGAGCCGTATGAAGGGCCGTCCCTTTTCCTGCGCGGCGGCAAGTCCGATTTCGTCGAGGATTCTCACATTCCCCTGATCGAGAACCTGTTCCCCATGGCAGAGGTCGCAGACGTGCCAGACGCCGGACACTGGGTCCACGCCGAAAAGCCAGAAGACGTCATTAGGTCTATCCGAGAATTTTCTAAGACCGCGGTCTAGCCGTCGTTCATCACCGTCGTATCGCAATACTGGCGGCGTTGCTTCAACTGCCGGCAAAGCGACTTGGCGTCGTTGACAGACGGCAGCGGCCCGGCCTTGAGACGGAAATACGTCCCCTTTGAGCCGAGCGTCACGCGGCTGACCTCGTGATCGAGGCTCCCTAGAATGTTGCCGTGCGCCCGCTTGATCTGAACCCAACCGCTCTCGGCCTGCTTGGCGGAGCGATAAGACGCGAGGTGCACCGCGGGCTGCGGACCGGCGGGTTTCGGCGGTTCCTTCTTCGCCATCTGTTCGGGTTGTTGCGCCGGTGCAGCAGGCGCGGCAGCCTGCTTCGGTTCGGCCGGCGAAGGCCCCTGAACGGCAAGCTCGATGGCCTGACGCTCGCGCGCGTATTCGTCGCCCGAGATATAACCCGCATCGCGCAGCTTCTCGAGGCGGCGGATCGCATCCGCCCCTTCCATCAAGCCGCGTGGCGGCGCTGTCGGGTCGGCAACCATGACCGGCGCCGACGGCATCAATGCATCGAGAATCATGTTTCGCTCGGCAGCATGCTGCGAGACCGAGATCGCCCGCATTTCAAGCGCGCGGCCGATCGCCCGAAGGCGGGCCGAAATCTGTTCCGTCGTCGGCACCGGGCGGTCGAGACCGGCCGCCGGCGGCGGCGACGTCAATGGCAGCAATGCACCGATGCTGGACCGGCGTCTTTGATTGTATTCATCCTGCGTGATCAAGCCCTGATCGCGAAGCGCTTTAAGGGTCGCGAACCGCGACATAATGTTGGCATCGCCGCCCTGGAAGCTGGAGATAGAACTCGGCGATTCCGGCGCCATTCCGCTCGACATCGGTTGTGGGTTATTCATCGCCATCGGCGTCGAAGCGACCTCGGTGCTGGCACGGCCGAGCATCACGTCACTTTGTGGTGCGGCCCCCACCGGCACACCGCCCACTGACGGCTGCATAGATGCGTTGGCGGTCCCACCGGTTTCGAGAAGAGAGAGATTCACGCTCGCCACCTGCGAGGCGGGACGCGTCGTCAGCGAGTTCCAGACCACGAACTGTTCACTGTCATCCGGACGGATCGCCAGGACCGCTTCGTACATTTCCCGCGCCTTCACCAACTGCCCGGTGTTCTGGTACAGGATGCCGGCACCCAGCAACGCATCCACATCGCGGGAGTTCGCCTTGAGTGCCCGCTGGAAATGCCCTTCCGCGGTGACGTAATTCCCCTTGGCCAGTTGGGCGATCCCAAGTTCAGCCTGGTCATTCTGTTTGAAGGGGCTGGAGGCCCAGAAAGACTCTTCGAAGAGATTGCCGTCGAACACCGCACAACCGCTCAGCAGGCCAGCGGCAACGCACACCGGCATCACCCTCTTCAAAAAGCGTCCTAATCCCTTGGTCATGCCGCCCCCTCATTATCGTATTCCGGTGGACCGGCAGTGCTTTATGGCCTTCGCACACAGTGTCCACAATACCTAGCGGCCTCCACCAGATATAGGCGTGGAGACCCCTGCAAAATACAAATCTTTGGTTAAAATGTCACAAGAAAAATGCCGCAGCACCGGGAAAAGCCGGGATTTCAGATCAGTGCGACTTCTTCTCTTCCTCGGCAGGTTTGGCTTGTTCCAGTTCGGCACAGCCGAGAACGCTCGCGAACGGCAGCTTCGAGATTGCGCCGCCGCCCATCTGGCGGGTCCCCTTGATCACCAGGATATCGTTGACCAGGTCTTCCCCCAAAGCCTTGTTGATCGCTGCGATCAGGCGCTGATCCTCCGCTTTTTGGGAATCCGTCTTGGAAATCCGATAGACCTTTTCCTTCGTCTTATCCGGATCGAAGATGTAGTCGAGGGTCATCGGCTCCTCGTACCACGACCTGAGCAGGGCGTCCTTGATACGCGGCCCGAGCGTACACACGAAACCGACCTTGTCCTTGGCCGCAACGGTTAAGACCGGGGTCACCGGAATGTTGGCGGTGGACCGGCTCTTGGCGCTGCGTCTGACGGGGGCCAGCATCGACTGAATTTGCACATGCGATTCGCCCTCGCCGCGAAGCCCGAACGAGCGTTTCAGCTTTAACTGATCGGCATCCGCAATCGATGGCGTGCCGACCACCCCAAGGGTGGCGGCGAAACATACACAGCACAACGCGGTCAGTATACGAAAGCTCATGATGTCCTCATCCTCAGGGCACATTACGGCATTTTGATGGTGCCGGTTTATTGTGGTTTCTACCGACCCTAGAGGACTTTTTCCATATAAACCACGCCCGGAAGCGGGTTGTCGTAATAAGGGGCGGTCTCAGCGAAACCCATCCGCCCGTACATCGACTTCGCGGTCTCGAGATGGGGGAGTGTATCCAGCACCATTACCCGGTATCCGGCTTTCACAGCGAATGTCACCGCAAGATCGCCAAGCACCCTTCCAAGCCCCCGTCCCCGCCATTGTTCGCGCACATACAGGCGCTTCATCTCGGAACGCATTTCAGACGGATTACCGACCGGACGCACCGCGACGACACCGGCAACGTCGCCATCCTCTCGGGCGATAAATATCTCCCCCTTGGGTGGTGCATACTTGCCGGGCAGGTTTGCGAGTTCGCTTTCGAAGTCCTGAAAGCAGAGATCGACCGCAAGCCATTGCTGATATTCGGTGAACATTTCGCGCGCCGTTGCCATATCCGCGTCGCCACGGGCGACCGAGATATCGAACGATGCCGCGCTCACAGCAGGAACGTCCCTTCGACGACGAGCCGCGCCTTGCCGCCAAGAACGACCCTGTCCCCCATCATCCGGCAATAGAGATCGCCCGCGCGCGCCGACACCTGGCGCGCATGGATTTCGTCTTTACCCAACTCCGCCGTCCAGTAAGGAACGATCGTGCAGTGCGCCGACCCGGTGACCGGGTCCTCGTTGATGCCGGCATGCGGGGCGAAGTAACGGGATGCACAATCGGACCCGTCGCCCGGTGCTGTCACGATCAGGCCCATCCCCTCCATCTTGGCGATGTACCCGAAGTCCGGCTCGATGGCGCGGACATCGGCCTCGCTCTCGAACACCGCCATGTTCTTGATGGCGCGCAGGAACCGGACGGGCTTTCTCCCGAGCGCTTCCACCAAACCATCAGGGGTCGGCACGTCCTTCGCCGGCAATGCGGGGAAGTCCATAACCAGCATGTCCCCTTCGCGCTTAACGCCGAGCGTGCCGCTCCGCGTCTCGAATGACACCTCGTCCCGGCCGGGATCAAGCTTTTCGAGGATCAACGCACCCGTCGCCAGCGTCGCATGCCCGCAAAGGTCGACCTCGATCTTCGGGGTGAACCAGCGCAGGCGATAGCCATCCCCTTCCGGCACGTAAAAGGCGGTTTCCGACAGATTGTTCTCAAGCGCGATCGACTGCAGGACATCGTCCGGCAGCCATTCGTCGAGCGGGCACACCGCCGCCGGATTGCCGCCAAACGGCTTGTCCGTGAACGCGTCGAGTTGATAGAGCGGGATAGCGGTCATGCTTAGTTCCCCAGTTCTTCCTCCAGCGCGCGGCACATGTCTTCCGTCGTCGCGTTCCCCCCCATGTCGGGGGTCTTCGGCCCGTCCCCCTTCAGAAGGTTTTCGATGGCGGTAATCATGTCGGCGGCGGCTTCGGCATGCCCCAAATGATCCAGCATCATCGAAGCACACCAGACCGTGCCGATCGGATTGGCGATCCCCTGTCCAGCGATATCGGGGGCCGAGCCGTGCACAGGTTCGAACATCGACGGGTGTTCGCGCTCTGGGTTGATGTTGCCGCTGGGCGCGATCGCGATCGTCCCCGTAATCCCCGGCCCGAGATCGGACAGAATGTCGCCGAACAGGTTCGAGCCGACGACGACGTCAAACCAATCGGGGCTGGTGACGAACCTGGCCGCCAGAATATCGATGTGGAACTTGGCGGTTTCGATGTCCGGGTACTCCGCCGAGATTTCCTCGAAGCGCTCATCCCAATAAGGCATCGAGTGGATGATCCCGTTCGATTTGGTCGCCGACGTGACGTGCTTGCGGGCCCGCGTCTTCGCCAACTCGAACGCGTAGCGCATGATCCGCCCCGTGCCCTTGCGGGTGAAAATGGCTTCCTGGGTGACGAACTCATCTTCGGTCCCACGGTACATGCGCCCGCCGATTTCCGAATATTCGCCTTCGTTGTTTTCGCGCACGATCACCATGTCGATGTCGCCCGGCTTGCGGCCCGCCAACGGACACGGCACGCCCTCGAACAAGCGTACAGGGCGCAGCGACACGTACTGTTTGTACTGGCGGCGGATCGGAATCAGCAGTCCCCAGAGCGAAACATGATCCGGCACGCCCGGATAACCGACGGCGCCGAGAAGAATGCTGTCGTGCCCGCCGATATCGTCGAGGCCGTCTTCCGGCATCATCGCGCCTTCTTTCTTGAACCGCTCGCAGCTCCAGTCCTTCTCATCGAAGGTGAAGCCGAGGTCGTGCTTTCTGGCGACAGCTTCGAGGATTCTGCAGGTTGGCGGGACGACCTCGTTGCCGATACCGTCGCCGGGAATGACCGCGATCCTGTGTTTGTTGGTGCTCAATGTTCTCTCCCTATGTTTCGTTTTGTCTTTCATTTCCTCGTCCTGAGGAGCTCCCGCGTTCTCCTGCGCGATGCCCTGCGGGCTCCTCAGGATGAGGGCGGGTGCGTCTCGAAGGACGATTACGGATTGACCAGGTGCACGTTGACGCGCCTGTTGTGCTTGCCCTTGTTCTCGATCTTGCCGACGCGCAACTCGCCGATCTCGGACGTGTTGGCGACATGCGTCCCACCGCAGGGTTGCAGGTCGACACCGCCCGCGATTTCCATCAGACGGACGCGCCCCGCCCCCATCGGTGGCTTCACCGACATGGTACGGACAAGATCGGCGTTGGCTTCCATCTCCTCGTCCGTGATCCAGCGATGGCTCATGTCATGCCCGCCCTCAACGAGCTCGTTGAGCTTTGCCTGAATCTCTTCCTTGTCGAGATCGGTGTTTTCCAGATCGAAATCGAGGCGGCTTTTCTCCTCACCGATCTGCCCGCCGGTGACGCCGCCCTCGATGGTCGCACACAAAAGGTGCAACGCCGAATGCATGCGCATCAGACGGTAGCGCCGTTCCCAGTCGATTTCGCAGGTCACAGTTTCGCCCGCCGCCAATGTAGGCGCGCCTTCGGCCGGGATGTGCAGATGCTTGCCCGTTTCGCGGTCTTTACGGGTGTCGGTGATCTGGACGTCGCGACCATCAGCGGTTTTCAGCACACCGCTATCACCCGGCTGGCCGCCGCCCATCGGGTAAAAGATCGTACGGTCGAGCTCGATCCCGCTGTCATCAACGCTGACGACCGTCGCCTCGCAGGTCTTCAGGTATGAGTCCTCTCGGAACAGTTCTTCGGTCATTTAAGTTTCCTCGCCGTCAAACTTGCCTTGTCATCCCGGGCACGCGGGAATGACAACATAAAACGTGGACAACGGGCCTGTCACTCGCCAGCCATGGCCTCCAGAAACTGTGCCTTGTCCGCGTTGCCGCCCGAAAGGATCACCCCAACCTTCTTACCCGCCATCCTGTCTTTCTCTTGAAGCAGCCCGGCCAATGGCCCCGCACCCGCCCCCTCGGCGATATTGTGCGTATCGTAGAAATAGGCGCGCATGGCGGCCCGAAACTCGTCTTCGCCGAGCCGCACGATCCGGTCCGCGCCGGCATTGATGATGTCGACGGCTTGAGGATCGGGACTGCGGCACGCAACGCCGTCCGCGAACGTGTCGGCGTCGTTGGTGTTGACCGGCTCCCCCGCCTCGAAGGAAAGCGCATAGGCCGGCGCCTTATCGGCGACAATGCCGACGATCTTGGTCTTGAGGCCCAGGCCGTCCCGCGCCGAGATCAGACCACAGATGCCGGACCCCATCCCCACCGGCACGTAGACCGTATCCAGATCCGGATGTTTTTGTAAAAGCTCCAGCGCATAAGTGCCGACCCCCGCAACCAGATCCGGATGGAAGGGCGGGATCATGTGAAGCCCTTCCGCCTCGCCCACACGACCGGCCTCTTCGCGGCTTTCCTGAAAGTCGTCCCCGTACACCATCAGCTCGGCACCGAACGCCTCCATCGCCTTGTTCTTCTCGGTGTTGTTGCCGTGCGGCACATAGATCACCGAGCGCATCCCGACCGCGCTCGCGGCCCGCGACACCGACTGACCGTGATTGCCTCTTGTCGCGGTGATGACCCCGGGGCAATCCGGTTCGGCCTGTTTAAGCCTGGTCATGTAATTCAGCCCGCCCCGCACCTTAAAGGCGCCGATCGGGGTGTGGTTCTCGTGCTTGACGATAACGTCGGCCCCCGTCCGCACATTCAAGAGTGGCCACGAAATCTCGGGCGTCGGGCGCATATGCCGATAGACGATTTGGGCTGCGGCCTCGATATCCTTCAGCGGGATTACAGACATCTCATTTTCCTCCCTGAGCCTTCAAAGGGCGCTGCGCGCGGCTCGCCATGACGATGCCGCCGATGATCATCGCCGTCGAGAACAGGATCGGCAATGTGATCGGCTCACTTAACAGGACCACCGCAAAAACCAGGCTCACCACTGGCTGACCGAACTGGATCGGGGCAATCCGGACAACGGAACCGTGATTGAGCGCCCAGTACCACGCCGCATAAGCAAGGACCGTCGAAAACATCACGAGATAGGCCGTCGACGACCAACCAACATACGTCATTGCCATCCAGTCAAAGTCCCGTGCCGTCCATATTAAAAGCGGCAACTGGGCAAGCCCGACGATGGCGATCCCCCAAAATGTCGTCGACCATGTCCCGATCTTGGCCGTCGCGCGGCTACCGGCAACGTACCCCGCTCCCGAGATCACCGCCGCCGCGATGCACAGCAAATCGCCTTCCAGCGTCGCGAACCCGGCGCTGTCCCTGGACGAAATCAGAATGGTTTCACCAACCATCGCCAAAGCGGCACCGGCAAACCAACCTGCGCGCGGCATGCGTTTGTCGAGCATCGCCGCCATCGCCCCCGTCACCACCGGCATGCACGCCAAGATCAACGCCGCATGCGATGTCGAAGTCCGCGCCACGCCCATGGTGAACAGGACCGGAAAGCCGAAAAAGGCCGCGAACCCGGCCAGCAAAAGCCAGCCCCATGTCGAGCCGTCTTTGGGTGTCTGCAGTTTCAGAATCGCAATGAACGCAATTGCCGCCGGCACCGCGCAGGCGGAGCGCATCAATCCGGCCTGCAGCGCGGGGATTTCCGTCACCTGAAACGCCGTAATGGCGGGCGTCACACCCCACGAAAAAACGGCGAAGGCGGCAAGCCCGAAAGCCGCCGCCGGCACCCGATCTGAATGCGTCGTCATTGTCATGGCGTGATGAGACGCCATCCGGACTCCTTATTCAATGGCGTATCCCGCATTCCGGCGGCAATTCAATCTTTCCAGAACGGCTTTACCGCTTCCGCTGCGACCTGTTCGCGGGTGAGACCGATATCGTCGAGCATCCGGTCTTCCATCCGCGCCATCTTGCCACGCATCTCAGCCCGGCGTTGCCATTCGCACATCGTGACGAAGTGGCTGATCGCGGCATCGGCAAGCGCCGGCGCAACGCGCCTGAGCGCCTTCCAGCCGTTGTTCTCCAGAGACCAGTTCGAGGTCTGGATTGTACCATCACAATTAATGTTCTTCATGGCTTTGTTTCCTTTACCTAAAGCACATTGTATCTATTATCTTGACTAAGTAATTGGTACAATCATAACATTGTTCCCATGACAACTTGGATGCCCAATATCGAAGACCGCAAGGGGGCGAAGTACCTCCGGATTGCCGACGCCATCGACGACGCGATCCAGGTGGGCGAGCTCAAGCCCGACACCAAGCTGCCGCCGATGCGGAACCTCGCTTATGATCTAGGCGTGACATTGGGAACGGTGTCGCGCGCCTATCAGGAGGCGGAACGCCGTGGCCTCGTCGGCGGTGAAGTCGGGCGCGGGACGTATATCAAGGGTAATGGGCGTTACCCGCAACCGCAGGCCCCCCGCGCGTTTGCATTCGGCGGCCAACGCGAAAACGGGATCAATCTCTCGATGGCCGTTCCACCACTAGGCGATGGCGGCACTTATCTCTCGCGCACCATCAAGGAAATTTCCGAAGACCCGGCGACCTGCGGCGAACTTATGGACTATCAGGCCCACTCGGGTCTCGCGCGGCATCGCCAGGCGGGTGTCGATTGGGTGGCGCGCACCGGCGTCGAAACAGATATCGACTGCCTGACCCTCACCAACGGCACGCAGCATGCGATTCTGGTATCCGTGATGGCATTGGCGCGGCCAGGCGACACGGTCCTGGTCGAAAGTATCACGTATCCGGGAATCATCCACATCGCGGCGCAGCTTGGGGTTAAACTGGCCCCGGTCGAGATCGACGACGAAGGCATCGTCCCCGACGCGCTTGAAAAAGCGATCCTCGAATACCGGCCGCGCTGCGCTTACTTCGTCCCCACGGTGCAGAATCCGACCACCGCTGTGATGTCCGGCCAACGCCGCCAGGACATCGCCGATGTGATCATGCGTCACGATCTACTGGTGATCGAGGATGACATCTGGGGGTTCCTCCCCGCCGACCGCGCGCCTGCGCTCGCCGCCTACGCGCCCGAACAAGTGGTCTACGCGACCGGACTTTCAAAGGCGATGTCCCCCGGGCTGCGTATCGGCTACATCGCGAGTCCGCCGGGCGCCACCGATGCGATCCGTGCCGTCGCCCGTATGTCGAGTTGGATGACCCCACCGATGATGGCCGAAATTGCGATGCGTTGGCTTGCCGACGGCACCGGCGAAGAGATGATCAAGTGGCAACGTGCCGAAGCGCAGGCGCGGATGGAAATCGCCGCCGATGCGCTCGATGGATTTTCGATCCGTGGTCACAAACACAGTTATCAGATCTGGCTGGAACTCCCCGAACCGTGGCGCGCCGACGTCCTGCGCGATCAGGCCACGCGGAAGGGCGTGTTCTTCCTGACCGGCGACGCCTTCGTCGTCGGCCGCCAGCCGGCCCCACACGCGATCAGAATATGTGTCGGGAGTTGCCGCACGCGCGACGAGGTACGTCAAGGTGTCGAAACCATCCGCGACATCCTGCAGGGGCCGGTCGCCGGCACGCCGGTGATTGCCTAACCCTGGAAGTCTGAAACCGTGTGCGCGTGATTAAGAGGTCCGTGCCCGGCCCCAAACCCGGGATTCGTGCGGATCGCCTCGATGACGTAAGCCTGCGCCCGCGCCACCGCGTCAGGCAGTTCCATCCCCTGCGCGATCCCACATGCGATGGCGGATGCGAGCGTGCAGCCGGTACCGTGCGTATTCGTGGTGTCGATACGCGCCGCCTCGAACGCCCAGTCACTATCCTTCGTGACGAGGATATCGCAGACCGTCTCCGTATTCTCCAGATGCCCACCCTTGACCAACACGGCCTTCGGCCCCATTGCCAACAAAGCTTCGGCAACGCCCGCCATATCGTCGACACCCGAAATCTTCATACCCGTCAGCACTTCCGCTTCGGGAATATTCGGCGTGATCAAGGTGGCCGCGGGCAGCAGCCGGGACATGAGCGCCTCTTGCGCTTCATCAGCCAGTAGCGCGTGACCACCCTTGGCGATCATGACCGGGTCCGCGACAACGGGTATCCCTGGCGCGAATTCTTCCAGAACCGAGACCACGGTCTCGATGATCTCTGGCCGGTGCAACATGCCAAGCTTGATGCAGTCCGCCCCCAGATCGTCGAGCACGAGCTTCATCTGCTGGGCGACGAAATCCTCAGGCACGTCGTGGATATCGAAAACACCCCGGGTGTTCTGCGCCGTGAGCGCGGTGATTGCCGTCATCGCGAAACCGCCGAGCGCGGTCACCGCCTTGATATCCGCCTGAATGCCCGCACCGCCACCGCTATCGGAACCGGCGGCGATCAGGACGCGGCCTTTCATGTCGGCCATGTCAAAACCTCTTAGGCTTGTTGAGTGATGGCGTCGCAGATGCCGTCGACGACCGTTTCGACGAGAACCAGGTCCTCACCCTCGGCCATGACGCGGATCAGCGGCTCGGTGCCGGATTTCCGGATCAGGAGACGCCCCGTGCCGTTCAGCTTCTCTTCCGCATCGGTGATCGCTTTCTTGACGCTCGCGGCCTCCAACGGCTGCCCGCCGTTGAACCTGACATTCTTCAAAATTTGTGGCAACGCCTCGAACTTGGAACAGATCTCGCTCGCGGGTTTGCCGGACGACACCAGCACCGCCAGCACCTGCAGCGCCGCGATCAGGCCGTCACCCGTCGTCGCGTAATCGTCGAAGATCAGATGGCCCGACTGCTCACCGCCGAGATTGTAGGCTTCGGCGCGCATCGCTTCGGCCACATATCTGTCACCGACAGGCGTGCGTTTGAGGCCGAGGCCGAGACCATTCAGATACCGCTCCAGCCCCAGGTTCGACATCACCGTCGCGACGACCCCACCGCCGTTCAGGCGCCCCGTTAGATGCCAGTCCTCGGCGATCAGCGCCATGATCTGATCGCCGTCGATCACCCGGCCGTTCTGATCACAGACGATCAGCCTGTCGGCATCGCCGTCCAGCGCCAGGCCGATATCGGCGCCGGCGGCAACAGTTTGTGATTGCAACGCATCGAGATGGGTGGAGCCGCAGTCCTTGTTGATGTTCGTGCCGTCGGGCGAGACACCGATAGTCGTGATTTCAGCACCCAGTTCCCAAAGCACTTCGGGAGCGACCTTGTAAGCGGCGCCGTTTGCGCAATCGAGGGCGATCTTGAAACCGTCGAGGCGCAGCCCGCGCGGGAAGGTCTGTTTCACGTATTCGGTATATCTGCCACGCGCGTCTTCGAGACGACGTGCCCGGCCCAGCATGTCGGAGGGCTCGAGTTCCGTCACGAGATCGCTGTCCATCTTTTCTTCGATCTCGATCTCGACGGAGTCGGAGAGCTTGTACCCGTCGGGACCGAACAGCTTGATGCCGTTGTCCTCGAACGGATTGTGCGAGGCCGAAATCATCACACCCAGATCGGCCCTGAGCGAACGCGTCAGCATCGCCACCGCGGGCGTCGGCATCGGGCCGACCAACACCACGTCCATCCCCATCGAAACGAACCCGGACGTTAAAGCCGGTTCCAGCATGTAACCGGACAAGCGGGTGTCCTTACCGATCACGACGCGATGGCGGTAATTGCCGCGGCGGAACTGCAAAGCCGCCGCCATCCCGAGCTTGAGCGCAACCTCGGCGGTCATCGGGTAGGCGTTGGCCCTGCCCCTTATACCGTCCGTGCCGAAGTACTTGCGTGTCATTCTGGACCCGTCCATGTCTCGATCTGGCTCCGTCAAAACCCTGTCATAATGCGAAATTATGCAATTGAAAGGGTTTCCGAAGGGTTTATGACGCAAAATCGGTCGAAAATCACGCCCCGCACCGAATTGCGCTACAGTTCCTCGGCCTCCTCGATGGCCTGCCAGACCGCCAAGGCCTGACGCGTTTCTGCGACATCGTGCACCCGGAACAACTGCACGCCCCGGTCCCAACCGGCAATCGCGGCGGCGATGGAGCCCGCGACACGCTCTTTCGCAGGGACGTCGCGGTCGATCTTGGTGATGAAGCTCTTGCGCGACACGCCCAGCAACAGCGGCACGCCCAACTCGTGAAAGGCGTCGACGGCCGAAAGAATACGCAGATTGTGATCGAGAGTCTTCCCGAACCCGATACCGGGATCGATGCAGATTTTATTGGGCCCGATGCCCGCCGCGTTCAACACGTCCAATCTCTCGCGCATGTAATCGACGATATCCAGCGCGGCGTCTTCGTAGGTCGGATTGTCCTGCATCGTTTCCGGTGTGCCCTGCATATGCATCAGCACCACATCGACACCGGCCTCCGCGCAGACGCCAACGCTTTCCGGATCGCCGGTCAGCGCCGTCACGTCATTGACGATGGTCGCGCCCGCATCGATGGCGCGGCGCATGACGTCGGCGTGGCGGGTGTCGACCGAGATCGGCACACCCAAATCCGAGAGACCGGCGATCACCGGAAGAATACGAGCACACTCTTCGTCCAGAGTGATCGGCTTCGAGCCGGGACGGGTCGATTCGCCGCCGATGTCGAGGATATGCGCCCCGTCGTCGACCAGCTTCCTGCCGTGATCGATCGCCGCTTGCGGATCGAGAAAATCGCCGCCGTCCGAGAAACTGTCGGGCGTCACGTTGACCACCCCCATCAGGCGCGGGGTATCGAGGGTCATGCCGGCGAAATTCAACGGATCGGGAGTCATGTCCACCACTCCAAAACGTCACCCCCGCGAAAGCGGGGGCCCAGTCTGTCAATCCTCTGGGTTCCCGCTTGCGCGGGAATGACGGAAATACTTGGACGAAAAGATCACTGCCCCGGTTGCGGCTCGGGATCGGGATCAATCCCCCCGGCACCGCCGGGCCCCTTCTTGGGACGCGTCTTGCCACCGGTCGGGATCGACGTGCGCCTGGGCGTGTCCGCACCGGCGCCACCATCGCCGTGATCGCGGTGAATGTCCTCACCGCGCAGAAGAGCGTGAACCTCATCGCCGCTGAGGGTTTCGTACTCAAGCAGCCCCTTGGCGATAATCTCGAGCTCGTCACGGTGATCGGTCAGAATGCGCCGCGCCTGGTCTTCGGCTTCCTCGATCAGGCGGCGGACTTCTTCATCGATCAGTTCCGCGGTGGCGTCCGAAACATGCTTCTGGCGGGCTACGGAGTGACCGAGGAAAACCTCTTCCTCGTTATCCGCATAGCGCAGCCGGCCGAGCTTGTCGGAAAAACCGAACTCGGTGACCATGCGCCGCGCCCAGCCCGTCGCCTGCTGAATGTCGTTACCGGCACCGGTGGTGACATTCTCCTTCCCGAACACGAGCTCTTCGGCCATGCGGCCACCGAACATCATCGCCAGCTTGGATTTGAGCTGAACTTCCGAGAACCCATACTGATCGCGTTCCGGCAGGCTCATCGTGACGCCCAAAGCGCGGCCGCGCGGGATGATGGTCACTTTGTGAAGTGGATCGGACTTCGGCATATGCAAACTGACCAAGGCGTGACCGGCTTCGTGGTAGGCGGTCAGCTCTTTTTCTTCCTCGGTCATGACCATGGAGCGACGCTCCGAGCCCATCATGACCTTGTCCTTGGCTTCCTCGAAATCCTCCATCGTGACGACGCGCTTGGATTTACGCGCAGCCAGCAACGCGGCTTCGTTCACCAGGTTGGCGAGGTCGGCACCCGAAAAACCGGGGGTGCCGCGGGCGATCACGTGCGGGTCCACATCAGGGGCCAGCGGCACCTTACGCATGTGCACCTTGAGAATCTTTTCGCGGCCCAGGATGTCCGGATTCGGAACAACGATCTGACGGTCGAAGCGGCCCGGACGCAGCAATGCGGGGTCCAGCACGTCCGGACGGTTGGTCGCCGCGATCAGGATCACACCTTCGTTGGCTTCGAAGCCGTCCATCTCGACCAGAAGCTGGTTGAGGGTCTGCTCGCGTTCGTCGTTACCACCGCCAAGACCGGCACCACGATGGCGACCGACGGCGTCGATTTCGTCGATGAAGATGATGCAAGGTGCGTTCTTCTTGCCCTGTTCGAACATGTCACGGACGCGCGATGCGCCGACGCCGACAAACATCTCGACGAAGTCGGAACCGGAAATGGTGAAGAACGGGACATTGGCTTCGCCGGCGACGGCGCGCGCTGTGAGCGTCTTACCGGTACCCGGCGGGCCGACGAGTAGACAACCTTTCGGGATACGCCCGCCCAGGCGCTGAAACTTCTGCGGGTCTTTCAAGAACTCGACGATCTCTTCGAGCTCCTGCTTGGCTTCGTCGATGCCGGCGACGTCGTCGAAGGTGACCCTGCCCTGCTTTTCAGTCAAAAGCTTGGCCTTGGATTTGCCGAAGCCCATCGCCTTGCCGCCACCAGACTGCATCTGACGCATGAAAAATATCCAGACACCGATCAGCAGCAGCATCGGGAACCATGAAATCAGCACGCCCCATAGGGTCGGCGAGCCGTCTTCGGAAGGCTCGGCGCGGATCGTCACGCCCTGTTCCTTGAGGCGCTGCACCAACTGCGGATCATCCGGCGCATAGGTCTGGAACGAGCCGCCGTTCTGGTACTGGCCATAAATCTGATTGCCCTTGATCGTCACGCCTTTGACGTCGCCGCTTTCGACACGGGAGAGGAAGTCGGAGAACGCCATCTCGTTCATGCCGGGGCGTTGCGAGGTCCCCTGAAACAGGTTGAACAACGCCAGCACCAAGAGGCCGATGATGATCCAAAGAGCGATATTCTTCGAGAAATTCACGGGGTTACTTCCTTTTCGGGGCCGCCGTCACACGTCTGTTTAAATTCTGTCCGGGCATGGGGCGCGTCCAGCATTCACCGGATGCCGCACCGTTCCTTCTAGAAATAGTGGTTTTCCGCGCTTACGCAACGGAAAATCCGCTTCCCGAGAGCGGCATTGTGGGCTGAAACCGGATTGAAACGCCAATCTTTTCAGGTTCAGGGCCGAACCCCTCGGGCATCGGCACGTCATAGCCGCCGTTCCGGACCACGACAGGCAGTCCCGACCGCACTTTGGCCGGCAGCCCGCGAACCCATGCAGGGCGGCTGTTTTTGGGCCAGTTGTCGGCTATTTCCGCCCCCCAGGGGTGCACCTCATACCCATTCAGCGCGCCGTCTGATGTGATCAGGAAGCGCCGGTCCCAGATATGGGTTCCTGGGGAGAGCGAAACCGGCTTAGGCAGATTACGGGCCTCCCGGTATACACCGATCATATCACCTTCAAGATCGAACCGGGCGCGCCCAAGCGTCGCCCCTCGCCCCTCCTGCAACGCGTCTTTCAAGCGCTCCACCCCAGCAATATCCGGCGGATAGGCTCTGCCCCCAATCGCCTGCGCCGCGCGCGACAGCGCACGCAGACGGATTTCATCATCCGCCCGCTGTAAATCTGCAGATGTCATTCTCAGAAAACCGGCTGGATGAAGTGCCGCGTGCCGGGCCAGCCAATCGGCCGTCGCCGCCTCGAGCGATGCACGGGCCCGCGCAAAACGGGCTGTTGCGATCATGACACCGGGGGCCTTTCCGGCTTCCGTTTCCAGTCGATCTCGCACGAGGGTGCGGCCGTATTTCGGATCTCGATTCGAAGGATCTTCAACCCATCCCATCCCCGCCGCTTCGAGTGTCGCCACCAACCGCGCCTTCGGGAAACCGAGAAGCGGCCGCAACAGCCGACAGGCGCCAAGTTCCCGAACCGGCGCCATTGCCGCGAGACCATCCGGACCGCTGCCGCGCTGAAGCCGCATCATGAAGGTCTCTGCCTGATCGTCGGCATGATGGGCGACCGTAAGGTGCAGCACCCCATTATGTCGGCACCACCTGTCCAAGAAGTCGTATCGCGCACGTCGCGCCTCGGCCTGGATCCCCCTTTCGGGCTTCGTACCCCGCCAATACAGGATTTCGACTGCAATCCCCAACCGTGTCAGCCGCGCGGCGGTTTGCGCCGCTTCGACGGATGATTCCGCCCTAAGGCCATGTTCGACAATCAACGCCGTGATCTTGCCGCCCTGAGCCCGAGACCAATCGTGCAGTAGAACCGCCAACGCCATACTGTCCGCACCGCCTGAAACGCCGACGGCGAGGTGCGGTGTGAACTCGAAAGGGACGAACGCATTCATCGCGTCCGCGAATTCATCTGACGTGATCGGTGTCGCTGGCCTTGGCCGGGTCATGTTAGAGACAGCTGTCAGACGCAGCCGTTTTTCTGCCATTCACGTTGCAGCGTACTTTTCAAGCCCGCCGGGGCGTCCGGATAATCCTGACGCAGCTTCTGGAACGCGGCGCAGGCTTCATTCTTTTTATCGAGGCTGGAAAGCGACATCCCCAGTTTCAAAAGCGCATCCGGCGCCTTGGGGCCCTGCGGGTCGGCTTGATACCCTTCAAGGAAGGTCTCGGCCGCTTCCACGAACGACCCCCGCACGTAGTAGGTTTCGCCAAGCCAATAGCGCGCATTGCTGGCGAGCTTGTCGTCGCCGTGCGCTTCGAGGAACTGCCTGAGCGACGATGCCGCCATGTCGTACTTACCCTGCCTAAGAAGACCGAACGCATGCATGTACTGTTCACGGGGCGTCCCTTGCGGGAGGGATGCAGTCTGCGTTGAGGGTGCGGAAGCCGGCTGGCTCGTCGCCGTGTCGACGCCCGCCGGCGCCGGTGCCGCCGAGGGTGCCGCAGCGGGCGCCGCCGGCTGCGATGCCGTGGCGGCGGGGGTATCGCCCGTCAACTGTGCGAGCAGCGCGTCAGCCTCGCTCTGTGCGGGCTTCTGAGGCGGCGTTGCCGCATTGGCCGGCTGCCCCTGATTGTTGAGATCGGATTCGTTGAGGGTGCCGAGCACCTGCGTGCCGTTTCCGGCACCCTGGGGCGCCGCCCCAGCCGACTGTTGCGGTTGCCCCTGCGGCGCCGTCACCTGGCCGCTGTTCTGCATGGGCTGCTGCTGCATGCTTGATGCCGTGCCGCCCGTCTCCAACTGCTTCAACCGAAAATCGACATCCGCGGAGAGTTTCTCCAACTGCTGCGAAACCTGGTTGATCTGATAAGAGAGCTCCTCCAAACGACCGGTCATGCTGCGCATGCCGGATTCGATCTGGGAAACGCGAACATTGAGGCGCGCGTACGCGGTGCTATCGCCCCCTGCCGCATCGCTGCCCCCCGCCACCGCGGCTCCGCCGCCGGAACCGCCCCGGGAGATCTGTACGTTGAGCGTTCTGATATCGCGCTCCAGACGCTCGATCCGGTCCAGCAATGCCTGGGTATCCTGTGCCTGCAGCGGCATCGCCGTCATCAGAATGGCGACGCACACAACCGCGCCGCACCATGAGCTTCGAAACGTCATCGCTCTCTCCGGTTCGTCATTCCAAATACCGAACGCGGCGCCCGGCGGGGGCCCGCGCCGAGGTGCAACCTCTCGTACATATTAGGCAAAATTAAGGCGCTTGCCCATCCGGTAGAAACCGGCGGACAAGCGCCTTAAACAACCGTTTCCGGCGAAGGGATCAGCTGCCGGTGTTGTCGACAACCGTCACCGAGCGGCGGTTTTGCGCCCACGCGGTTTCGTTGTGACCGAGCGCAGCCGGACGCTCCTTGCCGTATGAAATGGTTTTCACGCGCGCCGGGTTGATGCCGAGCGCCACCAGGTAGTCCTTGGCGGCATTGGCACGACGCTCACCGAGCGCGAGGTTGTACTCGCGGGTGCCACGCTCGTCGCAATGACCTTCGAGAACGACGCGGACGCCGCCGAATTTCTTCATCCAGGCCGCCTGCTTTTCAAGCGAAGCGCGGGCTTCGGCGCTCAGCTCGGAGCTGTCAAAAGCGAAGAACACGCGGTCCCCGACATTGACGACCAGGTCTTCCTGGGTGCCGCCCTGAATCTGCACGGCAGACGTGCTGCTGCCAGAGCTGCTCGATGACGTCGACGCGGCGCCGGACGACTGGGTGCTACCACTCGATTCCGGCGCTGTTTCACACGCTGCAAGCAGGGCAACCGCGGCCAGCACACTCAAAAATTTGAAACGCATAGGAATATACTCCTCAACGGGTGATATCTCATAAACCCAATCGCCGAAAGGTCGGCAAAAAATAACACGTGCGTCCGCAAAAACGCCGCTTGGAGGTATCTTTAAAGAGTGACGGGATTGATTCCAAGCCCTTTTTTGGAAAAACCCGCACACGGCAAAGGTTTTCTGGGCCATTCATTTCGCGCTGCGGCATTGATTATTACGGGATCAACGGCGACCAGGCCGGGTCGGATGCGCCAACCGGGGTCACAATCTCGCGTTCGTTGTATCCGGTAAGATCGATCGAATACAGCCGAGGCTCGGAGACATTCTCGCCATTTTTGGACTGACGGAAGAACATCAACACCCGGCCGTTGGGCGACCACGTCGGCGCCTCGACCAGATAATCCTCGGCCAAAAGCCGCTCCCCCGAGCCGTCAGGACGCATCACGCCGATGTAAAACGCGCCCCGTGAAATCTTTGTGAAAGCGATCAGGTCGCCACGCGGTGACCAGACCGGGGTCGCATAACGTCCCTTGCCGAAGCTGATTCGGTGCACGTCGCTGCCGTCGCTATCCATGACGTAAAGCTGCTGCGTGCCACCCCGGTCCGAGTTAAAAACGATCTGGCTGGCGTCGGGCGCATAACTGGGCGACGTATCGATAGCCCCCGAGCGGGTCAATTGCCGCGACTGGCGCGTCCTGAGATCCATCTCATAGACGTTGGTAGACCCGTTCTGCGCCATGCTCATGATGACCTTCTGGCCATCCGGCGAGAATCGGGGCGCGAACGTCATGCCCGGAAAATCGCCCAGAAGCTCCTGACGCCCGGTATCGATGTTGAAAATGTAAACGCGCGGCGTGTTGTTTCGATAGCTGAGATAAGTGATCTCCTGCAGCGTCGGCGAGAAGCGCGGCGTCAGCACGAGTTCCGAACCGTCCGTCAGGAAGCGGTGATTGGCGCCGTCCTGATCCATGATGGCGAGGCGCTTAACGCGGCGGCGCTCCGGGCCGCTCTCGGCGATGTAGACGATACGGGTGTCGAAATAACCGTCCTCACCCGTGATCCTTTTGTAGATCGCATCCGCGATAATGTGGGCGACGCGGCGCCAGTTATCCGGCACCGTGAAATAGGCGAGCCCCACCATCTGCTGCTCGGCGAACACGTCCCAGAGCCGGAATTCGACCCGGAGCCGGCCGTCCGCCACCAGTTCGGTGCGACCCTGCACCAACGCCTGCGCATTAATGATGCGCCAATCCCCGAAGCGCGGCAGCGTATTTAACGCACCGTCGTTTTGGATGAAGGCCCGTTTGTCGATTGGCTTGAAAAGACCCGACCGTTGCAAATCAGCCGCGATCACACCCGCCATGTCACGGCCAATGCGCTGTTCCTCTCCACCGTTGCCGAAAAAGTCGGTGACGGCGATCGGCAGCGGTTCGGCCTTGCCCTGGGTGATATCGACGCGCAGCTCGGCACGCGCCGCACCAGCCATCATCAGGACCGCCAGCAGGACGGGTATCGCGTTTCGCATCATCGAAGGGACAAACATGGAAGCTCCTTACAACGGCTTTCTATAAAAGGTCTCTGGGATCGAAATTGATCACGATCTCCCGCCAGACCTCGTATTTGTCGGGCGGCAGTTTGATGGGATTGCAGCTTGGATTCAATACGGCGCGCCGCGCGGCTTCGGCGGCAGACTGAAAAAACGGATCCGTATTGAAGCGCATCTGATCTTCAATCGTCGCGGATTGCGGATTTCCGTCCGGATTCATTTGTATCCGGATCAGGACGGCCAGATTTTCGGCGTTCTTGGCGCCCGTCGGAATATTCCAGCACTTCGAGACACGCTCGATTACCGTGCGGCGCATCGCATCCAGTTCCGTCATCGTCACTTTCTTGGACGGGTCGGCATTGGGCTGTGGCGATTTAACCTTCAAAGCCGCGCGCATCTGTTCAGCGAAGTCCGCCTTAGGCTCTTCCTTCTTTTTTTCTTCCGGTTCCGGCTGCGTCTTCTTGATCTCTTCAAGCGTCTTCAACAAAGACGCAACTTCGAACTGTTCCGGCGGCTTCGGCTTCTTCTTCACCTTGGCCACGGCGGCAACCGGTTTGGGTGGCTCGGGCTTCGGCTCAGGCTTGGGCTCCGGTTCGGGGGCTGGCTTCGCTTCGGGTTTCGGTTCGGGCTCGGGCTCCGGTTCTTTCTTGGGCTCGGGCTCCGGTTCTTTCTTGGGTTCGGGCTCCGGCTCCGGCGCGGGTTCGGGCTCCGGCTCCGATTTCGGCGGCAAGGCCGCGATCTCGGGTTGAGGCTCGGGGGCGGGCGGGGGTGGTGTGGGCTCGGGTTCGGGCTCGGGTTTTGCCTCTTCGACGGGCGGCGCCGGTTCCGGCGCCTTCTTTTCCTCAGGCTCCGGCTCCGGTGCCGGCGCGGGGGCGTTCCGCATCTCGTCGATCTCGACCAACTCGACGAACACCGGAGTCTCTTCCAGCGGTTCGGGCGGAGACATCAGCGGCAGGCCAAGCATGCTCACCGCGATGACGCCCGCGTGAAAAGCCACTGAAAAGAATAGTCCGGTCCGCATGATCTCAGATCTGCCCTAAGTCTCGCTTTCGGGTTAAGGCTGCTTGTTCGTCTTCTTGTCGTCCGCTTTCTTGTCGGACTTGTCGGTGCTCCGGGTGATCAGGGCGACCCGCCGGTATCCGGCGCGGTTGATCGTGCCCATCACCTCCATGACCCGGCCGTAATTGATATCCGCATCACCACGCACGAAGATACGAAGCTCTCGGTTTTCGCCGGTGATGGCCCTTAATCTCGGCACCAATGTCTCCAACGGCACCTGTGTGTCCTGCAGGAATATCTGGCCCGCATTATCGATCGAGATCGCCAGCGGCTCGTCTTCGCCTGCAATAGCACCGGCTTTGGTTTCCGGCAGGTTGATCTCAACCCCGACAGTCAACAGCGGCGCGGTGACCATGAAGATGATCAGCAGCACCAACATGACGTCGACGAACGGCGTCACGTTGATTTCACTCATCGGCCGCCGGCGCTGCCGTCCGAAACGGCCGCCGCCGCCGCCCATGCGTTCCGTCGTGATCGCCATCGGCTGCTCCTAGGTGTCCATCTCGCGCGACAGGATCGCCGAGAACTCACCGGCGAAGCTTTCCAGCCGCCCGGCGTAGCGGTCCAGGTCACGGCTCAGTTTGTTGTAGGCGACAACCGCCGGGATCGCGGCCAAGAGACCAAGCGCGGTCGCAAACAAAGCTTCGGCGATACCGGGCGCAACGACGGCGAGCGAGGTGTTTGACGAAATCGCGATGGACTGGAAGCTATGCATGATCCCCCAGACCGTGCCGAACAGCCCGACGAACGGCGCCGTCGCACCAGTCGTAGCGAGAAACGTCATATATTTTTCAGCGCGGTCCATTTCCCGATGCACGGTGATCTGCATGACCCGGTCGATACGGTCGGAGAGTCCGGCGCGGATACCATGAGAACCACTCCCCGAAACCCGCCGCCATTCTCGCATCGCCGCCGAGAATACCGCGGCCATCGGGTCGCGCGGATTGCTGGCGACCCGGTCGAATAGATCGTCCAAGGACTTGCCCGACCAGAAGGCCTGCTCGAATTCGTCGGAGCGTTTGTTGAGACGCCGCACCGTCAGCAGTTTTTCGAAAATGATCGCCCAGCACCAGATCGAGGCCAGAACCAGCATCACCATAACGGATTTCACGACGATATCGGCGCGCAGGAACATGGACATGACGGCGAACTGATCCGCGCCCACCGATCCTGCCATCA
The DNA here is from genome assembly GCA_017644185.1 of Rhodospirillales bacterium. Taxonomy (GTDB): domain Bacteria; phylum Pseudomonadota; class Alphaproteobacteria; order Rhodospirillales; family Casp-alpha2; genus UBA4479. Next base: position 24,284 of record JAEPMA010000002.1, read on the forward strand.
TCGCGGCATCGACTGCTTGATTTTCCATTCCCTACTCCGATCGTCTTCCTTAATTCATATTGCCGCCGGCGTGTATACGCAGGCATTCCCTGACCGCGTCGGGCAGCCGTTTCGGCGCGCCGGTGGTCACATTCATGCACGCCAACCGCACGTGGACCGCGACCAGCACGTTACCGTCCAGGCAGATATCCTGGTGCATCCGTAGCGCCGCGCCGCCGATCTCGGAGACCCTTGTCCTGACTTCGAGAAGATCGTCCAGGCGCGCGGGCTTGACGTAGTCCGCATGGCATTCCCTGACCGCGAACGCGATGTTGTCGGTCGCCAGCAACGCGGCATGCTCAAGACCGTGATCACGTAACATCTCGGTGCGCGCACGTTCCGCAAATTTCAGATAATTGGCGTAATAGACGATGCCGCCCGCGTCCGTGTCTTCGTAATAGACGCGGATCGGCATGACATGGACGTCGGTCATTCCCGCATCAGGCATCCTCGGCCTCCGCATCGTCGGCGATCAGTTCGAGTTGGCTCAGGTTCGCGGGCGCCTTCAGGCCGAGGTGCTTGAACCCCTCACCCGTCAAAGCCCGGCCGCGGGGCGTGCGCATCAGAAGCCCTTGCTGGATCAGATAGGGCTCGATGACTTCCTCGATCGTGTCGCGTTGTTCGGACAGCGCGGCGGCGAGGGTTTCGACGCCGACCGGTCCACCGCCGTAATTTTCAGCGATACATGTCAAATAGCGGCGGTCCATCGCATCAAGCCCACGCTTGTCGACATCCAATCTGTTGAGCGCCGCATCAGCGGCCTTGGCATCGACCGGTGAATGGCCGGCGACGGCGGCGAAATCCCTGACCCGGCGCAGCAGACGGCCGGCAACGCGCGGCGTACCGCGGGCGCGCTTGGCGATCTCACGGGCACCGTCATCGGTCATGTCCATACCAAGAAGCCCGGCGCCGCGCGAGATGATGTGCTGCAGGTCGTCGATCCCGTAAAATTCGAGCCGCATCGGAATACCGAAACGCTCGCGGAGCGGCGTCGTGATCAGACCCGACCGTGTCGTCGCGCCGACCAGCGTGAAGCGTGGCAGGTCGATCCTGACGGACCGCGCCGCCGGCCCCTCACCGATGATCAGATCAAGTTGGAAGTCTTCCATCGCTGGATAAAGGATTTCCTCCACCGCCGGGTTGAGGCGATGGATCTCGTCGATGAACAGAACATCGCCCGCTTCCAGGTTCGTCAGGATCGCCGCGAGATCACCAGCCTTGGCGATCACCGGCCCAGACGTGGCACGAAAACCGACGCCCATCTCCTTCGCGACGATGGACGCCAATGTCGTTTTGCCCAGACCCGGCGGCCCATAGAAAAGCACGTGGTCCAGCGCTTCCGAGCGGCTGATAGATGCTTCGACAAACACCTTGAGATTGGCGCGAACCTGCGGCTGGCCGACAAAGTCGTCCAGTTTCTGCGGACGCAGTGCCGCATCCTGGGTATCGCCGGGCTGGCTCTCGGCCTCGAGAATACGATCACCCTCCGCCATTTAGCGCCTGGCCCCCGCCCGGGTGTCCGAGGGCGCCAGTTTCGCGAGACCTGCTTTGATCAAAACGCCGACGTCTGCACTTTCACCGATCTCGCCCGCCGCTTCCGAGACCACGCCCAATGCCTGCGACGGGCTGTAGCCCAGATTGACCAAAGCGGAGACAGCATCCGACACCGCCCCCTGCGCGCCGCCGACCGACGCGGTGGCGGAATGACCGACCTCCGTCTTGAGAGCCTGACCCAGGGTGATGGTGCCGACTTTGTCCTTGAGTTCGGAAATGATACGCGCCGCCAGCTTGGGGCCGACGCCTGGTGCCCGCGTAATCGCCGCCTTATCGCCCGATAGAATGGCGCGGCTGACTTCGTCGTTGCTGAGCACGCTCTGGATCGCGAGCCCGACCTTGGCACCGACCCCCTGCACCGTCGTCAACAGCTTGAACCAGTCGCGCTCCAGCGTGTCGGCGAACCCGTAAAGATGGATGTGGTCTTCGCGGACGTGTGTCTCGATATAGACGACCGCCGCCTCACCGACGGCAAGGCGCCCAAGCGTTCGTCCCGACGCGAACACCAGATAACCGACGCCATTCACGTCGACCACGACCCAATCGTCGCCGATGTCTTCGACGATGCCCTTAAGCCTTGCGATCATGAACTAACCCTCATTGCGCGGCCCTGGCCAATTTCCGGACCTTGTCCGCGGTACCGCGATGATGGGCATGACAGATCGCGACGGCGAGCGCGTCGGCGGAATCCGCGCCCGCGATCTTGGCGCCGGGAAGGAGTGTCTTGACCATCATCTGCACCTGCTCTTTCTGGGCGTGGCCGGAACCGACGACGGTCTTCTTGACCAGGTTCGGCAGATACTCGGCGACGTTGAGCCCGGCCAACGCCGGGACCAGAAGAACGATCCCGCGCGCCTGCCCGAGCTTGAGGGTCGACACCGCATTCTTGTTGACGAAGGTCTCCTCGACCGCCGCCTCGTCGGGCGTGAACTCGGCGATGACGTCCCGCAACCCAGCGTGAAGTTCGACCAGACGTTCAGATAACGACGCTTTGGAAGATGTGGTGACCAACCCGTCCGCGACATAGCTGAGACGGTTGTCGACAGCCTCGATGATGCCCCACCCCGTCGTCTGCAATCCCGGATCAAAGCCGATCAGCCGCAAGTCGTTATCTCCTCACGCGCTCAACTGCGCCATGATGTCGTCCGACACGTCGAAGTTCGAAGACACCGACTGCACATCATCGTTGTCTTCCAACACCTCGATCAGCTTGAACAGCGTGCTGGCGGTGTCGGCGTCGACCTCTATCGTGTTCTGCGGCTTCCATTCGAGTTCACCGCTTTCCGGATCGCCGTATTTCTCAGCCAAAGCTTCGCGGACGTCGGCGAAGTCATTCGGATCACATGAAATCGCGTGTCCGTCACCATCGCTTTCAACGTCGGTCGCACCCGCTTCGAGGGCCGCTTCGAACATGTCGTCACCGCTTGCCGTATCGGCCGGGTAATAGATCTTGCCGACACGCTCGAACATGAAATTGACGCTGCCCGTCTCACCCAGGTTGCCGCCGTGTTTGGAGAACGCGGCACGCACTTCGGACGCCGTCCGGTTGCGATTGTCGGAGAGCGCTTCGACGATCATCGCGACCCCACCTGGGCCGTAACCCTCGTAGCGGATTTCCTCGTAGTTCTCGCCGTCTCCGCCGACACCGCGCGCAATGGCGCGCTTGATGTTGTCATTCGGCATGTTCTGGGACTTCGCGTTCGCGATAGCGAGACGCAGGCGCGGGTTAAACCCCGGGTCCTCGCCGGCACGTGCGGCGATGGAGAGTTCCTTGCCCAGCTTGGCGAAGACCTTCGCGCGCTTGGCGTCCTGTGCACCCTTGCGGTGCATGATGTTCTTAAATTTTGAATGGCCGGCCATGGTGTCGTTCCGTTTCTTTCACATCTGCAAACGCGGCAACGCCGATGCGTGCCGCGAATCGCTCCATATTACAATCGGGGCGGGCAAATGAATACCGCGCCGAGCCTTCTGGATCATCTTCAAGGGGCAATATGTCAAGATTTTGGCGGCCCAGCCGATTTTTGCCGTTAAAACCCCGTCAGGGTTTGGGGATGGTCTCCGCCAGTCGGGCGCCGACACGGACCGGTTCGATCCGTTTCGCAAGCCCGGTTTTGTCGTCCAGAGCGACCAAGCATCCACATAGGGTGCCGTCCTCCGTCGCCGGTTCCAGGCGGATTCTCTCCGCCTTGGACAGGAACCGCTGCACGGACAAATCTTTCTTCATGCCGATGACAGAATCGTAATCGCCCGTCATACCAAGATCGGATTGATAAGCCGTCCCACCGGGCAGCACCCAGTGATCGGCAGTCGGGACGTGCGTGTGGGTACCGACGACGATCGAAGCGCGGCCATCGACAAAGTGGCCGATAGCCTGTTTCTCGCTGGTCGCCTCGCCGTGCACATCCAGGATGATCGCATCCGCGTCACGGCCGAGCTTGTAACGCTTCAATAGCTCATCGAGGGCGCGGAACGGGTCATCCAGTAGTTCCATGAACAACCGGCACATGACGTTGACGACGAGAATGCGTTTGCCGTCGTCGGTCTTATACAGGCCGAAGCCCTTGCCGGGTGTATCCGGGGGATAGTTGATCGGACGCAGGATTTTGTCATCACGCTCCATCTGGCCGACCACGTCGCGCTGGTCGAACACATGATTGCCGGTCGTGATGCAATCCGCGCCCGCCTGATAGAAGCTGTCGCAGATATTTCCGGTAATGCCGAAGCCGTGCGCCGCGTTCTCGCCGTTGACGATCACGAAATCCGTTTTCAATTTCTGGCGCAACATCGGCAGGTTGGCGTTGAGAACCGCCCTTCCCGCACTGCCAACCACATCACCGATCATCAAAACTCTCATGACGCTCCTTCGGGCTCGAACCTGCTGACGCCCAATTCCGTGGCGATCCAATCGAGGGGCTGGTCGTGCGGGCCGCGCGGCACGGTGTCTACCCGTTGCCCGGAAAAAGCAACACCTATGGCGATCACATCATCCGAACCGGCGCGAAGCATCTCGAGGGTGCGGTCGTAAAACCCACCACCATAGCCGAGCCGAAAACCATCGTTGTCGAACGCCAATAGCGGCACGAACAAGACATCCGGCGTGACCTCCTCGGCGTCCGCGGCCGGGATCGAGGTGCCGAACCCACCATCCGCGAGCGCATCGCCCGGTGCCCAGAGGCGAAAGATCAACGGCGCCGCCTTCTTGGCGACCACCGGCAGCGCGGTCCGGTGCCCCATCGTATGAAGTATCTTCAATAACGGCCCGGTATCGATCTCATTGCCCATCGACCAGAACACCGACGCCGTCTTCGGCACCCCGGCGAGGCCGAGCGTTTCCGCCTTATCCCGCACATGCGCCGCGAGCCTGATACCGCCATCCGGATGTGCCGCATGCAATTCACCGCGCCGCGCGGAAGCAGACTTTCGCTCGTGGTCTTTACGGGTCGCGGGTTCGGACATCAAATCGGGGCTGACCGGTTGAACTGAAATAGACGACGGGCCGCATGAGCCGTTGGCCGTGAGATCCTCCGTGGCCTGCTTCAGCAGGTGGGCGCCGTGAATACCGATCCCAGGGGACCGGCAGGGACAGCTCCCTTACGGTGGATTTAAGGCCCCAGGGATAACGAAGGCCTGACGCACCCCGCAGCCCGTCACCCCCAACCTAGGAGCGTTCCAGGCTCTCGGCAATGCTTTCGATGCGTTCGGAGAGTTTTTCCAGGCTTTCGCCCAGCCGGACCTCGGCCGCAGCGGCGGCTGCAGCCCCCTTACCGCCGGACTTCATCGTATCCATTTCGGCGTAGGCGTCCGAGAGTTCGTCCGCGATCAGAAGCGACACCATGACCAATAACTTGGCATCGCCAATTTGCCCAACGGCGGCGACGAGCTCGCTCACGCGGCGGTCGATGTAGGCGCCGAGACGCGACAGATGCGCCTCCTGACCGTCATCGCAAGCGACGTTGTAACGACGGTCGTTGATGGTAACGGTGACCTGCGCCATGTTTAGTCGTCTTCCGGTTTTGTCAGCAGGGAATCGAGACGTTGGATCGTGTTGGCCAGCCGATCGGCGGCGGCGCGGTGCAAATCTTTCAACTCCGCGTTCTCGCGTCTTAGCCGGTCGATCGCTTCATTGTCCGCGCTGACGTCTCCATCCGTACTGCGCGATGAAAGCGCAACGTCGAGCCGGTCCACGGCGGCTTCCAATCTCTCGAAAGCCCGTTCGACACGTGACGCTTTGGCGATGGTCGAAGTCGACAACGCGGATACCCCTAGTTTGAACACGCCCTGTTAAAACAGACGCGACCGTAAGCCCATCCGGGGAGTAAGGTCAATTGATACCTCAAATATCCCGCCTACAAATTTGAGATTCCGTACATTTTTGCCGTTTGTGCACACGTGCGCCCTGCCCCGTGCACAAACAGTCGTTGACCTTTCCCGGGAAACCCGTTTTTTTGCGCGCGAAACATCTCTGTTAACCACATTCGCCGCGCCCATTCCGGCCGCGGCCAACTCAGGAGGAAACAATGGCGGTACGCGTTGCCATTAACGGTTTTGGTCGGATTGGTCGTCTGGTGCTGCGCGGCATCATGGAGAGCCGCCGCAACGACATCGAGGTCGTCGCCATCAACGATCTAGGCTCGGTGGACATGAATGCGCACCTGTTCCGCTACGATTCGACCCACGGCCCGTTCCCCGGTGACGTGAAGGTCGACGGCGACAGCATCGACGTCGGCGCGGGCCCGATCAAGGTCACCGCCGAGCGCAACCCCGCCGACCTGCCGTGGGGCGAATTGGGCGTCGATATCGCCATGGAATGCACCGGGTTGTTCGTCGACCGCGAAAGCGCCGGCAAGCACATCGATGCGGGCGCCAAGAAAGTCCTGATCTCGGCACCGGGCAAGGACGTCGACAAGACCATCGTCTACGGCGTCAACCATGACACCCTGACCGCCGACGACACGGTCGTTTCCAACGCGTCCTGCACTACCAACTGCCTGGCCCCGGTCGCACACGTGCTGCACAACCTGGTCGGTCTTGAAAAAGGTTTCATGACGACGATCCACGCCTTTACCGGCGACCAGCGGACACTGGACACCCTTCACTCCGACCCGCGCCGTGCGCGTACGGCGTCCGCGTCGCTGATCCCGACGTCGACGGGTGCCGCCAAGGCCGTCGGCCTGGTGCTGCCGGAATTGAAGGGCAAGCTGGACGGCACCTCGGTCCGCGTGCCGACGCAGAACGTCTCGCTGATCGACCTCAAGATCGTCGCCGGCCGCAACACGACGGCGGAAGAAGTGAACGAAGCGATGAAGGCGGCTGCCGAAGGCCCGCTCAAGGGCGTGCTCGGCTACAACGTCGAACCGCTGGTCTCGATCGACTTCAACCACAACCCGAACAGCTCCACCTTCGACGCCACCCAAACACAGGTGATCGAAGGCAACCTCGTGCGCGTGCTGAGCTGGTACGACAACGAGTGGGGTTTCTCGAACCGCATGCCGGACACCGCCATGGTGATGGCCGGCCTTTGATGCCCCGCTAAGGTGATCAGGGCGGGATGAGCGGTCTTTCGGGACCTTTTCTGATCGTCCACGACATCGGCCATGTGCGCGACGCCGTGGCCATCGCGAGAGAACACGGACGCCCGGTGACGCTGATCAGCGCACCGGGCGCCGCTGCTTCAATGGGGGCCGATGTCTTCAACCGCATGATCGACGCCGGGCGTGCGGAAAATCCAGATACCGATATTTCCGCCGTCATCGATTGCGGTGCGGATCCCGGTCAGGCGATGCAGGCGCTTCGGATGGGGTGCAAGAACCTCCGCCTCAATGCCGAAGAAAGCGTACTGAGAAAACTCCGCGACATGACAGATGGTATCGTTCTGGACGCCAGACCGATTGCCGCCTATGACATGGCCGGCGGCACGCACGATCTGGCCGCGTGGCTTGAAGGAAGCGCCGACAAATGAACGAACGACTCACCGAAGATCCCTGCAAGCTGTATCTGCTGACGCCGCCTGCGATAGATCCCGACACCTTCGCGGGCGAACTGTCACGCGCCATCGCCGCCAAACCCGAAATCGTCGGTGCGGTTCAATTGCGCCTGAAAGATGTCGGCGACGACGACTTCAAGCGTGCGGCCGATGCTCTGGTCCCGGTCTGCCATGGCTTCGACATCCCCCTTATCGTCAACGACCGGCCCGATATCGCCCACGCTACGGGGGCCGACGGCGTACATGTGGGTCAGCAGGACGCGAGTTACGGTGAGGCGCGCACATTATTGGGCCCTGATGCGATCATCGGGGTGACCTGCCATGCCAGCCGCGATCTGGCGATCGAAGCCGGGGACGCGGGTGCAGATTATGTTGCGTTTGGCGCTTTCTTCCCGTCGCAATCCAAGGAAGCAAAGCACCACGCGACCACCGAAATTCTCGAGTTCTGGTCGCAGATGACGATTATCCCGTGTGTCGCCATTGGTGGCATCACGGCGGAAAACTGCCGACCTCTCGTCGATGCGGGCGCCAATTATCTTGCCGTCATAGGGAGCATCTGGAACCACCCTGACGGCCCCGACGCCGGCGTTCGCGCCTTTGCGGACGTTCTGGCCTCTTAACATCTAGCAACTTTTCGGTGACATCCCCCGGTGCGACCTGATAGAACCCGCGCCGGGTTGACCCCATCGACAGATTTCAGGACGAGACCGACATGAAGATCGACGGCAACGCCATCCGTCCCGGGATGGTTATAGAACATCAAAACCGCCTTTGGCGCGCGATCAAGATCGCTCATACCCAGCCGGGTAAGGGTGGCGCTTACCTTCAGGTTGAACTGAAGGACATCCGCGACGGCACCAAGCTCAACGAACGCTTCCGCTCTTCGGAAAAGGTCGAGCGCGTACGCCTCGAACAGACCGAATTCCAGTACCTGTTTTCGGACGGCGACATGCACACGTTCATGAACGGCGAGAATTTCGAACAGATCGCTTTGTCGAGCGAGGCCGTCGGCGATTACGCCGTCTCCTTCCTTCAGGACGGCATGAACGTGATGATCGAAACCTTCGAGGGCGAACCGCTCGGCGTCGAACTGCCGCAACACGTCACGCTCGAAGTCGTCGAAGCGGACGCCGTGGTCAAAGGGCAGACGGCATCGTCATCCTACAAGCCGGCGGTGATGGAGAACGGCGTCAAGGTTCTGGTCCCCCCGCACATCGAAGCCGGCACACGCATCGTCGTCGACACCCGCGAGGGCACGTACGTCGAACGCGCCAAAGATTGAACGGGCAGACCTCAAGTATGTCCAATCGCCTGACCCCGCTTCTGACGATCATGGTCAACGCCGCGCAAAAAGCGGGGCGTGCGCTCAGGCGCGACTTCGGCGAGATCGAAAACCTGCAGGTATCGCGTAAGGGCCCGGCGGATTTCGTCACCAAAGCCGACACCAAGGCCGAGAAGATCCTCATCGAGGAACTCCAGAAAGCACGCCCGGCCTACGGCTTCATCAACGAAGAAAGCGGCGTCATCGAGGGCTCCGATATTTCCAACAAATGGATCATCGATCCGCTCGACGGCACCACCAATTTCCTGCACGGGATCGCGCACTTCGCCGTTTCCGTGGCCTTGGAGCGTGACAAACGGCTCGAGGCCGGAGTGGTCTACAATCCGATCACCGACGACCTTTATTACGCCGAGCGCGGAAAGGGTGCTTTCCTCCGCGATTCGCGGCTCCGCGTATCGGGACGCACCAATATTCAGGACTCGCTGTTTTCAACCGGCATCCCCTTTCTTGGCCGCTCTGGACATGACACCTTCGTCACCGAACTACAGGCCGTGATGGGCGCGTCTTCTGGGATTCGACGCTTCGGCGCCGCCGCGCTCGACCTCGCGTTCGTGGCCGCCGGCCGCTATGACGGATTCTGGGAACGTGGCCTCTCAAGCTGGGATATGGCTGCGGGGATTCTGCTGGTACGTGAAGCCGGCGGGATCGTCACCGATTTTTCGGGCCGTGACAAAATGCTGGAGAACGGCGAGATCATTGCCACCAATGCTTCCCTCGACCGGGATTTCCGGCAATTATTGAAGAACGCGGGTAAAAACGCGTAAAGCGGTTGAGGCCGGGCCTTGGCTTCGGTATTTTCTCAGGCGATAATTCAGCGCGTTCAAGCGCGTCGCTCTGACAGGGCAGTGGAGGCACTATGATCCGCCGACAGGATATCGACCGACTTCGCGTTACCGGTTTACGGCCCATCGGCTGTGCAGCCGCCGCGGCTCTCGTCCTTCTTTCCTCGCCGGCAAACGCCCAGACCTCGTCATATCAGCCCGCGACAGATAATGTTTATATCAACTGGGGCGCGATCAACGGTGGACAAGCCAGCCCGTCGACGCCGCAGCAATCGTCGCCGTCATACAACTACCGCGCGCCGGCCGCCTCCGGTGGCCTGCTCATGCCGGGCCCAAGGATGCCGCAGTCGACCCTCCACGTCCCAGCGCCCGCCAGCAGTTCGACGGTTAAACTGAGACAACCCGGCTCGGCCCCGAAGATGGCCGCCAAGCCGTCACAACCGAAGGCCCCTGCCCCCGCGCCAACGCCAAAGGTCGCCGAAGCACCGAAACCGGCCGAAGCCGCACCGAAACAGCTGACCGAGAAAAAGGCGCCACCGCCGCCGCCGGCCCCGGCCCCCGCGAAAACGGCCGAAACCGCTTCGGCCCCGCCACCACCGCCGGCACCTGAAACCGCGTCCGCCCCACCGCCGCCGCCGATGCCGAGTTCTTCCGAACCGGCGGCAGCCCCGAAACAAACTGAACAGGCCGCCGCCCCCAAGAAAGACAAGGCACCAGAGCAGGCTTCCGCCCCGACCACGACGCCGGCCGACGGCCCGGTGCAAGTCGTGTTCAACGGTGACGACACCAAACTTTCCGCCGACGGCCAGAGCGCGCTCGACGCCGTGATCGGCAAGCTCTCCGCCGACGAAAACGCCCGCGTTCAGTTGATGGCTTATGCCGCCGGCGAAGACCTGACTTCCAGCAAGGCCCGGCGGATCTCGCTGTCCCGGGCCCTGTCCGTGCGTTCGTTCCTGATCGAGAAAGGCGTCCGCTCGACGCGTATCGACGTCCGGGCGCTCGGCGACAAGAGCGAGGGTGAGCCCAGAAACCGCGTCGACGTCAACGTCACTGAACGCTGAGGCCTGATGCACGGTCTGCCACTCGCCAAGGCCCGCTTTCCGGGTCAGAACCGGCCCGAGGAATAGACACGCATGACACGCCCGACCACTTTCCTGTTTCGCATGATCCTGTTTCTGGGCTGCGTGGGCGCCGCCTGTTTCTTCCTGTTTTCGCCGTTACGCGAAGCGTTCATGGCCAACCCGGCCTTGAACGGCCTGATCGTCGGCGTTCTTGTTTTGGGGATTGTCTACAACTTCCGCCAGGTCGGGATGCTGTATCCCGAGGTTTCCTGGCTGGAACGCTTTCAGGATACGCTCGCCGAAACCGACGCCGGCATGCAGATCCGTCTGCCGGAAAGCGGTGACAGTCCCAAGCTCCTTGCGCCGATGGCGACCATGCTGTCGGACCGGCGCGGCAGCCGGTTCAGCCTGTCGGCGCTCAGCATGCGTTCCATCCTCGACGGGATCGCGGCGCGCCTGGACGAGAGCCGGGATCTGTCGCGCTACAACATCGGCCTGCTGATCTTCCTGGGGCTCCTCGGTACTTTCTGGGGACTTCTTGAGACGGTCAGCTCGATCGGTGACGTTATCGGCGGACTCAGCGTCAATGGTGGGGAGACCGCCGAGATCTTCGAGCGTCTTAAAGAGGGTCTCGCCACGCCGATCGACGGCATGGGCACGGCGTTTTCGTCTTCGCTGTTCGGCCTTGCCGGATCGCTGGTGCTGGGTTTCCTCGACCTGCAGGCGAGCCAGTCGCAGAACCGCTTCTACAATGAACTCGAGGAATGGCTTTCCAGCGTGACGCGGCTTTCGAGCGGCGCGCTCGGCGGGGGTGAGGGTGAACAGGGTGTCCCTGCGTACGTTCAGGCACTTCTCGAACAGACCGCCGAAAGCCTTGAGAACCTGCAGGTCATCATCTCCCGTTCGGAGGAAGGCAAACACGCGGTCAACCACTCTCTTAGTGAGCTTGCCAACAAGGTTGAGACACTCACCGATCACATGCGGACCGAGCAGCAGGTCATGCGCCGGCTTGCCGAAACCCAGGTCGAGATGAAACCGATCCTGGAACAGCTTGCACTGGGCACCAGCGGCGGTGGGAACGCTGACGAAGCCGTGCAGGCGCACCTGCGCAACGTCGACAAGAATATGCAACGGCTTGTCGACGAAAGCGCGTTGACGCGCAACGAGATCACTGATGCGCTGCGCCGTGAAATCCGCCTACTCGCCCGAACCATCGCCGCCACCGGCGACGGTAGCTGAGGCCCGCGCGCATGGCCGCCATAAGCCGCCGCGAGCACCGATCGACCGTCATCTGGCCCGGCTTCGTCGATGCCCTGGCCACATTGTTGATGGTCATCATCTTCCTGTTGCTAATCTTCGTCTTGGCGCAATTCTTTCTGGGTCAGGCATTGTCCGGACGCGACAAAGCCTTAAAGGCGCTCGAGAGCGATCTAAGCGAACTCTCCAAAGTGCTGGCGCTGACAAAGGCTGAAAACCAGCAACTCCAGCTCGGCGTCGATAGCCTGCGCGATCAGCTCTCCGCTTCATTGGATGCGCGCGCAAATCTCGAACAGCAGTTGGCCGGACTTCGTGCGGACTACGCATCCGCCCAGGCGGAACTGTCGCAAATGCGGGCAACGGCCAAAGCCGACAAGGAAGCCATCGACCGCCAGCTGTCCGAAATCGCCGATCTGAGCGGTGACGTCGCTGCGCTCAAGGCACTCAAGGAAGAGCTGGAAAAAGAAGTTTCGCAGCTTTCGTTCCGCGCCGCAGAGGCCGAAAAGCAGCGCGACGAATTGGAGAAATCGCTGGCTGAAACGACGCAGAACCTGACCAGCATCGAGAAACAGCGTGACGAATTGAAGGTCGGCCTCGCCGAAAAGGAAGAGATCGCCGATAGTGCCCGGGCACAGTTGGCTTTGATGAACAAACAGATGGCGGCCCTCCGCCAACAACTCGATACGCTCAACGCCGCCCTCGATGCCGCGGAAGCGGAAGCCAAAAAGAAAGACGTGCAGATCAAATCGCTCGGCCAGCGGCTCAATGCCGCGCTGGCGTCGAAGGTGCAGGAACTGTCACGCTACCGGTCCGAATTCTTCGGCAGGCTGCGTCAGGTCATCGGCAACCGCGACGACGTCCGCATCGTCGGCGACCGGTTTGTGCTGCAATCCGAACTGCTGTTCGCCAAGGGCTCAGCTGACCTGGGTGAAGGCGGAAGGCGAGAACTGGGAAAACTTGCGACCACGCTGTTGGAGATCGCCATCAAGATGCCGGAGGATATCGACTGGATTCTGCGCATCGACGGCCACACCGATTCCGACCCGATATCGACCGCGCAGTTTCCGTCCAACTGGGAGCTTTCGACGGCCCGGGCACTATCCGTCGTTCATTATCTGGTTAGCGAAGGTATTCCCGCCAAGCGCCTCGCCGCGACCGGCTTTGGGGAGTATTATCCGATCGCGACCGGCGAGACCGAAGCCGCAAAGGCCAAGAACCGCCGCATCGAATTGAAGTTCACGCAGCGCTAGCCCCCGAACATGCCTGTCCTGTTTCTCATTGTCGTCGTCGACCTGATCGGGTTCGGGATCATCATCCCGCTGCTGCCATTTTATGCGGAGCATTATCAAGCGAGTCCCGCCGAGGTGGGCCTGTTGATGGCCGTCTATTCGGCTGCGCAGTTCATCTCCGCACCTTTCTGGGGCAGGTTGAGTGACCGGGTGGGCCGGCGCCCGGTTTTGCTCGGCACCATCTTCGCAGCGTCGCTATCATACGTTTGGTTGGGGTTTGCGGACACCCTGATCACCCTCTTCGCGGCCCGCGCCGTCGGTGGCTTAATGGCAGGGAACATATCGACCGCCTTCGCCTATGCGGCCGACGTCACGACCAAGGAGAACCGCGCGAAGGGAATGGGGATGATCGGGGCCGCGTTTTCGATCGGCTTCATCCTCGGCCCGGCAGTCGGTGGCCTGCTCGCCGGCGCCGATCCGGCCAACGCCGACTTTCGCACGCCGAGCTTTGCCGCCGCGGGTCTATCGGCTCTGGCCTGCGTGCTCGGCCTGTTTACCCTGAAAGAAAGTCTGTCCGCCGAGGCGCGCGCACGCATCGCGGGCCAGAACCGGGTCGCCCGCATGAAGGCGCTGGGCGATGCGCTGCGTACGCCCGGCATCGGCGTGCTTTTGATCCTGGCATTCCTCGCGACGTTCGTTTTCGCCGGGCTGGAATCGACCTTCGCCATGTGGTCGCGCCGCCAGTACGGCTGGGGCCCCGAACAGAACGGCTATCTATTCGCCTTTATCGGTGTATTGGCGGCCATGATCCAGGGCGGGCTTATGGGAAAACTGGCCAACAAATTCGGTGTCGAGCGGTTGATCTTCGCGGGCGCGGTGGCGCTCGCCATCGGCCTCGCCTGGATTCCGTTCACGAGTTCGGTCCCGGAGCTGGTTTGCGCGATGACCGTCGCGGCACTCGGTTTCAGCATTACGACCCCAGCCCTCAACACCGCGATCTCGGTGCGGGGAGAGAGCGACGTCCAGGGCGGCTTAATGGGCGTAACCCGTTCTGCAACCACGCTTTCGCGGATGACCGGCCCCGCCGTGGCGGGCACGGCATTCGGATTTATCGGCCTCAATTCCCCTTATTATGCCGGCGCCGCGGTGATGGTGATCGTCGCTGCGATCGCCTTTTTCAAGCTGCTGGCCCGGCCCGGAAAACCCTGAATTAACGCCCCCTCAACAGGAGGCTTGAAACCGGCGCGGCGACTATGTATAAGGCCCGCCTGTTTGAAGCGGAGCGAAAGCCATGAAGAAAGACACGCACCCGGAATATCACGAGATCACGGTCCAGATGACCGATGGGACGACATTTACGACGCGCTCGACCTGGGGCAGCCCCGGCGATACGCTCAAGCTCGACGTTGACCCGACGTCACACCCGGCCTGGACCGGTGTGCACCGTCTGCTGGACAGCGGCGGCCAGCTCGCGAAGTTCAACAAGCGGTTCTCGGGCATCGGCCTGAAAAACTAATTCAGCGTTGTTATAACGCAAAGAACGCCCCTCCGGCTTCCCGGTGGGGCGTTTTTTTATCGCGCACGGTGCAAGCTATTCCGGGCCATCCGCAGATGAATATTGCATTGCAAAATCAAATTGTTATCAGAATCTGATTTTGGTATCCTGATCAACGGGAGCGATCGAATCGTTCGTTGGGGGACGAGGTTCGGTCGATGTGTGATGAGCGGTCGCGGCGCAAGCGGTGTCCGTGTGGAGGTTTGGCGTGCCCGGGATTACTCAGTTCGAGGTCCAGGTTCAGCAGGGTCAGCGGTGGAGCATTCATGCTCAATTCGGCTCCTTTCAGAAGGAAGCCGCAGTTGAGGAAGCTCGCGGCCTCGAACGCATGCCCGGCATCAGCGCGGTTAAGGTCGTCCGCGAGGTCTATGACCCCGACCGGGGCACATCGCAGGAATTCGTGATTTACAAAAGCGCCGGCGTCAAAACGCTGGACCCTCACGAAACCGACGCCACAAGCACCGCCGACGCGAAGAAAAGCTGGTCCGACGAAGAGGACGATGGCGACGCCTCGGACGAGGAACTGTCCAACGCATTCTCGTCACTCACCGACGACGACGCCCATGCCCGCCGGAAGAAAGCCGCAGGTAAGCAGAAAGAAAGCACGCTGACTTTGGTCATCGTGAAACTGTTGATGGTGGCCCTGATCAGCTTAACCATCGCCGGTTTCTTCACCTTCATGGCGTCGAGCCTGATCAGCGGCAAGGTGCTGTTCGGCACGACGATGAAGGGTAATGCGGAATCCAACGTACTCTTCGTCGTATTCGTCGGCACATTCCTTTTGTCGGCGCTGATGATGGCGTCGAGCCTGCTGAAGAAGACGACAATCAAGGAAAACAAAAGCAAACCCCTTTTCCAGCCGAAGGCCGCTCAAGCGCCCCGCAAGGTCAAGAAGGTCAAGAAGAAGAAACGCAAAAAGCGGCCGCAGCCTGGCCGGGATATAGATGGGGAAGCCCGCGCCGGCAGCACCGCTGCCGACGACGACGCCGCGAACGAACGGCTGCGGAACGAAATGGGCGGCGACAAACCCGACGACGCGGCTGGCACCGCACCACCAGGCCCCGAAGCCAAGGGCACGCCCGGCCTCTCCCCGAAAGAAGAGAAACAAAAGGCCTTCATGATGAAGGCGCTGGGGAGCGCGCTTGAAGGATCCAGCTTCAACAAAGAGAAGCTCGACAACTTCAACAAGTTCGGCGTCAACCTTTGGGTCGCGGGCGCGACCGAAGCCCTGATGCAAAGCCGGGGTATCGACCAAAAGGCGGCCAACCGCATCCTCGCCGACAGCGTGCAGGTGCTGGGGTATAAAAAATCCCACGCCGAGAATTTCGCCGGGAAATACGAGGAATATCTGCTGCAGGACAGCCGCTACATGCAGATGTTCCAGGCTGGGCGCAATGCCATGAACACCTACATGACCGACGAAGGCCAGATCTCCCGCCATATGGATCAGGCGCTCGGGGAGTGGAATAAACCCAAACAGAAAGAAGAGCAGCCGCGCGTCATCACCGTGCTGTTCACTGACATCGCGGGCTCGACCGCGATGACCCAGGAACTTGGCGATGCCGGGGCACAGGAAGTGGTCCGCGCCCACAACCGCGTCGTCCGCGAGGCGCTGACACAGTTCCGTGGACGCGAGGTCAAACACACGGGCGACGGCATCATGGCGTCATTCGAGCAAGCCTCCGACAGCGTCCAAGCGGCGATCATGATGCAGCAAGGGGCGACCGCACACACCCAGGCGAACCCGAACCTGCCGCTCTATCTCAAGATCGGGATTAACGCAGGCGAGCCGATCCAGGAAGACAACGACCTGTTCGGCTCGACCGTGCAGATGTCGGCACGCGTCGTCGACAAGGCCCAGAAAGGCGAGATTTTCGTGACCGACGTAGTCAAGGGTATCTGCTCGGGCAAATCGTACCGCTTCGTCAACCGGGGCGGCTACGAAATGAAGGGCTTCGACGGCCCTGTCACCCTCTGGGAAGTCGACTGGCGTCGGGCGCAGGCCGCGGAATAACAACGGCGCAGGCCGCAGAGTAACAAGAGCGCAAGCCGTGGAATAACGGGCTTAAAATTTTTCGCCCCTGCCCCTTGCAGGGCTCATCACCAGGACTATTTCACTTTTGGAAAGGGCAAATGCCATTTGGGTTTGCCCTGTTTAACGGAGCCCGGCTCGGGGCCGTGACACGCAGCTCAGGCAAATTCCTGGGCGGGCTCATGGATCAAATCGCTCAAAGGAGGATTTGCTATGCGTACGATCGATTTTTCTCCCCTTTTCCGTCATTCCGTCGGCTTCGACCGCATGCAGCGTCTCTTGGACGCGGCGGCGCAGACCGAACAGAACAACGCCTACCCGCCCTATAACATCGAGCAACTCGGCGAGAACGGGTACCAGATCACCCTTGCCGTTGCCGGGTTCTCGGACGATGACATCGACATCACGCTCACCGACCGCACGCTTGTCGTTTCCGGCAAGATGAACGAAGGCAGCGAAGAGCGCACGTATCTCCATCGCGGGATCGCCGGCCGCGCATTTGAGCGCCGCTTCGAGCTTGCCGACCATATCCAGGTGAAGGGTGCGAAGCTTGAAAACGGCCTTCTCCACGTCGCGCTTGAACGCGTCGTGCCGGAAAGCGAGAAGCCGCGCAAGATTGAGATTGCCGCCGGCGAAGGCGCCAAGGCCATCGAACAAAAGGCCGCCTGACTTAAGCGTTAGCTGAGAGAGAAAGGGCGCGGCCCGAAGAGGGGCGCGTCCTTTTTTTATTTGTTTACGCGATCATTCCGTGCGCTTCGATGCGCTGACGGATGTCCGCCGGGATCGCCATCGACTTGTGGTTTTCACTGTCGACGAAAACGTGAATGAAATGCCCGGTCGATGCGGGGGCATCTTCCCCCTCCCCGAACAAAGCAATTTCGTAGGTAACGCTGGTCCCGCCGATCCGGGCCGCCCTTAAACAGGCCGTCACGGTTTCCGGAAACGACAACGAGCGGTGAAAGCGGCAGAGCGATTCAACCACGATTGGGTAACAGGGCGCGGTCTGCCATTCGATTTCCAGCGGCCCGAGCGTAAACCGGACAACGACGGTTTCGATCATGCGGTTGTAGACGACATTGTTCAGGTGGCCGAGTTGATCGTTGTCGCCCCAGCGCGTTTCGACCTCGGTACGGTACGGGAAGTCTTCCCGCCGCCAGTTCATGTAGTCCGTCATTCGCCCGCCTCCGCGAGGATGGTCTCGAACGCATCGCGGATCTGTTTCGGGATGCCGACCGGCTTGTTGGTGTCGCGTTCGACAAAGACGTGGATGAAGTGACCGGCGGCACTCGCCTCTTCCTCATCGTTCTTAAATATCCCGATCTCGTAACGGACCGACGAATTCCCGAGATGCCCGATACGAAGCCCGCATTGAATCAAATCCGGATAGGCGACCGAGCGCATGTAGTTGCAGTGGCTTTCGACGACGACACCGATGACCGGCGCGTTGTGGATATCGAGGCCGCCCTTTTCG
Organism: Rhodospirillales bacterium; assembly: GCA_017644185.1. GTDB lineage: Bacteria > Pseudomonadota > Alphaproteobacteria > Rhodospirillales > Casp-alpha2 > UBA4479. The sequence continues at coordinate 42,589 of JAEPMA010000002.1, forward strand.
ATCAGGAAGTAATTCACGACCGTATCGAAGTAGGAATAATACGTGACGTTGTTGACGTGACCGTAGAGGTCGTTGTCCATCCAGCGGGACTGCAGGGGCAGGAAGTATTTGTAATCCTGCCGGGTTTCCGTTTTCTGCGCCGCCATCTTTCCCCTCTTCTCAATAACTTTGGGGGCCACCGGATGTCCGGTAGCCCCCATGTTTAATTGCCTCAACCCTGTAAAACTCGCCAGCAATTTTTTATTTGTGGCAGAATTAAAGCGGGCGCATTGCCCTGCGTCAAGCGGGTCTTTTGCTTGATATTTTCTCACACATGTGAACGAAAAAGACCGCCCCCGAAGGGGCGGCGAGTTTTACAGGGAGGCGTCAAAGTGTGTATCGGGTGGCCCGATACCACTTCTGAAGCGTATTCTTGAGGCGTTAATTTTGATTTAATATCTAGCCGTGTAGGCAATAGCGATTCTCGGCCATTTCGGCCGTGCAAGGAGACGATTTGCTACCTGTTTGGGCCGCCTGGACGATCCTGATCGTCGGTTTTCTGCTTCCCATCCTGCATGTCGTGCTGAGCCCGTCCGCGGGCCCGTGGCGCATGCCGCCGGGCTCCCGCTGCCCGTTCAGCCCGCGCATCGGCTGGCTTGTGATCGTGCTGTTTCTGGGCCCGATAGGCTGGATCATGTTCATGACCCGACGGGGCCGGCGGGGATGACCGCTAGCGCTTGAAGACCGATTCCGCGCCCTGGCGGGCAGCCTCCTTGAGCTTGATGGCGCTCCGCACACGTTCGATCTCGGTTTCCAGTTCCTCGATGTACTCACCGAGGGCCTCGATCGACATCACGTCGAGATCTTTCTTCGGTGCCTGCTTGTTCTTTGGTTCCAGATCGTCAGTATCCATCTGCCCCTCCCCATTGCCGGGGCGGAATGTTAAAAGAGACCCGGCCTTGGAAACAAGCCCCGCCAACGACCATCACTGACTGAGAAGCGAAAACATGAGCATCCCCACCGATATGAACTGCATCGAAATCACGGAACCGGGCGGTCCCGACGTCCTCAAACCGACGAAACGCCCTGTCCCCTCACCTGATAAGGGCGAGGTCCTGATCAAGATCGCAGCGGCGGGCGTCAACCGTCCCGACTGCGTTCAGCGCCAGGGGCATTACGCGCCGCCTGAAGGCGTGACCGATATTCCCGGGCTTGAAGTCGCGGGCGAGGTTGTCGCACTGGGTGAAGGGGTTACGGGTTTCACGGCCGGTGACAAGGTTTGCGCGCTGGTCGCCGGCGGCGGCTATGCTGAATACGTCTGCGCCCCCGTCCCACAGGTTCTGCCGGTCCCCGAGGGTCTTTCGATCGTCGAGGCGGCAGCGTTACCGGAAACCTGCATGACGGTCTGGACCAACGTATTCGAGCGCGGCCACCTGGCGCCCGGCGAGGCGCTTCTGGTGCATGGCGGCTCAAGCGGGATCGGCACGACCGCCGTCCAGATTGCCTCGCAACTGGGCTCGCGCGTGATGGTGACCGCCGGCAGCGATGAAAAATGCCAGGCGTGCCTGAATCTCGGCGCCGAACGGGCGGTCAACTACCGAGAAGAGGACTTTGTGGCGGCCGCCAAGGAATTCTCCAAGGGCGGCGTCAACGTGATCCTCGACATGGTGGGGGGCGATTATATCGAAAAGAACATCAAGGCATGCGCGCCGGACGCCCGGATCGTCAATATCGCGTTCCTGCGCGGCCCGAAAGTCGAGGTCAATTTCATGCCGCTGATGCTGAAAAGACTGACCCTGACCGGCTCGACGCTCCGTTCACAATCTATTGAACGTAAAGGCGAAATTGCCCGCGAACTGAAGAAAGTTGTCTGGCCGCTGATCGAGGCGGGACGCGTCAAACCGGTGATCCACAAGGTTTTCAGCCTGAACGAGGCCGCCCAGGCGCACGAACTGATGGAAAGTAACGCGCATATCGGCAAGATCATGCTCAAAATCGCCGAATAAGGGCATATAAAAAAGCGTGAAGAGGCTTTGACCCGGGACCAGACGTGCGTTTATAAAGGCGCCGAGTTTTAACCGGAATGCCATCCGGTCAATCCCTGATGTTCGAGAGGAAAGTGTTATGGCGCATCCATTGATGCCAAAGGGTACTGCCGTTTGGCTCGTCGACAATACGACGCTCACCTTCAAGCAGATTGCCGAATTCTGCGGCCTGCACGAGCTCGAGGTTCAGGCGATTGCCGACGGTGACGTGGCAGTCGGCATGCAGGGTCTCGATCCGGTCAAGGCCGGCGCGCTCACGGCCGAGGAAGTCGAACGCTGCGAAGGGGACCCGAACGCCGTTCTGCAGATGGTGAAGCCGAACATTCCGCAGCCCAAGGCTCGCCAGAAAGGTGCCCGTTATACACCGGTATCGAAGCGCGGTGACCGCCCGAATGCGATTTCGTGGCTGGTAAAGAACTACCCGGAACTGTCGGATGCGCAGATTTCCAAACTGATCGGTACCACCAAACCGACCATCACGTCGGTTCGCGACCGTACGCACTGGAATTCGCCCAACATCAAGGCGGAAAACCCGGTTGGGCTCGGCCTTTGTGCCGCCACCGACCTGGAAAAAGCCGTCGCCGTCGCGCGGGCACGTTCCAAGACGGTTCACGCCCCGAAATCCGATGCAGCCCCAGCCACCTCCGACGCCCCCATCGCGGCGCCGCCGCAGATGGAAATGCCGAGCGAAAGCACGGGGGAAAGCGGTAGCGAGAGCTGACCCCGCTTTAAAACCGAATAAAAAAAACGGCCGATCATCGATCGGCCGTTTTTGTTTAGTGTCGGACGTACGTCAGTGCGACTTCAGGTACTCGATGACCGCCTTGCGCTCATCTTCCTTGGGCAGCTTAAGGTTCATCAGTGACCGGTTGCCCGTTTTGTCCTGGGTGTATTTGGTCGGGTTTTCGAGGTAAGCCATCAGCTCATCCTCGGTCCACGTCCAGTCCGCGCCTTTAAGACCTTTGTAGCGGTTATAACCGTCCGCGGTGCCCGCCTTCCGTCCGACGACGCCCGCAAGTGACGGGCCGACGCGGTGCTTGCCGGCTTCAAGCGTGTGGCAGGCCTTACACTTGTTGAAGACCTTCGCCCCGTCGGCGGCAGCAGCCGTACCCGGCAGGACCGCCAACGATACGGCGCAGGATGCAAGACAACCAAAGAAAATATTCGTCAGTTTCATGTTACCAAACCTTTTCCAGTCACGTGTGCAGGGCCTTATCGCCCTGCCGAATCCCCCGTGGAAAACCTAACGTTTCATTTCCCACGAGGAAAGGTTTCTCACATTAACTTTTGTAGTTTCGATCAGCCTTCCAGCAGCTTCTCAGTGCAAACTTCCTCGATCGCCGCTGTCAGCACCGTCATCGCCACCTTGATCTCGTCGACACTCGGTAGCGTCGGCGCGATACGGATGTTTCGGTCATGCGGATCCTTACCGTACGGATACGTCGCACCCGCAGGCGTGATCTTCACACCCGCATCAGAACAGCGCTTGATGATCTTCTTCGCGCATCCGTCGAGCACATCGACGCTGACGAAATAACCGCCTTCGGGTTTGGTCCAGGTGGCAAGCCCGGTGCCGCCGAGTGCTTTTTCCAGTGCCTCGTCGACGGCGGCGAATTTCGGCGCCACCAGTTCGGCGTGCTTTTTCATGTGCTCAAGAATGCCGTTCATATCTTTGAAGAAGCGGACATGCCGCATCTGGTTGATCTTGTCCGGCCCGATCATCGCATAAAAGATCTTGTCCAGGTGATCCTTCACGTTTTCGGGGCTGGACGCCATCACCGCGACCCCTGCACCGGCGTGGGTGATCTTGGAGGTCGATCCGAACACGATGGCGCGGTTATCGTTCCCCGCCCTTTCGCAGGCCGTCATGATGTCGCTCAGGCTGGCCGGGCCGTTGCCGAGGTGATGAACGGCGTAGGCATTATCCCACATGATGCGGAAATCCTTGGCGGCAGCGGGCATGGTGGCGAGCGCCTCGACCATTTCATCGGTGTAGGTTTCGCCCGAGGGATTGGAGTATTTCGGCACGCACCAGATGCCCTTCACAGACGCATCCTCGGCGACGAGCGCACGAACCGCGTCCATATCCGGGCCGTCCGGCGTCATCTCGACGTTGATCATCTCGATCCCGAGCCTCTCGCAGATCGCGAAGTGACGGTCGTAACCCGGCACCGGACAAATGAACTTCGGTGACTGGTCGCGCCAAGGGCCGTCGCCGTCCGGCATGCCGAAAGACATGGCGTTGGCGAGAACGTCCCACATCATGGTGAGACTGGAATTCCCTCCGACAATGACGCGATCCGGCTCGGTCCCAAGAAACTCGGCGAACAGCCGGCGCGCTTCCGGAATCCCGGCAAGCCCGCCGTAATTCCTGAGATCGGTTCCATCCTCTGATTTGGTTTCGCCGTGCGTCACGCAGGTCAGCAGGTCGTCCGCCAGATCGAGTTGTTCCGGCGACGGCTTACCGCGCGTCATGTCGAGGCTCAGGTTGCGGCCCCGGAGTTGATCCATCCGTGCGGCTGCGTCCTTATGGCGCGCGCTGACGGCATCCTTGTCGGCTTGGGTGAGATCCATATCCAATTCCTTTTCTTGTTCGTGTTTAGTCGACGTCGACGGGATAATTCTGGGGCAGACGGCCGCCATCACAATAGACCGTCTCGCCGGTCACATAGCTGGCATCATCGGAGGCGAGGAACACGCAAACAGAGGCGACCTCATCCGGCTCTCCCGGGCGGCCGAGCGGCGTGCGCGAAAGAACGCGGCGGCGCGCCGCATCGTCGGCCATCATCGTCTTGCCCATCTCGGTGGCAATCGTGCCGGGGCCGACAGCGTTCACGCGGATACCGTGCGGCGCGAGCGACAGCGCCATGGACTTGGTCAGTTGAAGCACGCCCCCCTTGCAGACCGTATAAGGCAGCGCCACCGGGATCGCCATGACGGCGTTGACGGACGACATGTTGACGATCGATCCGAACCCCTGCTTGACCATCTGCTTGGCAGCCGACTGCCCGGCATAGAAGAATCCGGTCAGATTGACGTTGAGGGTGTTGTTCCAATCTTCTTCTGTCAGGTCGAGGAAGTCCTTGGCGATCAGGATCGCGGCGTTGGCGAGCATCACATCGACCTGGCCATAAGCATCGACGGCGGCAGCGACCAGATCGTCGCAGTCGGATTTCTTCGAGACGTCGCAGCTAAAGTACATCGCCTCGCCACCGTCCTTGCGGATCTTGGCGGCAACGCCCTCGCCCTTGCCGTCCTGGATATCGGAGACGACGACCTTCGCCCCTTCACGCGCGAAACGTAGCGCGCATGCCTCACCAATTCCCTGTGCCGCCCCGGTGACGATGCAGACCTTGTCCTTCAACCGCATGACTACTCCTTTGCCGACCGGATTTCGGCCGATTTAAGCCCGGTGATTTGCTTTATCCAAGGGTGTATAACATTCCTAATTGCAGAATGAAAAAGCCTTCAGGGGGGCAAATCATGAAAATTCAGCAGGAAGCACTGATCGAGGCGATCCGGCACGGCATTGTGGATGGCGACACCACCGCCATCGGCGTCATGGACTTCGACGGCCTCGCGGCGACGGTGGCAGATCTCAAATCCGCGTTCTCGCCGAACTTCTATCACACGTTCGCGGTCAAGGCGAACGCACTCAGAAACGTGCTGATCAAACTGCAACAGCTTGGTATCGGCGCGGAAGTCGCGAGCCCGGGGGAGCTTGAACTCGCGGTCTCCGCCGGATTTTCAGCCGACCGGGTCATCTTCGATTCCCCTGCAAAAACCAAGGCCGACATCCGGCGCTGCCTGCAGGACGGGATTTCGTTCAATCTCGACAACGAACAGGAACTGGCACGCGTCGATGAAATGATCAAGGAGTACCCGGACACGAGCGCCGTGATCGGTTTCCGGGTTAATCCGCAGATCGGGTCCGGAAAGATCAGTTCCACCAGCACGGCCACCAGCACATCGAAGTTCGGCTTCGCCCTCGCGGACGGTGACAATCGCGCGAGGTTGATCCAGATCTACGCCGACCGGCCGTGGCTGAAATCCATGCACACCCATTCGGGTTCACAGGGCTGCCCGCTCGAGCTGATGGCACAGGGGATATCCGTGATCACGGAACTCTGCGAAGAGATCAACGCCCGGATTGGCAGTCAACAGATCGAGCGGATCGATATCGGCGGCGGCCTTCCGGTCAACTTCACGTCCGACGAAGTAACGCCGACATTTTCGGAATACGCCGCGGTTTTAAAAGACACCGTGCCGGTGCTGTTCACCGACAAATATCAGGTGAAGACTGAGTTCGGCCGCGCCATCGCCGCCAAGAACGGCTTCATGATCACGCGCGTCGAATACACAAAAGAGATGGGCGGCCGCTTCATCGCCACCACCCACGCCGGCGCGCAGGTGATGACCCGGACGGCGTTTCTGCCTGAATCCTGGCCGGTCAGAGCCGAAGGCTACAAACCCGACGGCGAACTCAGGACCGAGAACGTGGTTGAAACCGACGTCGCCGGCCCCTGCTGCTTCGCCGCTGACCTCGTGGCCAAGAAAGTGATGTTGCCGAAGCTGGAACCCGACGATTACGTCGTCGTCTACGACACCGGCGCCTATTACTTCTCGAACCACTTCGACTACAACGCGCTACCGCGCCTTGCCGTCTATGCCGCCGAGAAAGGTGCGTCGAACAGCTTGCTGACGTTGATCCGGCGTGCCGAAACGCTGGGCGAAGTCGTCAACAATATGAGCTGACGCCCTCGCCCGCGGTTCTATTTCCGGGCCGAGCCCAAGCCGGATCCTTCGAGCGCCTCGGTGATCTCATCCAGAATGACCGGGTCATCGATGGTCGCCGGCATCTTCCACGCCTTATTGTCGGCGATGGACTGCATGGTGCCGCGCAGGATCTTGCCCGACCGGGTCTTCGGCAGACGCTGAACGACCGTCGCCTGCTTGAAGGCGGCCACGGGTCCGATCTTCTGGCGGACAAGCTGCACGACCTCGTTGACGATGTCTTCCGGCTCTTTCGTGACCCCAGCCTTCAAGACCAGGAAGCCGAACGGCAACTGCCCCTTCATCTGGTCGTCGACACCGATCACAGCGCATTCAGCGACATCAGGGTGCGACGCCAACACTTCCTCCATCCCACCCGTCGAGAGCCGGTGACCGGCGACGTTAATGATGTCGTCGGTTCTGGCCATGATCGAGATGTAGCCGTCTTCGTCGAACATCCCGGCGTCTGCGGTTTTATAGTATCCCGGGTATTCTTCCAGATACGCGTCCTTGAAGCGTTGATCCGCGTTCCAGAGCGTCAATAAGCTGGATGGCGGCATCGGCAGCTTGACGCAAATCGCGCCGATATCGCCCGCCGGGACTTCTTCGTGGGTTTCTTCGTGCAGGACTTTCACGTTCCAGCCCGGGACCGGTTTGGTCGGCGAGCCCGCCTTGACCGGGTACTCGTGCAACCCCAGGCAATTGGATGCAATCGGCCAACCGGTTTCCGTCTGCCACCAGTGATCGACAACCGGCACTTTGAGGACTTCCATCGCCCAGTAAAGGGTGTCGGGGTCTGTGCGCTCACCGGCCAGGAACAGCGCCTTGAAGTGCGAGAGATCGTATTTTCCAAGAAGCTCCGCTTTCGGGTCTTCCTTTCTAATCGCCCGGAACGCCGTCGGCGCGGTGAACAGGGTCTTGATCTTGTGATCGGAAATCACCCGCCAGAACGCACCCGCGTCCGGCGTGCCGACCGGTTTGCCCTCGTACAAGACCGTCGTGCAGCCATGCATCAGCGGCGCATAGACGATGTACGAGTGCCCGACCACCCAACCGACGTCGGATGCCGCCCAGTACACGTCGCCGGGGTCGACACCGTAGATGTTCTTCATCGACCATTTCAGGGCGACCGCATGACCACCGTTGTCACGGACCACCCCTTTGGGCTGACCGGTCGTCCCGGAGGTATAGAGAATATAAAGGGGATGGCTCGATTCCACCGAGACGCAGTCGGCAGGCGACGCGGCATTCATCGCGTCATCCCAATCCAGGTGTTTGGTCGCGGTCGCCTTTGCCTCGCATTCCGGGCGCTGCTTGATCATGCAGACACTAGGCTTGTGCTTGGCGATCTCGATCGCCTCGTTCAGAAGCGGCATATATTCGATGACGCGGTTGACCTCGATCCCGCAGGTCGCCGACATGATGGCTTTTGGTTTCGCATCGTCGATGCGCACCGCCAGTTCGTTCGCCGCAAACCCGCCGAACACGACCGAATGGATCGCACCCAGGCGTGCGCATGCCAGCATGGCAATGGCGGCTTCCGGGATCATCGGCATGTAGATGACGACACGGTCGCCTTTGTCCACCCCCTCCGCTTTCAGCGCACCCGCAACCCTCGACACTTCGTCCAACAATTCGGCGTACGTGTATTTCCTGACGGTGCCGCCCGTGACGGGGCTGTCGTAGATCAGCGCCGTCTGGTCGGCGCGCCCGTCTTCGACGTGGCGGTCGAGGCAGTTATAGCAGGTGTTGAGTTCGCCCCCTTTGAACCAGCGGTAAAACGGCGCGTTGCTGTCATCCAGGACCTTGTCCCATTTCTTGGTCCACGTGATCGCCTCGGCGGCATCACCCCAAAACCCTTCCGGATTGTCGATGGACCGGGCGTAGGCTTCTTCGAAGGCGTTGGTCATCTATGTTTCTCCCTGCAAGGCGCGTTCGGTTTTAACCGCGCTCTTTAACTTGTCGAATGTCTTCGGCATTATGCAAAAAAACAAATTCGCGTGCACGTTTCAAACACGTGTTTCCATGGGAGCCGCAGCATGAGCGACGTGAATATCTACGACATTGATCTGGATCAAACCCCGGCCAACTACACGCCGTTGTCGCCCTTAAGCTTCATCCGGCGCTCGGCCGCCGTCTACCCCGACGTCACGTCGATTATTCACGGCCAGCGGCGCTATACATGGAAAGAGACATACGCCCGCTGCAAACGATTGGGCTCGGCGCTTCAAAAGCGCGGTATCAAGAAAGGCGACACCGTCGCCGTGATGGCGTCGAACACGCCAGAAATGTACGAATGCGCCTTCGGCCCGGCGATGATCGGCGCAGTGGTAAACACCCTCAATGTGCGTCTCGACGGCGAGATTATCGGCTTCTCCCTCAACCACGGCGAAGCGAAAGTGTTGATCACCGACACCGAGTTTTCGGCCACCATCAAGGTCGCGCTTGAGAAGATCGGCCGCGACATCATCGTCATCGACATCGACGACCCGGAATATGATGGCGAGGGCGAGAAACTGGGCGAGATGGATTACGAAGCGTTTCTCGCGACCGGGGATGATAATCTGGAATGGGACATCCCCGACAACGAGTGGGACGCCATCAGCCTGAATTACACGTCCGGCACGACCGGCGACCCCAAGGGCGTCGTCTACCACCACCGGGGCGCTTACCTGAACGCGACCTGCAACGTGCTCGGCTGGAACATGACGCACCACCCGGTCTATCTGTGGACATTACCGATGTTCCATTGCAACGGCTGGTGCTTCCCCTGGACCATCGCCGCGTTGGCGGGCACTAACGTGTGCCTCAGAAGGGTCAACGCGAAAGAGATTTTTGCCGCCATCGCCGATCACGGCGTCACACACTTCTGCGGCGCGCCGATCGTGCTCAACTTCGTTATTAACGCGACAGACGAGGAACGACGCCCCTTCGATCACAAGGTCGATATCATGACCGCCGCCGCGCCCCCACCAGCGACGACCCTCTCAAAAATCCAGGAACAGGGCTTCAACGTGACCCACGCGTACGGTTTGACGGAGACTTACGGCCCTGCCGTGATGTGCGCGTGGAAAGAAGAATGGAATGACGAACCGATCGAGAAGCAGGCCTATCTTAAAGCGCGCCAGGGCGTGAAGTATCACATGCTCGAAGAGCTCTGCATTATGGACCCGGAAACCATGCAGCCCGTTCCCGCCGACGGCGAGACCATGGGTGAGGTGATGTTCAAGGGTAATATCGTCATGAAGGGATACCTGAAGAACAAGAAAACCACGGACGCCTCGCTATCGGGTGGCTGGTTTCACTCAGGCGACTTGGGCGTTCTTCAGCCGGACGGCTATATCCAGCTTAAGGACAGATCGAAGGACATCATCATTTCGGGTGGGGAAAACATCTCGTCAATCGAGGTCGAGAGCGTGCTTTATAAGCACCCGGATGTGATTTCGGCGGCCGTCGTCGCCAAGCCTGACGACAAGTGGGGAGAGACACCCTGCGCGTTTCTTGAGATGAAGACCGGATCGACGGCAACCCCCGACGACATCATCAAGTTCTGCCGCGACCATCTCGCGCACTACAAGTGCCCGAAGAGCGTGGTCTTCACCGATCTGCCGAAAACGTCTACCGGCAAGATCCAGAAGTTCAAGCTACGCGAACAGGCAAGGGACGTGTAAGCGCTCTCGTCATTCCCGCGCACGCGGGAACCCAGAAATCAGGTTACGCTCGACTAGTTCCCCGCTTTCGCGGGGATGACGAAAGGTAAAAAAACAACAAGGCCGCCCCTCGCGGGATGCGGCCTTGATTGTTTTCAGGTTTTCACCAGGGGCCTCACGTGGCGCCCATACTCTGTAATTCGTCTTTGATCTTCAGCTTCTGCTTTTTGAGGTCGTGAATGGCAATGTCATCAGGAAGGCTTTTCTTTTCTTCTGCTTCAATCAGGTCTTCCAGGTTGTGATGCCGCGTCATCAGTGCATCAACCCGCTCCGACTTACCCATCGTAACGTCCTCCTTTTCTAATTTTAAACTACGTTCCCAATTCCAATTTTCTCTCCCAGCAAGATGTAATGTTACCGTAATCCAGTTTCGAATGCCACATGGAACCGGTTCATTATCGGTCCCTTTTCAACCATCGTTACCCATGCAGATATCGAGGCCACGCGCCGTTCTCATACGTGAACCGTTTAGATTCACGGGCTTAGCCTTGCCAACAACTTCATCCAGCGCGACGTCGCGGATTCCCCCGTCCCAGAATGAAACCATGCGCCCGGACGCCCCCGTCGCCAGCAGGTCGACGGCGTGCACTCCGAATGAGGATGCGAGCGCCCGATCAAAGCTCGACGGCGTGCCGCCGCGCTGCACGTGACCCAATACCGTAACCCGGGTTTCGGCACCGGTCGCGTCATGCAGTTCCTGCCCCAACCGGTGCCCGATCCCCCCGTAAACGACACTCCCCGATTGTTCGACGAAGTGCGAATCCCCGCCCATGGGTCGTGCCGCCTCGGCACAGACGATAAGCGCGTGATTGCGGCGCTCCTCCAGCAGAATATCGCGGAGCTTGGTCGCAACGGCGCCGATGGAATAGGGAATCTCGGGGATGAGGATGACGTCCGCCCCACCCGCGATGCCGGCACTAAGCGCGATATGACCGGCCTGACGTCCCATCGTTTCCATGATCATGACCCGATGGTGGCTGGCCGCCGTCGGCTGCAGCCGGTCCATGGCTTCGGTGACGACACCGACAGCCGTGTGGAAGCCGATCGCGAACTCGGTCATGGGAACGTCGTTGTCGATGGTTTTCGGAATGCCGATGAAGGGGACCTCCGCCATCTCCATCAATCCATGCAGGATCCGCATCGACCCGTCACCGCCGATTCCGATCAGCCCGTCGATCTTAAGATCGTGGATCGCCTTGACCACTTCGGCCGAACGGTCGCGTGTGCCGCCACCGGGAATGGGGTAATCAAAGGGATTCCCCTTGTTGACGGTGCCGAGCATCGTGCCGCCGCTTCTGAGGACGGCGCCGGAAAACAGATCGACCCCCAGGTTCATGGTGCGGGGCGGGCTTGCGAGTAGCCCTTCCGTGCTGTCGAGGATGCCGACCACTTCCGTGCCATAGCCGTGAACGCAGCGTTTGACGACAGCCCGGATCGCGGCGTTAAGGCCGGAACAGTCGCCACCGCTGGTGAGCACGCCGACCCTTTTCATGCTATATTGCGTCAGAGCAACCTCCTATTGCAGGCGAGCGGATTATGTTATCCACTGTCCAGATTAACCTAATCCTCTGAGTACCATGAACGACACCGATACAGATGCACTTAAAAAGCAGTTGGACGATCTTCAACTGGAACACCGGGATTTGGACGACGTCATCGAGCATCTGATCGAAACGCGGCCGTTCGACCAGCTTCAGATTCAGCGCCTCAAAAAGCGCAAATTGTCGCTGAAAGACCAGATAAGGAAGCTCGAAAGCCAGCTTCTGCCCGACATCATCGCCTGAATTCAGCCGTTTCGAAGCAAATCCGCGTCCGCGGCGCGAATCGCGGCTTCCGCCGAACTACCGGCGCTGATTTCCGTCGCCCCTGTCATCAAACGGGGTGTCAGCTGCGTGCCCCCCTCGGAAAGTGGCGATGCTGCCAGTGAGCGGGCCATGCCATCCGCGCGCTCCCGGGCCATGCGGGTATCCGCTCCCAAAAGAATCACGGCGAAATCGCTGCCCCCCAAACTGCCCAGCACGTCGGTCGGCTGGAGGAGACGTGAGATCCCGTCAGCCACGTGGACAAGAAACTTGTCGAGCACGGCACGTCCATATTCGCGGCGCACGTCTTCGGCATTCGCGACATGCAGGATCACAATCGACGGTGCCGCCGCCAGATCATCCAAGTGATTGAGAACATGGTTTAATTCGCGAACGAATTCGCGCCGCCCCGGCACCGGAAGAAAGGCGTGCCGCGCCAAGTCCTCACGTAAATTCCGCTCACGCTCACGCGCCATCTCGAGCTGACGGCGCAGCGGTTCGATTTCAGCCGCGAGCTCGTCTAATACCCGCTGAGCTGCGGGCGTGATCTCGGCCGCCAGGCCTTCGATCTCAAACGCGTCACCCTCGTGCGAACGCTCCTGCTCAGCGTCGTCACGCTGCTCATCGTCATGATGCTCCCGACCGGCGTTTCCGCCGGATTGATTCTGTACGGGTGCAATTCCCTGGGTCCGGTTAACGTCCATTGACTTAACCCCCACTTTTACGTCTGCCAAAGTATACCACATATGGTTAACGGGTTGTTGACGATCCCCTTGCACTGGGCGCGGCCAGACCTATAATGCCGCGCTTTCCCGCTCCAGCCATGAGGGAGAGCATCAGATGGCGGCGCAACGAGATCCAGACGTCGGTATCATCATGGGTAGCCAGTCCGACTGGGAAACCATGAAGAACGCTGCGGACACGCTCGACGCCCTCGGCGTCGTTTTCGAGACACGAATTGTGTCCGCGCACCGCACCCCGAAACGGCTCTATGAGTACGCTGAAACCGCCAAAGGACGCGGTCTCAAGGTGATCATCGCCGGTGCCGGTGGCGCCGCACACCTGCCGGGTATGGCCGCTGCCATGACCACACTTCCGGTATTCGGTGTCCCCATAGAGAGCAAATCCCTCAAGGGAATGGACAGTCTTTTGTCGATTGTCCAAATGCCGGGTGGGGTACCCGTCGGCACACTTGCGATCGGCAAACCCGGGGCGATCAATGCTGCCCTTCTCGCCGCTTCCGTGGTCGCACTTGGCGATGCCGACGTCGATCAGGCACTGCAGCAGTGGCGCCAGGCACAGACCGACGCCGTGGCCGAAGAGCCCAAAGACGATGCCTGATAACGACATGAAGAACACCCACCCCCTGGCGCCTGGTAGTACCATCGGGATCATGGGCGGTGGCCAGTTGGGCCGCATGACCGCGCTCGCTGCGGGTCAGTTGGGTTACAAATGCCACATTTTCTGCCCGGACGAAGACAGTCCGGCATCGCAGGTGTCAGCGCACACCACCATTGCCGCCTACGATGACATCGACGCGCTGCGAAAGTTCGCCGAGCAGGTCGACGTGGTGACCTTTGAATTCGAGAACGTTCCCCACGAAAGCGTGCAGTTGCTGGCCGAGCACGCCGTCGTGCGGCCCGGTTGGAAGAGCCTTGCAACCGCCCAAGACCGCCTCGTCGAAAAGGAATTCATCAATAAAATCGCGCCGACGACGCCGTTCAGAAAAGTAACCTCGCCCGCTGAGCTTGAGGCCGCCGCGAACGAAATCGGGCGCCCGGCGGTCCTGAAAACTGCGCGCATGGGCTATGACGGCAAGGGGCAGGTGCTGATCGCGCCCGACTGCGATTACGACGCCGCCTGGGCGGAAATGGGCGCCGATATCGGTATTCTGGAAGCGTTCGTCGACCTCGCCCGTGAGATCTCGGTAATCATCGCGCGCTCACCCGGTGGTGGTGTGGCGACCTATCCCCCGGTCGAAAACCGACACGTGAACCACATCCTCGATACCACCATCGCGCCCGCCGTAATGTCGCCGGAGATGGCGCAGGAAGCCGTTTCAATCGCGCAGGCCATCGCCGACGGGCTCGATCTTGTCGGTCTATTGGCGGTCGAAATGTTCGTCACCCGCAAAGGGCAGATTCTCGTCAACGAAATCGCGCCCCGCCCGCACAATTCCGGCCACTGGACCATGGACGCGTGCCCGACCAGCCAGTTTGAGCAGTTCGTCCGCGCCGTTTGCGGCCTGCCATTAGGTGATGTGACGCCGCACCATGACGCGGAAATGAAGAACCTGATCGGCTCGGCGGTGCGTGGATGGGCGGATTTGATGTCGGACGCTGGCGCGCGCCTTCACCTTTATGGAAAGAAGGAAATTCGCGAAGGCCGCAAGATGGGCCACGTCAACCGGATCTATCCGCGCGGACACTGGAAGTAAGTCACTTTTGTCATCCCCGCGAAAGCGGGGACCCAGTCATGTCCAATCTGCAAATCTGGGTTCCCGCTTACGCGGGAATGACGAATTTGATATACTGATCTACGACCCACGATTCGAAATCAAATTGGCTTTACGCTGTTTCAGTTGCGATCTCAGTTGGTGCCTTTGGTGCTCCGGCAGTTGTGACGTTCGATGGACATAGCCCGATCGTCAGTTCTATTGCTGTCGCAGAATTGCGCTCCATCTACCTTGAAGCTGAGAACAAATATTCTCGAATTCGTTTTGTCGCCGAATTTACGGTAGCTTCAACTTAGAGCAGTTCACCGCCTACATCACGCTCTGACGGATGCCTTCCTCGATATCGCTCATCGAGAGCCGATTTTGCTTGAAGGTCTCGAGCAGCTCGATCTCTACCACCACGGACGGTTCTAGTTCCGCCATGATCAGGCCGCGGACGAAGCTGATCAGCTCCGACGACTGACCGGGATAAACGAACAAATTGGTGATCAGTTCGCGCCGGATCAGGGGTGGGAACTTGATGACCTCGACCGCCAACAACTTCTTCACCTTCATCGGAATGCGCGGATTACCGAAAATCCGGTCGAGGCAAAAACTATAAATCCCGAAATCAAGCCGCCCCGCGACGGTCTTGGTGAACTCCTGAAACTCGTCAAGAAAAGCGGGCGCGGAGATTTTGTTCTCGAGCAGTTGGCGGACAACCCCCAGAAACGCGCGGTAGCGAAGGCGTGCCGGCGAGAGTTTGTCGCCGAGTTCCGCCTCGATCGCCTTAATCTCGGCCTCGCGGAACGAATTTTCGAGGATGTGTTTCGCGGATTTTGTGACAACCGGATCAAGCGCTTGCGATTCGATTAGCTGGAACAACCGCTCGTACGAACGCCGTTGCTTGCGGTTGATGCCGCCGGATCGGCCGAGCGGAAGAAGCGCCGCCTGCGCCACGAGTGGATCACGGGAGTAAATTGTCGCGATGGCGGCGGCGGCGGCATTACCCATGTCGTTTTCGCGGAAATCATCGGTAATGACGAAGCGGCTACCGTCGTGAACGGTCAGGTACCGGCCAAGCTTTGAGCAGGCCAGGAAATGATCCGCCAGGTCCGACTTTGCCGACCCGCGTTGAGATTGCTGAAGCGCCATGGGCATCTCCGGTTAACTTGGAAAATCATAGCCGACGGAACTCAACGATGCGAGTCCTGCAACTGAAACGCTTGCCCCGCCTCAAAAAGCGGAAAACCGGGGGTTTCCGGGATCGACGATTCGATTCGCTGGCGATTCTCGGGCGCGCTCCACGCCTGCTCACAAAACCGTGTTCGCACGTGACTGGCACCCGCAAATTCCATACCCCATATCAAGTCTAGCGATGGAAAAACCCTCGCAGCCGGAACTCCCCCTTCCGGCGCCGCACTTACGAGTAGTGCGATCTCACCCCTGATTGCGGGGCACGGTTTTCGGACCGTGCCCCGTTTTGTTTCAAGGGTCAGGCGCTGCGGCGGAATACCCGGAACGGGTTCGGCAGGCGGCTCAGTTTATTCCGGAACCGGGCCTGATAACCGGGAATTTTGAGAACGTCGGAAATGCGGCGGTCGAGGTAACCCCACGTATCCATGCTGCCTTCCGAATTGTCGGCATGCCAGTAAAGCACGGTCGTCGTGTAAACGGGAAACAACAGACCGCGCTTGGTGTAGTAATTGAAATCCGTAGCGTCGTCGCCGGCCCAGTACCAGATCCGGTTGCAGGTTTCCCAAGCCAGCCGGGCACCCAGCGCCTTATGCGTCGGCAGTGCAAGATACGCCAGCAAACGGCGGTGCGCTTCCTTGTACGGCATACAGGCTTCGATCCGGGCCCGCACACCGGCCGTGACGCGTTCACGAACCTTCATCGACGCGCCGTCCATTTGATCGAGCGCCGCCAGCATTTTGCGGTCGAAATAATCGGACGCATGCGCCGCCATGTCCGCCAACCCGCCCGGAAAGGCCCGGTAAGCGGCTCCCTCACCCAGTCCAGCATCGGATTCGGCCTGTGCTAGCGCGCGCTCCGTCCAACCATCGAACGGGACATGAGGCAATGCGGCTTCAAGCAACCGATCGCGCAACTCAAGGTCCTCGATGCGGGTGCGTTCGTGCAGATCGTTTTCGGCGGTCGCAGGCATGATATCTCCTTCCGGCGAATCCTAGCCTATTCGGACGGTTTCGTCATTTCCTCGACGTAACCGAAGCTCGCGAGGTCAGTCATGCGCATCGGATAGAGGATGCCATCCAGATGGTCGCATTCGTGCTGGATCACGCGCGCGTGGAAGCCCTCTGCCTCATAATCCAGCTCTTTTCCATCGAGATTGAGCGCTTTGACGCGAATACGGCGCGGCCTGGCCACCCTCCCCGACATCCCGGGGAGCGACAAGCACCCCTCAACACCTTCTTGAAGCGTGTCGTCCAGCACCGTGATCTCCGGGTTGATCAGGACCGTCAGGGGATGGCCCTCACCGTCTTCGGTCCGGCTTTCCGGGACCATATAGATCACCATCCTGAGCGGGACATGCACTTGCGGGGCGGCAAGCCCGATGCCCGGAGCATCGCGCATGGTATCCAGCATATCCTGGGCCAGACGCCGGATTCCCGGCTCTGTCGGGTCGGAAACCGGCCGGGCGATGCCCATCAAGGCCGGATGTCCCATGCGTGCGATCTTCAAAACCGCCATTTTTCGTTCCTTTTCAAGCGCCTCGCGTTATCCGAATGGTTAAAAAAATAACGCAATTCGCCCTTCACAGGGCCCGAAAGCTTTGATATAAGGCCCGTCACTCGCAGGGATGGCCCTGCGGACAAGGCCGTTGTGCCCTATTTGTAGATAGTTGGAAAGAGACAGACACCCGTGCAAGTCACCGTTCGTGATAACAACGTCGATCAGGCTCTCAAGGCGCTCAAAAAGAAAATGCAGCGCGAGGGCATCTTCCGTGAAATGAAACTGCGCCGTTCGTACGAAAAGCCGTCCGAACGCCGTGCGCGCGAAAAGGCCGAAGCCGTCCGCCGCGCCCGTAAGCTCGAGCGTAAACGCATCGAGCGCGAGGGTTTCTAAGCACGCCCCATCGACCGTCCCTTAGGGGATGCCGAACATGACGAACCGCCCGAGATTTCTCCCGGGCGGTTTTTGTCGTGTTTGGGGATATGAAATTGGTGTCTCCGCATATCGGCGCGCCATCGACGCCGACGGAAACCGAAGCTAAAAGACACCATGCCACGTGAATTGAAGCCCCTCTCGTTACCCGAATTCACCACCCTGGTGGCCATGATGATTTCGATCGTCGCGATGGCGACCGATATCATGATGCCGGCCTTGGGCGTGATCGGCCTGGAACTGGGCGTCGAAGACCCGAACGACGCGCAATTGGTCATCTCGTCCCTGTTCGCAGGCTTCGCCGTTGGACAGCTCATGGCCGGCCCCCTTTCCGACAGCATCGGGCGCAAGCGGACGATTTACATCGGATACGCCATTTTCATCGTCGGCTGCCTGATATCGCTGGTTGCCACGGATCTATCCACCATGCTCGCCGGACGCGTCCTGCAGGGGCTGGGCGCTGCCCCGTGCCGCATCATCACCGTCGCCATCGTCCGCGACAGCTATCACGGGCGCCCGATGGCGCGTGTCATGTCCATCGCCATGGCGGTGTTCATCCTCGTGCCCGCCATCGCGCCAAGTATCGGTCAGGGTTTGATTCTGGCCGCCGACTGGCAGGCGACGTTCAAATTCCTGATCGGCATGGCGATGGTCAGCATCTTGTGGTTCGGCCTTCGTCAGCCGGAAACACTGACACCTGAGAAACACCGTCCGTTTTCAATCAAGGCGATCTATGGCGGGGTCCGCGACTTCGCGTCCAGACGCATGGCGGTTGGCTACACGGTCAGCGCCGGGATCGTGTTCGGGGCGTTTCTGGGTTACCTCAGCTCGGCGCAACAGATTTTCCAGACCACGTATCAGTTGGGCGAGCTGTTCCCGATCTATTTTGGAATTGCCGCGCTCGCCATCGGCACGGCGTCGGTCGTCAATTCGAAGCTGGTGATGAAACTGGGGATGCGCTACCTCAGCCGCCGCGCCTTGATCGGGATCATTTTCGTGTCGAGCGCGATGCTGATCGCGACGGCGGTACAGTGGCAGGGCGTACCGCCCTTGGCGCTGTTCATGGTCTGGCTGATGTGCACGTTCTTCTGCGTCGGCATGCTGTTCGGCAATTTCAACGCTTTAGCGATGGAACCGCTGGGTCACATGGCGGGGCTGGGGGCAGCCCTGGTCGGTGCGGTGCAGTCGTTTATCTCGCTACCTCTGGGCTGGGCGGTGGGGCATTTCTATGACGGCACCGTGCTCCCCTTGATCGCCGGCTTCGCCGTACTGGCGACCCTCTCGATCATCATGATGTCGTGGACCGAGCGCGGGCAGATAACGGAAGCCGAGTAGCACCCGGCAAATCGTCACTTAGAGAAATATCCATTCAGGGTTCCTTCTCCCTTGGGAGAAGGACAGGATGAGGGCCACCAATCACGCCCCTCACCCGGCGCGCAGGCGCGCCACCCTCTCCCGGGGGAGAGGGTGTTTCGCTTAGTCCAGTGCGCCGACGATGTCTTCGGTCATTTCCTTGGCGTCGCCGAACAGCATGATGGTGTTGTCGGCATAGAACAGCGGGTTATCGACCCCGGCATACCCCGGGCTGAGTGAGCGCTTCACGAACAGCACCGTACCCGCCTTTTCGACGTCCAGGATCGGCATACCCGCGATGGGCGACGACGGGTCGGTCTTGGCGACCGGGTTCGTCACGTCGTTGGCGCCGATGACATAGGCGACGTCGGCGGTCGAGAACTCGTGGTTGATCTCTTCCAGTTCGAACACCTCGTCATAAGGGACGTTGGCTTCGGCCAGAAGCACGTTCATGTGCCCCGGCATGCGGCCTGCCACCGGGTGGATAGCGTATTTGACCTCGATGCCTTCTTCTTTCAGCTTGTCGGCCATTTCACGGACCGCGTGCTGCGCCTGGCCGACCGCCATACCGTAACCCGGCACGATGATGACCTTGGAGGCATTGCCCATGATGAACGCAGCGTCCGGCGCCGCACCCGACTTGGCCTGCTTGTTCGGGTCGTCCGTCACGCCCGGCCCGCCGCCGCTGTCGCCGCCGAAGCCGCCCAGCAGGACGTTGAAGATCGACCGGTTCATCCCCTTGCACATGATGTAGCTGAGGATCGCCCCCGACGAGCCCACCAACGCACCCGTGATGATCAGCGCCGGGTTGGCAAGCGTGAAGCCGATACCGGCGGCCGCCCAACCCGAATACGAGTTCAACATCGAGACGACGACCGGCATATCCGCGCCGCCGATCGGGATGATGATCAGGAAGCCGATGGCGAACGACAGGATCAGCAGCCCCCAGAACGCCGCGTAGCTCTCGGTCTGGCAGAAGTAGACCAGCAGCGCCAGCATCGTCAGCGCGACGATCAGGTTCAAAAGGTGCTGGCCCGGGAAGGTAATCGGATTACCCGACATGATGCCGCGCAGCTTGGCAAACGCGATGACCGAGCCCGAGAACGTGATGGCGCCGATGGCCATCCCGAGACCCATTTCGATCAGGCTGCCCGCGGGGAGCGACCCGGCGGAACCAATCCCATAGGCTTCGGGGTGATAAAGCGCCGCAAGCGCCACGAATACGGCCGCCATACCGACCAGCGAGTGGAACGCCGCAACCAGTTCCGGCAGGGCCGTCATCTCGATCTTCTTGGCGACCACGGTGCCGATCCCGCCACCGATCAAAACGGCAACGGCGATCCAGCCGTAAGACGTCACGTCCGGATGGGCGATGGTCGTCACGATGGCGATGGCCATCCCGATGATGCCGAACAGGTTGCCCCGGCGCGAGGTTTCAGGATGCGACAGGCCCTTCAGCGCGAGGATGAAGAGGATCGCAGAGATAAGGTAAAGATACCCGACAGTTGTACCGCTCATGTTCCGGCCCCCTTATTTCTGCTTCTTTTTGAACATGGCAAGCATGCGCTGCGTCACGATGAAGCCGCCGAAGATATTGATCGACGCCAACAGCACGGCGAAAAAGCCCATGATCTTGGAGAAGTCGACGAGCGCCGGCCCCACCGCCAACAGACCGCCGACGATGATCACCGACGAGATCGCGTTGGTGACACCCATCAGGGGTGAGTGCAGCGCCGGCGTGACGTTCCAGACCACGTGGTAGCCGACGAAACACGCCATCACGAAGATCGTGAACAGCGACAGGAACTCGGCCCCGCCGCCCGATGCCGCCGCGGCGTCGCCGGTGGCGACGACGACCTGGGTCGCCGAATGGGCGAGATCACCGGCCTGCTCGGCCAGTTTCTCGAGGCCCGTGGCCAGTTCGGCCGCTTTATCCGCAAGGGTCGCTTTATCCATGATCAGGCCCCTTTCCCGTCTTCGGTTTTCTCTTCATCGTCCTTCTTCGCCGCTTTCTTCGGTGCGGGCTTTTTCGTTGCCCCCTTCGCACCGAGCGCGTCCGTCACACGGTCGGAGACGATCTTGCCGTCCTTGCAGACCATCGTCCCCTTGACGGTGTCGTCTTCCTCGTCGAACACGAACTCGCCCTTTTCCTTGTCGAAATGCGGCGACACGAAATTGAACAGGTTCTTGGCGAACAGCGCGGATGCCGTTTCCGCGAGGCGACTCGGCAGGTTCATGCGGCCGTCGATGATTACGCCATTTTCAGTAGTCGTCACCTCACCCGGCTTGGTCAGTTCGCAGTTGCCACCCGCTTCCGCCGCCATGTCGACGATGACCGCGCCCGATTTCATGCCCTCGACCATGTCTTTCGAGATCAGTTTCGGTGCCGGACGGCCCGGGATGAGGGCCGTGGTGACGACGATGTCCTGCTTGGGCAGGTGCTCGCGCACCTTCTGTTTCTGTTTTTCGAAGTACTCCGGCGGCATCTCTTTCGCGTAGCCGCCCTCGGTTTCCGCCTCTTTTTCCATCTCCGGATCGACTTCGAGGAACTTACCCCCCAAAGATGCCACCTGCTCTTTGGTGGCGGGGCGGACGTCGGTCGCGGACACTGCCGCGCCCAGGCGCTTCGCCGTGGCGATGGCCTGCAGACCGGCGACGCCGACACCCATGATGAACGCACGTGCCGGCGGCACGGTGCCAGCCGCCGTCATCATCATCGGCATGGCCCGGCCATAGATTTCGGCGGCATTCAGGACCGCCTTGTAGCCCGCCAAGTTTGCCTGCGACGAAAGAATGTCCATGGACTGCGCCCGGGAAATACGCGGCATCAGTTCCATCGCGTAGCCGGTCGCGCCGGACTTCGCCAAAACCTCGACTCCTTCAGGATCTGTCAGAGCAGAAAGGTGCGCACAGACCGCCTGCCCCTTCGAGAGCTTGCCGCTCTCGGTCTTGTTGGGGGCGGTGATCTTCCAGACCATCCCCGCATCCTTGACGGTTGCGGCGAAGTCCTTGGCAATAGATGCGCCCGCGTTCTTGAAGGCGTCGTCCGATATCGATGCACCGTCCCCGGCGCCCGACTCGACAACCACCTCGCAACCGAGATTGATCAGCTTTCCGATGACCTCGATGGACGCGGCGACACGGCCTTCACCCGGTGCGCGTTCCTTGGGTATCGCAATTTTCATGACATCCTCTCTCAGACCCGTTTTTTTATTCCCGCAACCTTATTTCCGCCGGTTTGGGCGGCGGTAACAAGCAGTTATGCCGGTTGTGAGATACTAGCACAAGTGGCACCCCACACCCCTATTTTCAAGAGTCCGCACCGAATTCCCAAACGAGACCATTGCCGCTTTCCGGTTCCGGGCCTAGAACGGCTCTAAGCCCGGCAAATCGAGGGAGAGCGCCGTGAACCAGCTAGAAGATATCATCGTGATCCGAAACGGAGAGCGGGTTGAAAACACCTTCCCACGCGCGGAATACGAGCGGCGCCTCGCAGCGTTAAGAACGCAGATGGCGGTCGACGGCATCGACACCACCCTTTTCTCGTCCTATCACAACATCAACTATTATTCTGACTTCCTGTTCTGTCATTTCGGACGGTTCTACGCGCTCGTCGTTGACCACGAAAACCAGACCTCCGTCAGCGCCAACATCGACGCCGGGCAGCCCTGGCGCCGCACCGTCGGCGACAACCTGATCTACACCGACTGGACGCGCGACAACTACTTCCGGGCCTTGCAAAAGTTGATCAAGGACGGCGGTCGGGTCGGGATCGAGTATGATCACATGACACTGCAGAACATGGAAAAGCTGAAGGCCGCATTCCCCAAGACGGAATTCGTGGATATCGCTGCTGCGTGCATGAAACTGAGGATGATCAAGTCTGAAGCAGAGATCGACCTGATCAAACACGGCGCCAATGTCGCCGACATCGGCGGCGCGGCCTGCGCCCAGGCCATCGCACCCGGCGTGCCGGAGCACGAGATCGCCATCGCCTCGACCGACGCCATGGTCCGCGAGATCGCCAAGCGCTTTCCGCATTCTGAGATTCGCGACACCTGGACGTGGTTCCAGTCGGGAATCAACACCGACGGCGCGCACAACCCTGTCACGACCCGGAAACTCGAGAGCGGCGACATTCTATCGCTCAACTGTTTTCCGATGATCGCAGGTTATTATACGGCGCTGGAACGGACGCTGTTTTGCGATCACGTCTCGGACGCGCATCTGAAGTACTGGCAGATCAACGTCGAGGTGCACGAACGCGGCCTCGAATTAATCAAACCCGGCGCGCGCTGTTGCGATATCGCAAATGAACTTAACGAGATTTACAGATCGTACGGCGTCCTTGGCCGCCGCACGTTCGGCTACGGCCATTCGTTTGGGGTGCTGTCGCACTATTACGGACGCGAGGCGGGTCTGGAGTTGCGTGAGGACATCGACACCGTGCTGGAGCCGAACATGGTCGTTTCTATGGAACCGATGATCATGATCCCGGAGGGGGAGCCCGGCGCCGGCGGCTACCGCGAGCACGATATCCTAGTGCTGACCGAAGACGGTGCCGAGAATATCACCGGCTTCCCGTACGGGCCCGAACGCAACGTGATTGGCATGTAGCGTAAATCTTAGCGTCACCCCGGCGCAGGCCGGGGTCCAGGATACGGCCTCATCGTCTGCCTCTCTGGATTCCGGCTTTCGCCGGAATGACAATCAATCGGGCCGTTTCGCGATCATGTCGATTTCGACCAATGCGCCCTTGGCCAGTCCGGTGACGCCGACACATGTCCGGGCCGGCAGCCGGTCGGCGGGAAAATAGCTTTTATAGACGTCGTTCATTTCTTCGTAGTCGCGCTCGAATTCGGTGATGAACACCCGCGCCGACAAGACATGCTCCAACCCGAGACCGAGTTCTCCCAAAACAATGATCAGATTGTCCATCACCCGGCGCGTCTGTGCACCAACGCCGTCAGGTAGGGGTTTGGTGTCATCGTCAGGGTCGGTCGGCATCTGGCCGGTTAGCTGCACCCAACCATCGCACTCGACGGCATGTGAAAACGGCGCGACGTGCGTCGGCGCGGCGGCGAAATTGTGAAAGATCGGTCCCGGCATAATTTCCCCTTTTCGACGGTTCCCGTCAGCTTTTGCGCTCGACGTCGTTGTCCTGAAGCACGTTCGAGCGTTTGTCCGGATGGGATTTGAAATCGTTCCTAAGTTCATCCACCAGCCGGTCGATCTCGGCCAGCTTTTGCATCCCGGCCTTGGTCATTTCGTCCTCGTCGAGGCGCGTCAGGTAAAGCCGGAACCCCTGAATGTGGTACTGAATCGCGTTCAGGTAATCGGTCACCGAACGGGCGCGCCGCATATAAGCCTGATGGACGCTGCGCAGGCTGTTCACCAAAATCTTCATAATCGCGCGCAGGAACGGGTCGGACTTGGCGAGTTTGGCTTCCAGCGTCTTCGCTGGAATCTCGATGACCACGGTTTCTTCCTTGGCGACGGCGTGTGCCATGCGGCGGGAGCCGTCGATGATCGCCATCTCGCCGAACAATTCGCCCGGGTTCAGGACCGCGAGTTCGACTTCCTCGCCTTCGACCAGCTTGAAAATGCCGATGCATCCGCTGTCGACGATGAATGCCGCATCTCCGGGATCACCATCCTTGAACAGCAGTTCACCTTCCTGCAGGAACTTCTTTTTGGTGCCGCCACCTTCGACGAACATGTCATCCCCTCAATAGCGTCGTTGATCGAGTGTAAGCAGAGGTTACGTCATCAACAAGCGCACTTGAATCAATGCGGGTTATCAATACCGACGTCCTTAAGGGCTGCCGTCTGGCGTTCTTCAAGTTTTTTGACATCGAAGCCTTCGATCAGTTCGTGGAACGTCTTATGCCAGTTGATCTCGGCGGCCAGGTGCGTGAACACGCTGCCGAGCCCGATCGCCGCCCGATCCATCAAAACGAACTCGCGGGGCGGTGTCACACCTCCGACCTCTTTCAGTTCCGCATGGACCTTGGCCGCGACACCGGCACCGTACTGGACGCCGCTCTTTTCCTGGATGGTCTGCACCTTGTCTTCCAACAAGGGCGCGTAAAGGAACTCCGCCCATTGGTTCAGGATCGCGATAACTTTTTTGTCGAGGTTCTTGAAGCCCCATGTTTCGTAGGCATGCACCGCGAGGTCGTGATCGTCGTTCAGAAGTGCGAAATAGAGATCGATCACAGCGCCCACGAACTGGGCCGGGAATATCCGGATGCAGCCGTAATCCAGCAGGTTGATCGTGCCGTCATCGCGGGTCGAATAGTTACCGAGATGCGGATCGCCGTGGATCACGCCGTACTTGTAGAATGGCACGTACCATGCCCGGAACATGCTGAGCGCCAGCATATTGCGCATCTCCAACGATGCATCCCGGCTGTCCAGAAGCGGCTGGCCGTCGAGCCACGTCATCGACAGAAGACGCTTGGTCGAGATATCCGTCAACGGTTCAGGAACGTGCACACAGCTCTCGTCGCGCAGCATGTGCCGGTATAGCAGCATGTTCTGCGCTTCACGCTCGTAATCCAGTTCTTCGCGAAGCCGCTCGGACAACTCCATGTGGATTTCGCTCGGGTCGATGGATTTGTCGTAGCGGCGGTAGATCGAGAACACGATCTTGAGCTGTTTCAGATCGGCCTCGACCGCCGAGGACATGTCGGGATACTGGATCTTGCAGGCTAAATCGCGGCCATCCAGCGATCGCGCCCTATGCACTTGGCCAAGGGACGCCGCCTTGCAGGCATCCCGCTCAAAAGCCTCGAACCGCTTCAGCCACCCGGCACCCAGCTCCGCCGTCATGCGGCGTTTCACGAACGCCCAGCCCATGGGCGGTGCATTGGTCTGCAGCTTGATCAGCTCTTGGGTGTATTCTTCCGGCAGAACGTCGGGTACGGTCGAGAGGATTTGCGCCACCTTCATCAACGGCCCCTTGAGGCCGCCCAGCGCTTTATGGATTTCGCGTGCGTGTTCGGCCTTGTCCAGCTTGATGCCGAACACCCGTCCGCCGACGGCCTTGGCCGCGACACCACTAACGGCGCCGCCGACCCTCGCATAACGGCGGACACGGCCGCCGAAACTGTTGTCTTCACTCATAGGAGGCGTGATTCCCGTAATTCGGCGCTCAGCTTCCCCGACTAAGCCCCTCTTCGACCAGCCATTGGGCGATATCTTCCGCCACCCGCTGCCAGCCGGTTTCCAGCATCATCCCGTGCCCCATTCCCTGATATATATGGGCTGCGCGGCCGCAAATGGAACCCGTCCAATGCACGTGAGCGGGAGGAATGAGCGGATCGTTCCCTGCCCCTATGACCTTGATCGGCATGCCCCATAACGCCATCACGTTGGGAAGGTGTGGTGCGTAAAGCCCGGCGACGGCAAGCCTGCTTTCGGCCTGGAAACGCCCAATGTAGCGTTCCGCCACCGAGAGCGGCACCGCATCGGAAAAAAGCGATGCATGAAGGGTGTCGACACTCGCGATTTGGCCGGCATGCACCTGCGCGACGTCGATCGCTAAAGCCGGGTTCGACATCAATAATTGCATCGCGGGCGCTGCAAGCCCGGTCGGCGGCACAGGCGCCATCATCACCAAAGCCGCGACATTTCGCGCCTCTGCCGCGCGCCAGGCGAGATACCCTCCCATGGAATGACCGATCAGGATGGGCGGCTCGTCGAAGCTGTCGATGGCGGCAAAGACCGCATCAAGATAATCACTAAGGGTGAAGTCCTGAAGTTTATCATAGCCAGGCCGGCCCCGCCGTCCCGGCAGATCGATGGCGGACACATCGAAACCGGCCTTAGCGAACCACGGCATGAAATGTTCGTCCCAGCACCAAGCCCCGGCGAATGCGCCGTGAATGAACAAGATCGGCGGCGCGCCGTTGGACTTTTTTGCTTTGCGCGAGACGATGTGAACGTCCATGCCGGCGCTCATTCAGGAAGATCCTGCTCCAGTTCGTCGATAAATCCGGAGATCACGTCGAGCCCCAGGTTCCAGAACGCCGGGTCGGATGCATCCAGCCCGAACGGCGCCAACAACTCTTTGTGACGAAGCGTCCCGCCCGCGGCCAGCATGTCGAAGTACTTCTCCTGAAATTTCGGATGACCGTCCTGATAGAGCCCATAAAGCGCGTTCACGAGACTATCCCCGAACGCGTATGCGTAAACATAGAACGGGGTATGTACGAAATGCGGGATGTAGGACCATAACGTGCGGTAATCATCGTCGAGTTGAATGGCGTCACCAAGGCTTTCCGCTTGGGTCTCCATCCAGATATCGCCCAATTGATCGGCCGTCAGTTCACCGGATTTGCGGGCGTCGTGGACACGCGTCTCGAAACAGTGAAAGGCGATCTGGCGGACCACAGTGTTCAACATGTCCTCGACCTTGCCGGCCAGAAGTACCCGGCGCTTAGCTACGTCTTGTTCAACGTCCAGGATGGCGCGGAACGTCAGCATTTCACCGAACACCGACGCGGTTTCAGCAAGCGTTAGCGGTGTGTGGGACAGCAACGTTCCCTGTGGCGCGGCCAGTACCTGGTGCACGCCATGGCCCAACTCGTGCGCGAGGGTCATCACGTCCCTCGGTTTGCCGTAGAAATTCATCAACACATACGGATGCGCCGACGGCACAACCGGATGCGCGAAAGCACCGGAGTTCTTGCCGGGCCGAGGCTCAGCGTCGATCCAGCCTTTATCGAAGAAGGTCGATGCCGTTTCCGCCATTTGCGGCGCGAAGCCCGCATAGGCGCCAAGCACGGTATCCCGCGCCTGCTCCCACGAAAACCGCCGCTCATGGGTTTTCGGGAATGGTGCGTTGCGGTCCCACCAGTTCAGTTTACCGACGCCGAACCAGCGCGCCTTGAGGGCGTAATAGCGATGGCTGAGCCGTCCATAGCTCGACGTAACCGCATCTGCGAGCGCATCGACGACCTCGTCTTCGACCTGGTTGGCGAGGTTTCGGCTCGAAAACGGCCGTGGAAACTCGCGTTTGGTGTCTTCGATCTCTTTGTCTTTGGCGATGGTGTTTGTCACCAGCGAGAAAAGGCGGATACGGGATTTGAGCCCGGCGGAGAGACTGAGGCCTGCCCGTTCACGAACTTTCTCGTCACTGTCAGAAAGGCGGTTCAGAACCTCGCCAAGCGTCAGGCTTTCCTTACCGAACACGAACCGAAGTTCCGCCATTGTCTCGTCGAACAACCGTGCCCAGGCAGACCGCCCGGTCACCGACTTGTCGTGTAAAAGCTGCTCCAGGTCGTCGGCAAGCTGATAAGGCCGCATCAGGCGTTCAGCCTCGATCCAGGGGCGGTAGCGGGCCAGCGCAGGGTCTGCAAGCTTGTCTTCCAAGGCTGTATCGTCGATACGGTTCAACTCAAGCGTAAAGAACAATGTCTGCCCGGTGATGTCGTTGACCCGCTCCTGGCAAGATTGATGAAATCGAGAAATATCCGGATCTGCGGTATCGGCGGCGTGAAGAAGCTGGGCATAACTGATGACCTTGAAAGCACGCTCCAAAATCCCCTCATAAACCTCGACCGCGGCGCCCAACTCGGCGCCGCTCATCGCGTCAAGGCGGCCCTGGTGGGCACTCTGAAACGCCCGCGCATCGGCTTCGGCGGCATCAAGATCGGCTTCGAGCGCCCGGTCGTCAGGCCCTTGGTAGAGGTCGGCCAGGTTCCAGACCATCGATTCCGGGGCCGTCAGAGATTTTTGCGCAGTCGTCATGGTGTTTGGATACCCGTCTCAAAGAATTTATAAAGTCACTCAGCGAAGTGTTGCCAACATCACGAAACACCGATGTCGGTAAGACCGCAAGGGAGGACAAAGAAAAAATGAACGTCGATCAGTGGCCCAATCTCGCCACCATGTTTTTCGAGCAGGCAGCGACCTACCGCGAACAGCCGTTTCTGTGGAAGAAACGGGACGGTGTCTATGAGAGTTTGACCTGGTCGGATGCCAACGCCCGCGCCATCGCATTGGCTCGCGGACTACTTTCACTTGGGGTCCAGTCCGGCGACCGCATCGTTCTGGTGTCCGAAAACCGCCCGGCATGGCCGATTGCCGACATCGCGATCATGGCGGCGGGCGGGATCACGACGCCCGCCTACACCACGAACACCCCCGCCGATCACCGGCACGTCCTGACCGACAGCGGCGCCAGGGGCGCCATTGTCTCGACGACGAAGTTAGCCGAGAAAGTCCTGGCAGGCGCGGACGGGATCGATCACGTCGAATTCGTGATCGTGATGGAGGACCTGCCCAAGCACAGTGGCGGTCCCAAGGTGCTGCGTATGGCGGATATCCTGGAGACCGGTCAGGCCCGCCACGAGAACGTTTACAAGATGGCGGAGCAGATCAACCGCGCCGACACCGCCTGCATCATCTATACCTCCGGCACCGGCGGGACGCCCAAGGGTGTGATGCTGTCACACGGCTCTATCCTTCATAACTGCGCGGGCGCGGTGGATGCACTACGCGACCTGAAGCTCGAGCGAGAAATCTTTCTCTCGTTTCTCCCCTTAAGCCATTCCTACGAGCACACCGCCGGTCAGTTCTTTCCGATCGCGATCGGTGGTGAGATTTATTACGCGGAAGGCGTCGAAAGCCTGTCGGCGAATATGCTGGAAGCACGGCCGACAATCATGACCGCCGTCCCCAGGCTTTATGAAGTGCTGCACCAACGGATCATCCTTGGTGTGGAAAAATCCGGCGGCCTAAAGAGAGCGATGTTCGAGAAGACGCTCTCACTCGGCAAGAAGCATTATCACGACGGAAAACTCGGACTGGTCGACTGCGCGCAGGATCGCATCCTCGACAAGCTGGTTCGCGATAAGGTGCGCGCACGGTTCGGCGGGAGGCTGAAGGCATTGGTTTCGGGGGGCGCGCCCCTCAACCCGGACATCGGCCTATTCTTTACCGCACTCGGACTTCGTATCCTGCAAGGCTATGGCCAGACGGAATCCGCACCCGTGATTTCGGTCAACCGCGCACCCGATGCGCGCCTCCATACGGTCGGCCGGCCGCTCCCTGACACGGAGGTAAAGATCGCCGGTGACGGCGAAATCTGTGTGCGCGGGGAATTGGTCATGCAGGGGTACTGGAATAACGATGAAGCCACCGGTGAAGCGATCAAAGATGGTTGGCTGCATACCGGCGACGTCGGCAACTTCGACAACAACGGCCATTTGATGATCACCGACCGCAAGAAGGATATCATCGTCAATTCCGGCGGCGACAACATCGCCCCGCAGCGCGTCGAAGGCATTCTGATCGCAGAGCCCGAACTCTCCCAGGCCATGGTGTATGGGGATAAGCGTCCCAATCTCGTCGCCGTCGTCGTCCCCGACGAAGGCTGGCTGACGGAGTGGAAGCGCGCCAACAAGAAGAAAGGCGATTTGTCGGACCTGGCCAGCGACAAGGAACTGCACAACGCGCTCGCCCCCGCCTTCGGCCGCGTCAACAAGTCGCTGAGTAACATCGAAAAAGTGCGGCGCTTCATCATCGCCTCCGAGCCGTTCAGCGTCGACAACGAGCAATTGACCCCGACCATGAAAGTACGCCGCCACATCGTCAAAGCCGTCTACGGCGACCGTCTAGAAGCTCTTTACAAGTCCTGATGAAAGGCCGCTGAAGTGACCGATATGACTTCCGTCGTCATGCTGGGTTTCGTCGGCAGCCTGCTGGCCGGGCTATGCACCTCGATCGGGGCGATACCCGCGTTGGTCTTCGGACGCCCGGGCGAGTGGACCGAAACCATGATGCTAGGCTTTGCCGCCGGCGTCATGCTGGCCGCCAGTATCTTCTCGCTGATCCTGCCAGGTCTGGATGCAGCCGCCGTCGTGTTCGAGAGCGAGAATGCGCAAGCGGGGCTCGCTGTCTGCGGCATATTACTTGGCGGCGCGGCGCTCTGGATGATCCACCAATTCGCCCCGCACGAGCACTTTATTACTGGCCCCGAAGGCGCGGACCCCAAGGATCTTGCCAGGATCTGGTTGTTCGTCATCGCCATCACGCTCCACAACTTCCCCGAAGGCATGGCCGTCGGCGTCGGTTTCGGAGGCAGCGATTTTGACAACGGCCGCGCGCTGGCCGTCGGCATCGGAATCCAGAACATCCCCGAGGGCCTGGCCGTGGCCGCGACGCTGCTGACACAGGGGTATTCGCGGCTTCGCGCCTTCCTGGTGGCGTCGTTAACCGGTTTGGTCGAACCCATCGGCGGGGTCGTCGGCGCAAGTGTCGTCAGCTTTTCGGAAGTCATGCTGCCCTGGGGACTGACCTTTGCCGCCGGCGCGATGATTTGGGTGATCTCAGACGAGATCATCCCGGAAACGCATCGCAGCAAGGTCGCGATCTATGGGACCGTCGGCATCATGATCGGGTTTGTCAGCATGATGTTCCTGGACGTAACGCTTGGGTGATATCGCCTAGATCTGCGGGTCCGGCCGGGCACGTAGCACCTGCTTGCGTTTGCGTTCGCGGACCGAGATGTAGATCCCCGTCGCAATAATCACGGCAATACCGCACCACGTCAGTTCATCCGGGAAATCCCCGAACCAGAGATAGCCGAGCACCACGGCGGCAACCATCTCGAAGTACCCGAACGGCGCCAACAAAGACGCCGGGGCCTGCTCGTAAGCCTTGACCAGCAGCCAGTGGCCGATCACTGCGGCAAAGATGATCATCGCGATCAAGCCGAGCGCGCGAAGATCGGGCAATTGCCAGTGGGGAACAATGAAGGGGGTCAACACCACCGCCCCGACGACGGACTGATAAAAAACCGTGACCCAGGGGTCGCTGCTGCCGCTCAGACGACGGGTCAGCAGATTGAACAACGCGAAACAGACCGACGCCGCGAGCACGTAATAGACCCCCGCCGGCACTTCTTGAAATCCCGGACGGATAATCAACAATGATCCGCAAAACCCGATCAACACAGCCAGGAAACGCCGAATACCGACCTTCTCGCTCAACAACAGCGGCGCCAGCAAGGTGATCAGGAAGGGATATACGAAATAGACAGCGAGCGCGTCGGCCATCGGCATTGTCACCAGCGCCGAGAAGAACAACACCGTCGCCGAGGCCAGCATGACGGCACGGAACACCTGCATCTTCCACCCCGGCCCCGTCATCTGGCCGACAGTACCGGTTTTAAGAAGGATCGGAGATAACACGACAGCCGAGATAGCGAATCTGGCCCACGCTACCAGCACCGGCGCATACCCCTGACCGCCAAGGTCCTTCGCCGCCACGTCCATCAAGGGAATGACGGTGAATCCCGCGACCAGGAACGCCGCCCCCTTGATCAGGTCGGCGTCAGCGTCGGATCGAGACACTTACCCGTTTCCGTTTAGAAACGATCTGGCCCAACGGATGACGTCGTCGGGCGCTTCCTCGGGCAGGAAGTGACCGCTGGTCCCGATGCCTTCGCCATCGACGTCGTGCGCGCCCCATTTCCGCCAGATGTCGAGCGGACTTTTCGATTTCGGCCCACCCTTGGCGCGCGCGCCGCCCCAAAGGCAGGTGATCGGACACTGGATCTTGCGCCCGGCGTTGAAGTCGGTGGCATCGTCCTCGTCATCGCAAGTCGCGCCCGCACGGTAATCCTCGCATGTGGCCCGGATCACGTCGGGGTTTCTGAACGCCCGTTTGTATTCGTCCATCGCATGCGCCTCGAATGTAAAATCCGGGGCTGCCCAGCTTTTATGGAGCCACTCGATCCAACCGTCCGGGTCGAAACCGATCATGGTTTCCGGCTGCGGCGCCGGCTGCGCCAGGAACATCCAGTGGAAACTGCCCATGGCCGCGTCCTTGTTGGTCGAAACCCACATCTCGTGCGTCGGCACGACGTCGAGGGACATGTAGTGATCGACGCGGTCCGGATGGTCGAGTGCGAGTC
This sequence comes from Rhodospirillales bacterium, assembly GCA_017644185.1. GTDB lineage: Bacteria > Pseudomonadota > Alphaproteobacteria > Rhodospirillales > Casp-alpha2 > UBA4479. Next base: position 75,738 of record JAEPMA010000002.1, read on the forward strand.
GATAGCCGACCCTTGCACCCCGGTCGTGACTGACGACCGAAAAGTTGTCGTGCCCCAACGCGTGCATTAACGCGACGACGTCGTTGGCCATGGTGCGTTTGGAATAGTTACGGTGATCGGGGTCCGACGGGGGGCAGTCGCTGTCACCATACCCCCTCGTGTCCGGCACGACGACGGTATGGGTCCCGGCCAGTACGGGCGCAATATGGCGCCAGATGATGTGTGTCTGTGGATAGCCATGCAGCAAAACGACGGCAGGGCCTTCGCCCGCGTAACGCACGTTTAGGCCGACGCCGTCGACGGCGATACGGCTTTGCTCGAACCCCTGGAACATCTCTTCCTCCCCTCGGTCTTCGGCTGCATTCATAGCCTGGAACCGGCAACCGTGTCAGGGGTCTTTACGGATTTGTCTCGTTATCCGCTGCGCCGGCGGTTGGCGACGTAAATTCCGGATAAAATCAGCAGCAACGCCGCAACGGCTTGCAGGCTGACATCCTCATTCAGCAACAAAGCCCCCCAGAAGACACCGAACACGGGAACGAGATAATTTTGGAACGCGACGAACGAGGCTTCCCGCTCGCTCAACAGCTTGAACAGAATCAACGTTGCCAACGCGGTCGAGAGCACCCCCAGATAGATTGGCGCCCACCAACCTTCAAACGAGAATTCGGGTATCTTCCACCCCGATAACCAAAAAGCGATGGGCGCCAGTTGTAACGCCGCAAACACCAGCATCAGGGTGGCGCGTCCAACCAAGGGCGCGGGTGGCATGCGCTGGACGATAATCACCGAGATCGCGTAGCAGATCGCCCCCGACGCGACGGCCAGCTGGTGCAACAAACTTCCCCCCAACCCCTTCAAGGCCGCCGGTCCAACGAGCACGACAATCCCCCCAAACCCCAACAATATACCCAAGAGTTTCTGCGGCTTGAGGCGGTCGCCCGGCGTGAAGAAATGCGCCAGCACCAACGTTGCGAGCGGCATCACCGCCATCAGGATCGCGGCCCGGCCGCTGGCGATGCCTTCGACCCCCCAGGTTATCAGGAAGAACGGCAGGCTGTTGCCGAAAAATGCGAGCACGAAGCAGTATGCCCAGGCCACGACACCGATTGGATAGCGGGTCCGCGTAATCGCCGCGAACATCACCATCATCAACGCCGCCGAGATAAGACGGATTGCGGTCAGTGGCAGAGCCGGCATGTACTGGACGCCGATCTTGATCACCAGAAAAGACGTACCCCAGATCATCGCCAGCGAGATCAGCAGGAACACATGACGGGGAAGGATCGGGCCGAATGTCCCCGGCGCCGGTGTGTCAGCCACTTTGATTGCCGTGGTAATGGCGATACCAGTCCACGAACTGCGGAATACCCTCCTCGATCGAAGTCACCGGTTCGAAACCGAGGTCGCGGCGGCTCGCCTCGATGTCGGCGAAGGTTTCTTTCACATCCCCCTGCTGCATCGGCTTCAGGATTACGTCCGCCTTCTTACCGAGTGCCGCTTCAAGCGTGGCGATGAAATCCGTCAGTTTTTCGGCACGGTGATTACCCAGGTTGTATACCCGTTCCGGCACCTCGGCATCGGGAACATGGTCGAGAACGGCCATCACGCCCTTGATAATGTCGTCGATGTAGGTGAAATCGCGGCGCATATCGCCTTCATTGAAGACTTCGATCGGCTCGCCCGCCAAAATCTTGCGGGTGAATATCCAGGCCGCCATGTCGGGGCGGCCCCACGGACCATACACGGTGAAGAAACGAAGCCCCGTCGCGGGAATACCGTACAGCCGGGAATAGCAATGCGACATCAGCTCGCCCGCGCGTTTGGTCGCGGCGTAAAGGGACACCGGTTGATCGACGCGTTCTTCGACGGAAAACGGCAATTCCTTATTCGCGCCGTAAACCGACGACGACGACGCATAGACGAAATGCTCGAAATTTTTCAGGTGCCGGGCCATTTCCAACATCACCAAATGCCCTTCGACGTTGGACCGGGTGTACGCGAACGGGTTAATCAGCGAATAGCGCACCCCGGCCTGTGCCGCCAAATTGACGATCCGGGTGATATCGGGGTGGGCCTTGGCGACCGCCTGCATGGCGTCATTGTCGGCGATGTCGGCCTCGACAAACGTAAAGCCGTCGAGCTTACCCAGTTCCGCAAGCCGCGCACGCTTCAACACCGGGTCGTAGTAGTCATTGACGATGTCGACACCGATGATCCGCTCGCCGCGTTCAGCAAGCGCCCGACACGTGTGAAATCCAATGAACCCGGCGACACCGGTAACGAGAACAGTCATCGACCAACCAATCTTCGAATCCTAAAGCACGACCGGTATAACCGTTGAGGGCTTCGAAATCACCCGGAATTATGTTCCGTGCTGAAACGGTTCAGGCGAATACTTCTTCACGCCCCCCGGCCATCGCCTGCACGATTCTTGCGTTTTATAGGTCAGCACATATGACCTATTGTTCTAAAGGCACAGGCACACTACCTTTCAAGCAATGGGAGGTGCGGGTGCAGACATGTCATTGATACGTGCGACCCTTGAAGACAAATACACACTTGAAACCGGCCGCGTCTATCTGACCGGCACGCAGGCCCTGGTCCGCCTGACGCTGATGCAGAAGGCGCTGGACCGGGCACACGGCCGCAATACGGCTGGTTTCGTGACCGGTTACCGCGGCTCGCCTTTGGGCGGGCTCGACCAGGAATTCGGCCAGGCCGGGCACCTTCTTCGCGACAACGACATCAAATTCCAACCCGCCGTCAACGAAGACCTCGCTGCGACGGCCCTCTGGGGCTCACAACAAGTTAATATGTTCGAGGGCGCCAAATACGACGGCGTGTTCGGGATCTGGTACGGCAAAGGCCCGGGCGTCGACCGCACGGGTGACGTCTTCCGCCATGCCAACATGGCCGGCACGGCGCCCCACGGGGGTGTCCTCGCCCTCGCCGGCGACGACCCTGCGTGTAAGTCATCGACGGTCCCAAGCCAAAGCGAATACGCGTTCATGGATGTGATGATTCCGTTCCTACATCCGGCGAACGTGGAAGAAATTCTGCAACTGGGGCTGATCGGCATCCAGATGTCGCGCTATTCGGGACTCTGGGTCGGGCTCAAGTGCATCACCGACAATATCGACACATCGGCGTCCGTCGACATCGGGCCGCACCTGTATGACTTCGTAATGCCCGAGGACTATGAGATGCCGGACGGCGGCCTGCACATCCGCTGGCCGGATGTCCCACTCGACCAGGAACGCCGGCTGCATCGCCACAAGATTTATGCCGCGCTCGCCTTCGCCAGGGCCAACAAGCTGAACCGGGTCACCATCGACAATCCGGAAGCGAAACTCGGAATCTGCGCCACCGGCAAAGCTTACATGGATGTTCTTCAGGCGCTGGAAGACTTGGGGATCGACGAAGAACACGCCGCCGAGGTCGGCATCCGGCTGTTCAAGATCACCATGCCGTGGCCGCTGGAACGAGAGTCCGCCCGCCACTTCGCCGAAGGGCTGGACGAAATCCTCGTCGTCGAAGAGAAACGCGCCGTCATCGAGAACCAGTTAAAAGAGCAGCTTTACAACTGGCGCGAGGACGTCCGCCCCCGGGTCGTCGGCAAGTTCGACGAGAACGGTGAATGGATACTACCGTCCGCGGGTGAATTGACCCCCGCCATGATCGCGCGTGCCATCGCCAAGCGGATCGAGAAATTCCATACCTCCGATAGGATCAAGGACAGATTGGATTTTTTGACGCGGAAAGAGCAGTCGCTCGCGTCCGGCAAGCCGGACATGAAACGCATCCCCTATTTCTGTGCTGGGTGTCCGCACAATACATCTACCAACGTGCCCGAAGGCTCTCGCGCCGCCGCCGGGATCGGCTGCCACTACATGGCGATCTGGATGGACCGCGACACCTCCACCTTCACCCACATGGGCGGCGAAGGCGCCAACTGGATCGGCCAAGCGCCGTTCACCGAAACACCGCACATCTTCACCAACCTGGGTGACGGCACGTATTTCCATTCGGGCCTTCTGGCGATCCGCGCAGCGGTCTCATCGGGCGTCAATATCACCTACAAGATCCTTTATAACGACGCCGTCGCGATGACCGGGGGGCAAACCCACGACGGCACGCTCAATCCCGCGATTATCGCGCAACAGATCAGGGCGGAAGGTGTTCACCGGATCGTCGTCGTGACGGACGAACCCGACAAATATCCGATGAATTACGGCTTCCCGCCCGGCGTCGATATTCATCACCGCGACGAACTGGACCATGTGCAGCGCGAACTCCGCACGATCAAGGGCGTATCGGCGCTGATCTACGATCAGACCTGCGCCGCGGAAAAGCGCCGCCGCCGCAAGCGCGGGCTTTTTCCGGACCCGGCCAAACGCGTCTTCATCAACGAGTTCGTCTGCGAAGGGTGCGGCGACTGCGGCATCGCATCCAACTGTGTCGCGGTCACTCCCAAGGAGACCGAACTCGGCCGCAAGCGCGCCATCGATCAGTCGGCATGCAACAAGGATTATTCGTGCCTGGACGGCTTCTGCCCAAGCTTCGTCACCGTCGAAGATACCCAGGTCAGAAAGCCGAAAGCCGTCGGGGATGTCCCCTTCCCGGCGTTACCGGACCCCGCAACCGTCGATCTCAGTGATCCCTACAACATGGTGGTTACGGGCATCGGCGGCACGGGCGTTGTCACCATCGGTGCGATCCTCGGTATGGCGGCGCATCTGGAACAAAAAGGTGTTTCCGTCCTGGATGTCGCCGGGCTCGCCCAGAAAAACGGCATGGTTTATTCCCACCTTCGCTTCGCCGCTGCCCCTCATGATATTCACGCGGTTCGCATCTCGGCGGGCGGCGCTGACCTGATGCTCGGCTGCGACATGGTTTCGGCGTCCGATCCGGAAACGCTTGGTAAACTGAGGTCCGGTAATTCGCGCGCGGTCGTCAACGAACACCAGACCATGACCGCCGATTTCACACGCCAGCCGGACATGATGTTCCCGGAAGAGGGCTTCAAGCGCACACTTCGCGAAGAAACGGGCGACGACGCCGTCGACTTCTTCGAGGCGACGCAGCTTGCCCGCAAGCTTTTGGGCGACACCATCGCCGCCAACATGATGCTGGTCGGGTTCGCCTATCAAAAAGGCCTGCTGCCAGTATCCGCTGAAGCCATCGAACGTGCGATCGAATTAAACGGTGTCGCCGTCGAATTCAACAAGCAGGCGCTCCTCTGGGGCCGCCGCGCCGCGCACGACATGAAGGCGGTCGAGGCAATCGTCGGCCGCTATGACGAAAAACCGAAGGCGTTTGAATTGGATGGATTTATCGAACGCCGGATTGACGACCTGAAAGCGTATCAGAATGATTCCTATGCCGCGCATTACAGCGACTGGGTCGAACGAATCCGCGCCGCCGAGACGAAGGCTGTTCCGGGGTCGACCGCACTGACCGAGGCGGTGGCTCGCGGATTGTTCAAGCTGATGGCTTATAAAGACGAGTATGAGGTCGCCCGACTTTATACCGACGGCCGTTTCGAGAAAGCAGTGCGTGAAACATTCGCCGATGGCGGCAACATCAAATTCCATCTCGCACCACCGTTACTCGCGGAGCGGGACCCCGACACTGGTCATCTAAAGAAAAAGGAATACGGTGCCTGGATCATGCCGGCTTTCCGTTTTCTGGCGGGTCTTAAGGGGTTGCGCGGGACCGCGCTCGATATCTTCGGGTACAGCGCCGAACGAAAGTTGGAACGGCAGTTGATCGAGGATTACGAGAAACAGCTTGCCGAGATCGCCGACAATCTAACTGCTGAAAATCATGCCGCCGCCCTGCAGCTTGCCGGCTTGCCGATGCGCATGCGCGGCTTCGGGCATGTCAAAGAAGCGAACATCAAAGCAGCGAAGGCGTGCGAAGACGATCTCATCGCGACCTTCCGCGACCCGGGGCGGGCGCCGCAAGCGGCGGAATAACCCCTACCCCATCAACACCCACAAAAGCGCAGGCATGACGGCGAACGACGCCAACGTCGAGATGATGACCGAGCCCGCGACGGCTTTTCCATCGGCGCCGTAGCTCTCCGCGAGCAGGAACGTGATCACCGCGACCGGCATCGAACACATGATCACGAGGGTGCCGTACGCCGCGCCGGTAAATCCGAATAGCATCGCCGAGCCAAAGCCGACGGGGATCCCTACTCCCAGCCTGCAGAACGAGATAAACGCAGCCCTTTTGGCGCTGACGATCTGCAATGTCGCCAATGAGTATCCCAGTGTGATCAGCATGAGCGGTATGGAGAAGTTTCCAAGCAGCTTGGTCGTCGACATCACGGCTTTGGGGACTTCGATATCCCCAATAACAAATACGCCCGCCGCGATAAGCGCATAGATGAACGGACGTTTGACGACATCCTTGAAATTGTACTCGTTCGATGCGACGGCGATGCCGACGGTCAACAACAGGATCACGTTGATCACGAAATACGCGATACCAAGCGCGAGCCCCTCCTCACCAAACGCCAAAAGACAGAGCGGCAACCCCATATTTCCCGTATTCGCGAACGCGATCGGGTTCAGGTACGTGCGCATCGGCAACCCTGTCAGTTTCAGGATCACCCAACCGATCGCGAAGAAGAACACGCTGGTGACAAACGCCGCCAACGCCATTTCCATGAACAGCCCGCCGCCGACCTGCACAGTGACGAGTGTCGAGAAAACGAGTGACGGCACCCCGACGTTGGACACCAGACGGGTCACCATCTCACTGTTGAACGGCTGCTTCTTTTTAGCCCAGATAAAACCGACGGCGGCACAGACGGCGACAGGTGTTACGACATCAAGCAGGATGCGGGCGAGATCGGCGATCATGCGGCGCGCCTCCGCGCCATGAATGTGTCGGCAGAGTAAATCGCCAACGCCACCCATATCATGCAGAACGTAATCTTATGCGCATCCGTGAAGGCTTCACCGAATACGAACACCGCAACGAGGAATTGCATCGTCGGGGCCAAATACTGAAACAGGCCGACCGTCGCGTAACGAAGACGCCTGGCGGCTGCGGTAAACATGATCAATGGGGATGCGGTAATCACACCGCCGAAAATAAGCAACAGATCATACCCCCAGGATTTGGCTCCAAACGCCCCATCCCCGTTCCATCCCAGGAACATGAGATACCCAAACGCCGGCAAGACGACCACAAGGGTTTCTACAAATAACCCTGTCGCCGCACCGGCCGGAGCCGTTTTGCGTACATAACCGTAGAATCCAAACATCAGCGCAAGGGATACCGCGATCCAAGGAAATTCACCCAACCCAAAGGCAAGAACCCCGACGCCGATAGCGGACAATCCGACCGCGGTCCACTGCGCCCACGACAGCCGTTCACCCAGAAGCACAACGCCAAGCACCACATTCACCATCGGATTGATGTAGTAGCCCAAGCTACCTTGCAGAATGTAGCCATTGGTCACTGCCCAGATGAACAGCATCCAGTTCCCCGACAGCAACACCGACGACACGCATAGCCACATCATCAGCCGGCGGTTCTCAAGAATTGCGCGTACTTCTCGCCACCGCCCGAGGGCTTTGAGCATCAATCCGACCAACAGTGCAGACCAGACGATACGGTGAGCCAGAATCTCAGCCGGCGGGGTCTCCTCCATGATCTTGAAATAGATCGGCAAGACACCCCACGTGCCAAACGCACCGACGGCGTACAGAGCGCCAATCAAAGCCGTGCGATCGGGAAGTGGCGACGGGCCACCAACCGGACCATCAGTCGTCTGACTCATGCAGACGTCCTATTCGACCCAGGCGATACGGAGGATATTCGTCGCACCCGGGGTGCCGAACGGCACACCCGCCGTGATCACGATGGGGTCACCCGGCTCCGCGAAGCCTTCGGTTTTGGCGGCATGGATCGCCTTGGTGACCATTTCTCGGAACGTGTGGCAGTCTTGCGTCTGCACCGAATGAACGCCCCAGATCAGCGCCGAGCGGCGTGCAGTGTCAACGCGGGGAGTCAGCCCCAGAATCGGGACCACCGGCCGCTCGCGGGCGGCGCGGATCGTCGTCGACCCCGTCGTTGAAAACGTGACGACGGCCGCCGCTGAAATCGTATCGGCAACCTGCCGGGCAGCGGCCGTGATGGCGTCCGCCGCCGTCGCTTCCGGGGCGCGGCGTTCGTTCTCGCGCATCTCGCGATAGACCGAGTCTTTTTCGACCCGCATGATGATGCGGTCCATCATCGCAACGCTTTCGCGCGCGTAGTCGCCAACCGCCGTTTCCGCCGACAGCATCACCGCGTCAGCGCCGTCATAAATCGCGGTCGCGACATCGGAGGCTTCCGCCCGGGTCGGGGTTGGCGCATGGATCATGCTGTCCAGCATCTGAGTCGCCACGATCACGGGTTTCCCGGCACGACGGCAGGCACGAAGGATGCGTTTCTGCAAAAGCGGCACGTCCTCGGGCGGAACTTCAACGCCAAGGTCGCCGCGCGCCACCATGATGGCGTCGGAGAGATCGACAATCTCGTCAAGGCGATGCAACGCCTGGGGTTTCTCCAGCTTGGAAATCACGTGCGCACGGCCGGCGATCATTTTCTTCGCCTCCGCGATGTCTTCCGGACGCTGAACGAAGCTTAAACCGACGAAATCGACCCCGAGATCGAGACCGAAGCGCATGTCTTCGATATCCTTGGGCGTCAAAGGGCTGACGTCGAGAATCACGCTCGGCACATTGAGGCCTTTGTGGTTTGAGAGCTCACCACCGATGACGACTTCCGTTTCAGCCCAGTCGTTACCGTGTTCGAGCACCTTAAGACGCAGACGGCCGTCGTCCAGCAACAGATCCGTCCCCGGCTCCAGGGCATCGAACACTTCCGGATGCGGCAAACAGGCGACTTCGGTGTTACCCACCTGAAGTTTCGCCTCAAGACGAAACTTTTGACCGCTCTTTAGCTCGACGCTCCCACCCTCGAAATCACCGACGCGGAGTTTCGGCCCCTGCAAATCCAGCAAGATCGCGACGGCCCTGCCATACTTCTGCTCCAGGCCACGTACAATGTTATAGCGTTCGCGGTGGCCCTCATGCTCACCGTGCGAGAAGTTCATGCGAAACACGTCGACCCCCGCTTCAAAAAGCTCGGAAATCTGTGCTTCGGTACTGCTGGCGGGTCCCAGGGTCGCGACGATCTTTGCGTCTCGGTTACGTCTCATAGTTCACACTTTATGTCTGTGCCCGGCACGTTGGCCATCGGAGATCAGCGTTTACAAGGAAAATTCACAGTCTTACCGTTACTTAAATGATTCGCGGGCGCAAGCGTGTTGTTACGTTCGCCCGTCACCACATTGAGGTGCGAACGGCATGGCCGGCAAGTTCCTGAAGCGTGCACTCCTCTCGATTTTCATCGACAAGAGCGCGCGTGACAAATTGGACGCGATCGAGGCTGTGAAGCGTGGTGAGCGTCCGCCGAAACCGGAGCCTGCGCCCCCCGCGCCCGCCGCGGGCGACGATGACATCTTACCTGAAACCCTGGTTCGCCAAGCCATCGACAGTGCGTCCCAGGAACTGGAGCGTAAGAAGAACCTGCCGCCCGGCCGCGCGCAGTTGATCGAACAGGCCCTGGCCATCCATGATGACAAGTCGCAGCTGCTGAACGACCTGCCAGAAGAACAACGCGAAAAACTCATCGTCATGGCGATGCATACCTTCGGCTCTTCGTTCGACGAAAAGAAAGCCGCCGACGCCCAGCAAGCAAAGAAGAAACGGAAGAAGACGTGAGCGACACGAACGAACTCGCGAACGGCGTGCTTGAGGGCAACCGCCGCGCACTGGCCCGCCTGATTACCCGCATAGAATCGACACGCCGTGACCACCGCCTGCAGGCCAGCGAAGCGATCGCCCGGCTGCTGCCTGACACCGGCAAGTCGATCCGCATCGGCATTTCCGGCGTGCCCGGCGTTGGTAAGTCATCATTTATCGAAACGTTCGGTTTGCACGTCGTCGAGCAGGGTCACAAGGTCGCTGTTTTGGCGGTCGACCCGTCCAGCCCCAAACACGGCGGCTCGATCCTCGGCGATAAGACGAGAATGGAGAAACTTGCCCGCCATCCCGGCGCCTACGTGCGGCCATCGCCTTCGGGGGGCTCAGTGGGTGGCGTGGCGCGGCGTACCCGCGAAACCATCATGGCGGTCGAGGCCGCCGGCTTCGATGTGGTCCTGGTCGAGACCGTGGGTGTCGGTCAGTCCGAATATGCCGTCGCCGATCTGGTCGACATGTTCGTTCTGCTGGTGGCGCCGGGTGGCGGCGACGACCTTCAGGGGATCAAGAAAGGTATTGTCGAGATGGCGGACCTTCTCGTTGTCACCAAGAACGACGGCGACCTCCAGAAAGCTGCCAACCGCGCCTATCAGGATTACTGGTCGGCACTCAGGATGCTGGGGGGCGGCCACGCCGTCTGGAAGCCGGAAGTCATGCGGTGTTCTGCACATACGGGTAACGGTATACCGGAAGTTTGGGAGAAGATTGAAAAATACCGGGATGTCATGACCGAAGCGGGTTTGATCGACGAACGCCGCGCCGAACAGGCGGCAAGCTGGATGTGGGAGGAAGTGACGTCGACACTGTTGGCCGAGGTCCGCAAGAAGGGCAGCCTCGGTCACAAAATGGAAGAAGATGTCCGGTCTGGAAATCGCACACCGGCCGACGCCGCCGCCGAGATCCTCAAGCAGTTCGAACTCTAGGATTTGTAATACTTGCGAGCCTTGACGCCCCCGTTGGGGTCGGGCAGAACACCAGCGGATAGTTGAACCGGGCCTTGCCCTAAAAACGGATTAGGAGACTGAAATGCGCCGCCTTCTGGGCACTGCCGTTCTCGCGCTCTTCACAATATTTGCCATGACCGACACCGCATCCGCCGCTGATCTTGAAAACACGCTTTACCTGCAACTCAAGGACGGCCGCGTCGTCATCGAGATGCGTCCCGACATCGCGCCCAAACACGTGGCACGCATCAAGGAGCTGGTGCGACAGAAGTTCTACGACGGGCTGGTCTTCCACCGCGTCATCGACGGCTTCATGGCGCAGACCGGCGATCCCGACGGCAACGGGACCGGTGGTTCCGGGCAGAATATCCCGGCCGAATTCACCAAGTTCGAGCGCTTTTACCGGGGTACCGTCGGCATGGCGCGCGCACAGAATCCGAACAGCGCCGACAGCCAATTTTTCATCATGTACGCACCGAGCGAATGGCTCGATGGGAAGTACACGATCTGGGGCGAAGTCGTGGATGGGATGGAATTCGTCGACGCCATCAAGAAAGGCGACGACTCCCAGAACGGGCTGGTCCAAGACCCCGACAAGATCGTCACGCTGCGCGTCGCCGCTGACGTTCAGTAACTACCTGGAAAGTTCCCGCATCGCGCCCTCGAGACCGTCGAGGGTGAGCGGGAACATCCGGTCTTCCATCAGGTCACGGACCATCCCCACCGATTGCGTGTGATCCCACCAGTCGCGCTTCACCGGATTCAGCCAGATCGTCTTTGGGTAGACCCTTAAAAGCCTCTGCAGCCAGACCGCGCCCGCCTCCTCGTTCCAGTGCTCGACACTCCCGCCGGGCATGGCGATCTCGTAGGGGCTCATTGAGGCGTCACCGACGACGATCACTTTATAATCGTGCGGATATGTCCTGAGCACGTCCCATGTCGGAATGGTGTTCGAGTGACGACGCCGATTGTCGCGCCAGACCCGTTCATACAGGAAGTTGTGGAAGTAGAAATACTCCATGTGCTTGAACTCGCCGCGCGCGGCCGAGAACAATTCCTCCATCACGCGGATATGCGGGTTCATTGACCCGCCGACATCGAAAAACAGCAGCACCTTGACCGCATTATGGCGCTCCGGACGCATATGCAGGTCCAGAAAGCCCTTCTTCGCCGTGCCCCGGATGGTGCCGTCCATGTCCAGCTCGCTCGGCGCCCCTTCGCGGGCGAACTTGCGCAACCGCCTGAGAGCCACCTTGATGTTGCGCGTCCCCAGTTCCAGCGTGTCGTCGAGGTTCTTGAACTCGCGCTTATCCCACACCTTGACGGCGCGGAAGTTACGATTGCCGTCCTGACCGATACGTACCCCTTCCGGGTTATATCCATATGCGCCGAACGGCGACGTCCCCGCCGTGCCGATCCATTTAGAGCCGCCCTGGTGGCGCTTTCGCTGCTCTTCCAGACGCTTTTTCAACGTCTCCATCAGCTTGTCCCAGCCGCCGAGCGCCTCGATGTGCTTCTTCTCGTCTTCGGTTAGGAGCTTCTCGGCCAGTTTGCGCAGCCACTCTTCCGGAATCTCGTGCCCCTTGCCGTGCTCGCCCTCGACGGGTTCCAACCCCTTGAAGACCTCGCCAAAGACGCGGTCGAATTTATCCAAGTGACGCTCGTCCTTCACCATCGCCGAGCGACTCAAATAGTAGAATCCTTCGATATCGAATTCCGCGTATCCTCCCTCGACCGCCTCGACCAGGGTCAGGTATTCCCGGAGCGAGCAGGGCACGCCAGTATCGCGGAGCTTGAGAAAGAAATCGATAAACATCAGCTTTTGTCGGTATCCGGATTGTCCTTGCCGACCATCTCCACCTTGAGCGGCACGGCGGACTTGATGTGAAGGTCGCGCTGCGAAAACGGAAATTCAACCCCGTGCTCGTGATAGGCATTCCAGACGTTCAACAGAACATCGGATTGCACGTTGGCGACGCCTTTTTGCGGATCGTTGATCCACACGCGCAATTCCAGGTTCACGGAATCGCTGCCGAACTCCATCAGTCGGCAAACCGGTGCCGGGTTTTCAAGCACGCGCTCGACACCCTCCGCCGCCTCAACGGCCAGTTTCATCGCCAATGGAACGTCGGATTCGTACGCGACCCCGATCGGCAGCTTGAGGCGGATCAGGCTGTCCGAATAGGACCAGTTCTCAACCCGCTGGCTGATCAGGTCTTCATTCGGAATCAGATGTTCTGTACCGTCACGCGTGATCAGCGACACATAGCGCGCACTTAAGCGGTTGATCCAGCCGAACGTGTTGTCGATGGCGATCACGTCGCCCGGCTTCACGGACTTATCCATTAGAAGGATCACGCCCGAAATCAGGTTGGAGATCACTTTTTGCAGACCGAAACCAATCCCGAGACCGACGGCACCACCGAATACCGCGAGTGCAGTCAGGTCGATGCCGATGCTCTCCAGCGCGGCAAGAATGGCGATGACGATAAGGATGACCTTGATGAACTTGCCCAGCAACACCCGCGCCGATGGCGACAATGACGCCGAACTGTCCAATCGATGCTCGATGACTCGGCTGATTGCACCTGCCACCCACAACAACACGAGAAGGACGAGTCCCGCCTTGATGATCCCAAGCACGGACAACCGCACATCGCCCATGTTGAGCCCCATGCTGTCGAGCGTCTTGATCGTCGGATCCAACAAACCAACCAAGTTCAGCGCCGCGACCGACCAGGCGACGAAGGCCAGCGACCTGGCCCACCCGGGATCGCGGATAAAGCTCGACGCAAAACGGATAACGACCCACGCGGTCAGAAGCGAGACGACGCTCTCCATCAGACGATGGGGCCACGCGGCACCGATGGCGGCGAACACTGAGAACCACTGAATCACCAGCCAGACGAAGGCGAAGCTGAGCGCGGCCTGCGCGCGGACTTTGTGCTTAAGCCAGCCCGGGCAACGCGGATGGTCGGCCGTGCGCTCGATAAGTTTTGCGAGGTGCGGCGCAATGACCTTCGCCAGCAACATGGCGCCGATGACGATCGCCGCCTGCACCGCCGTCTGCCAGATAAAGACGTGGGCCAAAAGCCACTCCCACGCCTGCAGCGCGAGTTGCTCTAATCTGGCCGGGTCGAGATACTTGTCCATACCCTGCTATCAAAGCACGACTGTTGGAAAACGCCAATCGCCGCGCTTAATCAGCGCCCCTCGCGACGGTTGAGAAACGCCAAGCGCTCCAACATGTGGACGTCCTGCTCGTTCTTCAATAGCGCGCCGTAGAGCGGCGGGATCAGGTCTTTCTGATCGCCGGATTTGAGGACTTCGGGCGGAATCTCCTCGATCATCAGCAACTTGATCCAGTCCAATAATTCCGATGTCGACGGACGCTTCTTCAGTCCCGGCACATCGCGGAGTTCGTAGAACACCTCCAACGCCTGCTTCACCAGGCGCTTTTGAACGTCTGGGAAGTGCACGTCGATAATGGCGCGCATGGTGTCTTCGTCCGGAAACTTGATGTAGTGGAAGAAACAACGCCGGAGAAACGCGTCCGGCAGGTCTTTCTCATTGTTCGACGTGATGACGACGATGGGCCGGTTTTTGGCTTTAATGGTTTCCTTGGTCTCGTAAACGTGGAATTCCATCCGGTCGATTTCGAGCAGAAGGTCGTTCGGGAACTCGATATCCGCCTTGTCGATCTCGTCGATCAGAAGGACCGGACGTTGCTCGCTTTCGAACGCTTCCCATAATTTCCCCTGCACGATGTAGTTGGAGATATCGTGGACCCGCTCATCGCCAAGCTGGCTGTCCCGGAGCCGCGCCACGGCGTCATATTCGTAAAGTCCCTGCTGCGCCTTGGTGGTCGACTTGATGTGCCACGGGATCAATGGGGCACCGAGCGCGGCGGCGATTTCTTCCGCCAACACGGTCTTACCGGTGCCGGGCTCACCCTTGACCAGAAGTGGACGTTCCAGTCCGACCGCGGCGTTCACCGCGACTTTCAGATCATCCGTTGCGACGTAAGTCTTTGTGCCTTCGAAACGTTTCGTCATCTGCCTTCCGATATGCCGGTGGCGTCATTCCGCCGGTTGTGGTTTCGGCATGATGCGGAAGATCAGGGACTCGTTACCCGGTTCGGGGTCACGCGGGACCATGAACGCAAGCACGAGCGAGACCGCCGCCATCGCCGTTCCCGACAGGAAAACATACGCAGGCGACGTTAGCCAGAGGAACCCGAAGGCGGCAGGGATCACGATCGCGACGATATGCGAGATCGTGAAGCTCACCCCCGACGACGATGCGATATCGGCCGGGTCGGCGATCTTCTGGAAATAGGTCTTGATGGCGATGGCCATGGCGAAAAACACGTGATCGATGATGTAAAGGGTGACGCCCATCCAGGCTTCCGACGCAAAGGCGTAACCTGTAAACACCGCGACCAGGCCGGTGTATTCGATAATCAGCATGCGACGCTCGCCGATCCGGCCGATCAAGCGCCCGATCTTGGGCGCAAGGTAGATTGTCATCGCCATGTTTGCGAGAAACATCAGACTCATTTCGCCGGCGGAAAATCCGAACTTCTGCACCATCAGGAAGCCGGCGAAGACGACGAAGATCTGACGCCTGGCACCCGACATGAACACCAGTGCGTACCAAAGCCAGTAGCGTTTCCGAATGACGATCTGTTTCGACTGTTCAACGGTCGCCTTGAATTCCGGGAACCCAAACCACGCATATAGCGCGATAGCGAGCGTGACGCCGCCACCGATCAGATAAACCCATTTCAGATCAAACCCCGCCGCGTCCAACATCAGATACACGATACCGAACGAGATCAGCGCCGCGAAAGACCGCGCGCTGACGATCTTCCCCATCACTTCAGGCGCGGATTTCTTATCGATCCACTGAAGGGTCAGGGATTGGTGCAGGCTCTCGAAATAGTGGAAGCCGACCGACATCACGAAGGTCGTCATCATCAGCCCCCAGAACGACGGATAGAAGCCGGTGATCATGGTGCCGATACCGAGGATCGCCAGTGACGCGACGGTGAACCGCTGCTCGCGGAACCACACCAACAGCATGATGACGGTAAAACTCAGGAATCCGGGGACTTCGCGGAACGATTGAATGAAGCCGACACCGTCACCCTGCAAGTTCGCGATATCGTGGGCGAAGTTGTTGAACAGCGCCTGCCACGTTGAAAACGAGATCGGCATGGCGATTGCCGTCAGCACGAGAAAAACCTCGCGGCTTTTCAAGCCGTCCTTGAACAATCCGCCTTGCGTCATCGAAAACGTCCTTGGTTATGCCAGCAAATATTGGCGATTTCCGCGGACTTTACCAGCGCCACCAGAAGGCTAATATGGGTTATAATGACAATAAATAACGGGAAACAGACAAGATCATGACGGCGCATGACCGCATTCTGCCGCCCATCCCCGATATCGACCGGGGGCACGGCATCATCCTCGCCCGGCCCCGCGAATGCCCGGCCGACCATATCATCGACTGGCATGCACACGACCGCGCGCAACTATTGTATGCCGTCAAAGGCGTGATGCGGGTCACGACCGAAAACGGTGTCTGGGTCGTCCCACCACAGCGCGCCGTGTGGATTCCCCCCGGTGTTTCCCACCACGTTCAAGCGCAGGGCACCCCGCTTTCGATGCGCTCCCTTTATATCCAACCAGACGCCCTTCAGGGTCTGCCGGACAGATGCTGCGTCGTCACGGTGTCGCCTCTGATGCGGGAACTGATCATCGCCGCCATGGAGATTGCCGACGACCCACCCCCGGACAGCGCGGACGCACGCCTGATCCGGGTTCTGCTGGATCGTATCGAAGGCTTGCCGATCGCCCCGCTTCATCTGCCGATGGTATCGGACAGGCGTGCGCGCCGGATCACGGACACATTGTTGGATGACCCGTCGGACACGCGAACGCTCCAGGACTGGGCAAGGGAGTTGGGCGCCAGTGAACGCACGCTGGCCCGGCTATTCAGCCGCGAGACCGGCATGACGTTTGGGCAATGGCGTCAGCAGGTGAAATTGTTGGCCGCACTCGCCAGGCTCGCGCGCGGCGAGAGCGTGACCGCGGTCGCGTTCGATCTCGGGTACGCCTCGCAAAGCGCCTTCATCGCCATGTTCCGCCGTGCCCTCGGGCGCACGCCGGGCCGGTATTTCTCCGAATAGCGTACACGCAGATGCGTTACTGAACAGCCGCCTTGATGGCCGCCAAAGCTTCGGCTGCTTTACTGCCGTCGGGCCCGCCGGCCTGCGCCATGTCCGGGCGACCGCCGCCACCCTTGCCACCGACCGCTTCCGATCCGGCTCGCACCAGCGCCACCGCGTCCATCTTTGCGGTCAGGTCTTCAGTCACGCCGACCACCAACGATGCCTTGCCGTCGGTGTTGGAGACGACCGCGACAACACCCGAGCCGATCTGCTTCTTGATGTCGTCGACAAGGCCCTTGAGTTCCTTCGCCGGCACGCCGTCGAGCACGCGCCCTGAAAACTTGACGCCGTTCACGTCTTCGACGCTACTGCCGCCATCGCTAGCCGCTTGGCCGCCGCCGCCCATGGCGAGCTTCTTGCGGGCGTCGGCCAGTTCACGCTCCAGCTTGCGGCGTTCTTCAAGCAGCGATTTGACGCGGGCCGGAACATCGGCGGGTTGGGATTTCAACTCTTTCGCCGCTTCTTGAAGCGCCTTCTCCGTTTCAGCGAAATAGGCCCTTGCACCAGCACCGGTTACGGCTTCGATGCGCCGTACCCCCGACCCGACCGCGGCTTCGGACAAAATCTTGAAGACCCCGATATCACCGGTGCGCTTCACGTGTGTCCCACCGCAAAGCTCGGTCGAGAAGAAGTCGCTGTCGGCGTCCGTCCCCATCGAGACGACCCGGACTTCCTCACCATATTTTTCGCCGAACAACGCCATGGCGCCAGCTTCGACCGCGGCTTCAGGGTCCATCAGGCGCGTGGTCACGTCGGCGTTCGCGGCGATCTGCATATTGACGTCGTTTTCAACATCAATCAGTTCGTCACCCGCGACCGCCTTGGGGTGCGAGATATCGAAGCGGAGCCGGTCGGGGGCAACGAGCGATCCCTTCTGCGTGACATGATCACCCAAATGACGGCGGAGCGCTTCGTGCAACAGGTGCGTCGCCGAATGATTGGCGCGCAGGCGCGAGCGGCGATCGTGATCGACATCAAGACGCGCCTCGTCGCCGACTTTGACCATACCCTTCTCAACCTTGCCGATGTGGACGTGCAGGTCATCGACGCGCTTTTGCGTGTCGGTGATCGTGATAACCGCATCCTCGGTGGTGATTTTTCCGACGTCGCCCATCTGGCCACCGCTCTCACCGTAAAACGGCGTCTGGTTGAGCACGACGGAAACTTCCGCGCCCGCGCCGGCTTCTGTGGCGGTCTTGCCGTCGACAACGAGCGCGGCGATCCGGCCTTCGGCGCTTTCAGTGTCGTAGCCCAGGAAATCGGTCGCACCGACCTCGTCCCGCACCGAGAACCAGACCGCATCCGTCGCGGCATCGCCGGACCCGGCCCAGGCTTTGCGGGCTTCTTCCTTCTGGCGCTGCATGGCAGCACCAAAACCGTCTTCGTCGACGGAAATCTCGCGCGCTTTCAGCGCATCCTGCGTGAGATCGAGCGGGAAGCCGTACGTATCGTAAAGTTTGAAGGCGGTTTCGCCATCGAGCGTCGCGCCCGCTTCCATGCCGTCGGTGGCGTCGTCGAGAAGCTTGAGGCCGCGATCCAGCAGTTGCTTGAAACGGGTTTCCTCGAGCTTGAGGGTCTCCGTCACCAGCGCTTCCGAACGCTTGAGGTCGGGATAGGCTTCACCCATTTCGCGAACCAGCGTCGGCACCAGACGGAACATCAACGGATCCGTGCAGCCCAGCATGTGCGCGTGGCGCATGGCACGTCGCATGATGCGGCGAAGCACATAACCACGCCCTTCGTTCGACGGCAGCACGCCGTCCGTGATCAAGAACGAACTTGCCCGAAGGTGGTCGGCGATGACCCGGTGCGAGACGCTTTTCGGATCGGTGCCCGACGCCTCCGCCGACGCCGCGATCAGCGTCTTGAACATATCCGTTTCATAGTTGTCGTGCGTGCCCTGCATGACGGCGGATATCCGCTCCAGCCCCATGCCGGTATCGATCGAGGGTTTGGGCAAGTCGACGCGTTCATCCAACGTCAGTTGCTCGAACTGCATGAACACGAGGTTCCAAATCTCGATGAAGCGGTCGCCGTCTTCGTCGGGCGAGCCTGGCGGGCCACCCGGGATGTGATCGCCGTGATCGTAGAAGATTTCCGAACACGGGCCGCACGGGCCGGTATCGCCCATGGCCCAGAAGTTGTCCGACGTCGGAATGCGGATCACTTTGCTATCCGGCAATCCGGCGATCTTCTTCCAAAGCTCGGCCGCATCCTCATCGGACGAGTGGACGGTCACCAGAAGCTTTTCTTCGGGCAGCCCGAATTCCTTGGTGACCAGATTCCACGCCAGCTCGATCGCGAGTTCCTTGAAATAGTCGCCGAACGAGAAGTTGCCCAGCATCTCGAAGAACGTGTGGTGGCGCGCGGTGTGGCCGACGTTTTCCAGGTCGTTGTGCTTACCGCCTGCGCGGACGCATTTTTGCGACGTCACGGCGCGGTTGTAGGGCCGGGTCTCGTTGCCGGTGAAGACGTTCTTAAACTGCACCATGCCCGCGTTGGTGAACATGAGGGTCGGGTCGTTGCGCGGGACCAGCGGAGACGACGCCACAATCTCGTGACCGTTGGCGGCGAAATAGTCGAGGAACGCGCGGCGGATATCGTTGACTGTCTGCATGCTCTTAAAACCAGATTCCGAGTACGGGTTTACCCCGTGAAAATGGTGATTTCCGGGGCGGACGCAAGGTTTTAACGGCTTGGCGGGCGTGTGTCGAGGCACTGCCGTCCGGAGAACCCACGCTCTAAAAAAACGTCACCCCGGCAAATGCCGGGGTCCAGTCGGGCGATGGCTGGATTCCGGCCTTCGCCGGAATGACGATCTTAGGGTGGCCGGTTACTCGACCGCCGTTTCCTCACCGCCCTCTTCGGCGGCCTCGGCTTCCTCGGCGTTTTCCGGACCGGTCATCATTTCTTCGGACAACAGACCGGCGTTCTGGCGGATCATATTCTCGATCTTCTGCGCATGTTCGGGGTTTTCGCGCAGGAAGGTCTTGGAATTCTCGCGACCCTGGCCGAGGCGTTCACTTTCGAACGAGAACCAGGCGCCGGATTTCTCGACGATCCCGGCGGTAACGCCGAGGTCGAGCAATTCACCCATCTTGGAAATCCCCTCGCCGTACATGATGTCGAATTCGACCTGCTTGAACGGCGGTGCGACCTTGTTCTTCACCACCTTCACCCGGGTCTGGTTGCCGACCACTTCGTCGCGATCCTTGATGGCGCCGATACGGCGGATGTCGAGACGCACCGAGGAATAGAACTTGAGCGCGTTACCGCCGGTCGTCGTTTCCGGGCTGCCGAACATGACGCCGATCTTCATGCGGATCTGATTGATGAAGATGATCATCGTGTTGGAGCGCGCAACGGACGCCGTCAGTTTACGCAGCGCCTGGCTCATGAGGCGGGCCTGAAGACCGACATGGGCGTCACCCATCTCGCCTTCGAGTTCGGCGCGCGGCACGAGGGCGGCGACACTGTCGACCACCAGCACATCAATGGCCCCGGAACGGACCAGCGTATCGGCGATTTCGAGCGCCTGTTCACCGGCGTCCGGCTGCGAGATCAGCAGATCGTCGACGTTAACGCCGAGCTTCTTGGCGTAAACGGGGTCGAGCGCGTGCTCCGCATCGATAAAGGCACACGTGCCGCCGGTCTTCTGAGCCTCTGCGACCACATGCAAGGCCAGCGTCGTCTTACCGGAGCTTTCCGGACCATACACCTCAACGATACGACCTTTCGGCATGCCGCCGATCCCGAGCGCAATGTCGAGGCCGATGGAGCCGGTCGAGATGCTCGCGACCTGCATCACCTCGCGCTGACCGAGACGCATGATCGATCCCTTGCCGAACGCCCGTTCGATCTGGCTGACAGCGGCATCCAGGGCTTTGTTTTTATCCACGTCGCTATCCTTGTCCACGACACGTAAGGCTGGGTTGCTCATCTCTCGTCTCCGTTCTTTGCATACTGGGTTGAGTGATTCAACGTTGTCATTTGTACTCTCTTTGTTCTCATTGTCCAGAGTTATTTTAAATAATTGATTAACAACGCTATTTCTAAATATCGTTCCAATTGTGTTCCGCCATTTCGGGCCTTTGCCACCGATCTCCGGCAAGACCGATTCCTCATCCAAATCCGGGACTCGGCCATGCCGTCGATACATTTGAACTTAAAACACACAGGTGACAGTTTCGGTCACATGTAAGTTCATGTGCTCAACTTCTTTGAATCCCAATGAAAGGATTATGAGGATTTTTGCGATGGTGGATTATTTTCCGGAACCGCAGCGGACTTGTCCGCAACGGTTTCCAGGCCCATTCAAGAGAGTTACGCACAGCAACCCTCTCTGCGCAGCGCGTGCGTCAGCCGGGAAAGACGGAGGTCTTCAAAGGCGGTTCCTAGCTCTCAAGAACTTCCTTCACCTTGGCGGCGAGGCCTTTGAGCGTGAACGGCTTGCCGAGGAAGGCGATATCCGGGTCCATATCAGGGCCGTTCCTGAACACGTCTTCGGAATACCCCGACATCAGGATCGTCTTGACCCCGTCCAGTTCCTGGCGCGCCAGATTGACCAGGGTGTGGCCGTCCATCCCCGGCATGACCACGTCGGATATGATGAGGTCGATCTTCTTGTCGGCATTGGCGATCACATCGAGCGCCGTTTCGCCGTCCGTCGCCTCAAGTACCTCGTACCCCTTGTTTCGAAGCGCGCGCGCACCGAACAGGCGCACCGCGTCCTCGTCCTCAACCAACAGGATGACACCCTGCCCCGTCAGATCGCCCTCGATTTCCGGTTTCACCGGCGGCGTGACTTTAGCCTTCGCCTCACCTTCCTTCTTGTGCACCGGCAGATAAATCGTGAAAGCCGTTCCCTTGCCGACGGCACTGTCGACGAAAATGAATCCTTCCGCCTGGTGCACGATCCCGTAAACGGTTGAGAGGCCGAGGCCCGTCCCCGCGCCGACATCCTTGGTCGAGAAAAACGGCTCGAAGATACGCTCAAGGTTCTCCTTGGCGATACCGGTTCCACTATCGGCGACAGTAATCGTCACGTACGCGCCGGCCGGCAGTATCTCATGACCCTTCGGGGTCGGTTGATCGAGGTTCTCGGATTTGGTGGAGATGCTTATAGTGCCGCCTCCCGGCATGGCATCCCGCGCATTGACGCAGAGGTTAATGACGACCTGATCGAATTGCCCCTTATCGAACAACACCGGCCCCAGGTTGCGGCCATGGTTCATGTTCAATTCGACCCGCTCGCCGATCAATCGGCCCAACAGGTTGGAGAGATCGCCCAAGGCCTCGGTCACGTCCATGACCTCTGGCTCCAGTTTCTGCTTTCTCGAGAACGCCAACAATTGGCGAACCAGATTGGTGGCGCGGTTGGCGTTCTGCTTGATCTGCATGATATCGGCGAAATCGGGGTCATCCGGGCCGTGCCGCGTCAACAGCAGGTCCGAGAAACCGATCATCGCCGTCAAAAGGTTGTTGAAATCGTGCGCGACCCCGCCCGCAAGCTGGCCCACCGCCTGCATCTTCTGAGATTGTGTGAACTGCACTTCCAGGTTCCGATGTTCGGTGGTGTCGGTGAAATGCAAGACGAGACCGGTCGTTTCGCCGTCTGAATCCGAAACCCCCGCGATCGACAGACTGACCGACAAGTCCTTACCATCTGCACGGTCGAGCCGGGCTTCCATATGCGCCCCCTGGCCGACCCCCATGATCGCTTTCGAGAGCGCACCCTGAACCTCGTCCCGGTCTTCGCGCGCGATCAGTTCGGCGAACGGTTGCGAGACATCTTCATCGGCCTTAAAGCCGAGAAGGCGGCGGAATGCGGTGTTGCAGCCGCTGATATTCCCATCCATGTCGACGAACGCGATCCCCACCGGTGCGTCGTAATAGAGCCAGCGAAGGCGCTCGACGAGCATCTCCGATTCATCTGGGCTGGCCTCCAACTCTTCGGGCGCAACATCGAGCTCATAATCGTCGTCAAGTTCAACGTCATCCAGCCCCGCGAGGTCGAGTGCGACGTCGCGGATCATGAGCGAGCGTGTATAAAGCGGCCGCGTACCGTCCTTAGTCATCTTCGCCGTCTGCATCAGCGTGGCGACGAACGGCTCGCCGTCATCCGACGGCTGAAGCGTCAGCACGCCCATGCTGATTCCCCCAAGCTCGCCCGAATCCTGCGCATCCGTGACGAAGTCGCCGAGAGAACGCCCGATCATGTCGGCGGGCTTTTCACCCAACCAGGACGCCAAAGTCACGTTACAGCGATCGATCAGCCCGTCGCCGTCAGCCGAAAGAAAGCCAAGCGGCATCAGATCGAAGATGTCCTGAAGTTGCGACACCTCGCGCTGCAATTCTGCGTGCCCCTTGATGATTTCAGTAACATCGTCCAGCTGCCAGACCCGCCCCGGCATCGGCGCCAGGCGGCGCGTGCGCCAGCGCAACACGCGGCCGGAAAGCTTGGCGAACCCCGCGTCCTCATCCGGGTTCGCGGACAATCCCAGCGCATCGAGCGCACGCCCAGCCGCGGTGCTGATCTGGAAATCCTTGAACACCTGCGCCGCAGCGCGGTTCATGTTGGTGATGCGGCCGTCCGCATCCGTCATGAGAACGGCTGCCGAGGTTTGCTCGAAGCCCCAAGCACGCGGGTCGGCCCCTGTGTCGGGATCGCGTCCGCGCCGCCCAAAGCACCATGCAGCGATTAGAGCGAACAGTCCGGCAGCCCCTGCCAATGACGGGGCCGCGACGTCGCGTTGCGCAGGCACTTCCAGCCACAGATACGCTGCCGCCGCAAACGCGGCGAGCGCAAACACCACGAACAGCATGCCCGGCGGCGCGCCGTTCGCACCGGTGCTCTCGGAATAAACCTGATCTGAGCCGCCGTCCTTAGCCGTCACCCTGTCCCCGCCCTCAATGCAGCGTTTTCCCCTTTAGACGCATAACGTAACCGATAACTTCGGCCACGGCGACAAAGTGTTCGGGCGGAATTTCCTCGTCCAGCTCTACACTCGCGTGAAGGGCGCGGGCGAGTGGCGGGTTTTCGACAATCGGAATGTCGTGTTCCTCGGCGACTTCGCGGATCTTGAAAGCAAGTGAATCGACCCCCTTGGCCACCAGCCTGGGCGCCGCCATCTCGTCGATGTCATATTTCAATGCGACCGCATAGTGTGTCGGGTTGGTGACCACCACGTCCGCTTCCGGCACGGCCGACATCATACGCTCGCGGGCACGCTGCTGGCGGAGCGCACGAATGCGGCCCTTCACCTGCGGATCGCCTTCCGACTGCTTGTGTTCGTCTTTGACTTCCTGCTTGGACATCCGCATCGACTTGGTGAACTGATACTTCTGGAACATGAAGTCGAGCGCGGCGATGGCCGTCATGACCGCAATCGTGCCGGCGGCGATCAGCACGGCGATATTCTGAATCCGGTCCAGAATCGCCGCCATCGAAAAGCCCGGCATCAACGTGATGTCGTGTAACAGCGGCAGCGTAATCCCCAAAGCCACCATCGCAACGATGATCAGTTTCAATATCCCCTTGCCGAACTCGACCAGGGACTTGATCGAAAACATCCGCTTGATCCCGCCCATCGGCGACACCTTGGACAGTTCCGGTTTAATCTTCTCGGGCGCGAACAAAAGACCGAACTGCATCAAGCCGCCACCAATCGCGAAAATCACAACCAAAAGCATGAACGGCGCAATAATCAGGCCCACATCGATGAAACTCTGCGAGATAAATGCGCGCATCCCTTCGAAGTCGGCGGGGATCTGATCGACGTTTTCGAGATACGGCAGGCTTACCTGGCGTAACCCGTTGGCAATCATCGGCGCCATGAAGATGATACCGGCGGTACCGGCCAGAAGGACGACCCAGCTTTTGACTTCCTGAGACGACGCGACCTGACCCTTCGAACGGGCACGCGACAGTTTTTTATCTGTCGGGTCCTCAGTTTTCTGTGAGTCGTCTTCTTCTGCCATATCGCTCTTTCGTTTACCGGATCACGGTGCCAGGAAGGGCGCGTATGCACCCGAGTACGCCTGCAGAAACACCATCATCATACCCGAGAAACAAACCATCAGCACCCAAATCTGCATACTGATCTGCAACGGCAAACCAAAGAAAAACACCTGCAGGGCCGGCATCAGGCGGCCCAGGATGCCGAGCGAGAGATAATAGACTAACGCCGTTAGCAGCATCGGAGATGCGAGCTTGAGGCCCAATGTGAACGCATCCGCAAGTGTCACGGCCAGTATTTCCGCCATATCCCCGAATGCCAGCGGCGCGCCCGGGCGGAACAACGAAAAGCTCTCGACCACCGCGCGCAACACCATATGGTGCAGATCGGTGGCGAAGATCGCGACCAGTGCGGCAGTACTGAGGAAACCGGAAATCACCGAACTCTGCTGATTGGCGACAGGATCCTGAACGAGGGCGTTCGCCATCGACGAAAAATAAGCGATGAATGTCCCTGCCGCCTGCAGGGCCGATACCATGAAGACCCCGATGCTGGCGAGAAACGCGCCGATCACCACCTCGCCTGCGAGGATCAGAAACATCGACATCGCGCTTCTGGGCAGCGGCGGAATGTAGGCGGCGAGCACCGGCAACAGCAAGAACGTGACGGCCAGTGCGATTGTAAGTCGGAATCTTGTCGGGATGTAGCCGGCACTGAAACCCGGCATCAAGGCGAACACGGTGCCGACGCGCGCCATTACTACGATCAGCACCCATATATTGACCTGGAGGAACTGGTCCAGCACCTGGCCTCTCCCGCCGCCGGCTAGTTGATGCCGAGCGCGATCATCCTGTCGAACAACGTCCGCGAGAATTCCACGACCTCGGTCATCATGAAGGGCAGGAAAACCATGATCGCGATGAAGATCACGATGATCTTCGGCACGAACGTCAGTGTCATTTCCTGAATGGTGGTGAGCGCCTGAAACAGCGCCACGGCGAGACCGATCAGAAGGCCCGCCATCATGATCGGGCCGGCGGTGATCAGCACCACCCAGAGTGCCTCGCGCCCGATTTCCATGACTGCCGTTTCGTTCATGGTGGATCCCCGCCAAATGACCTGCCGCGGACGACCCGCCCGCGGCAGCGTCGGTCCGGTCCGCCAGGGTCAGATCGGCATACGCAGGATTTCTTTGTATGCCTCGATCACCTTGTCGCGAACCGCCACCACAGTCTGCAACGTGACTTCGGCTTCCGCAACAGCGGTCACGACCTGGTTGAGGTCGGCCTTGTCATTCACCCCCTGAATGGAGAGTTGCTCGCTTTTCTCGCCGATCTTAATGGCTTCATCGATGGCGCTGCGCACCAGCGACGCAAATTCGTCGCCGTTGGCCTGCGGCTCAACCTTGTTGGCACGTCCCCCGAAGGCCTGGCCGTTGGCGACGTCGCCGTATGCCTTGACCGCATTGGCGAAGCCCATAGCTGGATTGCTCATTTTTCATTTCCCGTTCCAGGTTCGCCTGACAGCTTCTCGGCCGGCGCCTGTTTTCTGGGGCCTCGTTCTCGGACCCCGATATTATTAACGCAGCAGATCGATCGTGCTCATCAACATAGAGCGCGACGACTTGATGACGTTCAAATTCGCTTCATACGACCGCTGCGCTTCGCGCATATCGGTCATTTCGACCAGCCGGTTGACGTTCGGTGTCAGCACATAGCCATCAGCGTCTGCGGCCGGATGGCTCGGCTCGTAACGTCGGCCGAATTCGGACATATCCGGACGCACCTTGTTGACGCGCACCGTTTCCAATCCGACCTGACGGTCGAGTTCGTTTCTGAAAGTGATGGTCTGACGGCGGTACGGTTTGCCGTTCGGGTCCTGCGGCAGGGAATCGGCGTTCGCGATGTTCTGCGAGATAACCCGCAGACGCGACCCCTGGACCCTCATACCGGCGCCCGAAATGGCGAATGTCTTGAGTAGATCGTCCATTTTACCCTCGTCGTCCTTTAACGCGACCTGACGGCTTCGGTGATCATCGACAGGTGTTTTTTGTACAGTTGCGTGACCAGTTTGTGTTTGGTGTGGGTCTCGTTGACCTTGGCCATCTGCTCTTCGAGGATGACCGAGTTGCCGCCCGGTGACGTTTCGAAGGGATGGCGCTCTCGCTGCTCGGCGAAATCACGGATTCGTTTGCGCCGGCCTGGCTGATGTGACGCGTCGGTCACATCCATGTTCAGCTGAATCTTCTCCTGGCGCAGGATTTCCTTGAACTGGAAAGGTTTGAGGTCATGCGCCCGATATCTCGGCGTGTCAGCGTTGGCGATGTTTTGGGCAAGCACTTCCTGACGCTGGGTCAGCCAGCCAAGCCGGCTTTTAACCGCCGCAAACAGGGTCATTTTATTGACATCCATACCCCGTGTCCCTTCAACCGCGTCCCATGCCCCACCGGTTGATGAGGCCGCTGACGGATTTCCCGCCGATTTCCTAATGGGCATTATCTGCCGGGTTTCCTTAACAAGTGGTGAATCTTTGTTAACGATATTTGGCTCATTCAACTCAAATCCCGGGGATTTATCGTTTGTTAAACCGCATCGGCGAGGGTTAGCCTTCCATTAAGCGTGACCGTCGCGAATGCGGACTTATCGGACGCAGCATGGGGAGGCACGGTTGGGACGCACCGACGATCTGACACAGACAAATATGAGGCCGCCACCGCCGACGGAACGCGCGGTATCCGTCGCCCTCAAGGAACAAGACAAAGGCAAGGCCCCAAAGGTTATCGCTGCCGGGCGCGGCACGGTCGCCGAGCAGATTCTCGCCATTGCCTTCGCCCACGGCATCAAAGTGCGCGAGGACGCCGACCTCGCGGAGCTTCTCTCTGTCATCGATATCGACAGCGAGATCCCTCTCGAAGCCTTCACTGCGGTCGCCGAAATCCTCAGGTATGTGTATCTTGCCAACAGTGGTGCGGACGGCGACGATGCACCGTTGGCTGAGGATTGGATACGCGGCGGTTCGTAATGCCGACACATGCGAAACAAGGAACGAAATCATGAGCGACACCTCCGAAAACGGCGCGGCTCCCGACTATATGAAGGAGATCGAGGACCTGACCAAGCTGGTGGAAAGCGGCCACCAGTTGATCAAGGACGGTAACCATATAGATCTCACCAATCTGGAAGAACCGATCGCCGACCTGTGCCGCAGGCTTGCCGAAACACCCCCCGAAAACCCGGAAGCGGTGACCATGGCAATCCAGCATTTGGTACATCGTCTCGGCGCGCTCAGCGAAGCTCTGCAAGCGCAATCGCAAGCCAACAACTAGGCGGCACCAATCATGGGCATGGACGGCTACCTTCGCTTCGTTCTGGCGCTGATCTTCGTGATCGCGCTGATCGGTGTATTTGCCGTCATCTTCCGTCGCCTTGGTTTCGGGTTCCCGTCCCACGCCATCAAATCCGGCGGTGATCGCCGCATCCGTGTGGTCGAGGTGGCGCCCTTGGACTCCCGCCGAAAATTGGTGCTCGTGCAACGTGACGAGGTCGAACATCTGTTGGTGATCAGCCCAACCACGGAAGTCGTGATCGAACGGAACATCAGAAGTGGCGCCAGCTTCCGTGACGCCCTGGATGCGGCGCAAGACGACGACGAGATCGCCGAGACCGGGGACGGCAAAGCATGAAACTGAAGGCGTTCCTGATCACTTACGGCATCAGCGCCACGGCACTCACGATTGCCGTCCTACTCGGCGCCGGCGATGCCATGGCGCAGAGCTTCAACCTTGATCTCGGCCCCGGCGGGGGTGAAGCGACGGCGCGCATCGTCCAGCTTGTCGCCCTTATCACGATTCTTTCGCTCGCCCCGTCAATCCTGGTGATGGTGACTTCGTTCGTACGCATCATCGTCGTGCTGTCGTTCCTGCGGACGGCGATGGGGACCCAGCAGACTCCGCCCAACCAGGTGCTGGTCAGTTTGGCACTGTTCGTGACCGCATTCATCATGATGCCGACGTTCGAGCAGGCTTACGACAATGGGATTGAGCCGTTAATCGCCGGGCAGATCGACGAGTTCGACGCCTTCGAGCGGTCGGTTCAGCCGTTTCGGGAATTCATGCTACGCCACGTACGCGAGCAAGATCTCGAATTGTTCGTCGACATCAGCGGCACCGAAGTCGACCAGGCCCGTGAACAAATGCCGATGCGGGTCCTGATCCCGTCGTTCATGATTTCGGAACTGAGACGCGCGTTCGAGATCGGCTTTCTGATCTTCGTACCTTTCCTGATCATCGATATGGTCGTCGCGTCAGTGCTGATGGCGATGGGCATGATGATGCTGCCGCCGATCATCATCGCCCTGCCTTTCAAGATCATCTTTTTCGTGCTGGTCGACGGCTGGTACATCATCGTCGGCTCGCTGGTCAGAAGCTTCGGCGGCTAGCGGCGAACTCCCGTCAGTTCAACGACGACAATGGCACGCCTTCCTTGAGCTTGTCCCGGTAGGCTGTCAGGAACGTTTCCGCCTCCTGCACCTTCGCGGTTACCCGCTCCGGTGCCAGCATGCCGACTGAGGCGGGTGTGGTCACCAGTTCGAAGGCCTCGGCGAACTTGGTCTGGGCCATTGCCGGGCCGAACTCGCTCTTGATCTGGCTGACGGCCCGTTCGCCCCCCGCGTTTGTGAGGGCGATCGCATAGTTGATCAGCCGTGTCGCCTGCACGTCATCAACGGGTTCATTCGCCTTGGCGCCCGAAAGCTTGACCAGCAGCCTCAGCGATTTCGCTGCTTCACGCCAATCGGCGTTCTTCCAGTATATCTCGGTCCTGAGAAGCTCGGCGTTCTCGCTTTCGTCATCCGCCAACAACGCCAACGCATCGCCTGAGCGTTTGAGCCCGGTCAGCACCTGAGCCCGCAGATGCCGGCGTTGCGTTGCAACTTCAGCAGGCAGGTTCGGGATATTGGTGCCGTCCAGCACCTCAAGGGCCGGCTGAAAATCCTCGGCAAGCGCGTAGATCAGTGCAAGGCGCGCTCCGACCTGTGCTTTCTGTTCTCCTTCGAGACGGAACTGGACTTGCGCCTTAAGAAGATTTGCAGCGCGATCCAGCAGATCGACCTGAACCAATTTATCGGCAAGATTTCGGATCATCTCGTCACCGCGCGCACCGGCGGGTGTCAGTTCCTTGAACTCATCATAGATCGCGATCGCCTTAACAGGATCCAAAGCATCCGCCTCGTTACCCAAGAACATGGCGTTAAAGGTGTCGCTCATCTGTTTGGTGATTTCAGGGGCTTGTTCGAAGTCCCGAAAATGTGTGGCCGCCTGCTTGAGTGTCGAGAGCCCTTCCCGGTAAAAACCCTCATCCAAATAGAGCGAACCTAACCGCCGCAGGTTGTCGAACTCCATCTTGTCACCGCGCCAGGCAAAGCGAAGTTTCTCGTATTCCTCGATCGCGTCACGATGATCGATGCGCCGCAACTTCATCAGCATTTCAGTGCGTGCCACCCGCGCCCGCGCACGCGACGGCCGATGATCACTTTCCAGGACTTCTTCCCATGCGGTGATCGCTGCTTCGAAATTGCCGTCCAATTCCATCAACTTCCCTTCGGCGTACTTCAACATCGCCTGTTCGTTCTTGGTCGGGTTCTCCAGGTTGAGCGCATCGAGGAACAGTTTAGCCCCCTGGCCGTCACCTGTTTCCGCGGCGACTTCGGCGATCAGAATGCCGAGCGGCATCTTCAGCGCGCGGGGATAATCGCGTGCGATGGACCCGGTGAAGCGAAGATCGCGGGCCGAACCGATACGGTCGCCTAACACGGCGCGCGTCGCTGCCGCCCAAAGACGCCCCTCGTCGTTGTCATTGAGGCTTTCGTGGTTAAAGTCTTCCAGGGCTTCCGCATAACGCCCGAGCAGGAATTGCGCGCCCCCGCGCATCACCCGGACTGATGGGTCGTTTTCCAGCAACGGAACGTCGTCGATGGCGACCCGAAGCACACCAAGTGTCTCCGGCGCATATGCATTGGCGAAGAAATACTTCGCGAGTTCGAGGCGGGCCGCTCCTTTTTCGCGGTTCGGCGCGTCGGCGACGGTCGCTTCAAACTGGCGGCGGCGGACACGGAACTGTTCCGCCGTAGCCGCATATTTCTCCAGATCCTGAAGCGCCGTGACCATCGCGCGGGACGCGGCGAGTTGCGCATGGGCGGCGGCGTCATCGGAGACGTTGGTGATCGCGAGACGAACGCCGGAACTGCCAATCTCAACCCCTTGTCTCAGCGCGCGCACCCGGAGATCGTCGATCACCGGATTGATGACGACACCTTGCGCCGCAGGCTGGATCGAGAACTGCGGGAACGTGAACTGTCGTCCCACCGCCTGTCCCAGCGGGATCACCGGGACAACGACGAAGTTGTCGCCGATATTCGGGTCGGCAATGGCAATCGGCCGACCGGGCTCGGGCACGGCGATAAAGACGCGAGCACCGACCGGCGAATTGGGCTGGGCATTGACCTCCAACGCCGCCTGGGGGGCCATTTGTCTTGGTGCGAAGTCGATAATCCAAGCAAGGCCGTCGCGCTTGACCGCCGGGTTATAGCGTTGCGACGTGCGGATGCGCAGTACCGTCGCTGCTTCGTTCGGCACCTGCAGGATTTCGAAGGCCCCCTCGCCCGCCTGCACTTGCAGGGCGGCAGTATCGACAGTCGTCGGCTTGTCGAAGACGATCCAGATCGCGCCACCGCGTCGGAACGTCGCTGCGGCCACCGGCTCATCGAAATCGAAACGGAACGCGAGTTGATCCTGACCCGGCGTTGCCGAGGCCCGAGCCGCCCCGGGCGCGCCCTCCGCGAAGGGCGCCTGCGCACGCGGCGACAGCTCTTGTGAGATTTCCTCGGGCGCCCCGGGTGCCGCAACCGGTGCCGGGGCAACGGCAGCCGGCCGGTTGCCGTCAGGCGTCAGGGCGCGCGGCTGGCCATCCTGTTGGGCATCGCCTGCTCGCTCAGTCTCGAGCCGCACCGGCGCACCGGTGCTTTCGGATGTCGTTTCGGGCGCCGCCGGCGGCGGTGTCGCCTCGGCGGTCTCGACCGGTTGGGCTGGCTCGGGTCGCGGCGCCTCCTCACTCGTCGTCGGCGATGTGGCTGCCGGTATCTGTGCTGGCGGGGGTGACTGGTTTGTAGCGGCCGCTGTCGGCAAGCTGACCGGGCCATCGCCGCCGGTCGGATTGCGAACGTCGATGACGACTTTGGAACCTGACAAGAAATCGCGGATCGTCGAGGTCGCCGGCACAGCCATGGTCACGGTCGTCGCACCGTCGTTGAATGAGGTGCGCGCACCGCCGATCAGGCGCACACCGCCGCTCGCGAGCGCGCCAATCGAAAGCCGTGCCGGGCGCTGGAACCGAACGGTTACGACCCCGCCATCGTTACTTGCCTGGTAGGGCGTGTTCTCTTCGAAGTCGAAAACCACACGGGTATAATCCGGGTGTTCGCCGGTACGCACCCGAATTTCCGGGGCGTCCTCGGGAACGGCCTGCGCACTCGCCTTAGCCCTGCTCTCCGTGACAGGTTCGACCGGCACGTCGATAGGACCGCCCTCAGCTGTCTTCTTCGACGCGGGTGGCAACGACTTAGCGGCGGTCTTTTCATTTCTCAAAAGTTCAATGGTGACCCCGGTCCCCGTATAGAACGCGAAGACCTCAGCCGGCTGCTTGAGGCTGAAACTCACCGAGCGGCCGTCACTACCGGGCGCCGGGTCGGCAACCAGATCGGGTAACTCACGCGCCAGGTTTGCGAAGTCACCTTCGATCGGCCGGGAGAAGCTGACCGTCAGACGGTCTCCGTCGAGTTTGTGCCTGTGGGCGACGGGGACTTGCCAGGCGAACGTAATCAGCGTCGACTTACCCGATTGCTCGACCCGGACCGGCACCCGCTCGGCCGAGGCTGTGGTTGCACCGAGCATTACACAAAAAGCGCCGAATAAGACCGCCAATCGATATTTGCGGAATATACCCCTCATCAGAACGCCCTCGATGTCGGCATAATAATGATGTCGACGCGGCGCGCGAGTTTGCGTCTTTCCGCGTCGTCCAAATTCGGCAACAGATTGTACTGAGTCGCCGCGTAACCGAAGGCGACGATTTTCTGCTCGTAGCCGCCGCGCCGAATGGCATTCGCAACCGAGGCCGCACGGGCAATGGAAAGCTCCCAGTTCGACGCATAGGACGTCCCGTCCGGCGGTGCGGGGTCGGTATGCCCGGTTACGGCGATGGTGTTCCCCACATTGTCGAACATCGCCCCCAGGGTCAGCATCGCTCCTTGCGCGCGCTCGCTGATCACGGCAGCGCCCGGCTCGAACAGGAGATCGCCAGGCAGCGCCACCAAAAGCCGGTCTTCAAGCCTGACGATCAAAACGTCCCGAAGCAGCGGGTCGTTGGATAGATTTTCCTCGATCACCGACGCGAGGTAATCAAGGTTCACGGCACGGCGGTAAAACAATGTCCCGATGTTCAACTGGGCGGATGGCTTGCGGATGGTTTCTTCGGGCGCTGGGTTAAGTGTTTGCGAGAGCGAGTCGATGATCTTGTCCCACTGATCGATCTTCACGTTCGACATCGCAAACAACATTACGAAGAACGTCAAAAGCAGCGACACCAGATCCGTGAACGTCAACATCCACATCTTGGTGTTACGGTGTTCCGGTTCCTCGACGTGGTCGAGGGCGAGGGTCACGTCCCGTCTCATGGTTGCACCCCGTCGGCGGCGGGA
Organism: Rhodospirillales bacterium; assembly: GCA_017644185.1. GTDB lineage: Bacteria > Pseudomonadota > Alphaproteobacteria > Rhodospirillales > Casp-alpha2 > UBA4479. The sequence continues at coordinate 109,456 of JAEPMA010000002.1, forward strand.
AGCGTTCTCTTCCGCATTTCTTCCAGCGCTTCTTCGAAGCGGACCTCCGTTTCCTCAATCCCGCGCACCCAGAACCAAAGCGTGACGTTGCCCTGGTCACCGCTGTTAACACCGACCGACACGCTGTCGGGCGGTGCACCACGCCCAGTCATGACACGCGCCAATTCCCCCGCACGCGCCACCTCGACGGTCTGCTGCACCGGCAGATAAAAATTACCCGTCGGCGGCGCACCCATGACCACTTCCATATCCTGGCGCAACCCCGGCGGACGATTGGAGAGCGACGCGACGACCCGGTCCAGCAGCGGCAGCATATCGTCACGTACCGATGGTTCACCTTCCTTGAATAAGGCGCTCTGAGGCATACGGAGCCGCATCAAGCGGCCTGGCTGCACGACCTCGATCTTTTCGATCTGCACCGCCGTGGTGAAGATCGATGTGATCTGCTCCTGGAACGCTTCCCCGGCAATGATGTCGCCATCCTTGGCGTTGAACTCGGTCGGATCGGACGTCGGCGGGAGCACCGTCGTAAAGGTCGATGAAAGACTGTCCATGACCGCCGTCGATTTCACCTGCTCAAAAGTCGAAATCGACACGAGCATGATGAAGAATGCCAGTACCAGCAAAAACAACCCGAGAAAGACCGGCACGATATCGGGGGCTTGTTGTTGCTCGTCAGGCGGCAAATCGAGTTCGAGGTCACGGATCATCGGCCGGCCATCCCGCTCAGAACTCGCCTAAAACGCTGACCAGTTTGGTCTTCAGCGTTTCCGCGGTATACGGCTTGATGATGTAGTTCGAAACCCCGGCCTGCTTGGCGGCAATCACTTTTTCGGTCGTGCTTTCCGCCGTCACCAACACGAACGGCAGATCCCTGAGCTTTTCGTCGGCACGAACTTCCTGCAAGAGCTCGTAACCGCTCATCGGTTCCATATTCCAGTCCGAAATGACCAGTCCGAAACCGCCCTCGCGCAGCGTCTCGAGCGCATCCTTGGCGTTGGATGCTTCTGTGATGTCGGTGAATTTCAACTGCCGAAGCAGTGACCTCAGCACCTTGAGCATGGTCGGATAGTCGTCCACGATGAGGACCTTCATGCCCAAGTCCACGGCCATTGCCACTCCCATAAATCCGATATGCCCGCTTCGGAATGTGCATCCCGAAACCTCATCGTTCCCAGTGTCCCAGTCGGATCATCCGCAGAAATCCGACAAATCCGGGCGACACCCCTGCCACCCGATGTTCCGTCAAGCCGCTACTGAACTCCCACCGAACGCGGCAGCTCACGCAGCGCACGTAACTCCACGGTGATCTCGCGGGCACGATCCGGGTTCATCTGCGCCATTACCGGCGCCAGCTTCCGCTCCTTCATGCGTTCCGCGACCTCAAGCAAGGTATTCATCTCCAATTCCTCGAAGATCCGCGCGGCATCCTTGGGCTTCATGTTCTCGTAGATCTTGACCAGGCTGCCGAGCTTCTTCTCCTGCTGCTCGTCGAAAATTTTAATGCGTTCCTGAATCACGCCGCGCAAATCCTCAAGTTCGGCGACCCGGCGCTCGATCCGGATCTCGGCGGCGCGCAACAACCCCTCCCTGGCTTCCAGTTCACGCGCCTTGGCCGACAATTCGTCGCGCCGCTCCGCAAGCCGCATCAGGATTTCGATCTCTGCCGGCGTCAGAAGGGTTGGGTCGTCAGTGATAAGTTTGGTCGGGTCCTGGCGCACCGTCGTCGCGCCATCAGCCGGTTCGCCTTGCACCGGCTCGACGGCCGGCACCGCCGCAGATTCCTCGGCGGGTTTGGCATCCCCCGGTGCGGCCTGAGGGTCGGTCTGCGCCCGAGCTTCGGAAATGTTGATGGAGCCCGCCATCATCGCATCGATACCTTCCCAGATATCACCGACGCGGACCGTCAGCATCAGCGTCGCGGCAAAGATCGTCAGCGGCAGGAAGCGGATTTTCGAAATGAGCTTTTTCATGTCATTCCCCAGGAAATTCCCTTGGCGTTTCTCGCCAGTCAGTTTCAGCCGGCGTCACGGAGCGCACGAAGCAATTCCCGCTCGGCTTCGGAACGCGGCTCGATGCCGCCATCCGTTTCTCGAACTTTTTCCTCAGTTGCATCGCCGCGTGGCTCTACCCTGGGCGCCTTGCGGGGTTGTACGGAGGTGACGTTCGTGCTGGCCGGCTTCGGCACGACACCGAGACCGTCCCGGGCCTCGCGGACCAGCTCCTCCAGCCGGTCGGCGGTCGAGCCGCCACGGTCCGCAAGGAACGCAATATCGTCGCGCAGTGTCTGAGCACGCTCCATCTGGATGTCCAACGCCTGCGCCACGGTGCGGAGCTGGTTGAGGTTCTCTTCGGCGCGAAGTGTAGACTCACCGAACGTCCTGGCGAGACCCTCGAGGTCCTTCTTGTCCTTTCGCAGCCGGTTCAGCCGCTTGTTCAGCGTGATCGCGTAGCCGATCGTCACCACCAACAGTACGGCAACGGCGATATCGATAATCAGAGTGAAAGGCATCGCTTCAGATCCTTCGTCCGTTGGCCACGCGTCAGTTGTTGCGCGGCGCCTTTTCGATGCGGTCGCCGATCTTCACGGCAATCCGGCTGCCCTTACGGCCCATGCGCCCCGTGTACATTGGCACATCACCGCAAACCAATTGCACCGGGCTGTCCTGCGTCGCACTGAGCATGATCTGCGAGCCGACCTTGAGGTCGAAAACGTCGCGCAACTTCATGATCTGCGTGTCGATGACGGCTTCCAGGTCAACATCGGTCACCCAGAGTTCTTCCGCCAGGTGTGTTTCCCAAATCGTATCGCGACCGAACTTTTCACCCATGAACATCTGCAACAAGAGCTCACGAACGGGTTCGAGCGTCGCATACGGCAAAAGCAATTCGAGGCGACCGCCCCGGTCTTCCATATCGATCCTGAGCCTGGCCACGATAGCCGCGTTCGACGGCCTGGAAATCGTTGCGAAGCGCGGGTTCGTCTCAAGCCGGTCGAAACGGAACGTCACCGGGCTGAGCGGCTCGAACGCGGCAGACAAGTCACCCAGCATGACGTGCACCATCCGCTCGACGAGCGAGCGTTCGATGGTCGTGTAAGGGCGGCCCTCAATCCGCATCGCCGCTGTCCCGCGACGACCGCCCAGCAGCACGTCGACGATCGAGTAGATCAGCGAACTGTCGACCGTGATCAGGCCGTAGTTATCCCATTCCTCCGCCTTGAAGACCGACAACATGGCCGGCAGCGGGATCGAGTTCAGATAATCGCCGAAGCGGATCGACGCGATGTTATCGAGCGACACTTCGACGTTGTCCGAGGTGAAGTTACGCAGGCTGGTCGACATCAACCGGACGAGCCGGTCGAAAACGACTTCCAGCATCGGCAGACGTTCGTAAGACACCAGCGCAGACGAAAGGATCGCCTGAATACCCGCGCGTTCACCCGCGTCGTCGCCCTCTTCGTCAAAACCGAGAAGTGAATCGATTTCATCCTGATTTAGAACGCGCGTCGCCTCTCGGGCCGGGGCTTCACCGTCGCCGCCGCCGTCCCCGTCGCCGCCTTCCATCATGGCTTCCCACTCGGCAGCAAGCTCGTCGGCATCGCCGTCGCCGCCCTCGCTATCCTCGAGGGCCGCGTCCCACTCAGCCGCTAGTGCGTCGTCGTCATCACCGGGCGCCATAAAGAGCCGCCTCCTTACCGAAAGGCCTGACCGAAGCCGGCCTCATTGAATCAACATCTCCTTGAACAGGATATCCCGAACCCTGACCGGGGCGACCGCCGCGCGGATACGGGTCAGAAGTTCCTCGCGGAGCCGGTACATCCCGGCCGATCCGTCCAGATCTTCGATCCGAAGCTCGCGCAGATAGACGTTGAAGTTGTCCATCACCCGCGCGATCACTGCCTCGACTTTGGGCTTATCCTCCTCATGTTCCAATTCCAGGCTGACCTGGATCTTGATGAACCTCGCTTTGCGGCCGGCTGTATTCAGGTTCACCGTCAGTGCCGGCAATTCATAAAAGACCGAGGAACCGACTTCCCCTTCCACCGTTTCCGACGTCGCTTGCGGCTCGCCGACGATCATCTTGATGACCGGATCGAGCAGGCCGGTGAAATACGCCCCGGCAAGACCGCCCAAAACCAGAAGAATGACGATGATGATGATGATCAGAAGTTTTTTCTTACCGCCTGATGACGGCGGCGCGGCACCCTCGCCACCACCGCCTTCTTCCATATCGTCGTCTTCGTCTTCCTCGGCCATGCGCCCTCTGCTCCGGATCAACGACGGTGAAGCCACACCGCCCCTGACCGTTCTGAAACTATAGTCCGTGTTTGGTTAACAAGTTATTGCCAACGACGGTTCCGGCATCGTTCAAATCGATCTGCGCAACATCGCCAAAGTTTTGCTGAGCGCGGCATTGCAGCGAATCACAGGATACCAAATAGGCCGTCGGCGGGGCAACCATACTACGACATATGCCACTTTTACTTGAGTTGCCCGTAACACGGCATTTCCTGCCCGGTAAAGGATGCATCCAGCCCCCTATCCTGCCCGGCTCAATTGCGTCGACGAATCCATTAACCCATTGAAATTATTTCATTTAATAAATTGGCACGGCGTCTGCATATGAACCGACAAAAGCACGCGGCTTAACGCCGGACAGATGCTTAAGAACGGGAATAAGGATAGTGGACGATGGAAAACACGACTTACGTGGCCCTTTCCAGGCAGGCGACGCTCCGCCGGCAGATGGACGTGGTAGCCAACAACCTCGCGAACATGAGCACCCACGGATACAAGTCCGGGCAGATGATGTTCGTTGAACATTTGACCAAATCGAAGGGGGGCGACGGCCTCCTCACACCCAAACTGGCGTACGTCCGCGACATTGCGACCATGACGGACACCAAACCCGGCGCCATCGAAACCACCGGCAATCCACTGGACATCGCGATCCAGGGCGACGGCTTTTTCGTCATACAGACACCGGAAGGCGAACACTACACCCGCAACGGCCGCCTGCAACTCGACAATACGGGACAGCTCGTCAATCAGCTGGGTCAACCGATCCTTGCCGACGGCGGAGCACCACTGATCTTCGCCCCCGAAGACACTGAAATCGTGATTTCCAAGGACGGCACCGTTTCCACCAACAACGGTGAACTCGGCAAGCTTCGGGTGGTGCGCTTCGATAATGACCAGAAACTCGAACGCACTTCCGGCGCACAATTCACGACGACGGAAGACAACCCGCCCCAGAACGTCGACACCCCGACGGTGCTGCAAGGTGCGGTCGAAGGGTCCAACGTCGAGCCGATTTTGGAAATGGCCAACATGATCTCGGTCCACCGGGCATACGACTCGGTGAAATCGTTCATCGAACGCGAAGACGAACGTCAGCGCTCGATGATCCGCGACATGGCGGCAACGTCTTAAAAGCAGATAACCGACGCCCGGGCCAGAAGCAGCTCAGGGCGCACTTAAGAACGGGAAAGGACTGAACTATGAGATCACTGGATATTGCATCGACGGGCATGCTGGCACAGCAACGCAACGTCGAAGTCATTTCGAACAACCTGGCGAACATGAACACGACGGCCTTCCAACGCCGACGGACCGAATTCCACGACCTGATCTATCAGGATCTGCGGCGGGTCGGTTCGACGTCTTCGGATTCAGGCAACGTGGTGCCGACCGGTGTTCAGCTTGGTTTGGGCGTGAAGCTTGCCGCTGTCTACCGCATTCATGAGCAAGGCAACTTGACCGCCACCGACAACACCTTCGACATGGCGGTTCAGGGCAAGGGATACTTCCAGGTCCTGCTGCCGACCGGTGAGACGGCATACACCCGCGACGGGACGTTCCAGCTCAACCAGAACGGCGATATCGTAACGCATGACGGTTACCCGCTGCAGCCGGGCATCACGGTGCCGCAGACCGCCATCGATGTCACCATCAACTCGTCGGGTGAGGTGCTGGCCAAGATCGAAGGCCAGGTCGCCCTTCAGAACCTGGGGCAGATTCAGGTCGCCACGTTTCAGAACGAACCCGGTCTGCAGGCCATCGGCGACAACCTGTTGCTGGAAACGCCCGCTTCCGGTGCCGCCGTGACCGGGAACCCGGCTTCGGTCGGCTTCGGCTCGATCCTGCAAGGCTTCCTCGAAACCTCGAACGTCAACGCGGTCGAAGAAATTTCACACCTGATTTCGGCACAGCGCGCCTACGAAATGAACTCGAAGGTCATCCAGACCTCCGACGAAATGATGGGCACCCTGACCACTATCAGGTAAGGCGGCTTTGGATAAGGAGTAAACCAATGCGTAGACTGCTTGTTCCCGTGATCGCGATGATCGCCGCCGGTGCGCAGCCGGTGATGGCTGGAAACTCGCTTTCGACCCCGGATGTTCCGGAGATTGCCAAGCTCGAGGCCGGACCGGTCAGCCTCAACGACCATGTGGTGGTCGAAGACCGGGTGGTCCGGCTCGGCGACCTGTTCAACAACGCCGGCGACAAAGCGGAAACGTCGGTCGCCTACGCGCCCGCCCCCGGCGAGCGCGCGGTCTTCGACGCGCGCTGGCTGTATCGGGTGGCACACGGTTACAAACTGGACTGGCGGCCATTGAGTACGATGACCCAGACCGTCGTCGAGCGGGCCTCGATCACGATCCCGCGCGACGAGATCAAATCTGAGATCCTCTACGAGCTCGCCGACCGTGGTGTCACCGGCAACATGGATATCGAGTTTGCATCCCGCTTCGGCGAAGTCCATCTGCCGGCAGGCACCGCCCCGGTCATCAGCATCGAGGACCTTTCTTATCAAGATCGCACCGGACGGTTTTCGGCGGTCATCGTCGCGGGAACCGGCATGGACATGACGCGGGTGCGCACCACGGGACGGGCATACCGCACCGTCGAGGTCCCGGTCCTGAAATCGCGCATCCTGCGTGGCGATCTGATCCGCGAAGCCGATCTGGAATGGGTGAAGATGAAGGCTGACCGGGTTCAACCCGACGTCATCGTCGACATGTCCAATCTTGTCGGCAAGACCCCAAAACGCGGCATTCGCGCCGGTCACCCGATCCGCGGCAACGACGTTTCACGGCCGTTGCTGGTCGAAAAGAACAGTCTGGTCACGATCATTCACCGCGTGCCCAACATGATGCTGACCGCACAGGGCAAAGCCCTTCAGAACGGCGCCGATGGCGACGTCGTGCAGATCCAGAACGGCCGTTCCAACCAGGTCATCGAAGCCGAAGTGGTCGGGCCGGGACGTGTCGCGGTACGTACGCTGTCGCAACAGTTTTCAATGAACGTCAACTAGGGAACCACCGGGCGGGCCGATACAACCTACCCTGCAAGGAACGAGAAAATGAGTAGCGCAATCACCAAAAAGAGCAGTCTCACCATGATCGCGGCGATCATTGCCGTGACCGGGCTCAGCGGTTGCAATCTGGCGACACGGCTGTCCGAGGTCGGCAACGGCCCGCAGCTGACGACCATCGAGAATCCGACGGCCAAGCCGGAGTACCGACCGGTCAGCCTGCCGATGCCGGCCCCCCAGGTGGCCGAGGAAAATCCCAGCTCGCTTTGGCGAAACGGCGCACGTGCGTTCTTCAAGGATCACCGCGCCAAGGAAATCGGCGACATCGTGACGGTGAAGCTCGAACTTTCGGATAGTGCCACGCTCGAGAACAAGACCGAACGCGCGCGCGCCGACGGCGAGGATACCAATGTCACCAAGCTGCTTGGCCTGGAAACGAGATTTGCCGACATCATCCCCGGTGCCAGCGCCGCGGTCGACCCGACGTCGTTGCTCAGCTTCAACAACAACCACAACACAAGTGGCGACGGGGATATCGAACGGTCGGAAGACATCAATCTGACGTTTGCGGCGGTCGTGACGCAGATCCTGCCGAATGGCTCGCTGGTGGTCATGGGCCGGCAGGAGATCATGGTCAATGCCGAACTCCGCGAACTCATGGTGACCGGCGTGGTTCGCCCCGAAGACATCGAAAGTGACAACACCATCAGCCACGAGAAAATTGCCGAAATGCGCGTTGCCTACGGCGGCCGCGGTACGCTGAGCGGATTGCAGCAGCCGCGCTGGGGCACGCAGGTCTGGGACATCATCTTCCCATTCTGAGTTCACACAGTTCCCGTTCTAGGTTCATCTAGGAACCTGGCAACTTCCCGCCGGCGCAGAAAGCGCCGGCTTTTTTCTTGAGGAATGTGATCGAGAAGACGGGTTCGGCCACAAAAAAAGACGCCATCAGGCGCCCAGCATCCGGAATATCACCCGTTGAGGGTCAGACAGATACGTTTACTTTCCCGCCAAACGTATCGGTGTCAGGCGCCGGTTCGCTCTCTCGAGAACCCCGCTCGGATTTGCTGGATTCCAGAACCTTGTCGATGTCGTTTTTAATGTCGACGACATCGTCCTTCCGCTCTGCTTTGCGGAGTTGGTCCTTAACAGCTTCGGTTTGCTTTTCATTGACGCGTTCAAGCGTCTCTTCGAACTGCTTTTGCTGCACAACTGCAACCTGAAAAGCAGCGGAGGCCGCGCTTGGAGCGGCGACTGGAGATGCTTGTGTACTGTCGGTACGCATTCTGCTAACTATCCCTCCAGAGTAAAATTTGTTCTAAATTACTCCTCTACGTAATCATCATACACAATCTCGCACACCCGGCGCAAGAAAAAAATTAGCATTTTGTAAGAAAATGTTTCGAGTGCTTAATCTGTTGATTCTTAAAAGGAAAACCAATCCAGCACGGGATCACGCCAGACGGCATCTGCGAAAAGTTTCCAACAGCACACCGCATTACAACCCAAGCGATTCCGCAGCTCGCAACGCCCCGGCAGATGCAGGACGGTCAGCAGAATACGCCTTATCGGCAGGATATCGGGATCAATGCCGCCCCGACGAGCGGCGCCAAACACGGCTTAGTCGTCGCGGTGAGTCCGCTCCATGCGCTCGTGACGCTCCTGCGCCTCCAGCGACAAGGTCGCGATCGGCCGGGCTTCGAGGCGGGCCAACGTGATCGGCTCGTCCGTTTCCTCGCAATAACCGTAGGAACCGTCTTCTATCCGTTCCAGCGCCTGGTCGATCTTGCTGATCAACTTGCGCGCCCGATCCCGGGTTCGAAGCTCCAGCGAACGGTCGGTCTCGATCGCCGCGCGGTCGGCGATATCAGGTTCGACAATCCCGCCCTCCTGCAAGGTTTGCAGGGTTTCATTGGATTCCTTGACCAATTCCGCACGCCAACCCAGAAGCTTTTGCCGGAAGTACTCGCGCATGCGCGGGTTCATGAACGGCTCTTTGGCTGTCGGTTTGTAATCGGGAGAAAGCGTCACACTCATCTGGCGAATAGCTCCTGAAACTACGGTGGCTAAGCGCGCGGAATATAATTGCGTCGGCCAGAGCCTGCAAGCACGTATTTTGCCCTGCAATATCGTCGTAACATATTGTTTTGAATGGATGTTCAGTCAATATGGTTAACGGCACCCGGTCTTAGCGGGTGAATTTCGCGATTTCCACTTCGACTCTGAGTTCGACTTCGGCAATCAGATCGTTGAGTTTTTGGTCATCGCTTGTGTTCTTGCGCTCGCGCAATTTTCGGGCGAGTTCCTGCAGCCGATCCTTGGAAATAGAGCCGGAGAGCACCGCCAACCTGATCTGATCGAGGCGATCCAAAAGATCATTACCGTAATCCAGCATCAAGCCGCGCGAGCGGTGATCCGTGGCATCGGCGGTCTGCTGCACGGCAAGGATCGAATTGACCGCCCCTACACCCCCGGTCGCTTGGGCGTGCTCGGTCGGCTCATTTCCTGAAACACCGCGCAAGGTGTCGGCGAACGCACCGTCCGGCGAGGAGGATTTCTTCGCCTTCTTCGTGGCGTCCGGGCCTTTCGCCGTGCCTGTTTTGCTGACTTTCATGCTGTCCGTCCTTGAAGCGGCGTGGGCGTGGACGTCATTCCCCCGATCCCCCAACCGCAAGGCGAAACATACCAGCAGGTGCGTTCAGGCGCAAACAACTGTCACAAATCCCTAGGTTTTTTACGATCCGCCGTCTCTGCATCACGCTCACGAAGTTGTGAGGTATCTGCAAATGAAAATCATTGTCAACTATTGCATGAGGTTTTGAGAATGAGTATGAGTTTCAGTCGCAGATTTTGATAAATCCAACATCCCATGTGAGGAAACCGATCAATGTTCCATTCTAAATTCATCAATGTGGGAGCGACTACGTTCTCGATCGCCCTGCTCTCGACATCAGCACTGGCAAATGACAAGGTTTACACGGGCTTCCCGGTAACCGTTAAAGGCTACAACGGCGATAAGACCACTTCCGTTTCTTACAGCGGCCAGGTCGCCCGGCACACGCTGCACGACTCCCTGAAGGCGATCGCGGGTAAGGGGAATGACAAGCCGAACCCCAGCCTGAAGGCACAGATGACCTCCTATTTCGAGGGCAAGGACCCCGAAAGAGTCATCATCGCGCCCCAATCCAAGGGCAAGTTCGTGATCAAGCAGATCAAGGTCGGCGAGATCAGCAAATCGACCAATCTTGTCGGCAAGGCTTATGGCGGCACCATCACCGGCATGCCGAATGCCATGACCGGCGCCGAATTGATCAACTTCTGGATCGACAAGGCATCCATGGCCGACGGCGGACAGGACTCCTCAAACGGCTATGACTATCCGCAGTTAATCTCGAAATTCATCATGGGGGCGGTCTTCTACAATCAGGTTGTCGACGGATATCTCGACGAATATCTCGAAGCCGACAAGAAACCGAACGACAAGCCATACCGGGACGGTGCGCCCTATACGGGCAAGGAACACGCCTGGGACGAGGGCTTCGGGTACTTCGGTGCGCCGGCGCACGCACTGACGCTCAGCCCGGCCGAAGTATACGACATCGCCAAGCGTAAAGACGAGGCGATGACCTGGGCGGACTACAATCAAGACGGCATGGTCGATTTGAAGACCGAAATGGTGTTCGGTCACGCCTACTACGCCGCCGGTTTCGACAAAGGGGGCAAAACCGAATACCTGCACACCATCGTCAAGGCATTTATCGACGGACGGAAGCTGTTGACGAGCGCCAAGGGCGAGAAACTGACCGACACCCAACGCGCCGAACTCAAGGGCTATGCCAAGGTGATCCACGACAATTGGCAAGCGGTCCTGGCCGAAGCCACGTTCAAGTACGCCGGTTCCGTCTACAAGGACATGGTCAAACTGCAGACCATCATGGAAGCCAACGGCGAAACCGACAAAATGCTCAAGACCTACATTAAGCACTGGGGCGAGCTTAAGGGCTTCGCGTTGGCCCTGCAGACCGGCAAAAACAATCTGGGTGAGACCGCGACCAGACTGAACCGCATGATCGGCTTCGGCCCGCTGTTGCCGAACAGGAGCCAAGTCGTCGATGTCGATAGCGACGGCAATTACATGCGTGACCAGGGCTCGTCCTGGGGCGAGTACATGCTGCATATGGCAAAGGTACAGCAGCTCATGATCGACCAGTTCGGCGTCAAGGCCCGTGCCAATGACGTCACCGGCGACATGAAGGGTCTTGCCGACACTCTCGGTGGCAAGTCGACCGCCGAAAACGATTGATCTGGTGTTCGCGGGGGCCTAGGTATGCCGCCTCGGCCCCCGCAGCCCTGACCAGCCGGCCATTACACTCATGGATGTCTTTCTAGGCGAAGTTTATGAACGTCTGATTGGACCGCTTTTCGATCCGGAAAAGCGCGTCTTCGTGGGATATCTTTTCAGCGCCTTCCTGATCGCACTCACGATCCAGGTCATCGCCAGCCGGGAAAAGCTGGTCCCGGCCCTCAAGGCGATCCTCAGCGGCGGCATATGGTGGTCGCGCTCGGCACGTACCGATTATCTCGTCGCCGTCCTCAACCAGTTCTTCATGATGGGCATTGCGCCCAGATTGCTCGGCAAGCTGACGGTCGCAACCGCGCTGTTCGGCTGGCTTCATGTTGCATTCGACGGCCGCCCGATGATTTTGCCCGGCGCGCCCGGGTGGTCCATCGCCGGGGCGTTCACACTGGTTCTTTTCCTGTTGGATGACGCGAGCAAATACATCGTTCACCGCCTGCTTCACCGTTGGCCGGTATTGTGGGCTTTTCACAAAGTCCATCACACCGCCGAAACCCTGACACCGTTCACGGTATTTCGCACTCATCCCGTGGAAGGCATCATCTTCGCGCTGCGTTCGGCTCTCGTTCAGGCGGCGGCACTCGCGACCTTCTTTTTCTTCTTCGGTGAGCGCGTCGAACTGATGAGCGTCTTCGGCGCCAACATTATCATTTTCGTTTTTAACGTGGCCGGCGCCAACCTGCGTCATTCACACGTCTGGATTTCTTACGGTCACCTGATCGAACACATTCTGATTTCACCTGCCCAGCACCAGATTCACCACTCCGCCGCGACGGAGCATCACGACCGCAACTTCGGCGTCGTGTTGGCGGTCTGGGACTGGATGGGCGGCAGCCTGCATCTTGCCGGGCGCCGCCAATCGATCCGTTTCGGTGTGCTTCAAGAAATGCACGCCGATCAACACAGCCTGAACGCCGTCTACACCCGGCCACTTATTGAAGCGGCCGGATCCGTGCGGCGTCTTATCCACTGGAGGCCACATCAAATGTTCGTTCCCGCCAAAGCCAAAACCGCAGGTCTCGCCGCCGCCATCGGCGGCGCGTTGCTGGTCCTCGTGCTCGGCATCACCAATGCCGGTGCCGCCGAAAAAGTGCTGAACGTCTATTCACACCGCCAGCCGTTCCTGATCGAGCCGTTTATCGAGGCCTACACCAAACAAACCGGGACCAAGGTCAACATCGTTTACGCTTCCAAGGGCCTGGCACAGCGCCTGATGGCCGAGGGCGAAAGCAGCCCGGCCGACGTCATTCTGACCGTCGACATCGCGCGGCTGCACGTCTATGCCGACAAGAACCTCTTGCAGCCTGTTCACTCGGACATTCTGAAAAAGAACATCCCGCCACACATGCGGGCACCCGACGACACCTGGTTCGCACTTTCCAAGCGCGCGCGTGTCATCGCCGTATCGCGCGAAGTCAAAGACGTGCAAGCGATCGAAAGTTATGAAGAACTCGCCGACCCGAAATGGAAGGGCCGCATCTGCGTGCGACCGGGCAGCCATGTCTATAACCGCGCACTGGTCGCCTCGATGATCAACGCGCATGGCATGGAAGAAACCGAGAAATGGGCGCAGGGCCTTGTCGCCAATCTGGCCCGCCGCCCGCAGGCCAACGACCGTGCACAGGTGAAGGCGGTCTTCGAAGGTGTCTGCGACATCGCCATCATTAACAACTATTATTACGGAAAGCTGCTCACCTCGGACAACCCGATGCAACAGCAGTGGGGGCAGTCCGTTAAGTTGATCTTCCCCAATCAGGACGGACGTGGCACGCACGTGAACATCTCCGGCGGCGGCGTGCCGAAATACGCACCGCACCGGGATGAGGCAGTAAAGTTCCTGGAATTCTTGACGTCGAAGACGGCGCAGGACTTATATGGCGAGATCAATTTCGAGTACCCGGTCAATCCGGCAGTGGAAGAAACCGAAACTCTGAAATCCTGGGGCGAGTTTAAAGAGGACGACATGCCGATTTCACGCATTGCAGAGTTGGCACCCGAAGCCCAACGGGTTATCGACCGCGTTGGATGGTAAGCCACGCCGGCAGCGCCGGCACGGGTAAGTTCCAGCTACGGATGTCGCCCTGGGCCATCGCGTCTCTGACGCTGGCCCTGGTCTTCCTCCTGCCGATCCTTTCCGTATTCATCGCCGCCAGCGGCGACACCGGCGATTTGTGGCCGCATCTGTTCCAGACGGTCCTGCCCCGCTATGTTGCCAACACCCTGATCCTGATGGCCGGCGTTGCCGGCATCAGCCTGCTGTTTGGGGTGACGACGGCCTGGCTTGTAACCCGCTATGCGTTTCCGGGACGACGCGTGCTGGAATGGATGTTGCTGTTGCCCGCAGCTGTACCGACCTATCTGATCGCTTACACTTACACCGACTTTCTTGAATACGCGGGGCCGGTGCAGGTGCTGTTGCGCGACATCTTCGGCTGGCAAAGCGCCCGCGAATACTGGTTCCCGGAGATCCGTTCGATGGGCGGCGCCACGCTGGTGCTGGGCGCGGTGCTATACCCTTACGTCTATATGATGGCGCGCGCCGCATTCATGCTGACACCGGCGTCATTGTACGAGGTCGGTATGTTGGCCAAGCGCAGTATGTTTCTGACGGTTGGTCTGCCCCTGGCACGGCCCGCGATTGTCGCCGGACTGGCACTGGTGATGATGGAGACGATTTCGGAGTTCGGCGTCGTCGAATACTTCGCCATCGAGACGATCACACTCGGCATCTTCAACGTCTGGCTCGGCATGAACAGTCTGCCTGCCGCCGCCAAGATCGCGTCGGTATGCTTCCTGTTCATCATCGCGCTGCTCGCCATTGAAATTTTAGCCCGCTCGCGTCGGCGCTTCATCAACACCAGCCGAAAATCGGCACAGCTGCCGCCGCAACAACTCAACGGCGGCAAGGCTTTGGCCTGTCTGGCGGCATGCCTGACACCGATTATCATCGGCTTTGTCGTGCCGGTCGGCGTGTTGCTGAGCTTCGTACTCAAAGGTTACTCCCTCGAGTTCAACAACGCGCAGCTCTCAGCCGCATGGCATTCGATCTCTCTCGCTTCCGTCGTCGCCGTGCTGGTTGTTTCTTCCGCCGCATTCATGGGTCTCGTCGCCCATTACCAAGGCGGCACCTGGCTGCGGCGCGCCACCACCGTCGCATCGATGGGTTATGCTTTTCCCGGCACGATCCTCGCGATCGGCGTGATCACCGCTGCCGGCACCATCGACAACGGCATCGGCCGAATCGTCGAAGGTATGTTCGGGATCACCTATCATGGCTGGCTCACCAGCGGCGTTGGCCTCGTTGCCGTTGCCTGCGCGATCCGCTTTCAGGCCATCGGATACGGCGCGGTCACGACTGGGCTCGGTCGTCTGCCGCCCAACATGATGAACGCGAGCCGGATCCTTGGCCGGACATTCGCCGGCAGCGTGCGCGAGACGATCCTGCCCCTTATGCGTCTGTCGTTGGTCACTGGTGGGCTTCTCGTCTTCGTCGACGTGATGAAAGAACTGCCGATGACCTTGTTGCTTCGCCCGTTCAACTATGAAACTTTGGCGACCTACGTATACCAATACGCCAAGGATGAGTTGTTGGAGCAAGCGGCGATGCCGGCCCTTTTCATCGTCGTCGTCGGTATCGTGCCCGTGGTTCTGATGAATGCGACCTTGCGCAAATGACCCTACCCTGCCCCATGCATGCCGCCCGAGGCGATAATCGATGAGAGGTGACAGCGCTACTGGCCTTAGTCTCAGCGGAATCTCGCACGCCTTTGGGAAAAATCGCGTACTCGACAATGTCAGCGTCGATGTCGCGCCCGGCGAGCTTGTTTGTCTTTTGGGGCCGAGTGGCTGCGGCAAAACGACGCTTCTTCGGATCGCTGCCGGACTGGAACCGCTGCAGACCGGCCGTGTCGCCATCGATGGCGTTGCTATCGCAGAAGGCGGCAAGGCGGGGGAATTGCCGCCGGAACGTCGCGGCATCGGCTTGATGTTTCAGGACTACGCCTTGTTTCCGCACCGCAACGTCCGCGACAACATCGCTTTCGGCATCGACAAGAAAAAAGGCGGACGGCGCGCCGACTGGATCGACGACGCGCTTGCCCAGATGGGTCTGACGAATCATGCCGACGCGTATCCGCACACGCTTTCGGGTGGACAGCAACAACGCGTCGCATTGATCCGCGCGTTGGCGCCGGGACCGAATATTCTGCTTTTGGACGAACCGTTCTCCGGCTTGGATGTCGGACGACGCGCTCAGATCCGTGCCGACACCCTGGATTTCGTAAAGAAGACGGGGGTCGCAGCACTGATGGTGACGCACGATCCGGAAGAGGCGATGTTCATGGCCGATCGCATCTTCGTGATGAACGACGGCCGTGTGGTTCAGTCCGGCTCGCCGGTGGACCTCTATTTCCAACCCGCAAATGCTTTTGTCGCCGAGTTGTTCGGACCGGTGAACCGCTTCGTGGGCACCGTCCACGACGGTTCAGTGGAAACACCATTGGGGAAGTTCAACGCCGGCACACTCGCCGAAGGATCCGCGGCCGAAGTCATGATCCGGCCCGAGGCTTTTCGACTTTCGACCGAAGACAGCGAACCAAAACCAATGCCCGGTGATCCGGACGACCTGGTCGTTGTCTCCCAGCCCTTAGAAGTGCTGACCGCACGCCCACTCGGCCGGTCGTCATATCTGTTGCTTTCAATCGGCAACGGCTGTTCGGTCGAAACACGCATTCCGGGGGCATTTCTGCCAGGGGCCGGATCCATGGTAAGAGCTGGTATCAATCCCCGCCTCGCCCACGTGTTCGCCGCCGCAGCCCGGTAAAGTTTGCCGGGGCCGGTCGTTTTTGACTGCCCCGGCGCCGTACAGACTTGGGCGGGAAGACAGTTTAATAAACGATTTCAATTACTTATGACCGACGGCGAGTTGGCATTGTGTTTGCTTATTACTGCGTAAGGTTAAGTGCGCGCCCAATTCGGGTGCGCCGGACATGAACAGAGTGAGCACGGCCCATGAGCGGATATGGATTCTTCCAGCCAGCGGTCCTCGGCATGAAATCGCAGGCGCACAGGCTGAACACGATTGGCTACAACATTGCCAACGTGAACACCGGCGGCTTCAAGCGTACGGATACCGAATTCGAAACGGTTCTGACCAAAAAGATATTCGCGCAGAGTGATAACGGCGGCGTGAAACCGTATTCGCGCGCAACCAATGACGTGCAAGGCCTGGTTACACCAACCAACAACAACATGGATCTTGCCATCTCCGGCCGTGGCTTTTTTGCGCTGCAGCCCGAACTCACCGGCACCAATCAGATTTACTTCACCCGCGACGGATCGTTCGGCATAAACACCGTCGATGGCCAGACCAGCTCGGTAACCGCCGACGACGGATCGACGATTACGGTCTCCAACGGCTACCTCGTCGACAAGAACGGCTACTTCGTTATGGGTTCCCCAATGAACGAAGACGGCACCTATACAGCGTCCGCCGCCGCACCGATGCGGGTAGATCAATACGCATTCATCGACCAGGGACAGCCGACCTCAGAGGCCTTGCTCGACTTCAACCTGCCGTCGACATCCGAATTCGGTGACGACACGGAGAGCTTTACCCTCACCACGTACGATTCCAATGCCACAGAACGGCAGATTGCCTTCGATTTCGTCCCAATGCTGGCCGACAACCAATGGCGCATCAACATTCGCGCCGACAACCTGACATCCTCGACGCTCGGCCCGGGGACCTCGTTCTCCCGCAATGCCGGGCTCGCCGCCGCGACCGGCTTGGCGTTCGATTCTGAATTCGTGTTCGATATCACCGACAACTCGGTGCGCGCCATTAACTCCGGTACCGGCGATACCGTCGGCGATGCGTTTTCATCTTTCGTCGTCGGCGACGAAATCACGTTCAGCGGGACCGCATCCAACAATGCGACATACAAGATATCCGGGATTTCGGCAGACGGTGGCCGCCTGACACTGGAACAGACGGTCACCGCCGAAAGCACGGGCGCATTGGCGGCGAACGCGGCATCCGTCGCGGCGCTCGCCAACCCGATGACGTTCAGCAGCCTTGGTCAACTTTCCTCGGATGGCGAGCTGACATTCACCGCCACCTGGGACGACGGCGCGACCTCCGATTTCAGCATCGACGTCAGTTCAATGACCCAGTTCGCCGGCGATTTCACGCCGAACCGGACCTCACAAAACGGGATCGGCATTGCCGACCTGTCCGATATCGCATTCGATGAGTCTGGCTTCGTCATTGGCACGTTCAGCGATGGCACACAGCGCGCGATCTACAAGATTCCGCTCTACGACTTCGTCAACCCGAACGGGCTCGAAAGCTCGAACGGGATGCTGTTCCAACAGACGGAAGCGTCCGGTGATCCGATTGAATTTTTCGCCGACGAGTCGGGAAAGGCCGCATTCCTGCCGGGTGCGATCGAGATATCCAACGTCGATGTCGCCCAGGAATTCTCGCGCATGATCCAGACACAGGCCGCCTACAACATGAGTGCGACATCCTTCAAAACCATCGACGAGATGACCACCGTCGCCCGCGACCTTAAGGCCTGACATCTCCTAAAATGATAGCTATATGCCGTCCTTCGGGGCGGCGTCGGCATTTCAGCCCAATGTGCGGAATCGCACAGTGGATGGGCGTTTGCAGCGGTAAAATCGAAGCCTCTGCGGGATGCTGCGGGCATGACCGGCAAAACTTACCCAGCATATGGCCGGGCGGC
Source organism: Rhodospirillales bacterium (assembly GCA_017644185.1). Classification (GTDB taxonomy): domain Bacteria; phylum Pseudomonadota; class Alphaproteobacteria; order Rhodospirillales; family Casp-alpha2; genus UBA4479. The sequence goes on from JAEPMA010000002.1 coordinate 127,882, forward strand.
AGAAAACACCGGTACCCGCACCGAATGTTTCAGTTTAAGTGTCTGAATTTGCTTCGTTTTATGGTTCTGAAATCTGGCACGCTATTCGCATATGAACCAGCAAAGGATACCGCCCAGACGGCGGCAGATGACGAAAACGGGAAAACGACGATGAAAAATTCGCAAAACCGCTTCCGCAAAGGCCTTCTCAGCATCGCAATCCGCTGCGTGCTCGCGATCGCGCTGATCGCGCCCGCCGTTACCCCGGCCGCCGCTGCATCGCGCATTAAGGATATCCTCGATTTCGAAGGGGTTCGCGACAACCAACTCGTCGGTTACGGTCTCGTCGTCGGCCTCAACAACACCGGCGACACTCTCGCCGACGGTCACTTCACCAAACAGAGCCTGAAGGCGATGCTCAACCGCCTCGGCGTCAAACCGACGGATGCCGGCCTCGATTCACAAAACGTCGCCGCCGTGATGATCACCGCCAACCTGCCGCCCTTCGCCCGCCAGGGGGCGCGGATCGACGTCACCGTCAGCGCACTCGGCGATAGCTCCAGCCTGTTGGGGGGCACGCTTCTCGTGACGCCGCTCCTCGGCGCCGATGGCGAGGTTTATGCCGTCGCCCAGGGCCAGGTCGCGGTCGGCGGGTTCCAGACGCAGGGTGATGCCGAGACCGTCACCAAGGGCGTACCGACATCCGGCCGCATCGCCAACGGGGCGATCGTTGAGCGCGAGGTCAAATTCAACCTGGCCGGCCTAACCAAGGTCAAGCTGACGCTCCGCAACCCGGATTTCACGACCGCACGCCGCGTTGCCCAGGCCGTGAACGCGTTTCTTGGCACTGCCGCGGCGATCCCGTCCGATCCGACCACCATCCAACTGACGGTGCCGCAAAGCTATCAGGATAATGTCGTCAACCTGCTGACCGATATCGAGCAACTCCGCATTGAGCCCGACCAGCTGGCCCGCGTCGTCATCGACGAACAGACCGGCACCATCGTCATGGGTGAAAACGTACGGATCTCAAGCGTCGCCATCGCCCAGGGGTCCCTGACGATCCGCGTCACCGAAACACAGCAAGTTTCCCAACCCGGCCCGTTCGCGGAAGTCGGCACGACAACCACCGTCGACCGCACCAATATCGAGGTCGACCAAGGCGACGACAAACGCCTGACCGTGTTGCCGGAAGGCGTCAGCCTCCAGGAACTGGTCAACGGTCTCAACGCACTCGGCATCGGGCCGCGCGACATGATCACCATTCTTCAAGCGATCAAGACGGCGGGTGCGCTGCAGGCCGAAATCGAGGTGATGTGATGAGCGATTACGCCAGCCCCGACATCGGCATGCAGATGAGCGCCGCGCGGTATGCGCAGGGCGCGAAACCGGGAACGTTCAACGCCGGCAACATGAGCCTCAAGCGGATGCAGGAAACCGCGAAGGACTTTGAAGCAGTGTTCCTGTCCGAAATGCTGCGCCCGATGTTCGCCAACATCGAGGCCGAAGCACCGTTCGGCGGTGGCGCCGGCGAAAAGATCTATCGTGACATGCAGGTCGACGAATACGGCAAGGCGCTCGCCAATTCCGGTGGCATTGGCCTCGCCGACAATATTTTACGTGAGATGATCAAGATGCAGGAGGGCAAGTGATGGATGTTGCCAAGAGAATGACCGACCTGGTCAATGTGACCACCCGGTTGATCGACGTCCTTGAACGCGAAAACGAGCTTCTGCGTGAACGGCGCTATAACGAGCTCAACCTAATCCTCGACGAAAAAGAAACCATCGCCCGCGTTTATCAGGCGCGGATCATGGGGCTCGAGGAAAATCCGGATGTGCTCAACGACGCACCCGACGAAGATCGCGAACATCTTCGCGAGCTGGCCCAGAAGGTGGATACCTTGATGGCCCAGAACGCGCGCATGTTGGAGGTCGCCATGGTCGTCTCCAAACGGATCGTCGATCTCGTCGCCGAAGCGGTCAAAGAGGCGCAACCCTCGAGTGGCGCCTACTCCAAAAAGGGCAGCACAGTGGGCGCGACCCAAAAAGGCGGCTCGATGTCGCTGTCACTCAACGAGACGCTGTAGAACGCAGTTTAACCGCCACGAAAGGCGACGCATATGGGTACGCTAACGCTTGCACTGAGAACCGCACAGAGCGGCCTGCTGGCCAACCAGCAGGCACTCGACGTCACGTCGAGGAATATCTCCAACGTCAATACCGAGGGTTATTCCCGCAAGGTCGTGACCTTCGAGAATTCTTCCCTGGTGGGCGCCGGCACTGGCGTCAACATCTCGGAAATCATGCGCTCCGTCGACGAGGGCCTGCTGAAAAGCTTCCGCATCGAAAGCTCGGAACTCAACGCGCTCAGCTCTCAGAATACCTTCTGGGACCGGCTGCAGGATCTGTTCGGCAGCCCGGAAGCGAACACATCGCTCAGTCATACGATCTCGGCATTTTCCGAAGCGATCGAGTCCGTCGTCGTGTCGCCGAATAACGCGCTGGAGCACACCGAAGCCGTGCGACGTGCCGAAGACATGCTCCAACAGATGCAACAGATGTCGATCGCTATTCAGGAACTGCGCCTGCAGGCCGACCAAAAACTCTCCGACGTCGCCACCGAGATCAATTCCCTGGTGGGCGAGATCGATACGCTGAACGACGACATCATCGCATCGGGCTCCGTCAGCCGCGAGACGTCGGATCTCAAGGACCAGCGTGACCTCAAACTCAGCCGGCTTTCCGAACTGATCGACATTCGCTATTTCTCGCGCACGGATGGCGACGTCGTCGTGTTCACGTCGAGCGGACGTACGCTTGTCGATACGGTTCCCCCGGAAGTAACCCATACGTCCGCGTCCGCCGTGACCCCCACTACAACCCATTCCGAAGGTGACTTCTCGGGATTTTTCATTGGCTCCTCCGAAAACCCGGCCAACGACGCAACCGAGGATATTCGCGACGGTCAGGCCAAGGGTCTGATCGATATGCGCGACAGCGTGTTGCCGAACCTGCAGAGCCAGATCGACGAACTGGCTGCGAACCTTCGCGACGTCATCAATCAGGTACACAATCGTGGTGTGTCGTTCCCCGGCGCAACCGAGTACAATGGCACCCGCAATTTCACCGAGCCAACGACACAGTTGATCAAACTCGACCCGACCAACTCGGCCGACGACGTGACGATCGTGCTGTTCGATAGCTCGGGGAACGAAAGTGAACACACCACGCTCAACAGCATCATGACCAACGCCGGGTTTTCATCCAGAGGATCGGGCGACGACTGGCATATCTCCGATATCGCATCGACCTTGCAGAGCTGGCTCCGCAATAACGGCGCATCGGACGCCACGGTCGACACATCGTCCGGACAGTTCGACATTTCCCTGAACACGACGTCGCTTGGACTGGCGTTCCGGGACCAGACCGCGACGGCAGACGGGTCGAGTAGCGAAGATGCCGAGATCGCCTACGATTCAAACGGCGACGGCGTCATCGATGAAACCGTTTCCGGGTTCTCCTACTTCTTCGGCCTCAACGACTTCTTCGTCGACAATCTTGCCGACAACGTCTGGGAATCGGATGTGCTCGCCAGCACCTACACCGCGTCGGCATCGACGCTGACGTTCCGCGATGCTACCGGCTCCATCGGCTCCCTTACTATCGCTGCCGGCACCAGCCTTGAGGACATCGTCACCCAGGTGTCGAATGATTCGACGCTCAGCCAGAACGTGACCGCCGCCGTCGTGCCCGACGGCTCTGGATACAGGCTCAGGTTCTCGCACAATAGCGGTTCCAGCATGCAGATCACGCAGGCGTCCGGGAATACGTTCTTGTCGGATGCCGGGATCGACATCGCCGACGTCCGTATCTCTTCGACGCTCACCGTCCGCACGGATATCAAGAATACGCCGTCGAAAATGTCGGTCGGCGCGCCCCAATGGGACTCGACACTCGGCGTCGCCGGGGAGTACCTCATGAGCGTTGCCGACGAAACCGTCGCAGAGCAGATTGCCGAGGCCCTGAACTCGACGACATCGTTCGATGTATCTGGGGGCATGCCGACTGCCAGCCTGACGTTCGCAGAGCGCGCCGCCGCCATCGTCTCGACCAACGCGACGCTCGCCAACACACACGACCGCAACGAGTCGGCGCAGCGCTCTCTTACCGAATCTTTGGAATTGCAGTTCGAGTCTGAACGCGGGGTGAATCTTGACGAGGAAATGTCGAACCTGATCATATTCGAACAGGCATTTGCATCATCTGCGCGTATCATCACCACGATCCAGCGTATGTTCGACGCACTGGAACGCGTCCTATAGGGCGGAGATAAAAGATGAGCCGTATATCCAGCTACGCATCGAGCCAGTCCCTGATCAATCAGATTCTGCGCACGCAGGATCGTCTGTTCGATCTGGAAACACAGGTTACCAGCGAGAAGAAATCGCAGGAATACAGAGGCATCTCGATCAATTCGCAACGTCTGGTGAACCTGGAGAACACCAAAGCACAGTTACAGCGGTTCATCGACAACAACACGCAGCAGGAAGTTCGCCTCGGTATCCAGGAAACTGTCGTCGACGGAATCCGCGATACGGTCCGGGAGTTTCAGGTGCAACTGAACAGTTACGCCAACAGCGACACCAAGGACGAGGAAAAGGTCGAGGAAATCCAGGCAGCTGCATATCGTGGGCTGGTGAGCTTGCAGAACCTGCTTAACACCGATGTTGCCGGCCGTTTCATCTTTGCAGGTTCACGCGTCGGCAACGAACCGGTGGAGTTCGGAATCTCGTCGATCGAAGCTTTCCAAGACCTTTACGACGGCTTCAACGTCAAGGTACCGACGACCCGGGATGCCGTGCTGGATAACTTCAGCTACAGCGAAGACGTCAACAATTCCAAAAGCCAGTTCATCGATCCTTCGAACTTCCTGATCTTCGAGCAGGACACCGACGGCACCACCACGGACGGCGGCAACAGCTCAATCACCGCCACTTCAGCGCTGTTTTCCAACCTGAACGCGGGGGCCACCATTGAAATTACCAATTCCGCGTCGAACAACGGCACCTATACGGTCTCCAGCGTCACCAACAGCGGCCGCACCATCGAGATCGTCACCACGATGCTGACAGACGAAGCAAACAACTCGGGCGCTGTTTTGAAGTACCGTGACCCCAACAATGATGCGAACGAGATCTCACTGGTCGGAACCAACTTCGGCAATCTATCCTTCGACCGGGCGAACGACAGAATCACCTCAAATGTGGCAAACGCCCTTTCGAATATACCCGTAGGCGCTCGGATCACGATCGCCAACACCACCAACAACAACGGCACCTATACCGTCGCCAGCAATGACGGAACGAACATCACCGTGGAGTCGAATAAGCTGACCGACGAAGGCTTGAATGCAGGAAACACGTTCTTCGATTTTTACGGTGGCACGCAGGTCCAGTTCACGGCCAACGGCGGGACGAACGACGACACCATTCAAGTGCAGACGAATGGCGGCGGCGGCGGTGTACCGGACGTGTTCAAGGGGCTTGCTGTCGGCGACACCGTGACCATCGCCAATACCGGCTCCAACAACACTACTTATACCATTAATGCAATCTCAGCGGATGGCTCGACCATCACAGTCGACGAAACCGTGACCAACGAAACGGATTTCAATGCGACGTTTTCGGGATCCAACAGTTTCGCTTTTACCGTCGGTACACAGTTCGATTTCGTCGCCGGCACCGACACGATCGAGATCCAGGATTCCGGCGGCAACCCTGTCGCAGGTGCTTTTTCGAACCTGTCCGTCGGCATGTCGATTACCACTTCCGGGCTGACCGACGCATCGAACAATGCCACCTTTACCATTGCCTCGATCGCCGCGGACGGCTCGTCCATCACCGTCAATGAAGATATCACCGTCAGCGAAACCGACAACGACGGCGCGCGTATCCAGTCCTTCGCAGCGGCGGCTACGATTACAGCGGAACCATGGTATTCGGGCGACAGCATCGCGACGACCCATCGGACGAGCGACCTTAGAAGTTTCGAAAACGACCTGACGGCCATCGATCCGGCCTTTGAAAAAGCGGTCCGCGGGATGATGCTCATCCTGCAGGGAGAATACGGCTCATCCGGCGGTCTTGACGAGAACCCCGAACGCATCAGTCAGGCCAAGTACCTGATTGAGTCTTCTCTCGAATTCACGGTCAGCGGCACGCCGCCATTCGGCACAGAGCAGATCGGCAGCATCGACCAGGTGCAACAAGAAATCGGCTTTAACCAGGTGCTGATCAACACCCAGAATACGCTGCACAGAGACTTCATCGGGTTTATCGATACGTCGGTAGCGGATATCGAGAATGCTGACCCTCTGGAGTCGATTACCAAGCTTCTCGACGACACCCGAGCGCTCGAAGCGTCCTACCAGACCTTTGCAAGAATTCGCCAGCTCAGCCTTACTAATTTCCTGTAAAGCTTATCTAAATTAGGAACGGCGAAATTCCGAATTTAAGCGACTTTACCCTGTTCCGAGCAATGAAAGCTGTTATGATATCGAAAGGCCTTCAGTTATGGATGGTTATGCGATGAGTTCCCAACAAAGTAAAATTAAGAGCTACGAACGTGTTCCGGAAGGTGGGCAACCTGCCCAGACTGAAGCTTGGGCCTTGCTTGAGGCAGCCAGCAGAATGGCCTCCGCTATCGTCAGCGGCGACCCCGCCGAAAAGGAAACCAAAGAGCGCATGAAAACGGCGCTCCGCCTGAATTGGCGCCTGTGGACGATCTTCCAAGCAGAACTTCTGGACGAAAAATGTCAGGTCCCGCAGGAAATCCGCGTCAACATGCTGACTCTCTGCCAATTTGTTGACAAACAGACCGTCAAGATTCTTGCCGGTCCTACCCCGGAAATCATGGTCCCGTTGATCGACATTAATCGCAATATCGCGGCAGGGCTGATGAACTTGCCGGAGCGTGATTCTGACCAGGCTCAGCCACCCGCTGAACAGCAAGCCGCCGAGCCGCCGGCGGAAGGCCAGCGAGTCAAGCTCGATACAGAAGCGTGACACAGACGCAGGCAGGGCATTGCCTGGCAACTTCCTCATCGACCGATCCGGCGGCAGCCGATAAAGATCGGATTCAGCATCCCGACAGTTCAAAAAATTGCCGATGACGGACGATCCCGATTACGAAGCTTATCTCGACACCTTGCAGGAAATCATCGACCTGCAAAGCGCCGGCGATCTGACCGGTGCCGTGAACCTGATCTCCTCCAATCTGGCGAAGTACGCGGACAAACCGGAAATGCTGCTGCTGACCGCCGTCTGCAGCTACCGCCAGAACAATGCCGGCCAAGCGATCGAACTGTGCGAACAGGCGCATAAAATTGATCCTGAAAACCAGGAAGTCGTCGATAGCCTTGCCGTTCTCAAGGTAATTACCGGCAGCGTCAGCGATGGACTTTATTACGCCAAGCTGGCCACCACGCTGTCGCCGCACCCGTATCTGCCAGACCTGCTGCCACCCGACTTTTCGAATTTCTTCCATGCGCTCAGGACCGCCGCGCCGTCACGACATTTTCTGGACGGTCTTTATCTATTCAACGGACGGCAGTTCAACGATGCCGCCAAGGAATTTCGCGCCGAACTATCCTTGAATCCGGGAAACGCAGATGCCGTCAAGAAACTTGGGCATGCGTTGATCTACATCGGTGAACAGGATGAAGCGATCAAGACGCTGGCCGTGTATGGCGACGCCCATGCTGACGACCCCGATGTTCCGTCACTCATGGCCTTGGCGAATTGTCGTCTGGGCAACTTTGACGAAGCGGCACGCCTTTGCCGGGAAGCGGCCGCCCTGGCGCCGGAATCTCTCGATAACCTGATGCGCATTCTTGAAACGGCACAGTTCTTTGAAGGCGAGCTCGCTGCCGTATACAAGGAGATCACTGCCGCGGCAGCGGTCATCATCGGCAAAAAAGCCGAAGACGCAGCGACTGACGAGGAATACCGCCCCAAGGATTTCGATGAGCCGATCTCCATCGCCATGATCAGCAATTCGTTGCACGGTGGCGATCAACACACGTTTCTGCTGCCGATGATCGAGAATATCGACAAACGCGCCTTCGAATTAACCGTATTTCAGCAATCGCCGACAGGCGGGCCGGCGTTTCAGGAATTCAAGAGCAAATCACCCAACTGGCGGCGCATCGTGGATGTCGACGACGAAGTACTGGCAATGATCCTCACTCGCCAACGCACCGATATCCTGATTGACCTATGCGGGTTTTCGACCAACGGGCGCGCCGTCGTCAGCGCGGCTAGCGTGGCGCCTGTCGTCACCAGCCTCCTGCATGAGCCATATGGCTTAAAGGCTCCAGGTGTCAACGTCATCATCTCGGACGCCGCCACCGCAGATGTCGACGCGCGCAATCTCGGCGACGGCCAACGTATCGTCCGGACGGAAGGTGGCCTCTTCGCACTGCGGCCGATTGTCCTGATGGGTGACGTCGGGCCCCTGCCTGCTCATGCCAATGGTCATGTCACGTTCGGCGCCCAGTGCAGCGCGCAGCACATATCGCCGAGTACAGTCCGTATGTGGAGCGGTATTTTGAACGCTGTCGACGGATCGCGCCTTGTGCTCGGCAATACAGCGAATATCTCCAACGCTCTGCGCGAGAAAATCCACGCCAAGTTTGCCGACGCTGGCGTCGCGGACAAGATAGACTTTCAGCAATCAATCACCGCCGATAGCCCGGACAGTTCGTTCTTTAACGGCATCGATATTTTCCTGGATTCCACGCCCGTCAATGGCACCATGACACTTTGCCAGGCTTTGTGGATGGGCGTTCCCGTGATCACTGCGAAAGCTGATCGCAGAAGCGGCGTCATCGGCGCCAGCATCCTGACGTCCGCCGGACAATCTGACTGGATCGGCGAAGATGTCGACGATGCCATCCGTATCGCGGTGGCACTTACCGGCGATTTGGACGCTCTTTCGGTGAAACGAGAAAATCTCCGCGATGCCACTAATGCGTCCGCGCTGATGGACGTTACCGGCAATTCGAAAAAGATGTATGCCGCCTTGAAATCCGCGTTGGAATCGGTACGCAACTGACGCGCTGCGATTTATTCGTCGGCGTCGACGGGCTCCGCGTCGAAATCGTGCTCATGCGCTTTCAGGCTCTGATGCAGCCCCTCGAAGGTCTTGATTTCGTGGCCGATAAGTTTCTGCGTCAGTTTCAGCCCTTTATAGACCCGCCCACCATCAACAGCTGCGAGAATCTCTTCGCCAATAGGGCGTGAACTCGGCGCCGCCGCCATATAATCGTCCAGAAACTGACGGAACAGCGACAGGTAGTGTTCCTTCCTATCTGAAAAAATATAGGCGCACTGCAGGGCAAAATATACCCGTGCCGCCGGGGTCGCGGTTTCTGCTTCCGAGAGGATTTCTTTCTCCCGAAGGATTGCGGCTTCGTTATGGATCAACAAGCTCGCGTTATGGCCGATATTCTCGACCACGGCGCCGTTGATAACCATCTTGTCACCGGCCTTAAAATCCAATTTTAACGGCATGCTCAACTTCCTTTTCTAAGAAGCACCAAGACACACAATACCGGCTCAGAAGACGGAATTAAACGCCTAAACCTATCTCTCCTGCCGGCTTGTCTGCTTTCCCGCGATAACGGCAGGTAGTTCATCGATCAAGGTATCAATAACCGGGCTCCAGTCGCCAAGCGTGCTCTGCCGGAAAAGTCGCATAGAATCATACCAGTACGTTTCCCTGCCTTCTCGACCCCATCTCCAATCGGCGATGGTCGGCAACAGAACCCATACCGGCGTCCCGAGTGCGCCGGCGAGGTGCGCCACGGAAGTATCAACGCTGATCACGAGGTCGAGGCCCGAAATGATGTCGGCAGTGTCGGTGAAGTCTTTTATCCGGGATGCCATATCCAGGAGCCGGCTTTCCCAGCCGAGTTCGCGGATGGCGCCCGCGTCTTCCCCAAACTGAAGGCTAACGAAGTTGACGCCGTCAGTATCCAGCAATTCGTTCAGCCGCTCGAGTGGGATACTACGGTACGCATCATTCTTATGAGCGCGGTTCCCTTGCCAAACCAGCCCGACATTGAACCCGGGGCCGGGGTCGAACGAACGCACGGGCGGGCGAATGTATCCGGCCTTCCCCGGGACGGTGGCAGGCGTCGTATCGAACACACGCGGTAGTTCCATCATCGAAATCTGATAATCGAAAGACGGTACGGCGGCGCCGAGTCCGTGTACATCGGCGAGCCCATAAATCGTTGCAACAAGGTCGGCAAGCAGGTCCGAGCACATGCAATGCACTTCCGCACCGCCAGCAGCGAGCGGCGTCGCATACCGGGCAAATTGAATCGTGTCCCCGAGGCCCTGCTCCGCAAACAACAGAATGCGTTTGCCATCCAGCGGCTCACCGGCCCAGACTGGCGCCGGGATCGGCGGCCGGAATCCGGCGTAAGCCTCCATGCGGAACCGCCACGCGTACTCGCGCCAGCCGTCGTGAAACTCCCCCATCGAAAGCAACGCCACCCCCAGATTGAAGTGAGCCTCCGCGTGATCCGGCTGTATCTCGACCGCGCGTCGGAACAACGAGATCGCTTCGTCATCGCGCCCAAGTGCCTGAAGCGCATCGCCGGCATGGATCATCGCCGGAACGTAGTCAGCGTGTATGGTCAGAAGCTCGTTGAGCATGTCCAATGCCTCTACCATACGGCCCTGCCCTTTGACGGCCCGCGCCCGCAAACACCACGCATCACGGTTGTCGGTATCGAGTTGCATCTGACGCGCAAACAAGCGCTCCGCGTCCTCAAACATATCCAGCGCCAGCATCGCCGATGCCCAATTCTTGATCACCCAAGGATCGTCCGGCTTCTGTTCGTTGATCCGCGCCAGGGTCTCCGCCACCCTGCGCGAGTCCTTAAGGCGTATCAGCGCGCGTGCCTTGGCATAAAGCGCCGCAGGATTCTCCGCGTTCTGGGCCAGCGCCGCTTCCGCCATCTCCAACGATTTTTTAGCATCCCCTGCATTCAGGTAGACTGCGGCAAGACTGATATAAGCATCGGGAAAAGACGGCTGCACGCGTAAGGCACGCTCGATCATACGCACACCGGTTTCAAGATTCCCGCGCTGACAGGTAATAACCCCGAGCAAATGCATTGCTCCAGCGTGGTTACGCCGCTTACGCAAGACCGTTTTGTAGGTGTTCTCGGCCAATCCGATCTTCCCGGCGCTATGCAGCGCGCTCGCTTCACGCATCAGCGATTCGATTTCTGCGTCCTGTTCGCTCATCGTCCTGCGTTCGGGCGGATACCGTATGAAATTAGCGGCTATACGCTATTAAAGGTTTGAAGTTTCCGTGTTCCATCTGGAACTATACCACAATGAAAACGCAGCGCATCGGAATCACCTGGCAGCTTACCGACGTGCACGGCTGGGGCATCTTCGGCCTGAACGTTGCCTTGCAGTTGGCGCGGCACGGGCCGGTGCCGCCATTGATCATTTCACAGCCCTATTTCGTTGGCATCACACCCCGTATCAATCGGTTACTTGGTCCGTACCTCAAAGAGCAGCCCGGCATGCTCAAACGGATTGAGGCCCAAACGGGTACGGCGGTCGTGAACGAAGCCCTGATGCTGCACAGTCTCGGCAACGCCTTCCTGCATTCGCCGGTTTCGGAAAAGGTCCGCGGTCACACAAATATCGGCTTTATCTTTTTCGAAAACGGGACCATTGACGATCGCGCCCTCGCGCGGGCCAGAAACTATGACAAAATCATTGCCGGGTCGTCATGGAACCGAGACTTCATCAAGAATTTGGGCTTCGAGAGCACATCATTCATATCGCAGGGGGTCGACCTGGAACGATTTCAGCCGCGCGAAAAAGTCGGCCATTTTCCGGACCGGTTCGTGGTGTTCTCGGGCGGCAAGCTCGAACTTCGCAAGGGCCAGGACATCGTGCTCGCCGCATTCAAACGATTCCACGAGCGCCATCCAGAAGCTCTTTTGCTGACCAACTGGCATAATGTATGGCCAGAAACATTCGCCAATCTAACGCGCTCACCCTATATTGACAGCCTGCCGGCGGCCGATGCCAACGGTAACATCAGCCTGCAGAAATGGTCGGAGGCCAACGGTCTGCCGACCGGTGCACACATTGATGTCGGGCCCATCCCCAACTCGAAAATTCCGGAAATCATCGCCGAGGCCGATGTCGCCCTATTTCCGAACCGCTGCGAGGGCGGAACCAACCTCGTCGCCATGGAAACAATGGCGAGCGGCATTCCATGCATTCTGTCGGCAAATACGGGGCACCTCGACATCATCGGTGACGACAACTGCTATCGGCTCGAACGGCAGACGGATGTGCCTGCGGACATGGAACCGTCCGGTGTCTGGAAGGAATCCGATGTCGAAGAAATCGTCGAGACACTCGAGCAAGTGTATCAGAACCGGGAAGAAGCCAAAAAGCGCGCCAATGCCGGTGTTGCATTCATGCAGAACCTGTCATGGGAACGCCAGACCAAGGCCCTGATCGAGGACCTGTCGGTGTTTCTTTAGGTTAAGGCGGCGCGTAGTGGGTCCTCCCTGGAGAGCAACGCTTTCATCTCCGAAACGGGACCGCGCCAATCATATCGCTGTTGCGTGCGAAACAGCCGCATGGTCGAATACCAGGGCGTCCTGTCTCCTTCCTGCATATACACCCAATAGGGTACTTTTGCCGTCAGCATCCAGACCGGCTTGCCGAGCGCGCCGGCGACGTGCGCGATTGCCGTGTCGACGGTGATGACCAGATCGAGGCACGCTATCAGCGCCGCACAATCAACCATACGCTTCGTGCTGCCATTTATGCTCGCGGTAATTTCCGGGAATCGCACAATTTCGCACGGCACATTCGGGTCATCGAGCTGATCGACACCATGGCCTGCCTGAAGATTGACGAATGTGTGTCCAGTCTCCAGCAACGGCCAAAAATCCGCCAGTTTTGCAGATCGTTCCGGATCGCGGGTCTGCGAGGGATTGCCCTGCCACGTCAGACCGATCCGAAGATCGTTTTTCGGTAACAGCTTGCGCCAATAGGCACACCAATCCGGGTCGGCCTTTAGCCAGGCGGACGGCGGTATATCTTGAATTCGCGTGTCGAATACCGCAGGCAGACTCAGCATATCTGCGTGCATATCGAACGAGGGTAACGAATCCCCAAACTCCAAAACCCGCACGTTTTCAATATCGCCAAGACACGAAAAAAAATCGCGGAAGCCCTCAAACACAACCACAACAACACGTCCTGCGCGCACCGCAAGTTCGGGCACATAACGCGCGCACATAATTGCATCGCCAATCCCTTGATCGCAGTAGACAAGAATTGTCTTGCCGGACACAGCTTCCGGTGCCGCCGACGTCATATACGGTTGTTTCAGTTGATAGGTAGCCCGGGACGCGTACTCCAGATCGTCCAGACGCTTCATATAGTGCGGCCAGGCTTCAGCGTAGTCGCCCCGCCTGAGCAGAAACTGAGCATATTGGTAATCGGCATGCGCCACGCGTCGGGGGCGCGACGTCAGTTGCCGGTACAACTGCTCCGCGCCAAAAAAATCGCCGTCATTCTCCAAGCCAACAGCGCGATGCAGGGCAGCGACAAGGCGTGCGTCCGAATTCATGATGTACTGAGGCGCGTCAAACGTAATCGGATGAGGTAACGCGCGCTGTATCGTGGGCCGGGCACGAGACAGCCGCTCAGGTAAACATGTTCAGGACCGAACCGGGTGCCGGCACCGGCGCCGTCAATGCCGAATTCAACTGTGTTGCAAGCTCGGAATTGATTTCAAACGAGAGCGAAATGGCGCGCAACGTATTGCCGAGGTCGACCTTGAGATCGTCTATTTCCTGCTGGCGACGCTCTTTCTCTTCGAACGTCAATGACAGAAGCTCGGTATCGGCATTGGAAAATTCCTGCTGCACCTTTGATTCCAGGTCGAGCGTCGTCGAGACCGTGTTCGAGGTCACCGTTGCCGCCACGGACGCCTGGGTGATGAACTCGTCAAGCGCATCCAATAGGCCGGCATTGTCGCCGTCAAGTGAACCCGCCACCGGCGTAATCGCCTCAAAGTCCGGCACCGAGTCCTTGAACCGCGGGATGATATTACCGTCGTTGATGTCGGGATGGACAAAGATAAACAGGTTGTTGGCACGCGCCGCGATCTTGTCGCGCAGTTCGGTAAACGCCGTCACTTCGTCTGCGGTGACCGTATTGTCATCGTTGATCAGCGCTCGCAGGTCGGCCAGATCGTCCGAAATCCGATCAAGCTGCGAGTAGTTGTTCTGGTTGTTTACGCGATACTGCTCCAGCACCGGTAAAGCTGACGCGAGACGTGCCGATTCCTTCTGCAGCGCCTTCACTTTGTGGTCGATAGTGGAGGAATCCTCAATCTTCTCCACTTCCGAGTTGAAGCGCTTGATTAAGGAATTCTGCAGATTATTAAACTGAATCTCGAAGCCCTGCTTGGAAGCGGCCTGCGAAATCTTCGCCAGCTGGGCTGTGATCGGATCGGCCATTATTCTAACTCCGCTTTCAGGCATTCTTGCCTTGCGAAGACTATAGACCAAACCGCCACAAAACGCCATATTTTCTTTACATTCTGGCGGGTTAACCGGCTAGCGTGAAGGTCTTGTTAAGACTGCTTCGTTAGGGTCAAGCAAAGCTCCAATATCGCCCGATTAATGAGAAATTTCAGCAACAATGCTCTTTGAATATCCTGAAACCAACGAAGACCGAACCGCTCTCAGAGCCAAGAACCTCAATGCGTTTGAGAAAATTGACGCTCCACTGGCGAAAAAGTTACGCGAGCATGTACCGGCTACGCAGCTCGTCTTTGACGAGGACGGTCAACCGGACCTGGTTTTTCAGGGACAAAAGTTCTACGACGGCAAGTATCACGAGTACCTTGAGAAGCAGCTGGAAAATTTCGAAAAGACTCCTTTCCGCTTTTTCCTCGCAATCCCTCAGCCGGCCAATCTGGATGGTTATGGCGCCGATTTCCTGACCAACGTCCTTAAACGCGCGACACAGGACGAAGGCGCAACGTTCAGCAAGAATTTCACGTCCTTGAAAACGTTTTTCACCTGCAGTTTCGGCATCGGACTGGCCGGGCATATCGACCGGCTCGTGGAAATGTCGGACTGCTCAGTCATGTTTGTGGTCGACCCGAATATCGAGTCGCTATACCACTCGCTCGACGTGCACGACTGGACGAAACTGTTTGAGCACTGCTCCCGCAAACGCGGCACGGTCAAATTTCTGATCGGCGACAATCCGATTTCCCACTTCGCCAATATCCGGGCGCACGTCCGGTCGATCAACACCCCTGGTGTCGACGGCATGCTGATCTTCCGCCATTACCCGAACGCCATCTTCGAAGAAGCAATGAAGGAAATCAGCAAATCGGGTGACTTGTTCCTCGCCGGGTTAGGTTTCTACAGCGACGAAACCAAGATGATTGAGAACACGTACACCAACCTGTCGCGCGGAAATGCGCATATCTACACGCGTCAGGACAATGCGCTGATCCCCTATCCGTGTTTCGTCGTCGGTTGCGGACCGTCGCTCGATGGAGATCTGAAGTACATCAAGGAACACGCCGACAACGCGATCGTGATTTCGAGCGGCTCCGCGCTAGGGCCGCTTTTGAACGCCGGAATCACACCGGATTTCCAAATGGAAGTCGAAAACGCGGGCATCCTACCAGTGATGAAGTATGTCGCCGAACACCACGATATCTCGAATATCTGCCTGGTCACGTCGACCACCGTGGAGCCGGATATCGTCGATTACTTCAATCGGATCATCTATCACTACCGTCCGGCGCTGGCCCCTTACAGCCTGATGTCCGACGATCCGAAAAACACCATACCCTACCATGACCCGTCGGTGGTGAACTCCAGCCTCGGGTTCGCGCAGGACTTGGGGTTTCGCGAGTTTTACCTGTTCGGATGCGACATGGGCACACGCGACGCCGACATGCATCACGCCAAGAATTCATACCACTTCGCCCCTGGCGCGCGCCTGCCTATCAACAAGTTCTCGATCAAAGTACCCGCAAACTTCGGCGGCAGCACCTACACGAGCTCAGGGCTGAATTGGGTTAAATCGAATGTCGTCGCCGCAGTTCGCGCCAAACAGCAGGGCCGTACGTACTATAACTGCAGCGACGGCGCGTTCTTGGAAGGCACTGTTTCCAAGTTCGCCAAGTCGATCAAATTACCAAGTCAGGAAAGCCCGACCTTCAAGGTGGACTTCGTTGAAAAGACGGTGGCGCACTGCCCGATAATGGACGAGGAGCGGTTCGCGAAAATCTGGCGGCGCGATGAGATCAGGCAGGTCCTGGACGAAGTGTTCGACGACCTCAAAGACATCCTGTCAAACGCGACGTACCTGATCGATAAGGATTATCTGCTCGATTTCAACCGCATTGCCAATTACGGCCAGACACCCACGCATCGCGGCATCGGCACCTGGATACGCGGAACCCTTCAGATGATCCTGCTTGCGGTCGAGTTTTACGGCAATCGCCTGCAGCAGCCTGACCTCGACATGGTCTTCGAAGACATCTTGCGCGAAGAACTCCTGGATGTTGTCGAGAAACTGCACGAGAGCTCAATCGACCTTCTCGACCGACACCCCTAGGCGGTTCCGGCCAACGCGTCGCAGACCGCCTCCACGGTGCCCGTCCAGTCGCCGATTTCCGGTTGCCGGAACAATCGCATGCTGTCGTACCAAGGCGTTTGCGAACGTTTCAATTGCCAGCGCCAATCGGGGACGAAGCTAATCATTGTCCACACCGGCCGGCCGAGCGCTCCCGCGAGATGTGCAAGTGACGTATCCACGGTGATCAGCAGATCCAACGCCGAGACGGCCGCCGCGACCTCGGAAAACGCAAGCGTCTCATCAAACAACGGCATTGGGCGCAACGACGTGTCCAGGCGATCCAGTTCCTGGGCCGCGGGATTGATCTGCAGGCTAAAAAATCTGCAGCCCGGCAGTTCAAGCATCGGCACCAGCCGTTCGAGCGGGATGGAGCGTTTGTAGTCTGTGTTATTGTCCGGGTTCCCGGCCCAGACGAGACCGATGCACCGTTGATGCGAACTTGCACCCAGTTTTTCTCGCCATTTTCGGACGAGGGCCGGATCGCTCATGAGGTAGCCCTCCGCCGCCGGGATCGTTTCCGGCGTCGTCCCAAGCAAACCGGGTAGGCTTAAAAGCGGCACCTGATAGTCCGCGTCGGGTACCGGATCATCCGGACCACTGTCAGCAGCAATCCCAGGTACGTTCGCCAGTAAATCACGCAGGTTATCCTGACAGCGGATGTGCACATCGGCTCCCTCTTCTGCCAATGGCAGGGCAAACCGCGCGAACTGAATGGTGTCACCGAGCCCCTGTTCCGCCAACAGCACGATCTTCCGGCCTGCGAGAGGCTCTCCCGTCCAGCAAGGGATCCCTTTTATCGTCGGATCGGCGCGACCGGCAACCCGGTTACGAAGATTGAACCCCTGCCAACCTTCGCGATAATCCCCGGCCATAAGCTGGCAAAGACCAAGATGATAACGCGCAGACACATTATCCGGCTCGCGGCGCAAACAACGTTTGAACAAGGCCACGCCTTCATCGAAACGGCCCAGTTCGTTGAGTGCCATCCCGAGATTGCAGGCCGTGGCAGGCCGAAATCCGCCGACCCGAATAGACTTCCTGAACCATGTCTCGGCCTCTTTGAACCGTGCCGCAGTCGCATTCGCGACGCCGAGCGCATCCATGATGCTGCCCTGTCCCGGATATCGCCGGTCGAGATCCTGCAAGGTGGCAATGCCGTCGTGGTGATCACCGGAAATCGCCTTCGCCAGTCCCAGACCGATTGCCGCCGGTACGCTGTCGGGATTTTGTTCCATTATCCGCGCGAAGCACGTCCGCGCCGCGGCATGGTCGCCGCGCTGCAGCGCCGCCTGGCCCAATTTCAGCATATCCGTGAGGGAAGTCGTGGGATCGTTCATGTCGCGCCGGAACTGCAAAGGGTTGGAACGCGATGGTAGCAGATCATGCGCCGGGTGCCGAAAACGAAAACGACCGCCGCATTGCTGCGGCGGTCGAATTTCTTGCTCTCATGCGCGACCGGGTAATTCCGGCCCCGTCGGAGAACCCCAGGCTTAACGGAAGAGACCCAGGATGCCCTGTTCGGCCTGACCGGCGAAGGCCAGAGCGGAGATACCGAGCTGCTGACGGGTCTGCAGGGCCAACAGGTTGGCGCCTTCCTCGTTGAGGTCGGCCAGCGTCAGTTTGCCGGAACCGGTTTCGAGCGTGTTCACGTAATCGGCCGTGAAGTCGAGACGGGTCTGAAGCAACGCCACGTTCGAACCCAGCGTCTGCGTCCGCGCACGAAGCGTGGTCAGAGCACCGTCGAGTTCCGTGGTCAGCGCGTCGATGGTCGACGTCACACCTTCGGAAACGAAGTTCGTCACGTTCCCGGTGGTGTTGATCGAGATCGCGGTGGCCTGCGTGGCGGCACCGGCGCCCAACGACACGAACCCGCCCGTGGTACCCGCGCCGGAACCGATTTCCGAACCGATGGTGATGGTCAGCACCTGACCCTGCGTCAGGGTAACCGTATCAACCGCAGTGGTATCGACAGCATACGAGAACGCGATCGATGTGGTACCGAAGGTGATCGTCGCGCCGCTGCCTTCGGCATAGGTCACGCCCGTACCCTGATAGGTAACGGTGATCGAGGCACCATCGGTAACCTGGAGCTGCGAGCCGGCGGCATAGTTGAAGGTGGTGTTCGTACCCACCGCAACCTCTTCGATGCCGAGACCGGTTTCACGGGAGTTAGCAGCACTGATGGTCAGCTGGCTCGAGGTCTGATCGGAGAACGAAACAGAAAGCGATTCCGTATCGTTGTCGATCAGGTTCGTGCCCTGATAGGACGCGTCGTTGGCCAGTTCGCCGATCTGTCCGCGCAGGGTCGTGTACTGCGAAACCAGGTCAGTGAACTGCGTACCGGTCGCCGATTTCAGCGAGGACGCGATACCTTTGAGCTGACGAACGATGGCTTCGATGCTTTCCAGACCACCGAGCGCCGCGGTAACGGTGCTGATGCCCTGGTCAATGCCGTCTTTCTTTTCGTTGAAGTCGAACGCACGGTCGTTCAGCGACTTCGCCTGGAAGAACGCAACCGGATCGTCAATCGCGCTCGCAACTTCAAGACCCGTCGACAGACGGCCCTGCGTGCGCTCAACGAGGCTGGTGGTGTTCTGAAGAGAGAGAAGGCTGCTGCGTACGGCAGCTGAGAGAGTAACGTCAGACATAAAACTAACTCCTTTCTAGAGTTCCTGAATTTTCAACGAGATATTCTTATCTCGCACCAGAGAAACCTCCTTCGGAGGCACCAAGGTGGATTTGATTTACCCCAACTGTTTTTCGATGTCAAAGGGAATCGACTCCCTCGACCGAACTTTTTTGGTTAACAAAATTCGAAAAAATTGACAGCGAACGCAAACGTCGACATACAGTAACAGGAATTTAAGTGTTTACGCGCAAAAATGCGCGGATGCCGGTACCGGTCGCACTTGGATTTGTGTCCCGAGAACTGGGACTGGATAAGGATCAGAACGATGGCTGACAGAGATAAAGTCGAACACATCTCATCCGTGAAGTATACGGACGTCGAAGAAGTGCTGACCGGCGAATTCGGTGATCGCTTCGCCGAGTACCGAAAGAATTACCGAAAAAGCCTGAACTACGACAGCAACGGGTTTATCCCGGCTTTTCCGCTGACCGTATCGTTCGAGTTCGTTAATCGCTGCAATCTCAACTGCGTGATGTGCTACACCATCAATCACGCCGACAAGAAAGCGACGCTCGACCTTTCGCACATCGAAACCATGATGGACGAGTGCAAGGAATACGGCCTGCCGGCGGCCGTCGTCGGTATGGGATCGGAGGCGCTCATATATAAAGGCGCACGCGATGCTATCAAGGCGATCCGCGATGCCGAGGTGATGGATCTGTTCCTGGGCACCAACGGGGTTTTGCTCACCGAAGAACTGTGCGAATTCCTGGTCGAGGAGCGCGTCGCCCGGATCGAGGTCTCTCTCGACGCCGCAACGCCGGAGACGTACCGGAAAATCCGCGGCAAGGACGAGCTTGAACGTATCGAGGCGAACCTCGAAAAACTCATCGAAATCCGCGAACGCGAAGGCTCCAAGCTGCCGGTGATCCGGCTCTGCTTCTGTGTCCAGAAAGACAACCTGCACGAACAGCGCGCCTTTCTCGACAAATGGCGCGGCCGCGTCGATTACATCGATTTCCAGGAAATGGTCGATTTCGGCGGCGTCGACGAGTTGCGCGCGCTCGGCGAAGAAGCGGCCCGTGCCGACAACGCCCTGCCCGCCCCGGAAAGCACCTATTGCGCCTATCCTTTCAACAGCCTGCACGTGTGGTCGAACGGCGACGTCACGCCCTGCTGCACCTTCTTCGGCAAGGCCCTGGTGATCGGCGATGCGCGCGAGCAGTCACTGAAAGAAATCTGGGACGGCCCGGAAATGGCCGAAATCCGCACCCAGCTCCTGACCGGCAAGCTCAACAAGGTTTGTCATGCCTGCCTGACCTGCCGGGACAAGGAAAACTTCGCCGCTGCCGGTGAAACCGCCAGCGAGGAAAGCAGCAAAGTGCCAGAACCGGCACTCACCTGAGGAGAATAAACGATGGGGTCCTATACTGAAGAAATCATCGGCGTCATCAACGAAACCTGCGGCGAGGGCACGTGCGACCTGTCCAAAAAGGACACGCCGCTGGTCGAGATCGGCCTCGATTCGCTCGACTACGTTACGGTCGTGATGGCGCTTGAGGACAAGTTCGATGTCGAAATTCCGCAGACATCGGACAATGACCTCTGGTCGATCGCCGATCTGGACAAGTTTCTCGCGTCCAAAGTTCATTAACCCGGCGTTCAGCCGGGCGGGTGAGCTTATGCCTGACCACGGGGGTGAGATGCCGGACAACGCCATTCAGGTTCTGACGGCGCGCATGAAGGAGTTCGC
Organism: Rhodospirillales bacterium; assembly: GCA_017644185.1. Lineage (GTDB taxonomy): Bacteria > Pseudomonadota > Alphaproteobacteria > Rhodospirillales > Casp-alpha2 > UBA4479. The sequence goes on from JAEPMA010000002.1 coordinate 148,978, forward strand.
GGATTTGCCTGCGATCTTCTGGCATGACCGCACGTATACCTATGACGATCTGCTGACGCGGATCGGCGAATGGCGCGCCGTGCTCGATGAAAAGGGTCTGCAGGACGGCGCAATCGTCGTCGTCCACGCCGATTATTCGCCGGCGGCCTGCGCGCTGATCTTCGCCCTCGCCCAGACCGGCGCGATCCAGCACCTGATCACGCCCGACAATTCGTCCGAACTCGATAGCCAGATTTCGGAATCCGGCGCCGACCACATCATCCGCATAGACCAAAACGACGACTGGACCTACGACACACTGGACACTCCGACTCCGCCGCCGCTGATACGCGACTTCGTCGCCGAAAAGAAGGCTGGCCTGATCCTTTTCACGTCCGGTTCAACCGGCAAGGCCAAGGGCATCCTGCACGATATGGAACGGGTCATGGACAAATTCGTGATCGAGCGCAAACCTTGGCGGACCGTGCTGTTTCTGGTTTTCGACCACTTCGGCGGATTCAACACCATGCTCAGCGTGTTCGCCTACGGCGGCATGGCCGTGTGTCTCAAGGACCGCTCGGTCGAGGAAGTGTGCCGCGTGATCGAAAGAACCAAAGCCGATCTTCTGCCGACGACGCCAACGTTCCTGAATTTTCTTTTGGGCTCAAAAGCCGTCAAAACCCACGATCTGTCCAGCATCGAGCGCATCAGTTACGGCACGGAAATGATGCTGGAAAGCACGCTCGAACGGCTGAATGCGTTCTTTCCCAACGCCGCCATCGTCAATACCTATGGGCTCTCGGAGCTGGGTGTTCTCCGAACCAAGTCGAAATCGTCCGATTCGCCTTGGGTCAAGATCGGTGGCCAGGGATTCGAAACCAAGATCATCGACGACGTTTTATGGGTGCGATCGCATTCGCGAATGGTGGGATATTTCAACGCTCCCGACCAGTTCGACGAAGACGGCTGGATGTGCACCGGCGACCGGGTCGAAGTTGATGGCGAATACGTACGCTTCCTAGGCCGCCGGTCCGACATCATCAATGTCGGTGGGCAAAAGGTTTCCGCGTACGAGGTCGAGGAAGTGATCCTGCGCGACCCGAACGTACTCGAAGTTTCCGCCCATGGCGTCCCCAACGAACTTCTGGGCGAGGTTATCGTCGCCGAGATCTCGCTCAAGGAGCCGGAAGACCGGGCAGAGGTAACCAAGCGGCTCAAGGCGCTCTGCAAGGACAATCTCAGCCGTTTGAAAGTGCCGGCGCGTTTCAAGATCGTCGCCGCCGAAGACCAGCACAATCTGCGTTTCAAGAAGATCAGACCGGTCGCGTCGTGACCGGCCGCTAGCAAGGACCACCGGATGCCCCGCCCGCCCTACACCCATGCTGAAATCGTCGATGCGTACCGCGCCTGCGGCGTCGAACGCGGCCGCACGGTGGTCGTCCATTCCGACCTGTCGCATCTGGGCGGCTTCGCCGAACCGGGCAAACAGGCCGTGCTGGAGGCGCACTATTCGGCATTGCTGGACCTGCTGGGTCCCGACGGCACCATGGCCGTGCACACCGGCGATCAAACGCTGTGCAATTCGGATCGCATCTTCGATCCCGACACGTCACCCGGGTATCACATGGGCATTTTTTCCGAGCATGTCCGCTGCAAACCCGAGCGCCACCGCAGCTTCCAGCCGTTCATCAACTATTCCGCCGTCGGCAAGGACGCGCGCGCGCTGACCGGGAATGTATCCCGCCACGTATGGGGTCCTGAAACGCCGAAGGCGCGTCTGATCGATGCCGACGCTGTCTGTATCAGCGTCGGCCAGCACCCACGGCTCACGTGCTCCACCATCCATCACGTCGAGATGATGATGGGCGTGCCGTACCGCTATACCAAGGAATTCACCCAGAACGTGATGCGCGACGGGGACATAAAGAAGGAACCGTTCTATTCCTTCGTCTGCTATATGGCCTGTGAAATCGACCGCAACAAAAACCGAAAAATCTTCGGCGCGTTCCAGGAGAATCATGACGTCAGGGAAGCGGCGCTCGGACGCGGCATGGTCTACGGCTACAGCGTCAAAGATTTCTATACCTCGGCGACCAGAAGCCTCGCCGCCAATATTTACGAATGGCTGAATACGCCGCCGGAAACCCGGCCGTATCAGAAGTGATTGGGAAGGAACTCGAACATGAGCAAGGGTGACGAAGACCGCGTAGTTCTTGTCAGCGGCGGCAGCCGGGGCCTGGGTCTCAGCATCTGCGAAAGCCTGCTGGGGCGTGGCTACCGGGTCGCCTCGTTCAGCCGCAGCAAGACGGACGAGACGGATCTGCTCAAAAAAACGCACGGTGACAAGTATGCCTTCTTCGAAGCCGACATGTCGGACAAGGATGCGCTGCAGTCCCTCGCGCTCGATGTCGAAAAGGACTTCGGTACCGTCTACGGCCTGATCAATAACGCCGGCATCACCAATGAGGCGTTGTTGGCGCGTCAGGACGAAGCCGCTATTCAGGCCATCATCAACGTCAACGTCATGGGCTGCATCTGGCTCAGCCGCGCCGTGCTGCGCGGCATGCTGCGCCGGTCAGAAGGCCGGATCGTCAACATTTCGTCGATCGTCGGGATCAGAGGCTACAAAGGCGTCGCCGTCTATTCCGCCTCCAAGGGGGCGGTCGATGCCATGACCCGCAGCCTGGCGCGCGAGGTGGGCCCGCGCAACGTCACCGTCAACTCTCTGGCGCCTGGCTATATGGAAACCGAACTCGTGGGTCACCTGAACGAGCGGCAGCTCAATTCCATCGCCAAGAAAACGCCGCTGCAACGCCTGGGCCGTACGGAAGACGTTGCGGGTGTCGCCGCGTTTTTCCTGTCGCCGGACGCCGCATTCGTCACCGGCCAACACCTTGTCGTCGACGGCGGCTTGACCTGCTAGACTGCAACCCATGCAGACATATCGGCCGCAGCTCACCTACAAGGGATCCCGCACCTACATACACGGCACCACGCTCTATCAGGAGATCATGAAGGGCGCGTCCGAAACCGGCGTCGGGACACCCGACGGCAAGCTCAGGATCGACCTTCACAAACAACTCCACCGTCTGGCGGACTTCGTCTATCTGGCCCCGGGTGACGCCACGGACACCCCCATAGATGCGGTCGCGGGGTTCACGCTGACGATCGGCGAAGATACCGTTAAAGGCTGGGTCGTCCCCGCCGGAGACCAGGTCGGCGACTCCGTCCCTTACGACGAGGACAAAATCCTCGCCCGCGCAGAGATTATTGATCAGACGATCTCACTGACGGACGCACCGGCATTCGATCCGATCGAAATCACGACCTGCCTTGCGGTCAAAATCCACAACACCGTATCGCCGCCACCCGAAGGCCAAAAATGGCTTCTGGCGAGGGTGGCGCTGAGCCGCCCCTTCATGGATGAGGACAATCGAGATATTTCTCTGGAAGTCACGCGCTTCGTCGGCGGACGATTTTCGGAGACGGTCATCCGCAGCGGCGGAGAAAAGATCGGCAGCTTCAACTTCCTGCTTGGCGAAGTCGGCTAGGGGCGGCCCCTAGGCGACGTCCTCGCCGGACGTATCTTCGATCAGGCCAGCTTTCAGGAAATTCTCAACCGCGTCGTCATAGGCTTCAATGGGCAACGCCGAACCGTCTGCAATGGCCAGCAGGTCTTTTTCACCGTCCGCATCGATCATGAGCTGATAATACGCCAACCCGCCGAATGTCGATTTGGTCGCCGTCGTTCCGGTCCCCAGACCGTGCTGGTACGGATAGACACCGTGCTTCGACAGGAATGGTGTCCCGGTGAACGTCGCCTTGTAGGTCCGCGCCCGCTCGATCGCCTGGATCGCGTCCCAAGTGATCTCGAGAATATCCGAGAGGTTTTCCGGTTTGATCAGACTAAGATCATCAGCGGAACTGTGGTACTCGGCATACCCAATCTGCTTCTTGCCAGGAATTTCCGGGGTGATGTGGCCGCCCCGGATCGGGTGCCCGAACGGCACGCGAAGCCCGATGGCGTTGAAGTGTGCCTGATCGGAACCGTTACAGACCCCGTCGTATTCAAGGATTTCGTGCGGAAGGCCGCTGTTCCTGAGGGCATGCGCAAACGCCCGGTCGACAAGGGCGTTCCCGTAATAGCTTTGGACATACCGGATCGGCGCGTCGTCGCCGCAGATCGCGACTTCATAACCGCCGACGATATTCTTAAGTTTGTCGCGATTGGCGTCGATCCACGTCAGTGCGCCGATGGTTTCCGGCCAGATGCAAAGCCGGTAGGAATAGCGACGGTTTTCCATCTCGCTCAGGCGCCGGAACAGTTCGGTGGCGACGGAAACGCCGCTCAGGTTGTCGTTTGCGCCGTAGGGGTGGCACAGGTACGTGCACACCATGATCTCCTTCTTGCTCTCGCCCGGCAGATAGTATTCGCCGACCCGGAGCGCGCCGTCATTCAGTTCGGTGTCGATGTGAACCTTGTATTTGCCGGGCTTCCACGTCTTGACCTGGTTCTGCGTCGCACAAAGCCCCCAGTTATAGCGATAGTAGGATTGTCTGAGCGGGATCGCGTCCGGTAGATCCGAATGGGTCGAGACATGCTCAAGCAGTTCTTCGAGTTCCATCTCGCCGTCGAATGCGCCGCCATAGATATGAAGGTGGTACGGGTGGTCGTCGAAATCGATGACCCGCTCGCCGTCCGGTCCTTCGACCCAGGCCTCGTTGACGACGAATTCGGGCGGGATCACCCAGTCGCCGACCTCGGTGCCGGTCGCGAATTCCTTAATTTCCAGATCCAGGTATTTCTGAAGGATCTGCAGCGAATCCCGGAAGTCCGGGCCGCAAAGGGCGCGGTAACGTGGAAACAATTCCTCGCAAATCTGCCAGATCGTTTCCCGGCTCGCCTTGACGAAATTGGATGAAGGGCCGTGATCGATATATGCCATGGTATCCGCCTGCTTTCTGCTTGCGTCAAAATGGGACGCAAATCGTAGCCCAAGACCGATAACCCGGAAAGGTAAACATATCGCCAATGACGGCGGCTTGAATCAGGCGGCGATATTGAAGGTAAACGTGTCCGATCGGCCGTGCATGTTCTCCGCAACGCAGTCGCAGGTGTATTCGACGCCCGGTTCAAGTCCCTCGATCCGGACCCTGTTGTCGGCGGGCACGTGCCATTCGCTTATTCTGACCAGCCCAACCGTCACATCGTCCGCGTCTTCGGCACGCAGCGTCAGCTTCAGTTTAGCTCCCGTGTCCATACCGATCGCGCGAATTGAGGCCGTCGCCGCCTCGTCACCGCGATCCAGGACCTGGGCGGCCAAAATATGCGGTACTTCCGAGGCCGGGCGGTCGATTTCGACCACCTCACCTTCGAAAACGCCGACTTCGTTTTCCGCCACCAACTGCGCATAGACAGGTCCGGTTCCGGCCAGACCGGTGATCGCCTCGGAAAATGTAAACGGCGACGGCGACGGGACCGGCGGCAGACCACACCCGAATACCTCGAACGCATCGAGGCCGACGGTATCGGCACGCTGCCCGGAGAGGATCGAGAGTCGCACGAAATGGGCGCGCACAGGCTTCTCGGGCACCACGACGCGGATCAAGGCGTTCGAATTCACCGCGTCGGCCCACGCTGCGGGGTCGGCGGGAACTTCGTCCAAGGTCCCTGACCAGACATCGGTAAACGTCTCGCCGTCTTCGGAAACAGCGATTGCGACACTCCCTGCAGGCGCCGACACGTTCTGGTGAATTTTGAAACAGGTCAGGAGCGCATCCCCCCTGAGGCGCCAAACCAGATCGATCGGCTCGCCATTCTCAAGGTCCGTAAGCCAATGATGTTCCACATCGCCGAGCGTACCGTCGGTCAAGCAGGCGGCCTCCTCCGGACCGCTGATAAGCGTGGCCTCTTGGCAAGGGCCGAGCATGGACCAGGAGCGATAGGCGATCTGGAGTTCCGCGAGGTCAATGCTGCCGTCCGGCGCCTCCAGTTCGTCGCCGCCCACGAAGGCGACACACACGTTGCCCCCCTTGTTATCCCGCTGAATCCGGTCTATCGGCGCATACGTGTAACGTCGCATGCCCTCGCCCATTTCCTCGACGTTGCTCCCGCAGAACGTCCAATCCGTCGAGGTGCCGGGCAGCACATAGTCGATCGTGTGCCAGTCCCCGTCGACCGTGAATTCATCCGCGAGCTTCGGTGCCGTCACTGCCCAGGCACAACGGTCGTTGTCTTGTTCGGGGAAGCTCGCCGTGCCGGTGCGCCCGTGTATCCAGATCACCGGCTCGAACGCCTTGGGGTCCAGATCATCGGCCCGATACCAAAGCCCGACCCTTGCATCGCGCAGATCAATTCCTTCCCACGGGTAATCCACACTCGGGTAAGTCGCGGGCTCTTCTATCCCGTCGATCCGGCCACGCCGTTGAGCATGCGTATTCCACCCGAGCAAGAGATCGATCACCCCAATTCCATCGCGGTGATTCCGGTCCTTGCCGAAGGGCCAGCTTAAATTCATGGCGAGTTTGGGGAACGCACTCGAGCGCTTCGGAATATCGGCGGGGGCAAATGTCAACTGAGAGGTATTGGCGCTGATACGGCGGAACAGATTTTCAGCCGTGTCTCGGACGCGGCCATAAAGCCCCGCCGGCATGTTTCGTGTCACGGTGGTCTGATTTAGCTGACTCGCCTCGAAGCCGTACCTGAAGTAGTAACGTGTCGGCTGCGTAAACCCAACGAGGCAGCCGTTAAGCGACACACCGTCAATTCCAATCGGTTCACCGGGCAATGTATATCCACGCGGAGGTCCGTCAAAATCGCTCGTCGCCGGGGACCGAACGTCAGTCGGTGCATTTCTCAGTTCCTCGAGTTCCTGGGCGATCTCCTTATCCAAACCGACCCTGCTCAACGACGTGAACCGCCGCCCCTGTTCCGCATCGAAAACACTCGACTGGACCGAAGGCTGAAAATGGAAGCCCTTTACCGCATGATTGCTGGCCTCGATCCAGGCCCGGCGCACCAGCTCGGTCTGCGCCTTGCTATGATGCATATGCGCCAGCATCATGTATCCGGACGGGTCATCGGGAAATTCCCGGACGTACGTGGTCAGCAGACGAAGGACGTCACGCTCGGACAGCCCGTCAAAAGATATCTGCTTATACATACTGAAATGGAAATTCAGGTTCTGATAGATCATGCGCAGGTAGCCTGCGGCGCGCGCGTGATTGCGCGCCTTAATCGCGGTCAACATCGCTGCGTGATGCTGGAAAATACGTTCATGATCTTCAGACATATGGACTAACTCTGGTTACTGCAGACAGTTGTTAAAGGAACGTTAGCACACTCCGGGAAGTTGTGCCGGGAACTGTCCAAATTAGTTGTTAACAGGATTTACACGCATGCCCCGCTACCCTAGATGACAAGTCGCCGGGCACATGTTGCCCGGTAACGGGATCACGGTTCGACGGAGCCGCTGTTTGACGAGGGAGACGATGCTGGAAAAGTCCTCATTCTACGGTGACGATGTGTTCATCATCGCCGAGGTCGGCAACAACCATGAAGGCGACTTCACCCTCGCCCAGGAAATGGTCGGTCTTGCCGCCGAGACCGGTGTCGACGCGGTCAAGTTCCAGACCATCGTGCCCGAACGCTTCGTCAACAGGACCGACGAACCACGTTTTTCGGCGCTCAAGAAGTTCGAACTCACCTACGATCAGTTCGAGAAACTCTCGAAACAAGCGCGCGCAGCTGGATTGAAGTTCATGTCGACACCGTTCGACCTCGAAAGCGCGAAATTCCTCGGCACGATCTGCGACGCCATCAAGATCGCCTCCAGCGACAACACCTATTACGGCCTGATCGAAGAAGCCGCCGAGACCGGCTTGCCGATCATCATTTCGAGCGGCCTCGCCAATGAAGCCGAAATGCGCACAGCTGTCCGCACGGTCGACGACACCTGGGACGGTAAGCGCCTGCCCGCCGACGTCGGCCTGCTGCACTGCGTCAGCAATTACCCGACACTGCCCGAACACGCCAACATCGGCGCGGTCACGTCCATCGCCAACGCCTTCCCACGCCGCACGCCCGGCTATTCCGATCACACCATCGGCATCGACGCCGCCCGGCTTGCCGTCGGCGCGGGCGCGAAGATCATCGAAAAGCACTTCACCATCGCCAACGATCATTCGGCATTCAGAGATCACCAGCTTTCCGCCGATCCGGCGACCATGACGCGGCTGGTCGAGGAAGTCCGCCACGCCCGCGCCATGATGGGTTCGGGCGCGCTGGAGATGGCTGAAACCGAGAAGGATATCGCGCCGCAAATCCGACGCTCCATTGTTGCCGCCCGGCACCTGGAAAGCGGACACAAGGTTACCCACGACGATTTGAACTGGACCCGCCCCGGGAACGGGTTGGCGCCCGGTAATGAGCACGAAATCATCGGCAAGCGGCTGAAAGCGCCGATGGCGGAGGGCGATCCGTTTTCGCCCCGAAACCTGAGCTGAGGACCGGGACCGATGTGCGGCATCGCGGGCGCATTTGGTCCGTCTCCGTTATCAAACGCCCGCATTAATGCGGCACTTGCCAGCATGCAACATCGCGGCCCGGACGCCGACGGCAGCGCAGCTTATAAAATCGGCGGCAACTATGTAACGTTTCTGCACACGCGCTTAGCAATCATCGATCTCGATCCGCGCGCGAATCAACCCTTTGAACGCATGAGCGTGGCCCTCACCTATAACGGTGAGATCTATAACTATATCGAGGTCCGAGACGAACTGCTGATGCTCGGTCACAGTTTCACCACCCAATCCGACACGGAAGTTCTGGTCGCAGCTTATAAAGAGTGGGGAGCCGGGTTCCTCGACAGACTTGATGGCATGTGGGCTTTCGCACTTTTGGATATGGAACACGGCGAGGTATTGCTGAGCCGCGATCGCTTTGGGGAAAAGCCGCTCTATACATGGATGCTCGATGGGACGCTCTACTTTGCATCCGAGGTCAAGACGCTTGAGGCCCTCACCGGCCGAAATGCCGACGTGAATACGGAGCAACTCAAGCGCTTCATGGTCAACGGTTACAAATGTTTGGGGAAAAGCGGGCAGACGTATTTCCAGGGTATCGACCTGTTTCCTGCCGGCCACTGCGCGATCCTGCACCGCCCCGAACGCCCGGCGACCGCGTCATACTGGGAACTCTCGACGGCCGTCCACGAAACCACGTTTGAGGATGCCGTCGCGGAGACACGCCAGTTACTGGAGCGTGCCGTCGAAACCCGCATGCGCGCGGACGTACCGCTTGCGTTCTGCCTTTCGGGCGGTGTCGATTCCGCGACGCTCGCCGCCATCGCCGCAAAACGAATGGGCCGGGATATTCACTGCTTCTCGATCATCGACAGCGACGAACGCTATGACGAAAGCGCCAACATCAACATGATGGTCAATCACCTGGGATGTAAACATCACCGGGTCCGCACCTCGACTGAGGGGTTCTTCGAACGTCTTCGCAAACAAGTCAGAATGCACGACGCGCCGGTGGTGACCATCAGCTACTACATGCACGCGTTCCTGTCCGAGGCCATCGCCGACGCGGGCTACAAGATCGCCATTTCCGGGACGGCCGCGGACGAAATCTTCACCGGGTACTATGACCACTACTCTATGTGGCTGGCCGGAATGCATGACCAGCCTGGCGTTGATTTCGACGCCCTCGTCCACGACTGGAAATCGGGTATGGGTACGCACGTCCAGAACCCGGGCCTACAGGACCCGCTTGCGTTTGTCCGAAATCCGAACCAGCGCGATCACATCACGCTCGACCGCGAGCTGTTTTCATCCTTCATGAATGAACCGTTCGACGAACCGTGGACGGAAGACATCTACACCCAAGACCTTCTCAGGAATCGGATGGCGAACGAACTGTTTACGGAGGCGGTTCCCGTTATTCTGAACGAGGACGATCTGAATTCGATGTCGGTATCGATCGAGAACCGCTCGCCATTCCTCGACCGCGCCCTTGTCGAATATCTGTATTCAGTGCCGTCCCGGCATCTGATGGGTGGCGGCTACGCGAAACGTATCCTCCGCGAGGCCGCGGCAGGCATCGTCCCCGACGAGGTGCGGCTCGACGCCCGCAAGCGCGGCTTCAACGCCTCGATCAACTCTTTAGTCGACAGAAACGACCCGGAAACCCGTGATATCCTTCTTGCGGACAGCCCGGTCTTCGACCTCGTTAAAAAGAGCGCCATTGAGGCATTTCTTAACGACGACATGGCATCGAACAGTTTTTCCAAGTTCCTGTTCAGCTTCATCTCGGTGAAGCTGTTTCTGGAGAGCCGGGTTTTATGACGACCGTCGCCGTCATCCAGGCACGGCATACATCTTCCCGGTTGCCCGGCAAGATGATCTTGCCGCTCGCGGGTATTCCCGTGATCGAACACTCAATCCAGCGCATCCGCGCTGTCTCTGGGATCGACAAAATTTGCATCACCATTCCCGAAGGCGACGCACAGGCGCCCCTTGCGATAGAAATCGAAAGTTTGGACGGCGTACATCTGTCGCGCGGCCCTGAAGAACACCTTCTGACCCGTTTCGTCATCGCTGCGCGCGAGACGCAGGCGGACACCGTTATCCGGCTGTGGGGCGATTGCCCGGCCGTCGACCCGGCACTGGTCCAGTTTACAATGGACGCGTTCGCAGCACAAAAGCCGGATTGGGCCTATCTGAACGATCAAAGCGGTTGGCCGCTCGGCAGCGAATGTCAGGTGTTGCCGCGGGAACTTCTTGAAACGGCAGCGGCCGAGGTCTCAAGCGCGAACGATCTTGAGGCCGTGCACACATGGTTCGACCGAAATGCGGAACGATTCACGAAGCTTGCCGTCAGACGGCCCGGCGCCGCCGGCCAGAATCCGATTGAAGTTCTTTTGGACACCCGGGCGGATTATGCAAAATTGTGCAAAATCTTTGAGAGGTTATATCCTCGTAACCCGCTGTTCGGTATGGAAGAGGTCGAGGCACTTGCATCTAGCGAACCGGAACTTTTCATCAGCGGCACTTAATCATCGGTCAATGTTCGTGGAATAAAACGAAACGGTTTGAGAAGGATGCCGGGAGGCATGGTTTGAAAAAGCTTTATTTCCACGTCGGCAGCGGACGTTGCGGCTCTACGCTTATACAGGCGATCTTCAACGACAAGATGCTGCACGACATCTTCATCCAGCACAGACGGAAATACGATCCGCAGATCTACCTCGATACCGGAAAGATCGCGCACGACGAAACGTTCATCGAAGAGCACTGGCGTCCAATCAAGGAAAAACACTTCGGGCCGATGGCCGACAGCGAATTCGAGGGGTATTTCATCACCCAGGAAAACCTGTTGGGGATGCGTTCGGGAAAAGACCAGGGCAACACCTGCGAAGTGTCCTGCGACAAAATCGAATACCTCGGCGAAGGTCACGACATCCACATCATCATCGTGATCCGCCGACAGGACACCTATATCGAGTCACTTTACAATCAGAATATCAAGCGGATGGAAACCCGGGATTTCATTACGTTCCTGGACGAATTCCCTCGCCAGAACTGGCACTGGGCCGACAATATCGACATTTATCGTGACCGGTTTGGCGCCGACAAGATCACAGTTGTTCCACTGGAGCAGAAGCTTTACGAGGGTTCGAACCGATCAGGTTTTCTCGATGCCGTCCTTATGGCCAGCGGCATCACTACGCGGCTCAACTTTCAGAACCTGCCCGTGGTTAATCCGAGCTTGGCACCGCGCACCATTGAAATACAACGCCTTGCTAACCAAAAACTGCCACGCGAAGAAGCAGGTCGTCTAGCAGACTGGCTCGCACTGAACATTCAAAAGCGCCCGGATGACCCGCACGAACTGATGAGCCCCGAGGTTCGCGGCGAAATCGTGAGCTATTTCCGGAATACCAACGCCCGACTCTGCGATGAATACCTTACGGATTTCCCGACGGCCAAAGCTTTCTATACCGGTGAGGCCACGGCATGAACACGCGTGCCCTAGGCGTCGCCGTTCTCGGCCTCGGGGTCGGCGAGCAGCATGCGCTGGCTTTTGACGCGGACCCGCGCACAGAGTTGCGCTGGCTGATCGACATGGATGAAGGCGTGGCCGACGCCGTCCGGGACCGGATCGGCAGAGGCAAGACGGCGACCACTATGCAGACAGCACTGGATGACCCCAGCGTCGACATCGTCTCCATCGCCACGTTCGATCACATGCACGCGGACGAAGTGGTGAAGTGCCTGCATGCCGGCAAGCATGTGTTCGTCGAAAAACCCCTGGCGAGGACCGCAACTGAGCTCGATACCATTATCAAAGCCTGGAACGCCGCCAACCGCCCGCACATCGTTTCGAATCTCGTGCTTCGGGACGCCGAACTTTATCGCTGGCTCGTCTATGAAGTTCAAAGTGGCAACATGGGCCGCATCTATGCCATTGACGGCGACTATTTATACGGTCGCTTGCACAAGATCACCGAAGGCTGGCGTAAGGACGTTCCCGATTATTCGGCGATCGAAGGCGGCGGAATTCACCTGATCGACCTGATGTTGATCCTGGCGGGCGAACGCCCGACCGACGTGAATTGCATCGGCAACCGTATTGCCACCGAGGGCACGGATTTCAATTACGACGATTACATGGCTGCGATTTACCGCTTTCCGTCAGGTATGATTGGGCGCATCACCGCCAACTTCGGTTGCGTGCACCGGCATCACCATGTACTGCGCGTATTCGGGACCGAGGCGACGTTCATATACGACGATGCCGGCCCTCGCCTGCATCTCGCCCGCGACGAGAACAAAAAGGCTTCGCCGCTCAATCACGATCCTCTGCCCGCGTCCAAGGGCACGCTGATCCCCGCCTTCATCGACGATATCGTATTGGGTGCCGATCCGACCGCCACCGCGATGCGGGAATTCGATCTGATCCGCATCATCGCCGCGACCGACGCCGCACACGCCAAGAACGCAACCCTCAAGATCGAGTACGACACATGAGCAGTGAAACCAAATACGACATTCCGTTCGGCCGTCCCTGGATCGACGACGACGACCGCGCCGCGGTGATGAAAGTTCTGCAGGGTCACATCCTGACCCATGGTCCAGAGTGCAAGGGCTTCGAGGACGATTGGGTGGAGATGATGGGGTCTGGCTACGCGGTGTCGACGTCGTCGTGCATGGCGTCGCTGCATCTGGCTTGGCTGGATCTTGGTGTCGGCCCGGGTGACGAAGTGATCGTCCCTGCCATGACTCATGCGGCGACCGTGCATGCGGTCGCTTTATGCGGCGCGACACCGGTGTTCGTGGATTGTGAAAAAGACAGCGGCAATATGACCGCTGACGCCATCAAAGCAGCGATCACCCCCAAGACCAAGGGCATCGGCATCGTGCACTATATCGGCATTCCCTGCGACATGCCGGCGATCATGAAGGTTGCCAACGATGCCGGTCTTCCGGTTGTCGAAGATTGCGCCATCGCGGTCGGCTCCATGATCGACGGAACGCATGTCGGCCTGTTTGGGCACGTCGGCTGCTATTCGTTCTATCCCGTGAAGCATATCACCACCTGCGAAGGGGGCATGATCGTATCGAAGGACGAGGAGACCGTCGCGCGCATCGGTAAGTTTAGAGCCTTCAGCGTCGACCGTACGTTTTCGGAGCGAAAGGTGCCCGGTATCTACGACGTTGCCGATGTGGGGATGAATTATCGGATGAGCGAGATGCAGGGCGCGCTCGGTCGCACGCAACTCAAGAAACTCCCGGAAATTCTGAAGCGCCGCAAAGCGAATTTCGAAGTGCTTAAAGCGGGGCTACTCGAAATCCCCGGCATCCGGGTGATCGATGACGCCGATCCGCGCTACACCAACACGCACTATTGCCTGGTTGCCGTGTTCGAAGGTGATCTCGGCGCAAAACGTGACGACATCATTTTAGCACTCCAGTCGATGGGTGTCGGCACCAGCGTATATTACCCCCACCCTGTGCGCCGGCTCACAGCCTATAAAAAGCATTACGGGTATGATGATGGCGCATACCCGAACGCGGAAGCGATCAGCGATCGCGGTATCGCACTGCCTGTCGGGCCCCATCTGAATACCGACGACATGAGCGATATCGCGGATGCCTTGCGGGCCACCATTGCCGGCTTAAGTGATGGTTAATCACCGCATGGTAAATTCAGAGTGATTTCTGCAGGCGTTTCTGCTAGGGTTGCGTGTCGAACTGTGGTTAATACACGGTTTCGTTTGGCGTCGCTTCCCAGAAACGGGAAGTCCATACTCAGAATGAGAGGTCTATCATGGCTCAAAAAATAACTCCCGATCTCGTCAAGAAACGCATGGCGGGCGAGCGTGTGTCGCTTGTCGGCGGTGCCGGTTTTATTGGTCATAACCTGGCGCTGGCACTTCGCCAGATCGGCGTCGAAGTACAGATCGTCGACAATCTAATGCAGAACAACATGCTCGCTAACGTCAGCGACATGGACATTGACGATTTCCGCCGCCAGCTCAATCACAATTTTCTGGTCCAGCGCTTCGAGATGATGCGTAACGCCGGCGTCGTCATGGACAACGCCGATGCACGCTCGATGACAGACCTTGCGGAAACCCTCAAACGCTTCCAGCCGACCAAGATCGTACATCTTTCGGCCATCTCCAGCGCCGTGGACGCAAAGAAAGTTCCTGGTCATTGCTTCGACCTGCAACTCGTGACGCTCAGAAACGTGCTCGAATTCACGCGCCTGTTTCCGAACGAGGTCAACGAGGTCGTGTTCATGTCGTCGTCGACCGTTTACGGCGACTTCGAGACTGAAACAGTTGACGAAAATGTGCGCCCCCGCCCCTACGGCATCTATGCCAACGCCAAGTTTATGGGCGAGCGGCTGATCCGCACCTATCACGATCAATACGGCCTCGGCATCACGATCATCCGCCCGAGCGCGCTCTACGGTGAACGCTGCATCAGCCGCCGAGTCAGCCAGGTATTCATCGAAAACGCTTTGATGGGCAAACCGCTGCTGCTCGAAGGGGGTGGCGACGGTCGCCTTGATTTCACCTACATCGAAGATTTGGTGGACGGCATCATCCGCTCAATGGCTGCGACTGCGGGTGCCGGATCGTCGAACACCTTCAACATCACGTTCGGCAATGCACGCACGATCCTGGAGCTCGCAAATGTGGTGAAATCCGTGGTCCCGAACGCCATCCTCGAGGAGCGCCCGCGCGATGTGATCAAACCGATCCGCGGTACGTTGTCAACGGAACGCGCCAGGGAACATCTGAACTTCGTACCTAACTGGCCGCTCGAGGTCGGCTATAAGCGTTATTGCGAATGGTACGTGGATCAGTGGGAACGGACGCGCCACCGCATGGAATTCAACTGAGCAACCGTTCGTTGGCGGATGCCGCCATACACCCGTGACGGCATCGCCTGCGACGGGGCTCGAATTCCGGCTCCAAGCGTCTCATGATAGGCATCATCGATTACGGGCTGGGTAACCTGCGCTCCGTTCTGGGGGCGGTGGAGAAACTCGGCCAATCGGGCGTGATCAGCGCAAACCCGGGCGAACTCTCCGGCTGCGAGAAACTGATCCTCCCCGGGGTCGGCGCTTTTGGTGATGGCATGGGAAATCTTGCCGCACGCGGCATGATCGAACCGTTGAACAAGCTTGTCAGACTTGACCGCAAGCCGATCCTCGGGATTTGCCTCGGCTTCCAGCTTCTCGCCGAAACGAGTGAAGAATTCGGCGCGCACGAAGGCCTCGGCTGGATTCCGGGTCATGTCAAACGCATCCGGCCGGGAACCGACGCGCTTCGTGTCCCGCACGTCGGCTGGAACGATTTCGAGAAAGCAGGGGATTGCATTCTATTCGACGACATCCCGGATCCGGCGCTGTTTTATTTCGTGCACAGCTACCACCTGGAGACAGACCCCGGCATCACTGTCGGCACATGCACCTATGGCCGGCCGCTCTGTGCGGCGGTCCAGTCGGGCAATGTTTTCGGCACCCAGTTCCATCCGGAAAAGAGCCAGCAGTATGGGTTAAAGGTGCTGCAGAACTTCCTGGAGCGCGCGTGATGCTGAGAAAACGGATCATCACGGTGTTGACGCTCAACGACGGGACGCTGTTCCGCACCAAACTTTTCAAGCCGGACTATCGCTACACCCTCAACTTCGTCGACGCTTGGTCAGTCGACGAGATCGCGATCCTCGACGTGACACGCGGTGACCATCCGGACCGCGACAAGTTCTTCAAGGCGGTTTCCGAATTCGCGCGCACCTGTTTCGTCCCCATTTCGGTTGGCGGTGGTATTCGCAAGCTGGAAGACGTCGCACGCTATATGGATGCGGGGGCGGACAAGGTGGTGATCAATACCGGTGCGGTCGAAAACCCGCATCTTATCGAGGATATTGCCGGCGCCTACGGTCAGCAATGTGTCGTGCTCTCCATCGACGCAGCGAAAACGGATGACGGATACGAAGTCATGTCGCATTTCGGCGCTAAACCGACCGGTCATGACCCGGCAACCTGGGCCAAATATGGCGAAGCGCTGGGCGCGGGCGAGATTATGATCACCGCGGTTGAGCGCGACGGCGCTCTGCAGGGATATGACCTGGGGCTCTGCGCCGAGGTTGCGAAGGCCGTCTCGGTGCCGGTACAGGTGCTGGGTGGATGCGGCAACTGGCAGCACATGACGCAGGCTTTCGAGGTGCCTGGGGTTTCGGCTGCCTGCACGCAGAATATATACCATTTCACCGAACAAAGCATCGCCAGCGCCAAGAAATTTTTAGCCGGCAAAGGCGTTGCTGTCAGAGCGTAACCGCGCCGGGTATAATCACCCGCACCGAAGTGAGACGGGGAACCACGTTGATCGAGTTTTGTAAATCCTGCCTGATGCCGAACACACGGCCGAGGATCGTGTTCGACGAGAACGGCATCTGCAATGCCTGTCACACGGCGGAACGCAAAAAATCCATCGACTGGGATGCACGGCGTAAGGAATTCCTCGAACTGATCGAAGAGTACCGGGCCCATGACGGCCCCTACGACTGCGTCGTGCCGTGGTCGGGCGGCAAGGATTCGTCGGCAATCGCTTATCGCATCAAGTTCGAGTTCGGGCTCAACCCGTTGCTTGTCACATTCTCCCCTCTGATGCCGGACCCGGTCGCACAGCACAACCGGGAAGAGATGATCAGGCTCGGCTTCGACCAAGTGATGGTCAGGCCGAACCAGAAAGTGTCGCGCCGATTGTCCAAGCGCTTCTTCACCGAACGTGGGGATCCTAAAATCCACTGGAACGCCGGCGTCAACGCGGTGCCGGTACAAGTCGCCGTCAACTACAACATCCCCCTGATATTCTATGCGGAACACGGCGAGAGCGAATACGGCGGGCGGGTCTTATCCGACGACCATATGAAGATGCGCGACTTCACGGAAGTGCTTGAGCACCAGATCGGCGACGATCCGTTCAACTGGATGGACGACGAGATCGACGACAAGGACCTGGCTCCCTATCTGTATCCCGATCTCGGAAAGGTCGAAGAAGTCGGCGTGAAAGCGCTCTATTTCGGGTATTTTTTCCGATGGTCGATGTTGGACAACTGGAACTTCATCAAGGACAAGATCGACTTTATGACCGCCGAGACCGGTCGCACGGACGGCACCTTCACGAATTTCGACAGCCTAGATGACAAGATCGACAACCTTTATTACTACATGCAGTTCATCAAGTTCGGGTTCGGGCGTTGCGTTCGGGACGCCTGCCGGATGATCCAAAACGGCCAGATGAGCCGCGAAGAAGGCCTCGATCTGGTGCGCCAATACGATGCCGAATTCCCGAAAACCTACCACGACGAACATCTGGATTATCTCGGACTCGACGAAGCCGCATTCACCGAGATCGTCGACAAGCACCGCGATCCGGAAATCTGGGAATTGCGCGGGAACGCATGGGAACTGAAAAACCCGCCGCAGTAACGCGGCACAGGATTTCTTAACGCCGAAAAGGCATGATACATGGGCACGAACACGGCACGGATAGAGATGGTTACGAGCGTCACATCGCCCGACGACTTTCTGACGGCGGCATTCGAAGCGCCCTGCCGGTCGCTGGTGCTGCCATGCGATCTGGATGCGCTCGCCGATGAACTGGGTGCGCCGGACGCGCCCGACTTCGTATGGACGAAGATCGCCGGCATCGACGACCCGGCATTCGGGCCGCTGACAAGCATGGGGTTTCGCATCGCTGTCGAGGAAATCACCTATGAGCGCCCGGGCGATGCGGCGGCATCGGCACCTTCGAACGGGCACGACTTTACCGTCCACAAGCTCACACCCACTTCAACCGCCCAAGCCTCCGCAATCGCAGACGAGGTCGGCGGTCTTGCCGCCAGAAACATGACCACATCGCGTTTTCATCAGGACCCGCTTGTCCCGGACGATATCGCCGCCGAGATCAAGAAACGCTGGGCGATGAATTTCTTCATCGGCGGGCGTGGAGAGGAAATGTATGTGGCGAGCGCCGCTGACGATCGCGTGGTTGGCTTCAATCAGGTCCTGGTGCGCCCCGATTGCAAGGTCATCGATCTTATTTGTACCGCCGACGATCATCGGCGCCGCGGTGTCGCCCGTGCCATCGTCGCGGCGATGTTCGAGCCCGGAATCAAGACCCGCGTCGGCTCGCAGGCCAACAACGAAGCCGCGGATGAATTTTATAAGTCTCTCGATTTTGAACCGGTCGGTCGTGCGCTCTGCCTTCACTGGCATAAGGGGGCGCGGATTTGAGCCAGGATATCTTCACACTTTATCCCTGCGATCTTTGCGGTTCGACCGAACTTATCGAGATCCCGTGCGCACCGCATTACATGGACGGTCGCCCATTGCATGTCTGCTCGGCATGCGGCTTCGTCCAGGCCGCCTATCGCCGTACACCGGAAGCGCTGCAGAAAATGTGGGCGGAGGAAATCTACCGCGCCGACGACGCCAAGATTAGCGACAAAACCTATACTGCGCGGATCCCCGCCGTGGTCGCGCGGCAGACTTTTGCCATCGAGTTTCTGGCTGAAAACGTCGACATCAAAGGCAAGAGCCTTTGCGACATCGGTGCCGGCGAAGGTCAGTTCCTCGAGATGCTGCGCGCGCCTCGTTTCGACATGGACGTGTTCGGCATCGAACCGTCGACCGAGAACTGCGCCATCCTCGACGAATTGGGGTTCGCCAATTTCCCGGGGACGATGGAGGAATACGCCGCGAATTCGGATGGACGCACTTTCGACGTCGCGAGCCTGATCTGGACGCTGGAAAACTGTCAGTCGGCGTCGGGCGTGCTCGCGGCAGCACATGACGTCGTAAAGCCCGGCGGGCATCTGGTCATGGCGACCGGATCTCGCATCCTGATGCCGTTCAAAAAGCCATTACAGTATTACCTGGGCCCCAACGTCGACGCGCATCCCTTCCACTTCAGCGCCAACGCACTAACCAGCTTGATGCACAAGGCGGGCTTTAAGGTCATCGCGCACAATCGCTTCATCGACAGCGATTACATGGTCCTTATCGGCGAGCGGGTCGAAAGCGGCGATGGACTGCCCCTCCCCAAAGATGACGGACACGATGTGGTGGATTTCTTTGAACGCTGGCACCGCGAAACCCAAACTCACTACGCGGACTGGTGAGAGCAAACGCCATGCATATCCCTGCTCTGATCTTCGCCCGTATGGACTCGAAGCGCCTCCCCGGCAAGGCGATGATGCGCCTCGGCGATGCGCCAGTACTGGCGTGGGTGGTCCAGCGGTTGTTCCGATCGCGCGAACTGGATGGGATCGTCGTTTGCACGTCCGACCGGTCCGTCGACGACCCCGTCACCGTCGTTTCTGACAAATTGAAGATCGGGCTCTTTCGTGGTTCCGCTGAGGATGTCTTGGGCCGGGCCCTGGCGGCGGCCAAATACCTGAATGCCGATGCGATCGTCAGGATTTCCGGCGACAGCCCGTTCATGGACGCGCGTCTTGTCGATCAAGTCGTCAGAAAATTCCGCGACGAGGCGCCGGATATCGCAACCAATGTTCATCCCCGCACTTATCCGGCCGGCATGAGCGTTGAAGTGATCGCAACCTCGATACTGGAACGCCTCGATCGGGACGTGACCGATCTGGCGGATCGGGAACATGTAACGAGATATCTTTACGAGCATCCGGATGGCTACAGGATCGAGAACGTCGCGGCTCATGAAAGCATGCGCGATGTCGACCTCGCCCTCGATACGCCTGAAGATTTTGAATTGGCGAAATGGCTCGCCGGCGAGGTTGCCGCCAATGCGGACCTCGATACAATCATTGCCGCGGCGCGCCGCTATGCGCCGGCGGAAGGAGCGAACGCGTCATGAGCGGATCGGAGAGACTGGCACTTCTGGGCGGCAGTCCGGTGATCAACGCCCCGTTCGCCGACTACAAATCCATGGGCGAGGCAGAGGAAGCCGCCGTCAAACGCGTTGTGCAGTCCGGCTGCCTGTCCGGTTTCTTCGGCAGTCCAGGCCCTGAATTCGGCGGCGGCCCCGAAGTCCAGGCGTTCGAACGCGAGTGGTCCGAACGCTTCGGTATCAAACACACGGTCAGTGTCAATTCGGCGACCAGCGGCCTTTATGCCGCATGCGGCGCTATCGGGCTATCCCCCGGTGACGAAGTGATCGTGCCGCCCTGGACCATGTCGGCGACCGTTGCCGCACCGATCTTTTATGGCGGAATCCCCGTCTTCGCGGATATCGAGGACGAGACTTTTTGCATCGATCCAGGCCAAGTCGAAAAGCAGGTTACCGACAAGACCAAAGCGATCATCTGCGTCAACTTATTCGGTCATCCCGCGAAGCTGCATGAACTGCGCGCACTGGCGGACAGACACGGCATCTATTTGATCGAGGACAACGCCCAATCGCCCCTTGGGTCCGAAGACGGGAAACCCACCGGCACGATCGGACACATCGGAATCTACAGCCTGAATTTTCATAAACACATCCACACGGGCGAAGGCGGCATGTGCGTCACCGACAACGACGACTTGGCGACGCGCCTGAAACTGATCCGAAACCACGGCGAGAACTGCACGGATATGCTGGATGGGGGACCGATCACCAACATGGTGGGTATGAACCTGCGCATGACCGAAATGAGCGCCAGTGTCGGCCGGGTGCAGCTGTCGAACGCGGATGCGCACGTCGAAGCCCGCGAACGGATAGCTCAACGCCTGACGGACGGCCTTCAAGGGCTCGATGGTCTGAGCCCGCCGGTCACGCGGGATGGTTGCCGCCACAATTTCTATGTCTGGATGATGAAGGTCGACGAAGCCGCATTGGGGGTCAGTCGCGCGCTTTTCAGCGACGCGCTGGCGGCCGAGGGGTTCCCGCACGCAACCGGATATGTCGCCCCTCTTTACCGCCTTCCGCTGTTCCAGAAGCGCATTGCCATCGGCCGGGACGCCTGGCCGTTCACACTGACCGAGCGTACCTACGATGATATCGCATGCCCGGTAACCGAGGATATGCACGAAAACAGGGCGTTATTGTTCGAACCCTGCGCCTATGATCTTTCGGACGAGGACATTGACCGCATGATCAAAGCGGTGAAGAAAGTTCACGCCGGACGCGACCAGCTCAACGCGCGCAAATCGACCGGCACATGAGCCGCACCGTCGCCAGCATCGAGGCACGTATGGGCTCGTCTCGGCTGCCCGGGAAGATGATGATGCTTCTCGACGGCACGCCGGTGATCGCGCACCTCGTCGGGCGGATGCGGCAGTGCAGGTACCTGGACGGCCTGATTATCGCCACCACCGAAAATCCCGCAGACGAGGCCATCGCCGAATGGGCGGCAAATAACAATGTCGACTGTTTTCGCGGCAGCGAAGATGACGTTCTGGCGCGCGTTCTAGCGGCACAGGAAAGCATGAACGCCGATGTCGTGGTCGAGCTTTGCGGCGACACACCTTTTCTCGACCCGACCATCGTCAATCTCGCGGTCAGCAACTGGCACGCATCGGGCTGCGATCTGTTGACGACGGCGCGGAAGCGCTTGTTGCCGGATGGGCAAGACGTGGAAATTTTTCCCATTAAGGCACTTCGTGACATCGCCGAGCGCTGCACCGACAAAGAAGCGCGCGAACATGTCTCCGCACCGTTTTACCGCGAAGATCGGTGGGACGTGCTAGACTTTAGACCACCCGGCAAATGGAAGCGGCCCGAACTTCGCCTGGTCTTAGACACCCCCGCAGACGCTAATTTCCTGGGTGCGCTGGCCGCCGCAGCAGCTGTGCAACACGGGCCGCTGTTCGGTCTCGACGCGCTTCTCGAAATCTACGATGCCTCTGAGGCTTTACAAATATTGCAGGCCAAGAGCCTGGAGGCCGTGGCATGAGCAAGCTCAAGACCTTGATCGTCGGCTTCGGCGCCGTGGCGCGTGGTCTTGCCATGGACACCAAAATGTCCAATTGGTTTCCCATCGCTACACATGCACAAGCGCTTCAGGCCGACAACCGATTCGATTGGGTCGGCG
Source organism: Rhodospirillales bacterium (assembly GCA_017644185.1). GTDB lineage: Bacteria > Pseudomonadota > Alphaproteobacteria > Rhodospirillales > Casp-alpha2 > UBA4479. Next base: position 171,529 of record JAEPMA010000002.1, read on the forward strand.
TCGTCGACCCCGACCCGGCCGCACAAAAATCAGCCAAACAGGACTGGAACATCAGCGCCTTCGGAAGCGTGGAAGAGGCTGCGCACCTCGAGCCCGACATTCTGATCCTCGCCGCCCCGCCCGGTGAGCGCGCGGCGGTGTTGAGAGCGCTCACCTCCGTAAAGGGTGTGTTTGCGGAAAAGCCTCTCGGCGATGACGACGGCAAAGCACTGGTCAAAGAAGCCGAACAACGTAATTTGCCGCTACAAGTCAATTACTGGCGGCGTGGTGACCGCACGCTCGGCATTCTCGCATCCGGCGGTATTCGGGAGCGCGTCGGTGACATACAAGCGGCGACTGGTGTTTACGGCAATGGGCTCGCTAATAACGGCTCGCACCTGATCGACATGATCCGCATGCTATTGGGCGAACCTGTATGGGCGCAGGCCATCGGCGACATTACACCGGCCAGCGGCGGCCCGATCACAGGGGATATCCATGTCGCCTTTGCACTCGGGATGCCGACCGGCACGGTCGTCAGCATTCACCCGCTCGACTTCCGGCATTACCGTGAGGTGGCCCTCGACATATGGGGTACTGTGGGCCGGATCGCGCTTCAACAGGAGACCCTGGATATCCGGATCATGCCCCGTGTCGCCAATCGGGGTCTGGACGATGAGTACGAAATTGCCGCAGACGAAAGCGTCGAACTCAAGAGCACGGTCGCCGATACGCTGCCCAATCTTTATGCCAACCTCGCCGATGCGGTTACCACCCGCACGCCGCTCCTTTCCCCGGGTAAGAGTGCACTCAAGACAGAAAACATCATCAACCTCGTCCACCGCTCCGCGAATACCGGAAACTCACGGCTCATGATCGGAGACGCCTGAGATGTACGTCGCCGCCGCCATTGAAGACCCCGGCGCGGCCAACGGGTTGATCGGCTTGGCCGACGCGATGGCAGAAAAGCAGGTCGTTCTGAATATCTACGCCACCGGTCCCGCCGTAACATACGCCCCGACGGTCGAACTCGCCATCAAGCCGTTCAAGAACTTGAAGCTGCCTTTTGGTTCCGGCGAAGCGCCGTCGGCCGTCCTCGCCGGCACGTCCGAGAACCCGAGAAGTCCTGTGTTCGATGTCACCGCCGCCGCACTTGCCGCCGATATCCCCAGCTTCGGTTTCATCGACGGACCGGCAAACGCCGAATACCGCTTTCGCGGCAACACCGACTATGCGCTCGCTCATGCGCCGGAATATCTATTGGTCAGCGACCCAGCGGCGAAAGACGCTTTCATCGAGCTCGGCGTCAATCCGGCCAAGATCGACGTCGTCGGCCACCCTGCCATGGATCGGGTGCGCGCCCGCCGTGTCTGGCTCGATTTCGAGAGCCGCGAGAAAGTCCGAGCACGGTTATTCCCCGAAATCGACCCAACGCGCCCAATCGTGATGTTTCTCGCGGAAACGTCGGACGGTCTCGCCCCCTCTCAGTTTCGACGGTCGAGCGACTACACCCTCGAAGGGCGCGGCGGCCGCGACGGTCGTACCGAAATTTGCCTCGAGGAAACCATCGACGCGCTTGCCGGCGCTGCGCCGGAGGCCGCATTGGTGCTCAAGCTTCATCCCAAGAACGCGGCTGCTACTTTCGAACCTTACACCTCGGACCTCGCCGCCGTCGGTATCGGCATCGACCCGTTAGAGGCGGTCTATGCCGCCGATCTTGTTATCGGAATGACTTCGGTCTTGTTGTTCGAAGCCGCCGTGATGGGCAGGCCAACAATTTCCGTCACGCCCCGCGCATCGGAAGCCGCATGGCTGTCCAGTATCGGCCTCGGGCTCACAAAGCACGTTTGCTCGAGCAGCGATCTGCGCGCTAGCATCGACGAGGCGTTTACAACCGGGCTCACCGGGCTCAAGAAACCGGAGCAGGTTGTCCCGGCTGGCGCAGCGGCGCGCATGGCTGATGCCATCTGTCGCCGGATCAAGGTTTGAGGATGCGTATGACCGAAGCAATAATCGACCCCGTGATCCTCAGCACCGCGCGGCTAACCCTCCGCCCTTTCGATACATCTCGACATTTGACGGCGCAATATGTTGCTTGGTTGAACGATCCTGACGTCGTGCGGTATTCGGAACAACGCCACAAGGTCCATACGATCGAGAGTTGTCGCGCTTTCGTCGAGGGTTTCGATCAGGGGCCAAGTCGACTTTGGGCAATCGAGCGAAGAGACGATGACACCCACATAGGCAATATTCACGCTGATATCGACACGATAAATTCGCTCGCGGACGTCGCGATACTGATCGGGAATCGTTATGCCTGGGGCCATGGTTTCGGGCTCGAGGCATGGGACGCCGTCCTGGGCTGGCTTTTGAATGAGTACAAAGTGCGCAAGGTTGTTGCGGGTTGCATGGAGTCTAATACCGCCATGCTCCGGATCATGCAGAAATCGGCCATGACACCTGACGGCGAGCGGAAAGCGCACTATCTGCTCGACGGCCAGCCCGAAGACATCGTTTTCTGCGCTAAATTCCGCACCGGGTAACCGCTCCCGGACCAGAATTCCGCGGTTGACGCTGGGGGCGGGACGATTTTTCCGCCGAAACCCGGCAAGTTCTGCCCCAGCGGCTAGGTATTCCGCCCTCTCCCAATCCCTTTTCGAAACAAAATATATATATTTCAGATAGTTAACGCTATATCGAAAAACTGGCCCGCCGTTTGCTTCTACTTTGGTAACGAAATTTCGTTCATGGAGAAGATTGATGGCGAATTTGGCAGTCGAGCAGAAGCTTCAGGAGCAAGGTCACGTTAGCGGTGCAGCGCCCGCGTCGGCCCCGAACTACGTCAATCTTGGCGGGTTCGCGGTGTCGTTCGAAGATCTGCTGCAGCGCGTTGGGGCCCGTCTTGAGCATGCCTTCTCCGCCGCCGACAAGTCGGTACTCGCCGCCACCCAGAAATCCGAAACGGCTAGCGAACCCCGCGATTATGCGGACGGCCGGGATACCAAGGCTTCCGACAGCGACAGCCGCCGCGACGGTGATGCTGCGGAGCGCGGCCGCTCGACCGCGACCGACGCCCGCGACAAAGGGCTGGAGCGCGCCGACGATGCGCCGCGCAGCGACAATGCCGCCGACAATGCTTCCGACCGCGCCGACAATTCGGATCGGGACGCACAGGGCGCCAGCGACAAGCCTGAAAAGGCCGATAACGGGAACGACCACGACAAATCAAATGATGATGGCACCGGTGAAGCGGCGGCCGACGGCAATAAAGACGGCAACGGTGGCGAGAAAGCTGCCGAGAGCGGTGACGGCAAGACCGCAGCCGACAGTCCTGCCAACCAGAACGCTTCCGACGCTGCCCACAGTGCAACTCAAGCCGCCGCGATTTATGCCGCCGGCTTGGTCGGCAACAAGGGCCAGGAAACGGCCAAGAATGCCCAGGCGAACCAGCAGACCCAGGGTCAAAGCGGTGTCGACGTCTCAGTCAACACAGCCGCCCAGGCAGCAGCCGGGCAGGCGAAGAAGAACGGCGCCGCCAATCACGCACTCGGCCAGAAAAATCAGCAGTCCCAGGCAAAGACCGGCCAAGGCGCTGAGCAAAAGGCACAAGCAGCGGATGCCAAGGGGCCGAATTCCAACGTTCAGAATCAAGCGCAGCAATTGGCCCGCGCCCTCGGTGCCGACAATCGCACGAACTTCAACGTTAACGTGACCAAGGAACAATCTCAGGTCACGTCGAAACCGACGTTCACCAACGTCACCAATGCATCGGTCCTGACCGCCGACGGCCAGGCCGGCAAAAGCAATGCCCAGAACGCCCAGACTGGCCAGCAGCAAGGCCAGAACCCAGCTCTCTCTCAACAGGCCCAACTCGCTGCCCACCAGCAGGCGAACGCACAACAACAGGCTAATGCCCAGGGCACACAGCAAGGAGTCCAGGGCGGGAACGGCCAGGGCGGCGGCGCAGTGACGACGTCCGTACAATCCGGCGCCGGTGGCGCTCAGCACGCAGGCGGCAACGAGTCCCTGAACAATACGTCTCAGACCGCCAACGGTGGTCAGCAGACCCAACAAACGCAGCAGACGCGCGAAACCCAGCCGCAACACCAGACCCAGCAGGCGCACCGCGCCAACACGCAGGGCGGTTCGGTGACCGAACAAGTCTCGGTCAAGATCACCAAGGCTTTGCAGGCCGGGACTGACAAGATCTCAATCCAACTCAAGCCCTCCGACCTCGGTCGCGTCGATGTGAAGATGGAACTTACGCACGACGGACGCGTCATGACCGTGGTGACCGCCGAGAAGCAGGACACCCTGGACATGCTGCGCCGCGACTCTTCCGAACTGCAGAAGGCGCTTGCCGACGCAGGACTGCAGAGTGGCGACATGGAGTTCAACCTGAAGGGTCAGGAACAGCAATCCGCCGATGCTGAAGGCGATGACGCATCAGGTACCGGCAACGGTGAAGCCGAAGCCGCCGAAGAAACCGAAACCGATATCAACGATGGCGTGATGTCCGCTTGGGAAAGCGGAATCTTCGCCAACGGGCGTTTGGATATGCGCGCCTGATGGCGCGACTGGACATGCGCGCGTAAGCGCAAATGAAAGACTAAGGAGCGGGAATAATGTTTATCAGCGGCGCATCAAGCACCACCTTGGAGGAAGGCACCAAATCCGCCAGCAATGCGGCCTCCCTTCAGGATGACCTGAACAGGTTCCTCAGCCTGCTGACGACACAGCTCAAGAATCAGGATCCGCTTGATCCAATGGACAGCAACGAGTTCACCTCGCAGCTCGTGCAGTTCGCCAGCGTCGAACAGCAGATCTATCAGAACTCGAACCTCGAGCAGCTGGTCGCGCTCGGCCAGACCAATCAGGTCTCGTCCCTCGTTGACTTCATCGGCAAGCAGATTGAGGTAGCCGGCACGACGAAGTTCCCGCTCGAAGACAGTAAGGCGGAGTTCACCTATAACATGCCCGCGGGCGCCAAGTCGGCGAGCATCATTATCCGCGATGCCAATGGCCTCACCGTATACGAGCAGGATGCCGACCTCGAGCAGGGGACACACACCTTCCAGTGGGATGGCCGCGACCGCAACGGTGGCACGGCACCGGACGGGCAGTATTCGGTGCTTGTCAGTGGTCTGGACCATCAGGGTGAACTTCTGGACATCTCGACCACGGTCTTCGGCCGCGTCACCGGTATCGGCGTCGAAAACGGCCAGACCACAATGTTCATGGGCGACATCGAAGTACCGCAGACCATGGTGCTCTCCGTCAAGGAAGTGCAGCAGGCAAGCGAAGAAAACTGATCTGAAGATAAGCTATTCACGCGGACCGTCAGGCCGCTGAACGAAGGAGACGAGAAATGACACTCTTTGGTGCACTTACTTCCGGGGTTTCCGGCCTGACCGCACAGTCCAGCGCGATCGGGGCGATCTCGGACAACATCACGAACGTCAACACCATCGGCTACAAGGGCACGCAGGTCGACTTCCAGACCCTTGTCACGGTGCAGACGTCTTCGACCTTCTACTCAGCGGGCGGCGTGCAGTCGCGTCCGCGTCAGGACACAGGGGTTCAGGGCCTTCTGCAGTCGTCGACGTCACAAACCGACATCGCGATCTCGGGCAGCGGCTTCTTCGTCGTCAACGAAGCAAGCCAGCCGACGCTTTCAAATGAGTTCCTCTTCACCCGTGCAGGGTCGTTCTATCAGGATGACGAGGGTTATCTACGGAACACGTCGGGGTACTACCTTCAGGCTTGGCCGACGACCGCCGACGGCACCGTCACCACCAACAACACGTCGCTGACGATCCCAAACCAGAACGTCATCTCGACCGACTTCCTGGCGACTGTGAACCTCAACCGGGTCGGTGGCACGGCGACGGCAACCAGCGAGATCGGCATCGGCGCCAACCTGCCGTCCACCGCGTCGCAGGGTGATACGCACAAGACCGACGTGCAGTTCTTTGACACGCTCGGCAACGCCAACACCACCAGCTTCCTTTACACCCGCGGCAACCGCGACAACGAATGGGACGTCGAAGTCACGCCCCCTTCAGGTGTCAATGTCGTCACGCTCTTTTCCGACACCGCCGGCGCCACTGTCTACGAAAGCCGTGGCCAGCTCGAATTCACGGGCGTGCCCGCAGATGGCGCGACGGTCGTCATCGATGGGGTGACCTACGAGTTCGACAGCAATGCCTCGGTCGTCGAAACGGCAACGCTGAAGCCGGTCACCATCTCCACTTCGGCAACGGTCGCGCAGGCCGTGGCGGCGTTGGTGAGCGCGGTGAAGGCCGACGACTCGGATTTCTCTGATCATGGCGGCTTCACCAACAACCGCATTCAGGTCAATCCGGGTCAGTCTACGGCGCTCTACTTCACCGAAGACGGGACCGGTGACATCACGGTCGACCCGACGGGCCTGCTGACGTCGGACGGCTCACGCGCCACGTTGCAGGAATCGTCCTACACAGTCGAGAAAACGGCTACGGCGAACCGTGACTATCATCAACTCACCTTCGCCGTCGGCTCAACGCTGGCCGACGACTCGACCATTCAGATCAATGGCATCCTTTACGAAATCGACGGCGATGCCTCGGGCGCGACGGTGGCGAGTGCTATCGCCGTAACGGCGACAACCGGCGCGGCGCTGACGGCGGCGCAATTGAACACCTTCCTGACCAACCTGGAATCGGCAATCGAAACCAACGACGCGGCGTTCGCGTCGGGTGCCGCAAGTGTGCGTGTCCGCAACGTCAGTGACACCACCGCGGGCGGTCCCAGCGGCAACGCCGATACGCTGGTCCTCTCGACACTTTCGAGCGGATCGTTCGGCGTCTTGTTCGATGATGGCTCGACGAGCGTCGCCTTCACCGGCACGCCGACGGAACCTGACGGCACCGCGACATATGTCAACGGCACGGCACACCAGGTCGACAAGAACCAGGCGATAACGTTCGACTCGGACGGTCTCCCATCCGGCTTCGCGGTCTCCGAAATGGAAATCATCGGCTTCGCCAACGGCGCCGCCAATATGGACGATGACGCGTCGAACTCAACGCGACTGACACTCGACTTTGGACGGGTCGGCGAAGCCAACGGCTTCACCCAGTTCGGCGCTGAATTCACGCCGGGCTTCATCACTCAGAACGGTTCGCAGTTCGGCACGTTGGCCGGCGTCACGATCGACGAGGACGGCCTGATGACGGCGCTTTTCGACAACGGCGAAACGCGCCCGATCTACAAGATCCCGATCGCCACGTTCGTCAACGTCAACGGCCTCAATGCGCGGACCGGTAACGTCTGGAACCAGACCCAGGCGTCGGGCGACAACACGCTCCGCGAAGCCAACAACGGTGTTGCCGGATCTGTCACACAGGCGGCCCTGGAATCCTCCACCGTCGATATTGGGGAAGAATTCACCAAGATGATCGTGGTGCAGCGAGCTTACTCCGCATCGACCCGGATCATCTCGACCGCCGACGAAATGCTCGAAGAACTGGTGCGGATCAAACGATAAGTTCTAGCACTTCATAACCGAACCCCAGGACCTCGGGAAACCCTTCCACAACCCACCGTCCCAACCCAAGGCCCCGGCAGCGGACTGAAAATCCGCTTCCGGGGTCGTCCCATTGTGGTCCGGCGCCTTTATCCCTTATCAGATTGCAAGCATCCGATATGTTGTGTGATCGTCACCTTGCGGGTGTTAGAAATAAGCGATGCCAAATTCCCAGTCAGAGATCAGGAAGCGCAACCTCGCTTTCTTCGCAAAGGCGGCCCCGGACGTGCATGCGCGGCTGGTTTCCCCAAACGCTCCTAACGGTTCGTCATTCTCGCCGCCTGGGCCTGGAAAGATCCCGAGCCGCCGGTTCACGATCCCGGCGCCCGACGCGGACAATCTGGACCGGTATACGTTCGATACCGTCAACGACATGCTGGCGCGCACGGTGGATGAGAATATCGCCCTCATCGACTGGCCGCGCACGGAGCAGTCCTATTTCTTGATCCTCCTGGGTGTCCACCACCAGCAACTTATCCAACGGATGCTGGATCAGACCCGGTGTATGTCGGTGATTTTCATCGAGCCAGACCCGACAGCCTTTGCCTGGTCTATCGATCACGTCGACTGGCCCGCGCTTATCGCAGATGTGCAGGCGCGCGGCGGCACTTTCGATTTCGTGTTCGACCCAGACCCCAAGACAATCAGCGCGACGATCTGGCGCACCATGCGCTTCGTGAACCCGGCAAGCACGGACGGGGCGACATTCACCGCGTTCGGCCATCCGGGCCTTGCACGAGAACTAATGGAGAGGCTCGGTAGCGACCTCGCGTTGAGCTACACCTCGCTCGGCTTTTTCTACGACGAATCCCTCATGATCCGGAACACGCATCAAAACCTCACACGGGATGATGCGCGCATTTTCCAACGCCGCCACGAGAGTGATCCGGGCTGTCCGGTGTTTGTCGTCGCCAGTGGCCCGTCGCTTGACGACAGCATCGACACGATTAAGGAACATGCTGATAGCGCCGTTATCGTGTCTTGTGGCTCCGCCCTTCGCCCGCTGCTGGTCAATGGAATCACCCCGGACTTCCAGATAGAAACGGAGAATGCCGAAGTTTCTCCGCTAACGCGTCAGATGGCGGACGAGCACGATCTTTCCAAAGTGACACTTGTCGCATCGACGACAATCGACCCGGACGTACTGCCGTCTTTCCGTGACGTGATTTTTTATTTCCGCTCATCGCTATCACCCTACCCACTGTTCGCGCCGTCGCACGCGTCTTCGCTGTTCATGCCCGACCCAACCGTCGGCAACGCGGGACTCAGCCTCGCGCTCGAACTCGGGTTCTCGGATGTGTTTTTATTCGGGATGGATTGCGGGTCACGTGATCCAGAGAAGCATCATAGCGGCGACGCCTTTCACTATTCCGCGGACGCGGGCGACGTCGACATCCATTATGACATGCAGGTCGAGGCCAATTTCGGCGGCCGCACATGGACCGACCACGGCTTGTTCATGTCGATTGTCAATCTCGTCGAATTATTGAAGATCTTCGGGGATGGGCGGCGAATCCGGAATTGTTCGGACGGCGCGAAGATCGAAGGCGCAACGCCGCTTAAACCGGCCGATCTCGATTTGTTTCAGGATATCGGGAGCAAACAGCGTGCTCTCCGAGAAATTATCAACACCATGCCGGCGTTCACGAACGACCCCAAAAACGAAGTATGGCCCGGCGCCGCCTTCACAGAAGCTGTGCGAAAGTACTGTGCGCAAGTCCGCGAATGTCTGTCGCAAATAGAAGATTACGAAGACAAGAAATACCAGCCAAAGCTGATGGAGTTACTCCAGCCGCCGGTTGCCTATTTCGCACCTCCGCCCAAGGGCGTGCAACACGGGGTCAATATCCTGTTGCGGGGCACATTGTTTTGCATGCTGATGTTCTTTGAGAGGTATCTGGCGCGCGTTGCCTACCACGATGACCTGAAAAGGTTCGGCGACATCGGCGTTGAAGCGATACTCAGAGGGCTCGACGCCCTTGAACGGGATGCGATTGAGCGGCTCGGCAGTGCAGCGCCGAAAGCGCCGCCACCGCTGGACACGATCAAACATCCGCCAGGCACACAACTTACGTCCCCCCCGGCACCGACACGCAACGGGCCGTGCCCGTGCGGATCTGGAAATAAGTTCAAACATTGCCATGGCAAGGTCGCATGACGACGGAAGACGCGCAGGCGATTCTAGCCCGCGCTGGCCGGGCTTTTTCGGAAGGCCGATACGCGGACGCGGCAGCAGATTTTCGCGCGCTCACAGCATCACACCCGGATGTCGGTGAGCTTTACATCAATCTGGGTGCGGCGCTCCGCGGCGCTGGGGATAAACAGGGAGCACAAAAGGCCCTCCGTGAAGCAGTCAAACTTTTGCCGGAAAGCGCGGCTGCGTGGTTCAATCTCGCTAATCTGTTAAGTGCGGACAAGCGCGCTGAAGACGCGATTGCCGCGTATGAGAAAGCCGACGCACTTCAACCCGGCACGCCGGAGATTCTCAACAACTTCGGCGTCCAACTATACGAAAGCGGTCAGATCGAGGACGCCCTCGAAAAATATGACACTGCGCTCGCCGCCGATCCCCGCTTTGCCGACGCACTGACCAACCGGGGCAACGCACTTCAACGAATGTGCCGGATGGACGATGCAGGAGTATCTATCGACGCCGCATTGTCCCTAAATCCGGAACACCCGGTATATCGCCTCAACAAATCGTCGTATCTCGCCGCCAATGGGCGCCACGCCGAAGCGCTTGAGTGGGCGAACAAGTCCATCGCCGCCGACCCCACTTATACAGAGGCCAAGCTCAAAAGAGCTTCCCTCCTGATTCAGACCGGCGAACTTGAATCTGGTTTCAGGGAATATGAAGCGCGCTGGAATATGCCCGATTGGCATTCCCTAAATGAAACGCTGCCAATGCCGGCATGGCGGGGCGAGGACGTTGAGAACAAAACTCTCCTCGTCTGGAACGAGCAGGGTTTCGGTGACGCCCTAATCTACGCGCGCTATCTCCCGATACTCAGGGCGCGTGGCGTTCAGGTCCGGTTGATGTGCGAAAAACCACTGATGCGGCTTTTCAAACGCAGCTTTGAGGATATCGACGTCTTCCCACTCGACGCGACCCCGCCCGCCGCAGACCTGCATTGTTCAATCATGAGCCTTCCGTTTCTGATGGGTACGTCGATGGCAACGATACCGTCCGACGTCCCTTACCTGAAGCCGGATCGAACAGACGTTAAACGCTGGCGGGACGAGACCACCGACGACCGACCCGCCGTCGGTCTGATCTGGGCGGGCAATCCGGGCCAGGCACACGACTACAGCCGGTCTTTGTCGCCGAAATCAATCATGCCTTTGATCGATCGGGACGATCTTCGGTTCTATAACCTTCTGGTCGGCCCGCGCGGCAATGAGATAGCGGACGCCCGCGTCGTCGACGTCCGTGCGCAACTCAACGATTTTGCCCAGACGGCGGCTCTCATGCAGAACCTTGATTTGGTGATCAGCGTCGACAGCGCGCCGGCACATCTCGCGGGTGCACTCGGCCGGCCTTTATGGGTCTTGCTCGCTTTCGATCCCGACAGCCGCTATTTCCTTAAACACACCAACAGCCCCTGGTACCCGACCGCCCAATTGATGCGTCAGCCCGCGCCTGGGGATTGGGCATCCGTGATCGAGCAAGCCACCACTGCACTCGATACGTTTGTTAGAACAAAAGCAAAGCGTTAACGCGTATTTACCTTAGGGTTTAGGTCTTTTTTAAGGCCCTTCTGCTTTTCTATACATCCCAAGATTCTCAGGGACAGAAAACAACGAAGCTAATATCGGAAAGCAGAACGCAATGACCGAACTGAAACATTATCGTGAGGGAAACCGGCCGTACCGTTCGGAAGCTTTAAGTCCGAGTGGCCCGCCGATGACCATGTCCGATCTACCGCCGACGGACACCACCCGTTGGGTGCCCCGGCGCAAGGCGGATGTCGTCGCCGGTGTACGATGCGGCCTGATCACGCTCGAAGAAGCGTGCCGAATGTACCAACTGTCGATCGACGAGTTCCGCTCATGGGAGCGGCTTCTGGAACGGCATGGGGTACGCGGTCTCCGCACTACCCGCATAAAATCATACCGCAACGCCTGATCTTGATCGATCACCTGGCTCCGGCGCCCGGCTTTTACTGATCCGGACGCCGGAGCTAGGCAATTTTTGCCGGTCATTAACTTCTTATTCACTAAACCGCCCCTAGCATCCAATCAGGGTTAACGGTGGAAATGCGCATGCGCGCGAAACCGCCAGGGATGAAGTGGGGACGCACGTGGAAACCTTTGTTCAGGCATTAAGAAATCTTGGCCCGATGCGCCTTGCCATTATGGGCGGCGTAATCCTGGGCCTTCTCGGCTTTCTCGTGTTCTTCGCGACGAAGTTATCGACGCCGAGCCTCAGCACACTTTACGGCGAACTGAGCCAGTCCGATGCCGCCGGCATCGTTCAGGAGCTTGAAAGCCGCAACATCCCCTTCGAAATCAAGCAGAACGGCACCCAGATCCTCGTCCCTCAGGATCGGGTGATGCAACTTCGACTGGAACTCGCCCAGCAGGGTCTGCCGTCGGGCGGTTCTGTCGGTTATGAGCTGTTCGACAACACCGACAGCATCGGCTCCACCAACTTTATGCAGAACGTCAATCTCGTAAGGGCACTCGAGGGCGAACTCAGCCGGACCATCGCCTCAATCGGCACGGTTAAAAGCGCACGCGTTCACTTGGTGATGCCTAAACGTGAGCTTTTCAGCCGTGAAAAGCAGGAACCGAGCGCATCGGTGGTTCTGCAGATGCGCGGCCCCGTGCGCCTCACCAACGAGCAGGTCGCCGCAGTCCAGCACTTGGTTGCATCCGCCGTTCCGCAACTGACGCCGAACCGTATTTCCATCATCGACAACAAGGGTTCCCTGTTGTCGTCCGGGTTCGAGAGCGCCGATCCGATGACCGGTGTAACCGCCAAGCTCGACGAGCGCCGCCGCCGGATCGAAATGGAGTATGCACACACGATCGAGGAATTGCTTGAGAAGACCGTCGGTTTCGGCCGGGTCAGGGCCGAAGTCAGCATCGACATGAACTTCGACCGTGTGTCGACACAAACCGAGGAATATAACCCGGACGGCCAGGTCGTTCGTTCGACCAACGCCGTCGAAGAAACCGCCAACGCGCGTGATACCGAGGGCGAACCCCCGATCACCGTCGGCCAGAACCTCCCCGACGCCAACCTCGGCGCCGGTGACACCGCGAGCCGTACCGAGAACACCAGCCGGACTGAAGAAACCACCAATTTCGAGATCTCCAAGACGGTCACCAACCACATCAAAGAAGGCGGCGAAATCGAGAAACTCTCGGTTGCCGTGTTGGTGGACGAGCGGCAGGGTGTAAACGCCGATGGCGACCAAACGTCGGAAAAGCGCTCGGAAGAGGAAATGAACCTCCTTTCTACACTCGTCCGCGGCGCAATCGGCTTCGACGAGGACCGTGGCGACAAGGTCGAAATCATTCAGATGAAGTTTGCCGAGTTCGAAGCACCCGAGGAAGAACTCGAGCTGTTTTTCGGGATGGGTAAAAATGATATCCTCCGGGTCGTTGAGATTCTCGTCCTCAGCATCGTCGCGATCCTCGTGATCCTGCTGGTGGTCCGGCCGCTTCTGTCGCGTGCCTTCGAGGCTCTGCCGTCGGCTCAGGAAGCCGCCGAGCGCCTGCTTGCCGATCAAGGCAGGGCACCGGCACTTACGGGGCCGGCCGCGGGCCGGGTACCGGCGGAGACCGAGGAAGACGAAGAGCAGTTCGAGGAGCTCATCGACATCGACCGGGTCGAAGGCCGGGTCAAAGCGTCTTCCGTCAAGAAGGTCGGCGAAATCGTCGAGAAGCACCCGGAAGAAGCACTGGCGATCCTGCGTTCCTGGATGTATCAGGAAAGCTGAGGCGAGTACCCGGGGGGAGCATAGGATATGGCGAAGTCACTCGATTACAGGACACTTTCCGGACCTCAGAAGGCAGCTGTATTCATGCTCGCCGTCGGCCGCGAACATTCGTCGAAAATCTTCGAGCGGATGGACGACGAGGAAATCCGAGAACTGTCTCACGCCATGTCGACCCTCGGTTCGGTGAACGCCGGCGTCGTCGAGCGCTTGTTTGTCGAATTCGCCGATCAGCTCTCCACCGCCGGTGGCCTGGTCGGTTCCTACGACAGTACGGAACGCCTGCTGATGAGCTCTCTCCCGGAAGAGCGCGTCAAGCAGATCATGGAGGAAATGCGGGGTCCCGCAGGCCGGACCATGTGGGACAAGCTCGGCAACGTGAACGAAGCTGTGCTCGCCAATTACTTGAAAAACGAGTACCCGCAGACCGTCGCGGTCGTCCTTTCCAAGATCAAAACTGACCACGCCGCCCGGGTGCTGGCTTTACTGCCGGAAAACTTCTCGATGGAAGTCATCATGCGGATGCTGCGCATGGAAGCGGTGCAGAAGGAAATCCTCGATCATGTGGAGCGCACGCTCCGGACCGAGTTCATGACCAACCTGGCCCGGACCGCACGTCGCGACAGCCACGAACTGATGGCCGACATCTTCAACAACCTCGACCGCAACACAGAAAACCGCTTCATGACCGCCCTCGAGGAACGCAACCGCGAATCGGCGGAGCGCATCAAGCAGCTCATGTTCACCTTCGACGATCTGGTCCGTGTCGACGCCAGCGGCATTCAGCTTTTGCTGCGTCAGGTCGAGAAAGACCAGCTTGCGATCGCCCTCAAGGGCTCGTCCGAAGAGGTCAAGGAACTGTTCTTCGCCAACATGTCCGAACGCGCCGGCAAGATGATGAAGGAAGACATGGACGCCATGGGTGCGGTCAGGCTCAAGGACGTCGACGAAGCGCAGTCGGGCATCGTCCAGACCGCCAAGGCCTTGGCCGACGCGGGCGAAATCGTCATCGCCGGCTCCGACGAGGACAGCGAGCTGGTTTATTGATGACAGTCACTTCCCGGTCCGCTGCGGCGTGGCAGTATTCACGACGTCTCGGTAAATAGGCTTTTTATGAGCACCGTCAGAAAATTCACTTTCGATCTCGACTTTGACGCCCCCGAGGAACCGGAAACCCCGGAGCCCGAGGTCGAGGAGGAAGAAGAGGAAGAAATCATCCCCACTTTCTCGGAAGAGGAAGTGGAACAGGCGCGCTCAGAAGGCTTCGATGCCGGTAAAGAGGAAGGCCGCCGCGAAGCCGCCGATGCGACGGAGCAAAAGCTGCTGGAAACCGTGGAAACCGCCTGCGCCAAGTTGGCCGACGTCTACAACACCCAGACCGAGGCGAACCGTGAAATCGGCCGCGAAATGATTTCGGTCGCGACTGCCATCGCCAAGAAAATGTTCCCCGATTTGAACGCCCGGAACGCTTTGGGTGAGGTGGAGCGGGTGGTGCAGGAGACGTTGAAAGCCGTCACTGAAGAGCCGCGTATCCAGATCATGGTCAATCCGGAACTGCGTGAACCGCTCAGCGAACGCCTCTCCACCATGACCCACCGTGCCGGTTTTGAAGGCAAGGTCTTCGTGAACCCGGACCCCGCCATGCAATTGGGTGATTGCCGGATCGAGTGGTCGAATGGGGCGGCGGTCCGCGATTCCGATGAAATGTGGCAGATGATCGACAAGATCATCGAGGAAAATCTGCACGACATTCCAGACGACGAAACTGAAGACGAGGGCGAACCTGCGGAGAGTTATTCACAGCCCGCCCCGGCACCGGACGAAGAAGCCGACGAGACCGGTCCGGAACCGGAAGCCCGTGAAACCGAGGTGGCGGATCCGGAACCGGAGAGCACGCCCGAACCGGAACCTGCTCCCGAGCCCGAAACGGCACCCGAAGACGACGGTGATGCGTCCTCAATCGAGCCCGAGGCTGCGCCAGATATGCGAGAAGCAGACACGACGTCCGTCGATACCGAACCGGAAACCGACGAGCCAGCCACTCTTGATAGCGGCGATGCGGCGGAAATAGCGGACACGCTGGAGCCGGAAGTCGGCGACGACGTGGACCAGGCGGATATTGAGGAAACACCTAGTTGGGAGGCCGCCGTCGGCGAATCGGCAAGCCCGAACATGGCACCCGAACCGGCGTCGGCACCCGAGCCGCAACCCGCGCCCGTGTCAGAGGTCCCGGAAGAAGCGCCTGAGACGGTTGACCCCGGTGCGCACGGCCCCTCATTCGCGCCCAATGTCGACGACACCGAGGCACCGGCCGAGGCCGAAAATACCGAGCCGCCTCAAAGCTTTATGGACGATGACCGGGACGCCCCGATCCCCCATTTAGACGATGAAGCTGAGGTAGAGAGCGGCGGCGCGGCGGACGGCGAGACGCAACCGGGCCGGGTCAACGACCCCGATCCTGTGTCGCCGGCAACCCAAGCAGCTATACTCGACGCGCAAAGCACGATGGATGACGACGACGGAAATCCCTCTGGTGGATGAACCGGAACAGGAGAAGATAAATGGCTGAAGAAGAAGAAGGTGGGGGGCTTGACCTCGCCGATCTCGACGAAGTCGAAGATGCGCCTCAGCCGGCGCCCAAGAACGAAGATGACGATGATGGCGATACCATCGGCGACGCCATGGACATGGACCTTCCGCGTAGCGCCAAAGACCTGGAAGCGGTTTACGACATCCCGGTTCAGGTTTCAGCCGTCCTGGGCAAGACGACAATGCCGGTCAGCAGCCTTCTCAAGCTTGGCCGCGGCGCCGTCGTCGAACTCGACCGAAAAGTCGGTGAAGCCATCGACATATACGTCAACAACCGTCTCGTCGCCCGCGGCGAAGTGGTCGTCGTCGAAGACCGCCTTGGCGTGACGATGACGGAAATCATCAAAACAGACCGAGCGAACTAGTCACATCGATGGCAGAAGAACGCATCCATAGCGCAGGCGGGTCGTCGCTCGATTTGGCGACCGTCATCGGACTCGTTTCCGGGTTCGCGATGATCACGGCCGCGATCATGCTGGGTGGAACACCGGAAAGCTTCTTCAACCCGCCGTCTATTCTGATCGTCATCGGCGGCACGCTAGCGATCACAACCGTCTGCTTCAGTTTCGGCGACATGGCGAAGATGCTCAGCGTCGCCGCGCGCACGATGGTGCGCAGCACGCAAGAGCCGTTCGATGCGGCTTACAAAGCGCTGCAAGTTGCCGAGATCGCGCGCAAACAAGGCGTCCTCGCATTGCAAAACGTCGTCGATGATGTGCGCGACGAGCCGTTCTTTCACAAAGGCATCCTGATGGTCATCGATGGCACCCCTGGCGAGGAAGTCGAGGCGATCCTGCGGCGCGATCTGCAATCGATGGTAAGTCGCCACCGCCAGAGCGCAAGTATCCTTCGCAAGATGGCTGAATTCTCGCCCGCAATGGGATTGATCGGCACGCTGATCGGGCTGGTACAGATGCTGGGTAATCTTCAGGATCCGACAACCATCGGCCCGGCCATGGCTGTCGCGCTTTTGACCACCTTCTATGGCGCCGTGCTCGCCAACATGGTGTTTCTGCCGCTCGCATCGAAGCTGGAGCGCAATTCAAATGAAGAAGCCCTGATCCTGCAAGTATTTCTGCTGACCGCGGCCTCCATCGGTCGCCAGGAAAACCCGCGCCGGCTGGAGATGCTGCTGAACAGCATCCTGCCCCCGTCGCAGCGGGTACAGTATTTCGACTAACGAAGACCCTGGGAAACGAACAAGATCATGCAACTCATCATTGTCGGAACACTGGACGGACAGATCGGCGCAGCCAGCCAGATCGCGATCAAGCGTGGTGCGAAGGTGCAGCAGGCCGACACCCTGGAAGATGGTCTCGATCTCCTGCGGCGTTCGGGCGCCGATTTGGTGATGATCGACGTGGTGCTGGAAGTGGCGGATTTCATGGCGGCAATCGAGGCTGAACGGATAAACGTTCCGGTGGTTGCGTGCGGCGTCTCCAACGATACCCAAGCCGCCGTCCGCGCGGTTCGTGCCGGCGCCAAGGAATACGTGCCCCTGCCCCCGGATCCGGAACTGATTGCCGCGGTATTGGAAGCCGTCACCGAGGATCAGCACGCGCTGATCTTCAAAGATCCGAAAATGGCGGAAACGGTGAAGATGGCGACGCAAATCGCACCGTCTGAGGCGAGCGTTTTGATCACTGGGCCATCCGGCACCGGTAAGGAAGTACTGGCGCACTACCTGCATTCAAAATCCAAGCGCAAGGATCGCCGCTTCGTCGCGGTTAACTGCGCGGCCATCCCTGAAAATCTTCTGGAATCCGAACTGTTCGGCCATGAAAAAGGTGCCTTCACCGGCGCGGTGGCGCGGCGTATCGGGAAATTCGAGGAAGCCGACGGCGGCACGATTCTGCTCGACGAGATCTCGGAGATGGATGTTCGGTTGCAGTCCAAACTGCTGCGGGTCATCCAGGAACGTGAGGTAGACCGCATCGGCTCCAATAAGCCGGTCCCGGTCAACGTCCGCATCATCGCGACGTCCAACCGCAATATGGAACAGACCGTCAAGGAGGGGGGCTTCCGTGAAGATCTTTATTTCCGTCTCAATGTCGTCAACCTGCGGCTGCCACCGCTGGCAGAGCGTCCGGGCGACGTGATGCCCCTGGCCCGCCATTTCGCGACAAAATACGCCGATGCCAACGACGTACCGCAGAAGCCGATTTCCGAGGACGCTCAGAAAAAGCTGGCGACGTACCACTGGCCCGGCAACGTACGTGAGTTGGAGAACACCATGCATCGGGCCGTCTTGCTGGCGGCCGGCGATGAAATCGACGCCGCAGCAATTCTGCTGACGTCCGAAGACGGTGCCACTTCGGCAGCCGCCGGAAACGTTGGCGAAGACGGGGCACAGGCGCTTGTCGGACGGACCGTTGCAGATGTCGAACGCGAATTGATCATCGATACGCTGCAGCATTGCCTGGGGAACCGGACGCACGCAGCGAATATCCTTGGCATCTCGATCCGTACACTGCGGAACAAACTGAAGCAGTACGGGAACGAGGGGTTCAACATTCCCTCGCCGGGCGACGCGTCGCAGGCCGGGGCGTGAACGTGCCGGAACGTTTGAGCAAGGGGGCCTGCGTAAATGGCTGAAGCCGGCGGCGGCGAAGTCACCACTCTAGACACCGGACAGTTTTTCCGCGACCGGCTGGCTGCTGCTGCCAAGCGCGGCGATATCATGCTGGCGCTGGGTGTCGTCGCGATTCTGGTCGTTTTGATCCTGCCGATGCCGCGCTGGCTGCTGGATTTCTCGCTCGCGTTCTCGATCACCTTTTCGGTGCTGATATTGATGACGGCGCTGTTCGTGGAACGGCCCCTGGATTTCAACGCTTTTCCGACCATTCTGTTGCTCGCGACCATGATCCGGCTGTCGCTGAACCTCGCGTCGACACGCCTGATCCTCGCCGACGGACATGAGGGGACGCACGCCGCAGGTCAGGTGATCGAGGCCTTCGGCGGCTTCGTCATGGGCGGCAATTTCGTGATCGGCATCATCGTTTTTGCGATCCTCGTGATCGTCAACTTCGTCGTCATCACCAAGGGCTCCGGCCGTATCGCCGAAGTTTCCGCCCGGTTTTCGCTGGATGCTATGCCTGGCAAGCAGATGGCCATTGACGCCGACCTGTCGTCCGGCTTGATCGACGAGGAAACGGCCAAGACGCGTCGGAAGGAACTTGAAGAAGAAAGTTCGTTCTTCGGTGCCATGGACGGTGCCGCTAAGTTCGTGCGCGGCGACGCCGTTGCCGGTCTGCTGATAACTTTTATCAACGTCATTGCCGGCATGATCATCGGTGTTGCCCAGCAGGGCATGTCATTTGGCGCCGCCGCCGACACGTATACCCGGCTGACCGTGGGGGACGGTCTGGTATCGCAAATTCCGGCACTGATCGTCTCGACCGCGGCAGGTATGGTGGTCACGAAAGCGGGTGTCGCGGGCACGGCCGAAGTCGCAATCTTCCGCCAAATGGGCGGCCAACCCAAAGCGCTCGGACTGGTCTGCTTCCTACTTCTGGCCCTGGCAATCCTGCCCGGCATTCCTGCAATTCCGTTCCTTACCCTGGCGATGCTCTGCGGTGGCGGTGCCTACTTCGTACACTGGCGCAACAAGACCGCCGCCGAGGAAGCGGTCAAACAGCTCGAAGAAGAAAAGGTCGACCCCAAAGCCATTGCCGATGAGCCGATCTCGACCGCGCTCAAGATCGACCACATCCGTCTGGAACTGGGTTACGGTCTGTTGACGCTCATCAACGCGCCCAAGGACGGTCAAAAACTGACCGATCAGATCAAGGCGCTCCGCCGCCAGCTTGCCGCCGAAGTCGGGTTCGTCATGCCTTCCGTCCGCATTCAGGACAACATGCAATTGCCCGCCAACGTGTACGTCATCCGAATCAAGGAAATCGAAGCCGGACGAGGCGAGCTTCGACCCAATATGCTGCTCGTGATGGACCCCCGCGGTGAGGAAATCTCGCTTGCCGGTGAAAAAACCACCGAACCCACCTTCGGCCTGCCGGCCATGTGGATAGAAGAGGCAAACCGCGAAGAAGCCCTGTTCCGCGGCTATACCGTCGTCGACCCGGCAACCGTGGTAACCACCAATATCACCGAGTTGATCAAGGACAATATGTCGGAACTGCTCTCGTATTCCGAAACGCAGAAGCTGCTGGACGAAATCGACAAGGATCATCAGAAGCTGGTCGCCGATATCATTCCGTCGCAAATTTCTCTGGGCGGGATTCAACGTATCCTGCAGAACCTGCTGGCCGAACGTATCTCGATCCGCGATCTGCCGACGATCCTGGAAGGCGTGTACGAGGCCTGCGGCAACACCCGGAACGTGATGATGATTACCGAGCACGTTCGCGCGCGCCTTGCCCGTCAGATTTCCAATATGAACACCAACGACCAGGGCTTCATTCCCTTGGTCACGCTCTCGCCTGGTTGGGAACAGACATTTGCCGAGAGCCTGGTGGGTCAGGGCGAAGACCGCCAGCTCTCAATGCCGCCGACCAAACTTCAGGAATTCATTACCCAACTCCGCAACACCTTCGAGCGCCAGGCCATGATGGGCGAACAGCCAGTGTTGCTGACCAGCCCGACAATCCGTCCGTTCGTCCGCTCCATCGTCGACCGCTTCCGCCCGATGACGGTGGTCATGTCGCAAAACGAGATATACCCTAAGGCAAAGATCAAGACGGTCGGCCAAATCTAGTTTAGCGAACAGGGCTTATGCGCCTCAGAAACTTCAACGCCCCGACGATGTCAGAAGCCATGGCGCTGGTACGCGCTGAGATGGGTGATGACGCGATCATCGTCTCCACCGACGTGGATGACGACGAGGGCGTCTGCTGGGTCACGGCAGCGCTCGAAGACGACATCGTCCTCCCCGATGAGGTCTTCGAGGCGTCCGAGACGCAACCGATGCCCCCCCTCGCCCGGCGTGAGTTTCTGGCACAAGTGCTGACCGCACACGGTCTTCCTCAACACCTGACCGAGCAGGTCCTCCGGGACTGCGATCTCGTCGACGAGACCGATCCCGTGATGACACTCGCCGCCGCCATCGACATGGGCGCCCAATTTCGCCCCATTGATTTCGATACTCAGAACCGTCCGCTGATGCTGGTGGGCCCGCCCGGGGCAGGTAAAACGATTACTGCGGCGAAGCTTGCCGCGCATGCACGTTTCGCCGGCAAACGCGTATTCATCGCCACGGCCGACAGCAAGCGCGCCGGCGGCGTCGAACAATTGAAGGCGTTCACGGATATTCTAGAGATGGACCTGATTACCGCGCCGGATGTCGACTCACTTGCCGAACAAAACGATGCGATTTCAGCTGCTGATGCGGCGATAATCGACACCGCAGGCGTCAATCCGTTCGACGACGAGGATATGCAGGCGCTCCGCACACTTGCCGCCTCTGCCGGCGCAGAATTAGTGCTGGTGCTGCCCGCCGGTGCGGATGCCATGGAATCCGCCGATACAGCCCGTGCCTTTGCCGCGATCGGTGCAGAGCGGATGGTCATCAGCCGCCTCGACATGACCCGGCGGCTTGGCGGCATCCTTGCCGCCGCATTGGCGGGCCGCGTTGCGATCGCTAATGTGTCCGTTAATCCACAGGTCGCAGACGGCCTCAGCCGTATCAATCCCGTTTCACTGGCTCAACTCCTCGTCCCAAATGACGAAGACGAGCCGATCCAGAAAAAGGCCGCCCAATGAGCGAAACGTCTCCCGTCACCCCCGATCGCCCCGCCCGCACCAAGGGCAATATCATCGCCGTTGCTTCCGGCAAGGGCGGTGTCGGCAAGACTTGGTTTTCGATCACGCTGGCGCATTCGCTGGCAATGGTCGACCGGCGTGTTCTATTGTTCGATGGCGACCTCGGGCTCGCCAATATGGACATTCAACTGGGGCTCGCAACCCGGACCGATCTTGGCGCCGTGCTGGCAGGCCGCGCAAGCCTGGCGCAAGCCGTGGGCTATTGCGACGACGGCGGGTTCGATGTCATCGCCGGACGATCCGGTTCGGGTGCACTCGCCAACTTAGCGTCGAACAGATTGCAATCGTTGCTCGACGAACTGGCGCTTTTAGCGGCGAATTACGATTACGTGATCCTCGACCTGGGCGCCGGCGTCGAGAGCACCGTACGCCGTCTGGCCTATGCCGCCGATCAGATCATCGTCGTCGTTACGGATGAGCCGACCTCACTCACGGATGGTTATGCGTTCATTAAGATCGCACACAACGAACGCCCGGAAACCACCATCAAGGTCGTCACCAACATGGTCAATTCCACGACCGAGGGTGAACGCACCTACAACACCCTCAACAAGGCCTGCCAGGGCTTCCTCAAGTATTCGCCCGAACATCTCGGCATCGTACGACGAGACGACAAGGTCCGGGCTGCAATCCGTGCTCAACAGTCGATCCTGAATCGTGCCCCCGACAGCGCTGCGGCAGAAGACGTGAAACAGATCGCGCGCCGCATCAGGCGCGGCAGTGCGGCCGGCGTATGAGCGAGGTTGCGCCCCCCTCACCCACGCCGCCGCCTGCCGGACAGGCGGCCCTCTCTCGTTTGACCGTCACTCAGGTCCCGCCGCAACTACTCGAATTGGCGGCTGGCAGCAAATTGGATGTACTTGTCACCGCCCTTGCCGATGCCGCCGAGCTCAAACTTACGAGTAGGCTGGGTGACATCGCCGTAAATCTGCCGCCGAATGCTCAAAGCTCTTTCAAGCCCGGTGACGCCCTGATCCTGCAACTCGTCACTAAGGGCGCCATACCCAAAGTTCTGCTTACCAGTCCCGACGGCAAACCTGTGACGTTCTCGAACTCGGCCGCCACGAACACAGCTTCAACCGGCCCAGCTTCTTCCCCCGCCACGGTTCAGGTATCTTCCACAACGGGCCAGCAGATTGCGCCGGGGGTATTGGTAGGCGCCACCTTGATTCGTCCAATAACGCTCAATCCCCAACAGGTCCTACAAATCCCCGGGCAATCCGCCGCAACGCTTCCAGGGACCGCTAAACCTTCGAACCAACCCGGACCCGGCCTCAGCGCCGCCGCGCCCGCGACAAGCATTCCGGGGCAGCCACAAACAACGACAGCCCCTGGTCAAAGCACCAACGCCACGCCGACGGCGGGCACCCAGACTCAAACCCCGCCAAGTCTGACGACATTTCCTGCGGGCAGCACCCTGCAGATCAGAATTATCGCCGTCGACGTCCCCATCGGTGCGCCGCAACGGTTGGTACCCCCGCCGCCGTCGGGTCAGGTATCCCTCGCCGCCGGCGCACAACTCACCGGGGTTGTCGGTGGCAATCACGGGACCGGGCAAACGCTGGTGCAAACCCACGCAGGCCCTGTAACGCTCCCCACAACGCAACCGTTACCGCCGGGAGCGGAAATCCGTTTCGAGATCGTTTCACTGCAGGCACCAACGAGTGGGACGGCGCAACACGGACTTATGCACGGCGCTCAACCGATCCTGGACGGCGACTGGTCCACCTTCGAAGACGCGTTGAGTACGCTCCGCGATATCGCACCGGGGGCACACCAGCATATCGTTCAAAGCGCGCTTCCACGCGCTGATGCACAGCTCGCTACGAACGTGCTGTTCTTCCTGTCCGCGCTCAGGGGCGGCGATATCAAAAACTGGCTCGGGGACGGCCCGATGCGGATTCTTGACCGCACCCGCCCCGAACTTGCTGCCCGGATGCGCTCGGACATGGCACAGATGACCCGCACCGTTGACGACCCCGCATCCGGCGAATGGCGTCTCATGGGCGTCCCCGTCCTCCACGGCAGCGAGCTCGACCGGATCCAGATGCTTCTCCGAGACCGAGACGCCGGTGACGATGAAAACGAAGAAGACAAGGACAGCACACGCTTCGTGGTTGACCTGAACCTAAGCCGCCTCGGGCACCTGCAGATCGACGGGTTGGTTGGCGACAAGAACAAGCGCCTCGACATGGTTCTCAGGACCGATGAGCCGCTCCCGGCGCGCATGCGAGAGGACATACGCCGGCTTTTTACCGACGCGCTCGACGTGACGGGGCTTGAGGGCTCCGTCGGCTTCCAGGCCGCGCCCGGAAAATTCGTCAACATCCCGAAGCGCAGCCCCGGGACCGCCGGCGACGTGTTGGCCTGAGGACGGAGAGCATAACTTGGACGACAACGACAATATTCGCCGCCGCCGCGACGTGCTGGAGACATTGCCGGCTCCACACCCGCGGCATGACGCCGTCGTGGTAATGGAGAACGACTGCATGGGGGCGAAACTTCGTCTGCGCTACGTACCGGACCGGGACGTGCTCAAGCCTGAAAGCCTGAGCCGCTATGTCGGCACTTTGGCCAAGCTCCCGTTCTCCAGCCTTGAGGAAACAGCACAAACGATCCTCGAAGACATCAACGATCAGGTGATACCCAATTGGATTGAGGTAACTTTAAGCCGATCCGGCCCGGACATGCGCCACGAAGTGCGTGTCGAGGATCGCCAGCCGAACTGGAAGGAACGCGGGCTTTTGGACCGGCTGGCACCTTAAATAAACCGGCCTCGTCACCCTGAAAGCGATGCAGGGTCGATATAATCACACACCGCTAGCTGACCCTAATGGGCCCTGAATCAAGTTCAGGACGACGATCTTCATTTGATCTTACTGGACTGACGCCGATTGTACTGGGTGATGCCGATCTCATCGAGTTCGCTCTGCTCATCGCGTTCGAGCTCGGCCTCGATGCGCGCAACACGCCGGTTTTCGGAGATTTCGTACTTCTTGAATTCCAGAAATGCGACTCTTAACTCTTCGCGCGCATCCTCGACTTCGCGCTCTTGGCGAGCGATCCGCTCTCGGTACTCCTCGCGCCGGCGAATGGCATGCTCGGCATAGGGGCCATAGAGGATGCCACCTTCGGTCGGCATGCTGGCAGCATGCGCCTGTTCTTGCTTGATCTCTTCCTCAAGTGCTTCCAGCAACCCGATGAGGTTCTCGAGCTGACGAAGTTGTTCGGCGAGAATTCGGCGTTTCTGATCCACTTCCCAATCATTGAGCCGCATAAGCGCCTTGAAGTCTTTCGCCATCTAGACTCACCTGCCATCATCTTCAGGCGCGGCGCCGCCAACCGCTGGATCACCAGTGTCACCCTGCATGCCGAGCAGGTCGTAGAGTTGCTGGTAGCCCTCCGCAAGCGTCGGGTTCTCGCCAATTTCCTGGGATAGATAATCCTCAAGCTGATCGTAGTATTGGATCGCTTCGTCGACAGCGGCGTCAGACCCACGCCGGTAGGCGCCAAGGCGGATCAACTCCGCCATATCTTCGTAGGTCGCCAGGAGCTTACGCGCCCGCACGATCGCGGCGTTCTGGGATGGGGTATTACATGCCGGCATCGTTCGTGAAATGCTTTTGAGGACGTTGATCGCCGGGTAACGGTTACGCTCCGCGATTTCACGCTCCAGCACCACGTGTCCGTCCAGAATACCGCGTACGGCGTCAGCAACCGGTTCATTGTGGTCATCGCCTTCGACCAAAACGGTGAATAGCCCGGTGATGTCACCCTGCCTGCCGTGCCCCGGCCCGGCGCGCTCAAGCAATTTCGGAAGTTCCGCGAACACCGACGGCGTATACCCCTTGGATGCCGGCGGCTCGCCCGACGAAAGGCTGATTTCGCGCTGTGCCATGGCGAAGCGCGTAACGCTGTCCATCATGCACAGAACATTCTTTCCCTGATCTCGGAAATATTCGGCCACCGCGAGCGTCACGTAGGCGGCCTGACGGCGGACCAGCGGCGGCTCGTCCGAGGTGGCGAGGATCACGACGGTGCGCTTCATCCCTTCCTCGCCCAGGTAATCCTCGATGAACTCTTTCGCTTCCCGGCCGCGCTCACCGATGAGGCCGACGACACTGATCTCTGCGTCCGTATTGCGCGCCATCATCGACAGCAAGGTCGATTTGCCGACGCCGGAGCCGGCAAATATCCCCATGCGCTGGCCGCGGCAGGTGGTCAGGAAGGTATTCATCACCCGCACGCCGAGGTCGACCTTCCCGCCGACGCGGCGACGTTTATGCGCGGGCGGCGGACCGGCATGGATCTGGTACGGCTTCATGCCGCTCTCGATGGGCCCCATATCGTCGAGCGGCTCGCCGAATGCATTGATCACCCGGCCCAGCCACGATTGATCAGGATAAATAGAGGGTTCCGTCGACGCGAGCTCTGCCTGGCAGCCAAGGCCGATGCCGTCGAGCGAGCCGAACGGCATAACCAGCGCCCGCCCCCCCCTGAAACCGATGACTTCACAGATGACGTAATGCCCCTTACGCCCGTCGACACGCACGTGATCGCCAATCGAAAGCGTGCCTTGCAGCCCGCCGATCTCGACCATCAGGCCGACGATATCGGCGACGCGCCCGAATACTTGATGATCCGGCAAACGCGCGACCGCGTTGGCGATATTATTGGAAAATACCCGCAACAGGTTATTCCCCGTCCCTTTTCCAAGCGCCCGTCCCGAAGGCGCTGAACCCGTCTCTAGAATGACGTCTCATTCCTAAGTTTTTGTAAAGGCCCGGTGCAAAATCGGACGTCAAAAGACGCACCGTCCCCCGTTAGTCCAACGCATCGCAATCCGATAGGATTGACGTTTGCGCCCAATATTTCGCATGGCTAGTATCACCGGGTGGTTATGATTTCGTACGATATCTTCCGTCAAATAGTCTAGGCCGTCCGCATGACAAACAGAGCCTGCACTTCAGTATTCAGCTTCGTTGCTGCGACGGTTTCCTCCTTCATATTGTTCGTCTATTTCATCGGCTCCGACGCGAACTTCCAAGCATGGGAATTCGAGCTCACGTTTCATGGCATCAAGCAGCCTGTAACGTGGGCATTCCCAATATTGTTCTCGCTCGGTTTCGGCATCATTGCGGTGATCTGCAATTGGCTGATGGCATTATTTCACCGCTATCGTGACGTCGAGGGATTGTTGTTGCTGGAGGGAGTGCTACTCGCCAAAGCACCGCTGATTCTGGTGTCCGTCGCGGCCTTCATCATTTTCCGGCCGCCGAACTACTCGCTATCGATCGCTGTTGTAGCGGTTGCTCTTTGTGCTGCTGCTGAGTGCATCTTCCATGTTCTGGCGGCGGCCCGGCGTGTGCAACGCGGATTGAGTACATGGAAAGGCGAGACCTCAAGTGCGGCTTTTTTGCTCAATGCGAGCCTGACGGCTGGCGGCATCCTAGTCGGTCTAGTGCTGTTCGAAACGGCCCTGAGGATTCACAACCCCTTCACATTGCGCATTAAGGGCGACAAGATCGTTTTGCAGACGAACTATAAGTTCATCATCAACAATGACACGCCCGGTAAATTGGAAAAGACGATTTCCGTGAGCTGGAACTCGCTCGGGTTCCGGGGCGACGACCCGCCGGTTGACTTCGACAAGCACCTTTCCATCGTTGTCGTCGGCGGCAGCACGGCCGAGGATTCTTCGCTTTCCGACGACAAGACCTGGATCAGCGTGATGAACCACACCCTTTCCGACAGCCAGACGGATTTGTGGGTCAACAATGCTGGACTGATGGGGCATTCGACACATGGTCACCGACTCCTAGTCGATGATTACCTCGCGAAACTGAAACCGGATGTCATCATATTCTTAATCGGGATCAATGATCTCGGAAAGGATGGACTGGGCCGCGAGGGCAGACAGATCAACGCGTTGGAACGTTCGGTCCACCGTGAGAACAACAATGTCCGGCAGTTTTTCGACCGTCTCGCCGATTATTCGGAAGTCGCCAATCTGATTAATAACATCTACAGGCGTTATCAAGCGTCCAAAGCAGGTCTCGCCCCCTTTAACCTAAGACTCAAGGGAGAGATATCACGCAGTAAACTTATCGAGCCAAAGCCCGGAGAAGCTGACACGATACTGGAGCGCATGCCTGGCGTCTTGGACAACTATGCTGAGCGCGTGCGTAACCTCATAAGGAAATCACGCGCCATCGGCGCCAAAGTCGTTCTTGTTACGCAGCCGCTGTTGATCGGGCCAGGCGTAGACCCGGACCTCGGTTTCAGGCTCGACAACATCGAACAGCAGTTGCTTGAACGCCCAGTATCATCGCTGACCTATTGGAATGTCCTGGAACGTTATAACGATGTTGTCCGTGCGGTTGGAGAGGAGCTTGATGTGCCGGTTATCGATCTAGCACAGCAGTTGGAGAAACGATCCTCATACTACATCGATACCATGCATTTCTCGGTCGAGGGTGCGGCGCAGGTCGGCAAGCTGGTCGCCGCCGGGTTATGCCCCTGGTTGTCCAAGACCTTCCCCGAACACAAAACCACGAACGAATGTCCGGGGACACGCTGAGGCAAGATCCCTAGCAGGAATTCCTCAGTCTCGGTGTCCAAGGCCGCGCCACCACCGTGGAGCGGCCTATTCATTGATGCCAAAATCCCGTTTTCGAGACATTCTCGCCCGCATCCTTGCCGGGCTCCGGCAAAAACCATACGAAATAAAGTCATAATCATAAGACGTTGGAGGGAAGCACAGTGGATGCGCGCACGGAAAGCTGGGACGAAACGGTCGATGTCGTCGTTGTCGGGTTTGGTTTTGCAGGCGGCACCGCAGCCATCGAAGCCCATGATCTCGGCGCGAACGTGCTGCTGGCCGAGAAGAACCGGACGCCCGGCGGTATATCGATCTGCTCGGCAGGCGGCGTGCGCATCGCCAAGGACCGCGACGCGGCGTTCGCCTATCTGAAGGCGACCAACGCCGGCACCACGCCGGACGAACCGCTGGCGGCACTGGCTGAAGGTATGGCGACGATCTCCGCGTTTATCGAAGAGATTGCCGCAGCCGCTGGCGCAAACCCTGTCATCAACTGGATGCCCGGGAACTACCCGTTCGAGGGGTTCGACACCTTCGGGTTCATATCGATTGCCGACTATCCAGGTCTGGATCTGAACGAAAAGTATCCGCATGTACGCGGTCTCAGGGGCGGTGCACGGTTATTTGCAGCCCTTCACCACAACGTCGAAACCCGCGGCATTCCCGTCCGTTATGACACTGCGGCGGAGCGGCTCGTCACATCCGTCGACGGCGCCGTCACGGGAGTTCTGCTGAAGGATGCGTCAGGAACCAAGCGCGTAAGGGCGCGAGGCGGCGTGATCCTGGCATGCGGGGGCTTCGAAGCCGACACCGAGATGCAAGCGCAATACTGGCAGGGCAAACCCGTCATGCCGCAAGCGTATATGGGCAACACTGGCGATGGCATTCGTATGGCACAGGCTGTCGGCGCGGACCTCTGGCACATGTGGCACTACCACGGCACCTACGGCATGCCTCACCCCGACCCGAACTACCCGTTCGGCATGCGTCTGATGAAATTTCCCGACTGGATCCCCGAACAGGAAGAACCGGACGATGTTCCGGCGTTTTTCTCGGCGTTACATGGAAAGCGTATGCCCTGGATCGTCGTCGACGCACGCGGTAACCGCTTCATGAACGAGTACCCACCCTACGTTCAGGACACTGGGCATCGAGACATGGAAATCATGGACCCGGTGTCACGCACCCACCTGCGCAACCCGGCCTGGCTGGTGATCGATGCAGCGGGCCTCGCATCCGGGCAGTTAGGTCTTCAAACCTACAACGACCACGGTCAGACCTTCATGTGGAGCGCCGACAACAAACAGGAAATCGAACTCGGCATCATCAAGGGTGCCGACACGTTGGCGGAATTGGCGGGAATCATGGGCGCGCCTGCAGGTGCACTGGAGGAGACCGTGCGCCGCTGGAATGAACAGGTCGCGGCAGGTGAAGATAAGGATTACGGACGCATTCCGGAATCTCTCGTCCCCATCAAAGAACCGCCGTTCTATACGACCGAATTACGCCCCCTAGTCGGCAATACCCAGGGCGGTCCGGTTCATGATGCAAGGCAACGCGTACTCAACCCGTTCGGCGACGTCATCGAGGGTTTATATACCGCGGGCGAGCTCGGCAGCGTCTTTGGTCATCTTTATATTTCCGGTGGCAATCTCGCCGAATGCTTTGTCGGCGGGCGCGCTGCGGCGCGCGAGGCGTTCAACAACGCCCCCAAGAACACCTGACTGAGAGGAACGGACCATGCAGGCGAAACTCGTCACCTATGACGTCTACATGGCGCTTCTTGATATCGAAGGCAGCCTTGTCCCAGCCGTCACAGAAACCCTCGATTTGAACAACGAGGCTGCTGCGGTTTTTGTCCGGCTTTGGCGCGGCAAGCAGATGGAACGAGCAGCCGCCAGCAATTCGCTTGAGAAACCGCGCACGCCATTTCGCGACTGTACGTTCATGGCGCTCGATTATTGTCTTGGCCGATATGATATTTCGATACCTTCCGAGACGCGCAAGACACTCGTCCTCGCATGGGATACGATGAACCCGTGGCCCGAAGCCGAAGCCGCGATTGCCGCAGTCAAAGACAAGGGGCTCAAGACGGCAATTCTGTCGAATGGGGACCAGGATATGCTCGAAGCCGTCGCGAGGAACTTCACGCCTCAAACCTTCGATTACATTCTGTCGTCGGAAACGGCGGGGTACTACAAGCCGCACCCTGCCGTGTACGATCTTCCGACCGAGGTGCTCGGAATAAGCAAGGATGAGATTGTTCATGTCGCGGGCAGTCCCAACGACGTCACAGGCGCCGTGGCCGCAGGCATGCGTTGTATCTGGTCCAACCGGCACGGCGACCAGGTTCTCGACCCCAATTACCCGCCGACTGTCGAGATTACGGATCTTTCGGGGGTCGCGAATTTGATCGAGCTCCAAACGGTCTCGTCGTCCTGAATTCAATTCAGGACCCATGCACGGCAGGTGCCCAAGAGCCCCCTATGGACCCTGAATCAAGTTCAGGGTGACGGCCATCAGTCAGCTTAAACCTAACAGCCCGAAGTACATTTTCCCGCGCCGTCGAACATCATCGTCCTGCCACTGAGCGGCAGATATACGGGCACATTGGTCGCCTTGATGAACGTTTCTGTCTTGGTCCCCGCGATGACCTTGCCACCCTCGGTTCCCACCTCGTTGGCGTGAGACGCGATAACGCTCGTTGGCCTGATCAGGTCGTTGATGACGTAGGCAGCCTCGGTTGGGCCAGTGGTATAGGTATCACCGATATTCATCACGACCAGCTTGGCCTTGTACTGATCGCCGACGACGATCTTCTGTTCCGCCGTCACCCCGGTGTCCCCCGAAAGATAGACGACGAGCCCATTCGAAAACGTCAGTACATACCCCGTCGGCGGCCCGGCATAAGCGGTCAACCCTGCTTCATCCAAATGCTTCCCAAGATCGCCGCCGATCATCGCACCCGCGACGCCATTTGAGTGTACGGCCGGCACTGTCGTCACCGTGACACCGCCGATTCTCTTGTTGGCGCCGAAGCGAACCAACTGCGAGTTCTTGGGATCACCGCCGAGCGCCTTGAGCTTGGCTGCAAAGAATTTCGGCATTTCACTGCCGGTGACGATCTTGGCGCCGGTTTTGAGCGCGATATTGACCGAATTGGTGTTCGGCACCGCCTTGACCGTCACATCCGGCTTCGAACACGTGCCCGCACCGGGCGCCGTCAGGTGACGGTCCCCGACGTGATCGCCGTGCATGTGACTGACCAGGATCGCGTCGATCTTACCCAGACGCGGGTCGTCCGGTCCGGCGACGGTGCGGCCAGCATCATATAAAAGCCGGGTGCCGTCCGGATCTTCGAAAATCATCGCGCGGTCGAAGCGGCAGAACTCAC
This sequence comes from Rhodospirillales bacterium, assembly GCA_017644185.1. Classification (GTDB taxonomy): domain Bacteria; phylum Pseudomonadota; class Alphaproteobacteria; order Rhodospirillales; family Casp-alpha2; genus UBA4479. Next base: position 203,379 of record JAEPMA010000002.1, read on the forward strand.
CCTCGTGCGAGCCCAGCGGCGTGATTTTGACATCGGCGGACGCTGCCGCGGCGGTGACGCCCACCAGCGCGGCCAGAATGGTCGTATTGATCGATTTCAGCATATCGCCTCCCAAATGGCTGTCGCATACAGCGGTAAGCCCGGTCTTAACGCCAGGTTAGAGTTATTTATAAGGGGATTCAGAAGGCGATAGACAACCCGTTTTTATCAAGGGTTGCCCCGTCTATCAGGTGCCGGCGGTTGCCTTTTTCGGCTTCTTGCCACAGTGCATCTCGATATCGGCGCGGCGGTTGTTCTCGTTCTTGACGCCATCGTATGTATGCACCTTGAGCCGACGCTCACCCCAGGCCTCGACGCTGTAAACATCGATGCCCGACTTCCGCAGTTTTTCAGCGACGTAGTCGGCACGGGCACGCGAGAGCTTGAGGTTCGACAAATCACCACCCAGCGTATCGGCAAAACCAATCACGTTGGTTTGGCAAGCGCCGCCAGCGAGCATCTTCTTCATCGCTGGCAGAATTTTTGCGATCTGCGTATCGACACGGGTGCCGGAAGACTTTCCAATATCGAAATAGACAGTTTCCTCGAAATCGGCGGGCGGCCCCTCCGCTTCCGGGCGAGCCTTGGCAACTTCCTTTTCCGCCTTCAGAACTTTCGAGAGGTTTTCAGTGATCGTTTTCTGTTCGGCAAGTATCTGTTCCGTGACCTGTTTCAGCGCGGTCATTTCTGCGGTCAACTGTTCACTTGCGCCGCCGGTTCCCCCGGCGTTCTTGATCGCCTCAGCGGTTTTTTCCGCACCCGCACGGATCTCCGCGGCCGTCGCCGATTGAATGTCCATCACGACAGAGCGGGTCTCGGTCTGGTGTGCCTGCATATCCTTGCGCATGTAGTCGAGCGCCACGTAGCCCGCCGGCAGCAATATTGCCGCCACGATCACTGCACTCAGGATCGATTTTCCAATGCCGCTGCTTGCGCTTTTCTCTGCCATATGAGCACCCAATTGTTTCCCAGGGGCGGGATTATATACATATTTTTTAAGGCTTTGGAATCCCGGGCAAATACACATTGGATAAAGAAACGGTCACGTTCCGGCCGTATCCAAGTTGTTTGAGCGGCGCCGGACTCCCGCCCACTCAATCGCGATTCGCGGAGAAAACCCCAGAACTCCGGGCTTTTACTGGCTAGATTCATAAAGGTTAACAAAAAGACCCGTAAAGGGTTTGGCGCAGACTCCGCAAATGGTAATATGGTTAACAGATATCGATTCGCAGCGTTTTGGGCGGCCCGGAGGGGAAAATGCGCGTACTTTTGGTTGAAGACGATCCGACGACCCAGGCAACGGTCAAGCTCATGCTTGAAACCGCCGGGATGGTGGTCGATGCGACCGATCTCGGCGAGGATGGCCTTGAGATCGGCAAGCTATATGAATACGACATCATCATCCTCGATCTGATGCTCCCGGACATGGACGGCTTGGAAGTGCTGCGCCGGCTCCGCGATTCACGGGTTCAGACACCTGTCCTGATCCTGTCCGGTCTCACGGAATCGGAGATGAAGGTGAAGGGTCTCGGCATCGGCGCCGACGACTACCTGACCAAGCCCTTCGACAAGTCGGAACTGATGGCGCGCGTTCAGGCGATCGTGCGTCGCTCGGCGGGTCACTCGCACTCGGTCATCCACACCGGTCAAATGTCGGTCAACCTCGACACCCACATGGTGGAAGTCGACGGGCAACCGGTTCACCTGACCGGTAAGGAATACGGCATCCTCGAACTTCTGAGCCTGCGCAAGGGCACGACCCTTACAAAGGAGATGTTCCTGAACCATCTCTACGGCGGCATGGACGAGCCGGAACTCAAGATCATCGACGTCTTTATCTGCAAGCTTCGCAAAAAACTGGCGGATGCCACGGGTGGCGAGCACTATATCGAAACCGTCTGGGGCCGTGGTTACGTGCTGCGTGATCCGGAAACCATGCCCGAGGCGCAGACCGCATCGGCCTGATCGAAGTTCTGATCTGATATTTTCAGGGAAGGGCCGGCTTAGTCGGCCCTTTTTCTTGCCCTCACACCATCCCCATCTGTGTGAGCTTACTGAGCAGGCTCTCTCCATCGAAGGGCTTCATCAGATAATCGCTGGCACCGGCCGCAAGGGCTTCGTCGATATGCGACGGGTCTTCCTGGGTTGTACAATAAATGACCACCGGCTGATCTCCGCCCGGCATACCACGTAACGTTTTCAGAAACTGGATGCCGGTCATGCCCGGCATCTTCCAGTCGAGCAGGACAGCGTCAGGCATCGCATTCTCACAAGATTCCAGACCATCGTAACCGTTCCCGGCTTCTTCGGCATCAAGGCCGATCTCCTGGATGATCTTCCGAGCCACCATCCGGATAACCATGGAGTCGTCCACGATGAGACATCGCTTCACGTCACGGGCGTGACGGCGATAGGTGTTCAACTTTGTCCCGAAAGTGCCGCGAACCGGACTTGATCGTCGTCCGCGGCCACCTCTAGCTCGCAACCGGCTTCCAGCACCAGAAGTTGGGTTAAATAGCTGTGGATTGAGCGACTATCCATTGACGACACCTCCTTGCCGGGCGTCAGTCCGTTTGCCAGATCCTCGCGCAAGCCCGCATCATCCCCCGACGCCGCGACGGCAAGACCAATACCGCCGTCGACTTCGGCAATCTGTACACTTACCGTCCCCCCCCGCGGCAAGCATTCCGTCGCGATCAGAACGAGGTTCAGCAGGAGCTTACCCATCACCGGATCGATCTCGCGAACACCGTCGCCGAAATCGGGCCAGTCGAGCCGGGCGTTCGAGCCCGAGAGAAAATCGTCGGCGAGCCCGCGCAGCACGGAAACTTCCGCACCGCCCTTTCCGGCCCCGCCCGCGCCGAAAGCCACCCGATAGAATGCCAGCCGGCGGGTCAGCTCATGGCCACTTTTGGTCGCCAGATCCATCGCGTTGTCATCAAGCGCACCCATCTCCGCGAGAATCTCGAGTCCGGCGTTGACGGCGCCTGCCGCCCCGACAAGATCGTGGCACAGCCGCGAGCACACGAGCTGGCTGAGACGTAACTGTTCACTCATAGATTAACACTCCGCGTGGTTGACCGTCCGCCGAACCCCTGATTCCCATCGTCACGATAGCATGGATGCGGAACAGGCCAAGACCGCAAAATCGGTCGTGCCCGCGTCAGTCATCGGCGCGTTTAACGATGTCCTCAGCCAGGGAGGAAACGAGATTCTTGTTGCCGGTTTCGCTCGAACCCGCGTTACGGGCACGGCGTTCCGCTTCTTTGCGGACCTCGGCGACGTTGACGGGGATCTGACGCAAGATAACCGTTAGGACGGATTCGATCGCCAAAACATGCGCTGCCAGATTTTCCGTATCGCGGCCTTGCGTTTGGGCATTCGTACCAAGCACCTCAATCCCGTCGGCAACTTTCTCCAGCGACGTTTGCAGGTCCGCCAGGTGGCGTACGAAGCCGTCGATACCAAGCGCATCAAGCAGCTCGGCCGCAGCGTCCTTATCTGGAGACGTCTCGTTCATGATTGTTCCTTTCCGGCGGCGAAACCACAGCCTAACGCGGCATCAACGGGGTTGCCAGCCCCGCCTACGTCTAAGGAAACCGAGGAGGACCGGAGCAACCCCTTGATATCGCAGCCGTTTCGTTTACATTATTGGAACTCGGCACCGACATGTCGTAAACAGGAGATGGTGATTTTCATGAAGTCAGTACTTATCGGCGGGATTGCCGCCATCGTCATCGCGATTGCGGCCGGCGCAGTGCTCACGAACCTGAATCCGTCGGCGGGCGATAAATTCTCGACGTCGAACGCGCGCATCCACTAAGCCTGCGCATCCACTCGAATCACGAAAAAGGGCGGTGCCGCGGCACCGCCCTTTCAATTTTAAGACCGGAAGATTACTCGGCAGGCTGTTGCCGGCCCGAACCTTTTTGCATCTCCTCTTCGACCCAGAGCGAGTGGTGCTCCTTGGCCCAGTTGAGATCCACCTGGCCCGAGCCCACGGCATCGAACGCACCTTCCATACCGACGGAGCCGATGTAGATGTGCGCGATGATGACCACGATCATCACCAACGCCACGGCTGAATGCCACAGCACCGAGAGTTGCGTTTCCTCGAGCGGCGTGAACTGCGTCGGCAGATCAAGGCCGAAATTATTCAGGAACGCGAAGGTGCCAGCCCACGGCTGCACTTCGAAAGGCCACATGAGGGCAACTCCTGAAAGCGACAGCGAAAACCCACCGACGACCACAGCCCAAAAGATGATCTTCTGACCCGCATTGAAGCGCCCGGCCTCAGGATGCATGTCCTTCGAGAAAAGGCCGCCGCCAACAGCCAACCATTTCAGGTCACGCAGTTTCGGGATGTTGTAGCGTACCCAAAGAATGAACATCAAAATAATGCCCAGCATGAACGCGAAGGCGATGTAATTATGGGCGAGCTTCCCATAGTACGTCAGCGTACCGAATGCTTCGGGACCGATGACCGGCTTCAGGAAGTAGCGCCCGTAAAGAACGTTGAGACCGGTCACGGCCAGCACGATAAAGCTGGTGGCCGTCAGCCAGTGCACGGCGCGCTCGAGTGCATTGAAGCGCTCAATTGTACGGCCTTGGGGATCCGGCCCATGGCCGATCTTGATACGGCCGCGAACCGCGAAAAACACCACCAGAAGGACGAGGATGCCGAGTAACGACCACGCCCCGTATATGCTGAGTGGACCATTCTTAAAGGCGCGCCAGGCATCGCCGTTGGCCTGAACCATTTGGCCCGCTTTTTGATCCGGGATGGAGACGGTGCCACGAACCCCGCCCTTGATGGCGCGCCACATTTCTGCGTCGGACATATTCCCGAGCGCACCACCCGGTACTGTGCCTTTTTCCTGTGCCTGGACCGGCTGGTCGGCGACCAGCGCGATGCCGGCGTTCATGGTCATGGCACCAAGGCCGATCGACGCGGCGAATGCCAACGCGATGCCCCCGGACCGGATAAATTGCATCAATTTCGTCATCTGCTTCACTCCGATTGCTGCCCGGTGTTTACACCGGATCAGTTGCCACCTTGCAGTTTGCCGCGTTCTTTGAGCTGCTTGCCAGCCTCACTCTCAACCGGGGCACGCACGTCATCGCCCGTCGTGGTGCCACCGCCTGAAAGGGCCCCGCCCGCAGGAATACCACCCTGCTCCATGGCGCGTTGGCGCAATTCCGCGAGGTCGCCCTCACCCAACGCCGACGACGGTTTCTCGCCCGGATAAACGCCCGGTTCATAATGCAGCGGCCTGCCCTGCTCCTCCGGACGGCACCCGGCAAGCATGAGGAGTGCGAAACTCGCGACCCCAATGGTTTTCAGAAATCTTTTGTCGAACATTGTCGTTCCTTGTTCTTTCAATTCCAGCAACCAAGGCCGGAATCCATCGGAAGTTAAAGGAGGGGCGGCACCCCATTTAAGAGATGCCGCCGCCTTACCTTTAATCAGACCGATAGGTCAGGAGCCGGCCTTAAGATCGTAAGCCGTACCCCAACCCCACGCGCCCGAGCCGAAGCCACGGGACACGATACGCTCGCGATAGATGTTGGAGATCATGTTGCCATCCCCACCGAGCAGTGCCTTGGTCGAGCACATTTCGGCGCAGATCGGCAGTTTGCCCTCCGCGAGACGGTTACGGCCGTACTTCTGGAATTCGGCCGTGGAGTTGTTGTCCTCCGGACCACCGGCGCAGAATGTACATTTGTCCATCTTGCCCCGAGAGCCGAAGTTACCGGCCTGCGGATACTGCGGCGCGCCGAACGGGCACGCGTAGAAGCAATAACCACAGCCGATGCACAAGTCCTTGGAGTGAAGCACCACACCTTCTTCGGTTTCGTAGATGCAATCCACCGGGCACACCGCGATACACGGTGCATCCGAGCAATGCATGCACGCCACCGAGATGGAGCGCTCACCCGGCTTGCCGTCATTGATCGTGACGACGCGCCGGCGGTTGATACCCCAGGGAACCTCGTGCTCGTTTTTGCACGCGGTGACGCAGGCGTTGCACTCGATGCAGCGTTCTGCGTCACACAGGAACTTCATTCTAGCCATTTCTGTGTCTCCCTATCTCGCTCAGGCCGTTTTCACGCGGCAGAGCGTGACTTTGGTTTCCTGCATGTTGGTCACCGAGTCATAGCCGTAGGTGCCGCACATGTTGGACGCTTCGCCCAACACATACGGATCCGCGCCTTCCGGATACTTGTTCCGGAGCGACTCACCCATCCAATGCCCACCGAAGTGGAACGGCATGAACACAACCCCAGGTGCCACACGCTCGGTCACGAGCGCCTTCACCTTGGCGCGGCCACCTTCGGGGCTTTCGACCCACATCATGGCCCCGTCCTTGATGCCGGTGTTATTGGCATCGATCGGGTTGATTTCGCAGAACATGTCCTGCTGCAGTTCAGCCAGCCACGGGTTGGACCGGGACTCGTCACCGCCACCTTCGTATTCCACAAGACGGCCCGACGTCAGAATGATCGGGAAGTCTTTGGAGAAGTCCTGCTTCTGGATCGAAGCATACTTGGTCGGCAGACGGTACATCTGACGATCCGAGTACGTTTCGTACTGCGGCAGGAGGTCGCGACGCGGCGTGTACAGCGGTTCGCGGTGCAGCGGCACCGGATCCGGGAACGTCCACACCACGGTACGCGCCTTGGCGTTACCGAACGGCGCACAACCGTGCTTGATGGCGACACGCTGGATACCGCCGGAAAGGTCGGTTTTCCAGTTGGTCTTGTCGCCGGCGATCTTTTCGATCGTCGCACGCTCGTCGTCGGTCAGGTCCGCGTCCCAGCCAAGCTTCTTGAGCATGGCCATGGTGAACTCGGGGTGACCGTCCTTCAGCTCGTTCCCAACCGGGTAGGAGCCTTCGGCGAGCAGGTTGGAGCCATTGCGTTCCACCCCGAAACGGGCGCGGAAGTTGAGGCCGCCTTCGGCAACCGGTTTCGACGGATCGTAAAGAACCGGCGTGCCTGGGTGCTTCATGTCGGCAGTGCCCCAGCACGGCCACGGCAGACCGTAGTAGTCGCCGCTGACAGGACCGCCCTTCGCCAGAAGCGTGGTCTTGTCGAATGTCGCCTGGTTCGCCATGTGCGCTTTCATACGCTCCGGCGACTGACCGGTGTAGCCGATCGTCCACATACCCTTGTTGAATTCGCGGGTGACGGACTCGATATTCGGCTCTTCACGGCCATCGGCGATCTTGTCCATTTCGATATTCTTGAAGAACTTGTCGGCCCAGCCGAACTTCTTCGCAAACATCGCCATGATTTCATGGTCGGTGCGCGATTCGAACACCGGATCCACGACCTTGTCACGCCACTGCAGAGAGCGGTTCGACGCCGTCACGGAGCCGCGGGTTTCGAACTGCGTCGCGGCCGGCAGCACGTAGATACCGTCCTGACGGTCCGGAATGACGGCGGCGAACGTCGGCACCGGATCGATGATGACCATCAAATCCAGCTTTTCCATCGCTTTCTTCATTTCCGGCAGACGGGTCTGCGAATTGACCGCGTGCCCCCAGTAAACCATAGCCCGGAGGTTGTCCGGCTGGTCCATGTTGGCCTTGTCTTCGAGCACACCGTCAATCCAGCGCGACACCGGGATACCCGAGGAGTTCATGAACTTCTCTTCCTGGAACTGCCCCTTGAGGAAGTCGTAGTCGACATCCCAGACACGAGCCCAGTGCTTCCAAGACCCCTTGGCGAGACCGTAGTAACCCGGGAGCGAGTGCGACAGGATGCAGAAGTCGGTCGCACCCTGCACGTTGTCGTGGCCGCGGAAGATATTCGCGCCGCCACCTTGCGTGCCGATGTTACCGAGCGCCAGCATCAGGATGCAGTACGCGCGCGTATTGTTGTTACCGTTGGTGTGCTGCGTCCCACCCATGCACCAGACGATGGTACCCGGACGGTTGTTGGCCAGTGTCCGCGCGACGCGACGGAGTTGCGAACCCGGCACCCCGGTCACACGCTCGGTCTCTTCGGGCGTCCACTTCTTCACCTCGGCGCGGATCTGATCCATGCCCCAGACACGCTGCTTGATGTATTCCTTGTCTTCCCATCCGTTTTCGAAGATGTGGTACAGGATACCCCAGATCAGCGCGACGTCGGTGCCAGGACGGAACCGGACGAACTCATCGGCATGGGCCGCGGTCCGCGAAAAGCGCGGGTCGCACACGATGAGGGCGGCATTGTTCTGCTCTTTCGCCTTCAGAATGTGCTGCACGGCGACCGGGTGCGCCTCGGCCGGGTTAGACCCGATGAGGAACATGGCCTTTGAGTTGTGCATGTCGTTGTAGCTGTTCGTCATCGCACCATAGCCCCAGGTGTTGGCAACACCGGCGACCGTGGTCGAGTGACAGATACGAGCCTGGTGGTCACCGTTGTTGGTGCCCCAGAACGCGTAAAACTTACGGAACAGGTACGACTGCTCGTTGTTGAACTTGGCGGAACCCAGCCAGTAAACGGAATCGGGGCCGGAGGTCTTGCGGATCTCCAGCATCTTGTCGCCGATTTCGTTGATGGCGTCGTCCCAGCTGATCTTCTGCCATTTACCGCCCGACAACTTCATCGGATATTTCAAGCGGCGATCGCCGTGGGCGTGGTGACGCACCGATGCACCCTTGGCACAGTGAGAACCAAGGTTGAACGGGCTGTCGAAACCAGGCTCCTGGCCGACCCACGCACCGTTGGATACCTCGGCGATAACCGTGCAGCCGACGGAGCAATGCGTGCAGACAGACTTGATCTGTTGAATGTTACCGGCAGCAGCGGATGCCGCTTCGGCTTTCTTGACCATCCCGGCCGGCAGGCTTGATGCCAGCGCGATACCGCCGGCGGTCACCCCTGAACGTTTCAGGAAGGTCCGGCGGTCCATCGAACCGCCAACGACTCCGGCTAGCGCCTTCGTCAAACGGGGGCGTCCCGCAACCCCGTTGCTCTTCTTGGTGAGCATTTAATTATCTCCCAATTTTGACCTTGTTAATGAAAGTCACGAAGCACAGCCTAAAACCGGCTGAGCTCGTAATACTTCATGACATGCTCGGTTTCCCGGTAACCGCTCGTCTTGCGGTCCTCGGGCAACGCCGCTTGCGCCTCGTTTCCTGAGAGGGCGGCCGTGGCGATACCGGCAACACCGGCAACACCCGCTCCCTTCAGAAAGTCTCGGCGGGCCAGCGAGTCCGATTTCTCGGTCTTCTTCATTGCTGTCTCCCAATTGTTGACACGTACGTGTTGACCATCACTGGTCAATTTCGGCCACCATGGCCATTCTTACTGGACCCGGCGCACACTCCCGAATGGCAAGCGCGTAACCGTTCCTCGTTGTGGCGGAGCTTCCTTCTCCCGAAAGCCTCACCGCATCAGTCCGGCGGCCTATGCCGCCATTTCGTAAACCTCGCGCTCGATCTCCATGAACAAGCGGCCGATGGTGCCCACCGGCATATAGAGCGCGGCTGCCTGGGCACCTTCGAGGTCTTCAAATAGTTTTCCGGCCCATGGAGCCAGGTGCTTGTCGTAGAAAGCCTTTGCCTCAGACGACCCCACGTCGCCGCCAAGGGCGCCGGTTAGAAGGCCGTGCATCATCTCGCAAAGGCTGGCGATATGGTCTTCCGGTTCGCCCGTTCCGTCCGCGGCGGCGATACCAAGCCGCGCCATGTCCTCGCGCAATTCTGCCAGGGGTTTGTCGTAGACGAGCCCGGTCAGATAGAGCGATGCATACGGCGATATTTCGCCACCCGCGCCGACCCCGTAAAACAGTTCCGTAAATTCCTCTTCTGCCTTGGCGCGCGGTGTGCGGACACACAGCTTGCCGAACGAGGCAATCGCCTCGCCTAGCGGCGTACCATCATCATGTTTCGCGAGAGCGCGCATGGTCTCGAGGGTGTCTTCATCCATCGGCTTGGCGAGAACACGCGCCAACAGGCCATAAAAATTGGCACGCATCATGTCGTCCGACATCACGTCTGAGGACTCACTACTGCTCGGGTTGGTTTGGTTGTCGCCCATGGACGTCGCCACTGCGTCTCCCTTGCGTGTCTCCCAGTCGGAATACCCTATCATCCGACTCAGTTATTCATTGCTTGGCGCGTTCGCTCTCACTCGGATGCGCAATGTGAATTATCCTGCTTTAGAGCCATTCAAGTCAACGGAATTATCGAATTCCGCGTACCGCACTGCAGCAAATCTCACGCAATTTCAGTATCTTAGGGAGACACCGAGCAATCTTGTTTTAGAATATTTTTCAATCATCGAGAGTGTCTTTTTTGTGCGTTTTTGTGCTTTCTTTTTCTTCAAGGGAAGATTCAACACATTCCTCACTCTTGCGCTCGGGATTTTTGGAATCGTCCGCTTCAGGTAGCACCGGCACGGGTTCGTTTTCTGAAGAGTCTACAGGGTCGACGTTCTCACCCTCGACCAGTTCTTGGTCCGTCGGCTCTTCATCACCGAACGCACGCCGTGCTCGTTCGGGGGTCATATCGCGAAGTTCCTGATCGGTGAGGTGTCCACGGCCGACTTTGTAGGCGCCGGTCATCTCGTCAATGATCTTGTGAACGACATTGAAGTCCTGGTCATAGTCGTTCAGGCCGTCGCGGAAATTGAAAAACGGGTTGAGCCGCCAAAGTAACCTTAACGCCCGGCGTTTCATGAATTCGGGCACGCCGTCTCGCAAAAACGGTGAAAAATCCGAGTCCTTGTCGAGCGTTTCTAGCGGCGGCAGCTCCGCAACGACCTCACGTTCTTCCTCGCTCAATTCCTCTTCTTCGATACCGGCGAACAGGTCTTCGTTCTCAAGCACGGTCGCCGCATCAGAGACGGCTTCGCCATCGCCACCCACAACATCACCATCGTCATCCGTATCGACGTAACCGACGCCACGGGTAAATCGGTCGTCATCGTCTTCCGGGGCGGGAGCGAGCGGCGCCATCGCCGGCACAAAGCTGCGCACACGCCTTCCGCCCGGTAGCCCGGCAAATTCGTCGGGCGGCTCGGCCCGGGCGCTGTCCTCCCGCAATTTATCGGTTTCAACCTGCGCCTCTTCGCGAGCGTCCGCACCACCTTTCGATTTCAGGCGCGACCAGCGGCTCAAACGGCCTTCAGCCATCTCAACCTCCGTGGCGCGGGCGCATGAAATCGCCCTTGCGCGGATCGTAGGATTTGCGTTTCCGTTTCTTGAACGGCACGTCCTTGTGATGGGTATCGCAGAACGTCTTGATCCATGCCGCGACCTCCGGCGGCATCATGACCCCCTCGACCATCTGATCGCTATCCTCGGTATAACTCTCCGCCTCGAACGGGCACGCGGTCACCATGTGCACCAGCATCTCCGGGTCATCGGCTTCCTCGCCCGGCGAGAGCACGATGTAGATATGCGGCGGGTCGTTGGACAAGTTGACGCGGTAGCCCTCCGTCTCTCCCCGGAACAACTCGAGCGGCAACGTCGCGGCATGAAAATGGGCCCAACCATCGCCCTCGCGCAGCATGGTCCACTCGCCGTGCGGGTCCTTCGGCGGCGCCCCTTGAAACACCGCGATCGGCTGATAGGTGTGATCGGTCCAACGGTTGTCGCTGTCACGCCGTTCGATCACGACCCCAAGATCGAGAGTCTCGTGGATGTCGGGAGCTGCCGCTTTCTCGATCTCAAGCAGCCCTTTCGCTTCTTCAAGGTTTTCCGGGCGGTTAACGTTGAAGAACGGGTCGACGGGCTCGGCCTCGAACGGGACGTGGACGATACCGTATCGTTCGGTCCAGGCGTCGATCTTGCGCATTTCTTCGTCGACCATCGCACGGCGCAGTTCGTCCCTGAGCGCCACCGGCCAGATCCCGAAAACCGGGTGCGTCCGGTCACCCGTGATGGCGCAGGCCAGGCGCGCATCGGTGCCGTCGACGGCGGTCAGGAGTCTGGCCACCAGATCGCGCGGCAGGAAGGGTGCATCGGTCGCGAAGCTGACAACGTATTCGGCATCCGGGACGTTCTCGGCGGCCCAGTCGAGCGCGGTCAGAATACCGGCGAGCGGCCCCTGATGGCCGTCGATCACATCGGCGACGACGGGCAGGCTATACGGCGCAAAGCGTCCCGGGTCGCCGTTTGCATTCAAGATAAGGTGATGCACCTGGGGTTTGGCCCGGTCGATGACATGATCAAGGATCGGCTTACCCCCGAGCTCTCTCATGGGCTTGTCACCACCGCCCATGCGCCGCGCCAGGCCGCCCGCGAGCAACACGCCGACAATGGGTTTGGCGCCGCTCATTCCGCCGCCGCCCCCTTGCGGTTCATCCCCTTCGGCTCGTCCTCGATCTGATCGGTTTCGATATCGAACTCGATGCGCTGCTCACCGGCGAGCGCCATGAAACGTTTGCCCCGCGCCCGGCCGATCAGCGTCAGGCCCACCTGGCGCGCGAGTTCGACACCCCAGGCGGTAAAGCCCGAGCGCGAACAGAGGATCGGGATACCCATCTGCACCGTCTTGATCACCATCTCGGAGGTCAGCCGGCCGGTGGTATAAAAGATTTTGTCCTCGCCCGAAATCCCGTTCAGGAACATGTATCCCGCGATCTTGTCGACGGCATTGTGCCGGCCAACATCTTCCATATAAATCAATGGCTTATCTTCGTGACAGAGGACACACCCGTGGATCGCCCCGGCCTCCAGATAGAGGCTGGGCGTGGTGTTGATTTTCTTCGTCAGTTGATAGAGCCAGGACGTTTTCAAGACGGCGTCCGGGTTCAGTTTCGCGGTCTCGAACTTCTCCATCACGTCGCCGAAAACGGTGCCCTGCGCACATCCGGACGTGAGGGTTTTCTTCTTCAGTTTCTCTTCGTAATCGGTTTCGCGCCGGGTGCGGACGACGACGGTTTCGATCTCTTCGTCATAGTCGATCGCGGTGACTTCGTCGTCCGAGCGCAGCATGTTCTGGTTCAGGAGATAGCCGACGGCGAGCACGTCCGGATGATCGCAGATGGTCATCATCGTGACGATCTCGCGGCCATTCAAAAACAGGGTCAACGGGCGCTCTACGGTGACCGAGGTCTCGACCGGATTGCCGTCCTGATCGATCCCCGAAACACGCTCGGTGAGCTTCGGGTCCGACGGGTCGGGGCGGACCAGAAAGTCGTTCGTGAAGGATGTGTCGTCGCCTGGACGGGTCACCTCAACTCTCCTCCCTTGTGTGCCGGGTTGGTATGCCTAACACCATCATCCGGTTCTTATTTCGGTATCCGGATCATCTTGGGCAAGGGGGCGGATTTCAAGAACCGATTGCGAATGCCCAACCACGCTTACGTGACACCCCCCTGGAACCTGCATATTTCTGCATTGATATGCATATTTTCCCAAGTTAGGCTCCGCCGTTAACGAAATTAGGGCGAATTAGACCCTGATCGCACGTTTGGGCGGTAAACAGGCGGCATACCGAATGACCGACATTTCCGAAGCCTTCGTGACGGCGTTGCACCTGCTTGTATCGTTCGACCCGAACCTGATCGAAATCGTAGGTCTGTCGTTGCGCGTCTCATTGTCGGCAGTCGCCCTCGCGGTATTGATCGGCCTGCCCGTCGGCGCCGCCCTGGCGCTGTTCAAGTTTCCTGGAAAGAACGCCATCGTCGTCTTCGTGAATGCGCTGATGGGGCTGCCGCCCGTGGTGGTCGGCTTGGTCGTATATCTGATGCTCTCGCGCGCCGGCCCGCTGGGGGTGTTCGGCCTGTTGTTCACACCCGGCGCGATGATCGCGGCGCAGGCGATCCTGGTCACACCGATCGTCGCCGCGTTAACGAGACAAGTCGTCGCCGATCTTTGGGTCGAGTATTCGGAGCAGATGCGTTCGATGGGCGCCGGTCCGGTAAGTGCGATTCCCGCTTTATTGTATGACGCGCGCTTCACCCTGGTGACGGCGATCCTCGCCGGCTTCGGCCGGGCGTCGGCGGAAGTCGGCGCGGTGATGATCGTCGGCGGCAACATCGATCATGTGACGCGCGTCATGACAACGGCGATCGCGCTTGAGGTGTCGAAGGGCGACCTCGCCCTCGCGCTCGGTCTCGGCATCGTGCTGATTACGATCTCGCTCGGGATCAACGCCGCGACGTATACGGTCAAGCAACGCGCCGAGGCGGTATGGACATGAACGACGCCACGCCACGTGCGACGACCGCGGATGCGTCGATGAGCAGGACCGCACGCGCGTCGATCATGCCGCTCCGGGTTGAGGATGTCTCCTTCGACGCCGGCGGCAAACGCCTCGTCGATCATGTCTCGTTCGAACTCGCGGCAGGCCCCCGGACCTTCATCCTCGGCCCGAACGGCGCCGGCAAGTCTTTGACGCTGCGGCTTTGTCACGGCCTTCTGACCCCCAGCACCGGGCGCGTCGTCTGGGAGGGCGCATCCCCGAACGAAGATCCCTTGAAGCGCCAGGCGATGGTGTTCCAGCGGCCGGTATTGTTGAGGCGCACCGTCGCCCAGAACATCGATTACGCCCTCAAGCTTCACAACGTGCCACCCGCCGACCGGCCCGGGGTGGTCGATGACGTGCTCAACCGCACCGGCCTCGCGCGCTTCGCCAAATCGCCGGCCCGGCACCTGTCCGGTGGCGAGCAGCAGAAGCTGGCCCTCGCCCGCGCCTGGGCGACGAAACCGGAAGTGCTCTTTCTCGACGAGCCGACAGCATCGCTCGACCCCGCCGCGACCCATGCCGTCGAGAACATCATCGACACCATGCATGGCGAAGGCACACGCATCGTCATGACGACCCACGACCTCGCGCAGGCGAAACGCCACGCCGACGAGGTCATATTCATCTATGCAGGCCGAGTTCTGGAAAAAACACCCGCCGACGAATTCTTCAGTTCCCCGCGAAGCGGCGAAGCCGCCGCGTTCCTGGAAGGGGAACTGAGGTGGTAGCCGCCAAACGTGAACGACGAACAACAAGGGAGATTTAGAATGTTCAAGTTCAAGACACTATTTATCGCCGCCATCTTGGCGCTGTCGCTGGGCACCGCCCACGCAGCGGACAAATTCATCACCGTCGCCTCGACGACATCGACGGCCAACTCGGGGCTGTTCGACTTCCTGTTGCCCAAGTTCACCGACAAGACGGGGATCGAAGTCCGCGTCGTCGCGGTCGGCACGGGGAAAGCGATCAAGCTCGCCCAGAACGGTGACGCCGACGTGCTTTTCGTGCACCACAAACCGTCCGAAGAAAAGTTCGTGAAGGAAGGCTTCGGGGTGAAGCGTTCCGACGTGATGTACAACGACTTCGTGATGGTGGGGCCGAAATCCGACCCGGCCGGCATCAAGGGGATGAAGAAGGCGGGCGAGGCGTTGAAAAAGATCGCCTCAAGCAACTCCCCCTTCGCATCGCGCGGCGACAATTCGGGGACGAATAAAAAAGAACTCGAGCTTTGGAAGGGTGCCGGCATCGATCCGACGGGTGCGGGCAACAAATGGTACAGCGCCACCGGTTCCGGCATGGGCGCGACCCTCAACGTGGCGTCGGGCATGAACGCCTATTCGCTGACCGACCGCGCCACGTGGTTGAAGTTCAAGAACAAGGGGGACCTCGCGATCCTCGTCGAGGGCGACCCGGTGCTGTTCAACCAGTACGGCATCATTCTGGTGAACCCGAAAAAACACGCCCACGTGAAGACCGAACTCGGCCAGACCTTCATCGATTGGGTGATCGGCAAGGAAGGCCAGAAGCTGATCAACGAATACCAGATCCTCGGCAATCAGGCGTTCTTCGCCAACGCCCAGCCGGGCACCTGACACACGGCCTCATTTCTTGAGGACAACTCCAACCCCCGCCATCCGGCGGGGGTTTTTGTTTGGCCCCCTTTCCCGCCACTCGATACCAAACCCCTCATCCTGTCCTTCTCCCCAGGGAGAAGGGACCCTGACGTAATATGCCCCTCTCCCTTGGGAGAGGGTGGCGCGCGTCAGCGTGCCGGGTGAGGGGGTAAGCTATCTGCCGCGTTTTTTCGAGAAATCGTGGTAATCGAGATAGCCGCGCTGGATATTGATGTGATCCGCGATGTGCTTGGCGTCGTGCCACACCCCCCAAATGAACGACGAGCCGCGTTGCGACAACCACGGAAGACCGACGAAATAGATCCCCCGCTCCGCCGCCACGCCGCGCTGATGTTTCGGGCGGCCCAGGTCGTCGAAAGCGTCGACCTCCATCCACGAGAAATCGTTGCTGAAGCCTGTCGCCCAGATGACCGACGTGATCCCGGCTTTTTTCAGATCAAGTTCGAGGATGGGGTTCTTTACGCAGTCCGGGTCGGGACCGATCTTATGGGCTTCGGGCTCTTCAGGGAGGTCGAGGTCCATCCGCTCGATATATCTGTCGGCTTCTTCGAGGACGGAAAGATAATTGGCATCGCCGTTTCGGATGTTCTGGCTAAGATCGGCGGCGAAGGTCAACGTGCCGTCGCTATATCCTTCCGTCCTGCCCAACAGCGTCATGCCGTTTTCCGCGAGCTTCCGAAAATCGACCGTCTCGCCCCCATGCGCGCCACTGACGGCGATGGTCACATGTTCCGTGCCCTCGCGCGGCACCTCGGCGTCCCACTTCCCCAACACCCCGAGCCACCAGACGAAATCTCGCCCGCGATACCTGCGGGGCGGACGGTCGTGCGGCCCGACCGACAGATAAACCTCACGCCCCGACCGCGACAGTTCATCCGCGATCTGCGTGCCCGACGACCCGGCGCCGACGACGAGGACGGCGCCCGAGGCAAGTTGATCAGGATTTTTATAGTCACTCGAATGAAGCTGTTCGACGCCCGCGTCATCCGGGATCACGTTTGGGATGTTCGGGTTCTGGAACGGCCCGGTGGCGACGACGACGTAATCGGCCTCGATCAAACCACCTGACGTTTCGGCCATAAAACCGGGGCCGTCCGATTTTCGCCGCACTCCCGTGACTTCGACGCCGGTGCGGACCGGCGCACCGATCATGTCAGAATAAGCTTCGAAATAAGCCGCGATCTCGTCCTTGCCGGGGAAGCCGTCAGGATCGCAGTTTTGGAATTCCATATTGGGGAAGCGGTCGTGCCAGGCCGGGCCGTTGGCGACGAGGGAATCCCATCTTCCCGTCCGCCAGCGTTCGGCGATGCGGTCGCGTTCGAGCACGAGATGGGGAATGTTCAGTTTTCCCAAATGCTCGCTCGTCGCGATGCCCGCCTGCCCCGCGCCGATCACCAGCACCTCCGTTTTTTCAGTCGTCATTCCACAATCCTTATTTCTTTTTTCTTACCTGGCAAAATACGACGATCCATCCCGTTCGTCATTCCCGCGAAAGCGAGAAACCAGAGATTGATCCGTCTGGATTCCGGCCTTCGCTGGAATGACGTCGAAAAGAAAGTGCAAAAAAGATTGTCACCCCGGCGCAGGCCGGGGTCCAGATGACGGATGAACTGGGTCCCCGCTTTCGCGGGGATGACAATAATTTCCGGATTAGGCAGAACGCTCACGTTCAGACTGCTGAGCGAAGAACGAGGTCTTCGGATATTCCGGCGTCTGCACGTCGAACGCCTCGCCCCGCACGCGCCGGGGGTCCGAGCCCCGGACAAACACCCCCATGTGTTCGGTCGGCACCGGGTTGGGCGAGCACGGCATGGCGTCGCCCGCCGAATAGACCGAGATAAACAGCGTCCTTGGCATCGTCGAGAGATTGGGTTCCGAGCCGTGCGCGAGGCGCGTGTGCATCAAACAGACGGAGCCCGCCTTGCCCATGCACAGTCTGGCCGTTTTCTTCATTTCGGATTCCGCTTGCGGGTCGACCGCGCCCGTGAACACGCCCTCGTGCCAGAGACTGAAGATCGGCCCCTTGTGCGAACCCGGCGCGACGGCGAGCGGGCCGTTTTCTTCGGTCACGTCGTCGATCATCAGCAGCGCCGTCACCAGATCCGAATTCGAGTGGGGGGTATAGGGGAAGTCCTGATGCCACTTCACTTCGGTTTTCGCGCCCGGCAGTTTCGAGTTGATCTTGGTGTGGTGAAGCTTGATGTCCGGGCCGATCAGCTCGGCGACCATGTCCGTCATGCGGCTGTCGGCCATGGCTTCGTAATAAGCGTCGGAGACTTCCGTCGGCGCCTGCACACGGCGGAGTTGGGCCGGTTTATCGCCGTCGCCCGGTTCCAGGTCGAACCGCGGGCGGCCGTCGACCGTCACCCCGTAGGGTTTGTCGTGACCCTGGCTCTCTTCGACCCATGTGTCGAAGTCGGCGCGCAGTCTTTTCAATAATTCCGGTTTGACCGCGTCCTCGACCACCAAAACGCCGTCGCGCGCGAACGCGGCTTTCTGTTCATCGGTGAGCATGCCCATGCGTGTCCTCATCTATATCGCCCGGCCATTTTGCGGCAATCGAAGGGCGGCTTCCAGCGCGAAACGCGTGTCCCCTCACCCTCCCACGCGCCGAGGCGCGCGGGCCCCACCCTCTCCCCAGGGAGAGGGTGGCGAGCGCGAGCGAGCCGGGTGAGGGGTTAAGCCGCTTCGAACTTGAGCGGGATCTGACCCAGATCGCCGAAGTCGCACATCAGCTCGTCGCCCGGTTTGACGGGCGTGACGCCGGTCATGGTGCCGGTCGAGACGATGTCGCCCTTCTTCAAAGGCATACCGATGGAATACGCCTCCGTCGCCGCCCATTGTAAGGCGAACGCGGGATTCCCCAGCACCGCTTCACCGGTGCCCTTGTTCCCCTTCTCACCGTTGACGGTCACTTCCGCGCCGACCGTCGCCAGATACATGTCCATCCAGCCCGGAATGTCGGCACCGACCACCAGCCCCCCGTTAAAGGAGAAATCCGATATACAGACCGATATCCCGGCGCCCTTGAAACCACCTTCGAACCGGCAACCGACCAGTTCGACGGCGATGAACGCGTCCGCCGTCGCATCCATCAGATCGTCGAACGAGACGATGTGATCGTCGGGGAGGTCCTGGCCCATCCGGAACGCGATCTCGCATTCGATGGCCGATCCATGCTCGGTCCGCGCGGGGAGTGTGTCGCCGGGTTTATAGAGATGCTCCTTGAACACCGGACCGATCGACGGCCCGTCCATCCCCAGAAGCTCCTGCGCCATCTCGCTCGTCGCCGCGACCTTCCAGCCGCACCGCGTCAGGCCCGACGCCTTCGCGGCGGCGGCCTGCACTTTATATGAGTGATTGCGTTCGGCCGTCCCCGCGACCATGTCGCGTGACAACACTTTACCGTTCAGGCGTGCGTCCCAGATTTGAGCGCCGAGTTTTTGGACATTATCCATCGTAACCGTCCACCGCCACGAGCACGCTGTCCGACGCCGCCTGGCGCATCTGGATCGGCTTGGCGTATTCTTCCGACGCGTGCCAGCGCTTGATCGCGTCCATGTCGGGGAATTCGATAACCACCAGGCGCGGATACGGCATCTCGCCCTCGAGCGCCGCCGTCTCGCCGCCACGGACGATGAACCGGCCGCCGTACTTTTCCAGCGTCGCCGGCACCAATGCGCGGTATTCCTCGAATTTTTCCGGATCGGTCACGTTGACCTGCGCGATCATGTAGGCGGTCATGGCCCTGCCCCTCCCTGTTGTTTATTGGTTATTGACGATTTTACAGGTTTGCACGCGCGGCTGCAAAGACAAGGGGGTGTTTGGTGACACGATGCCCCCTCATCCTGTCCTTCTCCCAGGGGAGAAGGAACCCTGAACTACGACACCTCTTAACCCCTCTCCCTTGGGAGAGGGTGGCGCGCGCCAGCGCGCCGGGTGAGGGGGCCACCGACGGGACAATCCGGGCTGGTGTGTTAAGGTTGCGGCGGACTCAACAGCAGAGAGAGATCATGCCCGACCAAAAGTCCGGAAAAGAAACCGCCAAACTCCACAAGGCCTATCAGGCGACCAATACCGATGAACTGGCCGAGGCCTACGACGACTGGGCCGACGAATACGAAGACCACATGAAAAGCATCGGCTATACCCACCCGGCGATGGTGACCTCGCTCGCGGCGCAGCATATCCCCGCCGACGCGACACCGATCCTCGACGCCGGCTGCGGCACCGGGATCATGAGCGAGATCATGCAGGCGCTCGGCCACGGTCACATCGTCGGCCTCGACGCATCGCCCGGCATGCTGAAAATCGCCGGCGAAAAGGCGCACTACGAAGCGCTGCATCATATGTACCTGGGCGAGAAGCTGGATTTTGAGACCGACACCTTCGAAGGCGTGGTGAGTTCCGGCGTGTTCACGCAGGGTCACGCGCCACTCGATGGTCTCGACGAGCTGATCCGGGTCACCAAGCCCGGCGGGCGCATCGCATTTTCCGTCGCCAGGACGTATCTGGAAGGACTGTTCGATCCCAAGCGCAAGGCGCTGGAGGACGCCGGTCTCTGGCGCTACGTCGACGAAACGGGGATCTACAATTCGGCGCCCTTGGGCGATCACCTGCCGAGCCGCGTCTACTGCTTCGAGGTGGTTTGAGCGCAGGCCCCTCTCCCTTGGGAGAGGGTGGCGCGCAGCGCCGGGTGAGGGGCCCCTCATCCTGTCCTTCTCCCAAGGGAGAAGGGACTCTCGGGTCAGCCCAGAAGGGCGCGGACCTGGGCGTCGTTCTCGGCCCAGCTCGCCCAGTTGCGGGGGCCGAGGCCGAAGCGGTTCTTGTGATCGGGATCGGCACCCGCTTCGAGCAATATCTTGCAGGTTTCCGTCTGTGCCCGCGCGCACGCCATCATCAAGGCCGTGTTGCCGTACTGATCCGCGATATCGGGCTTCAGCCCCTGTTCCAGGCCGGTTTTAAGCGTTTCCGCATCGCCGTTGGCGGCGGCGTCGAGAAAGGCTTGTTCTGTAATCTTGGTGGTCGTCACGTCGCTGGTCCTGGCCGGTTCCTGATCTGCAAGAGTTCGGGTGTGAGGGGCCTTCCGTCAAGTAGGGATCAGCCGCAATCAGGGCGCGTTGAAGTGAATGGTGCCGAGACCGGAGATGTCATAGCCCTCAAGACTATCGGCGCGTTCCTTGAAATCCGCCGAGTCGCAGTACTTCAGCAGTCGCTGGAGAGGCGGCTGAAAATAATCGCGGCGGCGGATCATCAGATCGTAACGCTCCCGATGCAACGGGACGAAATCGAGGCCGTACTGGTGCGCCGCGGCGCGAATCCCGAGGCCGGTATCCGCCCTTCCCTCGACGATGGCGAGCCCGACGTCGGTTTCCGTTCTGGCCTCGATATCGGCGACGTCGAGATCGGTGATCTCGAGACCCGCTTCGGAGACCAGATACTGAAACAGCATGCGCGAGCCGGCCTGCGCCTCCCGGACCACGAACCGGGCGCCCGCCGCGGCAGCGTCGGGGATGCCCTTGATGCGGATCGGGTTGCCTTTCGAGACAATCAGCCCCTGCTCGCGCCAGGCCCACTCGATCAGCACCACGTCGAGGCCGACCGCCGCTTCCGACGCCGGGCCGACGTTGTAGCCCCCGTCCGTCATGTCGAGCACGTGCATCCCGCACGCCACCGCCTCGCCGCGCGCAAAGCGCTGCACCCCGTCAAGGCTGCCGCCCGGCATCAAAGCGAGTTCGCAGCCGGAATTTCTCACCGCCCATTCGAGCAACGGATCGTGCGAGCCGACGATCACGGGGGGTGGCGGGGTCGCGTGCGCCGCGGCGATGTTCGGGAACGTCGACGAGCGCGCCAGCCAGATATCGATCAGGTGCTTGGGGAAAAGATACTTTCCGGTGACACGCGTGTAGGGGATGTCGTCGGTCGCGACGAGATCGTAAACCTTGCGTTCCTTGAGGCGCAGATAGTCCGCGACCTCCTTGGTCGTCATCAGATCCTTCACTTAATAAGGCTCCCGGCGTTTCACGAATATCCCCCAAACCCTTAAAATTGATATGTCTTTATTTCCAGACAATATGCGTTATGTATTGCCGGAAAGGTAGCCCCGGCGCCGAACGCGACCAATATAAATAATAAGAACGACGCGCGGCGCGGGTAACGGGCACCCGGGAGGACGGAAATCAATATGAAGCTGAACGGCAAAGACGTCTTCGTCTGTTCGTGCGAGGACACGATGAGCATCGACGCGGATGCGCTCTCGAAAGCGCTCGGCGGCGAAGGTAAGTTGCGTCCGGCGCGCCACTTGTGCCGGGCGGAACTCGACCGCTTCTCCGACGAGGCCCAGAAAGCCGACAACATCCTCGTCGCCTGCACGCAGGAAGCCCCCTTGTTCCTGGACGCGCTCGAAGAACTCGGCGACGACGCCCCGGAAGCGGGTTTCCTCAACATCCGCGAAAAGGCCGGCTGGTCGGAAGCGGGCCGCGCGGGCGACAAGAACGTCACCGCCAAGATGGCGGCGTTGATCAAGGAAGCGTCGCTCGACCTGAAAGAGACGACGTCCGTCACCATGATCTCGACCGGGATCGTCCTCGTTCTCGGGCGCGGCGACGAAGCGATCGAAGCGGCGCGGAAGCTCGCGGATCGCATGGACGTGACGGTGGTGCTCGAGGGTGGGGCCGACGCGAGCCCGCCCGATGTCATGGATATGCCGTTGTTCGCGGGCAACGTGAAATCCGCATCCGGGCACTTGGGAAAATTCGAGATCCAGGTCGAGAACTTCCGCCCGACGGCGCCGTCCTCGAAAGACAAGCTCGAATTCACCGGGATCGGCGAGACCGGCAGCTCGGTTTGCGATCTTATATTGGATATGCGGGGTAAGGATCCCCTCTTCCCCGCCGCCGAAAAGCGCGACGGGTATTTCCACGTCGACCCGAAGAGCCCGGCGAATGTCATGGAGGCACTGTTCACCATGTCGGACATGGTGGGCGAGTTCGAAAAGCCCCGCTACGTCGATTACGACGCCGGCATCTGCGCGCACTCCAGAAGCAAGATCACCGGCTGTTCGAAGTGCCTCGATATCTGCCCGACGGGTGCCATCGAGCCCAACGGGGATACCGTCAAATACGATCCCTATATCTGTGCGGGCTGCGGCCTTTGCGCGATGGTCTGCCCGACGGGGGCGGCGAAATACAGCCTGCCGGCGGGCGACGGGATGTCGGACCGGCTTCGCACCGTTATCGGGACGTATATCAAATCAGGGGGCGGCAAACCGCGTCTTCTGATTCACGACGCCACCTTCGGGCGCGATGTGATCGCGTTATCGGCCAGGCACGGCCGCGGGCTTCCCGGAAACTGTATCCCCTTCGCCGTCAATCAGGTGACGCAGGTGGGTCTTGAGACCATCACCCAAGCCCTGGCGCTCGGCTGTTCGGAGGTCGCGTACCTTCTGCCGCCCAAAAAGCGCGGAGACCGCGACACCATCCTCGAGACCATCGACCTCGTCGACGCGATCACCGACGGTCTCGGCTTCGGTCAAGGCCGCGTCAGGCTGGTCGAGCCGGACGATCCGGACCAACTCGAAGCGGCGCTCTATGAACATGACAGCCCCGACGCGATACCCGCCGGCGACGTCATCGGCGCGGGCCGCAAGCGTTCGGTATTAAGGCTGTCGCTGGATGCGCTCCACCGAAAAGCGCCCAACAAGGTCGACGAGATCGCGCTCCCCAAGAGTGCGCCGTTCGGCCGCGTCAACATCGACACCGACGGCTGCACGCTCTGTCTGGCATGCGTGGGCGCGTGCCCGACGGGCGCGTTGAAGGATAACGAGAACCTGCCGCAACTGAGCTTCGCCGAAGACGCCTGCGTACAGTGCGGGCTGTGTAAGAACACATGCCCGGAAAAAGTCATCTCGCTGGAGCCGCGCCTCAGCTTCAAGGAAGAAGCGCGCACCCACCAGACGGTCAAGGAAGAGCAGCCGTTCCTCTGTATCCGCTGCGGCAAGCCGTTCGCGACCCACGCGTCGATGCTCAGAACCATCGACAAGCTCAAGGGCCATCACATGTTCCAGGGCGAGGGTAAGCTCGACCGATTGAAAATGTGCGAGGACTGCCGCGTCGTGCAGATGACGGCGGAGGACGGCAACCCCCTCGCCCACGGCACCGTGCCGGTCCCGCGCACCACGGACGACTATCTGCGTGAACGCGAAGAACTTCGGGAAAAAGCCAAGCAGGACATGAAGGACAAGGGCCTGACCGAAGGTGAAGCCTGAGATGGGACACCTGACCGAGGGCGAAGCCTGAGATGGGACACCTGACCGAAGGCGAAGCTTAATCTCATATCGTCATTCCCGCGAAAGCGGGAACCCAGACAAACCGCCGGCGCGGCTGGACCCCCGCTTTCGCGGGGATGACGAGGTGGAAGATGCGCGGATGACGAGGTGGAAGACGCGAGATAGAACCGTCACCCAGAACGCGATTCAGGGTCCATGCTTACAGAGACGGTGCCGGAAGGCATGGGTCCTGAATCAAGTTCAGGACGACGCCCACCCGGCGGGGCAGGACGATGACGCGAGGATACGACGACAGGCAACCCGTTCATCCCATCCCGATATGTCCAGTTGGGGATGACGGGAGCCATCGAAATCCCTATATTGGGGGTAACGATAAAGAGGACGAGAAGACTTTGGACGGAAACGCATCACAGACAACGGTTGAGACAACGCCGGCGCCCGGCGCCAAGAACGACGCGCCGATGATCGACCCGTTCGGCCGGCACGTCAGCTATCTGCGCGTCTCGGTTACCGACCGCTGCGACTTCCGCTGCGTCTACTGCATGGCTGAGGACATGACCTTCCTCCCCAAAAAGGACGTGCTGTCGCTGGAAGAGCTGGAGCGTCTCTGCTCCGCGTTCATCCGCAAGGGGGTCCGGAAACTGCGCCTGACCGGTGGGGAGCCGCTGGTGCGCCGGAACATCATGTCGCTGATCAACAACCTCGGGAAGCATATCGAAACCGGCGCGCTGGATGAACTGACGCTGACCACCAACGGCAGCCAGTTGCCGCGCTACGCCGACGATCTGGTGAATGCGGGGGTGCGGCGCATCAACGTTTCGGTCGACACCCTCGATCCCCAGAAATTCCGCGAGGCGACCCGATGGGGCGATCTTGAAAAAGTCATGGCCGGCCTCGCCGCCGCCAAGAAAGCGGGCCTCGAGGTCAAGATCAACGCCGTCGCTTTGAAGCATCTGAACGCGCACGAATTCGACGACATGATCCGCTGGTGCGGCGAGAACGGCTTCGACCTGACCCTGATCGAAACCATGCCGCTGGGCGACATCGGCGAGGACCGGGTCGACCAGTATCTTCCACTGTCCAAAGTGCGCCGCGATCTGGAAAAGCGCTGGACGCTGAGCGACATCCCCTACAAGACCGGCGGCCCGGCCCGCTATACCGAGATCGCCGAGACCGGCAAGCGGCTCGGCTTCATCACGCCTTTAACGCATAATTTCTGCGAAAGCTGCAACAGGGTCCGGCTGACGTGCACCGGCACCCTTTATATGTGCCTGGGCCAGGAAGACGCCGCCGACCTCAGAAAGCCGCTCCGCGCCAGCGACGACGACAATCTGTTGGACGCCGCCATCGACGAGGCCATCGGCCGCAAGCCGAAGGGCCACGACTTCGTCATCGACCGCGATTCCGCGCCCGCCGTCGGCCGCCACATGTCGATGACGGGCGGGTAGGACTCCCAAGCCCTCACCCTCCCACGCGCTGACGCACGCGGGCCCCTCCCTCTCCCAAGGGAGAGGGAACCCCGACGCAAAATCCATCTTAACCCCTCTCCCCGTCATTCCGGCGCAGGCCGGAATCCAGATAGACCGGCGCGATGGTTACTGACAGGACATGCCTGCCGCCCTGGCCCCCGGCCTTCGCCGGGGTGACGTGGAACGTTGACGCCCCGCCCCTTGCAAGAGAGCCGTTATATCCCGGACGGGCCGAAGGGTCCGGAAACAGAGAGCATCTGAAACCGCCCCGGTACGGGTAACTACCTACCCTAAATCGTTGTTCTGTTGCCCGTTTTTGCCGCTAGAATAACCGCGGGTGAGGTTGCAGGAGAAATCCCATGCGGGGATTTCGGTTTCTTCTAAGAGCGGTCCGGCGCGGCGGCCTTGTGTTGCTGGCGCTGCTTGCCGTCCAGCTTGCCGCCGATGCTCAGGAAAACACGCCCCTGAAAGAAATCCGTGTCGGCATCCCGACCGGGTACCTGCCGATCGCCGGGGTTGATCTCGTCGGGCAGCCGGCGGGGCTATTACCCGACATCTGGCGCATATGGTCGGAAAAAACCGGCGTGCCGGTCACGTTCAAAGCGGCGTCCTTCGGCGAAACGGTCAGCATGCTCAGGCATGGTCATATCGATGTCCACGCCTCGTTATTCAGGAACGAGGTGCGCGAGGCCTGGCTCGACTTCACCCGCCCCTTCCATGAATCGACCACCGGCTTCTTCATCCTGAGATCGCGCCACGACCTGCCGTCCACGGCGGCCCTTACCGGCAAGACCATTGGGGTGGTCAAGCAGTCTCACCAGGAAAACTTCCTCCGCTACGACAGGCACGGCTACCGGATCAAAAGCTATACCGGATCGCCGGAGATGCTGCGCGCCTTGATGGAGGGCAATATCGACGCCGTCCTGCACGAGGACGAGGCGATGGACTCCCTTTTACACAGCGCGGGCGTCAAGGGGAGCGTGTTACGGCTGCCGGGCGATATCCTCAGGAACGCGATCTTCAGCACCTTCAAGAAGAATCAGCCCGAGTTACGCCACCTGATCGAGTGGGGATTCACGAAGATCACGCGCGACGAATACGCAGACATCGAACAGCGATGGATCGACAATCCCGACAACCGCCTCTTCCGGCCCCAGGGCACGATCGTCGAATTCAACGAGGCCGAGCGCGAATTCCTGCAGAAAAACAAAATCATCCGCGTCGGCATG
This sequence comes from Rhodospirillales bacterium, assembly GCA_017644185.1. GTDB lineage: Bacteria > Pseudomonadota > Alphaproteobacteria > Rhodospirillales > Casp-alpha2 > UBA4479. Next base: position 230,229 of record JAEPMA010000002.1, read on the forward strand.
CAGGCTGACTGGCCACCCATGAACAGTGTCGGGGATGACGGCAAACCGCAGGGCATGAGCGCGGCCATCGCCGATCTGGTCAACGAACGCCTGGGCGGCATCATGACGTTCGTCCCCGGCGCATGGCCCGACCTGTTGGAAGACGTGAGGGAGAAACGCCTGGACGCGGTTTTCGACATCACCCCGAACGTCGCCCGCACCCCCTACTACAAATTTACCTTCCCCTATCTCGACATCCCGCACGGTGTCGTCCTGCACCGGGACAACGCGAAAAAGAATATTCTTCAGCAAAAGGGCGTGCGGGTTGCCGTCGAAAAAGGGTATGCGACGTCGGAATACATCCGAAAAGCCGCGCCCCGGGGCGTGGTCACGGAGTACCCGTCGACCGCAGACGCGTTGATCGCAATCGCGGACAAACAAGCCGATGTCTATTTTGGAAATGTCGCCGCGGTCAGGTATCAGATTTCCGAGAACCGCGACAAACTTAACGTGCTCGCTTTCGGCGACAATATCCCCGGGCGCAAATCCCTGCTCACCATCGGCACACGTTACGACTGGCCGATCCTGCGCGGCATCTTCAACAAGGCATTGATGGGTTTGACCCCGGCGCAACTGAGCAAAATCACGGACCCGTGGCTCAAGGGGACGGTCGGCGGCAAGATCGCAATCGACGTAGACGAGCAGCGCTGGCTGACCAATCACTCGGACACCACCATCCGCGCGTCGATGGAGCCCTGGCCGCCAATTCTCTACATGCAGGACCGTCAGGCCCGCGGCATCGCGGTGAACTACTTGCGCTATATCATGAATGCGTTGGAACTCGACTTCGAGTTCGTGGAAATGCCGTGGAAAGACACCCTGCCGGCGATCAACAAGCTGGAGAAGATCGACGTGGTGACGAGCCTGGCGAACACGCCGGAACGCCGAAAGATCGTGAAATTCACCACCCCCTTCATCGCTTTACCGCTCGTGATCTTCATGCGCGATGACGCAAGATTGATTTCCGGACTGTCCGATCTGAACGACAAGACCGTTGCGATCGAGGCCGGGTTTGCGTCTGCCGATCTTCTGCGCAGGGATTACCCGAACATCAAACTGCTGGAGTTCGTCAACACCCACGAAGCTCTGGAAGCGGTCTCGTTCGGCCGCGCCGACGCCTATTTCGGCAACCTCGCCGCGGGGAGTTATCATATCGAGCGGCACGGCCTCGCCAATCTCAAGGTTGCGGCGCCGAGCGGGTATGACAATAACGAGCAAGCCTTCGGCGTGCGCCGCGACTGGCCGGAACTCGCCAGCCTGATGAACAAAGTGCTCGTATCGATGACCGAGGAGGAACACGCCCGCATCCGCGGCGAGGCGATGGCGGTGAAATTCGAGCGGATCATCGATTACAAGCTCATCCTCCAGTACGCCATCCCGGCGGCGGCAGTGGTGATCGTCATTATCGGTGTATTCGTCTTCGCCAACCGCAAGCTGGCCGGCGAGGTCGCAGAGAGAAAGAAAGCCGAAGAGCGCCTGACCGAGCGCGAGCAGCGGTTCAGGGCGTTGCTGGAATCGGCGCCCGACGCGACCCTCATCGTCGGGCCGGGCGGCAGGATCGTGCGCGTGAACCGGCAGGCGGAAAACCTGTTCGGCGCCGACCGCACGAAGCTGATCGACCAGCCGATCGAAATCCTTGTCCCCGACGAAATCAAGAGAAAGCACGTCCACTACCGCGACAGTTTCGTCACCTCGTCGGCGCCCCGCGAGATGGGGGCGAACATGGACCTCCACGCCAAGCGTTTCGACGGGTCGCTGTTCCCGGTCGAAATCAGCCTCAGCCCCATCGAGACCGCGGACGGCACGATGATCGCCGCGTCGATCCGCGACGTCACGGAACGTCGTCAGCAGGAGAACAAACTCCGCGAAAAAGACATGCAGTTGACCAACGCCCTGGAGAACATGTCGGGCGGCATGTTCATGGTCGACCGGCATATGCGGATGCAGGTTTTCAACCAGAAGTTCAGAACCCTATATCAGATGCCGGAGATTCAGCCCGGTACCCCGCTCAAAGACGTGCTGACGATCCGTGCGGCACGCGGCGATTACGGGCCGGGTGACCCGGACGAGTTGGTCGGCGAGCGCATCGCCGGATACCTGACCCGCGAAGCGATGCGGACCGAAGACCACGTGCCCGACGGGCGCATCATCGAAGGCTTCCGCCAGCCCACCGACGACGGCGGTATGGTGTGTGTGTTCAACGACATAACGGAGCGCAAGGAAGCCGAGCGGCAGATCGCCGAGCAGACGCAGAAAATGACGGACCTGTCGCAGAAGCTGTCGCGCTATCTTTCGCCGCAAATCTATGAAGCGATCTTCTCGGGCGCCTCCGACGCCGATGTGCGAACCGAGCGCAAGAAGCTCACGGTGTTCTTTTCCGACATCAAGAACTTCACCGCGACCACCGAAGAGATGGAGCCCGAGGATATGACCTATATCCTCAACGACTACCTCACCAAGATGACCGAGGTCGCGCTCGAATACGGCGGCACCATCGACAAGTATATCGGCGACGCGATCATGGTGTTCTTCGGCGACCCGGAAACCAAAGGCACCAAGCAGGACGCCCTTCAGGCCGTCAAGATGGCGGTCGCCATGCAACGCCGCATGGTCGATCTGCGCGCCAAGTGGACGGATATGGGGTTCCGCTCCCCGTTCCACATCCGCTGCGGCGTCAATACGGGATACTGCAACGTCGGCAACTTCGGCTCCGACCAGCGCATCGACTACACCATCATCGGCGGCCAGGTGAACCTGGCGGCGAGGCTGGAAGGTATCTGCGAGCCGGACGGCGTCATGCTGTCGCACGAGACTTTCTCGTTGGTGCGCGACGAGATCGAGGCCGAGCCGCTCGACCCGATCGAGGTCAAGGGCATCCGCGACCCGGTCACGCCTTACGCCGTGCAGGGTATCTTCGAGGGCTGGGACGAGACCGAACGCTATATCCGCCGCGACGACGTGCGGGGCCTCAGGCTCTGGGTCGATCTGATGCGCCTGACGGAAGAGCAGCGGTTGGCTTCGATCAAGGAACTCGAGGACGCCATCGACATCCTCAAGAATCAAAAAACCAACGACGACGCGGCGGAGTGAGCGCTTATCCCCTCACCCTCCCACGCGCTGGTGCGCGCGGGCCCCTCCCTCTCCCAAGGGAGAGGGTTAGCTGCAGCCGAAATACGAGGGTCCCTTCTCCCTTGGGAGAAGGACAGGATGAGGGGCTACGTATCCTTACTGGCTCCCCCTCAACAATTCCTGCGTGCGGGCGCGTTGTTCGGCCATCAGCTGCTGGGTCAGGGACTGCTGCTTCTGTGCCAGCTCGCGCGCCAGCTGCGCCTGCACCTGAAACAACTGGCGCTGCTCGGAGCGGAGTTCCTGCTGGCGGGTGCGTTGTTCCTGCACCAGCTCTCTGCTCTTGCGCTGGATGTCCCGGGTGCGCTGGCGGGCTTCGGTCAGCAGTTCCTGAACCCGGCGCTCGACCTGCTGACTGAGTTCCTTGTCCCGGCTTAAAAGCTGCTCAGCCTGGTTGACGATACCCTGCAATTGCCGGACGCCCCGTTGTATGTCGCGCGCCAGGGACGCCACGTTGGCGCCCCCGCCGCCTCGTTTGCGCTTCCCTCCGACGCATTCCATCTGTTTTGTTTCGGCGTTGTATTTCAAGGCGAAGCGCGAGCAATCCGCCGTCGTGTCGGCGCCCGCCGACAGCCCCCCGAACAAGAGCAAACCGATCATAGCGGACGTAGCCAGAAACTTCATGGATGCACTTTAACCCGTGCGGGTCCGGATTTGAATTGACGATCGGGCGTGCGTCGGTTTCCATGCCGCCCATGAAACGGATACTGCTTCTTTCAGCGCTTCTGGCGCTTTCGCCCGGCGCCGCCGATGCCCGCATCACGGTCGCCGAATGCAAGGCCGATTATGAAGCCATGGTCGCCGAGATCGAACGAAACCGGGAACGGTCGCTGGCCGAGCTGAACCAACAGCTCCGCTTCGCCTCCAACGACGACACGATCAACGCCCTTAATCACCAGATCGAACAGACGTACCACATCGAGGAAACCTTTCTCGGCACTGCGGCAACGACCTACCGCGACTGCATGAAATACGCCCAAGGCGGCGGCTCCTAGCGGATCACGGCGTTTCGCACCTGCGAACAAATGCTTTTCCTTCAGGCGTTGGTATGCCAAAACCGGTGTGCCGCGCGGCGCGCCCGCGCACCAAAATCTGTCATTCCGAGGAGCTTTCCATGTCTTATGAAAACATCATCGCCGAGAAGAAAGACGGCGGCGTCGCGCTGATCACGCTGAACCGCCCCGACGCGTTGAACGCGCTGAACGACGCGCTGATCAGCGAACTCGGGGATGCCATCGACGGCTACGAAGCCGACGACGAGATCGGTTGCATCGTCATCACCGGTTCGGAAAAAGCCTTCGCCGCCGGCGCCGACATTAAGGAGATGCAGGCGAAAACCTACATGGACGCCTACAAGTCCAACTTCATCTCGACCTGGGAACGGGTCGCCAAGTGCCGCAAGCCCGTGATCGCGGCTGTCAACGGCTTCGCGCTGGGTGGCGGTTGCGAACTCGCGATGATGTGCGACTTCATCCTTGCGGGTGATAACGCCAAGTTCGGCCAGCCGGAAGTGAAGCTGGGCATCCTGCCCGGTGCCGGCGGCTCGCAGCGCCTGACTCGCTTTGTCGGCAAGTCGAAAGCCATGGAAATGTGCCTGACCGGGCGCATGATGGACGCCGACGAAGCCGAACGTTCGGGCCTCGCCAGCCGCGTCGTCCCGGCCGCCGAGCTTCTGGAAGACGCCCTCAAGACCGCGGGCGCCATCGCAGGGATGTCCAAGACCACCACGATGATGGTCAAGGAATCGGTCAACCGCGCCTACGAAACCACCCTCGCCGAGGGCATCCTGTTCGAACGCCGCGTGTTCCACGCCGCCTTCGCGACCGAAGACCAGAAAGAAGGCATGGCCGCCTTCGCCGAGAAGCGCAAAGCCGGCTGGCAGGATAAGTAATTATCCCTATCCCCTCTCCCCCACGCCGTGGTGGAGAGGGACCCAGCCGCAACATCTCCTTAACCCCTCTCCCCCGGGAGAGGGTGGCGCGCATCGCGCGCCGGGTGAGGGCCTAAACCTTCCGGGCCAACGTCAGGCCGTCACCGATCGGGATCAGGGACAGTTCGATCCGTTCGTCGTCGCGGATCAAAGCATTGAAGTTCCGCATCGCCACGACATTATCCGAATCCGCGTCCGGATCGGCGACCCCGCCCCCCATGAAGATATTATCGACCGCGATGACCCCGCCGACCTGCAGCAGCGTCAGGCAGCGCTCGAAATAATCCGGATATCCCGGCTTGTCGGCATCGATGAAGGCAAAGTCGTAACTGCCGTGCTCACCCGCCTGGATCATCCGATCCAGCGTCTCCGTCGCGGGCGCGATCCTGAGGTCGATCTTGTCTGCGACCCCGGCCCGCTCCCAGAACGGGCGGGCGAGGCGCGTGTATTCCTCGGAGATATCGCACGCCACCAGTCTGCCGTCGTTGGGGAGCGCCAAAGCCACCGCCAGCGCCGAATAGCCGGTGAAGGTCCCGACCTCGATGCAGTTCTTCGCCCCCACCATCCGGACCAGCATCTGCATCAGTTGGCCCTGTTCGGGCGAGACCTGCATCCTCGCCATCTCATGCTTGGCCGTCTCGTCGCGAAGGGCGCGCAGCTCCGGATGCTCGCGCAAGGATACGTCCAGCATGTAATTTCTAAGGCGCTCGTCGACGCTGATGGAATGGGTGCTCATCGATTTCTCCCTTTCGCGCGTTGTCAGGCCCGCGTGTGTTCGGTACTTTGCCCGCCATGAGCGATGATGTCATCTACCACATGTGCCGCGCCGAGGAATGGGCGATGGCGTTGGCCGAAGGCAGCTATGAAGGCTCCAGCCAGGACAAGGCCGACGGGTTCATCCACTTCTCCACCAAGAAGCAGGTCTGGACCTCGGCCGCCAAGCACCGCAGGGGGCAGCCGGGGATCATCCTGCTCTGCGTCGATGCGAAGAAGCTCGGGAAAAATCTCAAGTGGGAGCCGTCGCGCGGCGGCGACCTGTTCCCGCACCTCTACGGCCCCCTCGACGTCGACGCGGTGATCGAGACCATCCCATTACCGCTGGGTGACGACGATGTGCATGTCTTCCCATCCGGGTTTCCGCCACCGTCCGTCGGGGAGAAATAAAGGGTGGACGCCTATAGCCTGTTTTGGCCGCTGATCCGGCCATTGCAGCCGGAAACGGCGCACGGTCTCGCGTTGACCGCCCTCAAACACCGCCTCGTTTCGGGCACCCCCTATCATGACCCGGTCCTTGAGACCGGTCTCTGGGGCATGACGTTCCGCAACCCGGTCGGTCTCGCCGCCGGGTTCGACAAGGACGCCGACGTCCCCGTGCAGGCGCTGGCGCTCGGTTTCGGCTTCGTCGAGATCGGCTCGGTCACGCCCAAGCCACAGCCCGGCAACCCGAAGCCCCGCCTGTTCAGGCTCGAAGACGACCTAGGGGTCATCAACCGGATGGGATTCAATTCGAAGGGCGCCGACAACGCCGCCGAAAATCTCGCCAAGCTCCCGCCATCCCGCGAACTGGGCGTGATCGGCGTCAATCTGGGAAAGAACAAGGAAACCGAAGACGCCGCGGCGGACTATGTGATCGGCATCGAGAAACTCGCGCGCTTCGCAGATTATATCGTCGTCAATGTGTCGAGTCCGAACACGCCGGGCCTCCGTGCATTACAGAGCCGCGCCGAGTTGGAGAGCCTGATCGAAAAAGTGCGCGAAGCTTTGGACCGCACCATCCCCGACAAGCGCCCGCCGTTGCTGGTTAAGGTCGCACCCGATCTGACCGACGCCGATATTCGCGATATTGCCGCCGTTGCCATGAGCAGCGCGGTTGATGGCCTGATCGCCACCAACACGACGATCACCCGCCCCGAAAGCCTGCGCGACCCGCAACGCACCGAAACGGGCGGGTTGTCGGGCAAACCGTTAAAAGACCTCTCGACCCGGATCATCAGCGATCTTTACCTAGCGACCGAAAAGAAGGTGCCGATCATCGGCGTCGGCGGCATTCAGTCGGGGGCGGATGCCTATGAGAAAATCAGGGCCGGTGCGTCGCTAGTGCAGGTCTATTCGGGGATGGTTTACGAGGGCCCGTCTTTACCGGGGCGTATCTGCCGCGCCCTCGCGGGACTTCTGAAACGCGACGGCTTCGAACACGTCCAGAACGCCGTCGGCGCGGATCATCGCTAGAACGACGGGGGCTACGCTTAGCTTGTTGAGAGCTTAATTCAGGCTCAACTCGTCACCCCGGCGAAGGCCGGGGTCCAGACAATCTGCTGCACTGGATTCCGGCCTGCGCCGGAATGACGAAAGAGCGGTATCGAATGTGACGCCTGCCCTTATCCCCGTTCATATGCGTTTTCCCCCTCACCCTCCCACGCGCTGACGCGCGCGGGTCCCACCCTCTCCCTTGGGAGAGGGTGGCGAGCATAGCGAGCCGGGTGAGGGGCGCTAATTACTGTCGTGGTCGGGCTTGCCGAACAGCACCCGCGTGACGACGGATATCGACATGACGATAAACAGGATACGGACGATGTGGTGCGTGGAGACGAACGCGGTGTCGATGTGCATCGCAAGACTGATGAGGGTCATCTCCGCCAACCCACCGGGTGCGAACGAAATCCATAAAGCGTGATAATCCAACTGCGTCAGTTGGTGCAGGATGGACGCCGCCCCCATGGCGAGACCGAGCGTGATCCCGGCCCCGATGATCCCGATCCCGACCGGGTTGATGAGCTGACGGCGCTCGACACCGACGAAGCGGCAACCGACGTTGGTGCCGATGACGATCTGCGCCAGGTTGACCAGTTCGCCCGGCGGCTTGGCCTGGGTCCAGCCCATGAAGTGGACGATCGCGCTGATGAACATCGGCCCCATGAGGGCCGCCGCCGGAATACCCAGCTTCTTGGCGCCGAAATAGCCGCTCGCCGCGCACGCGACGAGCACCAGCGCATCGGTTACGCCCATATCGTTGATCGAGCCCATGGGCGAGACGGCGGGCGGGGTATAGCCCTCGAAGATGCGGAAATAAAACGGGATCAGCATCACCGTGAACATGACGCGGGTCGCGTGGATCAGCGAAATCGAACGAACGTCGATGCCGTAGCTTTCGGCAATCAGGATCATCTCGCCGAAGCCGCCCGGCGTCGCCGCCAGCAGCGCTTCGCGCTTCGGCATTTTCGCGAACTTCTGGAAACCCCATGTCAGGATCGCCGTCACCACGACGACGAAGATCAAAAGCACCACGATGGAGACGATCCAACTGCCCGCCTGCCCGACGATGTCGGGGGTAAACGCGCTGCCCAGCATCACCCCCAACACCGTAATCATAACGGCACGGCTTTTCCCCGGCCCCTTCAAACGCACCCCGAACACGGCCAGTGACGCCGTGAACATCATCGCCCCGATCATCCAGGCGAGCGGGATACCGGCGAGCGAAAACACCCATCCCCCGGCGGCGCCCCACAACATCGTCGCCACCATGATCGGTGCGGTCTGTTTCCAGGTTCTATTGTCCGGTTTATCCGGGCGGTCTTCGGCTTCTTCGTAGGCACTCACGCGCTGAACTGCTCCCTGAGCACGCGCTCTTCCAGATTGTGTTCGGGATCGAACAACAGGCGCGGCGTATCGTTCTCGGCTTGCGATATCTTGACGCTGGCGACGTTGCGGACTTCATGAAAATCCGCCGTCGCACTGACCCGGCGATCGGACGATTCCAGCACCTCGAACGTGATCTTGGCTTTGGCGGGTAAAAGCGCGCCGCGCCAGCGCCGGGGCCGGAAGGCGCTGATCGGTGTCAGCGCGAGAAGCTCGTTCCCCAACGGGATGATCGGCCCACTCGCCGAGAGATTGTAGGCGGTCGAGCCGGCGGGGGTCGAAACAAGCACGCCGTCGCACATCATCTCGTCCAGTCTTGCGACACCGTCGACGATGATCCGGATCTTGGCCGCCTGACGGGTTTCGCGCAGCAGGGAGACCTCGTTAATCGCGAGGTGGTTGTGCACCCTGCCCTCGATATCCATCGCTTCCATCTTCAGCGGGTGTAGCTTGATCACTTCGGCTTTTTCGAGACGCGCCACCAGATTCTCTTCCGAATATTCATTCATCAGAAACCCGACCGAACCCCGGTTCATCCCAAAGATCGGCGTGTCGCCGTCCATCAGGTCGTGAACGGTGTGCAGCATCATCCCATCGCCGCCCAAGGCGACGATGACATCGGCTTCCTCGACCGGGACGTTGCCATAAAGCCGGGCCAGACGTACCCGGGCCTCGGCAGCGTCCGGTGTCGGCGCCGCGACAAATGCGATCCGTTCAAATCCCATAGTGCGTGAAAGGTAGCGACTGACGGGGGAATGGGAAAGGTCTGATGCGTGGGCGTGCGCCGGAATAACGATGGGGTTTAATGGCGTCACTCCGGCGAAAGCCAGGGTCCAAGGCGGCAGGCTTGCTCTCCCGGATAGATTATCGCACGTCGACTGGATTCCGGCCTGCGCCGGAATGACGAACATTGTCCAACCCGTCACCCCGGCGAAAGCCGGGGCCCAGAGCGGCAGCCGCCAACTATGGCGTGCAGATATCTACCCACAAATCCCGCCACGTCGGGTTCCCATCTTCGATCAGGCGCAATTTCCATGCGCGCCGCCACTCCTTGAGTGCTTTCTCCCGTTGGATAGCGCCGACGATGTCGTCGAACGCCTCGTAATAGACGAGTGTTTTACAGCCGTATTTTTCTGCAAATCCAGGCGAAACGCCTTCACGATGTTCCCATACACGCCGGACGAGATTGGATGTCACGCCGATGTAGAGCGTTCCATTCCGACGGCTGGCAAGAATGTAGACGTAACCCTTCTTTTCCATATTTCACGGTATGAAAGGTTCAGCCGGATTTCTGGATTCCGGCCTGCGCCGGAATGACGGTTACTGTGTCTTCTGGACGTCCGGCAATAGGGCGCGGCGTTCGACGAAGCGGAACACCGTCGTGTCCGTCCCCTGGAGAATTACCAGCTCGACGGTCGCGACGACGGTTTCGGGCAGGGCGGTATCGATGTCGATCAACGCATACCCGTCGACGATGGCGCGCATGGGCGGCGCCATCTCGGCCTTGTCGAGTTTGAGGACGAGGAAGCGCCTGTTGTCGATTTCGGACAGGCCGACCACGCTGCCCTCGACCCGGAGCGGGATCGGCCCCGCATCCTTGAACAGATCCCCAAGATCACGCCGCAACACCGTCATCCTGGAGCCTGTGTGCACGCCCATCTGACCGGTATCCAGCACGAAACCGAGTAATGGCTGCATCGCTTCGAGGATTTCGATGCGCGCGTCCTTTTCACGCTTCGCCTGGGTGCCCCCACCTGAATCGTCCGGACCGGCGCGGGTCTGCAGGCGTTCGAACGGCGGCACCCGGCCGGTATCGATCAGGCCCGTTCCCAGCAATCCGAACTGGAGACGGTGCGCCTTGGTATCGAGACCCGGCAGGTTCAATTCAATCTGCCTAAATGCCCCTGATGGCGTGATCCGGGCGGTAATCGAACCCGCGTCGTTCTTTGTCACCGTCTTCGGCCCGAAGGTGAAGGTGGTCGGCTGGCGCGCGATTTTCATCACCGGACCGTTTTTCCCCTGCACCACCTCGACCGTGCCCTGGGCGTTCAGCCGATAAAGGCCCGGTGCCTTTTCCGGCCCCCAGATGATATCGGTGACGAAGTTGCGGGGTTTGGCCGGACCATAAGTCATGGCGACGTTAACCGGCGATTTCAGCGCCTGGATGCGGTCCGGGTAAGGTAACAGCACGATCTCGTCCGGCGCCTGGGCGTGAACCGCGAGCGGCGCCACGACGACGAGAAAGAGGGAAACGACTGAGACGATTCGCCGGATCACGGACTGCCCCTCAGGATCTTGGGGCCGGCGGGCCGCCGGTGGACCCCGACGACGGCGGTCCACGAAATGTCGCGGCGAGGCTGGTGCCGGGTTGGGATGACCCCTCGCGAAGGCCCTGCACCTTGTTCCAGATCGCCCTCAGCCCGCGCACGAGTTTCGGCAAAAGCCAGATCAGCAGAAGGACGAACAGCGCCATCCAGATCAGGAACACGGCAGGTTTGAAGAGCGCGAGCAACAGCCCGATCACGACGATCACGTCTTCGAAGATCGACGCGAACCAGTTCGAGAACGGCTCGGGCGATGTGTTGATGATCGCACGGCTACCCGTCTTGGCGGCGTGCGAGCCGGCACTGACGACCCCCCCCAGAACCAAAGCCGCGGCCATCTGCCAGGGCTCGGCGACGCCCGACACACTGCCCATCGCGAGAAGCGCACCCGCCGGGATGCGGATGAAAGTGTGAAGCGCGTCGTTGAGGCTATCGATTCCGGGAACCTTGTCGGCCAGAAACTCGAGCGCATAGAGAACCGCGGCGGTCGCGAGAACAGGGGGCGACTGAACGATTTCGAGGTCGGGCGGCAGGTCGACGGCGCCGGTCAGCCCTAGTCCGCCGATCATAAGCACGGCCAGATAAAGGTTGATACCACTGGCCCACGCCGCACCCAGCGCCAATGCCATCGCCCCCATGATATCGGCATCGGCTCCTGTCATCAGATATGTCCCCCAAGCGCTTTCACGACGATATATAAACCAAGCAACAGCAGCGCCCAGAAAAAGACCCGTTTGAACAACTCTTCCGGCAGATGCTTGCGGATATGCTGCCCCACCATCATCCCGATCACGGCCGGAAGGACGCCCGACGCCGACGTCAGGCTCTGGTTCATGGTCAGCATGTCATTGCCTTTAAGGGCCAGCCCCAGCGCCAAAGTCGAGACCGTGAACAGCATTCCCATCGCCTGGATCAGCATGTCGCGCGGCAGGCCGATCGCCTGGAGAAACATCACGCCCGGCACCACGAACGACCCCGTCATACCCGTTAATACCCCGTTGGTGGCGCCGAGCAGCGTCCCCGCCCAGGCTTCGCGGGCGGGCCGGATAGAAAGGCGGATTCCGCCAAGCCCAAGCCCGGCGTAAATGACCAGCAAAAGCCCCAGCAACGCGGATAGCAGATTCAGATCGACCCGGGTCAGCGCCGCCGCCCCCAGCCACACGCAGACCGTCGCCATCAACAAAAACGGCCAGATGCGCTTGACGATGACGCCCCCGTTCCCGCCCGTGATCGCCTGCCAGAGATTGGTGACGAACGACGGCACAAGCAAAAGCGCCATGGCGGTCGGCAGGTCCGACATGGCGGTTAACAACGCCAGTGAGATCGTCGGCAGGCCGAGCCCGATCACACCCTTCACCGTCCCTGCGAGGAGGAACGTCACAAAAACGATCGCGAGCGTCGAAGGGTCGAGCATATTTCGATGCTAAAGCACTTAGCGGGGGGAGGAAACATATCTGCGCCCGATAACGCACGGCCGGTCGCCCTGAACTCGATTCAGGGCCCATGAATACATCGCGCTTCGCCTAGAAGTGCCCGTATGGATCCTGAATCAAGTTCAGGATGACGAAGACTTTGAAGTCATCAAGCCGGCAGCAACCCTCACCTAACCTCTCCTCCACGTGTGGAGGAGAGGACAGGTGAGAAAGCTTTCTTACCGTTCCAACTCGGAAATCATGGTGTTGGCGAGCCTGAGCCGGTTGGCGAACTGACGCGCGAGATTGTGCATCAATACGAGCGCCACGTCGGGCATATCGCGCTGCAGATCGGCGAAACTGTCGGCATTGATCGAAAAGCATGCCGACGGTTCGACCGCGATCACGCTGGCCGAGCGCGCCCCCCCGTCCAGGAGCCCCATTTCAGCGAACAGACTGCCCTCGATAAGCGCGCTGACGCGGCGGCGGCGGACGGATCCCGGAATGTCGAGCAGCACATCCATCCGCCCGTTGACCAGGAAATACGCCCGGTCCCCGGTCTGTCCCTGGGCAAACACCAGATCGTTCACCTGGAAACGGTGGCGTTCGACATAGCTCCCGAGCGCGATAATTTTGTCGCGCGGCAATCCCTTGAAGATGTCGCTCGACGCGATGACGCCCCGGCGTTCGCGGGTCCTGCTGTGGCCAAGACGCGACAAAAGAATTTCCTCGCACGCGGCCAGCGCGGTGTCGGTATCATCGAATATCCACTCCGCCCCGATGCGCGTGATCACGTCGTTCGCTTCGAGATTGAGCCAGATCCAGCGGAGTTGCGCCCTGGTCGCCAGCACAGTTGTCTTGCCGTTCTCGCCATGGCGGCGGCGCGCGGACGGATCGACGCGGCGCTCGCGTTCGACGCAACTGATCAACAGCCGCCCACCGGCTTCGACGCAGCTGAGCGCGATACTCCTGAGAAGCGCGCACCCGGTGCTGTCGATGGACGTCAGGTTACGGAAATCGAGCACGATGAACTCTGCACCGTGCGCCAGTTGATTGCGGACTTGCGATTGCAGCCGGGCGCAGGCGCCGAAGAACAGCGCGCCCTGCACTTCGATGATGGCGATGCGATGGCCCTCGCGTTCCAGCACCCGCATTTCCGCCTGCGGACGCAGCACCTTCGAATGGATGTTCGCCGCCGTGAAGGCGCGGCGCACCGGATCCCGGCCCATCCCCAAGACGAAAAGGAGCACCGCGAGCACGAGACCGACGCCGACCGCCGCGATCAGGTTGATCGCCAAGCCCGTGGCGACGACGGTCAGGGTGACGACGACGTCGCCGATCAGGACCCGGGGATAGGGTAAGGAGCGCGTGACGATGCCGCGGATCTTCACCAGGGTCGATTGATCGACCGCCTGGATCGCGGTCGCCGCCAGCATCCCCGCCGTCGCCCACAATGGAAGGGCGGCGACGAGCGGCGCCAGAAGGACCAGGAACAGGATGAACACCAACCCGGTACCGAGGTTGGCGGCCCGGGTCTTCGCACCGGCCTGTATGATCGCCACCGAGCGGCTCAGCGATCCGGAACACGGCAGGAACCCGACCAGCCCCATGATCCCGTTCGCAACGCCGTGCGAGCGCAGGTCCTTGTTAACGTCGCTTTCGACCCCCGTCTTTTCGTCGATCGCGGCGCCGGTGAGGATCGTGCTGAAGGCCGACAACAGCCCCATCGAAATGCCGGTCAGCAAGGGGATGTCGACTTCCTGCAACCAGACTGAAAGGGGAAGTGGCGCGTCGAACAGGGGCGGTGTCGTGACCAGGGCCATGATATCGATCTTGCCGATCTCGGGCCCAGGTGCGGCGCCGCCGTAGATCACACCCAGATGATACACCGCCGAGCCGACCACCAGACCAAGCAGCGCCGCCGGCACGAAACGCACGCGCCCGTTGAAGACGAAATTGCAGAGCAGCGACAACCCGCTGATGACGATCGCCCACAAGCTGGCTTCGGCCAACGCACCGTGCACGACGATATCGTAAAGGGACGTCCCCGTCAGGCCGAGGGCGGATGGGAGCGAGCTCAACAGAACCAATAACGCCGACGCCGTCACGAACCCCGCCAGGACCGGCACCGGCAGGTATGAAACGACGTGGCCGAGCCGGAACACCCCGGCGATCAATTGTAAAAGTCCGGCGACGATCACACCGGCGAACGCCAGTTGGATGGCCTGTTCCGGATCATAACCCCGGGCCATCGCCGTGCTTAATCCAGTGGCCAGCACCAGCGCGGTCGACGCGCTCGGCCCGGAAACCAGAAACGGATTGGATGTGAATGCGCCGCTCAGAATACCGAATAAAATCGAAGACCCGACACTCGTCAGGATGCCGAATGCCGCCCACGCCGGCCCCAGCGGCGCGACGGCGATCAAGCCATAGGCCACCGCCTGCGGCAACGCCGCCAACGTTCCGACGAGCGCGGCGCCGAAATCGTGTTTCGAGAACAAGGTCTTCAAGACGCTTCTTTTCTTCTCGTTACCCCCTGAGAGCCCGTCCTGTGTAGCGCACTTTTTGCAGATGTGTCAGCAGCGGAAAACCGAGGGGTGGCGATCATTTAGCCGGCCAGGCTGCCGATAGCTTTTTCGAGGAGCGCTTCCGTCACGGCGACACCGTCGGTCGTAGTCTCTAGAAGCGAAGTCGAGAGATTGATCGCCGCGAGATCGTCACCATGCGCGGCCAACATCAACTCCCACGCCGCCCCGCCGCCGTTGGCAAGATCATCGACGACGCGTGGGCTCGCCATCCCGACACAATTGTTCAACGGAAAGCCGACGACATTGTTCAATGCCGTCAGAAGCTTCGGGCCCACCAATTGCGGCGGCACGTCCGCTCCCGCTTTCAACAAAATCCGTGCCGCCTGCTCATGATAGAAATCGAGCGTCACACGGCCTTCCGGCGTGAACACCAGAAACGCGTTATGAACGTTGTTATATAATTTAAGTCTGCCCGACTTGTCCGGCTGTACCCAGTGCTCGCGCCCGAAGGTGAAGCCCGCCTCCGCCTCGACGGAGAGATTATCGGGCCTGAACACATAAACATCCGCATCCAGCCAGATCACCCTTTCCCACCCGTCGTCGAGAAGCGCCCCGATCCATACGAGGCGCGCGATATCGGCGGCCATTTGTTTTCTAAATCCCGCCGCATCCGTCACCGCTGTTGGGATCAGATCGAACAGCTCGTCGTGTTTGAATGCGTATTCAAACCCCTGCGCCCGCGCCCAGGCGCGTACGCTTTCAACCGCACGTGCGACGATGCCGGGCGCGTTCGGCGCGTGGGATTGTATGACGATACTTGAGGTCATGCGCGAGTGTCCCCTCGCGCCGGGGTTGGGTCAATCGCCCGCCATGTCCAGGTCCATGGGCGGCATACACAGCGGCCCTTTAAGCCAATCCTTGTGATGCGCGCTATGATTGATGTTCCACTGATCGCGGGCATAGCTGGTGTCGGAGTTTTCCAGCAACAGCCATCTATAGAACGCGCCGACAGTCTCGGGCGCGATCATCTCGCCCGCCGCCAGCTGGCGCGCGTAATCGGCGCCGTCCGGAAAGACGTCCTGGGATTTAATGTGGTGCTTGACGATGTCGGTGTAGACCGGGCTCGGGATCGCGGTGGTCATCAAGATACCGAGGTCCCCGAGTTCGAGCTTCAGGCAGCGGTACAGCATCCGACCGCCCGCTTTGGAGACGCAATAAGCGGCGCCGCCCCGGCGCGGCTTGCTCGCGGAATTGGAGCCGACGAACAGCACCCGTCCCCCGCCCGAAAGCTGATCGGACAGCGACAGCGTTACGCACATGAGCGAATCGAGATTGATCCGCATGACCTCGTTCCAGGAGTCACGAAAACCGGGATCACCGATCAGGCAAGCCGGTGAAATCGCCGCCCCATGCACGAGAAAATCGACGCTGGGCCCCGCAGCTTCGACGATTGCCGCGCGGCCATCTTCGGTCGAGACATCGGCACTGACGCAGGTGATCGGGCCACCGTGAGAAAGATCGCGGGTTTCTTCGAGGGCGTGAAGCCGCCGCCCCACCGCAATCACGTGCACGCCGTTCGCCGCCAGTTCGAGCGCGGTCGCTCGGCCGATGCCGGACCCCGCCCCCGTGATGACTGCCGTGCGTGCGATCGTTCCCATATTCCTATTTTTGCATATGTCGCGACATCATGTCACGCCAGTGCTCCAGCGGCCGGGTGGGTTTGCCGGGAATTTTCGCCATATCGTCCCAGCGCCTGATTTGCACCGCGTCCTCGGAAAACGGCGTGGCGCGGAATTTTTCGAGTTCCTCGTCGCTCATCAGCCCGCCCTGCATCCTGAGGGTGGTTTCGGACCCGCCCGAGATCTTGTCGCGGTATTTCGGCTCGACCGTGCAGAGATAGCGCTTCGCCGCGACGTGCATGCGGATACCGGCAAGGATGCGGTCGGAGAAATAATCCGAGAGAAGCTCCGCCCCGGCGGCGTCATGGCCTTTCGAGCCGTCCTTGGTCTTGCCCATGTGATCGGGGACCAGCGTGTCGGAAATCTCGTCCTGGCGGACGGCGACACGGCCGATGTCGTGAAGAAGCGCGGCCAGGATCATTTCCTCGTCGCCGCTCATCTCGTCGGCGATATCGGCGATCTGCAAGGCGTGCTCCAGCTCGGTGATCGGTTCGGTGCCGTACTGCACCTGGCCCGACGTTTCGAGCGCTTCGAAAATCGTATCAACGGTCACTTCGGTCATTATTTTAGTCCTCTAAAATCATGGGGACGCGGAGATAGGCCCCGAACTCACCCGGGAAATCGACGCTGATCCGCGCGTGTACCTTGCCCTGCCGATCGAAGAACGTGGTCCGGGGTAGCGTCGGCAACATGGTCTCGTGCCAGACGTTGGGGTGGATGTAGAGCCCCATCGAGCCGTCGAACCAGTAGGCGGTGAAGTCTTCCGGTTTGATCTCGTCACCCGACGGGGGCGCCAGGGGTGCGACGAAGGGCGCTTTATCCTGGGGGAAGAACAGCTGCCCCCCATCCGGGTGGTAGTTCGCGTG
Source organism: Rhodospirillales bacterium (assembly GCA_017644185.1). Lineage (GTDB taxonomy): Bacteria > Pseudomonadota > Alphaproteobacteria > Rhodospirillales > Casp-alpha2 > UBA4479. The sequence continues at coordinate 247,769 of JAEPMA010000002.1, forward strand.
GAACAACAAAGCCGCCGTCCGGCCCGCGTTATCGTCGGGGATCGTCTTGGCGACTTCCGGATCGAAGGCTTCGGGATAGCGGGCGTCGGCGGCCATGGTGTACTGATCGTTGACGGCGTTGTTACGGGCGCTGAGCACGTTGTTTTCCCACCAGAACTCGAACAATCCCTCCGTCGTGCCGCCCTCGTCGCCGGTATTCTCGTCGAGCGGGCGCCAGCCGGGCTGCGGCCATTTGACGATCTCGACCTCGATCTCGTCGGGGTGAGAGATCATCACCCCCAGACCTTCGAGGTTTTCCGGCGTGGCGCGGACAATCGGGATGTCGATGGCGCCGATGGCGTCGGTTTTTGGGGCGGGTGCATTGGACATCTGGGCAATCCTTTTTCCACCGGCGTCACGGCCGGTTGCGATTTCAGGCATTGTCGCGCACGCGGTTTTTTCAGTCTAATTAATATTTCTAGAAATTTTTTATAATAAAACTTATAACTTGGGTTGAGCCGTCACCTGGGAGCGCCCTTTGAAATACATCCAGCTCCGTGCGTTTCATGCCGTCGCCCGCGAACTCAGCGTCAGCCGCGCCGCCGATGCCCTCAACGTGACCCAACCGGCGGTGACGCTCCACCTGCAGGCACTCGAAGAACAGTACGGCCTGACACTGTTCAATCGGGGGAAGAGCGGCGTCACCCTGACTCGCGATGGCGAAGAGCTTTATAAACTGACCCAAAGGATGTTCGCCGACGAGGCCGAGATCGCATCCTATCTGGGTGGCATGGCGGCGCTGGCGCGCGGGCATATCTCGCTCGCCGCCGACGGGCCGCACGTGGCGCTGGACCTGGTGTCGGAATACCGGGCGCGTTACCCGGGGGTCGAGGTATCGATGACGCTGGGGAACGCGGAAGAAACCCTCGACGACGTCATGAACCAGCGGGTCGATGCCGGCCTGCTCGCCAACCCGCCCGACAACGACCGGCTGGTGCGCGTGCCCGTGCTGCGCCAGAGCATGGTCGCCGTCGTGCATCGCGATCACCCGTGGACGAAAAAAGACGCGATCCAGCTTGCCGACCTCGCCGATCAACCGGTGATCCTGCGCGAGACGGGCTCGATGACCCGGCACACCCTTCAGGCTGCGTTGGATGATAAAAATATCCGTATCCGACCGGTGATGGAACTCGGCAGCCGCGAGGCCGCCCGCGAGGCGGCGGCGCATGGGCTCGGGATCGCCTTCATGCAGGAGCGCGAAACCGTCGGCGACGACCGGGTGAGGGGTGTCATGATCCGCGACCTTCGCGAAACCAATCTGGACACCCTGGTCTGCCTGAAGCGCGATACGCGGCGGCGCACGATTCAGGCGCTGATCGAGGTCGCGCGCGACTTATCCACCGTGAAGAAGGCGTCGTCCCGCGCACGCCCCTAAATTTCGTGCGGGGCGACACGCCGTCGTTCGGATGCCGAACGATAGACCGCCTCGACGATCCGAAGGTTGGCCAGATAATCCCGGGCCGTGTTGGTTGGGGTTTCGCCGCGCTCGAGGCATTCGACAACGTGGCGCGTCAGGCGATAGACGCAATCGCCCGCGTAACCGTTATCGACCCAATCGTAATCGACCGCGATCTCATCGTTCGATCCGAACGGGCGGCGATAGAGATGCGCGTCCCCGTCCAATCTCAAGACCCCCGCCGCGCCTTCCATCAGCATCTCCCCCATGGTGAGGCGTCTATTTTTGGCCGCGTGATCGGACAAGCGATTGCCGTCGATCACCGCCCGCTTGCCATTTTCGAATGTCAGAATGATGATCCCGGCGTCCTCGCCCTTGATCACGGGGTTGAGCTTCCGCAGATCCGCCGACACGTCCGTCACCTCGCCGAACAGATACCTGAACACGTCGATCAGATGCACAAGTGTTTCGTGCACCAGTAATCTGGGCATCTCCTGGAAATAGGGCTGACGGTCGAGATACGCGTCCGGCCCCTGCCCGTCGCCCGGCCGCAGTCTGAATGTCCCCTGATAGACATCGCCGATGGCGCCGTCTTCGATCATCTCCCGGATCTTTTCGAACCAGGGCTGGAAGCGGAAGTTCTCGTGCACGATGACGGGGACATTCTTTTCCCCGGCCAGTGCGACGGCTTTCCGGGCGCCCTCGAGCCCCCCACAGAACGGTTTCTGGCAGATCGACGGGATTCGCCGCTCGACACATGCCGAGACGAAATTCAGATGCGTCGGGGGCGGCGTGACGATGTCGACGAGATCGGGTTTCTCGACATCCAACATCTGTTCGAAGTCGGCGAACACGTCGGCATGGGTGAAGTCGGCGGCGACTTTTTGCGCCGTCTCGCGGTCGAGCGAGCAGATGCCGGTGATCTCGACATCGAGACGCGACCACGCTTCGTAATGAAACCGGCTGAAGAACCCCGTCCCGGCGACACAAACCCGCTTCGTCATGATTTAAAGCTTCCGATCTGCCGGTCCTGCATGCGGGCCAGCGTGATCTGCGCCACGGCGGCGCCGATCAGCGCCATGAACATGTCGGCCTGGGTATCCCACGGATCGCCCTGCGTGCCCAGGAACTGCTCCGCGCCCTGATCCATGATCAGCGCCGCCCACCATTCGATCAGTTCGTAAAACGCGCTGAACGCCAGGGGGACCGCACAAGACAATACGAACATCATTTTACCGGGGTTGAGCGGCGTCTTCCTGATCAGGATTTCACGGGTGAGTAGCGCCGGGATGAAGCCCTGTGCCAGGTGGCCGATGCGGTCGTAGGGATTGCGCTCGAACCCGAAGATATCCTGCAGCCAAAACCCGAGAGGCACCTCGGCATACGTATAGTGCCCGCCCAGGATTAAAATCAGCCCGTGCACGAACGCACACCAGAGCAGGATACGGCTGAGCGGGAATTTATCCTTCGAAAACCAGATCAACGGGGCGGCGATGACGACGGGGGCGACTTCCATCGCCCATGTCAAAACATCGGCGGGTTGGACCGCCGAGACCGCCAGCGCCACCGCCCACAGAACCATGATGATGCTCTCGTCCCGTCTCAGGGTCATTAAAATCTCCCGTTTTCAGTCACCACCATAGCGGCCACAAGGTCGCACTGCACTATTCCAAAGCCGTCCCGCGGGAGGAAACTACGTATTCCCGGAAACGCCATTTTTATTGACCCTTGGGCGGTTATTCCCGTATGTGACCCGTCGCCCGTGGAACGGAAAAAGCCAATATTGTGAACGACATGCCGAAAGACCCCGCGCAGAACCCCATCGTCCGCACACTTCGCGACCGGTTCATGGTGTCCGCGCAAGAAAAGCTTAACGAGATCGACGCCGCGCTCGACGGGCTGAGTGGCGAGTCCGACCATGCTCGGGCGGCGGAACTGAAACAGATCGCGCATTCGCTCAAGGGCATGGCGGGCAGTTTCGGGTTCATGTCGGTGACCCGTATATCCGAAGCGTTCGAGGATTATCTCGCCGCCGCCGAGGACGCGGAGAAGCTGCCCCGCGACGAAGCACGCCGCTATAACGACGCCATGCGGGGTATTCTCGAAAGCGGTGACGAGCCCAGCGATGCCGAAACCGACGCCATCATCGCCGAGTTGCCCGCCCCGACCGGCACCTATTGAGCGCCGCCCCCCGGCGGTAATTAATCTAAATCAATTACCTGCCATCATTTGGCGGTTATGCTGCGTTTAACGATAGACGCAGAACGGGACCGCCTTGACTGTTTTCCTCGCCCACGACGGATCTTTGAACGGCGACTGGATCGCCCGCTACGCCCTGCATTTCGCGGCGGGGTCGACGGCGCGGCGGCTTGTCGTGTTGCATGTCGAGGACGCCAACATCTCGGGCGAGCCGCTACACGAACGGTTGGAAGCCCTGACGGCGCTGGGCGAGAGAATGAACGTGCCCGTCGAGATCCGTATCCTGCCGATGCATGCGGGCGTGTTCGGCGGCCTCGACGACCATCTCATCCAGCAAGAGAACGCGCTCGTCGTCACGGGCGCGCGTGTCGCAGGTGGGCGGCGCGGGCATTTGCGCGGCACGATCTCCGAGAGATTGCTGGCGCAGAATAATTACGGCGTCGTCGCCATTCATGTGATGCAGCCGGGGCTTTTGGGCGATCCGAAGCGCGTGCTCCTGGCGCTCACCGATACAGCCCAAGCGCCGACGGCGATCCTGAAACTGTTCGCCCCGGCGGTCACGCGCCTCGACATCGTGCAGCTTGAGACCGTGTCGCGGCTCCGCTTCACCCGCCTCTCCGAGGCCGAGGCGGCGGCGCTCAAGCGTGATGGCCTGATCAAGACCGCCCGGGCGGAAAAAGGTATCCTGTCATCGACCGCGTTAACCGCGGACCGCATCGACACGCACGTCCGGGTGACGGACGACTGGGCGAAACAGGTCGCCGTCGAGGCCGGGCGCTACCGGGCGGGCCTGACGATGGTCGAAATGCCGAAGGTCATATCCGGTGCGCTTTCGTTCGGCCATCCGATCGAAGAGTTGATGCGCATCGCGCCCTCCGACGTCGCCGTTTACCGGGAGGCGGCCATATCATGACGGCGGAGATCACGCCCGAAGGCGGGAACGAAACACCGTTCGGCCAGATCCAGAACCTCACCCCGGACGAAGTATACGGCGCGCTCGGCAGCGCCCCCGAAGGGCTTTCGGACAACGAAGCGCAAAGCCGGGCCGAGACTTTGGGCCGCAACTCGATCGAGGTCGCGGATAACCTCTGGTGGCTCAGAAGCCTTGCCCGCCAGTTCACCAACTTCTTCACCATCCTGCTCGATATCTCGGCGGCGATCTGCTTCTTCGCCGAATACATCCAGCCGGGTGAGGGCATGGCGCTGCTGGGCTGGGCGCTTTTGGGGGTTTCGATCCTCAACGCACTGTTCAGTTTCTTCCAGGAGTTCCGCGCCGAACGGGCGATGGAGGAATTGAGAAAATACCTCCCCCACCGGGTCAGCGTAAGGCGCGGTGGGAAAGATATCGAACTCGACGCCGAGGATCTCGTCCCGGGCGATGTCATATCGGTGCGCGAGGGCGACCGCATTCCGGCCGACGCGCGCGTTGTCGACTGCCACGATCTGAGCGTATCGAACGCCCCTCTGACGGGGGAATCCAACCCGATCAACCTCACGGCCGAAAAATCCCGGAAAGACCTCACCGACGCGGAGAACCTCCTGTTCGCGGGCTGCACCGTTCTCAGGGGGTCGGGGCGCGCCGTGGTTTTCGCGACCGGGTTCAGGAGCCAATTCGGCCGCATCGCGATGCTGTCGCAAGGGATTCGCCGCGCCGCCTCGCCGCTCGAGCGCGCGACCGGGCAGATGGTCCGCGTCCTCACCGTGATCGCCGTCGCCATGGGGTTGACGTTCTTCGCCTACGGAGTCGTCACCGATAAATCGTTGTGGGTGAACCTTGTCTTCATGATGGGGATCATCGTCGCCAACGTCCCTGAGGGATTGTTGCCGACCTTCACCCTTTCGCTCGCCATGGGCAGTCTGAGGATGGCCAAGCGGAACGTGCTGGTGAAGAGCCTGAACGCGGTCGAGACGCTGGGCTCGGTGCACGTTATCTGTACCGACAAAACCGGGACCCTGACCCTCAACAGATTGGAAGTGGTGCGGGTGACGGCGCCGATGTCGACGGATCAGACCGACGACAAGATGCAGACGGGCATCCTCGACGCGGCCATCGGGGCCAGCGACCTGGAGATCGGAGATAAAGGATTCAGCGGCGATCCCCTCGACGTCGCGATCGCGGCGCGCATCAAGACCACGGGCGGCGATCCGTCGGTCGTACTCGGGGCGCAGGTGCGTCACTTCGCCTTCGACGCGGCGGCGCGCCAGGCCGGGAGTATCCTCGCCAAACAAAGTCAGACGCGCCTCGTCGTCAAGGGCGCTTGGGAAGCGTTAAGACCCCACGTCACCGCAATCGCGACGGGGAAGCCGGGAGGCGCGCAACTGAGCGATCCGTCCGCGCTCGCCGCATGCGACGACACGGTCAGCGAACTCGCCGAACAGGGTTTCCGGGTGATCGCGGTCGCGGCGAAGACACTGGACGCGGCTCCAGACGCGAAACTGCCGCTCACCGAGATCGAGGGGGGACTGACGCTTCTTGGCTTTATCTGCCTCGAAGACCCGTTGAGACCCGAAGTCCCGGACGCCGTCAAAATGTGCCAGAGCGCGGGAATCCGCACCGTGATGATCACCGGCGATCACCCGAAAACCGCCGAAGCCATCGCAAGAAGGGCGGGCATGATCGCCGCCGACGCTGTATCGGGTAGCACCGTCGTCACGGGTCAGGAACTCGACACCATGCGCGAGGAAGACGTCGCCAAGCGCTTCGACGAAGGGGCCGCGGTCTTCGCCCGCACCACCCCCGAACAGAAAATGAAGATCGTCAGCTCGCTTCACCGGCGCGATCTGGTGATCGCCATGACGGGTGACGGAGTCAACGACGCGCCGGCGCTCAAATCCGCCGACGTCGGCGTCGCCATGGGCAAGGACGGCACCGACGTCGCCCGCGAAGCGGCGCAGGTGATCCTGCTCGACGACAACTTCGCGTCCATCGTCGCGGGGATCGAGGAAGGCCGCACGATATTCGCCAACATCCGCAAGTTCACCAACTACGTGCTGGTGTCGAACGGGCCGGAGATCATGCCTTATCTGCTGTACATGCTGTTCCCCGTCCCCCTCGCCCTGACGGTGATCCAGATCCTGTCGATCGATCTGGGGACCGACATCGTCCCCTCGATGGCGCTGGGCCAGGAGAAACCCGACAAACAGGTGATGAAGGAAAAGCCGCGCGCCCGCAGCCAGGGGCTTTTGACGTTCCCGGTGATCGCGCACAGCTACATGTTCTTAGGGTTGATCGAGGCGGCGTTCTCGCTCGGTCTGTTCTTCTGGGTGTTGTTCGACGGCGGCTGGACGTGGGGCGCGCCTCTGGACGCCGGAGACGCGCTCTATCATTCCGCGACGGGCATCGCCTTGTCGTCGATCATTCTGATGCAGATCGGCAATCTTTTCGGGAGACGGTCGCGCTACGGCTCGGGCCTCGATATGGACGCGTTCAGGAACCGGCTCATCGTTTTCGGGGTCACGTTCGAAATCGTCTTCTCGTGGGCGATCCTGTACGTGCCGTGGGTGGGAACGATCCTCGGCACCGGCCCGGTCGCGACCGAGGTCTACCTGATCGCCTGGCTGGGCGTCCCTTTAATCTTCGGGCTGGATTACATCAGGAAGCGGGTGGCGTGGCGGCTTGCGGGCCGCCCGGATTAACAGGCCGCCGGGTCGAGTCGCCGGATCAGCGCGCCAAGGTCGACATCGTCGTCGGGCTGGGCGTTATAAAAGTCGTACGCCCGCTGCATCACCTTCTCGTCATAGAGCCCGACGCCCATAATATGGCTGACCGTCTCGCCGTCCTCGCTGAACGGCAGGCGCAGGAACTGATAGTCGAACGGTTGAGAGTGGCCGCTTTCGAGGGATTCTGTCATCACACAGATCGCCGCCTGCTGGGTCAGCACCTCGCAACTTTCGCGGATCGCTTTTTCGGCAATGGCCTTGGGCCTGAAGTCGCGCATCGACTTGCCGGTATAGTCGCCGCGCTGCATCACCTTGCGGCCGACCCCCCAGTAAACGTAGACGAAATCCAGCGGATTGCGCCGGACCTCGACGGTGGCGCAATGCGGCACGAGCCTGGGCGGCACACCGTCCCAATCGAAAGCGGACCAGGCCGGTGCGAAGCGTCGCCCACGCAACTCTGTCCAGTGTTCGAATAGGTCCTTCAGCTCGGCATGCAGGATTTCACGCGCCGCCGGAACGACCAGTGTTTCAAATTTTATCTTTTCGACAAAATTCCTGATATCCGCATTGTCATTTGCCATCGCCGAAGTATAGGGCAGAACGGGTTTCAACTCATTGACGAATACGTTCCGTGGTTCACCCTATTTTCAGCCCATATCAGTCGCGCGGAAACGTTACCGCTTCGATCTTGTTGCCGTCCGGGTCACGGATGAAGGCGCCGAAGTAGTTCGACATCGAGGCTTGGCGTTCACCCGGCGCACCGTCACCCCTGCCACCGTTATCGATCGCGCGCTCATAGAACGCCGTCACCGCGTCACGGTCGGGCGCCCTGAGACAGACATGATGCCCGGTATCGTCCGAGACCGGCAGCATGTCCGGCCGCCGGTTCAACCAGAACTCCGGATACCGCTTGCCGAAACCGACGGTCGCCTCGCGGTCGACCATCCGTTTCAGGCCCAAGGGCTCCAGGACTTCCTCGTAAAATTCCGCACTGGCGGCCAAGTCGGCGACCGCGACCGATACGTGATCGATCATGTTTCCCCCAATACTGCACAGTTCGTGTTTCGTATGAGATTAGCACGCGTCGATTGAAACGCATTGCGGTCGCCGACCGGTATTGTCCTCAAGCCGCCCGCTTCCAGAAACCGGACGCGGCGGCCTTGCGGCAGAACGCGGCGAAGTCGGTCGCCGGCCGGCCAAGCGCGCGCTCGACCCCGTCGGTGACGTATTCGTTCCGGCCATCGAGGGTGATGCGGCAGATTTCGGTCAGGACGTCCGCCACGAAATCCCCGGCGATGCCCGTCATGTCCGCGTGAAAATCGTCGAGGCTGATCGGCCGATAGGCGACTTCCCGACCCATGTGCCGCGACAGTTCCGCCGCTGCATCGGCGAACGAGAGAAGTTCCGGTCCCGTCACCTCATAGAGTTCGCCCTTATGACCGTCCTCCGTCAGCGCCGCGACCGCCACGTCGGCGATATCGTCGACGTCGATGATCGGCTCGCGGACATCGCCCGCCGGCAACGTGATTTCGCCGTTAAGGGCGGGTTCCACCAGATACCCCTCGGAGAAGTTCTGCGCGAACCATGACGCACGGACGAGCGTGTAGTCGATGCCCGAGCGGACAACGATCCCCTCGCAAAGCTGGGCATGCGGCTCACCCCGGCCCGACAGCAGCACAAGGCGCTCGACACCCGCCGATCTTGCCAGAGCGGTTAAGGCTTCGATCTTGTCCGACGCCCCCGGAAACGCGAGATCGGGGAAATACGAAACATATACCGCACCGGCGCCGGACAAGGCGGGCGCCCAGGTTTCGGGATCGTCCCAGTCGAACGGGATCGGCGCGTGGCGCGAGCCCGCCCGGACATTCTCGCCCTTTTCAATCAGCTTACGAACGATGCGCGCGCCGGTTTTGCCGGTCGCGCCGATGACGAGGATGGGTTGGTCTTGCATGGTCTTTCCTTTCGTATGATCTAATTTCTTGCTTCCAACTTGACACTGTGTAAAGTTGATGGCGGACGAAATAACAGGAGCTTTACACTGTGTCAAGTGGCAATCCGGAAACCCGGCAAAGAATCCTCGACGCCGCGTGGCGGGCACTGGAATCGGGGGATGCGAAGAAAACCCGCATGGGCGACATCGCGAAGCTGGCGGGCGTCAGCCGTCAGGCGCTCTATCTTCACTTCCCCGCGCGCACCGACCTCCTCGTCGCGGTGACGCAATACATCGACCGGATCAAGGACGTGGACGGCAGGCTCGAAAAGAGCCGCAATGCGTCGTCGGGGGGTGAGCGGTTGGACGCGTTCATCGAGGCGTGGGGCGACTACATCCCCGAAATCGCCGGTGTCGCCAGGGCTTTATTGGATATGCGGGTGGGCGACCCGGATGCCGGGATGGCATGGGACGACCGCATGCGGGCGGTGCGCCACGGCTGCGATGCCGCCGTCAAAGCGTTGAAGAAGGATGGTGATTTATCGAACGATCATACGCAGGCCCAGGCGACCGATGTTCTGTGGATGCTGTTGTCGTTCGAGAACTGGGAACGGCTGAGGTTCGGATGCGGCTGGCCGCAGAAGAAATACGTCACTGAAATGAAGGCCATGGCGCGGCGCCTTTTAACGGATTGATGCCCGTCCGGCGCCGCGACCATGATCCTGTATTCCCCGCTCACAGGTTGAGCATGCTTCTTCTATGTGCCGGAATGTCGAGGAGCGGACGCCCAGCTTCCCGGTCCGCGTCGGCGCGGCTGACGCCGATATCTTCGAGTTGCGCGTCGCTGAGCATGGCGAGTTGACGCCGTTCGGCCTGCACCCTGAGGGCCAGAATGACATAGCGCGCCAGCCGCGCCGGCAGGTTGTGACGCTCGCCGATGAAACGCGCCGATTGATCCAGGACTGCAATATACTGTGACATGATCCTTCTCCGTTTCAGGTGCCCGAGAATGCGCCATCCGTGGATTGGCGCCCACCCGATACGCGGCTTTCTTGCGGGCTGTTGGCGCGGACCATCGTCTATTTCATTGCATTAGGAAATGGAATTAGTATGATATCTTCCATTATGAACTCTAATGATGCATTGATCCCGCTCCGAAACATCGACGTGGCGCTGGCCCGGGCCTTCGTGGCGACCGCCGAAACCGGCGGCATGACGGCGGCCGGGCGGCTGCTGAACCTCACCCAGGGCGCGGTCAGCCAGCAGATCAAGCGGCTCGAGGACTTGCTGCAGAAAGAGCTGTTCGATCGCGAGCACCGGCAACTGACGCTGACCCCGGAGGGCGAGCGCCTGCTTTTGCATGCACGCCGCCTGATCGCGCTCAACGACGAGATCTGGGGCCTGATGAACGCACCGGGTTTCGAGGGCAAGGTACGTCTCGGCGTTCCCGGGGATATCATTCGCCCGTTCATGCCGCCGATTCTGCGCGCCTTCAAACATGCCTGGCCCAAGGTCCAGATCGAGTTGACGTGCGAGTCCTCGGTCGAGCTGAAAAAGGCGCTGGCGAAGGGCGACATCGATCTGACGCTGACCACGGAATCCGACACCCCGCAGGGCGCGGAACGGCTTTTGACCGAAGACCTCGTCTGGCTCGGGTGCCCGGGCGGGCGCATTTGGCACGAAGATCCGCTGCCCGTCGGCAATGCCAATCCGAGCTGCACTTTCCGCGCCGCGATGCTTCACGGCCTCGAAAAACAGGGACGTGACTGGCGCATCGTCGGCCCGTCCGGCCACGAGGTGATGCTGGCCAAGATCGAAGCCGATCTTGCCGTTACCGCCCTGCTGCAGAGCTCGGTGCCGCCGCACCTGGAAATCCTCGGGCCCGATTCCGGGTTGCCGGTGCTGACGCCGTTCCATGTCAATCTGTACACCCGCACCAGCCAGACCAACGAGGTCGTGCAGGAGCTGGCGCAGCAGATCCGTGAACAGGTGACCCGGCGTTTCGTACCGCCGCAGCGCAAGGCGGGTTGAGTCCTTGCCGCTCGACGTCCGCGCCCTCACCCCGACGACAGGGTTGAACGATCACCTTGAAAACCTTGCCCAGCTTCGCATCCGGGTATTCAGGGACTGGCCCTATCTTTATGACGGCGATATCGCGTACGAGCGCGAATATCTCGCGGGTTTCGCGGCTTCAGATGGCGCTGTCTGCATCGCCGCCTTCGACGGCGACGATATGATCGGGGCGTCGACGGGGATGCCGCTGATTGACGAGCACGACGAGATCAAAAAACCCTTCGTCGACGCCGCCATCCCGCTCGATGACATCTTCTATTGCGCCGAATCCGTACTGCTTTCGGATTACCGCGGCCGGGGTATCTATCGACAGTTCATGGACGGTCGCGAGGCGCACGCGCGCGGTTTCGATCGTTTCAACACCCTCGTCTTTTGTGGGGTGCAGCGCCCCGACGATCATCCGCTGAAACCGAAAGACGCCGAACCGCTGGATAACGTGTGGCGGCATTTCGGGTATGAGCCGGTCGAGAGCCTTGTCTGTTATTTCTCATGGAAAGACGTGGATCGGGACGGCGAGACGGAAAAACCGCTCAAATTCTGGCTGAAATCGCTCTGACCCCTCACCCGGCGCGCCATGCGCGCTACCCTCTCCCCGAGGAGAGGGGAGGTTGCGGTTTTCGTTCCTTCTCCCTTGGGAGAAGGACAGGATGAGGGTAATCAACAACCGTTGTATTGCAGGTGCGAAGGGGCTATGAAACCGGCTCTTCCGGTTACCGGCCGAGGCAATCCAAATGACATCGATCCAGAACCCATCCCTTTCCAAGGACAAGATCAAGGTCCTGTTGCTGGAGGGGATCAGCGACACCGCCGTCGACACCTTCAAGAAGGCGGGCTACCAGAACATCGAACGCCTGACGACAGCCCTCGACGGCACCGATCTCACCGACGCGCTTCAGGAAACCCGCATTCTCGGTATTCGGTCGCGGACCCAGATCACCAAAGACGTGCTCGCCGCCACGGATCGCCTTGTCGCGGTCGGGTGTTTCTCGGTCGGCACCAACCAGATCGACCTCGCCGCCGCGCAGCGCCGGGGCGTACCCGTCTTCAACGCGCCGTTTTCGAACACCCGTTCCGTCGCCGAACTGACCATCGCCGAGATCGTGATGCTGTTCCGGCGCACCTTCCCCCGCTCGGTCGCGGCGCACGCCGGCGGCTGGCAGAAATCCGCTGTCGGGTCCCGCGAAGTCCGGGGCAAGACGCTGGGGATCGTCGGTTACGGGAATATCGGCACCCAGCTTTCAATGCTTGCCGAAGCGATGGGCATGCGGGTCGTCTATTACGATCACACCGATAAACTCCGCCACGGTAACGTTGAGCCAACGGCCTCACTCGCAGACCTTCTGAAAGAGGCCGACGTGGTCTCGCTTCACGTGCCCGACACGGCGGAAACCCGCGGCATGATCGGCGCCGACGAGATCAAATCGATGAAAAAGGGCGCGTATCTGATCAACAACGCGCGTGGGAAAGTGGTCGATATCGATGCCCTCGCCAAGGCGCTCAAATCCGAACACCTCGCGGGTGCCGCGATCGACGTCTTCCCGGCCGAGCCCGGCTCCAACAAGGAAACGTTCACCTCCCCCCTTCAGGGGCTCGAGAACGTGATCCTGACGCCGCATGTCGGCGGCTCGACCGAAGAGGCGCAGGAGCGCATCGGCGAGGAAGTGGCGCGCAAGCTGTGCGACTATTCCGACATCGGCAACACGGTGGGCGCGGTCAACTTCCCGCAGGTCCTGCTGCCCCCGCGCCCGGCGGGAACACGCTTTTTACAGGTTCAGAAGAACCTCCCTGGTGAGCTGACGCGTTTGAACGAAGTGTTCGCCAAGCACGGCACCAACATCGCCGGCCAGTACTACCAGACCGAAGGCGATATCGGTTACGTGGTGCTCGACGCCGATGGGGCGGTGGATGAGGCGGAAGAAATTCTCTCGGACATCCGCAACCTCGACGGCACCATCCGCGCACGCCTCGTGCACCGGATCGAGTAGGTTTCAAATTTGCAAGTCCCGATCAATCCGGATCATGTATTCAAGTTCGTCAAGAACAAGCGACTTCGGATGTTCCTGTCGTACACTCTATTAGCCATCCTTATCCTGATCGGACTCGCCTATTGGTTCATGAAATGGACGACTCGGGAGCAGTGGGAAAGCTTCTTCAACAATCTCTTCTAGCAAACGCGTCACCCCGGCGAAGGCCGGGGTCCAGATTGACCGCTGGTATGGATTCCGGCCTGCGCCGGAATGACGATGTGATTTGATACCGAACACCGTCTATCCCGGACGGGCCGCAGGCGCGAGCCGGGACCCATTTCCGATCGCAACGGCTGTTGCCTGTTCAGACATAGGCCCCGGATCAGGTCCGGGGCAGACGGGTTCGTCGTAAATAGACACCACCGTCGTCCTGAACTTGATTCAGGACCCATGCGGCTGGATGCCGATACGGATGGCCCTCATGGACCCTGAATCAAGTTCAGGGCGACGTACGGGAGGACACCGCGCCCCCTCACCTAACCTCTCCCCCTGAGGGGGAGAGGAATATGGCGACAGGGTCCCTCTCCTCCACGTGTGGAGGAGAGGACAGGTGAGGAGGCCTATCCCTTCTTCTCACCCTCTTCCGATTTATCGTCGAGGGCGTCCTGGGCGAAGATTTCTTCCAGCTCCACCGCCCACGCCTTGGCGGATTCCTGAAACGCCTTTTCGTCGGTGTGATGGCCGAACTGGTGCTTGAGCCGCCGTTCGTCGTGATCGCGGAACAGCTCGGCAATATACTTGGCGTCCTTCGACGCAAACCCGATGTTTTCGAGGGTAATGCGGCCGGCCTCGATCCCGGAATGGAAGGTCTCGCGGATGACGTGGGTGACGCCCTGCTCCATCAATCGATACGCGTGCTGGCGGTCCTTGGCGCGCGCGATCACGGTCATGTTGGGGAAGCGTTCGCGCACCAGTTCCGCGGTCCGGACCGATTGATCGGGATCGTCGACGGCAAGTAACAGCACCTTGGCCTCCGACGCCCCCGCCGCCAGCATGACGTCGTAGCGGGTCGAATCCCCGTAATAGATCTTGTTGCCGTACTTGGCGACGAAGTTGATCTGGTTGGGATCCAGCTCCAACGCGGTGAAGCCGATCCGTTTGGCGCGCAGCATGCGCCCGATGATCTGACCGAAACGCCCGAAGCCGGCGATGATGACCGGATGCTCGACCTCGCCCGGCATGGCGTCTTCGGGGATATCGGGCTGCGGTTGGGCGTTGAAGCGGTCGGAAATCAGATAAAGCAGCGGCGTCACCGCCATCGACAACGTCACCACGAGGATCGCCATTTCGGCATTCTGGCGCGCCAGCACTTCGGCGCCCACAGCAATCCCCAGAATGACGAAGGCGAACTCGCCCCCCTGAGAGATCGAAATCGCGAGGTTGCGCCTCGCGATACCGTTGAGCCCGTTGATATACCCCAAGCCCCACAACACCGCCGCCTTAACCGCGACCAAACCGACCACGCATCCGATCACGGCGATGAATTCCGTGATCAGCAGCCCGAAGTTCACCGACATGCCGACGGCGATGAAGAACAACCCCAGCAACAGCCCCTTGAACGGCTCGATATCGGCCTCCAACGCGTGGCGGTACTCGCTGTCGGCCAGCAGCACGCCCGCCAGGAACGCCCCCAGCGCCATCGAAAGACCCACCGACTGCATCAGCAAAGCCGTGCCGACGACCGTCAAAAGCCCACACGCGGTGAAAATCTCGCGGAGTCCGGTCTCGGCGATATTCGAGAGGACGAACTTCAACAAATACCGCCCGACCACGATCACGGCGGCGATGACCCCCGCAATGGTCAACCCGTCAACCCAGAGATCGGCCCCCGTCATTTCCTTACCACCGCCCAAAAGCGGCACCAAAGCGATGATCGGGATCGCGGCGATATCCTGGAACAACAAGACCGAGAACGCGGACCGTCCGTAGCGTGTCGTCAGGTGCCCCTTCTCGGCCATGATCTGCAGGGCGAACGCGGTCGAGGACAGAGACAACGCAACCCCGATAGCGACGGCGCCGGGCCAGGGCACCCCAAACCCGTAAGACGCCGCCGCCAGGATCGCGGCACTGATCATGACCTGGGCACCGCCCAGGCCGAACACCGGCCGGCGCATGGTCCAAAGACGTTCCGGCTGCAATTCGAGACCGATCAGAAACAACAAAAGGACGACCCCGAACTCACCGAAATGCAGGATGCTCTCGACGTCCGATACCAGCCGGAGCCCCCAAGGCCCGATGGCCGCCCCGGCGAGAAGATAGCCGAGCACCGAGCCCAACCCGAGCCGCTTCGACAGCG
Source organism: Rhodospirillales bacterium (assembly GCA_017644185.1). GTDB lineage: Bacteria > Pseudomonadota > Alphaproteobacteria > Rhodospirillales > Casp-alpha2 > UBA4479. The sequence continues at coordinate 263,389 of JAEPMA010000002.1, forward strand.
GCACCGCCACCACGGCGGCGCCCAGGAAAATAGCGGCTTCGGCAATCAGGGACATGGGGATGGACGGTCCTTCGAGGGCTGGAGTTACACTCAAACTTCGGAATCTCAGGTTACAGGCGATAGGTAAGGATGGGAACTGGCCCCGAATAGCTTTCGGAAGTTTGGCGGGAATTTTTTGGCCACGGGGCCGGATGACCCACTATTCCCCCGCCATCCGCTGGTCATTTCATTCGAATTTTACTAAAAGTATTACAAATCAGGATTCGACACTTTGAGGGGTCTGAATGTCGAACACCTCCACGATCAGCGTCACCGGCTGGGTGATCGCGCTCGCGCTGTATGCAAGCGCCGCCATAGCGGCGGACGAAGTCAATGTCGGACCGGCGGGGGTCGCCCTTCACGGCTACGATCCCGTCAGCTATTTCGACCCGGGCCGGCCGGTCCAGGGCAGTAAATCCCTGAGCGCCGGGCACGACGGCGCGGTCTATTTTTTCTCGACTCGGGACAACCTCAGAAAATTCATCCGCGAGCCGGGCAAGTATACACCGGCCTACGGCGGTTGGTGCTCGTATGGTGTGCGTGTCGGGCGCAAGTTCGATGCCGATCCCAACGCGTGGGTGATCGAGAGCGGGAAGCTCTACCTGCAACTCGATCTCGGCACCCAAAAAGTCTGGGACAAGGACCGCCTCAAGAATATCGAGATCGCCGACCGTTTATGGCCGAGCATCTTGTCCACACCGGCGGAAATCCGTGGCAAGTGACGGCACAGACGTGAACGGAGACGGCGCCGTCAAGCGGCGCTCATGGGGCGGGTTGTTGTCGGGTTCCCTGAGCGCCAAGTTCATTGTCACCGTCACCCCGATCTTCCTGGGGGTGTTCCTGGCATGCATCGTCATCGAGACGTGGCATAGTTACGAGAAGTCGCGCGCCGAGATCATCCACCGGATGAACACGCTGGCCGCCAGTCAATCGATCATTCTCGCGGAATCAGTCGCCGACAGGGACACCGAGCACCTCAGCCTGATGCTGGCCAGCATCATCAGCGAGCCCAACCTGATCGGCATCGCCGTCCATGACAAGGACGGCAACGTGCTGGACAGTTTCGGGACGCTCGACGGCGCCGAACCGGATTTCGTCAAGACGATCTCGGTCAACTACACCGAGGGGAGCGAGGTTCGCCGCGTCGGCACCCTGAAACTGGTCGTGACCGACCGCAATCTGCGCGAAGAAATTCGAGACCAGTTGATCGAGCACACGGTCCTCGGGGTCATGTTGCTGGCCGCCGCCCTTGCGGCGTCGGTCTTCGCACACCGCAGAACCGTGACCAAGCCCCTCGGCAAGCTGGTTTCGGCGATCAACGAAAGCCGCGGCGATGCGTTGGAGAAAGTGGATTGGCAGTCCGACGATGAAATCGGCCGCGTGATCGCCGCCTACAACGACATGCAGGAACGGCTGGCGGGATACGAACGCGAACTCCGGGCATCTCGGGAACTGCTCGAACATCGGGTCGAGGAACGGACCGAAGACCTGGAACGGGCACGCGAGGCCGCCGTCGAGGCGAACCGGGTGAAATCCAAGTTCTTGTCCTCCATGAGCCACGAATTCCGCACGCCGATGAACGCCATTCTGGGGTTCACCCAGGTCCTGCAGATGTCGCCGGATATTCACGACGACGACCGCCTCAAGGATCGCCTCGGCAAGATCGAGGAAAGCGCACGAAATCTGATGGCGCTCCTCGACGAGATCATGGAATTCGCCCGCCTCGAAAGCACGACGAACGACCTCCATCTCGAAGACATAGACCCGAACACGTTGATCGAGGAAACCGTCACCATGGTGGCCCCGCTCGCCGAGGCACGGCATATCGCCATCACCCGCAGCGACGAGCCTCGCCCGGCGGGTCAGGTCCGCGCCGACGCGTTCAAACTCAGAAAGGCGCTGTTTCACGTCCTCTCGAATGCCGTCAAATACAATAGCCCGGGCGGCTCAGCGCGGATCGGCTGCAGGACGGAGGACGGCTATGTCCGCTTCGAGATTACGGACACCGGCCCCGGCATCCCCACGCACCTCGCCGGCGATATTTTCGAACCGTTCAACAGGCTCGGCCGCGAAGCCGGGAATATCGGCGGCAGCGGCATCGGCCTTACATTGACGCGCCGGCTCGTCGAAAGCATGTCGGGCGACATATCGTTCGAGAGCGAAGAAGGCATGGGCACGACGTTCGTGATTCGCGTGCCGGCTGTGTCCTGAAATCAGCCGGCCCCGCCGGTTTTGTCGTCGCGCTGCCGGCAAGACAGGAATAACGCGGCCAGCGAAAGCGCCAGCAAGGAAAGCCACCACGTCTGCCAAATTCCATACGTCGTATTCATGCACACAAACATGACCGTCAGGGTCAACGGCTTGACGTACACCTCCACCGCGCTTTCCGGACCACCGAACCGGGAGACCATAATCACCCAGAATATCGCAGCGGCAATCAACAGGCCGGGAATGCCGAGTTCCAGCCATAACTGCAGCGTCGCGTTGTGCGGATGAAGCGGCATCAGTTCCTTGCCGATGGCGATATTGACATGCCCGCCCGGTATATCTTGCGACGTGTCCAGCCCCCACCCCGCGAGCGGCCGTTCGATAGCGCGGGCAACGGCGAACCGCCAAATGTAATAACGGTGCCCCATCGAGCCCCTGAAGCCGTCCGGGTCGGTCTGCCGGCTTTGTTCAAAATCCGGCACCGCCGCCCTGACGTCCGCGCCGAACATCGTTGCCAAACCCGCCGGCACCAGGACGAAGCCGACGACGCATCCAACCATCACCAGCCGAGGCATGACGCGCGGAAACTTCCACAGAAGGGGGGCCAGCAACGCCATCACGACGAAGCCGACCACCGCGGCGTTGGAACTTGTGAGAACCGCCATTGCGGCGCACGCGACAGCCAGCAGGACAGCCTGCCAAACGCGCCCGCGGCCAACCAGGTGGGCGACAGCCAGCGGCGTCAGAATGGCGATCGCGACCATGCCGGACGAAAAAATCGACAAAGGGTCGGCACGTTCGATCATGTGAATAAGCGTCCAGAACTTACCGTAATAGATCACGCAGCCGACGGCGGCGGGCACAAGGGATACGGCAATGCCGATCGAGAGCGCGTCAAGCGCCCGGCCACGAATGTCGTCGGGAAGGTTCCGTGCAACATCCGCGGCGCCGAAGCCCAGGATAACCAGGGACAGGATCTTCAGCAGCTGACCGACCCTGGGGTCACCGTCGAACGTGTGCAAAGACGAGAACGTCAGCCAGGCCAATCCCGCCAATGCAACGAACATGGCCGACCGTGGCAACAGCCGGGCAACCTGACCATCGCGTAACGCCCCATAGAGACCGAGCAGCCCCATGACGATCAACACGAAAACGATGCTCTTGGCCAGCAGTGTCGCCAGCAATGGCAGCGCGCCGAACAAGACAATCGCCGATGTTCCGGGTCTTCCGATCTGCACCTTGCCCGCCCCGTCCTTCGTCTTTCGGGAAATCCACCTTTCAAGTAACAGGCAGGGGCGGCCTTCCGCAACGCATTCGCGCCTCAGGCAGTCTTCGAGCGAGAGCAAAGCCACCAGAAGCGCGACCGGCACAAGAAGCAGGTTTTTCCACATAAGCCCTGCGGTCCATTATTCAGGTTCTCAAAGAAGCAGGCGGATGCCCCCAGGGCAAGCCGTTTTCCCTGCCATTTCAACCCGTTTAATGACGAAACGCGCCTTTCTGTAAGGGACCGGTCAGGTTTCAACCCTAATTTCCGGTGTATTGGGAAATTCAATTTAAGCGCTAAGCGCGGCTATCCGATAAAGGCATCCACATTCATGACGGACACGGTCTACGGCGTTAACCTGGTTGAGAACGGCAGCTTCGAGGACGTGAGCTATTCGCGCGGTCACGGGCGCCACCACAACCACCGCAACAACAACAACGCCGAACTGACCGGCTGGCAGACGTCGTCAGGCCCGGGACCGGATATCGAAAGCTCGGACTGGTGGACCCGCGCCGCCGACGGCCATCGTTATATCGAACTCGACGGCTCGGGCGCGCGCGACACCAACAGCTCGATCTATCAGGACATCCCGACCGGCGGCACCGGCACTTTCGAATTGTCGTTCAGCTATGCCGCGCCGCCGTTCAGCCGGGGCTCGTCGAACGGGATCGAAGTGATCTGGAACGGCCAGGTGATCGACACCATCACGTCGAACGGCGGATGGGGCACCGACTGGCAGACGTTCACCTATGAACTTGAAGGTGCAGGCGATCTGACGCGTCTCGAATTCCGCGCCGTCGGCCGTGACGACGGCCGGGGCGGCCTTTTGGACGATATTTCGGTGGTCGGCCTAGAACCCCCGGAACTGTTCACCGATTCAAGCGACACGGTCGTCCTTGCCGACGACGATCCGGACTACGGTTCGGGCGAGCCTTATGACGCGCTCGGCGGCGACGACGTGGTCCAGGGCGGCGATCTCGACGACGAGATCTTCGGCAACACCGGCAACGACACTCTCTCGGGTGGCGCGGGGAACGACATTCTCAGGGGTGGCGCCGACACGAAGGTCCAGATCGAGGTCGAACAGACCGTCGAGCACGACCTTTCCGGCCTTTCCTCGACACCCACGCTCGGCATCGACCCGTCGCACTTCCAGCTTCAGAACGACCACAAGGTCACCATGACCTTCGTCGGCGAGGAAGCCGGCTACCGCAACACGGTGGGCTATTACAAGATCGCCCCCGACGGCACGATGTATGACGTGGAAGTGATCTTCCAGGACGCCTCCGACGGGCGCTGGTACGGCACCGAAACCGGCACCGCCGTCGATCTCGACCTGTCCGGTGGGGATAATTTCGGCGTGTTCATCATCGCCGACGGCGCGAGCCGCAACAATTTCGACAGATACGACAACGGTCACTACGAATTCCGCAACCACGACGGCAGCCCGGCCACCGTCAACAGCAACGAACCCGAACTGGTGTTCGTCGACAGATGGGGCCGCGCCAAGGAACTGAAGGGCGAGGTCTATCACTCGTCCGCCACGTCTTCCAATCTTCAGCTCAACGGCGACGACACGGTGCACGTGAAATCTTCGGCATCGAACGATGGCGCGTTGCGTCTGAGTTTCGAAGACCTGCCGTCGCGCTGGAGCGACAACGATTTCGACGACGTCGTCATCGATCTTTCGTTCGCACCCGTCACTGAAACCGTCCTCGTGAACGCCGACGACAACGACGTCTTGTACGGAGAAGACGGCGACGACCAACTGTTCGGCGGCGCCGGCAAGGATGAGCTTTTCGGCGGCACGGGGAACGACACCCTTCATGGTGGCCGTGGCCGCGACAAGCTCGACGGCGGCGAAGGCGACGATCTTTTGATCGGCGGCGGCGGCAATGACGTCCTCAAGGGCGGTGAAGGAAATGACGAGCTTCGGGGTGGCGGCGGCGATGACGTGCTGCGCGGCAACGCCGGCGACGACATCCTCAAGGGTAATGGCGGCGACGACCGGATCTTTGGTGGCGCCGGTGACGACGTGATCGTCGGCGGCGCAGGCGCCGACCTGATCGACGCGGGTAACGGTGACGATATCGTACGCGCGAAATTCGCCGACCTCGCAGGCGACGTCATCGACGGCAGCAAGGGCACCGACAAGCTCAAGATCACGATCGAAACCGACGACCTGGCGGACCCCGCGGTCCTGCAGGACGTCATCGATCTGATGAGCTTCGTCGCAGCGAACGCGGATGCATCTTCGAATTCCGGCCCGAGCCAGTATTTCGCCGCGCTCGGCATCGAGGTGAACAACCTCGAAGAAGTGGATATCAAGGTCATCGATTCCGAAACCGGCGAGGTTGTCGACGGTTTCTTCGCTCCCGACATCTCCGTCAGCGTTTCAGCGGCTCAGGGTGACGAGGACACCGCAATCGCGCTCGATATTTCCGCGACGATCGGCAACGCCACGGGCGGTTACGACATCTCCATCACCGTCGCGGACGTACCCGCGGGCGCGGTGTTGTCAGCGGGAACCGACAACAACGATGGCACGTGGACGCTCTCGGAGGCGGATCTCTCCGGGCTGACCATCACCCCCGCCGAAAACAGCGACATAGATTTCGCGCTGACCGTGACCGCGACGGCGACCAGCCAGGTCAGCGGCGCGGAGACGGTTTCCGATCCGGCCACGCTTGATGTGACGGTCGATGCGGTCGTCGACACACCGACCCTCACCGTTTCCGACATCACCCTCGCCGATCCGGATGCAGGCGATCAGGTGATCGACGGCACGGATGGGAAAGACACCCTTATCGGCGGTGGCGGCAATGACGTCATCAACGGCGGCGACAAGGGCGACACCATCATCGGCGACGGGCAGAGCGGCGCGACCACGCTCACCGGCGCGCTTTTGATCTCGGCCCTGCTGGGCGATCTCGACGGCTCCGAAGACCTGACGATCACGGTGTCCGGCCTGCCAACAGGCGCATCGCTGTCCGCGGGCAACGTGACCGGCCCGGGCACGGTGGAACTGAACTCAGCTGATTTGAGCGGCCTGACGATCACGGTGCCCGTGGGCGCCGCCGACTTCAGTCTCACGGTCACCGCGACCGCCACCGAGACGGATACGGATACGGGGCAGCAGTCGAGCACGTCAACCAGCGCCGTCGCGGCGGCCACGGTCGTCGTCTCGGTCGATGGTGACGATATCCTCAATGGGGGCAAGGGTGCCGACACCATTCAGGGGAACGGCGGCAACGACACCATTTTCGGTGACGCCGGCAGCGACGACATCGACGGTGGCGACGGCGACGACGACATTAACGGCGGCGCGGGCAACGACATCATCTTCGGCGGTCTCGGCAATGATACGATCGCGGGCGGCGGCGGCAACGACGTCGTTCTCGGCGGCGATGGTGACGACGCCATAGAAGGCGGTGCCGGCGACGACAACCTGCAGGGCGGTGATGGTGACGACGTCATTAACGGCGGCGGCGGCCAGGACCAGATCTCGGGCGGCGCGGGCAACGACCAGCTTTTCGGCGGCAACCAGGGCGACACCCTGGACGGCGGCGACGGGGATGACATCATCAACGGCGAAGGCGGCCAGGACGTGATCTTCGGCGGTGCAGGTGAAGACACCATCACCGGCGGTGACGGCAGTGACGTCATCGAAGGCGGGGACGACAACGACCAGCTTTACGGCGACGACGGCAACGACGAAATCCACGGCGGCGCCAACGACGACCGGTTGTGGGGCGGCCTTGGGAAGGACACCCTGTTCGGCGATGGCGGCAACGACATCATCTATGGGGGTGACGACAACGACGAGATCCACGGCGGCGACGACAACGACACCCTGCGTGGCGAAGCGGGCAACGACCTGATCTTCGGCGATGCGGGTAATGACATCCTGATCGGCGCGGAAGGCAAGGACGAGCTTCACGGCGGCGACGGCGACGACCTTCTGTTCGGACAAGAAGGCGGCGACACGTTGTTCGGCGATGCCGGCAACGACACCCTCTGGGGTGACGGGGGTTCGGACGAACTTCATGGTGGGTCCGGCAACGACCGGCTCGAAGGTCACGGCGGCGACGACGTGATGGACGGGGGCACCGGCGTCGACTTCATGATCGGCGGCAGGGGCAGCGACCGCTTCGTCTTCGACCTGAACGCCGGCGACAGCGGCATCGGGGCCGGCAACCGTGACACGATTTCGGACTTTGAGGCCGACGGCACCGACACCATCGCGTTCGGCGGCATCGCTTCGTTCAGCTTCATGGGCGACGAAACGCAGGATTTCCAAGGCGGCGGCGCGGCATCCGGGCGCTTCAACGAGGCCCTCAAGGTGCTGGAGATCGACGCCGACGGCGATCAGGTCGTGGATATGGAGATCGAACTGCTCGGCGTGCTGGGGGCGGACCTCGACGACAGCGACTTCACCGTCAGCTAGAGGCCACTACCTCTCCTGGAACGCGTCGTTCATGCGATACAGAAGCGGGTCGAGGATATACGCCATCACCGTCCGTTCGCCGGTCAGAATGCTGGTTTGAACCTGCATGCCGGGATAGAGCGCGTAACGCTCGCCCCCTTTTTCGAAGTAATCGCGGCCGAGTTCGATCTTCACCCGATAGAACGGCTGGCCGTCTTCGCTGATGAGGGTGTCGGGACTGACTTCCGCGACTTCCCCCTTGAGATCCCCGAAGCGCACCGCATCGGATGACGCGAGCTTGACCGTCGCCGTCTGGCCGACCGCGATATAGCCGATGTCCTGTGTTCTGAGCTTGGCTTCGACGATCAGGGTGTCATCGATGGGGACGATTTCGGCGACTGCCTGACCCGGCTTCAGAACACCCCCCACCGTGACGACATCAAGGGTTTTGACGACGCCCCCCACGGGTGAGCGCACGACGGTGCGTTCAAGACTATCCTCGAACTTGGTCACGCGTTCGGAAAGCTCGCGGTATTGCAAGCGCGCCTCTTCGAGGTTCTGCTGCACGTTGTCGGCGAACGCGGACTTGATCTGATTCAATTCCGCTTCGGCCTCGGCGAGCGCGGTCTGTGCACGCGCCAGCTGCGCGCGGTCGCCATCGACCTGGTTTTCGAGGGCGCGTCCCTCTTTCAACAGATCGAGGTGGCGGAACTTGTTGATCAATTCTTTTCTCAACAGCTCGGCGCTCATGCCGATCTGCTCCTTCACCAGTTCCAGGCTCTTTTGATTGCCGGCCATCCGCCCTTCGATCTCGGCGATCTGCTGGCGGCGCTGCTCAATCGTCTGTTCCTGTTTCAAGAGGTCGTTCATGTGCCGCTTAAGGCGCGTATCGAAGCGCGCCCGCGCCTGTTGGGCGAGCTCGGGATGGTTCGAGAGAAGACGATCGGTGAATGCGGGGGCCTCGGCACCGCGCGCCAAAGCATCCAGTTGCGCGATATCGGTCTCGAGCGACGTCAGGCGCACCCGAAGCTCGGCCACCTCGGCGCCGCTGACGGTCGGCTCCAACACGACAAGCGTCTGCCCGGCTGAGACTTTCTGCCCCTCGACCACCTTGATCTCGCGGACAATCCCCCCTTCCAGGTGCTGGACCGTCTTGACCTGGGACGAGGGTATGACCTCGCCCGACGCCTGGCTGACGATATCCAACGTCGAAAAATGCGCCCAGGCGGCGAACGCCACCACCGCGAGCGCACTCACCCAGAACGTCGAGTGGGTCGCGAGCGTGACGGTATGATCTGCGTGCGTTTCAGGTGCCGCGCTCATTGCTCCACCGCCTTTTTACTGTCGGGGCCTTCGAGTTTCGGCTGGGGTTTGGGGAGTTGTTTCTGCCCGAAAATGTCGATCATCGGAACCGGCTTACTATTCAAATCAATCCGCGTGTGCGGTCCCTTCACGATATCGGGGTCGTGCGACATGACGATGATGGTGCGTTTCTGTTCGGCCATCGTCGCGAGGACCCGGTAGACCGCGCGGCAGCCCTCGTCATCCAGGCTTTCCGTCGGCTCGTCGATGACGATGATCCGGCCATCGGAAGCGAGCGCGCGGGCCAGGGCGACACGACGGCGGATCCCTTCGGCCAGCCGCCAGCCGTTATCGAGTATAAGCGTATCGAGACCGTCCGGGCTTTCGTCCAGGAATTTCCGCAACCCCGCCCGTTCGATCACATCTCTTAATCGGTCGTCATCCAGATCCGGCGCGTTGACGGTGATGTTGTCGCGGATCGTCGCGTTCAGAAGGGCCGGGTCCTGCGGCAGGAAGACCACCTGTTTCCGCCACCACGCGGGATCGAGTTGCTTGAGGTCGACCCCATCGATCAGAATCTGCCCGTGGACGGGCTCGACCAGACCCATCAGCAACCTCGCCATCGTCGACTTGCCCGCGCCATTATTCCCGATCACCGTCACCACATCGCCCGCCTCGACGGTGTGGGTCAGGTGTTCGAATAACGTGCGGCGGCTTTCGGGATAGCTGAACGCCATGTCACGAAATTCGATCCGGCCCTGCACATCGGAGATCCGGGTGCCGCCCTCGGCCTCGCGTGCGGTCGCCGCGAGAGTCTCGAACACGGAAAGCGATTGTTTCGCGCGGGCCAACGCCGCCCCCAGCCCCGCCAACCGGGTGACCGGCTGCAGCGCGCGCGATGCCAGAATGTTGGCGCCGATCATCGCGCCGACGTTCAATTCCCCCTTCACCACGAGCACTGCCCCAATCCCGATCACGGCGACACTCATCAACGCCATGGCGCTGCCGGTGACGGTCTGCACCAGACCTTGAGAGCTGTTCATGCGGCGGCGAAGCTCTTGCGCGTGGGCGATATTCGCTTCCCACTCCCCTCGCAGATGATCGCCTGCGTTGAAGCTGCGGATCATATCGCCTTCGCGGGTCGCGGTGGCGAGAAGCGCACTCCCGGCCTGGGTCACACCCTGCAATTCAGCGGTGAGACGTTGCAGATGTTTCTGCCCCATCACGCCGGCGCCCCACACGGCGACGACGAATATCGCCGCCACCCCCGCCAGAACCGGCGAGATGATCCATAAAACGAACAGGAACAGGAACGCGAAGGGCGCGTCCAGGACCGTCGTCAGGTTGGTTGCGTTATAAGCGGTTTCGATCGCCTGGGTGCCGCCGACGATCTCTTTCCGGGCTTCGGGTGCGGTTTTATCGAGATCGGCGGATTTCGCACGGGTGAGCGTGTCGAACGCGCGCCCCGCCAATGCCGCGTCCGGGCCGGCGCTGACGCCTCTCGCCAACGCCATCCGCGACTGCCTTAAAATGAATTCGAAACCGACGGCAAGAAGCACGCCCGCCGTGAGGGTGAACAGGGTCGCGTCCACCCCCTGCCCGACGTAGCGGTTCAGCACCTGCATCACGAACAGGGGCGAGGCCAGGGCCATGATGTTGATCAGCAAAGAGCCGAACGCCATTTCAAAGGCGATCAGCGGCTTCGACGTCAGACGGGCGAGGAGTTCCTTCATCGCGGTCCCATGATTTCCCGGTATAACGCCGGGCCGGCGTGTGTCGGGGTGTGCGTACTCTATACACCTGAATTTTAAAGGAAACCTGACAGCTTCACCATGGCCCGCATACGCTGAACAATACGTCTATCCCGGAACCGAACATCGTGAGGTATCCAGGACCCATTTTCGATCACGACGGCACGTACCGATTGAATCCATTGCCCCTCACAGTGTCCCTCTCCCCCGGGAGAGGGTGGCGAGCAAAGCGAGCCGGGTGAGGGGGCGCCCCGTCCCTGCCATCACGCCTGGTTCAGGCCCAGTTCTTTCTGCAGCTTCTTGGTCAGCCCCAGCGACACGACCCGATAGGATTCACGCAGATAATCCTTCAACTGGCCGTCATCGAGGCCGGGCTGGTCGTAGCTCTGGATCCACTTCATGCCCCTGGAAGCGAGATAAGGGGCGGGCCGGCAGCCGGGCGCGTCGCGGAGGATCTCGTAGACGATCTCGGAGGTTTTAAAGGTGATGGCGGGATAAGTGTCTTCATCGAACCAGCCGATCGCGAACACTTTTCCGCCGATCTTCCAAACATCCGCCCCACCCCACTGGTTGACGTGGGTCGTGTGCGGGAGGGCGTGGCAGAAGTCGTTATATTCGGCGGCGTTCATGATCAGAGCTTAGCGCACTTACATCCCCATGAAAGCCCGGATGACGAACGCGACAACCCCGAGCGCCGCGACGCCCGCGCACCAAAGAAGCGCGAACCACAACAGCTTTTTGGTGCGCTCGCTCAAATTCCGGCGCTCAATGATAGCCCTCTTCACCCACCTTGCCCCGGAACACCCAGTAAGCGTAGGCGGTGTAGGCGAGAATCACGGGGATCAGGATCGCCGCGCCGACCAAAAGGAATTTAAGGCTGTTGTCGGGCGCGGCGGCGTCCCAGATGGTGATGTCGGTGGGGACGATATACGGATAAAAGCTGATGCCGATCCCGGCGAAACATAGAATGAACAACGACTGCGCCGCCAGGAACGGGGCGACGTCGTTTTCCGTCTTCAATCCCCGGAACAACACCAGCGCGCACACCATCACCAGCGTCGGCACAACGACCGAGAACGCGATGGTCGTACTCCCGAACCAACGTTCGACATAGTTCGGGTTCAACAACGGCGTGATCACGCTGACCAGCCCGATCAGGAACAGCGTCGCCAGCGCGGTGCGCCAGGCGAAATCGCGCGCCTGCTCGCGAAGACTACCATCGGTCTTCAAAATCAGCCACGTCGCCCCCAAGAGCATGTAGCCGATCACCAAAGATACACCGGTCAACAAACTAAAGGGTGTCAGCCAGTCCCACCAGCCGCCGGCATACTGACGATCAGAGATCTCGATCCCCTGCACCAGCGCGCCCAGCGTGATCCCCTGGGCGAACGCCGCCAGGATCGAACCGCCCGCGAACCCCCAGTCCCACAGGAACTTGCCGCGCTCGGTCTTCCAGCGGAACTCGAACGACACCCCCCTAAAGATCAAACCAATCAGCATCGCCGTTAGGGGCGCGTATAAGGCCGGCAGGACCGTCGCGTACGCCAGTGGGAAGACGGCATATAGACCGCCGCCCCCCAAAATCAGCCAGGTCTCGTTCCCATCCCAGACGGGCGCGACCGAGTTCATCGCCTGATCGCGGTTTTTGTCGGTGTCCAAAAGCGGGAACAAAATCCCGACACCGAGATCGAAACCATCGAGAACCACATAAGCCAGGATCGCGAAGGCGATCAAACCGGCCCAGATGAAGGGAAGATCGATTTCCATCAGTCTTTTCCTCCATCAACGCCGGGCAAGGCGCGCTTGATTGCCTGCATGGGCGTCAAACCAGCGGCGCGGCTCGGCCCGATCTCGGTCGCCGTGCCCGCATCGGGGCTTTTCGACATCAGGCGCAGGATATAAAAAACGCCCGCCCCGAAGACGAAGAAATAGACGACGACGAACGCCGCCAACGACGCACCGACCGCCGCCGCGCCGATGGGCGACACACTGTCGACCGTCCGCAACAATCCATAAACCGTCCATGGCTGGCGGCCCACTTCAGTGGTGATCCACCCGGCGACGACGGCGACGAACCCGCTGGGCGCCAAAGCCACCGCAGCCCACAGCATCAACGGCGTGTCGTAGAGCTTACCCCGCATGCGCTGAAAACCACTCCACAACCCGAGCGCCATCATCGCGATGCCGATCCCCACCATGATCCGAAAGGTCCAGAAGACGATCTCGGCGGGCGGACGGTCCTCTTTCGGCCACGCCTTCAAGCCCTTAACCTCGCCGTCCCATTCGTGGGTCAGGATGAGGGAGCCGAGCTTCGGCACCTCGACGGCATATTTCGTCTCTTCCGCCTCGTCGTCGGGGACGCCGAACAAGATTAGCGGCGCGCCCTGTCTCGTCTCGTAATGTCCCTCCATCGCGGCGATCTTGGCGGGCTGATGTTCGAGGGTGTTAAGACCGTGAAAATCGCCAACCACGACTTGAAGGGGGGCCACGATCAGCGCCATCCACATCGCCATCGAAAACATGATGCGGGCACCCCGGTCCTTGGCATCGCGGATGAGATGCCACGCGCCGACGCCCCCCACCACGAACGCGGTGGTCAGGTAGGCCGCTAAAACCATGTGCACCAACCGGTACGGGAACGACGGGTTAAAGACGACTTTGAACCAGTCTTCGGCGATAAACTGCCCGGCTTCGTTGATGCCGTAACCCGCGGGCGTGTGCATCCACGAATTGACCGACAATATCCAGAACGCGGAAAACAGCGTCCCGACAGCGACGACGGCGGTCGCGAAGAAATGTAATCTGGGGCCGACTTTGTTGAAGCCGAACAGCATGATTCCGAGGAAGCCCGCTTCGAGGAAGAAGGCGGACAGGACTTCGTAGCCCATTAACGGCCCCAAGACCGGGCCGGTTTTGTCGGAAAACACCGACCAGTTGGTGCCGAACTGGTAACTCATGACGATCCCCGACACCACGCCCATCCCGAACGCAACGGCGAAGATCACTTTCCAGTAATCGAAGACTTTTATGTAGGCGTCGTCTTTGGTGATGAGCCAGAGAGCTTCGAGAACCGCGAGATAGCTGGCCAGCCCAATCGAGAACGCGGGAAACACGATGTGCGCCGACACCGTGAAGGCGAACTGGATGCGCGCTAACAGCAGGGGGTCGAATAAATCAAACATGTCCGGGCCTGTGACGAGCCGTCAGAGGCTAGCACTTTAACCTCGGCTGCGAAAGGAAACCCGGGGTGACGATGAGTTGGTGTATAAAAATACGTCTATCCCGGAACCGCGCGCATGTGAGGTATCCGAGACCCATTTTCGATCACGACGGCTCTTGCCGATAGAGAACCCTGCCCCTCTCCCAAGGGAGAGGGGACGACCGGCACTTCAACCCGCTCCCCGGGGAGAGGGTGGCGAGCAACGCGAGCGGGGTGAGGGGCCGCGCCAATTGACCGGTTGGCCTCGGGCTTATGGGTCCTGAATCAAGTTCAGGACGACGATACGCGGCTCGAACCGGTTCGAGCCCGGCAGCGACGGAAACCGGGCGAAGACGTTACCGCTCGACGACGACCAAACCCTTCTCGGGATAGACTTTCACGTGCTCCCCAGTCTTGATCAGCGTGGTCACGTCGCCGTCCTCGAACCGGTCGCACATGCTCAAATCGGCCAACGCCGCGCCCTGCGCCAGAATGGTATTTGCGGTGTTGAACAGGATCGCTTTCGGGAACAACCCGCGCGACTTCATTTCGTGGAGCATCCACGCCGACGCGACGCCGCCCTTGGACGTGTTGAGGACGAGTATCTTGCCGTCGTAGGATTCCCCGGCCAGTTTATGTTGAGGCCTGGAAAAGATGCCCTTGATGCGGTCGAGATCGTAACGCGCCGAGAAATTGTCGTCGGCGACCAGCGCCTCGCCCTCGACGTCCGGGCCGATACCCACGTGGCATTTGAGTTCGACGGTCATTGGATTTCTCCCGCGACGGCGGAGGCGACGCACACCTCCATATCGGCGAGCGCGGGCGCGTAGCCGTAGCCGCCGAGGATGTTGACGATCTTGGTGGAGTTCGACAGCAGCCGTTTCCAGCCGTTGGCCTCGCCGATCTCGCGGGCGTACTGCTGATAGAAGCACGTCCCCTGCAAGACCTTCGCGCCCGCATTCTCGATCCGGTTGACGATCCCCATGCGGGTCGCGTCGGCATAAACCGTCGGCGACGTGCAGACGATCATCGCGGTGTCTTTGTGCAGTTTTTGACCGTGTATGAGGTCCGCCACCTGCTGCATCTCGACGATGGAAAGCTGCGGCGCGGCGAAGACGACGACATCGACCTTGTCGCCCTTGGCCCCGAAGGAGGAGCGCAGCGCGTTCAGTTCATCCGCCGAAACCTCTTCCGCTTTCAGTTTGTCGGCGCCGATGGTCTTTGAATCCGGCGCTTCGGGGGTGATCCCGACGAGGTGAAAGAGCGGGGTCGAACCGTAGCTCGCCATCGCCGCGCCCATGTGCTTCATCTGATCGGACGTGGGCACGACCTCCAACCCCTCGATGGCGGGGACTTCCCAGTACGATCCCGCCTTGCGGCCGACAACCGCCCCCAACACGCCCCAGTCGGTCAGGCTCTTGGGCTGCTGCTTGACGACGTAACGCTTGGTCGCCATCCGGTTCTGATCGAGATGCAGCCCGTAACGGGGCGTGCGCCCGGTCAAACCTGCCGCCAACGCAGAGGGCCCGCCTTCGAAGTTGGAGCGCGCGCCGCACGCACTGTTGCAATAGATCACGACCCCCGTATCCCCATAAGCGACGTGATCGCCCAGCACGGGGGGCATCACGGTCTGGTAGTTGATGCAGGTATCGGTCATCAGGATCGACAGCTTCTCGCACGCGGCGACGAAGCGGCGTTCGATGTTCGCCATCTCTTCCGTCTGACCCAACGGATGGTAGTACGTCAGATCGACGCCACGCGGGTCGGTGATCATGGGCACCGCGACGCGGCGGTCTTTCTCGGGGTGGGACGCCATCTCCTCCATGAAGACGGTGCCCGCCTCCCCCACCGATTCCGGGTCGGCCATCATGTGGACCTGCGAAACCTTGACCATGTCCTCGGCGTCGAACATCCGCCCGACCTTCATCATGTGATCGATGGCCCATCGTCTCGGCTCACCCATCTCGCCGGCGAGCATGGCCTTTTCTTCGTCGTTCAGTTTCATTGCTATTCCTTTCCCGCGCCGATCAGTGCATCAGTCAAAATGCGGATCGACACCCGGCGGCATCGAAAACCCGAGATCACCGCGCGCGATCACCGCCTCGGCGCCCCCGTTTTCCGCCAGCAATTTTTGTTGCTGCTCTTTTGCGTGCGCGTCGGTGGCCGCCGGATCGACGATCTTGTTCAGTTCCGCCACCAGATCGTCGAGCACCGGTTTCATCGCCGGATCGGCGGCGAGATCGTTGAGCTCTTCCGGATCGGCCTCAAGGTCGAAAAGCTGCGGCTCGTAGGCGACGTAATACGCCAGCTTGTACTTGCCCTTTCTGACCAGGAACGCCGCGGTCTTGGAGCCCATCCCGTGGTATTCGGAGAACGCCACCTTCGCCGCATCATCCCCCTCAAGATAATCCGCGACGTTCACGCCCGGATGCACGCTGGTCATGGTTTCGTCGTCGCGCGCCCCGACGCAATCGATGATGAAGGGGTACATGTCGACGAAGCTGACGGGCGTTTTGACGACGGCACCCTTGGGGATGTCCGGGCCGCTCAGGATCAGCGGCACGGCGGACGCCTCCTCAAACAACGTCGATTTCCCCCAAAGACCGCGCGCCCCGTTGTTGTCGCCGTGATCGGACGTGTACATGACGCGCGTGGTGTCGCTCAGACCAGCATCGTCCAACGCCTTCAACACGTTTCCGATATTGAAGTCGAGGAAGGTACAGAGGCCGAGATAGCCCGACTGCGCGATCTTCACCTGTTCCAGCGAATGGAAGTGCTCGTCGTAGGCGAAGGCGCTCCGGTAATCCTCAAGATACGGATGCAGCTTCTGGTGCCGTTCTTCATAGAGTTTCGGCAGCGGGATGTCTTGATCGTAGTAGTGATAGAACATCTCCGGCGGCGCGGTCAGCGGGAAGTGCGGACACACGAACGAGACGAACAAAACCCACGGCTTGTCGGTGTGCTTCTGCGCCTCTTCACGCAGCCAGACTTGCGCACGCGCCGCGATTTCGCGGTCGTAAGTCGTGTAGACGGATTCCCCCGCCCCGGCCATGCCCGCCATTTTATAAGAGCCGCCCCGTTTCGGCATGGTGTCGTCGCGGATCCAGCCCATCATGTCACCCTTGCCGTCGATGATGTGCATGCCGATCTGTTCGTCGGAAAACCCGTTGTCGTCTTCCGCCGAGCGGAAGTGCAGCTTGCCGATGGATGCCGTGTGGTGACCGCGTTCCCTGAGAAGGGAATGCCAGCTTGGGATCGTGCCGTCGAAGGCGATGGCGTTGTCCCAGTGTTCGGTCTGGTGCACGTACTTACCGGTCGCGAACGACGCGCGGGCCGGCACGCAGACCGGGCAGGTCGTATACGCGGAATCGTATCGCGCACCGCCGGCGGCGAGTTTGTCGAGGTTGGGCGTCTTGACGATGTTGTGGCCGTAGCACCCCGTTACACTGCGGGTGTGCTCATCGGACATGATGATCAGCAGGTTCGTCGGTTTCACTTCTTTTTCTCTCCCGGGGTCGTATTCTTGTTGCTTAAACGTCGGCCAGATTTTCCAAAGCCGTATCGATGACGATTTCCGGCACTTCCGGCGGTATCCAGTAGTCCTGGTAATAGAGCGGGCCTTCCATCGAATAGACGTAGACACGCTGGCGAATCAGCGGCGTATCGACGTCGATGTTGAGGGCCGTGGCGATTTCGGTGGTCGCCGGGTGGATGCTCATATGATTGCTGACGCGCGTAATGACGAGACCGAATTCCTCGGCCATGCGGCGCTTGAAGTTGACGCCGTTGAGTTCCCGCTTGGACGCCGTCTTGAACACCGGAAACTTCGACGCGTCGCAATAGAAATGGTTGTAGTAGCAGAAGTCCCCGCCCTCTTCCTTCGCGCGTTCGATGATCAGGCGGCGCTTGATCACCAGCGTGTTCGGGTTGGATTTCAGGAAATCCTGCCACGGCCCCGGACCGCTCACGCGGCGGCGTGACAGGACTTCGGTATAGACAGCCAGCACATTGCCGTCCTTGTCGAAAAACCGGGTGTGCAGCGGGTTCTCCAACTCGCGCCGCCAAGGTGCGACGATGGTCCCGACGCCGGCTTTCCTTACGATCAAGCCGGCACCGACGAGGTTCTTCAGCGCGCGCTGCACGGTCCCCAAACTGAATGGCGTGATGTTGGTGAGATCGGTTTCGGTCGGCAACAATTCGTTGTCACCGATCACACCGGTACGGATCGCCTCGGCGAGGCCGTTCTGCAGGATGCGGTATTTCGGCAGACCTTCCGATCCCGCCTGTTTCAACTTGGTATCGAGAAACCTGGAGAGCTTGTCCCAGCCGGGTTTTTGCTTGGCACGCGCATCCCCCCACATTGGCGCGTCTCTTTTGGCTGGCCCGCTCATACCCATGGATGTTGTCCCGACTGGAAGGTTTTTCCAGCTTTTTCGTCATGTATTTTTTCGAGTTGACAGAAATATCTAAAGTCATAACTATATAGAAAGTCAACTACATAGTTTTGACGCAATAAATTAAAAAACGAAACACGGCGAAAGATCGTGAACATGGGTGGGAAACACGAAGGGTGGACACGGATACACGGCAGGACGCCATCAATGAACTGATGTCGGTTAAAGCAGCCAGGACGAAGGATATCGCCCTGGGCATGACGCTCGTATGCGTCGGACTTTACGCAGGCATCACGGTACTCTCGACCAAAGCGACCGGGTTCGTCGACGAACAGACGATGGACCACACGACGCTGCCCAGCATCTGGGGCTTTCTGCTCGCCGCACTGACGGCGATCTGGCTGGCTCAGGTGATCGTGGAATTGCGAACCGTCAACACGTCGCTGGAGAAGCTCGAGCACAAGTCGCACGTTTTCTCGATCGAGCGCATGTTCCCGGAACTCAAGCCGAAGCTAATCGCGCGCATGATCGCCGCGGTCGTCTCGATCTTCGTTTATGCGTGGCTGTTCGAGGAACTGCCGTTCTTCCTGATCACCGGCATCTTTCTGTTCATCATGCTTCTGGTGTTCGGCAGGCCGCTGCACTGGAAGACCGGCGCGCTCGCCGTGGTCGGTTGCGCGGTGTTCCACATACTCTTCGTCACGTTCCTGCAATTGCCGCTTTAAAGGTGAGGTATCCCGATGCTTGAAGGTCTTCTAAGCGGTTTTGTTCACGTCGCGGACCCGATGAATCTGGCGCTGATCCTGGTCGGCACCGCGCTCGGCATCGTTGTCGGCGCACTCCCGGGCCTGTCGTCGCCGATGGCGATCACGGTCCTGCTTCCCGTCACCTATCCGTTCGAGCCGATCCCGGCACTGGTGCTGTTGATGGGGGTGTACGTCGGCACCAAGCTCGGCGGTTCGTTCTCGGCCATTCTATTGCGAACACCGGGGACGCCCGCGGCGGCGTGTACGGCGCTCGATGGGTTCCCGATGGCCGAACGGGGCGAGTCCGCCCGCGCCCTCGGATACGCGACCGTCGGCTCGACGCTCGGGGGATTGATCTCGTGGGGCATCGCGGTGACCTCGATCCCCCTTCTCGCCACCGTCGCCGTCGAAGCCAAAAATGCGGACATCGCTTTGATCGGCATTCTGGGCCTCGTGCTCGTCTCCGCGTTCGCGCGCGGCTCCATGCTCAAGGGTTTGATCGGCGTCATGTTGGGCTTGTTGATCGCCACCGTCGGGCTGGATCCGATCGATGCCACCGACCGCTTCACGTTCGGGGTGCCGCAGATGATGGAGGGGATCCCCTTCACCGCCGCGCTGATCGGCTTCTTCGGTATCGCCGTCGTTCTAAGCGACATGCAGTTGGTGGGGCGCGCCAGCGAACTGATCGCGGACCGGGTCTCTTTGAAGATGCCGAGCTTTAAAGAGCTGAAGCAACGCTGGCAGGCGATCGCCACCGGCGGCACCTATGGGGTGTTCATCGGCGCCGTGCCGGGCGTGGGTGCGGAGAGCGCGACATGGCTCGCCTACGCGACCGCCAAGAACCGCTCCAAGACGCCGGAGAAATTCGGCAAGGGCGAACCGGACGGCATCCTGACCCCGGAAGCCTGCAACAACGCCACCACCGGCGGCACCATGATCCCGATGCTGACGCTGGGGCTGCCCGGTGACGGGTCAACCGCGGTGATGCTGGGCGCGCTGGTGCTGCATGGGATCGAGCCGGGCGTGCTTTTGATGAAGCAGTCGGGCGACATGGTCTATGCGCTGCTGGCGGCCCTTTTGATCGCCACCATCTTCATGTTCCTGCTCGCTTTGGGCGCGATCAAATACTTCGTTCTGGTCCTGCGCCAGGACCGTTCGTTCCTGTTCCCGTTCGTGCTCGTTCTGGCGAGTGTCGGCGCTTATGCGATTTCCAACACCCTGTTCCCGGTCCTCGTCGCCCTCGTTCTGGGTGTCGTCGGGTACGTGCTGGAAACTCGGCGGTTCCCACTGGTGACGGTCGTGCTCGGCGTCATTCTGGGACCGATTATCGAATACAACGCGCGCGTCGCGATGGTGATCTCGGGTAACGACTGGGCGGTCTTCGTCGGCACCTGGCCGCGTATCATTCTGGTCGCCATTACCGTGCTGCTGGTTCTCCGGGAAATCCAGAAGAGCCTTCAGGCACAGAAACAACGCAGGGAAGAAATCCTGACCACCGCTTCATACGACTGAGGAGACAATAAACCCTAGGGAGGTAAACATGTTGAACCTTAGACTGCGACTACCCAAACTTCTGGGCGCGTTTGCGCTGGCGGCCGTGACCGTCAGTGGCGGCGCGGCCTATGCCGAATATCCGGACAGCACGATCCACATGATCCTGCCGTGGAAAGCCGGGGGCGGCACGGACACTATCGTTCGGGGCTACCAAAAAGGCTTCGAGGACGCCGCCGGCGTCACCGTCATCATCGACAACATCAACGGCGCGAAGAGCGTGACCGGAACCCTCAAAGCCTCCAAGGCCAAGGGTGACGGCTATACATTGCTGTTCAACGGCTCGCTCGACCTGACGTCGAACCTGGCGATGAAGCCGCTCCCCTATAAAGTGGCCAGCTTCAAGGCAGTCGGCGGTGTCTACACGACGCCGACCTGGTTCATCACCAACACCAAGCGTCCGTACCAGAACTTCCAGGACTTCCTGGACGCCGCCAAGGCCAAGCCGGGTGAACTCACCATGGGTACGGCCGGTTCCACCCACACGCTGCTGTCCCACGCCCTCAAGGGCGCGACGGGTCTCGACTTCAAGATCGTCCCGTTCTCGGGCGGCGCCGATCTGAAGAAAGCTTTGATCGGCAACGAGGTCGACATCGGCCAGTTCCACTCGCCGGTGATGATCAACGAAGTCAAGGCGGGCCTGATCCGTCCGTTGGCGGCGACCGCTTCGATGGCCGGGATCAACTACGAACCGGTGCAGAATCTGAAAACGCTGAAGGATTACGGCATCGACCTGCCGCCGGTGCAGATCACCCGCGGCATCGTGGTGCCGAAGTCGACGCCTGACGACATCGTCGCCAAGCTCGAAGCGATCGCCAAGAAAGCGGCGATGGCCCCCGAGTTCGCCAAGTTCGGTGAAACCTTCGGCTTCAAGCCGGTGTGGGTGTCGGCCGCAGACTATCAGAAGCAGCTTCAGGACGAGGTCGAACTGCTGACCTCGATCAAGGAAAAGTACATCAAGTAATATCCACCCAAAGTAGACTATTAAGGGGCGTGGCGGTTTCGAACGCCGACACGCCCTTTTTTTTGTAATTTCATCTTCAGGGATGCACGGACATGACGGCAAACGCCAACGCTCAGGGCCCCCTCGCCGGCTTACGCGTACTCGATATCGCCACCATCATCGCCGGGCCGCTCGCGGGCAGCCTGTTGGGGGATTTCGGCGCTGAAGTTCTGAAGGTCGAACTCCCGGGACGCGGTGACGCGATCCGCGCGCTGCGCCCCCACAAGGACGGTGTGTCGCTGTGGTCGAAGGTCGTCAACCGGGGCAAGCACGGCATTACCCTCGACCTCAGACAGAAAGAAGGCGCGGACATATTGAAGCGCCTGGTCAAGGAACATGACGTCCTGATCGAGAATTTCCGCCCGGGGACGCTGGAAAGATGGGGCCTTTCACCGGACGTGCTGTGGGAGATCAACCCCCGCCTCACCATCCTCAGGGTCAGCGCCTTCGGCAGAAAGGGCCCTTACGCCGAAAAGCCCGGCTTCGCGCGGGTCGCCGACGCCATGTCGGGCTTTCTCAATCTCTGCGGGCCCGAAGACGGCGCGCCGATACATCCCGGTTATCCGATCGCAGATTCGATCACCGGTTTGTTCGGGGCGTATGGATTGCTGGCGGCGTTGTTCGAATTGAAGAACAACCCCGACGCGCCGGGCCAAGTGGTCTCCGTCTCGCTGTTCGAGAGCATGTTCAGGATCCTCGACTTCCTTGCCGTCGAGTACGATCAGTTGGGCGAAGTCCGCCACAGATACGGCAACCGCAACCCGTATGCCGCGCCCGGCAACGTTTATAAGTCCCGGGACGGGAAGTGGATCACGTTGGCGGCGAGCGCGCAGTCGATCTTCGAACGTCTCTGTCACGCCATCGGTAAACCCGAACTGATCGACGATCCGAAATACACAGACAACGTCGAGCGGCTGAAACATTCCGACGACCTGGACACCATCATCGCCGGCTGGTTCGCCGAACGCGATGCCGAAGACGCCTGCCGGCACATGGAAAGCTTTGACGTCAGCGCGGTCCGGGTCCGCACCATCGACGAGCTGTTCGACGAACAACAGGTCCACGCCAACGACATGTTGGTCAGTATCGACGACCCGGAACTGGGGCCGCTCAGGATGCAGGGTGTGACGCCGGGATTTTCGCGCACGCCCGGCGCCGTGAGACGCGCCGGTAACGCCATCGGTGACGCCAATGATGAGGTTTATAAAGAGCGCCTGGGCTTTTCCGCGGACGAGATCGCGGCGCTCAAGGACAAGGGCGTTATTTAACCCCTCACCCTGTCCCTCTCCCGAGAGAGAGGGGACGCCCGGCGCTACACCCCCTCTCCCCGGGGAGAGGGGGGCGAGCAAAGCGAGCCGGGTGAGGGGCCGTGCCAATGGATCGATAGCCCCCTCACCTGTCCTCTCCCCCACTTCCGTGGTGGAGAGGGCCCCTGACACAACACCGCGCTTAATTCCTCTCCCCCTTTCAGGGGGAGAGGTTAGGTGAGGGGGTCCTGAATAGCATTCAAACCGGAGTGAGGGGTTTGTCTTACCCTATGTGTCGCCGATGACGATATCGACGACGAGCGCGTTGGCACTCGATTCAAGGGCGTCGCGGAAATCTTCCTCCGACAAGCCGTCGGGTAATCTGACGCTCGTTTTGGCGTGGAACAGCATGCCGCCACCGTGCGGCGCGCCCTCGGTCCAGGTCTCCATCTCTTCGACACTGGCGCCCATCCCGGCGATGGTCTTCGTCAGTTCGTGGACGATCCCCGGATGATCGGGACCGACGATTTCGAAGTCGATGACCTCACCGGTCGCCTTCTTCCCCTCGTCGGCGACATGCACCGTCACCTGGAACCCGCTGTCACCCAGATCGCCGAGCGCGGATTGCAGCGCTTTCGACTTGTTTTTTGAAACCTGCACCCGGGCCACGCCGGCGAAGGTTTCGGCCAAATGCGCCATCCGGCTTTCCAACCAGTTGCCGTCGTGGGTTTCGACCACGTCGGAGAGTTGCTCGACGACGCCCGGGCGGTCGCGGGCGATGAAGGTGATGATCAGTGTTTCAGACATGATGGCGCTCCCTTGTTGAGGGTGTCAGTCCAGGTCTTCGAGGATTTTCTCGGCAGCCGTTTCGCCGAAGCCGCCGTCTTCGAAGTGCAGCGTTTTGACCTCGCCGTCGACGACGAGGGCCGAAAACCGCTTACAACGGGGACCGTAGCATTTATCCGACAGATCGACTTCAAGCCCGGCGGCGCGGGTGAAGTTGAGCGCCCCGTCGCCGATCATCGTCACCTTGCCGTCGGCTTCATGCATCTTGCCCCACGCATCCATCACCCACGGGTCGTTGACGGAAATGCAGACGATATCGTCGACACCCTTCGATTTCAGCTCGTCGGCGAGGTCGATATAACCCGGCAGATGGAGCGCGGAACACGTCTTGGTGAAGGCACCCGGCAATCCGAACAACGCGACGGTCTTGCCGGAAAAAATGCCGTCGGTGCCGGTCACGCCCGGCCCGTCATCCGTCATGATGCCGACATTGACGCTGGGGACCTTGTCCCCGACCTGGATGGTCATGAATATCCTCCGAAGGTGTTTTTATCGTTAGAGAAACGATGCGTGATCGGCGCCGGGAAATCAATGGGGCGTGTCGCGAACGCCCTTGATCGGGCGCGAAACCGGCGATCTAATATCTTTACGTGTTACCGGCCAGCCACGTTCCGGTGGGCCGTTCTTTTTTGAAACGAGTTTTGCGCAGGCACGCGTGCCGCCCCTTGAACGGGGACCGGTCGGCGTGCGCAGGCGCAATTATTGGAGCCCGAGAGATGGCGAAGGCGAAGACGGGACGCAAGCATCAGGCCGCGAGCGCCAAGGCGTTGAATATCGCCGTCGCGCACCATAGCGCGGGCCGGCTCGAACAGGCGGCGGCGGCCTATGACCGCATCGTCAAGAGCGATCCCGGAAATGCGCAGGCACTGCATCTTCTGGGCGTCGTCCGCCACCAGCAAGGCGACAACGAAATCGCGCTCGACCTGATCTCCCGCGCCCTCGACATCGACCCCGATTACGCCGACGCCCATGGGAATATGGGCCATGTCCTGAGCGCGCTTAACCGGCATGGGGAGGCGCTTTCCCACTTCACCACCGCGACAGTTCTGGAGCCGACCCTGGCCGAAGCCCACAACAATCTCGGTCAGGGACTGCAACAGGCGGGGCGTATCGACGATGCCATCGACAGTTATTCGATGGCGACGACCCTCAATCCCGGCTTCGCGGAGGCGTGGTGCAATAACGGCGCCGCGCATCAGGAGTTGGGCCATATGTCGGATGCGGTCAATTTCTACCGGGAAGCGTTGAGGCTCCGCCCCGGATACGCGGAAGCGCTGGCCAGATTGGCGGGCGCCCTGGCGGCGTTGGGCGAAACGGAAGAAGCGATCGTCAGTTACAGGACTGCGCTCGACCTCAACCCGGACGACGCCACGGCGCAGGCGAACCTGACGAGCCTTTATATCGCCGACGACACGGATCCGGACCGCGCCATCGCGGAAAGCATGAAGAGCCTCGGGATGCTCTTAAAAAATCAGTACGGCGATGCCGCCCGCGCGGGGACGATCAAACGTTTCACCGGTGAAGGGGTTCAACTGTTCCGGCTCAAACACGACCTGCAACAAGCGGCCTACCTAAACGGATGCGGCGTGGTGATCGAGGGATTGTCCGAGTTCGTCGACGCCGGCAACGGCATTCTCGCCCGCGCCGCCATGGCCAACGACCCCGACGCGCCGGTAAAACTGGAGAAAGCCGAAGCGGCCGCGCTGCTCCCTTACCTGCAGTCCGGTCACTTTCATCTGTCGGCGGGGACGCCCGCTGCCGTTCTCAACCCCGAAATCGATTGGGCGAAAGAAGAACAACGCTATCTCGAGAGCGAGAACGAGATCGTCTTCTTCGACGATTTTCTGTCGCCCGCCGCGCTCCAGTGGTTTCAGGCGTATTGTCTGGAATCACGGGTGTGGAACAAGGAGTACGCCAACAAGTACCTGGGCGCGTTCTCGGATCAGGGATTTATCAGCCCGCTGCATTTACAGTTGGGCCGCGAGCTTCGCCAAAAACTGCCGAGATTGTTCGGGCCGCACACGCTGAATCGCTTTTGGGGCTTCAAATACGACGCCATTTTAGGGAAAGGCATCAACGTGCACGCGGATTTCGCACGGCTGAACCTCAACTTCTGGATCACGCCCGACGAACACAACCTGAAACCGGGCACGGGCGGGTTGAAAGTCTATGACGTGCCCTCTCCCTCGAACTGGCATTTCCGCGCGTATAACGAGGGGAAGGATGCGATCTATCGCTTCATCGACGACCATCAGGGGAATTCGGTGATCGTCCCCTATCGATGCAACCGCGCGGTTTTATTCAATTCCGCCTACTTCCACGAAACCGACGAACTTCACTTCGCCGACGTTTACGAAGGCCGGCGCGTCAACGTCACCTATCTGTTCGGCAGCCGCTGAAGCCCCGAATAGGCACCGTCAAGGCGACGACGGGGCGTCCTGTTTCGACAGCACACCAACCACTGTGTTGAGTTGATCGTTCAACGCTTTCTTGGATGCGTATATCAATTCGATCTTGCCCCGGAAGTAGCCCCTCAGGCGCGCGCCGAAGCGCGATTTGATCTCGCTCGCCTTGGCCATTCTGGTTTCAATATCGGCAATACCCGCCTGGGCGGTATCGCGCTGATTGATGAGCCGCAACATTTCTGCGCGCACCTGGTTGACCATGTCGACCGCTTCCTGATGACGCGTCTTGATCGCGTCGGACGCATTGTCGCCGTCTTTCTGGAGGACGGCATCCAGGGCTTCCTGTTGCGCCATCGCTTTATCGAGGGCCGCTTGCTGCACCTTGATCGCCACTTCCGCTTCGGCTTTCTGCGATTTTAGTCCGGCGAGCGTGTCGGCGCCGGTGACAGCGGCCGCGAGATCCCTCGACGCCAGTTCGGCCTCCGCTGCGGCGGCGGCGTCGATCAAGCTCTTCGCCGCGGCAATCATGTCAGCGGACTGTTTTTGGGCGAGCTCCAGATCCGGGTCGGGCGCCGGGTCGGGCAGCGTCAGTTTAGGGGCGATCTTGTCGGTGTAAACCGACTGAACGGTGGTCGCCGTCTGCACGTTGGCAAGGGCACCCCTGAGCGCCGCCTGATCGGCCGCATCGGCACCTGACGTCACATCGGTGATCTGGCGGGCGATGTATGCCGTGTAATCGGCATGGGTCACGGTTTCGGCGGCGTTCTTGAATGCTTCGTCGGAGCCTTTCACGTAGGAAGCGGTGAAGGTATCCAGAATATCGGCCGCGTCCCGGCTGATGGCGCTACCGGACCCGCCATCGGCCGTCGGCAGTTTCGCCAGCTCTTCTCTGATGCGGGACCGTTCGGCTTCGTCCTGCGCCTTGAGCAGGTCACGTTCCAAATTACGCCGCAACAAAAGGTTGGTGCCGATTTTCCCGCCCATGCCGAACAGGGTCAGGCTTTGCGCGGCGCTGTAAACGTCTTTCGGATTGCCCGAGACGCCCTTCACGTACCAGTTCCCGATGTCGTCCTTGACCAGGACGAAGTCGGTTCGCCCGGTCCCCGACACCCGGACACTGTTGATATTCTGCCAGAAGCGCTTGTCGATCTCGGCCTTGATCTGGCCCTCGCTCCCCTCTTCCAGCTTCTTGAATCCTTCGTACCAGGGCAGCGAGCGCTTGGCCTGCCCTTGCAACATATTCTGCCACGACAGACCGGGATCGCCCTGCAGGTTGGTTGCGGCAAAGCTTGTCCGGAGGTATGCCCCCGGCGGGCGGATATAAACCATCCCGGAGCGCTGCTGATAAACGAGATTGAGCGCATCGGTCACCTGTTTCAGGCGCAGGCATTCTTTCGGCATGCTCTTGGCGGGATCGGATTTATAGGTTTCCGGATTGCAGACCTTCGACGACTCCCCCGGAAATTCGAGTGCTGCTTTGGTCTTCTCGTGCTGGAGGGCGGAGATTAAACGGTCGATGGCATCCATCGTGGTTTTGATGTTGGCGTTATCTATCTCCAAGCCGTGCACCCGGAACCCGTTGCCGTCGGCGCACGCAAGCTCGTCTTTTTGTTCCGTTTTTTCCTCGGTGTCATCGGGCTTCTTGGCGGCGTCATCGGGCTTCGCCGCCTCGCCGCCCGCTTGCTGGGCCTCGCCGCCCGATTGCTGAGCCGCCGCCTGATTATCGCCCGGTGGCGGCGAGCCCGGCGCAGTCGTAACCGGTGTCGCTGGGCTCTTTTCCGGTGTGTCACCAGAGGCGGCATCCTTCGCATTCTGGCTGTCGCCTCTCGACGCATCGGGGGTCTTCTTCTCCCCCGTCTTTTTATCGTCACCGTTTTCAAGGGTGACGGGTTTCACCGGTGTGCACTCACCCGTGAACCGTTCCCTGATCTCCGCGATCTCGCCAAGCCGGGCGGCAGGATCGCGGATGCTCGCGTCATAGGCCGCCTGACGCCGAAGCTCGTCGGCCTGAACGAGAATGGCGTTGCCGACCGACTGCAGGACAATGACGAAACGGTTGAGCTGCTTCTGCCCGAAATCCGAGATCTCGGCATTGCCGCCGTTCTTGCTGCGGAACAGGTTGTCGTTGTTGGCGATGGTCAGGATCTTTTCGGCGAACCGCACGAGCGAATCCGTCATGACCCGCTCCTTTCCCTGCACCTTTCTGTGCAACTTGTCGCAAGCCGTTTCGGGTTTCGGGTCTTCGCCAAGGGCCGGCGCCGAATAGGTGGGACATGTTTCGTCGAAGGTCTTCTTGGTCAAAAGATATTCTTCGCTCAACGAGTGAATCCCTTTGGGCAGACGGCCCTTGTCGAGGGACCGCCTGACCTTCTCCGTCGCCTTCGCCACCTTTAACGGGGCTGCCGTTGTCTCGTCGTCTTCTTGGACATCATCAGACGAATTAATCAGTGCCTTCGTTAGCCCCTCGAGCGTAGGAACGTCCTGGGTCCCGCTGGCAGACTGGGTTGATGCGTAAGTTGAGAGCCATTGATTCCTCAGCCGCACCACAACTTCGGCCGACGGCCAGACCAGCCCGGATAAGGACGCTACTCTCGAATCTTCACCGAAAGCTCCATCCGCCTCATCAATTGCCCGTACCTGCCGGTCGAGTTGCAGCAGACTGCTCAGATACATACCTGGTGCCCGACGGATCGCTTCCGTCAGGGCCTCCGTCATCGCTTCGAAGCCTTCTTTATCGAGGTTGTCGCCGTCTCTCGGCCAGTCCCGGACGGATTCACGGTAACGGGGCAAGTAGTCGGTCAGCAACTCGCCGAAAATATCGTAGTCATATCTGAATTTTCTCGATGTCGCGGCCTTGGACAGAACGACGAAATTCGTTCTTTTGGCGATGGACGTCGCCAGATCGCGCCAGTATCTGTCCAGTTTCGGATCGTTGGTCCACCCCGAATAATATGCGGATTGAAGCGCTTCGATATTCTCATGCCAAGCCTGCCGCGCTGCTTTAATCCGTTCTTCGGGATCAATACCATCGGGCTGCCCATTTGACGTGTTGCCGGTCTGAGACGCGGCATCGTTGTTCCTCGCATTCTCGCCGGTCCCGGGGTTCCCAGTGTTCTCGTCAGCGTTATTAGCGACCCCTTGATCCTTGCCGACACCCGCGACCGTCAGGACGTCGTCGGCGTCCCCGACGTCGTCATAGAGGGCCAGGATGGCGTTCACGCGCTGTGCCTGATACTCGCGAAAGCCGATGTTGTATTTGAGAAGCGGTGGCTGCTCGTGCTTCGCCCCCAGGAACAGCTCCAGCAGTTCACCACCGGCGCCGGACAGATTGTACTGGTGCAGTTTCACCGACAGATGACTCAATTCCGCGATTAATTCGTGGGACCGCTTCACCTTTGCTTCTTGCAGTTGGCCCGACTGAATTTCCTTTCTCATTGCCTCCAGGTCTTCGCGAAGTTTCGCAACCTCGTCTAGCAATCTCTTCACGTCCTCCTGGATAGTATCGAGTGTGGCCGGCGTTTGTGGGGGGGCACCGGTTTCAGCCTGTGCTGCGTCTTGATTGATCGGCGCGCCGTCTGGCTTTGTTCCGGCGTTCGCCGAACTCGCCAACGTTACCGTTTGCCCATACCCCTTCTGATCCGCCTCGATGCTGATCGCCGAGGCCTGGTACCAGTCCGACGAATAGTCACGGTTCCAGACGATACAGAGCTCATAGACCTCGCTGCGGCGGCGATCGTCGTTGTTGAAATGCTTCGGAATCAGATACTCCGAAAACCGCGCGCAGTTCCGGTCCCATTCGATGGTGTCGCGCAATTCCGTCAGCAGCGGATAGGCGGCCACCGTCATGGACCACAGTTGGCTCTGCTGGACGTCACGGTGGTTGGCGAGCGGGCCCTTGTAGACGTCGACATCGATCCGCAGAACGGCGCACCCGGCGAGCAGCGCCACGGACAGGCATGCGGCGCCGACGGCGAGATGTTTTCCTATCCGCATCTCATTCATCCTTTGGCAGGGCGACGGTGCGCTCAAGGTTCAGGGCGTCGAGATGCTGACGCTCGACCGAAACCTGGTTGAGAATGCCGATGATGTCCTGATTGAATTTCGTCGTGTCGGGATCGGCCTTGGTCGGCTGCGTCGCACTGGCCACGGTGCTGAAGGCCTCGTTCACGGCGTTGAAGTATTCTTCGGGGCTCGACCCCATGTAGACGACCAGACGTTCGTTACCCGGCGACTCGCGAAAGCCCTCGGGTCCGAAGGCGACCAGGCGCCGCCCGGTCTTGAACCCCGCCCCGGACGCCCCGCCATCCTGGTCCCGGGGAACGATCTTGATCTGCCCGCTCGTCTCGTCCCACTTCACCGTGGTGCCAAGACTGTCGACGGCCATCGACGGCAACCACCCCGATCTGAAGTTCACCGTGTTGATGGCGCTCGCCTGACCGTGCAGCCTGACCCTATAGACCGTCGGGTCGACCTGGCTCTGCGGATCGAAGACCCCCAGATAGTAGGTTTGCTGTACTTCATGGACAGGTGTTTGCGCACCGTACGCCGTCAGCGCCGTGACGCCGAGCGCCATCTTGCCTTCCAGGCTGTCGCACCCCGCGGCACCCAGAAGCAGAACGCCGATCAGCGCGCTTCGAATTGATATTAAGGGTGCGCTTTTTCGCAATCCCCACCCGAACCAATGGCAATACTTGCTCATTGTTCGCACTCCCTGTCAGCTGCCCCGTACAACCTGACGTTTTTTTATTGTTACCAAGTATCGTGCCTGAAAGAGAATATGTGCGCAAGTATTACGTGTACTTCGATTCCGCCAATCGTTTGGCGATTTTTTACGTCCCCTTTGGGGTGCATGAATTTATTACTTATCAATTACTTATAAGACTATTCCTGCGGAAACCGGCGGCCGACTCCCCATACGAATAGATAGATTAATTATTGAGAATGACTCGCATTCTCAATATAAAGGGTGCCGGAGGAAAACAATGCCAAACGACATGCCGGCATGGAACATGCTGACGTCGCTCGAGACGCGGATCGTGTTGACCATGCGCCAGTTTCTCGACCAGGACCGTGACGGCCGGGTCCCCGAACCACCCGACGCGATGACGGCGGCCATCGGTCCCCCCTTGTCCAGGTTGATCGGATTATTGTGGTGCGCGGATCCCCATGCCGTCGATCTCAATCATCGATGGGACCCGGACGTTTCGACGTTCGAGGTACAGGTGCTCTACGCGATCTCCGAAGCCCGCGCGGAACAGACCGAAACCGTCGAAGAACTGTTGAGTTGGTGGTACCCGGCGGAACTGGTCGAACTCGCACGCCACTCCCTTTACGCCATCGCCCGCACCCTGGAGCGCATCGGCGCGAGACCACAGTCGAGCGCCCGGCTCCGCGAACACATTCTTTCGATTTCTTCCCGTCGCCGCAAACCCTCCACCACCTTCGCCTTCGACGACGGCAAGTTCAGCCGCGAAGACGGCGATACCGACACCCGAACCATTCACTAAGGACACGATCATGACCAAAGACATCCTCGTGGAGGTCGATAACCTCCATGTCACCTTCCCGACCGACGGCGAAATGGTGAAGGCCGTACGCGGCATATCCTATGAAATCCGCAAGGGCGAAACGGTCGGCGTGGTCGGCGAGTCCGGCTCCGGAAAATCGGTCTCATCGATGTCGATGTTGCGCCTGAACGATATGGCGGGCGCCTTCGTCCCAGAA
Organism: Rhodospirillales bacterium; assembly: GCA_017644185.1. Taxonomy (GTDB): domain Bacteria; phylum Pseudomonadota; class Alphaproteobacteria; order Rhodospirillales; family Casp-alpha2; genus UBA4479. Next base: position 295,494 of record JAEPMA010000002.1, read on the forward strand.
GGCGGGATCATCTTCAACAGCGACCGCCTCGGCCGGGTCGAACTGACGACGGCGGACAAAAAGACCATCAGCTCGATCCGCGGCCGGGATATCTCGATGATCTTTCAGGAGCCGATGACCAGCCTCAACCCGGTCCTCGATATCCGCACGCAATTGACCGAGCCGTTGATCCAGCATCTGGATATGTCTCTGGAACAGGCGGAAGAAAAAGTCCTCAGCCTTCTGAAACGGGTTCGTATCCCCGACCCAGAGGGAAAACTGGCTCAGTATCCGCACAACCTGTCGGGCGGCATGCGTCAGCGCATCATGATCGCCATGGCATTGACCTGCGAACCCGCGCTTCTGATCGCCGACGAACCCACGACGGCCCTCGACGTGACGATCCAGGCGCAGATCCTCGACCTGATCAAAGACGTACAGGACGACTTCGGGATGTCGGTGCTGTTCATCACCCATGACATGGCGGTGATCGCGGAAATGGCGGACCGGGTCGTCGTGATGTTCAACGGCAAGATCGTCGAACAGGGCCCGGTCGAACAGATCTTCCACGATCCCCAGCACGACTACACCAAGAAACTGATCGGCGCGGTGCCGCGCATCGGCAGCATGAACGGCAAGCCGAAGCCCGAGAAGTTTCCGGCCATCGTCGGCTGAGAACAAAAAAGACAGAACACGCCTTTAAGGGAAGACACCGATGAACGAACAGAATTACCTGATGGAAGTCCGTAACCTGACCACCCGTTTCGACATTACCGACGGCCTGATTTCACGGCCGCGCGCGCGGGTACACGCGGTCGAGGACGTGTCGTTCGGGATTTTACCCGGCGAGACGTTGAGCCTGGTCGGCGAAAGCGGGTGTGGCAAGACGACGACGGGCAGGACGATCCTGGGGCTGACCGAAAAGACGTCGGGCGAGATCATCTTCGACGGCAAGTCCGTCGACGAATACTCACGAAAAGAGCGCCTCGATTTCTGCCGCTCGGTGCAGATGATCTTTCAGGACCCGTACTCGTCGCTCAACCCGCGCATGTCGGTGGGCAGCACGCTCGCCGAGCCGATCCGCGTCCACGGACTGGAAGAGAAAGGCTCTATCGACCGCCGTATTGCCGAACTGCTGGACAACGTGAACTTGGAAAAACACTTCGCCAAGCGTTTCCCGCATGAGTTCTCGGGCGGCCAGCGTCAGCGGGTTTCGATCGCCCGCGCTTTGGCGTTGAAACCACGTCTGATCGTCTGCGACGAGGCGGTGTCCGCGCTCGACGTCACCATCAAGGCGCAGGTGATCAACCTGTTGATGGATTTACAGTCCGAGTTCGGGCTGTCGTACCTGTTCATCAGCCACGACATGGCGGTGGTCGAACGGATCAGTCACCGGGTCGCGGTGATGTATCTGGGACGGATCGTCGAAATCGGACCGCGTCAGGCGATCTTCGAAAACCCGACCCACCCCTATACCAAGAAACTGCTGTCCGCCGTGCCGGTCGCCGATCCGATGCAAAGGCGCTCGGAGCGTTCGCTCAACGTTGACGAAATCCCAAGCGCCGTGCGGTCGCTCGATTACGTGCCGCCGGAAGTCAGCTTCGAAGAGGTGGGACCCGGCCACATGGTCGCCGTCGACGGCTGACCAAAGACCGGTCCGTTCAGTCGGCGGTCAGTTCGTGCTGCCAGGCCTGCCAGCCGACCCACATCGAAAACGCCAGCGCGCCCAGGCTGCCGATGCCACCGGCGGCCCAGACCATGGCGTCCGGCGCCCCCATCATGCGCACGGCGACGACGACCATCAGGTCCATGACAAGGCCGAAGGAACAAAGCGCCAGGATCGTCACGGCAACGGCGGCGACGATGGCGCCGGCGATGTGATTACGGTGTGCGGACAGGCGCGGCGGTTCAGGCGCGGTGAGGCTGATATCAGCGTTCATGTTTTTTTCTCACGAAGGGTTAAGGGCCGCTGAGAACGGGGTCCTAACAGACATACAGTTATGCCTGTCCGGGTCCGTACGCAATGGGTATTTCAGATGCCCTGTCCTGCGCTGACAACAGGCCCCTCCAACGTTCAGCGCTTCTTGAGAAGCTGAAACACTTCCGACTTGGTCAAAAGCCGGCCGGGAAGGTTCCCCGCCTCCTTGAGCCGAAGCAAAGCAACCTTGATTCCCTGGCTCGACATCGCATCCACCGAACTGCTCATGGTCGGCGTGATATCGGCCTCGCCAGCATAAACCTTCTTTCCATCGAACAGGTCGAAGGCGCCGCAACTGATGGTCTGTCCCTGTTCACCCGCCTTTGTCCTCAGATATCCGTCAAAGCCCGACACGGCGAAACCGCATTCAATGAGAATACTTTGACCGGGCGCAGTCGCTTTGTCGGTATCCAGGGACGCCGTCGAACTGCCGACGTCATAACCTTTCTTGCGCAGGATATCGCTGATGAAGTTCCGTCGGTATTCGGGACTGCTGAACAGAACGTATTGCGACGGCTGCTGGTCGCTCAAGAACGCGTACTTGTAGGTATAGCTGCCGTCATCGACCAGTGTCTCGCCCTCAATTCGGTCGACCAGCCCGCTCCCGCCGGCGCAACCGCCGACAGCGAACACCATCATCAGAACTGAGAATTTGTTCAGCATAAAACGACCCCCCGTTGTATTTCCGACCAATCTTCGCCGAGGTGCTACCTACTCGTCAATATCGCGAGCGTGATGCCGGTTATTCAGTGCCCGATCTCGAAGTTGTTGTCGGCCCTGTCTTTACCGCTGATCAGATAGAGGGGACGGATCCCGTAGCCCTGCGCCGGGTGCTTCTTACCGATCTCTTTCCCGAGGTCATGGTCGTAAAGGCTGGTCGCCGGCATCAACCGGACGATGAAGGCGGCGCGGCGCTGGTCGGTTATATTCGCGTCCGAGCCGTGGATCATGTAGACGTCGTGGAACGACACCTGCCCGGCCCGCAACAATAGCGGCTCGGCGGTCGTTTCGTCGAAGTGCTCGCGGTCGCAGACCAGGTTGATGGTCTTGTCGTCGCCGTCCTCCCACGAATGAGAGAACAGCTCGTGCTTTTTATGGGAGCCCGGGATGAACTTCATCGGCCCGTTTTCGGGGGTCACGTCGTCGAGGGGAATCCACACGGTCAGCACTTCGAGGGGACGGATCGGGTAATACTCCCCATCCTGATGCCAGGGGGTCGCCTTGCCGTTCTTCGCCGGTTTGCCGAACAACGTCGTCCCCCAAAGGATGATGTCGTCGCCGATCAACTGGCGGGCGACCGAAATAATCCCCGGATGGGTCGCGAACTCGAACCATTTCTCCGAGCCCTTGATCCCCATCGACCCACCGTTGGTCTGGTGTGGCGCCAGCACGATGTCGCTTTCGATATGGCTGTTCTCTTCGAGGAATTTCGCGTACTCGGCCTTCATGTCCGAAACCACATCCGCTGGAAGTTCCCACTTGGGCACGATCCAGCCTTTTTCACGGTATGTGTTGAGGTCGTCGTCGGAAAGGATCGCGTCGGTCATCGTCATCCCTGTCGTGTCTTCGTTTTTTGAAGCTTAAGACATGAACCGGTCCGGCAAAACCCCGCCGGGTTCAGGAAAAGACCTGACGGCGGCGGGGCTGGGTGTCTAGACTGCGGTGAAATGATGAACTTAAGGAAGACAGGACATATCGTATGACGGACAACGGAGAGCTCTGGCGCTGGCCCGCTTCTGACATCGCGGACGCGGTGAGAACCGGCAAGATCACCGCGACGGCCGCGACCGAGAGCGCGCTTGAACGGATGGAGGCGGTCAACCCGTCTCTGAACGCCGTCGTCGTCAAGACCGCGAGTGAGGCCCTTCAAACCGCCGCGACCGTCGACGGCATGGTCGCGGCCGGAAAAGACCCGGGCGTTCTTGCGGGCGTCCCCGTCACGATAAAAACCAATGTCGATCAGGCGGGGCATGCGACGTCGAACGGGCTTCGTCTTCAAAAAGATCTGATCGCCGAGATCGACAGTCCGCTCGTCGCCAACATGCGGAATGCGGGCGCGGTGATCATCGGGCGCACCAATACCCCTGCGTTCTCGCTCCGCTGGTTCACCAGAAACAGCCTTTTCGGGACAACGAAGAACCCCCGCGATTTCAGTTTAACGCCCGGTGGCTCGTCGGGCGGCGCGGCATCGGCGGCGGCGTCAGGCATCGGCGCCGTCGCGCACGGGACCGATATCGCGGGCTCGATCCGCTATCCGGCATACGCCTGCGGCATTCATGGGATACGCCCCACCTTCGGGCGCGTGCCCGCCGTCAACTTCACCGGCCCCGACCGCAACATCGGCGGCCAGTTGATGGCGGTCTCGGGGCCGCTCGCGCGCACCGTCAATGATCTCAGGATTTCGTTCGCCGCCATGAGCCGCCCCGATATCCGGGACAGCTGGTATGTACCCGCCCCCGCCGATCAGCCGGACCTTGCGAAGCGCGCCGCGATCTGCATCAACCCGGACGGGCTGGACACCGATCCCCGCGTTGCCGCCGCACTTAAAGCGGCAGCCGAAGAACTTAAAGCCGCGGGCTGGACGGTGGACGAGGTCGACTGTCCGCCGCTCAGACCCGCCGTCACCATGCAGCTGATTTTGTGGATGGCGGAGTTTCAGGGCGCGGGCGCGGAAGCGGTCGAAAGAGAGGACGACCCGGACGCCAAGTTCGTGTTCGAACAACTCCAACGCCACGCGGCAAAGGATGGGGAGACCTCGCTCGAGCGCGTGCTCTGGGCGCTTCGCGAACGCGCGACACTCGTTCGCGCCTGGCAGGCGTTCTTATCCGAATACCCGGTGGTATTGTTGCCCGTTTCGGGTGAACCACCCTTCCCCGATCAACTGGACGTGTCGTCGGAAGCCACCTTCGACCGGGTCGCGGAGGCGCAGTTGACGCAGATCGCCCTCCCCGTCGTCGGCGTCCCCGCCATGACCGTCACCATCGACATGGACGACGGGCCGTTGGGGGTCCAACTGGTCGGCCCGCGCTATCGGGAAGACGTGCTGTTCGCCGCCGGTGAGGTGCTGGAACGCGCCCGGCCGGTCGTTAATCCTGTCGATCCGGCGGGTTAATGATCTACTCCCCCGGCGCCGGGGCGCGGTTTTCCGCCAGCATCTCACCCGCTTCGTCGCCGCCGGTGTTTCTAAGGGGCCGGTTCCCGGCGAGCGCGCGGGCCAGCACATAGAACACCGGCGTCAGGAAGATCCCGAACGCGGTCACCCCGATCATACCCGAGAACACGGCGACACCCATCGCGTGGCGCATTTCCGAGCCCGCCCCGCTCGCCAAAACCAACGGCACGACCCCCATGATGAACGCCATCGACGTCATCAGGATCGGGCGTAATCTCAATTTCGAGGCTTCGATCGCGGCGTCATAGGGGGAATACCCCGCGAACTCCAGGTCGCGTGCGAACTCGACGATCAGGATCGCGTTCTTCGCCGACAACCCGACCAACACGACCAACCCGATCTGGGTGAAGATGTTGTTGTCGCCGCCCGTCAGATAGACCCCCAACAACGCCGCCAGCAAGCTCATCGGGACGATCATGATGATCGCCAACGGGAGCGTCAGGCTTTCGTACTGCGCCGCGAGCACGAGGAACACCAACAGGATCGCGAGCGGGAAGACGATCAACGTCGAGTCGCCCGCCAATATCTGCTGATAGGTCAAATCCGTCCATTCGAACACGAACCCGTTGGGCAGCGTTTCCGCCGCGACCCGCTCAACCGCCGCCTGCGCTTCGCCCGACGAGAACCCGGGCGCAGCCGCGCCACTCACGTCGGCGGCGAGGAAGCCGTTGTAACGCATGGCGCGTTCCGGGCCGACGTCGTGCTTCACATTCAACAACACCGACAACGGGATCATCTCGCCGGTTTGCGAGCGCACCTTGAGCCTGCCGATATCTTCCGCCCGTGCGCGGTATTCGGCGTCGGCCTGGACCCGCACCGAGTATGTGCGCCCGAAGCGGTTGAAGTCGTTGACGTAGAGACTGCCCAGATAAATCTGCAGCGTGTCGAAAACATCCGATACCGAAACCCCCAGTTGCTGCGCCTTGGTCCGGTCGATGTCGGCATAGAGTTGCGGCACGTTGACCTGGAACCCGGTGAACAGGTTGGCGAGTTCGGGCTGCGCGTTGGCCTTCGCGAGGAAGGTCTGCACGGCTTGATTCAGCGCCTGATAGCCATGCGACGCCCGGTCCTCGACCTGCAACTTGAAGCCGCCGGTCGTGCCGATGCCCAGGATCGGCGGCGGCGGGAAGACCACCACATACGCATCCTTGATGCCCTGGAACTTGGCGTTGAGCCGCCCGGCAATGGCGCCGGCGCTTAAGCTGGGATCGGTGCGTTCGTCAAACGACTTTAGGGGTGCAAAGACTATCCCCGCGCTCGAGCTGTTCGAGAATCCGCTGATCGACAGACCTGGGAACGCGACCGCGTGCTCGACGCCCGGATCGGCCAAGGTGATCTTGCTCATTTCCCGGACCACCTCTTCGGTCCGGTCGAGGGTCGCGCCGTCCGGCAACTGGGCGAAACCGATCAGGTATTGTTTGTCCTGCTGCGGGACGAAGCCACCCGGCACGGACTGGAACAACCCGTACGCCACGCCGAGAAGCGCCAGGTACATGCCCATCATGATCGCCTTATGAGACAACACGCGCCTGATGCCGCCGCCGTAAGCTCTCGCCCCGCCGCCGAACACGTAATTGAAGCTCCGGAATATCCAGCCGAACAGCTTGTCCATCACCCTGGTCAGCCAGTCCTTGGGTGCGTCGTGCCCCTTTAAAAGGAGCGCCGCCAAAGCCGGCGAGAGGGTCAGGGAGTTGATCGCCGAGATCACGGTCGAGATGGCAATGGTCAGTGCGAACTGCTCATAGAAACGTCCCGACAACCCACTGATGAACGCGAGCGGCACGAACACCGCGACGAGCACCAGCGCGATGGCGATGATCGGGCCGGAGACCTCCCGCATTGCGCGGTACGTCGCCTGTTTCGGGCTGAGACCTTCCTCGATGTTCCGTTCCACGTTCTCGACCACGACGATCGCGTCATCGACGACAATCCCGATGGCGAGCACCAAACCGAACAACGACAACGCGTTGATCGACACCCCCAACAGATGCATCGCTGCGAACGTCCCGACGATCGAGACCGGCACCGCCAGCAACGGGATGATCGACGCCCGCCAGGTCTGCAGGAACAGGATGACGACGAGCACGACGAGCGCGACGGCCTCTAATAATGTGTGCACCACCGACGTGATCGAGGCGCGGACGAATTGCGTGGGGTCGTAGACGATTTCGTACGTCACACCCTCCGGCATATAGCCCTTGAGTTCATCCATCGTCGCGCGGACATCGTTGGAAATCTGGATCGCGTTCGAACCCGGCGATTGCGAAATCGGGATCGCGACCGCGTCCTTACCGTCCAGAAGCGAGCGGAGCGCATATTCCGCCGCGCCCATCTCGATCCGGCCGAGATCCTTGAGGCGCGTCACCGCGCCGTCGGCGTCCGATTTGACGATAATCTCACCGAACTGCTCGGTGCTCTCGAGCCGCCCCTGGGCGTTGATGGGAAGCTGCAGATCGACACCGGGCAGGCCCGGGGACGCGCCAACCACGCCTGCCGCCGCCTGAATGTTCTGTTCACGGATCGCATTGACGACATCACCGGCGGAAAGCCCCCGTTCGGCGACTTTCTGAGGGTCGAGCCAGATACGCATGGCGTAATCGCCCGAGCCGAACAGCCGCACCTGCCCCACACCTTCAAGGCGCGACAGACGGTCTTTGATATTGAGCACCGCGTAATTGCGCAGATACGTCATGTCATAGCGGCCGTTGGGCGACAGCAAGTGCACGACCATCGTCAGGTCGGGCGAGCTTTTGATGGTCGTGATCCCGAGACGCCGCACTTCTTCGGGCAGGCGCGGTTCGGCCTGCGTCACGCGGTTCTGCACCAATTGCTGCGCGCGGTCGGGGTCGGTCCCCAGCTTGAACGTCACCGTCAAAGACAGACTGCCATCCGTGGTCGCCTGGCTGGACATATAGAGCATGTCCTCGACGCCGTTGATGGTCTCCTCCAACGGCGTCGCCACGGTGGCGGCCACCACTTTCGGGTTGGCACCCGGATATTGGGCGTGAACGACCACGGTCGGGGGCACCACGTTCGGGTATTCCGAAATCGGCAGCACCCTTAAAGACAGAAGCCCGGCGGCAAAGATCATGATCGATAGCACGCCGGCAAAGACCGGGCGGTCGATGAAAAACTTCGAGATATTCACGGAACGCTCCCGTGGTCTGAATTAAGAATTACTGCTTTTCGGCGATCTTGGTCGGCTCGGCCGGTTTCATCGAGACGGTTTCGGGCTTGACCGACGCACCGGGACGAACCCGCTGCAGGCCGCTGACGATGATCCTGTCACCGGCGTTCAAGCCCTTCGTCACGATCCTGAGCCCGTCGGCGACGGCACCCAATGTCACTTCCCGGTATTCCGCCTTGTCCTCGTCGTTGACGACCATGACGAACTTTTTATCGAGATCGGTACCGACGGCGCGTTCGGAAATCAAAAGCAACGGTTCAGGCGATGCCTGGCCCATTCTCAATCGTGCGAACTGACCCGGCATCAAGAAACCATCCGGGTTCGAGAACACGGCCCTGACCCGGATCGTGCCACTCGCGGCGTCGACGGCGTTGTCGACGAACTGAACCTGACCGTGCACTGGCGGAGAATCGGGGGTGACGCCTTCCATCTCGACCGGGATACGGCCCACATCCAGATTACCCCCCGACTTCCGAAGCTCGTGCAGCGCCCGCATAACGACGCTCTCGTCGGCATCGAAGGCCGCATAGATCGGATCGACAGAAACGAGGGTCGTCAAAGCTGGTGCACCCGCACCCGCGGGCACCAGGTTGCCGACCGTGATCAATGCCTTACCCACCCGGCCCGAGATGGGCGCGCGGATTTCGGTATAGCCGAGGTTGAGCTTGGCCACCCTGAGCGATGCCTGCGCGGCCCGTAACGCGGCCTGCGCTTCACGGTAATCGTTATCGCGGCGATCCATCTCGCGGACCGGCATGGCGCCGGTGCCCGCAAGTTTCTCGGCGCGTTCGTGTTCCACCTTCGTGAACGAGAGTTGCGCCCGCGCCGATGCCACGGTGGCCTCGGCACGGCTCACTTCGGCTTCGAACGGGGCCGGGTCGATCGTCACCAACAGATCGCCCTCGTCGACCAGCGAACCTTCACGGAACAACACGTCCTGTACCTGACCGGCAACGCGGGAGCGGATCTCGACCCGCTCGACAGCCTCCAGACGGCCGGAAAACTCATGCCAGCGGATCGTTTCTTTCGCTTCGACGGTGGCGACAGAAACCGGCACGGCGGGCGGTGCGCTCTGCTGTGCAGCGGGTCCGGCGGCATCGCCGCTCGTGGACGTGATCGCGACACCCGCCGCAACACCTGCCGCCACGAGAATGGCCGCCGACCATAAGAAGACCCGGGACGTCCGCCCCGAAAGATGATTGTTCGCAGTCATGGAATTAAGCTCTACATTATATACTGATCGGTACATAACTAGGGCTGGACATTCGATGAGTCAAGCTTATATTTTACCGTAAGGTATAAAACAATAGGGAAGTCATCCAATGGCACGGCCTCGCGGCTTCTGCGAAGAGGAAGCGCTGGACAAAGCACTCGATCTATTCTGGCGGCACGGGTACGAAGGTGCCTCGATCGCCGCTCTCACCGAAGCGATGGGCATCAACCGGCCCAGCCTTTACGCCACGTTCGGCAACAAAGAAGAGCTGTTTAAAAAAGCGCTCGACAGGTATGTGTCGATCAAGGACGCCATCTTTGACGAGGGGCTGGCCGAGCCGACCGGCCGCGACGTGGTGCGCCACCTCCTCAGAAAGGCCGCCGAGATGATGACCGAACCGGGGCATCCCGTGGGCTGTCTGGCGGTTCAGGGGGCGATCAGCTGCAGCGACGAGTCGGAGCCTGTCCGCCAGGAACTGATCCGGATCCGCCAGCACCATGAACAACGCATCCGCGACCGCTTTGCCGAAGAACAGGATGCCGGGCGCCTGCCTCCCGGCACCAACCCGGACGATCTGGCCATGCTGTTGGCGACCATCGCCAACGGGATGTCGATCCAGGCGAGCACCGGGGCGACCCGCGCGCAGCTCTTGACCGTCGCCGAAAACGCCGCACGTGCTTGGCCGCAGGTGGATGACGTCGCGTCAGACGCCGCCGCCTCGAACGCCGCCGAATAAACCGCCGCATCGTCGCCGGACAATCCATCGAACAGTCCGTCCATGGGGCCAACACCCCGCCCCGCGAATTCTGACGACAAAAGACAGCGACGGACCCGGCGTAGAGTCCGCGACATGGATATGCTACATAAACGCTCGCGGTGGACCTTGGACGCCTGAATAATCAGGCATCGTGGGCGACCGGATGATTTGAGGGTGAATTTATGAAACTGGCTAAAGCTATCGTGGTTACAGGTTTAGGCGCTTTCCTGCTCGCGGGCTGCGCGGACGCCGGTGACCGAGGGCTCGGTCCGACGTGCGAGTCCCGCCTGAATGCCGCCGAAAGCGCACTCAAGCGCGCAAAGGCGAACAGCGTCGGCAAATCCATCGACTGGGCGCGCGCGGCAACGCTGATCGCGGCGGCACGAACCCAGCAACAGTTCGACGAGTTCCAGAATTGCGTCATCAAAGCCGACAACGCCCTCAAAATCATTGCGGAAAGCAATTAGGCCGGACGCCGATATTGGACTGCACCGGCCTCGGCGCCGGCGCAATTTCAGCGACAAATATGTGCGACAAACAAACAAGGCGGCCCGAAGGCCGCCTCGTGAACCCGTTGATGTCCAACAGATTGGAATTTTGGTAGCGGAGGAGGGATTTGAACCCCCGACACATGGATTATGATTCCACTTTCTTTATCGTTTATTATGTTTATAAATCAGTTTGAATAAAGTTTATTGACGCCTGCAGCCAAAACGTGATACATACGCAGCCCTGTTTTCCGGGGATTTTCCTCGCGTAAACAAACTTTATTTAAACTTTACGTGTTCCAAGCGTGTTCCAAGTGCCGGTCATACCGACCGAACTCGGAAAATCCGGAACACGATGCGGAGACAAGAATATGACCAAGGCTGCGAGATCCAAACGCGTGAACCTGAACGACAACATCGTCAGGATGATCGTCGACTCATTCGACCCGATCACCGGCAAGCGGCTTGCGCGGCCAAAGACTCAATTGATGACCTTGGACCGCGTATCGGACGCTGTCGTCACGCAACTTGAGATCCATCTCGGCAATACGCTACGGGGGACGACCTACAGGTTTCATAATTCGACGCGGACGGGACGCGGCACCGTGACGAAGATCCGTATCGGCCCCGTAAACGAGGTCCCGATCGAGAGAGCCCGGCAACTCGCTTCCTTCGCACTTCACGCCGTCAAGGAAGGCCGCAATCCGACAGCCCAGATCCGCGACATGGTCGCGAACGACGAAGGCGTCCGGCTTCCACGTGATCCACACAAGGGCGAACTGACCTACGAGGAGGCCATCGAGTTCTGGCTGGAGGCGCAGAAACAGAAAACGACGCGCAACGGGAAGAAGATCGCCAGAAGCACGATTGATGGGTACAAGAAAAAGGTTACGAACAAGCACGTCTTGAAAAAGATTCCGCTACATACGCCGGTTGGGCAGATCCGCCTCAGTGACATCCAAGAGGCCAAGAAGGTCGCTACCGCTGCGGGATGCGGAGAAAAGCATGTCGGTGACTTGCAGGACCACATTTACTGGTGTCTCTCACACTGCCGCCACGACATGGCCAAGATCGGGGTCGTGATCCATCCCGAAATCTTTGATGGCGAGCACGGCGGTCTGACAAGTAACAAGCCCCTCTCCAAGGACCGTTTTCTTAGCGTGAACGATTATGCGCCGCTCGATCGCCTAAGGTGGCTCGCAAATGAACTCGAGGAACGCGCCCACCTGTTCGAACCGGCGCACGTGAACATGTGCCGCCTCTTTCTATGGTGTGGCGGAATCCGCCCGGCAACCGTATCCACGCTCAAGAGAAGCATGCTCCAACCGATGCCTGCACAAGGCGCGGACGATTGGGGAATTGTGACGGCCGAACTCGAGATCGTGAAAACGCGACGCGATCAGGCGCTGCCCATCCCGCCGGCAGCCTGGCGACCACTTTGCGACTTCATCAGTGATGCAGAAGCGCAGGGCCGCAATGCATCGGAGTACATCTTCGAGCTCACAAAGATGCCTCAATGGAACGACGCCATGCGTACTGAAATGAAACAGCTCGGGTTACGTGAGATCGAATACCGGTCGCGCCGCGACCTTTGGCTTAAGCACGCGGCGAACGATGGGGCCGTGAACGGTCGGGAGATTACCGATCTCCTCTATAAGCTGCAAAATGGTAAAGTCGAGAATCCTGTTCGCACGAATGCGCGATGGGTCCGCCGTGCTTACCGGACATTCCTCAGGCGCCTGCAATCAGATGAAATCAAGGACGGTTGCTCAATCGTGATGAGCCACAAGGAAGCGGCGAAAACGACCGGCGACATTTTTTACGAAAACGGTGGCGTCATGCTGGCAAACAATGCCGTTCTCGCCGCAGCAGCCTGGGTTCAATTGCTGGAAGGGAAAATCGAAATCCCAACATCGGACATGAACGCGATCCAGAAGCAGTTGGCCGGGATTGTCGGGCGGTAGAAGCTGGGCGGCAATTCGAGCATCCTTCGCCCCACCAATCTCCCCCTGCCGAAAGCGCCGCCCAGGATATGTTCTCCAGGAAACCTCGGATTCCGACCCATTTCGGGGTCATTTTCTGCGAACACTTGAACGGAGGCAGCCTCTTAGTATGAAATGTGAAAATTTCAGGCAGAAGTCTCCGAAAACAATTTTTGACACCCTGGCCTTAAAGTCCACCGATATAAAGCTTTCAACGCCCTGATTGCGGCCTTTTCTGCAGATTTGATCAACATAGATACAGAAATGCTGTTGATCTAGATATTGTTTGATATGCCACAAACCTAATATTTGGCTCTTTATTTTAATTTTAATCTACGAGAAAATTAATATTAAAATCAATTTTTGTTAGATTTTGAGCTTCTTGTGATGTCCAAAATCTAATTCTGATAAGTAAATTTTCCGGAACCTGGGAAGCTCTCTGATGAAGTATCGCGTTCACATCAAGATCCGCAAAACAAGCTGGGGTGGTCGTAAGTTCCCACGAAAATTTCAATCGTATACGCGTATGGGAAAATCAGAGAATTTGGATTATCTGCAACTGCTCCATACAATTGGGAAAATCACTGTGCCTCCCATAAGTAATGGATTTTCTCTTGCAGAATACTGGGCTCAACTCCGATACGTCCACGCTATCGATTGTAAAAGCAAAGGTCTCCTTTTGAGCCCACAATACGCTGAACTAGACCCTCATCAAAAAACTATTCTCAGTGATGATTTTGGAATGGGAATCTCCATGTATTGGTTGGAGAAAAAAATGTGCCTCCGACCACCGATTGAGGGCTATTACTACATAAAGAACTCCTTCGGGCGATATGGTCGGAAAGTGTTACCAAAGAATATTGCTAAACCTCGCCCAGCCAAACGTGGCCCGCGAAAATCACCAGACTTCATTGCAGAGGACGCATCTGGCTTCTGGCATGTCATTGAATGCAAAGGAACTCAATCTGGCACTCATGCGCGTGCCAAACAAATCAAGAGAGGAAAAGGTCAGAAGACAACGATCCTATTCCCTCGAAGTGTAAGGGGTGAAAGATTGGTTGCTGCGACTAAAATAGCGATTAGTGGCAGTGGTGATCGGACGGAGCTTCTAATTGAGGACCCGTCAGAAGAACCAATCCTGCAGTTCTCCGAAAGTTATAAACCGTATCTATCGGATCCATTGTTTCGCGGCACGGTGGCAAAAGTGCTCAGCCTCGTTGGCGCTAGACAATTGGGGCGCCAGTTAGCTTCTCCATCCGGTCTAATAGAACGACCATTTCACCAAACCTGGAAGGAGCGAAGTAATTTCGTTGAAGCCAGGAGAGCTAGCTTGGAACAGGAACTCAAGGAATTGAAAATTAAAAGCGGGCAAATAAGCCGAGAAATGTCAACTGAACTTGTTCAGCCAATCATTTGGGGGAGCAGAACGTACCGTAGTGCGACACTTCGATACCGATGTGATTCTGAGCTAATTGACTCAGCAAGGGAACTAGGTGACAGCGATGAACCCATTGAGTCAGGCTCAGAGTTTTGGAAGCGGGCCACAGATATTACGAGATTTGAGAGCAATTTGCAGGGGCGAACGACCGAGGGACCATCGGAGGCATTCGCGAAAATGAAAATTGGCGAGTTCTTTGTATCGGAGTTGATTTTGCGTTAGAGAATAATCAATTGACTTCGGCCTGAACCTTGCGACGGTGTTAATTTCGCCAGCCCAGTTTTATTTTTTGGCCTGGCGTACGTACTCCATAGATCCATAGAGTGTTTCCAAAGAGTAACCATTCTTTCGATCTAGCAACTATCGCGTATTACCGCGAACACAGCGGGAGTTTTTTTATTGCGACGTCTGATGTCGATATGCCGGACTTACAGACTTACGTTACGTTAAGCACAAAGACTCTCTCACCCACCGAATATGCGCTTCGTGAGGTTGTCAATTATAGGCATGACCTCTTTAAAGGAAGATATCTGAAAATCGATAAACTCTCGATTATCAGGGTTTTGCCACTTTGGCTGAAATTTGCTTGGAAAATAGATCGTCGTAAGGCCCGCACTTTTTGCCGGAACAATATCACGATCAAGCTGATCGCCAATCATTACCGCTTCACTAGGCCCAACGCCAAGCTTTGTAAGGCGGCGATATAGATCTTCGTTTTTCGCGCCCGCAATAATCTGCCTCACCGTACTATCGAGATTGTGATATTCGATGAACTTACTGCATTTTTCCTTTGAGCCCTCGGTGACAATGAATACTTCGCAGTTCTTCTCTTTAAAATGCTCAAACCCCTCTTTGACCCCAGTTCGGAGCGCTGGAGTCACGTCAAGTCGGTCAGCGTATATTCGGAGGATTCCCTCTACGTTATCTTTCAATAGCGGGATACTTGGTCTTTGGCCATAAACCACCCTTTTTGCAGCAACAACAGGTTCGATTCCTTTAAGGCCAAACCCAAGCGCGTAAACAAGTAGCACGGGTGGATAACGAAGATGTAAGTGATGCGTGTTCGCAATCTCTTGATCGAATTCACGAATATACTCGAGACGATCTCCCTCTGTTACGCCCTGGCCTATTAACTTCTCCACCTCAGATAACAGAGCAAGTTGAGCATCAGCGTATATGGAATCCGTATCCCATAAAGTATTGTCTGCATCGACTAAAATAGTGAGCGCTATCGGGCATCCATCTACCAAGCAGGAATTCTCCAAGAAAAAGGGGCTATATTCGAAAAATTACATACATGCGCTAGGGGAATGGAATGTAAGTTTCACCCAACCCCATCCGCTGCCTGTATAGGCTCTCAGTATGCAAAATACTCCGACAGCATTTATCGATACGTGAAACCGATTGATCTCCGGCATCTTTTTGTCGAGAGGCCTCCTCTAGTCTAATCGAAGCCGAAGTGGAATTTGCCTCGGAGGTCTCTGCGAGGAAAACTGAGCCTAAGATAAAAACGATCGCCCAAAAGAAAAGAATTTTTATTGAGACGTTCAGTAGCGTCTGGCCAGGTCGCAGTGCGTTTAATTTGTCTGAAACTTTTGCGGCAACAAGGTAGCTTTCCACGATGTAATTTTTCACATACTCAAGGCCCAACCTTTCGATTCCCCCGTTGGGCCTCTGCGCATTGCCCTGAAAATGCTCAAAGAAGGACGCAGCCCAGTTTTCGGGTTCAACCGAGACAATCTCCGGGAAAAACAAATACGATTTAGTTTTTTGGCTTCTTCCCTCTTTGTTTAAATTATCTCTCAACTCTGGGTACTTAAAACGGATCCGCGTGGCGTGAAAAACAACAAGCGCACCAGAAATGGCGCATATTATAAACGTTGAGAACAGGAAGTAGTTTGCAAAAACCAAGCCTTTCTCGAAATGCGAATAATCACTCGACCAGTATGCGTTCAGCGGAAATGCGTCCGAAAAATCCGAGAACAATACCCCAGTAAGTGCACTCAAGAACGTTACAACCGTTAGGTTACGAATTGCTTTCTGATCTTCGTATTCGGTTAGTTCTTTGACCTCATCTAAGCTCTCCCTACCGCGCTCTATCAAGAAACGGACCTCTTTCTCCGTCAGTGCAGGATAGCTTTCGATCTTGTGTATTATTCGTTGGATCGAATCTTTTGTATTAGTTCGGGTGGCGTTACCATCTCCATCAACATCTTCGGGAAATCCCGAAAAATTTTCGTCAGAACCAGACAACGCGACCCACACAGACTTTAGTAGCATTTTCAAGGATGTTTTATTTTCCTGCATGAAACGTATCCTTTGGCCGCCTAACTCGGGCACCTGTATTATTTTCATTTCTGTGCAATCGTCCTTTGCACAACACGATGCGGATTGAAGGAATTAAATCGTCCAGATTATTCATAGGATGATAGGCGCATCCACCTTTAAATATGCCTACGCTAGGCAGGCCAAGTTTTCCTCGATCGACCTTAGAATACTGCAGCAACCCCTCCCAGCAGCGTAGAGGATATGTTCTGCGTCTCGTTGAGCGCGAATACAATCCGTTGCCGCATGTTTCGCAGATGATGTCGTGATGATCATAAAATCGGCATTTTGCGAGAGCTTGGTTAGTCGTGGCGTGCAAACTTTGTCAGAAGAGACCTCTACCTTGACGTCGGGCGCAATTCTCAAAAGCGCTGCTTTTGCCTGTCGCCCCGCGCTCTCGGTCAACGTATAGATGCCAACTAATTTGCCACGCAGTAGATCCGCAGTTGTTTCTTTTTCATCACTCTCTTCATCAGGCAGGGGCTCCCAGCCGGCAGTTTTAGCGACGCTTGAATAGGCTGAGTGCTGCAATGATGAAAGTTGGTTCGCAATTGGCTTTAAGCTACCCAAAATCTGATTGAGCAGTGTATTCCTGGCTGCCTCGATAGGCGCCGAGAATCTGCATAAGACTTCTGCAATATCTATCAACCAATATGCATCACTCGTCCCGGCGCCATCCGGGATCGAGTCTGACACACCTTGCAATAAGCTTTTGTATTGTTCACCGGAAAGACCAACTTCCAAGAGTGCTGTGAACATCTCCGAGATGCCTTCTCGAAACTCGCCATCCCGGTTCTGTGTCTCGATGAGTCGCAGCAAGACAATCTCATATATGGGTGACATTAGTTTTCGAGGGTAACCATCATCTTGTTTGAGCCACGTAATGATTTGGGGAAGTGCTTGCTCGAGTCGCTCTAACTCCCTCTTCGAGCTTAGTTCAAACAATGCCTCCTCAATTTCTCCAACATCCTCCGGATCATGAATTGATGACGCATCGTCATTCAGCACTAAGTCCTCTGCTCTTTCCCTAAACCTGAACTCTTTGTCGTTGAGTGCGTTTATCCACTCAAGCCACCCCGTTTGAAGGTCGGGAGGTTGATCAGATGAAGATGTTTCCTCTTCTGCTTTCTCGTCAGCAGGGGGAACCCCTTGTTTGGCAGGGCCTTCTCCAGGCCAGAATTCTTTGAAAGCATCCGCTGCCCATCTACTCGGCATCCCTGAACTTGCGAAGATATCTTCCGCGAAATCTTTGCAGTGTTTATCGAAGGTAGATTGCCGAGACGGCTCCCCCTCAGGATGCCCACTCATAAAGGTGAACCAAAGCGCTTCGAGGAGATGGTGTGCGATGATGAGGGGTTTGGTTACCCGGCAGAGTTCGGGAAAAGTAGGATCTGAAAGAATTTTCTTCCACTCACGAAAATGCGCATAGAACTTGACCCTCGTAAAACTAATGTTAAGTGAATCCAGACGGAATTCGTCCTTCATTCGAGAGAGCCAGTGCTTTGCGCCGTCTCGATCTCCTTCGACCAGACACATATCGAAATGCGAGATCATAGCTGCCGTTGAAATTTGCGTAGGGCGCAAGTCGACAGGCCTAGCGAGGAGCGTATCCCTCATGCGCACCAGCGCCCGGGCGGCGAAAGCGACATTCTTGGATGGAATCAAACGTGCTACAGCGTGCGGGTTCTGTGTGATGAGAAAAGCCTCAACTTCATTCTCGGCTGTTAAGTCAGCGGGTTCGCCATTGAAAGTGGTAACTGTATGCCCGGCATAAGCTGTCAATATCGGCTGAAGAGCACGCCATTCCGTCTGATCCATTGCAATGGCGTACCATCGGATTCCATCTTCGCCCCAACAGGGCAATACGCAGCCGGGAAAGCGTTCTTCAAAGAGAGTCTCTTCAAGCCCACCGGCTAAGAACGTCTCAGGCATACTTGACCAAAGAGCGACCTTCTTGAATGTGTCGAGATTAAAGTCCGCCATCGAACGCTTCATGCCATTGGTTTGCTAATTCGAGACGACGTGCCGCAACAATTTCAGGTGCTGTCCGAAGGATTAAATGCTCGCCGTTAACCGTTGTCCCGTGGTGCGTAAAATTCATGGAACCGGCTAAATCGAAATTTCTTCCGATGATTCCCTTTTGGTGTTCATACTCCCCCAACACCCACCACAACTGCCTTGGAAACTCTCGTTTCAACGGCGCAAGATGGTCAAGGAATCTCTCATTGTGCTCAACGTCCCTGAGCACAAGGGCTATACGCCCGGCTCTGGACAGAATGGTTTTCAAAACATGAGAAAAGCGAACTTTTCCGGTAGGCCAATCTGGGTCAATCGCACCAAATTCACGGGCGCCATTCTCAATGACAGGAATATCGCTGATCCAACCAGACAGAATCCAAATGGGATCGCTGGGATACAGAGCCTCCATGACAAAAAGGCTTTGCAACACATCAGCGATCGCATCGGCCTGTAAAGGACCCGTAAGATCTCTCATGATCAGACGTGCTCCCTTAACGTCACGACGATACAAGGCCCACTGTCATCCGCATCGCTATAAGAGTCTACAACTGGGTAAAAGTTGTGGTAGTGCACGGTAACTGGCTTGCTGATTATTTCCATGACGCTTTGGGAAAGGGCATCCATGTCGTGGTTGGAGGCCATTCCAACAATTCCAGATTCGACCAATTCCTCAGTCACTTCCTCCAACCAGTCATCTGACCTCACTGACACGACTTTGATTTGAGCACGGGCAATAACAGAACGAACGAGACCTGCGTCACTGATCCAAGGTTCGCGGTACGTATTGTAAGATTGAACTCCAAATTGTCGCAGTTCACCTCCTCTAGCCCAGAGAAGTCTCTCGGCCGTAGAGAGTTCATTCCCATCCCCCCCAACGACGGATAGCGCCGCCTTGATTGATGGGGCCAAGTTGGAAATCGAAGCTAGAAGCCTCACAGGCAAACAGACTTCATGCCTTTCTTCCAGGCGGTCCCAAAACTCAAGAAGCTGCTTTGTAAGCTCATCTGTTTCTTTTGAAGTACTCGCTTTTACAAACCGCGTTGAAAAACTGACCCCAAGCGCTCTCGAATATGGGATTCCTCTGGAACCTAATGCCTTTACAAATTCAATCCTGGCATCTTCGCGTTCCCTCGAGTCCCGAGCCCGCCTCATTTTCGATAAGCTGTCTGTGACGCTTTCATCTTTCGTTATCTCAGAGAGGATTTTTGACAAACCGATTGCCGCATTTTCTGAGTCACTTGGCGCCAGGGCCGCTTCCATTGCTTTGAAAAAAGATCTCGGATCACGTGAGAATTTGTCGGCCAGTGCTTCTATCGTGCCACCACCACCCAGTGTCGACTCAACGATGACAACCGTGCAAGCGTCGTCATTTTCAACAAGATCAACTGTCAACCCTTCTAGCGCCGTGTTCTTCGGGATGGATAGAACACATGCTTGAAGTGCCGCCTCAGCAAGTGTTTGAGCATAAATTTCCTTGATCCAAATACCCGGCAGTGAAACCTCGCTATCGAAGGTCTCGGAGCCAATTTTGCAAATTCGCTCCAACACTCCCTCGGTCTCGAGATCCGTTAGGAGAGTTTGTTCGAGTTTGGCTTCTCTCGCTTCGGAGGGGTCATCAATGATCTCGCAACTTATGGTCTGCGCAATAGCGGGCTTTAAATCGTAGGCTTCACTTTTCGCGGCAATATGATCAAAGGCATCCTTCAGGGAAATTTCTTTCTCTTCGCTCTTAACCAGAGCAGCGTGCCACACAACCTGCATCAGCCAATCCCGGCGGAATTGATTTATTGTGTTGGGCAGATCTCCATCGCTCGAAATACGCTGACGATACCTCAGCGTTGTCAGCCATCTCTTGACATCAGGTGGCAACTTAAGGCCCGCCAACTCGTCTGCAGACGGCAACTGCAAGGGGATACATACCGCATCGCTTTCATACGCAAATCCAACTGCCGCTGGTTTCGATTGGTCACTGTCCGTTAGAGAAAACTCGATTCGTCGGGTCTCTCCGTTCACCCTCAGGCTTGCTACTCCAGAGTGGGCGTAACGACATACCGTCACGGCGCTTGCCAACCTGTGCAGATAAAAATTCAAACTAGTGACTATGTTCTTCCAAGCTGGGAGTTGTGGAAGCGAAAGAAGGTGGGCCTCACCTTTAAACTCAAAGTCACTATTCCAATGCCACATAGCCGTTGATGTGTGACTAATACGCTGTCGGTTCGAAATTGCTGCGACGCGTGTCGCCCAAGGCCTATATGTATGAACTGATCCTTTCCCTGTTATAGCGAATGCCCCTAGGTACTCATGCCGTTCGGCATACTCATTGATGTCTATCGATTGTTTTTCTTTTTCGGGATCAAGTGGAAACCAGTGGGCGATATTGCCGGCCCTATCCGCGAAACGCCTCCGGACTTTCCCTGGCGTGAATTCTGTTAGTGCTTGGCGAATGCGCAGGCGTTCCTCACGCTCTTCTTCATACTTCGAACTGGGAGGAACAAGGATGGTTACTTCCGGCAAATTCAACTCGCCAAAAAGTTCCCGCGGCATGAAATCCGGTAATGGATGGTATGGAACATTCAGATCGAAATCTCGCTGGTCGTTTGCCATACGCCAATCTGTGAACAGTCGGCGTGCAAGCGTTGGCAAGACTTCGAGAAACAGGGATCTGGGCTGCTCCCAAAGGATCAAGTCAAGCGCGTGATCATCAATTTTCAGACACTTCGTTAAATGCTCTCTAAAAGATCTCACCCGATTTGGTTCGAGTTGAATGAGGTCTTTGATCACCTCTTTTGCAATATCTAAGAAAGCTACTTTTGATTTTGCGTCTTTGGGTGTTGAGAGTTCTTTCCAAGACCATCCATAGACCTTGTTCCTAGCCGCAATTTCGGAGATCCAATCGAACAACGCGCATACAGCTTGCATACGCAAAATATATCCATTGCTGACGGGCAGAGGTTGCCGTTCAATCTGAGGAGAGAACAACTCCTCGTAAGCTTGAAAAGCCAGGCGATCTCGGCCGTAATCTGACAACACAGTAATCATAATGGGCCGCATTCCTCTACGGCGCCCCGCTCGACCTTTCCGCTGCACAAATGATGCGTTTGAGTGAGGCGCTTTGTGTTGGAGTACCGCGCCTACGTCGGGATCATTGAACCCCACCTCCAGAGAAGCAGTAGCCACAACAACATCCGAGGCATTGAGGACCCCCGGGTCCCTTGACGTCGTGCGACCAATACTTAGACGTTCCTTCAAATTTCCACGGAGATCTTCTGCCAACGACCAAAGCTGGCCATCCAAATCACGATCATCCGTGTCTGGCTCGTGCCGACTTCGCAGTTGGGCAAGCGGTTCTCGATTTGGATCAGGATCGTTTATCTGCCAAGGCTTATAAGCCTCCGCATCCCTGAAATCGTCGTACAAACGGTTAATAACATCCAGATTGTCGGTGAAGGCAAACACACGGCTACCAAATAGTCCTTTTGATGGGCCATTGGAATTAGGGTCCAACATACGAGCCAACAACATCAAGCACTGAATTGAAGTAGAAAGCGTAGCTGCCTGAGAACTCGGGTCAGAGCGAACCAAGATTTGATAGTCTGCACCCTCCTCCTCCATGTCTACCAGTCTAGGAGTGATCTCCTGGACGTTCGCGCCATACAATCCCGTTAAGTCTTCGAAGAATTGCCCTGCTTCTTCAAGCGTTGCGGATAAGCCCACCCAGTGAATTGGCGCGGATAGCATCTTCCGCCATCGGCGGAGCAGAAGCGCTGTTTGCGCACCACTTGTCCCTGTGTAGGTGTGAACTTCATCTAAAAGGATATAGCTGGGCTTTAATTCCGCTCTGCACCCTATACCAAAAAGGGTTCTCATCTCCGCATCGGACATGCGCTGATTGAGCATTTCTGTTGTGGTAAATAGAAAATCGGGTGGCGTCGCACGGATCGAACTTCGCGTTAAACGCAACTCATCAGGTGAACTAGCAAAATGGCATGATGTGCACGAGACCTTTTCTCGTTTAGCCAAGAGATCCTCTTTCTTCCACACAGTCTCAGAGCCACATTCAGGGCATCGCAAGAAAGGGCATAAATACCCCCCATGTCGCCAAACCCAACGAGAATAGTCTTTAACTGCTGTCTCTCCGGGGAAAAGGGGGACTTGACCGTACAATGGCCCAACGCTCAGCTTGGGCTTTCCAGCAGCCTGCAAAGTGGGGTTCGCAGATCGCGCCAGTTTGTATACCTCGGTGAGTTGATCTTTTAGCAACTCATTCCGAGGATAGAGGGACAACACCTTCGTAAAAGACTGACCAGGCTGCAGGTTTGCACAAACCCTAAGCAACGCCGGCAGATAAAAAGAAAGTGTCTTTCCACTACCTGTGCCCGCCGTAATGATCGTTCCGAAATCCTTGGACGCCCAAAAAATCCGCTTGAATGCATCCACTTGGAACTGGGAAAGGGATTTCATTCCTCCCGCTGCGAGGACCGCGCCCCAGACTTTCTCCTGCAGATCGGTGAACCCGGCTCCAGCTGCGTTGATTTCTGCCTTCCCGTTCTCTGACGAAATGTCCCTTTTGGGATATCGCCGAGGAGAAATATCAAGCCGGTAATCAGAAACAAGCGTAGGTGATGATCGCCAAGGACGATTGTCAAACAACTGACGGGACCTTGCCGTCAATCGAACCAACTCAGCAAATCTTGAACGGTAACAACGGTCATCGTCTGACAACCAAAAACGAACGAGCAGCCTTTCTTCTAGTTCGGCAACGACGTCTTCCACATCTGTATCTATGGAATGCCTATTAAAGGCTTTTGAAATTTGTGCAATGAGTTGGTCTTCGGTGATGAACGAGTCAACGAACCCCCATGCTAAACTTGGAAACTCCAACTCTTCCAGTGCGCCAAGGGCGATTTCAATCGATCGCTGATCGATATCGGCTGCGCTCATCTATTCATCCAAATCGAATACAAAGCCGGTCCAACATTTCATGCTCGCCCAACCACTCTCGTACTTCGTCCGTCAAATCATCGAGTTGAGCCCCGTGGCCTGATGCCGCTCTAAGGAAGGCCCGAACTGCCTCAGGAATTCCATCCAAAGTGTCAAAGATGCTTCGGGCTTTCTTAGACAGATCGCGAACGCGTTTTATCGCTGTCTCATCCTGCGGGAGGTCCGAACGCAAGTCCTTAATCTCTTGCAAGCACTCGGTGACATCTTTTTTTGCTCGCCCAATATCACCACTGTCGGGCAACGAGTTCAGCCAACTTCCGGAAATCTGCGGTGCCGTCTCGTCAACAAAAGCTCGCCAATCATCATTCAGTTTTTGAGTGACATTCTTTGCGGCATGGTCGCGCGAGGGCTCAATTAAATTCGTGACAAGTGTTTTCTCTCCGAGTGTTTTCTCCCAATTCTCCGCAAAGCTCTCTCTCACCTGCTCACATTTCTTGATCAGTTTTTTTGATGCTGCCGGGCGCTCTTGTAAGTCCACCCCTGCTTTCACCAAAATCGTCCGTGTTGTATTTGCCTCATCAATTACCTCGCGCACTTTATGGATCTGGGTTGCACGACTATTCAAAGCTAGCAAGCGCTCTTGGCTCGCACCCAAATTATCAAGTTGATCCATCAGATTTTTGACGTCGCCTGCGAGTTCAATGAGGTTCTGCAACATCGCCTCCCTGCAACGCTCGAGAAATTTCTTCTAAATCTGCTCCGATTTGGGAGACCAGGGTTTCGATTGCGCCAGGATCATATCCCACATCATTCAGCTTTGCCTCGATATCACTTTTAGCGCGCACCAACACTTGAGTGGCATTATTGATAAGATCCGCACTGACCTCCTTTGCTCCGCGAATGTTGGGAGCAACGTGCCATGGACGAACAGCTTCGGCCTTCTTCATCTCGCGGGTCGCACGAACCGCGGATGAGAAGTCACACTGGGCAAATTGGTTCGCTTTAAACTGCAGATCGCTCGTTCCTTGAATGCCAAGCTTTGAAACAGCAGATGCGGCAGATTTAATGGCATCAGAGATTCTTTTCTCATCCGTCTCTGCGCCAAAAGCAGCATCCACGTCTGCAAGCCACTTTAACCGCACATCCACTTCCTGCTTAAGTGCCGCGTCCAATTTCCCGCTGACGCTCTTTGCAAGTGCGAGAATTTCCTTGTGCCATGTCAGGGGAACACCATCCGAACTTGGCAGATCCATGAGCTTATAGTTTCTACGTTTGAAACTAACCATAGCCTCGACAAGAATATTTGATTGTAGAAAGTTTCCCGATTGCCCCCCCTTTGAGGCCGTCACCCCTTCTCGAATAAATTTTATTAAGTCTGCTTGTTTGCTGCGTATTTGCTCCACAATCTTCTCTAAATCTGTCGAAAGGTATCCTGAGGTAGGTGACATCTCTTGGAAACCCATTTCCAAGAGATCAAGCTTGTCGGGTTCCTTCTCGAGGGATGATGTCAACAGTCTGCCAAGAACGCTCAACTCTAATGCAGCAGATGCTGGGAACCATCCATCTGGCCCCTCCTTCAGGTCAGAAATCTGCCGGGCGATCTCTCCGCTCCATAACCGCAGACACTCTTGTAGGCACACATATTTCTTCGCGGCGCCTTCAAACCTCCAATGCCTGTTACGCTCGGCCTCAATCAATCCTGACAAAGCTAGGTACGTATTAGTGCGATCTGAATCATCTTCCCAGTTGAGAGGGACAGTCAGACTTATCAAAGACCCTGCCCTCGCTTTGGTCGTCTGGTTCTCGAAGATGACGCCGTTTTGTTTGAATACGCCGCTCGAGCCTGCCCAGAAGGTTCTCGGACATCCGAGTTCATCCCAGTTGATGAAACTAACTACAGCATCGAAAACCAGTGGTCGGAGTTCGTTGGCGACCTGTTGAGGTAACTTGATGTCGCTATTCGCCCATCTTGATAGGGCATCAATCTCTGGTATCGATGGCCCTGGACTAAGACCCGATGGTCCTGGCGGTTGAGTGGGTATTGTTGGGACATCAGACCCCTGCTCACCTTCAAGATTGAGGGGCTTCAATCCAAAGGCCTCTTGGATGCCATGAGGCAAATCCTTGGCTCTTACTGAACCGCCCCAAAGTGCGATGAGGGCCAAGTGACGATCCGCATCCTCTGGAGACCGCTTTTTCACCTTTTCCTGTTCATCGGGGGGGAAGTCTCGGAGTCCTCCCATATCATTAAGCAATGACTTAGGTGGAAACCGCCCACCTTCGAGTTCTGACGTCAATCCCGTTACCGGACGTAAAACACTTGTTTGAAACGTCCTTGCGTTAAATTTCTCATCGACGTTTTGGTCGGTGCGATGGGCCATGACATTGATCGCATTCTTAGTAAATGGATAAAGCCCAGAGCCATCAACCTGGCCAAATGCGGCATGACATTCTGACCGATGCTCACACTCATCACAGGCTGAATCGATACTAAACGAAGCATCCTCTTCTTTATGCAGTTCCCATGACTTCCGGAGTTTTTCCGGGCCAAGACGAACGGCATTCATGTAGCGCGCAACCATCCCCTCAAGATTAAATTTGTCTTTCCCCTCTTTGAGGGGGGTGTCCATATCAATGACAAAACTAAGTCTCGTCTTCGCCGTTGCTTCTAGAGACCCATAGAAACCCGTTGTGCACGCGAACGCGGTTCTGAGCGTGCATAAGTCATCATTCCCTTGCTCGAGAACGCTTTGGAGCAACGCGCGGTCTAACCCCTGCAAACGCGCAAAGTCTTCAATCAGGAGAATTAGTTCTTTTCCAGTTTTTTTCAGGTTCTCTCTAATTTCTGTCATTATCTGGATGAGATGATCACCGCTCAGGTTCAAGCACCGGGCAATCGCTGCATCCGTGTGACGATTGACTATTGAAACTGCTTTTTCTGACAAGCGCATATCTTGTCCAGCAAGAAACTGGAGGAACTCGCGGGTTGCTTTGGCAGAGTGCGTTAAATCGTCGATGTGCGAAGGAAGGTCTTGCAGCGTGAACTCTCGCCGCTTCTCAGCGGGGTTGTATCCGTCTGGTTTCTCAAAAATATGGTTCGCAAGGTCAGCTGCGAAACTGTCATCTTTTAAGAAATGCTGATCACGAACATAGGGGTCTATGAAAAGGCTACTTAACCCACGAAGGAGGAACTCGAGCTCGTCGCGATCCTCGCGACTATCATCCTTGTAGCTTTCGTCGTTCTTCAACTCAGCTTGAATATTACTGAGGATCAGGGAGCGTTGGGCAGAGACGATGTAGGACGTTGTCCCTGTCCCCTGCACCATGTTGAGATATTTCTCTTGTGACCCATCTGGGAGCCGTCCAATAAGAGCAATAACAATATCCCTGAGATTGGTTCTTGCCTTCGGCACGAACAACACTTCCCGAGTGTCGTCCCTCTTAATTCTCAAATTCATCCAACGAACGAGATGAGATTTCCCCGACCCAGAATATCCGATAATCGGAACGAGAGCATATTTTGGAGGATCTAAAAACTGATCCAAAACCTCTTCAGCATTAATGACAGATGTACTGCTTCGTTCTCGATCTTGTTTGCGAATTGGAACATCGGTATGGACAGCGCGAAAATAAGCATCCGGCTGGGCATCGACGTCTGGATTAATGATCTCGAGTGCATCATCACGGTTCCAACAAACGAAATTCTTCATGACAAATACGCCTACGACTTCGCCAAAGTGATGTGAGAGATGGCGATGTCACGTCCATCCATTTCCGACAACAAGAACGACTGAGCGTCGGCAAGGGTTTCCAGCTTTACTTTTCCGCTCAGTTCTAGACGACGCAGAGCCAACGACGTCGACTTAGAGAGCGACTCGGGATCACGGGGCACCTTCAATCGACTTTCTACCTCTGCTCGAAAATGACCCGTTTCAAACACTGGAAGCCTCTCAGCAACCGATTCGATAACGTTCCTTATTGGCGTTTGTTTTCTCGGCGCTAAAACTTCGCTGAGGCAATTCATCAGGGCTCGCGTTGGATCTGGGCAACAATATGTGCTGCCTCTGAACTCAAACCACTCTGCGAAACCCAATGCGTGAGCCCAGTATTCAAGCATGCTGGACCTACTCGCGTTGGTCAGTTCGAATATTTCATCACCGCTTAGGTCATTCCGGAGTTCCACTTGAAACTCTGAGCCAGAGGTCAAACTAGGACCGATGGAACGCGTTAAAAGCCAAGCGAGTGCGAGAGGGAAGGCCTCATTGCCGGGGCACGGAACCCCACTCGCGGGAATAAGGATATCTCGACAATAGGCAAGAAAATCGGAGCGACTTGACACCTGTTTTTTTGACACGCCGTCGGCAAGGGTCAACGTCTTCTCTCCGTCATTTTCGACTAGAAGCCCTAATCTCTTTGTCTCACGAACTAAATTGTTAAATTGATCTACATTTTCTGCGCCGGGGACGACCCTTCTGGCAAGGTCAACTCTCGAGATATTCTTGACTGATGCCACAACCCCAACCAGGGCCCTCACCCGATTTGGCATGGGTTCCAAGGTCATAAGGATGCTCATTTTAAATACCTCTTACAAAACACGGCAAAATCTAACCTCTCAAACCGCGTTATGTCAGAAATCCTCCTATCTGGAATGTCGGCATCTCTCGCTCCTTCAGGAATGAAGATTATTTCTGGGAAATCTCCACGCGCATTTAGTTGCCCTCCTCGAAGCGCAACATCCGAACCAGTAAACGTCAGCGAGTTTCCTTTTGGCCATGGTATAGGGTTCCATAGTTTATCAAACACCCGCAGCCATGGGCGACCTGCAACGGCCTTCTCTAAGGAAGACTGAAGCCAATCCGGCAACGTCCCGAGAAGTATTGCTATCCGGAATCCCTCTTTATCGAGACGTTTAAAGATCGTCTGCATATCCCTCGCCCTGATGCCTTTCGGCAAATCAGGGCCATACTCTACGACAACGCATCTTGCAGCCCCGAGCACTTGCTTGGTGGCTTCAGATAAATTCGGGGCGTACGCCCAGGGAAGTGACGGCTCTCCCACGATCTGACTCGGATACCGTTCACCCGGATCCACCCGACACCTCGGACACTCAGTACAAGCTCTCTTGCAACCAGGATACAAGCTTGCGATTAACTTGCACGCGCAAGAATCCTTAGTTATGAATTTACGCAAAGTTTGAAATGCTGTCGCGTTTGCAAGGGCTATTTCTTGGCGCCGGCCCTCAAAGACCTCTTTCCAGACCGCTTTGACTAAATGCCCATCATGGCAAATCCGGACTCCTTGATAGGGGTGTATTTCCTCACCTGGTTCAGTCTCAATCTCAGGAAACCCTGATAATTGAACTAAACCGCTCCTCGCCATCATTGACAGAACTCGAGCGTTCCAATCGATACTCCGCTCTCCAATCAGATCAATATCTTCGGGGGCCTTGCTTGGCGCCGTATCCAATCTCACCCCATAAGTGAGGTTGCCTAAGTCTATTCGGCTGGAACTTTCAAACATCGCCTTCCATCGCTGGAACCCTCGATCTACCGAAATGATTTTTTGCTTGGATAGACTCTCCGCTACTTCAAGGTCGTTAAATTCAGGGATCAAAAGGGAAATTGAACTGCATCCATCCCGTCCACCTCGACCGACCTCCTGATAGAAACGATCAAGTTTTTCTGGAACGCAGGCATGGATAACTGAACGCACATGAGGATAGTCAATTCCTAGACCAAATGCAGACGTGGCAACGACGAGATCGACGGAACCAGCAGCCCAACCTGCGAGGACGTTTTCACGTTCTCCTGAACCAGTTCCTCCGTGAACTTTCTTGATTCTTTGAAAGCCTTCTAGGTAGCGCAAATGATGATACCAGTATTCTGCATCTTCGACCTTGGTCACATATAAGATGGCGGGCCTAGGGAGATGATAAACTGCCTCGAGGACGCGCCTTCTTCGCTCTTCGATATCGGTAAAATCGGCTATCCAGAATTCTGGTTCTGGACGGATACTCGCAGCCGACACCGTCTCAATTTTTTCATTAGGAGAGAACAGTTCTTGGATCGTGTCTCTAGCTATCGCGGACAAAGTCGCGGACAAAAATAGAACCCGAAAAGATCGCGTTGTCTCAGGCCCTCCTCGCCACTGATGGCAAAGACCAGCGAAGGTTTGGAACTCCGTTCTGAACCCAGTTCCCCACCCCTCGATTAAATGTGCTTCATCGACTACAACCGCGCGCACTCCATCACGCTCGAGGGCCTTCCCGATCGAAAATCTTAGTGGACCAACTACGGCTTCGGGCGCCGCAAAAACCAACTCTTGCTGGCCGGATCGTATACCCTCAACAATCTTCGCATTCCTTTCAGGCTCATTTCCGACATAGGCCATCGGCGCTTCTGAGCTTCCACCACAAGAACGCTCGTGATCTAGGGCGAGAGTGACAGTTGGAACAATGACTATTGTAAGCGCTGTCTGATTTCCAGGCAGGTCACTTGAGAAGCCAATCTTTTGGATGCTTCTAAAGACTAAACTTTTTCCCTCTCCCGTCGGCAGATCAACTATCAACATGGAACCAGACGGCATACTTAATGCGGCCCGTACGGCTGCTCTCTGTCCAGCGCTTCGGTACCTCTGCAACCCAAATTGCGCTAAGAATGGGTCACCAAGGACACCGCTACCCGGATGGAATCTCTTTCGCTCCGCCCGCATAGACGCTTCGTCCACAGGTACAACTTTGGCATCCTCCAACCATGACGGAGCCCAAGGTTTGGCAGTGATGGAGACTTGGGTGCCGCCCGTTTTGACCTGCAGACCGGCAGCTTCCAGTACAGCTGGATCAACACGATCCGTCTCGAACACAACAGACGCAGACCGACGCAGCGACTCATAGCGTAATGCATGGCGCATGAGCACCGCCAAGTCAGGGCCACTTGCGTCGTTCGCCCTGATCGCTAACCGCAAACGCTCAAATTCAGGATCAGAAAATTCCGTTTCAAAACCGTCGTCATCCCGCAAGCTTTGAGCCAACGATTGGAACGCAACACTCCCCTCAAGCATCTGGAGGCTCCGGCGATACTACGAGTAAACCACATTCGTCCAGTCTTAGTCGCGGATTCTCTATTGCCCTTTTGAGTGAATCCAAATCAGCTATAGCGTCCTCAACGCCTTCATAGATTTGTTCAAACTCACGTTGGAGGTACGCCTGCCTCCTTTCGAGGCTATGTCGGATTAAAGAGTCATCACGATAGAGTTTCTCTTTGGCTCTCTCGAGGGCGTCCGCCACGTCATCGTGTTGCCAAACGTGTTCCTCTGCTCTCAATCGGAGGTCTCTTATTGTGTCCCGTAAAACCGTGGGATCCATAATTTCGGATAGTGCGTCCGGTCGGCTACCGAGATTTATGTCATAGACGCCGACATGATTTGGCCGCTTCACGTAAGGCTGATTTAATCTCTCAACAAGTTCGTTGTCGGCGACCGTATCACCGCTGGTGTCGGTCCAGAAATCCAAAGTTACAATCGGAAGGTACGCTTCGGCGCGACGATGAAGGTCCGGTCTCTTCTTTGTCCTCCATACAGCGGTTCCATCGGACAGGTCAGGACCGACCACCCACACCCAACGAAACCCAACCCAAATATCAGATGCTTGAGGATCGACACGCCATGTAGCGTAAGCGGTTCCTCGATCGTCCCAATTCGAAATTCTCTCCAATGCATCAAGCAAGTCGCACCCTGGGCGGAGCAGGATGGGGATTTCTTTGGATGTCTGGGAGAGATTGCGGCGCCATGTCAACGGACGATCTACAGACGAGCTTAAAACCCGCTCCCATGGGATGATTGGCAAAAGAGGTTTGTAAATAAAAACCCGGTGCGTCTGGTTACGCTCTGGGTTCTGTGGGTCTTGATCGATATGCAAGACTCCATTCATCCAATTGAGAACTGCTTTGTTTAGTTGGGTCTCATCTTCTTCGGCCTCCTCCATACGATCAATGAAGGACACCGCATCGTCACTCAAATTGGCAATTTGATCCAAAGCATGCTGTTCGTTCAGTTTCTCTCGCTCTTCATCAATTGCCGCAGCCACCTGTTCAGCCAACTCTTCAGCACATCCACTTCCTTCAGATAGGAACCGGGACCAAATCAATCGATCTAAGGTTTCTAATTGAAATTGGATATCACTGACGGAACCGTTGAAAATGCGGAACCCATTGAAAAGAACATTTATCCATGCATACCAAGGCGCTTCTTCATCATCATCTGGCAAATAAATTCTGTGTTCTAGTTTCGGCAAAGTCCGACCAAACCGGTCCAATCTTCCAATTCGCTGCTCTAACCGCCCGACATCCGCTGGGAGATCCAGATGGAAAATCGCACTCATGAACTGTAGATTTAGTCCCTCTTCGTCATGCCGACTACCGACCAAAATCCAACACTGTGCATCATCTCGAAAACTCGAGATTTTTCGCTCTCTCTCCAACGGATCGGATGTCTCAGATAGATTGAGAACATCATATGGGCCAAAACATTGCCGAAATTCGGTATAGATAGTTGCTGCCTCATCTTCATCTGAGACGAAGCAGGCGATCTTTGGCGTTTTTTGTGAGAGTGAATTGCCTTGTCCCGCTCTCCACGCTTTCACCTCAGCACAGAGAGTCTTGATACGAACTTCACGTTCAAAATCACTGGTAGCAACGGTCTTCAGGGCGTCTAGATACTCTTTTTCGCCCTCAAAAATTGGCTCCAAAGAGTCAACATATCGAGCAATTGACTCGCGCCCCAAAAAAGAGATCGATACCAAGTCACGCCACCGGCGAAACAGTTGTGCGTCACTTTCTGTTGCGAAACTGGCCGCAACAACTCTCCATTCCTCCAATGCATTTGACAGATCGGTACTCCACGACGTTTGATTCGGTACGATCCGAACGTGGCTTAAGTTCGGCCAAGGCTCTGACCTTGGTCGCATTGCCCATCCCTCAGCATCGGCCCGTCTCGATCTAATAAGTCGGTCGTGAATACGGTAAGTGCGCGCTATGTGATCTCGCAAGAGCACGGTTGATCGATCGCGCTTCTCTACGTCCTCTCCCGCGCCAAGCAGGTCGTTCGCAATGGAAGTCACATAGGTATCGTCTGGAAACATCTCCATCGCAGACTTTGCCTGTGCCCGCACGACGAAGGCCGTACCCCCAGGCTGAATTGTCATCAAAAGACGGCCAATTTCCTGACGACTTTGGACCTTTCGCCGAAAACCATCTAAGTCACCAATTGGGTAGGCTGATGGATCAAGCAAGTGGAGGAGGCCGAACAAACGAGCTTCATCACCAAGTGCTGGCGTCGCTGATAACAGTAATAGACTTTCCGATTTATGGGCTAGCGACTGAATGTGGTTTCCCAACTGATCTTCTTCATCGGGATTTGTCGCGATCACGCGATGAGCTTCATCGACAACTAGAAGATCAGGTGCTTGTTGAATTTCCAGGCTGGCCCCGTAACCTAATATTCTAACATTTTGATCACGTGGACTGATGTAGAATCGTTTTTCGAGCTCTTCGCGCCATTGGGAGAGCAGACTATCTGGGACCAGAACAAGGGTCTCTAGATCTGGCCTATCCAACAACATCTGGCGAATAATGCATCCAGCCTCAATTGTCTTTCCCAAGCCAACCTCGTCAGCCAGCAGATATCGCACCAATGTGTCTTGAAGCACTTTGCGTACAGATGACATCTGGTGCGGCATGAGCTCAATTGCTGACGAATATGGGCCCGTTAGGCCTTCGCAAGCAGAGCGGAGCATTCTTATTGTTTTGAGGGCTTTTCTGCGCCTATCTGCCACTGCTTGAGTTTCTGAGCATCCTGCCGCGAGGGTCTCTGAGGGATCCGCATACACATCCAAACAACGAACGTAGAGGTCGATTTCGGAGAGGTCCTGATTGTCTTGATTGGGAAAGCGAACTTCATACCGGTTGGCAGATCCGAATTCACTTAAGTGAGACCTAACTCGTCCTACTCGCCAGTGCCCTGGCGAGATCTCAATGAACACCCGAGTCTCGGGAGGCAATTCGACGCGTGAAAGATCAGCTAAATCAACCTGCTCGGTTGCGCGTTCCGCAACCGAGTGGAAGTACTCAATCGTTGCGGTCGTTTCTTCAACATCCAGAAGTTTGGCAAAGACACGATCATCGCCGTGCACAAGCACAAATCCATCGTGAATGAAGTTCACGCGCCCCCCTGGCTCTTTTTTAGCGCCCCAATCTGGCTTGCGCTTCCACTGATATCCTCACCGGTATTGTAAGAAGCGCTTGCCCTGAGTGTAATTACTCAGAGTTGTTAACGACAATCCTATAAATTGCATATGGGGGTGTCAAAAAGCGAATAAAAAGAGGAGGCGAAACGCGACCTAAGTGACAAAAAAAAACATTGCCTGGCCCCAAAAACAGTCAGGATTTGAAAGACTGGAACCCTTTTTGTCGAAGGTCACACGCTGGGCACTCACCGCATCCATAGCCCCAGTCATGGCGAATTGTCCGATCACCCGTGTAACAGGTATGAGTATGTTCGGTCATAAGCTCAATCAGCGTTTGCCCGCCCAGTTCGTTGGCCATTGACCAAGTCGCCGCTTTGTCGATCCACATGAGCGGCGTCTCAATGACGAAGCGGGTCTCCATACCAAGATTTATCGTCGCTTGCAGGGCTTTTAAGGTATCGTCTCGACAATCCGGATAGCCAGAAAAGTCAGTCTCGCACATCCCGCCCACGATGTGCTTACACTCTCGCCGATATGCGAGAGCCGATGCGTAGGTGAAAAATATCAGATTCCGGCCCGGCACAAACGTGTTCGGCAAACCGTTCTCTTGCATTCGAATTTCTACACCGGGCGTCAATCCGGTTTCGCCGAGGTCGGCGAGACCAGAAATGTCCACCATTGTGTCTCTTCCTAATTTTTCTGACCAGTTCGGGAAATTTGAGCGCAACGCCGAAACAAACTCCTGCCGGATCTCGAGTTCAACGCCATGCCGTTGTTTGTAATCAAACCCGACGGTTTCAACATAATCATAGCGATCAAGCGCCCAAGCGAGGCAAGTTGCAGAGTCCTGTCCACCAGAAAAAAGAACGAGTGCGCGTTGTTCCATAAATTTGGCCCCTACTCACCTGCTCTCAATTCAACGACCTTATCGACGTTTGATCTTTTCAAAACGCGGGTCAAAAACGCGGCCAGCGTCTGAATATCACGACTGATATTTTGGATGCCATTCCACGGGCGCGTTTCCGTCTCATCAAAATGCCACTCGCCTCTAGTCCAGTGTGTATGCTCGACGAGAGGTATCAAGCCACGCTCAAACTCAACCTGCGATGTGGCGCCATGGCGGGCATATAAATACTCCATGACGTAACCCATCGAGATGATGCCTGCGCCATGAACCAAGCGAGAGGATTTCGGTTTATGCCCCTCCCAATCCTCGGCAAAGACGGTCTGAATAGCAGCAAAGAAATCGCTGATCAGTTTGAAGCATTGCTCTTCTCCGTCTTCCTCCCTGATGAGTTCTCGGCAAACGCCATCGGAGAGAGAGTTCAAGATGAAGCGTTGAATGCAGGTGTCCGTGATCAAGCCAGTCGGATTTGTATGCTGCTTGATCTGCCCTCTGAGTGAGGAGCCTTCCTCATAATTTAGGGCATCTGTGAGCTTTGCGGCACGCGCTCGCGATGACATTTTATCGGGCAACCCATCAACGGTCGGCAGTAATTCATAGATCAGCGACTTTGGAAGTGGGCGCGTGTTGTTAATTAGGATAAATTGCCGCCTTAACTCTTCCTCATCGCGACAAATCAGCACTGAGACAAAAACCTCAAAATCGCTGTCAGGCAATCCACTGAGAGCGGTTAAGCGCTGCTGACCATCAACGACGAGACCTGGGGGGCCATCCGACAAATCGATTTGCAGAACACAGTTTGAGCCTTTTCCTTTCACGGATACGCGATCCGTAAAAGCAACAACGATGGGGTTTGGCAAAACCGCGTCGTCAGATTTCAGGTAGTCGCGGATTTCGTTGATGTGCTGAGAAATCTGCGGTCGTTGAAAGCCTCGAATGCCGCCGCTCTCGTCACGGGCTATCTGCTCGATCGAGGCAAACTTTTGTATATCCGACGCCTTTGCTGGGAAGCA
Organism: Rhodospirillales bacterium; assembly: GCA_017644185.1. Taxonomy (GTDB): domain Bacteria; phylum Pseudomonadota; class Alphaproteobacteria; order Rhodospirillales; family Casp-alpha2; genus UBA4479. The sequence goes on from JAEPMA010000002.1 coordinate 331,130, forward strand.
CAGAACCTTGTGCCGTTCGCTTTGCTGCGCTCTAACTGCTTTGAACTCGAGCATCGTCAGATCCTTTCTCTTCATTCCCTGTCAAACGCTGCAATTGCTTTTGAAACACCCACATGTTGTGGATGCCGCGACGCTTGTTTCGATTGCTGGCTCGGAAGATTGCTCCCTCGACACCAATTTGAGCACAGATATTACAATCACACTCTTCCCAAGGACGGTCAGCTAAAGTTTTGCGGTAACTTTCCTCCAGAGAAGCCAACTTCTGGTCCGAGGGAGGCTCATTATTTTTCGGGTTGGTTAGCGTTGTTCGCGAATAAGCCATCACCGCAGCTATCGCCGTATCCAACTTTACTTTTCTGCTCGCATAGCCTCGAACAGCATCAAGGGCTTCTCGCTCTTGTGCGATGACCGCGCTCTGATTTGCAAACCCCTTTGAATAGAGAAGCTTGAGCCCCTTGCTTTCCGTTGCTTGGGGGATTCGAACGGCCGTGTAGTAACGCATTCGTTGGTCATTGGTCGGCATAAAAAAGTTATAACGATTGTCTTTGAAGGCTCGAAGTAGGGGTGACGTCGTATCAATACTGGTCACGTAGTAGTCAGCGTAATCAGCGATATCGTCGATTTTCCCAAAGCCCAAAATATGAAGGCGAATGTGGTCCTGCACTTTCTCACGAACGGCAGCGACAACCTCTAGGATTGTGGGGTGAGCAAGCGGCACCATGCCGCCGAGGGCAATATAATCATAACCCATTTTAACAAGGTCCCCTGCCGCTTTCGCCATGCTGCCGGGGGACCAACCTTGAACGACACCAATTGGCGTAAAAGGCCCGGAGACATGCTTACACTCCCTCAGAAAAGCAGAAGCATTCTCCTGGGTTATCTCATAACGATTTAACGCATCTCTGGCCGTCGCAATGTCGCTCGGCGCCTCCATCCCTTTAAGGGTGTTGTCGTGCGTAAAGATGATGTGATCGAGAGAGCATCCGTGGCTAAACCCACCATCTTCATAAAACTCGACAATCTCTGAAATCGAGTAAGGGGGTTTGTCTGATTTCGCATAATTGAATGCGCCGCAGTCGCCAAAGATTTGGAAGTCTTTGTACTGGCTACCCGTCAGCCTAAGGAATTTGCGCGCCCCATCTCGAAGGAAGCGGAAAGTTTCTGCCTCTCCGTATTTGCCGCTAGACACACGATCCGAAAAGACCGCTTTAGAAAAAAGTACACCGTCGTACGGCGCTCTCGAAAGCACCTCGTGTGGATAAAGGTCGCTTCGCGTATCCCGACCTGAAGGCGAAGAATCGCGAAGAAAGTCGTAGTTCGGATCGACCGTATCTTTGCTATCAGCGTAGATAAATTTCATGCGTTTTGCCTGGAGAGTTCCCGGTCGAGACGGCAGAGATAATCCGCAAGCCGATTGATATGGCCATCAATACTCTGGATTTCATTCCATTCCATGCCAATCCCATCCCAGACACCGCTTGTCCAACAGCAGTACGGCGCAATGCGCAATAACGAGTTGCGGATTTCATCCTCAGGGGCAGCCAACCCCTCAGCGCGAAGCATAATCTGATCCATAAGAATTCCAACAGAACGGATCCCGGCTGAGTGCATCAGTCTGCTCTTTTGCGGCGTCAGCCCCCAAGCATCATCAAAGACCTCTCGGACAACACCCCAAAACAAGACGATCGTCTTATACATCGCGTCCGTATCTGCAGGCTGATTTGCAAAGCCTCGATATTGATTCAAAGCACCAATCGGTGGGCGCAAACTCCTTGCGATCATTTTTTCAATCGCCGTATCCGTGATGACCGACTTCTTGCCGTCAGAGAATCGCGAGATGATTCCCTTAAAGGGAGAGTTCGGGTCCCGTGCGAGGATATTGCAGAGTTCGCTCGGCAGCTTTCGAACCGAGAGATCTCTCGGCAACATCGTTCCGACCTCCGGGAGCAATTCATTGATCAGTCGAGTGGGAAGCGGTTTCGCTTTGTTCACAAGAATGAATTGCTCGCGTTGGATCTCGAGATCTGGCGAGACAAAAGCGATAACTGGAACCGGCAAGTTTTTGTTCTTCGTCTCAGAAAGCGCAAGGGACCGCTGCTGACCATCGACGATCCAAGCAAGCCGCTTTCCCTCCTCCAGTATTGGAATATGCAAGGTACCGGCAACGGATGCATCCATTACGCCCTGAGGATCGCGGCCTCTCGCTTGTTTGAATTCAACATCTGATCCAAGAGATAGAATAATGGCGTTTGGGAATAACACGTCCCCTTGATTGAGGTATTCAATGATGCTCTGAACGTGAGTGCGGATCCCCTTTCTTTGGAACCCTTTGAGTTCACCGTGATCATCTCGCTCTACGCGCGTGATGTCGGCAATCTCTAGAACAGCAGACCCTGGCAAAAACATGGCGTAGATATTGATGCCTTTGCGCTGCTGGGTCTTGAGCGCCCGAACTACAATCTCTTTTTGCTTAGCGTTTGGTTTTTTCATGCCAACCCGTGTGCTTCTTTGGCTCGTTTGAATAACGTCGCAAAGCGACCCTGTTCGCATGCGATTTGCTCCTCATCACGAAGGATCCGGAGCATTTTTGATGACTTTCCCTCGGCACGATCCCAAAGATCGGGCACCAACTGAATCAAATCATCATCACTAATTGCCTTGCGGGAGATCTGTTCGGGGGACCGTTTCCCTTTGAGACTCGTACGCACCATTTGCGCATGCGCTCTTTGATCGAGCCTTTGCTTATCCTTCTCTGAAATCAGTTGGCAGAAATGGTGTAGCGCCCGCTGCGCAAAATCCCCTCGCGTCCCTGGGTTCGGCGTGTCGGGGCCATCCAACCGATCGTCATAGGGCATCACAACTGAGGCGAGCTTTTCTGGAACATCCACAGACGGACGAATGCCAACAAGCCTTAGACGATTAATTTGAGGCATTGAGAGAGAGCACAGATCGTCCCGAACGAGATCAAGGTAACTCGACGAGAGGCCTATAATAGCGAGTTTGTTTTTCTCAGCCTTCAGAAGACTCGCCAGTGGGTGCTCATCCCCCTTCGCGGCACCCAAATGGCTCCACCAATCGGCATCAACAATCGGATCTATGATCTTAATTTGGATCCGATCTTTAGAGCTTTTGGCCGTTGTTAAGTCATAGGCCGGAATTTCATCGTCGGGCCCGACCAAACCAAGCCCCGCGGAAATCACATAGAGAGGCGCCCCGATAACTTCACTCGCCAGTGACGCCTCAACAAAGGTACGGCCACAATAAACTTGCGCCGCGAATGATCGCTCGTTAGCGCCTGACAGACGACGAACCCACTCCTTGGCAACATCTTCGACCGAACCTTTTTTAAGGTTCCGCGCTTGCAAGACACGCGGCGCAGCCTTTTGTTTTCTATTCGTGCAGGTTGTGATGATCACAGCGGACATAAAGCACCCGACCCGGTTCAAATCCCGATTTAATGATCCCTCAACCACATTAATTTAGCAAATCCTAAGCCTCATTTTTTACATTTAATTGTGCATAACAGCGCCAATTAGACTGCATTTAATGTTTGCACGAATTTCTGGTGGGGGTATATCGTGTAGGAATTGAGGTAAATGACCCCTGAATATGGGATTTTGATGACATACTCGGTTAAGGAAGCCTTCCTAACCCTCCAAGGCGAGGGGACGCACTCAGGGAAACGGGCCGTATTTTGCCGTTTTTCAGGGTGTAATTTATGGGACGGCCTCGAGAAAAATCGAGCGTCAGCAGTTTGCCAATTTTGTGACACGGATTTTGTCGGCACCGACGGGGAAAACGGCGGCAAATATCACACAGCAGACAGCCTTGCTCAGAAAATTAATGAGCTATGGGGAGACGGAGGCGAAGACCACAAATTTGTCGTCCTGACCGGTGGCGAACCTCTCTTGCAGGTCGATGAACGGCTCATCGATTCGCTTCATGCATTTGGCTTTAAAGTCGCAATTGAGACCAATGGGACATTGCCGACCCCAGAAAAAATTGACTGGGTATGCGTCAGCCCAAAAGCCAATGCGGAATTGAAATGCCTTTCGGGTGACGAACTTAAGCTCGTGTTTCCTCAGATCGACGCCATGCCGGAGCAATTCGAGCATCTGTCGTTTACGCACCACTATCTGCAACCCATGGACAATGCAGACCTGAAGACCAACACCCAAGAGGCCATCCAATACTGCCTGCAAAACCCGAAATGGCGCATCAGCCTACAAAGCCACAAGCTAATGGGAATTCAGTGACGATGATTGAGATATACAAAGAGTTCACATTTGAGGCCGCTCATCAACTTGCGGCGAATGTCGACCCGGGTCATCCGTACTCTTATGTCCATGGGCACTCTTTCTCAGTCCAAGTCTTTTTCCGCGGGGAACCGGATCCAGAAACCCAGTGGGTGCATGATTTTGCAGAGATCGAAGAAAAGATTAACCCCGTTCGAGAAATCCTGGATCACAGGTATCTTAATGAGATCGAGGGCCTCTCACGTCCAACGCTTGAAAACATCACGAGATGGATTTGGGAACAACTCGAACCGAGCCTTCCGATCATCGATCGCGTTATTGTGAAGCGCGGGACCTGCGGCGAGGGGTGCGTATACCGTAAGGTCTGATTGAGTGCTTTTCTGCAACCATCCTTAGTCATTCAGAATAAAAGTCGAATAATTTTCTCAAATGCTGCTCGTAGAGATGCACCCGTTCGAGATTTCTAGGATCTAACGGTTTTTGGAGAAATACTGATGGCAACTCGCTCTTCTTAGTGACGACCAGCAAGGTCAAATCCGGTCGGCCCGCATCTTTTTCGTCTTTCAAAAGTTGGTCAAGCTTCGGCCACGGGCCTCGAGCGGTCCTTCCAACTTTAACGCCCAGATCACCATACGTTAGTTTCGATCCACGTTTCGCTGCGTCGATAAGTACAGTGCGTATGATTGCGTTGGCGTCCATGATCACCTCTCACTCAGAGAGTTTTGAGCGTCACACCCAAGACCTAGCTATTTTTACCGCATTGTGCAGTGGGCGCTTAGTTCAAAAAGCCCATCGAGTCTCACGCTGGCTGTATCCCGAGCTTTTCTTCTCTATTGCGTATCCACCAAATAAACGGAATGGCGAGAACCACCATCCAACCCTTACCAACAATTTGACCGGCTAGATATTCCAAGCTTCCGAAAGCCAAGTACAAGAAGACCATACTGTCGATTACAAGTCCGATAACGCTACTCGCGATCACCGCAGTAATAAGTCGCCGTTCTTGCAATGGCGTATAGACGGCGAAATCAGCCAACTCTGACAAAAGAAAAGCGGTGGCAGATGCGACAACCAAAGCTGATGGAGCAACAAAAGCTGATACAAGTGCGCCAATGATAATAGCAGCCAGTGCCCAAACCTTACCGAGCCGCCTTTGAACCAGATCGCGCAGCACCAACGCCAAGCCAATCATCAAGACTCCACTAGGGGCAGATAGCCCAGGCGCAACGGGAACTAAACAAGGCCCGTCTGGCACGCAATAAGTACCCACGTTACCAACCATCCAGTTTGCAACAGGAATGCTGGCTATAAACCCAGCCAAATAGAGATATCCATGCAATTTTTGCTGCGCCATTTTTCCGAGCCCACAATAATTCCCGTATCAGAGAAGCATAGGAATACGCCCCTCTTAATCCAAGATATAGCGTTTAAAGATACAGTACATACAGAATTTATGCTTACCTTCATGCACTCTTATTAACTTTCCTCAAGCATTCTCTACTCCAATCAGAAAATGGATAACAGTGAGAGAACCTATGAAAAATGCATGCCACAGAACGGCTTATATTGAATTCGCGAAGTGGGCCGGAACGTCTGCGGGAGTGGTTGGGGCTATTCTGATCGCCCTTAACATCGGCGTGGTCGCCTATGGTTTCGGTTTCTTCCTCTTATCCGCCCTTTTCTGGGCATGGGTTGGTTGGGTGCAGCGAGAAACAAGTCTCGTAATACTTCAAGGCGCATTTTTGATTATTGATGCAATGGGACTCTATCGATGGTTTGAATTCTAAAAGACCTAGTTTGCCGACAGGCTTCGAGATTGCCGACTGAGATGTGCCCAAAACGCTATCCTGCACAATTTTCGGAAGAGAGAACTTTGGAATGCTTACTCGTGCAGAACTTCACCAATTGGCTTGGTCCGAACCGATGACGAAAATCGCCGCAAGGTTTGGAGTTTCGAGTAGTTATATGGCAAGGGTGTGTGACCTTATGAACGTCCCGCGTCCGGGCCGCGGGTATTGGGCAAAACTGCAGGCTGGGAAAACTGTGCCTCGCATCCCGCTCCCAGACGTCAGGCCGAGCGACCTTCTGCAGTGGTCCAAGGGTGATGCCTTGGCTTCCCAATCTCCTCCAATCCCCTCACCTCCTAAGCCTCGACGCCCAAGGAACAAACTCTCCAGGACTATCTCCGATAATCATCATCTTGTTCGCGGAGTTATTCCCCTGTTCGAAAAGGTTCGTTCATCACGAGATGATAGCTATTTAAGACCCACGAAGAAGTTGCTTGTAGACATCATTTCCTCGCGGGCATGCCTCGAAAAAGCATTGGATTTTGCAAATGAGCTGTTCAGCGCATTCGAAAGTGCTGGCCATCACGTGGCACTGGCGCCATCCCACCAACGATACACCCGCGCAGACATTGATGAACATGAGGTTTCCAAGTCGACAAACAGGCGACGTTATCCCGAACTCTGGTCCCCATGGAGGCCAACTCTGGTCTTTATCGATGAGGTCGCGTTTGGACTAGCCATCGTTGAAATGTCAGAAAACATTGAGATGCGATATGTCCAGGGGAAATACGTGCCCGAGAGAGAGTTCACAGAGAATGGGAAGCCACTGCCAAGGAGTTACTCCTGGACAACGCATCAAGATATCCCGAGCGGGCGTCTCAGGCTGATCGTCTATTCCCCATACTATCGGGTACCATGGCAAGAATCCTGGCAGGAAACGGAACGAACGAGCCTCTCTTCCAAGATTAAATCAATCGTCAAGCAAGTTGCGCGTGAAGCGCCTAATATTGTGCAGAAACTTGAGGAAGCGAACCGAAAGGCTGAGATCGAGAGGCAGGAATGGCTCGCCGCAGAAGAGCGGCGGCGTCGCGCTGAGGATCAACGCAAAACACAGCAATCATTTCTGGATAGCAGAGAGCATCTGGAACAAATCATAACCGAGTGGTCCAAGAGCCTGCGTATATCAGAGTTCCTCGCTGGCTTAGACAACAAGGCAGCGAGCCTCCCAGAAACGGAGAGGCAAGCAATACAAGCCCGCATCGATCTCGCCCGCGACCTTCTAGGGAACGATGACCCCATGAACTATTTCCTGTCGTGGAAAACCCCGGATGAAATCTACCGTCCGCAATTTCCCGACGAGGCGGATCAAACACCCTGATCCAGCAACTCAAACTGCCTGTTTAGAAAGTAGATGTTTGCCTGCGAAAATCTGAAAACTCCCGATGAATACCGATATTCGACGCAAACCCCGGCAGTTGAGGTTAAGAAACCCCAGTTGATCCCTGGAATATTTCGGGACTGAAATAAAAGAACGATCAATGATTGAACGGTTGGAAACGATAGCGGAACGACGCCCGTCACATGACGGGCTGGTAGGGATGCCGGGAATTGAACCTGGATCTGACGCTTATAAGGCGTCTGCTCTAACCATTGAGCTACACCCCCGCTGCAATTAGCGGAGGTGCGATATTCGGATTTGTGCGGTCATCAGGAACGTCATCACGTGACGATACTGCCGGGTCAGGCACTCCCCATCAAGACAATTTCCGGACTTCGTCAGAAAAAAAAGAACATGCAGTCGAAAAAACATCTTGCATTTTAAGACTAAGTCCTTTATTATCATTTCATCAACTGAGGAGACGAGCCATGGTCGGACGCCCACCGATATCTGGAGAAGCGATGACCGCCGCCGAACTCAAGCAACGGCAGCGTGCGTTGGCCAAGGAACAAGGTTTGCCAAACCGCGATCAGCTGACATCAGCTCTCGTAAAGGCAACGATCGACGAGTGTCGGACCCATGGCTTAAACGACACGCTCAAGCGATTGAGCATAAACGCGGTGCGTATCTTGGAGAAAAAAGGATTTGATCGACGCCGCTCGTCCGATGCCCTGAACAGATTACTGGGGGTGGGCGGCCAGAAATAAGGAACCGCCCACATGCAAACTATCTTTCTTATCTTTGAAATTGCGTACTATGTCGTCGCGCCGGTGGTGATCTTCAATCACGCATCGCACATGATCCACAAATTCTTGCACTGATCTGTATAGGTCACTGCGAACAATAAGGGCGGGCCAATTGGTCCGCCCTTTATGTTTTGCGCTCGGACTGCCAAGAGTTGGTCTGTCGGCATTCATCACAATGCATGGACGGGAACCGACCCGCATTGCGGGAGGTTTTCCATACGGCGGGAATTTCGCTTAGCTTTGTGTTTATGGCTAGGGGCCCCAACTCTCAAGCCTACCGAAAGGTATGCCAACTACGTAGTCATTAGAGTTACTCCCCCCGTTACTCCACATAAAAGAAACAAAAATATGCGGAAGGGTAACAAAAATATGCAGTCCGGATCTCCGACTGCATTTTCGCGTTTCAGAACTGCACAAGGTCGTTGCACAACTGCATATTTTTGTTGCCCCGGTCTATTTTCGGGGGCTGGGTGCTCACCCGAGGGGCCAACCCGATCTCCGGAACTGCACCTGGAAAGCGCCGGAAAACCCCAGGAATCTAAGGGTTATGACACAATGGCTCCACCCAGAATTTAGCCGGCACGACTTAAGTGCCTGAAAAGAAATGTGAACAGCAAAGTGTGAATCAAAAATATCCGGTTAGGCAACAAAAATATTGAGTTAGGCAACAAAAATATTTGGTTAGGCAACAGAAATATTGAGTTAAGTAACAAAAATATTGGGTTAAGTAACAAAAATATGCACCGCTTGATGAATCGAGATCGCCATACTTTATGCGTAAAATGAATCGTCTCGATGTAAAAACCACATAAAACCCACATAAAATGAATCGAGATCACCATAAAATGAATCGAGAAGAATCGAGATCGCCATAAAATGAATCGAGTCGATTCAAAAGCACCATAAAACCCACATAAAATGATTCATCCGGCGGACAGCCAGACGTATTCGCAATGACTTGGCGACCTGCCGCACCGGGTTACCATTCTGAATTCCTGAGAGGAACGTTCGATAGAGTTTCGAACACAGATGCCTCGGAAGTGAAGCCATCCATATCGAGATGTGCTATCAAATACCGTGCGATCTTACCAAGCGACTTCGAGAGCACCCTTATGACCGAACACTCCAAGATGCATCTCAGAGTACGGGCCTGCGATCGTATCGCGTACTATATCCAGCAAACTCGTATCGACGGGTTTGATGCCGATACGAGAATTCTCGAAGCCCCCTATATCTTTGACGGGTTCACATATGCTGGCATCTCCAAACAGGCTCAAAAGGAAGTCGGCAGAAAGATTCGCGAGCATGTCGTACCGCGCAAGTTGATCCGCGACGAAGCTGTGAACATGTTTGCAAATGGGTGCTGCCGTGAAGACGTTGCAAATGCAATCAGCCGACATCTGCACATTGTGAAAATTACGCGAGCGGAACGAGACCGGATCGATAACGAACTGAAATGGAAAAATTGCATGCCGCCCGACTGGACGTGGAATGAGGACTGCCCGTTCGAGAGATTGCGGCGAGGAGGCATCGTGTTCGATATCGAAAATCTGGCCCTGGATGCCATCGGCCTCTCCCGGGGCGAGTTCACTTCAATGGCCACCAAACCATTGGAATGAGTTTCCCGTTCCATCGCCTACCAAATCACCATGACCAAACCCTTTCCGCCGCCGTAGTCACTTCAACTTCGCAAGCCTATCGAGAACGCCAGTGCAAATTTCTGCCAACTCGGACACATCGAACTCCGCTTTCCCGTCGTCCTTCTTCAAGCCCAACCGACAGCTCGGGTGAGTGAGATATACTGTTTCATCCTCGAAAACCTCGTATGTATTTTCTGGAATTCCCTCGAGAATTGCCCTCAAAGCATGTTCATCCATCGTGTCCTTCCGGCCACCAGCGCTCACATAGATCGCTACGCGCAAGTGGTCGTTACCAATATCAACGCCAAGCATCGCATATTTCGCAGTGTCGGAGTCCTGAGAGTATTCACGCCAGAGGCCCTCGTCCCATACCGCGTTAGGCGCCAACTCCTTGAATGTGTCCCATTTTGCTTTCGGCTCCCCGACTACTTTCTCAATCTTCCTATAACCGTCGCCCCAGCAAAACTGCCACAAGTTCCACATTGCCTTGTGATAGTCGAAACGCGTGACCTCTGCAGCCAGAAAGGCTTCGTGGTAATGTAGTTGCTCTTCCCATTTCAGGTGTTCCGGGAATTTGTCGGGCTTTGCCTCCAAAAGAGACTCAATCGAACCGTGCCAAGCCTCATCTCCGTAATACTTCACTAGGGTTTCCGGCAACGTTATGCTCATCTTTTTACTCACGAGAATTTTCCCCCTCCCGTTTCAAACACGGTCCGCATGAACCTTGCAAAATCGCCATCTGAGTTAAGGTGGCCGCTGGTGAATATTTCAGCGCCTTCATCTCCTCGACAAATCTCATAGGAAGCAAACAGGCTTCCCCATGGCACCACTGTCCAATCCGAGCCAATCTTGTGCTTGGATCCGATAGAGTCTCGGGACCTGGCAACGAGATACTTCTCAATCCAGGGCGGCAGATCGATATCCAAGCCGCTATTTCCCGCCTCGCGCAGTTTTTTCTTCCGGAACATTTGATCGTATTTTCTGAGCTGCCCCGCCCCCAGGTCCGCATTCATCTTGCACTCCATCGCGATCGCCGCGGAGGGTCGTTTTCGAGCAAGATTTGGAAAGAACAGGATCAGCAGGTCAATACGCCCGGCATTGTCTCCATACTCTGTTGCGCAATATGCATCCTTTGCCTCGGCCAACGCCTCGCGAAACGTTACGGATTGCCCGCTGCCGAACCGGTCCAGAGCATTCGCCAAACGTACGCATCGATCGACACGAAGCCAGCGATCCGTCCCAGCATTCAGAAATTGAGCGAACCCACGGGTGATTTGCGTCTCCAGGAGTTCAAACCCCCAATCCAATCTGGAAGAGTTTAGAAAGTGCACCCCGCGCCCGAAGTCACCGAAAACCGTCTTGAGGTTGCGTTCGACATTCACCACCGAGTCGGCGGCCGACATTCTCCACGAATCTACGTTCCGCACTTCCCTGACGGCGTACTCTATGGATTTGGCCGTTTTCCCGACGTACCATTCAACAGCAGGAGATAAACCAAGACGGCCCTGCAGAAAACGACCAACGTCGTTAAAAATAGAAATATCCAGCACGGCATCGCTCTCACGACTTACCTTCGTTTTTCTTGCCATGCCTGCCCCCTTGATTCACTTGGCTCAAGCTGCCGCCCGGTCATCGTAAGCATGCAAACTTATCTGCACTTCGATCTCCGGCCAATCGTCGTCTTCAAACTCGGCCATGACGACGGCAACTTCATAGATATCCCCGTTATCCAGTTCCCGCGCCAGCACCCTGTTCCGGTTACGTGGCACGTACCCGAGCTTCGACCCACAGCATGTGTAGATGGCAACCGCATTGCCGTCGTGAGGGTTGTCTGCTTCCCGTCGGAGCAGCAGCGCCGACCCTGTTGCTATCTGCTCCTTTACGTTGCGCGCCTGATAGTAGCCCGTGCCGGCCACATGCGTCCGGAAGGTATCGAGTTGCGCATCACCCAACTGCAGCCGAAGTACTTCGAGTATTTCGTCCTTCGTCTTCTTCGATGGTCGGGCATTGTCGCGTAACCGGCACATGTCGAACCGCCATAGCCCATCCTCGTCACGCAATAGCGAAACCGTGGCACGCTCTTCACCGAACCACGAATAGAAATACTCTGCGCCACCCAGGACACTGCTCACGTAGTCGCCGGCACAATGATGCATGCAGGCACCTTCTTCCCTCAGGGAGACAGAATTCAGAATTGGGCGTAATCTCTCGTCACCGGGAATGGGGGGCTTGGGAAAAGTACGCGGTGGCTCCAATCGATTGTTCCATTTCAACAGAACAAGATCCGCCATCTCAGGCTCACTGTCACGTAAAGATTGCCGAATGGACTTACGATACTTTTCCGGCGCCTCAAGCAGCCACGACGGAAACGTCTCCTCGAACTTCTCGCCCATCAGATCCAACTCGGCGACGAATTCGAGCACGCCTGGACTTGCCAGCCAGTCTGGCAGACGTGAAGCGTACTTCATGAAATCGCCGGTCAGCCGGCTGACCCGTTGCACATATGGCGCTGCTTCCCGGTCTTCCAGCATGTCCAGAAGGCGCCACAGCGAAGACTCTCGCAGCTTTCGGCACTCGATCTTGCCGAGGGCGCGGACAAACGCGGCGGGAACATGCCGACCCATCAGGTCACCGAGGATCTCACGGCGCGGCCGATACATGATGTGGTCAGCAATATCAGAAATCTGTGACATGCTGCTGGATGAAACACCGCTCAGACAAACCACTGCCTCCACGTACCCCGGACCGGATGTGCCTATCTCCTGCTCAAGAAATTCGATCATCTCCGGGCGCAACCTGCAGGCGTGTAACAGGAAGTACTGGGCTCCAAAGAAAGATCCGCACGCCAGGCGAACGCGTCTCGGGACCGCGCCGAAGTACCGCTCCACAGCCGCCCGCCCCGACGCCACGATGCCGTTATCGGACGAGTCGAGCCGATCACTCACACGGACACTGCCGTCGTACTCGAACGGGCGTTGTTTCGGCAGGATGCCAAGGGGCCATTCATGGCCGGACACGTACTCATCGCATCGAAATCCGTCTTGCCATGGCGCATAGATGCGATGACCACCATCCGGCCGCGCCTCAATCATTGTCCCGGCATGAAATGTGTATTGAACGTTCATCGGCCTTCTCCTGCCGATGTTATGCCGGAAGGGGGCGACGTTTTTGGTCACCACTTCAAGCCCGATACTCAAAAGGCATTTATTGGCGTCATCCGAGCAGCAATAATGCGACGAGCATGAACGCTACCTTTTCTAGCCATTCGTTTTTTGAACCCAATACTCCTGGAGCTGAAATGAACAACACAGACCAAGTTGACCAGGATTGGAACTCGTTACTTGAGATGAATGCCGTATTCTCTGCATGCCGAAGATATCGATATGCTCTGATGCGTACATGGGAACCCTCAAAGCCGACTTGTCTGTTTGTGGGCTTGAATCCTTCCACGGCCGACGAAACGGAAAATGATCACACAATAAACAGGTGTCTTAGTTATGCGCGCAACTGGGGTTATGGCCGCATGTTCATGGGGAACTTGTTCGCATTCGCCAGCACAGATCCAGCAGGAATGAAGAAGGCAATCGACCCGATCGGACCAGAAAACGACGCCTGGCTCATGAAACTGTCGGCAACATCCGATCTAACGGTAGGTGTTTGGGGAAATCACGGGGCCTTCATGGGCAGGTCTACGCAAGTACGCGGCATTCTTGGTGATCTCTATTGCCTAAGAATCAATAAGTCCGGAGAGCCGGCACACCCGATATATCAACTAGGAACGCTGTTGCCCCAAACATTCCCAAACATTCCCGCTTAAGCTTGGGAAGTCTTCGAAGTTTCTGGTTTGCTCGTAACAACATGATGCCGGCAGAATTGTACAGCGCCGTAAATGGCAAACCCGGTAACAACAAAAAAGCCTACTGCGCGATGCATCTCAGTCTCCAATGTTTTACTTTTGTCATCAAACTATCAAATAGACATTTATCGCCGAGTTCCGATCTCAACGATTACAAATTTATCAATAATTCACCGTGCCAATTCCATTGCCGAAACAATCTCATCCCGCACCATTTCCAATTCAAGCGTTATCGGCCGCTGATACGATTGGAGTCTTTCACTGCCCGTTTCCAAAAAGAACTCTAAATCACTTAACTCACTCTCCACTTTATCTTTTACACGTTGAAACTGCCCCTCCAACGTTCGCTTGCGGCTACTAATCGTACTAGACTTGTTAAATAATGACCTTAGTTCACCGATTTTATCATTCATGCTTTTTGATGCTTGATCACCAGACAATCCAATCTCACAGAAATTCTCGAACGATTTAAGAATGGAATTGCGACGAATAGTTTTCAGTGCTTCATCGTGCGGAAAGGCCGCGAGCACCATCCAATTCGCAATGCGAGCACGAGCGCACATGACCCATTCCTCGCACAGGCCTTCAAGTTTTCGTTGATGCTTGTCGATGTTTTTATAGAAATCCCCTGTTCCAAAAGAGTCTGAATGCTTAATCATCGGAGTGCGGTCAATAAGATCGCAAATCTCCGATTGTATATGGTTTTGTGCGTTGATTAGGTCCCGCTCGACCGCCTCTAGATTAAACCGCACCGGTTCTGGAAATTCACCTTGCTGAATTACTTCTCGCGCTTGATCTAAATAATGCACGGCACCGACCAACACAGAACGTCTTTCACCCACTAAAAATTTCTCGATCGAACTGACGCCCTCTTTGATGTCGTCAAGACTTTCCTGGATGTCAGCCAAGTGTTTTTGAGCAACTATAATAGATGCCAACTGCCATACCTGAGCCGCTCCTACCAACGTTTGAAGTTTCTTAGGCCCGAATAGTCTGGCGTTTTCCTTGATCTTACCTCCAGCGCGTGAAAAAGCCCGAAGGCCATTGCCGTCCGCACTTTTGGCCAACGTCCCATCGATCACCACTTGCATATACCTTTTTCCAGCTATTTCCGCACCGACCGCTGCAGTCGGTATCAATTGAAGTAGTGGAGTCAAAATATCGATTTTCGTTTGGCCCAGATTCAGCGGTCGACGCTCCGATGAGCAGTCCGCCGTTTGCAAACTCGCAACTTCAAGAAATGGGGCGGACTTATCACCTCCAATGAAAACCGAGTTGGACTCGGATCTGCCTACTAAATGACCCGCCCCCGAGATGCTCGACGTCTTTCTCCGGTGTTTCGAAATGAAAACAGTTAGCAGGACGCCGACAAAAAATATGGCAGCCCCAAATAGGATCCCATTTTCTAACAACATTGCCCCTCTCTAATTCAAAACGGCTCTAGAGAATACTGATGTGTCTAAGAGTATAATTTTCATGACACTACTGAAAATTGCTTCCAATCAAACTGAAGATTAATTTAACAAAGTGACAATTTTGGTCACAGTGGAGGCATCCCTAACACTGAGAAGAAATGCAAGAGCCTCGACTTAACCACCCATCGAGTAGTTTCTTTTCAAGCAGGTGACCAGTTTTGTCACTCACGGTCTTCACAATTATGAATTGACAGAATCCGCCCCGCTGACGGAGGCGATTAAGCAATCTCCATGAAGGAGACTTCAACATGCCCCATCTGACCAAGTCGAAGTTTACGTCGGGCCTGACGTGTTCCCGGCAGTTGTGGTTCAAGGTGCACGACCCGATACCGTTCGATGATCCGCCGCCGGGCTCGCCGATGGACGTCGGCAATATCGTCGGCCATGGCGCGCATACCCTTTTCCCGGGCGGCGTCGAAGTTACCGAACGACCATGGGAACACACCGAGGCTGTCACCACGACAGCAACGCTCATGGCCGACGCCGATGTGCCAGCAATCTTCGAGGCTGCCTTCGATTTCGACGACATCCGCATTCGTGTTGACGTCCTGGAACGTCTCGGTGGCGGGCAATGGGGAATCCGCGAGGTCAAATCGTCCGGCAGCCTCAAGGACTATCATCTGTGGGACGCTGCCGTGCAGCTTCATGTCGCCGAGGGCGCCGGCGTCAATGTCGGCTCGGTGGAGCTTGTGCATGTCGACACCTCCTACGTACACGCTGGCGGCGAACCGGATTGGTCTCAATTGCTGATGGCCGAGGATATCACCACGGATTGCCGGAACATGCTTGCCGATGTCGCGGACGAGATTGAACGACAACACGCGACGCTGAGCGAGACTGCACCGCCGGACGTTCACCCGACCAGGTCACGGTGCCAGTCGGGCTTCGGATGCGACTACTGGGACCGTTGCACGGCCGAGATGCCCGATGACTGGGTGCAACTGTTGCCGAGCATCCGTGGTAACAGTATCGAAGAACTCGCCGATCAAGGCATCCATGCCATGTCGGATCTGCCACCAGGGTACAGGTTGAACGGCACCCAGCAGCGCGTTGTCGATGCCACGCTGTCCGCAGAACCTTATGTCTCGCCGGATATCGGAAACGCGCTCCACAACTTCGGACCGCCGGCCTACTACCTCGATTTCGAGACAATGCGGCCGATGATCCCCGTTTATCCCGACACAAGCCCGGCCGAAGAGATCGTCTTTCAATGGTCCCTTCATCACCTCAGCGCAGACGGTGAAGTCTCGCATCGAGAATTCCTCGGCCCGATTAACGAAGATCCACGCCGTGCACTTGCCGAGGCCTTGATCGGCGCCATCGCCGATGACGGCGCACCGATCCTCGCTTACAACGCATCGTTCGAGGCACGCGTGCTGCGGGAACTCGCCGACCGTTTCGACAATCTTGCCGAGCCACTAAGGGCGATCGAGCGGAGGCTGCTCGACCTACTAGTCCCCGTGAAAAGTCACACCTACTTCCCGGGCTACAAAGGGTCGTTTTCGCTGAAGACCGTCGGCCCAACCCTGGCGCCCACCTATTCGTACGACGATCTTGAAGGCGTTGCCGTCGGGACCGATGCATCTGCGGCCTATTGGCACATGGTGTACACGGGTGAGGACGACCCCGAAATCCGCGAAGCACTTCTGGCGTACTGTGGTCTCGATACCGATATCCTGATGGCGGTTCATCAGAAGCTCATCGAACTTTCCTAGTTTCGCCCGGAACTGGACGAGGCAACGTTTTCACATTCCGACCCTGAAATCGTAGGCAGGCGGTCGCCAACTCCCGGCGATGCCTGCGATCGAGAGCGAACGCCTTCTGCCGGAACATCTGGAACGCCAGCGCTTCCATTTCATCAATGACTTTCAACCCGTCGAGAACCTTGGCGAATTGAGGCACCTGGTTCATCAGGTCGAGCATCAACCACTGATAATTGCCAAAGGGAGCGGCCAGAAGGCGGCAACCTGCGGGAATTTGTGACATGAACGCGCTGGAAATGGGCTCTCGATTGGGATCGTTCCCTGCCGGCAGGATACGAGCCGCGGACGTCACCGCGATATGCCATCCCGGCAACCATACGCCCGCGGGCCTCAATACCGGCGCCGTCGGCAGCAGTTCCCGAACATCCTCGGCAGCAGAGTCACGCACCCATAGACCGAAGGCCCGCCCCCATGCGCCACAGATGAAGGTCTGCTCGCCCGCGCGTTCGACAAGGTTCCCATCGCACCAGTCAACGGCCGGCTTGTCGTCGCCGGCCTGATTACAGCCGCTGATGCCATTCAGGAGGTCAAGCTGTCGCATGACGCCCCGATTCAACAAGGGAATGATCATGTTTCGTTCTCATGCATCGAAACATAAAGCGCCGATGAGTCAAAATCGGTCACACCCAATGCCCCCAGAGGCGTTCCCGTTTCCTGCATGGGGTTTCAAAAAATACAACTATGTGACAGAATTTGTCACCTGCTGCCGATATACTCGGAGACATCATGAGATACGGAAAAGCCGACAATCTGCTTCAGCTGGCATTCGAGATGCAGGCGCGCCGCTACGGCGTGTCTTTGCTGGACATCGAATATCAGTTTGGCGTCAGCCGACGTACCGCCATGCGGATGCGGGACGCCATTCTCCGAAACTTTCCGCAGGCTGAGGAGATCGTTACCGGCGCGCCGATCAAGCGGTGGCGGATTCCATCAGGCGTCGTCAACCAGCTCGTCAACTTCTCCGCAGATGAAATCGTCGACCTTGAATCGGCGGCTGAACTGCTGCGCCGGGACAACAGAAACCTGCAGGCGGCAAACGTCGATACCGCGGTTGCCAAGCTGAAGGCGCTCATGCCTCCCGAAACGCAACGCCGGATCGAGCCTGATCTTGAGGCGTTGTCGGAAGCAGAAGGTATTGCCATGCGCCCGGGACCCCGCCCCCGCGTACGCATCACGGTGCTCGAGGATTTGCGGCGCGCGATAAAAGGCTGCAATCGGGTAAAGCTGAAATACCGGCGGCGTAGCGACAACAGGGTCAATGTGCGGACGGTCGAGCCATATGGCTTCCTTCACGGGCACCGCCACTATCTGGTTGCCTGGCACATCCATCAGAAGGAAAGCATGTTCCTGACATTCGCAATGCCGAACATTGAGGCCGTGGAAGTCCTGACCGAAACCTTTCCCCGCGATCCGGATTTCTCGCTTTCCGACTATGCGGAACAGTCTTTTGGCGTGTTCCAGGAAGAACCCTTCGATGTTGTCTGGCGTTTCAGTCCGGAGGCGGCCGCAACCGCGTCAGACTTCCTGTTTCATCCGAGCCAGACCACCGAGTATGAAGACGACGGCTCCCTGATCGTACGCTTCCGCGCCGGATCTGATCTGGAAATGGCCTGGCACCTGAACCTCTGGGGCGATGCGGTTGAAGTCCTTGAACCGAAGAGCCTTGCCAGGATGGTCAACAACCGCCGCGTCAAATGGCCGGCGTTGCCATAGATGGCTCATACACCATTCTTCGAAAGCACAGGAAAAACGTTACCCATGAAACGACGACTTCATTCAACCTTGTCGTAACGCCCCCACCCTCTCATGTGCGTTACGGCCGCGCGCTGCCGATCATCGATACGTCGATGCGCTTCAGCGATCGTGTAGTTCATCCTGCGAAGCACCTTCTCGTTCTTGGTTGCGAGCGCCAAGGTCAACGCTTCGCTTGTCGACGGCCACCCAGGGAATTCCCCGGTGTGGAGAATTTCAATAGACTCCTCGATCATTCGCTCCGTCATCGGATCCATTGTCTCTGTCATTTTACTGTTCCTTTCCATTCATCTGGTTCTCTGTCTGTCTTTAGGGACGATCATCATTTTGTAGTCGTCTGGCAGCCCCCATTTTTCTTTATATTCTTCGATGGTCATGTTGTGCTGGGTCGAAAGATAGCGCTTCAGGTTTTTGGTGCTCTTTCCATCTTCTAGACAGATGATGTGCGTATCCGTCACCGACTGATCGATCGGCACAGCGGGTTCGGGGCGCGTCTCGTTGGCTCCGGCACGTTTGCGCCGCACCTGTCCCAATCCAGTCTTCTCCGCAATCTCGCGCTTTCGCTGAGAAACCGAGGCGCATTGCTTGGGATAATCCGGCGGCAATCCCCATCGTTCGTAATACCCGTCGAGAGTCATGCCGTGCCGCTTTACATAATGCTTGAGTATCTTCGCGTGCTCTCCATCCTCGAGCCCGACGATGTGATCGAAGTAGACCGACCTCTCACGCGGCACCGCCGGCGTCAGATCACCCGGGATTGGCCGAAGCCGACGCGCCCAGTCTCCGACCATGGGCGCTGCGCCGTCGGTCGCATGATCGGCCGTAGTAACAGTAGCCTCGGAGCCACCCTTGCCGACGCGCAGGCTCTCCCTTACCGACGAGATCGTTTCGTCCAGGTTCTCAAGACCGACCTCGCCTTTCTGAATCAGCGCGGCAACGATCATCGCGACGCCGTCGTCTCCGTCTTTATCCGCCATACGGCGACACTCCTTCCGCTGGGACGCTCTCGCGTCATTATCACAACACAGTAACAAACATATATTAATTTATAGTTTAAGTAAAGTTTATTGTTTTTGTGTTCCAGATGTGTTCCAAATTTTCATCCGACTGGCTTCATCAAGCAAATTTGGAACACGAAAAAGCCCCGCGACCTGTTGAGGTCACGGGGCTTTGATTGGTAGCGGAGGAGGGATTTGAACCCCCGACACATGGATTATGATTCCACTGCTCTAACCAACTGAGCTACTCCGCCACAAGCGAGGAACCGGGGATTTACGGCGTTCGCACGCCCCTGTCAAGGCACCGGGAGACCTCAATGCGCATCCCGATCCGTCATCCTGAACTTGATTCAGGATCCATACCTTCAAACGCCCATCGTGCCGGGTTTTCAAGGGTCCTGAATCACGTTCAGGACGACGCGATGCGCGTTTTGCCGGCGTCCAGATTCCGCCGTATTGACGAATATTTGATTTAAGCCGGGCCCGGTTCGCGCGTAGCATTTCAAACGGTCAGCAATTGGAGTCGCCGATGCGCCGTTTATCGCCGTTTTTCGCCGTGTTCATCGCCCTTTTCGCCCTCACCCATCCGGTGAAGGCGGAGAAGGTCGACCTGGAACTGGTGCTCGCCGCCGACGGGTCGGGCTCCATCGACGATGAAGAACTGAAGCTCCAGCGCGAGGGCTATGCCGCCGCGATCACGCACCCGAAAATCCTCGACGCGATCCGGGGCGGATTTCATCAGAAGATCGCCATCGCTTATGTCGAATGGGGTGCGCCCTGGTCGCAGCACACCATCGCCGACTGGGCCGTCATCGACGGCCCGGAAAGCGCCGCCCGGTTCGCGAACGCCCTTCTGACGGCGCCCCGCATGGCGGAGAGTTACAACTCGATTTCGGAAGCGATCTTCTATTCCGTCAATCTGATCGAAACCAACCAATACGACGGCCGGCGCAAGATCATCGATATCTCGGGCGACGGCCCCCAGATCAACGGCCGCCCGCTCCCGGAAGCCAAGGCGCTGGCGATGCTGAACAACATCACCATCAACGCACTTGTCGTCTATAAACCGGACGGGCTGCTGACGGGGCCGTTCGGGGAGCCCCTGATCGACCACTACAGAAAAGACGTGATCGGCGGGCGCGGCGCATTCGCCCACATCGCCGAGGGCCGGGACCAGTTCGCCCCCGCCATCCTGAAAAAGATGATCCTCGAGATCGCCGAGGCGGTGCGGCGGGAGTAATCCCCCCTCACCCTCCCGTTCGCTTACACTCACGGGCCCCTCCCTCTCCCGGGGGGAGAGGGGTATTGGGCGTGCGTCCCCTCTCCCTTGGGAGAGGGACAGGGTGAGGGGACCTGCGGATGGAAGATGGGCCCCGGATCAAGTCCGGGGTAGACGGCTTTTATAAACCCCCTACTCCAGATCCTGAGCCGGGTCGGGGAGGATGAATTTCGCGGGTGTCGCGGTCTCGGTCGGGGATGTCCCGGGCGTCTCGCCGGTCGCGATCCGGCGCAGGAAGGCGCGCGTCCCCGTCGCCGACGTTTCGAGCGTCCTGATCCGGCGGATGTCGGACGCTTCGGCCTTGCCCTCCGCCGTCAGCCAGGGCCGGTCCGTCAGGTCACCCTTGGCCATCGGGCGCGGGATCGGTTCCGGATCCTTAACCCAATAGTTCACCATCTCGGGGGCCTTGAAATTTGGCTCTTGCAGGGGTTCGGGAGCGTCGTAACGGCTCGGGTGGGGGCCGTAATAATTCACCAGCCTCAAACTGTCCGAGTGCTTCGGCGCGCGGTAGCACTGCACGGCACCGAGAGACTTGTAACAGTACGTCGGTTCCCAGTCGTGTACCTGGCGCTCGTATTCGTCCACATAGCTGCACGCCGACAGCGACACCGCGAAAATCAGCGCAATCCCGAATTTCCTGAGCATTTCGACCTCCTGAACGTCAAATTCAGAGAGATAAATGCACGATGGGTGCCAAACAGACCGCCGAACACGAAAAAGCCGCCGGGGATGATCTCCCGACGGCTTATCGTTTCAGAATCAATAAGTTAAGACACGTTAACCTTTAGCCGTTCACGTCGATCACCATCCGGCCCCGGATCTGACCCTTGAGAATCTGCCCGGCCAGATCGGGCAACTCGGCAAAGCCTGCCCGGTTGGTGGCGCTGTCCAGCTTATCCAGAGGCAGTTCCTTCGAAAGCCGGTCCCAGGCGACGATGCGGCGGTCCTTCGGGCACGTCGCGCTATCGATGCCGCAGAGATTAATGCCCCGCAGCAGGAACGGCAGCACGGTGGTTTCCAGCTTGAACGACCCCGCATTCCCGACCGACGCGCATGCCCCCCAGTACGCCAGCGTCGCCAGCGCGTGGTGCAGGGTCGGCCCGCCGACGTTGTCGATCACGCCGGCCCAGCGTTCGCGGCCAAGCGGTCCCTTCGGGGGCTCGAGAAGCTCGTCGCGTTCGACAATCGTCGTCGCGCCCAAACCCTTGAGATAATCGTGCTGTTCGGCGCGGCCGGTGGAGGCCGCCACCTTATAACCCAGATTGGCGAGGACGGACGTCGCGATCGATCCGACGCCCCCCGCACCGCCGGTGACCAGCACCTCTTTATCGGTATCGGTCGAAAGCTTGTGCTCTTCGAGGGTCATGATCGCCAGCATGGCGGTGAAGCCCGCCGTCCCGATGGCCATCGCCTGTTCGAGCGTGAGGCCCTTGGGCAACGGCACCAGCCAGTCGCCCTTGACCCTGGCCCGGGTCGCCATGCCGCCCCAATGCACCTCGCCGACGCGCCAGCCGGTCAGGATGACCTCGTCGCCCGGTTTGAAATCGGGATGGGACGATTCCTCGACCACGCCTGAAAAATCGATGCCGGGCACGTGCGGATAGTCGCGCACCAGCTTACCCAGGCCGTTCAGGATCATCCCATCCTTGTAATTCAGGGTGGTGTACTTGACAGCCACCGTGACGTCGCCTTCCGGAAGGCGGTCGTTGGACAAGGTTTCGAAGCTCGAAGACACCTTCCCCTCGTCGTCGGTGGTCAGCAAAAGGGCGTTGAATTCCGTATCGCTCATTATTTCTCTCCTGGGGACTTTTCTGATCCAGACCTTACGCACGCCTGCGCTTAGGTCAATCCCCGCACCTTTTAGGTCGTTGTCGCAATTGTCGAGACCCCCTATCTTTGGTTGAGCAGGAGAGCATATTGAACGATACGCAGGTCGATCAGACACCCGAACAGGACGACGAGGAAATTGAACTGGAATACCGGGAATACAAACCCGGCCAGGTTATTTTCCACCAGGGCGAAGTCGGTGCGGAGGCGTACTTTGTCGATAACGGCAAGGTCGAGATCGCACGCGGCGACGGCAATGCCGAGCTGGTACTCGGTGTCGTCGGCAAGGGCGAGCTTTTGGGGGAAATGGCCCTCGTCGATGCCGAAGAGCGGATGGCGACCGCACGCGCCATGGGCAGGACGACATTGATCGTCGTCCCCAAAAAAGTGTTCGACCGCGTGCTTCGGAAAAGCAATCCGATCGTGGTCGCCATGATGAAGACGCTGCTGCGCCGTCTGCGCGCCGAGGGTGGCGCCAATACCAAGAAAACCCTCGGGTAAAAAAACCACGTCTATCCCGGAAATGCGCGTCAGCGCGTTATCCGGGACCCATTTCCGATCACAATGGATGTCGAAAAGGCAAACATAGGCCCCGGATCAGGTCCGGGGTAGACGATGGTGGTTTTGCATCAGGCGTCTCGGACTCATCTCTACCGTCATCCTGAACTTGATTCAGGATCCATAAAATCGCGCACGGTGCCTGAATGCATGGGTCCTGAATCGAGTTCAGGACGACGATATTAAGTCGAAGGCGTTAGCCGACCAGCTTCCAGTCCAGCGTCTCACCCGCCATGAAGGGGGTCAGGGTCTGGCCGTTGCCGGCGTCGATGCTGTCCGGCACCTTCCACGGTTCACGCACAAGAGCGATCTCGTCCGCGTTCGGCTCCACCCCATAGAACTTCGGGCCATTCAAAGACGCGAAAGCTTCGAGCTTATCCAATGCGTCCTCTTCCTCGAACACCTTGGCATAGACCTCCATCGCGACGGGCGCGGTGTAAATCCCGGCGCAGCCGCAGGCGGCTTCTTTCAAATGCCTGGCGTGCGGCGCGGTATCGGTGCCCAGGAAATAACGCGGATCGCCCGACGTCGCCGCTTTTCTGAGCGCCAGTCTGTGCGCTTCCCGTTTGGCGATGGGCAAACAATAAAGATGCGGGCGGATGCCGCCCTTAAAGATGTCGGTGCGGTTGATGACCAGGTGATGCGCGGTGATCGTCGCCCCCAAACGGGACGCATCGCCGGCCGCGACGAAATCGACCGCTTGCTTCGTCGTCACGTGTTCGAGCACGACCTTCAGTTCGGGCAGCCGATCGACCAACGGCGCGAGCGTGCGGTCGATAAAGATCGCTTCACGGTCGAAAATATCGATGTCCGCGTCCGTCACCTCGCCATGGATCAGCAACGGCAGCCCGATCTCCTGCATGGTTTCGAGGACGGGGATAACGTTCTCGATATCCGTGACACCCGACGCGGAATTCGTCGTCGCACCCGCGGGATAGAGCTTCACTGCGGTGAACACGCCCTTTTCCGCCCCTTCCCGCAGCTCATTCGGATCGGTGTTATCGGTCAGATAGGCGGTCATCAGGGGGGTGAAGTCCAGCCCCTTGGGCACGGCGGCCATGATCCGTTCACGATATCTCACCGCGGCGTCGATGTCGGTCACGGGGGGCACGAGATTGGGCATGACGATGGCGCGTGCGAATTGTTGGGCGCTCGCCGGCACCACGGCCTGCATCATATCGCCGTCCCGGAAATGCGCGTGCCAGTCGTCGGGGCGCCGGAGGGTGATTCTGTTCGTCTCAGCCATGATTTTTAGCTCGCACGTTTACGCCGCCCTGTCCAGCGACAAGCGCTTCCCGCCCGTGTTCATCGTGCTAACATATCCGATATTTCCGGGAGGAGACCGCCATGCGCCCGTTCTTATTTGTAATCTCCGCGATCGTCGCGATTGCCTGCCTCGCACCATTCAAATCCGACGCACAAAATTCGCGCTATTCGACGTGGTCGGACCCGTCGGCACAAAGTACCGGCGGCGAGGATCTGAACGCCTTCATAGAAAAGCTCAACAAGCTGATCGACGAAGCCGAAAAAGCCAAGGCCGCGGACCCGGTCTTCCTGCAGGACTTAAGAAACCTCGCCAACGGGGCCAAGACACCCTGGAATACGGTGGTGCTGGACGACGCCTTCGCCGACGGCAACTTCACCGCCAACCCGGCGTGGGAGGTTTTGTCGGGGGCGTATTTCATCGAGACCGGCTGGGGATTGAGAAACAAGCTGATCCAGGCGCAGCAACAGCAATCATCAGGCAGCGCCGGGGGCGACGATCTGGCGAAGGTGTTGCTCGGGACCATCCTAAAGAAAGCGACCGGCCAACAGAACACGAGCCAACCCGCGAGCAACGTGATCGTGACCCGGACGAAGGTCACCAACGCCTTCCAGATCGAACTCGAACTGTCGTCGTGGGAACCGGACGGGAACTTCACGGTCGGGGTGTTCCAGGGGCAGGCCGCCAACATCGGCTACCGGCTGCTGTATACGTCAGGTAAGGGCGTGCAGCTTCACCGGGTCGGCAGCTCGGGCTCGAGCGTCGTCGCAACGTCGGAACCGTTAACCCTCGAAGACAAAAAATCCCATGTGATCAGGTGGTCGAGAGGCACGGATGGTCAGATGGTGATCAATGTCGACGGGAATGAGATGATCTCGACCACGGACCGTGGGTTCTCCGACCCGTTCGACGGGGTCCGGATTTCAAACACGTCGGGTGATTTCATCGTCAAACGGATCACGGCGAAGGGGGTTTGAAGCGCATACCCCACTTTGTCATCCCCGCGGACGCGGGGACCCAGGGCACCGGCACGATATTGCTGGGTTCCCGCTTTCGCGGGAATGACAAGAATTTATGAACTCAAAATTCCAAACACATCGCCCGATGCGTCCGCACCCTCGATATGGCGTTTGTGCCAGAGCGCGTAAAACAGAAGCGTCCACTGTGCCTGTCCCTGATCTCTCCCCGCACTGAACAGCCGTTTGACGGCGTCCGGGTCGCAGACCTCGTTCACCCCCGGGTTGGCGGCAACCAATTCTCCCAGTTTCTCGCCCTTACCCGCGATCCAGTCGCCGACCGGGACCGTGAAGCCGCGTTTCTTAGTGAAGGGCTTCGATTCCGGCAAAGCGGTTTCCAGCCATTTCCTTAACAGCCACTTGCCCGTCCCGTGCCTGACTTTCAGTTTGTCCGGCAGCCGGAACGCGAAATCGGCGACGAACGGGTCCAGGAACGGCACACGGCCCTCGACCCCGTGCGCCATCAGGCAGCGGTCGAGCTTGTTTAATAGGTCGTTGGGGAGCCAGTCCGCGATATCGACGGCCTGCGCCGCCTGCAGGCGCGACCGGCCGTATTCACCCGCCTCGGCTTCCGCCGCGACGATGCCGTTGCGCCAGCCCATGGGCTCTTCACGCAACACGCCCGTCCCCGCCAAAATATAGGTATGGCGCATCTTACGCCCGCCGAAGATCGCCAGGCGTTTCTGGCGTCTGTAACGGCCGTATCCGGCAAAAAGCTCGTCGCCCCCCTCACCCGACAGAACGACCTTGAGACCATTCTCTCTCGCCTTCCTCGCCAGCATGTAGGTCGGCAAGATGGCATAGTCGGCGGTGGGATCGTCCATGCAGGCGGCGATAGCGGGAAGCTCGCGCCAGAAATCGTCTTCGGTGATCGTGATCTCTTCATGATCGGCCCCGCAGGCGCGCGCGACGTCTTTGGCGTGTTCGCGTTCGTCGTGGACACCCGTCCCGGGGAAACCGGCGGTGAGGGCATGGACCGGCGTCGGGTTCAGTCTGCGCATCACGGCCAATATCACGGATGAATCGATCCCCCCCGACAGGAACATCCCATAAGGCACGTCCGAGCGCTGGTGCACATTCACCGAATCAGAGATCACCCGATCGAATTCGTAAAGCGCCTCGTCGCGGCCGAATTTAGTCGGGTTCCCGGGGGGCAGAGCCGACAGCTTCACCCGCTCCGCGATCCGGCCTTTTCTCAGGATGATCGTCTCGCCGGGAAGGACGCGATAGATACCGGGAAAGAGCGTCTCCGCCCCCGTCGTGAATTGGAGGGCGAGCAATTCATCGCGTTTGGCCGGTTCGACGGCGCGATTGACCAACCCCGCCGCCAACAACGCCTGCGGTTCGGATGCGAAGACGAAGCCGTCTTCCGCCACCCCGTAATAGAGCGGTTTGATCCCGAACGGATCACGCGCCAGAACAAGCGCGCCGTCGTCAGGATCATGGATCGCGACGGCGTACATCCCCCGAAGATGCTCGGCGAAATCCATCCCGTGCTCGCGATAGAGATAGAGCATCGATTCACAATCCGACCCGGTCGCGTAGTCGATGTTCGACATTTGCTGGCGCAGTTCGATGTAGTTATAAATCTCGCCGTTGGCGATCAGGGCGAGGCGGCCGTGATCTTCGTCCGCGGGGGCGTAAAGGGGTTGGTCACCGGTCTTAAGATCGATGATCGCGAGCCTGACCTGCATCATCGCGACGTCGCCGTCGATATAGTCGCCGCGCCCGTCCGGCCCCCGGTGGCCAATCGCCGCCGCCATCCGGTCGAGCACGTCGGTCGCGGGGGCTGTGCCGTCTGCCGTCATCAGCCCTGCGATTCCGCACATGGCTCAGCCCGTCACCTTGTCGAAGAAATCGAGATACTGCTGCACCACCTTTTCCTCGGTGAAGTTGCGGCGGTAGGCGTCATGTCCCTGCCTGGCGATGCGTTCGGCGAGGTTATCGTCATCGAGCACGCCCCTGATCGCGCGGCCCATCAGAATCTCGTCATCGACCGGGACCAGGATACCGGTCTCACCGTTCTCGATCAGGGTGCCCGGACCCATAGAATCGGCGGCGACGACGGGAAGGCCCTGCGCCCATGCCTCGATCACCACGTTGCCCAGCGGCTCGTGGCGGGACGGGCAGACGAACAGATCGCCCGACGCCAGAATGTTCTCGGTGTCGTCACGCCATCCCAAAAAGCGCACGCGCGGCTTGATCGCCAGTTCTTCGGCGAGCTTCATCAGCTCACCCTTCAACGGTCCCTCGCCCGCCAGCCACAAGTACGCGTTCGGCACCCGCGCCAAAGCCCTCAAAAGGGTGTCGAAGGCCTTGTTCTCGTGAAGCCTGCCCATCGACACGATCAGGGGCACGCCCTTGGGGGTATAGTACTGGCCGCGATCCAGCGGCTCGCCATGTTCGGCGGAAACGAAGTTCGGCAGGTAGTGCGCCTTTTCCTTCGGCCAGCCGTGCTCGACAAGATATTCGACAATGTCACGGGTATTGCCGATCAGATGATCGCAGTTCTGGTAATACTTCAGATCGTAGTACCCGCCCTGTCTTGCGACGTGGACGAAGTCCCCCTTCGGGCACATCAGGCTGGCGCGGTTCATCCACGTCAGAACCACGTCGGGTTTGTAACTGTTAATCTCGCGTTTCAGGGCGCGCGGCGTCGACAAATCGAACCGCCCGCCGAATTTCAGCTCGACCGGCTCGATCCCCGCATCACGCAGCAATTTCGCGCGCGCCGGGTTCTCGCGGATGACGATCTTCTGATCGAGACCGGCGCGATGCAGCCCGATCGCCAGGCGCACGAAAAACGCCTCGGCGCCGCCGAACTCCGCACCGGCCATGGCTTGCAGAACTTTCATGGGGACGTGATCAACTCCTCGAATGCGGCTGCGGCGTCAGGCCAGCGCCACGAACGCTGAACCGCCAATGCGCGGTCATGCTGGGCATGCCACAACGCATCATCCGTGAGCAGCCGCCTCGCGGCAAGGGCGAAGGACGCGTCGTCGGGCGCAATGAAACCGGTCTCCTGATCACGCACGCGCTCCACCATCGAGCCGATGGGCTGCACCACGCAGGGCACGCCCAAACACTGGGCCTCGGCAATGGCGAGACAGAACGTCTCATTGATATCACCCTTATAGAGCATGACGCGCGCCAGCCGTAACTCATCGATCAGCGCTTTCTTACCCACCGGATCCCGCAGTCTCACCCCCTGGCTTTCGAGCGCGCGCGCCTTGTCGAGCACGACACCCATCGCGTCGCCCTTGCGCGCCCCCGCCGCCCCATAAGTCGCGGCGCCGGAAAAAATGTGAAGTTCGGCACCCGGGACTTCCGGTTCGATCTCGTTCGCCCACCTGTCCAGCAACCAATCCAACCCCCTCAATGGGTTGGATGTGAAGATCGCCCGAGGGCCCGGCACGTTCGAAGCTGGTTCGGACTCACAGAAAAGATCCGGCAACCCGTAGGGGATGGTTCGGCGCCCGCCGTCGGGCACCCAGCCGGGTAAGGTTTCCGCGTGATAATCCCCAATAAACACGATCACCGGCTTTCTGCGCCAGAACTGCCACAGATAGCGCATCTTCAACATGTAGCTGCAGGGATTGTGGGTCCAGAACACGGTCTTCTTCGCGTTCTCGCAAAGCTTCAACAGCTTGTCGCCCCGGTTGGCGATATACAGATCGGCGGTGTCCGGCACCCCGTCTGATATCTGACGCCATTTCACCCCCTTATAGTCGAGCGCGGCGGCGCACTTGTTGTAGACGGTGACGTCATGGCCGCGCGCCGCCAAGATCTCGACCAGTTGGATGACCGAGCTTTCGGCCCCACCCAGCGGGCCTTTCTCAGGCGTCTGCCCATCGAAACTGATGCCGTCGTCGGCAAGGATAATGACGGCCATCGGTTAACGCCCCTTCCGCATTTCAGCGGCCTTTATATAGGAGATCAGCGGGAACAATCCGGCGCAGATCGCGATCAAGAGCCCCATCCCGCCCTCTTTATAGCCCTTGCGCGACACGAAGCATTTGAAGAATCTTGAAAAGAAACGCCGCACGTTATTCGGCATCGAGCCGATATCCCCGCTGTCGATCAGATCCTTTGCCCGCGCCGTCGAATAACTGTCGAGCCGCTTGATCATGTCGGAGATATCGCGGTCGACGTGATGGATGAGGCGGCTTTCCAGCATCGAACCCTTTTTGCCCGACCACGTAAGCGACGGGTGCACGCGCTGCATCCCCCAGCGTTTGACGCCTTTCTTGAACAAACCCGGATAGGCCGCCTTGCCGAACGACGCGCCCCAACCGTATCTGACCAGCCGTTCTCCCACATAATTGTCGACGAGAATCTCGTGCCAGTCGTCACCGGTCGTTTCGATCACGGCGCGGATTTCCTTAGCCAACGCCTCGGGGACACGTTCGTCGGCGTCGATCTCGAAAACCCATTTTCCATCACACGCGTCGATCCCGGCGTTGCGGCGCTCGCCCTCGATCGTCCAGTTCCCCTCGACGATCTTATCCGTGAATTCTTCGGCGATTTCCTTCGAGCCGTCGGTGCATTTATCCAAAAGCACGACGATTTCGTCGGCGAAACCAAGCGTTGCCAGACAATCGCGAAGCTGGTGTTCCTCGTTGTGCACGCTGATCACCGCGGAAAGCATGATCTGGCCGCTCACGCCGCCGCGTCCCGGGCCCTGGCCCACAAGGCGTTCGCCGCATCTTCGGCCTGATCGACGGAAAGGCTATCCATCAAAGTGTCGGTGTTTCGGTGATCGAAGTCTTCGGGGAAGATTTCGTCGAAGCCCTTTGACGCCTGCACATGATCGCAGAGTTCCCCCCACGGCGCGTACTGCTCCGCCGGGGATGGGCCGAACAACCCGAGTGTCGGAATGCCGCTGGCCGCCGCCAGATGCATCAATCCGGAATCATTGCCGATATAGAGGGATGCGCGCTCCAGACACGCAAATACGGTGAGCAGATCGATCCGCCCGACCAGATCGAGCAATCTGTCTTCGGGCACCGATTCGATGACCGGCAGCGCCATGGGGCGCTCATCGTCCCTGCCGAAGATCGCGACCCTGGCACCGGGCAGAATCCCGGTCGGCGATGTCAACCGCTGGATCAGTTCGGCGAACGAATGGCCGCGCCACTGTTTCCCCCGCCAGTTCGCGGTCGGTCCGATGGCGAGCACGGGCCCGCCGTCGGGGATCAACTTTTTCGCCGTTTCGCGCCTGGCCTCGTCGACCCACAATTTCGGCGCGGGGGGGTCGTTTTCGGCACCGATCACTTTCGACAAACTGCGGATCCGGTGCCCGCCGTCACGGGACCGGGTCAGTCGATAGCGCTTCCTGGCGGCGATCAGGTACGTCACCGGCGCATTTCTGAGGTCCACCAGGATATCCCAGCGCCTGCCCACCGTTTGCGCCCACAGATATGCCCAATGGAGCGAGCCCAGCATCTTGTCGAGCACGATGATGCGCTCCACCCCAGGCATCGCCTCGAACAAAGACGCCGCCGCCGGCCCGCACGCGAGCGTGACCTTCAACCCCGGGTTTTCCTCCAGAATCCTGGACAGAACCCCCGTGGAGAGAATCGCGTCCCCGACGCGTGTGGATGTGACGAATAAAGCGCGCATACGCCCCTTAACCCCTTGTTCCGCCCCCTTATAAGGGCGCCCGGCGCCGATGCAAACCCCGGCACTTGCAAGGCCCGGGGGCCTGCCCCCATCTTATAGTCTAAGGCCCAAGAGGAGCGCTATGAAACGCATTCAACTGAGCGACCGCTGCATGATCCGCATTTCCGGCGAGGACAGCCGGACTTTCATGCAGGGGCTGATATCCAACGATATCGAAAAAGCGGATGGTTCGAGAGCGATCTACGCCGCCCTGCTGACCCCGCAGGGTAAGTACCAGTTCGACTTCTTCATCGTTTCCGACGGTGACGATCTGTTACTCGATGGGGTCAAGGGCGACGCCGAGGCGCTGATCAAGAAGCTCACCATGTTCAAACTGCGTTCCAAGGCGACGTTGGAAGACGTGACGGCGGATTACGCGGTCTATGCCCTGATCGGTGACGGCGCAGCGGATGTTCTCGACAACGACATGCAGACCAAGACCGAAGACGGCGCAATCCTTTACGCCGACCCGCGCCTTGAACAGGCGGGGGTCCGGGTGATCGCCCCGAAGGATATGGATGCAACCGCGCTCGGCGGCGATAACGGGTCGGAAGACGATTACCAGAAGCATCGCATCTCCCTCGGCCTTCCCGAAGCGCCGTTCGATCTGGAAAAAGAGAAATCCATCCTTCTCGAAAGCGGCTTCGACGAATTGTCGGGCGTCGACTGGAAGAAGGGCTGCTACATGGGCCAGGAACTGACCGCCAGAACGAAATACCGTGGACTGGTCAAAAAGCGCCTGTTCCCGGTCACCCTTTCAAGACCCGGCATCGAACCTGGGACCGACATCCTGCAGGACGGGAAGGTGGTTGGCGAAATCCGCTCCGTCATGGACGACCGGGGATTGGCGATGCTGCGCCTGAAGGCGCTCGGCGGCTCGGACATGAGCGCTGGTAATGCCGCCGTCTTTCCCGCCGTCCCGGACTGGATGCAACTTCCCGAAAAAGATGAGGCGGAAGCATAAGCCCCCTCACCTGTCCTCTCCCCCACTTACGTGGTGGAGAGGGACCCTGCCGATAGAGCGCGACCACTAATCCCTCTCCCCCTTTTAGGGGGAGAGGTTAGGTGAGGGGGTGCATGTACTCACTCAAACAACCGTTTGGCAGATATCGCCCCAGCGGCTAGCCTTTCCGGGTGATCATCCAGATTCTCAGACGCGCGCCGAAACTGCTGGCCCCGGTCGCCCGGATTTACGGGCGTCGACTGGATCAGTGCGGCGCCAACGCCAAGGGCGTGTTCTGGAAAGGCGAAGTGTGGCAGCGCCGCCGTTTCGAACGCCTGACCGACATTTTCGAACCCGAAGACATGGCGAAAGGCGGGGTCACCATCAACGATTTCGGCTGCGGTTACGGCGCGTTTTTCGAATACCTCGCCGAGTACCCGGTCATGGGGGGCAGCTTCTATTACGGCTACGACATCTCGCAGCCGATGATCGCCGCCTGCCGCGACCGTATCACCGACCCGCGCGCCATCTTTTATCGGAAGATGTGGGCGACCCGGAATGCGGACTACAGCTTCGCGTCCGGCACCTACAACCTGCACGGCAGCGCCGATGATGACGCGTGGTGGGAGTACGTGGAGGCGAGCTTAAGACAGCTCTGGCATCGGACGGGGAAGGCTTTGGCGTTCAACATGCTGCGCGCCGACGAGGACGAGCAATACGAAGGGCTTTATTACGTGGACCCTGAAAAGGTGCTCAGATTCTGCCGCAAGCATCTGTCCGAGGACGTCGAGATGTTCGACGAGCGCCCGATGCCGGACGCCACGTTCTTCGTCAGACGATAAAGGTTACTCGGCGGCGTTCGCAGTCGGTAGCGGGACGTGGCCGAAGCGGAGGGTCCCGCTTAAGTCTTCGGCCAACGCCTCGACGTAAGGTTTCAACACCTGAATGTCGCGCCAGACGCCGCGGTGGAACCTGAGTTCCTCGTCCCCCTCGAACTTCCACACCACGTATTCCGGATCGCCCGGGAACTTACGCGGCAGCGCTTCCGCCGCCTCGTCCCCGATCATCACCACAACGTCGACCAGTGCGATCTTGGGATTCGCGAACCCATCCCAATGCTTGGGCCATAACCCTTCGTTCCCGAGACCTGCAAGCGTCAACGCCGACAACGCGAACGAATCCGCCCGGTCGGCGGGGTCGATCCCGGCACTGAAGGCGCGCACACCGCGCACGCGACGGCTCCTGAGTAGCGATTCTGCTATCAGCGAGTGACGCGCATTGTCCGCACACACGAACAGCACGTTGATTTTCTTCGCTTCTTGATTTTGAAAGGCGTTCATCGGCTTCTCCGATCTGTACTAGGATCGGAGTATGCCCGCGAAGCCTGACTTGAAGATGACAAGCCGGCATTAATTAGAAAAAGCTGATATTAATATCGGACTATACGTCCGGCGCACGCGCGGCGATCTTTTCCGCCAGGTTGCCGATCTCGTCCATATCCCCCGGCACCATATCCCAGTTCATGGTCAGCCCGTCCTCAAGATTGCGCGGGATGACGTGGAAATGGATGTGGAACACCGACTGCGCCGCGCCCTTGTCGTTGGCTTGAAGAATATTCATCCCGTCGGGCTTCACTTCATCCCGGACCGCGCGGGCGACCCGGCTGACCGACCCCAATGTCGGGCCCAGCCATTCCTCGGGGGCTTCGTAGATATTGGGCGTGTGGAACTTGGGCACGATGAGGGCATGCCCGGTCGCCACCGGGTTGATATCCATGAAGGCGTAGGTTTTGTCGTCTTCCCAGACTTTAAAACTGGGAATCTCACCCCGGATGATCTTGCAGAAAACGCAGTCGTCGACGAGATGCTCGTGATCGCTCATGCTCAGACCTCCGGCGGGGGTGCGACGACGTCTTCGTACTTCGGCCGCGTCTCGATCCGGCCGTCATGTTCGAAGACATCGAGGGCAGCCTCATACGACTCGCGCGTGATTTCGACGTGCGGCGTCCAGTTCCCCAGGTTCTGATAATACCCGACCGTCGACGCCAGCACCGAGGCATGGATCGAGGGGAAGTATTCCGATAGCGTCCCCGCGACCTCGTCGGCGGGGGTCGAAATCAGCCATGCGCGGGCCTTCGCGTACGCCCGCGTGAACGCCTTGGCCATATCCGTTTCAAGCCATTCGCGCGTCGACGCAAGCGACGAGAACGCACACGGGCCGATGGCCGGACCGACGGCGGCGACGATGTAACCCGCACCGTCGAATTCGAGTTGTTGGGGCGCCGGGCCCTGTAAGTGGATGTAGTCGCCCGCGCCGCCCTTGAACGCATCGATCATGTCGGCACCGGTGCCGGCGTTGACGATCTCGAGCTTCGAGAAATCGAGGCCGCTTTTGAAGCACGCGTACTTGAACATGCAGAGCGGTTGCACACTCGTCTGGTCGACGATGATCTTGGCGCCGTTTAGCTTATCCCACGTGAAATCCGGGTCGGCCTTCTGACCGGCCAGAAAAAACCCATCCATCTCGTTGATCTGCGCGAAGTGCACCTCGGGCGGCGTGACGCCTTTCGAGGCCGGAATGAAGCCCTGCGACGGCGCGGACTGAACGACATGCGCCGATCCATCGATCAATGCGTCGACGGCGGACTTGCCGACCGCGGAGTTCGACCATTCATGATCCAACCCCTCGTCCTTCAGAAAGCCGCCGCCCATGGTCGCGATCAACGGGCTGTAGAACGCGGAAAACCGCGAAAACTGGATGCTGATTTTGCTCATCTGTCAGGCCCTCCCAAGCCCGGTGATTGGGATCTTAGCCCTTTTCCGCCAATGCCGCCTGTGCCGCCGCGAGACGCGCGATCGGCACCCTGTAGGGCGAACACGACACATATGTCAGCCCGATCTGGTGGCAGAAGTGCACCGACGCCGGATCGCCGCCGTGCTCCCCACAAATACCGAGCTTGATGTCCGGGCGCGCTTTCTTGCCGCGCTCGATACCGATCTTGACCAGTTCCCCGACACCTTCGGTGTCGATGGTCATGAACGGATCGCTCTCCATCACACCCTTGCGGTGATAGACATCCAGGAACGGCGCCGCATCATCGCGCGAAAAACCGAACGTCGTCTGCGTCAGGTCGTTGGTGCCGAACGAGAAGAATTCCGCCGTCTCGGCGATTTCTTCGGCCATCAGACACGCGCGCGGCAGTTCGATCATGGTCCCGACCATGTATTCGAATTCGGCACCCGTCTCTTTCTTGACTGCGTCGGCGGCCTTGTTCACCACATCCGCCATCATGTCCAGTTCGGACTTCATACCCACCAGCGGGATCATCACTTCCGGTACCGCCTTCACGCCGTCTTTCTGGACGTTGACCGCGGCTTCGAAGATGGCACGGGCCTGCATCTCGTAGACTTCCGGATAGGTGATCCCCAAACGGCAGCCCCGGTGACCCAGCATCGGGTTGGCCTCGTCCAACTGGTTCTTGCGGATCTTGATGTCTTTCAGCGTGACGTTGGCCGCCTTGGCGACGTCTTTCAGTTCTTCTTCCGAATGCGGCAGGAATTCGTTCAACGGCGGATCCAGAAGCCGGATCGTGATCGGCCGCCCTTCCATGATCCGGAACAGGGTTTCGAAGTCTTCCCTCTGATAAGGCAGCAGCTTGTCGACCGCCTTGCGGCGCTGCTCTTCGGTCGACGACATAATCATTTCCCGCATGTGCACGATACGCTCGGGGTCGAAGAACATATGCTCGGTTCTCGAAAGACCGATCCCCTCGGCGCCGAACTTGCGGGCGGTTTCCGCATCCAGCGGGGTTTCCGCGTTGGCGCGCACCCCCATGGTGCGGAAGTTGTCGACCCATTCCATCAGCTTGCCGAAATCGCCGGTCAGTTCGGGCAGGATCATGTCGACCGTCCCGTCCATGATCTGCCCGGTGGTGCCGTCCAGCGTGATGATATCGCCCTCGTTATACGTTTTGTCAGGACACGTCAGGGTTTTCGAGATCGCGTCGACCCGAAGATCGCCCGCCCCCGACACGCACGGCCGGCCCATGCCGCGCGCGACCACGGCGGCGTGCGACGTCATGCCGCCCCGGGTCGTCAGAATCCCCTCCGCCGCGTGCATCCCCCCGATGTCTTCGGGCGATGTTTCGGTCCGGACC
This sequence comes from Rhodospirillales bacterium, assembly GCA_017644185.1. Taxonomy (GTDB): domain Bacteria; phylum Pseudomonadota; class Alphaproteobacteria; order Rhodospirillales; family Casp-alpha2; genus UBA4479. Next base: position 367,545 of record JAEPMA010000002.1, read on the forward strand.
AGGATCACGGACTTTCCATCCGCCTTCCACTGCTCCGCGTCCTCGGCGGTAAAGACGACCGCGCCCGTCGCGGCCCCCGGCGATGCCGGCAACCCACGGCCGACGACGTGCTTTTCAGCTTCAGGGTCGAGCATCGGGTGTAAAAGCTGATCCAACTGCATCGGATCGACGCGCTTCACCGCGTCGGACTGGGAGATCAACCCCTCGTCCACCATGTCGCAGGCGATTTTCAACGCGGCGCGCGCGGTGCGCTTGCCGGACCGGGTCTGCAGCATCCAGAGACGGTTCTGCTGGATGGTGAATTCCATGTCCTGCATGTCTTTGTAGTGCGCTTCGAGGCGCGCGCGGATATCGCAAAGCTCCTTGAACGTCTCCGGCATCGCTTCTTCCATCGACGGCAGATCGGAGCCGGCCTGTTCGCGCTCGGCCTTGGTCAATTGCTGCGGCGTGCGGATGCCCGCGACCACGTCTTCGCCCTGGGCATTGATCAGGTATTCGCCGTAGAACGCGTTGTCGCCGGTCGACGGGTTACGCGAGAAGCAGACACCCGTCGCACAGTCTTCGCCCATGTTGCCGAACACCATGGCCTGGACGTTGACCGCTGTGCCCCAGCTTGCCGGGATATCGTGGAGGCGGCGGTACGTATCGGCGCGCGGGTTCATCCAAGACCCGAACACCGCGCCGATGGCGCCCCACAGCTGTTCGTGCGCATCCTGCGGGAACGGATCGTCCAGCACCTCGACCACGCGCGCCTTGTACATCGGCACGAGCTGTTTCCAGTCGTCAGCGGAAACTTCGGTGTCGAGGCGATATCCCCGGTCGATTTTGAAATTATCGAGGATCTCCTCGAACTCGCCGTGATCGACACCCAACACCACATCCGAATACATGGTGATGAAACGGCGGTAGCTGTCGTAAGCGAAGCGCGCATCGCCCGATTCAGCCGCCAGCGCTTCGACCGTTTCGTCGTTCAAACCCAAATTGAGGACGGTGTCCATCATCCCCGGCATCGAGGCGCGCGCACCGGAGCGGACCGACACCAGCAACGGCTTGTCGACGGAGCCGAACTTGCGCCCGAGGGTCGTTTCGATCTTGTTAAGCGCGTCCTGGACCTGGCTTTCCAGATCGCCCGGGTACGATTTCGCGTTGTCGTAATAGTGGGTGCAGACCTCGGTCGAGATGGTGAACCCGGGGGGTACCGGCAGGCCGAGATTGGACATCTCGGCGAGGTTGGCGCCCTTGCCGCCCAACAGGTTCTTCATGTCGGCGCTACCGTCGGCCGACCCGTCCCCGAATGCGTATACCCACTTGGTCATCGCGTATCCTCGTTAATCGCTAAATCCGTCGTCTAATCAAAACCCGTCGTCCTGAACTCGATTCAGGACCCACAGTCTTCTTATCCGTCCCGTCGTTGCCGTCATGGACCCTGAATCAAGTTCAGGGTGACGGCCTCTTCTGTTTCTTCCCACCGTCATTCCCGCGAACGCGGGAACCCAGATATATCGTGCCGGTGCCCTGGGTCCCCGCGTTCGCGGGGATGACGGGCATTTACTTACCTTCGATCTTCGAGAAGTCCGCCACCCCATCGAGGGCGGAGCGGATTCCGTTCAGAAGCTTCAGTCGGTTGACGCGCAGCGCCGCATCGTCGGCGTTCACGGTCACATCGTCGAAGAACGTATCGACGGGCTTCCTGAGTCCGGCCAGCGCCTGCATGGCGGCGACGAAATCTTCCGACGCGAGCGCGTTTTCGATGGCCGGGGTCGCGGTGCCGAGCGCGTCGGCCAGCGCCTTTTCCGCATCGTCGGTCAAAAGCGCACTTTCGGGCGCGTCGCGGTATTCGGCGGCGTCTTTTTTCTCTTCCGCGCGGAGGATGTTGGCGGCGCGCTTGTAGGCGGTCAAAAGATTATCGCCGTCTTCGGTCGCCAGGAACGACTGCAACGCCTCGACCCGCTTGATCAGGCGCACCAGATCGTCCTCGCCGCCCAGCGCGAAAACCGCGTCGATCAGATCGTGCCGCACGCCCTGCTCGCGCAGATGCACCTTCAGACGGTCGGCGAAGAATTCCATTAGATTGTCTTCTAACGCGATATCAATGGAGGTGATGTCCAAATCCTCGCGCCGAAGATTTCCACGAATAGAGTATTGGCTCAGGGCGTCCCCAAAGAATGTTCTGAGGTGAAGCCTGAGCCCATTCTCCAAAACCAACCTTATCACCCCCAACGCGGCGCGGCGGAGCGCATAGGGGTCTTTCGAGCCCGTCGGCTTCTCGTCGATGGCGAAGAAACCGACCAACGTGTCGATCTTGTCGGCGAGCGAAACACAAACACTAACCGGCTTGGTCGGACACGCATCGTTAGGGCCGAGCGGCGAGTAGTGTTCGGCGACGGCGTCGGCGACGGCGGCATCTTCACCGTCGTGCTGGGCATAATAGCGCCCCATCAATCCCTGGAGCTCGGGGAACTCCCCGACCATCCCGGTCGAGAGGTCGGCCTTAGCCAACCGTGCGGCGCGCATAGCCAAAGTCGGTTCTTCGTCTGAAGCCTGGCAGATGCGGGCGGCTAATTGTTCTATGCGAAGCACTTTTTCGTGCAAAGTGTCGAGCCGCGCATGGAAAACGCGATCCTTGAGCGCATCGACCCGGCTCTCGAGGGTCTGCGAACGATCCTGATCCCAGAAGAACTTGGCATCCGACAGGCGCGCGCGCAGCACGCGTTCGTTGCCGGCGACGACCTGTTGGCCGCCGTCTCTCGTTTCCGTGTTCGCGACGACGATGAAGCGCGCGGCGAGCTTGCCGTCGTTAGAGAGCGTCGAAAAGTATTTCTGGTGCGACCGCATAGAGGTCGAGAGCACTTCGTCCGGCAACTCCATGAACTGCTGATCGATGGTCCCCATCAAAACGACCGGCCATTCGACGAGACCCGTGACTTCGTCCAGAAGGCCGGGGTCGTCCTTCAGCGACAGCCCTTCTTTCTCGCAGAGCTTTTTCGCGTCCGCCTCGATCTTCGAACGGCGCTCGGCGGGGTCGAGCATGACCTTGGCGGCGAGCAACTTCTGTTTGTAGTCGGCGAAGTCCGAAACTTTGATCAGGTCAGGCGCGAGGAAACGGTGACCGACAGTAGCTAGCCCCGCTGTCACGGGACCAAGTGCGGCAGGCACGACCTCCCCATCGAACAGACAAACCAAAGTATGAACCGGACGCACCCAACGGACCGGATAATCCGCCCAGCGCATCGATTTCGGCCACGGCAAGTTTGCCATCGCTTCCGAAACCAACCTGACAAGCACATCCTTCGTTTCCGCGCCTTTGGTATCGACCAACGCAAAGAAGAACGTCCCCTTGGGGGTCTCGCGCTGTTCGATCACCGCGCCTTCGGGGAGCGAGCCCTTGAAGCCGTTGATCGCCTGCTCGGGGGCGTTGACGTTCGGGCCGCGTTTTTCCTCGGAAACATCCGGCTGCTTTTCGGGCAGTCCGTCGACGACAAGGCAAAGCCGGCGCGGCGTCACATATGATTCAGCCGACGTGAATTCGAGACCGGCCGCTTTCAAACCATCCGTCACCAGGCGCTTCAGATCGTCCGCCGCGCGCGCCTGCATGCGGGCCGGGATTTCTTCCGACAGAATTTCGAGAAGGAGTTCAGGCATGGGAACTCCCCTCACCCGGCGCTTCGCGCCACCCTCTCCCCAGGGAGAGGGACGCACGCGGCATGTCCCCTCTCCCTTGGGAGAGGGAGGGGCCCGCGCGCATCGCGCGTGGGAGGGTGAGGGATCCGTTCATCACGATCCCTCCTCACCGAGTTTCTGCGCCATCCACGCATCGGCGCAGCCCTTGGCGAGCGCGCGGACGCGCCCGATATAGGCCTGCCGTTCCGTCACCGAGATCACGCCCCGCGCATCCAGCAGATTAAAAAGGTGCGATGCCTTCAGACACTGATCATAGGCGGGCAGCACAAGATCTTTATTGCCTCCCGCTTCAAGCACCGCCTTGCATTCGGCTTCCGCGTCCTCGAAATGCTTGCGCACCATGTCGGTGTTGGCGTGTTCGAAGTTGTAGGCGGAATATTCGACCTCGGCGCGATGGAACACGTCGCCGTATGTCTTCCCGCCCTTGGACTTGTCGATACCGTCCCAATCGAGGTCGTAAACGTTCTCGACCCCTTGGACGTACATCGCCAGCCGTTCCAACCCATACGTCAACTCGACCGGCACCGGATTGCAGTCGTACCCGCCGACTTGTTGGAAGTACGTGAACTGCGTCACTTCCATCCCGTCGCACCAAACCTCCCAGCCGAGACCCCAGGCGCCGAGCGTCGGGCTTTCCCAATCATCCTCGACGAATCGGATATCGTGCATGTCGGGATCGATACCGAGGGTGCGCAGACTATCCAGATAGAGCTTCTGCGGGTCAGCCGGGCTCGGCTTCATCAAAACCTGATACTGATAATAGTGCTGCAGACGGTTGGGGTTCTCCCCATACCGCCCATCGGTCGGGCGCCTGGACGGCTGCACATAGGCGCAGTTCCAGACGTCGTCGGGGCGGCCGAGGGCGCGTAGCGTCGTCGCCGGATGAAAGGTCCCCGCGCCCACTTCCATGTCGAACGGCTGCAGGATCACACAGCCCTGCTCCGCCCAGTAGCCTTGCAGCTTCAGGATCAGGTTCTGGAAGCAGGTTTCTTTATCCGGTGCGTTCGCCATAGATGGGGTGTTCGGCTCCGTTTCGGTGCGCCGCAACATACGGTCCGGGGGGCCGTTGATCAAGGATTAGGGGCGGGAAAATGCCTCAGCCCGGATAGGGGCAGTCCTTGCGCCCGCAGGACTTGGCGCCGGGGCTGGCAACGAACGCGTCACAAACCGTGCAACGGACCATATCCTCGACCGGGTCGGCCGTGCCCTGCGTCTCGGTTCGGGCCTCGCGGACCTTTTCGTGGCGCTTTTTGTCCTGCACTTCCTGGCGGCGCTGCAGGTACTTGAAGCCCTGCCACACGCCGAAAATGATCAGCGCCAGAATCAAGAGCTTGGGGAGTGAAAATCCGAACATCCGCTGTTTTACGTGTCCCAACGATTCGCGGTCAAGAGAATCCCCTGCCTGGACCCGATATACCGTCGTCCTGAACTGGATTCAGGACCCATGAAATCCCTGAGCTTGGGTGCTCGTTGCTCATGGATCCCAAATCAAGTTTGGGATGACGATTGCCTATGGCAGTGGCCTCTACCCCTCACCCGGCAGGCTCGAAGACCCGTCCCCGATCGATAGAAGCGATGCGTTGCCGCCGGACGCCGTTGTGTCGATGGAAAGCGAGCGTTCGTGCACGAAGCGGTGCAGATAGTGCGGGCTGCCCGCGAGCGGCTGGCCGGCGCCGATATCCTGGGCCGGGTTCTCGCGGAACGGAATGACCGGGCGGATCGCGGCGTCGGCACCCGCCAGAACCGCGCTGATCGCGGAAACGAGATCCACCGGTCCGGCGACCGCGACCGCCTCTACGCCCTTGAGGGCGACCAGATCCCCGAGAGAGGCATCTTTGCCCTTTGAAACCGCGGCGACACATCCCTTGTCGACCCCAGCGCCGGTGAACATCTTCACCACCCCTTCGGCGACGGCGGAATCCGGGTGCCAGACGACCGCGGCGTTACCGGCAGCCAGCGCGGCCCCGGTTTCGGCGATCAGTGCCGCAACGCTTCCCGCGCCGCCCGACGAAATACAGAGGACCGGGCCACGGGCGGAAAGGCTGAGTTCGTTCCGCTCCCCCGTTGGGCCGGGCAACGTTTGCGGATCGCCGAATTCGGCGTCGACGTGGGCCGCGTAAGCCCTGAGATACGCCGCCGCCCGCGCCGCATCGTCACCCGAGATCCCCTTCACCCCATCGCTTTCGAGCTTCTCGGCCACATCCTCGATCACGTCGCAGCGCATCTCGGCGCTCAAGGACCAGCGATCCATCCCGTCCAGCAGCCCGCCGAGCTTGCCCCGGTCGATACAACTGTCGTCGAGTGCGATCGGATCATACGCGGGTGCATCCGTCTGATCGCCGGTTTCCGAGACGAACCTGTGCAGATAATCCGGGCCGCCCGCCTTCGGGCCGGTACCGGAAAGCCCCTGCCCGCCAAACGGCTGCACGCCGACGATGGCGCCGATCTGGTTCCGGTTCACGTACGTGTTCCCCACCTTCGCGGCGGCGAAGACACGCCGCCAGTTGTCGTCGATGCGGGTGTGCACCCCCATGGTCAGGCCGTAGCCGGTGTTGTTGATGGTCTCCACGACCTTCTCCAACTTATCGGATTTGAAGCGGACGACGTGGAGAATCGGACCGAACACTTCGCGCTGAAGCTGACTAAGGCTCTCGATCTCGAACGCGGCGGGGGTCACGAACGAGCCGTTCTCCGTCCCCGCGCCCAGCTTGGTGCGCATGATCTCGTTGCCCTCACCCAGCATGCGCTTGATGTGGCCGTTCAGCATATCTTGCGCTTCGGTATCGATGACCGGGCCGACATCGGTCGAGATGAAGGCCGGGTCGGAAACCGTCAGTTCCTCCATCGCGCCCGCAATCATCTTGATCGTCCGCTCGGCGACGTCGTCTTGGACGAACATGACGCGAAGCGCCGAACACCGCTGGCCCGCACTCTGGAACGACGACATCATCACGTCGCGGGTGACCTGTTCGGTTAATGCGGTCGAGTCGACAATCATCGCGTTCTGGCCGCCGGTTTCGGCGATTAAAGGCGGCAACGTCCCGGACCGGCTTGAGAGGGTTCGGTTGATGATGCGTGCAACCTCGGTCGATCCGGTGAAGCACACCCCCCCAATGCGTTCATCTTTCACCAAAGCCGCGCCGACACGCGCGCCATCGCCCGGAAGCAGATGCAGCACATCGCCCGGGACCCCCGCCTTTTGCAGCAGTTTCACGGCTTCCGATGCGATGACGGGGGTCTGTTCGGCGGGCTTCGCCAAAACCGCATTCCCGGCAGCGAGCGCCGCCGTGACCTGCCCGCAGAAGATCGCGAACGGGAAGTTCCAGGGCGAGATACAGGTGAAGACCCGCCCGCCCGTCATCTCGATCATCTTTCCGCCCGTGTCGGGGGCGCGCAACCTGACGCCCTGGCCGATGTCTTCGCGGGCACGGATTGCGTAATAGCGGCAGAAGTCGACGGCTTCCCTGATCTCGGCAACGCCGTCCATCACCGTCTTGCCCGCTTCGGCGGTGCACAGCGCCATCAGACGCGGCATTTCCTGCTCCATCAGGTCGGCGGCGCGCTCCAGACACTGAGCGCGCTCATCCGCGGACCTGGCCGCCCAACCGGGGGCGGCCTTCGACGCGGACGCGATGGCTTTTTCGATGTCCTTGTCGGTCGCTTCCGACGCGGTGCCGATACGCAGGTTATGATTTTGTGGAGTTAGCACATCGCGGGACTGCTCGCCCTCTAAATCCTTCCCATCGACGATGGGACCGGCCCGCCAATCGGTGTCGTAAATCTTCGGCATGTCATCGGCGAGATCACGCAGTTGATATCTGTCCGACAAATCCATCCCCTTGGCGTTGGGCCGGGCCGCACCGTAGATATCGCGCGGCATCGGAATGCGCGGGTGCGGTTTGTGGGCATAGCCCTTCACCTGTGCGACCGGGTCGGCGATGATTTCCGCGACCGGCGTTTCGGCGTCCTGCACCCGATTGACGAACGACGAGTTGGCGCCGTTCTCGAGCAGCCGCCGGACGAGATACGCGAGCAGGTCTTCATGCTGGCCGACGGGCGCATAGATGCGGCAGCCGGTGCCCACCTTGTCGCCTTCGATGGCTTGTTCGTACAGCTCTTCGCCCATCCCGTGAAGGCGCTGGAATTCGAAATCCCGGTTATTGCCGGCGAAATTGAGGACGGCTGAAATCGAATGCGCGTTGTGGGTCGCCAACTGCGGATAGAACACGTCCGCGTTCTGGAACAGCTTTTTGGCGCACGCCAGATAAGACACGTCCGTGTTCGCCTTTCGCGTATAGACCGGATAGCCCTTGAGCCCCAATTCCTGGGCGCGCTTGATCTCCATATCCCAGTACGCGCCCTTGACGAGCCGCACCATCAGGCGCCTGTCGTGCTTACGGCACATGTCGGCGAGGTAATCCAAAACGAACGGCGCGCGCTTCTGATAGGCCTGCACGACAACCCCGAAGCCCTGCCAGTCTTTCAGATCAGGATCGCCGGAGATCGCCTCGATGCAATCGAGCGAAAGATCGAGCCGGTCGGCCTCTTCCGCGTCGATGTTGAGGCCGATATCGTATTTCGCCGCTTCCAGACAGAGCGCCCTTAAACGTGGCACCAGTTCGTCCATCACCCGCCCAACGTGACCAAGTTCGTAACGGGGGTGCAGCGCCGAGAGTTTGACCGAAATCCCCGGCCCCTTGTAGGGGCCGCGGCCGTCGGCGGTTTCGCCGATCTTCTGAATGGCTGTTTTATACGCCTGGAAGTAGCGCCTGGCGTCATCCATCGTGCGCGCCGCTTCGCCCAGCATGTCGTAGGAATAACTGTAGCCCCGCTTTTCCCAATCCTTCGCACGCTCAAGCGCTTCTTCGATGGTGCGGCCCATGACGAACTGCTTGCCCATCACGCGCATCGCCTGGTTGACGCTTTCGCGCACGACAGGCTCACCCAGCCGGGCGACGAGACGCCTGACCGCCGCGTCGGGGGATCGGCCTTTATAACCATGCATGTTGACGACCTGACCGGTCATCATCAGCGCCCAGGTCGACGCGTTGACGAACAACGACGATGAATGGCCCAGATGCTTTCTCCAGTCGGCCGTGCCCAGCTTATCGCGGATCAGGGCTTCGCGGGTGTCGTCATCGGGGATGCGCAATAACGCCTCCGCAACGCACATCAGCAAGACGCCTTCCTGGGTCGATAGCCCATATTCATGCAGAAAGGCGTCGATGCCGCCCTTGTGGACGGTCTTGTCGCGGACCGCCTCAACCAGCGTCCGCGCATAGCTTTCGATACCGGAAAGCGCGTCGGTCCCGAGCTCGAGTTCCCCCAACAACCGTTCGACGCATTCGGTTTCGTCGGCGCGGTAGTGAGCGTCGATCTTTTCGCGGCCTTCTTTTTCGTGGGAGTCCCGGTTCTTGAAAATCATCGAATTCTGCACTCTGCCTGTCCCCGTTCACTAAGCGTCCAGCCACTTGCAGACAAACATGATTCCCATGCAAAGGAAACCTGGCAATTCGGGCTGCGTGCAGCGTTCGCGCCGGTCGTGCGACTGCAATCCGCTAATGCAGCGGTTTCACGAGGAACTAGTCGGAAGCGTTCTTCGCCATCATGTACCGGCGGCGCCGTCGGCATAGCTCTCCATGAACGCCGCACTCGGCGGGATCGGTTTGATGACGTCGATGAGCACGCCGTTGGGATCGGCGGTTATGAAATGGCGCTGGCCGAATTCCTCGTCACACAAAGCCTTCAGTATCGGTAAGCCGGCGTGCGTGGCCGATTCATAAACCGCATCCGGGTCGTCGACTTCGAAATTCAGGATCACCCCCTGAGACGCTTTGCGCGCAACCTCTGGAACCGTTTCGTGATCGTATCGCAGGATCGCCAGATTGACGGTTTCGTCCGCGCGCGACTGCAGGTGCACATACCAATCGGCCTCGAAAAGCGGCACAAAATGGAAATGCGTCGCATAGAAATCCGCGGTTGCGGCAACGTCGGCAACCTGCAGCACGGGGTAATAACTGGTCGTTTTCATAGTGTTTGCGCCTCACATCAAAAACCTACAGTGTGTATGTATCCATATATAAACATACAGGCTGTATGTATGCAACAATCAAACGCATCTCGCCCGAACAAAGTCCGGACGGAAACGACGAAGGCGGCGCTCAAGGCCGCGGCACGGGAACTCTTTCTGGAGAGAGGGTTCAATGACACCGGTACGCCCGAGATCGTGAAGCGCGCCAATGTCACCCGCGGCGCCCTTTATCACCACTTCGCCGACAAGAAGGCGTTGTTCGAAGAAATCATCGAAGACGAATGCGCCGCCGTGACGGCGCAAATCGACAAGCGCAGCATGGATGAATTGACCGCCCTCGATGCATTGAAGCAGGGCGCCGACGCCTTTATCGAGGCGATGGCGAGCGAAGGGCGCACCAAGCTGATCCTCATCGAGGCGCCCAACATCCTGGGCCGCGACAAACTGCTGGACATCGAAGAGCGCCATACCCGCCGGTCGCTGAAGGTCGGCGTGAGCGAAGCGATGAAGGCGGGTCAACTGATGCCCCTGCCATTCGACGCCCTGATCGAAATTCTGAGTTCGATTTTCGACAGCGCAGCGCTGAATATCGAAGCCGGCATGCCGCCAGACGACATCACGCGCCTGGTTCACGGGATCATCGACGGCCTGACCAAACCGGCCTCGCCCGCTTCCTGAGCGCCCGTCTATCCGTCGGCGGTCACGCCGCGGCGTCTTTGAGGTCGAGTTTCATGTGCGGAATGAAGCGGCCTTCGATCGAACCCGACGGACTTTCGCCGATTTTGACAAATCCCATGCTTTCGTAAAACGGCACGGCATTGGGGTCCGCATCCAGCACGAGCGCTTTTAACCCCTGGGCCTGGGCGCGCTCATGAAGTTTCTGCCAGAGTTTCCTGCCGATCCCGCTGCCTTTAAGCGACGGCTCGACGAAAAACGAGTGCACTTCGCCGGTGCCTGCCGCCGCATCGACCGTCAACGAGGCGCAGCCGCAAATTTCACCTGCCTCGGCCACCCAATATTCGTTGGTGCGGATTTGATCCGCGCTGATCGTCAGTTCTTCCCGGCACGCCGCCATGAAAGCGTCGTCATAACCGTTCGACTGCTTCGAACGCATCGAGAGCGCCGTCAGGGCCACCCCCTCATCCGCGCGCGCCGGGCGTATTTTAATCTCCGCCAATCGTCCGTCCCTACATCCTGTAGCGGTCCCAGATCAGCCGTTCTTCGACGGCGGCGATCAGGCCGTCGGCCCAGACCGCGGTATCCGGTCCCGCGCTTGAACCGAAGCGGCGGCTGAGCCAGCCCCGGCGTTGCTTGAAGACCGGCATACGGACCCGTTCCCCGAAACGCAAGCGAAGCGTGTCGCGGATTTCGCCGATTTCGTCCGCAAGACCCAGGTCGACCGCGCGCCGGCCGGTCCAGAACGCGCCCGAGAAAAGATCCGGGTCGTCCTTCAGCGCGGTGCCGCGCCTGGACTTCACGTAATCCTGAAAACTTTCATGCATGTCACTTTGGATCTCTTTCAGCCTTGCCACGTCGGCCTTCTTTTCGGGCATGAACGGATCCATGAACGATTTCTTGTCACCTGCGGTATGTAATCGGCGAGTCACGCCGATCTTCTTGATCGCTTCAGAAAACCCGAGGCTGGAGGATATCACCCCAATCGAACCGATAATCGAGTTGTCGTCGACGACGATCTCGTCCGCCGCGCAGGCCAGCCAATAGCCACCCGATGCCGCGACGTCTTCGCAAAACGCGATGACTTTCTTGTCGTGTTCTTCAGCGAGTGAGCGGATGCGTTTGGCGATCAAGGCGGATTGAACAGGGGAGCCGCCGGGCGAATTGATCACAAGCGCGACGGTATCCGCGCGTTTCATTTTAAAGGCGCGTTCGAGGATTTCGGCGAGACTTTCGAGGGTCAGGCCCTTCTTCATCGGTCCCATGTGGCCGATAACGCCTTTCAACGGTACCACCGGCACGACAGGCGGGCGGTCGCCGGTGACGATTTCCTTGATCTTCGGGGTAACGGTATCGGATATGAATCCCATCTTGTTCGCTCCTGAGTTGTCCCCCTTTGCTCCAACCTAGGACATGGCGAGCGGCATTGCATCCCGCAAGACCGCATCGGCTTCAGCCGTGAAGCCGCCGGACGCATCGTGGACGACCAGCGTCCTCTCCGAGATACCGCCGTTGGCCGCGCCTTTGGTCGCCTGCAGGATGGCCCGCTTTACGGGCCGTCCGTCGTCCACCGGCTGCAGTTTCAGGCGCTTCAACGCCCCAAAGCCGTCACCCAATATCGAGACGATCTCGGGGATGCGCTCGGCGCGATGGATCATGCTCAACGTACCACCGTCCCTAAGTCTGTCCGACATGAAGCCAAGCCATGTCGCGAGGTCCGCCGTGCTTTCGACGCTGGCCAGCAGGCGCGCCTGTTCTTTTGGAGGCTGGCCATGCCCGGCCGGCAGGAACGGCGGGTTCGACATCACGTGATCGAACAAACGGGTCTGCACCGATGGGGGCGGTTCGGCGATATCAATCACCTGGAAGTCCATCCGGTCTTCGAGGTCGTTTCTGACGGCGGCGCGTGCCGCGAGGGCGATCAGTTCCGGTTGCACATCGATACCCGTGACCGAAATATCCTTTGCACGCACCGCTAATGAAAAAGCCGCCGCGCCCGTCCCGGTCCCGCAATCCATCACCTGATCTTTCGCACGCGCCGGCACGCACGCCGCGAGGAAGACCGGATCGACGGCGGCACGGAAGCCGTCTTTAGGCTGCAGAAGCGTGACCCGCCCGCCCATGATCGCGTCTTCCGTCACGCGCTCTTCCGCTTCTTCCAGAACCGCCCAGGCCCGCCAGTAATCGTCGTCGCCCACCATCACCCGCTGCAAGGCCGTGACGTTCATGGGTTCCAGCACCGAAGACGCGAAAGCGTCGAGCACCAGCACCTCGATCCCGTCGGCGGCAAGCTCGGCCTGGAGGTATGAAAGGAACACCGGGTCGTTGGAACGGGTGATTTCGCGCATCAAAAACCTGTGGTTCTCCGATCTTGCTCACTGTAATGGTGGTCCGTATGCTTTGAAAGCCATGCGGCCACCGCCGCAGGGAAAGCAATGCGGCCAAAGGGCCGGCGGCAAAATGCGGCCGAAGGGCCGAACGGGTAAACCGGAGAGGATAATAAGCGTGGGTGTAGTCGTAAGCCTGGACGGCGAGCGCGATAAGCGGCCGTCACTCGATGAACTGCATACGCTGATCGCGGACGACCTGCAGGCGGTCAACGAAGAGATCGTCAAGCGGATGCAGAGCCCGGTTGCGCTGATCCCGCAACTGGCGTCACACATCGTCGCCGCCGGGGGCAAGCGCCTCAGGCCGATGCTGACATTGGCGTCGGCGCAACTCTGCGGGTACGAGGGGCACCGTCACGTGACGCTCGCGACCTGCGTGGAGTTCATTCACACCGCAACCCTGCTCCACGACGACGTCGTCGACGAGAGTGAGCTTCGCCGGGGCATGCAATCCGCCAACGCGATCTTCGGGAACAAGGCGAGCGTGCTGGTGGGCGACTTTTTGTTCTCGCGTTCGTTCGAGCTGATGGTCGAGGACGGCTCCTTGAAGGTTCTCAAGATTCTCAGCCGCGCGTCGTCGGTGATCGCCGAGGGTGAAGTCCTTCAACTGATGACCACCAACGACACCGAGACCGGCGAAACCCAATATCTTGAAGTCATCAAATCCAAGACCGCACAGCTTTTCGCCGCCGCCTGCCGTATCGGCGCGGTCGTATCCGAACGCCCGAACGTCGAGGAAGACGCGCTCGAGGCGTTCGGGATGAACCTGGGGATCGTGTTTCAGCTGATCGACGACGTCCTCGATTACCGGGCCGACCAGACCAAGCTCGGCAAGACGGTGGGCGACGACTTCCGTGAGGGCAAGATCACGCTCCCCGTCATTCTCGCCTTCCGTCGCGGGACAGAGGAAGAGCGCACGTTCTGGCGCCGCTGCCTGGAGGATCTGGAGCAGGAAGACGGCGATCTGGAACGCGGTATCGAGTTGATGAACAAGCACAACGCGCTGACCGACAGCGTCGACCGCGCGCGTCACTATGGGGCCATCGCCCGCGATGCACTTGGGATATTCGACGAGTGTCCGGAGAAGCGCGCGATGATCAACCTGATCGATTTCTGCATCCAGCGCGCCCACTAGGGCGGATCGGCGGCGTCAGGATTTCTTGGCGTCCTCGCCGTCGTAATCGACAACGCCGGCATCGAGAGCGTAACACGCGAGGCGTACCGATTTCGGGATCTGCACGCTTTTGCCGTCGCGCTCACCCTTTTCGTAGTACTGGATCATACGTGGCTTGAGACCCAGCAGCTCCGCCGCCTTCTTCTGCGAAAGCTTGCGGTCTTTGCGCCACTTCCTGAACTTCTTGCCGTTCATCCCCGATCGCCCCCAGAAAGCGCTGGCCTTAACCCCCAAAGCCCGGATCACATCCAGAAAACCAGGATATCGCGGGCGGGGCTCATTTTACGCACTGGGTGCGTTTACTCAAGCGTCGAGGCATAACCGGCACAGCGCGCATATTTTTTGATTTCGGCCCGCAGGGGTTCTTGCTCTAACGCATTCGCAAGGCTATAAAGCGCGCCGGCCCAGACGGAGTGTAGCTCAGCCTGGTAGAGCACTGTCTTCGGGAGGCAGGGGCCGGAGGTTCAAATCCTCTCACTCCGACCAATAGAAAACCCCTCGCAGGACGCTGCGGGGGGTTTTCTTATGCATCACCCCACGGTTCCCCTCGACACCAATCTCCTATAGGCTGCCGCGACCGGTGCGGGCGGCACCGGATGTGGGAGTGAACGATGAAGCGCGTCACTTTAACCTTCGACAACGGACCGGAACCCACCGTCACCCACGCGGTGCTGGACGAACTTGAAAAACGCGGCATCAAGGCGGTGTTTTTCGTCATCGGACGCAAGCTGGATACCGAGGACGGCCTGGCAGCCGTTAACCGGGCGCACGCCGAAGGCCACCTCATCGGCAACCATACCTGGTCGCACACCACGCCGCTCGGCGAGATCACCGGCGACCCGGCGATCGCCGAAAATGAGATCGAGCGGACCCAGGACGTGATCGGTGCCTTCGCGCACGCCGACAAGCTGTTTCGTCCGTTCGGCGGCGGCGGCGCGATTTCCGAACGGCTGTTGAACAAGCGTTGCTTCGAGCACCTGAAGGACGGCGGCTATTCGTGCATTTTGTGGAATAACGTGCCCGGCGATTGGAAAGACCCGGACGGTTGGGTCGACACCGCGCTAGAGACGCTCGAGGGACAGGACTGGTCCGTGATCGTCATTCACGACATGGACACCGGCGCCATGAACAACCTGGCGCTATTCCTGGACCAACTCGACGAGATCGGCGTCGAATACCGCCAGGATTTTCCCGGTGAGTGCATGCCGATGGTGCGTGGCGAGGTGGTGCGGGACATGACCGGCTACGTCAGCGCGCATATTTGACCAAGTCCCCTATTCCTCGGATTTTTCCGGAAGCTTGATCCGCACCACGTACTCCGTCGCGTCGTAGTCGGCACGATCGTCCGGCCGGCGGAAGAATACGTAAACGCCGAGGAAATGCGAGAGATCCCCCGTCGCGTTGGCGAGCGGCAGAACGACCCTTTCGTAGTGGATGTGGGACCGGTCTTCGTGAATGACCCCTGCCGGCCGCACCCAATAATGCGGCAGGCTATTTGCCGCCATGGTTCGATAGACTTCCGTCGCCGCCCGGGTGGTTTCAGCGTCATGGGTTTCGTGCAGGAACTTGCCGGTCAGCTCCATCCCCCAGATTTCACGAAAGGTGGCGCCGGCGAACCGCCAGTAATACTTTTCTTTCGGGGGCTCACCGACACGGTCGGCAATGATCATCCGGCCCGCGATATCGTAGAAATCCATCAGATCGATGTCGCGTATGAGGGGTGCTTGGCCTTTCGTCGCATAGAGCGCACGCCAGTGTTCGATGACGCGGGCCAGATCGGCATGCAGTTCAATGTCGGTCAGCTCACGTAGCGGCAATGCGGGAGGCCTTTCTGGATTAAAAAATGAATTTCGGAATATACGCATAGCTACCGCCGCCGGCGGGGTTGGCAAATACGTAATATCCGCATCGCGGGGGCGCCATTTATGCAACGCAGCCTAACAATATATATTTTTTGAATGTGTTGTCCGGTTGGGCCTGCTACACTCAACCTATGGATACACATATTGAAACGCACACGGACGTTGAAAGCTTCTTCGATCCGGACACCTTCACCCTCACCCATCTGGTTACCGACCCGGCGAGCGGCAAATGCGCCTTGATCGACCCGGTGCTCGACTTCGACCCTAAATCGGGCCGGACCGCGACAAAATCCGCCGACAAGGCGTTGGCGCGGATCAAAGAGAGAGGTCTTGATCTCACATGGGTGCTCGAAACGCACGTTCACGCTGATCACCTGAGCGGTGGCAATTACATCCGTGAACAGACCGGCGTTAAAATCGCCATCGGCGCCAACGTGTGCAAGGTCCAGAAAACGTTCACCGATATCTTCAACATCCACGATGTAAAAACCGACGGCAGTCAGTTCGACCGGCTGATCGATGAAGGTGCCGAGATCTTGATCGGCGGTTTAAAGGGGTACTGCATGTTCACGCCCGGGCACACGCCGGCGTGTGCGACATACGTATTCGGCGATGCGGCGTTCATCGGCGACACCTTGTTCGCGCCCGATTACGGCAGTGCGCGCTGCGACTTTCCGGGTGGAGACGGGGAAACACTCTATCAATCCATGCAGAAGATTTTAGCGTTGCCCGACACGACACGGTTGTTCCTGTGCCACGACTATCAGCCGGGCGGGCGTGAGTTGATGACCCACACCACGGTTGCCGAACAACGCGAAAACAACGTGCACCTGACGTCGTGCAAGGATGCCGAAGCCTACGCCAAGATGCGCGCCGACAAGGATGCGACCCTCTCGATGCCGGTGCTGATCCTGCCCAGCGTGCAGGTCAATATCCGCGCCGGGCGCCTGCCCGAACCCGAAGACAACGGCACCAGCTACCTCAAGCTGCCGCTCAACCGGCTTTAAGGCATGCTTTGGCGTTCTCCCCTCTCCTTGGGGAGAGGGTGGCGCTTGGCCCGGACTTGATCCGGGCAAGCGTCGGGTGAGGGGACTTTCGACGCCCCTCATCCTGTCCTTCTCCCAAGGGAGAAGGAACCCTCGCGCTTCCACCGAGTTCCCCAGCTTCCACCGGTACTGGAAGCGGGACCTTCAGCGTGCTAACGATGTCCCGAGCGCGCGCGGGCGGATACCCCGCTGCGCCCCGAATTCAGCGACAGCGGAGGATCAATGCGTAACGCCGTTATCGGCCTGATCATTGGGATCGTCGCCGGGATCGTGCTCGGCACGACCGTCATCGCCCCCAGGCTGGCGCAGAATGTGAAGAAGGAAATCGGGCTTGCCGAGTCCGACGGGTCCACTTCCAAAGATCTGCCCGATACCGCAGCCACAGCAGAGAAAGAAACCGGGAAACCAACGGATCCGGCGCCTGATGTCGTGCGCCTCAACATGGCGAGCGCGTTCGCGGAAGGACTGGTCGGACACGGCAGTTTAGCGAAAAGACTCGAAAAAAACGTCTGGCGCGTCTCGGATGGCCGCCTCGACATCCGCTTTCACCCCCCGGGCGCGTTGGTCAAGGATGCCGACGCCCTCGACGCCGTGATATCCGGCGCCATCGACGCCTACTTCACCGATATGGATGCTTTGGCCAGCCGTGACCCGTCGATGACCCTGTTGGCCGGCCCGCCGTTCGGGGCTTCGGTGGCGGCGTATCTTGGCTGGATGGCCGAAGGGGGCGGGCGCGAACAGATGCTGGAGCGGATGGCGGAAATGGGGATCGCCGGCGCGGTCTGCGGGATCGTCCCCCATGCCGCCGGCGGCTGGTTCAAGAAGCCCCTGAAAACGGCGGGAGATCTGAAAGGGATGCGTATTCGGGCAACCGGCGTGCAGGGCGACCTTTACAAGAAACTCGGTGCCGACATCGTCGATTTTTCGTATCCCGAAACCCTGATCGCGATGGAATCCGGGCTTGTCGACGGGGCGCAACTTTCGGCGCCGCACGTCGACCTGGCGCTCGGCGCGGCGCGCGGGGGATGGACGTATTACGTGCCGGGCTGGCGCACGCCCGCCCGGGTTTTCGTGCTGGCGATGTCAAAAGACAAATGGGATGGCTTGAGCGAGGTTCAGCGCTCGCAAGTCCAGACGGCGTGCAGCGACAACATCCGCCACGCCATCGCCGAGGGTGAAGCCCTGCAGTTCGACGCCTTGAAGGAAATCATCCGCAAGGGTGCGGACGTCCGCCCCTGGCCGGCCGAAGTCACCGACGCGGTCGGGAATGCATGGCGTGATATGGCGGCAGAAATGCAGAAATCCAGCCGCCCCTATTCGCGCATCCAGAAATCGTGGCGGCAGTTCATCAAGGGCCAGTCGATCTGGGAAGAGCTGGCGCGGCCGAAATAAGGCCGCTTGCTCATGCTTCGAGACGGGCGCTTCGCATCTTGCTCAGCATGAGGACCTCTTTCCACCCTCATCCTGAGGAGCCCCGGACACAATCGGGGGCGTTCGTGCGCGAAGCGGGCGGAACGCCAAGGATGGTGTAAAAACGAAAAACGCCGCCCCAAGGGACGGCGTTTTCCTTGTAACGGTATCGGCTTTTAAGCCTCTCCCGGCCCCTTGCCGCGGCGACGCTGGATCACGATGATCAGCCCGAGAAGGCCGAGCGCCGGGATCCAGAATATCTCCTTCGGCAAGCGGTCGGTCGGCAGTTCGACGACCATGACCTCCCAGTCGAAGTCGATCTTGGCCTTTTCGGCGGGGCTGCCGAAACCGATGTCGTCGACGATCATCTTGCCGTTTTCGTTCCTGAGCGCGAGACCGGTGTTGGTCATCAGGCGCTCGGCGCCGTCGTCCATTTTCTCGCCCAGCGGCAGGACGACGAACTTCTCGACGAGATCACCGGTGGCAAGGTTCTCGCCGCCGACCTTGAGCCGGATGTCGGCGCCGCTTTGCATGTCGGCGGCCAGTTCCTCGATCTTCGTGGCGTCGACCTGATGATACGGCGGCCACACCAGATCCAGCCAGAAGCCCGGCCGGAACAGCGTGAACGCGATCAGGATCAGCAGCACGGACTCGTAGACCTTGGAACGCGCGAAGAAGTAACCCTGCGTGCCGGCGGCGAACACGAGCATCGCCGCCGTCGCCACGATGAAGACGATGATGCCGTCCAGCCAGCCGACGTCGATCAAAAGAAGATCGGTGTTGAAGATGAACAAGAACGGCAACATCACCGTGCGCAGGCTATAGAAGAATGCGACGAACCCGGTCTTGAGCGGATCCCCGCCCGAAACCGCCGCCGCCGCGAACGACGCCAGCCCCACCGGGGGTGTCACGTCGGCCATGATGCCGAAGTAGAACACGAACAGGTGCACCGCGATCAGCGGCACGATCAGGCCTTCCTGCGCGCCCAATTGCACCACGACGCCCGCCATCAGCGACGACACCACGATGTAGTTCGCCGTCGTCGGCAGACCCATGCCGAGGATCAGGCTGATGATCGCCACCAGCACCAGCATCACCATCAGGTGACCGCCGGACAGGAACTCGACCAGTTCCGCCATGACCTGACCGATCCCGGTCAACGACACGGCACCGACGATGATACCCGCCGTCGCCGTCGCGACGCCGATCCCGATCATGTTGCGGGCGCCATCGGCCATCCCCATCAAGAGATCGGCGACACCCGACTTGAACGCGGCCATATAGTCGCTCTCACCGCGGAAGAACGCTTTCAGCGGTTTCTGCGTCAGCACCTGGAAGATCAACAACGCCGTCGCCCAGAACGCCGACAGGCCCGGCGACTTGCGCTCGATCATCAGGAACCACACCAACACCACGATCGGCAGCAGGTAGTGGAAGCCGGTCTTGGCGGTCGGCCCCATTTCCGGCAGTTCGACCACTTCCGCGTTCGGGTCGTCGAGCTCCAGGTCCGGGTACTTGGCGGCGAACCGGATCAGCACGACATAGATCGCGATCAGGATCGCCGTCAGCGCCCACCCGGCGTTGTCGCCGAACACACCCTTCATCCAGCCGATACCGTAATAGGTGATCGCGGCCAGCACGGCGGTCACGGCGATCCCGATCAGGAAGCCGTTGACCTTCTGCATGGCGGTGCGGATCGGACCGGACTTGGGCAAGCCCTTCATGCCGTTTTTGGCGGCTTCGAGGTCGACCAGATAGAACAGTGCGATATACGAAATAACGGCCGGCAGGAACGCGTGCTTGACCACGTCCTGATACGAAATGCCGACATATTCCACCATCAGGAACGCCGCCGCGCCCATGACCGGCGGCATGATCTGACCGTTGACCGACGATGCGACCTCGACCGAGCCCGCTTTTTCGGCGGTGAACCCGACCCGCTTCATGAGCGGGATGGTGAAGGTCCCGGTGGTCACCACGTTAGCGATGGAGGACCCCGAGATCAGGCCCGTCATCGCAGATGCCAGCACCGCCGCCTTGGCCGGACCGCCGCGCAGGTGCCCCAGCGCCGCGAACGCGACCTTGATGAAGTAGTTGCCGGCGCCCGCCTTATCCAGAAGCGCGCCGAACAGCACGAACAGGAACACGAAGCTGGTGGAAACCCCCAGCGCGATGCCGAACACGCCTTCCTGCGTGATCCACAGGTGTGACATCGCTTTCTGGAACGATGCGCCCTGCCAGGCGATGATGTCGGGCGCGTATTCGCCGAAGAAGATGTATGACGCGAACACGATGGCGACGATCATCAGCGGCGGGCCGAGCGCGCGGCGCGTCGCTTCCAGCAGGCACACCAGCCCGATCGCGGACACGACCAGATCGGCGGTGATCGGCAGACCGGGACGGTTTGCAAGCGCGTCGGCGAAGATCGCCAGATAGGCGGCACAACCCGTGCCGACGATGGCCAAAATCCAGTCGACGACCGGTATCCGGTCCTTGGGTGAGTTGGCGAACGCCGGGTACGCCATGAAGGCCAGGAAGATGGCGAAGCTCAGGTGCGTCGGCCGGGTATGCGAGTTGTTCGGGATCGGGATCAGGTCCGCGAAGATGAACGGCAGCGGCGAGGCGATCCAGAGCTGATACAAAGACCAGCAGATCGCGACGATGGTCAGGAACTTCCCGACGCCCCCTTCCGGATTTCGCCCACCCGTATCCGACGACGCGACAAGATCGTCGAGATCGATTTCCGAGAGTTTGTTCTCTGCGGCCGTTTTCGCTTCCGCCATTTTGCGTTTTCCCTTCTCGCCCTGGCCGGATTTTCCGGCCTACTATTGCTCCCCAGCAATGCCCCGTTGCGGCGGTTAATGCCGCTGTTCGCAAAAGAATAAATCGATCAACAAATAACCTAAAAGGAGACGGGGACGGACCGTTAAGTCCGCCCCCGAACCAAACCTTATTTAATCAGGCCGGCTTCCTTGTAGTACTTGGCGGCACCGTCATGCAGCGGCGCGGAAAGCGAGTCCTTGACCATTTCTTCTTTTTTCAGGACCGCAAACGCGGGATGCAGCTTCTTGAAGGTGTCGAAGTTTTCGAACACGGCCTTCACCACGTAATAGACCGTATCGGCCGACGTCTTGGTGGAGCTCACGAACGTGGCGCCGACGCCGTAGGTCTTGGTGTCGTCCGGCGTGCCGGTATACATACCGCCCGGGATCGTCGCGGTACGATAGTACGGCGCGTCCGCGACCAGCTTGTCGATCGCCGGACCGGCGACTTCAACCAGGTTCGCTTCGCACGACGTGGTGGCTTCCTTGATCGAACCCGACGGGTGACCGACCAGGAAGAAGAAGGCGTCAATCTTGTTGTCGCAGAGCGCCTGCGACTGTTCCGACGACTTGAACTCGGTCGCCAGCGCCAGCGCGTCATCGCCCATGCCGAGCGCTTCCGCCATGACTTCCCACGACGCACGCGTACCCGAACCCGGGTTACCGATGTTCACGCGCTTACCCTTGAGGTCCATGACCTTTTTGATGTTCGCGTCCTTGCGGGCGACGATGGTCACGGGTTCCGGGTGCACGGAGAACACGGCGCGCAGTTCCTTGAACGGGCCCTGATCCTTGAACTTCGAGGTGCCGTTGTAGGCGTGATACTGCCAATCGGACTGAGCAACGCCCATGTCCAGCTCGCCGGCACGGATGGTGTTGATGTTGTACACCGAGCCGCCGGTCGATTCGACCGAGCAGCGGATTCCGTGTTCCTTGCGGCTCTTGTTCACCAGGCGGCAGATCGCGCCGCCGGTCGGATAGTACACCCCGGTGACACCGCCGGTGCCGATCGAGATGAACTTCTGCGCGGCGTCAGCCGAGCCCGCGCCCAGCGAGATGCCGACGATGGCAGCACTAACCGCCAGTGTTTTCTTGAAGTGCATAAAAACTCCTCCTTGAGATTTTGATTTAGTTAAGCTCTCCAAATCACTTAAGGCATCGGCGGCGGCAAAAGCCTCCCTTGCCATCGATGCCGAATGACGGACGGCCCCTAAGGCCGACCCTCAACAGGCCAGGCGAAATGCCCGGCCAATCGTTCGTCGCTTGTCCCAGCAAGTGGCTCGGCCGACGAGCGAATTCCTTGAAAACCAGATTGTCCGGAGAGGCGCGAAAATGCGTCCGGTAATAAACCGAACGCTGTCTCCTGCGTGAGTAGTCTCCCTGACGCGGTCATTTTTATCCCGTCCGTCATTATTAAGAAAAGTGTAGCATAGCATAACTAACGTGCAAGACGGGCCTTCCCGGCCAACACAACCCTTTAAAATCAGGACGTTATTTCGGAAAGCGACGTCTCGACCGCATGCGCCAGCTTGTCCACCAACTCGTCCAGCTCGGTGTCGGAGATAATGAACGGCGGCGCGATCAAGACGTGATCGCCGCGCGCGCCGTCGGCGGTGCCGCCGCCCGGATAGCAGATCAGGCCGCCCTCGAAAGCGTGCTTCTTGATCCTCAGATGAAGTTTCTGTGTCGGATCGAAGGTCTCTTTGGTCGCACGGTCCTTGACCAGCTCGATCCCCTGAAAGAGCCCCCGGCCGCGAATATCGCCGATGTGCGCATGGTTGCCGAAACGCTCGTGCAATTTATCGACCAGCGCCGCCCCCTGCTTCTTCACCGCGTCCAACAGGTTGGCGCTTTCGATTTTCTTCTGAACGGCGAGCGCCCCCGCGCACGCGGTCGGGTGGCCCATATACGTGTGCCCATGCTGAAAGGCGCCCGACCCTTGAATGAAGGCGTCGTAAATCTTGTCGGTCACCATGGTCGCGCCGATCGGCTGATAGCCGGCCCCCAGTCCCTTGGCGATACAGACAATATCCGGCACGACGTCATCTTCGGCGCAGGCGAACAGATAACCGGTCCGCCCCATGCCGCTCATGACCTCGTCGAGGATCATGACAACGCCGTACTGATCGCAAATCTCGCGGATGCGTTTCAGATACCCCTTCACCGGCGGCAATACGCCCGCCGTCGCCCCGCCCACGGTTTCGGCGATGAAGGCCGACACGTTTTCCGGCCCCAGGCGAAGGATTTCGGTCTCCAGTTCGTTGGCGATGCGGAGCCCATATTCTTCCTCGCTCTCCCCATCCCCCCTGTCGCGGTAGGGATAGCAGGGAGCGATCAACGACGTTTCAACCAGCAACGGCGCATACGGTTCGCGGCGCCAGACGTTGCCACCAACAGCGAGCGCACCCAGCGTGTTACCATGATAGCTCTGGCGCCGGGCGATATAGCGCCCGCGTTTCGGTTCGCCCCTCTCCAGATGATATTGGCGCGCCATCTTAAGGGCCGCCTCGACGGCCTCCGATCCACCCGACAGGAAATAGACCGCCCGCATCCCCGCGTTGCCGTCACGCGGTGCCCGCTCGACCAGAAAATCCGCCAGTTCTTCGGCGGGTCCGGACGTGAAGAAGCCCGTGTGCGCGAACGGAATCTCGTCGAGTTGCGCCTTGATCGCCGCGATCACGTCGGGATCGGAATGCCCCAGGCATGACACCGCCGCGCCACCGGACCCGTCCAGATAGCGCTTGCCGTCACTATCGATGACATAGATGCCGTCGCCCTTGACCGCTCTCGGCAGCGCCGACTGCGGCGCGCGGTGAAAAACATGTGTTTCGGATGACATGTTAAGGGCCTCCCACCCCGGAAATTCAGTCAAAATCGAACCATGTTTGACCGGGGGTTGCAACTCTCCATCCGACACTCGGCGATTGCAGAGCGTCCACCCCGTGCTAGGATACCGCTCCGAAATCTGGAGACACTTATGGACCTCAAAGAACACATCCGGGGCATTCCGGATTTCCCCAAACCCGGCATTCTTTTCTATGACATCTCGACCCTTCTCGCGCACCCCGATGCATGGCAGGTGGCGCTTGGGCGTCTGGCCCGGATCGTCTCGAAGCATCAACCCGACATGCTGGCAGGGATCGAATCCCGCGGCTTTCTGGTCGCAGCACCCTTGGCGGCCAAGCTCGGCCTCGGGTTCTGCATGGTCCGAAAGCCGGGCAAATTACCGGGCGACGTGATCAGTCACGAATATGATCTCGAGTACGGGTCCGACACCATCCAGATCCAGGCCGACGCCATCGCGCCCGGTCAGCGTGTCGTCGTGCTGGACGATCTCCTGGCGACGGGCGGCACACTCGGCGCATCGCTGGCCCTGTTCGACAAGGTCGGCGCCAAGGTGGTCGGTGCGGCCTGCATCATCGAGCTGACGTTCCTTGGCGGGCGCGACAAAATCGGGGTGCCGTTCGACGCCCTTATACAATACGATGACTGATCATGGCTGACACCGCGACCTGGGACATTCTCGACCGCCGCGCCATCGACGATCTCGTCGGGGACAAGGGGCGCGAGCGCGTGCTGGGTGGACTGATGAGCGACGACCCGACCCCCGAAGACCGCGCCCGGCATATGACCCAGCTTGCCATCGACGGAAACATTCTACAGCTCAGGAACGAAACCGCGTCTTTCCAGAGATGGGCGGAAAAACACGGTTTCAAACGCCTTCAGAACACGCTCGTCGAGTTGGATCGGGTGTTGTCGCTATCCGAGCGTGGCCAGGCGATCCTGCAGGCGCAGGCGCTGACCCGCCATATCGCCCGCACCCTCGACGAAGATATCCAGGCTTTCAAACGCGCCGTGGCGGCGGATTGACTCAAAGATCGTCGTCCTGAACTTGATTCAGGACCCATATTTCTCTCCACGGCCGTGCCGCTTGCCATGGATCCCAAATCAAGTTTGGGATGACGTAGTTGTAAGACCTAAACCTTACCCCCCAACCGTCTATCCCGGAACCGAGCGCATGCAAGGTATCCGGGACCTATTTTAAATCGCAACGGCTATCGCCCGGCCCCGGTGGGCAGCCCCTCATCCTGTCCTTCTCCCGAGGGAGAAGGAACTCACGTAGCGGCATCCCTCTCCTTGGGGAGAGGGTGGCGAGCGTAGCGAGCCGGATGAGGGGTCAACGGCTCCCCCGCACCAACCCCACCGCCTTCTTGATTACGGTCGGCAGGGCATGCGACGCGAAGTCGTCCGGGTGAACCCAAAAACCGTCGGCGTTCGCGCCCTTACGCGCGGCCCCCTTCATCACCCGCATCGTCAGGCGGAAGTGGGTAAAGACGTGGACGGCGTCACCGTCGACCTGTTCCCACTCCAGATCGAGCGGCTGATGCGACGAGATTTCGTTTAAGTCCGGCCAATCCCCCTCCTGCCAGGGCGTCGAGGGAAGTTCCGTCATCCCCCCGAGCAAGCCGTTTTCGGGGCGTTTTCTCAGAAGCACTTCCCCCTTCGGATTTTCCAGCCAGAACATGACGCAGCAGCGCTCCGGCCGGGCCTTCTTCGGGGCACGCGCGGGCAGCTTTTCCGGCGCGCCGTTCGCTCTCGCCTGGCAGTATTCCGCAAGCGGACATAACAGGCATTTTGGTGATTTCGGGGTACACACCGTCGCCCCCAGATCCATCATCGCCTGGGCGAAATCACCGGGGCGGTCGCCGCTGGTGAAGGTTTCGGCTTTCTCAGCGATCTCGGGTTTACCCTGAGGAAGCGGCGTTTCGATATTGAACAGTCTGGCCGTGACCCGCTCGATATTGCCGTCGACAGGCATCGCCGCCCGGTCGAAGGCGATGGCGGCGATGGCGCGGGCGGTGTAGGGGCCGATTCCGGGAAGGTCCAACAACCCCTCGACCGTGTCCGGGAACCGCCCCCCATATTCATCCGCGACCACGCGCGCGCATTTGTGAAGGTTTCTGGCCCGGGCGTAGTATCCCAGCCCCTGCCAAGCGACTAAAACATCATCCAGATCGGCTTTGGCCAAAAGCGTCACGTCCGGCCAGCGCGCCATAAATTCGCCAAAATACGATCCGACCGTCGCAACCGTGGTCTGTTGCAGCATGATTTCCGACAGCCACACTTTATAAGGGTCGGAGGCCTGACCCGGCCCGGCGCGCCACGCGAGGTCGCGGCGGTGCGCATCGTACCAGTCAAGGAGCGCACGCCTGATATGTTGGGTCCCGGCCATCGTCTCACTATAAGCCATCAGGGTTCACGCCATACTGCCCTCTCAAGCGGAACACAAGATCGCGAGGATGAAGCGCATTCCCTTGCCCCGGGAAGGCGCCGCCCCTACGATCCCGTGCTGAACAAGAACGACTTTTGATCGGAATTGGAAACGTTCAACCGGCATGGCGCAGTCCCCATACAGTTCCAACGTCGAAGCCGCCCGGCGCGCCCGCTCGCAGCCGTTGAGCCGCGTCGTGTCGGGCCTGACACGGAAGGCATTGGACAAGCGCGGCTTCGTCGACGCCGCCATCGTCAACGAATGGCCGGTGATCGCGGGCGAGCTGATTGGAAAACACAGCCTGCCCGACCGCATCCGCTTTCCGCGCGATCGCTCGCAGCCGGGCACGCTTTATCTTCTGCTCGAAAACGGCGCACTCGCGACCGAGGTCATTCACTTCCAACCGATCCTTTTGGAGCGCATCAACCGGTTCTTCGGTTTCCGCGCCGTTGGGGACATCAAAATCATCCATGGCCCGCTGCCAAAACGCGGCCAGGACAAGCGCCCCCCCTTACCTCAAATCCGGCCCGAGCGCCGCGACGAGATCGAAAAGAGCCTTGAGGCCGTCGGCGACGACGAACTCCGCGATGCGCTGACGCGTCTCGGCGAACACGTCGCCCGGCGCCGCCAGGCTGACAGCTGATTAAATTCAAGAACGGAGACCATTCCATGCTGATTTCACGCCGCTTGTTTTCGGTTCTGGGCCTGAGCGCCGCCGCCGCCTTTTTGGTGCCGGGCGCAGCCCACGCCAAGATCGTCGATACCGATACGGCGATGACCGAACTTGTCATCGGCAAGGCGGACGCGCCGGTCGAAATCGTCGAGTACGCATCGCTGTCCTGCCCGGCGTGTGAACATTTCCACTCAACGATTTATCCGGTGATCAAGGCCGAATACATCGACACGGGTAAGGTGAAGTTCACCTTCGTCGACTTCCCGACCAACTCCCCCGGTCTCGCCGCCGCCATGATCGCCCGTTGCGCTGGACCGGACCGGCACGAGGGGATGGTCGATATCTTCTTCGACACCCAGAAGCAGTGGGGCCGCGCCGAGAACCCGTTACAGGCTTTGGGTATGGTCGCGCGCATGGCCGGCCTTGGTCCGAACGACGTCGATCAGTGCGTCCGCAATTCAAGTCTGATGAACGCCATCCAGGACAAGGCCCGCAAGGCGCACGATGAAAAGGGCGTCAATGCGACCCCGACCCTGTTCGTCGCCGGTGAAAAGGTCGAACACGCGCTGGAACTCGAAAAAGTGAAGGCCGCCATCGACAAGGCGCTCGACGCCGCGAAGTAAAACCGCCCTTCCCCAATGGCCGAAGCCGAAACTGGCACAAAACCTGCTGCGCTTGTCGAAAGCCCGTGACACACGCGGGTAAGTGACGACCTCTCTGGGGAAGGTACATGGATCATGAAGACAGGACCTTGCTCGCGCTGATCCAGCGCGACGGACGCATGTCGTATGCCCGCCTCGCTCAACAAGTCGGGCTATCGACGGCGGCGGTCCACGACCGGCTGAAGAAACTGAAATCGAACGGTGTGCTGATATCATGGAGCGCCATCGTCGACCCCGATGCGCTCGGTTATCCGCTTCTCGCCTTCATCCGGGTGCAGACCGATCTGCCCGGGAATGCAAGGAGTTTGGCGGAAAAGCTGGCAGCACTTCCGGAGGTCTTGGAATGTCACCACGTTAACGGTGAGTGGAACTGCCTGATCAAGGTCCGGGCAGCCGGTCCGGCCGGGCTGGACGCTCTCGTATCCGAACAAATCGCCTCATGTCCGGGGATCCTCCGGCTGCAGACCGAAGTCGTCTCGTTGAGCACGAAAGAGAGCCATATCGTCCCCACCATCGACACGTCGGTGACTGACCACGCCGCCGATTGAGTGCAGCGGTTACCCGGCAAATTCTGCCTAGGGACGGCAATAAGTATCTGTTCCGGGATTCAAAAAAACCGCACGGACCATGTGTTTTCCGGTGTTTCGGCATCGGTTCCGATCATTTTTTGGTTCCGGCTTATTTCCGCCGAAAAATGTTCGGTGCCTGCACTGGCACGCGTATTGCTGGTAATCCCACCAGAAAACCATCGTTTGAAATCATAGAAAGATGAGTCATGTCCTCCGATATCGATACCAGCTACCAGGGCCTGTTCAACCTTCACTCGACCTATTCTCAACAAAACCAGCGGATGCTCGACGCCCTCAACGGGGTGCGCGAGAAGAATGGCGAGAAACTCGAAAAACTTCAGAGCGGCGGCACCGATGAAAACGGCAGCGAAAACGGCCACGCCGGCCTGATCAGTGGTCCGCGGGCAAACCTGTTCCAAAACTTCATCGAAATGCTGGAAGAGTTCATGACCAACGCCGGCCTGAACCGGGAAGCACAATACAACTACGATGAAAACGGCAAACCTGTCTCTTACTTCGGCAGTGACGGTAACGACGAGGTCAGGGGCTACAACAACTTCATGGCCGCGGGCGGTGACGGCGACGACGATATTCAGGGGTACGACTACCTGTTCGCGTTGGGCGGCATCGGCAACGACAGGATTTCGGGCTATTCCAACACCAGCGCATCAGGTGGTGAAGGCGATGACCGCATTGACGGCTACGACAATCTGAGCGCCTACGGCGGTAGCGGTAACGACCGGATCTCCGGTTACAACAACACCACCGGCTATGGCGGCAGCGGCGACGACGTGATCGACGGCTACGACAACCTCAGGGCCAACGGCGGCAGCGGCAACGACCGGATCAGCGGGTATGACAACCTGCAGGCTGTCGGGGGCGCGGGTGACGACATCATCGACGCTTACGACAACGCCGTCATCGATGCCGGGTCCGGGGACGACCATATCTCGGTTTATTCGAACGCATCGATCATCGCGGGCGAAGGCAATGACAGAATCAGTGCGACCGGCAAGAACAACAGCGTCGACGGCGGCGCCGGAGACGACCGGATCAAGGGCGGCAAGAACGCGAAAATCGCTGGTGGAGACGGCAACGACCTGATCTCGTCGGGTATGAATGCCATCGTCGACGGGGGCACGGGCGATGACAGGATCGCTGTCGCAGAGAACGCGATCGGGAGCGGCGGCGCCGGGGACGACTACGTCCGCGTCGGCAGCAACTCGACGATCCTTTATAACAAGGGTGATGGGATGGACGTGATGGACGCCTCCATCGCACTTAGCGAGAGCACAATCCAGTTCGGGCCCGATGTCACCCCCGCCGATCTGAATATCGAGAAACGCGGCGAGCACCTCGTGATCAACATCGGCGATAAGGGCGATGCGCTCGTCCTGCGCGGTGGCGCGGGCGGCGATCTGCCGACCTTGTCGTTCGAGGACGGCACGATGGTCGAGGGTTCGGACGTTCTGGCCAGCGCCACGGTCAACGACAGCCCGCCGGATGAGCGCTTGACCCGCGCGCTCGAGATCGAGGGGCCGGGCAACCCGTTGTCTTTGACGTCTAACACGCTGCCTAAGGACAGAATGGTCAATCTTTCGGCATAAGCAGGTGTTGCCCGGTGGTCGGGGGATCGGTTAAAAGCCCCCGACTTATCCCCAGAATTCACTTCCGAAATGAGTCGACTCTAGGCGCGCCACGCCCCTATAGTCCCACCATATGTTGTGTAAATGTGACAAAAAGACGCCATATTTACATAAAATAAGGTATAGTCAGGGTCTTAGGCCAAGGCTTAAGGCTCAGCCGGCCGGGTTTCGGGAGCTAAAACGAGCGTGCTGCACTTCAAAAAGTTACGCCTGAGCGGTTTCAAATCCTTCGTCGAACCGACGACGCTGGAGATCGATGCCGGTTTGACCGGGGTCGTCGGCCCCAACGGCTGCGGCAAGTCGAACCTTGTCGAGGCGCTGAAATGGGTGATGGGCGAAACATCCGCCAAGCAAATGCGCGGCGGCGAGATGGACGACGTCATCTTTTCGGGCACCGACCGCCGCCCGCCCCGCAACGTCGCCGAAGTCGTCCTGACACTGGACAATGCCCTGAAAGGCGCACCGGTTCAGTTCGGCGAAGCCGACGATCTGGAGATCGCGCGCCGGATCGAGCGGGAAAAAGGCTCATTATATAAGATCAACGGCGCCGACGTGCGGGCGCGTGACGTGCAGCTTCTGTTCGCCGACCAGGCGACCGGGTCGCGTTCGACCGCGTTGGTCAGCCAGGGCAAGATCGGCGCGGTGATCTCGGCGAAACCGACCGAGCGGCGTCTCCTGCTCGAAGAAGCCGCCGGGATTCGCGGCCTGCATTCGCGCCGTCACGAAGCCGAACTCAGATTGAAGGGCGCGGAAACCAACCTCGAGCGCCTCGACGATATTCTCGTCACCCTCGAAGCGCAGATGAACGGCCTCAAGAAACAGGCCCGCCAGGCGACGCGCTACCGCAACCTCTCCGACCTGATCCGCACCGCCGAAGCGACGTTGTTCTATCTGCGCTGGACCACCGCCGAAAGCGAACTTGAGCAGTACCGGATGCGCTTGTCCGAGGTCGAGGCCGAGGTCAACAGACTGGGCGTGATCGTCGGGGAAGCCGGCACCGAGCAGGCCGAGGCCGCCGCCGATATTCCGGCGCTCCGCGATACCGAAGCCGCCGCCGCCGCGGCCCTGCAACGCTTGATGATCGCGCGCGATGGTCTTGATGAGGAGGAACAGCGGATCGAGGCGCAGGCCAACGACACCCGCAGCCGGATCGAGGAAACCATCGCCGACACGACCCGCGAGCAATCGCTGATTTCCGACGCCGAAGCGGCGCATGCGCGCCTGGCGGAAGAACAGTCGGGGATCGAAGCGGCCCGCGAGGGCGAGGAACAGAACCGCGCCAAGGCGCAGGAAGACCTGTCCACCGCCGGCGAAGCCGTGCAAGCGCACGAGAACGAGCTTTCCGGGCTGACCCAAAGGGTTGCCGACACGGAGGCGCGCCGGGGTTCGCTCGAACGCCGCAAGGACGAATTGGCGCAACGCCAGACCCGCCTGACGGGACGTCTTGAAGAACTTCGTTCAGAGCACGCAAGGCTTGAGGCCGACGCCCCCGAAGCCGAAGCGATGGCAGACGCCGAAGCCGACATGACACGCACCCAGGGTGCCGTCGAAGACGCGCGCGTGATGCTGGAAGAGGCGGAAGAAACTCATAAAACTGCCGAGGCCGAACGCGAACGGCTGCGTGGGATCTTGAACGAGGCCCGCGATACGGCCACCAAGCTTCAGGCCGAACGCGAAGCTCTGACGAAATTGTTGGACACCGGCGATCCGGACATGTTCCCGCCTCTGATCGACGCGGTGTCGGTCGAACCGGGCTTCGAGGTTGCATTGGGGACCGCCCTCGGCGACGAGATCGAAGCCCCCATCGACGAGGCCGCCGCCATTCACTGGCGTGCGCTCCCACCCATGACGGATGCGCCCGCGCTCCCCGCCGGTGCGACGCCACTCAGCCAGTGGGTGCAGGCACCGCCCGCCTTGGCCCGCCGCCTGTCGCAGACCGGCGTCGTCGACACGGTCGAGACGGCACGCAATCTGATTCATCAACTTCGTCCCGGCCAACGGCTCGTGACCCGCGACGGTGCGCTCGTCAGATGGGACGGCTATACCGTCGGCACGGGCGCGACGACGTCGGCGGCGCGCAGGCTCGAACAGCGCAACCGCTTAAGAGAAGTCGAAGGGCAGGCCACCGGCGCCAATCAACGCCTGTCGGAAGCCGACGCGAGTTTCGAAAAAGCGCGTGAACAAGTGGAAGCCTGCAACCAGGCGGTTCAGGCCGCCCGCGACGGACTCCGCAATGCAGAACGCGCGTTTGGTGAAGCCCGCGATATCCTGGCCCAGATCAAGGAGAAGATGGCCGCGCACGGCTCGAAACTGGCCGCCGTCGGCGATCAGATCACGGGCCTTGAAGGCGACCTCAACGAAGTGACCGGTCAGTTGGAAGAAGCGGTGCAGGAAATCGCCCAGCTTCCCGACATCGACGGCGACAGGGCGCGGATCGAAACGCTCAGAGAAGAGCTGAACGAGCGCCGCTCGCACTTGATGGAGTGCCGCGCTCGGCACGACGAAATCGAACGCATGGCCCGCGAGCGCAGCCAGCGCCTGGAAGCCATTACCCGCGAAACGCAAAGCTGGAGCGACAGGAAGCAGTCCTCCTCGACCCGCCTCGAAGAACTGACGACCCGGCGCGCCGAGTTGGAATCGGTCCGTGAAGAGCTGGCGCAGAAGCCGGCCGCGTTGAACGAGAAGCGCCAGGCGCTTTTGTCAGAGATCGAAACCGCCGAGCAGAACCGCCGCGATGCCGCGGACAAACTGCAGACCGCCGAAACCCGCCTCGCCGAAGCCGACAAGCAGCTCAGGACCGTCGAAGCCGATATGGCTCGGGCCCGCGAAAACCGGGTTCGCGCCGAGGGCAGCGTCGAGCAGGCGCTGCAAACGTGCCATTCCATCGCCGAACGGGTCGACGACCGGCTCGAATGCCGCCCCGATCAGTTGTTCGAAATCGCGGGGCTCGATCCTGAAAAGCCGCTCCCCGATCTGGAACAGACGGAGCGCAAGGTCGAACGCCTGCAGCGCGAGCGCGAAACCATGGGGCCGGTCAACCTGCGCGCCGAACAGGAGATGCGCGAACTCGAAGAACAGATCGAGACGCTGAACGTCGAGCGCGAAGACCTGATCAAGGCCATCGACAAGTTGCGCCGGGGTATATCTGAGTTGAACCGCGAAGGCCGGCAACGTCTGTTACAGTCATTCGAGGAAGTGAACGAACACTTCCAGGAACTGTTCCAGAAGCTGTTCGGCGGCGGTCACGCGCACCTTGAACTGACCGAGGCCGACGACCCCCTCGACGCGGGTCTGGAAATCATGGCCTCGCCGCCGGGCAAGAAGCTGCAGAACCTGACGCTGCTGTCGGGTGGTGAGCAGGCCCTGACGGCGCTCTCGCTACTGTTCGCGGTGTTCCTGACGAACCCGTCGCCGATCTGCGTCCTCGACGAGGTCGACGCACCGCTCGATGACGCCAACGTCGACAGATTCTGTTCGATGCTGGAACACATGTCGAAGCAGGAAAGCACCCGGTTCCTGGTGATCACCCACCACCGCATGACGATGGCCCGGATGGATCGGCTCTATGGGGTCACCATGTCGGAACGCGGCGTCTCGCAGCTGGTGTCGGTCGACCTCCAAAAAGCCGAGGAAATCCGGGAATCGGCTTAAACAAAAGCGCGTCATCCCGGACGTTAGCCGAACCCGCAGCCGTCAGGCTGAGGGCGTGAGGCTTCCGGTCCGGGACCTATTCCAGTGATTGGTGCAATGTTTCCCATGGGTTCCGGCTCGCCGCGCGTGCCGCGCATCGGCCGGGATGACGATGATGGGAGAACGGCGATTCCCGCACCCGCGAAAACAAGGCTTGCGGCAGCCGGGTATTTTGCTACAACTCCCCCGGACTTTTGGACGGGAGACGGGGTGGCATAGTCCATTTTTTGAGGCGGCAAGCCGCTTCGGGGGACATTTCATGGCATCCGACGACGACACCGGCCGAGGGCCGTCGGGAGACCTCGACAGTTTCGGGCAGAAACTCAAAAAAGCCCGGGAATCCGAGGAATCCAGAAGGCTCTGGAAAAAGCAGCTCAATAAGCCGCCGAAGACGGCTCTAGGGCTTGCTTTTCGGGTGTCTGTCGAGTTAGTTTCCGCCGTGGCCGTGGGGCTAGCCATTGGCTGGGCCCTCGACGAGTGGCTGGGTACGCGTCCCTGGGTCATGGTGGTGTTCATCGTTTTGGGGTTCGCCGCCGGTGTCATGAACGTATATCGCATGGCCTCTGGTATGGGTAATACCATGGGCTATAGAGAAAAAGACGACGCGTCCGGAACCGAAGCATCCGGGACGCCCGAGGAAGGGAAAGATCGAGGTGGCTGAGGGACATTCCCCACTCGCACAGTTCGAGATTAAAACGCTCGTGGATATCAATATCGCGGGCGTCGACGCATCGTTCACCAATTCATCGCTGTTCATGGTGCTGACGGTCGCGACCGTCACCCTGTTCCTGGTCGGCGGGATGCGCAAAAGCGCGTTGGTCCCGGGCCGCTGGCAGTCGATGGCGGAACTGAGTTACGTCTTCATCGCCAACATGCTGAAAGACACGGTGGGCAGCGAAGGCCGCCCCTACTTCCCGTTCGTCTTCACGATTTTCATGTTCGTGCTGGTTGGGAACATGTGGGGCATGATGCCTTACTCGTTCACCTTCACGAGCCATATCGCCGTCACCTTTGCGATGGCGTTCTTCATTTTCGTCGGCGTGACCCTGATCGCCATCGCCAAGCACAAGCTGCACTTCCTGGCGTTCTTCATGCCGCCGGGCGTGCCGATGTACATGGCGCCGCTGCTGGTCCCGATTGAAATCATCTCGTATCTGTCGCGCCCGATCAGCCTGAGCGTCCGACTGTTCGCCAACATGCTGGCCGGTCACACGCTTTTGAAAGTGTTCGCGGGCTTCATCATCTCGCTCGGCATCGCCGCGGGATGGCTGCCGTTCGTGTTCGTCGTCGCGCTGACGGGCCTCGAATTCGTGATCGCCTTCCTGCAGGCGTTCGTGTTCACCATTCTGACGTGCCTCTACCTCAACGATGCGCTGCATCTGCACTAAGGCACGCGGATAACCCTTTAACTCTTGAATTGAACTAACCTAGAAAGGATCTGACCCATGGAACTTGAAGCTGCAAAGCTCCTCGGTGCCGGCCTCGCCGTTATCGGCGTTATCGGTTCCGGTATCGGTATCGGTAACATCTTTGCTTCGTTCATCCAGGCCGTTGGCCGCAACCCGTCCGCTCAGGGCGCGGTTTTCCCGATGACGATGCTGGGCTTCGCGCTCGTTGAAGCCATCGCGCTCTTCGCGCTGGTTATCGCACTGGTCATTCTGTTCGGTTGATTTCCGGGCGGCCCTGGTGCCGCCCGCGGAATCCGCCGCTTGAAGCGGGGATGTCATGCCTCAGTTAGACGTCACCACATTCGCACCGCAGCTGGTCTGGCTGGCGATCACGTTCGCCGCGATGTTCCTCATCATGTGGAAGATCGCGGTGCCGAAGATCTCCGATGCGCTGGAAACCCGGCAGATGCGGCTGGAAGACAACCTGAAAAAGGCCGAGGACCTGCAACGCGAAGCGGAAGCAACGCTTGCCTCATATGAAAAGGCCCTCGCCGACGCGCGCGCCCAGGCGCACGAGGATATTCAGAAAATCCAGCAGCAGCTCCAGGAAGCCGCCGCCAAGGAAGAAGCCGAGCTTTCCGAAAAACTGGAAGCGCGGATTTCCGAAAGCGAAAAGGCCATCGCCGCCGAGGTGGAGAAAGCGATGGAAAGCGTCCGTGACGTTGCCATCGATGTCGCCGCCGACGCGATCGAGAAGCTGACCGGTGAGGCGCCGGCATCCGGCAAGGTTGAAGGCGCTGTCGACAGCGTCATCAAGGCCTGAGGGAGATCAGCATGTTTCATGATCCCACTTTCTGGACCGCTGTCGCTGTCGTCCTGTTCGTCGCTCTGATCGCCAAGCCGGTCGGCAAGATG
The DNA here is from genome assembly GCA_017644185.1 of Rhodospirillales bacterium. Lineage (GTDB taxonomy): Bacteria > Pseudomonadota > Alphaproteobacteria > Rhodospirillales > Casp-alpha2 > UBA4479. The sequence goes on from JAEPMA010000002.1 coordinate 403,448, forward strand.
GCTTCCAAGGCCCTCGACGAACGGGCTGACAAGATCAAGGCCGAGTTGGACGAAGCGGAAAAACTGCGCAACGAAGCGCAGGATCTTCTCGCCCAGTACCAGCGCAAACAGCGTGACGCGGCCAGCGAAGCGGAAAGCATCATCCAGCACGCCAAGGAAGAAGCCGAACGCATGGACCGCGAAGGCCGCGAAAAGCTGAAAGCCGCGCTGGAACGCCGCGAAAAGCTCGCGATGGAGCGGATCGAGATGGCCGAGCAGCACGCCATCGAGCGGGTCCGCGCCCGCGCCGTCGACGTCGCCATCGCGGCGACCGGCCAGATGCTGGCCGACAACCTGAGCGGCGATAAAGCCGATGCTTTGGTTGAGGACGCGATCAAGCAACTGCCGGGTCGTCTCCATTAAGGCGAATCCGAAGATACTTTCCGAAAGGGAGGCCCATCGGCCTCCCTTTTTTTTGCCCTGCTTGCAGGGCTTTACACGGCCCCTTCTCTTCAAGTCGCGCGCCGCGTATAAGTGGTGGATGAACCTGCGCGCCCCATACCTTGCCTTGGCCGTCATTGCCGCCCTTCTACCGGGCCGGGCCGACGCGCAAACCGCCTTCAACGGCGAAGTGCTGGTCGCACCGCCACCGCCCAATTGGACGGGCGGCGCCCCTGAAAGAACCGAAGCCGGCATCCGCCGCGAATGGCGCCGTAACTTTATGACCGAAGGGGGAGTCGTCGAACGCGTCGTCATCACCCGGACCGAAAGCCAAAAGGACCGTGTCGTTCAACTGGTCGCCCAAGACCTTTCCAAGGCGATGACCGCCGGCTGCGCCAAGCCGAAGATTTCAGAGATCAAGCGCGAAAAAGGCGCCATCGGCACCACCGCTTCGTTCACCGCGCACTGCACCAACGTCAAGGATACGCCTGCCGACACCACGCTGTTCGCGATGGGGAAGGTGTTTATCGGCGATTTCTATACCTTCGCCGTCAGACGTGTCTGGACGGGCCATAAAAACGATCCCGGCAGCCCGGTAAATTCACCAAAAACCGGCGAGCAATGGGCCGCGTTCTTCGCCCGCATCGCCGTCTGCAACACTTTAACCAGCCCCTGCGATCCGGCCGAGGCGGAGATCGTCCACGCCGACCCCCGGTTCAAGACGATGCGCGCCCTACCCGTTTCGACCCGCCCCGTCCTGTCGGCCGAGAATGCCACCAAAGCGGCCCGGAAGCTGGGCGATCTGACCGGCCGGGCCGAAACGTGCGGCGAGGACGTCGAGCCGTTAACAAGCAAGATCGACCGGATGTTCGCCCATGTGACGGCCAACGATCAGGATTCGTCCAGGGCCGTGAAAGCCTTCAACACCGCGCGCGAAAAAGGCGCCAAGGCCCAGGACCAGAAGAACAAGGCCGCGTGCGGCGAAGTTCTCCGCAGTTTCCGCCAGCACCCGAGCCGGGTCGGCGCATTCTACCGCTACCTCGAACAGTTTCTGTAATTCCATCATGACCGACCCAATCAAAATCATCGACGCCGCTGGTGCGCCTGCCGACCTCGGCCGGCAGATCGGCATGGCGGTCCGCGACTCGTTCAACGAAGCCGTGACCCTCAATCACGAATTCCGCCACACACAGAAAATGTTCCAGGGGTCGGATTACGTGAAGGCACTTCAGGATGTAGCGAGGGCCGCCTACCCCGATCATATGGCCGAGCTCGAGGGTATGGCGGAAGGGGTCGGGACCGACGTTGAGACGCTCTTCCTTTGGAATTGCAGGGGCGATCTGCGCTTCCCGCCTGAGACCGCCCAGAAACGCCTGGACGCCATGCACGATGCCTGCACGACGGTGATCTCGGCCGGTGACTTCGACAAGGGTATACCCGCCGTCATCGCCCACAACGAGGATGGCTCGGGCGATTTCATGGCGCACCGTTACTGGCTGCGCGCCAAACCCGAAAACGCCCCCGCGTTCGAGAGCTACCTCTATCCCGGCATGCTCGCGGGACATAGTGTCGCCGTGACCGAGGCGGGCCTGGTTCAAACCATCAACAACGTGCGCGCCGACGACCTGAAGCCCGGCATTCCCCGGCACTTCATCTGCCGCGCCGTGTTGGAAGCCGACAGTATTCCCGACGTCATCGGGCATCTCAGGCGGCCCGACCGCGCATCGGGATTTCATCACGCCATCGGGATGATGGGGGTGGAACAGCCGATGTCGATCGAGGCGCCGGCATCGGCAAGCGTCATCCGGACCGTCGACACCGCCACCGGCCACGCCAACCACCTGCTCGACGATCATTTCGCCTCACTTGATCAGACCGTGACGGCATCGTCGGAATACCGCCAACGTGCCGTCGACGCGTATCTTGCGGAAGGCGGAGACCCGAAGCATGCGGAGAGGATTCTGTTCCAGCGCGGCGAGCCGGGCCAGGAGAGCGTTCATCGCCGTCCGGGCGACGGCGGGGACGATTACGGCTGCACTCTCGTGACGGCGGTGTTCCGCATTCTTAAGGAAAGCGTTGAGTGGTCGGTGCATGCCGACAGTGACGATCTGGACGCGATCACCGGATCATACGCATAGAAAAGACGTCGTATACCGCCGATCGGTAGCGAACGCTTAGTCCCCGCCATGGTTGTAAACACAAGCCCCCGACGGATTCCCGCCCCCCGGGGAATCGTTCGAGATTTCAGTTCGTGTTGTAGACTTTAAGCAGCTGCAAAAAGTTCGTTTTCACGTCGTCGTCTTCGATCCGGTCCAGTTCTTTCGCCAGCTGCAGCGCACGCCGTGAAATCTTCTCGTCATCGGCCTTCTCGTCACCGAGGCCTTCGAAGAAGAAGCTCACCGGCACATCAAGAATGCCGCACATATCCCAGAGGCGGCTCGAACCGATCCGGTTCGTACCTTTCTCGTATTTCTGGACTTGCTGGAAGCTGATACCGAGACGTTCACCCAATTGTGTCTGCGTAAGACCACGCATGATACGTACTTCACGAAGGCGGTGCCCGACATGAACGTCTGTTGGATGGGGCATTTTATTCTTCCTCCTAGGGAGTTAGTCGTCCTGATTATTCTATGACTATACCAAAACAAGGAATGTGACGGCACGCACAATTCCATATAACGGGCTATTCTGAAACCAAAAATGCTATAAAAGTTGCATTTGTGGCTCGTCGCCGTCGAGGATCTTGAGCCAGTCCTCTTCAGCGATAACCTGGACGCCAAGCTCCTCTGCCTTTTTACGCTTCGAACCCGCGCCCGGACCAGCAATAACAAGATCCGTTTTTTTAGAAACCGAACCAGCCACTTTTGCGCCCATCGCCTCGGCCCGCGCTTTCGCCTCGTTTCGGCTCATGGCTTCGAGATTCCCCGTGAAAACCAGGGTCTTCCCACTGATCGGTGAATCCGAGGTTTCAGCCGCGACGAAGTCCTCGATCTGCAACTCATCTTCAAGATCTTTCAACACGCTGAGGTTGTGCTCCTCGGCAAAGAAACCTATTAGGTCATCAGCCATCGCCGGCCCAATACCGTCGATGTCGACAAGTTCGGCGTAAGCTTCCGAGTCTCTGTCCGCCGCCGCAATCATCGCTTCCCGCCAATGTGCGAAACTACCGTAACGGCTGGCGAGCAGGCGTGCAGTGGCCTGTCCGACCTGACGAATACCCAGTGAATATATGAATCGTGCCAATTCTATGGCACGCCTGTGTTCAATTGCGGCGATCAGGTTGTCCGCCGACTTGTTCCCCCACCCTTCACGGCCGGCGATATCGTCACGTTTCTCGCCGAGCCGGAAAATATCGGCGGGTACCTCGACGATCTGATCAAGCCAGAACGCTTCGATGTGCTTACCGCCCAAACCCTCTATATCGAACGCATCACGAGACACGAAATGCTTCAATCGTTCGACCGCCTGGGCCGGGCAGATCAGGCCGCCCGTGCAGCGCCACGCCGCTTGCCCCTCTTCACGCACCGCGAGGCTGCCGCATTCGGGGCAGGTGTGGGGCATCTCGAAGGGGTCGGGCGCCGGGGACTTACGGGCTTTAAGATCGACCTCGAGCACCTGCGGGATGACATCGCCGGCCCGCTGGATCAATACCCGGTCACCGACCCGGATATCCTTCTCGCGGATGTAATCTTCATTGTGAAGGGTCGCACGCTGCACGACCACCCCGCCCACCGTGATCGGTTCAAGATGCGCGACAGGCGTCAGCGTGCCTGTCCGTCCGACCTGGATATCGATCTTGTTGACCAAGGTCGTCGCCTTCTCAGCCGGGAATTTATGTGCCGTCGCCCAACGCGGCGCGCGGCTGACGAAACCAAGTCTCTGCTGCCAGTCGAGCCGGTTCACTTTGTAGACGACACCGTCGATGTCGTAGTCGAGGGTCGCGCGATCCCTGCCCAATTTCTCGTAGAGCGCCATCGTGTCGTCGAAGGTCTTACAGACAGTCGCATACGGGTTGACCGGAAACCCCCATTTTTTCAGCCTCTCGTAGAACGACCACTGGTCGGGCCAGTCAATCGCCCCCCCATACCCCTGACCGTTGACACCGCTGACGTAGCCCCAGGCGTAAAGAAAGATCTTCAAAGGCCGCGACGCCGTCACCGACGGGTCCTTCTGGCGCAAGGACCCCGCCGCCGCGTTTCTCGGGTTGGCGAACACCTTGTTGCCCGCCTCTTCCTGGCGCGCGTTGAGGGCCAGGAAGTCGGTCTTCGACATGTAGACCTCGCCCCTGACCTCGATCTCGTCGGGTGCACCCTCGATCGTGTCGGGGATTTCGCCCATGGTGCGGAGGTTCTCCGTCACGTCCTCACCCTCGCGGCCGTCCCCCCGGGTCGCCCCCTGCACAAACTTGCCGTTCTCGTATCTGAGCGACACCGATAACCCGTCGATTTTAGGTTCGGCGACGATCTCCACCGGCTCGCCGGCGGACAAACTCAGAAATCTGCGGATGCGGTCGTAGAACTCGACGACGTCGTCGGATGAAAAGGCGTTCCCCAGCGACAGCATCGGGGGATTGTGCTGTACCTTCCCGAAGCCCTGTGCCACCGCGGCCCCGACCCGCTTGTTGGGGCTGTCGTCACGCACCAGATCGGGGAACTTCTTTTCGATCTCGTCGTTGCGCTTCCTGAGAGCGTCGTAGTCAGCGTCCGAAACCTTTGGGGCGTCTTCCTGATAGTAGGCGGCGTCGTGCTGGGCGATCTCGGCGGCAAGGGCGGCAAGCTCGTCATAAGCGTCATGCTTCAACAGCTTTTCGACGGGAATGTCCCGGAGCGCATTTCGATCGTCACTCACGCGGCTGCCCCTTTGAGCAGACTGTCGGCGGCGGCGCGCGCCTCGGAGGTGACGGTCTCACCCGACAGCATACGGGCGATCTCTTCACGGCGCTCGTCACCCGATAACGGCACGACCTCGGTCCGCATCCCATCCCCTTCCGCGCCCTTGCGTACATAAAGATGCCGCGCCCCCTTGGCAGCGACCTGCGGGGAGTGCGTGACAACGAAGATCTGCGCGGTCGAGCCCAACCGCTGCAACCGGTCGCCGACCGCCGCCGCGACGGCCCCGCCGATCCCGGCATCGACCTCGTCGAACACCAGCACGGGAACCGGATCGGCCTCGGCAAGAACGACCTTCAACGCCAGCATGAAGCGCGCCAACTCACCGCCCGATGCGATCTTGTTCAACGGACCCGGTTCGCTGCCGGGGTTAGTGGCAACGCTGAACGCAACCCGATCGATACCGTGCGCCGCCCATTTATCTTCGTCCGCCGGCGTGATGCCCGTCTCGAAGCGGGCCTGACCGAGTTTCAGGGGCGCCAGTTCGTCCGCCATCGCCCTGTCGAGGGTCTTGGCAGCCTTCTTGCGCTCAGCGCTCAGTTTACCGGCCACATCCTCATAAGCCTTCTTCGCTTTCTCAAGTTCCGCTTTCAGACGCTTGACGTTCTGCCCGCCGGCGTCGACGTCGGCAAGGTCGGCTTCCAGCTTCACCTGCACGTCCGCCAGTTGATCGACCTCGCAACCGTGCTTGCGAGCCAACGCCCTGAGGGCGAACAAACGCTCCTCGGCCGCCTCCAGTTCCTGCGGGTCGATTTCGAGATCTGCCTGCGCACGCTCAAGAAACCCACCCGCATCCGCAACTTCACTGGCGGCACGTTGAAGCGCCCCCAACGTTTCGTCCAGGCGCCCGCCCGCCTTGGGTGCGGCGCGCTCGATCTCGCCAAGCGCACGGGCCAACGTTGCGTCAGCGCCGGCATCGCCATTGAGCGCTTCCATCGCGGCCGTGATCGCCGCCGATATCTGTTCCCCATGCTGAAGCATCCGGCGCTGCTCCGCGAGCGCGGTCTCTTCCCCCTTGATCGGGGCAAGCTTGCTCAACTCGCCGACCGCATGACGCAGGAATTCCTCGTTCTCGCGTGCTTTTCTGGAGGCTTCCTCAGCCGCCGACAGGGATGCCTGCAGATCACGGAGCGTCTTGTAGGCTTGCGCAACGCCGTTCAACAGACCGTCGAAGCCACCGTACAAATCCAGCAACGACCGGTGTCCCGCCGGATCAAGAAGCCGCTGCGTCTCGAACTGGCCGTGGATCTCGACCAGATGTTCGCCGATCCGTTTTAAAAGGCCCACACTCACCGGTTGGTCATTGATAAAAGATTTGGTGCGGCCGTCGTCACCGAGCACCCGGCGCAGGATCAGCTCGTCGTCGGATGCGTCCAGACCGCCCTCTGTCAGTTCGGCGCGCGACGGGTGATCCATCGGCACCTCGAACACTGCAGTCACGGTCGCCTGATCGGTCCCCTTTCTGAGCAGCCTGGCTTCGGCCCGGTGGCCGAGGGCAAGACCGAGCGCATCCAGGACGATCGACTTCCCCGCCCCCGTTTCGCCGGTAAGGACGGCAAGCCCTGGCGAAAACTCGAGGTCGAGCTTGTCGATAAGGACTACATTTCGGATCGCAAGCCGGGTCAGCATGGGCGTCGGACTCCCGGAAACGTCGTCGTCACCAGTATCACCAAACTTTGTACCAGGGCTTATCTTCGCTACCGGGTTTGGGCTTGTTTTCGAAAAGGTAATACGAGTCGGTATACCACTCACTACCTGGGAAGTTATGCCCCAGCACCGAAGCCGTCTTGCGCGCTTCACCGGGGATGCCGAGCGCCAGGTAAGCTTCCGTCAGCCGGTGCAGGGCTTCGGGGACGTGCGTGGTGGTTTCGTATTTATCGACGACCGTTCGAAAGCGGTTGATGGCAGCCAGATAATGTTTCTGGTTCAGGTAATAACGCCCGATCTCCATCTCCTTGCCGGCCAGGTGATCGTACGTCAGGTCGATCTTGATCTTGGCGTCACGGGCATACTCGGAATCGGGGAAGCGCTTGATCACCTCGTTGAGGGCGTCGAGCGAAAGCTCGGTCATCTTCTGGTCGCGCGCCACGTCGGAAATCTGCTCGTAATAACAGAGCGCCTTGAGATAATAGGCGTATGCCACATCCCGGTTGGCCGGATGAAGCTGGGTGAACCGATCGAGTGCGATAATCGCGTCGTCGTAGCGGTTCGACTGGTAATAGGAATAAGCGGCCATGAGCTGCGCCTTGGTCGCCCAGACCGAATACGGGTGCTGACGCTCGACCTCGTCGAATTCCTGCGCCGCCTCTTTGTAGTATTCGTCCTTCATCAGGTTCATGGCGGTGTTGTAAATCTCGGACACCGGCCGCTCGACGTATTCGGGCTCTTCGTTGACGGTGCACGCAGCCGTCGCCGCCACGAGAAGTGCCGCCGCCAAGACTTTCAAAGACCGGTGATCGCGTACCATCGGATTGTCATTCCCGCCAATTCTGGGATCGGATCGTCACGGAGTATATCACGCCGAACCCAAGAATCCGCAAGGGCGGAGACACCTTGAAAGGCGCTAATTTTCTGGGATTAAGCTGTAAGCCGCACTCGTGAAAGGGGCGGAAAGGTCAGACCGCGACAGCGATCCGTTCGGCCTGGATACCACCGTCGACGGCATGGTTCACCGCTTCACCGCGCAACACGTCCCATTCCCAGGCCGATTCGTCGGCGAGAAGCGCCTTCAACAGCTTGTTGTTGGCGGCATGACCGGAGCAAACACCTTCGAAACGGCCGATGACCGGCGCGCCGGCGAGGTAAAGATCGCCGATCGCGTCCAGCGCCTTGTGGCGCACGAACTCGTCATCGAAACGCAGACCGTCTTCGTTCATCACGCCGTCGTGACCGACGACGATGGCGTTGTCGAGCGAGCCGCCCTTGGCAAGACCCGCTTCCCAAAGTGCTTCGACTTCGTGCAGGAAGCCGAAGGTGCGCGCCTTGGCCAGTTCCTTGCGGAACGCGCCGTTAACGACCTTGAGGCTCATTTCCTGACGGTTGACCACCTGGCTGTCGAAGTCGATCTCGAAATCGATGATCTGGGTGTCCGCCGGGGAAATCGCGACGTGGCCGGAACCATACGCAACCTCGACCCGCTTGAGCACGCGGATGACACGGCGCGGCGCGTCCTGCTCGACGATGCCCGCGCATTCGATCAGAAACACGAACGGCTCGGAGCTGCCATCCATGATGGGAACTTCGGCGCCATTCAGTTCGATGACGACGTTGTCGATGCCGCAACCGGCCAGCGCGGCCATCACGTGTTCGACGGTGCCGACCGTGACACCTTCCTCGTTGCCGAGGACCGAGCACAGCCGCGTGTCGACGACGCGGTCGAAGCGCGCCGGAATGACGGCACTCTTGCCCTGGATGTCGGTGCGGCGGAAAACCACACCGGTATCAACGTCGGCGGGCTTCATGGTCATGGAAATCTTGTTGCCGGAGTGGAGGCCGACCCCGGTGCAGTTGATCGAAGACTTCAGCGTGCGCTGACGAACCACCGGCTCATCGAGATGTTGTTCCGTCATCGCGGCTTCGTCATTCTGATCGAACATATTTTGATAAACCCCCGAGCGCTTCGCGCCCATAAACTTAAGTGCTTTTGTTGATCATCGGTGTAGCAAGCGGGCCTGATCCACTCAAATCAACAATTGTTTCGGAATGTTACGTATATTCCATTTAAAAACAGTTACTTACCTATCGCTTTGAAACGTTCCCAATTCGCAATCCGAATAGCGAAAGGGGCGCCCGAAGGCGCCCCTCTGCCGTGATAGGAGCGATTCACGGCCGCAGACCGACCAATCAGTTGGCCTGACGGCGCAGGAATGCCGGGATATCGAGCATATCGTCCTCATCCTCGGCGGATTCCTGGATGCGGTCTTCGGGATCGAGCCCCCCCAGCGTCGGCTGCGGCATGGCCTGCGAGGCGGCCTGCCCCACCGCCGCGCGGCTACCGCCGCCACTCGGGGTGATGATCCGTTCCGCTTTCGGCTCGCCGGTGTCGCGCGTGGGCGCGACCTGCTCGGTCCGCTGTCCACCCGTGACCCGGTCGATCGCGGCCTTGCCGGTGCCCGTTACCAGTTCGAACAGGCTCGACTTCGATTTCGCGGCCGGTTTCTTCTCTTCCGGTCCCTTGCCACCGTTGATCAGATCAGCTTCGGCCATCGGATCGGCTTTTTCAGCGACTTCGCGCTTGTCGTCAGCAACGCCCACGGCCGGCTTCGGGATGAAGGCATCCGTCGCACCGACTTTCGGGGTCGCGGCGACCGGCTGGGCCGGTTCATCGGCTGCGGCCGCCGGTTTCGGCGCTTCGTCTTCCGCGGCTGCGGCAGGCTTCGGCACGTCATTGGTTTCGGCGGTCTCAAGCGGCAGATCGTCTTCACTTTCGTCCGCCGCTTCGTCGGCGACCGATTTCAGATCCGATTCGGCTTCTTCCTCTTCGGCTGCGGCGGCTGCCGGGCGCGGGGTATCCTTGATCTCGAACGCGGGTGCGTCCTCAAGATCGATCTGCGCGTCGGCTTCGCTTTCAACGGCTTTCGGCTCTTCCGTCTCAGGCGCGGCCGCGGCGGCCGGCTTCGGCGCTTCTTCTGCGGCCGGCGCTGGCTGCGCGGCAGGCACGCGGCGCGGCAGTTCGGCCGCTTCCGGCGCCTTCGGCGCTTCCGGCTGGATACGGCGCGGTTCGACCCGTTCGGAAACGGTCAAAACCTGCGGACGCGGCTGTTCGGAGGCGACCGCATCGATGCCGGTGGCAACGACGGAAACCCGCATCAGACCATCGAGTTCCTGATCGAAGGCGGAGCCGATGATGATGTGCGCATCGTTGTCGACCTCGTCGCGGATACGGTTCGCGGCTTCGTCGACTTCGAAGAGCGTGATGTCCATCCCGCCGGTGATGTTGATGAGCACGCCCTTGGCGCCCTTCATCGACGAATCGTCCAAAAGCGGGTTGTTGATGGCAGCTTCGGCAGCCTCCAGCGCGCGGCGCTCGCCGTTCGCTTCACCGGTCCCCATCATCGCTTTGCCCATCTCGCCCATGACAGAACGGATGTCCGCGAAGTCGAGGTTGATCAGCCCCGGCATGGTCATCAGATCGGTAACACCCCGAACGCCCGAGTACAGCACTTCGTCGGCCATCGCGAAGGCGTCGGCGAATGTGGTGTTCTCGTTCGCGATCCGGAACAGGTTCTGGTTCGGGATGATGATCAGGGTATCGACGTAGTTCTCGAGATCTTGAATACCCGCTTCGGCGATGCGCATGCGGTGTGATCCTTCGAACTGGAACGGCTTGGTGACCACGGCCACCGTCAGAATGCCGCGCTCCTTGGCCGCCTTGGCGATCACGGGTGCCGCACCGGTGCCGGTGCCGCCGCCCATGCCGGCGGCGATGAACACCATATGCGCACCGTCGAGTTCACCCATGACCTTTTCAAGGCTTTCCTCAGCCGAGATGCGCCCGACATCGGGGCGCGAACCGGCGCCCAGACCTTCCGTGACATCCTGGCCAAGCTGCACGCGCCGGTCCGTCTTGGCCCGCACCAGCGCTTGCGCGTCGGTGTTGGCGACGACGAAGTCGACCCCCTGCAGCTCTTTCGAAATCATGTTGTTGACGGCATTGCCGCCGGCACCGCCCACACCGAGTACGGTGATGCGCGGCTTCAGTTCCGGGGTATCGACACCCTCGGGGACGCTAATGTTAATACTCATGTCAATCTCCGCTCCTATCGGTTTGATGTGACCTCGTGACCTCTCCACCCGGCGTCAAAGCACCGAGCGTTCGGAATTCCGTTGAAGAACCCATTAAAAGTTCTCCCTCAACCAATGGCCGATCCGGCCGAGCAGCCCATTGGGCGGCTGCGTCATATTCATTTCGGCTTCGATCGGGACCTCTGCGGCGGCGACCGCGTATTGCAACAAGCCTGAGGCGGCTGCGAACGCCGGGCCGGCGACGGCCTCGGCTAGCCCCTCGATCGGACGGGGACTGGCGAGCCTCACGTGATGTGAGAACGCCTGCGACGCCATTTCCGAGATACCCGTGAGTTGCGACGTGCCCCCAGTCAGAACAACGCGTCCAGCAAGCTGCCCGAACCCGGCTTTGTCCAAACGCTCGCGGGCAAGATCGATGATCTCCTCGACGCGCGGACGGATGATGCCCACCAGCATCGAACGCGGCACTTGCACGGTCCCGGTCTCGTCGTCTTCTCCCACCAAGGGCACCTGGATGACTTCGGCATCGTCGGAGGCCGACGGCAGGCAGGTCCCATAAAGGTTCTTCATCCTTTCCGCATGCCCGAACGGCGTCGACAGACCGCGCGCGATATCGTTCGTGATATGGTTCCCGCCAACTGGGATGACGTCGGTGTGAACCAGTTCCCCATCGAAGAACAAAGCGATCCCCGTCGTCCCGCCACCGATATCGATGCAGGCCGCGCCCATCTTCTTCTCGTCGTCGACGAGGCACGAAAGCGCGGACGCAAAAGGAGAAACCACCATCGCATCGACGTGCAGATGGCAGCGTTCGACGACCGCATTCAGATTTCTGAGGGGAGCCGTCTGCGCCGTCACGACGTGCACGTTCACGCCCAACATCTCGCCGTACATCCCGATCGGATCGCGTACCCCCCTATTGCCGTCGACACTGAAGCCGACAGGCAGTTTGTGAACGATTTCGCGGTCTTCGGGCTTGTCCTTCAACAACACCGACGGATCCAACAAACGGCGCATGTCATGTTCGGTGATACCGTGCCCCCCAATGGAGACTTCGCAAGACACCAGCTTCGATTTCGGCTTACCACCAGAGACGTTGATGACGACGCGTTCAATATTGTCGCCGACCATCTGTTCGGCGCGCTCCACGGCGGCGCGGATCGCATGTTCGGCCGCGTCCATATCGACGATGGCGCCGTTCCTGATCCCGTGCGCCTGATGCGTGCCGATACCGACGACCTTGGGACCACCCCCACCGTAAGGACCGCGGTCCACATGCGGCTTGGCGATCAGGCAGCAGATCTTGGTCGTGCCGATGTCCAGCGCGGCGACGTACCCCGATCTCGGCTTCAGCGTTGCACCGTTTCTTTTCATTCGCGTTACTCTCTCAACCCCAACTCAACCGATCTTTCCTAGGTTTCCTGACCGCTCGTCTTCGGCCCCGTCTTAACGATCAGGCGGTCCGGAATGCGCAAGTCGAGAACCGTCACGTTCTTGTCCAACACCTTGTGATTCTTGTGGTAGGTGGCGAGCCTCGCCCACGCGCCCTGAGCGTCGTCTTCGGGCAGGCGCACGTCGATATCGCCCTTGAGATGCAGGTTCCAGCGGCGTCCGCCGACCCACGTCGCGGCCTTGACCTGCTGCATCAGCGTCGGCTCGGTCCCCAACAAAGCCAGCAGTTCGGCGGCATGCATCTCAGCCCCCTCGCCGACGACGATCATCAGATCGGCATAGTTCTCAAGTGCGTCCGACAGAATGACCTCACCCTCGGCGTCGATCAGATGAAGCTTCCCGTCCTTTTGCCAGAGCGCCAATGGTTCGCGCTCGACGATGCTGATCAGGATCGTGTCGGGCAGCATGCGCTCGATGGTCGAGCCGCGCACCCAGGGAAGGTTTTCGAGGCGAGATTTTGCGGCGTTGATGTCGAAAGCCAGGATCGGCGCCCCCCGCGAGACGTTAAGGGCGCGGATCAGCGTACCCCGGTCGGTCTGCTGGCGGCCCGACACCATCACTTCCTTCACACGGAAACCCATCGACGCGGTCGCCGAGATCGCCGACCAGCGAGCACTTTCATAAGCCTGCTTTGCACTCCCCGACGTGATCGCCCACCAGCCGCCCCCCGCGGCCGTCCCCATGATGACAGCGGCGATGAACGGAATGAACCACGACCGGCGCCACAGCGGACGAACCCGCGGACGCGGCTGCGGACGCGCGCGCTCGGCTTCGGCCTTCTTAGTCTGCTTGCGCCCAAACATCATGCGTCGCACTCCGCGTTATCGACCATCCAGGTCACCAATTCGGGGAAGGAAATACCTACGTACTCCGCCTGCTCGGGCACCAGCGACGTCGCCGTCATGCCGGGCTGGGTATTGACCTCCAGGAGGTAGAGCGTCTCTCCGTCGTAGCGGAAGTCGGCCCTTGAAACGCCCCGGCATCCGAGAGTCCGATGCGCCTGCAGGGCCATATCCATGCAGGCATCGAACGTCCCCTGGTCAATGTCGGCGGGAAGAACGTGTTTCGATCCCCCTTGAGCATATTTAGCGTCGTAATCGTAAAAATTTCGTTCCGTTGAGATATCGGTGACGGTTAAGGGCCGGTCCCCCATGACGGCGACGGTCAATTCCTGCCCGGCGATGAACTCCTCGACCATCACGCGGTCGCCGTGCGGCCAGCCCGTCCCCTCGAAGCTGAGCGCATTGTCACCCTCGCGAACGATATGGACGCCGACGCTGGAACCTTCATTACACGGCTTGATGACATAGGGTCTCGGGATCGGATCGCCTTTGCGGATCTCGTCCTCCGACGTGACCACGTGCTTGGCGACCGGCAGGCCGGCGCTTTCGAACAGGCTTTTCGCGGTCGGCTTGTCCATCGCCAGCGCCGACGCCATCAGTCCTGAGTGCGTGTATGGAATATTCAGGATGTTCAGCAGGCCCTGGACGCAACCGTCCTCGCCCCAACGCCCATGAAGCGCGTTGAAAACCACATCCGGTTTCGGGTAGAGGCGCGTGATCAGCGCGCCCATGTCGCGCTGGACGTCGATCGGGGTCACATCGAACCCAGCCTCTTTCAAGGCTTTCGAGCAGGCGGCCCCGGTCGACAGCGAAACCTCGCGCTCCGCCGACCATCCGCCCATCAGCACGGCAACGTGTCTCGTCATTGGTCAACCTCCCGGGGTCCGTTTGTTTTTGTTTTTCCAAGACGCCGGATCTCCCAGCGAAGCTCGATCCCGAACTTGTCCATCACCCGCCGGCGCACTTCCTCACCAAGAGTCTCAAGATCGTTCGCCGACGCATTCCCGGTGTTGATCAGGAAGTTGGTGTGCGCGGGCGAGACCTGCGCCCCACCGATGGTGAGCCCGCGGCACCCCGCCTCGTCGACCAGCTGCCATGCCTTGTGCCCTTCAGGGTTTGCAAACGTCGACCCGCCCGTGCGTTCGCGCACCGGCTGCGAGGCTTCGCGCTGGTCCTGGATTTCCTTCATCCGTTGTTTGATGGCGTCCGCATCGCCCGCACTTCCCTTTAAAACGGCTGACGTGAAGATCAGATCGCCGGGGGCATCGGTGTGGCGGTAGGCGAAGCCCATGTCGCCGGATTTGAGGGTGCGGACTTCCCCCTTCCCGTCGACCGCGACCGCGCTTTCGAAGATATCCGCGATCTCGCTTCCATAAGCGCCCGCGTTCATCTTCAGCGCGCCGCCCACGGTTCCGGGAATACCGACCATGAACTCGAGCCCGGCGATACCGGCTTCCGCCGCACGGCGCGCCACGTTGATATCCGCCGCCGCCGCCCCGGCGCGCACCTCGGTATCTTCCGTTTCGATATTGGCGAACGGCTTGCCCAGACGGATCACGACCCCCGACACACCACCGTCGCGCACCAGAATGTTCGACGTGCCGCCGATGACGGTGATATCCGCATCCACGGGGCGGTTCTTCATGAAGTCGCACAGGTCGTTCAGATCGGCGGGCTCGAACAAGACCTCCGCAGGTCCGCCAACCCGGAACCAGGTGTACTTCGCCAACGGTTCGTCGGCGCGAAGCCGGCCGCGCACGTCCGGCATGCGCTCGATCAGGTGGGGCGCGTGACGCTCAGCGGCCATCATTCGCAGCCTCCCGCGTCTTGCCGCGCAAGGTTTCGAGCTCACCCGGCAGCGCATTGGCCCAGGCGGAGATACTCCCCGCGCCCAAACAGACGACGAAGTCCCCCGCCGTCGCCATGTCGTTGATCGTCTCAGCCAACGCCTCCGCGCTTTCCAGTCCAACGACGGTGCGGTGACCGCGCTCGCGCAGCCCGGCGACGAGCGCATCCCTGTCGATCCCCTCGATCGGCGCTTCGCCCGCCGCATAGACGTCGGCGACGACGACCGCGTCGGCGGCGTTGAAACAGGTGCAGAAGTCCTCGAACAGGTCGTGCAGCCGCGAATAGCGGTGCGGCTGGACGACGGCGATCACGTTATTCTCGGCAACGTCGCGCGCCGCCTTCAGGACGGCGGCGATTTCGACGGGATGGTGACCGTAATCGTCGATCACGGTGATGCCGTCGACGGTCCCCGTATGCGTGAAGCGGCGCTTCACCCCCTTGAAGCCGGACAGCGCTTTGTTAAGGACTTCATCGGAAAGGCCCATTTCGCAGGCAATGGCGACAGCCGCCAGCGAGTTCTGGACGTTGTGCAGACCGTGCATCGCGAGCTGAAGACCCTTGATCTCGCGGCTCTCACCGGTCTTCCGATTTGAGATGGTGACGTCGTAGGTCGTCCCTGTCGGACCCGGTTGAATGTTCTCGGCGCGCACGTCCGCCTGCGGACTGAACCCATAAGTAACGATCCTGCGGTCCGAAACGCGCGGGATCATCGCCTGCACTTCGGCGTGATCGATACAAAGCGCGGCAAACCCATAGAACGGGACGTTTTCCACGAACGCGTCGAACGCTTTTCTGAGCGAATCGAAGTTGCCGTAGTGATCCAGATGCTCGGGGTCGATGTTGGTGACCACCGCAATGGCGGCGGGCAGCTTCAGGAAGGTCCCATCCGACTCGTCGGCCTCGCAGACCATCCAGTCGCCGTCACCCAGCCGGGCATTGCTCCCCCAGGCGTTGATAATCCCCCCATTGATCACGGTCGGATCCATGTCCGCCGCTTCAAGAACCGCGGCGATTAGCGATGTCGTCGTCGTCTTGCCGTGCGTACCCCCAATGGCAATCGACCACTTGAGGCGCATCAGTTCGCCCAGCATCTCTGCGCGGCGCACGACCGGGATCAGTTTTTCACGGGCGGCGCGCACTTCGGGGTTGTCGTTCTTAACCGCCGAAGAGATCACGACGACGGTCGCGTCGGCGACATTTTCAGATGCGTGGCCGATGGCGACGTTAATCCCCATATCGCGCAAGCGTTTGACGTTGGCGCTGTCCGCGATATCGGAGCCTTGCACGCTGTAACCCAGGTTGTGCAGGATTTCCGCGATCCCGCTCATGCCGATGCCGCCGATGCCCACGAAGTGCAACGTGCCGATGTTGAGCGGTATCGATCTTACGCCGGATTTCATGCGGCCTCCCTGTTGTCTTCGCCGTTCTCACCGTCGAGGGTTTGCTCGACCAATGTCGCTAAACGATCGGCGGCGTCCGGACGGCCTGCTTTCAGTGCCGCCTCCGCCGCTTTTTCTAAAATCATCGGCATCGAGAACATGGACTCGAGCCGGGACGCCAGACTGTCCGCCGTGAAATCAACCTCCGGTATCAGCCAACCGGCCCCCACCTCGTCGACGGCGTGCGCATTCAACGACTGGTGATCGTCGATGGCGTATCTGTAGGGCACGAGTAACGCCGGGCGGCCGACGGCCAGCAGCTCGGCCACCGTCGAGGCACCCGAACGCGAGATGACCAAATGCGCGGCGGCGAGTCTTGACGGTACGTCGTCGAAGAAGCTCGAAAGCTCTGCCTGCATCCCTATTCTCTTGTAAGTGCCGCGCACGTTCTCAAGGTCCTCTGGGCGGCATTGCTGTGTGATGCTGAGGCGCGATTTCAGTTTATCCGACAGCTTGTCCATCGCTTCGGGGATGACCTCGCTGAGAATCCGCGCCCCTTGCGAACCGCCAAGGACGAGGATGTTGAAGGGACGCTCGTCGGTGAAGCTCGGATAGGGCGTGTCCCGCACGTCGAGAATATGAGAGCGCACCGGCATCCCGGTATGCGTGACCTTGGTCTCGGCGTTGGCGGGAATGCCACGGCTCTCCGGGAACGACACGGCGATGGCGCGTGCTCGGCCCGCCAACAGACGGTTGGCGCGGCCCAGGATCGCGTTCTGTTCGTGCAGCACCGTCGCAATCCCCGCGAAGCCCGCAGCCATCATCGTCGGGATCGAGGCGTATCCTCCAAAACCGACGACGGCGGCAGGATTAATTTGATTCAGAAGCGAACGCGCCTGAAGCGTACCCATTCCCAACTCGGCCACACTTCTTATCTTCGCGAGCGGCCCTTTACCGGCGATCCCGCCGGCGCGGATACGATGAGTTTCGATCTCGCCCAGCGCGCCCCCATACGCATCGCCACGGCGGTCGGTGACAAGCGCGAGCTTGTGGCCCCGCTTCATCAATTCACGCGCCAATGCCTCCGCCGGGAAGACATGCCCACCGGTCCCACCGGCAGCAAGGACGATGGGGCGCTTATCTGCCATAACCGCCACCTCCCTCTTCCGGGCGGTCTCGGGTCAGCGCCAATACCATCCCCATACCGATGGCCAATGCCAGGGTGGACGATCCGCCGTACGAGATGAACGGCAGTGTCATGCCCTTGGGCGGGATCAGACTGACGGAAGACGCCATGTTGATCAGGGCCTGCACGGCGAATTGCGACAAAAGCCCAGTGACGGCGAGTAACACGAACAGATCGTCACGCTTCATCACGCGGCCGAACCCCCTCAACACCACGAACGTGAACAGGCCGACCAACACGAGGCACGCCAGAAGTCCGAACTCTTCACCCGTCACGGCGAAAATAAAGTCGGCGTGCGCATCGGGAAGGACTTCCTTGACCCGGCCCTCGCCCGGCCCGCGGCCGACGATGCCTCCACGCTGAAACGCCTCGATGGCGCGTGACGCCTGGTAGCCGATATCGGAATCCGGTCCGAAGAACCGGTCGACCCGCAATTGGACGTGATCGAAGGTAAAGTAAGCACCGATCCCCGCGCCGACGAACCCGACGGCGATCAGCGCAACGAAAACCAAGGGAAGCCCTGCAACGAAGAACTGCGTTCCCCAAACCACGGAAACGACGATGGTCATCCCGACATCGGGCTGCATCAAAAGGATCGCCACGGTCACCAGATAGACCGCGATCGACATCTGAAACCCGGGGAAACTGTCATCCATGCGCTGGCGTGCGAACAGCCACGCAGCGACGACCGCAATACCCGGCTTCACGAACTCGGAGGGCTGCAACGAAAACCCGCCCAGAGACAGCCATCGGGTTGCGCCCTTGATCTCGGCACCGAAGAAAAGCGTCATCAGCATCAAGAACAGGGACGCCAACGTGCACAGGATACCAAGCCGGCGGATTCCCTTCAGGGACATCAGCGATACCCCGAAGATGGTTAATGCGCCGAGGCCTAAAAAAACCACCTGGCGTTTGATAAAATGAAACGATCCCACGTCGATGCGTTCGGCAACGGCGGGCGACGCCGCCAATGTCATCACCCCGCCAAACGCGAGCAAAAGCGCGACGGCAGCGAGAGTCCAGCGGTCGACGGTCCACCACCAGCGACCCAAAAGGCTCGTATCGGTGCGGTGCAAGGCGCTCATCCCATGCCCTCCGGCTTGGCGGCACCCGGGAAGATGCCCGGCTCCTCGAACGGGTCCGTGTGATCGCCGGGCAGTTGTTCGACGAGATCGCGGAACAGATCGCCACGGTCTTCGAAGCTTGCGAACTGATCGAACGATGCACAGGCAGGTGAAAGCAAAACGACCGCGTCGGTCAGACCGGCCTTTTTAGCGTCTTCGAACGCTGCCTGGGTGGCGGTTTCGAGATCGCCTGAGATCGTGTACGGCACTTTCCCATCCAGCTCGTGGGAGAACTGCATCGCCGCCTCACCGATCAGATACGCTTTCCTGATGCGCTCGTAGTAGGGGGCGCAGGCGGTCAAGCCGCCCTCTTTCGGGCGCCCGCCGATAATCCAGTAGATATCGTCGTAACACGCCAATGCGCGTGCGGCCGCCTCGCCGTTGGTGGCTTTCGAATCATTGACGAAGCCGATCCCGTCGACGATCTCGACCGGTTCCTGACGATGCACGAGGCCCGGATAGCTGTTGATACACGCCATCACCGCATGCGGTGCGATGCCGACCATCTTGCAGGTCGCATAGGCCGCCGCCGCGTTCTGCCAGTTGTGCTCGCCCGGCAGGCTGGCGACGGTCTTGAGATCCATCACCGGTGTCTCTTTACCCTCGGTGTCGTCATAAAGAACGCCATCGATGACGTAGACCCCACCGTGCACCCGCTCCTTCGCCGAAATGCCGACGACGAGCTGCTCGTCTTTCTCATAAAGATCGGCATAGATCGCACGGCAGAAATCATCATCGACCCCGATGACCGCGGTGCGCGGTTTGGTCTGACGATGGAAAATCTGTTTCTTGGCGGCAATATAGCCGTCCATGCCGCCGTGGCGGTCCAAATGATCGGCGCTGACGTTCAACAGAACACCCACGTCGAAAGTGATCGAGAACGTCAGTTCCAACTGGTACGACGACATCTCCAGAATGTACGTGCCGTCGGGACCCAAAGGCTCGAGCGCACAAGCCGGCATACCCAGATTACCGCCCACTTCGGCTTCGCGGCCCGAGGTTTGGAAGATGTGACCGATCAATGCCGTCGTCGTCGACTTTCCGTTCGTGCCGGTGATCCCGACGAAGGCCGCGTCACGCTGTGTGCGGGCCAGCAATTCGACGTCACCGATGATTTCGCAACCGGCGTCCCGCGCCATCCGGACGACCGGGTGGGGTTTGGGGTGGGTGTGGGGGATGCCGGGGCTCAGGACCAGCGACGTTGCCTCGCGCCAGTCGATGGTGGTCAGATCGACGATCTCGATCCCCTCTTCTTCGGCAGCCCGTTCGCGCGCAGCTTCGTTATCGTCCCACGCCCATACTTCCGCGCCGCCACGATACAAAGCCTTGGCGGCGGCAAGGCCGCTGCGCCCCAGACCCAGGACCGGCACCGGCAGACCATCGAATGGAAAAATGTCGATCATCCGCGCTCTACCTCAACTTCAACGTGGCAAGGCCGGCGAGCGCCAGGATCATGGCGATGATCCAGAAGCGAATGACGATGGTCGATTCCGCCCAGCCCTTCTTTTCGAAATGATGATGCAAGGGGGCCATCGCGAAGACGCGCTTGCCCGTCAGTTTGAACGACACCACCTGCACGATGACCGATACGGTTTCCAACACGAACAGACCACCGACGATGGCCAGCACCAGTTCGTGTTTGGTGACGACGCTGACGGCACCCAAAGCCCCGCCCAGCGCCAGCGAGCCGGTATCACCCATGAACACCTTGGCGGGCGGGGCATTGAACCAGAGGAAGCCGAGCGCCGAGCCGACCAGCGATCCGCACAGGACTGCCAGCTCACCCGACCCCGGTACGTAATGGATCTGAAGATAGTTGGAGAAGATCGTGTTCCCCGCCAGATACGCAATCATCCCGAACACACCCGCGGCGATCATGACGGGCACGATGGCGAGACCATCCAACCCGTCCGTCAGGTTGACGGCATTCGACGAGCCGACCATCACCAACACGGCGAATGCCACGAACAACCATCCGAGGTTCAGAAGCAGATCCTTGAAGAACGGCACCGCGAGCGTGGTCTGTAATTGGACCGGCAGGTGGCTCAATACCCAGAACGCCGCGACACCCGAGATGGCGAGTTGCATCGCCAGTTTGAGTTTCCCGGCGAGACCTTTCGAATTGCGTTTTGTCACTTTCAGGAAATCGTCGAGAAAGCCGATGACCCCGAAACCCACGGTTACGCCCAGCACCGCCCAGATATACGGGTTGGTGAGGTCCGCCCAGAGGAGCGTTGCGCTGCACACCGCCAAAAGGATCAGCACACCGCCCATGGTCGGCGTGCCTTTCTTTGTGAGCAGATGAGATTCCGGTCCGTCGTCGCGGATCGGCTGGCCCTGACCCTGGCGGGCGCGCAACAGTTCGATCATCACCGGACCGAACAGGAAGCTCACGATCAACGCCGTCATCATGGCGCCACCCGTCCTGAACGTGATGTAGCGGAAGACGTTGAGCGCGCTGAACTGTTCGGCGAGCGGGTAAAGAATATGAAACAGCATCGTTACGCGCTCCCCCCGCTATCGCTGACGCCACCCATGGCGCGGATCGCCTCCACGACCTTGGACATGTGCGCACCGGCCGACCCCTTGACCAGCACCAGATCACCCGAACGCAGTTTATTCGTGACCTGATCGGCCAATTGCGCCGACGTGCCGGCACGGCCGCCGTGCAGGTCGGTCGGCAGATCATCCAGAATGTCCGACATGTATTGGCCGCAGACGAAAACCAGATCGAAGTCGTGTTGCTTGATGTCGGTGGCGAGGCCCATGTGGTCGTCGCGGGCGCGGCTACCGAGTTCGAGCATATCCCCCAACACCACGACGCGCCGGCCACCGCGACCGGGCTTGGTCGCCGCCAATACGTCGAATGCGGCCCGCATGGCAACGGGACTGGCATTATATGTTTCGTCGATCACGCTCACGATGCCGTCCTCGAGCTGGACGGTGAACACATGTCCGCGCCCCTTGGTCGGCAATACGTCGGTAAGCGCGGCTGCCGCCTGTTCAGGGTCGGCGCCGAGCGAGGTCGCCGCCGCCAGAACGGCGATGGAATTCAATGCCCAGTGCTTGCCGCGCATCGCGATCCTGTATTTCAGGTGACGCGACCCGACGGTCGCTTCGACACGGGCGCCTGTGGCGTCGGGCTCGTACGCCAATAACCGGGCGTTGGCGAAGGAATGGACGCCGAACCCCCAGATCATCTTGGCGCCCGCCGCACGCGCTTTCTCGGCCAGGCGATCGAAGTGCGGATTGTCGCGGTTCAAGACCGCCGCGCCGCCTTCTTCCAGGCCGTCGAAAATCTCGGCCTTGGCGTCGGCGATCCCCTCTTCGTTCTCGAAGTATTCAATGTGCACGGGCGCGACGGTGGTGATCAACGCCACATGCGGCCGGGCCAGATGCGATAGCGGCGAGATTTCCCCGGCGTGGTTCATCCCCATCTCGAACACCCCGTAATCGCAGTCGGCGGGCATGCGTGCCAGCGACAACGGCAGTCCGAAGTGATTGTTCAGGTTGCCCGCCGTCGCCGTGATCTTGCCCTGGCAGCCAAGCGCGGCCGCGAGCATCTCTTTCGTGCCGGTTTTGCCGACACTCCCCGTGACGCCGCAGATTTTCGCGTCCGTCCGCGCGCGGGCGGCGGCGGCCAGGTCACGCAGTCCCTCGACGGTGTCCTGAACCTTCAACAACCGGCCCGCCGGCACCTGACCGTCGAAACGCTGTTCGACCATCGCCGCGACCGCGCCACTTTCGAGGGCGGCGGCAACGTGATCGTGACCGTCGTGATTGGGGCCTTTCAACGCGGTGAACAGATCGCCCGGTTCGAGAGCACGAGAATCAATAGAGACACCACTCGCCACCCAGTCGCCGGCGATGGCGCCTTCGGTCGCTTCAGAAGCTTCCTTTGCCGTCCAGAGCGCGGTACGCGGGGCCACGGTCATATCGTGCCCTCCCCGTCATTAATTCCAAGCGCAGCCTTCGCTTCCGTCACATCGTCGAAGGGCAGCACCTGATCGCCGACGATCTGGCCCTGTTCGTGCCCCTTGCCGGCGATCACCAGCACGTCACCTTCTTCAAGACCTTCGACCGCAATACGGATTGCGTCGTGGCGGCCGCCGATTTCAAGCGCATCGGGCGCCCCGGCTATCGCCTGCTTGCGGATTTCAGAGGCGTCTTCCGAGCGCGGATTGTCGTCAGTAACGATGACCACGTCGGCAAAATTGGTCGCGGCGCGTCCCATTTCAGGGCGCTTGCCGGGATCACGGTCGCCACCACACCCAAACACCACATGCACCCGGCCTTCCGCATGCGGGCGGGCCGCCTTGAGCACGGTTTCGAGCGCATCCGGGGTGTGGGCGTAATCCACATAAACCCCGGCACCACTTTCATGAGTGCCGCAGAACTGCATCCGCCCCGGCGCCGCATTGAGCACGCTGAAACCTGAAGCGCATTTTTCCGGATCGACCCCGAGGGCCGACACCAGGCCAAGCGCGACCATCGCGTTGGACGCCTGGAAAGTCCCGATCAGGGGCACCTGCAAATTATGACTCTTACCGTCGATCTGCATTTTAAGATCGAGCCCCGTGGGCATCGGCCGAGCCTCGACGATCCTGAACCGGCAGTCGTCACCCATCCCCACCGTGACGACTTCGAGGCCTCGGCACCTGGCCGCGCCCGCGAACGCTTCTGCGAACCGCGCGTCCATGTTCACGACCGCCTGACCACCCTCGATGGTCAGCGTATCGAACAAACGCAGCTTGGCGGCGAGATAGGCGTCTTCGGTCTTGTGATAATCCAGATGGTCGCGGCTGAGATTGGTGAAGGCGCAGGCGCTGATGCGCACCCCGTCGAGACGGCGCTGATCGAGACCATGGCTCGACGCCTCGATCACCATGTGATCGATACCGCTACCCTTGATCGTTGTCAGATCCTTGTGCAGATCGGCGGGATCGGGGGTCGTCAAAGATCCCTTGATCTCGGACAGCACCGATCCATCGGCCGCCGTCCCCAGCATCCCGAGCGTGCCCGCACTGGCGGCGGGAAGGCCTGATCTGTTCAGAAGTTGCCGCGCGAACCACGCGACCGAGGTCTTCCCATTGGTGCCGGTGACGGCGCCTATATGCGCGGGCTGGCTGGCGTAGAATGCGGCGGCCAGAAGCGCGTAGCGGCGACGCGGATCGATCTCGTGAATAACCGGAATATCGAGCGACGGCAGATCGCCGCCATCCATCGGCACGATGATCGCGGATGCGCCTTTCTTGACGGCGTCGTCGATGAAGCGGCGGCCATCCGTCGCCGACCCCGGGAGTGCGGCGAAAACGAACCCAGGTTCGACACGCCGCGAGTCGCAGGTCACCCCTGTGATCTCAATACGGCTGAGTGCGTCGTCCATGGCGTTCAAAGTGTCTTCATCCCAAATATCATTGAGCCGCAAAGGCCTGCTCCAGCGCTTCACGGGTCTTTCTTGCGATTCTTTCGTCCGGCGTTTCGTTCACCGGCGGTTGCGGCGGCGGCTTCGCCGTTTGTTTCGGTAGCGGTGGTGGCGGCGGCGCCTCGATCTGGATCGAAGCCGGGGGCTTCACGGAGTTTGCGGGACGCACAACCCCCGCCGAAACCGACGCTTTCTTGACCATCGTGTCGGTGGCGATCTTCGGTTTAAGCCGCTCGTCGTCGATCGGCGGCAACGGCAGCGGCTCATCCTCAATGGCCGCCGGCACGATCCCGAGAAGCGGCCCGATCTGCGACACCACCCGCTTGACCACGGGCGCCGCGACCCAACCGCCGGTCGCGTAATTGAAGGTCCGTTTATTGCCGACCGGCTCGTCGATCATCGCAAACACGACGTAACGCGGATCCTGGATCGGGAAGGCGCCGACGAAAGACGACATCAACGCCTTCTTTTTATAGACCCCACCGAATTGTTTTTCCGCCGTCCCGGTCTTGCCGCCGACGAAGTACCCCGGCGCGTCCGCCTTGCGGCCCGTTCCCTTGGCGACAACGAGACGCATCAGCTGGCGCATCTTGTCGGAGGTTTCGTTGGACAGGATACGCTCACCCGCGACGGGTGCACCGGCTTCGTGTTTCAGAAGCGTCGCCGGGCGCAGCATCCCACCATTGACCAGCGAGCCGATGGCCGCCGTTAGCTGGACCGGTGTCACGGCAATCCCATGTCCGTAAGATATGGTCATGGTGTTGATCTCACGCCAGGTCGACGGCGTCAGCGGATGGCCGATCTCGGGAAGTTCCAGGGCCGCATCGCGCATCAGGCCGAATTTCTTGAGATAAGCCTGCTGACCCGGACCACCCACATCGACCGCCATTTTGGCAGCGCCGATGTTGGAGGAATGGACGATGATCTCGGGCAGGCTCAGCCAGCGCTTTTCGGCGTGGTAGTCGGAGATTGTAAAGCGGGCGATGCGGATCGGCTGGGTCGCATCGTAACCACCCTGCATATCGACGGTCCCGGTATCCAGCGCCATCGCCGCGGTGAACAGCTTGAAGGTCGAGCCCATCTCATAAACGCCCTTGGTGGCGCGGTTGAAGCGTGCTTCACCCACGTATGTGGAGCGGTCATTGGGATCGAAATCAGGAAGAGAGACCAAGCCGACGGTCTCACCCGTGCGCACGTCGAAGACGACACCGGCGCCACCCAGCGCCTTGAACTCCGTGACGGCGGCGGAAAGCTCGGCGCGCAGGATTGATTGCACCCTCACGTCCAGAGACAGCGACAGCGGATTGGCGCTCTGGCGCAGACGCTGATCGAAATACGCCTCGACACCCGAGACCCCGTTGCCGTCGATATCGGTCGCCCCCAGCACATGCGCGTTCAGGGGGCCGTGCGGATAGATACGGCGCTCTTCCTCGATGAAATCGAAACCGGGCAGGCCGAGGCGGTTGGCTTCGAGCTGCTGTTCGGGCGAGAGATTGCGCTTCACCCAGATGAAGCGGCCGTCACCGGCAAGATGCTTGGCGAGCTTATCTGCATCAACGTCCGGGAAGACATCGGCGATCTTGCGGGCCGCGTCTTCGGGGTCGATCACTTCGGACGGGTCGGCGTAAAGGGAGGCTGTCGGCAGGCTCGACGCGAGCACCACGCCATTACGGTCGACGATGTCCGCGCGGCTGACCAGGGGCGGCGGTTGCGTCGCCAGGGTCGCGCGGTCGTCCTGTTCCGTTTGACCGATCACGGCCAAATCGACGAGGCGCGCACCGATCCCGGCGAAGGCGATTGCGATCACGGCGGCGGTCACCAGAAGCCGGTTGCGGCCGGTCTCCAGCGCCTGCTTGCCGAAACCTTCGATGCGGCGGTGTTCGCTCGCGGGGGGAAGCTGACGGACGGTCATTGCACGCCCTCCACCTTCGTGATCTCGGTATCTTTCGACGCTTCGTCGGCACGCGCCGGGAGCGTGTCCAAAATCTTGTCGGCATCGCCGATGCGCTCAGCGTCCAGCGGGCCGACTTCCAGATACTTGCCCGCCAAGGTGCGCAGGCGCGCCGGCTGGTTCAGGTGCGCCCATTCGGATTTAAGGACGTGAATGCTTTCCTGCGTTTCGACGATCTCGCGGCTGAGGTCGCGCATCTGATCGTCCAGGTCCTGCACCCGGTACTTGACGACGAACAGCGCCACGCTGGCGGCGGCCGCCAGTAGAAGAAGCATCAGGGTTGAGCGTTTGATGATCATGACCGCCTCCTCACGCCGCTTCCAGCAGCGGGGCCGCGGTACGCACCCCCCACCTGAGGCGCGCCGACCGGGCACGCGGATTGCGGTTGATCTCGGCATCCGACGGCGTGCGGCCGCGACGTTCCGGCACTTCGAAAATAGTGGCGGCTTCATCGCCCTTGACCGGCATGTGGCGCGACGGCTGCGGGCCTGCGCCGCTCCGCTCCTGGAAGAACGTCTTCAGGCGACGGTCTTCCAACGAGTGGAACGAGACCGCGGCCAGACGGCCACCCTCACGCAACAGCGCGGCGGCGGCAGCCAGGCCGCGGTCCAGCTCGGCCAGCTCCTCGTTGACGTAGATCCGGAGCGCCTGAAACGTGCGCGTTGCCGGATCGATGCCATCCTTTGAACGCCGGACCACGCGGCGCACCACTTCGGCCAGCTGGCCGGTGCGGGTGATCGGCGATTGTTCGCGAAGCTCGACGATGGCGCGCGCGATCTTGCGCGACGCGCGCTCTTCGCCGTAGCGATAGATAATGTCGGCCAGTTCCTTTTCGGCGAGCTTGTTGACGGCGTCCGCCGCGCTCATGCCGTCTTTTTCCATCCGCATATCCAGCGGCCCGTCGAAGCGGAACGAAAAGCCCCGCGCCGGATCGTCGATCTGCATGGAAGAAACACCGAGATCGAGGGCGATCCCATCGACCTGGGTCACGCCGACCCCCATCAGAAGCTCGCGCATGTCCCCGAAGCGCCCGTTGAGGACGGTGA
This sequence comes from Rhodospirillales bacterium, assembly GCA_017644185.1. Classification (GTDB taxonomy): domain Bacteria; phylum Pseudomonadota; class Alphaproteobacteria; order Rhodospirillales; family Casp-alpha2; genus UBA4479. Next base: position 430,755 of record JAEPMA010000002.1, read on the forward strand.
GACGGTTGCCGTATCCGGCGGCCATCTCGTTGCCCGCATCGGCGGCGTCGGGATCGCGGTCGATGCCCCAGACGGTGCAATCGGCGGCTTCAAGCAAGGCACGCGAGTACCCGCCGGCACCGAACGTCGCATCGACATAGACGGCCCCGTCGCGGGGCGCCAAAACATCCACCACGTCATCCAGCAGAACGGGGATGTGTTTTTCACTCATCGCTCAGCCCTCCCCGCCGGCGTCACTGGGACGGCGCAGCTTGAGGGTGAGGCCCCGCGTACGTGCGCGCTCGAACGCGGGCTTGCGGGCATCGGTATATGCTTTCGGCGCCCACATCTGAAAGGTGCGGCCACGCCCGACAAAGGTGATCTCGTCCTTGACCCCGATATTGCCCAGAAATTCCTCGGGGACGACGATCCGGCCTTCGCCGTCGAACGGCAGACGTTGCGCGCTTTCGACGATGATAGATAGGTCGTCCTGCTCGTCGGAGAACATCGGCAGATCTTCCAGACTGTCGACGATTCGCTCCATGAAACTCTCGGCGCAGGCCTCGAGCGCGGACTGACGGAAAGACGGAAACACGTAGACACCCTGAAACCCCTCGCTGTCGAACAGCGAGCGGAAGGTCTTGGGCACGGAGACGCGGCCTTTTTTGTCGACCTTGTTCGTGTGTGTTCCCGTAAAGACGCCCATTTAGGGCTCCTTAATTCCAACGCGTTAAAAACGGCTTCTGCCGTCTTCCCCCCGAACACGTGACCGGATTTGGCGCACGTACCCTTTATGGGATAATTTGGGATATCATGGGTTTTTATGGGCGTCAATGGGTTCCGTCTCCATATGGTTAACGCAACCCCAAGGGAATCTGCGGCATTCCGCGACTTTCGCGATACCTGTATTGCAGCCGTGAGTGTCGAAACGATGGGCGGATTTGGGTCATTTCGGGGCGGGCACAGCACTGCCCAGATACGCACGACATTGTCATTCCCGCGCACCCGGGAACCCAGAAATGCGGCTGGTCCTTGCATATCTCTATGAATGGAGAAGTCCGGCTACGTCTACATCCTCGCCAGCAGGCGCAACGGCACCCTTTATACTGGGGTTACGTCGGATCTCGTCCAGCGGGTCTGGCAACACCGCAACGGAATATCAGGCAGATTCACAGAGAGATATGGCGTCAAGACGCTCGTACACTTTGAAATTTTCTCGAACGTCGAAGACGCCATCCGGCGCGAAAAAGCGATCAAGAAATGGTATCGAAAGTGGAAGCTAGATCTGATCGAACACCATAATCCCGGCTGGCGGGATTTATGGCCCGATATCGCTGGGTCCCCGCTTTCGCGGGGATGACGAGATTTCATATCCCTCTTCATTGTCATTCCCGCGAAAGCGGGAACCCAGAACAACGAGGAATGCCGGCAGACGGCAGCCTGGCCAACCCATCCACCCCAAGCTGCCTGCGGCATAGTAAAGCCAGACGGTCTGTAAGCCGGGTTCTGTCCCCGCTCGATGAGCGATGGATGACCATTCATCTGGGACGTCCGTTGCCGGACGCCTCGCGCAACCTACCCGGACGATAGCGCGGGGATGCGCCTGCGCCGAAGCGCCATCGTCCCTATTCGGTTTTGCTCCCGGTGGGGTTTACCATGCCTCGCGCGTTACCGAACGAGCGGTGCGCTCTTACCGCACCCTTTCACCCTTACCCGCATAAATGCGGGCGGTTTGCTTTCTGTGGCACTTTCCCTAGGGTCGCCCCCGCCGGGCGTTACCCGGCACCGTATCCCCGTGGAGCCCGGACTTTCCTCCCGCAGCACCTTTCGGACAGCTACGAGCGGTCATCCAACCGTCTGGCCGGCGGACATTATATAAGAGCGCGCACTGCGGCAAGCGTGCGGCGTGTTTCCTCGTCCGGATTGCCGTCGAACCAGCGCGGCCGGAAGTGCCGCTGAAAGGCGGCGATGGCGGCAGGCTCGTTGGAGACGTCATAGCCGATCTCGACCAGAATCTTGAGCACTTCGTAATCTTCACACGGTTCCGGCAGGTTATCCGTATCGGGCCAGAGACCCACCCCGGCCCCGGCCAGCATCGCCCAGTCGAACAGCTCGCCCGGATCGAGCTTCCGCGTCGGCGCCACGTCAGAATGGCCGACGACATTGCGCGGCAAGATACCATGGCGCTGAACGATGTCCTGACACAACGGCAACAATGAGCGCGTTTGCGCCGCCGGAAATTCCCGGTAGCCCCACTCGTGTCCGGGATTGACCAGCTCGATTCCGATCGAGCGGCTGTTGACGTTCGTTTCGCCCCGCCACGATGCGACACCGGCGTGCCAGGCGCGCGCCTCTTCGCCTACGAGATCATAGACATTGCCGTCCTCGTCGATCAGGTAATGCGCGCTCACCTCGGCCGCCGGGTCGCAGAGACGTTCCAGCGCCTCTGCGCAGGTCTTCATACCGGTATAGTGAAGCACCAGCATGTCGATCGGCGCACCTTCACGGCCGTTAAAGTTGGGCGAGCGCCACTCAAGAATCTGCACATCCCCGTTCATGTCGGCGGCCCTTGCAATGTCGAGATCCGCCGGGCCCGTCTCGCCAGCACCATCTGGCGGACGGTGATCAGCGCCACGCCCCCCAGGATCATCCCCCCACCGATCAGTTTCGTGAGCGTCAATTCATCACCCATCACCGTGACGCCACTCCCCACCGCGATCAGCGGCACGAGCAGATTATAGGGGGCAACCGCCGTCACGTCGTATCGGTTCAACAGCCAGTACCAAAGCCCATACCCGGCGATCGAACTGGCCAGGGTCATGTATGTCAGCCCATACCAGAAACGGGGCGGCGCCGAGATAACCCGCGTCATCTGATCGGCCTCAAACAAAAACGACATGCCGAGCGCGACCGGGGCCACGATCAAACCCATCCATGCAATCAGGCTGAACGGCGACACGTCCGGGATTTGCTTGGCCCGGATCGAACCCAGCGCCCACATCGCCGCGACAAAGACCAGGATCAACAGCGCGACGACATCGACCCCGGCCGTCGGCACGCCGATCAGGATCACGATCCCGATAAACGCCATCGCCATACCAGCCATCCGCCAGACGCCGAAGGTCTCCTTCAGCATCAACCACGCCAAAAGCACGACGAAGGGCGTGCCCAATTGCAGCACGATCCCGGTCGTCGAGATATCGAGGAACTGAATAGCATAGAACAACAATGAGAAATGCCCGACCCCCATGATCAGGGCATATCCGGCGATATCCTTGGTTCGCTCTTTCGGCACCCTTAGGAAGGGCGCCAGCAGGATCGCCAACAACGCGAAGCGAATGGCCGTCACGAAATAGGGCGGCACCTCGGTGACCGCGACCTTCACGGCGACGAAATTGCAGCCCCAAAGTGTCACGGTCGCAAGCGCAGCGACGACACCGATCAGTGGCATGGGCGTTCCTTAAACTTGGCCGGCTTTACCACCGGCGGCCTCACGAGAACCCGCGGGCTTTCTTGATGCGGTCGTAGGCGTCGTTGATCTTGGCCAGCTTCTCATTCGCCAGTTCGATGAATTCTTCCGGCATGCCCTTGGCCATCAGGGTGTCGGGATGGTTTTCACGGACCAGATCCCGATACGCCTTTTTAATGGCCGATTCGGACGCATCCTTGGAAACCCCCAGAATGTCATAGGCGTCGTCGGCCCGAACCGAACGGCCACCCTCGCCCTTCCAGCCACCGAGGTAAATCGTCTGCAGCCGGTCGAAGTCGCGTTCGGAAAAACCGAAAAGAAGCGCCACCTTGCGAAGATAGTCGATCTCGCCCGGGTGGATAACGCCATCCGCCTTGGCGATGTGGAATTGGGCGCCGATGATCTCTTCCAGGAGATGCCAATCGCCCCGGAACATCTCGGCGATTTGTTCGGCATAAGGTTCGAAACCTTCCGCGCTTTCCTTCGCCTCATCGAAGATCGCGGCGACGGTGGGCACATCCTCGGGTTCGATGTGGAACAGCTGCTTGAAGGCGTCGACCTCGTCGCGCGTGACCCGGCCGTCGGCCTTGGCCATTTTCGCCGACAGCACGATCACGGCGGTCGTGAAGGCGACTTGTTTATCGTCCTGGTCCAGCTTGCCGGATTTCTTGTTCTTGTCGACCACGTGGTGGCCGGCAACGGCGCCGATGATCGCACCGATGGGTCCACCGACGGCAAAACCGGCTACGCCGCCGATGACCTTGCCCCAAACGCTCATTTCGTCGGTTCAACCCCCGCTAGTGCTGCCGGACCCGATCCGCCCCGCCATCGGCAACTTCAACGCCGGCTCGGCCAAGTCCAATCCAAACGTGAGGCCAAGGATATTGACCTCGATCCCCTCTTCTCTCGCCGCCAGAATACCAAGCAAACCGAACAATGAAACCTGATATCCGGTGCCGCTCGGCGCCTCGGCGAAAATCCCGCCGTGAGGGATATAATCCTTGCCGATCGCGGTCGGTGGCAAATCCAGCCTCAGTTCCGGCACCGCGCGGGCGACGTGCGCGGTGAAGGTATTGGAATTCGGGCCCGGCCAGACGGTGTAGGTCTCGTTGTACGGGTAGCTCCTGGCGGCCGCATCGACTTTCTTGATCAAGTCGTCCACGCCCGCGCCCCGGATGTCGGCGAGGATCGTCGGCGGCGCACCGTACCACCGGCCGTCCGGCGCGCGGTTCGAAATCGCCACCGCATCGCCGCCCCGGTACGCGCGCCAGCCCATCACCTCGTATACCGTAAAGCGCGGCGCGTCGGTCGGCTTGACCGCGACCCACGTGTGAATTCCGAAATAACCACGCCAATTATAGGCGCGCGCACCATAAACCTGGATCACGGCATCGCGCACCTGGGCCGGGTCGGGCGCGATCCCAACCGATTCGCGGCTCGCCGTCCGCCAGTCGGCCTTCACGTTATGCCGGTCCAAGGCCGTGACCGCGGACCCTGCCACGGCCAAAGCGAAAATCAATGCCACCCGGCGCCAGAATTTCCAATGTCGCAAAATCCTCTACTCCGCTTGCGGTCGTTTCAGTTTCGCGTCCGTGCTGCCTTACCTCAGGAGCCGCCGAAAGACGGGCTTAAGCACGATCGGCATAATGTATATAGGGAACTGTCCCACCGCAAAGAAGAGTGGCACGTCCGGATCCACGCTGGCGGGCAAAACAGCCAAGATTATGGCGAGATTGCGGGTGCCCGAAATAAACCCGGCGCTGATCGAGGCGCGCCTGCCCGCCCCAGGCACGGCATAAATGAAGACCACGTAACTGGCCGCCATCATCCCCGCATAGACCACGAACGAGATCGCCGCGACGAAAACGATATAGGCCGGATCTCCGATCAGGCGGTCGGTGACCCCGTCCATGATCCCGATGGCGAAACCGATCAGTAATACAACGGCGACCGAATCGAAAAACGTCCCCGACCGTTCGACGCGGGGCCCGCCCATCAGCTTGCGGGTGACGATGGCGGCGGCCGCCGACGACAGGACGAGCGCCGACATCCGTCCCATCATCGCGAACGGGTCCGCGCCCATGTCGAACCCCAGCAGCGTCAGCGCCACAAGGGGAAGCGTAATCGGCACCAGCAACGTGGTGATCACCAGCACGATGAGAAGGAGCGCGCCGTCCAAGCCAAACATGATCCCCAACGTCGGTGTCGAGAACAGTGACGACGAAGCCGCGGTCAGGATCAGGGCGGCCTCGAGACCCGGGCGCAAGTCGACCCCCATCAGAATCAAAGTCATCAATAACGGCGTGATGACCAGCATCCACGTCACCAATGCGATGACCAGCATCGGGCGGCGCATCCGTTCGACGACATCCCGGAATTCGATCCGCACCATGGCGAGAAACAACAAACCCCAGACCGCTTCTGCCAGATAAGGCCGCAGTTGCAACGCCAGTCCCGGCATCAACAGCCCGAGAAAAATGCCGCCCGCCATCGCCTGCGGCGCGTAGCGGCTCAAGAACGCCAGAATTTTATTCAACACGCCCAAACAGTTCCCCCCCGCCTTGCCGCCCCCGTCGCTTTCGTGCATCGATAGTGGGCGGCGCGCATTGCCGCAAGTGGAGACCGTCCCGGCTGATGGATCAAGTACAAGAAACAGCAGACCAAGCTGCCCTGACGTTCAACGCGACCCGGCGCCGCTTCGCCGGACTTCTGGTCGTGAATGCGCTACTGACCCTGGTCACACTCGGGATTTACCGGTTCTGGGCCAAGACCAACATCCGCCGATTTTTCTGGCGCAATGTATCGTTCCTGGACGATCCCCTGGAATACACCGGCACCGGCGGTGAGTTGTTCGTCGGCTTCCTGATCGTCATCGCCGTGCTTTTCCCATTGGGCCTGGTCTACGGCGCCATCAACACCCTTGTGCCGCCGCACCACCCGGAAATGCATGTCGCGCTCGAAGTCCTTTATTACGTCGTGCTGTTCGCGCTTTTGCAGATCGGCTTCTACCGCATGTGGCGCTATCGGATGAGCCGGACCCGCTGGCGCGGCGTCAGGTTCGGCCTCGACGGATCAACGTGGTCGTATCTCAAGCTCGCGGCGGGATGGACGGTCTTGACGGTCCTCACGCTCGGGTTGGCCTACCCCTTCATGCAGATCGACCTTTGGCGCTATCAGGTCCGCCACACGCGTCTGGGCGACCTGGCGTTCCGGTTCGAGGGAAGTGCACGCACCCTTTTGCCGGCATGGGCACCTGTGTTCGCGGCGATCCTGATCAACGCGGGGTTCGCATTATGGGCGGTCATGGAGTTTGGGTTCGGCACACGGGTCGATTTCAATTCTCTCGACACCGCGCAGCGCGACGCCGTCGCGATTGTCGGGGGTCTGATTCTTTTGACCGATGCGCTCGGGTTATTCGGTTTTATGTTTTACCGGGTGCGCCAGGCGCGCCTGCAGATCGGTGGGCTCAGGCTCGGCGAGGCGTCCTTCCGCTCGCGGCTTCCGTTCTGGTGGCTGTTCCTGGTCGGCGTGATATGCATCATCATGATCCTGGCGGCGTTCGCGGCACTCCTGGGTGTGTTCGCGCCGTCGCTGATCGGGGCCGGCCAGCAACTCCGATACGGCGGCCCGGCGGACGCCCGGATGATCTCCGATCTCACCGGATTTGCCGTCGCCGGATTCGTGACGCTGGTTCTACTGATCCCCTTCGTCTGGACCCTGATTTTCCGCTTCGAGATTGTCAAACAGCTCGTCAAGACGACCACAGTCGACAACCCGCATGTGCTGGAGCACGCCGTACAGACCGCGAGCACCGGCCCGCGAACCGGCGAGGGGTTGGCCGACGCGCTCGACATCGGCGGTTTTTGACCTTGCCCACCTGCGTCCTTTCGTTGCGTACTCTTTCGTTGTCATCCCCGCGAAAGCGGGGACCCAGAGCAACCATTCCTAGGTTCCCGCTTTCGCGGGAATGACAAGGTAGCAAAAATTGGCCATTCCGCTTCACTACAATGACGGCCAGACGGCGCTCCGGCGCAAGGCGCTCGCCGAGATTTCGGGCAACGACCTCGTTATCTCGGATCAGGTCTATCGGGAGCTGGCGCGCTGGCCCCTTGATGACATCCGCTATGTCGATAACGCGCACCGCCGCCCGCCGATCCGCCTGAGATTGAACAACACCGACGCCCGTATAACGCTGAACATCAACGACGATGGCGGATGGCTTACGCACAAGTGCCCCAACCTGACGAAGCGCGACAGCGGTGCCGTCCGATGGCCGACATGGGTCGCGGCCGGCATTCTCGCCGCAGCCTCGATCGCGGGTATTTTCGTCTTTCTTTTGCCCGCCGCATCGAGCGCCATCGTCGGCCTGGTCCCGCCCGCGTTGGAACAGAACATCGGCAAAGCCGCGCGCGATCAGCTGTTCCAGCTCTTCGGACGCATGCGCGACACGACGAGACATATCGAATGCACGAACCCGCGCGCTTTCGGGATTCTGCAAAAGCGCGCCGACGAATTGGCGAACCTGATGGAAACGCCCTTCCCCGTCCGCGTCAGCGTCGTCCGCCTGCCGGTCGCCAATGCGCTGGCGTTGCCGGGCGGCGAAGTCGTGATCCTCTCCGGGTTATTGGACAAAGCCGAGAGCGGCGACGAGGTCATCGGGGTGCTCGCCCATGAGATCGCTCACGTCGCCCGGCGCGACCCGTTGCAGGTGTCGATCAAGCAGACGGGCGCCACGCTTATGGTCAGCCTGATCGTCGGTGACGTGTTCGGCGGCGCTGCGCTCGGCGGGCTCGCCGCCAACCTGATCGAGACCGGCTATAGCCGCGATGCCGAGGCCGCCGCCGACTTTCTCGCCGTCACCGCGCTCAATCAATTGGGTCTGACGGCTTTGCCTCTGGCCAACTTCGTCGCACGCATCGAGAAGGAGACACCGCTTGCCGGTGTCGTGCCGTCGTTCCTGAACACCCACCCGAGCGGCGAAAACCGGGCGCGCGATATCCGTGACCTGTCGCAGGGCGTGGGCCGCACGATGAGCGGCTACGAATGGGATGCGCTCCGCAAAATCTGCGAATAACAGGGTTAATATAAAAATAGGTCGGGTGTGCGACCGATCACAGACGCCTTAGCTGCCTTCGACTTTAATGGTTAACGTCCAGACTTGAGATCGCGTCCAGAACGGGTGCGGCTCCAAGACAAAAGGAGGCAGTTATGAAGTTACGAATGAAAGAAATCATGAACGAAACTGTCGGTGCCGCCCTTGGTACGAGTGTCGGCGTCTGCGTGATCGGTTACGGCGCTCTCAGCCTGATCACCAACAGTCTTGAGGTTTTGTTCTAGGAAATCTTGAGGCCCGTTCAGGACGTCCGATAACGGGAATGCGCGCAATCTGAAAAGACTATCCGCGCAATGCACCTGGGCCCAGGGCACGGACCGCGTCCCGGAACTCCTGTCTGCATTTCTCTTCGTCTTCGCTTTCCGCGAACTGCAGGGCAAAGCCCTCCGGGATGCGGCGGGCCACGTAGCCTTGCCGGTGGCCGAAGCCCTCCATATGCATTTCCACGAATTGATTGTTCTCGAAGATGCTCTGCGGCATACCCGTGACGGCGGCGCCGGTCTCGGAGACATCCTGAAGATCACCCTCGAACGCCTGGCCAGCAACGCTGCCCTTGACGCGCGCATCGACGACGTAGCGCTCGGCGGCGCGGCTATCGTCTCTAAAATGACCCATGTCCCGGACCTCCACCAACAGGCTTAACCCCGGTCTTTCTATACCACGGTTCCACAGATCGGGGCAGATCCCGCTTCAAGGATCGGGTTCGGGGGTGAACTCACCCTTCCGGGGCGTGGCCGATGATCCGGGTGTGGCGCTCGACGTACTTGTCCCAGACCGAAGGATTGACGAGGCGCGGCGCGCGCTTGCCGTTCAGGACATCGATCCATTGTTCGGCGCCCCACTTCGCCATGTTGTAGTTGCAGACATCGGTGATGCCCGCCGCGTGCGGCGTCATCAGGACGTTCTGGAACTGCATCAGCGGATGGCCCGGTCCCGGCGGCTCGTCGTTGAAGACATCGACCCCGGCGCCGTCCATCTGACCGTTGGCGAGGGCCGCGACAAGTGCGTCCTCGTCGTGGACATAGTGACGTGCGGTGGTGATGAAATACGCCGACGGCTTCATCATCGCGAAGGCTTCCTTACCGATCATGCCGCGCGTCTCGTTGGTCAGCGGGCAGTGCACGGAAATGAAGTCCGACGTCCGGAACAGGGTTTCGAAATCGACCTTCGTCGCGTGGCGGTCGGCGAAATCCTGATCCGAGATATAGGGATCAAAGGCGATGACATTCATATCAAGGGCATGCTTGGCGATCTTCGCCGTACGCCGGCCGATCTGACCCAGACCGACGATACCGAGCGTCTTGCCCGTCGTCTCGAGACCGGGATAGCTCATCCTGTCGAGGCCGGGGGCTTCGCGCATCATCCGGTCGTGGCGGATCATGTTCTTGCCCAGCGCCAAGATCATGCCGATGGCGTGCTGCGCGACGCTGTCGGAATTCGCGCCCGAATTGTTCATCACCATTATGCCCAAGTCCGTCGCCGCGGCGTCGTCGCAGGCATCAAAACCAGCGCCCAGGGACGCCACCGCAAGCAGGTTCGGGCATTTTTCCATGAACGCCCTGTCCGGACGCCAGCGTGGCTGCATTTCGGTCTTGGCGAGCATCTGGTAGCCGTGCGCGCTTTTCATGACTTCGAAGACCTTGTCTTCGTCGTCGTCCTGTTCCAGGCGGATCAGTTCTATCCCCGGAGCGTTCTCGAGAATCTCAACAGCGACGGGATGAGCCCAGTTCTCGAAGTAAACAAGGCGTCGGATGTTATCGTTCATTTTCTTATGTCTCCCCTAAGAGGGGCATAAAGTGCTGCGCCGCCGCCGGATGGTCAAGCACGGGCAAACCCGAATTACCTTGCCCGCGGCATTAAGTGTTGCTACTTCCCTCCGCAAGGCGACGACGCCCTCAATCAATCTGAGCAAACAAACCGGGACGGCCCGGCTCTTCAATGAAGGAGGGCCGAGTTATGGCTTGGTTATATCTTTTACTTGCCGGCGTGCTCGAAGTCGCCTGGGCAGTGTCGATGAAACACTCCGACGGATTTTCACGTCTCGGGCCAAGCGCTCTGACCATCGGGTTGATGACCGTTAGTTTCGGGATGCTGGCACTCGCCATGCGGACGTTGCCGCTGAGCGTTGCCTACACCGTCTGGACTGGCATCGGCGCCGTAGGTGCGTTTGTTGTCGGCGTAAGTCTGCTCGGCGAGCACCTCAGCCCCATGCGCGCGGTCGCTGCCGTATTGATCGTCACGGGTGTCGTGATGTTCAAGATATCGTCACCCGCACAGCACTAAGTGGCGGCGATGGCATGCGCCATTTCGGCGATGCGCTGGATGATCGGGCGCGACGGATCGGCGATATAGCTGGCGGTGTAGTTCAAGGGCGTCGGATGCCAGTCGTTCTCGATCTCGATCAGACGCCCATCGGCGAGCGCGTTGGCGGCGAACACACGCGGAATGCAGGCGATGCCGACGCCACGTTCGGCCATTCTGAGGATCGCCGACAGCGATGTCGACGGGAACAGCCGGGGGGCTTCGCCGGTGCGCGCGCGGATCGCCTCGTTGATCTCGAAATAGGGCCGCGTGTTCTGCGGGAAGGTGAGAATCGGAAACTGCCTCATCTGATCAAGGGACATTTGTTTCGCCGACGTCTCCCCGGCCTTCGGGCGCACGGCCCAGATCAGGGGGTAGTCACTTAGGGGGGTGTTCGTCACCGTGTATTCCGACACCGGCCCTAAAAGGAATGCGATGTCAATGGTGTGCTCGACCAGGAAGTTGCGCAGGTTGGCCGTGACGTCGACCGAGATTTCAATGTCCAAAGCCGGGTAGGTATCGCGCAGTTCCGCCAAGAGATCGGATAACCAGGTCTGCACGATGGTCTCCGACACCCCAAGCCGAAGCACGCCCGATACCTCTGCCGGCACCCCGGCGCGCTCGCGCATCGCCTGGACGTTGGCGAGCGTGTCCTCCGCAAGCCCGATCAGGTCGCGGCCGGCGGCGGTTAATCGCACCTCACCCGCATCGCGCGTAAACAGCTCGGTCCGCAATTCATCTTCGAGATTGGCGATTCGACTGGAGATCGCCGGCTGAGTCGTGAACAGACGTTCGGCCGTTTTCGAGAAACTACCGAGGCGTGCAACCCAGAGGAACGCCTCCAACTGTTTGAGATTCATGACTTAATCCCCGCCCCAACGCAGCTGGAGCGGTTATAAAATAAATCTATAAACAAGTCTAAAAAATATAAATTAGACTTTTCACCCTTCATATTGCTTAGATTTCTATCGACAGAAGCCGACAGATAGGTTGGCATAGAGAAATTGGGGGGTAGCATGGGCAACGTCGCAGAAGCCCAAAGGGCCGTTTCGTACATGTCGTATGCCGACTTCGCGGGGATGACCGCCGCCGAAGCGCGTTCGCATTTCCGTGAAGGAAAGTACATCGGCCACACCGCCGGGATCGCACCCGGCATGCTGCAGGGGAACGTCGTCATCCTGCCGGCGGAGTACGCCCTCGACTTCGCAAGATACTGCCAGCGCAATCCGCAACCGTGCCCGTTGATCGGCGTCTCGGATACCGGCGATGCGATGATGCGCACACTGGGAGACGATATCGACATCCGAACGGACGTGCCGGCTTATCGAATTTATGAGAACGGTGAACTGGTCGACGAGGTCGCCGACATCCGTCATATGTGGCGCGACGATTTCGTCGCTTTCGCCATCGGTTGCTCATTCACGTTCGAAGACGCCTTGATCGCCGACGGCATACGGCTGCGTCATATCGACGAAGACCGCACCGTCGGCATGTTCATCACCAACATCGAAACCGAAAAAGCGGGCCCGTTTTCCGGCGGCACCGTCGTATCGATGCGTCCGCTAACGGTCGAAAACGCGATTCGCGCCAGCGCCATCTGCGCGCGCTTCCCGCATGCGCACGGCCAGCCCGTCCATATGGGCGATCCGGCGGCGATCGGCATCAAGGACATCAACGCCCCGGACTGGGGCGACAAAACCGACTTCAGGGACGGCGAAATTCCCGTCTTCTGGGCCTGCGGCGTGACGCCGCAAAATGCTGTCAGATCGGCGAAGCCGTCGATCTGCATCACCCACGCCCCCGGCAGGATGCTGGTAACGGACGTTCCGGCCTGGGCAACGGATTCCAAAAAACCAAACTCATCAAACTAAGGGAGACTTACAGTATGAGACGTCTAAAAACCATCGGACTTGCCTGCGCCTTCGGCATCGCGGCCATGACGGCCACGAGCCCGGCCAGCGCCGCCGACGTGACCATCAAGGCGGTCGGCACGTGGGGCAACCTCACCAACTACCAGAAACACGAAGGCCCGTTCTGGAACGAAGTCATCGGCAAAGCGTCCGGCGGCTCCATCAAGGGCGAGATCAAGCCGCAGACCGATCTCGGCCTGAAAGGTTTCGAAATCATGCGCCTGCTGAAGCAGGGCGTGTTCAACTACGCGCACGGCGTGATGGGTTACGTCTCGGCTGAAAACGCCATGTTCGACGGTGTCGATCTGTCGTCGCTGGCGCAGGACATCGGCACGGCACGTAAAGTTGTCGATGCCTACATGCCGGTCATGCAGAAGAAGTTCGAAGAAATTTACGACTCGAAACTGATGCAACTGTATCCGTTCCCGAGCCAGAACCTCTGGTGCAACGCCGAGATCAACTCGATCGACGACCTGAAGGGTAAGAAAATCCGTACTTATACGGCCTCGCTTGCAGACTTCGTTCAGGGCGTCGGCGGCACGTCGGTCACCGTGGCGTTCGCGGAAGTCATCCCGGCGCTGCAGAAAGGCGTTGTCGACTGCGGCATCACCGGCACCATGCCGGCCTATAACGCCAAATGGTACCAGGCCGCGACCCACGCCTACACCATGCGCGTTGGCTGGGGTATGGCGTTCGGCGCGATCAACCTGAAGACGTGGAACAGCCTGTCCGCCGATCAGCAGAAACTGCTGACCGACGAAGTCAACAAGCTGACGGACCGCATGTGGGAAGAAACCGCCAAGGAAGACGCGCTGGCGATCCAGTGCCTGACCGGCAAGGAATGCCCGCTCGGCCCGAACGGCGGCATGAAGCTCGTTGAACCGTCGGCGGAAGACATCAAGAAGCAGCAGAAGATCGCTCAGGATGTCGTCGTCAAGAATTGGGCGGACCGTTGCAGCGCCGAGTGCGTTGAAACGTGGAACAAAGTTGTCGGCCCGATCGTCAACATCACCGCCAAGAAATAAGTCTGGCTAACCGCTGGCCGGGAGAGTTTTTCTCCCGGCCAGTAATTTCCTGGAGCACGCTCGTGAATATTCTCGATAAGACCTTGAAAGGCCTGGACGGGCTCGCCTTGCGCCTGGTTTGGCTGGGTGGCGCGCTTCTGGTGATTGCCGCGCTGATCGTCACCGTCGATGTCATCCTGCGCAAGATTTTCAACATTTCCATGGCCGGTTCCGACGAACTGTCGGGGTATGCCTTCGGCATCGCCACCAGCCTGTCACTGACCTATGCATTGCTGCATCGCTCGAATATGCGGGTCGACGCGCTTTATCAACATTTACCGATTTGGCTGCGGAGCGTTCTCGACATTCTCGGCAATATTCTGTTGCTGACCTTTATCGGTTACGTGACCTACCGCGCGTCGTCATTGCTGCTCGACACCTACGCCAACCAGTCGCGGTCCATTTCACCGCTGCAGACGCCGCTCGCCATTCCGCAAACGGCATGGTTCGCCGGGCTTGTCCTGTTCGTGGTCACCGGCGCCGTCATGACCATTTCGTCCATCATCTCACTGTTCAAACGCGATTGGGTCGCCATCCACAAGTTGATGGGCATCAAATCGCTCGACGAACAGATCGAAGAAGAAAGCTGAGACCGCCGCCATGATGATACAAGCAATACTGATTCTCATGGGGCTGGTCATTGTCAGCGTGCCGATTGCAGGCGTGCTCGGTTGGCTCGGCATCTTCATGTCCAACTTCCATTCGTTCATGCCCCTGCATTTGGCGATCGGCGATATCTTCTGGCAGAACTCGATCGAATTCCTGCTGGTCGCGATCCCGATGTTCATCCTGATGGGCGAGATTCTGCTCCGCTCCGGCATCACAGAGCGCATGTACGAAGGCATGGTGCAGTGGCTCGGCTGGCTGCCGGGCGGGCTCATGCACTCCAACATCGGCGCCTGCGCCCTGTTCGCGGCGACGTCGGGTTCGAGTGTGGCGACGGCCGCCACCATCGGCACGGTGGCGCTCCCGGAAGTGGAAAAGCGCGGCTATAACGAGCGCCTGTTCCTCGGCACCATCGCCGCCGGTGGCACGTTGGGAATTCTGATCCCACCGTCGATCAACCTGATCATTTACGGCCTGCTGACCGACACGTCCGTGCCGGAATTGTACCTCGCCGGTTTCCTGCCGGGGCTTATGCTGGCCGGCTTGTTCATGCTGACGGTCATCATCGCCTGCCTGTTCCGTCCCAAGTGGGACGGCGATCCCGTACCACAAGACTGGGGCGCCAAGATCCGTTCCCTGTCGGGCCTTCTGCCGCCGCTGCTGATCTTCCTGGTCGTGGTCGGTTCGATCTATGCCGGTGTCGCGACGCCCACCGAAGGCGCGTCGCTCGGCGTGATCGCATCGCTGATGCTGGCAGCGCAGAACAGGACGCTGACGGTCGACATGTTGAAACGCGCGTTCGAAGGGACGATGCGGACCACCGCGATGATCATGCTGATCATCCTGGCGGCGATCTTCCTCAACTTCATCCTGGCGGCGGTCGGCCTGACCCAGGCCCTTGCCGATTTCGTGACCGGCCTGGGCTTAAGCCCGATGCAGACCATGTTCATGATCGTCGTGTTCTACATCATCCTCGGCTGTTTCATGGAGACGCTGTCGATGCTGCTGACCACGGCGCCCTTGATCGCGCCCGTGGTTGTGCAGCTCGGCTTCGATCCGGTCTGGTTCGGGATCGTTCTGATGGTGCTGCTGGAAGCGGCCCTCATTACACCGCCGATCGGGATCAACCTTTATGTCGTGCAAGGCATCCGAAAATCAGGCGGCCTCAACGACGTCATGATCGGCACATTGCCGTTCGTGTTGGCCATGTTCGCGATGGTCGGCCTGCTGTTGGCCTTCCCCGAAATCGCGCTCTGGCTACCGAAACTGTTCTACTGACTTTTGACCTTTTAAGGGTTTTCACGCTCGACGTGTGCCCGGAGTAATGGAGACTATTGCCATGTGGCAAATCTGGATCGACCGGGGCGGCACCTTTACCGACCTCGTGGCCCGCAAACCGAACGGCGAGCTGGTCTCGCACAAGCTGCTGTCCGAGAACCCGGAACAGTACGAGGACGCCGCGTTACAAGGCATCCGCGACATGCTGGGTTTGGGTAAGAACGATCCGATCCCATCCGGGAAAGTCGACGCGGTCAAGATGGGCACCACCGTCGCCACCAACGCGCTCCTCGAGCGCAAGGGCGATAGGACGGCGCTGGTCATCACCAAGGGGTTCGGCGATGCACTCCGCATCGGCTACCAGAACCGCCCCCGTCTTTTCGACATGAACATCAAGCTCCCCGAACTGGTCTACGAGCGAGTTCTGGAAGCCGATGAACGGGTTGCCGTCGACGGCGAGATTCTCAAAGAGCTCGACGAAGACGCGTTGAGGAAGGGTCTAAAGGATATCTATGACGACGGCATCCGCTCGGTCGCCATCGCCTTCCTGCACGGCTACAAGCATACCGAACACGAAATCAAGGCAGGCGAGATCGCGAAGGACGTCGGCTTCACGCAGATCTCCGTCTCCCACCAGGTGAGCCCGCTGATCAAGCTCGTGTCGCGCGGCGACACGACCGTCGTCGACGCTTACCTCTCGCCGATCCTGAGACGGTACGTCGACCGCGTCGCGGCCGATCTCGAAGCCGGCGGCTCGGATGGCCCGCGCCTGATGTTCATGCAATCGAACGGCGGCCTGACCGACGCCAAGCTCTTCCAGGGTAAGGACAGCATCCTCAGCGGTCCGGCGGGCGGTGTCGTCGGCATGGTCCGGACCGCGCAGATCGCGGGCTTCGACAACATCATCGGCTTCGACATGGGCGGCACATCGACCGACGTCGCGCACTTCGACGGCGAGTACGAACGCTCCCTCGAGAACGTGGTCGCGGGCGTGCGCATGCGCGCACCCATGATGAACATCCACACCGTCGCCGCCGGCGGCGGGTCGATCCTGATGTTCGACGGAGCACGGTTCCGCGTCGGTCCGGAAAGCGCCGGCGCCAACCCGGGCCCGGCGTGTTATCGCCGCGGCGGACCGCTCGCCGTCACCGACTGCAACGTCATGCTGGGCAAGATCCAGCCGCAGTTCTTCCCGAGCGTGTTCGGCCCCAACGCCGATGAGCCGCTCGACGGCGACGCGGTGAAGTCGAAGTTCGACGAACTCGCGGACCGCATTGCCAAGGACACCGGCGAAGCGAGACGCACCCCCGAAGACATCGCCGAAGGGTTCCTGACCATCGCGGTCGAGAACATGGCCAACGCGATCAAGCAGATTTCGGTGCAGCGCGGCTACGACATCACGAACTATGTGCTCAACTGCTTCGGCGGCGCGGGTGGTCAACACGCCTGCCTGGTCGCCGATGCGCTTGGTATGAAGACGGTGTTCGTTCATCCGTTCGCCGGTGTGCTTTCAGCTTACGGGATGGGTCTCGCTGACATCCGTGCGCTTCGCGAACGTTCGGTCCAGGAACCGCTCGACGACGATGCCGTCGCCCGTGTCATTCCGATCCTCGACGAGATGGCCACCGACGCCGAGAAGGAGGTCAAATCCCAGGGCATCGACGACAAGAGCATCACGTCGTACCGCCGCATACACCTTCGTTACGAAGGCACGGACAGCGCGCTCGTGGTATCGCTCGACGACGCCGCCAAGATGGCCGCCGAGTTCGAAGACCTGCACCGCCAGCGCTTCGGGTTCGTGCCGGAAGGCCGCAAGCTGGTGATGGAAGCGCTCGCCGTCGAAGCCGTGGGCGCGACCGAGTCGATGATCGATCCGGAGATGAAGGAAACCTCCGACGGCCAGCAGATCACGCCCCGCGACACGGTGCGGATGTATTCGGGTGGCGAGGATCACGACACCCCCGTCTATACCCGCGAGAGCTTCCTGCCGGGCGACAAGGTCGACGGCCCCGCCATCATTACCGAAGAGACGGCGACCACGGTCGTCGAACCCGGCTGGCAGGCGTATCTCAACTCGCGCGGTCACCTGATCCTCAAGCGGATCAAGGAACGTCCCCAGACCTTCGCCGTCGGCACCGAAGCCGACCCGGTGATGCTGGAGATCTTCAACAACCTGTTCATGTCGATCGCCGAACAGATGGGCGCGACCCTCGCCAACACGGCGTATTCGGTGAACATCAAGGAACGGCTCGACTTTTCCTGTGCGATCTTCGACATCGAAGGCAATCTGGTGGCCAACGCCCCGCACATGCCGATCCACCTGGGCTCCATGGGCGAGAGCATCAAGACCGTGATCCGCGAGAACGCGGGGCAGATCAAACCCGGCAACGTTTACGCGCTCAACGCCCCCTACAACGGCGGCACGCACCTGCCAGACGTCACCGTGATCACCCCGGTGTTCGATCAGGAAGGCAAGGATATCCTGTTCTATGTCGGCTCACGCGGACACCAGGCCGATATCGGCGGCCGTACCCCGGGTTCGGCCCCGCCGGATTCGACACATATCGAAGACGAAGGTGTCTTGATCGACAACTTCCTTTTGGTCGAGGAAGGTAAGCTACGCGAAAAGGAAACCTACGATCTGCTGAAGTCCGGCAAGTACCCGTGCCGCAACCCGATGCAGAACATGGCCGACCTGACGGCGCAGATTGCCGCCAACGAAACCGGCGTGCGCGAGCTTCGCAAGATGATCCAGCACTTCGGTCTCGACGTGGTGCATGCGTACATGGGTCACGTGCAGGACAACGCTGAAGAGAGCGTGCGCCGCGTGCTCGACGTGCTGTCGGATGGCGAGTTCACCTACCCGATGGACAACGGCGACACCATCCAGGTGAAGATCACCGTTAACAAGGAAGCGCGCGAAGCCTTGATCGACTTCACCGGTACGTCGCCCCAGGGCAACCACAACTACAACGCCCCCCTCGCGGTCTGTAAGGCGGCGGTGCTGTACGTGTTCCGTACCATGGTCGACGACGAGATCCCGTTGAACGAGGGGTGCCTGAAACCGCTCAAGATCAAGGTGCCGGAGAAATCGATCATCAGCCCGGAATATCCGGCTGCCGTGATCGCAGGCAACACCGAGGTCTCACAGTGCATCACCGACGCGCTTTACGGTGCGCTCGGGGTATTGGCGTCGTCGCAGGGGACGATGAACAATTTCGTCTACGGCAACGACGTCTATCAGAACTACGAGACGATCTGCGGCGGCACCGGCGCGGGCCCGACGTTCAACGGCTGCGATGCGGTTCACTCGCATATGACCAACACCCGGATGACTGATACCGAGGTGCTGGAAAACCGGTTCCCGGTCCGGGTCGAGGAGTTTTCGATTCGTAAGGGATCGGGTGGCGACGGCAAACACCACGGCGGCAACGGCGTGGTCAGGCGCATGCGGTTCCTGGAACCGATGACGGCGACAGTCCTTTCCAGTCATCGTCACACCGACCCGTGGGGTATGAAGGGCGGCAAGGCCGGTGCGCGCGGGGAAAACTCTGTAACCCGCGCTGACGGCAGCGTCGACAAACTTCGCGGTAACGATGAAACCGAGATGAACGCCGGCGATGTGTTCGAATTGCGGACACCGGGCGGCGGCGGGTACGGCGAGCCGGAGTAAATCTCCGGCGCCCGCCCGGGCGGAAAAATCGTGCGGATTCAGTGGTTTTTAACGCTAAATCTTGTATGCAGAACGGCAAACCGGTATTTTTTAACCGAATCGCCACCGCTGACCGACTGCGGCGGCAGAACGGGGAAATCAGGAGCTGGGATTTGCCCATTAAACGGCTGACCATTTGTTGTTCCGTGACGGCCCTTCTTTTGGGCTTGTCGGCGCACGCCATGGCCAACCCGATTGAGATCGAACTGACCGGTCTTCTGAACAACCATCCGCAGATCAAGGCCGCCGAAAAATCGCTGCAATCGTCACGCCAGGGCGTCGACGCAGCGGTCTCTGATTTCTACCCGACGGTGAGCGTCACCGGTGACATGGGCTACGAAGACATAGACAGCCCGACGACGCGAAGCGACAACTCGCCGGGCGCCAACGATTACGGCCGGACGCGGAACACCGCCTCCCTCACCGTCACCCAGAACCTGTTCAACGGCTACGCCACGGCGTCCGCCGTGCGCACGGCGCGGCTCAACCGGGAACTGGCGCAGATCTCTTACGAAGGGACGCGCCAGAACACGATCTTCGAAGGCATCCAGGTCTATATCGACGTCTTGCGCCAACGCCGCCTGATCGAGCTCGCGCGTGAAAACGAAGCGACCATCCAACGCCAGCTCAACCTCGAAGACGAACGCGTTCAGCGGGGTTCCGGTGTCGCGGTCGACGTCCTGCAGGCCAAATCGCGCCTGCAGATCGCCAAGGAACGCCGGGTCAACTTCGAGGGTGCCCTCGAAGATGCCATCAGCCGCTACACCCAGGTCTTCGGCCATCCGCCGGATGTCGAGGCGATGCTCGACCCCGAACCGCCGATCGACCTGATCCCGAGCGAACTTTCCAAGTCCATCGACATCGCCGTGATCGAGAACCCGGCCGTCGGCAATTCGGGCACGACCGTCGAGGTCGCCCGTGAACGCCGCCGCACGGTCAGGGCCGAACTGTTCCCGTCGGTCGACCTAGAAGGTTCGTACAATTACGAGAAGAACAACAACGCAACACTGGGGACCCGGCGCGATTATTCGCTCGTCGTCTCCAGCACGTGGGAACTATTCACCGGCTTCTCGACCCGCGCCTCGATGGCGCAGGCGGCGTATGACTATCACGCTTCGAAAGATCAGCACGAATACACGGTCCGTAAAGTGGTCGAACAGTCGAAGCTGGCATGGCAATCCCTTTTAACCGCACGCGAACGCCTCGAGCTTCTTGAGAACGCGGTGAACATCGCCTCCGAAGTGTTCGAAAGCCGCAAGAAGCTGCGCGAAGCAGGTAAGGAAACGGTCATCAACGTTCTCGACGCCGAGAACGAGGTCAACAACGCCCAGATCAACTACACCTCGGCGTTCTACGACGAGCGCCTCGCGGTCTATCAGCTCCTGCTCGCCATGGGCAGGCTGGACGCGAAGAACCTGTCGCTCGGCTTCTAGAGCGAAGATATGTCCCTTCTGGTCAGCTTCGACGACATCAAGGACGCCCGTGCGCGACTGCACCCCGCCGTCCGGCGCACGCCGATCATTCCCGTCGCGCGGGACAGCCGCGAAATCGGCAACGAGCGGCTTTTGGTCAAATGCGAGAATCTTCAAGTCACCGGCGCCTATAAGGTGCGGGCCGCCTTCACCATGCTCGACCGGCTGACACCGGAACAAAAAGCCAAGGGTGTCATCCTGACATCCAGCGGCAATTTCGCGCAGGCGTTCGCTTTCGCCGGCCGGCTTTTGAATGTGCCCATCGCCGTCGTCATGCTGCGTGAAACCAGCGCCTATAAAGTCGCCGCGACCGAAGGACACGGTGCCGAGGTGATCTTCTGCGACGACGCGCTCGGCCGCCAGCCGATGGTATTCGAGGTCGCCGAACAGCGCGGCATGACCGCTATCGATACGTGGGAAGAATACTGGATCACCGCCGGCCATGCATCGCTCGGCCTGGAAATCTGCGAAGATTTCGAAGACGTGCAACAGGTACTTGTGCCCGTGTCTTCGGGTGGCGTTGCCGGGGGAACGGCGGCGGCAGTCAAGAACCTGCGCCCCGACGTAAAGGTCATCGGCGTTCAGCCGGAACGCGCCAATGCGGCTTACGTATCCAGAAAGAAAGGCGAGGCCACGGCCATCGATTATTGGGACAGCATTGCAGACGGCTTGTCCGCCCGCCGCCCCGGCGAGCGGCCGTTCGCGCATCTTCAGGAATATATGGACGATATCGTGCTGGTGTCCGAAAACGACATCGGGCGCGCCTTCGTCACCCTCCTCACCCGCGCCAAGTTACTGGGCGAAGCGGCCGGTGTCGTCGCCTCGGCGGCGTTTCTTTCGGATAAAGTGGATACGTCCCTGAACACCGTGGCGGCACTGACGGGCGGAAATCTCACGCAGGAGAGCATGCAGAGGCTCTACGCCCTCGCCGACGGCTGACTTCTATCCTCCAGACGCAGAAAGACCCGGCCAAAGGCCGGGCCTTTCCTCGGGAACGCCGGGGTAACTCCGACGCCCTGGGGGAAATCAGGAACCCCCGTTGAGCGCAGAACCGGCGAGGGTCTCTCCCGAAACAGGTTTATCCGCGTTGGCGCGCGCAAGGCAGCGAACCGCCCTGACACGCTTTTCGACATCGGCCGCGTAACCGGCGAGCGTATCGCCCCGCAGCCAAAGGTTCTGATCGTGAAACACCAGGATTGAATCGCGGCTGACAAGATCGCGGGTCTTGACCGCGCGGTCTTCCCACGTCGCGATATATTTATCCCAGTCACCGTCATAGGCCGCCTGGACATAGCGTGTGATGGCCTGGTTCGACACCTTGCCCCACACCTTGTTTTCCGGGACCGTCGGGCAGGCTGCCGATGCGCTTGCCGCCATGATCAGCAATGCGAACGTCGCGAGCGCCAGAACGGCGAGACGTTGATGGATGGTCGCGGATCTCATTTACACGCGACCTCGGCGTCGAACTGGAAGGGACGCTCGTACCAGGACGGCTCGACGAACAAGCCGATACTGGCCTGGCCCGGGTTCTTCATCCGGAACGACGCTTTCTGGCCCTCGGCGAAACGCATGGTGCGTTCGGTTATCTCGCGGGCGTTGCCGTTCTCAATTTCATAGATCTTGAGCTTGCCAAGCTGCGGCCACATGTCGCCCATATTGACGATCTGGAACGTCGCCATGTTGTTGACGCAGGCACTGACGATTTCCAGGTTGACGTTGGCGCCAGCCGCCTGGGCGAGGTTGACATCGTTGATCTCGACGCCCTTGCGCTCGCTTAACGGCACCGGCAGTTTTCGTTGCTGGGCGGCGGCGGCGCCGACCATGCCGACAACGGTGGCGAAGATCGTGATGATGGCAAGCAGTCTGTACACGGCAGTCATTTCCTTAAGCTCCGGCGGTTTCAGCCCGTCGTTGGCCTAAGGAATAGAACTGCTATGTAATATGCATATGTCGGCGTCGTTAGCGAATGTTACAAAGTGTAAAAATGGCGCTCAGTGGGCTTCTCAGCTTTTTAACGCCGCCATGAACCGGCCCAGCAGACCATCAATTTTGCCCTGCTCGATCCAGCGGAACACACCGACGATATCGAGCTCCTGATCGATCCAAATCAGGTTCGACCCGGCACCCAGGGCGAAGAAACTGGTTTCCGGCGCCTCGGGGAAATACTTCTTGCCGGTGTTCAGCCACCATAGGAAACCGTAGACATCATATATGTCGATCGGCGTCCGCATCTGCCTGACCCAGTCGGCATCGAGTATCCGCTTCCCGTTCCATTCCCCGCCGCGCGCGATCAGCAGGCCAAAGCGCGCGTGATCGTAGGTGTCGATCCAGAGACCGCCGCCCCAATGCGTGCCGCCCGGCACCGACACCATCGGTTTGCCGTCGATGGTGACTTCGGAATTCTTGTAGCCGTGCCACGACCAGCCGTCCGACGCGCCGATCGGATCCATGATCCGTTCCTTCGCGACTTCGGGTAAGGGCCGCCGAAACACGTGCAGCAGCGCCAGCGAGAACACGTTGACGCGCACATCGTTGTATTCCCAGAACGTTCCCGGAGTCTCGAGCGGACGTTTCTGACCCTTGCGTTCGTTTTTCGAGTCGGCACCGACCTCGCGGTAGTGATCGACCTGGTCGGGCTTGTCGAACAGGGTCCCCGACCATTCGCTGGTCTGAGTCAGCAGATGCCGCCAGGTGATCTTCGAATTGTGCTCACCCTGGAATTCGGGAATGTCGACATCACCCACGACTGGGGCATCGATGTTCTTGATCAGGCCGTCACCGACGGCGATGCCGCAAAGCACGGCGAGGTAGCTCTTGGCGATCGAAAACGTCATGTCGACCCGTGCCGGATCGCCCCAGCTCGCGGCAATCTCGCCCTGCCTCAAAAGAAGTCCGGACGGTCCGCCACGCGGCTTCAACGGCCCCATGAACGCGTTCCAAGGTTCCGGTTCGATCTGCGTCAGCCCGGGTACGTTACCTGCATCCTCGAGATCGCGAGGC
This sequence comes from Rhodospirillales bacterium, assembly GCA_017644185.1. Taxonomy (GTDB): domain Bacteria; phylum Pseudomonadota; class Alphaproteobacteria; order Rhodospirillales; family Casp-alpha2; genus UBA4479. The sequence continues at coordinate 454,659 of JAEPMA010000002.1, forward strand.
CACGGGCTCTCACTCGCTTCGGCGAAGGCCAGCGCCTCTGTCAGCTTACCGGCATCAAATCCCAAATCCTGAGGATCGCGGGCCTGCCAGTCGCCGGCACCCGCTTGGGGCGGCACGTAAGTCGATTTCGTCACTTGGATCATCCTTTTGGAAACGCATTTTCAGCCGACAAACTATCACACGCGCCCCGCCAACCAAGGCTGTTGATTTTGTCTTCCTGCTCTCAAGATTTATGCCTACAATTAAAAAACAAATCAGGGGGGGTGCGCAGATGAAGCACTGGGTTGTTGTTGGGCTAGCCGTCGCAATTCTTTGTTTCTCGAACGTCCCTCCGGCCGGCGCCGATGATCTGCGCTTCTTCAAGATCGGGTCGGGATCGCGTGGGGGCACCTATTTCCCGATCGCATCATCAATTGCCAAAGTGATCTCCAATCCACCCGGCTCGAAATCATGTGAAGCCGGCGGCAATTGCGGCGTGCCGCACCTGACCGCAACAGCACAAAGCACGAACGGTTCCGTCGACAACGTCGATGCGCTGCTGGCCAAGAAATATCCGTCGGCGATCGCCCAGGCGGACGTCGCGTATTGGTCCTATTCAGGGACCGGGCCGTTCCGCACCCGCCAGCCGAATACGCTGCTTTGCGTCCTTAGTAGTCTCTATCCCGAAGACGTACATTTCGTCGCCGCCGCAAACTCGCGCATCAACGACATGGCCGATATCTCCGGCAAGCGGATTGCGCTGGGGAAGCCCAATTCCGGTGCCCTGTTGGGCGCGCAGTTGCTGGTGCGCGCCTATGGGCTTCAGGAAGGCAAGGACTTCACCCCCTCATTCGTTGATTTCCTGGGCGCTCAGGACGCCCTCAAAGCTGGCCAGGTCGACGGCTTCATCACCGTCGCCGGCCACCCGTCGAGCGCGATCGCGGAGATGATGAAATCCTATGGGGCGAAGCTTGTCCCCATCGTCGGCAAGGGCCGGGACGTTTTAACTGAGAAATCCCCGTTCTACACCGCCTCCACGATCCCGGCAGGCGTGTATCCCGGACAATCGAACGATATCAACACGGTCGCCGTGCCGGCGCTCTGGCTGTCGCGCACGGACCTCGATCAGAATTTCCTCTATAAAGTCACGAAGGCTTTTTGGGAGAATCGTTTTGCCCGCCAGATCCTCGATGGTGGACATCCCAAGGGCAAATCCATAACCTTGGCATCATCGTTTGACGGTGTGCCAATCCCACTCTGTGTCGGCGCACAAAACTATTACAAGGAAATCGGCCGGCTCAAATGACGTCTCCGAATAATCTGACTGCAGCCGACGCGGCAAAAGCCATCCGCGCGGGGAAATTAACGTCGCGCGCGCTGGTCGATGCCTGCATCGCCCGCGCAGAGGCACGCGATGAAGACGTCGGCGCCTGGACATACCTGAATCCCTGCATCGCCCGCGATCAGGCCGACAACTGCGACCAGGCGGTTTCGTCGGGTGCTGAGCTTGGCCCGCTGCACGGCATTCCCGTGGGGCTCAAGGACATCATCGATACCGCCGACATGCCGACGGAGAACGGCTCACAACTCTATGAGGGCCGCCGCCCCGTCGCCGACAGCACGATCGCGCGGCTGCTCAGGAATGCCGGTGCCGTCATTATGGGGAAAACCGTCACCACCGAGTTTGCGTTATCGGCTGCGGGCAAGACGAAGAACCCGCACAACCCGGCGCATACCCCTGGTGGCTCGTCGTCCGGCTCCGCCGCCGCCGTTGCCGATTTCCAGGTGCCGTTGTCAGTCGGCACACAAACGGGCGGCTCGATGATAAGACCGGCGTCGTTCTGCGGTGTGCACGGCTTCAAACCGACGTTCGGGTCGATTTCGCGCGCGGGCATGTTCCCGCTGGCGCGTCCGCTCGATCATCCGGGTGTTTATGCACGCTCGATCGAAGATATCGCGTTGATCGGCGATGTGCTGATGGTCAAGGACCCGGCCGATCTGGACATGCGCGGCCATCCGCGCGGCAAGCTCATGGAAGCGTTGGCCGAGCCGGTCGCCGCCCCACCCCGGATCGCCTTCGTACGCGGTCCGATGTGGAAATACGCCGAACCTTATCTGGAAGAGGTCATGCTGGGGGCCGTCAAAGCGCTCGGTGGACACGCCCATGAGGTGGAGATGACGGGGGTGTTCGACGATGCCCTTGCGTGCCAGGAAACCGTGATGATGGCCAATGTGCAGGCCAATATCGGCGACTACTGCCGCGATTATCCGGACAAAGTCCGTGAAGAAACCAAACGCCGCGCTAAATCGGGCGAGGGAATCAGCGCCGAGTCATACGTCAAAGCCATCGAATTCCGCGATACCCTGAGCCAAGCCCTTGACCGGATGTTCTCGAGTTACGACGTATTGATAACAGCGGGCGCGCCCGGCGAAGCCCCCAAGGGACTGGAAGGCACCGGCAACGCGGTATTCCAGAAACTCTGGACCCTGACGGGCGTGCCCACGGTGACGCTGCCGAAGCTCAAGGGGCCGAGCGGGCTTCCGATCGGTCTCCAAGTCATCGGCCGTCACGGACACGACGGCGACCTGGTGCGCCACGCCCGCTGGATCGAGGAGGCATTTTGACGGCTGACGTAAACAAGGAGCGGCTCTGGAACTCGCTGATGACGCTCGCCGAAATCGGCGGGACGGCCAAGGGCGGGGTCCGGCGCATCGCACTTTCCGACGAAGACAAGCGCGCCCGCGACCTGTTCTGCGACTGGGCGCGCGATGCCGGATGCAATATCCGGGTCGACAGCATCGGTAACATCTTCGCCAGACGGCCGGGCCGCAACCCCGACGCACCCCCTATCGCCACGGGCAGCCATATCGACAGTCAGCCGGCGGGGGGCAAATTCGACGGTGCCTTTGGCGTGATGGCCGGGCTCGAAGTCATCCGCGCCCTTAATGACGCCGGCATAGAAACCGAGGCGCCGATCGAGGTCGTCGACTGGACCGACGAGGAAGGCGCGCGTTTCGCCGCCGGTTGTATCGGATCGGGGGTCTTTTCCGGGCACCGCGATCTCGACAAGGCGCTGGCGCTCTCCGATTCAGACGGCGTCACCGTCGCGAAAGCGCTTGAGAATATCGGTTATGCCGGGCCCGAACCTGCAGGCAGCAGCCGTTTCGGCGCCTATTTCGAAGCGCATATCGAACAGGGGCCGATTCTGGAGGCCAAGGGATTACCGGTCGGCGCCGTGCTTGGCGCTCAGGGCCAACGATGCTTCGTGATGACGGTCGAGGGCGTCGATGGCCACGCCGGCACATTACCGATGTCCAAGCGCCAGGATTCCTTCGTCGGCACGGCGAAGATGACGGTCGCACTCAGCGAACTCGCCCTGACCTACGACCCACCCGCGGTCATCACCGTCGGTCATGTACGCGTCATTCCCAACTCAAGAAACACGATACCGGGGAAGACCGTCTTCACCATCGACAGCCGGCACCCGGATGCCGAGACGTTGAAGCGCATGGAAGACGACATGAAACGTATCTGCAAAGATATCGCGGACGCGTCGGGCCTGACGCTGGGCGTCGAAGTGGTGACACGTGCCGAACCCATCGTTTTCGACGAGGACTGCGTCGAGGCGGTCAGGGACGCCTGCCGCAAACGTCAGATTCGGTTCATGGATATTCACTCGGGTGCCGGACACGATGCCTGCAAGGTCGCAAGCGTGGCGCCCGCAGGCATGATCTTCGTACCGTGCGTCGACGGCATCAGTCACAACGAATTCGAAGACGCGCGCCCCGAGGATCTCGCCACGGGAACACAAGTGCTGCTGGACTCGATGCTGGCTTACGCCGGCTAGCTTACGAGCCCGAGCCGGGCTTTTCTTTCGGCTTTTCCGTCACGTCAGCCATCTTCTTGGCGACCTGTTCGTACTGATAATCGGGGATGACGTAAAGCCAGCCGTCCGTCCGTTCGCTGATCGCCTTGGCCTGTTTCGCCGCGTCGGACTCCATGTCGTCGCCGATATACTTGGCATTCACGGTCATGTACTGCTGACCGTCCTTCTTCCACATCTTCGTCGTCACGTGGATCGCGTCGACGGTGAAGAATTCGGTGACGTAGGCGTCCCCAGGCTTGAGCTCCACATCGCCAGGCTTACGCACGTCGTTCAATACGAAGCTGTTCAGCACGGCGGCGATGTTGCGGGGTGCAAACTCACTCTTGAGCACCATCCCTTCCGGCATATTCTCGAACGCAAAGTCGCCGGTGACACCTTTCTGCGGGATGACGATCAACTGTTCCCCGTCAGGCTGGGTCACTTCGGCACGCTGAATACGTTCCGGCTTGATATCGACGATGTCGCGTTTCAGCCAATCGCGCGGCTCGACCCCGATGTCGACCAGACCCCGCACAAGCCATGCCTGCTCTTCCCCGGGGAAACGCACGTACATGCCGCCCGTGGTGGTTTCCGGCAGGAAGAAGTTGGCGCTGCCAACCACGAGATCAGCCATGACTTCGCCGGAACCGTTCTTGAGCGTGACCTGCTGGCCGTTCGCTTTCTTCTCGGACGGGTCGCCCAGGTTGAGTGTCGGCAATTTATCCTTCTGACTGGTCTTCTTATCCAGCAACTCCATGTTGGACAGGCTGAAAATCACCTTATTCACCAGATTGGCGTGAACCGGATAACCGGCGCTCTGTTGGAGACGCCAGGTTTCACCGTCACGCACGAACGTCATCGTCTTCGCGTTTTGCAGGACGGTAACTTCGGTGACGTTCTTGGCATCCTCCAGAAGATCCGGAAACAATCGCTGGCCTTCGAAATTGGTCGACTGGTAATTGACCCGCGAGCTGACGCCGTAGACGGCGGCGGCCACGCTCACGATGGCGCAGACGATCAGAATGCTGACGGTTCTGGGTGTCATGTTCGCCCCCTACCCTTCGTGCTTCGCCACATGGAAACGGCGTGCTCGGCGCGCGCGCCCAACCATGAACCAGATCAGCGCGATCAATCCCAGCAGCAGCGGGATCGCCGCGATATTGACGAACTTCAACAAGGCATCCAGATCGTCGATATCCTTGCGGAGCTCGTACTGCACATCCCTTAACTCCTTGCGCAGCCGAACCATCTCGCGGCGGTATTCCTCGGCTTTCGCCTTATCCGCCGGACCAATGATCAACTCGCCGCCGGCCTGTTCACGGTTGAGCAGGTTGGCGAGTTCGGTCTTGATGTTGTCGATCTGATCGGCAAGCTGCTGTTCTTTGTCGCGGTATTGCTGCTCAGCCTGTTTGCGCACCTCATCCACATACGTGAACGGGCGGAACGCTTCGGAACGTGCGCGCAGGCTCATCAGGGCCGTGCCGCCGCTCAGGTTCTCGAGCGCGTTGACCGCGAAATCCGCGTTATTGGCGAACGGCACACTGAACGTCTGGCCGAACAATTGACGAGACTGCATCCAGAACTGTTCATGCAGCATATCGACGTCGGAGGCGACAACGATGCTGACATCGTTCGCGGCCGTGGCAACGTGATCGTCCTTCTTCGGCAAGTCCGGGGTTTCCGCCTCACCGTCTTTCAACGCAGGCGGGCCATCCGGGAACGCGGTCGACGGCTTACCCAGCACGCGTGCGGCGATGATCTCTTTCACGCCAGACGGTTTGAAATCTCGGAACATCCCGACCACGTCCGGATTGGTGCGGACCTTGTTGACGTCGATTTCCATCGACTGCGGCGACGAGGTGATCAACGGCTCCATCGTCGTCCCTTTACCATCGATCGGCTTGAGGATCCCCGCGTTGGCGAGCGTAATCCGCTGCAGATCGGCGGTGATGGCATCGTCGGTTTTGAAGTACTTCGGCAAGATCGATAACCAGGTCACATAGTCGGTGACGGAGGTCTGACCACGCACGTTGACGTTGACGCGCCGCGCATGCTCCAGATCACCCAACACCTTGCCGTCGACCATTTCGACGCCCCAGGCGTTGAGCATCTTGTCGAAATCGGACGGCCCGGCTTCACCCCGGCCGCGCGCCATGGCGACGTCGATCTCGGAATTCTCATCGACGAACACCAGCGCCTTGCCGCCCTTCAGGACGAACTGATCAATGGCGTACATCAAATGCTCGTTGATGTTCTTGGGGTGCACGATCAAGAGCGCATCGACGTCTTTCGGGATCGTCTTATCGCTAAGCGCGATGGTCGTGACATCGAAGAATTCGCGGACCTGGTCCAGCACGGCCCACGATTTTCCGCCCTGGACCTGCGGGCCTCCCGCGATCGGCAGGCTGGTAATCAGGCCAACCAAGGGCTTCTTGTTCTGCGCCAGCTTGAAGATCATTTTGGTGAGATCGTACTCGAGGAAGCTTTCGCGCTCCGGGCTCAGGTAGGCGATCCGCTCCATCTCGTCGACGCTGTTGGTGGCGACGAGGCCGAAATAACCAAGGTCGCCCGCGTTATCGAGCGGCACGCCCTGCAGACCGAACGCGACCGCCAGGTCTTCCTCGTCGGTAAACGGTTCGGGGCTGTATAGCTCGAGATTGATCTTGCCATCGGCAATATCGACATAGCGCTCAAGCAGTTCGCGCACCCGGTCGGCGTAGGTCGCGTGACCCGGGTTCAGTTCGACGAGGCGTTTCGATACGAACATGCGCACCGTGATCGGCTCGTCGATGCTTTTCAGGATCTCCCGCGTGCCGTCGTTGAGGGTGAACAGGTTTTCTTCCGTCAGGTCCGCCTCTATCCCCCGGAAGGTGGTGTTGGCGAAGATATTGACGGCGAGGAAGGTGATCACCGCGAGAACGACGGACAATCCCGCGAGTTTCCCACGATCGATGCCGGCGAGATACTTCATGGTACGCCTCATCGTCCCTTGTTGATTTCAACGGCTATGACGTTCAGGAACAGCCACAGCACGATCAGCGAGCCGAAGAACACCACGTCCTTGACGTCGATCACGCCCTGCGTGACGGCCTGGAAGTGGGTCAGGAAGCTCATCGAGCGAAGCGCATCGACAAGCACCTCGGGGGCCCAGCCCTGGAAGAAGTTCAGCACCAGCTGCGCGCCCGACATGGTGAACAGGAAGCAGACGGTCGCCGCGATGATGAAGGCGATCACCTGGTTCTTGGTCAGCGCGGAGATGCAGGCGCTGATGGATAAAAATGCGCCCGCCATGACGAAGCTGCCGATATAGCTGGCGACGATAATCCCGTTATCCGGATCACCCAGCATGTTGACGGTGATCCACATCGGGAACGTCAACGCCAAGGCCAGCCCGCAGAACGCCCACGCAGCCAGAAACTTGCCGAGCACCGCATCGAGCGTCGAGACAGGTAAAGTCATCAGAAGCTCGATGGTGCCGGACTTGCGCTCCTCGGCCCACAAACGCATCCCGATGGCCGGCACCAACAGAAGAAACAGCCATGGGTGATACGAGAAGAACGGCGTCAGATCGGCGTAGCCGCGGCTGAAGAAACCGCCGACGTAGAACGCGAACGCCCCCGTCAGGGCCAAGAAGATGACGATGAACACGAGCGCCAGCGGCGTCGCGAAATAGCCTTTGAACTCGCGCTTGGCGATGATCGCGATGTTACGCATTTTGCGCCTCCGCCGGTTTTTTGGCCGGGCCGCGGGTAATCTCGCGGAAGACGGCGTCGAGCGCGCCTTTCTCGGTCTTGAGATCGCTGACCGGGTGCCCCTTGTCTTTCAACAACGCGGCGACCTCTGGTGCGATGGGTGCGCCGGTTTTGGAGGTCACGCTGAATTCGCAGTACCCCGCCCGGCTTTCACCCTGCGTGACCTCGCCGACGACGGCGAGCGCCTTGAGGTCGCCGGCGACCGAACTGGCGGCGGCAGCGGCGACGCGGACATGTACCGCGTTATGAAGCGGCGAACGTTTGAGAAGATCTTCGGGGGTGCCGTCGGCGAGAATCTTCCCGCGCGCGATCACCACGGCGCGCGAGCAGACCGCTTCCACTTCTTCCAGAATATGGGTCGAGATAACCACGGCCTTGTCGGCCGCCATCTCCTGGATCAGCGTGCGGACCTGATGCTTCTGGTTCGGGTCCAAACCATCGGTCGGTTCGTCCAGGATCAATACGGGCGGGTTATGAAGGATAGCCTGCGCCAGACCGACGCGGCGTTTGAAGCCTTTCGACAACGTCTCGATCGGTTGCTCGAGAACGCCGTCGATCTCGACGCGCTGGATCGTCTCGTCGATGGCCTTGTCGCGCTCTTTCCCGGAGAGCATCCGCACATCCGCGATGAAATTAAGAAAGCTTCTGGGAGTCATGTCGCCGTAACAGGGCGCGCCTTCGGGCAAGTAGCCGATGCGCTGCTTGGCCTTCACCGGATCGACCGTGACATCCATTCCGTCGACGAGCGCCGTGCCCGACGTCGGGGCCAGGAAGCCCGTCACCATCTTCATCGTCGTCGACTTGCCGGCCCCGTTGGGCCCGAGAAACCCCAAGACTTCACCGCGGCTGACTTTCATGTCGATGCCGTCGACCGCGGTCAAAGGTCCAAACCGCTTCGTCAAGCGCGAAAGGGCGATCATCTCCGCCATGCCTTCGAACTCCCTGCGTGTTGTTTTCGGACAGGAAATAGAACGCCGGAAAGGCGTTTCAAGCCTCTGGACGAAGCCTGATTTCTGCCGCGGAAAGAGGACTTAACATACTGACCCAAAAAGAAAAGGGTGGATTGTTGTCCTTACCTATTTGTAATCCTTAGAGGATCGATTGACCCGTCTTCTCCCAGTCCGCGAGGAACGCCGCCAGCCCCTTGTCGGTCAGCGGATGTTTGAACATCTGCTTCAAAACCCCGGGCGGAACGGTCGCCACGTGCGCTCCCATGCGTGCCGCGTCGACGACGTGCATCGGGTGACGGACGGATGCCACAAGCACCTCGGTCGGGAAGTTGTAATTACCGTAGATCTCGCAGATCTCGGCGATCAACGACATGCCGTCCTGACCGATATCGTCGAGCCTACCCACGAAGGGCGAGATGAACGCCGCACCCGCCTTGGCGGCGAGAATGGCCTGTGACGCCGAGAAACAGAGCGTCACGTTGACCGATGCGCCGTCGTCCGACAAAGCCTTGCAGGCCTGGATCCCGGCTTCGGTCAACGGCACCTTGATCGTGACATTGTCGGCGATGGCACGCAGCTTCGCGGCCTCAGCCAGCATCCCGGCTGCGTCGGTCGCGGTGACCTCGGCGGACACCGGGCCTTTCACCATGTCGCAGATTTCCTTGATGGCTTCCGACATGTCGCGGCCGGACTTGGCGATCAGCGACGGGTTCGTGGTGACGCCGTCAACGAGACCCAGATCGTTAAGGGCGCGGATTTCCGCCACATCGGCAGTATCGACGAAGAATTTCATTATTGGTTCCTCCCAGTGGCAGGCATCTTCCGGAATGCAGCCGGGGAAATCAAGCCTAGTCCGCCTTGCGCAACTCTTCGGCCGGCGTGTGCCAGGGCTGGGTCTCGCAGCCGGTCAGATCGGCGTCGGGCCACATGCTTTTAACGGCGCAGGTAAAGCGGTCGCCCTCTTCGCGGGTCGACAGAAACGCGAACACACCAAGCCAGACGAAGAACGTCACGACGAATAGCGTCTTGATGATTTTCGAGACGTTTTCGCGTGCCGTGAAAGCCGCCAACCGTTTGCGGTTCTTGGCAAACGTCTCCATCACCCACACAATCATGTGGATGGGTTGGCGCAGGTACGCGACGATCCATTTCTTGAGTTTGTTCTTGTCCATGATCGGGCTCATATTCCGCTCAGACGCATCTTATCGGGAGACGACCCTTGCTGACCATCCGACGCCTGTCCTACGACGACGCCGCCATTCTTATAAAAGGGGCCGAGAAGAAAGCCAAAAAAATCGGCGTTCCCATGTGTATCGCCGTTACCGACGAGTGCGGCTTTCTGATCGCCTTCAAACGCATGGACGGGGCCAAGGAACTTTCCACCACCCTGGCACAGGACAAGGCGCATACCTCTGCGATCTCCAAAAAAGCGACCGCCGACTATAACGCGGCGGCGGTGCCGGGAAATCTGACCAACGGCATCCAGACGGCGGCGGGCGGCAGATTTTCGACGGTGGGGGGTGGCATTCCCGTGATCGTGAAAGGGACCGTGGTCGGCGCGCTCGGTCTTTCCGGCGGTGCCGCGGAACAGGACATAGAATGCGCCGACGCCGGGCTTCAGGCGTTCCTGAAAACCAACCCTACTTAGATTTCCGGTCTTCGCGGATATCCTCGTAGAGACCGTAGATCGCGGCGCCAGAAATCACGACGACGATGATCGTAAACGGGATCGCGTGAATCGACTGCGCAAGGCCGCCGACAAACAGCAGAAACAGCGCGGTGCCGATAACGCCTGAGATGATACTATCCATAAGCCTACCTCTTTCCTGGCTTCATTATGCCATAGCCGCCGGCGGTTGTCGCCGGATTGTCTTGTAACTACGCCGCCTCGTCGACGCACCGCGTCAACCAGGCCGCCGTCCTCAGCAGCCGGGCGTCATCGCCCTTCTTCCCCAACAACTGAACGCCCAGCGGCATCCCCGCTTCGCCCTGCATCAACGGCAAGGTGACCGCCGGCATGCCGGTATACGTCCCGAGTGTGCAGAAAACCGGGCTACCCGTGGAATCCAGGCCGACCGGCGCCTCGCCCGTCGACGCGGGTGTCAGAATGGCGTCGAAGTGCTCGAACACCACATCCAAGCCGGTCGCGAAAATATCGATCCGCTCCAACCCGATATTGTATTCGATGGCGCTGACCTTTCTGCCGCGCTCGATCATCGCGGCCAGCAGCGGGCTGATCTTGTCCGGCGCGCGCTCGAACTCGCGCGCGAAATTCTTGGCCATATCCGCTTCCATCACGCAGCGGTGCATTTCGTAAATTTCGTCGTAGACATCGGCGAGGGGGACCTCCTCTGCACGATCACCCAGGAAATCGGTCAGTTCCTCGAACGCCGCCTGCGTCCCTTCTTCCGCCTGATCCCAGGCCGGTGTTTTAACGAACGCGAAGCGCGGCGCGATGGCCGGCTCTTCCGCCTGCGCGGCGAACAGCCCCGGCCTGGCAACCGGCCGCATGGCGCTGTCCCCAGCGTCGTAACCGCTCACCGTTTCACACAAAAGTGCGGCATCCTCGATCGAACGCGCGAAGACCCCCACCTGATCCAGCGGCGGTGACTGCTTGAGGATTCCCGTCCTCGAGATCGATCCGTATGTCGGCTTGTAGCCGACCACACCGCAATATGCGGCGGGCCGGATCACCGAGCCGTGGGTCTGCGTACCGACCGCGCCCGGCACCATCAATGACGCCACCGACGCCGCCGAACCGCTGGACGAACCGCCCGGCGTCCGTGTCGCGTCGTGGGGGTTCGTGGTCTTGCCGGGTGTGTACATGGCGAACTCGGTTGTCACCGTCTTGCCCATGATCACCGCACCCGCTTCGCGCAGTTTGGAAACGACAGTCGCATCCTCGAGCGTGTTGCGGCCAGCGTATATCGGCGAGCCGAGCTCCGTCGGGAAGTCGAACGTATCGATGATGTCCTTGATGCCGACAGGAACACCGTTAAGCGGTCCGGTCGCCTTACCGTCGTAACGCAGCTTGTCGCAGGCCCGCGCCTGCTCGAGCGCGTGCTCGGCATTGTAGGTTACCCACGCCTGCACGGTCGGCTCGAACTCGTCGATCCTGTCGAGGCAGGATTTGACGAGTTCTTCCGACTTCAACGCGCCATCGCGGATGGCACGGGCGGCTTCCGCCAACCCTAGTGAGTACGCACCTTGCATCTGTAACTCACACCGTTATCCGGATCAGCCCGGCCCGAAGAAGTACTCGGGCAGGAACAACGCGATTCCCGGGAAGTTATAGAGCAGCACCATCGAGAAGATGACGATGGCCAGGTACGGCATGATGCCCGAGAAGATCTGCATCAACTGCACATGCGGCGGCGCCACGCCCTTCAAATAATAGGCCGCCATCGCCATCGGCGGTGTCAGGAACGAGGTTTGCAGGTTCAGCGCGACCAGCATACCGAAGAACACCGGCTCGACCTGGAAGTGCTCGAGCAGCGGCAGGAAGATCGGCACGAAGATGATGATGATCTCGGTCCATTCCAGCGGCCAGCCCAGCAGGAAGATGATGGTCTGTGCCAGCACCAGGAACCCGACCGTGCCGACATCGAGGTGCAGGAACCAGTCCTTGATGATGTCGTGACCGCCGAGATACGAGAACACCGACGCGAAAGTCCATGACCCGATGAACAGCCAGCACACCATCGCCGAGGTCTTGGCGGTGAGATAAACGGCTTCTTTCAACCGCTCCCACGTCAACGACCGATACAGGACCGCCAACAGCAGGCCACCGGCCGCACCGACGGCGGCGGCTTCGGCCGGCGTCGCCAGGCCCATGAGGATCGCTCCGAGCACCGCCATGATCAGCACCGCGAGCGGGATGAACGACGTCATGAGTTCGTACGCCACATGCCCGATCGAAACGTCGACGGTTTCCGGCTTCGGCGCCAGTTTCGGATTGATGGTCGCGCGCGTCACCACGTAGATCATGTAGAAACCCGCCAGCATCAGCCCCGGGAACAACGCCGCCGCATAAAGGCGCAACGGCGAAATCTCGGCGATGGCGGCATAGACGATCAGCATGATCGACGGCGGGATCAGGATGCCCAGGCAACCGCCGGCGCAGATCACGCCCGACGCGAACTTGACGTCGTACTTGGCTTCGAGCATGGCCGGGAACGCCAGCATGCCCATCAGCGTCACGACCGCGCCGATGATACCGGTCGCCGTCGCGAACACGGCGCACGTCGCCAGCGCGGCGACGGCCATCGACCCCGGCAGATGCCGTGCGGCCAGTTGGAACGAGAAGAACAGCCGGTTGACGATATTCGCCCTCTCGACCACGTAGCCCATAAATAGGAATAGCGGCACCGCGACGAGCACGTCGTTCGACATCACCGAGAATGAGTTCTGCACGAACAGATCGAATATTCGGTTGTCGAACAACGTCTTCATCCGCAGCGGGTCATAATAGGCGTAGTAGCCGAACCCGAGACCCATGGCGATCAGGGTGAAAGCGATCGGAAAGCCCAGCAGCACCACGAAGATGAACAGGCCGAGCATCATGATGGCGATTTGAGGATCGGTCATTTACTTGGTCTCCGGATGAGCAACTGTCGGATCCGCTTGAACCAGATCCTCTTTTTCGTGCAACAGCATGGTCTCGGTCTCCTGCACGTCATGGAGACGCGCCGGCCAATACCCATTCCGGATGCACTGGATGCAACGGACGGCTTCGGCGATCCCCTGCAGCAACAGCAACACACCCGAGATCGGGATCAGCGTCTTGAAGAAATAAATCTGGATACGCGCCGGGCTCGACCAGCTCACTTCCTTGTAGAACCAGGCGTCGGCGGCATAGGAATATCCGTAATAGATGAGGCAGAGCGCCCCCGGGATCAGGAACGCCAGATAAAGCGCAAAGTCGATTCCGGCCTGCCACTTCAGCGGCATCAGGCGGTAAACGACGTCACCGCGGACATGTGCATCCTGTGAAAGCGCATAGGCCCCCGCCATCATGAACAGCGCACCGTACATCTGAACGCTCATGTCGAACGCCCAAACCGTCGGGCTGTTCAGAACGTAACGCACGAAGACCTCGTAACAGGTCGAGAGCGTCAAGATCATGATGCACCAGGCGAATGTCTTGCCGCTCCAGGCGCTCAGACTATCGATAAAATGCAGTATCCGGGTCATTTTCCCCAACCTCGGCTTGTTGCGAGTAATACACTACGGTGGAAAGGCGGCGCCGATATCGACGCCGCCCCCACATTCAGACTGCGTGACAGCCCGACGTCTTATCAGAGCTTACCGAAGTAATGCTCGTACGCACCGCGATAGTCCGGCGCGTTGTTAAGCGCATAGGCGCCGTGGCGTTTCGCCCAAGCCATCTGCGAGTCGATGACTTTCTTGAAGAACGGATCTTCCTTGCTGATCCGGTCGACGACGACGTCCCACGCCTTGAGCTGGTCTTTCATGACCGAGTCCGGCGTACGGTAGACGTTGACGCCGAACTTCTCTTTGAGCACCACGAGGTCCGCGGAGTAACGCTCCATCGCCTTCCATGCCATGTCGGTGGAAGCGGCTTCGGACGCGTATTCGAGGATCGAGCGCTGCTCTTCGCCGAGGTTGTCGAAAAGCGTTTTGTTGAAGATGACTTCGAAGCATTCCTGCGACTGGTGGAACGAACCAAGATGGTAGTGCTTGGAAACGTCCTGCATACCGAAGTCCTTATCGGCGGTCGGGTTGTTGAACTCGGCCGCGTCGATCAGGCCCGACTTCATGGCCGGCTGGATTTCACCGCCCGGCAGCTGAACCACGGACATGCCCATTTCCTGCAGAACGTCGGCGGCAAGACCGACGGTGCGGTACTTGAGGCCCTTCATCTGCGAGGAGTCCTTGATCTGCTCTTTGAACCAACCCAGCGGCTGCGCCGGCATCGGGCCGGTGAAGAAGCCGACCAGATCCAGTTTCAGCTTGTCGTGCATCAGTTCGTAGTAGAGCTCTTTACCCCCGCCGTAGGCGATCCAGCCCATCAGTTCGTTGGCCGACCAACCGAAGCACGGACCGGTACCGAACAGCGACGCCACCGGCGACTTCGAGTACCAGTAGGCCGTCACCATGTGGGCACCGTCGAGGACGCCCTTGTGAACGGCGGTCTGCATTTCGGCGGTTTTCACGACCGCGCCGACGCCAAGGAGGTCGATTTTCATCGCGCCGCCCGACATTTTATTAACGCGGTTGACGTAATCCTGCGCCATTTCGAGGAAGATGCCGCCGCCCCACGCAGCCTGAACCTTGAGGGTCGTGGCAGCTTTGGCAACATGCGGCGCCGCGACGGTCGCCGCGGCTGCGCCGGTCGCCGCAAGGGCGGAACCCTTGAGGAACTTCCGGCGCGATACTGTATCGGTTTTCTTGGACATTTATATTTCTCCCAAAGTTTCATTCACCCCCCGCAAACCGGCAGAACCGGCAAATGCGTTGAGCATTTTTCATCAGGAGAGCGGAAAGCGTCCAACCCCCCTGCTACGGGCCGTTTACAAGAATCCGGGATATTTCGGATAAATGGAGGAGACCCACCCTGTTTCTGTTGTCGTACTGTTGTTCAGTAGCTAATTCTCATTATTGAGGTAACGTTACGTCGCTTGGCGATCACCGTCAACGATATGGTATACCACCAACCATATCAGGCGACCCGGTCACCGGGCTCCTTGCCGGCAAAGACCGCATCCAGATTGTCGAGTGCGCGGAAACCCATGGCATCGCGCGTATCCTTGGTCGCACTGCCGATGTGCGGCAGCAGAAAGACGTTGTCCAATTCACGATACCCGGGGTGAATATCCGCCGGCTCACCGTTAAAGACGTCGAGCCCCGCCGCCGCGAGCTTGCCGGACTTCAACGCCGAGATCAGGGCTTCGTCATCGACCACGGCGCCGCGGCTGGTGTTCACGACGATCGCCCCGTCGGGCAGCTTGGCGATCTTTTCCGCGTTCAAAAGGCCCTTGGTCTCCGGCGTTGCCGGGCAGTGAATCGAGAGCACGTCGGCGTTTTCTAGAAGACGATCGACGTCGGCGTGGAAGGTCGCGCCCTGCTCGAGTTCCGGGCTCAATTTCTTGCGGTTGTAATAGTGGATTTCCATGTCGAAGCCGCGCGCGCGTTGGGCGGCGACACGGCCGACCCGGCCCATGCCGATGACCCCGAACCGCTTACCCGTGGTCTGGGTGCCGACCATGAAGGCGGGGCTCCAGTCCTTCCACCCTTTAGAGCGCACCAGCCGCTCCCCTTCGGACGCACGCCGGGCGGCGCCCAGCATCAGTAGAATGGCAATTTCGGCGGTCGCGTCCGACAAGACGTCCGGCGTGTTGGTGACGATGATGCCCTTTTTCTTGGCGGCTTCGGTATCGACGTGATCGTAGCCGACCGAGAAGTTGGCGATCACCTTGACCCGGTCCGAGAGCTTTTCGATCACTTCAGCGGTGAAATGCTCGGAATGGCAGGGCAGGATCGCGTCCGCCTTGCTCGAAAGCTCGATCAGTTCTTCGGAGGAATAGAGTTTGTCGTCCGGATTGAGGATCGCATCGTAGTCGCGCTTGAGCCGTGCCTCGACGGCATCCGGTAGCTTTCGTCCGACAAGAACGGTCGGTTTATCCGGCATATTCCCCCCGTTGTGTTCCGGTATTTTTTTATCTTCATCATATGTTGTTTGCGCGCCAATCCGGGTCAATGATTTTTTCTGGACTCGCGGGTCTCGTCATTCAGGGATAGCGGCCGCGTTCCATGATCTCGAGGGTATATTCCCTGTAGGTCATGCCCGCGGCGCGGGCACGGCGCAGGCGCCGGCGCACGATTTCGGGGGGCGGCGTTTTCCAGGCTGCGGCATGCGCTTTCTTCCAGCGCCAACGCCGCCAGCTTCGGCCCGGCACATAGTCCAGCGGCGGCCCGCCGTTGTGGCCGAGACCGGCATCCGCGGGCCCGGGACCGGACGCATCGGGGGCAAACACTATACTGGGGAAAACGATGGCCATGCCCGCATGATTCCACTAAAATATCTTTATGTCTATTATAATGGATAACGCCGAAGAACAGCGCGACGATCCCCTGGGAAGCCTGCTCGCCGCCCGCATCCGCCGCGAGCGCGATGCGCGCGGCTGGTCGATTGCCGAGCTGGCGGCCGCGTCGGGGGTGTCGCGGGCGATGATTTCGCGGATCGAGCGCACCGAGGCGAGTCCGACGGCGGCGCTTCTGGGGAAGCTCTCCGGGGCGTTCGGATTGACGGTCTCTCAATTAATGGCGCGCGCCGAAGCCGATTCCACACCCACACGGCTTGTTCGGGGGCAAGAAAGGGAAACCTGGACAGACCCCGAAACGGCGTATATCCGCCATGCCCTGACCCCCCCGGGGGCCGATCCGGAAATGGTGCTGATCGAACTGCCGCCGGGGAAAAGCGTCAGCTACCCGGCCTCCAGCTACACCGTCATGCGCGGACAGTCGGTGTGGGTGATGTCGGGCACACTCACGATCCGCGAGGGCGGTGACGATACGACACTTCATACCGGCGACTGCCTCGCCTTCGATATGTCTGAATTGAAAGACCGCGCTTACATCAACCCATCCGAGACCGAAACCGCCAAGTACGTCGTCAGCCTCGCGCGCCGCTAACCGGGGCGTCAGCCGTTGCGAGCCCTTCGACGCGCCAGATAGAGCCAAAGCCCCGATATCACATAGAGTGCCGGGAGGATTGCGACGACCAGCCAAAGCGCGCGCACGACCGGCCCCATGAAATCCCCTGTATGTATCCAGTACCGCGCCCGCCAGAACCAGTTCGCGGCGTCGAGGTCGTCGGCGTGGTCGATGGCCAGCACACGGGGCGGGTCATCCCCGACCCAGACCTGATTGACCTTGATCTTGTCTTCGCCGCCAACACCCATGCTGAGCGGTTTTCCCGGCTGCGGCGCGCGAAAATGTAAGACCCGTTGATCCGGAAACGCGGATTTCCCCACCGCAACGGCCGCATCGATATCCCGGATATCCGCGATGCCTGTCATGTCGGGCTCTTCGCGTTTTCGAATTTCTTGCCCGGTCACGGTCTCGACAGCGGCTTCGATGGGACCGTGCCAATATAGCGACATGCCCGTGAATGCGAGCGTGATCAGGATGACCGCCGTCGCGACCCCGCTCAGTTGATGAAGCCGGAGCACGACCGTGCGGGGCTTTCGGGTGAAGTCCACTTTCAGGCGCGACATCCGTTTAGCCGGCACCAGCCAGAGGGCGAGACCGACCAATACCTGCGCGATCAGCACCAGCGATATGAACGATATGAAGTGCCGGATACCCGGTGTGATCGTCGGATTTGCGGTCAGCCAGCGCCGGTGCAACGCAACCACGAACCCATAAGGACTTTCGTCGTTCTTGTAATGATCGAGGATTGTCCCGGTGTAGGGATCGATGTTGAGAATGCCCGCACCATCCGCCAGCCATAACGTCCAGGCCCGGTCCGGGTCTCTTCCGATCCCGAACGACCACACCCGGACATCCGGCTTTTCCGCGCGGATACGCTCGAGGATCTCGCTGTACGGCAAGGGCTCGGCGTCCGGTGCCGGGGCCTCCGCCGTCCAGTGTTCGGGGCTGACCCAATCCTGCAGTTCATGCCCATAGACCAGCAGAACGCCGGTCAGGCTTAGAAGAAGAAGCGGAAGCGCGGCGCCGAGCGAGAGGACCAGATGAATTCTCCGCAAGTAACGGTACTTCATGAAAAAGGTACTCCGCCCGGCGCCTAAGACTTACAGCGTGTAGTCGAGACCGAGCCAGAACACACGGCCGAGGTTGCCGTCTGTATCCGTGTAGTTCCCGGTGACTTCCTGGCCGAACCCGCGCTCGTCGGTGATGTTTTCGATCCGGGCGCGCAGCACGAGCTGTTCGTTGGCGGCATACGACGCCCCAAGATCGAACCGCTCGAAGTCGTCGCGTTCGGTGGTGCTCCCCGACGCGTCGACAGAGGTGTAACCGGTGGAATAGAAAGCCGTCCCCCACAGGTTGATTTTTTCAGTCAACCCATAGTCGAGCCTGAGCGAGATCTGGTTTTCCGGGATCGAAGCGACCTGTGAGCCCCAGAAGATGTTGTGATTGACCTCGGTGCCATCGCTGCGTGTCGCCGACACGTCGAGCACATGCATGTAACCGAGCGAACTCGTCAGATTGTCCGTCAGGTTCGCGAACACCTCGACTTCGAGACCGGATTGTTCCACCTCGACACTCTCAATCGCGCTGTTGTTCCGGCGCGGCACGTTCTCCTGCACCGTGTTGTAGAGGGCGATATCGAAATAGCCGCCGGTCCAACCTTGATTGAAACCGACCTCCATGGTGCGCGCCTCGACGATGCGGTCACCGTCCCCTGCCTCGTTGAGGGCATCCGTGCCGAAGTTCCCGTACTTGCTGAAGAACCGGTTGAAACCCGTTGCGTAACTGGCACGAAGCTTTGTCTGCTTGAGCACATTGTACGCGGCGCCGCCCTCGTAGCTAAGCAACCCGTCCTTATCCAGGTTACCGGCCTGACCGATCCCATCGAGCACGATGTCGTTCTGGAACCAGGTGTAGCGAAGACCACCGTTGACGACGAGCGCGTCGCCGATCGTAAAGGCGTTCTCGGTGTAGACGGCATAGTCCTCGAACTCGTTGTCCCACCGCTTGTCGCGTTTCGTGTTCACGTGCATCAACTGTGCGCCCAGAGAACCGTCGTAACGCACCCCCTCGTTGACATCGGTCTGCATGAAATGCTCGGCGTAGAAAATATTGTTCGTGATGCCCCGGTCACGGTTCCGATCCGGCCAGCGGGACGAACCGGTCTCGTAAATGTAACCGAGCCTTACGCTGTTATCTTCACTCAGGCGGCTGTCGAGGGTGGTGGCGGTGTAGACGGTGCGAGTGTCGATGTCATTGACCTCGTCGTTACGGTAGATACGCGGATCACTACGGTCGTAGATTCCCAGAACCTCGAGCCGGGTATCTTCATTGAAGTTGTAGCCCGCCTTGGCGAGCCCCCCCAGAACCACCTGCTGCTCCAGATTGTCCGGGTCGCCGTTGTACGACCCGTAAAGCCCGCTGCCGGCAACGTAGTAATCCCACTTCCCGGTATGGTGACCGGCTTCGGCTTGTAACAACGCTTCGCGCGCCGTGCTGGCATCGAAGCTGAGCGCCTGGTGATTGTTATAGTTGCGCCCCGACTTGATCCGGGTGTCGATCACCCCACCATCGGTGCCGTCACCGTAGCTGACGCCACGGCTACCCTTCATGACCGCCATCCTGTCGATGGCGATGGTCGGCACCAGGGTGTTGGTGTAGCCACCGCCTTCCTGGCCCTGAATGCGCAACGCCGGGCCCCCGTCGATCGACGAGGCCGCGCCGAAGTCACCGAAGGTGCGGATCTTGGTTCCGCCGCCGAACCGGTCACCCTCGAACGGCTGGTTGATAATGCCGGGCACGTTATAACGGAATGCATCGCCGGAATTGACCGGGTTCAGGTTCTGCAGCACGGCGCCACCTAGGTACGAATTCGTCCGGTTCGCATTCATCCCCTTTTCGACGTCGCGCATCAGTTGCTGTGATCGGTGAACGGACGATCCCTCGATGACGACGGGATCAAGCGAGAACGTTTCCGCCGTCGTGTCGAACGACATCACACTAAGAAAAACGGCGGCCAAGCCGACCGTCTGAGAACTTCGTAACATTGTCTTCCTCTCTTTAGAGCCTTCGTTTGTCAGGCATCCCCCCCCGGGGAAGCGGTGACACAGCCCTAAAGCAGAGACATCGTAAATGCAAATGCTTCTTATTCTCATTTATGATGTTGTTACGATATCGGGGTTTCGCCGTGGTGCACGACGAAAAAAGCCGGGGCAAACGCCCCGGCCGGTTATCGGTCATTCCTCCGAAAATCGCCTAGTTTCCGGCGACAATCCTGATCCACGCCGCGATCTTCTCAGCGGCGACGGCAGGTGCGCCTTTATGATCAGTGTCGGGCTCGAACATCTCCTTGAACGGCGTTTCCGGGATTTCCCGGTACCGCGCCTCCTTGACCTTCAACAACCCCTTGTAGTCGTCCGTCGGCACCACGTTCAGCACCGGGAGACCGGCGGGTAGTCGTTCATAGGTGCGCACCTGATTGAGCGGGCTATCCGTTGAGAACCACGCGAGATAGAGCTTGGCCGACGTCCGGATCGTGAAGCTGCCCTTGGAGCCCTCAAAATCATCGAAGTCGCCAAGCTCATCGCCCTTGCCGTCAGCGATCAGGCGGTCGGCTTTCTCCCGGCTGTCGGCCGTCTTTTTCTGCCAGAACTTGGACGCCACGTTACCCCCAGGCGCAACCAGCACGACCCCATTTAGCGGCCGTTCACCCGCGTAAAACGCCGCGAATACTCCGCCCAGGCTGTGACCGATCAGGAACTGCTTGTCGACCCCCGCCGCCTTCATGTCGGCGAACGCCTGATCGATCTCGGCGATGCCGTCCGCGGGCGACGCGCCGTACGTGCGCTTCTTCGACCACGGCATTTCCAGATTGGCGACCCGAAACCCCTGCCCCTCAAGATACTCGGTCAGCGGTTTGACGAGGCCGTTCGGCATGCCGCCCTTGCCGTGCATAACCACCACGCCGATGTCGGCAGCCTGAACCCGCTCCGCCGACAGCACGATTGCCGTGACGAGAACCGCAAACAGAATAAAAACCCGATGAATAAGACGGCGCATGGTTTCCAGCCCCGAACAACGGCATGGCCGTTCGCCATGCAAGCGTAGTCTAACGCCGGATCCGGAAACCGCGTGCATGAAAGATTCTCATACGACCGTCGCTTTACGGCACCAAGAGGAACCACTCGGCACCATCGATCGCCCGCGCCCCACCCTGCCTGCGGGGCTTTATTTAACGGGATCGCCGCGCTAGGAAGGCCGGCATGGAATTACTGCTGGGCCTCCGCACGAAACTATTCGGCGACGTCGGAACCGTCTTCATCGTCTCACTCGCGATCGTCACGGGCTTTGTCGCAACGGCGGCGGTCGCTCCGGAAGATGTCGAGCGCATTGCAGCGGTCGTCCTTGACGCGACCGCAACCAGATTCGGCTGGATCTATCTGCTGGTGACGACCGGTTTCGTGATTTTCACTCTGTTCCTGGCGGCCTCCCGGTTCGGCAAGATCCGCCTGGGGCCGGCGGATGAAGAGCCCGAATTTTCGTTCGCGAGTTGGCTTGCCATGATCTTCTCGGCGGGCATGGGCGTCGGCCTCGTGTTCTGGGGTGTCGCCGAACCGATGATGCACTTCAATGAACCACCCCTCGATATCGGCACCCCCCGCACGGCGGAAACGGCGCAGGTCGGCATGCGCTATGCGTTCTTTCACTGGGGCTTTCACCAGTGGGCCAACTTCAGCGTTGTCGGTCTTGCCATCGCCTACGTTCGTTTCCGGCATAGCAGCCGGGGCCTGATCAGCGAGACCTTGCGTCCTTTACTGGGGGATCGCGTCGATCGCGGCTGGGGCAAGATCATCGACATCCTGACCGTGGTGTCGACGGTATTCGGGGTTGCCACCACGCTCGGCCTGGGGGCGCTGCAGATCAACAGCGGCCTCGCCAAGATGACGCCGATCACCTACGGCTTCACGTCGCAGTTCGCCATCATCGGCGCGCTCGGCTTGATGTATATGGCGTCCGCCATGACGCCCCTCGACAAGGGCATCCGACATCTCAGCAACGCCAACATGATCCTGGCGGCGGTTATTCTGCTGGCCGTCATCGCGTTCGGCCCGACATCCTTCATTTTCGGTGTCATGACGCAAACGCTCGGGGAATACCTCGGCCACCTCGTGGAAATGAGCCTGGTGACGAGTCCCTACTCCGACGAAGGCTGGGTCGAGCAGTGGACCATGTTCTACTGGGCGTGGGGATTGAGCTGGGCACCGTTCGTCGGCAGCTTCATCGCGCGTATATCGCGCGGGCGTACCGTGCGCGAATTCGTCGTCGGCGTCATGATCGTACCGGTCGCACTCAGCATGCTCTGGTTTTCCGGGTTCGGTGGCTCGGCGATTTACTTCGAGCTGTTCGGCGGCGATCCGGGGATCGCAGACGCCGTGGCGCGCGAGGCACCGGCCGGTCTTTTCGCATTGCTGGAACAACTACCATGGAGCGACGGCCTCGCCGTCGCCGCCATCGCGCTGGTCTGCATGTTCGTCGTCACGTCGGCCGACTCGGCGACGTTCGTGCTCGGCATGTTCACATCCAAAGGCGTCCTGAACCCGACCCGGTTCCTGCGCGGCCTGTGGGGCACCCTGCAATTGTTGATGGCGGCCGTGCTGTTGTTAAGCGGCGGGCTTTACGGTCTGCAGACCGTGTCGATCATCGCGGCGTTCCCGTTCATGATCCTGATGATCCTGATCGCGATTTCTCTGTACAAAGATTTTGCCTTCGATATCGCCCAGGAGAATGAGACCAACCGCGTGCTTCGCGAACGCGTGGAAATGCTGCTGCTGCGGGAGGCCGAACGTGAGGAAGCCCGCCAGATCGCCGAGGAAACCCACCCGACCGCACCCGACACCGAAGAAGAAACGTCTTCGCCGCCGGCATAGGAAACTGGGTTTAACGTGCCGGGCGTTTGAATTTCTTGCGGGCCCGGTCGACCTTGGCGCGGATCACGCAATCGTCGACGTGATCGTTGACCATTCCCATCGCCTGCATGAATGAGAACACCGTGGTCGGACCGACGAACTTCCAGCCGCGTTTCTTGAGATCCTTGGAGATCGCCGTCGATGTGGGCGACGTCGACATGGTTTGTGGTTTCGGGACTTCCTTGGGATCAGGCTCCAAGCCCCAGAAATAGGCCGCCAGCGAGCCATATTCGGCGACCATTTCACGTGCCCGTTTCGCGTTATTGATGGCCGCTTCGATCTTGCCCCGATGGCGGATGATCCCGGCATCCTGAAGAAGCCGCTCGACATCTTTTTCCGTGAACTTCGCCACCTTGTTGAAGTCGAAGCCCTTGAACGCTTTTCGGAAGTTTTCACGCTTATCCAGGATGGTGCGCCAGCTCAGACCGGACTGAAACCCTTCCAGGCAGATCTTCTCGAACAAACGAATATCGTCGTCGACCGGGTAGCCCCATTCGTTGTCGTGATAGGGGAAGAAATCGTCCGTCGCCGCACACCAGCCGCAGCGCGGCTTGCCGTCGGGACCGGGAACGGTCTTGCTCATGCGATGTATCCTCCATACGCGGCGATCGAGTGACCACCGCGCGAACGGCGGATCACCACTGGCGGCAAACGTACTTCATGTCCATGAATTCTTCCATGCCGAAGCGCGAGCCTTCGCGGCCGAGGCCGGATTCCTTCACGCCCCCGAACGGGATCGGCGGGCCCGTCAGCTTGGTGCGGTTGACCGCGACCATGCCGAACTGCAGACCGCGGCTGAATTTATAAATCCGCCGGGGATCCATGGTGTGGAGATAGGCGACAAGCCCGTACCCGGTGGCGTTGGCGCGCTTCAGAACATCCGCTTCGTCGTCGAACGGCAGAACGGCGGCGACCGGCCCGAAGGTTTCATCCGACAGGATTTCGGCGTCGTCAGGGACGTCGGTCAAAAGCGTGGGTTGGAAAAAGTTGGGGCCCGCCGCGTGCGGCATCCCCCCGACCATGACCTTCGCGCCCTTCGCCTTGGCGTCCTCGACATGTTCGATTTGCTTTTTGACCGCGGCTTCGTTCATCAAGGGGCCGATATCGCAATCGTCGAGCCCCTTGCCGACGGTCAGCTTCTCGATCTTCTCGGCAAACCCCTTGCAGAACCGATCATAGACGCTGCGATGCACGAAGAACCTGTTCGCCGCCAGGCAGTCCTGCCCACTTGTCGCGAACTTGGCCTTGATGGCTTCCTCAAGGGCGAAATCCATATCCGCGTCATCGAACAGAATAAACGGGGCATGCCCACCCAGTTCCAGAATCATATGCTTCATCGTGTCGGCGGACTTCCGGTACAACATCTTGCCGACGCGGGTCGACCCGGTGAACGAAAGCACCCGCACGCGTTTATCGTCCATCCATGGGGACACCACCGTGTCAGGGATTCCGGCGACGACGTTGAACGTGCCGTTTGGGAATCCGGCGCGTTCGGCGAGAACGGCCAGCGCCAGCGCCGACAACGGGGTTTCGTGCGACGGATGCGCGACGACCGTACATCCGGCGGCCAACGCGGCGGACGCCTTTCGGGTCAGCATCGCAGACGGGAAGTTCCACGGCGTTACCAACGCGGCGATGCCTTTGGGCTCACGCCAGACTTCCATTTCTGCGTCTTCCAGGTGCGACGTGACGGATTCGATGTTGGGGCGCTTCGCCTCTTCCGCATAAAACTCAACGAATGACGACGCATAATCGATCTCGCCACGCGCTTCGGAACGCGGCTTACCCTGCTCAACCGACATGATCAGCGCCAGGTCTTCTTTGTGGGCGCGCATCAGGTCGTACCAGCGTTTCAGATACTCGGCGCGGACCTGTGGAATTGCCGATCCCCAGGCCGGGAACGCGGCATCCGCCGCATCGACGGCTTCGCGCGCTTCGCGCTCACCCAGCGCCGCGACGGTGGCGACATATGACCCATCCGCCGGATCGGTGACGTCGAACGACGACGACGACCCCACCCACTTGCCATTAATGAAGCTCTCGGTTTTCAACAACTCGAGGTCGTCGAGCAATGACGTAAAACGCTGGTCGAATTTGTTCTTGTCGGAGGACATCAAACACCCGTTCAGGTTGGAGAAGTTCCGGGCGGCGTCATGCCGACACGCGGCAAGCCGCTGACGGCGCGCACGAGCGATCATACCCGGCTAGGAGATCCCTATCCGAATAACATGCCCGCCCCCAGGCTTTCAACCGGCCGCCCCGTCACGCGCCTCTGCGGCGGCGTTCGAACCAGCCAGCGATCAGAAAGGTGATCAGGGTCAGAATCGTGACGACGCCGGCGATATGGAAGTACCCGGCGCCACACGCGAGACCGATGCCCCCCGCGACCCAGATCCCGGCCCCTGTGGTCAATCCGGCGACGTCGTTATTTCCGCGGATGAAGGCGCCCGCACCCAAAAACCCGATGCCGGTGATCACACCCTCGATGACGCGTGACGGGTCCGGGGAAAGCCCCTCCGCATCCTTGAGCCCACCGAGCGCGAACTCGATGAAGATCAGGAAGAACGTCGCCGAACCGATACAGACGAGCGTGTGGGTTTTCAAACCCGCGGGCTTGTTCTTGCGCTCACGCTCCCAGCCGATCAACAACCCGCATAAGGCGGCGGCAACCAGCCGCAACATGAGCACCTCCAGCGAGACTTCCGCTTGCTCGATCATCCAGATCCCTCCGGTCATCCTCTAACGACGCACTGAAGAGACAACGCCCGGGCGATCAAAAGGTTCCCACATTCGATTTTGCACGCGTCGGAAATAACACTTGAGGCCACACCCCAATATTAGTAAAGTAACTTTACTATTTTTAACGCTGATACGTTGCCGCCTTGACTGTCAAAGGCACATCCGGTCACTCCGGGCAGGGCGGCGAGCGACGGACCCATCATGACCGATCAAACGACGACTGCATACGTCGAGAAAATCATCGATGAATGCAAAGAGATTAAATCCTTCATCCTCAGGCCATCCGACCCTTCCGTATTTCAGGGAATCGAGGCCGGCGCCCATATTGACCTGCATATCCAGGGGTATGTGCGCCAGTATTCGCTTTGCAACGGTCCGGACGAGAGAGATATCCTGCAAATCGCCGTAAAGAAGGAGCCGGGCTCCCGTGGCGGCTCGCGGGCCGTCCACGAGACGATCGACACCGGCGACGGCGTCACGATCAGCGGGCCGAGGAACAACTTTCCCCTCGCCCCCGACGCGGAAGCCCATCTTCTGATTGCGGGCGGAATCGGCATCACCCCCCTTCTCAGCATGGCGCGCTACCTCGGCGCCGGATCAGTCCCATACCGCCTCGTCTATTTCGCGAGGTCTTGGGATCATGTCGCGTTTAGAGAGGAACTCGAGACCGGGATTATGCGCGAGCACACGGATATCGTCACCGGCCTTTCCCCCGAGGAAACGTCGAGGGAGTTACAGCGCATCATCACCGATCAATCATCAAGCACTCATATTTATGCATGTGGCCCGCAACCGCTACTGGACACCGTTAAAAACATCGCCGGGCAGGAGCGCCCCTCGGCCACGCTTCATTTCGAGTATTTTTCGAAAGAGCCCGCGCCGCCTTCATCCGACGACAGATCTTTCGACGTCGTGCTCCAACGATCCGGCAAGACTTTCAATGTACCGGCGGACAAATCGATTGCCGCCGTCCTCCACGAGAACGGTATCGACGTGCCGGTGTCCTGCGAACAGGGTATCTGTGGCACCTGTCTAACCACCGTGATCGAGGGCGAACCGGATCACCGCGACGAGGTCCTGTCGGATGATATGCGCGACGACGGTGATCTGATGGCGTTATGCGTGTCACGCGCCAAGGGCGACAAAATCGTCATCGATCTCTGAGTTAGGCCGGAAGACCCCACCCACGCCGGGGGCCTTACTCCATCAATCCCGGCAACCAGACCACGATCTCGGGGAACAACACGAACAGTGACAGGGCGATGATGTCCATCACCAGGAACCACATGATCCCCTTGAAGATCATCTTCAGCGGGACGGAGTTGTTCAGCGCCGCGTTGATGACGTAGACGTTCAGCCCCACCGGCGGCGTCACCATCCCGATTTCGAGTAGCTTCACGACAATGATCCCGAACCACACCAGATCCATGTTGGCACTCTCGACCAACGGCAGAATGATCGGGAGCGTCAGTAGCAACAAACCGATCGACTCGATGAAGCAGCCGAGCACCAGATAGAGCATGGCGACGACCAGAATGATTCCCAGTTGCGACGTCGCCTCGGACACGAACAACTCGGTGAGGAAAGTGGGCACACCGCTCAACGCCATGAACCGCGCCAGGAGAACGGTGGCAATGACGATGACGAAGACACTCGCCGTGCCGCAAAGCGTCTGGTTCACCGACTCTTTCATACTGGCCAGCGTCAGACCGCCCTTAAACCAAGCAATGACGATCGCCAGCACGGCACCAACCGCCCCGGCTTCGGCCGGGCTGAAAATGCCGACCGTGATGCCTGAGAGCACGCTCACGATCAGAACCGGCAGCGGCCAGACTTCGCGAAGCGCCGCTGAGATCTCGGGCCAGGTGGGCTTGTCGGTATTCGGCGGCGCCAGTTCAGGATTGAGCTTGCAACGCACGATAATCATCGTCGCGTACAACACCGCCGTCACGAGCCCCGGTATGACACCGGCGAGGAACAACTGCCCGACAGGGGCACCCGCGAAAAACCCATATAAGATCAGCAGAATACTGGGGGGAATCAACGACCCCAACGTGCCGGCCGACGCGATTACAGCGCTCGCGAGCCCTCGGTCGTATTTGAAACGCAGCATTTCCGGCGTCGCGATCTTGGCCATCGCCGACGCCGTCGCCATGCTCGAGCCCGACGCCGCCGACAACAGGGCCGTGGCCCCGACACTGGCGATCGCGAGGCCGCCGGGCAGCCGTGAAAGCAGAAGCCGGCAGGCCTGGAACAGCCCGCGCGAAAGTCCTGCGTTTGACGATACATAGCCCATCAGGAGGAACATCGGCACCGCCATCAGGTTCCAGTCCCCGACGAAGCTGTAGGGCACCGACGCCAGCGTTCCGATCGCCGCCTGAAGATTGACGATCTGGGCAATCCCAACGAAGGAAACAAGCGCCAAGGCCGGGCCGATCGGCATACCGGCCGCCATCATGACGAAACCGGCCAACACCCCAACGGCGCCCAAAGTCAGATTATCCAAGTTCTTTCCCCTAAGACTTCCGGAGCACGGGCGTGGACGACGCCCTGTAAATCCGGCGTGCGTGACGGGCGTTGCTCATGTCGCAATCAGTCTACGGCCACGTTTTCCGGCGCGGCGACGGCGTCTATGTATTCCTCGGGACGCAGCAACGCCTTGATGACATGCAGAACGATGGCCAGCGTCACGGCGCCAAAACCGATCGGCAAAAACCATCGACCCGGCCATACGACGATGAACGACGTCCCCATCATCATCTCGTTGATTTTGAAAGAATGCATGGCGGCACCGAACGTCACGTAAGCCAGCAACCCGAAGAAGCCCGCCGTCAGAATCCCGGTAAACGCATACAACCAAACCCTCGGCCGCATCGGCAGCTGCCTGACGAACATGTCGACGTAAATATGTTCACGCCGCAATTCGACGATCGCCAGGGGCAGGAACACGACGGCGACCATGTAATAAGCCGATACGATTTCGAGTGTTCCCTCGATAGGCATGTTCAGCACATACTTGGCGGCGACATCGGCGACGACATGCACCATCATCATGATCAGGCATACACCGGCAAAAAACGCCAGTGCCCGGCTGATGGCTTGCAAGGCTTTATCAATATTTTGCATACGCGTTCGCTTCGGCCGTTATCCGTTCCTCTGGTCGACCGCAGACGGACGATCGCTCATCCGCCCGCGGTCCCCAGGGAGTATTACCTCTAATCGCGGCAATAAGGATAACCGAAATTACTTCATTCCGTATGTTGAAGGATCGACGCGGTCATAGACCTCGCGTTTGAGAAGCGATAGCAGCGCCGCCCGATCGGTACGGTCGACATCTTTAAGCAGCGTCTCCCATTTCATGGCGACCTTCTCGAAGCGAGCTACCAGGGCCGGGACGTCCTTGACCTTGAACTTGTCGGACCCCAGCGAGATCGCGAATTCACGTGCCTTGGCTTTGTGCTCTTCCACGGACTTGGCCAACCCCGGCTTCGGTTCGTGCAATGTGACGCCCTTTTCCTTCGCCTCGTTGATAATGTCTTGGACGTCGCTCATGTAACCGATCCCGGTGTCGACGAGCCCCTCGGCAACGGTGTCCAGAAGAACGGTGCGTTGATCCGTGTTCAGTTTCTGCCAGTACGTCCTGTTGCCGGCATTGATCGACCAATACGCGCCCAGCTCGACGAGCGTCACGTCTTTTGCGACATCCCAGTAAGAGCGTGAACGAAGATCGTCCATGGCGTTCGTCGCACAATCCAGCTGACCTTTCTCCAGGCCGGTGTAGCTCTCACTCGACGCAACGTTAACCGGCACGGCGCCGACGCTCTTGACCCATTCCGGCAATGCGCCGCCCGTCGAACGGATTTTCTTGCCTTTGATCGTCTCGAGGCTGTCGATTTCGCTCGTGCAGATCAGTCGGTACGGCGGGGTGGAGAAGCCGCTCATGTAAACGAGATTATTGCGGCGCCATTGTTCCTGCATCTGTTCATCGAGCATGTTGAACTCGGTCACGGCAAACGAGCCGACGAAGTAGTCGGAATAGATGAAGGACATCTGGAAGATCGTGTTGTCTTCGGGAATGTCTGACGGGTTATAGGTCCCCGCGATCCAGCCGAAGTGCGCAATCCCGTCGCGAATACCGCTCAGGTGATCGGCGGGCGCCAGGAGAACGGACCCTGTGTAAAGCTTCGGTTTCAGACTGCCTTTCGAGGTCTCCTCGATATTCTTCAGCCAGTCGGCGTAGCCATACTTCGTCACCGGGTGGGACGGCGGCAGCCACATACTCACGGTCATATCGGTCTCGGCGGCAGCGACACTGCTCAGACAAACCGCACACACCGAAACGGCGCCGGCTAGAGCCATTACTTTGTTTCTCATGACTTGCACTCCCTATTAGCGGGCGCGATCACGCCCGTATCGATTTCGTTGGCGGGATGCCGGTTCGGACATCATCGCGCAACAGCCCTGTTTCGGACGTCTTTCGCCGTCCATTAAATTAGTAAAGCTACTTTACTAATATTCCTTTTACCGTCAAGCGCCAAATGGCGGCGCTCAACCGCATCCAAGCGCATCCGCCGCCACAAGCACGTCCTGAGGCCCGACGATGCGGCCGTCACCGACGATCATCTCACCATCGATCCAAAGCGATTGATTCGTGACAACCGCGTCGGGGTGGTTCTCGCCTCCGCCCGGCTCCCACCAAGGTTTGCCGAGCCCGATGGCGTTACTCCCGCACGACCGGATATCTTCGATAAATGACGTCCCCGAAAACCGCGCCGTCGGATGGAATCCATACGTGAAATGGATGACCTGGCCATATTCGCCGCCACCCGCCCGGCGCAACGCCCGGTCCATTGCCATCGTCTGGCCCCCACCGTCGGCGATTTGCTGAATCTTGCCATCGACAATCAGCGTCATCGGCGTGTCGAGCAGCGTATAGAATTCGTGGAACACCCCATCGAGAACGATCTTCCCCTTCACCGTTTCAGGCACCGGGTAGAAGATACCCGAGCCGAGCGGGGTGTAGGCACCGGGCGCGGATGTGCGGCGTGATTTCTTGGTCACCGTCTTACCCAACGTGAAGGTGACGTCGGTGCCGGCGGGGTTGGTGACCCGGCAGTCCGCACCTTCCCGCGAGGTGATCAACTGATCAAAAGCCTGTTGCAGAGCAAACACCGCGTCCAGGTCCGTGCGCCCGAGCAGATTGTCGAGACCCGTCGCATCGACATCGCCCAGCAGCATGTACCTGCATTTACCTTGCTTCATGACCGCGTCATGCATATCCGAGCCCGCCATGTATGGGAACGTCATGTCGAACCAGACGTCGCTCTCGAGCGCCGCCCTGGACACCACGTCGGAGATGTAGGGGTCGGCCAGCTTGCCCTGAAACGGCAGCTGCGGAATGACCGTCAGCACCGGGTCGGCACCGAGGGCGCGGCAGACCGAGAGGATTGCTTCGGCGGCGGCCAGGTCGCTCGACGTGTCGGCGGTGAGCAGAACCTGTTCACCCCCCTTCACCATGAAATGGTCGCGCGCGAGAACGTCCGCGCCCAGAGATGCCGATAGTCCCCTCATGTCCCTGCCTTTTTGTGATTCCGAGATTTCAACGACGGCCTTCTATTTCAGTAAAAACGCGCGCGCGATGTTGTTGTATTGGTCGGGATGTTCCGCCATCGGCAGATGCCCGCAATTGTCGATGGCCTCAAGCGACGCATCCGGCATTTCAGAAACCGCGGCAATGGCCTGATCGAACACGCCGCCACGATCCTGCAATCCCCAAACCACAAGGGTCGGCACGGCAATATCCTGTAGCCGTTCGAGTATCCTGTACGGGCGAAAACGTTCCATATCGCGCATCGTGGCGATGGTCTGCTCCCAGCATCCGGCGGCCCAGGGCTGGGCATAGCAAAGCGAGAGGAGCACCGTGAGTTCGCGCGGTATCGACGCCGGATCGTGGAACGTGCCCTCAAGAAGCTTGCCCCACCCTTCCGGGGACAGACTGGTGAGAACCGGTTTGTAGGACGTGTAGATCTTCTCGACGAAACCCGCCAGTTGCGCCTCGGTGTTGAACGACGATCCACTGCCGTTGATGATCAGCTTGGTGAACCGTTCCGGGGCCTGCAGATAAACATTCGCCGAGATCAGCCCGCCGTAAGAACTGCCGCTGATCGCGAAGCGGTCGAAACCATATGCGTCGGCCACGCCCAGCAGATGATCGATCTTGTCCTGCACCGTGACGGGCGTCCCCGGATCCCGGGGACACGTGAACCCATGCCCGAGCATATCGGCGGCAACGACGTGAAAGTCCTGCCCCAGTGCATCGATATTCCGGAGCCACAAATCCGACGTGATGCTGATCCCGTGCACCAGGATCAAGGGCGGTGCGCCCTTTTCCCCGGCTTCGATGCAGCGCGTCATGACCCCGCCCACGTCGACAAACTTCATCTGCATCGGCTTAGTCCTGCGCCATATTGAAGAGCGATCCATCGGACGCTTTTTTAAGACGATCCATGTAGTTGCTGATGATGTGGTTGACGCCCTTTTCCACCGGCGACATGCGGCCCGGCTTGAAGTTTCTGGACGCCAAGCCGTTCTGAACGGACTCGAGCATCTGCCGGTCTTCTTCCAGAACACGCTTTTGTGTATCCCGGTACCCTTCGGCACGCTCCTCGAACTCGGGCTGATCGAAAAACATCTTCGGCACAAGGGTGTAGACCATCAGCCGCGAGCGGGTCGGGCTTATGGGCCAGGTGATATAGGGGTGCACGGTGTCGGTGCGCGCGAAGAACGTAAAGTTCGGCCCCAACAGACCCGTCGTCGAGAAATCGTTGGCCTTGTCTTCCATCCACGGTGCCCGGCCGAAGATCGGCTCGCCCGTCGGCGTCGACGGCCCCGAATTATAGAACGCCAGGTAGCCTCCTCCGGCACGCGGCTCGAATTCGAACGAGTCCATCGTGAAGGCGCGTCCGTTGGTCGTCTTATGGACAACGTTGACGTGGTAGAAGTCGATCAGGTTCTCGACCAGGAGCTTCCAGTTGCATTCGACCTCGCCGACCGTCTTGACGGCGAGCTTGTATTCTTCTTGGGGGATGTAGCCGAAATCCTTCTCGAGGGGCGCGACAAACTCTTCGAGGGGAATCGCATCGTCATCGAAATTGATGAACAGCCACCCACGCCAGGTTTCCAGACGTATCGGCGGCAGACCGCATTTCTTGGTTTCGAATACCTCGGCGCCCTTCATGTGGGGCGCCCCCACGAGCTTGCCGTCCAACCCATACGTCCAACCGTGGAATGGACAGCTGAGGACGTTCACATTGCCGGTGCCAAACGCGACTTCGACGCCCCGGTGCGCGCAGATGTTGGCAAAGGCACGCACATTGCCGTCACGGCCACGCACCAGCACCACCGGCTCGTCAAGAATGCGGATCGCCATGAAGTCACCGGGGTTCTCGACCTCTTCTTCCCGTCCGACACAAAGCCAGTCCTTCATGAATATCTCGGACTTATCGAGTTCGAAGACCTCGGGAGACGTGTAGATGAACCCTGGTGCGTGCTGTGCCTGCGCTACGGGCGCCTGAATCTTCTCGAGTTCCTGAGTGGAAATGTGCATGTGGCAATCTTTTTCGTTCATTTTCGTCTCCCTTTCCGGCGGTCTGTTCGGGCGCGTCTCTGTCGGGCCCGATGCCGATCTTGGTAACAGCGTATACGGGGTTTCAATTTTAGTAAAGCTTCTTTACTATTAACACTTGAGGTGGTCAAGACGGTCTCCGGACGGCCGATCCAAAACACGATCGCCCCACTGGACGCGACAAGCTGTGTAGAGTAACAGTTGCAATAGATCTTCCGCACGCGCCGGCGAGCCATCCGGTGACGTTCCTCGAAACGACAAAATCGGAGCGCTGAGAATCCAATCATGTCCGACCTTTACAGAGGACTGAAGAAGGACCAGCAACCGAGTTTCCGCACGGAGAACTTCGGCCGGTTGCTGTTGGTTGCCCTCAACAACTGGCAGCAGGCCCTCGTCGAGGGGCTGCAGGCGAAAGGCTTCGAGGACGTGCGCACGTCGCATATCAGTTTGCTGCGTCACATCGATATGGACGGCACCCGTATTACCGAGATCGCGGAGCGGGCGGGCATCTCGAAGCAGGCGGTCGGGCAGCTGGTGACGATCTGCAAGGCCCTGGACCTGGTTATGACCGAGACCGATCCCTCAGACCGGCGCGCGAAGATCGTCACGTTCACCGAACATGGGCGCCGCCTCATTCACGAGCAGCAAGCCATTATCGAGGCGACCGACAACGCCGTACGGGCAAAGATCGGGGACAAGGACTTCGAGAAACTGCGCCGCCAGCTGGCCATGCTTTCGGACTGGCCCGAGACATAAACGTCACCTTCCCGCCAATCGTCCCGGGCGACATAATGTCGGATTAGTTTCAATGTCGACGGCGTTCGGCCTGCCAGCGCCGTACCGATGTTCACACCAAACTCGGCAACCGACCGAACCCCGTGATTGGATGACGATACCCGGCTATCCGGAGCGCATGCCAGCACAGTGCCTGATTGCTGGTGACAACGGGCTTCCCCAGATGGTTTTCCAGCCGCTCAATCAGATGCAGGACGCGCATCGTGGTACAAGAAATAAACAACGCATCCACATCGGCCCGGCCGGCAAGTCGTTCAGCGGCTTCAATCATGGATGCCGCATCGATCCGGGCCACTTTCGCATCGTCATCGTTGCAAAACGATCCTGACGCCAGGACCTCAAATCCGTCGTTTTCCAGTTGACGATGCATGAGAGCGTGAATATCGGGCGCGTAAGGCGTCAACAATGCGATCCTATGCTTGCCCAGCGCATGCAAGCCAGCCGAAGCCGCAACCAGCGGCATCGTGCATGGCACATCCTTACGTACACCGGTGATTTCCCGGGTGACAGCGTCCGCCCCCAGCAACATGGCTGCCGAAGTACAGCCGAACGCGATGACGTCTAGGGGCTCACCTGCCCGTAAAGCGCGCACCGCTGGCCCGATGTGCCGACCCACTTTGGTCAGGCTTTCCCGGGAAATGGTGTTGTCGTTGACGATACTCCGCGTGAAGAAAGCAGCCCCCGGCAGGCTTTGGAACATCTGACGCCATTCGTACTCGATAGATCCATCGGATGCGACGAAGATCAATCCAACCGCGGCTTCCGCCGCAATTCCCGGCTCAAGGGTATACGGCAGTTTGGTCGGCATAGCGGCAAACTTTGGCATGTCGTTCGTCGGGCTCATCGATGATCCAGCAGCTGGAAAATTCGTCGGTGCATTTCATTGCATGCTCAAATCAGGCAACAGCAACGAGCACCGCTATCGACGTCGGATGCATGCCCAACCATCATTGTCCGCGATTTACACTCAGGAATATTTCTGGACCAACTCTCGCGAAAAATTCGTCAAACACTCACTGCCATCGGCGGTGATATGGACGGTTTCGGAAAGCTCCAGTCCCCAGCCGTCCATCCACATGCCGAGGATGATGTGAAACGTCATGCCAGGTTCAAGTTCGGTCGTGTCTTCCTGGCGCAGGCTCACGGCCCGCTCGCCCCAATCGGGCGGAAAGCCGATTCCGATCCCGTATCCTATGCGGCTCTCCTTGGTCAGCCCATAGTTGTCCAGAACCTTTTGCCAAGCACCATGCACCTCGCCTGCGACAACACCCGGGCGCATCGTTTCCAGTACCTTTTCCATCCCCTCATTGACCGCTTTGGCGGTTGAGGTCACGTCCGCGGGCAGATCGCGCCCCAGATGCATCGTGCGGGCAAGACCACAGCAGTAGCGCCGGCACGAACCACCCAGCTCAAGGGCGATGGTCTGGCCTTCCTCGAACGGGTCGTCGGTCCAGGCCGGGTGCGCCGTCGACGCCTTCTCACCGGCCAGAATGATCGGGCTTAGACCGGTCACAGAGCCGCCGAACCTGCCGTTGAAGGCGATCTGCGTCTTGAACACCTCCGCCATGACATCGCTTTGACGCACACCGGGTTCAATCAATTCCATGGCGTGCGACATCGTCGCGGAGGCAATCTCGGATGCGTTCCGCATATAGGCGATTTCCGCCGGCGACTTGCGCAGACGAGCCCTATTAACCAGCAGATCGCAGTCGACAAACGTTGCGTCCGGCAGTCCGTCAATCAGGCATTGCAGCGAGCGCGGCGAAAAATAATAGGTATCCGACTCGTAGCCGACCCGCTTCACGCCGGGATGCGTGTCCTTAATATAAGCCGACAGGGCTTCCGAGGGATGGCAGTCGGTTTTCTGCACATAGCTCTCCGCATACGCGGCCACGTGCGCGTTATCGAGCCACGTGGACAGCAAAGCACCCGGCCGGTCCATCGCCCGGCCATACCATGTCGGCATCGGATCGTCCGCCGAAACGAGGACGAACTGCGGTACATAGAAAGCCCAATCCTCCGCGCCCGTCAGCCAGTAGATGTTGTTGGGATCGGAGACCAGCAGTAATTCCACGCCTGCGCCCTGCATATCTTTGCGGACTCGCTCAACGCGGGTTTTGAACTCAGTATCGGTAAACGGAAGTTTCATATTCGCAACCTGTTATCATTATTTGCATCACATTCACGGTGTTTAGCGCCGCTCGGCAGCAGACCAGCGCCGGCCCGTCTTATCCGTGGTTTCGTCTTCGAAAGGGAGCAGGAAGCCCGCCTTGACCCGGTCGACGACAACCATTGTCTTGAAGGTTTCCACATCCGGGTTTTCGTAGAGAAAGGATCTCGCGAACTCTTCATACGCCGCCATGTCGCGCGCACTGACGGCTAGAATGAAATCCGTGTCTCCCGTCACGTAATACCCATGCATGACTTCGGGGGCAGAACGGATCGCGCGCTTGAAGCGGTCGACGATATCCCAGCGATCGCGTACCAGCGTGACCTGCACCAGCATCTGCAGGCGAAACCCGGCCGCTTCCGGATCGACGATCGAGACGTCTGCCTCGATGACCCCCGACTGGCGCAGTCTTTTCAAGCGGCGCTGGCAAGCGGTGGATGACAGCCCGACCTGCTCACCAATCTGCTCCGACGTCAGTCGATTGTTGCCCTGAACGAGATTGAGTATCCGCTCATCCAGTTGATCGCATTCCCGGCGGCGTCCGTTGAAACCCATATGTCCGCCGCCCTCAGGCACGAAAGTGAACCAACGCGATCGTGCGCGCCATCTCGTTGCCTTGAATCATCCATGCCTCGTCACCCCCCAGGCCCGGCTTTGCGAGCAGAAAATCAGGACCGCACGCCAATCCGACATGGGTCGTGATCCTGGACGACTGATCCGTCTCGTTCGCGGTGCCTCCAAGGCAACACCCAAGGCCGATCTCATTGCAGTGAATGACCGCTTCGATCGAGTTCCCCAGCCCCCCCAAGTCGGGCGCCTTGATCTGGACGAAGTCCGCCGCTTCGGCGGCCCCGAACAGCCGGATATCGTCCAGGGTGTTGCACCATTCGTCGACGATCAATTTCAGACCGCCTTCACGGGCGGCAATTCCGTCGCGCATCGCACGGTAAATCTCGATCTGCTTATCCTGGGTCTCTGCGATGACGGGCGATTCGATCAGAAGGGCATAGGGTTCAACGATCTTCTTGATTTTGAGGAGGTATTCGACGATCGCCGCCGCATCGTTGTCGAACAATTCGCCAACGGTGCCATAAGTATCGAGGTGGATGCGCGGCATGTAGCCGGGTGCGCCGATCTCCTTGATCCGGTTTGCCAGCATCCCGGCGAAATCCGTCAGTTTGCTGCCGTCGAGGCCCAAATCCGTCTCAACGACCGTAAAACTCGCATGCGGCAGCAGGTCGACCTGCTTCATGATCATCCGGTCCAGCAGGACCTGGTCGGTCTTGGCGACGGAAACGAGAATGGGGAGGATTTCCGTCCCGATCGTCGTGCCGTATTCGCGGGCGATGACTTCGGCCATCGTACAGCGGTTCGCAAGCGCGGTTGCGTGCAGCAACGCCTGACTGACGCCATACCTGATCGCCATGTGCGTTGCGCCACCATCGAACGCATGCGCATCGAACGCCTCCGCGTTGGCGCGGAACGTCGATACATCCAGACCGGTAAGGTATTCAGCCACTTCGCCGTTCACGAAATCAATATGCTCGGCCGGCAGAAAAATGCGGTCCCTGCCAGCGGCGCCTGCAAATATCACGTCGAGACAATCCCCTAGGGCGACGGAACCGTCTTCGAGCACCAACATCATCGAGATCACGAAGCCGGGCTGGACGATCGACGTAAAACCCGGCTGAACCGTCGGGCCATCGTAAAGAAAACCATTGGATGTCGCACCGGCCTTGATGGCCATCAGATCCTTGTGCGCAAACCCGTTGCGGCCGACGGTACAAACTGATCCTCCCCCACTGAATTGGTCCACCGGCTATGATAGGAAACGGAGGATCAAAGATGGCAACCAAACGACACAAACCGGAAGAGATTGTCTCGAAGCTGCGCCAGGTTGA
The DNA here is from genome assembly GCA_017644185.1 of Rhodospirillales bacterium. Lineage (GTDB taxonomy): Bacteria > Pseudomonadota > Alphaproteobacteria > Rhodospirillales > Casp-alpha2 > UBA4479. The sequence continues at coordinate 493,074 of JAEPMA010000002.1, forward strand.
TGTGCTGGTTGGGCAGGGTCAGTCTCGGATTGACGCTATTCGCCAAGTGCAGATTACAGAGCAGACGTATTATCGCTGGCGGAAGCAATACGGCGGCATGGGAACGGACCAACTCAAAGAGCTTAAACGGCTTCAGAAAGAAAACGAACGACTTC
>JAEPMA010000030.1 GCA_017644185.1 Rhodospirillales bacterium
GGAGGTCATCCCACCGCGAGCGGTCACGATACCTTTGGCAATATGCATCCCTTCCACATCCTCTGGGGAGGTTTCAACCCGAACTAGAATACTGTTCTTGAACTTGGATGCTTCATCTGCAAAGAATATGATTTGACCCGTTGCAGCACCGGGAGAGGCCGGTAGCCCTTGTGCGATGACATCGGCCTCATTCAAAGCCTCCGGGTCAAAGACTGGGTGTAGCAGTTCGTTGAGCTTATTGGGTTCAATGCGCTTGAGCGCTGTTTTTTCATCGATCAATCCCTCTTTGAGCAGATCCATGGCAATCTTTACCATGGCTGCACCAGTTCGTTTACCATTTCGGGTCTGAAGAATCCAAAGTTTACCCTGCTGGATGGTAAATTCCATGTCCTGCATGTCTTGGTAATGGGTCTCCAATTTATTTTGATATTCGAAGAGTTCCTTATAGATGTCAGGCATCAATTCTTCCAATGATGGATATTTTTCCTTGCGTTCCTCTTCGTCGATTTGCGCAAGTCTCGCCCAGCGTTGGGAACCAAGCAGGGTAATTTGCTGCGGTGTACGTACT
>JAEPMA010000031.1 GCA_017644185.1 Rhodospirillales bacterium
CGGCACCCCGCAGTGCTCGAAGCCGCGGTGGTGGCCCGGCCGGACGAGAAGTGGGGCGAAACCCCCTGTGCCTTCGTCACCCTGAAGCCGGAAGCCGGCGAGGTGAGCGAGGACGACATTATCAACTTCTGCCGGGAACACCTGGCGCGGTTCAAGGTGCCCAAGACCATTGTGTTCTCGGAGCTGCCCAAAACCTCGACCGGCAAGATCCAGAAGTTTGTGCTGAGGGATCAGGCCAAAGAACTGGACTGACTTCCCGATTGGCTGCGCCGGGCCCGGCGCAGCCACACCCAACCGACATAACAACCCTGTCAGGCACACGCGCCGCGTGAGCCCGGAGACCTTTTTATGCAAATGTTCCACCGAAAGAACGGGGAAGAGCAGCCATACTGGCCGGCTGGTCCCTTCAAGGTTCGTCTGCCGTTTGTCCATTACCGCTGGGAATTCGCGGAGATGGTGCAGGCCCTGATCATGTTCGTGGTCAGCCTGGCGATGATCCCCCTGCTGGAGAAATACCTGGGT
>JAEPMA010000032.1 GCA_017644185.1 Rhodospirillales bacterium
TCGTCTTCGGGCGGGATGATACCGCCGACGATGAGCGGAATATCGCCAATGCCTTCGGCCCTCATCCGCTCCAGGACATCCTTGACGAGCGGCACGTGGCTTCCCGACAGGATCGACAGACCGACAACGTGGACGCTTTCGTCGACGGCGGCGCGGACGATCTGCGATGGAGTCAGGCGGATGCCTTCGTAGACGACTTCCATGCCGCAATCGCGGGCGCGGACGGCGATCTGCTCGGCGCCGTTGGAATGGCCATCAAGGCCCGGTTTGCCGACCAGGAACTTGAGGCGGCGGCCGAGGCCTTCGGATACCGCATCGACGGAGGTGCGGACCGCGGAGATCTCGGCGCCATCGGTGACACGACCGGAGGCTGATACGCCGGTTGGAGCGCGGTAATCGCCGAAAATCTTGCGCAGGAGGCCGCCCCATTCGCCGCTGGTGACGCCGGCTTTGGCGCAGGCGATCGACGGCTCCATGACGTTGCGGCCTTCCTTGCAGGCGGCTTCCAGATCAGCAAGTGC